>CAWJWW010000001.1:0-760109 GCA_963846665.1 uncultured Gaiellaceae bacterium
CTGTGCGTTTCCATCAAATACAGCGTGCTGCCGGGCTGGGTCGAAGCGGTCTGCGTTCCGACCGGATGCGACGTTGATGCCGTGTGCGCCGGAGTTTCAATCCGCGGAGCAGGCTCACGCATGATTTCATCCTGGATTTCATTTTTCGCCTTCGAGAATTCACGGATGGCCTGGCCTAGCCCCTTTGGCAAGTTCAGGCAGCTTTTTCGCTCCGAAGAGGAGCAAGAGCACGAAAAGGATGAAGATGCCTTGGGGCCCCATCAGATTGGCGAAAACGGGAGTAAATGCGATGCTCATGATTTAGTTGGGTTCGGAGACAAATAGCACCCCCGGCGGTGATGCGCAATGGGTGAATGGACTTCCGGGACAATCCGGCACTTGCATTCCGCTTAGCAGTCCCGTGCGCACAGGCCCGTTACTTTCCGCCAGCGCTCCAAAAAATCTCCATCGCATTCGGCATCTCCTTTTTCAGGCGCTCCACGCGGGTCGCATGAGTGGGATGCGTGCTGAGGAATTGGGCCTTCGCGCTTTTGCCCGCCTGCGCCATCCTCTGCCAGAATGCGACAGATTCGCGCGGATCGTATCCCGCACGTGCCATGTACCGCGGCCCGACGGTGTCCGCTTCGCTCTCATGGTCCCGGCTGAATGGGAGCGTGTATGCAATGTCCGCCCCGGCGCCGATGAGGCCCATGATTTGCCTGCGCTGCTGATTGTCCATGTCCCCCATGGAAAAACTCACGCCAGAAAGAATCGTGTTTTTCGCCTGCTGCTGAAGGACACGCTCAGCGCCGTGATGGAGCGTCGCATGGGCAAGTTCATGCCCCATCACCACTGCGAGTCCAGCCTCGTTACGGGCGACCGGCAGGATGCCCGTGTAGATGACAATTTTTCCACCGGGGAGGCAAAAGGCGTTCACTTCCTCGCTGTCGACGAGGGACACCGCCCATTGGAACCCTTTGCCCGCGGATCCAATCACATCAATGAGGCGGCGTGCGCATCGGTTGACCATCTCGGACTCCGGACCACGCGGGATGATCCGGCTTTCACTGAGGACCTGCTGATAAGCTTGGCGCCTAGCCTGAGCTCCTGTTCAGGGCTCATTCCGAGGCGCGCTGTGCGCCCGGCTTCGTTGACGATTTTGGGAGCCGAACAGCGTTGCGAGAAAACGAAGGCAACAGCGATCAGAACCGGAATCAGGCGGAAAAGGATGCGGCCTTTCACTTTGATTAATAACGAACTCGTGCGGCTTGAAAAACGATAATCGCGGATTGGCTCAAAGGTGCGCTGTCCTGAGGAAAATGAAGCGTTAGCGGACGGATCGGGGATGGCGGCGACCGTGACCTTATCGAAACAAAAACCGCCTTTGCGGGTAAATTCCTTTGACGATACGAGCCGTGGAACCTAAAAGTCCGCCCCTTAATTTCACGACACATGAAACCTTCCGCGCACTTCCCGACCACCCGCCCATTCTCCGGGCCCCGGCGCGGCGGTTTCTCCACTCGCAAGGACGGTCATCCCGCTCTTTCTCAACTCTCGGAAGCGCAATGTTTAATGGAATTCTCGGCATTTTTTCCAACGATATCGGCATCGATCTCGGAACCGCCAACACGCTTGTTTACGTCAAAGACCACGGCATCGTCCTGCGCGAGCCCTCGGTGGTCGCCGTGCAGGCCGGGACCAGTCAAGGTGCTCGCCGTCGGCGATGAAGCCAAGCGGATGCTCGGCCGCACGCCCGGCAATATCGTCGCCATCCGGCCGCTGAAGGACGGCGTCATCGCCGACTTCGAAATCACCGAGGCGATGCTGCGGCACTTCATCCAGAAGGTCCACGGCAACGCACGCTTTCAAACCACGTCCGCGCGTGGTCATCGCGGTGCCCTCGGGCATCACGGAGGTCGAAAAGCGCGCGGTGAAGGAATCGGCCCTGCACGCCGGCGCCCGGGAGGTCTACCTGATCGAGGAACCCATGGCTGCGGCCATCGGCTGCGGACTGCCCGTGCAGGACGCGGCAGGCAACATGATCATCGACATCGGCGGCGGCACCACGGAGGTGGCGCTGATCTCGCTCTCCGGAATCGTCTTCAGCCGCAGCGTTCGCGTGGCGGGCGATGAGCTCGATGAGGCGATCATTCAATACATGAAGCGGGCTTACAATCTGATGATCGGCGAGCGCACGGCCGAGGACATCAAAATCAAAATCGGCGAGCGCCTATCCGATCGAGAAGGAGACGACCATGGAGGTCAAAGGACGCGACCTCGTGGCCGGCCTGCCGAAGACACTCAGCATCACCTCGCAGGAAGTCCGCGAGGCGCTGCTCGAACCGATTTCCACCATCGTGGATAATGTGCGCGTGACCCTGGAGCGCTGCCCGCCCGAGCTGAGCGCCGACCTCGTCGATCGCGGCCTGGTGCTGGCCGGCGGCGGCGCGCTCCTGCGCGGGCTGGACCGTCTGCTCAGCGAGGAAACCGGTCTGCCCGTGCACGTGGCGGAGGATCCGCTCAGTGCCGTGGCCGAGGGAACCGGCCGCGCCTTGAGCGAGATGAAATTCCTCCGCCAAGTGACCGCGACGGACAGGCAGTGGCGGAACTAATCCGCCCCCCGTCCCCATGAACCGAAGCCCACAGGCATCCGCGCTGAAAAGGCCGCGGCGCCGCGACGCTGGGATTCCCGTCCATGAATAACCGGCGCGCGAATCTCATCGCCATCGGGCTTTTTCTCGCCGCGCTGATCGCGGTGATGATCCTCAGTCCGCGAAACAGGCAGCGCATGCAAAGTGGGTTTCTCGGTCTGGTATCTCCGTTTTTAAAGAAGGGCTCCGAGGTTGATTCCCGATGGAAAAGCTACCGCGCCGGTCTAAAAAAACTCGATGAGCTCGAGGGCGAAAATCGGCAACTGCGCGTCGATAACGACAAACTCCGCGCGGAAAATCAGGCACTGCGCGGGGTGGAATCGGAGAACATCCGCCTCAAGTCTTCGCTCGGATACCAAGGCAGTTCGCCCTTTGCGCTGATCCCGGCACGCGTCATCGGACGGAGCCCGTCGAATTGGTGGAGCACCGTGGTCATCGACAAAGGTTCGATTGATCTCGTGCAGGAAGAAATGGCGGTGGTCACTTCGGATGGACTCGTGGGAAAAGTCGTGAGCCTCAGCGAGCGGTCAGCGACCGTCCTTTTAATCTCCGACGAAAACTGCAAGGTCGCGGGATCCGTGGAAAGTTCCCGGGAACAGGGCATCGTGCGGGTGGAAGTGCGCGGACAGCGGACTTCGAACAGCATTCAACCCACGATGACGCTGAATTTTCTCTCACGGTTTGCACCGCTGCGCGCGGGTCAGAAAGTTTTCACGAGCGGTGCGGGTGGCGTATATCCACCGGGCGTGCTGATTGGGGAAATTGTGGAGTTTAAATCCCGGGAACTCGACGGCCAGGCAACCATAGAGCCCTCCGTGGATATCGCAGCGCTGTCGGATGTCTTCGTCATTACCGGTGCCAAAGGCGCTGCACGGTCAGTTCGCACGCCATGATCACGCTGTTGTTCATGGTCGTGATGTTTCTCGGGTTGGTGTTACAGCACTTCGCCGGGATTGTGCCCGGGTTCGGCAGTCAGATCTTGCTCCTCCCAGTCATCTTTCTTTGCGGCGCCGCTGCGCTTCCCGTCTGGAGCATGCTGTGCCTCGCTTTTGCCGCAGGGCTGATGTGGGACTGCATGAACTCCATCGCGTTCGACGGTCGGACGGACTTTCCTTTTGGCGGCACCATCCTTCTTTATGCCGCGATCGGAGCGACGATGAATGGCCTGCGTCCGCTATACCTTCGGGGCTTTTGGCAGGCCCACGTGATGGTGGCAGGGGTTCTCACTTCCGTGCTCGTGCTTGCGGAATTCCTCATCATCACCTTCAGACGCGAGCCATTCGCACTCATCTGGCCGGGCGAAGTGTGGGTTCGGGTGGGCGGCAGCGGACTGGTCGCCGCTTTTCTCTCCATTCCGTTTTTTCTGATTCTGAATTGGGCCGGCCGTCGCGCCGGCCTCTTTGATCCGAGGCGCATCGCGAACGCACCATGAGCATGATCCGCCGAATCCTCCGAATGCGCGTGCTCTCCAGCACTGCGATGAGGGTCTATGTGCTCTCGATTTTCATGATCGCGATGCTCGGAGTCCTCTCCGCGAAGCTCTGGCATGAGCAGTTCACGAACTCGAAGAAATGGACGGATCGGCTGCGCAAAAGCTCCTCCGTGACCGTCCGCATCCCAAGCGTGCGCGGTGAAATCCGCGACCGCGAAGGCGTGACCCTCGTCGCGAATCGCTCGAGCTATTGCGTGGATTTCTATCTCCAGCAAATGGTGAAGGGATACTCGGAAATCAATCACGGCGATGTGCCCCTCGCCAGTTACCGCACCACCCGCGACGGGATGCTGAAGGACGTAAAAGTGCCCGATATCGTCACGATCGTGAACGATGCGATCATCCCGCGATTCGAGGAACTCCAACTCGCGCGGGATTACACGGCGGGGCAATTGGAGCGGCACTTCCGCACGAATGATCAGGTTCCTTACAGTTACCTCGAGGACGCGGACTTTGCGACCGTCGCGAAGATTTCCGAAAACGACAAAGGCTTGCCGGGAGTTGAAATCTCGCTGCGCCCGGTGCGGCAGTATCTCTATGGTTCGCTCGCCTCGCACATCCTTGGCTACGTCGGTGCTCCCGAGGACATCAACAAGCTTCATGACATCAAAGACTTCAATTTTTACCAACCCGACGTCCAAGGTCGCTCGAACGTGGAGCAGGCTTTCGACCCATGGCTGAGGGGAAAACCCGGCCGCCGCATCCTTGAGCGCACGGCAAAAAACAAGATAGGGGCGGAACTCGCGCGCGAGGAACCCATCCCCGGAGCAAATGTCTATCTCACGATCGACGCGCGCATCCAGACGATCGTCGAGCAAAGTCTGAAGCAGGCCGGGGTGGGACGGGCTGCAGTGGTCGTAGTGGATCCGCGAAATGGCGAGATCCTCGCGATGGCAAGTGTGCCGAATTACGACCCGAACATTTTCATCCCGAAAATCAGCGAGGAAGACTACGCGCGGCTGGATGACGATGTGACTGACCCGCTCGTGAACCGCGCCATCCAGTCGTTCGCGCCCGGATCGACTTACAAAATCGTTTCCGCTTTCGCGGGATTCCTCGGGGAACTTTCGCCCAGCCGCACCTACAGTTGCACCGGAGGCGTCACCATCGGCAATAAGTTCATGAGGTGCTGGATTGCCGAGAAAGGCGGATCGCACGGTTCGATCAATCTCGTTGGAGCGATCAAGAACTCCTGCAACAGCTACTTTTACCAGTGGGGACGCGACGCGAAGCTCATCAACTACGAGAAAATCGGCGACGCTCTCGGGCTCGGCGTGCGCTCCGGACTTCCGCTCAACGGCGAAAGCCCGGGCACTCTTCCCGGTCCGCGGTGGCTCGCCGCACAGGGACAATCCATTTTGGAAAAATCGTGGGGCCACATCGCGAACACCTCGATCGGGCAGGGTTCGGTGCTCGCTTCCCCGCTTCAAATCGCGATGGTGAGCGCGACGGTTGCCAATGGAGGCACGTCCTTTTACCCGCGGCTCGTGAAGCGACTCGTGGACCCTTCTGGAAACGATGTCCGCGATGAACAGGGAAATCTCGTCGTCCCCGTGGATCCGAAAGTGCGTGCGAATCTCCCGGGCATGGGTTTTTCCGCAGCCGAAATCGAAGCTGTCCGGCTGGGAATGTGGAAGGTGGTGAATGAAGCGGGCGGCACCGGCGCAAAGGCGCGCATCAAGGGCGTCGAAGTCGCCGGGAAGACGGGCACGGCACAATTTTGGCGGAGCACCGGAAAGGACGAACGGGGGCATGCCATCAAGGAAAAGGACAATCACGTGTGGTTCATGTGCTTCGCGCCTTACAAGGAACCCCGATACGCAATCTGCGTGATGATACAGGGGGCAAAATCCGGAGGCGGCGTCGCGGCCCCGGTCGCGCACAAGATTCTCACCGAAAGCCTCGCGCTCGACGCGGGATATCGTCCGGAGATTGCATGGATGGATCCCATTCCCGGCCATCTCTCGCAAATCACGGAGATCACCATGAAGGAAGACGGCGCGCTCGGCACGCTCGTGGCCACGACTTTCAAGGGAACGGATCAAAAGCCGGGAACGCGCGTGGCCTCCACCGACGAGGAAACTTCCGATCACACCGGCGCGCCGAATCGCTCCTCCGGAGCCCGTGAAAAGACCAGCGCTAAGCCGGATGTCCGCGCTGCGGCAGACGAGCGCGGCCGTGTGCGCGGAGCACCGCCCAAGCCCGGCCTCTGGCAACGCATTTTCGGCGCAGGAAAGTCCAAGCCGATTCCCCCGCCCCAACGCTAACTCTCACCTCCCAGTGCTCAACAAACTTGCCCAAACCACATTCTCCCTCATCAATAAAGTGAAACGACTCATCGGACTCGGACCCCGCCAGACGGGAAACAAACTCATCATCACGGTCGAAAAACTCGAGAAGCGCGTCGCGCTCCTCGAAAACGGCATCCTCGAAGAATATAATGTCGAGCGCGCCACTGATCGCAACATCGTCGGAAGCATCTTCAAAGGTCGCGTGCGTAACATCGAGCAGGGCCTGAAGGCCATGTTTGTGGACATCGGCTACGAGAAGAATGCCTTCCTCCACTTTTGGGACGCGCTCCCAGCAGCACTCGACGCCGGTGTCGAGGAAGTCGAACGCACAAACAAAAAGCAAAAGCAGCGCATCACATCCAAGGACATCCCGAGCATTTATCCCGTCGGGAGCGAAGTGCTCGTGCAGGTGACCAAAGGCCCGATCAGCACGAAAGGACCGCGCATCACTACGAACATCAGTCTTGCGGGGAGATTTCTCGTGCTGATGCCATTTAGCGATCAGTGCGGTATCTCACGGAAGATCGAGAACCCCAAGGAACGCGAACGCCTCCGGAAAATTTTGCGTGAACTCAGTGTTCCCGAAGGAATGGGAGTCATCATCCGGACCGTCGGGGAAGGACAGAAGGCGCGCTATTTCATCCGGGATATCGCCTACCTCGTGGAGCAATGGCGGAGCATCGAGGCGAAGATGAAGGAGAAATCCTCCACGGCGTGCGTTTTTCAGGAGCCTGATTTGGTCGAGCGCACCGTGCGCGATTTCCTCACCGATGAAATCGAAGAGGTGGTCTGCGATGACAAGGCGAGCGTGGAGCGAATGCAGGAGATGGTCGGCCAAGTGAGCAAGCGCAGCGTGTCGCGCATCACCCAATACAAGGAGCCGGTGCCGATCTTCGAACGGTATGGCGTGCAGAAGCAAATCGAGGACGCCTTTCACCGCCAGGTGTGGCTGAAGTGCGGCGGTTACATCGTGATCGATGAGACCGAGGCTCTCGTTGCCGTGGACGTGAACACCGGACGCAACAAGGGCGCGCGTGACGTGGAGAAAACCATTTTCACGACAAACATGGAGGCCGTGGATGAAATCGCACGGCAGCTCCGTCTCCGGAATATCGGCGGGCTGATCATCGGCGACTTCATCGACATGAAGAGCCGGAAGGATCAGCAAATGGTTTACCAGCGGATGAGGGATTGCCTGAAGCGGGACAAGGCGAAGACACATGTGCTCCCCATTTCGCCGCTAGGACTCATGGAAATGACCCGGCAACGCGCTCAGGAAAGTATCAGCGGATCCGTCTTCCAGCCGTGTCCATACTGCAATGGCCGCGGGAAGGTGAAGAGCCCCATGAGCATGAGCGTGGAGATTCAACGGGAGCTTCATCGCGTGATGAAATACTACGTCGACATCCACGAAGTCCGCGTGCAACTGCACCCCCATGTGCTGGATCGCCTTCGCAAGGAAGACGAGGAATTGCTGGTCGAGATTGAGCGGAAATACGCCGGCAAACTGAGCTTCCGTCCGGACCCGACTTATCATCATGAAAAGTTCAGCCTCCATGATGCGAACACGGGCGCTGAGCTGAAAATTACCTGAGCCGGGTCTTTTTGACTGGCACGGGAATGATCCTGCAGTTCACAGGATTGTGACATTGCGCTGCTTGCCGCGTTGCATTGCTGCGCCAGTATGCGGCTGTCTTCATGAGCAAAATCACCAGCAAAAAAATCCTTGTTGCCGAGGACGAGGAAGACGTCCGGCGACTCGTTTGCAACAGCTTGAAGAATGCTGGATTCACTGCCCTCGAAGCGGCGGATGGAGCGTCTGCCCTGGATATCGCCCGCGATCAAATTCCTGCCGCAATCGTCCTCGACCTGATGTTGCCCGGCATGCAGGGGCTTGATGTCTGCAAGGCACTCAAGGTCGCCAGTGAGACAAAGGGCATTCCCATCATCATCCTCACGGCGAAAGCTGAGGAAGTGGACCGCATTGTCGGATTCGAGCTGGGCGCGGACGACTACATGACCAAGCCATTCAGTCCTCGGGAACTGGTGTTGCGGATCCAGAGCATTCTGCGCCGTGCATCCGGACAACCGCCGGAAGATGCCGTGGTGAAGCTGGGAGAGATCATGGTGGACCGAACGCAGCACAAGGTGGCCGTGAAAGGAAAGGCACTCGAGCTGACCGCGACGGAATTCAAGCTGCTTACCACCCTGATGGAGCGCCGCGGACGGGTGCAAAGCCGCGACGTTTTGCTGAACGATGTGTGGAGCTACGACAGTGTGATCGACACGCGGACGGTGGACACGCATGTCCGGCGTCTTCGGGAAAAACTCGGGAAAGCCGGGGACTACGTGGAAACAGTGCGCGGGTTCGGTTATCGGATGACGAACATCCCGTAGTCCTTCCGGAAAGGTTTGCGCCGCTGGTTTGGCACAATCGCGGTCAGGAAAAATCGCGTTTGTTAAGCCCTAGCATTTTGACAAATTGCGGGTGTCCCATCTGCCCCATGAGACTCCTCCGCTGCGTTGTTGCGACTTTTCCCGTTTTGTTTGCCGCTTCCTCCCATTCCGCGGATGGAATGAGCTACCGCGAACTCCTTCTCTCCGCCAAGCCCGCAGCATACTGGCGGTTTGACACAATCGAAGAATGCTGCACCCCGAACGAAACGCATGAGTCGCTCCGCGCACAGGCTGGCGACAAGGTTTCGCTCCTCGAAGCCGGACCGCGTCCTCCTGCATTCCCCGGATTTACCAAGACGAATTCGGCGGCCGACTTTTCAACGTATGCGAGGGACACGTACCTGCGCGTGAAGGACCCCGGCGCGAAAAGCGTTTTCGATTTTGAGAATGGCGAGACGATCACGCTGGAGGCTTGGGTGCAGTGCCCGGCGCTCCCGGATGGCCGCAATGTCTATGTCGTGGGGAAAGGACGCACCGGGCTGCCTGGAAATGCATCCGACAATCAAGCTTGGGCATTGCGGCTGCGGGGACAGGGCGGGCTCGCCTGCGCGAGTTTCCTGTTTCGCGATCGCGAAAATTCCGGGGAGCGAGGATGGCACCGATGGACGACTACAAGCGGATTCCAACCCGGGGACGCGTGGCACTATGTCGCGGTGACTTACGAATTTGGAAAACCGGAGTCCGCCCGTGCCTTCATCAATGGTGAGGAAGTGAAAGGGAAATGGGACTTGGGCGGCGCGACCACCGCGGCGCCTGTTGTGGACGATGATGAAGTGTGGATTGGCGGTTCGATGGGCGGCACACCGGCCGCGCAATTCCCCGGACGCATCGACGAGCTCGCAATTTACCGGACTGCACTTTCGAAAGAGCAAATCATGTCCCATGCGGCGCGAAGCGGCCCCGTGCCGACTCTCCTGCCGGTCATTCCTGGGAAAAACACCGTCAAGAGCGAGGCGCTCCCGCTGCCTCCCGCGATCGTCGCCGCGAATGAATTGCCAAAGGGAAACGTGCGCGTGCAGATCTTTGAATTTCCCAAACCGGCCGAACATGAGACCGGTTGGTCCTCGAATGATTCCGTGAAGAAAAAACCGGACTCGGGCGACCTTGACGAATCGTGGTCGGTCTTGCCCACGGCGGTTACGGACGAATATTTCAGTCAGGCGTTCGCGATGAAGGAAGTGACGAACAAATACAATGAGCGCGGCGTCCGGATTGATCGTTCGGCCCCATTCCTCGTCCGTGCCGCCGGCGTGGTCCGCCTCCCTGCGGGTGAATACACCCTGCACCTGCGGGCACTCACCGGAACGCGAGTCGCTTTCGACGGGCGCATCGTTGCGGAGACCCCTTTGAAAAAGCCGAAAAGTGGAGACGTGGAAGGCGTGCCGGATCTCGCCGCGGAACAACTTGTGCCGACGATGCCGCTGCTGCCGCCGGGGCACAAGGAGGCGCATGGTCGCCTCAGCAGCGACGGGCAGCCACGGGTGCTGCTGATTGAATGTCTCGTAGGCGGACGCGGCATGCGTCCGGAATTGGGCGAGGTCTTCGTCGCGGTCTCGAAGGCTGGCGGTGACTTCACCATTCTCGAGCCCGAAGGTGCGGTGGCACCTGCGCCGTCACTAAATTCTGCGGGATGGATTGCATTTGCCGGGAAGCAGCTTGAGATGATCGAGAATCTGAATGCACAGCGCCGCCGCAGTGCTTCCGAGGATGCATATTGGAAAGAACGGCACCGTATCGCGCGGGAAAAAGCTCCCGCGGCGCCGGAAGTTCCCGCGCTGGATTCGCAATCCGGAATTTTAAACGATGTGGACCGATTCATCGGTGCCAAACTTGCAAAGGTCGGCGTGCAACCTGCACCGCTCTCGGACGACGCGGCTTTTCTGCGGCGGGTGACGCTGGATTTGACCGGCGTTGTTCCAACTGAGGCGGAGGCGTCCACTTTCCTGCGCGATTCGGCGAAGGATAAGCGCAGCAAGGCGATCGACCGTCTGATCAATGCCCCCGGTTGGGCGGATCACTGGACCAGTTACTGGCAGGACGTGCTTGCGGAAAATCCGAACATCCTCAAGGGGACGCTTAACAACACCGGACCGTTCCGTTGGTGGATCCACGAAGCACTCACGGATAACAAGCCTATGGATCGCTTTGCCACGGAGCTGATCTGCATGGAGGGAAGCGCGAGCTACGGCGGTGCGGCGGGCTTTGCGGTGGCTTCCCAGAACGACCTCCCCATGGCCGCAAAGGCGCAGATTGTTTCGAGCGCCTTTTTGGCGAATGAAATGAAATGCGCGCGGTGCCATGACGCACCGAACCATCCCTTCGATCAGGGCGACCTTTTCAAGATCGCAGCCATGCTGCAGCGCACCCCGATCAAGGTTCCTGCCACCTCGCTGACGCAGGGACTGAAGGCAGACAGTCTCGTAAGCGTTACGCTCAAGCCGGGTGAAGTCATCAACCCCCACTGGCCCTTTGCATCTTTGGGCGAGCCGCTCTCCGGCATCCTCCGAAACAAGGACGACAGTCGCGAAAACCTCGCCATGATCCTGACCGATCCGAGAAACGATCGCTTTGCCCAAGTCCTCGTTAACCGGCTCTGGCGGCAGCTTCTCGGATTCGGGATCGTCGACCCCGTCGATGACTGGAGCACAGCGCTTCCGTCGCATCCCGATCTTCTGAAGTGGCTCGCACATCAGCTCGTCACTCATGACTACGACCTGAAGCATGTCGCCCGGCTGATCGTGAACAGTCACACGTATCAGCGAATCCCCCAGCCCCCCGCGATGCGCCCGACCGAAAGCAGCGCGCGCCTTTTCGAGTCCCCTGCCCGTCGCCGGATGACTGCGGAGCAGCTCGTGGACAGTCTCTTCGAAGTCACCGGGCTTTCGCTGAATGCGGAGCAGCTCACCTTCGACCCTGAAGGTCGGCAGTCGCCCAAAGACCATAACAATCTCGGCACTCCGCGCCGGTCCTGGCAGTTTGCTTCGCTGAGCAATGAGCGCGATCGCCCTGCCCTCGCAAAGCCTCGTGCGCAAGTGATCACCGATGTCCTCACGGCATTTGGCTGGCGCGAAAGCCGTCCCGAGCCACGCAGCACGCGGGACCACGACGTGAACGTCCTTCAGCCCGCGACGATTGCGAACAGCACGATCAGCAACCGACTCACGCGCCTGAGCGATGACCATGCATTGACCGCGCTCTCGTTGAAGAATCAGCCATTGGAAAATCTCATCGAGCGTATTTTTCTCCGGCTGCTTTCACGTAGGCCGACGGACGGAGAGGTGAAAAAGTTTTCGTCATTCCTGGCACCCGGCTACGAGAGCCGCACTACGGGCGCGCCTCCTGCCCCGACTCCGCCTCCTTTTTCGAAAGGAGTATCCTGGGCGAACCATCTCAACCCGGACGCGAGCACCGCGATTCTCGACATGGAGCGCGAAGTGAAAGCCGGGCCGACTCCCACGCCGCGCCTCACCACTGACTGGCGCGACCGGATGGAAGACGCCATCTGGGCTCTTCTGCTCTCACCCGAATTCAACTACCTCCCATGAACATCAGCCGACGTCATTTTCTTACTCAGTCTGCACTCGCCGCGAGTGGCGCGGCACTTGGGGCTTCTGCATTTGCAGAGGGACAAAAATCACCCCTCGGAAAGGCGGAGCACTGCGTGTTCATCTGGCTCGGTGGCGGGATGTCCCAGCTCGACACATTCGACGCTAAAACGACCCGCGGCGATGGCCTGAAAAAGCCCGGATGTTTTTATGACACGATCGAAACGGCAATCCCCGGCACGCGATTCTGCGAGCATCTCCCGCGGCTCGCGAAAATCGCCGACCGGTTGATCCCGGTGCGCACGGTGAACCATAACGTCATCGACGAGCACGCCGCGGCGGTGAACCGCATGCACACTGGCCGTCCCGTGAGCGGCAGCGTCACCTATCCCAGCATCGGCAGCATCATCGCTCATCAGCGCAAAGCGGCTGGCGCAGGCGTTCCGCCCTATGTCCTCATTGGCTATCCGAGTGCGACCCGCGGCCCCGGATTTCTCGGACCAAAATCGGGCTACGTGTACCTGACCGATACGGCAGCGGGACCCGCCGGGCTGACGCGCATGCCCGGCATTTCCGATGATCGGCAGAATCGCCGCGAGTCTCTCCTCGCATCATTGCGAACGGATTTTCTCGCCCGCACACCCGGCGACACTGTCGTGCAGGATTATGACGACGCGCTCGGGGAAGTCTTCCGTTTGCAGTCCGGGGACTTCATGAAGGCATTTGATCTGACCAGCGAACCCGGTTCCGTGCGCGAGTCGTATGGGGATGAATTCGGGCAGCGTTGCATGCTCGCGCGCCGACTCATTCAAAGGGGCGTCCGCTTCGTGGAAGTGGGATTCAATTTGAACTTCGTCAACGGTGCCGGATGGGACACTCACAATGCCGCGCAGAAGCAGCAGCACGCGCTCATCGACCGGCTCGACCAAGGCGTGTCCACCCTCATCGCTGACCTCGAGCGGCAGCGTCTCCTCGAGAAAACCCTGATCGTGATTGCCACCGAATTTGGGCGGCCTGCGGCCTTCGATTCCGGCGGAGGTCGCGGCCATTACGGGAAATGTTTCACCTGCGTGCTTGCCGGCGGCGGATTGAAAACGGGGCAGGCGGTTGGGGTGACTGATGACCTCGCGATGAATATTCTCGCGGAACCGGTGGGGGTTCCGGATCTCTTCGCCACGATCATCGCAGCGATGGGCATCAATCCCTCGAAAAACCTGATGGATGGCGAACGGCCGGTCCCGATCACCGACAAGGGTGAAGCGATCCGAAAGCTTTTCGTCTAAAAGATCCCGCTCCCGGATTGGCGAAATCCGATTAACGCGGTAGATTTTCGCCCGTGCTCGACCGCCTTCAACGTCCGCTTCGTGATTTGCGCCTGTCCGTGACGGACCGGTGCAATTTCCGATGCGGATACTGCATGCCGAAGGAAGTTTTCGGACGCGGCTACGATTTTCTCCCGAAGACTCACCTGCTCACGTTCGAGGAATTGACGCGGGTCAGCCGGGTGTTCGTAAAGCTCGGCGTTGGGAAAATCCGTTTGACCGGCGGCGAACCTTTGCTGCGGCGCGACGTGGAGCAACTCGTTCTTCAATTGGCATCCATCGACGGACTCGAAGACCTCACGCTGACCACCAACGGCTCGCTGCTCGCGGGCAAAGCGCGCGCGCTCCGGGATGCGGGGCTGAAGCGCATCACGGTCAGTCTCGATTCCGTCAACGAGCGGACATTTGCCGCAATGAACGACATGGGCTTCCAGCTCAGTCGCGTGCTTTCAGGAATCGATGCAGCCGTCGCGGCGGGTTTCGCGCCGATTAAGTTAAACATGGTCGTGAAACGCGGGGTGAACGATCACCAGGTCGCAGCGATGGCATCACGGTTTTCCGGACCTGAGTTCATCGTGCGATTTATCGAATACATGGATGTCGGGAATACGAATGGGTGGCGGATGAATGACGTGGTGCCTGCGGCGGAAATTGCCGCCCGTATAGCAGAGGCGATCCCGCTCGAAGCGATGGCGAGAAATTATCCGGGTGAAACGGCGCTGCGTTTTCGGACTTCCGCAGGCGGGGAAATTGGCATCATCGCATCGGTCACGAAGCCCTTTTGCGGCGACTGCACTCGCGCCCGGCTGACCGCGGATGGCACGCTTTTCACGTGTCTCTTTGGCACTCACGGAACGGAATTGCGGGACTTTCTCCGCAGCGAACCCGCCGATGAAAAACTCGCGAAGATGATTGGCGGAGTCTGGAGCAGCCGCGGCGATCGCTACTCGGAACTGCGCTCGCGCGGGTCGGACACTGCGCCCAAAGTCGAGATGTCGCGGGTCGGCGGCTGATGCGCTGCGGTCACGGACGGAGCGTAAGACGAGCATGTCCGAGATGATCGAGGCACTCGACGATCGCCGGGAGGATCAGCGACAGGCATTCTGCGATCGCACGTGGATTCCCCGGGAGATTGATGATCAGCGATGTGCCGCGCATCCCTGCGAGCGAACGGCTGAGGATGCTTGTGGGAACTTTTGAGAATGACTGCACGCGCATGATCTCCCCGAAGCCGGGCATCTCGCGTTCAATCACTGCACGGGTCGCCTCCGGGGTGACGTCGCGCGGTGACGGCCCGGTTCCTCCGGTCGTCACGATGAGTGCGCAGCCTTTCACGTCGCAGGCATCCTTCAGCGCGGTCTCGATTCCCTTGCGGTCGTCAGGAATCAAGACCGGGTGCCATTCGATGGCATCGGCTATGCGCTCCGCGAAAAATTGCTCAATCGCAGGGCCGCTGCGATCCGCATAAACTCCCGCACTCGCACGGTCGCTCAGCGTGATGCGCCCAGCCCTCATTCCTTGATTTTTTCCACAACGCGAATTTCGCCGATGACCATCCCTTTGTCCACGGCCTTACACATGTCGTAAATCGTAAGCGCAGCCACGCTTACCGCGGTGAGCGCCTCCATTTCAACGCCCGTTTTCGCGCTCGTGCGCACCGTGCTCTCCAGACGAATCGCGTTGGCGAGGACTTCAAAGGTCACCTCGACCGAATCCAGGGGAAGCGAGTGACACAGCGGGATTAATTCATCGCAGCGTTTTGCCGCTTGAATGCCCGCAATGCGCGCGACGGCGAGCACATCGCCCTTCGGCAAGGCCTGCTTTCTAAGCGCGCGAATGGTGCTGATCGAGCAATGGACGAACCCCTCGGCCCTTGCGGTCCGGGACTGCACTGGTTTGGCACTGACATCGACCATCCGGGCTACGCCCTCGGAATCGAGATGGCTGAACTTGGCTTTCGGCATGTCCAACCATTGGGCGGTCTACCGGAAAAAGCCAGTACGCTAAGCTCCTGAAGCGCGGATGAGCCGTGCGCTGACCATATCGCCCGGCTGCACCGCTGCGGTCTCGGACGGGATGCGAATGAGCGCATCCAGCATCGCCATGCCGGTCAAATCTCCGGAGCTCTGCCACTTCAATGGGAGAAAACGCACGCCTCCTTTTTCCCATGCGACATGCGCCGGCCACCACGTTTCCCGCGCGTGTCCCTTGAGAGGAATGGAACCGCCGAGCGGAGCTTCCGCGAGGCTGAACTCGATGGCACCGCAGGAAAGCATTTCGATCGCGGCGATGATGACGAGATGCCAGCAGACGATGTGCGAAAGGGGATTCCCAGGGATGACGAAAGCAAGATGCCGTCCGCGGGTTCCAAAAATGAGCGGTTTTCCCGGACGAAGATTGAGCTGCTGAAAATGAATCGAGAACCCAAGCTCCCGAAGTGTGCGCGCACCGAAATCGTGGTCTCCGACGCTCGCACCGCCCGATAGTAGCAGGATGTCCCACGCATCGTTTTCCATGCCCGAAACTGCCGCGAGCAATTGCGCCGGTTCGTCCCCAATTCGCATCTGGCGGACCAAGTCCGCACCCGCCTCACGCGCCATCCCCGCGACGAGCGTTGAATTGCTGTCGCGGATTTTTCCGGATCCCGGGTTTTCAGAGGGATCCACGAGTTCGCTCCCTGTCGCGATGTGGAGGATCCTCGGGCGAACCGCGACGAGCGGCTTACCGTTTCCGAGTTGCGCACAGAGCGACAGTTCCACCGCTCCCAAGCGGGTCCCGCGTTCGAGGAGGATCGTTCCTTCATGGGCGTCCTCGCCCTGCTTGCGAATATTCGTGGCATTCCCCCTCGCGGAAAAAGTCACCCGGTTTCCGTCCCGTTTCGCATTCTCCTGCATCACCACTTGATTCGCCCCTGACGGAATTGATGAGCCTGTGAACAGCCTCGCACATTCGCCCCGTCGAATCGCCCGTGACGGCATCGTACCCGCGGGGATTTCACACACTACTTCAAACTCCGTTGCAGAATCGGCGGAGTCGATCGCATATCCATCCATCGCTGACCGGTCGAACCCGGGAATATCCTGCGCCGTGGCAATCGCTTCCCGGAGCACCCGCCCGTGCGCTCCGCCGAGTGGAACGCGGAGCGGCGGGAGAACGTGGACAGTCTGCGCGATGAGCGAGCGAGCTTCGGTTACGCTGAGCATGGATTCTTCTAGGGGCGCGCCCATGCGATGACACTCGAAAAGCGACGGCCTTGCGATTCATCTTCAGCCGCGATACGAGTGCGAAATGAACCTCCTGAAACTCCTCGCATTCGCCCAAGCGGCGGACCGGCTCGGCTGGCGCGAGATGACGGTGGAGTGCGCCGCCGGAGAGCCACTCCGGGAAATCCTGATGCGTGTTGCGCCGGACTTCGACGTGTCTTCTTCGAGGGTTGCCGTGGATTGTGAATATGCATCTTGGGATGATGCGCCGGGTCCCACCTCGAAGGAAATCGCGATCATTCCCCCGGTAAGTGGAGGTTGAATATGGATGCGGAAATTCACTTCACCGACCGCTTCATCGCCCCGCTACCGTGCGACCGCCCTTTGCGAGAAACCGGTGCTGTCGTGGAATTCCACGGGATCGTCCGGGAAATGGAAGGTGGCGCACGCTTGGATGGATTGTATTACGAGGCCTATGAGCCAATGGCGCGCCGGGAGTTTGCACGCATTTTTACGGAGCTCTGGGCACGTCACTCTCCCCAAGCAGTGCGGATCATTCACCGCTTGGGATTTGTGCCAGTGGGTGAAGCTTCCCTTTTTGTCCACGTGGAATCCCAGCATCGCGGTGCGGCGCTAGCCTTCTGCGGGGAGCTGATCGATCGCATGAAGGAGGATGTTCCTATTTGGAAATCCGTCCGGGCCCCGGGATCGGGATCAAAGGCCGTATAGGTCCGTTCTCCCGCCGCGCGCGCGACGCAGCGGGTCAAAGATTTCGTCGCATCCATCCGTTTTCAGTTGATGCAGGATTCGGAGCAGTTCTCCGAGTCTCCCCTGCGGCCATCCGTCTTTCTCGAACCAGCAAAGATACTCCAGCGGGATATCGAAAAGGGGTACGCCGTGTGGCGGGTGATGCGTGGGACCGTATTTTCCAAAGGGCATGAATGTCCCTGCTATCTCGGCGAGATCGGCGCCCATCCAATCGCGGAGGCTGTCTTCCAAGGAACTCATGTATCCGGCGACGCTAGCTCCGCGCGCACGCATCGCGAGGGGAATCCGGCTTCGCAATTTGTTGCTTCTGTATTCCGGCGGGATGTTGCATTCATCCGCCCTCTCCCCATGAATACCCCCCGATCCCGCCCCGGCCTCACACTGCTTGCTGCGTTTCTAGGATGGATGTTTGATGGAATGGAAATGGGCATCTTTCCGCTGGTTGCAGGACCGGCACTACGGGAAATGGCCCAGCAGGCGGCGAGCACGGATTCCGCGGGCTACGTGCAGTTTTGGATGGGAATCGTGACCGCTTTCTTCCTGCTCGGCGCAGCGGCAGGCGGGCTCGTGTTTGGCTGGCTCGGAGATCGCATTGGCCGTGTGAAGGCAATGACGTGGAGCATCCTTTTTTACTCGGGGTTCACGGGGCTTTGCTATTTCGCCCAGGACCCCATCCAGCTCACCACGCTGCGATTTATCGCAGCACTGGGAATGGGCGGCGAATGGTCGCTCGGTGTTGCTCTCGTGATGGAATGCTGGCCGGAAAGACGTCGGCCCATCCTCGCCGGCGCGATCGGTGCGGCCGCAAATGTCGGCTACGCGGTCATTGCCATCATCGCGCTGAAGTGGCCCATCACTGACACCTCGTGGCGGTGGGTGATGCTGGTCGGGGCACTGCCCGCAGCGCTCACCTTTTTGATCCGGCTTTTCATCCCGGAATCCGAACGGTGGATCGCCAGCGTCAAAAAGGATCCCACCTCCCCACTGCGCATCATTTTCTCGCCGCAGTATCGCAAGCGCACGCTGCTCGGAATCGCATTTGCCAGCGTCCCACTCCTCGTCTCATGGGGAATCGTGCAGTGGATTCCCCTTTGGGCGGATGAAATGGTCGGCAGCAAGGACCCTTTGCGAAAGGCGGTCATCCAGCTTTGCTCGGCGACCGGCGCAGTGCTTGGGTCGCTCATCGCGCCCATCGTCGGAGGAATGCTGGGGCGCCGAATCACCTATTTTTCACTCTGCGTGCTCTCCATTGGCGTGTGTGAATGGCTCTTCCTCGGAGTGCATAATTTCGACGGCTTGTTCCTCCTCGTCACGGGCCTCGTGGGATTCTTCACCGCTGCCTTTTACGGTTGGTTGCCGCTCTACCTCCCCGAGCTTTTCCCCACCCGGGCGCGCGCGACGGGCCAGGGTCTCGCATTCAATTTTGGGCGCGTATTCGCTGCGATTGGCGTTTTGCAGATGTCATCCCTCATGGCATTTTTTGGAAAAAGTTACCCGAAGGCGGGCGCTGCCATTGCGTTGATTTACATCGTGGGAATGGCATTGATCTGGCTAGCACCTGAGACCAAAGGGCGACCTTTACCAGAATAGTTAATGCTCACCACGCCGTTCACGACTGGGTCAGCCGGCGAAATCGGACCGGAAGAACCCGATTCGCATTTTGCCCGGATATTCGAGGCAACACCGGATATCGTGGCGATGGCTGACCGGAAAGGGTGTCTTCTTTACCTGAATGCGGCGGGCCGGAAGCTGCTCGATTTGACGGCCGATGCGGATATCAGTGGGCTCACGATCGCCGGGCTGCATCCGGAATGGGCATTTGAAATTGTCCGTCAGGAAGGCATTCCCTCCGCGCAAGCGGACGGTTCCTGGTCGGGCGAGACCGCGCTGGTGTCCGCAAAAGGTCGCGAGTTTCCCGTCCTGCAACTCGTCCTCGCGCACCTCGGGGATGACGGCGCGTTGGAATTCGTCTCCACGATTTGCCGGGATATTTCGGATCGGAAACTGAAAGAGCTCGAGCGCATCGAATGGGCGAACCGCTATGATGCCGCGATCCGGGCCAGCGGACAGATCGTATTCGATTGGGATACTCTCTCGGGCGAGATCGCATATGGCGGCGAAATCAAGGGATTGCTCGGCTATTCGGCGGAGGAAATGGGCGGGGGGATGGCGCGGCTAAGGAGCGTCATTCACCCTACGGACGTCGCACTTTTTGAAGAGCGCATCGAAGTCGCGACGATGATGCGCGAGCCATTCGACCAGACATTTCGCGCGATTCGGAAAGATGGCGGCGAGATCATCATCCGTGCGCAGGGCTGCTTCTTCCTCGATCGTCACGGGCATTTTGGGCGGATGGTCGGCTTCCTCAAGGATGTCACCAAGGAGCGGATGGGTGAACGCGCCATTCACCTCGCAAATGAACGGCTCGAACAGCGCGTCGCCGAACGCACCGCCGAACTCGCGAAGGCGAATCAGGATTTGAAAAACGGCGCGCTACGGCAGGCTGCCGTTTCGCGTTTGGGTCAGCGTGCACTCGCCGGATTACCCCTCGCGGACTTAATGCTGGATGCCGCGAAGACCGTCCGGGAGATGCTCCCGTGCGAGTTCACATCCGTCCTCCAATACGACGAAAACGACGACCGCTTCCGCCCGCTCGTGGAACTGGGTTGGCCGGCTCCGGATGGAGAACGGCTGCCCGTGCTCGGTGGCACACGCTCGCTCAGCGGATACGCGGTCACAACCGGGGAATCGGTGGTCTCAAACATCAATACCGAATCCCGGTTCGAGTGGTCCGGTGCGGCGCGCGCAGCCGGGGTTCAAAGCGGCATCGCAGCGTGCATTCGCGTCGGTGAGAGGCCTCTCGGTGTATTCGCTTCATTTTCCGATCACCCCCGCGATTTCTCGCATGACGATCTGAGCTTCGTTCAATCCATCGCAAACGTCCTGAGCGCCGCGATCGATCGCCATGAGGCCGAGGACAGCATCCGTCGGGCGCGTGCCGACGCAGAAGCGGCGAACCGCGCGAAGAGTGAATTCCTGTCGCGGATGAGCCATGAGCTGCGAACGCCGCTGAATGCAATTCTCGGCTTCACGCAAATCCTCGAAATGGAGGAGCACACGGAGCGACAGGTGGAGAGCATCGACCACATTTCCCGCGCGGGGAGGAATCTGCTGGGGCTCATCAACGAAGTCCTGGATATCGCGCGCCTCGATTCCGGCCGGATTCAGTTTAACATGGAGTCCGTGGATGTGATGGAGGTCATCGGCGAAGTGATCAGCACCGTCCAACCGAACGCAGTGAAGCGGAAAGTCAGCCTGTGTGTGGCCGAGAACACCATTGAACAGCTTTTCCTGAAGACTGATCGCGAGCGCTTCAGGCAGGTGCTCCTCAATCTTGTCCTCAATGCAGTGAAGTTTAACCGGGAAGGCGGTAAGGTTTCCCTCATTTTCACGAAGCTGAAAAACGACTTTTCGCGCATCACCGTTTCCGACACTGGACTGGGAATTCCGCCGGAAAATCTCACGCGGCTCTTCGTCCCCTTCGAGCGTCTAGGCACGCGGGAAGGCGGGACCGAAGGCGGCTCAGGACTTGGCCTCGCGCTTTGCCAGCGGCTCATCTCGAACATGGGTGGGCGCATTGGCGTGGAGAGCACCATCGGGACGGGCAGCAACTTTTGGATCGACCTGCCGTCGGCGGAATCCCCGGTCCCAATCATCAAGGCGGCTCCGCCGAAAAAGGCGGTTCACAATGTCCTCTACATCGAGGATGAACCGACGAACTACTACCTGATGGAGCGTTTCTAGCCACCCGCGGCGACGTCAAACTCATCTCCGCACTGCAGGGCAGCACAGGCATCGATCTCGCGCGACAGCATCTCCCGGATTTGATCCTCCTCGACCTGAACCTCCCGGACATGAGCGGTGAGCAAGTGCTGCGAACCTTGAAAACAGATCCGTCCACCGCTGCCTTGCGGGTGGTAACCGTGACTGGCGAAGTGATGTCCGATCGTGAGGACGAATTGAAATCCCTCGGAGTGATCGAGACCTTGGTAAAGCCGTACAAGCTCTCCGAAATTTCCTCGCTCCTCGATCGCACTTTCGCTGGGAAACTCTAGTGCCGCGTGCCATCGGGAGCGCCTTGGATGATGGAACTAAAAACCCACGCCTTCCGCGCGCATACACTCTCCTGTCCCGGGGACTGTGATTCTCTGAGATTCGTTTGTGGGCGATGCCCCACTAACGCGGGGAAAGAGGCGGCCAATTTTCATCGCAGTGCACTTATTGATTCCAAAATCCGCAGCGGTTCGTTCTTATCCGTCGCATGAAAACGCTTCGCCCGATCTGGCTGCTGATGATGTTTCCCGCACTCGCAAATGCCCACCCTGGCCATCCTGTCACCGGCGAAATGGGCATCGGATGGGGACTCGCGCACCCGTTCTCGGGCGTGGATCATCCTCTTACGGCGATCGCGGTTGGCCTGTGGGCGGTGCAGCTTGGGAAAGGTTCGCGAATCGCGCTTCCCTTCGCATTTCTCGCCACGATGGGCGTGGGCGCGGCTCTCGGAGCCGCCGGACTGCAATTTCCAATGATTGAGCCGCTGATCCTTTCCATCGCCGTCATCCTTTCGGCACTCGTCGCTTTTGCCATGCGGATTTCTCTCAAATACAGCGCGGCATTGGCGGGGATCGCCGGCGCCTTCCACGGCCAGGCGCATGGCTTGGAACTCCCTGCCGGCGCTTCTGGTCTTGCTGCCATTGCAGGCGCAGTCGCTTCGATGGCCATCCTCCACGGATGCGGGATGCTTACCGGGATTGCGCTTCAGCACAGCGCGCGGGCAGGTGCAATTCGCGTGGCCGGTGCAGCGATTCTCTCACTAGTAATCCTGTCGGGCCTCGGGATGCTCTGACCGGTGCCTTCCGCGTATTACGCGCTGCCCACGGCGCGCTGAAGCGCTCTGAAAAATGGCGCTCTGAAAACAAAAACACCGGGAGCGCGTATCGGCACTCCCGGTGTTTTCAATTGATTGCCACGCACGATGCGCGGCATGGGAAGATTTAGAGTCCCTTGCTCGCGATGAATTTCACGAGGTCGACACAGCGGTTGCTGTATCCCCACTCGTTGTCATACCAGCTCACAAGCTTGAAGAAGCGGCTATTGAGGCCGACACCACTGCCGGCATCGAAAATCGAACTGCGCTGATCATGGATGAAGTCACTGCTCACGACTTCATCCGTCGTGTAGCCGAGGACATCCTTGAGGTAGGTCTTGCTCGCTTTCTTCATCGCCGCGCAGATTTCCTCGTAGCTGGTGTCCTTTGTGGTTTTCACCGTGAGATCGACCACTGAAACGGTCGGCGTCGGAACGCGGAACGCCATGCCGGTGAGCTTGCCCTTCACTTCGGGACAGACAAGGCCCACGGCTTTTGCAGCACCAGTGGCCGATGGGATGATGTTGATGGCCGCGCTGCGTCCACCCTTCCAATCCTTCTTGCTCGGACCGTCCACCGTCTTTTGCGTCGCGGTGTAGCTATGCACGGTCGTCATGAGGCCTTCTTCGATTCCGAAGCCTTCCTTCAAGAGCACGTGAACCACCGGCGCGAGGCAGTTCGTCGTGCAGCTCGCGTTGGAAATGATGTCGTGCTTCGAAGCATCATAGTTCGTGTGATTCACACCCATGACTACCGTGATGTCCTCGTTCTTGCCGGGTGCGCTGATGATGACCTTCTTTGCGCCGGCCGTGATGTGACCTTTCGCCTTTTCAGCATCCACAAAAAGGCCGGTGCTCTCAATCACGATGTCCACTCCGAGGGTCTTCCACGGCAGCGCCGCAGGGCCTTCCTTGACTGCGAGGCATTTGATCTCATGGCCATCCACCACGAGGATATCGTCCTCGGCCACGGATTCGGAAGATTTCTTGCTGTAGACTTCTTCACGCGCCTTGCCCTGCGTGGAGTCGTATTTCACGAGGTAGGCGAGATTGTCCGCGGGAACGAGGTCGTTCACGGCGACGACATTGATTTCCTTGCCAAGCAGTCCTTGGTCGCAAATGGCGCGAAATACGAGGCGGCCGATGCGGCCAAATCCGTTGATACCGATATTGATCATGTTGTTTTTATGTTGGTTCTCTAAATGCCTGGAGAAAGAACGGCGCATACAAGGGGCGGATCCCTCCTTCGTCAACATCAGAGGCACCGCGGTGAATTCATTCTGTGGAAATATCGCACGCGGTGAGGCGGTGAATCGTTCTGCCAAAGCCGATCATTTCACACTTCAGCAAAGGTCGGTGCGCATACGAACAACCAAGCACAGCGGGCTCAGATGAAACGCAGCGGCACTTCGCTCCCGGGGATTCTTCCGTGCCGAATGAGAAGTGAGCGGTATCCTTCGAGCGCGATGCGGCCATCAGCGCCGACTTCGAAACGGAGATACTCCGTGAGATAGCGACGGCGCATCTCGATGTCTCCGAATTCCTCATGCTCGATGAGGTCCGGAATGCGTGAGCAACCCATGCGCTTCAAATCGCGGAAGGCATCGGCAACCGCCCCCGGATTCGCGGTGTTCTCCCGCAGCGCCCACAGTGCAAAGACAAATGGGAGGCCCGTGCATCGCTTCCATTCCTCGCCGAGATCGAGAAAATTCCATCCATCACTCCCGGTGTCGGCGGCGCGAAATTCGATTGCCTGATTGCCAATCAAAAGCCGCGCATCGCCTGTGCTCCCAAATGCTGGCGTGAGGCCGTGAAACTCCGCGAGGAGAACTCTCAGTAGATTTGCAGAACTCAACGAAGCCGGATCGAGCGCGATGAAACGGACGTCAGCCAGTGCTCCCCGGTATGCGAGGAAAACGCTGAAGACCGGTCCGTCACATGCCACCCCCACTTCATCGACCAGCAGATACCGGGGATCGCGCAACGCCTCGAATGCAGGAACGAGGGCAGCATCCAGCTCATTTCCGGAAAGCATCCGGGCGAGCGCAGACGGATGCTCAAAGACGACCGGACCATCGTAGGCGCAAATCAGCGGCCGCGAATTGAGATACTTCACGCAGCCGATTCGCAAGGCGCGCAATGCCTGCCAGGGATCACCGCTGCTCACGCGCAAGCCGCTTCCGTGAGCTTCTCCCCGCCGTTGCGCATCGTGGGCGAAGGCTTCCGCCATGTACTCTCGATTCTCCGATACCAAGTATCGCGCTGCATCGGCGTCCGCCCGGCCTCCGAGATGGCTTTTTCAAGGGCGATCACCGTCTGTTGTGTCGGCGTCGTCGCGCCGGCCATGTGGAAGATTTTCTCCTCCATGATCGTCCCGTGCAGATCGTCGACCCCATAGTTCATCGCCAGCGATGCCATTGGAAGGCCGAGGCTCACCCAATACGCGGTGATGTGGTCGAAGTTATCGAGATAAATACGACTGATTGCCAAGTTCTTCAGTTCCTCGAATGCCGTCGCGTGCGGAATGTGTCGCAATTCCGTCCGCGCCCCTTCGCTCTCGAACGCAAACGGGATGAAGCCAGAGAAACCCTGCGTCTGATCCTGCAATTCACGCAACCGGCGCAAATGATCGACGCGATGCTCGAACGTCTCGATGTGCCCGAAAAGCATCGTCGCCGTGCTGCGCATGCCCATACCGTGCCATGTGCGATGCACCTCGGCCCATTCGTCTGCAGTCTCCTTTCCCCGGCAAATCTGATCGCGGATGGATTGATCGAAAATTTCCGCACCGCCGCCCGTGATCGCGCACAATCCCGCGTCGCGCAACCGACCGAGGGTATCGGTAAGGCTGCTCTTGAAAATACGATCGGCGAGATGCCGGATTTCCACCGCGGTGAACGCCTTGATGAAGAGCGAAGGATCGAGTCCCCGGAGCCGCCTGATCAGATCGAGATACCACTCCGGCTTCAGCGAGGGATGCAAGCCGCCAACCATGTGGATTTCGGTAATCCCCATTTCGAGTCCGTGACGGACCCGCTCCTCGATTCCCTCGATGCTGAGTTCAAAAGCATGCTTCTCCGTCTTACGCGCGCCAAAGGCGCAAAACTGACAGCGCAACAGGCAGTGATTCGAATAGTTGACGTAAAGATTGTGGATGTACGTGCCGATGTTCCCATTTTTCCGTTCGCGAATCACATTCGCGATCATTCCCAGCGCATTCAGATCTCCGGATCGGTAAAGTTGCAGGCAGTCGGTATCGGAGATCCTCTTCCCTTCCTTCACTTTCCCATAGATTGGCTTCAGCGAGTCAGGAATCAGTTTTTCGGCAATCGTGACCATCGGGGACACATGTTTCACAACGAACCGGGCGCGTCCAACGGTTTCGCCCTCTGCGCGGGTGCACGTCACGCCAGCCATTCGGCGCACTGCCGCGCCCAATAGGTGATAATCAAGTCCGCGCCCGCTCGCTTGAATGCGGTCATCTGCTCAAGGACGCATGCCTTTTCGTCGAGCCACCCATTCGCGGCGGCAGCCTTGAGCATCGCATATTCCCCGCTCACATGATACACGGCAGTCGGAAGTCCGAACTGCTCCTTTATGCGCAAGACGAGGTCCAGATATGGCATCCCAGGTTTCACCATCACGATGTCTGCGCCCTCGGCGATGTCGAGTTCGACTTCGCGCAAAGCCTCCCGCGCATTGGCTGCATCCATCTGGTAACTTCGACGGTCGCCGGAGTGTGGCGCACTTTTCCGCCGCCTCGCGAAAGGGTCCGTAAAATGCCGAGGCGAATTTGGCCGCGTAACTCATCAGGTTCGTCGATTCGTGGCCTGCGGCGTCCAACGCCTTACGGATGGCACCGATGCGTCCATCCATCATGTCACTCGGCGCCACCACATGCGCGCCCGCATCGGCATGGGAAAGCGCGGGTCTTCACGAGCAATTCCACGCTCGCGTCATTGTGGACATGGGCCACGCCATTCTCGAATTCCGTGATGCCGCAGTGCCCATGGCTCATGTATTCGCACAGGCAAACATCCGTCATCACGATCAGGTCGGGCAGGGCACGCTTCAGGCGCTTCACCGCCCGCTGCACCACACCATCGGGCGCGTACACCTGCGATGCCGTTTCGTCGCGTTTCGCAGGAATTCCGAAGAGAATCACCGCCCGAATACCAGTTTCGAATGCAAGTCGCGCCTCGGCGAGGAGACTGTCCTCATCCAATTGCGCCACGCCAGGCATCGACGCGACCGGCTGCCGGCCACGGACTTTTTCAGACACGAAAAGCGGGAGGACCAAGTCATCCGTCGACACGGAGTTCTCCCGCACGAGCGCGCGAATTTGCGGGTTGGCACGGAGGCGGCGGGGACGGCGGGAGAGATTCATGCGCGGCTTTTTAGTTGGCAGTGAGTGAAGGCTAACCGGTAAGCAGTGGCGAGTCACCAGTCACGTTTGCGAGATGCGCGCGACATGGCGCACAAAAGATCCACGTGCAATCCAACGCGAAGAATCCGCCCATCACATTCGTCCAAACGCTGGCTAGCCTCATCGCGGGCGGACTCCTGAAGGCGCTCGCGTGGACTCTCAGGGTGCAATGGGAGGACCGCGGCACGTTTTACCAGAGCGACCGGAAAAAGCCCGTCATCCTGTGCATTTGGCATAACCGGCTCCTCGGATCGATCCTCGCGGATTATCGCGCGCGGCGGCGTTGCCATCCCGTGAAAGTGCTCACCAGCGCGAGCAAGGACGGCGGCTGGCTGGCGGCGATGGCGCGGCGATTCAGGCTCGGCGCGGTGCGTGGGTCGAGTTCACGGCGCGGTGCGGCGGCATTGCTGGAGCTCGTCCGCGCCGTACAGGAAGGCAATGACATCGTAATTACTCCCGATGGACCGCGCGGTCCGAATTACTCAGTCGCGCCGGGCATCCTGCATCTCGCCGGGCGCGCGGAGGTGGTGGTCGTTCCCGTCCGGGTGGGGTTCACAAGATTCTGGCGCATTGGACGAAAATGGGATTCGCTTTGGATTCCGAAACCGTTTTCGCGACTCAAACTGGAGTTCCTCGATCCGCTGACATTTTCCGGAAACCCGGACCTTCTCGTGGCGGAAAAAGCCCGGCTGGTGGAAGCGATGGGCTGCGAGTGACGGAGCTACTCTTCCGGGACAAAGCCGGACAAATACGAAACCCAAAGCGACACGAGTTCGGGACCGGCAAAGAGCCACAATAAAGCGCCGAGCGAAAGGTAGGGCCCAAAGGGGATTTTTGCCGACCACTCGCGGCGGCCAATGAGTCCGGAAAAAATCCCGATGCCCGCACCGGCCACGGAAGCGGCCATCACGGTGAAAAAGACGGCTTTCCACCCAAGGAAAGCGCCGATGCAGGCCATGAATTTCACATCGCCGAATCCCATTGCATCGCGCCTGAAAGAAATCTTTCGGACGCTGCCGGTGAAGTTTTTCACGGTGTTCAAATCAACCGCAGCACCGTCGAAATCGAGCTTTTCGTATTGCGATCGCAACGCGCAATTCTCGCGCGTCTTTTCTCCAAGCGAAAGGCGTGTGCAGTCCATGACGAGCCAGTCTTTTTCACTCGAGAAAAGCTCGTCCCACCACATCTCCTCACCGCCGACAGTCAGCTTGGCGCGCTCCCCTTCCAGGGTCCACGTGAAGTCACGCGGGGAATCCCATTGGAGCGTCTTTTTTCCGAATGCGAGCTTCCCCAAAATGCTCACCATCCACAGCAGCCCGAACCCCGAGCCTGCCCCGAGCAATGCCATGAGAAAGCCCCAGAGGTGACTGGTCCGATCGTGGAAAAATGTGAGCGTGGGAAAAAAGAAATCTGCGAATGCGACATCGCCAACCTTGTCTTGGAGCACGGGAATCATCGTGCTGAAAAGCACGCCCGCCACCGCACCGCCTATCGTGATCTCGTCGGGAATGATGTAGTGCTCGAAGTCAATGAATGTCGCGACGATGAGGAGCGCGATGAAGACGAAAAGCGGAAGCGCCATGACCCACGCGCCCGCCCATTGTCCGAACGGCGAGTGAACGACGCGCCACCATGCTCCAAGGAACAGGAGCCCGGTGAGGAATTCGACGAGGACGTAGCGCGCCGCAATGGGCGCACCGCAGTTTCCGCACTTCCCCCGCTGCACGATCCACGTGATGAGCGGGAGATTCGCATGCCAGGGGATCTGATATTTGCAATGTGGACAAAAGCTCCGCTTCGGGTGGTTCACCGGCATGCCGACGGGCATCCGGTAAATGCAGACATTCAGGAACGAGCCGATGCTTGCGCCGAGCACGAACGCGAAGCATGCAAAAACGACCTGATAGATTTCCTGGGCTGGCACGCGCGGAGCAAAAGCAGCACCCGGGCCAAGGTCAACGTTTACCCCGCGCAATTCTGCCGGAGAGCCCGCAGCACTGCATCACCTCCGCGGAACGCCGCTGATGAAATCCAAAATCGCCGGTCCCGCCGTCTTGTCGTCGCGACTGAGCGTGAGCACGATGCGCGTGTGGCTTTCTCCGGGCACCGGGACGAGGCGATTGTTTACACCGCGCTGCTTGAGGACGTCGTGAAAATGCCGCGCTTGGCGGACCAACGAATCACTTTCGCCCGTGGCAAAGAGGATGAGAAACGGCGGCGCGCCCTTTCTTGCAAAGGTCGCGGGGGACGCACTTCGCTGCCAGTCAGGATTCCTCCCGCCCTCGCCGAAAAGTCCCTCGTAATACGAGACGCGATTTCCAAGCCGATACGTTTCCGCATCCGTCATATCGAGCCCCGCCCCGCTAACGCAGATGACCCCGGAAATCTTGGGAAAACCAGGCCGGGCAGCGACGTGCGGATGGAGTCCGATATAGGAGGCGAGGTGTGCGCCAGCCGAATGACCGCCGAGAAAAATGCGCGACGGATCGCCGCCATGCGTCGCGATATTTCGATTCACCCAGATGGCCGCATCCGCAGCATCAGAGACCTGCTCGCGCCATGAAACACCGGGCTGCAGCCGGTAATTGATCACCGCGACACCGATGCCGCGCGCCGCGTAGAAGCGTCCGATATTTCCATACAGATCCTCCCCTGCGAAGCGGTATGCCTTATCGCCCTCCACCCATCCGCCGCCATGGATGAAAATCAGCACCGGCCATCCGTCCGACGCAGGGCGGTAAAGATCGAGTCGGTGTTTCGGCAATTCCGAACCCGCCTTATACGGAATATCCCGGGTGACCTGCGATGCTGGAAGCGTGGCCTCCCGGTAAAAGACGGAGAGCCCCACGCGTTTCACCACCGCACATCCCGCGGGAAGAAGGCAGAGCAATAAAAGTGCTCCCAACATCAGTGCATAGACTCTGAACTGTTTCAAAAAAGTGGATCCCATCGTGTGAGATCTACGTCTGAGCTACCCATTTCGCAACGGACCCGGCGTGACTTTTCTCATTCTACGATGGAATTTTGTGGAACTGTTTTGCACCGCTCAGTGCCCCCGCCTCACTTCATCCGATAAGACCTGACGTCCGCGTCCCAGCCCGGATAGCTTGGCGGGGTGCAGATCTTCGCCCGCATTTTCCTTATTCTCTCCACGTCACTCACCGGGTGCGGCTCGCCGAATGCGGTGTCTGCTCAGCTCGAGGCTGTCGAACATGTGAGCATACTTTTAAAAGGGAATCCCCTTGGCGATCCCCATGTCCGCCGCATCGCAGTGCTCTCCCCATCCGGGACAAAGCCGGATGCTCCCCTGCCTTTGGTAATCTATCTTCCGGGATGGGGTGGTTCGTCTGAGGATTTCATTGCGCAACGCGGCGATTGGCTCGCAACGGTAGTCGATCGCATGGCGACATCCGGGCATCCTATGCGTTTTGCCGTTATCGATGGTCGGTCGAAATACGGAGGGAGTCAGTTTTTGAATTCCACCGCGACAGGGTCGTATGCGGACTACGTTTCGGAAGAGGTCGTTGCTGCGCTCGGCAAACGTTACCCAATGGCGAACGACGCGCGTTTCCCTTGCATCATCTCAGGTCATTCGAGCGGGGGATACGGCGCGCTGATGCTCTCAATGTCGCGGCAGAAACGATTTTCCGCGGTCGTTGCGCTGTCGCCGGACAGCGACTTTGACGTAACCCACAAGCCCATTGTCACACAGCCATCGGTTCGTGCCGTCACCGCCGCGGATGTGGAATCCGTCATGTCCCCGGGATCGCGAAGGCTTCCGGGCGACGGACTCGCGCACATGGTGCTGGGACTCTGTGCGAATTACGCGCCTGTCGCGGGAAAACCGGGACGTTTCGAATGGCTCTACGACGCCGCCGGCGAGTTCCGCGCGGAAGCGTGGCAGCGATGGCTGGATGTGGATCCGCTGCATGTCGTGCGGACGAAAAAGGACGCCTTCGCGCCCGCACAACGCGTTTATCTCGACGGGGCGGAGTTTGACGAATTCGGCGCCAATATCGGTGCTCGAAAGATTTGGGAAACGCTGCGGGAACGCGAGGCGCCCGTCACTTTTTACGAATCCCCCGGCCATCACAGCGACCGGCTCGCCGAGCGTTTTGTGCGGGGCCTTTCCTGGGTCGTGAAGGACTGACCGCCTACCGCACCAATCCGAATTCCGCGCGGCGGTTCTTCGCCCAAGCAGACTCATTCGATCCGGATTCCGCAGGCATTTCAGCTCCGAAACTCACCGTCTGCAAACGCCCGGCGGAAACGCCGAGCCGGATCAACTCTTCACGCACCGTCAGCGCGCGGCGCTCACCGAGCCCGCGATTATATTCCGGCGTGCCGCGCTCATCGGTGAATCCTGCGATGATGATGCTTTGCCGGTTCTCACGGCAGAATGATGCGACTGCCTGCAGCTTGGTTTGCTCGGAGGCGCCCACGCTTGCGCTGTCGAATCCAAAATAGACAGGAGAGAACTGCGAGCGATCCACATTCGAACCGAGGAAAGAGGCGCCATCCATCCGCTCCGGAAGAGCAGTGCCAAGCGGCGTGCCCGAGATGGAATCGGTATCCGAACCGCCGCCGCTGCCGCCACGCCCGTCGCCGGTCGACGAGCAGGCTCCGAGTGCAAATGCGAGGGCGGACACGAGGACGCTGGTGGATTTCATCGCGGAGGAAATGCGGTGATTCGTGTCTCCCAGTTGAGGCAAAATCCGCCGGACGCACCCGCACTGACGCTTGCACCCGCGTTGTGTGTGTCGGCCCAGCCAGTTCGAGCGCGCTTGCCAAATGGGTGTCCCACCCTAATGTCCCGCCCCGATGGTTTTTCGCTCCCTCCCAGTCCTCGCCCTCGCCCTCGCGGTCACGCTCGCGACTGCACAGGAGCCTTCGGTGACCCGTGAGCAACCGACTTCATTCTCCGTATGGCTGGATTTGAATCTGCTCTCAAAGTCGGGCGCACCAAAACCGGCAATGCCGATCTGGATGGAGTCGTTCCAAGATGAATCGGTCGCTGCGAAAAATGGTGAGCCGCCGATTACGGTGTATCGCATCCGTCTTCGGCGGATGCCCTCGCTGCATCGGGAACTTCTGGTGCGCGTGTTTTTCGACGACATCGCCGGACTCCAACCTTTGGTGTCCGCATGGTCTGAAACAGGGCGTGCAATCTTTGAACGTCCTCCACTCGGGACCCAAGCCGGCTTGCCAGCGAGTGAGCAGGTCATTGTTCCGATCGAAGGCGCCGACTATGTCGACATCGCGGTTCCGGGAAATGGCAGCAATGTCCGCGGCATCTTCGCAAGTTCGTTGCGTGATGCATCGGTGAAAGAGCCGATCGATTTTCACGAACTCACACCGCTGCGGGATCCGTTTGGAAATCATCCGGTGGGTGTCGCATCGGAGGAAGACACCCGGGTTTTCGGCCGCCTCAAGGCAACCCTCGATCGTGAGATCGTGAAGCTTTTTCGAAATGGGGAACCTTCCGCTCGTTGGGAATTCGAACTCGCTTCGCGGCCCCTCGCCGCGGTCGTCACTTTCGAAATCCTGAATGCGGATCTCACTGCGCCCCCCGTCGTCAGTGTGAACGGCGCGCATTCCGGATTTGCAAATGTCCAGTGGCCGGACCTCGCCGACCCCGGCTTCCGGGGCGAGTCCCGTGGCGCGGAAGCTTCGATGCGCTTTCAATACACCGGGTGGATCCGCGCGCAGTTTGTCATTCCCGGCGATCAGCTTCAGTCAGGCCCGAACGGAGTGCTCATCAGCACGGGAGAAGGGGGAAATTCCATCGCGGTGCGCAACGTCGAGTTGCAACTGAAGCATAAATGGAAACACTTCGACTCCATCATTACCCCAGCCAGTCAATGAAACGCCTTCACGCCAAATCACGCGCAGGATTCACCCTCATCGAAATCCTCCTCGTCATCATCATCATCATATCGCTGATGGCCGTGCTGATCCCGAATATCCGCAATTCCATGGAAGAATCCCGGCGGAATACTGCGGGCATCTATGTGAGCCGGATTGGCGGGTCCATTGCCCGTTATGAGCTGACAAATGGCAGGCCGCCGAGCACTGAGCAGGGTCTCCGCGCGCTGGTCGAAAGACCGTCCGGCGATCCCGTCCCGCGCCGATGGAATCAGATTGAAGAAAAGCTCGAGCAGGATCCGTGGGGCAGCGAGTATCACTACGAATTTCCAGGCAAGAACAACAAGACGAGCTACGACGTCTACAGTGCCGGACCGGACCGGCAGCCAGGGACCGATGACGACATCGGCAATTGGGAAAGATAGTCCGAAACGCGCGGCGTCGGGCGGATGGCGACGAATGGCATGAACTCCGGCGCAGGAAAGTGCGGGGTCAGGGTGCTCAGGCCCAAGCTGATTTTCGCGATACTCCTCATGCTATTCGCGGCGCAGGCCAATGAAATTCCTACACAGCCTGTCGAATCATCGGTAATCGCTGCGGTCGGATATGATGCAAAATCACAGGTGCTCCGGGTCGATTTTCACGCTGGAACTTCCTACCGGTATTTCGAAGTTCCCGACGAGGTTTTCCGGAAGCTCTTGGCTGCTGACTCGAAAGGAAAATTCTTCAGCGCATCCATCCGGAACCGATTTCGCAGCGAACGGATTTCACCTCCTACCGCCAGATGACACGGGATGAAATCAGGCTCGTTGTCTTTATCCTGAGCGCCATTCTTATCGGCGCCGTCGTGCAACATTACCGCGCACGGCTACCGCTTTCCGAAGAGACGCCGCCCGCTGCCCCGAATCGCGGATGGGCCAAACCTCCCTACGTTTTAAAGGAAAAGCCAAGGCCCGATCCTTCGCCGGCGGGCGAGCCCGAGTAATGCGGGATCGGGTAAAGCGACCCCGGCGGGTCAGGCGTTCCGGGAGCGATATTCGCTGGGTCGCCAGCCCACCCATTTTTTGAATGTCGTCGAAAATACAAACGGGTTCTCGTAACCGACATCGTGCGCGATCGTTTCGATCTTGTCGTTCGATGTGGTCAGCAGCCGCGCGGCGAGTTGCATGCGCAAAAAGATAACGTGGTTCATCGGACTGCGTCCGAGTTCCCGCCGACAGAGGCGCCGCAGATGTTCACCGCTCAGATGGCAATAGGCAGCGAGACGCTTGAGCGACCATTCTTCGCCGAGCCGCGACGAGACATGCTCCCAGAGATGGCCCAATCGCTCCTCAGTCTGCCACGGACTCGCAAAGCGCGTGACATAGATCTGGATCAGCTCCACCCAGCGCACGACGGAAGCCGGAGCCGTACGGCCCTTCATCTCGTGCCAGAGCCCGAGCACCGCGTTGCGCAGCGGCTCGGGATTGAATCTTGCAACCGCTGGTGAACTTGTCGCGATGACTGGCTTTTGATCCGGCGGTTGCTGATAGCGCACCCACGCAAAACGCCAACGCACGCCCGGCACGGCCTTGAATGCCAGGAGCGCATGCGGCGGCGCGAGACAACATTCGCCCGTCCGAAGCAAGCGCCAACCGCCATCGAGAAAAATGCGTCCGCGGCCTTCAAAGCACGCGAGCATGTAGCTCCCGCAGAGATTGAGACGGACGATTTCATACGGTGCGGCCGCATCCGCAATTCCCACATGGGCGATGTGATGATTTGCCAGTGCCGGACAATCCGAGGAACCGACGCGCATCTCGCGCGAGTCCCCACCGAGACGATGGGTCTCGACGAGCTGTTTGCTGGACGGCGGCACGGACTATTTGCGCGCGGGCGAATGCCCCGCTGAATGAGCTCCGTTCGAAACCGTGATCGTGAGAAAGCAGAACCAAACGTTCTGTTCAGTGCGTGTGGCGAGTCCGTTTCCGAATGGAGGATTCAGCGTTCCGACCAAACACGGTTTTCCAACCGGTGCGGCGAAGCTTGCATTGAGCTTCTGTGTTTCGAATTGCGGTTGTTCGAACTCCACCGTCGCTTTGCCCCATTTTTCTTTTTTGGTGAACGCCACATGGCTGACGGTCATGGTGACGTCAACCACCGCGCCACCCTTTGAAAGCGTGGGCTCAATTTCCAAAGTGTCACCTGCTTCACGTCGCTCATAGCTCATCGGAATCAGTGATACGGAAGCGGCTGCCACGCTCTTCCTGTCTTTCTCCTTCACTTCAATTGCCTGCGGAACCGGATGGTCGCCCAGATGAAATTCCGCGGGGCATTTCATTTCGTTCGTGATGCCCAGCACTGCGCGCTGACCTGACTTCGAACGGACCATGAGCAGACGCTCGATCTTCCCCGCGCGAACGACCTCCTTATAAAATGGGTCATCATTGCTGCCCTTGCGCTGCAACTCATTCGCTTTTGCGATGGGTAACGAATACGCCTCATAGGAAACGAGAACCCCAGCGGGCTGCGACGCCGTTTCGTCCAATGCCGATTCTTCGAAATGGGTTTCAGGGGCTGGCACCTGCGCCACGACATAAGGATTGAGTGAACGCGCGAGCAACATCGCGATGAGCGGTAGGATTCCTTGCCTTTTCATGCGGAGAATTTCCGGGATCATGCGCACTGTGCGGGAATTAAACGAGTGGAAAGGGAGGTCTGGACGCGTGCATCTGCGATAGCCGCCGGTGCGTTTTCACGATGGCGTTTCGCCGAAGGCGCACGAATGATACGGGTCATTGCTCTGCAAACTTCGCGGGCGTTTTTCCCAATCCCACTGCACGAATACCATGAAACGATTTCTCACATTCCTAGCCCTCTCGCTGTCCCTTCTGAGCGCGCAGGCTGAGCCTCTGCGGGTCTACCTCCGCGGCGGGAAAAAGTCGCACGGACCGGAGGCGCACGAGCATCAGCGGTTCGTGGAAAGATACACCCCGTTGCTCACCGTACGTGGAATGAAGGTGGAGGGCGGGTTGGATTTTCCCACTGCGGATCAACTCGGGAAGACGGATGTCCTCGTGATGTATGCGCAAGATGGCGGGAACATCACTGCGGAGCAGCGCCCGACGCTGGAGAAATTCATCCAGCGCGGAGGAGGCATCGTCGTCATTCATACGGCTTCCGTCGCGAACAAGGCTGAGACTTCGCCCTATTGGAAATCCATCGTGGGAGGCTCATGGGTGCAGGGCCGGACAAAATGGAAAGAAGGCCCCATGGACCTCTATTTCACCGAGAGCCAGCGACTGGGGGGCGGACATCCGATCACAAAGGGGGCATCGAACTTCCACATGGAAGATGAAATCTACTACGACATGGACATCTCGCCCGATGTCCGCGTGTTGGCCACGAGCTACACGCCGAATGTGAAGGAAGGCAAGAAAGCCGCAGCGGGGGGCAAGCCTCACATCTATGACATCCAGCCGCAGATGTGGACCTATGAGCGCAAGGCAGAAGGCGCCACGCAGCCCTATCGGGCCTTCGTGAGCATCCCGGGACATCTCTGGGGCACCTTTGAAAAACCGAACTACCGGGCAATCCTCTTGCGCGGAATCGCATGGGCCGGGAAGCGGACGAATGTGGACGAATTCACCACGCCCGAGGAAATCTCTACGCTGCGCTATCCGGAAGGCGGACCGCAAAAGCCCGAGCAAACGCTGTCGAATCTCGAAGTCCATCCAGACTTTACCATGAAGCTGGTGACCGCGGAACCGCTCATTAATAAGCCGATGAATTTCGACTGGGATCCGGCCGGGCGCATGTGGGTCGCCGAGACGCCGGAGTATCCCAATGGCCGTCGCGGCATGCGCCCCGACTACCGTGGCAGGGAGTGGAAGGATCACGGCGGCATCGAGCCGACTCCTGGTGAGCAGAACCGTCCGGGCCAGGACAAAATCAGTATCCTTTCCGATACAAATGGGGACGGGGTGATGGACAAGAAGGATGTCTTTTGCGAAGGCCTTGACCTCGTCACCGGCTTTGTCTTTTACAAGGACGGCGTGATCGTCACGCAGGCTCCCGATATCCTTTTTCTCCGCGACACGAATGGCGATGGAAAGGCGGACAAGGTCGAGAAGCTCTACACCGGTCTCGGCACCCGCGACACTCATGCGGTCATCAACAATCCCCGGTGGGGATGGGACGGCTGGATCTACGCGACGCACGGCTACAGCGCCGGTGATGCAAAAAGCCCGGACGGCTCGAAAACTTTCGGACGGATCAGCTCCGGCGTGGTGCGCTTCAAGCCCGACGGCTCCGCCTTTGAGCAATACAGCTCGAAAGGCGGCAACACATGGGGTCTTTGCATCACGGCGGACAATCGTGTGATGTGGACGCAGCCCACGAGCGGCGCGCTGCTGATGCAGACCGTGCTGCCGGAATACGCGCTCACGCGCGGGAAAATCGGCAACACGCCGAGCTACCATGTCGTCGAACCTTCGCTGAAGACGTTTCCGCTGATGGCGTGGGAGCAGATGGCCTACGTGCAGATCGACTGGGTGGGCAGCTTCACGGCTGCGGCAGGCTGCGCAATCTATGACGGCGGCACGTGGCCCGCGGAATACAACGGCGACTACTTCACCACCGAACCGACGATTAACATCATCCATCATGCGCGCCTCACGCCGCAGGGCAGCAGCTACACCTTTCACAAACTCCCCGGCCGCGAGCAGACGGAATTCGTCCGCAGCAAGGACATGTGGTGGCGCCCCATCGAGGCGCGTGTTGGTCCGGACGGCGCGCTTTACATCGCGGATTTTTACAACCAGGCGGTCATCCACAACGACACGCGGGGCCCCGATCACAACGAGGTGAACGCAGCCGTGCGCCCCGACCGGGATCATTACTTCGGGCGGATTTGGAGAATCGACCACAAGGACGCGAAGAAGATCGCGGTTCCGGATTTGTCGAAGGCAGGTCCGCAAGATTTGGCGAAGGCCCTCGGGCATTCGAACAACGCAGTGCGAATGACCGCGGCGAGGCTTCTCGGACAATCGGAGAAAAATGCGGATTCCGCATTTGCGATGAACGCACGGTTGGATGCCGCATCGCCCGAGACGCGCATTGCCGCACTCTGGGCGAAAAACGCGTCGTCCGGACTTTCCCTCACCGAAGTCCAGAAGGCTTTGAAGGATCCGGACGCGGGCGTGCGGCGCAACGCCTCAGAGATTGCTGAACAGCGTTTCAGCGGGAAGCTGGGTTCCGAACTTGCGGAAGCGCTCCGGGATTCGGACGCGCAGGTTCGGCTCGCGGCGATCCGCGCTCTTGCGGCGGGCGAAGTCGATGACGCCTCTGCGAAGGCGATTGTTTCGGCATGGCCGACGCTCGGCGACGACTTCCAGCGCAGTGCGGCGGTCGGAGCTGCATTGCGCAATCCGGCTGCAGTCATTACCGCAGCCCTCGACATGCCTGTCCCGGCGGGCAGGGCCGCCGAAGAGACCGTGGTTCCCCCTCCTTCACCGGAAACAACCGAAGCCAAACCGCGTAACGCTGGCGGTCAGAAAAAAGGCGGTCCGCGCGCAGGCACGAATGCATCGTCGGCTGGGACTCCTGCAGGGTCCGATGCACAATCCCTTGCGCCGCTGGTCGGCGCAGTGGTGGAAAACATCGCGAGTCCTGCAGACGCCGCAAAGCTGGTGATCGCCATCGCTGCAAAACCGGATTCGGCCGATCCGCTTAAACGCGTGATCCTCGAAGGTCTTGGCAATTCGCTCAAAGGCCAGCCTCCGATGACTCCCGAACTTTCCTCGGCACTCGGCAGGTTGCTCGCCGGTGGTGCGAACGGAAGCGCGCTTCCCATTGCGGCAAAGTGGGACAAAGCCGGCACGTTGAAGCAGGAGGTCGAGAAACTCACGGCATCGCTTCGCACGCAACTCGAGGATCCATCGGTCGCGGATGACGCCCGTCTCCGCGCGGCGAACAGCCTGATCGGTCTTCGCAGCTCCAATCCGGAGATTCTCCCAGCCGTCATCGGTGAGATCGGAAAGCAAGGCAGCGCACCTTTCAAACGCCAGCTCATCACCGCGCTGGCAGAGACTGGCGATGCCGCAGTCGGGAAAACGCTTGCCGCGAACTTCGGCAAACTCTCGCCTGATTCCCAGAGTGTCGCCTTTGACACCGTGCTGAAGCGTCCCGAGTGGTCGATGGCATTCCTCGATGCAGTGAAGGCCGGAAGTATCGACCCCGTCCTCCTCGGACCGGCAAATGGCGCCCGCCTTCGCACCCATCCGGACCGCGCCGTGAGAACACGCGCCACGCAGATGCTGGATCAGCTCAATCCGCTTGTGAAGGCGAAGAAGGATGCGCTTGCGAGTCTGATGCCGATCGTCGAGCAGCCTGGCGATATCGCGAAAGGCAAGACGCTCTTCGCCACAGCGTGCGCGATATGCCACAAATTCGGAGACATTGGTGCGGACGTGGGACCGGGGCTCACAGGCATGGGTTCCCATGGCGCTTCGGAACTCCTCAGCGCAATCGTCGACCCAAATGCCGAGGTGGACCCGTCATTCGCCGCATGGAATATCGAGACAAAAGACGGCCAAGCGTATGCCGGGGTCATCGAGGCAGAAAATCCGGCGACCATCACGATGAAGAGCCTCGCTGGCGTTCAGGAAATCAAGGTGAAGGACATCAAAACGCGCGTGAACACCGGGCGCTCGCTGATGCCGGAAGGGTTCGAAGGACTCGGTGGCGAAACTCTGCGCGACATTATTGCATACATGCAGAGCGTGGATGGCGGGAAATTCCGAACTGTCGATCTCCGCAATGCATTCACGGCAAGCACGGCGAATGGACTTTACCTGAAACCGGAATCGAAGTCCGACACGTTCATCTTCAAAAAATACGGGACGGTGAATGTGGAAGGCGTCCCCTTCTCCATCGTCCCGCCGGAAAAGGCGCCACTGAACATTGTCGTCCTCAAGGGCGGCCCAAACCGGAATGCATTCTCCAAGACGCTGCCGCAACGCGTGGAAGCGAGTCTCGGCGGATTCAAGGCAAACCGTCTCCATTTTCTCGGAGGCGTGACGGGCTGGGGATTCCAAAACAACGGGGACACCACTGAAGTCATGAAGGTGACGGTCTCGTACTCCGACGGGCAAAGGGAAAATCTCGTGTTCAGAAACGGCCTGGAGTTTTCCGATTATTTCCACCGCGTGGATGTGCCGGGATCCAAATGGGTGGACATCGTGAAGACGCACCAGGTGCGGTACTTTTCGAAGACGCTGGCGAGAACGGCGCCGATCGAAAAGATCGTGATGGAGTCTTTCGACACGAATGCCGCACCAACACTCGTTGCCGTGACTGCGGAACTCGCCACGGACACCAGTGGCGCAGGCGCTCCCGCCGCTAATTCCAATGCAGCACCGGAAGCCCGGAAAGGCGATGCCGCCGCACCTGCAGGTGCGAAGGAAAATGCAGGCCCACGCAGACGTCCGGATGCGGGAGGCGCGGGGCCAAAAGGCGGCGCACCGTCGGCGCTCAATGACGAGGCAAACTTCAAACCGCAGTTCAGCGATGAAGTGCCGCAGCCTCCCGCGGCAAAACCCGCGAACGGACCGCACGTGCTGCTCGTGGGCGGAGGCAGTTCCCATGACTTCGTGAAATTCTTCGGAGGCACCGACAAGGCAACCCTTGCACCCGTGGCGGGCTGGGTGGACTTCACGCAAAATGCAAATGGCGTTCCGGCGATTTTGGACCGCGTGGACGTGCTCGTATGGAGCGCGAATCAGCCCATCTCCGCGGCAACGCGGAAGGCGCTCATCGATTTTGCCAACAGGGGCAAGGGGATCATCGCCTTGCATCCTGGCACTTGGTATGCGTGGAAAGATTTCCCCGAGTGGAATCTCCAAGTGGTCGGCGGCGGCACACGCGGACACGACAAACTGGGCGCATTCCCGGTGAAGGTGACCAACGCATCGCACCCGATCACCAAGGGCGTGCCTGCGAATTTTGAGATCACGGACGAGCTATACAATTACATCCCTGACCCGGCCGGAAACGCCATTGAAATCCTCGCCGAGGCCACGAGCCCCGTGACAGGAAAAACGTTCCCGCAAGTCTTCATCGTAAAGCATCCGCAAGCGCGCATCGTGGGAATAACAATCGGCCACGATGAGCGCGCCCACGACCTTCCCGCATATCAGAGGCTGTTGAAAAATGCGGTCCAGTGGGCTTCCGGAAAATAACGGAGCCGCGGCTGCTTATGACCAATGCGGTCCTTCTGAAGAAGGCGCCCAAGCGCGCTCGGTCCAATCTCAGATCGTCTGCGCGAGGAATCCGCCATCCACAACCAGATCGGTGCCAGTGACGAAACTCGACGCTTTGTGCGCGGCGAGAAACACCGCCGCTCCGATGAGTTCCTGGCTCTCGCCAAAGCGCTTCATCGGAGTATGTCCCCATATCGCCTGTGTGCGCGGACTTGGCGAACCGTCCTCATTGAAGAGCAGTTTGCGATTTTGCTCCGCTGGGAAGAATCCTGGCGTAATGGAATTCACACGGACCCCTTTTATCGCCCACTCACGTGCAAGAAACATCGTGAGACTGAGCACAGCCGCCTTGCTCGCCGAATAGGCGACGACTCTCGATAGCGGGATGCGGGCGCTGGCGCTGGCGATATTGATGATGCTCCCGCGACCGCGTTCGCACATCGCCGGCCCGAATTCCTGGCTCGGCAGCAGGACTCCGCCGACCACGTTCATGTCGAAATTCGTGTGCCAGTCCTCAATCGAGATCGCCTCAATGGGACGTTCCGCCGTGACGGTGACCTTCGGGTCATTTCCTCCGGCCGCATTCACGAGAATCCCGGGCGCGCCTAGCGACCCGTCAATTGCCGCATGCGCCGCGTGGAGACTGGCTTTGTTCATCGCGTCCGCGGAAAAAAACTCGGCAATCCCACCGGCAGCGCGAATGGCTTTCACGCGGGCCTCACCGCGGTCTGCGTTCCGCCCGAGGATGGCGATCTTTGCGCCCGCCTGTGCCAATCCTTCCGCAAGCGCACCTCCAAGCACGCCAGTGGCACCGATGACAACCGCGACTTCATTTGTGAGATCGAAAAGGGATTGGGACATTTCCTGACAAGACCTGAGCACGACGGTCATTGGCAAAGCGAATCTGCGACCTTGGCGGACTTTCCCCAAAGGACAACCGGCCCCGCGAAATCAATTCGCGGTCTTTGGGTACGTCCCGAGAATCTTCACGAGCGTGCAGTGCGCGCTGAGTTCCGCGACAGCTTCCCGCAGCGGTGCCTGCTCGGCGTGCCCCTCAACATCCACGAAAAAGAAGTATTCCCACGCCTTGCGCTTGCTGGGCCGGCTTTCGATTTTGCTCATCGAGATGTGCAGACGGTTGAAAGGTTCCAGCGCGTGAAAAAGGGCACCCGGTTCGTCGCGCACACAGAACATGAGCGATGTGCGGTCCTCACCTGTCGGCGGCGGAGCGACCGGACCGATGACCAGAAAACGCGTCGTGTTGTTCGGATTGTCCTGCACGCTCAATTCGAGGATTGGCGATCTATGCGCCTCCGCGGCCATACTCGCCCACCAAGGCGCGGACATCGGCCGCTGCGAAGCAAGCTCCGCTGCCCGAGGGGTGCTGCCGACTTCGATCAATTCCACGCTGGGCATCGTCCGCTGAAGCCACTGCCGGCATTGGCCGAAAACCTGCGGATGCGAGTAAAGTTTCGCGATGCCCTCCTTGGCGCTTTTCGAGGCGAGATGATTTTCAATCTTCATCAGGATCTGCGCGCAAATCCGGAGATCACTTTCCATGAAAACATCAAGCGTGTGATTTACCGCGCCCTCGGTGCTGTTCTCGATCGGGACAACGCCGTAATCCGCACGTCCCCTCGCCACCGCATCAAATACGTCGGCGATGGTGACCTGCGGCACATACTCGACGCTCCTGCCGAAGCGGCTGCGGGCGGCCTGATGCGTATTGGTGGAAGGCGGGCCAAGATAGGCGATGGTAAGATCCTTCTCGAGCGCGAGGGCGGCCGACATAATCTCGCGATAAATCGCGCGGATGCTTTTTTCCGGAAGCCGACTGTTGAGCTCGCGGGCCTTTGCAGCGAGAGCTTTCAGCACCTGCTCCTCGCGCTCAGGGGCATAAATGGGCTGCCCTTGCGCTTTTTTTACGACGCCGACTTCGTGCACCAAATCAGCGCGTTCGTTGAGCAGTCGGATGATCTGTTCATCCACGGCATCGATTTTCCGACGAATCTCAGGAAGGTCCATATGCGTTCAGTGCTCAGTCGGGGGAGGAGTGTCTGACGGTGTGTCCGCTTCAGCGTCCGCAGGAACATTGGCGGGTTCAGCATCGGTTGGGGGACCTTGGCCAGACTCCTCCGTGGGTGCTGCGAATTGTTCCGGCTCCTGCGAGTCTGTCCTTGCCGGTTCAGGCGGCGCGCCTGCCTTCCCGGGATTCTCGGGCTCAGTCGGGATTTGCGCCTTTGGCAGAGCAACGCGCCGGAGTTCGTTCGCGTTGGGAAGTTCATCAACCGTTTTCAACCCGAAATGCTGCAAGAAATATTCCGTGGTGGCGTAAAGCAACGGCCGCCCCGGAACCTCCGCCCGTCCGGTAATCGTCACGAGGCTGCGATCGAGCAGCACTTGCATCACGCCGTCGACCGCCACGCCGCGGACCGCCTCGATGTCCGCACGGGTAACCGGCTGCCGGTATGCGACGATCGCCAGCGTTTCCAATGCAGGGCCGCTCAGACGCGTGGGCTTCGCTTCGGGATAAAGCTGGCGAACGAAATCCGCGGCATCCTTTAAAGTCGTCATCGACCACCCATTTACCTGCTCGGTGAGTTGGAATGCGTGCTCCTGCTGCTCGTAGTCCGCCTTCAGTTCGGCCAGGGAAGTTTCGACATCCGCGTCCTTGGTTTCGCTGAGCGGATTCAGCGCAAGGATCTCGCTCTCCACCGCGGCAGCTCGAATTGCCTTCGTGATCTCCGAGACTGAAATTGGCTTCGGCGAAGCGAACACCAAGGCCTCCACGGCATGTTTGATCGTCAGCGTCATCGATTGGAAATGCTACACCCGCAAAACTTCGATTTCACCAAAAGCCTCGGACTGCGTGCAACGCAACTGCTTCAGGCGAATGAGTTCGAGCAGGGCCAAAAAGGTGATCACGACTTCGCCGCGCGAAGCCGCATCGGTGAAAAGTTCGGTGAACCTGAGTGCCACTCCCGGCACCGCGATTTTGAGGATGAGATCGATCTTGTCCGAGACCGTGAAGTTTTCCTCGAAGATTTCGCGCAGGTCTTCCTTCTTCGTTTCGATCCGTTTGAGGATGCGATTGAATGCATTGATGAGATCGAAAACGGACACTTCGCCGAGCGGGCGCTCCGCATTTTCCTCAGGCGATGCCACCATGCGAGGGAAGACGCCTTCGCGGGCCATCTCGCATTCGTGGAGATGTCCGGCGGCCTCCTTAAATTTTTTATACTCGAGAAGCTGCCGCACCAATTCCCAACGCGGAATCCTCTTCCTCTGCTTCCTCCTCAGGCGGCTGGACACTAACGGGAAGGAGGGAGCGGCTCTTGATGTAGATAAGGTTCGCCGCCATCACGACGAACTCCCCTGCGACATCCAAATCGAGCATTTTAAAAAGCTCCATGAAGTCGAGGTATTGCCGGGTGATGTGCTCGATCGGAATCTCGTGAATATCGATCTCGTCCCGCTTGATCAAATAGAGCAGCAGATCGAGCGGCCCCTCGAAGACCTCGAGTTTCACTTTGTATTCCTGCGACATGAGGGCGCGGAGGCTAGCGGACGAAAATGCGATGGGAAGGAAAACGTGCCTACCCTGGGAAAAATGGGAATGCCCCGGCTTGAGAGGCGGAGAACTGCCGCTGTGGCTTCAAAATGCCCGCTCAATAATCATAAAACGGCCTTCTTGCCACCCGTGGCCGACACGGGTCATATCATTAGAAGCATTCATGCAGCTCTCCTTATCGTCCAAGGACCGGATATTGGTCATCGCACCACATCCGGACGATGAAGCAATTGGGACAGGGGGACTGCTTCTCCGCGCGCGGCAAGCCGGGGCAAAAGTGCATGTCATTTTCAGTACGAATGGCGAACGGAATCCCTGTCCACAGAGGGCCATCGAGAAACGGCTTTTCATCTCCGCACCGGCGCGCCGCAGATGGGGAGCGAAGCGAAGGGAGGAAGCCCGTGCCGCGCTGCGCACCCTGATGGTGAGTGACGAGTCCGCCATTTTCCTCAATCTCCCCGATGCAGGGTGACGCGGCTTTTGCTAAACGGCGGCGAGCAGGTGGCGGCGACCCTGCGCTCCGAGTTCATTGCCTTTGGGCCTACTCTTCTCCTGCTTCCTTCCGCGGATGACGCTCACGCCGACCATAGCGCTCTGATGTCCTCTCACGTTTCGCGTTCGCCGAACTGATGCAGGAATGCCCCGCACTCACATTTCTCGTGCACCGTTGCCGCGGTTCATCGCTTTGGCCATTGGTGCTGCTCAATCTGACGGCGGACGAAGTTGTCGCAAAGCGGAACGCCATCCTTTGTCACGAGACTCAAATGGCGCTGAGCCGCCGTCGGTTCACCGCGTATGCGCGGAAAGTGATACCTTACAATCCGATTCCTGCTGCGGCCGTCGCTGCAGAGCATCACCCCGTGGAGGAGGCGGAATTCCGGGATGACGCGCTGCGAATCCGCGTGCGCCTATCGCGTGCACATGCACCGTTCTATCGCGTCTCAATCGCGGCGCAGAGCATCCCGATGGGAATGGTGCGCTGGTCGTTCCGCCTTCCGGTGGAAGTAAAACCGTCGAGTTAAAGGACGAGCTGTCCGGCGCGTTCATCCGACGATGCACCGTGCGGTCCACAGAAGGATTTGCGGAAGTAAGGATACCCGCAGCCGCCCTGCACCCCATCACGTCCGCTTTCGTCAAAGTCTCCAGACGGCAGATTTTTTTCGATACATCCGGGTGGCGCGAGGTGGCCTTGCCAAAAAAAATCATCGGTCGGAAAGCGCCAATCCGCGCCGTTAGGCGCAACGCGTGAGCATTCGGTGATCACGGGCGAGCCGCAACCGGCTCCCAAGTATCCCAGTTGTAGCATTCCATCGGAGCAAATCGTTTTTTGTAATCGTAACCGGAAGGCTCCAGGTATGCGTAGCCGGGATAGTGCCATCGCCGACCTGAACGGCGCGCGATGAGAATCTCCCAAAGCATCGTCGCCGTCCCCAGCGAGCGGCGAGCCTCGTCCGGATCGAAGAATGCATAGATGCTCGAGACCCCCGTTGCGCCGATGTCCATGTAGCTCGCGGCGAGCAGCCGTTCGCCGAGGAATGCACCGAGTTCCAAAGTCAGGCATGGTCCCGCATGCGGAGCGGGGCCGAGAAAGTCCTCGAGCGAATTCGGGACATTTTCCGGGAAGCGGAGCTTGTGCCGATCGAACAACCGCTGCCGGTCTTCCAGCAACTCTGCGGAACGGACGCGGATATCGAGATCCGCGTTTTTCTTCAGCACCCTGCGCTGACTCGCCGTGGGCTCAAAGCGGAGTGCATCGACGCGGAGCGGCTGGACATTTCGCAGCCCTGCCGAGGTGACGCATTGGCGGTAGCGATAGAATATTGGCCCGAAGTGACGCCACCCTTGCGCCCACAATCCGTCCATCTGCTCCGGGGACTGCTCCCAACTGACGAAGTGTTCGTCTTTGATCGGCTGCATGGCGTGAGGATAGGGAAAGTCTTGGTCGTTTCCAAGCAGCACGTGAGGACTGCGGCTGAACGCAAGGACAGGGAAGCTGCGCACCAAGCTTGCCCATCCCGCGGACAAATGCTGCGATGCGGATAGGTTTTTTCGAAGATGTTCCCCCTTCGTCCACGGAAGCCATTCATGGGCATCGCGATCGCGGCTGTCGCCGGTATCGCCATTGCAGATGCCCTCGCGGTGCCACCCGCGTGGGCAATCGCAGCGGCATGCGCACTCGGGATTCTCGCAGCCATTTTTCGCCTGCATTGGATGTGCCTCTTGTTCTGCTCAGTCGCGTTCGGCACGCTTCACGAAATCCGGCATCATGCGTCACCCGGCGCGTTGCTCGCCCGCGCCATCGGCGGGAATGTCCTCCCCTGCGCATTGACGGGAATCGTAGAAAATGAGCCCGTCTCACAGACCGGTTCGCGAGGGGAAAAACGCGCGGTCCTCCACCTCCGAATCACCGCCCTGACCCTTGATGGGGAAGCAATTTCGTTCAATGGCCGGTGCCTGGCGAAGTGGGCGGGCACTGCGCCGGGATATGGCGATGCTGTAACGATCGTGGGCTCCGCGCGAGCCCTGCCGACCACTTCAAATCCCGGGCAGTTCGACTACTCCGGATGGCTCCGGCGGAAGGGGCTCCATTTCGAAGTGGTGGGCACTTCACCCACTGATTGCGCGGTGACCGGTCGCGGGTATGAGCCGCCAGTGTTTCGCTTTGCGATCGCCGCGCGCCAGTGGATTCAGGCAAAGCTCGAGCACGGCCTCAGCAACGATCGGGACATCACAACCCTTCTCTCGAGCATGATCCTTGGACTTCAGGGCGACACGCCTGCAGAGATGAAGGGACTTTTCCAGCGAACCGGAACGCTGCACCTTTTTGCAGTCAGCGGTTTGAACGTCGCGATGCTCGCAGGCATCGCGTGGTACTCTTCTGAAGCCGCTGCGACTTTCGAGGAGGTCCGCCGTGTTCGTCATTGTCCCGCTGCTCTGGGGCTATGCGCTGATCACCGGGCTCAGTGCGAGTTGCGTCCGCGCGACGGTGATGGCGTCCTTTCTCCTGCTCGGGCATCTCATTGAGCGTCCCGCGGTCCCCTTGAACAGCATGGCCGCGGCCGCTGTGGCAATTCTTGCGTGGGACACAAACGAACTCTTTTCACCCGGCTTCCAGCTATCGTTCACCCTCGTCCTTTTCATCATGGCCCTCTCCCAGAGGATCGCATGCCGGATCGAGCCCATTGGCCAGGCCCGATGATTTCATTCCTGTGGAGCTGTGGACGCCGAGACAGCGCAGCATCGAGTGGGGTTTGAAAATTCTCGCCGGTGCATGCGGGGTCACGCTCTCAGCGTGGCTCGGATCGTTCGTGTTCATGGCGGGCTACTTTCATCTCGTTTCACCGGTGGCCATCATTGCGAATGCCGTCGCCGTTCCGCTCGCGTTCCTAGTCCTGGCGCTGGGATTGATGAGTCTGGTCTGCGCGAATTTCTCAGCCACCTTGCTCGCGCTGGTGAATCAAGCCAATTGGCTCACCGCTCAGGCAATGGTTTCATGCCTCGCTTTTTTTTCCAAAATCCCCGGCGGCTATATTTATGTGGAGACACCACGACTCGAGAGGCGCGCGGTGTGCGAGATCACCTCACTCGAAGTTGGCGAGGGCGCGGCAATTCACATTCGGTCGGGTGGTAATGACTGGATGGTGGACTGCGGATCGGCGCGCGATCACGAACGTACGCTCCTGCCCTACCTCCGCTCGCGCGGGATCGATCAGCTCAACGGTCTCGTCCTCAGCCACGGCGACACCGCGCACATTGGCGGCACGAGTTTGCTCATGGATGATTTTCGTCCGCTATGGATTGCCGACACGGCAGCAGGCGACATGTCCCCGTCGCGGAGAGGGATTCATGCACGACTCGCCGGAGCGGGAATTGGAAAGCGCTATCTCGTGCGCGGGGATCGCATCGCACTCGGCCCGGAGACCTACCTGCACGTGTTATTTCCGCCTGCAGGAATTGTCCGTTCAAAGGCGGACGACAAGGCGCTCGTGTGCCGTCTCGAAGCAGCCGGAACCCGTGTCCTGCTCGTGGCAGATGCCGGGTTCTCCACCCGAACGCTGGCTGCTTCAACACGACGACGATCTGCGGTCGGACATCCTCGTGAGCGGCTGGCATTCGGGCGACATTTCCGGGACGCCCGATTTCCTCGCGCAGGTCCGCCCGGCGGTTGCAATCTCGTCGCCGCTTCCTTTCGGTTCCCGCCCGGAACGTCATGCGGAATGGGAAAACGCGCTGCAATCTCTAGGCGCGCGATGTTTTGATCAGTCTGCGTGCGGAGCGGTGAAAATCGTGATCCGCAAAAACGGTGAAACGGAGGTGCAGTCGTTTCTGGAGACTCACACCTTGCGCAGCCGTGCCCGGTAAATAGGCAGCCCTTGTCGAGAAAGTGCTGTTCAAAATCAGTTTTCGGGTAATCCGCATCGTCCGACCAATCGGTCCGCTGAAATCCCTGCGCCCGATCCAAGACCTTTTCGATCCATTGGAAGTAGGGCTGGTCATCCGTCTTGATCCGTACTTCGCCTCCGGGAGTCAGGACTTGGTGCAACGCTTCCATGAAATCATCCTGGAAAAGTCGGCGCGAGTGGTGGTGCCGTTTCGGCCAGGGATCCGGGAAGCCGATGTGCACGACTTCCGCGCATCCGAAGGGCAGTAGCCACTTGGCAACGTCCTTGCTTTCGAGGCGTATGATTCTGCAATTCGTCAAGCCGGTCCGCGAAATTGCCCGGCTGACCTTTTCCACTCGGCCGAGCATCCGTTCCGTTCCGAGAAAGTCCCGCTCCGGAAACCGCTGCGCCATGGCGAGGAGGAACGATCCATCTCCGCATCCAAAATCGATTTCAAAAGGCGCCGCGCGCTCGAAAAGGTCGATCATCGCAGCGCGATGGACATGATCCGCAGGCTGCCAGAGTGCGCATTCGGCAGCGGCGAGAAATGCCGCATGTTCTTCTTTGGTTTTTGGTTCGATCACAGGTTGGTTTGCTTTGATTCCACTGCGCGGAGAAAGGCGACTGCCGTGCCACCATACCGTTTGTCACGGATGCATTCCCATTGCGCATCGAGCGGGAGCGGGTCGGCGGGTCGGTATTCGAGGACGAAGGTTCCGCCGGGCAACAACGCACGGATGATCCCTGGATGCGCAATCAATTCCTTTCCAAAGTCCCTTCCCCCTTCCCCACGGGCATAGGGCGGGTCCGCGAGGATGAGTTCGAAAGCCGCCTCGGGTGCACTGATCGCGAGCCATCGCAGCGCATCCGCGCAAACCACTTCACCGCCATTCAGTTTCGTCTTCTCGAGATTCTTGCGGATGCTCTCGCATGCGCGGCGATCGCTCTCTACGAAACGCAGGCCGCTGCCCCTCGGCTGAGCGCCTCAATGCCGAGACCGCCCGCACCGCCGAAAAGATCGAGCACCCGTGCCCCAATGATAAAATCCCCGAGGCTGCTGAAGATCGCGTTTTTCACGACGTCCATGGTCGGACGCAGATCCGTTTTGGGAACGTGAAGCGGGATGCCCCCGGCGATGCCTCCCACCACCCTCATGGTTGCGCTTGAATCACTGGTGGCTGCACGCCCGGTTGGGACATTCCCGGGACAAGCTGCGGCAGCAATTTCAGGAGCTTCGGGTTTTTCTTTTCCAAAATCGACGAAAGGATTGTTTCGGCTGCGATGATGCGCTGCTGGCGCCGATCCTTCGATCCCGTGAGGGCCTCGGCGAGATTCTGCTTCGGATCGCTAAGCGTGCCCGTGATGACAAATGGGAGGGACCGGCGATTCAATGCATCCGCCGGAGTGAAACGCGATGCCAGCATGCTGCCTTGGGATTCGATGAGCGGCGCGGGCAGATGAAGGAGCGATCCGAGGTTCACCGCTCCATCAAACCCAACGGTCCCGGCGAAGGTGATTCCCGCCGGAGGCGCCTTGATATCCATCGGCGCGAGATGGATCTGGCCGCCGGCAATGCGAAATTCCATGAGGGCGTCCGCAATCCGGAAATCCGCGAGCGACGTGATTCGGAGCGCGTCCGCGATTTGCCGGAGGATCTCGAATTGGGAACAGTCGCCGCCCTTCAGCGCGATGGTCCCCTTCCCCTCCAATGCTGCGGGATCGCCGCCGAGTCCATTGAACTGCATTTCGCCGCCGAGCAGCCCGGCGATCCTCCTCGCATTGGGGCCTGCGCTTTCCGCCGCCAAGGCGAGATTGATACCGGCGATTTTCAGGGCAACTGATCCCTTTCCATGGGCCCACTTTGTTTCTCCGGAAACGGAGCCGCCTCCTGCCCCGGCATTGAACGCCGTGATTTGAAAATCCCGCGCGCGGCGCGTGGCGAGTCCAGTGACATTCTCCAAGCCAAACGCTCCGTGCACCACAATGCGACCCGCGAGGAAATCGCCGTTGAAAGCGGTTTCATTCACGTCCGTCAGGGTAACATTCAAGCCCGTTGCGGTGAGGACAGGATGGCCTGTGTTGCCGATGAGTGTAAGCGTCCCATCTTCAACGCGAATCTTGCCGATCGCGATGGACGCGTCCGCAGCTCTCCGCCGATCAGCCGGCTCGGAAACGGGAGTGCGGGGAGTCTCCACGGATGCCGGACCCGTGGCGGTTTGTGGCATTCCCCACCCGCCATCCGCGCGCTGAATCATCCGTAAATGCGGTTGCTCAATCCGCACCTCGCTCAGCACCACCTTGCCGCGGAAAAGCGGCGCGAGCCGGTAATCCGCAGAGATTGCAACGGTCTCAAACATGGTCTCCCCCGCGTGCGTGACGACCACTTTTCCCGCGGCGAGTCCGCTCCATGCGGAGAAGCGGATGCTGCCGATCCGAACGGGCATCCGGAGCGCTTCACTGAGTCGCGCCTCGATGGCTTCGCGTGCCTGGGCTGACTGCAGCCAGCGGTTCATTGCCCATCCGCTCACCGCCAATAGTACCCGCGAAAATGGTGACGGCGATGACGAGATATTTTGCGATGCGGCGTTTCACGGGAACAGCAATGATAGCCCCGCAAGCCTCAAATGAAAGGGCGGAAAGTGTCTGGCCACAGCGTCGCCGCACAGCGTAGAAGCACTGCCTCACGTGCCGGACTCCGTTATCATTTTCAATCCCAGGGCGCGCAGCGAAAAGTCCCGCGATCTCGCGGACCTGTTGCGCGAAATCGCCCCGGGTGCGGAATTGCGCATGACGGAATCCCAAGGCGGGGCGCTGACTCTCGCGATGCAGGCAGCACGCGAAGGCTTCCGCGTCGTCGCCGCTGCCGGCGGCGATGGGACGGTGAATGAAGTAGCGAACGGCCTCGCCGGGTCAGAAGCGGCGCTGGGGGTTCTGCCAATCGGCACGATGAACGTTTTCGCAAAGGAACACTTGCTGCCGGAGAAACTCGACGAGGCGTGGGCCGTCATCCGCGCCGGCAATCGGCGGGACATCGATCTCCTCGCCGCGAACGAAAAGCATTTCATTCAGCTCGCCGGTGTGGGGCTCGACGCGCAAATCGTCAAGGAGACGACTTGGGAATGGAAAAAAAATCTCGGCCCGCTCAGTTACCTGATCAGTGCCGCGCAAATTGCAGCACGCACTCCGCCGAAGCTGATTGTCGAGGCAGGCGGGGTCACGAGCGAAGGGTCGTTCGTGCTGGTCGGGAACGGCCGATACTACGGCGCGAAAATTGTGCTTTTCCCAAAGGCACAGGTGGATGACGGACTGCTCGACGTCCTCATTTTCAAAAATATCGGCTACCTCGACATCGCACGCTATCTCGCCGGAGTGCTTGTGGGACGGCACACCGGGATGGGCGGTGTGGAATATTTTCAGGTCTCTGAGGCAACCGTACGCTCGGATTGCGCGGTGCCCGTGGAGGTCGATGGGGAGCTTTCCGGCGAATTGCCTGTCCGATTCAGGGTCGCGGGGAAGCTGCGGCTCTGCGTGCCGTAGCGCGGTGCGCTCACGCAGTCATGGGTGCCAAAGCAGACCAATCCGGCGTCTCGCAGTTTGTTGATTTGCAGTTTTACAATGCCCGAAAAGCTTCATAGGTGCTGACCCCGAACCGATGAGCCTCCCACGACGCCAGACCTCGTCCTACCAGCGCGTTTGGTCGCCGGGACGTTCGGCCGGAGTGCTGGTCTTTTTCTGGACGATAATTTTCTGGGGTTCAACCCAAGCCGTCATCGTGTGGTTCGCCCAGCAAAATCAAATCACTGCGAATCCCCTCGCCCTTTTGCACTTGGAGAAAACTCCATTTTTCCAAGGCGAATACTGGAGGCTGCTGAGTTACCAATTTCTCCACGCTGGGGTGGTGCACTTTTTCGCAAACATCCTCATGCTGTGCATCGCAGGCCGCGAGATCGAGCCCATCGTCGGACGCTTCAATTTCGTCTGGCTTTGCCTCTTTGCAAATGTCGCGGGAGGTTTCGTCAACATGTGCGTGGCACCGGATGCCGCCGTGTTTGGATTTTCGGCCGCGTGCGCCGCCGTGCTTGCAGCCTACGCGACCATCATGCCGGAACTGGAAACCGGCTTTTCCTTTTTCCACCTCTTTCCCCTGCGGTGCCGCGCAAAATATCTCGCCGCAGCCATGCTCGCATTTTCCGCGGCATGTGTCGCAACAGGAACGTTTTCATCCATCGGGCCCGCGGGGATTCTCACCGGCAGCATCATCGGATGGGCTTGGACACGGCGACTGGGCTTTGGGAATCCCATATGGTTTCAGCGGCGGCGGTTTGAGCGGCATCAGCGGGAAATGCGCATGCAGCGGATGAATGCTGATGACTTTCTTCGGCTAGAGATCGATCCGATTTTGGACAAGATCTCGAGCGGCGGCATGAAGTCGCTCTCGCGGACTGACCGGAAGATTCTGCGGCAGGCACGCGAGAAACTGGGCGCCGGAAAGGTGGGCGCCCGCTGATGCGCGCCCTCGGCATCTCAGGATCCGGCGATTAATCATGCACTGGCATCCATCCGAAAATCCGCTGCCCCCTGCCGCAGGACATCCTTCTTTGTGGGACCGGTGGATGCGCCCACTTTACTGGCTCGCAGGTGCAAGATGGGACACGCTCCAGCATTGCCCGCCGACCGAACGCGAGCGGATCGCGGTCTTGGGAAGCACGGTCCTGATTCCCACCATCATGTCGTTTCTTGGCATGATTTTTTACGCCAAAAGCCGCTTTGCAGAACCGCCGTGGATCGCGGTGCTGGGCATTTCGCTCACGTGGGCGTTTGTCATCATGAATACCGATCGCATCCTGCTTGCGACCTACCGTCCATTCCAGCCGTGGTGGAGGAAGCTGATGCAGATTATTTTCCGATTTGCCCTCGCGGGCGTCGTGAGCGTCGCGATCGCATTTCCATTTTGCCTCGATCAATATCGACCCGCGATCACGCACCGGATCCAGACTGAGTTGCAAGGAAAGCTCAACGCACTTCGCGAGGAGGAAGCGGCAATCCGGAAGAATCTCGCATTGGAGCTTCAGACAATTCGCGACGACGACGACGCCGTAAGGAAGCAGCTCGCGGCTGATTTTACCGCCAAAAGGGATGCGCTGAATGCGCAGCTTCCTGAATTGCAAAAGGCGATCATCAATTCCGAGACCTACGCGGATGAACGCATGGAACAGGAGCGCAAAAAAGCGGGAGAAACTGATTTTACTGCTCCGGCAAGCGGGGATACGAGGAGCGTGATTGCGCTGATCGAGGCCCAGAAGGAATCTCTCGCGAAGACCACATCAACGCTCGATGCGAGCCAGGATTTGCACCGCAGACTCGTCGAGGCCATCGCCCGCGAGGTGCTGGGGCAGCCCAACGAGTTTTTCCCGGAACCCAAAAAGCCAGGTGAAGGTCCGCGTACAAAGGACATGCAAACGCGGGATCGCGCCGTTCTCGGGGACATCCGACAATTGGAGGCCGCGCAACGCGCGCTGCAAACCTCCATCCAAACGAGTGACCGGGAACTTGCGAATGCACGGCTCGCCGACAAGAACGCATATCTCGACGCACTCGGCGGCAAGCGTGCGGCGTTCGTTCGAGGAGGCGCAGGAGATGGAGCGCATTCGCCGGCAGCGACTGGAAAAAGTGACCGCAGAAATCGCATCACTCGAAGCGGAACATCCAAGGCTGCTGACCCGACTTCCCGACCAAACGCTGGCGCTTGAGGCTGACCATGCGAGCGCCGTGAAGCGTGCTGACGAGAAATTCAATCCGAATATCGCGCGCCTCGAAAGGAAGATGAACGGAATCCTCGATCCGATGGAGGAAACCATCGGGCTTTATCGGGTCATCTTCCTGCCCGCCCCGGATGCCGATGAAACGGAACGCGCGGAACAAGGCCAGAAATGGATCGCGGCATGTTCCAATTTCTCGTGATCTTCGGCACCCTCTTCGTTTTGGATCTCGTTCCGATCATGGCGAAAATTTTCAGCCGTCCCGGTCCTTATGATGTGCTGGTCGAACATCCGGAGTTTGTGGCGAATGAAAATCTCCGGGCGTTTTGGCGAAAATATCGCGACCACGCCGCAGATTGGTCAGCGCTTGGAATGAGTGAGGATGCAAGCGCGCGCAGGCTGCTCGAGAGTCACCCTCGAACCGGAAAACCCTCTCAGGACGCGGGCGCGAAAACCTAGGATCCGCACGGAAGGAGATGATGCGGAATTTCCTCCGCGAGTTTGCGGCATTCGGTTTTCAGGAGGCACGGGCGTGCCTCTTCGCTGGACTGTTCCTCCTCGTCCTTATGCTTTCGAAGTATATTTCGTTCGGAGGCATCGCACGCTACGACCTCATCCTTTTCGCTGCGATCGCGATCCAGATTCTTCTGTTGCTTACCCGGATTGAGACGTTCGCCGAAGCTGGAGTCCTCCTCGCATTTCATCTCCTCGGACTGATGCTCGAAATCTTCAAGACAATGCCTGAAATCGGATCCTGGAGTTACCCGGAAGCCTCAGTTTTCAAGATCGGAAACGTCCCGCTCTACAGCGGATTCATGTATGCCGCTGTTGCAAGCTACATGTGCCAGGCGTGGCGTATCCAAAAACTGCGCCTCACCGGATATCCGCCCAACGCACTCAGCATCGCACTGAGCGCCGCCATTTATGCGAATTTTTTTACCCACCACTTCATCGCTGATTTCCGGTGGTGGCTCATCGGGGCGGTTGCCGTGATATTCGCGAAAACCCGGGTGCACTTCACCGTGTTGAAAGTGGAACGCACCATGCCGCTCGTGCTATCATTTTTTCTCATCGGGTTCTTTGTGTGGATCGCGGAAAATCTCGCGACGCTGAATGGAGCCTGGCTTTACCCGAATCAATCTTCTGGATGGCACATGGTATCGTTCGGAAAAATCACTTCGTGGTCTTTGCTCGTGATCGTCACGTTCATTATGGTCGCAGACCTCAAGCATATCCGCGAAGGAGACTCAGCAGTCTCGCGCTCACGTGAACCTTGATTGCCTTTGGGGAAAAATCCCCTTGCCAAGAGGGCCCGTGATTCCCATGTTTTCCACCCGCTGCGAACGGGGTCTTAGCTCAGTTGGTAGAGCGCCTCAATGGCATTGAGGAGGTCAGGGGTTCGAACCCCCTAGGCTCCACCAGTTCGCACAGCTTTCATGGTTCCAAGTGGCCGTTTGCCTCTGGCGCGGTTCCACGGAACGTTACGGCGCATCGTTATCATCCGTGGCCACCTCAGCCACTTCGCGCAGGGTCGCGGCCCGTGCTGTCCTGCAGATTCACCTGCAGCGAGGAGTTATGACTGCGGCGACAGACAAGCGACGGGAAAATCACTCCGTAACTGCTACGACCGAACTCTCAGAAAGACAACCGAACCGCGGCTCACACCCACATTCCATCCGGAAGCACAGCTCCCTTTGGGATGACAACGATTCCATCCCGAACGTACCAAAGCGGTTTTTCCGTACCATCCGCCCAGCGCACAGGCGGGCCATCGCAGTCATCGGCTTTGCCGTCCGGAGTGATGACCACTCCATTTCCCACGCGCGCATTTTTATCCACGATCGCATGATCCACCACGCAGTTGGACCCAATGCCAAGCGCAGGCTCCCCTTTCATCGCAGGGCGAATCTCTTCGTAGTAATCGGCCCCCATGATGATGCTGTTTTTGATTGTTGAACCGCTCTTGATGATGCTGCGCAGACCGATGACCGCGCGCTCGATGTTCGCGTCGCTGATGATGCACCCATCGCTCATGATCGCGTTGCGCACGGTGGCCCCATTGACTTTGCTTCCCGGCAGGAAACGCATGTGCGTGTAGATGGGTGATGCCGCATCGAAAAAGCTGAAGGGCGGTAGCGCATTCGTGAGCGCAAGATTGGCGTCAAAAAATGCGCGGATGGTTCCGATGTCCTCCCAGTACCCTTGGAAAATGTGGGCGCGCACACTGAATTTCCCGAGCGCCTCCGGGATGACGTGCTTACCGAAATCCATGTGCTGATTTGCGAGGGCCTCGCGAAGGGATTCCCGGTTGAACACGTAAATGCCCATCGATGCCTGAAAGAGTTCCTCGTCGTCGCCGCGTCCGAGTTCCTTCAGCAGGCTCGGCGGAACGCGAAGAGTATCCTGCACTGCCGGGTCCTTGGGCTTTTCCACAAAACGCGTGATACGCCGCTCCGCGTCGGTGTGCATGATACCGAAGTCGGATGCGTCCTTACGGGTGACCGGAATCGTCGCGACGGTCATCTCCGCCTTGGTCTCAATGTGCTGCTCCAGCATCCGGCGATAATCCATCCGGTAAAGCTGGTCGCCGCTTAGAATCACAAAGTAGTCGAAGGGCCCGTTCAGAAAATCCGGGAGGTTCTGCCGGACTGCATCCGCGGTGCCCTGATACCATCGCGAGTCGCTCGGGGTCTGCTGCGCCGCGAGGATTTCCACGTAGCTGCGGGAAAATTGGTCAAACTTGTAAGTCGCGTGAATATGCCGGTGAAGCGACACGCTGTTGAATTGCGTGAGGACGTAAATCCGGCGAAGGCCGGAGTTCAGGCAGTTCGAAATCGGGATGTCCACTAGCCGGTATTTTCCAGCGAGCGGAACAGCAGGCTTCGAACGTTCCTTCGTCAGCGGAAACAACCGTGTGCCGGCACCCCCTCCCATGATGATCGCAAGCGTTTTCTCGGTGACAGCAGGCCAGTTAAAGTTCGAGGGGATTCCCATGAATCGGACTTTACGCAAATCTCACGTCCGGATGGAAGCGGCGAAAGTCAGTGAATTTCAACGAGGCGTTGCCTTTGTGATTCGCTGACACATAAAAGAATGGTTCATGGCTGACCTCAATCACCTGCTCGCCAACAACCGCAATTGGGCCGAAGATATTAAAAGCCGCGACCCGGAATTCTTCCGTAAGCTCGCGAAAATCCAGCATCCTGACTACCTCTGGATCGGTTGCTCGGATTCGCGCGTTCCGGCCAATCAGATTACCGGCCTCGCGCCCGGGGAGGTGTTCGTGCACCGAAATGTCGCGAACGTCGTGGTACACACGGACCTCAATTGCCTTTCCGTGATGCAATTTGCCATCGATGTCCTGAAGCTAAAACACATCATCGTGGTCGGGCACTATGGCTGCGCTGGTGTGCTCGCTGCGTTGCGTGGGTTCCGGTTCGGCCTCGTGGATAACTGGCTGCGACACATTCAGGACGTGCGGCACAAGCATGTGGACTTGATCGAAAGTTGCCCGGAAAACCGGCGGCACGACATGCTCTGCGAGCTGAATGTCATCGAGCAGGTGCTGAATGTCGGGCAGACGACCGTCGTGCGGGATGCGTGGGAACGTGGTCAGACACTTTCCGTCCACGGCTGGATCTACGGTCTCCAGGATGGACTCCTTCGCGACCTGAATATCTCGGCTGCGTCAGTGGAGGAATTGGACCGCAATTACCGCGGCGCGATTTCCGCAATCCAATAGACGTAGCAGAGCCGCTTCGGTGTTGCCGAGCCCCGCATTCCGCCACTACGGTGATCGGGTGATGCCGACGCGATTTTTCAATACGTATTCCCGGGAGTTGGAAGATTTCCAGCCGATCGATCCCGTCGGGAGGCAGGTGAAACTCTACACGTGCGGACCAACAGTTTATAATTTCGCGCACATCGGGAATTTTCGCGCTTACATCTTCGAGGATTTGCTTCAGCGCCACTTGGAGGCCCGCGATTTTGCCGTTCAACGCGTGATGAACCTCACTGACGTGGACGACAAGACTATCCGCGGCTGCATGCAACTCGGGGTCCGGCTTGCGGACTTCACGAAGAAATTCAAGGACGCGTTCTTCGAGGATTTGGAGGTTCTCCGAGTGAAACGCGCCCAACATTTTCCCGCCGCAACCGAATACGTGAAGCAGATGATCGGGATGATTCGCGTCTTGGAGGAAAAAGAGATCGCCTATCGAGCCGAGGATCAATCCGTCTATTTTCGCCTAAGCAAATTTCCCAAATACGGAAAGCTGGCACACCTCAATCTCGACGAATTGCGGCCGAGCGGCCGCGTGCAGAGCGACGAATACGAAAAGGAAAACGTCGGAGACTTCGCACTCTGGAAGGCGTGGGATGAAAATGACGGCGACGTGAAATGGGATTCGCCGTGGGGATGGGGACGCCCCGGATGGCACATCGAGTGCAGTGCGATGGCCACGGAGTTGCTCGGCCCCGAAATCGACATCCACTGCGGAGGCGTGGACAATATCTTCCCCCATCACGAAGCGGAGATCGCACAAAGTGAATCCGTGACTGGCCGCAAATTCGTCCGTTATTGGCTGCACTGCGCGCATCTCATGGTCGATGGGCAGAAAATGTCGAAAAGCGCGGGGAATTTTTACACGCTTCGGGACCTTCTTGCGAAGGGCTGGACCGGACGGGAAGTGCGCTATGCGCTGGTCACAGTGAACTATCGGCTCCCACTCAATTTCACCTTTGACGGTCTCGCTGGCGCGCGCAACGCGCTTGGACGGATTGACGAATGGGACTCACGTCTCGAGCAGTGCGCAACCGGCGCGGAAGCCACTTCCGAACTGCCTCAACAGTACACCGCCGCGGCGGATTCTTTTTTCGCGGACCTTGATGAAGACCTCAACATTAGCGGAGCGATGGGACGTCTTTTCGATCTCATCCGGGAAACGAATCGTGCGATGGATGGAGGTGAGATTCAGCCGGACGTTGCTGCGGGAATCCTGAACGCGTGGCGACGGATTAATTCTGTCCTTGGTTTTCAGAAGGACGCGGTGGCCGTACCATCGGAAGTGCATGCCCTCGTGGACCAGCGCCAGACTGCCCGTTCAAACAAGCAATGGGCGGAAAGTGACCGTCTGCGCGACGCCATCGCAGCGCTCGGATGGGTCGTGAAAGACACGAAGGCAGGCCCGACCCTCACACCGAAAATCTAGCGCTTCTGGGCGCGCGGGCCGAGATCTGGTTTCGCCGCGGTGGGAAAGCGCTATTGCGACAATTTCACTGTCGCCATCACGATCTCTGCAAATCCGCGCGGGTCCAGGCTCGCGCCTCCAACCAGCGCTCCGTCGATGTCGGGTTGCGACATCAGTTCGGCGGTGTTCGCAGGCTTCACGCTCCCGCCGTATTGGATCCGCACTTTCTCCGCGGTCGCGGCGCTCGAAAGCCCGGCGATGGTCCGGCGGATGAACGCATGCGCATCCTGCGCCTGCTGCGGCGTCGCAGTGCGGCCGGTGCCGATTGCCCACACCGGCTCGTAAGCGATTACTGTCTCTTCGAACTGGACGGCGCTGAGGTCCTTCAGGCTGCCGCGGAGTTGCTTTTCCAACACGACTTCCACATTGTTCCCGTCACGTTCCTCAAGCGTCTCCCCGATGCACACAATCGGACGCAGGGTCGCGCCATGCGCTGCGATGGCCTTTTTGTTTACGGCTTCATCTGTCTCACCGAAAAGCGTGCGGCGTTCGCTATGCCCGAGCACCACGTAGCGGACGAAAATTTCGCGCAGCATCGCCGCACTGATCTCTCCCGTGAAGGCGCCCGATTTTTCCGCGCTCATGTTTTGCGCACCAAGTTTCACATTCTGCACATTGCGCAGAATTTCACCGGCCTTTGCCAGTGCGGTGAAAGACGGGACAATGACGACGTCGACCCGCTTCTCTCCTCCGATTTCGAGCAGGAATGTCTTAAAGAACCCGTCGGTCTCCCCGAGGGTCATGTTCATCTTCCAGTTGGCTGCGATGATCTTTTTACGCATAAGATTTTGAATATGGGAGTTCCTATTTCTCGCCGATCGCTGCAACGCCTGGCAGCGTTTTCCCCTCGAGAAGCTCGAGGCTCGCCCCGCCGCCGGTGCTGATGAAAGTCACCTTGTCCGCGACACCCGCCTTCTTAACGGCTTTCACGCTGTCGCCACCCCCGATGATCGTCTTGGCATCCCGGTTTGCCGCAATCGCCTCTGCGATCGCAAAGGTTCCTTTCGCGGCTTCCTTGATTTCAAAAACACCCATGGGCCCATTCCAGATCACGGTCTTCGCACGTGCGATCTCTTCGGAGAAAAGCTTCACGCTTGCGGGCCCGATATCCACGCCCTCCCACCCTGCCTCGATATTCTCGCCCTCGGAAACGAGCTTCATCTTGCCGAGTTTCTTCGCATCAAAGTCGAATGAGTCCGTCACCATTGCATCGACGGGAATAAGCAGCTTCACGCCACGCTCTTTGGCTTTGTTGAGCGCCGCCTGCGCGATCGGCTCCCACTCAGGCTTGTAAAGGCTTTTGCCTATCTCAATCCCCTGCACCAGCTTCCGGAACGTGTATGCCATCCCACCGCCGATGATGATCGTGTCGGCCCTGTCCAAGAGGCGATTGATGACCTCGATTTTGTCGTTCACCTTTGCACCGCCGAGGATGACAACAAACGGCCGCTCGGGGGATTCCAACTCGTCGTGCAGATAGGCGATCTCTTTTTCCATCAGCAATCCACTCACCGCCGGAAGAAATGCGGCCACCCCAGCCGTCGAACTGTGCGCACGATGCGCGGAGCCGAAAGCATCATTCACAAAAATATCCGCGAGTCCCGCTAGGGCTTTGGAAAGCGCCTCATCGTTCCTTTCTTCGCCCGGCTCGAATCGCACGTTCTCAAGCAGCGTCACGTCGCCCTCCTTCATGTGCGCGATGATTTTTTCGGGCACTTCACCGATCGTATCGTGGCTGAAAGCGACCGGAAAATTGAGCAACGTGTGAAGATGGTCAGCCACAGCGCGGAGCGATTCCTTCTCACTTCGCTTCCCTTTTGGTCGGCCAAGATGGGAGCAGAGGATGACCTTCGCACCATGTTCGACGAGGTGCCGGATTGTCGGCAGCGTTTCCTTGATGCGGGTGTCGTCGGTGATCACCATTGCGCCGTCCTTTTCGTCGAGCGGGACGTTAAAATCCACGCGCACGAGGCAGCGCTTCCCTTTTACATCGATGTCACGAATGCTTTTCTTTGCCATAAATTGAGCGGGCGATGAATCGCCACCGGTGGGGAAAAGACAAGCTCTTTGCGCGGACGGGCGGTGTCCTGTGTGCCGTGTTCGGGCCACGGCGCATCCACGCGCGTCCGCCATATTCCACGCTTGCCGTAGGCCAGGCGTCCGCTTTTTTGGTTCCATGCGATTTCTCATTCCCCTCCTCCTGGTCCCTTGCGCGCTCCATGCCGTGGAAATCCGAACGGTCGCGGGCACCGGCATGCAGGGTTTCGCAGGCGATGGTGGACCAGCGGCGGCGGCACAGGTGGACAATCCCTTTGGTGTCATCCGTGGACCGGATGGCAATCTCTGGTTCTGTGAATACACGGGGCAGCGCGTGCGAAAAATCACCGCTGATGGGAAGATTCACACCGTGGCCGGCACGGGGGCAAAAGGCTATTCCGGCGACGGAGGTGCGGCATTGCAGGCGACTTTCAACCTTCCCCACGAGATCCGTTTTGACCGGAAGGGCGACCTTTTCATCGTCGACATGACGAATCACGCGGTGCGGAGCGTGGACATGAAGACTGGGGTGATTACGACCTTTGCCGGCAACGGAAAACCGGGCTACGCTGGGGACGGAGGCCCCGCAAAGGACGCGCAGTTCAAGCAGCCGCACAGCATTCAATTTTCTCCGGCGGGCGATCTTTATATCTGTGACATCGGGAATCACGTCATTCGGAAGGTCGACTCGAAAACGGGCATCATCAGCACCGTCGCAGGCACCGGAAAGGCCGGCCCAACGCCGGACGGCGCTCCCATTGGAGGAACACCGCTGAATGGGCCGCGCTCGATCGACTTTGACTCGGAGGGAAACCTCTGGCTCGCAACGCGGGAGGGCAATCAGGTCTTCAAGATCGACTTCCAATCCGGCAAAATCCAGCACATGGCCGGATCTGGAAAAAAGGGGTTCACGGGCAACGGCGGTGCCGCGAAAGAAGCGACCCTTTCCGGACCCAAAGGGATCGCCGTCGCACCGGATGGAAACGTATATCTCGCGGATTGTGAGAGTCACAGTATCCGCATGGTCGATCGGAAAAAAGGGACACTCGAACTCATCGCAGGCACCGGTCAGCGCGGCGATGGACCCGACGGCGCTCCGCTCGAATGCAAGATGGCACGCCCGCATGGGATCTTCGTCGATAAGGACGGCACTATTTTCATCGGCGACAGTGAGGCGCACCGCGTTCGGGCACTGAAATAGTCAAGGAGCTTGGACACCGAGTCGGAGATGGACGAAACTCCCATTCTGCGCAATTTGTCGTCTCCACTTTCCGGGTCAGCGCGTAATGCGTAATCCCCGAATTTTCCGAATCTTCACCCATCCAACGAACAATCCCATGAGTACTGAATCGAAGTGTCCCTTTCACCACACCGCAGCCACAGGCGGATCCACCACCAATCGCGATTGGTGGCCGAACCGTTTGAAAGTCGAACTCCTGAATCAGCATTCCGCAAAGTCGGATCCCATGGGCACCGACTTCAGCTATGCGGAGGAATTCAAGTCTCTCGATCTCGCGTCTGTGAAAAAGGATCTCGCGGCGCTGATGACCGAATCGCAGGAGTGGTGGCCGGCAGACTTTGGCCACTACGGCGGACTTTTCATCCGCATGGCCTGGCACAGCGCTGGGACTTACCGCACCGGCGACGGGCGCGGCGGTGGTGGGCGCGGGCAGCAGCGCTTTGCCCCGCTGAATAGCTGGCCGGACAATGTAAGCCTAGACAAGGCGCGGCGGCTCCTGTGGCCCATCAAGCAGAAATATGGCCGCAAGATTTCTTGGGCGGATCTTATGATCCTCACCGGCAATGTCGCACTCGAAACGATGGGCTTTAAGACTTTCGGTTTTGCGGGTGGGCGTGCGGACACTTGGGAGCCGGACCAAGATGTGTATTGGGGCCGCGAAACGACGTGGCTCGGCGGCGACATCCGCTACGCACACGGGTCTGAAGGTGTGGAAAAACCCGGCGGCGTGCTCGTGTCCGACGATGATGCGGATGGGGATGTACACACGCGCAATTTGGAGAACCCCCTCGCGGCGGTGCAAATGGGGCTGATTTACGTGAACCCCGAAGGGCCGGACGGCAATCCCGACCCGCTTCTCTCCGCCAAAGACATTCGCGATACTTTCGGCAGGATGGCCATGAATGACGAGGAGACCGTGGCACTCATCGCCGGCGGCCACACGTTTGGAAAAACCCATGGAGCCGGGCCGTCGAATCACGTGGGTCCCGAGCCCGAGGCGGCAGGAATCGAGGATCAGGGCTTCGGATGGAAGAACAGTTTTGGCACCGGCAAAGGGGCCGACGCGATCACGAGCGGCCTTGAAGTCACTTGGACCTCCACTCCCACGCAATGGAGCAACGGCTATTTCCAAAACCTATTCGGCTTCGAATGGGAACTTACGAAAAGCCCTGCCGGCGCCCAGCAATGGCGGCCAAAGAATGGAGGAGGCGAAGGAACTGTGCCGCACGCGTTTGATCCCAACAAGCGTATCGCTCCGGCCATGCTCACCAGCGACATCGCCCTGCGGGTGGATCCGATTTACGAAAAAATCTCGCGTCGCTTTTTGGAGAATCCGGATCAGTTCGCGGACGCCTTTGCTCGCGCTTGGTTCAAGCTCACCCATCGCGACATGGGACCCCGCGCGCGATACCTCGGCCCGGAAGTTCCCGCCGAGGAATTGCTCTGGCAGGACCCGATCCCAGCCGTGGATCACCCGCTCATCGACGCTCAGGATATCGATGTCCTGAAAGGAAAGATTCTCGGTTCAGGCCTTTCCGTCTCTGAACTTGTGTCCACAGCGTGGGCGTCGGCATCCACCTTCCGTGGTTCAGACATGCGAGGAGGCGCAAATGGCGCCCGCGTCCGGCTCGCACCGCAAAGGAATTGGGCGGTGAATCAGCCCGCTCAGCTAGCGAAAGTGCTCGGAAAACTCGAGGGCATTCAAAGCGATTTCAACAGCTCCGCATCCGGAGGCAAACGGGTATCCCTTGCCGACCTGATCGTTCTTGCCGGGTGCGCCGCAGTCGAGAAAGCCGCGAAGAACGCCGGTGAAAATGTGACTGTTCCATTCACTCCCGGGCGCATGGATGCTTCGCAGGAAAAAACGGATGTGGCAGCATTCGAAGCAATCGAGCCGATTGCGGACGGGTTCAGGAATTATCTGAAAGGACGCTACACGATTCCGTCCGAAGCGTTGCTGATCGACAAGGCGCAGTTGCTGACTTTGACCGCACCAGAAATGACGGTGCTCATCGGCGGCATGCGCGTGCTGAAGACCAACACCGATCAATCCGAACACGGCGTCTTCACGAATGAAAAGGAAGCGCTGACGAATGATTTCTTCCGCAATCTCCTCAATATGGGGACAGAGTGGAAACCCGTTGCCGCCGACGCCGCCATTTTCGAAGGCCGCGAACGGAAAACCGGCGAGGTAAAATGGAATGGGACGCGGGTCGATTTGGTCTTCGGGTCGAACGCCATTCTCCGGGCATTGGCAGAGGTGTACGCCTGTGCTGATTCCAAAGGGAAATTCGTCCGCGACTTCGTTGCCGCTTGGAACAAGGTAATGAACCTTGATCGCTACGACATCGCGTAGCCACCGATACCCAATTCGACTCGACTGCGCCCCCGGCCAAAAAGCCGGGGGCGTTTTTTCTGCCATCGAATGGCAGATGCCGTAGCTTCTCCAATCAAGCCGTGTCTCTCCGCAAAGGATCCGAAAGATTCCCGTTGACGTCGCATCAGTCCTCTGCATTCTTACAAGCGTTCGATTTGCGTCAGCGGTTTCAGTCTCCCCGGCTGAATGGGTAAGTCTAAAGGACTTCAAGCAAACCCTCTCATCCGCAGCGCGTTTTCCCTTTCACACCACATGATGGTTCGCAGACCAGTGATCCAACGTGACGCGCAAGTGGCCTGCTCGCGACGATAAGCCAGAGCAAAGCCAAGTGCATACCCCGGGTTCGAATCCTGGGGGAAGAAATGGCGGTGGCGAGTTCACTCCCCGTCCCATCGCGATTCGTGCCATGCACGCGGAATGAAAGTTTCGGACAAACCCGCGCTCTCCGGATGAGGGCCTAACCACAGATTTCCATGAGTAAAAACACAGACCCGGAACTGCTCGACGAGCAGGCACCGAAGAAAAAGGCGACCCGCAAAAAGGCTGCGACCACTGAGCCGTCCGCAAAGAAAATTTCTGCAAAGGCGGCGAAAGCTCCTGCTTCCAAGCGAGCCTCGAAGAAGAAGGCCGCCGCTGTGGAAGAGACGCCGGAGATGTCATTCGATCTGCCCGCGGAGACCGCCTCTGCCCCCGCTCCAGCGCAGGAGAAAAATGTCCCGGAAGTTTCCACGCCAGTCGCTCAAGTCGCGCCAACCGCCCCGCTTGTTGCGGAGTTGCCGAGTGCACCGGTGCCGGCGGTGCCGGAAATCCCGCCCGCCCCGGCGGTGGAAGCTCCGCGGCCCCGTCCGCTCTACATCCCGCGGGAAGTGGAAATATTTCTCCGTGCCGCGAACATTCCCATTCCCACCGAGAAGGCCCAACTTGATGCCATCATGGCAGCGATGATGAACGCAAAGCTCGCCGCTCAGCAGGCCACCGCAGCGATCGCCTCCGCACCTTCTGCGCCGCAAGGCGAGGCCGGCGCCGGGGCACCGCAGTCACCGGCGGTAAATGCACCGCGTGGTCGCGAACGTCAGGATCGCCCGGACCACCGCCCGGATCATCGCCAAAACCGGCGCGAGCACCCGCAGCAGAGTCGGGACTCGCATCGCGAACAGCAGGAGAATGCGCCGCAGGCTCCGCGCCCGGAACCCGAACCCGAGGAGATCGTCGAGACCCAGGGATATTGCGAAATTTCCGGAAAAGGATTTGGCTTTCTCCGTGATGCCTCACGGTTCTTCCAGCCGCACCCGAGCGACGTTTTTGTCACTCCGGAAGCGGTGAAAAAATATGGGCTTCGTGACGGCCAATGGCTGAAGGCGGAGGCACGCAAGAGTCATCGCGGACTGCAAATTCATCGCATCCTTTCCATCAACGATGCCGATCCTGAGACGGCAAAAACATGGCCGGCGTTTGATGACCTTACAAGCATCAGTCCGTTGGAGCGGATGAAACTTGAAACCGTTCCCGACCGTTTCACCACCCGGATCATCGATCTTGTCACGCCTGTGGGCAAAGGCCAGCGCGGATTGATCGTGGCGCCCCCGCGAACCGGCAAGACCACGCTGCTTCATCACATCGCGCAGGCGGTGGTGAAAAATCATCCCGACGTGAAACTCATGATTCTCCTCGTGGATGAACGCCCCGAAGAGGTCACCGATTTCAAACGCAACATTCCCGCCGCAGAACTCTGGGCGAGTTCGAACGACATGGATGTGAAATCGCACACACGCATCGCCCAGTTATGCATCGAGCGCGCCAAACGCCTCGTGGAAAGCGGACATGATGTTTTCATCCTGCTCGATTCCATCACGCGGCTTGGTCGCGCGTTCAACAATGCCATCTCCGGAGGCGGACGGACGATGTCCGGCGGTGTCGACAGCCGTGCACTCGAGATTCCGCGTAAGATTTTCGCCGCCGCTCGAAACACCGAGGAAGCCGGTTCGCTGACGATCGTCGCGACGGCGCTCATCGAGACCGGCAGCAGAATGGACGAACTGATCTTCCTTGAGTTCAAAGGCACGGGGAACATGGAAATCGTCCTCGACCGGAAGATCAGCGATCAGCGCGTCTATCCTGCGGTGGATATTTTCCAAAGCGGAACCCGTCGCGACGAACTGCTCATCCCAAGTGATGACTTGCACAAGATCAGCGTCATCCGTCGCGGACTGTCTGGACACAAACCCTTCGAAGCCATTGAGCGCCTGCTGTCGTTCGTGAAGAAATTCCCGACGAACGCGCAGTTGCTGAAGGAAATTCCCGGCTAGTCCGCGGGGTTCGCAAAACGATCTGGGAGGCGAAGCCGGATTGTCGTGCCTTTGCCCAGCGTGCTCTCGGCCTCGACTGTCCCGCCATGCGCGCGGGCGATGTGCTTGACGATGCTCAGGCCCAGTCCCGTGCCGCCGACCTCCCGGCTTCTCCCTTTATCCACACGGTAGAACCGCTCGAAAATATGCGGCAGGTGGCTGGACAAGATCCCCTGCCCTGAATCGCTGACCCAGAGGCGGAATTCGGTCCCATTACACATCGCTCCGAGCGTGACGGTGCCATTCGCCGGAGTGAACTTCAGCGCATTATCCACCAGGTTGGTGAAGACCTGCGCCATTCTCAGTGGGTCGGCGCGGAGAGGACGCAGTCCTTCGTCAACTTCTACATGGAGAGCCACTCCTTTCGCTTGCGCGCGGAGCGCAAAATCCCGCGCAATCTCGCTGACGAATTCCTTCAGTTCGATTTCCTCAAGTGACAATTCCTCCTCCTTGGACTCCATCCTGGCCAGCACCAGCAAATCTTCGACAAGCGCGGTGAGTCGTTTCGCATGCCGGTCGAGCACCCGAAACGTCTCAGCCTGGTCCTCGCGCCCCATCTCCGGCGCATCCATGAGTTGCTCGACATAGCCTTGGAAAATGGCAAGCGGCGTGCGCAATTCATGAGAGACATTCGCGACGAATTCACGCCGGATTTCCTCGAGCCGTTTCAAATTCCGGACGTCGCGGAACATCGCCAGCGCAGCCGCTTCCCCGGATGCGTCACGCATCGGAGCAATGCGGACCGCGAGAACCATGGGCGGCTTCCGCTCCTCAAGATCCAGTTCAGTTTCACTCGGCTCCGCACTCAGCAATGCAGCCTCAACCATGTTTTCCACCGCAGGTTCGCGCAGCAATTGGATCACCGACTGTCCCGCATACTTCGCCGGCAGATCGAATAGACGCTGGGCTGCTGGATTCGCCAGACGCACTGCGCGCCGCTTATCCAGCACCAGCACACCTTCCTCCATTGAGGACAAAATGATTTCCAGGTTTGCCTCTGCGAGCCCCCGCTGGCTCCGCAGTGCTTCATGTTCCCGCAAAAGTTCCTGAACACGTTTCCCATGAATCAAGGCACGAACGCGGTACACTTTTTCCCGCCGCAGCCAGAGGGATACGACCAGCAAAAGTAAGAACGCCAGAAACCAGGACATCGGCATTCGAATACCAGCGCAGTTCCGCTGACGCTCGCGCAAAAATCACGATGTCGGCGCAAATCCCCGCACCTCCCAACAGACACGCAACGCGCCGCTCGACACTGCATGGAGATTTGTTTCGCATCGCGATGGATCGTGCATTCCAGATTTCCGAATGCGGATTTCTATGAAAATGGACGCCGTGAATCCTGGGCCGCGCAAAGCGACGAACGCACCGCGGAACTTTCAAGGTTGAATGACTGTCCGGTTCGGTGATTCTCCTGAGGCATTGAAAGGAAAGGCTTCGCTGAAACGAGAAATCCGCTTCTCACCAAGCACAACACCGGGATGCTTTACGGTGATGCCAAGGGAACTTTCGGAAAGTGGATTTCATCTGTAGTCCAAGCGTAACGGTCAAGATTGTCCGCGCACATTGGAATATGTTTTGAACCGTGCTTTTTGATTTCCGCTACCGGTGGCATCCGCTCAACCTATGCCAATCATTCGACGTAATAGCGTCCGGCACTTATGGCATCCACTTATCAACGCACACTTGATTCACTCGCGGCGGCACCTCGGCATTGGTTGCTCACCGGTTGCGCGGGTTTTATCGCCTCGCATCTGTTGGCGAAACTTCTCAAAACCGGGCAGCGCGTTACAGGCTTGGATGATCTCTCCACGGGCGCAGAACGCAACCTCGATGAAGTCCGTGCGGAAGCAGGACCTGAGCGTTGGCAGAATTTTCGATTGGTCGAGGGAGATATCCGCGATGCATCCCTCTGCCGGGAACTGTGCAGGGATGTTCAAGTGGTCGTTCATCACGCCGCGCTGGTTTCCGTTCCGCTTTCGATCGAGGATCCGCTCCGCTGCAACAGCATCAATGTGGACGGATTTCTAAATGTCTTGGATGCAGCACGCACGCGCGGCGTGCCGCGAATTGTTTTTGCGAGCTCAAGTGCTGTCTACGGAGACTCCTCCGCAGAACTTTCCTCGGAATCGGCCGTTCCAAATCCAAATTCCCCGTACGGCACGTCGAAGCTCATCAACGAGATGTATGCAGCTGTTTTCAGTCGCAATTATGGAATCACCACGGCAGCCCTGCGCTACTTCAACGTCTTCGGCCCGCGCCAAGATCCGAATGGCGGATACGCGGCCGTCATCCCGAAGTGGATCACCGCGGCCTTGAATGGCGAACCATGCCAAATCAATGGGGATGGTTCCAACACCCGCGACTTTTGCCATGTCGAAAATGTTGTCGAGGCCAACATCCTAGCGGCCACCGGGGCATTCTCCGGCAGTGAAATATTCAACGTGGGAATGGGAAAACGCACGTCGCTCAAGGAACTCGCCGCTATGATTTCCGAACAGATTCGCCGTCTCAATCCGGAAAGTGAAATGAATGCGCCAATCCACGCGCCTGCGCGCTCCGGCGACATCCTCCACTCACTGGCTGACATCACAAAGATCCGCCGAGACCTAGGCTTCGAACCAAGCGGCAACCTCCCCGATAATCTGCACGCCCTCGCTGCATCGTTCACAGAGAAAATGCAGCGTGCCACTCCAGCCCGTCAGGCCCGGTAATCTCAGACGAATCAATCGCGCATGATCGGTGGGCGGGTGGCGATGCGGCGGGCGGATCTCAGGACGCTTGCAGAATCAATCGCCATCATGCAACGCGCGACCGGTTTGGCACATTCGCGGTGCGTTGAGGGACTGCATTCACACGGATCGGCAATCACTTCGGCGTCACTTTTCCATGGGGTCCACGCTGGAACGAAGGACGGCCCGAATACAGCTACCGACGGCGTCTGCATCGCGGCCGCGAGATGCATCGCGAAGGTATCGATGCCGAGAAACATTCGTGCGTGCTCGAGCACATGGCCGAATTCGTGGACCGAGGCCTGACCGGCGATGGAAACATGGGGATGCTTTGCGTGCCCCTGAATCGTCGCAATGGTGGCCCGTTCGTGAGCGTCCGGACCACCCGAGAAAACGACCGTGAATCCATCATCCGCGAGCCCGTCGGCAACCTCCGCCCATCGCTCAGGCAGCCATTCTTTGAAGGTCCAGCGACTTGTGGCGTGAATGACTGCAAACGGCTTCTTTCCACTCAACCACGGAAACTTATTCTCGAGTTCAGCAGCGTTCGCGCGCGGGTAAAATTTTAGCGGACCGGCCTCGCCGTTCAGGCCCATGATGCGCGTGACGGTTTCAAAATCCCGCATCACCTGATGGTGAGAAGTCAGCAGCGTGTCGTCGAAGCGATTGAACACCCGATGCTTCCATGACCGTCGCACATCGAAGCGCCGGAAGCCGCGCACTTTTGCTCGGGACAGAAACACCCACAGCTTTGCCCGGTCGGAATCAGAGAGATCGAAAGCGTAATCGTAATCTGTCTTCAGGATCGTGGTGATGAGCCGCCAATTCTCCCGGAACCCTGTGCGCCATGTGCGCCTTTCTGCTTCAGGCCGCGCAATTGCGAGGACGCGCGATACATCAGGATTTGAATCCAGAATCGTCTCGCAGCTTGCGCGGACGATGACGTCAATTTCTATCCCGGGAATCTGTTCCTTGAGAAAACGGATGGTGGGCGTGAGCAGGAGCGTGTCGCCGAGATGCTTGAGCTTGATGAGAAGGACGCGCATGCGCGGACCGCTAGAAAGTAAGTTGGTATGCTTCTCGCAGCTTGGCCTTCAGCGGATCGAGAAAGGTGGCACGCGTGACCAGACCGTTCGTTTCGCGAATCACCTCGGCCTCATTATTCTCCAGACGGGACGAATACCATGCATGAAAAACTCCGCCAGCGACCGTGGGGACACGCGGGTGACCGACTCCAAATCGTTCGCAAAATTCGATGGGGAGCTTGATGACGCCAAGGCCCGCCTCCATCACGCGAACCGTTGCTTCTTCACCCGTATCCGCATCCTCACCCCGGACTTTTCGCAGCACGATGAGGCCATCGAGATCGGATTTAAAAAACGCCATGAAGTGCGGATGAATATACCAGCCGTTCGGGTTGCCTTTGTGCCGGTCGACAAACAACGTCGTGGCCGCGCCGGGACAGCTCCGTCGCCTGCCCGTGCACGTGCTCGGCGACCCCTCCGAGCTGGGGGTAGTAGTAGTCGCTGACGAGGGCGATCCGCATGCCCCGACGCTAGGGCCGGGTGCCTGACGACAGCCTGACTGCGCGAGCTACCGGCCCGGGCTGCTCATCTCGTCGCTTCGAGCACGGCCGGGGCGCGGCTCTGCCCGGCGCCGGGCACCGTCTCCACCGGCAGGAGCCCGAGGTACCAGTCGAAGATCGGGTCGGAAAGGCGGCGCAGGGTCAGGACGCGGATCACCGATGTCAGAGCGCGTGGCGGCAGGGCCGGGAGCACACGCTGGAGGAGGTAGGTGAGCGCGAAGGCGCGCCGGTGCCCGGAACTGTGCCGTGCGTAGGCGGCCAGCGCCTGCTCGCGGGTCTGCTCGCCGGCAAGCACCCTCCGGAGCTCGCGCCCGCAGGCGCCGCCGAAGTAGAACGCGCCGCGGATCCCTTCTGCCGAGAGGGCGAAGCAGTGGCCCGCCGAGTCGCCGGCGAAGAAGACGCCGTCCGCCGCCGCGGGCCGGAGCCGATGGGCGACGAGGTTGCCCTGGTGCCGGACGACCTCGACGTCGTAGCGGGCCGCGATCTCGGCGGTCGCGGCCTTGACCGAGGCGCGGGGGTCGTACGACGCGACGCCCACGCGTACCTCGCCGCCGGCGGGGACTCGCCAGGCATACCCGCGCCGGGCGAGCGAGCGGTCGATCACGACGTCGAGCGCGCCGTCGCCGCTGCCGTCGGGATGCACCTCGAGCGCCCGCGTCAGCGGGCCGCCCTTGCCGTCGTAGTGGGCAGAGCCGAGCACACGGCGCCAGCCGAGCGCGTCGACGACGAGCGGGGCGAGCACGTCGCCGCGGTCGGTGCGCACGCCGCCGTCGACGCGCTCGGTGACGAGCGCGCGCTCGAAGCGCGCGTCGCACTGCTCCCAGAGGAGCCGGCAGAGCTCGGCGTAGTCGAACGCCGCCCAGCTCCAGGGCAGCGTGACGCGGACCGAGCCGTGCGGCGTCGTGAACGTCATGTCGGGCAGCACCTCCCGGATCGACGCCTCGACCCCCAGCGCCTCGAGCCAGGGGAGCGGGACCGCGCAGGCGGACGTCGGGTGGGCGCCGATCTCGTCGCGGTCGAGCACGAGCACGTCCGCGCCGCTGCCGGCGAGCTCTCGCGCGGCCGCGAGCCCCGCGAAGCTGGCGCCGCAGATGAGCACGTCGGGGCTGTTCCGCGTGCCAGTGGGGCCGCCGAGTGGCTCTGCGGGCCGGGGGCTCACGAGCTCACCGCGATCCGGGCGAAGTCGCGCACCCGCGGCCGGGTCGCCCGGCCGAGCACGTCGAAGCCGTTCCGCTCGATCCGGTCGAGCACGGCGCCGTAGACGGCCCGGGCGAGCCGGATCCCGCGGCCGGACGTCGGGATCGAGCCGGCGAGCGGCGCGGTGTCCGCGAACAGGGCGCGCGCCCTGCCGACCTCGGCGGCCACGAGCTCGCGCAAAGCCGGCGAGGCAGTCGGCGCGGCAAGGTCGGCATCGGGGACGCCGGCGGCCTCGCGCTCGTCGGCCGGGAGGTAGATCCGGTCGAGCCCGTAGTCCTCCCGCACGTCGCGGAGGAAGTTCGTCAGCTGGAACGCGATCCCGAGCCGCGCCAGCCGCTCGGCCTCGGCCGGGCGCGTCGAGGATCGAGGCCATGATCCGCCCGACCGAGCCGCCGCTCCCCTCCATGTACCGGTCGAGCTCGGCCCGCGTCCGGATCCTGAGCGGCCCGCAGTCCATCCGCATCGAGGCCATGTAGGCGTGCAGCTCGGCGAGAGGCAGGTCGCGGTGCGCCGCCGCGTCGACGAGCGCCGCGATCACGTCGTGCCGCGAAGAGCCGGCTGCGAGCCCGCGCTCGAGCTCCTCCGCCCAGGCGTCGAGCGCGGCCCGCCGCTCCTCGGGCCGCAGGTCTGGCCGTGCGTCGACGATCTGGTCGGCGCCACGGACGAAACCGTAGAGCGCGTGCACGACCCGGCGCCGGTCGCGGGGGAGGCGCGAGACGGCGAGCCAGTAGGAGGGGTCGTGACGTCGCAGCATCCGCCGGCAGGTCGCGTACGCGGCCGCGGTCGCGGCGGAGGGAGCGCTCGCGGCCTGACTCGTGCCCATCGTCCGATCCTACGTCCACCGGCGCGCCGGCCCGTGAGAGAGCACGGGCGCGCATCGTCGTCTAGCCTCAAGGGGTGAGCGGCCCCGAGCGCACCGAGGACGGCCGGTACGTCGTCGTCGACGGCCGCAGGTGGCGCGCGAGCGACCCCTCCCTCTCGCCCGAGCGGCGCCAGGAGCTGGTGGACGAGCTGATGTCGGCCCGCCGCGCCGTCAAGGCAGCGCTCGGCGCGGGCGACGCGGCGGCCGAGCGGGAGGCCCGCGACCGCGTTCATGCCGCCAAGGTAGGGCTCGGCGAGCGCGGTGATCCCTGGTGGGAATCGTGAACACGAAGCTCGTCCGGATCTTCCTCCGCGACCACATCGTCGCGCTCGCCGCCGCCGTGCCTCTGGCCGAGCGGATGCTGGGCGCGACCGAGGACGCGGAGATCCGGAGCTTCCTCGAGGAGCTCCTGCCCGGGCTCCGCGACGACCACCGGGCGGCCGGCGAGCTCCTCCGCTCGATCGGCGGCTCGCCCTCGCGGGTGCTCGGCGCCCTGGCACGGCTCGGCGAGAAGGCGGGCCGGCTGAAGCTGAACGGCGCCCTCACCGGCTACACCCCGCTCTCGCGGCTCGTCGAGCTGGAGGGCCTGAGCGCCGTGCTCGCAGCCGACCGGTCGCTCTGGGAAGGCGCCGAGGCAGCCGGTCTCGCCGGCGACGACGCCCGCAGCCGGGCGGAGCGGGCCTCGCGTTGGCTGGAGCAGGCGAACGACCTCCGCCGAGAGGCTGCGGCGGTCGCGCTCGGAGGCGGCGAACGCAGGCTCTAGCCGTCTCGCCCGAGCGCGCGCGTTACGATCTGCACATGGATCTGCTGGGGGACGTCGAGACCCGCCACCGGGCTCTCCTGGACGCGATTCCGGACCTGATGCTCCGGTTGTCGCGGGACGGCGTCTACGTCGAGTTCGCCGGCGACGTGCGCAAGCTGGCGCATCCGCCCGAGGACGTGCTCGGAAGCAGCGTCTACGACCTCCTCCCGCCGGAGGCGTCAGGGCCGCTGATGGGCGCGGCGATCGAGGCGATCGAGACCGGTGAGCTGGCATCGGCTTCGTACCCGCTGACCTCGGCCGACGGAGTGCCGCGGATCTGGGAGGCCCGCGTCGTCCCGTCCGGCCCGGATGAGGCGCTCGCGGTGATCCGCGACGTCACCGAGTACCGGCAGGTGCTCGAGGAGCTCCGCGCGTCCCGGGCCCGGGTCGTCTCCGCAGCGGACGCCGAGCGTCGCCGGGTCGAGCGGAACCTGCACGACGGGGCGCAGCAGCGGCTCGTGACCGTCTCGTTGCACCTGCACCTGATCGCCCAGCGCCTCAGGTCGAGGCCCGAGACCGTTCCGGCCCTGCTCGAGGCGGCCCAGGCCGAGCTGGCGCTGGGGCTCGAGGAGATCCGGGAGCTCGTCCGCGGCCTCCACCCCCGGATCCTCGTCGAGCAGGGACTCGGCTCTGCGCTGCGCGCGCTCGCGGAGCGCTCGCTGCTGGACGTCTCGATCACCGGCCCGCCTGCGGAGCGGCTCGGGCCGGCTACGGATGCCGCCGCCTACTACGTCGTCGCGGAGGCGCTCGCGAACGCCGCCAAGCACGCTCAGGCGACACACGTCGACGTCCGGGTCGCGCTCGAGTGCGAGGTCGTCGTCGTCGAGGTGGCGGACGACGGAGTCGGCGGCGCGGATCCGAAGGGCTCCGGACTCCAGGGGCTCGCCGACCGGGTTGCGGCGCTCGGCGGCAACTTCGCGATCTCGAGCGTTCGGGGAGCCGGCACCGCCCTGCGCGCAGAGTTACCGGCCGGCGAACCGGTCGGCCGGGACGGTTCGAACAGGTAGCGGGAGGAAACAGGAGGCCAACAGGGAAGCAACTGTCGGCCTCAAGGCCACACATCGGGAGGTTGGGAATGAATGATCGGACACCGACGCAGAACATGGCCCGCTTGTTCGGGATCGTGTTTCTGCTGGTCGGGATCCTCGGCTTCGTGCCTGGGATCACGACGAATCTGTACGACGGGCTGAACTTCGCCGGGAACGACGGGAACGCGGAGCTGCTGGGCATCTTCCAGGTCAGCATCCTGCACAACATCGTCCACGGTCTCTTCGGTGTCGCCGGCCTCGCGCTGGCCGCGACCGCGAGCGGCGCCCGGACGTATCTCGTCGGCGGCGGGGTCGTCTATCTCGCGCTCTGGCTGCTCGGGATCATCGGCGCGGCGGACTGGATCCCCTCGAACAGCGCCGACAACTGGCTCCATCTCGTGCTCGGCGTCGCGCTGATCGCGGTCGGCGTGATCACGAGCCGCGACCGGAGCACCGCGGCCACCGTCTAGACCACCGCGGCATCCGGAAAGAACCCGAGGGGGCGGAGCGATCCGCCCCCTCGGTCTTTGCAAAAAGCTGACGAATCCTGATTGAAAGCGGTGTTATCCTCGGAGGGTCAGCTGCCGATAGATGGCTCAGACAAGTCGTCCAACACCGCTGGGGGTCGCTCGTGCTCCGTCTCACCCTGATCGTCGCGCTCGTCGCTGCCGTCCTCACCTCGACTGCTTCCGCCTCCGAGGTGATCGAGCGGAACGCGAAGAGTGTCAAGCTCCAGGTCGCCGCGAATGGCCAGGCGATGCTGAGCTACACGTCGCGTGGCAAGCGCTGGAACGTGCTCGCCTCGGGAGCCGTCAACGCGCTCCAGCCGACCACCGCCCGCAAGCAGGTCGAGTTCAAGCTCGACTACTCCGGCGGCTACGGGACGACGAAGAAGGCGATCTGGAAGACCTTCAAGAACGCGTGCAAGCCCTACGACGGGCCCGAGCTGCGAGTGGCTCGTGACCGCGTGCACGGCACCGGACGGGTCGTACTGGGCCGTGCAGTCCTGGCAGCGGATGCTCCCGAACTACGGGCTCGCGGCCTCGCCCGCCCAGGCGGTCTGGGAGCTCCGGCTCTCGCACTGGTCCGGCCCGCTGCCCGAGCTGACCGTGAACCTGAACTGGGCGTACAAGAAGTTCCACCACATCTTCGGCGAGTTCACCTACCTCGGGAAGCCCGTCTACGGCTTCAAGTCGACGCCGCAGGGGAACCCGCTCGACACCTTCGGCCGGAACCTCTACGTCGACACCTTCGACTCCGCCTACGGCCCTGGCTGGAAGCGCGAGAACAGCTTCCTGATGCACAAGGGACACCGGCAAGTTCTGTTACGGCTTCTACTCCCACGGCGCGCGTCCTGTCGGAGCGGGGACGAAGTACCGCGCCACGATCATCGGCCCGGGCGTCACGCCGGACATCTACTGGGAGTCCGAGGCCCTCGGTGAGTACGACCAGGCCTTCGACCTCGAGATGCACGAGACGCAGAAGGCGTTCTACGGCGCCGACAAGCTCTGCAAGGCCGTCTAGCCCCCGCACGCGAGCGCTGCCCCTAGAGTTCCTCGCCGTGGAGAGCGGCGAGGAGCTCCGGCGCGCCCTGCAGCGCCATCCGACCGGCGTCGCCGTCGTCACCGTCGACCTCGAGGGCGAGCGGCTGGGGCTGACCGTCGGCACGCTCGTCTCGCTCTCGCTCGAGCCGCCGCTCGTGGGCGTCTCGGTCGCCCGGCAGGCGGCGCTGCACGAGCTGCTCCGCGCTGCCGGCGGGTTCGCGGTCTCGATCCTGCGGGCCGACCAGACCGCGCTCGCGCAGCACTTCGCCCGCGGCGTGCCGCCGATCGCGCTCTGGCAGGGGATCGACGTCCGCCCCGCGCGCCGGGGACCGCTGCTCGAGCATGCGCTCGCCTGGCTCGAATGCCGGCTCGACGCCGAGCACGCCACCGGCGACCACACCCTCTTCGTCGGCGCGGTCGAGCGGGTCGAGCTGGGCGCGCCGGGGCAGCCGCTCGTCCGCGTCGAGGGCGACTACGCATGATCGAGGCCGTGATCTTCGACCTCGACGGGGTGATCGTCGACACGGAGCAGGTCTGGGACGACGTGCGCGAGGCACTCGTGCGGGAGCGCGGCGGCCGCTGGAAGCGACTCGGCGCAGGCCGCACATGATGGGGATGAGCTCGCCCGAGTGGTCGGCGTACATGCACGACGAGCTCGGGCTCGAGGAGGAGCCGGCCGAGATCAACGACGAGGTCGTGCGGCGGATGCTCGACCGCTACCGCTCCGAGCTGCCGTTGATCCCGGGCGCCGTCGAGGCGGTGCGACGGCTCGCGGACGAGTTCCGGCTCGCGGTCGCCTCCTCGTCGAACCGGCCGTTGATCGAGGCGGTGCTCGACGGTGCGCGGATCACGGGGCTCTTCGACGCGGTCGTGTCGTCCGAGGAGGTCGCCCGCGGAAAGCCCGCTCCCGACGTCTACCTCGAGGCTGCGCGCCGGCTGGGGGTCGAAGTCTCAGCGGGTGCCGCGATCGAGGACTCGTCGAACGGGATCCGCTCCGCGCACGCCGCCGGGCTGCGGGTGCTCGCGCTCCCGAACGCGCATTACCCGCCCGCGGCCGATGCGCTCGCGCTCGCGGACGTCGTGCTCTCGTCGCCGGACGAGCTGACTGCGGCCGCCGTCCGCGGCTGACGACTCAGACGCGGCCGAGCAGGACGCAGCCGTTGTGGCCGCCGAGCCCCATCGCGTTCGAGAGCGCGACGTCGAGCTCGACCTGACGCGCCTCGTTCGGGACGTAGTCGAGGTCGCAGTCGGGATCGGGGTTCTCGTAGTTGATCGTCGGCGGGAGCAGCTGGTGGTGGAGCGCGAGCGCGCACATCATCGACTCGATCGCGCCGGCCGCGCCGAAGCAGTGCCCCGTCACCGACTTGGTCGAGGAGACGGCGAGCTCGTACGCGTGGTCGCCGAAGACCTGCTTGATCGCACGCGTCTCGGCCGCGTCGCCGAGCGGAGTCGAGGTGCCGTGGGCGTTGATGTAGCCGACGCGCGCGGGATCGACGCTGGAGCGGCGGAGCGCGGCGCTCATCATCTCGGCCACGCCCGTCGAGCTCGGGTCGGGCTGGGCCATGTGGTGGGCGTCGTTCGAGGCGCCGTAGCCGAGCACCTCCGCGTAGACGGTGGCACCCCGGGCCTGCGCGGCCTCGAGCTCCTCGAGCACGAGGATGCAGGCCCCCTCGGCCATCACGAAGCCGGCCCGGGTCGCGTCGAAGGGGCGTGAGGCCTTCGTGGGATCCTCGTCCTCGGCGACGAGCCCGCGCATGGCGCAGAAGCCGGCCAGGATCAGCGGGTGGATGCACGACTCGGTGCCGCCCGCGAGCACGACGTCGGCGTCGCCGCGCTTGATGATCTCCGCCGCCTCGCCGACCGCGTGCGACCCGGTCGCACAGGCGGAGACGGGCGCGTAGTTGGGGCCGCGGAAGCCGAGCGAGATCGCGATCTGGCCGCTCGCCGAGTCGACGAGCACGCTGGGGATGAAGAACGGCGAGACACGGTCGGGGCCTCGTTCGAGCAGGACCGAGTGCTGCTCGGCGATTCCCGGGAGGCCGCCGATCGCCGAGCCGACGACGATCCCGACCCGTGAGGGGTCGTGCTCTTCGATCCCGGCGTCCGCCCACGCCTCCTGCGCGGCTCCGAGCGCGAGCAGCACGTTGCGATCCATCCGTCGCCCCTCCTTCGCAGGGGCGACGGTCGTCGGGGTCGAAGCCCGGTGACCTCGCCGGCGATCCGGACGGGGTACTCGCTCGCATCGAACGCCTGGATGAAGCCGACGCCGCTCTCGCCCGCGGTCGCCGCCGCCCAGGTCGAGGGCGCGTCGAGGCCGATCGGAGTGATTGCTCCCAAGCCGGTGATGGCGACGCGGCGCACCGGCGCATCGTAGTTAGCGATCACCCTTCGTCGGGAACCATCCTCGGGTGAGGACGAGCACTCAGGCCGCACCGGCCGCGACCGCGACCCCGGGAAGCTCGACGAAGCCACGGCTCGTCTTCTTCACCTCGGAACGCTCGGGCAACTGCCGCCGCGTCGAGGGCTTCCTCGCCCAGGTGCTGCAGCGGCGGCGCAACCACGGGACGTTCCGACTCTCGGTCGTCGACGAGCGTCGGCATCCGGAGCTCGTCGCCCGCTTCGCGATCACCCGGCTCCCGACGCTGGTGGTGGTCGAGGGCAGCAAGGAGCAGGCCCGGCTCGAGCAGCCACGCGGCTGCAAGGAGATCGAGGAGCTGCTCGCGCCCTGGCTCCGCTAGCCACGGCCGCCCGAAGAGCCACGTCCTGCCGTCGACGCGGACGTGACGAGGGACTGTCCCTCGCACCGCCCGCGTTGACGAACGGACCGGTCCTGCCTAGACGGGGACGCCCTCCTCGCGGAGCGAGAGCTCGGCGAAGAGATCCCAGTGCTCGTCGAGCTTGCGGGCCATCGCCTCCTCCTCCGCCCGGTTCTGCCGTGCGACCTCGGCGGTCTCCTCGTCGCCCGCACGGGTCGCGATCCGCTCGAGCAGCTGGTACGCCGCGATCTCCATGTGCTCGGTCGCGTACCCGTCCCGCGCGTTCCGGCCCGCCTTCTCGCTGCGCACCGTGTCGAGCGGCAGCTTCGCCAGGGCGCCGAGGATCCCGACCGCCTCGCGGACGAGCGACGGGGACGCACCGTGCGCCTCGAGCCGGCCGCGCAGCCGCGCCGACTGCTGCTCGGTCTCGCCCTTGTGGTGCTCGAGCAGGTCGATGATCCCCGGGTCGTCCGTGGTCGCGATCATCCCGTCGAGCATCCGCGTGACGTTCTCCTCCATCGCGAGCGCCTCGTCGATGTGCTTCACCAGCTGGTCGTGCAACGAGCTCATCGTCCCCTCCTCGATCGGTTGCAGTCGGAAGCGACCGACTTCGCGGCCGCGGTAGAGCGCCCGCCCCTCGAAGCCGTCTCCCGCTCGGGCGCGAACGACGTCGACCCAGCCTGTGAGCACGCCGCGGTAGCGGAGCTCGCTGCCCGACCACGTCGAACGCGGCCCGGGCCGGGCCGAGCGTGGTCACGCCGCGACGCGCCGGCGATGCGCTTGCGGACGCCGAGCATCGGCGGCAGCAGGCCACCGGTGCGCTCGACGTTCCAGACCCCGTTCAGATCGCTCATGGGTCTAGGGTTCCTCGACATGGCCGAAGAAAACACGCCGGGACCGAACGTGCCCTTCCCGCCGATGGAGGCGGAGCTCGTCCGCGAGCTCCCCGAGGGCGACGGCTGGCAGTACGAGCCGAAGTGGGACGGCTTCCGGGGCGTGCTCGAGAACGACGGCGGCGAGCTCGCGCTCTGGTCGCGGAACGGCCGCCCGCTCCTCCGCTACTTCCCGGAGCTGGCGCCGCTCGGCGAGCTGCTCCCGCCCCACTCCGCGCTCGACGGCGAGATCGTGATCGCGCGGGACGGCGTGCTCGACTTCGACTCGATGCAGACGCGCCTCCACCCCGCCGAGAGCCGGATCCGCAAGCTCTCGGCCGAGATCCCCGCGATCTTCATCGCCTTCGACCTCCTCCTCTGGGACGGCGATCCCGTCCACGAGCGGCCGCTCGAGGAGCGCCGCGAGGAGCTGCTCCGCCGGGCGAAGGGCTTCTGGATCTCGCCCGCGACGCGCGACCTCGCCGCCGCGACCGCGCTGGCTCGACCGCTTCGAGGCAGCCGGGCTCGACGGCGTGATCGCGAAGCGCCTCGGCCTCTCCTACCGCCCCGGCTCGCGCGAGGCGGTGGTCAAGGTGAAGGAGCACAAGACGGCCGACTGCGTCGTCGTCGGCGTCCGCTGGAAGAGCAGGCCGGCGAAGCTCGCGACGCTCCTGCTCGGCCTCTACCGCGAGGACGGCGGCACCGACTACGTCGGCTCGGCGGCCGTCGGCGCGAAGGTGCACGACGAGATCCTCGAGCTCGTGACCCCGCTCCTCGACGAGACGAACGACCGCCGCTTCTCGGAGCCGAACCGGTGGGGCACCGGCGAGCTCGAGGAGACGCCGCTCCGGCCGGAGCTCGTGGCCGAGGTTCGCTACGACAAGGTGCAGGGCAACAGGTTCAGGCACGGCACGAAGCTGATCCGCTTCCGGCCCGACAAGGACCCGGACGCACTGCACCTGGCGCGAGGTGCGGCCGCCCCGCCGCGCCGGCGACCCCACCGTCGAGTCGCTCCTCGGGAGGCTGAGACGATGTCGGAACAGGAACGGACCGCCAGGCCGCGATCACGCTGAAGGCCGCGGGCCTGACCGTGATCAGCGTGATCGTCAGCGTCGGCACCACCGTCGGCTTCGGGCTGACCGCGCCCTGGTGGGTCGGTCCTCGCCGGCGTCGGGACGACGATCGGCCTCGTGATCCTCGTCAAGCTCGGCAGCGGCTCCAAGCGAGGCCCGCTCGCCCGGCTCGCGAACTGGGTGATCGGCGCCCCGAGCCCGGACGACGGGGGCTGATACGCCCGTGACGCACGAGGAGCGCGCGCGTGCCTACTGGGAGAGCTTCTGGGCCGGTGGGAACTCCGAGGCGGCCACAGGCTTCTACGCGCCCACGTTCCTGCTCAACGGCGAGAGGATCGAGGCCGCAGCGTGGACGGCGAGCGCCCTGCGTTGGCGCAGCCTCTGGGAGGGCTTCGCCGTGACGGTCGATCACGTCTTCCCGATCGCGGACGGGGTCGTCACGCGCGTCACCTACCGCGCCCGACAGGTCGGCGACATCGGCCCCGTCCGCGCCACGGGCCGCGAGATCGAGATCACCGGGCTGGACGTCTTCCGCTTTGAGAACGACCGCTGCGTCGAGCACCTGCACGAGGCCGACCACTCGACGATGTTCGAGCAGCTCGGCGCGCCGCCCTCGCCCCGGCCAGCTTCCTTTTTGGCCCGCGACGGCTGCACGCGCGGCGGCTCGCCGGGCATCTTGGGGAAGTTGGGCGGGTACGGCGCCTCGCCCTCGCCGGCCGCCTCCTCGCGCTCGACCCACTCGAGCAGGACGCCGAGGTCGCAGACCGCGTCGTCGATCCCGGCCTGGACGTCGCCGAGCTCCGCGAAGCGCGCCGGCATCGTCGCGAGCGTGAAGTCCTCGGTCTCGACGTCCGGCAGCTCGTCCCAGCCGACCGGCGCCGAGACGGTCGCGTCCGGCCGTCCTCGCACCGAGTAGGCGCTCGCGATCGTCCGGTCGCGGGCGTTCTGGTTGTAGTCGATGAAGACCTTGGCGCCGCGCTCCTCCTTCCACCACGCCGTGGTGACGAGGTCGGGCAGCCGCCGCTCGACCTCGCGCGCGAACGCGAGCGCGCAGCGCCGGACGACGGGGAACTCCCACCTCGGCTCGATCCGGCAGGCGACGTGGACACCGCGGTTGCCCGACGTCTTCGGCCAGCCCGTCCATCCCATCTCCGCGAGCACCTCCCGCACGAGCGCCGCCACCGTCTTCGCGTCGGCGAACCCCGTCCCCGGCTGGGGGTCGATGTCGATCCGCAGCTCGTCCGGGCGGTCGACGTCGGCGCGCCGCGACGGCCACGGGTGGAAGTCGACGACCGCGAGGTTCGCCGCCCAGGCGACCTGCGCGACCTCGGTGACGCAGAGCTCGTCCGCGTGCCGTCCCGGACGGGAACGTGACGCGCGCCACCTCGATCCAGTCGGGCCGCTTCTCGGGCACGCGCTTCTGGTAGATCATCTCGCCCTCGACGCCGTCCGGGAACCGCCGCAGCTGGGTCGGCCGCTCGCGCAGCGCGCGAACGATCCCCTCGCCGACCGAGAGGTAGTACTGGACGAGATCCAGCTTCGTCTCGCCGCGGGCCGGGAACAGCACCTTGTCCGGATTCGTCACCTTGACGACCCGTTTGCCGGCCTCGATCTCGACGAAGGGCGACGCCATTGCGGCAACGGTAGCGCGTGCTAGGTTCGGCTTCTCCGGACGAGACCGGGCACTGAACCAGAGGAGAACGAGGATGCGCACGATTCTGATCCCACTCGCGGTGATCGCAGCCGCCGTCGCCGTCGCCGCCACCGGAGGCACGAGCCAGGCCGCGACGACCGCGCTGCCGGGCTGCGCCAAGGCGAGCCTCGACGCTCGTCGACCGACGGCACGCTGACGATCGGCACCGACAACCCCGCCTACCCGCCGTGGTTCGCCGGCGGCGAAGGCGCCAAGCCGTGGAAGATCAACGACCCGAACAAGGGCAAGGGGCTCGAGCCGGCCGTCGCCTACGCCGTCGCCAAGCGGCTCGGCTTCGCGAAGAGCGACGTCAGGTGGGTCTACACGCCGTTCGGCAAGACGATCGCTCCGGGGCGCAAGAGCTTCGACTTCGCGATCAACCAGGTGTCGTACACGCCCGCGCGCGCGAAGGTGCTCGCGTTCAGCACGTCCTACTACAACGTCAATCAGGCGATCGTGGCGGTCAAGGGCACGCCGATCGCGTCCGTCCGCTCGAAGAACGGCCTGCGCAAGTACAAGCTCGGCGCGCAGCTCGGGACGACGAGCTACGGCTTCATCACGGGCAAGATCAAGCCGACCCGGACGCCGCTCGCCTTCGACGACAACAACGCGGCGGTGACCTCGCTGAAGAACGGCCAGATCGACGGCCTCGTCGTCGACCTGCCGACCGCCTTCTACGTGACGGCGGTGCAGATCCCGAACGCCAAGATCGTCGGCCAGTTCACCTCGGCGGTGGGCAGCCAGGAGCACTTCGGGATGGTCTTCCAGAAGGGCAACCCGCTCGTCGGCTGCGTCAACAAGGCGCTCGCCCAGATGCGGAAGACCGGCGTCCTGAAGCGGATCCAGCAGATCTGGCTCGCCAAGGTGACCGGCGCGCCCGTGCTGAAGTAAGGCACTGAGCAGGCGCTCGAAGATCCTCGGGGGCGGCGGCGCCGGAAACGCCGTCGCCCTCGCGCTTCTCAGCACGGTCGTCGTCTTCGGCGTCCTCGTCTACCTCGTCACGCACGCCTCCGGCTGGCCCGAGGTGAAGACGGCGTTCTTCAACTGGGAGGCGTACAAGAGCTCGTTCCCGTCGATCTCCCGCGCCTTCCTCCTGAACGTGAAGATCTTCTCGATCGCGGAGGCGATCATCCTCGTCACGGCGCTCGTGCTCGCGGTGCTGCGCGGGCTGCCGGGGCCGGTCTTCTTCCCGGTCCGGATGCTCGCGATCGCCTACGCCGACTTCTTCCGAGGCGTCCCCACGATCCTCGTGATCGCGCTCCTCGCCTTCGGGGCCCCCGCCCTCCAGCTCGAGCACGTCCCCACCTCGACGACGTTCTGGGGGATCACCGCGCTCGTCCTGATCTACACCGCCTACGTCTCCGAGGTCTACCGGGCCGGGATCGAGTCGGTGCACCCGAGCCAGGAGGCCGCGGCCCGCTCGCTCGGCCTGACGCGCACCTCCGCGCTCGTCCACGTCGTCCTCCCCCAGGCCGTCCGCCGGGTGATCCCGCCGCTCCTGAACGACTTCATCGGCCTGCAGAAGGACACCGCGCTCGTCGGCATCGCCGGCTCGGTCGAGGCGTTCAAGCAGGCGCAGATCGAGGTCTCGGCCGACTTCAACTTCACCCACTACCTCGTCGCCGCGACCCTCTTCGTCGCGATCACGATCCCGCTCGCGCGCTTCACCGACTGGCTCGTCGCCCGCGACCGCCGCCGCCGCCAGGCGGGGAGGCTCGTATGAGCCACGTCGAGCTCGAGGGCGTCCGCAAGTCGTTCGGCCGCAACGAGGTGCTGCGCGGGATCGACCTCGACGTCGCCGAGCACGAGGTCGTCTGCCTGATCGGCGCCTCGGGCTCGGGCAAGTCGACGCTGCTCCGCTGCCTCAACCTGCTCGAGCCGATCGACGCCGGCCGGATCGCGGTCGCCGGCGAGGAGATCACCGCCCGCGGGGTCGACGTCAACCGGCTGCGGCGCCGGATCGGGATCGTCTTCCAGTCGTACAACCTCTTCCCGCACATGAGCGTGCTCCGCAACGTCACCCTCGCACCGCAGAAGGCGCTCGGGCTCTCACGGCGCGGACGCCGAGGCGCGCGCGCGGCCGAGCTGCTCGAGCGCTTCGGGCTCGCAGACAAGCGCGACGACTTCCCCGATCGGCTCTCGGGCGGCCAGCAGCAGCGCGTCGCGATCGTGCGCGCGCTCGCGATGCAGCCGGATCTGATGCTGCTGGACGAGGTCACGAGCGCGCTCGACCCCGAGCTCGTCGCCGAGGTGCTGAACGTGATCAGGGAGCTCGCCGAGGGCGGGATGACGATGCTGATCGCGACCCACGAGATGGGCTTCGCGCGCGACATCGCGAGCCGCGTCTGCTTCCTCGACGAGGGCACGATCCTCGAGCAGGGGCCGCCGGAGCAGATCTTCTCCGCGCCGACGGAAGCGCGGACCCGCCGATTCCTCGACCGGATCATCGAAGCCGGTCGCCTCTAACATCAAGGGATGCTCGATCCCGAGACCACCGCCGGCGTCACCCTCGAGCCGCTCGACGACTGGATCGTCGTCGAGCCGCTGGACGACTCCGAGCTGCCGAGCGGCCTGATCGTCCCGGTCAACGAGAGCACGCAGACGCGGAGCGCGATCGTCGTCGCCGTCGGCCCCGAGGTCAGCGCCGTCGAGCCCGGCGAGAAGGTGCTCTTCCCGCGCGACGCCGGCTACGAGGTGCGAATGGCGCGCTCCTCGCACCGCGTCCGCGTGCTGAAGCGCGAGGACCTGCTCGCGCGGATCCACGACTAGCGGGCAAAGAAAAAGCGCCCGCCTTCTGTTGCCGCAGAGGACGGGCGCCGCAGATCGCCGGAGGGGATGAGGGGGATGTCCGGCAGGCGGATGATCCCGCGACCGCCGGACGGAGGCATGCCTCGGAAGGGGGATTTTGGCGCCTGCGCCTGCGATACCATGGCCGCGCACGGAGAAGTGGCCGAGTGGCTGAAGGCGGCGCCCTGCTAAGGCGTTATGGGGGTGAACTCCTCCATCGAGGGTTCGAATCCCTCCTTCTCCGTTTACCTGCGCAAGGTCGAAATCTGCACACGCGGATCCCGATCGCGCTAAAACCCCTAAAGGGTCGCTACCGCTCCCGCTTGCTGCGCAAGGTCGGACCGCACGGATCCGACCGCGCTAAAACCCCTAAAGGGTCGCTCCGCTCCCACCTGCCGGCAAGGTAGCCGCTGCGTTGCTGCGAGAGATGGTTGCGCTGCGGCTGGGACGAGTTGGCGTGCGGTTGCAGGGCAAGAGACCCGCCGGCGGGACGGGTCTCGGCCTTCGCAGAGCGGAGGGGGAGGGATTTGAACCCTCGATCCGCCGTTAAGACGGATAACGGTTTTCGAGACCGCCGCATTCGACCGCTCTGCCACCCCTCCGTGCGGCCCACAGACTAGCGACAGCGAATCGAAGATCCGGAGGAGACGGGCATACTGCGCCCGTGGGGGACTTGCAGGTCGAGGGGGCACTGGAACGCGTCGCTGCGCAGACGACGGTCTCGCGGCTGCTCGAGGTCGCCTGTCACGAGATCGTCGAGCTCCTCGACGTCGAGCGCTGCACGATCTCGCGCACGATCGGCGACCTGATCGTCGAGCTCGCGGTCGAGACCCGCTCCGGCGAGCGACCGGCGCCCGCGCTCTTCCAGCTCGCCGACTACCCCCTCACACAGCTGGTGCTCGAGCAGCGCAAGGCTCGGCTCGTGCAGCGGGACGACGCCGGCGCCGACCCGGCGGAGGCGGCGCATCTGCTCCAGCTCGGCTACGACTCGCTCCTCCTGCTACCCGTCGACGCGGGCGATCGCAACTGGGGTCTCGTCGAGGTCTACGCGAACGGGCGCACCTTCACGGACGACGACGCCGCCACCGCCCGGGCCGTGCTCGAGCGGATGGGGACGCTCCTCCCCGAGCTCGAGAGCGGCATCGGCTAGACCGGATACCCTGTCGCTCGTCGCGGAGAGGTGTCCGAGCGGCCGAAGGAGCGCGACTGGAAATCGCGTACGCGTCGAAAGGCGTGTCGCGGGTTCAAATCCCGCCCTCTCCGTTAGCTGCGCAAGGTCGGGATCCGCTCTCGCGGATCCCGACCGCGCGAACACCCGTCGATCAAGCGTCGGCTCGAGAGCAGAGCGAGGCACTCGGACGAAGACCCCTGAAGGATTGAAAGTCCCGCTTCCCGGCAGCGAGGTCCACGCACGTCGCGAGCGAGCTCGAACGGACTTAGTTGCTCAGAGCAACTAAGTCTTCTCTGGCCGGTTGGCGTTAGCCGGAGGTGGATGCGACGACGTACGCGGCGACGTCCTGGATCTGCTGCTCGTCGAGGCTGTCCTTGAAGGACGGCATCACGTTCTTCCCGTTCGTGACGCGGTCGACCACGAGCTCGGCGGACGGCTTCGCGTCGTCGAGGTTCGGGCCGACCTGGCCGTTCGAGCCCGCCGCCTCGAGCGTGTGGCAGCTGCCGCAGCCCGCGGAGGCGAACACGGCCTCACCGGCCGTGGCGTCGCCCGAGCCGCCCGAGCTCTCGCCGGTCGTCGCAGGCGCGCCCTCCGTCGTCGTCGGCTCCGTGCCGGCGGGTTGGGTCTCGCCGGCGACGGCCTCACCGCCGCCGTGCTCGCCCCCGCCCTCCTTCGCGAAGACCACGACCGCGGCCATCATCGCCACGAAGAGGAGGAATGCAACCCCGACGTACGCCCCCATGCGGTCGCCCGGGAAGTTCGGGTTCCGGCGCGGGAGGACGAACGACGAGACGAGCGCGAACGCGATGAACGCGAGCGCGACGAGCCCGAGGCCGATCTTCCCGTTCGATGTGATCGCGAGCAACGACACCGGCGCGGAAGCTACCACGCCTACTGACGCTCCAGCGGAGCCATCGTCAGGCCGCGGGCTTCCAGCTGCTCCCAGTAGTGCTCCGCGCGCTCCTTCAGGCCCGACCAGACGATCGCCCGGCCGGTCGAGTCGATCCGCGTCGCGAGCGCCATCCCGCGGTCGAAATCGACCCCCGGCAGCACGGACGCAAGCGCGAAGGCGACGCCGTCGAAGGTGTTGTGATCGTCGTTGAGGACGATCACGAGCCAGGGGGCGTCGAAGTCGCTCCCCGTCCCGTCCGTGATCCGCTCGCGCGGCGGGGTCTGCGTCGCAGGGCTCATCGGCCTGAGAACCTAGCAACGCGCTGTAGGCTTGCGGCCGTGACGCCGGACGAACGACTCGAGAAGTACGCGCGACTGGCCGTGGAGGTCGGCGCCAACGTCGGCGAGGGCCAGGATCTCTGGGTGACGGGCTACCTCGAGCACGCACCGCTGCTGCGCGCGATCGCGCGGATCGCGTACGAGCGCGGCGCCCACTACGTCGACGTCGACTACGTCGACCAGCACGCCCGGCATGCCCGGATCGAGCATGCGCCCGAGGACACGCTCGACTGGACGCCGCCCTGGCTGCTCGAGCGGATGAACTACCTCGTCGACAACCGCTGCGCGATCATCCAGATCGCCGGCGACCCCGAGCCCGAGCTCTTCGCCGACCTGGATGGCGGCCCGCGTCGGCAAGACCCGGTTCAAGGCGATGATGGAGCGGTACCTCGAGGGCCTGAACGGCCGTCTCCTCAACTGGTCGATCCTGGCCTACCCCAACGAGGGCTGGGCACGATCCATCTTCGGCGAGCCCGACGTGGAGCGGCTCTGGGACGCCGTGGTGACCGCGACCCGGCTCGACGCCGACGATCCCGTCGAAGCGTGGCGCGCCCACATCGCCAAGTTGACCACCCGCTCCGACCTGATGAACGAGCGCCGCTTCGACGCGATCCGCTTCCGCGGCCCCGGCACGGATCTGACCGTCGGCCTCACCCCGGGCACCAGCTGGCGCGGCGGCGCGGAGACGACCGTCGACGGGCGCGACTACGTCGCGAACATGCCGACCGAGGAGATCTTCACGTCACCGGATCGCCGCCGCACCGAGGGTGTCGTCCGCTCCACGAAGCCACTCGCGCTCGCGGGCACGGTGGTCCGCGACCTGGAGATGCGCTTCGAAGCCGGCCGCATCGTCGAGGTCAACGCCTCGACCGGCGCCGACGTCGTCCGCGGGCAGGTCGAGGCCGACGAGGGCGCGTCGATGCTCGGCGAGGTGGCGCTCGTGGACGGCGACTCGGCCGTCGGCGCGACCGGGCTCGTCTTCCTGAACACCCTCTTCGACGAGAACGCCGCCTGCCACATCGCCTACGGCTCAGGCTTCGTCGAGGCCTTCGAGGGGGGCGCCACCGCCACGCCCGAGCAGCTGGCCGAGCTCGGCTACAACGAGTCGTCCGTGCATACCGACTTCATGATCGGGGGCCCCGAGGTCGAGGTCGACGGCCTGGCCGCGGACGGAACGGCCGTGCCCATCATCCACGGAGACCTGTGGCAGCTCGCCTGACGTGCACGGGCTGATCTTCGCGGCGCTGCGCGCGTACGGCGCGGAGCGGCTCGGGATGGAAGACGGTCTCTGGCCGGAAGCGGAATATCGGCTCGACGAGGCCTACGACGACGCCGAGTTCGGCCGGCGCATCGCGGAACTGCGCCAGGAGCTGAACCAGCCGCTGGACGACCTTCTCCGCGGCTTCGGGGAGTACGCCGGCACGACATCGTTCGTCCTGCTCTATCCCGGCGTACTACGCCGAGAGCGCCGGCTCGCGGGACTTCCTGCTCGGGATCGAGGAGACGATCCACGAGATCGTCCGGGAGACGCTCCCCGGCGCCTTCCCGCCCAGGCTGCACATCCGCCCGCTCGGGGAGGACGGAGTGCTGATCTCGTACACGTCGGACCGCCGCCTCTGCCGTTTCCTCGAAGGGCTGGTCGCCGGGATCGGCGCGCACTACGGCGAACGGCTCGCCCTCGAGGAGCTTCAGTGCATGCACCGTGGCGATCCCGGCTGCGTCTTCTCGGTCGTTCCGGCGGCGATCTAGCTCCAGCCGAGTTGGCGGCCGAGCAGCTGCTCCAGCCGCCGGTTCGGCTCGGCGAAGCGGGCCTGGAGGCGCTCGCGCGTCTCCGGATTCATCGGCGGGTAGTCCCGGTCGAAGACCCGCGGATATCCGTCGAGCCCATGGGGCGGTGCGCCGAGGAAGTCGAGGACGCGGGCGTACGTCTCCTGCGGATGCTCCGAGAGCTCCTCGTTCGCGAGGACGAGCAGCTGCTCGCGGGGGAAGTGCTCGTACCAGCGCTCGAGCTGATCCGAGTAGACGACCCCGGGCGACGTACGTGAAGTCCCACCAGGCGTGGCTGAAGTAGCCGGGCTCGGCGACCATCCGCTCGAGCTCGCCGCGCATCCGCTCGTCTTCGGCCTCGAGCGCGTCCTCGAACGAGAGCGGCTCGCGGCCGAAGGCGACCTCGTGGTGGTAGTGCGAGTACGCCCGCTCGACGGGGTCGCGGACGAGCGCGATCAGCCGCGCGCCGGGGACGAGCGCCGCGACGCGGGCGGGAGCGAGCGGATGGAAGATGTAGCTCGGGCTCGCCTCGCCGACGATCCTGTCGCCGCTCCGGAGCGGGAAGTTGCCCCGGTACCACGCCGGGCCTCGCCGGTACTGGCGGTCGAAGTAGCTGACCTCCTTCCAGGACGGCCCCGTGATCCCGGGGTGACGGCGGAGGAAGCTGTAGAGCGCGGTCGTCCCCGCCTTCTGGGCGCCGAGGATCAGGAAGTCGGGCAGCGGTCGCAGCCTCGCGGTTGCCGTGCCGAACGTCCAGACGGCGGTCCGGGCCGCCGATCGCACCGGCCCCGGCAGGGTCGGGACGAGCTCGGCGAGCGCCTTCACCGAGCGGCGGCGACCGGGAGCAGGCCGAGCGCCTGCAGCCGATCCAGCACGACCGCTGCGGAAGCGGACGGCTCGGCGCCCGCGGTGTCGAGCCGGAGCTCCGGCTCCTCAGGCTCCTCGTACGGATCGCTGACGCCTGTGAAGTGCTGCACCTCGCCCGCGATCGCCCTGGCGTAGAGGCCCTTCGTGTCGCGGCTCATGCACTCGTCGAGCGAGGTCGCGACATGCACCTCGACGAATGTCCCGTGCTCCTCGACGAGGGTGCGCGCGGCGCGACGGGCCTCCCGGTAGGGAGAGATCGCGGCGACGACGACGACCGCACCTGCGCGGACGAGCCGCGAGGCGACCCAGCCGATCCGCTCGACGTTCAGGTCGCGGTGCTCCTTCGAGAAACCGAGCTCGCTCGAGAGGTGACGCCGGACCGCGTCGCCGTCGAGGAGCTCGACGAGCAGTCCCCGCTGCTCCAGCTCCTGGGCGACGAGCTTCGAGACGGTCGACTTCCCGGCGCCGGACAGGCCGGTGAACCAGACGGTGAACGCGGGCTCGGACATCGCGGACAGGTGTACCAGACCCGCCCGTGCTCAGTCGCGCAGGGCGCGGAACCCGCGGAGCCGGAGCGAGTTCGACACGACGAAGACGCTCGAGAACGCCATCGCGCCTCCCGCGATCAGCGGGTTGAGCAGCCCTGCCGCAGCCAGGGGAAGCGCGGCGACGTTGTAGGCGAACGCCCAGAAGAGGTTGCTCTTGATCGTCGTCAGCGTTCGCCGCGAAAGCCTGATCGCGTCCGCGGCGGCCCGGAGGTCGCCTGAGACGAGGGTGAGGTCGCTCGCCTCGATCGCCACGTCGGTGCCCGTCCCGATCGCGAGCCCGAGGTCGGCCTGCGCGAGGGCGGGCGCGTCGTTGACGCCGTCGCCGACCATGGCGACCACCCGACCCTCCTGCTGCAGCCGGCGGACGACGTCCACCTTTCCGGCCGGGAGCACCTCGGCGATCACCTCGTCGATCCCCACCTCGGCCGCGACGGCGCGGGCGGTCTTCTCGTTGTCGCCGGTCAGGAGCACCGGCCGGAGCCCGAGCGCGCGCAGGCGGCGGACGGCCTCGGCGCTCGACGGCTTGATCGCGTCGGAGACGACGAAGATCGCGCGCGCCTCGCCGTCCCAGGCGGCTGCGATCGCGGTCCTCCCCTCGCTCTCGGCCGCCGCCTGCGCCTCGGCGAGCTCGGCGGGGAGCTCGATTCCCCAGTCGCGAAGCAGCGAGGCGCGGCCGGCGAGGACGGACCGGCCGCCGACGACGCCCTCCACTCCGAGCCCCTCGCGGTTCTTGAAGCTCTCGGGCGAAGCGAGCCTCTCCCCACCGGCGGCCGCGATCGCGCGCGCGACGGGGTGCTCGGAGGCCGACTCCAGGGCCGCGACGACGGCGAGAGCCTCGTCAGGGTCGACCCCGGCGGCGGGCACGACGCGGTCGAGCGCCATCTTCCCCGTCGTGACGGTGCCGGTCTTGTCCAGCACGATCGTGTCGACGCGGCGGGTCGACTCGAGCACCTCGGGGCCCTTGATCAAGAGGCCGAGCTGGGCGCCGCGGCCGGTCCCGACGAGCAGGGCGGTCGGGGTCGCGAGCCCGAGTGCGCAGGGGCAGGCGATGATCAGCACGGCCACGGCCGCCGCGAACGCGAACGAGCTGCCGTCCCCGACGGCGAGCCAGAACACGAGCGTGGCGAGAGCGAGGACGATTACGAAGGGGACGAAGACGCTGGAGACGCGGTCGGCGAGCCGTTGGACCGGCGCCTTCCCCGACTGCGCCTGCGTGACGAGGCGTCCGATCTGGGCGATCGCGGTGTCGGCGCCGACGCTCGTCGCGCGGATGACCAGCCGCCCGCCCACGTTGACCGTCGCGCCGAAGACGGCGGCGCCGGGCTCGACCTCGACCGGGACGCTCTCGCCCGTGAGCAGTGACTTGTCGACCGCAGAGGCACCCTCCTCGACGACGCCGTCGGTGGCGATCTTCTCCCCCGGCCGGACGACGAAGCGGTCGCCGACCCCGAGGGCGTCGATCTCGACCCGCCGCTCGCGGCCGTCGGCGTCGAGGATGGCGACATCCTTCGCGCCCAGCGCGAGCAGGGCACGGAGCGCAGCCCCGGCCTGGCGCTTCGCCCGCACTTCGAAGTAGCGGCCGGCGAGGAGGAAGGTGACGACGACCGCGGCGACCTCGAGGTAGATCTGGCTCGCGCTCTCGTGCCGGTTCGAGCATCAGCTCGAATCGCATCCGCATCCCGGGCTCGCCCGCCCCGAGGAAGAAGAGCGCGACGACCGACCAGCCCCACGCAGCGAGGGTGCCGACCGAGACGAGCGTGTCCATCGTCGCTGCGCGATGGCGCAGGTTCAGCCAGGCGGCGCGGTGGAACGGCCAGGCGCCCCAGAGCACGACCGGCGTCGTCAGCTGGAGCGCGAGCCACTGCCAGTAGTCGAACTGGAGCGGCTCGATCATCGCGAGGAGGAGCACCGGGAGCGAGAGCGCGGCCGACGCCAGGACGCGCCGGCGCAGCGACGCGGTCGGATCGGCCTCCTCGGTCGGAAGCTGCTCGGCCGGAAGCTGGGCGTGGTACCCGGCGGCCTCGACGGCTGCGACGAGGTCCTCGGGAGCGACGACCGCAGGGTCGTAGGCGACCGCGGCGTTCTCGGTCGCGTAGTTGACGCTCGCCTCGACCCCGTCGAGCTTGTTCAGGCGCTTCTCGATCCGGGTCGCGCAGGTCGCGCAGGTCATCCCGGCGATCGGCAGCTCCAAACGCGTGGGTGCCTCGGTCGTCACGACGCCTCGTAGCCTGCTTCCTCGATCGCAGCGCGGACGTCCTCGTCAAAGACGCCGTCGCCGCGGACGACGACCCGCTTCGTGCCGAGGTCGACGTCGACCGCCTCGACGCCTGCGACTCCGCTGACCTCCTCGGTCACGGCAGCGGTGCAGTGGTCGCAGGTCATGCCCGCGACGGTGTACTCGAGCGTCTGCGTCATCCGGTTCCTTTCGAGATCCTGTATACCCTGCCGGGGTATGGTAGCATGCCGGGCATGACGACGACACACCACACCACTCCGGGTTACTCCGGCAACAAGGAGGCCCTCCTGAAACGGCTCGCCCGGGTCGAGGGGCAGATCCGCGGGATCGCGAAGATGGTCGACGAGGAGCGCTACTGCATCGATGTGCTCACGCAGATCAGCGCCGTCCAGAAGGCGGTCGATGCCGTCGCTCTCGGGCTGCTCGACGACCATGTCCGGCACTGCGTGATCGAGAGCTCCGGCGACACCCAGGCCGAGCGCACCACCGAGCTGATGTCCGCGGTCGCCAGGCTGGTGAAGTCGTGATGGAGCCGACGACCTCGCTCAACCGGGTCGCCTTCCAGGCCACCGTCCACTGCCTCACCGGCTGCGCGATCGGCGAGGTGCTGGGGATGATCATCGGCACCGCGCTCGGCTGGAGCACCTTCGCGACGATCGTGCTCGCGATCGGGCTCGCGTTCGTGTTCGGCTACTCGCTGACGCTGATCCCGCTCCTGCGCGGCGGCGTCGTGCTCGCCGCGGCGCTGCCGATCGCCTTCGCCGCCGACACGGTCTCGATCACGGTGATGGAGATCGTCGACAACGCAATCATGGTGCTGATCCCCGGGCGCGATGGACGCAGGGTTCGACGAACGTCCTCTTCTGGGGCAGCCTCGCCGCGGCCCTCGTGATCGCCGGCGCGGTCGCCTACCCGGTCAACCGCGCGCTGATCGCCCGTGGCAAGGGCCACGCGGTCGTGCACGCCCATCACTGAGCTCTCGAGCCCCAGCCCTCCGAAGGAGCGCTGGCTTCAGGGGTCTTCGCGCGATCGGGATCTGCTCGGCAGATCCCGATCTTGCGCCATAAGCATGGGCGCACCTGGGATTGAACCAGGGACCTCTCGCGTGTGAAGCGAGCGCTCTCCCGCTGAGCTATGCGCCCGGGACGCCGACAGGATAGCGGCGTGGCTAGACTCCGTCCCGCCCGGTCGCGCTAGGTGGGGAGGTAGCGGTTCCCTGAACCCGACATCCGCTCCAGCGGGACCGAACGCCGTCCGAGGACGGTTTCAACGGGATCAGGTCTCACGCACGTGGTGTCGAAGGTCAGGTTCCGCGCACTGGGAGCATCCGAACCGCGTCAGGTCCGGAAGGAAGCAGCGCTAAGGATTCCCTCTCAGGTGCCGCGGTCTCGCCCGACTGGAGCCGGCGACGCGATCGCCCCCCGGGGAAGCCGGTCGACGACGGAGCGCGTGACCGGGCATTTCCTCTCCGGACTGGGGCCTGCTCTACGATGGGGCCGTGACCGCCCTCTACCGCAAGTACCGGCCGCAGGACTTCGACGACGTGGTCGGGCAGGAAGCGGTCGTGCGGACGCTGCGGAATGCGATCGAGCTCGGGCAGGTGCGCCAGGCCTACCTCTTCGCCGGCCCGCGCGGCACCGGCAAGACCTCGATGGCGCGGATCCTCGCGAAGGCGCTCAACTGCGAGCAGGGGCCGACGGCGACGCCGGACAAGATCTGCCACGCCTGCGTCTCGATCGCGAACGGCTCCTCGCTCGACGTGATCGAGATGGACGCCGCCTCCCAGCGCGGGATCGACGACATCCGCGAGATCCGCGAGCGCGTCGTCCTCCAGCCGGCGGAGGGCCGCTACAAGGTCTACATCCTCGACGAGGCGCACCAGCTCACGGACGCCGCGTGGAACGCGCTCCTGAAGCTGATCGAGGAGCCTCCGCCCCATCTCGTCTTCGTCTTCTGCACCACCGACCCGGCCAAGGTGCTGGCGACGGTCCGCTCGCGCTGCCAGACGTTCGTCTTCGCGCGGCCGCGGCTGCCCGAGCTCGTGCGGGTGCTCCGGCGGGTCGCCGACGCGGAGGGGATCGAGGCGCCCGACGCGGCGCTCGCCCTGATCGCCCGCGGCGCCCGCGGCTCGTTCCGCGACGCCGAGTCGACGCTCGACCAGCTCGCGTCCGCGACCTCGAACACGATCGACGTCCAGTCGGTGCTCCAGCTGCTCGGGGCCGTGGAGGAGGACGCGCTCTTCCGGGTCTGCGACGCGATCGTCGACGGCGACACCGCCGGCGCGCTCGTCTTCGTCGAGGAGCTCGCCGAGCAGGGGCAGGATCTGGGACGGCTCGTCGTCGACCTGCTCGAGCACCTGCGCCACCTCCTGCTCGTCCAGCACATGGGGCACGTTCCGGACTCGCTCCCCGTCACCGACGAGACCCGCGAGCGACTGCGCGAGCAGGCGAACCAGCTGCCGGAGCCGACGGTGCTCCGGTTCGTCGACCTGCTCGCGGTCGCAGTCGACGACATGCGCCAGGGCGGCGACCCGCGGCTGCCGCTCGAGCTCGCGCTCGTCAAGGTGACGCGACCCGGCGGCGACCTCTCCCGCGAGTCGTTCGCGTTCCGGCTCGAGCAGCTCGAGCAGCGGCTCGCCGGCGGGCCTGCGCCGGCGACGGTGCCCCGGCCCGCTCCCGTCCACCCTGCAGCGCCGCCGGCGGCCGCCGAGCAACCCGCAGCCGTTGCCGACCCTGCTCCCGCGGTCGACGAGCCAACCCCGGCACCGGAGGCACCGGCCGCCGCCCCGCCGCTCGCGCTCGAGCAACTCCAGGACGCCTGGCAGCGAACCGTTCTTCCCGCTGTCCAGAGCCGCTCGATCCCCGTCGCGTCGCTGCTCGGCGAGGCCCGCCCGGCCGCGCTCGAGGGTGAGACGCTGACGCTCGAGTTCCCGGCCACCGCCGACTTCCACCGGCGGCAGGCCGAGGAGCCGAAGTCGATCGCGGTGATTCGCGAGGCGCTCTACGAGGTCACGGGCCGCCGGCTCGGCGTCACGCTCGCGCTCGGCGAGGCGCAGGAGACGGCTGCCGACGAGTCCGAGTCGCCGATCTCGGAGGACGCACTGATTTCGATGTTCAAGGACACGTTCGATGCCCAGGAAGTGGAGGACTCCCGATGAGCGGCAAGTTCGACATGAGCAAGTTGATGCAGCAGGCCCAGCAGATGCAGGCCCAGATGGCCCAGGCGCAGGAGGAGGCGGCCAACGAGGTCGTCGAGGCCTCGGCCGGGGGCGGGATGGTCACGGTCAAGGCGACCGGCGGCGGCGAGATCGTGGGGATCACGATCGACCCGAAGGCGATCGACCCCGACGACCCGGAGATGCTGGCCGACCTCGTGCTCGCGGCGGTCAACGAGGCACTGCGCTCCGCGAACTCGCTGATGGAGTCGAAGGTCTCGGGGATGCTCCCCGGCGGCCTCGGGGGCCTCGGCCTCCCCGGCTTCTAGCTCAGCCCGTCCGAACCGGACACGTCTGAACGTCGTGAACGCGATGAGCGGGGGACTGTCCCCCGCTCATCGCGTTGCCCACGAATGGACTAGGCCGCGCCGGCCAGGTCCGAGAGGTGCTCGCCGAGGCTCCGGAGAGCCGTCGTCTCGAGCTGGCGGATCCGCTCGCGCGTCAGCCCGAGCTCCTTGCCGATCTGCTCGAGGCTCGCGCCCTCCGCATGACCGGCGAGGCCGAAGCGGCGCTCGAGAACCTCGCGCTCGCGCTCGGGCAGCTGGGCGATCGCCTCGCGGACGCGCTGCTGCTCGATCGACGCTCCGGCGAGCTCGATCGGGTCGTCGGCGCTGTCGTCGCCGAAGAGGTCGCCGAGCTCGCCGTCGCCGTCGCCGATCGCCTGGTTCAGCGAGACCGACGCCTCGACGGCGTCGAGCGCCTCCTCGGCGTGGTTCAGCTTCAGCTCCGTCGCGTCGGCCAGCTCCTCGAGCGTCGGCTCACGGCCGAGCTTGGCCTCGAGCACCTGCCGGGCGCGGCGCAGCTTCAGCCGCCGCTCCTGGACGTGCACGGGGATCCGGATCGTGTCGGACTGGTTCGCGACCGCGCGCTGGCAGGCCTGGCGGATCCACCACGTCGCATAGGTCGAGAACTTGAAGCCCTTCCGGTAGTCGAACTTCTCGACGGCGCGGTTGAGGCCGATCGTCCCCTCCTGGATCAGGTCGAGCAGGGGCAGCTGGTGGCCCTGGTAGCGCTTCGCGATCGAGACGACGAGCCGCAGGTTCGAGTTGACCATGCGCTCCTTCGCGGCAAGGTCGCCCTTCTCGACGCGCTTCGCGAGCGCGACCTCGTCGGCCGCGGTCAGCAGCTGGTGGCGTCCGATCTCGTTCAGGAAGAGCTGCAGGCTGTCGGTGCTCGTGCCCGCGGACGGGGTCAGGTCGAGCTCGCGCTCGCGCTCCCGCGACGCCGACACCGGCGCCTCGATCTCGACCTCGGCCGCCACGAGTGCGGCGCGCAGCGCGTCGCTCGCCTCGTCGTCGAGGTCGTGCTCGAGCACGAAGGACTCGAGCTCGTCTGCGCGGACGGTGCCGCGCTCTTCTGCCTCGGCCTGGAAGGCCGCATAGAGGTCGTTCAGGGTTTCAGCCCCGGTGGTCGGGTTCTTCAGCATGTTCCTCCAAGATGCAGTGATGAGCACGGCGCGCCGTAACGCCCCTCAGGGGGCAATCGGAAGTCCGCCGTACTCGTTATAACGCCAAACGAGGGATTTTCCTTCCCTTTCAGGTTCGAAACACGTTAAGACGTCCGGGACGGGTGGATACGCTGCGGCCGTGCTCAGCCCCTCGGTGGACAATCTGGTCGCGCAGCTCTCCCGCCTGCCGGGGATCGGTCAGCGCACGGCGCAGCGGCTCGCCTTCCATCTCCTCTCGGTCTCGAAGGACGACGCGCTGGCGCTCGCAGGGGCGATCGGCGAGGTCAAGGAGCGCGTCCGCTTCTGCCGCGAGTGCGGGAACCTGACCGAGGAGGAGCTCTGCTCGATCTGCACCGACGCGCGGCGCGACCGCACCGTCGATCTGCATCGTCGAGCAGCCCGTGGACGTGATCTCGCTCGAGCGCACCCACGAGTACCGGGGCCTCTACCACGTCCTCGGCGGCTCGCTCTCCCCGCTCGACGGGGTCGAGCCGGAGCACCTGCGGATCGACGAGCTCGTCACCCGGGTCGTCGAGGCGGGGATCGAGGAGGTCGTGCTGGCGACGAACCCGAACATGACGGGCGAGGCGACAGCGGCCTACGTCGCCGACCGGCTGCGCCAGTCGAGCGCCGGCGACCGCGTCCGGGTCACGCGCCTCGCGAGCGGCCTGCCGGTGGGGGGCGATCTCGAGTACGCCGACGAGGTCACGCTCGGCCGCGCGCTCGCCGGCCGCCGCGAGCTCTGACCGCGCCGAAATCGTTCGCTCTTTGCGTGCTTTCTCCCGCGGGAGCAGTTGACGGAGCCGGCTCCGGGCGGATACATTCAGCGAGCTGAACCGGGGGGCCTTCGGGCTTGCCGGTTCAGCGTTTTTCGTGGTCCGATTTTCAGCCCGGGCGCCGTGGCTACACTCGCCGGATGGCAGCCACGACCGAGTACGAGGCCGTTCCCGCCGTCGAGGTCGACGCCGGCGCCCGCAGCGGGCGGCACCGTCGTGCTCAAGTTCGGCGGCACCTCGGTCGGCGACTCCGGCAAGCTGAAGGCCGTGGCGCCGGCGGCTCGTCGAGGCCCACGACGCCGGCAATCGCGTCGTCGGCGTCCTCTCCGCGATGGGCAAGACGACCGACGACCTCCTCGCCCTCGCCCGCCAGGTCTCCGATCACCCCCAGCCCCGCGAGCAGGACATGCTCGTCTCGGTCGGCGAGCGGATCTCGTGCGCGCTCGCCGCGATGGCGATCCACGACCTCGGCCACGAGGCGATCTCGCTCACCGGCTCGCAGGCGGGGATCGTCACCGACACCGTCCACGGCAAGGCAAAGATCGTCGAGGTGCGCGCCCGCCGGATCCACGAGGCGCTCGACGCCGGGAAGATCGTGCTCGTCGCCGGCTTCCAGGGCGTCTCGACCGCCTCCGAGGTGACGACGCTCGGGCGCGGCGGCTCCGACACGACCGCGGTCGCGCTCGCCGCCGCACTCGGCGCCGACCACTGCGAGATCAACACCGACGTCCGCGGGGTGTTCTCGCGCCGATCCGCGGCTCGTGCCGAACGCGCGCCAGCTCGAGCGGGTCAGCTTCGACGAGATGCTCGAGATGGCCTCGTCGGGCGCAGGCGTGCTCGCCACCCGCTCGATCGAGGTCGCGCGTAGTCACACTGTGAGACTCCACGTCCGCTCCAGCTTCGAGGACGTGGTCGGAACCTGGATCGAGGAGGAGGACGAGTTGCTCGAGAAGGCCCTGATCTCGCGGGGTCGTGCACCAGCGCGAGGAGACCGTCTACCACGTCTCCGGCGCCACGCGCGCCCGGCTCTTCGGCGCGCTCGCCCAGGCCTCGGTGAACGTGGACACGATCGTCCAGACGGGCAGCGAGATCGTCTTCTCGGCGCCGCCGGAGGATCGCGAGGACGCGGCGCGCGCGCTCGACGCGCTCGGGCTGACGTGGACGAGCCGCGACGACCTCGGCAAGGTCAGCCTCGTCGGGGCCGGGATGAAGAGCCACCCGGGCGTCGCCGCCAAGACCTTCGCCACCCTCGAGTCCGAGGGGATCGAGTCGCCGATCGTCTCCACCTCGCCGATCAAGATCGCGTGCCACGTCCCCACCGCGGACGTCGACCGCGCCGTCCGCGCGCTCCACGAGGCCTTCGAGCTCGGAGGCACCGATGGCGAGTGACGCGCGCATCGGCGTCGTCGGCGCGACCGGCGCCGTCGGGACGATCACGCTGGAGCTGCTACGCGAGCGCGGCTACGAGAACGTCCGGGTCTTCGCGTCCGCCCGCTCCGCCGGGAAGGAGCTCGCCGGCCGGACGATCGAGGAGGCGACGCCCGAGGCGCTCGCCGCAGGAGACCTCGACCTCTGTCTCTTCTCGGTCGGCACCTCCGCGAGCCGCGAGCTCGTCCCCCACGCCGTCCGCGGCGGCGCGGTCGCGGTGGACAAGTCGTCCGCCTACCGGCTCGAGCCGGGGATCCCGCTCGTCGTGCCGGAGGTGAACGCGGCGCGCGCGCTCGAGCACGACGGGATCGTCGCGAACCCGAATTGCTGCGCGATCCCGCTCACCTGCACGCTCAAGCCCCTCCACGACGCCGCTGGGCTCGTCCGGGTGCGCGTCGCCACCTACCAGTCGGTCTCGGGCGCGGGTGCCCAGGCGATGGAGCGCCTGCGCGCGCAGTCGACCGAGGACAACGACCTCCGGATGGACTGGACGTTCGACGGCGTCGAGTTCGAGGAGGAGGAGAAGCTCCGCGAGGAGACCAAGAAGATCCTCGAGCTGCCCGACCTCCCGGTCAGCGCGACCTGCGTCCGCGTCCCCGTGCTCGTGGGGCACGCCGAGGCGGTGTGGATCGAGACCGAGGAGCCGCTCTCGGCGGAGCAGGCGACGCAGCTGCTCGGCGCGGCGCCGGGGATCCGGCTGGAGCAGTTCCCGACGCCCGGCGGGGCCGCAGGCGGCGACGACGTCCTCGTCGGCCGGATCCGGCAGGACCCGACGGTGGCGAACGGACTCGCCCTCTTCGTCGTCGGCGACAACCTCCGCAAGGGCGCGGCTCTGAACGCGATCCAGATCGCCGAGCTGCTCCTCGCGCGAGCAGCGCGCCGCGGCTTGATCGCAGCCCTCGCGGCCGCCACGGTCGCAGCAGCAGCGGCGCTCGCCGCCCCCGCCCCCACCCTCGTCGCCGCAGGCGACATCGCCTCGTGCCGCTCGACCGGCGACGAGGCGACGGCGCGGATCGTCGCGCCGCACGCCCGGCACCGTCGCGGTGCTCGGCGACGCCGTCTACGAGTACGGCACCGCCCGGGAGTTCCGCGACTGCTACTCCTGGCACGGTTTCCGGGAGCGCACGAAGGCTGCGCTCGGGAACCACGAGTACGGAACGGGGAGCGCCGCCGACGCGATCGCCTACTTCGGCCTGCCGCGCCGCGGCTACTACAGCTACGAGCTCGGCGACTGGCACGTCGTCGTGCTCAACTCGAACTGCCGCCCTGCCGGGGGCTGCGAGGACGGCTCGCCGCAGCAGCGCTGGCTCGAGCGCGACCTCGCCGAGCACCCGGCCCGCTGCACGCTCGCCTACTCCCACCACCCGCGCTGGAGCTCCGGGATCCACGGCTCGGACAAGTCGATCGCACCACTCTGGCGCACGCTCGCGCGCGGCGGCGCGGACGTCGTGCTCGCGGGCCACGACCACCACTACGAGCGCTTCGCCCCGATCGACGGGATCCGCTCCTTCGTCGTCGGCACGGGTGGCCGTAGCCACTATCCCGTCCTCCGCCGCCTGCCGTCGAGTCGGAAGTACGCCTGGCGTAGCTTCGGCGTCCTCCGGCTGACGCTGCGGCCACAGGGCTACAGCTGGCGCTTCCTCGCGGTGCCGGGCTCGCCGTTTCGCGACAGCGGCTCCGGCACCTGCCGCTAGGGCCGCTGCGGAACCGGTGCCGGGGCGAACACCTCGCGGAGCGCCCGCATCACCTTCGCGCGCCTTCCCTCCTCGACCGCGCACGAGCCCGCCGAGCTCGAGCCGGACGAGCTCGACCCGGCCCGCGGTCCTCACCGTCTGGAAGCCGAAGTCGGCCAGGAAGTCACGCGGGAACACGGTCCGGTGGACGACGAACCGCTCGTACGTCGTCTCCCCCTCGGGATAGCGGAACGCGAACGCCTCCAGCGCCTTCGCGCCCTTGTCGCGCGCCTCGCCGATCGCGGCCAGGAAGAGCGACTGCTCGACCCACGGGCTCGACGTGGCGACGAGGTAGACGCAGGTGACGAGCAGCGCGTCCTCGCTCGGCGGCCCTGCCGGCAGCTCGTCCGCCCGGGGGAAGAGCGGCGCCGGCCCGTACTGGATCGACCCCAGGAGCCGGCCGTCATCGTCGTGGTAGAGCGCGCCCCACGCACCCCAGTCGTCCTCGACCCGCTCGATCCAGCGCTCCTTGTTCGCCCGCCGGGTGCTCCGCGACTGCCAGAACACGCACTCGTGGCAGACGGAGGGTGCGTGCTCGAGCGTCGCCCCGGTCAGACCGCGGACGCGCGTCGCCATCAGGCGGCGGGCGGGAGAAACTCGTCGATCACGACGGCGACGCTGTCAGGTCGGATGTCCGCCATCCGCTCGAGATAGTCGGAGACGCGGGCCTGCACCTGGGCGCCGACCTCGGGGGCGCTGGCGCCCCAGGCGAGCGCGACGTGCACCTCGACGGCGACCTTCGCCGCCTCCCGCGTCACCTTCGCGCCCTCGTGCCGGTGGAGCGCGCTACCGACGAGCCCCGAGACGCCCGCGACCTCCCGGGCGGCATCCCCGGCGTAGCGGGCGAGGATGTCCGTCGAGATCAGCGCGTGCCCCTCCATACGCTGCCAGTCTATGCGCGGCGCAGCACGAGCTCCGTGACCTCCGGGCGGGCGAAGAACCGGAACGGGACGAACGTGGTGCCCGTCCCCGGCGAGACGTGGAGGGTCGCGCCCGGGAAGCGGTAGATGCCCCGATCCTCGCGGGCGAACGGATGTGCGAAGAGGAACCGGCCCCCCGGGTACGGGAGCACGATCTGACCGGCGTGCATGTGGCCGGCAAGCACGAGCTCGTAGCCGGAGAGCTCGCGCGCGACGCCGGGGAAGTGGCAGAGGAGCACGTGGAGGTCGGCGGCGGCGTCGAGATGCCGCTCGGGCCGCGCTTCGCCGAGTGAGTACGACGACGGATCGACGCCGACGACCTGGACGAGCCGGCCCCTGAGCTCGACCGTGCGGGCCTCGTCGCGCAGAAGCTCGGTGCTGCCGAGCTCCTCCAGCACGACGGGCTGCGAGAACGGGTCGCGGGAGTCGGCTCGGTCGTGGTTCCCGAGCACGGCGAACGCCGGGCCCAGCTGCTCGAGCAGCCGCCGCAGCAGCGGCTCGCCGCCCGGCCGCGAGAGCAGGTCGCCGGTGATGCAGACGAGGTCGGGCCGGCGCTCCGCCACCCAGGCGACGGCGCGCTCCGTGGCGACCCGGCCGCGCGAGGGGACGCCCAGGTGGAAGTCGGAGAGGTGCGCGATCCGGAGCCCGTCGAGCTCCGGGGGCAGTCCCGGCGAGGGGCAGCTCGAGCACGCGCCGCCGCAGCCAGCCCGCCTCGAGCCAGCCGTACGCCAGTACGGCTGCCCCGAGGACGAGCAGGAGGACGACGATCCAGAAACTGCTCAGGGCCGGCGCCCCCCAGGATCGCCGGCCCTGAAACCGCCCCTCCAGAGGTAGAGACGCGGCCGGGCCGGATTTCTTGCGTCCACACGTCCGCCGCTCGGACGGGGCGCGGTCAGACGGACAGCTTCTCCAGCACCGGGTTCGACCGAGACGACGTGGCGCTTGAACTTCAGCTCCGAGTCGGTCAGCCCGGCGGCGACGCCGATCAGCTGGGAGAGGTGGAGGATCGGCATCTGGAAGTCCTTGCCGGTCTGCTTCTTCAGCTTCGACTGCCAGGCGTCGAGCGAGAGGTGGCAGAGCGGGCACGGGGTCACGATCGCATCCGCGCCGGCCTCCTTCGCCTGCTCGATCGGCTGGATCAGCTCGCCGAGCGCCGTCTCCTCGCGCGCCTGGATGATCGGGAAGCCGCAGCACTTGATCTTGGCCGGGTAGTCGATCGCCTCGCCGCCGCACGCCTCGATGATCCGCTCGAGCGAGGACGGCTTGTCCGGGTCCTCGAAGCCGAGCAGCTTGGAGGGGCGGAGGATCTGGCAGCCGTAGAACGGCGCGATCTTCAGGCCCTTGAGCCCCTTGTGCGCGGCTGCCTTGAGCAGCTCGTAGCCGTCGCCCGCGGCGACGAGCCAGAGGAAGTGCATGACCTCGACGGTGCCGTTGTACTCGGGCACGCCGACCTTGGCGAGGTTCTTGTTGATCCGGTCGCGCAGCGCCTCGTCGCCCTGGAGCTGGTGGTTCGCCTGGCGGAGATTGAGCGTGCAGACGTTGCAGACCGTCATCAGCGTGTCGCAGCCCGTCGCCTCGGCGTACGCGAGGATCCGCGCGTTCAGGTGCAGGTAGTAGTCGGGCTCGGCCTCGTGGATGTCGCCGGCGCCGCAGCAGGTGACGGTCTCGAGCTCGAGCAGCTCCAGCCCCACCTTGGGCGAGAGCGCCTGCGTCGAGATGTCGAGCTCCTTCGCGGAGAGCGACGCCAGGCAGCCCTTGTAGTACGCGACCTTCCTCGGGGTCGCGACCGTGATCGTCTCGCTCATGCTCCGCCTCCCGGCTTCTTGGTCGGTGCCTCGCCAGGAGTGACGTCGGCCTGGTCGCGGCTGCCCATCCCGTGCTGGCTGCCGCCCTCGCTCGGGCCCTCGTGCTCGATCCGCGAGAGCGCGCGCTCTCCCTGGACGATCCCGAGCGCGCCGCCGCGGTCCTGCTCCTTGACGAGGTCGTAGAGCGCCCGCGACTCCTTGACGCCCTCGGCGACGTGCGGCGGGAACGGCGGCGGCACCTTGCCCTTGACGACGAGGCCCATCGCGAACTTCATCTCCTTGATCGAGGAGACGATCCCCTGTGTCTTCGGGACGAGCTCGGTCTCGCGCAGCCAGCCGGTCGTCTTGGCGGAGTGGACGAACCACTTGGCGTGCTTCGCGCCCATGTCGCTGTCGATCCCGTGCGCCATCGCCTCGGCGCCCAGCTTCGCGATCGCGTCGCGCGGGTCGACGCCCTTGGGGCAGCGCTCGTTGCAGAAGTAGCAGCGGGTGCAGTCCCAGATCCCGTGCTCGGCGCTGTACTGGTCGAGCCGCTCCGCGGTGGCCGCGTCGCGGGGGTCGCCGACGAAGCGCATTCCCTTCGCGAGCGCCTGCGGGCCGAGGAACTCGGGGTCGGACTCCATCGAGTTGCACTCCGAGACGCAGCAGCCGCAGTTGATGCAGAGCGACTCCTTGTGGATCACGTTCATCCGCTCCTGCGTGACGACGTACTCCTCGTCCTCGGCGGGCTGGTCGTAGCCGGGCTGGAGGTACGGCTTCATCGCCTTGAACTTGGCCCAGAAGGGATCCATGTCGACGACGAGGTCGCGGATGATCGGCAGGTTGCCCATCGCGGAGATCACGGGGACGTGGCCGGCCTGGGCGATGTCGTACATCCGCACCTTGCAGGCGAGCACGGCGCCGCCGTCCATCCGCATCCCGCAGGAGCCGCAGATCATCATCCGGCAGCTCTTCCGGTAGGCGAGCGAGCCGTCGTGACGGTCCTTGACGATGTCGAGGCAGTCGAGCAGCGTCGCCTCCTCGGGCGCGTCGAACTCGTACTCCTTGAGCGCGCGGTCGCCGCTCTTCGAGTCGTACCGCCAGATCTTGAGCGCGACCTGCATGGGCTAGTACTTCCTCTCCTCCGGGAGATACTTGGTGAAGCGCACGTCCTTGTACGTCAGCTCGGGCGCGCCGTCGCGCCAGCGCGTGATCGAGTGCTTCATGAAGTTCTCGTCGTCGCGCGTCGGGTAGTCGTGCGGCCTCGAGTGGGCGCCCCGGCTCTCCTTGCGCGCGATCCCCGCCTGGAGCATGCACTTGGCGATGTCGAGCAGGTAGCCGAGCTCGATCGCCTGGGTCAGGTCGGAGTTGAAGACGTCGCCCTTGTCCTCGACGACGACGGTCGGATAGCGCTCGCTCAGCCCCTCGAGGATCTCGATCTGCTTCGCCATCTGCTCCTCGCGGCGGAAGACGCCGAAGTTGTCGAGCATCGTCTGGCCGAGCTCGTCGCGGATCTTCCAGGGGCGCTCGCCGTCGGTGCGGCCGAGCAGCTCCTTCAGCTCGCGCTCGGCGTCGGCGGTTGCAGCGCCGGGCAGCTCGGTCTCGGGCTCGCCGAGCGCCCACTCCGCGGCGTGGCGCCCGGAGCGGCGGCCGAAGGTGATCGTCTCCATCAGCGAGTTGCCGCCGAGCCGGTTCGCGCCGTGCACGGAGACGCAGGCGACCTCGCCCGCGGCGTAGAGACCGGTCAGCTCCGTGAGGCCGTCCGTGTCCGTCTCGACGCCGCCCATGTGGTAGTGGGCGCCCGGCCGGACGGGGATCGGCGTGTGGATCGGGTCGACCCCGGCGTAGACCATGGCCAGCTCGCGCGAGCCCGGGAGCCGGGTCAGGATCTTCTCGGCGCCGAGATGCGTGAGGTCGAGGAGGACGGAGCCGTTGACGCCGCGGCCCTCGTCGATCTCGGTCTGCTCGGAGCGGGAGACGACGTCGCGGCTCGCGAGGTCCTTCGCGGTGGGCGCGTAGCGCTCCATGAACCGCTCGCCCTCGGAGTTGCGGAGGATCCCGCCCTCGCCGCGGCAGCCCTCGGTGATCAGGATCCCGCTCGGGTACATCGTCGTCGGGTGGAACTGCATGAACTCGATGTCCTTGAGCGGCAGGCCCGCGCGGAGCGCCATCGACATCCCGTCGCCGGTGCAGGCATAGGCGTTCGTGGTCGCGCGGTAGAGCCGGCCGACGCCGCCAGTGGCGAGGATCGTCGCCTTGGCGCCGAACGCCTTCAGGCCGCCGTGGAGGAGGTCCCAGGCGATCACGCCCTTGCAGCGGTCGCCGTCGACGACGAGCTGCCAGGCGAAGAACTCCTCGTAGACCTTGATGTCGCGCTTGACGAGCTGCTCGTACAGCACCTGGATCAGGACGTGACCGGTGATGTCGGCCGCGTAGACCGTGCGGGGCGAGCCGGCGGCGCCGAAGGGACGCTGCGCGAGCTTGCCGTCCTCGGCGCGGGAGAAGATCGCGCCCCACTGCTCGAGCTGGTAGATGTCGAGCGGCGCCTCGCGGGTGAAGATCTCGATCGAGTCCTGGTCGCCGAGGTAGTCCGAGCCCTTGACGGTGTCGAACGCGTGCGATCTCGGGGCTGTCCTCGGCCGCGTTCCCGAGCGCCGCGTTGATCCCGCCCTCGGCCGCGCCGGAGTGGCTGCGGGTCGGGTGGAGCTTCGAGACGATCGCGACGTCCGCCCCCGCGTCGTGGGCCTCGATCGCGGCGCGCATCCCTGCGCAGCCGGCCCCGATCACGAGTACGTCGTGCTTCGCGTCCACCAGGAGCGGACGCTAGCGGAATGCGGCTCGGTGACGCCGCACCAACGGGGCGGTGTGACCGGCAGCTGACCGTCGTGCGTGCGATGACGAGCTCTCGCTCCCGGAGACCGAGCGAAGCGCCTCTTCGACGAGAGACGTCCAGATCGCAGTCATCCGCCGAGAATCGGCAGCTGACGGGGTGAGCCTTAGCGGCGTCTAGACCCGAGGGCCGGCCTGGACGAGGTTCTCGTCCGCGCCGAACTTCGTGAAGTTCTCGTTGAACATGGCCGCGAGCTCGCGGGCCTTCGCGTCGTACGCCTCCGGGTCGGCCCACGTCGAGCGCGGATCGAGGAGGCCGTCGTCGGCGAGCCCGGGCACCGAGACCGGCACCTCGAACCCGAAGACGGGGTCGGTGCGGTACTCGACGTCGTCGAGCGCGCCCGAGAGCGCTGCGGCGAGCATCGCCCGCGTCGCCTTGATCGGCATCCGGGAGCCCTCGCCGAACGGGCCGCCCGTCCAGCCCGTGTTGACGAGCCAGACCGAGCTGCCGTGCTCGTCGAGCTTCTTGCCGAGCAGGCGCGCGTACACCTTCGGCGACTGCGGCAGGAACGGCGCCCCGAAGCAGGCCGAGAAGGTCGGCTGCGGCTCCTTGACCCCGATCTCCGTCCCGGCGAGCTTCGCGGTGAAGCCGGAGAGGAAGTAGAACATCGCCTGGTCGCGGGTCAGTCGCGCGATCGGCGGCAGGATCCCGAACGCGTCCGCGGTCAGCATCACGACGGAGCGCGGATGCCCGGCGCGCTTCTCGGGGAGCGCGTTGTCGATCTGCTCGAGCTTGTAGGCGGCGCGGGTGTTCTCCGTCTTCGAGGAGTCCGCAAGGTCGACCACGCCCTCGTCGTCGATCCCGACGTTCTCGAGGATCGTCCCGAAGCTGTGCGTCGTCCGGAAGATCTGCGGCTCGGCCTCGGCGGAGAGGTCGATCACCTTCGCGTAGCAGCCGCCCTCGAAGTTGAAGACGCCGTTGTCCCCCCAGCCGTGCTCGTCGTCGCCGATCAGGCGCCGCGCGGGGTCGGCCGAGAGCGTCGTCTTGCCCGTGCCCGAGAGCCCGAAGAAGACCGCCACGTCGCCGTCGTCGCCGACGTTCGCGGAGCAGTGCATCGGGAAGACGCCCTCGAGCGGGAGCCGGTCGTTCATCAGCGAGAAGATCGACTTCTTGATCTCGCCCGCGTAGAAGGTGCCGCCGATCAGCACCTCGAGCCGGGACGGATGGAGGACGACGAAGGTGCCGGTGCGGGTGCCGTCCGTCTCGGGGTCGGCCTCGAGGCCCGGCGCGTGGAGGACGAGCGCCTGCGGCTCGAAGTCCTCCAGCTCGGCGTCGGTCGGGTCGATGAACATCGTCTTCGCGAAGAGGGCGTGGTAGGGCCGGTCGGTGATCACCCGCAGCGAGATCCGATGCGCGGGGTCGGCGCCCGCGAAGGCGTCGACGACGTAGAGGTCCTTGCCGGAGAGGTGCTCGGCCACCTTGCCGCGCAGCCCCTCGAACTGCTCCTCGTCGAGCTCCGCGTTGACGTCGCCCCACCAGATCCGGTCGGTCGATCCCGGCTCCCGGACGACGAACTTGTCCTTCGGCGAGCGGCCGGTGTGCTTGCCGGTGTCGACCGCGAGCGGGCCACCCCGCGCGATCCGGCCCTCCCCCCGCAGCACCGCGTGCTCGTAGAGCAGCTCCGTGGAAGGGTTGCGGTGGACGGTGCCCGGGCCGTCGATCCCGTGCTGCTCGAGGCCGAGCCCGTGTTCCGTCGTCGCCACGAGTGCGGAGCATATGCGGAGAACCGCATACGCGGTCGAGGTCCGTCTAGCCGTAGACCTCGTCGGTGTCGCGCGCGACCAGGGAGGCGTAGCGGCCGCCCTCGGCGATCAGCTCCTCGTGCGTCCCGACCTCGACCACCCGTCCCTGGTCGAGGACGACGATCTGGTCGGCGTCGCGGACGGTCGAGAGCCGGTGGGCGATCGCGATCGTCGTCCGGCCCTCGGCGAGCCGCTCGAGCGCGTCCGTGACGAGCCGCTCGGTCTGGGAGTCGAGCGCCGAGGTCGCCTCGTCGAGGACGAGGATCGGCGGGTTGCGGAGGATCGTCCGGGCGATCGCCATCCGCTGCTTCTCGCCGCCCGAGAAGCGGTAGCCGCGCTCGCCGACGACGGTGTCGTAGCCGTCCGGGAGCGAGGCGATCAGCCCGTGCACCTGAGCGGCGCGCGCCGCGTCCTCGACCTCCTCGTCGGTCGCGTCGGGCCGGGCGAAGCGGAGGTTCTCGCGCACGGTCGCGTGGAAGAGGTACGTCTCCTGCGAGACGACGCCCGACCGCCGCCGCGAGCGACGCGAACGTGAGCTCGCGCACGTCGACGCCGTCGATCTCGATCCCGCCCTCCGTCGCGTCGTAGAGCCGTGCGACGAGATAGCCGGCGGTCGTCTTGCCCGAGCCGGTCTCGCCGACGAGCGCGGTCTTCGTGCCCGGCGGCACCTCGAACGAGACGTCCTCGAGCGTCCAGGTCTCGCCGTAGCGGAACCAGACGCCGTCGAAGGTGACGCGCCCCTCGGGCGCGTGGCAGCTCGCGCGTCCCCTCCTCGATGTCGACGCCGAGGTCGAGGTACTCGAAGACGCGGTCGAAGAGCGCGAGCGAGGTCTGCGCCTCCAGCGAGACGCCGAGCAGGGAGCCGATCGGGAAGAAGAGGCGGCCCTGGAGGGCCGTGAAGGCGATCAGCGTGCCGGCCGTGATCGAGCCGGTGTAGTGGCCGGCGAAGAGGTAGACGAGCGCCGGCATGATCGCGAAGGTCATCTGGATCGAGCTCATCATCCAGCGGCCCGTCATCCGGCTCCGCACCTCGAGGTCGGCGAGGCGGCTCGATTCGCTGTCGAAGCGCTCTGCGAGCTCGCCGGAGCGGCCCATCGTCTTCCCGAGCAGGATCCCGGAGACCGAGAGCGACTCCTGGACGAGGCTCGAGATGTCGGCCATCGACTCCTGCCGCACCTTCGCCACCTTCTGCCGCTGCCGGCCGACGCGCCGCGTCATCAGGATGAAGACGGGGATCAGCGCGAGCGCGAAGAGCGTCAGCCGCCAGTCGAGCACGAACATCGCGACGACGCTCGCGAGCACCGTCGTCGCGTTCGAGACGATCGAGGTCGCGGTCGAGGTGACGACGCTCTGGACGCCGCCGATGTCGTTCGCGAGCCTCGACTGCACCTCGCCGGTCCGCGTCCGCGTGAAGAACGCGAGCGAGAGCCGCTGGAGGTGCCGGTAGACCGCGGTGCGCAGGTCGTGCATCACGCGCTGGCCGACCTGGTTGGAGAGGAACGTCTGGAAGACACCGAGCGCGCCGGTGACGATCGCGATCGCGATCATCGCGCCGACGAGGACGTTCAGGAGCCCCGTGTCCCCGTTCGGAAGGGCGTCGTCGAAGATCGGCTTGACGAGGAGCGGCGAGATCGCCCCGAGCGCCGACGAGAAGACGATCAGCGCAAGGACGACCGAGAGGCGGACGCGGTAGGGCCGGAAGAGCCGGACGATCCGGCGGAAGTTGGCGCGCCGGACGGCGCGGTCCGCGGGTCGCTCGACGGGCTCTCCCATCTCGAACGCGCCTCCTCCGCGACCTCGTGCCACGCGTCACAGGGTACGGACGCGCCCCGGTCAGCCGCAGAGGCGGCCGAGCTCGGGCGCGACGAAGCGCAGGTAACGCCCGGCGCCCGGCATCCGCACGGGGTCGCCCCACGGCGCCCGGAGGGCGACCGGGTGGATCGCGCGCGGGATCACGACCCGCTCGACGTCGGCCCCGGCCTGCCGCGCCCGCTCCGCACCGGCGCGCGAATGCGAGGGCCGGACGCCCGGGATCCCGGGCAGGGGCGCGTCGAGAGCGCCGTGGCCGATCGCGAAGCGCTTGCCCGCGAGCCCGCGCAGGTCGAGCTGGTGGGGTAGCCACGGATTGACCGCGACGATGCCGGGGGTCTCCGGCGCCGCGGCGATCGCGCTCGCGACCGCGCCGCCCATCGAGAACGCGAGCAGCGGGATCCTGGTCGCGTTCGCGTCGCGCGCGGCGGCGATCGCTGCGGCGCCGTCCTCGATGCAGCGGTCGAGCTGACGCCAGGACTTCACCCGGTAGCGCACCTCGAGGAACGAGACATCGGACAGCCCAGGGGCGAGCTCGTGGACGAGCCATTCGACGGACGCGCTCCAGGTTCCCTCGACCTCCGCAGCGGTGCCGCCGTCGACGCAGACGACGACGCAGGGCCGGCCAGGGTTCGTCCAGCGGCCCTCGGCGCCGCTCGAGAGCTCGAAGGACATGCCCCGACTCTAGGGAACTCCGTCGGGGCGATGCAGACCGCACCCGCCATCGACCGCTTCCTCGCCTCGCCGCGGCTCTCGGACGCGACCCGCCGCTCGTACGGCTTCGACCTGCGCGACTTCTCCCGCTGGCTCGACGGCCGGGGCGCCGGGATCGAGGACGTCGACGTCCGGCTCCTCGGCGACTACGTCTCGGAGCTCGGCCGCGGCAGCCGCCGGCTCGCGCCCGCGACGATCGCGCGCCGGATCTCGACCGTGCGCTCATTTCTCCGATTCACGTTCGGCGCGGCGCGCGTCCCCGACGCACCGATGACGCCTCGGAAGCCGCAGCGGCTCCCCGAGGCCCCGAAGCAGTCCGAGGTCGAGATCCTCGTCGAGGATGCGGGCGGCGACTCGCCGATCGGGCTCCGGAACGGCGCCCTCGTCGAGCTCACCTACTCCGCGGGGCTGCGGAGCGCCGAGGCGGTCGGACTCGACCTCGGCGACGTCGACTTCGAGCAGGAGCACGTGCGGATCCGCGGCAAGGGCGGGAAGGAGCGGGTCGTCCCGCTCGGGGAGCAGGCCGCTTACGCCGTTGCGACCTACCTCCGCGACGGCCGGCCGGCGCTCGCCCACGGCGCGAACGACGCGCTCTTCCTCTCCGCGCGGGGCCGCCGGCTCGACACGAGCACCGTCCGCAGGATCCTCCCCCACCCGCACCGGCTCCGGCACTCGTTCGCGACGCACCTGCTCGAGGGCGGCGCCGACCTCCGGACGATCCAGGAGCTGCTCGGGCACGCCTCTCTCTCGACCACGCAGGTCTACAGCCATGTCGACGCGAAACGGCTCCGCAAGGTCTATGACTTCAGCCATCCCCGATCCTGAGCTCGACCGGTTCCTGACGCTCCTGACGGCGCAGCGCGCGCCGCGGACAGTCGAGGCCTACCGGCGCGACCTGCTCGCCCTCGCGGCGTGGCGGGGCGGGCCTGTCGACGAGGCCACGACCGAGGAGCTGGAGCGCTGGATCGCCCAGATGCGCGCGGACGGAAGCGCCGCGACCTCGATCGCCCGCAGGGTCGCGGCGGTGCGCTCCTACTTCCGGCACCGGATGCTGATCGGGGCGACGCGCGAGAACCCGGCCGCCGCGCTCGAGCTCCCCAAGCGCTCGCGGCGACTGCCGAAGACGCTCTCGCCCGGCGAGGCGGAGCGGCTGATCGAGGCCGCCAACGGGACGACGCCGAGGTCGATGCGCGACCGTGCCCTCGTCGAGCTGATGTACGGATCGGGCCTCCGCGTCAGCGAGGCGCTCGGGCTCCACCGCCGCTCGGTCGACCTGGAGGAACGGATCGTACGGCCGCTCGGCAAGGGCTCGAAGGAGCGGCTCGTCCCGCTCGGCCGGCCCGCGGTCGAGGCGCTCCGGCGCTACATCGCCATGGGCCGCCCCCACCTCGACTCGCGCTCGCGGCCGGAGCTCTTCCTCAACGCGCGGGGCGGGCCGCTGACCCGCGCAGGGGCATTCCTGATCCTGCGGCGGCTCGCGGAGAAGGCCGGGCTCGACCCGCTGCGCGTGCACCCGCACCTCCTCCGCCACTCGTTCGCCACGCACCTGCTCGAGGGCGGCGCCGACCTCCGCAGCGTCCAGGAGATGCTGGGTCACGCCGACCTCTCGACCACCGAGCTCTACACCCACGTATCCGATCGGCGCCGCCGCGAGTTGTACTTCCGAGCGCACCCCCATGCGCGACGGAATCCGACTCAGAGGACGCCGACCGATGACGCTTGATCCCCAGTTCCTGATCCTCGCCGTGACGACGATGGCGGTCGGCTACACGATGACCGTCGCCGGCTTGAAGAAGCACGCGCTCGAGCGGAAGCCCCGCCGCCGCGTCTGCCCCTCCTGCGGCCGGAACATCGACGGCCGCGTCTGCTCCGCCCACTGAGCGAGCCGAGGAGAAAGGACTTAGTTGCTCTGAGCAACTAAGTCGTTCGCGGCCCGCTCCGTCTCCTCGCTCGGGTCGAGCACGCGTGACGTGGCCGAGCTTGCGGCCCGGGCGCGGCTCCTTGCCGTAGAGGTGGAGGTGCGCGCCGGGGAGCGCGAGCACGCGCCTCGGTCGCCGGAGCGCGCCCGATCAGGTTCAGCATCAGCGAGCGGCCGCGCGGCTCGGTCGAGCCGAGCGGGCAGGCCGAGCACGGCGCGAAGGTGGTTCTCGAACTGGCTCGTCGCGGCGCCCTCGATCGTCCAGTGGCCCGAGTTGTGGACGCGCGGCGCGATCTCGTTCGCGACGCAGCTCGCCGCCGACGTCGAAGAGCTCGAGCGCGAGCACGCCGACGTAGCCGAGCTCGTCGAGGAGCCGCGTCGCGTAGTCCTCGGCCTGCGCCTGGGGCGCGTCCGCGGCCGGCGCGCGCGAGCTGCGGAGGATGCCCTCGGCGTGGACGTTCTCGACGAGCGGGTAGAAGCGCGTCTCGCCGCCGGCGGCCGCGGACGGCGATCAGCGAGAGCTCGCGGTCGAACGGGACGAGCCCTTCGAGGACGTGACCAGGGTCCGACCCTGGACGCGTCCGAACGCAGACGCTGGCCCTTGCCGTCGTAGCCGAGGCGGCGCGTCTTCAGGCAGCGCGGGGAACGCTCGTCGACCTCGTCGTCGATCGGCGCGGTCGGGATCCCGAGCCGGCGGAAGAGCTGCTTCTCGACGAGCCGGTCCTGCGCCGCCTCGAGCGCGGCCGGCGCATCGGGCAGCGCGCCGACCCGCCGCGCCGCCTCGACCGGCACGTTCTCGAACTCGTAGGTGACGGCCGCGGCGCCGTCGGCGAGGCGGTCGAGCAGCGTCGGGGTCGTCGTAGGCGCCGACGAGCAGCTCGCCGACCTCGGCCGGCGGGCGCGTCGGGGGCCGGGTCGAGGAAGCGGAAGCGAGAGCCCGAGCGGGATCCCGGCGAGCGCGAGCATCCGCCCGAGCTGGCCGCCGCCGAGGACGCCGACGATCACGCGCGGCTCGCCCGGTCGGGGTCGGGTCCGCGAGCACGGACGCGGTCTGCTCCGGCGCGGTACGCGCGCAAGCCGCTCGCGCACGCCCTCGTCCGAGCGCGCGACGATCGCGGCCGCGAGCAGCGCCGCGTTGACCGCGCCGGCGCGGCCGATCGCGAGCGTCCCGACGGGGATCGCCGGCCGGCATCTGCACGATCGAGAGCAGCGAGTCCATCCCCTGGAGCGCCTTCGACTCGACCGGGACGCCGAGCACGGGCAGCGCCGTCTTCGCGGCCGCCATGCCCGGCAGGTGGGCGGCGCCACCGGCGCCGGCGATGATCACCTGCAGGCCGCGCGCCTCCGCGCTCGCCGCGTACTCGAAGAGCAGGTCGGGCGTGCGGTGGGCGGAGACGACCTCGGCCTCGTGCGGGACGCCGAGCGCCGTCGAGCGTCTCGACGGCGTGGCGCATCGTCTCCCAGTCGGAGCGCGAGCCCATGATCACGCCGACGAGCGGGCCGCTCACTCGTGCCGGTCATTTCGTGTTGGCGCGCTTCGTCAGCGCAGCCGCGACCGTCTTCGCCGTCTTGCGCAGCTCGGCGTCCTGCTCGTCGTCCTCGGCCATCCCGTTCAGGACGAGGATCGTCTCGCGCTGGGCCGAGCCGTTCTTGAGGCAGACGATCGCGAGCCGGCGGACCGCGATATTGCCGTCGTTCGAGGCGAGCTCGTGCAGGAGCGCCCGCATCCCGTTGACGTCGCCCGGGGTGGTCGCGGGAGAGCGCCTCGAGCGAGATCAGGGCCGAGCCGCGCGCGGCGGGGCTCTCGTCCTGGAGCCCGCGGCGGACGAGCTCGAGCTTCTGCCGGAACCGGAACTGCGCGATCGCCCGATAGGCCTGGGCGCGGATCCGGTAATCCTGGCTCCGGGCAGCGTGCTCCAGCTCCTCGTCCCATTGCTGCCGGAGCGTCGCGAGCCCGCGCTCGTCCCCGGCGGCCGCCAGCTCGTCTGCCTGCTGGGCGGCCTCCGTCAGCGTCATCAGACCGAGGCGGCCGACCGGGCCGGAGGCCCGACGTAGGTCGCGTTCGGCCGGAAGAGCTTGCCGGTGCGCTTCTGCTCGAGGACGTGCGCCGACCAGCCGGCGACTCGGGAGCACGCGAACATCGCGGGCGCGAGCGGCGGCGGGATCTCGGCGACGTCGAGGACGACAGCCGAGTAGTACTCGACGTTCGTCGCGAGCACGCGGTCGGGCGAGCGCTCCTGGAGCGCCTTCAGCGCGACCTCCTCGAGCTCGAGCGCGATCTCGATGTTCGGCGCACCGAGCTCCTGGGCGACGCCCTTGAGCAGCCGCGAGCGGGGATCCTCGGCCCGGTAGATCCGGTGCCCGAAGCCCATGATCCGCTTCTTGTTCGCGAGCGCGTCCTCGCACCCAGGCCTCGGCGTCGCCGGAGGCGGCCGCCTCCTCGAGCATCGGCTTCACGTACGCGGGCGCGCCGCCGTGGAGCGGGCCCGAGAGGGCGCCGACGGCGGCGGAGAGCGAGGCGCCGGCGTCCGCGCCGGTGGAGGCCGCGACGCGCGCGGCGAAGGTCGAGGCGTTGAGGCCGTGCTCGGCCGTGCAGATCCAGTACGTGTCGATCGCCTTCACGTGCTTGGGGTCGGCCTCGCCACGCCAGCGGAGGAGGAACTTCTCGGCAGCCGTCTCGCCGCCGGCGACGACGTCCTCGGGGATCGTGTCGGTGTGCCCGTCCGCGACCCGCGCGGAGCGCGCGACGATCGCCATCATCTGGGCGGAGAGCCGGCCGAGGTCCTCGCGGGCCTGGTCGTCGGAGATCTCGTTCAGCTTCCCGAGCTTCCACTCGCCGGCAAGGCGCGCGGTCTCGGCCTGGAGGTCGGAGGGCGCGTTCCCCGTCAGGCGCGCGGGCTCGTACGGCTCCGGGTCGGGCATCGTCGAGGAGAGATCGTCGTCGACCAGCAGGCCCCAGACGTTCTCGTACGGGTAGTGCCCGACGAGCTCCTCGATGTCGACGCCGCGGTAGCGGAGGGCGCCTCCCTCGCGGTCCGGCTCGGCGATCTCTGTCTCGACGGCGACGACGCCCTCGAGGCCCGGTTTGAAGTCGTTCATCGGTCTCCTCGTCGTGGTGGTGCCCGTACCCTGGACCGTACCTGACCTGCATCGGAACGGACGCTGCATAGAATCGGCGGCCGCCGAACGGCCAACGAGCACACCTGGAGGATCGAGCATGAGGCACAAGGTCACCGTCGTCGGAGCGGGGAACGTGGGAGCGACGTGCGCGCAGGAACTTGCGCGCCGCGACTACGCCCACGTCGTCCTCGTCGACATCAAGGAGGGCCTGCCCCAGGGCAAGGCACTCGACATCGCCCAGGCGGGCGCCGTCCTCGGCTACGAGACCTCGATCGAGGGCTCGAACGGCTACGAGGCGACCGCCGGCTCCGAGGTCGTGGTGATCACCGCCGGCCTGCCGCGCCAGCCCGGGATGAGCCGAGACGACCTCGTGACCACGAACGAGAAGATCGTCGGCTCGGTCACCGAGCAGGTGATGGCGGCGAGCCCCGACGCGATCGTGATCGTGGTCTCGAACCCGCTCGACGCGATGTGCCACGTCGCCAAGAACGTCTCCGGCTGGCCCAAGGAGCGCGTCTTCGGGATGGCGGGGATCCTCGACACCGCCCGCTTCTCGACCTTCATCTCCTGGGCGACCGGGGCCTCCGTCAAGGACGTGACGGCGATGGTGCTGGGCGGCCACGGCGACCAGATGGTCCCCGTCGTCACCCACACGACGGTCGGCGGCGTCCCGCTGCGCAAGCTCGTGGCCGAGGACGAGATCCAGGCGATGGTCGCTCGGACCGCAAAGGGCGGCGGCGAGCTCGTCAACCTGCTCGGCACCTCCGCCTGGTACGCGCCCGGCGCGGCCGCGGCGCAGATGGTCGACTCGATCGTCCTCGACGAGAAGCGGATCCTCCCTTGCACGGCCTACCTGGAGGGCGAGTACGGGATCGACGGCCTCTACATGGGCGTCCCGGCCAAGCTCGGCGCGGGCGGGATCGAGGAGATCGTCGTGCTCGACCTCGACGACTCCGAGCAGGAGATGCTGAAGGCTTCCGCCGACGCCGTCCGGGACGTCGTCGGCGTCCTCACCACCTAGGGCGAAGGCGGTGGATCTCGGTCTCGGCGGGCGCACGGCGATCGTCTGCGGCGCGTCCGCCGGGATCGGCCTCGCCTGCGCGGAGGCGCTCGCGGGCGAAGGCGCGAACGTGGTCATGTTCGCGCGCCGCGGCGACGTGCTCGCCCGCGAGGCCGAGCGTCTCGGCGCGCTTGCGGTCGAGGGCGACGTCCGCGAGCCCGCCGATCTCGAGCGGCTGGTCGAGCGGACGCTGGCGGCGCACGGCGCGATCGACGTCCTCGTCCTGAACAGCGGCGGGCCGCCGCGTGGACGTGCCTCCGAGCTCACCGACGAGCAGGTCGAGGACGCGGTCGCGCTCCTCCTGCTCTCCGCCGTCCGACTCGTGCGGCTCTGCCGCCCCCACCTCGAGGCGAGCGGCCGGGGGCGGATCGTCGCGATCACCTCGAGCGCGGTCAAGGAGCCCGTCGACGGGCTGGCGCTCTCGAACGCGGTCCGGCCGGGAGTCACGGGCTGGCTCAAGTCGCTCTCCCGCGACCTGGGGCCGGCCGGCGTGACCGTGAACGCGGTCGCTCCCGGCCGGATCGACACCGCCCGGATGCAGGAGGTCTACGGACCGGAGGGTCCGAGCGAGGCGGAGCTCGAGACGATCCCCGTCCGGCGGCTCGGCGCTCCGCGGGAGCTCGGCGACGTCGTCTGCTTCCTCGCCTCCGAGCAGGCCTCGTACGTGACGGGAACCACTGTGGTCGTGGACGGCGGGCTGACGCGGAGCCTCTTCTGAGCCCGGGCCGCCTCGTCTCGACCGGCCTCGTCCTGCTCGCCGTCGCACTCGGCGTCTCCTGGTTCGTCCCCTCGGACGACTATCTGATCGTGCCCGACGGCGCGAAGCCCCTCGTCGACCGCGTCACGATCGCCGGGGAACGGCAGGACGAGGACGGCGGCGGGATCTACTACGTGGACGTGATCGTTCGCCAGGCCTCGCTGCTCCAGAGCGTCGCGGCCTTCACCCGCCCCGAGGGCGCCGACCTCGTCCCCGCCCACGCGATCGTCCCGCCCGGAACGAACTTCCAGCAGCGGCGTCAGGAGAACCTCCGCGCGATGAGCCGCTCGCAGGAGATCGCCGCGGCGGTCGCGCTGCGCGAGCTCGGCAAGGACGTCGTCACGAAGCCGGAGGGGACGCTGATCACCGGTGTGGCTCCCGACGGGCCGGCCGCAGGGAAGCTGGAGGCGGGCCAGGTGATCGTCGGCGTGGACGGCAAGAGCGTCCGCACGCTCGACGAGCTGCGCCAGGGCATCGGCACCCGCAAGCCGGGCGCGGCGGTCACGCTCCGGATCCGGGACGGCGACGCGGTGAAGACCGTCGAGCTGAAGACGGTCGAGTCGCCGAACGAGCCGGGCCGTGCGATCGTCGGGATCCAGGTCGAGCAGTCCGCGACGGTGAAGCTGCCCGTCAAGGTCGAGATCGACCTGGGCGGCGTGGGCGGCCCCTCGGCCGGGCTCGCCTTCGCGCTCGATGTCGTCGACGAGCTCGGCGACGACATCGACGGCGGCCTCAAGGTGGCGGCGACGGGTGAGATCGAGCTCGACGGCAGCGTCGGGCCGATCGGCGGGATCAAGCAGAAGACGATCGGCGCGAAAGCCGCCGGCATCGACGTCTTCCTCGTCCCCGCTGGGGATAACGCAGCCGTCGCACGGCGCAACGCCCATGGACTCCGGATCGTGGCCGTCGAGAGTTTTCAACAGGCGTTGCGCAAGCTGGCAACGCTGACGAAGAAGGGGTAGGAAGCGGCAGATTCGCGTCTCGCGGAATGCCCCGGAAATTGCGTCGAATTCGTCGGCAAGGGGGTTGCCCGACGCCCGACGCGTGACCACAATGGCGCCTGTCCGATGGGGAGCGGTCAACTATCAGAAGGAATCATGAGCAAACAGAGTAAAGCAAGCTGCAGTGATTGCTACTTCCGCCGGGCGGGCCTGTGCGCCCTTCCGGGGGACACGCCCTGCCCGACCTTCCGGCTGGCCCGGGCAGGGATCCTGACGCCGCCACAGCAGCCACGGCTCGTGCCGAGGACGTCGCCCGCGTTCGTCACGGCAGCTGCGTAGACTCGCCCTCGTGGACTCGCCCGAGAAGAAGTTCGAGCGGAACTGGCAGCCACGCCTGTGGATCTCGCTCGCGCTGCTGATCCTGGTCGTCGGCTACCTGATCGCCTTCGTCGTCGGCAACAACGAGCAGACGCAGGTCGACTTCGTCTTCGGCCAGGCGCAGACCTCGCTGATCTGGGTGATCCTGATCTCGCTCCTCGGCGGGCTGATCGGCGGCGTCCTGGTCTCCCAGATCCACCGGCGCCGCAGCGGCCACGCAGCCGAGCGGGATCAGACGAGCGACGCGAGCAGCGAGACGCCGTCGTCGATCTCCGACGGCGACGCGTAGCTGAAGGCAAGGCGCGCCGAGCGCTCGCCCCCGGCGCCCGGGAAGAAGTCGGCCCCCTTGACGAAGGTGACGCCCGCCGCCTCGGCGCGCGGGAGCAGCTCGCCGACGTCGGCAGGCAGATCGACCCAGAGGAAGTAGCCGCCCTCGGGCCGGCTCCACGTCGCCCTCCCTTCCAGCTCCCGCTCGAGCGCGCCGAGCATCGCGTCGCGCCGGGCCTGGAGCAGGCCGCGCATCCGCTCGAGGTTCGGGCGGAACTCGTCGCGCCGCATCAGCTCGTAGACGGTGGCCTCGGGCAGGTACGGAGGCGAGATGTAGTTGGAGACGGCCCGCGCCTCGATCCGCGCGGCGATCGCGGCGGGAAGGACGAACCAGCCGACGCGGAGCCCCGGGGCGACCGTCTTCGAGAACGACGAGGCGTAGCTGACGAGCTCGCCACCCTCGAGCTCCCGGAGCGACGGAGGCGCCTCGCCCTCGTAGCGGACGAGGCCGTACGGGTCGTCCTCGAGCACGGGCACGCCGTGCGCCTGCGCGAGCTCGACGATCCGGCGGCGGCGCTCGACCGAGAGCGTGCGACCGCTCGGGTTCTGGAAGGTGGGGATCGTGTAGAGGAAGGAGACGTCGCCGGCGACGAGCTCGCGCTCCAGCTCGTCGGGGTCCAGGCCCTCGTCGTCCATCGCGAGCGTGTCCACCCGAGCACCCGCCGCGGCGAGCAGCTTCAGCGGGCGGTCGTAGGTGGGGGCCTCCGCGAGCACCCGCCCTGGGCGTTGCGCCAGCATCTCGTCGAACCAGAAGGAGATCCCGTGCAGGCCGCCGCTCGTCAGGATCACCTGAGCCGGCGTCACGCCCTGTTCCTCGGCGAGCCGCTCGCGCAGCGGCGCGTAGCCGCCGCCCGCCCCGTAGCCGAGCACGGCCGGGTCGGCCTCCACGGCCGCGCGGGCACAGTCGGCGATCAGGTCGACGGCGAGGCACTCCGGCGCCGGGGCGCCACGGGCGAAGCTGATCATGCGCGCACCCTAGCCAGCGACGCCGGCGGGGGTTGCTGCTACCGTGGTCGGCATGGACGGGTGTTCCGTCCTGTGAGGTTTGGCTCCTTCGGTTCTTCTCGCACCGTGATCACTCCGGTCGGCGAGCGGTCGAGGCAGGCAAGTCTCGACAGACAACGAAGGAGAAAACCGACTATGCAGTCGTTCCATGAATTGGGCGTTTCGGCCCCTGTCGCTCAGGCTCTCGCCGAGCGCGACATCCACGCGCCGTTCCGCATCCAGACCCTCGTCCTCCCCGATCTGCTCGACGGCCGCGACGTGCTCGCGAAGTCGCCGACCGGCTCCGGAAAGACGCTCGCGTTCGCGATCCCGATCGTCGAGGCGCTCGACGCGTCCACGGCCCGGCCGTCGGCGCTGATCCTCGTCCCGACCCGGGAGCTCGCGGCGCAGGTCGCTTCCGAGCTCGAGACGATCGCCCCGGCACGCGGCCTCAAGGTCGCCGCGGTCTACGGCGGCGTCTCCATCCCGCAGCAGGCGAAGAAGGCCAAGGAGGCGCACGTTCTCGTCGCCACTCCGGGCCGGCTCCAGGATCTCGTCGAGCGCAAGCTCGTCAAGCTCGACGGCGTCCGGATCCTCGTCCTCGACGAGGCCGACCGGATGCTCGACATGGGCTTCCAGCCGCAGGTCGACCGGATCGTCGCCCGCCTGCCGCGCGAGCGTCAGACGATGTTCTTCTCCGCGACGCTCGACGGCGCGGTCGGAGAGCTCGCGCACTCGTATACGACGAACCCGGCTCGCCACGAGGGCACGCTGCCCCCGGAGCACGAGCAGGGCGAGGTCGAGCACCGCTTCGTCTCCGTGACGATGGACAACAAGGTCGAGAAGCTCGCGGAGCTGCTCGCCGACGAGCGGGGCCTCGCCCTGGTCTTCGTGCGGACGAAGCGCGGCGCCGAGCGGCTCGTGCAGAAGCTCGGCCGCCAGAACGTCCAGGCCGTCGCCATGCACGGCGACATGAGCCAGGCCGCTCGCGAGCGGGCGCTCTCCCGGTTCGAGAAGGGCACGGTGACGACGCTGATCGCCACCGACGTCGCCGCTCGCGGCCTCGACCTCGACGACATCACGCACGTGATCAACTTCGATCCGCCCGAGGACAACAAGGGCTACGTCCACCGCGTCGGCCGCACCGGCCGCGCCGGGCGCAGCGGCACCGGGATCACCTTCGTGCTCCCCGACCAGCAGGCCGAGGTCAGCCACGTCGCCCGGATGGTCGGGCAGAGCGAGGAGTACGCGGCCGACGGGATGAAGGTCGCCCCGCCGCGGCTCGTCTATGCGTCCAAGCGGCGCAACTCGAAGTGGGGCCCCAGCCGGCCTCGCCGCAAGATCTAGCTCAAGGCATTTGAGCTTGGCCCCCGCGCGCTAGGGCAACCTGCGCGCGGGGGCATTCGCATTTAATGGGGGCATGGACGCCGCCGCCCGCTCCCGGATCGCCGACGCCTCCCTCGCGGAGGCCGGCGAGCAGCGGATCCGCTGGGTCGCGAAGCACTCCCCCGTCCTGAACCGGCTCGCTCGCACGCGTCTGGCCGACGGTTCGCTGCGCGGGCGCCGGGTCGCCGTCGTCGTCCACCTGGAGGCGAAGACCGCCTACCTGGCGACCCTGATCGCCGAGGCGGGCGCCGAGGTGGTCGTCTCCGGCTCCAACCCCGGGTCGACCCAGGACGCGATCTGCGCCGCCCTCGTGGCGCGCGGGCTCGAGGTGCACGCCTCCCACGACGCGAGCCGCGAGCAGTTCGACGCCGACCTCCTCGCGGTCGCCGACACGGGCCCCGAGCTCGTCGTCGACGACGGCGCCGAGCTGACCGCCCGGATCGTCGAGCACCGGCCGGAGCTCGCGGCGCGGCTCGCCGGCGTCACGGAGGAGACGACGACGGGCGTGGCACGGCTGCGCGCGCTCGAGGCGGCGGGGCGGCTCTCGTTCCCGGCCGTGGCGGCGAACGACGCGCGCTGCAAGCACCTGTTCGACAACCGCTACGGCACGGGCCAGTCCACGCTCGCCGCGATCGACCGGCTCACGAACCTGGTCTTCCCCGGTCGGGAGTTCTGCATCGTCGGCTACGGCTGGGTCGGCAAGGGGCTCGCGCTCGCCGCGCGCGGTGCCGGCGGCCGGGTCACCGTCGTGGAGATCGACCCCGTCGCGGCACTCGAGGCCCACATGGACGGGCACCGGGTCGCGGCCCTCGAGGACGCGCTGCCCGACGCGGACGTGGTGATCGCGGCCACCGGGGCGATCGACGCCGTTCCCGCCGAGCTGGTGCCGCTGCTCAAGGACGGCGTCGTGATCGCGAACGGCGGCCACCACGAGCGCGAGGTCGCGATCGACGCGCTCGGCCCCGGCGAGGAGGTGCGGCCAGGCGTCGTCGAGCATCCGATCCCCGGCGGCGGCAGCGCCTACGTCCTCGTGGACGGCCGCCAGACGAACGTCGCGGGCGGCGACGGCCATCCCGTCGAGATCATGGATCTCTCGTTCTCGGTGCAGGCGCTCTCCGTGCATCTGCTGGCCCAGGGCGGGCTCGCACCGGGGCTGCACCGCTTCCCCGCCGAGCTCGACGCCGAGATCGCCCGGACGAAGCTGGCGACGCTCGGGATCTCCCTCGGCGAGCCGACCGCGAAGCAGCGCGCGTTCGAAGCCGGCTGGAGCGTCTGACCTCCACCGGCCCTGTGGAAGAAAGAGTTGCGCTTCTTTCACATTCGGGGACAGTCCCCGGTTTTCGCGCCGGTGCGGCGAGCGCGAGAGCGGCGGCTAGTTGCCGCGCGCGACCTCGGCGACGATCTCGGCCGCCTCGGTCGGTGAGGTGCCGACGCGGATGCCCTTCGCCTCCAGCGCCTCCTTCTTCCCCTGGGCCGTGCCCGACGAGCCGGAGATGATCGCGCCGGCGTGGCCCATCGTCTTCCCGGGAGGAGCCTGGAAGCCCGCGATGTAGGCGACGACCGGCTTCGACATGTGCGCCTCGATGAACGCCGCGGCCTTCTCCTCCTCGTCGCCGCCGATCTCGCCGACCATGACGACGAACTCGGTCTGCGGGTCGGCCTCGAACTTCTCGAGGATGTCGATAAAGGAGGAGCCGACGACTGGGTCGCCGCCGATCCCGACGATCGTCGAGTTGCCGAGCCCCATCTGGGTCAGCTCGTGCCCGATCTGGTAGGTCAGGGTGCCCGAGCGGGAGACGAGCCCGATGTTCCCCTCGGTGAAGATCTCGGCCGGGATGATCCCGACGTTCGCCTTGCCCGGGGAGAGCGCGCCGGGGCAGTTCGGCCCGAGCAGCGTGATCCCCTGGGGACGCAGGTAGGTGTAGACGCGGAGCATCTCGTGCGCCGGCAGCCCCTCGGCGATGCAGACGATCGTCCCGATCCCCGCGTCGGCGGCCTCGTAGATCGCGTCCGCGGCGAAGCGCGCCGGGACGAAGACCATCGACGTGTTCGCACCTGTCTCGGCGACCGCCTCGGCGACGGTGTCGAAGACCGGGACGCCCTGGACGTCCTGGCCGCCCTTGCCCGGAGTGACCCCGGCCACGACCTGGGTGCCGTAGTTCTTGTTCCGGAGCCCGTGGAACGAGCCCTCGGAGCCGGTCAGGCCCTGGACGACGAGCTTCGTGTCCTTGTCGACGATGATCGCCACTAGCGCTTCCTCGCTCTCAGGACGAGCTTCGTGTCCACGAACTCGCCGTCCTCGATCTGCTCCGCGAGCAGCTCACGCACGCGCTCCGCGTCGTCCTCGGGCGTGCCGGTGCGAGCGAGCCAATCCTCGAGCGGATGGCGCTTCTCGAAGCGCTCGACCTCCTCGACGACGAGCCCGGCACCCTCCAGGAACGCGCGCCACTCGGCCTCGCTGTAGGAGCGGACGTGGGTCGGGTCGCGCAGGATCTCCGCCTCCTCGACCTCCTCGTCGACGTAGAGCGTGTCCTCGACGACGACGAGGTCGCGGCTGATCCGCGCCATCTCGCCGATCGCGGCCGGGACGTCGTCGAAGTGGTGCGGCGCGATCCGCGTCACGACGAGATCGAAGCTCCCATCCGCGAAGGGCAGGTCCTCGGCGCGGCAGATCACGTCGGCCTTCATCCCCGGTGCCGGGTCGGCACTCACGACCTCGAGCCCCGCCTCGCGGAGCCGGCGGGCAACGTGACCACCGCCCGTCGCCACGTCGAGCGCCGTCCTCGCCCCTTCGGCCCAGCGGACGATCAGGTCGAGATCCGCGCCCTCACGCTGCTCGGGGGCGTTCCGGTAGGCCTCGGCCCGCTCCGACCACAACTCCGTCATCGGGAGAGCTCCACGGCCCTGCGCGCCCCGTCGAGCATCGTCGACTCGGCGTGCAGGTTCGCCGGCGCGGCCTCGGCAAGGATCTTCCGGCCCTCCTCCGCGTTCGTGCCGTCGAGGCGGACGACGATCGGGAGGTCGATCGTGAGCCGGTCGAGCGCGGCCAGGATCCCCCGCGCGACCTCGTCGCAGCGCGTGATCCCACCGAAGATGTTGAAGAAGATCGACTTGACCTGCTCGTCCTTCAGGATCACGCCGAGCGCGTCCACGACGCCCTCGGCGTCGCCGCCGCCGCCCAGGTCGCAGAAGTTCGCGGCCTTGCCTCCTGCGAGCGCGATCACGTCGAGCGTCGACATGACGAGCCCGGCGCCGTTGCCGAGGATCCCGACCTCGCCGTCGAGCTTGACGTAGGTGACGCCCTTCTCGCGGGCGAGGGCCTCGAGCGGATCGGCGGCCTCGACGTCGCGCATCTCGGCGATGTCGGGATGCTTGTAGAGAGCGTTGTCGTCGACCGTGAACTTGGAGTCGAGCGCCTTGACCTCGCCGTCCGGCGTCACGATCAGCGGGTTGATCTCGCAGAGCATGGCGTCGGTGCCGATGAAGGCGTCGTAGAGCTGGCCCATGATCGAGGCGATCTGCTTCTGCTCGGACGCGATCCTCGACGCCGGCCCCGTAGACGAGGCGGCGCGCGTGGTAGGGCTGGAAGCCCTCGAGCGCGATCGACGTGGAGGCGGACGAGCGCGTCCGGGTTCGTTTCGGCGACCTCCTCGATGTCCACCCCGCCCTCGGTCGTGAACATGAAGAGCGGCTTCTTGGTGCCCCGGTCGAACGTGATCGAGAGGTAGTACTCCTTGGCGATGTCGGACGCGCTCTCGATCCAGAGGCGGCGGACGACGTGGCCCTTGATGTCGAGGCCGAGGATCGCGCGGGCCTTCTCCTCCGCGTCGGCCGGATCGTCGGCGAGCTTGATCCCACCCGCCTTGCCGCGGCCCCCGACGAGCACCTGCGCCTTGACGACGACGGGGCCGCCGATCTCCTCCGCGGCGGTCCGGGCGTCCTCGGCGGTGGTGACGAACCGGCCGTCCGAGACGGGGATCCCGAAGCGCGCGAAGAGCTGCTTGCCCTGATACTCGTAGAGGTCCATCGGCGGCCCGGACTCTATCTGCGAGTCTTCGGGCGATGCGCCGGCTCTCGCCTCTCGGCCTCCTCGGGCTGCTCGCGCTCTTCCTCGCGGCGGGATGTGGCAGCGTCGCCGAGCCGCCGCTCCCCGCTCCCCGGCCGGCCGAGCCGCGACAGGCGACCGTCTCCTGGCTCGAGCGCTACCCCTCGGAAGGCCCCGCGCTCGCCTTCGGGGTCCGGCGGATCGAGGTGACGCGCGAGGGCTGGTCGGCGGAGATCTCGATCCGAAACGGGACGAAGAACGCGTTCGGGCTCGGCGACCAGCCGGCCGAGCTCGCGTTCGGCGTCATGCTCTTTGCCGACGACGACCTCGAGGCGCTCCAGACCGCGACCGCGCTCCCCTCGATCCGCCGAGCGCGCACGATCGAGCCACCGCCGCCCGCCCGGCTCGCGCCCGGCGCCACCTGGCGGGCGACGATCTCCGCGCCGGGATCGCTCGGTGCGGGGAGCTATCTCCGGGTCACCTTCGGCGCGCTCCGGGCAGTCGGAGACGGCGCCCCTTCGGACCTCACCCGGCCCGTGGTCTGGATCACCGACCACGCCTTCGAGCTCTAGAGCACGTCCCCGCGCTCTCTCAGCGCCGCGAGGTCGGGATCTCCGGCCAGAAGCCCGCGCAGCGAGTCGTCGAGCTCGAGGGCCGCGCGCACGTGCCCGGCCGCGTCGTCGAGCCGGCCCGTGAGCGCCTCGTAGCAGGCGAGGTCGTAGAGGATCGTGCCCGAATCCGGGTAGCGCCGGTGACCGTCGCCGAGCAGCTCGCAGCCCTCCTCGAGCCGGTTCGCGTTGCGGAGCGCGAAGGCACGCCGCAGATAGTCCCAGCGCAGGTGGATCTCGAGCAGGCGTCGCAGCTCCACGATCGGCTCCTCGTGGTCGTCGACGCGAAGGTCGACGGAGCGCTCGACCTGCTCGCCCGTCTCGTCGCCCGCGCCCGGCCGCTCCACGTAGACGCTCGCCGACTGCTGCCCGCGCACGTCTCCTCCGGCCGCCTGACCCGCCTCCAGGCCGGCGACCAGCCGCTCGGCGAGCGAGCCCGCGGTCTCGCGGAACGCGCGGGCCATCTCCGCCACCACCTCGGCGCCGGCGAGGATGTTCCCCTGGGCGGCGAAGGCCTCACCGGTCTCGTGGCCCGCCCAGGCATTGCAGTCGTTCCCCGTGAACGAGGCTGCCCGGCCGTCTGCTGCGACGACGCCGAGCTGGCGCGTCTCACGTCCCTCGTCAGGCCCGAGCACCTCGCGGATCGCCTCCGCCGGCTCGACCCCCCGCTCGAGCGCGTCGAGGATTCGCGGCCCGTAGCCCGCGATCCCGGCGGCCTGGGTGGCAACCGCGCCCACACCGGCGCGCGCCCACGGGACGACCGAGCCGACCGCGAAGTACTTCGACTGGACGGCGACCCCGACCTCGCCCGTGGCGGGGTCGAGCCCGCAGATCGAGAAGGTCGAGGGCTGTCCCAGCGCCACGCGCCGACCCTACCTGCACGCGGCGGCCGATCTCGTTACGTTTCCGCCCCACGATCGAGAGGAGCCGCATGAGCGAGTCCACGCTGAGCGACGACGAGATCACGCCGGTCGACGACGAGGAGAGCACCCCGTCCACGTCCGACGCTGACGGAGACGACACCGATACGACGGATGGGGACTCGGACGGCTCGGATGCCGACTCCGACGACTCCGACTCCGACGGTTCGGACGCCGGCTAGCCCGGAAGCCCTCGAGCGAGCGGTCGCGCCGGTCCCGGCCGGCCGCTTCCTCGAGGAGCACTGGGAGCGGGCACCGCTCGTCGTCCCGCGCGGCGAGCCGGGCCGGTTCGACGACCTGCTCTCGACCGCCGACGTCGAGCGGCTGCTGACCGAGACGACGCTGCGCACCCCCGCGTTCCGCGTGATCAAGGCCGGCGCGACGATCGCCGGCTACACCACCACCCTCTCCTGGCGGCCCGAGGCCTTCACAGGCGTCGCCGACGTTCGCCGCGTGCTCGCCGAGTTCGAGGACGGCGCGACGATCGTCCTCCAGGGGCTCCACCACTCCTGGCTCCCGCTCGCCCGCTACTGCCGGCAGCTCGAGGCCTGCTTCGGCCACCCCGTGCAGGCCAACGCGTACTTCACTCCCCGCGGCTCCCAGGGGCTCCCCGTCCATCACGACACGCACGAGGTGATCACGCTGCAGGTCGCGGGCGACAAGCGCTGGCTCGTCTACGAGCCCGTGCTCGAGCTGCCGCTGAAGGATCAGCGGTACCGCTCCGCGCTCGGCGCGCCGGGCGAGCCCGTCCTCGACGTCGTCCAGACCGCCGGCGACACGATGTACCTACCGCGGGGCTGGCTCCACCAGGCGCTGACCACCGAGACCGACTCGCTCCACATCACGCTCGGGGTCAACGTCCGCCGTTGGATCGACGAGGCCCGCGCCGAGCTGGCGCTGCAGGAGGACGACGTGGCCTACCGGCGCACGATCGACGCGGCCGAGCCGCCAGAGCTCCCGGAGCTCGACGCGGAATCCGTCCGCCGCCGCGCCCACCGGAGGTTCGTGGACGGGCGTCGCCCGATCCTCGACGGGCAGCTGACCGAGCTCCGGGCGCTCGACCGGCTCGACGCGCGCACGAGCCTCGTCCGCCGCGACACCGTGATCGCCGAGCTGGAGGAGACGACGCTCGCCTTCGAGGGCCGCCGGCTCCGCTTCCCCGACCGCCTGCGCGCCGAGCTCGAGTTCCTCGTCACGACCGAGCGGTCGTTCAGCGCGAGCGACCTCCCCGGCGACCTGGACGACGCCGGCCGGCTCGTCCTGCTCAGGCGCCTCGTGCGCGAGGGGTTCCTGCGACACGAGGCTTTCCGGCAACCCAGTGGGCCGGACGGCTGAGCCGCTCCGCCGAGCACGTCAGGTGGGTCAGCTCGCCCTCGACTCGCTCCACCGCCACGTCGTAGCGCCGTCCCGCCGCCTCCAGCTCGATCGCCCAGCCGTTGTCTGCACGGGCGACGCCCCGCACCGAGACGTCGTCGACCCCGAGGAGGCCGTCGAGCTCCCGCACGGCCCGCTCCGCCGCCTGAGCCGGGAAGGAGTGGCACGAGCGGCCGCGATAGCGCGGGAGGTGGACGCGCCCCTCGAGCGCGGCCTCGAGCACCGTCCACGCCTCGCCCGGCTCGACGCGGCCGTGGTAGACGCCGTCGGGGAGCCCGACGAGGTTGCCGGCGAACCGGTCGCCGCCGACGTGCGTGGACTGCCAGGCCCACTCGTCGTCGAGCCCCTCGCAGACGGCGTCGTAGAGCGGCCGCCCAAATTTCGCGCAGCAGCGATCGTGCTTGCCGTGTGTGCACACGAGGAAGAGCGGATGGCCGACGGGCTCTCCCGCGCTGAGCAGGTCGACGTCCAGCAGCTCCGCGTGCCGCTCGAGCTCCAGTCGCCGGATCCACCGCTCCTCCTGGGTCGAGCGGACGACGAAGACGCGGATCCCCGCGCCCGCCGTCCGGGGCCGGCCGCGGACGAAGAGGAGGCGCGAGCGCTCGATCCGCACCCGCTCGGCGCCGAGGTGGCGCTTCAGCTCGGGCGAGAGGGTCGAGTCGTCGATCGCGTCGTGGGCCCAGAGGCCGCGGTACTCGATCAGGATCCACGTGTCGACGCGGCTCGCGGTCGCGGCAAGCGGCTCGGAGTCGTCGCGCGAGGTCTCGGCGCAGAGGGGCCTACTGCTCGAGAACGCGGCAGATCACCTGCCCGCTGGCGACCGGGTCGCCCGGCGCCACGCCGAGCCCGTCCACGATCCCGGCGGTGGGGGCGCGGATCTCGTTCTCCATCTTCATCGCCTCGATCACGCAGAGGATCTGCCCGGCCTCGACGGCCTGCCCGTCCGCGACCTCGACCTTGAAGACCGTCCCCTGCATCGGGCTGACGACCGCGTCGCTGCCGGCTCCGCCCGGCCCGCCTCGCGCCCGCTCCCGCCGCCGGCGCCCGAGCTCTGCCCAGGCCGGCTCCGGCTCGAGCAGCGTCACGTCGTAGCGCCGGCCCTCCACCTCGACCGCACGCACCCGCTCCCGCAGCCGGCCGGACGACGAGGGGACTTTGTTGCTCAGAGCAACTATGTCCTCCAGCTCCGCGGCACGTTCGGCGAGCGCCTCCGACTCGACGAGGCCGTGGCAGGTCTCGCCGGCGATGAAGCACGGGGAGGTGAGGAGCGCTCGATGGAAGCCGATCAGCGTCGGGACGCCCTCGATCGAGAGCTCGCCCAGCGCGCGCAGCATCCGGTGGCGCGCGTGCTCGCGATCGACGCCGTGGACGATCAGCTTGGCGATCATCGGGTCGTAGAGGCCGCTGATCTCGGAGCCCTCGACGACTCCCGAGTCGACGCGGACGCCCGGCCCCGACGGCTCGCGGTAGCCGGTGATCGTCCCCGGCGCGGGCAGGAAGCCCTTGGCGACGTCCTCGGCGTTGATCCGGCACTCGATCGCGTGCCCGCGCAGCCGCACGTCCTCCTGGCGGAGCGAGAGCGGCTCGCCGGCGGCGATCAGGATCTGCTCGCGGACGAGGTCGACCCCGGTCACCTCCTCGGTGACGGTGTGCTCGACCTGGATCCGCGTGTTCATCTCCATGAAGAAGTAGTCGCCGTCCGCGGTCAGGAGCCCCTCGATCGTCCCGGCCGACCGGTAGCCCGCCGCGCGCGCCGCGTCGACGGCGATCCCGCCGATCCGCTCCCGGAGCGCCTCGTCGACGGCGGGTGAGGGGGTCTCCTCGATCAGCTTCTGATGCCGCCGCTGGATCGTGCAGTCGCGCTCGCCGAGGTGGATCACGTTGCCGTGCGAGTCCGCGAGCACCTGCACCTCGACGTGGCGCGGGTCGCGGAGGTAGCGCTCGACGTAGACGCGGCCGTCGGCGAAGTACTTCTCGCCCTCGCGCTGCGCGGACTCGAGCGCGCGCTCCGCCTCGTCGGGCGACTCGACGAGCTTCATCCCCTTGCCGCCGCCGCCCGCGGCCGCCTTCACGATCAGGGGGTAGCCGACCTCCTCCCCGATCGCGAGCACCTCCGCGACCGACTCGACCGGATCCGTGGCGCCGGGGATGATCGGCACGCCCGCGGCCGCCATTGCCGTCCGGGCGCGCGTCTTCGAGCCCATCAGCTCGATCGCCGCGCTCGGTGGCCCGATCCACGTCAGCCCTGCCGCGTCGACCGCGGCCGCGAACTCGGCGTTCTCGGCCAGGAAGCCATAGCCGGGGTGGACGGCTTCCGCTCCGGAGCGCTCGGCGACCTCGAGCAGCTTCGGGATCGAGAGGTAGCTCTCCGCGGCCGGCCCGGGGCCGATCAGGAACGCCTCGTCGGCGACGCGCGGATGGAGCGCGGAGCGGTCGGCCTCCGAGTAGACGGCGACGCTGCCGACCTCGAGCTCGCGCAGCGAACGGGCGATTCTGATCGCGATCTCGCCGCGGTTCGCGATCAGCACTTTCCGGAAGGGCGCCATCTCGCGCGTATTCTCCCCGGACCGTGACGCTCCCCGATCAGTTGACCGTCGCCCGGGCCGCCTCAGTGCCTCTGGTCGTCGCCCTCTACGCCTGGGAGCTGCCGCACAACGAGCTCTGGGCGACGATCGTCTTCTGCGTCGCGATGGCGACCGACTGGTTCGACGGCCGGATCGCCCGGAGCCGCGGCACCACCTCCTCGCTCGGCTCCCTGCTCGACCCGATCGCGGACAAGATCCTCGTCCTCGCCGTGCTCGTGATGCTGATCGAGGACGGGATCTGGCCCGGCTGGATGGTCGCCGCGATCGTCGCGCGCGAGATCCTGATCTCGGGGCTGCGGCTGGCGGCGATCGAGCGCGGGGTCGTGATCGCCGCCCGCGACCTCGGCAAGCTGAAGACGTGGGCGCAGTCGATCGCCGCGGCGCTCGGCGGCTTCGCGGCCGCAGGGCTCTGGAGCGACGCGATCGGGTGGTGGGCGCTGCTCTTCGCGCTCGCGCTGACCTGGATCTCCGCGCTCGACTATGCCCGGGTCGCGCCCCGGCTCCTCCGCGGCGCCTGACCCAGCCGACCGCCTGGCTCAGCCGACGGGTTGCGGCGAGCGGGTGGCGCACCACTCGTCGAACGCGGCCCAGGCCCGCAGGTACCCCCCGAGCTGCGTCAGCCCCCGCGCGACCTCGACCTTGAGCGAGATCACGCAGATGGAGCAGAACGGCTCCTGGGCGGAGCGGGCCGGATGATCTCCACAGCGACAGCACATGTCACAGAGAGAACGTGCGACACGGCTCCGCGGTTACGGGTCGACGCCCTCCTCGAGCGCGATTCGCGCCCAGTCGCCCAGCTCGGGTGCCGGCCCGTCGCCGGCCTCGAGGGCTGCGAGGATCGTGCGCTCGTCCTCCTCGCTCGGGACGGGCCGAATCTCGGCATTTGTGACACCTGTCACGTCGAATCCCTCAAACGGGGGATGAAGATCGCGCGCATTCGGTTCAGTATCCCTGCGTCTGGCGTCCTAGCGCGTCCCTTCTCGGGAGGAATCGAATGCTGCAGTGGAATCACCCGAAGTTCGTCGGCCTGCTCCTCGCGCTCGTGACCGTTGCGGCGGTCTTCGGTCAGTGGAGCTGGCGCCTGCTTCAGTGGGGCTGGTAACAACCGCATGAACGCGGGGGCGAAGATGCCCCCGCGGCTTGCGGCCCTGATCGTCCCTGTCTGTCTGCTGGGGCTCGTCGTCGGAGTCGCGGCCGCGGTCTCGTTTGCGCTGACCGCGCGCAGCCTCGGAACCCTGCTGGGGGTCGCGAGCCTGCTCGCAGCCTCCGTCTTCGCCGAGCGGTACCCCGTGCCGCTGGACGGGATCGACACCGGCGGGGTCTCGCTCCTCTTCGTCTTCTGCGTCGGCACGATCGTCCTCTACGGCTGGGAGGCCGGCGTGATCGTCGCCCTCGCCGCCCCGATCATGCACCTGGCGCAGCACCGGCCGGGGGTCAGGGTGGCCTACAACGCGGCCGTGCTCTCGATCGTCGCCGCGGCCGCCGGGATCGCCGTCAGCATCGTCCCCGACGGAGGCGCCGGCAGCATCCTCGCCAAGGTCGCCGTGGCGGCCTTCGTCAACTACACGCTCAACCTCGGGCTGATCAGCCTCGTCCTCTCGATCAGCGGCGGCAAGTCGCTCTACGAGGTCGCCCGCACGAGCCTCTCGGTGACGATGATCCCCTTCGCGCTGATGGGGTCGGCGGCGCTGATCCTCGTCGTGCTCTGGGAGCGCTCCCCCCTCCTTTCGATCGCGCTCGTCGGCCCGCTGCTCGCGATCGCGCTGTACCAGCGCTCGACGTTCCGCGAGCTCCGCGCGATGCGGCTCGCCCTGACCGACCCGCTCACCGGGCTCGGCAACCACCGGCACTTCCACGAGCGGCTCGAGCACGAGCTCGCCGACTCGCGCGAGCAGGGCTACCCGCTCAGCCTCTGCCTCGTGGACATCGACGACTTCAAGAAGCTGAACGACCGGTTCGGGCACCCCGGCGGCGACAAGGTGCTCGCCCAGCTCGCGACCCGGCTGCGGCAGGGCGGCGAGGCGTTCCGGCTCGGGGGGGACGAGTTCGCGATCCTCCTCCCCGGCCGGGACGAGGAAGGCGCCCGGATCGCCGCGGAGGCGATCGTGCGCCGGATCGCGGCCGCGGAGATCGTCCCCGCGGGCCCGGCCGGCTCGGTCACCGTCAGCGCCGGGATCGCCACCGTCCCCGAGGAGGGCATGGAGCGCGACGAGCTCGTCCGCCGCTCCGACAGCGCCCTCTACTGGGCCAAGGAGTACGGCAAGGACCAGGTACGGATCTACCGGCCGGACGTGGTCGAGATCGCCGAGCTGAAGCGGCTCGCCGCCGGGCCGGACCGCGCCGCCCGCTTCCGCGCAGCCGCCAGCCTCGCCCGCGCGGTCGATGCGCGCGACGCCTACACGGGCAGTCACTCCGAGCGGGTCGCCGACCTCGCCGCGCGGATCGCTGGGCGGCTCGGCGTCGACCGTGAGCAGGTCGAGCTGACCCGGCTCGCCGGCAGCCTCCACGACCTCGGCAAGCTCGCGATCCCGGAGGAGATCCTCCGCAAGCCGGGCCCGCTCTCGGAGACGGAGCGGCTCGTGCTCGAGCGGCATCCGCAGATCGGCTTCCGGATGCTGGAGTCGCTCGGCGTCGACCCCGTGGCCGAATGGGTGCTCCACCACCACGAGCGCTGGGACGGGTCGGGGTATCCCGACGGGGTCGCCGGCGACACGATCCCGCTCGGCGCCCGGATCATCTTCGTCGCGGACGCCTACGACGCGATGACCTCGGACCGGGTGTATCGCGACCGGCTCACCGACGACGAGGCGATCGCCGAGCTCGAGCGCTGTGCCGGCTCGCAGTTCGACCCCGAGATCGTGCGGGCGCTCGCGACCGAGCTCGGCCTCGAGCCGGTCGAGATCGCCACCGCCGTTCCCGCCTAGGCGAGCGGGACGAGCCGCGCCGCGGTCGCCTTGAACGAGGCGACGACGTGCGCGCCCGGCGCGAGGCCGAGCCGCTCCGCCGACGAGGTGGTGACCTCGGCGGTCAGGCCGCCCAGGCCCACTCGAACCCTGTTTCCGAGCGGGACAACGGTGCGAACGACCTCGGCGAGGTGGTTCAGCGCCGAGTCGCCTGTGGCTGCCGGCCCGACCGCGACCTCCCAGGGATAGACGGCGACGCCGACGCGCCCGGACGCGGCGTCGGTCGAGAAGACCGTCGCTCCCCCGTCGAGCACGACCTCCGTCAGCCCATCCGGGCCGGGCCGCGCGTTCCCCGGCAGCAGGTTCGCGCCCGTGAAGCCGGCGACGAAGGCGTCGCGGGGCGACGAGAGCAGCTCGGCCGCGCTCCCGAGCTGGAGGATCTCGCCCTCGACGATCACGCCGACGCGGTCGGCGAGCGCGGCGGCGTCGTCGAAGTCGTGGGTGACGACGATCGCGGGGAGCGCGAGCTCGTGAAGCAGCTCGGCGAGCTCGCCGCGGACCGCGCTGCGAGTGTGCGCGTCGAGGGCCGAGAGCGGCTCGTCCAGGAGGAGCACCGCCGGATCGCGGGCGAGCGCCCGCGCCAGCGCGACCCGCTGCCGCTCGCCGCCGGAGAGCTGCGCCGGCCGCGCCCCGGCGAGGTGGCCGATCCGGAAGCGCTCGAGCAGCTCGTCGACCCGGGCCCGGCCGCCGAAGCCGACGTTGGCGCGCACGTCGAGGTGCGGGAAGAGCGCGTACTCCTGGAAGACGAGCCCGACCCGGCGGCGCTCGGGCGGCAGGTCGATCCCCCGCGCGGTGTCGAGCCACGTCTCGTCGCCGAGCGCGACTCGACCCGCGTCCGGACGGAGCAGCCCGGCTACAGCCCGGAGCACGCTCGACTTCCCCGCTCCCGACGGCCCCACGAGCGCGAGCGTCTCGCGCCCGAGCCCGAGGGCTACCGAGAGGCGGAAGGAGCGAAGGCCGTGGTCGAGCCGGAGCTCGAGCTCGTCCATGCGGGCACCAGCTTGACGAGGAGGAGGACGACGGCGCTGATCACCACGAGCTCGGCGCCGATCGCGAGCGCGACGTCGAAGTCGAGGTCGAACTGCTCGTAGATCGCGAGCGAGAGCGTCTGGGTGACGCCCTGGAGCGAGCCGGCGAACATGATCGTCGCGCCGAACTCGCCGACCCCGCGGGCGAACGAGAGCGCCCAGCCGGCGCCCAGCCCCGGAGCGGCGAGCGGGAGCGCGACGCGGAAGAACGTGCGGGCCGGGCCGGCACCGAGCGTGCGGGCCGCAGCGACGAGCGTCGGGTCGACCCCTTCGAAGGCGGTCAGGGCGGCCCGGACGTAGAAGGGGCTCGCGACGAAGGTGACCGCGAGCACGACCGCGGCCTGCGTGAACGCGACCTCGAGGCCGAGTGCCGAAAGCGTGCCGCCGAGGAGGCCGAAGCGGCCGAACGCGGCGAGCAAGCCGAGCCCCGCGACGGCGGGCGGGAGGACGAGCGGCAGCTCGAGAGCCGTGACGACGAGGGCGCGGCCCCGGAAGCGCCTGGTCGCGAGCGCGTAGGCGGCGGGCGTGCCCACGAGCAGGATCAGCGCATTTGCGATCGCGCTCGTCTTCAGCGTCACGACGAGCGCGTCCAGCGCGGCCCGGTCGCCGAGCCGTCCCGCGAGCTCCCCCGGCGGGATCCGGAGGAAGATCGCGAGCACCGGCAGGAGCAGGAAGGCGAGCGCGAGGGCCGCCGCGAGCGCGAGCACGCTCCCGAAGAGGCGGCTCACGGGGTCCCGAAGCCGGCGCGCCGCAGCTCGCGGCGGCCGTCCGCGCCGAGGAGCCGGGCCACGAGCTCGCGGGCGCCGTCGGGGTTCCCGGCCGCCTCGACCACAGCGACCTCATAGTCCACCGACGGCTGCGAGCGCGCAGGCAGCGGGATCGCGATCAGGCGAGAGGAGGCGGCCCTCACGTCGGTCGCGTAGACGAATCCCGCGTCCGCCTCGCCGAGCGCGAGCTTGCCGACGATCCCCTTCACGTCCGCTTCCTGGCTGACCGCCTTCCGCAGCACCCGCAGCAGCCCGAGCCGCTTCAGCACCTCGCGGGTGTAGAGGCCGATCGGCACCTTCGCGCCGGCGACGACGAGCTTGAGCTTCGGCCGCCGCGCAAGGTCGGCGACCGAGCGGATCCCGGCCGGGTTCGCGCGCGGGACTGCGAGCACGAGCGAGTTCGTCGCGAAGACGCGCGGCCGCTCGACGAGCCCCTCCCGGTAGAGCTGCTGCGTGTAGACGGGGCTCGCGGAGGCGAAGACGTCGGCGGGCGCGCCCTGCTCGATCTGGAGCGCGAGCTGGTTCGAGCCCGCGAACTGGATCCGGGCATCCGGGGCGACGCGCGGGAGCACCGCGGCCAGCGATGCGGCGGCGTAGACCGTGGGCGGGTCGGCCGCCGCTCCGGCCGTCCAGCCGCAGGCGATGAGGGTCAGGCAGCCGAGCGCGACCCCGGCCAGGCCAATCCCCCTGAGCCAGGGCGCCCGGCTCACGTCTCCACCATCACGGACGTCGACTTGACGACGGCGGCCGCGCTGCCGCCGACCCGGAGGCCGAGCTGCTCGACCGACTCGCGGGTGACGATCGCGACCACGCGGGCGGGCTCGGTGACGTCGAGCTCGATCCGGGCGAGGAAGCCGTCGAGCTCGATCTCCCGGATCACGCCGCGGAAGCGATTCCTGGCCGAGAAGGTCTCCTCGGCCGCGGGCGCTCGGAGCCGCTCGACCTCGCGGGCGCTGACGACCCGACGGTTGGCCGAGTCGCGCGTGACCCGGATCTTCCCGTCGCGATCCCAGCGCCGCAGCGTGTCGACGCTGATCCCGAGCGCGCGGGCGGCCTCCGCCGCCGTGAAGTCTTGCCTAGGCATTGCCTAGACAATATAGGTTCCGACCGATGAACGTCCTCACCCTGTCGGATCCCGGGGAGCTGCTCGCACGAGCGGGGCCGCTCCTGCTCGCCGACGAGGCGCGGAACAACCTCGCGTTGGGGATCCTAGGGACGCTCCGGACGCAGCCGACCCGCTATCCCGGAGCACCGGCTCTGGCTCGTCGAGGAGGACGGCCGGCCGGTGGGCGGGGCGCTCCGGACGCCCGCCGCACGGCCTCGTGCTCTTCCGCCCGGCCGCGCGATGGCGCACTCGAGGCGCTCGCGGCCGCGCTCGCGGAAGCAGCTCCCCGGCGTCGTCGGCGCGGTGCCCGAGGTGGACGAGTTCGCGCGGCTCTGGAGCGGGCGGCATGGAGTCGCGTACGTCACGCGCTTCGAGCAGCGGATCTTCGCGCTGGAGCGCCTCGTCCCGCCCCGGCCGTGTTCCGGCTCGCCGCGGGTCGCCGACGAGGCCAATCTGCCGCTCCTCGTCGACTGGCTGCGTGCCTTCGCAGTCGAGGCGCTGGGCGAGGCGGAGCCCGACGAGGCCGCGCTCCGCTCGAGCGCCGAGCACCGGCTCGCCGCCGTCGACGGCGACTTCGTGCTCTGGGAGGTCGGCGGCGAGCCGGTCGCGCTCGCCGCGCACGGGAGCCCCACCCCGACCGGCACCCGCATCGGCCCCGTCTACACGCCTCCCGAGGCGCGCGGCCGCGGCTACGCGAGCGCTCTCGTCGCCCATGTGTCCGCGGAGCTGCTCGCCTCAGGCCGCCGCTTCTGCTTCCTCTACACGAACCTCGCGAACCCGACGTCGAACAAGATCTACGCCGACCTCGGCTACGAGCCCGTCTGCGACTCCCGCCAGATCGAGTTCATCGCGTAGCTCGAAGACCGACTTAGTTGCTCAGAGCAACTAAGTCCCGTACTTCGCTCCTCCGGCCGCGCCGGGCGATGAACCAAAACCCTTCAGGGGTCTTCGCGCGGCGAGTCCGCCGCAAGGCGGATTCGCCGCTTGCGGCAAGTTACAGCGGAATGTTGCCGTGCTTGCGCTTCGGCTTCGGCTCGCGCTTCGTCAGCGCAGTCTCGAGCGCGGAGATCAGGATCGGGCGCGTCCGGCGCGGCTCGATCACCTCGTCCACGTAGCCGCGCTCCGCGGCGTGGTACGGGTTCGCGAACCGCTCCTTGTACTCGGCGATCAGCTCGGCGCGGCGCGCGTCGGGGTTCTCGGCGGCGGCGAGCTCGTTCCGGAAGATGATGTTGACGGCGCCGTCCGGCCCCATCACGGCGACCTCGGCGGTGGGCCAGGCGAGGTTGAAGTCGGCGCGGATGTGCTTCGAGCTCATCACGTCGTACGCCCCGCCGTACGCCTTGCGGGTGATCACGGTCAGCTTGGGCACGGTCGCCTCGGCGAACGCGTAGAGCAGCTTGGCGCCGTGGCGGATGATCCCGCCCCACTCCTGCGCGGTGCCGGGGAGGAAGCCGGGGACGTCGACGAAGGTGACGAGTGGGACGTTGAAGGCGTCGCAGGTCCGGACGAAGCGGGCTGCCTTGACGGAGGCGTCGATGTCGAGCACGCCGGCGAGCGCCTGGGGCTGGTTGCCGACGATCCCGACCGAGTGGCCGCCGAGCCGGGCGAAGCCGCAGACGATGTTCGGGGCCCAGTGCTCCTGCACCTCGAGGAACTCGCCGTCGTCGACGACGGTCGCGATCACCCGCTTCATGTCGTAGGGCTTGGTCGGCTCGTCGGGGATCAGCGTGTCGAGCTCCGGAGCCTCGCGCTCGACCGGGTCGGAAGGAGCGGCATGGGGCGCGCGCTCGAGGTTGTTCTGGGGGAGGAACGAGAGCAGGTAGCGCGCATCCTCGAGCACCGACTCCTCGTCGGGCGCGGTGAAGTGCGCGACACCTGACTTGGTCGCGTGGGCGGTCGCGCCGCCGAGCTCCTCCTGCGAGACCTCCTCACCGGTGACCGTGCGGACGACGTCGGGGCCGGTGATGAACATGTAGCTCGTCTCCTCCGCCATCAGGACGAAGTCGGTGATCGCCGGCGAGTAGACCGCGCCGCCCGCGCAGGGGCCGAGCACGAGCGAGATCTGCGGGACGACGCCCGACGCCTGCACGTTGCGCCAGAAGATCTCGGCGTAGCCTGCGAGCGAGACGACGCCCTCCTGGATCCGCGCGCCGCCCGAGTCGTTGATCCCGACCACCGGGCAGCCGTACTTGACGGCCATGTCCATCACCTTGCAGATCTTCTCGGCGAAGACCTCCGAAAGGCTGCCGCCGAAGACGGTGAAGTCCTGCGAGAAGACGAAGATCTTGCGCCCGAAGACCGTCCCGTAGCCGGTGACGACGGCGTCGCCGTACGGGCGGTTCGCCATCGAGTCGAAGTCCGGGTTGCGGTGGCGCACGTAGCGGTCGAGCTCGACGAACGAGCCCGGATCGAGCAGCTTGTCGATCCGTTCGCGGGCGAGCAGCTTGCCCCGCTCCCGCTGCCGCGCGACCGCCTTCTCGTTGCCGGCGTGCGCCGCGGCCTCGGAGAGCTCCTGCAGCCAGGCGAGCTTGGCAGCGGTGGTGTCGTGCGTCCCGGACATCGCGCAGGAGCCTAACGACCCGTCCGAGCTTGTGTTTCCGAAACACAAGCTCGGCACCCGGGCGCCGGTATCGTCGCGCTGATGGAGGAGCCGCTCGACCGCTCGACCGTGTGGCCGTACGTGGACGGCGAGGTCGGGCCGTTCCACTACGCGCGCGCCGCGCACCCGAACGGCGTCGCGGCCGAGCGCGCGCTCGGAGCGCTGGACGGCGGCGAGGCCGTCCTCTTCGCCTCCGGGACGGCCGCTACGACGGCGGTCGCCCTCGCGCTGCTCGAGCCAGGGAAGACGATCGCGCTCGCGAGCGGCGCCTACTACGGCACCGGCGTCACCTTCACGGAGCTCGGGCGCTGGGGGCTCCGGCACACCCTCTACGACCAGACGGGTGCGCCCCCCGAGGCCGACCTCGTCTGGATCGAGGCGCCCTCGAACCCGCACCTGACGCTCCCGGACTTCGCAGCCGCGGCCGCGCACCCCGCCCCGGTCGTCTGCGACGCGACCGCCGCCACCCCGATCCACCTGCGCCCGCTCGAGCAGGGGTGCGACTTCGTCCTCCACAGCGCGACGAAGTACCTGGCCGGCCATCACGACGCGCTGCTGGGGGCGGTCGTCTGCCGCCGGCCGGAGGACGCCGAACGCCTGCGCGCGTTCCGGAACGCGACCGGCGCGGCTGCGGCCCCCGACGCGGCCTGGCTGCTGCTGCGCGGCCTCAAGACGCTCGAGGTCCGGGTGCTCCGCCAGACGGAGACGGCGGCCGACCTCGCCGAGCGCCTCCGCGCCCACCCTGCCGTGACGACCGTCCGCTATCCCGGCTTCGGCGGGCTCGTCTCGTTCGACGTCGAGAGCGGCGCGGCCGCCCGTGCGGTCGAGACCGGCACGCAGCGGATCGTGAATGCGACGAGCCTCGGCGGGGTGCAGAGCACGATCGAGACTCGGCACCGGTGGGAGGGCGACCGCGTGCCGGAGGGGCTGCTCCGGCTCAGCGTCGGGCTCGAGCCGGCCGACGAGCTGTGGGCCGACCTGACGGGCGCGCTGGCCGACTCCTGATCGGTGCGGAACCTCCGGCAGGAAGCCGTTTTCGGACCCATAATCAACCCCTTGACGCAGACAGGTCACGCCCGGCCCGTCTTCCCCGCCCAAAGGAGACCGTTGTGCCCCCGACCCCATCCGCATCGGCGAGGCGCCCAGGCGCTCGCCCGACGCGCACTTCGACTGCCGAGCCGGCAGCGCTGACGCCGGCGCAGGTGCAGAGGCTCGTCGCCGCCCTCGAGGCGGCCCGGGCCGGTGACTTCTCCGTCCGCCTCCGGGCCGACGGCGCGCTCGCCGACGTCGCCACCGCATTCAACGGCCTCGTCGAGCGCAACCAGCAGGTCACGAGCGAGCTGCTCCGGGTGGGGAAGCTCGTGGGGCGGGAAGGTCGGATCACGGAGCGGGCCGAGGTCGCGGGGGCGCCGGGCTCGTGGGCGGAGAAGCTCGGGGCGGTCAACGGGCTGATCGACAACCTGGCGCGGCCGACGATCGAGGTCGCGCGCGTGATCGACGCGGTCGCCGAGGGCGACCTGAAGCAGCGGATCCAGCTCCAGATCGACGGGCAGCCGCTTCGGGGCGAGTTCCGCCGGATCGGGACGACCGTGAACGGGATGGTCGAGCAGCTCTCCTCGTTCGCCGACGAGGTGACGCGCGTCGCGCGCGAGGTCGGGACGGACGGCAAGCTCGGCGGCCAGGCGAAGGTGAAGGGCGCATCCGGGGTCTGGAAGGACCTGACGGACAACGTCAACACGCTCGCCGGCAACCTCACCGCGCAGGTGCGGAACATCGCCGACGTGACGACGGCGGTCGCGAACGGCGACCTCTCGAAGAAGGTCACCGTCGACGTCAAGGGCGAGGTGCTCGAGCTCAAGAACACCGTCAACACGATGGTCGACCAGCTCTCCACGTTCGCGGACGAGGTCACGCGCGTCGCCCGCGAGGTCGGCAACGACGGCAAGCTCGGCGGTCAGGCGCAGGTGCGCGGTGTCTCGGGCGTCTGGCGCGACCTGACCGAGAACGTGAACACGCTGGCGGAGAACCTGACCGGCCAGGTCCGGAACATCGCGCTCGTGACGACGGCGGTCGCGAACGGCGACCTCTCCCGCAAGATCACGGTCGACGCGAAGGGCGAGGTGCTCGAGCTGAAGGAGACCGTCAACACGATGGTCGACCAGCTGCGCTCGTTCTCGCAGGAGGTGACGCGCGTCGCGAAGGAGGTCGGCACCGAGGGCAAGCTCGGCGGCCAGGCCCAGGTCGAAGGCGCGTCCGGCGTCTGGCGCGACCTGACCGAGAACGTGAACACGCTCGCCGGCAACCTCACCGCCCAGGTGCGGAACATCGCCGAGGTGACGACCGCCGTGGCGCGGGGCGACCTCTCGAAGAAGGTCACCGTGGACGTCCGGGGCGAGGTGCTCGAGCTGAAGGAGACCGTCAACACGATGGTCGACCAGCTCTCCACCTTCGCCGCCGAGGTCACGCGCGTCGCGCGCGAGGTCGGCACCGAAGGCAAGCTCGGCGGCCAGGCCGAGGTGACCGGCGTTTCCGGGACCTGGAAGGACCTGACCGAGAACGTGAACACGCTCGCCGGCAACCTGACCGCGCAGGTGCGGAACATCGCCGACGTGACGACCGCGGTCGCGAAGGGCGACCTCTCGCAGAAGATCACCGTCGACGCGAAGGGCGAGATCCTCCAGCTCAAGCAGACGATCAACACGATGGTCGACCAGCTCTCGTCGTTCGCGGACGAGGTCACGCGCGTCGCGCGCGAGGTCGGCACCGAGGGCAACCTCGGCGGCCAGGCTCAGGTCAAGGGCGTCTCGGGCGTCTGGAAGGACCTGACCGAGAACGTGAACACGCTCGCCGGCAACCTCACCTCCCAGGTGCGGAACATCGCCGAGGTGACGACTGCCGTCGCCCGCGGCGACCTCTCGAAGCAGATCACGGTCGACGTCAAGGGCGAGATGTTCGAGCTCAAGGACACGATCAACACGATGGTCGGGCAGCTGCGCTCGTTCTCGGCCGAGGTGACGCGGGTCGCCCGCGAGGTCGGCACGGACGGCGAGCTCGGCGGCCAGGCGCGCGTCGAGGGCGTCTCCGGCGTCTGGAAGGAGCTGACCGACAACGTCAACACGCTCGCCGGCAACCTGACCACCCAGGTGCGGAACATCGCGCTCGTGACCACGGCGGTCGCGAACGGCGACCTCTCGAAGAAGATCACCGTCGAGGTCCGGGGCGAGATCCTCGAGCTGAAGGACACGATCAACACGATGGTCGACCAGCTCTCCGGGTTCGCGGCCGAGGTCACGCGCGTCGCACGCGAGGTCGGGACGGAGGGCAAGCTCGGCGGCCAGGCTCGCGTCGAGGGCGTCTCGGGCACGTGGAAGGACCTGACCGACAACGTCAACCAGCTCGCCGGCAACCTGACCACCCAGGTGCGGGGGATCGCCGAAGTGACGACCGCCGTGGCGAAGGGCGACCTCTCGCAGACGATCACCGTCGACGCGAGGGGCGAGATCGCCGATCTCTCGGCCACGATCAACACGATGGTCGACCAGCTCTCGACCTTCGCGGACGAGGTCACCCGGGTCGCGCGAGAGGTCGGGACGGAGGGCAAGCTCGGCGGGCAGGCCAAGGTCGAGGGCGTCTCCGGCGTCTGGAAGGCGCTGACGGACAACGTCAACCAGCTCGCCGAGACCCTGACGACCCAGCTGCGGGCGATCGCGGAGGTCTCGACCGCCGTCACCCAGGGGGACATGACCCGGGAGATCGCCGTCGAGGCGGCCGGCGAGGTCGCCGAGCTGACCGACAACATCAACCAGATGATCGGCAACCTGCGCGGGACGACCGAGCAGAACGCCCAGCAGGACTGGCTCAACTCGAATCTCGCCCGCTTCTCGGGGATGCTCCAGGGCCAGCGCGACGTCAAGACCGTCTCCCGCCTGCTGATGAGCGAGGTGACGCCGCTCGTCTCGGCCCACCACGGTGCGTTCTACGCCGCCGAGGAAGGGCTGCCCGGCGAGGACCCGACCCTGCACCTGTTCGCCACCTACGGCTACAAGGAGCGGAAGTCGGTCTCGAACGAGTTCAAGGTCGGCGAGGGCCTCGTCGGGCAGGCCGCGCTCGAGCGGAAGCCGATCGTGATCGTCGGGGCGCCCGACGACTACATCAAGATCACCTCGGGGCTCGGCGAGTCGGCGCCCAGCAGCATCATCGTCCTCCCGATCCTCTTCGAGGAGCAGGTGCTGGCGGTGATGGAGCTTGCGGGCTTCACGGCCTTCACGGACGTCCAGCAGACGTTCCTCGACCAGCTCTCCGAGTCGATCGGCGTCGTCCTGAACACGATCACGGCGAACCGCCGCACCGAGGAGCTGCTGGAGCAGTCGCAGACACTGACGCAGGAGCTGCAGAGCCAGTCCGAAGAGCTCCAATCGCAGCAGGAGGAGTTGAGGCGCTCGAACGCCGAGCTGGAGGCGCAGGCCCAGACGCTGCGGGCGTCGGAGGAGCTGCTCCAGACCCAGCAGGAGGAGCTGCAGCAGACGAACGAGGAGCTGGAGGAGAAGGCCCAGCTGCTCGAGGAGCAGAACCGTCGGATCGAGGTCAAGAACGACGAGATCGAGCTCGCCCGTGCGGCGCTCGAGGAGAAGGCGGAGCAGCTCGCGCTGTCCTCCCGCTACAAGTCCGAGTTCCTCGCGAACATGTCGCACGAGCTGCGCACGCCGCTGAACTCGCTCCTGATCCTGGCGAAGCTGCTCGGCGACAACCCGGACGGGAACCTGACCCCGAAGCAGATCGAGTTCGCGCAGACGATCCACCAGGCCGGCTCGGACCTGCTCCGGCTGATCAACGACATCCTCGACCTCTCGAAGGTGGAGGCGGGGAAGATGGACGTGACGATCGAGGAGGTCTCGGTCGCCGAGGAGCTCGCCAACCTGGAACGGTCGTTCGGCGCGATCGCCGAGGAGAAGGGCATCGACTTCGAGCTCGACTTCGCCCCCGACGCGCCGGCGAAGCTGCAGACCGACTCGCAGCGGCTCCAGCAGGTGCTGCGAAACCTGCTCTCGAACGCGTTCAAGTTCACCGAGCAGGGAAGCGTCACGATCAAGGTCGGCGCCGTCGACCGGACGGAGCTGCAGTTCGCGGGCGACGTCCTCTCCCACGCCGACGAGGTGATCGCCTTCTCGGTGGTCGACACCGGGATCGGAATCCCCCCGGAGAAGCTCCGTCTGATCTTCGAGGCGTTCCAGCAGGCGGACGGGACGACGTCGCGACGCTTCGGCGGCACGGGCCTCGGCCTCTCGATCAGCCGGGAGATCGCCCGCCTGCTCGGCGGCGAGATCCGCGTCGAGTCGGCGCCCGGCGAGGGGAGCACGTTCACGCTCTACCTCCCGGTCGTCTTCGTCGAGCAGCCGCAGACGACGAGCGGCGCGGAGCTCCTCCGCGAGCTCGACCGCGGCATGGGCGTCCATCCGGCCACTCCGGCTCCCGCCGAGTCGAACGGCACCGCCGACGACAGCCCGGAGGAGCACGAGGACGTGGCGATCGATCCGGCGCTGCTCGTCCAGAGCGAGGTCGCCGACGACCGGGAGTCGATCGAGGAGGGAGACCGCGTCGTCCTGATCGTCGAGGACGACCCGACCTTCGCGCAGACCGAGCTCGCCGTCGCGCGCGAGCGTGGCTTCAAGGGGCTCGTCGCGCTGCGCGGCGACACCGGCCTTGCGCTCGCCCGCGAGTTCCGCCCCGACGCGATCGTGCTCGACATGGACCTCCCCGTCCTCGACGGCTGGACGGTGCTCGACCGGCTCAAGCGGCACCCGTCCACCCGGCACATCCCCGTGCACATCGTCTCCGGCGCCGAGGAGCCACGCTCGGCCCTGCTCGCGGGCGCGACGGGGTACATCCAGAAGCCGGCGACGGCGGAGGCGCTGACCGAGGTGTTCGGCGGGATCGAGACGTTCATCGAGCGGAGCGTGCGCCGGTTGCTCGTCGTCGACGACGACGAGACGCAGCGGCAGGCGATCGTCGAGCTCGTCGGCAGCGGCAGCGACGTCGAGATCGTGGCGGTCGGCTCCAGCGAGGAGGCCCTCGCCGCGCTCGAGACCGAGGCCGACTTCGACTGCATGGTGCTCGACCTGAAGCTGCCGAAGATGACGGGCTTCGCCCTGCTCGAGACGGTCAAGGAGAGCGAGCGCTTCGGCCGGCTCCCGGTGATCGTCTACACGGGCAAGGACCTGACCCGCCGCGAGGAGACGAAGCTGAAGCGCTATGCGGAGACGATCGTGGTCAAGGACGCCCGCTCCCCGGAGCGGCTGCTCGACGAGACCTCGCTCTTCCTCCACCGGGTCGAGTCGAAGCTGCCGGACGAGAAGCGGAAGATGCTCGAGCAGCTCCACAACGCCGACGCCGTCTTCCTCGGCAAGAAGGTGCTCGTGGTCGACGACGACGTCCGCAACGTCTTCGCGCTCACGAGCGCGCTCGAGGCGAACGGGATGGAGGTCGTCTTCGCCGAGAACGGGCGCGAGGGGATCGAGTCGCTGCGCAAGAACCCGGACGTCGACCTCGTCCTGATGGACGTGATGATGCCGGAGATGGACGGCTACGAGACGACGCGCGCCATCCGGGATCTCCCCCAGTTCGAGAAGCTCCCGATCATCGCCCTGACCGCGAAGGCGATGAAGGGCGACCGCGAGCGCTCGATCGCCGCCGGCGCCTCGGACTACATCACCAAGCCGGTCGACACCGACCAGCTGCTCTCGCTGATGCGCGTGTGGCTGTACCAGTAGACAGGCGCGACGAGCTCGACCTCGAGGAGATCGAGGTCGAGCTCCTCCTCGAGGGGATCTACCGCCTCTACGGCTTCGACTTCCGCGAGTACGCCCCGGCCTCGCTCCGGCGCAGGCTCCGGCGGCGGATGGACGGCGAGCACGTTCAGACCGTCTCGCAGCTGCAGGACCTCGTGCTCCACGACCGCGCCGTGATGGAGCGCCTGCTGCTCGACCTCTCGATCAACGTGACCGCGATGTTCCGCGACCCGACCTTCTTCCACGCCCTGCGCGAGCAGGTGGTGCCGCTCCTCCGTACCTACCCGTTCGCGCGGATCTGGGTCGCCGGCTGCTCGACGGGCGAGGAGGTGTACTCGCTCGCGATCCTGCTCGCCGAGGAGGGGCTCTCGGACCGGACGCGGATCTACGCGACCGACATCAACGAGGCGGTGCTGGAGCAGGCGCGGCTCGGCGTCTTCCCGCTCGAGAAGATGCAGGAGTACACCCAGAACTACATCCGCGCCGGCGGCAAGCACTCCTTCTCCGAGTACTACGTGGCCCGGTACGACGGGGCGCAGTTCTCGCGCGCGCTCGTGGACAACGTCGTCTTCGCCCAGCACAACCTCGCCTCGGACTCCGCGTTCAACGAGTTCAACCTGATCTCGTGCCGGAACGTCCTGATCTATTTCGACAAGCCGCTCCAGGCGCACGTCCACCAGCTCTTCCACGACAGCCTCGGCAGGTTCGGGGTCCTGGCGCTGGGGCAGAAGGAGTCGATCAAGTTCACTCCCCACGAAGGCGCCTACGAGGAGCTGAACCGGGACGAGCGGCTGTACCGGAAGATTCGATGACCTACGACCTGATCGCAATCGGCGCCTCCTGGGGCGGCCTCAACGCCGTCAGCACGGTGCTGGACGGCCTCCCCCGGACGGTCGATCCGGCGATCGTGGTCGCGCAGCACCGGGGCCCGGACTCCCAGCGCGGGATCCTCCAGGAGCTGCTGCAGCGGCACATCGAGCGGCCCGTCACCGAGCCGGACGACAAGGAACCGATCGAGCGCTGCCATGTCTACGTCGCCCCGGCCGACTACCACCTCCTCGTCGAGGGCGGGCACTTCTCGCTGACCACGGACGAGCGCGTCCAGTACGCCCGGCCCTCGATCGACGTGCTCTTCGAGTCCGTCGCGGACGCGTACGCCGAGCGCGCGATCGGGATCGTGCTCACGGGCGCGAACGAGGACGGGGCGCGGGGGCTCGCCGCGATCAAGCGGGGCGGCGGCGTCGCGATCGTCCAGGATCCGGGCTCGGCGGCGCGGCGGGACATGCCCGACGCGGCGATCGCCGCGGCCGAGGCCGACGCGATCCTCCCGCTCGAGGAGATCCCCCTTTTCCTCGTGGGCCTCTGCTCGTGAGCGACCGGGCGAAGATCCTCTGCGTCGACGACACGCCCGAGAACCTGCTCGCGCTGGAGGCGATCCTCGAGCCGCTCGACCAGACGGTCGTGCGCGCCACCTCCGGCGAGGAGGCGCTCCGGCACCTGCTCGGCGACGAGTTCGCGCTGATCCTCCTCGACGTCCAGATGCCGGGCCTGGACGGCTTCCAGACCGCCGAGCTGATCAAGCGCCGCGAGCGGACGCGCACGGTTCCGATCATCTTCCTGACCGCGATCTCGAAGGATGCGGAGAACGTCTTCCGCGGCTACGAGTCGGGCGCCGTCGACTACCTGCTGAAGCCGTTCGACCCGGACGTGCTCCGGGCGAAGGTGGCGGTGTTCATCGAGCTCTGGCAGAAGACAGTGGAGCTGCGCAGGCAGGGGGAGCAGATCCGTGAGCAGGAGCTCGCATCGCTGGAGCGCGAGAGCGAGGAGCGCTACCGGTTCCTCGGGAACTCGATCCCGCAGCAGGTGTGGACGGCCCTTCCCGACGGCAGCCTCGACTACGTCAACGAGCGGGTGCTCGAGTACGCCGAGCGAGGCTTCGAGGAGATGGTCGGCGAGGGCTGGAGCGAGCTGATCCATCCCGACGACCTTCCCGGTTGCATCGCGGCCTGGAGCGCTGCCCGTGAGAGCGGCGAACCGTACGAATTCGAGTTCCGGCTCCGTCGCGCCTCCGACGCGTCCTGGCGCTGGCATCTCGCACGGGCGCTGCCGATGCGTGGCCCCGACGGCTCGATCGTCCAGTGGTTCGGGACGAACACCGACATCCACGACCGGCGGACGCTCGAGGACCGGCAGCGGTTCCTGACCGAGGCCGGCTGGGTGCTCGGCAGCTCGCTCGACTTCGAGCGCACGCTGGGGCACGTCGCCGACCTGGCGGTGCCGACGATCGCCGACTGGTGCACCGTCGACCTGCTGGACGGCGAGACGATCAAACGGGTCGCGGTCGCCCACGTCGACCCGCTCAAGGTCACGCTCGCCCGCGAGATCGCGGAGCGCTACCCGCCGCGGCTGGACGACCCTCGCGGAATCGGGGCGGTCCTGCGGACGCGCGAGACGGCGCTCGTGCCGGAGATCGACGAGGAGGCGCTTCGCGCGAACCCCGACCGCGACCCGCTGTTCTTCGAGATCGTCCAGGAGCTCGGACTGAGGTCGTACATCTCCGTCCCCCTCGTTGCCCGCGACCGCGTCCTCGGGGCGATCACGCTGATCCAGGCCGAATCCGGGCGCATCTACGCAGACGACGACGTCGCGCTGGCGGAGGAGCTCGCGCTCAGGGCGGCGATCGCGATCGACAACGCGCTCCTGTACGAGGAGACCGATCGCCGCAGCCGGGCCGCGCGCGTGCTCGAGGTGGTCGGCGACGGGGTCGTGCTCGTCGACCGGCATGGCGTCGTTCGGCTCTGGAACACGGCCGCCGCCACGATCACGGGGCTCGCCGAGCGGGACGTGATCGGACGGCCGATCTTCGACGTCGTCCCGGGGTGGGCGGAGGTCGCGGCACGAGTGCCGGTCTCGTCCAAGCCGGGCTCGGCGATCCGCGCGGAGACCGTGCCGGTCGAGTTCCAGAACCGAGAGCTCTGGATCTCCGGCTCGGGCGTCGGCTTCGAGGAGGGCACCGTCTACGCGTTTCGCGACCTGACCGAGGAACGAGCGCTCGAGGAGATGCGGGCCGAGTTCGTCGCCACCGTCTCGCACGAGCTCCGCACCCCGCTCGCCGCGATCTACGGCTCGGCGCAGACGATCCGGCGCACGGATCTCGAGCTCGACCCCAAGATCCAGGACGAGCTCCTCGGGGTGATCGCGACCGAGTCCGACCGGCTCGCCTCGATCGTCAACGACCTGCTGCTCGCGAGCCATCTCGACTCCGGGCGGCTGCCCGTCTCGATCGAGCACTGCGACGCTGGGGAGCTCGCGAACGCCGTGCTCGACGTCGCGCGCACCCATCTGCCGGAGCGGATCGAGCTGGGGCTCGAGGTCGGCGAAGGCGTGCCGCCGGTCGCGGCCGACGCCGGCCAGCTCCGCCAGGTGCTCGTCAACCTCGTCGACAACGCGATCAAGTACTCACCGGACGGCGGGCGCGTCACGCTCGTGCTCGGGCACGAGGAGGGCCGCGTCCGGTTCAGCGTCGTCGACAAGGGGCTCGGGATCGCCGCCTCCGAGCACCGCCGGATCTTCGAGAAGTTCTATCGCCTCGACCCGAACATGAATCGCGGGATCGGCGGCACCGGGCTCGGCCTCTACATCTCCCGCGAGCTCGTGCGCCGGATGGACGGCTCGATCTGGGTCGAGTCGCAGCCGGGCGAGGGCTCGACGTTCCTCGTCGAGCTGCCGGCCGCAGAGCAGCCCGCGGAGCCCAAGGCGAAGAAGCGGGCGAAGGCTCGCTAGCGGCCACCGCCGGTCGCCCCGCCGCCCGACTCGCCGGCGAGCCTCGACGCCAGGTAGACCGGGATCATCGAGAGCAGGATCACGAAGACGGCGACGACGTTGACGACGGGGAGCTGGTTCGGCCGCGAGAGGTTGGCGAGGATCCAGATCGGCATCGTCTGGTCGGCGCCCGCGGTGAACGTGGTCACGATCACCTCGTCGAAGGAGAGCGCGAACGCGAGCAGCGCCCCCGCGAGCAGCGCGGTCCGGAGCTGCGGGAAGGTGACGAGCCGGAACGTCTGCCAGCTGTCCGCGCCGAGGTCGGCGGAGGCCTCCTCGAGCGACTGCTGCGTCCGGCGGAGCCGCGCGACGACGTTGTTGTAGACGACGACGATGCAGAAGGTCGCGTGCCCGACGACGATCGTGAAGAGGCCGAGCCCGATCCCGAACGGGTCGAGCACCTCCCGGAAGGCCGCGTTCAGCGCCATCCCCGTCACGATCCCCGGCAGCGCGATCGGGAGGATCACGAGGAACGAGATCGTCTCCCGGCCGAAGAAGCGGTGCCGGGCCACCGCGAGGGAGGCGAGCGTGCCGAGCAGGAGCGCGATCGCCGTCGCCCCGACCGCCGCCTTCATCGAGGTCGCGAACGCGTCCCGGGCACCCGGGTTGTCGAGCGCCTTCCCGAACCAGCGGAGCGTCAGCCCCTTGATCGGCCACGTCTGGATCCGGCTCTCGTTGAACGCGTAGACGCAGATCACGACGAGCGGCAGGTAGATGAACGCGAGCGTCAGCCCCGAGGCGGCGGCGAGCAGGCGGCGCGTGAAGGCGGACTGCACCATCAGAGCGAGTCGAACGCCCCCGCGCGGCGCGCGAGCAGGAGGTAGACGACCATCACCGCGACCGGGACCGTCGCGAACGCGGCGGCGAGCGGCAGGTTGTTGGCGACGCCGACGTTCGCGTAGACGACGTTGCCGATGAACTGCGTGCTCGAGACGAGCGAGGGCGTGATGTAGTCGCCCATCGTCAGCGAGAACGTGAAGATCGAGCCGGCGACGATCGCCGGGAACGCCGTCGGCAGGACGACCCGGAAGAACGTTCGCCCAGCCCCGCGCGCCCGAGGTCGGCGGAGGCCTCGAGCAGCGAGCCCGGGATCCGCTCGAGCCCCGCGTAGACGGGCAGGATCATGAACGGGAGCCAGAGGTACGAGAAGACGAGCCAGGTGGCGACGGTGCCGAAGCCCGGCCCCGAGAGCCCGAGCGGCGAGAGCGCCCAGTCGAGCAGGCCGTTCTGCTGGAGCATGATCCGCCAGGCGTAGACCTTGACGAGGTAGCTCGCCCAGAGCGGCATCAGGATCGCGACGACGAGCAGCGCCCGCACGCGCGGCGTCGCCACCTTCGCCATGTAGTACGCGATCGGCAGGGCGAGCAGCGCGTCCGTGATCGTCACCGCCGCGGCGATCCCGAGCGTCCGCTGGGTGATCGCGCGGTAGACGTCGTTCTCCCAGAGGGTGCGGAAGTTGTCGAACGAGTAGCTGCGGACGATCTGGGCCGTGAACGGGTCGAGCCGCCAGAACGCCGCCACGAAGAGGACGGCGAGCGAGCCGAGATACGCGATCACGAGCCAGCCGAGCGGCGCCGCGAGCAGGGCCGCGAGCCTCGCCCGCGGGTGGCGGAAGAGGAAGGTGGAGAGGCGGCGCCCCGGAGAGTCCCGGGGCGCCGCCGGTGCATCAGGGAGCGCGGACACCTAGCCCTTGATCGTCGTCCACGCCTGGACCCACTCCGAGTAGTCCTTGCAGACCTCGCCCCGGTCGTCGCCGCAGTCGGCCTGCGGCGTCGTCCAGTACGCGACCTGGTCGAAGTAGTCCTCGTCGTCGGCGTGGTAGGTGGTGCAGTGATTCGGGTCGGCGGTCAGCTCGCACGACTTCGAGTTCGCCGGCGCCTCGCCGAACCACTCCGCCACGTCGGCGTTCGCCTGCGGGGCGATGATGTGGTTCATCCACTCGTACATGCAGTTCGGGTGCTTGGCCTTGGACGAGATCATCCAGGTGTCCGACCAGCCCGTGGAGCCCTCCTTCGGCAGCACCGTCTCGATCTTCACCTTGTCGGCCGCGAGCAGGTTCGCGATCACCTGCCACGTCGTGCCGACGAGCGAGTTGCCGGACGTGAAGGCCGCCTGGGACTTCGTGTAGTCCGACCAGTACTCGCCGATGATCGTGCGCTGCTGCTTCAGCAGCTCCACGGCTGCGTCGAACTGCTTCTGGTCGAGCTCGTAGACGTCGTCGATCCCGAGGTCGGGCTGCGTCGCCTTCAGGTAGAGCGCCGCGTCCGCGATGTAGATCGGGCTGTCGTACGCCGTCACGTGGCCCTTGTACGGCGAGCTCTCGTCCCAGACGACGCTCCAGCTGTCCGGGGCGGGATCGACCTGGTCGGTCCGCCACATCAGCAGGTTGGCGCCGCGGCCGTGGGGGACGCCGTACATCTGCCCGTCGACCGAGTTGTGCGGCTGGTCCTTCAGCCCCTCGAAGACGTCGGCGTAGTTCTCGATCAGGTCGGTGTTGACCGGCGCGACGTCGCCGGCGCGATGAGGCGCAGCGTCGCGTCGCCCGAGGCCGAGACCCCGTCGTAGTTCCCGGTGCGCATCAGCGTCACCATCTCGTCGGAGGTGTTGCCGATCTTGACGTTGACCTGGCAGCCGGTCTCCTGCTCGAAGTCGGAGACCCAGTCGACCTTCGGGTCGGTGGAGCCGTCCTCGACGTAGCCGGCCCAGGCGATCAGGTCGACCCGCCCCTCCCCCGCGCCGATCTCCGTCGGCAGCCCGTCGCCGCCGCCCGCCTCGGCCGAGGTCGTGCCGGCGCTGTCCGACGAGCCGTCGTCGCCTCCACAGCCGGCGGCGAGGAACGACAGGGCTCCGGTCAAGAGGACGATCGCGCCGAGCCGGCGGATCCGTCGTCTCTGCTCACTCATGGGTGTCCTTTCGGGTGCTCTGGATGTCGAAGGCGTGCTCCGGCCGCCAGCTCAGCCGGACACGCGACCCCTGCCGTCCCTGCACCTCACCGGAGGTGCTGTCGAGGTTCTGGCTGACGACCGTCAGCTCTCCCCCCTCGTCGAGCTCGACGACGTACCGCGTCAGCATCCCGAGGTAGTGCACCTCCCGGATCCTGCCGTCCTCGCCGGTGCCGTCCTCCGCCGTCGAGCCTGATCTTCTCCGGGCGGACGGTGAACCGCCGCCCGCCGCGCTCCACGACGTTCGAGATCCCGACGAAGCCGGCGATGAACTCGCTCGCGGGCCGCTCGTAGACCTCCGCCGGGGGCCCGATCTGCTCGATCCGGCCGGCGTTGAACACCGCCAGCCGGTCGCTCATCGTCAGCGCCTCCTCCTGGTCGTGGGTGACGTAGACGAAGGTGATCCCGAGCTCGCCCTGCAGCTGCTTCAGCTCGACCTGGAGCTCCTGGCGCAGCTTCAGGTCGAGCGCGCCGAGCGGCTCGTCGAGGAGGAGCACCCGCGGCCGGTTGACGATCGCGCGCGCGAGCGCGACCCGCTGCCGCTGGCCGCCCGAGAGCTGCGCCGGGCTTGCGGGCCGCGTGGTCGCCGAGGCGCACGAGGTCGAGCGCCTCCTGCGCCCGAGAGCGGCGCTCGGCGCGGGCGACGCGCTTGACCCGGAGCCCGTACTCCACGTTCTCTCCCACCGTCATGTGCGGGAAGAGGGCGTAGTCCTGGAAGACGGTGTTGACGTCGCGCGCGTACGGCGGCACCTCGGTGACGTCGCGGCCGCCGAGCTCGACGCGGCCCCCGTCCGGCCGCTCGAAGCCGGCGATCATCCGCAGCGTCGTCGTCTTCCCCGACCCCGACGGGCCGAGCAGCGTGAAGAACTCGCCGCGGCCGATCTCGAGGTCGACGCCGTCGACGGCGATGACGTCGCCGTAGGCCTTGCGCAGCCCCACGACCCGAACGTCAACCTCCTGCTGCGACAAGCGACTCCTCCAGGATCGCGAGGCCCTGCTCCAGCTCCTCGCCGGTGACGGTCAACGGGGGCAGCAGGCGGAGGACGTTCCCGTCCAGCCCGCAGGCGAGGAGGAGCAGGTGCCGCTCGAACGCCTCGCCGGTCACGCGCTGCGCCAGCTCGGGAGTCTGCTCGCGCAGCTCCAGGGCGAGCATCGGGCCGAGCCCGCGCACCTCGGCGATCGCCGGGTGGCGGGCGGCAAGCTGCTCGAGCGACTCCCGCAGCCGCCGTCCGAGCTCCTCCGCCTGCGCGCGGAAGGCGGGCTCCGCGACGGTGCGGAGGACGACGGCCGCGGCCGCGCAGGCGACCGGGTTGCCGCCGAAGGTGCCGCCGAGCGAGCCGGGCCCCGTCGCGTCCATCAGCTCGGCGCGACCGGTCACGGCCGCGAGCGGGAGGCCGCCGCCGAGCGACTTGCCCGAGACGAGCAGGTCGGGCCGGACGCCCTCGTAGTGCTCGATCGCCCACACCGGGCCGGTTCGCCCGACCCCGCTCTGGATCTCGTCGTCGACGTAGAGGATCCCGTGCGCGGCGCAGAGCTCGGCGAGCCGCGCGGGGTAGTCGGGCGGCATCGGGATGAAGCCGCCCTCGCCCTGGACGGGCTCGAGCACGACGCAGGCGACGCTCGCCGGGTCGACCTCGGCGCGGAACAGGCGCTCCAGCCCCGCGATCGCGTCGTCGGAGGAGACGCCGCGGAACGGGTAGGGCGCGGGAGCGCGGTAGACCTCGGGCGCGAACGGGCCGAAGCCGCGCTTGTAGACGACCTTGCTCGTCATCGTCATCGTCAGGAGCGTGCGCCCGTGGAAGCCGTGCTCGAAGACGACGACGCCGGAGCGGCCGGTCGCGGCGCGCGCGATCTTGACCGCGTTCTCGATCGCCTCCGCGCCGCTGTTCACCAGCAGCGACTTCTGGTCGCCGCCGCTGCAGGGCGAGAGCTCGGCGAGCAGGCGGCAGACCTCGACGTAGGGCTCGTAGGTGCCGACCATGAAGCACTGGTGGAGGTAGCGGTCGACCTGCTCGTGGATCGCGGCGACGACGGGCGCGTGGCCGTGGCCGATGTTCTGGCAGGCGATCCCGCCGGCGAAGTCGAGGTACTCGGCCCCGTCCGCGTCGACCACGCGCGCGCCCTCGGCGCCTGCGACGACGAGGCGCGGCGTCGCGACCCCGCGGGGCACGTAGCGCTCGCGCGCCTCCCGGACGCGGTCGGAGGCGGTCGGTGCGTGGACGTCGCTGGACATCTCGGCCGATTCTCACCCGGCGCCGACCCGGAAGCAATGGACGGGACGGCCGACGATGCGGCCCGACAGTTCGACACCGTGGCGAAAAATGGCGCGTCCGGCTTGCTTCGGGCCGCCCGCTGGGGATAGCGTCTTGGCCCGTGCGTCCAATGCTGACCGTCCGAGACATCGCCGAGCTGCCCGGGCTCGAGCTCGGCGTCGCGGCCGGCGGGGCCGGTCTCGCGAATCCGATCGCGTGGGTCCACGTCTCCGAGCTCTCCGATCCGACCCCGTGGCTCGAGGGCGGGGAGCTCCTGATCACGACGGGGCTCGGGGTCGGCCAGGGAGCCGCCTCGCAGCGGAGCTACGTGAGCCGGCTCGCCGAGCACGGCCTCGCCGGGCTCGCGTTCGGGCTCGGCTTCGGCTGGCCCGGCGTCCCCGAGGCGCTCGTCCAGGAGGCCGACCGGCTCGGGTTCCCCGTCCTCTCCGTCCCCTACGACACGCCGTTCATCGCGCTGACGAAGGCGATCTCGGCCCAGCTCGCGAACGAGCAGCTCGCTCGCGTCGAGCGCGCGCTCGTCGTGCACGAGCGGCTCGCTCATGCGGTGCTCGACGGCCGGGGCGTCCCGGAGCTGCTCGACATCCTCGGCGAGCACGTCGGCTGCGCGCTCGCGCTCGTCGACGAGAGCGGCCGGATCGTCGGGCAGCGCCAGGCGCGCGGCCTCGACGAGTGCGCCGACGTGCTCGAGCTTCCCGTCGTCGCGAACGGCGCGATCGCCACCCTGCGGGCCGGCCGTCCCGACGGGACGCTGAGCGAGGAGGACCGGCTCGTCCTCCATCACGGCCAGACCGCGCTCGCGTTCGAGCTCTCGCGGCGGCAGGCCGTCTCCGCCGCCGAGCTGCGCCTCGCCGGCGACCTGCTCGAAGACCTCGAGCACGACCGGCTCGACGAGCGCGAGCTCGGCCGCCGGATCGCAGCCTTCGGCCTCGACCCCGGCCGGACCTACGCGGCGCTGCTCGCCGTGTCGGACGACGCCGACGAGCTCCGCGCGGCCGCCTCACGCGAGCTGGACGCGCGCGGCGCCGTCTATCTCTCGGCTGCGAGGCGCGACCGCGCCGCCTTCCTCGTCGCGACCGCCGAGGAGGCCGAGGCGCTCGCGATCGGCGCCGCCCTCGTCGCCGCGCTCCCCGGCACGCGCGTCGGCGTCGGTCGGCCGGCGACCGGGCGAGGCCTCGGCCGCAGCCTGCTCGAGGCACGGGCGGCTCTCGACGCCGTCGACGCGCCTGTCGCCTCCTACCACGATCTCGGCGCGCTCGAGCTCCTGCTCAGCCTGCCGCCGGCCTCGCTCGAGGCGTTCGTCGCCCGCGTGCTCGGCCCGGCGAGCGACAACGGCTGGCTGCTGGAGTCGCTCTCCGCGCTGCTCGACAGCGGCTGCCGCTGGAGCGAGGCCGCCGGGACGCTCGGCGTCCACCGCCACACGCTCCGCTACCGGATGGAGCAGCTCCGCAAGCAGACCGGGCTCCACCCGGACGACCCGGCCCAGCGGATGGAGCTCTGGCTCGCCGTCAAGGCCAAGCAGGCGCTCGGCGCCCGCGAGCCCGGCGACCCGGAGCCGGCCGCGGTCTGACCCGGAACGAGCGAGCCCCGCCTCCCGACACGGTTTCGGGAGACGGGGCTCGGGATGCTGCGGAGAGCCGGAGGCGGGACTCGAACCCACGACCTACCGCTTACAAGGCGGTTGCTCTACCAGCTGAGCTACTCCGGCCGGTCGCCGGATCGTACTCGCGCCTAGTTCAGGACCTCGCGCGTCTTCTGGTGCGCGACGATCTTGCGCTTGACCCGCTGCAGCGCGTTGTCGATCGTCTTGCAGTCGCAGCCGAGCTCCTCGGCCATCTCCTCGTAGGAGAGGCCCTCGAGGTAGCAGCGGAGTGCGTCCGACTCCAGGCTCGAGAGGCCGGAGCCCAGCGCGAAGACGAGGCTCTGCAGCTCCTCGGTCGAGACGACGCAGACGGACGGGTCGTTCGTGTTCGGGCCCGGGAGCGCGTCGCCGAGGGTGCACTCGCCCTCCGAGTCCTGGCCGGCCGGGGTGTGGCTGAACGAGACGTACTGGTTCAGGGGCTGGTGCTTGAAGCGGGTCGCGGTCTTGATCGCCGTGATGATCTGGCGGGTGACGCAGAGCTCGGCGAAGCTCCGGAACGACGTCTCCTTGTCGGCCCGGAAGTCGCGAACCGCCTTGTAGAGCCCGATCAGCCCCTCCTGGATCAGGTCGTCGGACTCGCCGCCGGCCAGGAAGTAGGAGCTCGCCTTCATCCGGACGAAGCCGGTGTAACGGCGCATCAACGTGTCCAGCGCGGCCTCGCTGCCATTGCGGGCCTTCATCACCAGCTGCAGATCCTCAAGCTCTCGTTGAGCCTTGTGTTGGGTCTGAACTGCGGTCGCGGTGCGAGCGGACATCCCGTTCTCCCTGGATTTCACGGGGAAGAGCGCGAGCCACCGCCGTGTCGATGACTCAACTCTCACCCTGAAGTTGAGGCAGAACATAGCAACGCACTGCAGACATTACAAGTCCATTGCAATGGACCGAATGTATTAGGAACATATGTTCGTGTCGCTAGGACTGTCCTCGCCGGAGGCGTTCGAGCCGAGCGCGCGTCTCGGCGTCGATCGCGTCACCGAGGCGCGACGGCCGTTCCCGCTCCTGCCGTTCGGGGCCCAGGCGGGTCAGGAAGGTCGCGGAGGAGACGCCCTGCACCTCCTGGCCCGAGGTCCCGCGCACCGCGAGGTCGGAGGAGACGAGGCACACGACCTCGCGCTCGCGGTGCTCGGCCGCGAGCCGCTCGAGCAGCGTGTCGGCATGTGGCGCGAAGCGGACTGAGAGCGGGCCGACCTCGGCGTCCGGCCCCACCCCGTCCCAGACGAGGACACCCCGTGCGCCGCGCAGCGCGACGAAGCTCGCGAGCACGTCCGTCAGCTCTCGCCGGTCGCCGAACCCGCCCGCGTGGAGGAGGTTGTAACCGTCGAAGAGGTAGAGCGTCGGCTCAGCCATGACGTCGGCGGGGACGAGACGACTTAGTTGCTCAGAGCAACTAAGTCGCTCTTCGCCGGCGCGCCTCGTAGAGAAGGAGCGACGCGGCGACGCTGACGTTGAGCGACTCGACCTGGCCGGCGAGCGGGATCGAGATCTCGCCGTCGCAGGCACGGCGGACGAGCGGGCGCACGCCCTTGCCCTCGGCGCCGAAGACGAGGGCCAGGCCCCCGGACAGGTCCGCGTGCCACATGTCCTGCTTCGCCTCCGCGGTGGCGGCGTAGATCCAGAGGTCGCCGCGCTTGATCTCGTTCAGGTAGCGGGCGAGGTTGGGGACGACCGCGACCGGCAGGTGCTCGACGGCGCCGGCCGAGGCGCGGCAGACGGCGGCGGTGACGGTGGCCGAGCCGTGCGCGGGGACGACGACGCCCGTCGCGCCCGCCCCCTCGGCGCTCCGGATCACGGCGCCGAGGTTGCGCGGGTCGGTGACCTGGTCGAGGCAGGCGAGCAGCGGCTCCGCGCCCATCGCGATCTCGTAGCCGTCGGCGTAGCGGTACGGCTCGGCCCAGGCGAGCACGCCCTGGTGGTCGCGGGTGCCCGCCTCCTCGGAAAGATCCCGATCTGGCTTGATCTGGAGCCTGGGGCCGTCGGCGAGCCACGGCTCGGCCGCGGCGGCGCGCTCGGTCGCCCACAGCTCCAGCACCTCGCGGGGGCCGCGGAGCGCCTCCCGCACGGGCCTGCGGCCGTAGACGAGGTCGCGGGTCACGAGCGCGGCACGAGCCGGTAGCCGTCAGCTCGGTCTTCGCATCGCGTAGCCCTGCGGCGTGCGATCTCGCACGCGTAGCTGGTCTGCACGTCGCGAAGTCCTTCGATTCGCGGGCGCGCTGCCGTTCGTGCGCGAGCTCGCGTACCGCAGCCGGACGCGCTCGTCGATCAGAGCGACTCGCCGGCGAGTCGCTAACGCTGACGGTGTCTTCGACGCGCGCGAACGCGATCCCGAAGACGTCGAGCGCCCCTGTCCAACAGATCGATCTGCCCATCCGCCGCCACGCGTGAAGAATCGAAAGCGCCACAGGCGTGTTGAAGTCGTCGTCTAGCGCGGCCTCGAAGTCCTCCCAGTCGGGAGCTGCGGACTGAGCCTGAGGTGACTGAGCGTGGGCATTCCGGAACGATCCGACGCTGCGCTGCGCGCAGCCGCCTAACGGCTCGACGGAGAAGTCGATCGGGCTGCGCCAGTGCGCGGTCAGGAAGAAGAGCAGCGTCGTCTCGCGGCCCCCACTCGTCCAGCACCTCCTGGATCGTGGCGATGTTGCCGACCGACTTCGCCATCTTCTCGCCGGTGAAGCGGAGCATCCCGTTGTGCATCCAGATCTTGGCGAACGGGTGGCCGAGCGCGGCCGACTGGGCCAGCTCGTTCTCGTGGTGGGGGAAGACGAGGTCGAGCCCGCCGCCGTGGATCTCGAACGCCGGCCCGAGCAGCTGCTCCGCCATCGCCGAGCACTCGATGTGCCAGCCGGGGCGGCCGCGGCCCCAGGGCGAGTCCCAGCTCGTGTCCTCGCCGGGCTTCGTCGCCTTCCAGAGCGCGAAGTCGCGCGGATCCTCCTTGCGCGCGTTCGGCTCCTGCTCCTCGACCTGGTCGGGCAGCTGGCCGGAGAGCCGGCCGTAGTCGGGGCTCGACGCGACGCGGAAGTAGACGTCGCCCTCGACCTCGTAGGCCGAGTCGCGCTCGACGAGGTCGGCGATGAAGCGGATGATCCCGTCCATCGACTCGGTCACCTTCGGGAAGTGGTCGACCTCGTCGAGCCCGAAGCGGCCGACGTCCTCGAGGTACCAGGCCGGTCGCCTCGCGGGCGCGCTCGGCGCTCGCGTTCGGGGCGGCCTCGTAGATCTTGTCGTTGACGTCGGTGATGTTGTGGACGAGCGTGACCTCGTAGCCGCGGTGCCGCAGCCAGCGCGCGTACCAGGAGCCGATCACGTACGGCCGCGCGTTGCCGATGTGGGCGCGGGCGTAGACGGTCGGGCCGCAGACGTACATGCCGATCGGCCCGGGCGGCGCGGGCAGCTCGACGAGCTGCTTGGTCAGGGTGTCAGAGAGCCGCATGCACCCTCCGCAGCGCTTCGTCGGCGGGCAGGGCGGCGACGACGGCCCACAGCTCGGGGCCCCGCTCGGCCCCGGTGAGCGCGAGGCGGAGCGCCTTCAGGTCGCCGCCCACCGCCTTCAGCTCGCGGACGAGGTCCTTGCCGTCGAGCCCGCTCGCGCGCAGCTCGGCGAAGCGCTCGAGCGTCGGACGCGCTTCCTCCGGAGAGCGTCACCGGCTGCGGGTCGAGGATCGAGCGCGCCATCTCGCGCGCCTCGTTCAGGTCGCGCGCGCCGCGGAGGGCCGGGGCGAGCTCCGGTGTGCCGCCGGTGCGCTCCGCCAGCTCCTCGTCGGGCAGGGCCGCGATCGCGTCGATCGCAAGGCGGCGGATCCGCGGCAGGTCGAGGTGGACGTCGTGCTGGGGCTCGCCCAGCTCCTCCAGATAGGCGCGGACGGCCTCCGCGGGGATCCCGGCCTCGCGCAGGTCGGCCACGGTCGCGACCGGATCCTTCCGCTTCGAGAGCTTCTTCCCGTCCTCGCCGAGCAGGAGGCCGTGGTGGACGTACTCGGGCGGCTCGAAGCCGAGCGCGCGGGCCAGCTCCTGCTGCAGCTCGCTGTTCGGCCGGTGGTCGGAGCCGCGAACGACGTGGGTGATCGCGAAGTCGGCGTCGTCGACGACGCTCGCGAGGTGGTAGGTCGCGGAGCCGTCGGGCCGGAGCAGCGTCGTGCGGCCGAAGCGGACGGCGCCCTCGGCAGTCCTCCGTCGCCGACCGAGCGGGCGGCCTCGCGGTGCCGCTCGGCCCGTTCGCTCTGGCGCACCGGCCCCTCGTCCCAGGCGAGCCCGAGCCAGCGGAGGTCGGCGACGATCGCCTCCTCCCCGCCCTCGACGACGCGTGCCGGGTCGGTGTCGTCGATCCGGAGCAGCAGCGTGTCGCCGCGGCGGCGATTCGCGAGCGCGGAGAGCGCTCCGCCCAGGTGGAGCGGGCCTGAGGGGCTCGGGGCGAAACGGGTCCGGGTGGGCACGCCGTCAGTCTACGAGCGCGATCGTGTAGCCGAGGTCGAGCGGATGCGGCGGGAAGGGGACGACGCGGCTCGTCCCGTCGAGACGCCAGCCGCGGCGCTCGTAGAAGCGGCGGGCGCGGGCGTTCTCCTCCAGCACCCAGAGCCGAACGCTCGCGCGCCCCTCGCCGCGTGCGTGCTCGAGGACGGCGTCGTGGAGCCCGGCGGCCGCTCCCCCGCCCCAGTGAGCAGGGTCGACGTAGAGCCCGTCCAGCCAGCCGTCCTTCGACGCGGCCACACCGACGGGCTCGCCGTCCGCTCGGCGAGGAAGACGACGCCCGCCGGGTCGGCGAGCGCCTCCCGCCACCGCTCCTGGACGGCGGCGACGGGATACGGGTACTCGGCGGGCGGGAAGATGTGCGCCAGCCCGGCGAGCGAGGCACGCTCCTGCAGGCCGGCGGCTATCTCCCAGTCGGCCGGCCCGCCGCGCCGGAGCACGAGCTCAGCGGTTGACAGCCTGCATCCCCTGGGGCGAGTAGCGGTCGCCGGCGGCGACGCCGACGGGGAACGCCGCGTCGAGCTCGGCGAGCTCGTCGGCGGTGAGCTCGACGTCGAGCGCGGCGACGTTCTCCTCGAGGTAGCGGACGCGCTTCGTGCCCGGGATCGGGACGACGTCCTCGCCGCGCGAGAGCACCCAGGCGAGCGCGACCTGGCCCGGCGTGGCGCCCTTCGCGGCCGCGATCCGCTCCACGTGCTCGACGAGCGCGAGGTTGCGGGCGAGGTTCTCGTCCTCGAAGCGGGGCGCGCCGCCGCGGCGGAAGTCGCCCTCCGGCAGGTCGGCCTGCGAGCGGACGGCGCCGGTGAGGAAGCCGCGGCCGAGCGGCGAGTAGGCGACGAAGCCGATCCCGAGCTCACGTACCGTCGGGAGGATCTCGGCCTCGACCTCGCGCGACCAGAGCGAGTACTCGGACTGGAGCGCGGTGATCGGGTGGACGGCGTGGGCGCGCCGGATCGTCTCGGCGCTCGCCTCGGAGAGCCCGAGGTAGCGCACCTTGCCGGCCTGGACGAGCTCCGCCATCGCGCCGACCGTCTCCTCGATCGGGACGCTCGGATCGACGCGGTGCTGGTAGTAGAGGTCGATCGTCTCGATCCCGAGCCGCTCGAGCGAGGCATCGCAGGCGGAGCGGACGTACTCGGCGTCGCCGCGGATCCCGAGCCGCTCGCCGCTCTCGCTGCGGACGTTCGCGAACTTCGTCGCGATCACGACCTCGTCACGGCGCCCGGCGATCGCGCGGCCGACGAGGCGCTCGTTCGTGTGCGGCCCGTAGGCGTCGGCGGTGTCGAGCATCGTCACGCCCAGCTCGAGCGCGCGGTGGATCACCTCGATCCCGGCTGCCTCGTCCGGCGGGCCGTAGAACTCCGACATCCCCATGCATCCGAGGCCCTCGGCGCCGACCCGCAGTCCCTGTGTCCCGAGCGATCGCTGCTGCATCTCGTCCCTTCGTCGACCGTTGCCCTGCCCCGACTCTCTCGACGATAGCGCGGCGGCGATAGGGTGCCGGGCGCACGATGACGGACGCGGCGCAAAAGCGGCTCAAGGCGACACGTGCGCAGATCCTGGCGTTCCGGCGGCGGGTGGGAGCGCTCGACGAGCGGCTGCCGCTGAGCGCCCGCTCGCTGCGGGTGGCGGCCTGGGCCGGGGCGCAGGACAGCATGCCGCGGGCCGCGCTCCTCTCCCTGCACGCCCGCGTCGAGGGCGTGGGCCCGCTGACGTGGGCAGACCGCTCGCTCGCCCAGCTCTGGGGGCCGCGCTACAACACCTACGTCGTCCCCAAGCGCGACTTCGCGCTCTTCTCGATTGCGCGCCTGCCGGAGAGCGGCAAGGGCCGGGAGCGGGCCGAGCGGGTGGCGAAGGAGCTGCACGCCCGCCTCGGCGGCGACCGGATGACCGACCGCGAGGCCGCGCGCGGGCTGGGCTGGAGCCCGCGGTACGCCGCGCTGACCGGGACCGTCGCGATCCGCTGGGAGGGCGCCCGGGCGCCGCTCGTCTGGTCGGTGCCCCCGCCCACGAGCTCCCCCGCCGACGCACGCCGGGGGCTCGCCCGGCGCTACCTCCGCGTCTTCGGGCCGACGACCGCCGACTGCGTTCGCGCGCTGGGCCGGGCGTCTCGAAGCGGGACGCGGCCGCCACGTTCGATTCGCTCGAGCGCGAACTGCTCCCCGTGCGGACGCCGCTCGGGGACGAGTGGCTGCTCGCGGAGGACGAGCCCGACCTCCGCGCCGGGGTGGCCCAGGACGCGCCCGCGCGCCTGCTCCCGAGCGGCGACGCCTACTGGTTGCTCGACGGGGCCCGAACGCGAGCTGCTCGTGCCTCGCGCCGAGCACCGGCCCCTGCTCTGGACGCCGCGCGTCTGGCCGGGCGCGCTGCTCGTCGCGGGCGAGATCCGCGGCACCTGGCGGCGAGCGCACGCCACGGTGCGGATCGAGCCCTGGGGCCGGCTCTCCCGCGCGGCCCGCGAGGCGGTCGAGGCCGAGGCCGCCGCGCTGCCGCTCCCCGATCTCGACCGCGAGATCGAGATCGTCTGGGGCGGCTAGCCCTGACGCGAATGAGACGCGATCGCGAAGGGCTGACGTGGGCGTTTCTCGGCGTCGTCCTCTTCTCGTTCTCCGTGCCGCTGACGAAGGTCGCGGTCGGCGGCTTCGACCCCTATCTCACGGCAACCGGACGCGCGGCGCTCGCCGGCACGATCGCGGCAGGAGTCCTCGCTGCTCTTCGCATCCCGTGGCCCCCTCGTGCCCAGCTCCGCCCGCTGCTCGTGACGATGCTCGGCGCGGTCTTCGGCTGGCCGATCCTGCTCGCGCTCGCCCTGGAGCGAACGACGTCGGCTCACGCCGCAGTGATTGCGGCCTTCATGCCGCTGACGACGGCGCTCATCGCCGTGCTGCGGACGCGGGAGCGTGTGTCCTGGCAGTTCTGGCTCGCCGCCACGACCGGGACGGTGGCGCTCGTCGCGTTCGCGCTCTCCCGCGGCGGAGCCGAGGGCGGGGACTTCGTCGCCGATCTGCTCGTCGTCGGTGCCGTTCTCGCCTCGTCCTGGTGCTACGTCGAGGGCGCTTCGGCCACCCGCTCGATGCCAGGCTGGCAGGTGATCTCGTGGGTCGTCGTGCTCGCGCTGCCGATCACGATTCCGGCTTCGATCACCATCTGGTGGCTGACACGCGGCGACTACGAGCCGAGCGCCGGAGCGTGGACGTCGCTCGTGCTGCTCGGCGTCTCGTCGATGTATCTCGGCTTCTTCGCGTGGTACCGCGGGCTCTCCCTGGCGGGAATCGCGCGCGGAGGCCAGGTGCAGCAGCTTCAGGCGCTCCTGACACTCGCCTGGTCCGCCCTCCTTCTGCGTGAGCAGGTGACTCGGGTGACGGTGGCTGCCGCTCTCGTCGTCATCGTCTGCGTCCTCTGGGCGCAGCGCGCGCGTCACCGCGACGAGCACTCGTTGTCACCTGATGGCGACCGCTCCCGGCAGCCTCTCCTCTAGGCTGCGAGTATGGAAAGGCTCCTTTTGGCTTGGTATAGCCAAAACGGCCGCGACCTTCCCTGGCGGCGGACGCGCGACCCCTACGCGATCCTCGTCAGCGAGGTGATGCTGCAGCAGACGCACATCTCTCTAGCTGACCTCTCTTAGTTGCAGGGATATACGGCTCGACCCGCCTGTTCAAGCGGCCGGCGAAGCGACCCTTGTAGGCACGAGTCGTCACGCCCGTGTTCGCACGGTGTTCGCACGGGGCGCGTGATGATCGAGGTGGTCATCGGGGCGTGACCGTATCGTGACCGCCGGCGGAAAGGTGGCGTGATTCACATCCCGCCTGCGAAAGTAGTCCTGTGGCCGCGGAGATCCACGACATCTACCGGCAGCTTTGCGAGGACGACCGCTTCGCCGAGGTGAACGCGGCCCTCCGGCGCGGAGTCGTCGACGACACGCTCATCTACGAGATCGCGCTGTCGGAGTTCGAGTCTGAGCCGAACACGCGCGCGGCGGCGGCGGACTTCGCGGGCAAGCACGACCTCGACGTCGTCGACGCCGGCAGCGGGTTGCTGCTTCTGCGGCCACGCTCGTAGCGAAGACGGCAGGCCTTCGGGCTCGCGGCTCCAGCGCTGGCAGAGTGGTCGTTCGTGTCGCCCCTTCCCCGAAATCCATTCGAGCTTGTGGTTCCCGCGTGGCAGGAGCATCCGGCCGGACTGCTGATCCCGAGCAGTGTCGCCGACCGGATCCGTGTCGACCGCGACCAGCCGGACGTCCTGCCGGCGGAGTTGCGCCAGGATCTCGAGCCTGTCGCGGTCGTCGACAAGATGCCGCTCTCGACCGACCAGCTCGCGGCGGCCCTGAACGAGGAGGAGCTCGGCCTCGAGCCAGCGACGCTCGAGCAGCTGATGGGCACCGTCGAGCGGCTGCCGTTCGAGCACTCGTTCCTTCTCCTTTCGCGGCTAATGGCCGCCCTCTGGCACGTCCGCGAGGACGCGCAGGCGCAGATCGAGTTCGTCGGTGGCTTCGACATGCCGGTGCTCCTCGAGCAGGTGACCGAGCTTGTCGCGCAGCACGAAGCGCGCGGGAGCAGGCTCGTCGTCTTCGCCGAGCAGTACATCACCGCGCTGCAGCGCCTCCTGGTCGACCATGCACTGCCGCTTGATCTCGCGTACGCGCCAACCGAATGGGATCTCCGCTCCACCGTCAGTGCGTACTTCTCGACAGCCACGATCGTCAGCGCCGCGGACGCCGATCTCCGCGAGGGCGAGGTCGACGCGGCGCGCTGGCTCGTGTACTGGCTGAAGAACGGCTTGTACAACGCGCGGCCGGTGATGGTGAACGAGTTCACCCGCGCGCGCGAGATGTTCGCGGTCCTCGCGCCGCAGATGGCCGACCACCCGGAGTTCTGCCCGATCGACGAGTGGTTCCTCGAGGACTACGGTCTCACCGCCGCCGAGCAGCACTCTGCCGGCTTCGCCGCCTACATCCTGAGCGGAGCGATGCAGGAAGACGTCGGCGTCGGCGACCGCAGCCTCACCGCTCCACCGCAGTGGCGTGGCGACCTCGAGGCGAAAGCGACGGAGGCAAACGAGTTGCTCTCGGCGCCGCGGGCATTGTTCCAGGAGCAGTTTGCCGGAATCGGAGACGACCTTGACACGCTCGCGTGGGAACGCCGCCCGTTTCTCCGCCGCCCGTTCCTGCAGCTCGAGAACGGGCAGTGGCTCCTGATCGCGCCCCGCGCGATCGAAAGCTGGCTCGGCGAAGGCTTCCTGCACCGGGCGATGGAGGCCGCCGAATGCCGAGGCGAGTCCTCTCACCTGCGTGGGTTCCTCGGGGCCGTGTTCGAGCGCTACTGCCTCGAGCTCACGCGGAGCGTCTACCCCGGCGTGCGGCCGCCCGGCGGCGGGCGGGTCTATGGGGAGCAGGAGTACCACCGTGGCCGGCAGCGTCAGGACACGAGCGACGTCGCAATCGACCTCGGACCTGACCTCGTGATGGTCGAGGTCGTCGCGCGACGCATGACGCAGGAGATGCAGGTGTTCGGCGACCGCGACGTGCTCGAGCGGAACCTCGCACCGATGCTGTTCAACAAGATGGCCCAGCTTGGCCGCGTCGCCACCGACCTCTTCGACGGCACCGCAGCGCTACCCGACCTCGACATCGCGCACGTGGAACGACTCTGGCCTGTGCTCGTCACCGCAGGCGATCTCATGCAGACCGAGATCCTCTGGGACCGGATCGACGATCGGATGCCCGAAGCACTCCGGGGCGGCCGAGTCGAGCCGCTCACGGTGCTTGACATCGGTGACTTCGAGCTGCTCCTCGGGCTCGCAGCCGAAGGGCACCAGTTGCCGTCGCTCCTCGCCCGGAAGAGCGCCGGACCGTACCGGCGGCTCGAGCTCTCTCGCTTGGTCGTTGAAGAGCTGCACATGCAACCGCCGCTAACGGTGCGTCCTCCGGTTTTGAACGAGCGGTGGGAAGCGCTGGGACAGGAGATGCGAGCGGTGTTCGCGTTTGACGGCGACAACGACTAGCAGAGCCGGTCAGTCGAAGTTCGGCGGCTTGCGGAGGTACCCGTCGACGCACCACTCGGCGCGCTCCTTCGCGTCGAGCTCGAGAACGTTCGAGGTGTCGTTGCGTGGGTCGTTCTCGTCGTACGCCCTGAAGCCGGTCTCGAGCGCGTGTCGGCCGACATCGCCGAGTGGATGCTCGGTCAAGCAACGGCGAACATCGTCCTGCCATGCATGGCGGATCTCCTCGGTCAACCCGCGCACTAGATGCTCCGGCTCCGCTTGTACGAGGTGGTGTTCCGGGTAGTGGATGTCTCCGCCTTCTGAGTCTTCGTCGTAGGCGGCGCCATCGTTGCTCGGATCGTCGACCCACAGCAGAGGCGCTGGGCGCTTCACGACGAGCTCGCGGCGCAGTAGGTCGGCCGCCGCCTCGACGCGCCGTCGTCGCTCGTCGACGTCGAGCGTGTGCCAACTTTCCGGCGGGATCACGTCGCGCAACAGCTGACCCGTGCGGCGGAAGAGATCGTGCTCACGGCGTCGCCACGCCTGCTCATCGCGGTAGCTGGAAGCGTGATCGGTCATCGGGCAAGACCCTATTTCGACCGGGGCTTGTACTCACGCTTCACGAGCGTCGCGATCTCTTCGTCACCAAGCGCGACGGCGGCGAGCGTCAGCTCGCGAAGCTGCGTGGCGATCGCAGGAAGCTTCTTCGGCACGTGCCAGCGACCGTTTTCGCCGAGTTCCACGAGGCCAAGCTGAACGGCGCCGGGGATAACGGTGTTCAGCCCACCGTTCTTGACCAGCGCACGAGCTTCGAGCTCGCGCATCATCCATCCTTCGTCCGGCTGGTCGTCGATGAGGAGCGCCTTGAGCAGCAGTCGTCGGCCGACGCTGCCGAAAGGCCAGTCGCACAGATGTAGCTCACGCGCGCCGCGAGACGGGGTCGTCATCCGGGAAGACATTTAGAGTTTTATTCTAAATGCACCTCAACGTCGTTTCCTCCACCACTTCTCCCCCGCGTGAGTTCCTTCCGGAGCCGGTCGATCTCGCCCGGCACCCGTGGCGTCCCGGCGAGCTCTGCCAGATCTTCGATCTGCACTTGCCGGCTGAACTACGCGAGCGTCTTGGTCGTTCCGCAGCCGAGCAGGGCGTTCCGGTGGCAGTGGTTGCGGTCGCGGCGGTCGAGGCCGAACGCGCAGTCGCGACGGTCAGCGCGAGCTTCGGTAGAACACGGGCTCACCTGGAGGCTGTTCTTGATCACACAGCAGCCGGCACGCCGGTGCGGGGCGTTGACCCTCCCGCGGCGCGCCGGCTGCGCGCGTACGCGCACGCGATCTTTGCCGGCATGCACCCGCCGGCTGACGCCACGCCTGCCCAGCTCGCGCTCCGCGTTCCGCAGTCGCTTGCGGCCGCGTGGTCGCTCGCCGCGGCAGACGAGGCATCGCCGTTGGAGCAGTGGATACTCGGAACGCTCGATCGCGCGGAGCTCGCGCGGACACGCTGGGAAGCAGCCGCCGCGTACGCGGGGCAGCCGCTCGTGAGCTGGGCCGCGCTAGCGACTGGCTGAACCGCTACGCGGCGCGCTGCACACGTTCGCGAAGGACGCGCGCCCATTCACGTTCGCGCTCGTCACCATCCTTCGCGAGATACGCGGCGAAACCGGCAGCACCGAGTCGCGCTGCAAGCTGGGCGACCCCGTTCAGCGCATGGAGGTTGTGTAGCCGAACGGCCCCGTTGTCCACGATCGCGGCGCCGGCGGCGCAGTCCTGGATCGTGCACCGAGGAACGCTGCTCGATCGGCGCTCCGAGATCCCAACCACGCGCAGCCGACCGGGCACCTCGTACTCGAGGTCACCGCCACCACCTCCGCCGCCGGTGTTGATCGGCGACTCGGCGACCTTGCGGAAGAACCGGGAGCCGGTGCCGAAAGCGTGGGCGCCGCCCGCAACGAGCACCGGCCCGAGTCGTCCGACACAGTCGGGAATGACGCCGATACCGTGCGCTGCTAGCGAAGCGACCGCCTCGAGGTACGCAGCTAGTTCCGATGCGGTCGCTTCTTCGGGGTCGAACCTCCGGACCCGTACCAGCACGCGCTTCACACCAGTCGCGGCGTAGAGCGACGCAACATCCCTGACGAATCCCTTCCGGAGACTGTGCGCGGTCGTCTGCAGAACAGCGACGACCGGTCGGCCGTCAGACACGACCCTGATCGTCTCCCGGAGCATGTCCAGATTCACGGCGAGCCTCGGATCCCGCTCCCCCTGCGCCTCGAGGTACGGCGCGATGACGCCCCCGGCGCCTGCCTGCATGCCGACGTTGACGTTGACGAAGTCGAGGCGCCCTTGGTCGTCTCGGAGGGTGTGCAGCTCCAGCGGCAGCCCAACCGCCTGCGCCGCATCGGTGAGCCGAAGACGACGTTCAACTTCGTCGTCGCGGAGCCCGGAGGCGCACAGAGCCGGCGTGTCCGGGTCGACGAGGTAGGGACCGTCCACGCTCCGGAACGCAGTTGCAAGCTCCTCGTGATCCTGGCCGGGCCGGTCGTCACCCTCCGGGAAAGGCGCCAAGTACTTCGACCGGATGATGCCCACACTGATCGCGCGGGCTTGGACAGCCGCACGCGCAAGATCGGCCTCGTTGTGCTCGGTCCTGAAGTAGACGTATGAGCGGGTCGCTTCCACCCCGCATGCCACGGTAATCGGTGACCCGGACGGAGAACACGAGCGCGCACTCGTGCCAGAACCGCGAGCCGGACACGCGAACGCCGGCGCATACAATGCCGTCCCCAGTGGCCCTGTCCTCTTCCGAGATCGGCATTCGCTGCCACGACGTCCATCAAGGCATGGGCAACGTGGACACGCGCAGCGCGCACATCGCGCAGCTCGGGACTACGCGCTTGGTCGGGATGGCAGCGAACCTGGCCGTCAACCTCCGCGGCCTCGACGTCGTCGAGGACGCGAACGCCCTGAAGCAGATCGCGGCGCAAGAGCTCGGCGTCGAGAGCCTCGCGTTCGACAGCGTGATCGGTGTGCTCGAGGAGGCCGGCATGGTCCGCGTGCGGCGTCCTTCGCCGTCGAAGGTGCAGATCGACGAGAACGTCCCGTACCACCAGAACCTGTACGACCTGCTCGGGGAGATCTGGGAGCAGCGCGCCCCGAGCGATCTGGAGCGGGAGACCATCGGACTCGTGAACGCGCTCGCAGTGGCGCCGCGCGAGCTCGAGGTCGTCCAGGCGGAGATCCCGAAGATCGACCTCGGGCCGATCCTCGCGGTCGGCGAGTCAACGCAGCTCGTGAAAACACTGAAGCTCTCGGACGGGACGCAACTCCTCTACTCGCCATTCTTCGTCTTCGAGAACCCCAAGGTGATGAAGGAAATCTTCGAAGGCCACGACGTGCCCGATGTGCGCCAAGTGATGGAGGCCCTCCGGGGCGAGCAGGGCCTGCTCGTCGACGAGTCGAACCCGGTGATGAAGGACATGCTCGCTCGCGGTCTGCTGCTCGCGCCGACGATCAAGGGCGCGGGCGGCGACGCCAGCTTTGCCTTCTTGCCGTATGTCGCCGACCGGCAGTTCCTCGGCGTGAAGAAGGCGATCCTCGAGAAGGCAGTGCAGATCCTCGCCTGCGTCCGCTACGGCGAGCACCGCGCGGTCGCAACGCGCATCCAGTCACCGGCGGCCATCCTCCGCAAGCTGCTAGACCCGACCAGCAACTTCACGATCAAGCCGCACAGCGAGCACAGCAAGCAGTACTACACCCTCTTCCGGCTCCAGATCGTCGACTTCCTCCCGAGCGGCAACTGGGTCGCCGTGAAGCTGATCGACACCGACGACAATAAGGAAGCGGTTCAGCTCGCACTCGACCTCCTCATGTACCAGGAGAACGTGAGCACGCGCGGTCTGGACGAGGAGGCGCGCGACCTGCTCGCGCACGGCGAGACATACTCAAATGCCATGGCGACGATCCAGGAGCGGAAGGCTCAGCTTCAGTTGCCGCCAGACGAATGGTCCGTCCTCGTCAAGGCCGCGCGCGGAGGGGGGATCCTGTGACCGAGCAGGACCTGTCGTTGAAGCTTGCGACCGGCCGCTGGTTCTGGTCGCTCAACTCTGCTGTCCTACTGCGGGTGAGGCTCTCGACGTTCAAGGCGACGCCGGCGCTAGGTAAGTCGGCTGTGCTCGAGCTGACCGACCTCGATGTGCTCGGCGTCGCGGTCGCACCCGACTTCGGGCTTCAGTTCCGGATCGCCGAGTGCAAGTCGGGCCGAGTCGGAGCGCTCGAGCTGTTCTGGTTGCGCGGCGTCGTTGAGTTCTTCGGTGCGAGCGGCGCCTACTTGGTGGTCTCGCGCGAGCAGGACCGCACTCCTGCGATGCGCGATCTCGCTGACCGCCTCGGCCTCGGCATCCTCACACAGGCCGACTTCGACCGGCTCGCCGAGTCGTACCGCACGAGCGAACGGGACGCCGGCCTGTTCGACGAACCAATGCTCGAGCGCCTGGAGAAGCTCCTTGCCAGCACCCCGCACGACGTCAAGGACCTGTCGGACTACGTGAAGCGTCTGTTCTGGCAGCTGCCGTTGAATCGCAACCTCGAGTACGGCATCTCGTATCTCGAGCAGGCGAAGAAGGGTGACCCGAGCGATCGCGGGATGCTCTGTCTGATCGGAGAGCACGCGTTCCGGTACTGCCTCGCCCTCTTTGCGGCGTGCGAGGCGATCCTGAAGCGCGGTCTACCGGACCTGCAGGAGAGCCTTCCCGCTTACCTGTTCGGCAGCGAGCAGAACCTCCGCGAGGCGCAACAGCGCGTGCTTGCTCTGAAGAAGCTGCAACGGCGGATTGAGGGCGGCGAACGAGACGACCTTGAAGCGGTGTTCGAAGCGCTGCCGCCGTACTACGACAAGCTCCTCGAGCTGATCACGAGGCTGCTTCGCCGCCCCGACCAGGCGACGCCGATGCTCAGGACGCTGCAGGCCGTCGTCATCGGCGCGTTTGCGAATAAGCGCCCCATCACCGAGCTGATCGGAGAGCCGGAGCCACTGACGGCAAAGCTCCTGCTTGACGTGATGACGTTCCTCGTCACCGCCGCGGATCTCGATCACAGCGTACTCACGGCCTTCGAGTCGGCACTGCACGGCGACACCGGCGACGCGAAACCGCCGTCGCGAGGTCGCATTGGAGCTGAAGCCGGGAAGGAGAAGCGTGGCGCGGCCGACGACATTGGTGAGAGGAGCGCGGCTGCCCCGAAACCGGCGACGGCGAAGCCCGAAGGCAACGGCGGAAACGCTGAGCTGCGCCTGCCCCTCGAAGACTAGGCGACACCCGCTGAGGCCGCATCGACCACGGCGTCGAGCACACGGACCCAGTCGACGAGCGCAACCTCGTCGGGCGTGAGCGCCGGCGGTGTCAAGTGCTCCGGCGGAGAGATCTGAAGAGTCACGACGCACGAGGCGATCCGGCGCGCTGTCGCCTCATACGACTGGTCGGTCGCCGCTCCGTAGGCGACGGCGGCACCAGCCAACTCGCGTACCGCAAGGCGCTCGCTCCAAAGCCAGTCGATCAGGCGCTCGGTGGCGAGATCCGACACTGCCGAATGACTCATAACCCGAGTATGCGACGAGCGGCGGCCGGCACGCATTGTTTTACGCGGTGTCTCTCTCGCGATGTTGCCGCTTGTCCTCCGTCGAACTGCCGGACGAGATACGAGGGTGGGTTTGCTTAGCCGTCTGCTCGGCAGTTCGCGCTAGCTGCAAGAGAGCACACCTCTTGTCGTCGAACCCACGTTGTACACGGGCGATGCAGGGCTCGAGGTCGTCGCGGAGTCTCGCTACCAGGATCGCACTGGCGGAAGTCGAACTTGCTCCGGTCGACGCACTTCCCGGCGACGACGCCACGCACCGGCATCCATCACGACGCCGGCAAGGACCGCGGCCGCACGGTCTACCTGCGCCACCGTCCGCCGCACCGCGCCCGGCACGACGCGGCCTATCGCGGACAGGTGTTGGCCGCGCTCTCGTTCCACATCGACCCGGCAGCTGACGCGCCGCTGCTCGTGACCAACCTGGCGATCCGCGGTGACACCCCGCATCACCGCGACCTCAGTCGCTCCGCCGCCGGCTGGTTGATGTTCTACCTGCTCGAGGTCGCCCACCAAGACGGCCGGCCGCCCGAGATCGGCGTTGAGATCTTGACACAGCCAAACAGCGACGACTTCGAGGCAATCGACTTCCGACCGGCAGCGACCCCGCCCGCTTACGCGTCACCCTATCTCGCCTTTCGCGCGCCTTACGAGCGGCCAGACGCTGCGTAGGCGTCGGCGACGGCGTCGTAGAGATCGGGCGGCAGATGCTTCGCCGCCGTCGCCAGGAAGGAGTCGGCATCAATCGCGGTCGCTCGTCTTCTGAAAGTAACGGTCGAGATCTCGCTCGAGTTCGTCGACGACCGCGGGCGCGTGCTTGATTGCGTAGTCGAGCCGGCTACCGGCGACCTCATACTCCGAGCGACGGCGGTAATACGCGGCAAGCTCCATGACAGTGAGCGGCGCCCGCCGCGGCGATCACCGAGGAGGAGCGGAGGCGTATGACCGAAGCGCTCAGTCGGACGCACCGCCGCCGCGCGGCTCGCTAAACGGCTCAGCGCCGCTCGTCCGCGGAACCCGAGCGATCTCGAGAGCCTTCCGGACATCCGGCGGCAACTGCGCCTGTCGCCGCAGCCTGGTCAACAAGTTCGCTACCGCACCTGGTGTCGTCCAGCGACCCCCACGTGGTGTGGGTACTTCCTCTTGCTCGAAGAGCTCGCCGATGCGCGCCTGCGACAAGCCCTGCCGCCGCAGCTCGCAAACTCGCAGCACTGTGTCCCATTCATATGACATGAAGGTCTTCTCTGCACTGACAGCGTCCAGACGCAGCGACGGAGATGACCATGCTGGCACCCCGCCTTCAAGCGCCCGCCGCTTCGGGACTGTCTCTGGGTTCCGCGAGCCAATCGCCGGGAGTTCAGGCGTCTCGCGCTCCTGTTCCAACCGACACTCAAGGGCTCTCTTGAGTGTCGGTTGGAACAGCGCTCCCACCACGCCGTCCGCGCCGGCGCGCAGCTCGTCTTGAAGTATGGACATCGGATCATGCACCCGCAGCAGCGGCAGATCACTCGGGACGAGCGGCCCGTGGAGCTGCATGATCACCTCCCCCTCGTCGCCGATGTCAATAACGATCTTGCTGAGCGCGATCCCGACGAACGCAGCGAACTTTTCGATCAGCTCAGCTTCGCTGGGCGGCTCGAGAGGCAGCACTTGCTCAAGTGCCTCAAGCAGCGTCGTGTTGTCGTCGGGACGCGTGGACTTGCGCAGCCCGTCAAGCGCCTTCGCCCGCTCAAGCTGCTCGCGGTGGCGATTGATCTCGTCGTCGATTCCGCTCGTGAGCTCGTTGAAGCCTCCGAGCACGTCCACCTTGGTCTCCGGGCCGCCCTTCGCTAGGTCGGCGAGGTATTGGCGTTTGAGTGCTTCGCGTGTTCGCTCGAGGTTTGCGATCTTCGCTTCGAGGTCGATACGCGCTGCTTCGTCGAGCGTTGGCCCATTACCGACGAGTCCGGGCCGCGCTATCTCGGCGTATTCGCGCTGAAGCTCCTCGCATGATGCGAGGCGGCGCAACTCAACCGCGACGGCGCGATGAAGTTGGGACAACGAGATCTTCGTGCCCCTCCACCGCTGCGGAACGCCGGACTTCACAACGTACGGTCTGTACCAGTACTCGGCTGCTGGATAGCCGTCACGCTCGACCTTCGCGCGCAGGCGTGTTCCGTCGACGAACTCGATCAGCGGGTTCAACGCGAATAGGCCGGGCGGCGTCACGGTGTCCTTGCCCTTGCGAACTTTGCGAAGCCGTTGGACGCGCGCCTGAATCTCCGGCGGGATCCGGAGGTGCTCCGGGATTTCGATCGGCCGATTCTCGACCGTTTGGCCGGCGCGCGTCGTTGTCCACCTGCCGTCGTAGTAGACCGTCCGGCCAAGAATCCTGCGGATCGTCTCGCGCGAGATCGCAAAACCCTGCTTCTTCAACTCGTGCTCGATGGCACGGATACCGCCGCCCTTCCCGTCTTCATGTTGCGCGTAGGTGAACAGGATGGTCCTCACCGCACGCCACTGGACTGGGCAGATCTCCGCATACTTCGTGACCGCGTTGCGCTTGAACCCGAACGGAAGGCCTCCCGGCCATCCGCGCCCCTCCCCGAGCCAGCGCGTCATCAGAGGTCCGTGAGTGCGCTTGTAGATCAGCTGACGTTCACGTTCGCTCATGAGGCTGTTGAAGCCGAGATGGATATCGTCGCGCTCCCAGTCAACGGCGCGGCCAGGGATCTCCTCGAGGAGCAGATCAGTGCCCGTTCCGACGATGAGCTCGATGAACTCGTAGAAGACGAGTCCTTTGCGTGCGAGGCGGTCGACGCCGCGGAAGTAGACCCAACGGCACGTCCCTTTCTCGATCTCGTCCTGGATGAGCTGAAGGTCGGGACGGCGGCGGAACAGGTTCGCCCCTGAAAGGTTGGTGGTGACGACGATAAGGCGCGGCGAGCGTCCTTGCCGCTTTGCCTGCTCCAACCCGCCGTGCACCTGGGCCATTGCGGTTTCGCCGTTTTGGATGTCGCGGTCTGAAAGGCGCGCGACGATACAGCCGTCCCCGAGCGGGTCGTACACGAAGATCAGCATCCGTGCGCTGCCGAAGCTGCGCTCTTCAGGCGCTCCCAGCAGCTTGTACAGATCGGCTGTCGCGGTGGTCTGCGAGAACGGCGTGACGCGGCGTTTGCGCCCTCCCTCTCCTGCCACATGACCGTGCTTCGCGCTTCCTGACATCCGTGACGAGCGTGCGGGACGGGTCGCGCGAGCACCACCTATTTCGCTTAGACGATCAGCCTCTGCTCGTTCGTGTTGCCGACGGATCGGCGGAAGCTCCGGAATGAAGTCGCCGACAAGCTCGAACGGGCAGGCATCGCGGAGCCCTGTCGCGCCGCGAACTCCGTCGGCTGCGCCAAGCCCGCCGCGCGCCCTGAGTGCTTGCTGTCGTGCAACGGGCGCCGCCGGCGCCTCCACGAGAACCGACGCGAGCTCGTAGGCCACGCGACTCTTGGGATCAGGAGATGCGTCCTCGGGGATCCAGTCAACGACGATCTTATGCTCGCGGGAGCGCTCGGCGGTCGGCGCCGGGCGGTCACAAGTGGTCTCCTTGAACGGCTCACCCACCTCCTCAGAAGACCGCAGCAGCGTTCGCGGCGGACGCCGCCCACTGAACGGCGACGAAGGTCGCCGCGCGGATCCGTAGCCAGTCGTAGCCGTCACCGCCTGTTCCTGACCGCCGCTTGCCGAGCTTCCGGCGCCGCGATGTCGAACGGCAGCCCCTCGACCGGCACGAGCTCGTCGAGCGAGACCTGTGTGCGTTCGTGGCAGCGCAGTCGGAACAGGCACCAGTTGCACGCGGGACCAGGCTGCGCCGGAAACGCGGCGGCGGTCTCGATCTCCCGCACTGTCAGGATCAGCCGCTTGCGCAATGCGGTGACGTCCTCGCGCTCCGGCTCCCATGCGACGTCGGCGCCGTCAGGGAGATAGATGAGCCTGACCCGGCGAACGTGGTCTTCGTACGCGGCCTCCGCGGCGGCGACGTAGACCCAAACCGCTGGCTCGTGCTTGAGATCTCCCTCGTCGAGCGTGCGGCGGCCGGTCTTGTAGTCGATGACTTCGAGGCCGCCGCCGCGCAGCGCGTCGATCCGGTCGACCTTCCCGAAGACCTGGATCCCGTTTGGAAGCTCAGCAGTCAGCCACTGCTCGCGCGCGATCGGCACCGCATGCAGATCGAACCGCTCTCCGAACAGGCGCAGCATCTCGAGCGCCGCCTGCCCGTGTTCGATCTCCTCGTCGAGAGTGCGAAACGCTCCACGCCGATGCTCCGGCCAGACCGCGCGCAGGGCACGCTTGAGGTTCTCGGGTTGGCGATGCTCATCCGGGAGCCCGTAGAAGCGCTCGAGCGCGTGATGGACCGCGTTCGCGCGCGCGAGGAGAGGCGACGGCTTGGACTTCGCTGCTTGCCGTTCGATGTCCTGAAGGCGGTACTGCTTCGGGCATTGCAGCCAGCGGTTGATTGCCGACGGCGAGATGCGCCGGCCTGGTATCCCGTTCATGCCGCCGCCTCGAGCGCTGCCGCTTCAGCGGTCGAATGGTTGGGGCCACAGATCAGCGTCCAGCCGAGCTCTGCGAGCGCTTCATCGTAGAGCACGCCGACCTCGCTCGTCGCCACGGGGAGCCTCGCCGCGATCTCGCTGTCGGTGAGGCTCCTGCCTTCCAGTCCGTGCCGGTAGACGAGCACATCGCGGTAGGGACGGGGAAGCTCGCGAACATGTGCACGGATCGCGCGCGCCGCCTGCAGGCGGACCCGCAGCGGTGAAGCCGACGACGTCGTCCCGGCGAGCCTGGTGATCAGCGTGCCGGAGCAAAGTGAAAGCAATTCCTCCATCACTGGCCTCCTTCTCGGTCAGCTACACAGTGAGACTTTCTGTCTGCGCGGTGACCGTACAACCCAGGGGTGACGAACGGGCCAGGCGCTCTGACAGGGAAGCGCGTCGAGGCACGGATCAAGCAAGTCTGGATGGAAAGCTCCGCTTCACGCTCGTCGATGCTTTAGGGCAACACATGACGGTTCGGTTACACCCAGAAGATCGCGTGCGTATCCGTCGGCGGGACCCGGCTTGATCGCAACGCGCAGACCCAAGGACGTCTACGCCCGCCGGTACTTATCGCCAGCGCCTCGCGCCGCCTCGAAACATGGGGCGGGCTGAGCAAATTTTGAGCACGACGCGACGCGGCAGTCCGCTACTTCTTCCGCGAGGGCGAAGCAGCATCCGGCACGACTCGTGGCTTGCTCTGCCGCTCCCGCACCTCGGCTTCGTCGAGACCTCGTAGAAGAGTCACGAACTTCACGTCCAGCGCGCGGGCAAGAAGCGCGACCGTGGAGAGCCGCGGCTCGCGAAGTCCCCGCTCAAGCAGACTGATCTCGGTCCGGTGAAGCCCCCCAGCTCGTTGGGCCAGGAGCTCCTGACTCAGCCCCGCACGCTTGCGGAGGCGACGAAGATTCGCCCCAAACACGACCTGGAGATAGACGGGCTCGGCCACACCCCGTATCCGAGCGCGCGCAGACAAAAAGATCTACAGACAACACGTCTCGGCCGTGCCCCGCCGGTCTCGGGCCGCGGAATCTCGAAGTTGGCGGCTTGAACCCGGCCGTCCAAAAAAGAGACCTCCGCAGCGCGGTTGTGTAGACAAAAAGGTTCACACTTGCTATATGTCACCCCGTGTTCCCCCGGTCGCAGAGCGTTCTACTTCTTGTCTGTCGTGCCGCCGGCATCGTCGCCGTGAGCGCCCTGATCGCCGGGCTCTCCGCATGCGGAGGCGCCTCGGAAGCCGAGACTCTTCCCTCGGAGCCAGACGCTGGCGCCGTCGAGACGACGTCCGAGGGCGGCTACGCCGGCGGATCCTCTGCGCTCCTCCGCTCCAACGGCACCGATGTGTGTATCGGCATCAACTCCGGAGACGTGGTCTCGGGCGACGGATACATGAACTCGGCGGGCAACTACTTCTGGGACCCCCTTGATCTCGAGTCGGAGGTCGAGCACGACGGGCTCGGTGGAATCAGCGCGTTCGGCAACGACGTCTCCCTCTACTTCTGGCCTAGCCTCGACGAGGCTACTCAGGTCTACGAAGACGCGAAACAGGCCCAGATCGAAGACGTGACCCAGATCGGCAACGCTGTCGTCGTCGGCCTCGACTCGCTCGACGTCCAAGAAAGAGATGTGGTCATGGGATGCCTGACCGAATGACCGGGTCAGCCCTTTCGTTGCCGTCTCGGTAAGGCGCTGCAAACCGTGACTACGCGTAGAGCACTTTGGGGCCAACATCGGCGGTTCTGCCGACGCTCTACGAGTCACTCCCTGCGCGAGAACCGCTGCGCTTGTTGATCGGCCCACGCAGGTTGTGAACCGTTGAGAGATCCATCCGACCCTCCTTGAAGGCTATGTGCGGCTGCGACGGCCGCAGCCTGCGAGCGACCGCTCCGAGCGAACGATGCGCAGTCGCCGGCGAAGCACTGAAGCGGGCCCTGCCCGCCGCGACGAGGTACCGCTCTGGATCACGAGCACTGACTCACGGAGGATCAGCCATTCGAACCGAACACGGCAACCCAGCTCACCTGAAGACCGACCACCTGTCAGCCGCGTTCATTGCCCGTCGGCAAGACGGCTAGCACCGAGCGCGCGCCGCAAGCGGGAGCCCCGCTATGTAAATTGCGCCCCTTTCGTTTGACTCCGGTGCAAATTAGGTGTTACTTGCTTCTTGCCAGAAGTCAATGCGCGGGTTGTGTGCGTCGGTGAGGGGAGAGGGTCATGAAGAGACTGCGACGGTCTCGTCAGTATCGGGCGATCTGCTCGCAAAGCGGCGGGCGGACAACGATGATGGCGCTTGCGGTCATCGGAGTCGCGGTCTTTGGCTTTGTTCGTGCCGATGAGGCGCACACGACGCCTCCAATCCCGCTTTACGCCTCGGCGGTCTTGGGGGACAGCCCGGTCGCGTACTGGAGGTTGAACGAGGCGGCGGGAGCGTTGACGGCAGCCGACTCCTCCGGAAATGGGCGTTCCGGCACCTTCTATGGGACACCAGCGATGGAGGTCGACAATTCCGCGATGGCCGATGGCGACTACGGGGTGTCGATCGTTGCGACGGGCGGTCAGGACTACGTGGGGATCACGAGCAGCACGGCCCTCAGCCCGAGTTCCGCGGTAACGCTTGAGGCCTGGGTGAAGCTGACGAACGTCTCGAGCAATCAATTCTTCATCGCGAAAAACAATGCGTATGGACTCGGTCTCAATTCTGCGGGCAAGCTTGTCTTTCAACTCTTTGGCGCCCAGTCGTATGCGTCCGCTCACGGTCTAACGGCGAACGCTTGGACGCACGTTGCGGCCTCGTTCAACGGGTCTGGCGCCACCTTCTACATCAATGGCGTCCAGAAGGACACCATCGCGGGTGCTCGAGCCGTGCCGACGAGCACGAGCGCGGTCCTCTTGGGGAAGGCCGGAATTCCATTCCAGATCTGGCCGATGGCTGGTTCGCTCGACGAGGTCGCGATATACGCATCGGCGCTCAACTCCTCCCAGATCTCAGCCCATTACGCCGCCGCGTCGCAGGTGGATCCGCCAACGAATCTCAAGGCTCCGAAGATCAGCGGAGAGGCGGCGGTCGGCGACACTCTTACCATCTCGTCGGGAAGTTGGACGTACAGGCCCGCGATTAGCCGGCAATGGCGTCGCTGCGACTCAACTGGTGCGAGCTGCGTTGACATCTCCGCCGAGACGAGCGCCACCTACGTTGTGGCTTTGGCCGACATCGGTCACACGATTCGGGCGGTCGTGACGGCGACGACGACCGCGGGCGCGACAAACGCGACCGCGGGCGCGACGCGCGTGGCTACCGTGAACCGGATTCGGGATCAGGCGGCGTATGATCTTGCCGTCCTTCCAGACGCTCCTTACGCGTACTGGCCGCTCGACGAGACCTCGGGCACGAAGGTGAACGACCGCTCGGGGAACAACCATCCGCTGTCGGTGGGCGTTCGGGGATCCGGGGGATCGCCAGTCTGGGGCTATCCGAGTCCGGCCGTGGACGCAGCGGCGTTGCACACACGCGGAAATCCGAACACGTCCACCGCCGGGGACCAGGTGGCGGGAAGCCTCGGAGGCAGCGCGAGTCAATTCATGGACAACTTCTCGGCGGAACTGTGGGTGAAGACCGCCGTCACAGGCGGCTTCCTGATCGGCTACGGGCAGCCTTATCGGTCAGGCACCGTAAACGGGTGGGCGCTGATGCTGAACAACGGTCAGCTCACAGTCGCGATCGGTGGAGCGATCGTGGGATGGGGAGCCTCGCTCCCCTCGAACGTGTGGGCGCACGTTGCGGTCACGCGGACGAGCGGTACGTGGCGCACATACCTGAACGGACGTCTCGTGAAGTCCTTTACGCAAACTGCGGCGACGCCGCCCGGTACTCGTTTCTGGTTGGCGAACGATGACTGGGGCGGGGGTGGGCCTGGTCTGGTTGGCGAGATCGCGAACGGCGCTGTGTACACGAGCGTGCTGAGCGCGGCGCGTATTCGGGCCCACTATGACGCGCTCGCTCCGGCAGTCGTGCCGGCGCGCCAGGCGAGAGGAGTTCCGGGTGAGGGTCAGGGGCTCGCGGTGAACCCGACCGGCTATCACGCAGACCCTGTCAACACGGCCACCGGGAGTTTCTTCACGGAAGCCACCGACCTCGGGCTTCCTGGGATCGGCGTCCCATTCACTTTCAAGCGGACGTACAACTCGAGCGATTCTCGCGTGGGTCGGCTCGGACGCGGATGGTCGGACAATCTCGACTGGAGCGTGACGATCGAAGCAGACGGGGGTGCCGTCGTGCGGGCAGGGGACGGTCAGGAACTCCACTTCACGCTGCTCGCCGACGGTTCCTTCTCGGCCGACGGCGGAGGACGCGCGACCCTCAGCGGCAACAGCACAAGCGGGTACACGTTGACAACGACTGAGGATCAGATTCAGTACGCGTTCAACGGATCGGGTCGCCTCAGCAGCGTCCAGGATAAGAACGGTGAAGGGCTGACGCTCGCCTACAACTCGAGCGGCCTCTCTTCCGTCACGGACAGCTCCGGTCGGACGATCACGGTCACGATCACGAGCGGCCGAATCACCGCCATCGCCCTACCGAGCGGCGCAGGGTCTGTTGCTTTCGCCTACACGAGCGGGCTTCTGACAAGCGTCACCGATGTGCTGTCCGGCGTCCTTCACTACTCGTACGACAGCGGTAGCCGTCTGGCCACGATCATCGACCAGAACAACGTCACCGTGCTCACGAACACCTACAACGCGACGACGGGTCGGGTAACCGACCAGGCCGACTCGAGAGGCAAGCACAGCACGTTCGCCTGGAACGCCACCACCCAGGTTGCCACGGTCACGGATCCTAACGGTGAGATCTGGAAGGACTACTACCTCGACAACGTTCTTCTCAAGCAGGAGCCCCCGACCGGCGACGCGACGGTTTACGCCAGAGACGGAAACCTGAACCTCGTCGCCGTCGCCGGGCCAGGTGGCGAGCAGACCGCAATGAGCCACGACGCAAGCGGCAACCTGCTCTCGCTGACCGCTCCACCCTCGCTCGACAACGTGACGAAGACCTTTACCTACGACTCGCAGAACAACGTGCAGTCGGTGACCGACGGGCTCGGCAACGTCACGACATACACCTACGACAGCGCCGGGAACAACACCCAAGTTGCCGTCAACGCGGTACCGGTATCGAGCTCGACCTACGACTCGGATGGACAGCGGCTGACCTCAACCGACGGCCGGGGCAATACCACCACCTACACCTACGACGCGAATGGCAACCTCACCTCCGTCACCGATCCTCTCGGGAACACGACGACGCATACCTACGACGCGGCGGGCAGGATCCTCACGACCGTCGATCCGCTCGGCAACGTCAGCGGTGGAACCCCAGCTGATTTCACGACGACTTACACCTACGACGCAGCCGGCCGCGTCCTCACGACGACCGACCAGCTCGGCGCGGTCACGACGAATACCTACGACGCCGTCGGGAACCTCACCACCACCACCGACGCTCGCGGGAACACGACGACCACGACCTACGACGGTGATGGGCGGGTGCTGACGATCACCGGCCCGGATCCCGATGGAAGCGGTTCCCAAAGTGCTCCCGTAACCACCTATACCTACGACGATGCCGGGAACAAGCTGACTGAGACGGACCCGCTCGCCCACACGACGAGCTACCAGTACGACATCAACAACAGGCTGATCTCGACGACGAGTCCGCTCGGGAACATCAGCTCGTCTTCCTACGACGAGGACGGAAACCAGGTCGCGGTCGTTGATCCGCGCGGCAACGCCTCGGGCGCGACTCCGGGGGATTACACCACCACGAGCACCTATGACGCGGCCGGGCGGCTGCTCGCCGAGACGAACCCTCTTGGGGAGACAACCTCGAGAACTTACGACGCGGTCGGGAACGTGCTCACCGTCACCGATCCGCGCGGCAAGGTGACCACCAACACCTACGACGACCGCAACCGGCTCGCTTCGGTAACAGCTCCCGATGGCGGCATCACGACGTACACCTATGACGGCAACGGCAACGAGCTGACCCGCACAGACCCTCGGGGCAAAGTCTGGACGAGCACCTATGACCTCGCGAACCGGCTCACGAGCTCGACGACGCCCCTCGGCAACGAGACGACGTACTTCTACGACGCGAACGGGAGACAGACGGAGGTCGTCGAGCCCCGAGGAAACGTCTCCGGCGCCGACCCGGACGACTACGCGAGCCTCTCCACCTACGATCGCGTTGGCAGGCTGCTGACCTCGACCGACCCGCTCGGAAACGAGACCGCGTACACCTACGACGCGGTCGGTAACAAGCTCAGCATCACGGACGCTCTGAACCGGACGACGAGTTACGTCTACGACGCGGCAAATCAGCTGATCACTGTCGTTGCCCCCGACCTGACCGAGACGAGCTACGGCTACGACCTCGCCGGGAACCTGACGAGCCGCACGGACGCAAACAGCCACACGACGACCTACTCCTACGACGCCGACGGCAGGAAAACCGAAACGACCTCTCCGCTCGGCCAGACCTGGACGTCCACGTACGACCCGGCAGGGGCCATCCTCGAGACGGTGGACGCGAATGGCAACGGCACTTCGACCGCCGGGGACGGCACCACGACGAACAGCTACGACCGGGCTGGTCGCCTGACGGCGATCGACTATTCCGACTCCACTCCCGACGTGACCTTCGCCTACGACGCGGGCGGCAATCGGATCTCGATGACCGACGGGGCGGGAACGGAGACTCGAGACTACGACGACGCCAGCCGTCTGGTCGAGGTCACCCGCGGCAGCGAAACCTTCAACTACGTCTACGACCTCGCCGGCAACCTCGTCCAGCGGACCTACCCTGACAGCACCGTGACCGAGTACGAGTTCGACGACGACGGGCGGATGGCGACCGCAGAGAGCGGCGGGAACACCACGAGCTACGCCTACGATCCAGCCGGCCACCTCGAGGAAACCGTGCTTCCGAGCTCGAACGGCACGGTCGAGACGGTCACCTACGACCGGGCGGGCCGCGTCGTCAACCTCGAGAACGCCCAGGGCTCGACGGTGCTATCCGCGTTCTCCACCACCTACGATGCGGTCGGCAACCCGCTAGAGGTCGTCCGGACCGGCAGCCTCGCCGGCACCACGACCTACGACTACGACCAGCTCAACCGGCTGACCGGCGTCTGCTACCAAAGCGCCTGCCCCGGAGGATCGGACCCGTTCATCCGGTGGACCTACGACGCGGTCGGCAACCGCCTAACGGAGGCACGCCCTGTCGGCATCACCGCCTACAGCTACAACGCGGCGGATCAGCTCACGCACGTGGACTCTACGAGCTACGCCTACGACGCGAACGGCAATCAGGTCTCGAGGGGAGCAGACAGCTTCAGCTACGACCTCGCGAACCGGCTCTCATCAGCAGCAGTTGGCAGCACCACGACGGAGTACACCTATGACGGCGATGGGAAACGACTCGAGGCCTCGACCGGTAGCGCTGTCTCGGACACGACCCTCTACAGCTGGGACGACAACAACGCGCTGCCTCAGCTCGCAAGCGAGCACGACGGAGCAAGCGCATTACTCAGACGATATGTGTACGGCGACCGCCGCATTTCGATGACAGCAGCCGGCAACGACCATTACTACGCGTATGACTCGCTTGGCTCCGCCACCGACCTCACGGACGCGAGCGGCGACCCCGAATGGGCCTACGACTACGAGCCGTTCGGCACAGCTCGAACAGAGACTCAGCTCGATCCTGGCGCCCCCACCAATCCGATGCGTTTTACCGGCGAGCTCCTCGACCCGACCGATTTCTACCACCTCCGCGCCCGCCAGTACGACTCGGAAATCGCGCGATTCCATCGAACGGATCCAGTGGAACAATCCGCGCAGCGGCCGTACATCTCGAGTTATACCTATGCTGGAAATCAGCCTACGGTGATGGCCGATCCGAGCGGCGAGACACAACGACCTGCTCGCGAAGGACAGGCATCTGCCCAGGCCGCTTCCGCCCCGAGCGCTGGCGTCAATCGTAGCCGTATCGTCTGGTATCTACGGCGCTGGGCGTTAGACACAAATCCAGCCTTCGGACGCGCCAGAGGCGGGTTAGTGTCCGGAGAAAATGACTGCACGAATTTCGTCTCGCAAGCTCTATATTATGGAGGGTGGAAGCAGGACGCGACGTGGAATGCCACTAAGGAAACACGGTGTTGGGGTCTGCTAGGAGCGTTTGAGTGTTGGCAGGCACCGAAGCTGAGCGTTGCGTGGGTAAGGGTGTCCGCGTTTATTCAATATGCCATAGGGTCACGTGCAACACTGTCATCTTCCTTCTCAAGGGCGATGCCCGGAGACATCGTGGCCGCTGACTGGAGCGGCGGTTCGAGTTGGCACCATTTGATGGGCATCACATCTGTAACTGGCCGAAACATCAAGATTGCTTCGCACGGCAACGATCGCGTCGATTTTGATCTATTCACCAACGGAGCAGCGTATAGTGGCGATTCAATACAAAAACGTCAACCTAGGGCTCGTTTCGCTCTGCTTCATCTAAGGTAGTGAGTATGCGTAAAACACACATCTTGCGGTCGGCTTTCATTCTCGGAGCCTTCGGCCTTCTCGGGGCCGCCGCTGTTGGCGTATCGCTTCGGGCGGCTCAAAGGGACGAGTGCCCAGCTTTGCGTAGAATGCCGGTGCGCGCTGTGATCTCGAGCCTCGTGCAGTTGCAGGACGGGTCTGTCGCTGTCGCTACTAGTGCGGGTGACTTTCTGACGATTGGACGCGGCGATTCGAGGTGGACTCCGCGCCGGAGCGGTGTGGCGCCCGGAGGTGCGATGGCTGAGATGAGCGCCGGCCGGCTTCTGTCCCTTACGGCTACGGCTCGGACGAACCGTGGTGTTTACCTCTCCGACCCGCCATACGTTTCGTGGAGGCGAGTATCCTGCGCGATCGGCGGATCCCCCGCTGTCGATCCGCGCAACCGGCGGGTTGCCTACTTCGCAGAAGTTCCGGAGATCGGAGCGGTGGCCAACGGCCATGTTGTGCGGACTGTTGATTCAGGCCGTGAATGGGAGGGTCTCCCGCAACCGGCTGGCGCCACAAGGCAGGCAGGGACTCTCGTGAACGCGCTCGCCATCTCGCCTCGGACGGGTCAGTTGCTGGTGGCGACGGAGGAAGGCGGTTTACTGCGAAGCTCTGACCGAGGCCGCACGTGGATTCGGGACATGGTCGCCTTCGGCGGGTCGGGTGTGAAGGGCGTACAGGCGACGGATATAGCGTTTGGCGACGGTGGAAGGATCACGTGGCTCGGTACTCGGCGCAACGGAATCTTTCGTCAGGGCCGTGACGGCTCATGGAAGCAGATGGGTTTTCGTGGTCGAGAAGTCAGCGTGGTTGAGACAGTCGCGAAGTTTCCCCGCCTCGTGATCGTCTCGGTCATGACACAGAGCGGCCGTTTCGCGTGGATGATATCTCGTGACTCCGGCCGGCGGTGGACATCGGCTCGCGACCTTCCCAAGAATATATCGTGGCTCGTCAGCGGCGTGAGTGAGCAGGTTTTCGCGGTAGCGTCGGACAGGGTCTTCTATAGTCGAGACGCCGCCAGGACATGGGTACCGCTGCCACCGCTGCCGCCTCTACCCTGAGGTCGATTTCATCAAAGTCAAATGTGGGCTCTCGCATGGTTCGAGTATTCTGATGCAAAGCGTTGACCACATGTAAGCGGATTCATAGGTAGATCCGATGGGAATTTCCAGAGCGACGTGCCCTATTGCCCACTGGGCCGCCGACGGTCATTCGCCAAGAGCTTGAGCTACGACTCGAGCCAGGGGCCGATCGCGTACAGAGGAACATTTGTCATGTCCTCTTCCTCGGGCCAGCTCGCACGCGAGCAGAAGCGATTCATCTTGGGCCGAGTCCGGGAGAGCGCACGGGCGCGCGAGTACGAAGACGCCCTGCAATGGTAGCTGCGCAAGCTCTGTGCCTTCAGGTTCTCTTGCGCTTTGACCTCGATCGGGATGAGATCGCCTGCGCGCTCGATCGAGAAGTCCAGCTCGGCCTTGGCGTCGGCTGGCGCCCAGTACATCGGGACTGTGTTGCGTGCTGCGACGATCTGCTGCAACACGTACTGCTCCGTCAGGGAGCCCTTGAACTCTTCGAAGATTCCTGTGCCCTGGAGCAGCACGGAGGCGTCGAGCCCTGAGAGTGCGCCGAGCAGCCCGACATCGTGCAGGAAGAGCTTGAAGATCTTCTTATCCTCGTACGTGCGCACAGGGTGAGTCGGCTTCGAACAACGGGTTACCCGGTGCACGAGGCCGGCGTCGTCGAGCCAGTTCGCGAGCGAGAAGCGCAGGCGGCGGGGGGATGGAAGCGGTGGAAGCACCCGGAGCCCTCACCTCTCTCAAGTACTTCGCCGAGGACCGTTCCGATGTCCACATTGCGGCCGCCGGCTCGCTTCTCGGGATCGCCCTGCAGCAGGACACCTCGTTCCCGGTCGGCAAGGTCAACTTCATCGATTTGCACCCGCTCGACTTCGACGAGTTCCTGCGCGGAGTCGGAGAAGGTCAGCTCGCCGATCTCGTGCAACGGCAGGACTGGTCGCTGATCGCGTCGTACTCAAGCCGGCTGACCGACTGTTGCGGCACTACATGTTCGTCGGAGGCATGCCCGAGCCTGTCGCTCTTTTCGCGGCCAATGCTCCCCTCGACGACATCCGGACGGTCCAGCTCGACATCCTGCGCGGATACGAGAACGACTTCAGCAAGTACGCGAAGCCGACTGTCAGCCGCCGCATCGCCGACGTCTGGGCGTCGATGCCGCGATGATGACGAGCGTGGTTGCCGGGTCGATCGCCTTGGCAGCCGCGATCTCGATGCCGCGGAGGATCCGATCCGGGTTGAGATCGCCGGCGAAGATCGAAGCGACGGCTGCGTCACGCTGACAGTTGACGTAAGCGACCTGGGGATAGGAGCGGCCGAACTCCTTCAGGAGCCATGTTTTCCCGACCTGCCGGGCGCACTCATGTCGCCTGCAGTAAGAGCGAGCGACCGTGCCACGTCGTGATCCGCTGCTCAGAGATCCGGGGCGCGCAGTCGCTCCGCGACGTCGCCGACCTCCTGGAGGAGCAGCTCCGAGAGCGCGGCTGGGAGTTCGCGGGCGGTGAGTTCGAGATGTCTGATTCGTGCGTGCGGTACGACGCAGGAATCTGGTGTCCCGCGTGCGTGAAGAAAGTTCGACGCGAACGTCATCGGGAGCTGACCATCACCAGTGCTGATGTCAGCTTGACCACCCTAAGCCGCCAGCGGGCACGGCCGCCGGCGGCTCGTATCGTCATCCCGCGAGCGGCGCCGATTCGCTCGGCAGAACGCCTCACTCTTCGTCCAGGCCATCCCACCACTCCTCGGCCAGGCGAGGCCAGGAGTCCTCGAGGAACTCGCGCATGTCCGAGTCGCCGTGACCGCGATCTCCGTGCGATCCGAACCAGTTCTGCAGCGCTCCCGAGCGAAAGAACTGTGATCCATAACGTGCCGTGCCCGGCTCGACGAACACGAACTCGATCGTCAGTTCCGGCCACTGCGCGGCAAGCGCCTCGATGACCGCAAGGGGCGGATCCCAGGAAGACTCGAACTCGTAGATCAGCTCGCCGGGCTCTCGGTCGATCTCGAGGCTGTACAGGGACGTCGATCCCCAGGCCTCCCCGCGCAGCTTCTCATCCTCGACTGGCACGATCGCCTGGAAGCTGAAGCAGCGGTCTAGATCCTGGAAGCTGAAGCAGCGGTCTAGATCGAGACTCGCCGGGTCGGCGACGGCGTCGGCGAGCTTGTCGAGCTCAGCATCCGGCCCTTCGATGCGGAGACGGTTGTGGCAGTAGTTCGGCATGGCGTTCGTTCCTTTCAGCTCTCTGGGTCAGGATCTTGTGTCGTGCTGTTGGTGCAGACGCCCTTGGGGCGCTTTCTGCGGGGTGAGGAACCCCACATGAATCTCGGCTCAACTTCTCCGGGTCAGGGTTGGTCGTTTCGTCCGTCCTCCCTCGGTCTTGTTCAGGTTGATCAGCCCGTGCCAGCTAAGGACGTGCCGGCTGATCAGGTACTTGCCGCACTCCTTCCGAGCCGGAAGCGATCCGCCGGCGATCCGAGCGTTGAGCGCCTTGATCGAAAGCCCAGTCAGCTCCGCGGCTTCACGGGTGTTCAGCTCAACGTCTTCGAAGTCAGGGTCGCCGGGAAGCGGCCCCCAGATCTCGCGCCGCGCGGCGCGGATGATCTCGTCCATCGTTAGTCCCGCAACGCCGTGAAGGTCTTTGAGAATCCCGGCGTAGACCCCTTCGAAGGTGCCGACCGTGTGGCCAAGCTGGCGCGCCACTTCGGCCGACTGGAACTGCCCGCCGCCAACCTCCTCAGGGCGGGTGGCGCAGGGCATCAGCGTCGCGCAGCTGTGACGCAGTCGATACGGGTGGAAGGAGCCCGGCACTTTCGGCTTCGCCTCGTGCTCTTCCGAGATGAACCCAGCACGCTTGAGGGTCGGGTACCAGACTTGAGTGCGCCAGTTGTTCAGGTCGATGAAGCCGCCCTTCGAGTTCGGGAAGACGAGGGAGTCGAGTGGCGGCGCGCCCTGCGCTTGATAGATCCGCTCGAGCTGCTCGGCGATCGCGGGAAAGAGGTAGACGTCGCGGACCCCGGTCTTCGCCTGGCCGAGGATGACCTTCGGGCCAAGCGCCTTCAGCGAGCCACGGACTTTGATGAACCTGCGCGGCCCCTGTTCGTCGCGCCAGTCGTCGTGCGTGAGTGCAAGCGCTTCGTTCGGACGCAAGCCGAGGAATCCGAGGACTTCGACCAGTCCCCGGCGTTCCTCGAGTCTGGCGGGGGAACCGTTCGCCGGCACCGCCGCTGCGATCCGGACGATCTCGCGCGGATGGAGCACGTCGGTGGCGAGGACCGGCATGTGCGTACCGGAGAACATGCCTCGCAACTCGCGCTTGTTGTGGAAGCGGCGAGCGCCGCGGGCAGGGTTCCAGTTGAGGATGTTCCGGCCGCGAGCATGGTCGAGAACGAGGGCCGTCAGGTTGAGCGCGCGGTCGGCGGCCGCGGTCGCAAAGTGAAGCCGCGCCCCGTCGCCGGATGCAGGAGCAACGGGCGACGTCTCCTGCTCATCCTCGCCGTCAGCGGCCACCCGGCCGCACTTCTCACGCCATTCCGCAAACTCGCGGCCGAGCTTCTCCGACGCCTCGATCTCGTGCAGAGTGCTTACGACCCGCTTCCCTTCGACCCTCCGTGTCCAGGTCGTCTTCTCCTTTCGGAGCCACTCGCGGTAGTCGTCCATCAGGAAGATGGAGACCTCGATCTGCTCTAGGCGGAACCTGCCCCAAAAGGGAACGACATCCTTACTCAGGACGCGCCCATACTGGATCCGGGTCAAGGCGTCGAGGGAGCGAACAACGTCCTTCCAGTAGTGCTGGCTCGCGTACTCGGAGAACGACATCTCGCGAGCGTCGCTCCGGCTCGGGCCGACGCTGATCTTCGTCGCCTGCACGCGGGCATCGCGCTCACGCTTGGCCGACTCCCACGTGTCGAAAGTGCGCGCAGGCTGTGAAGCCTTCCCATGCGTCTGCCGGAGCCGGAACTGGAACCGACGCCGGCCCTCGCCGTCGAGCCGCATGTAGATGCCGCCGCCGACCGCACGCTGCGTTCCCCGTGGGGCCTTGCGCAGTTCACGCTCGACCTTGGCAAGCTGCGCCTCTGAGGGGCGGCCGCTCAAGCGCCGGCTCCGAAATCCTCGAGATGGAGCGCGAACATCTCCTCACCAGCCGCGGCAGACGAGAGGGATCCGGCATGGCCAGCTTTGCGCTGACGCTCGAGGTAGCTTCCCAGCGAATGCGCGAGAACCATCTTCCGAGCACCAACTGGCTGCGTCTCGATCTCGCCGATGTCGCGAAGGCGGTCGAGCGTGCGGACGCTGATCCGCGCCCTCGCCGCCGCCTCTGACCGGGTCAGCAACTCGGGGATCGGGTGAAGTTCGGCTGTCACCCGATGACGGTAGAGCGGTCGGAGCACCATGCGGAACGGCTTCGACGAGATAACGAAAACAGCGCTTGGCTTCCTGGAAGCTAGGTTGGCCAGCCAGCAAGTCGGGCGGCCTCGCCGTCGTGAGTACCCGCGGTCGCAGCGCCGTCGGACGGTGACGATACGGTCACACGCCTTATGCGCATCTGCTGCATCGCCGACCTGCACGGCCGGATCCCGCCCGAGGTCCCAGAGTGCGATCTGCTGCTCGTCGCCGGCGACCTCGGGCCGGATTACATGGCCGGGCCGTTCCTGCAAGGGCCGTTCACCCAGTGGCTCACCCGACAGCCAGCAACCCACATCGTGGGCATCGCCGGCAACCACGACTTCGTCGCGCTCCGCTATCCGCAGCTCCTGCACGAGCTCCCCTGGACGTACCTGGAAGATGAGACCGCGGACGTCGGAGGCGTGAAGATCGCGGGCAGCCCCTGGACGCCTTGGTTCGGCCGCTGGGCCTTCATGGCGGACGAGCGCGAGCTGGAGCGGATGCGGGCACGAGTCCCGGAGGACACGGAGATCGTGCTTTCGCACGGCCCTCCGCACGGGTACGCCGACCAGACGGTTGCGGGCGTGCACGCGGGCTCGACGAGCCTGACACGCCGCCTCGACGAGCTTCCCGAGCTCAAGCTCGTCTGCTGCGGACACATTCACGAGGCCTACGGCACCGCCGTGCTCCCCGGTGGGGCGCTCGTCGTGAACGCGTCGCTTCTGAACGAGCGCTACGAACTCGTGAACGCGCCCGTCGTCGTCGAGCTGTAGCTGGTGTGCCTGGCTAGCGCGGCGGCGAATAGCCCTGCGCCGAACCTGCAAGTCGTCACTCGTCGTCACTCGTCTGTTCGCACGAGTGTTCGCACGAGGCGAAATCAGCCTCGGGGTCGCTGCTGGCTCGTCTAGGCTCGACCTCGTGGACGAGCTGCTAAAGGCTTGGTACAGCCGAAACGGGAGGGATCTCCCCTGGCGGGAGACCAGGGACCCATACGCCATTCTCGTGTCGGAGGTGATGCTGCAGCAGACGCAGGTCGAGCGGGTGATCCCGCGCTGGCTCGCCTGGCTCGAGCGCTGGCCGACGCCCGCTGCGCTCGCCGCGGCGAGCGCGGGCGACGTGATCCGCGCCTGGCAGGGGCTCGGCTACAACCGGCGCGGGCTCAACCTGCACCGGGCCGCCCAGGCGATCGCCGCGGACGGCTGGCCGGACGACCTGACCGCCCTCCCGGGCGTCGGGCCCTACACCGCCGCCGCGATCCGCAACCAGGCCTACGGCGAGCCCGTGCTCCCGGTCGACACGAACGTGGCGCGGATCCAGGAGCGGACGGGGCACGCCTTCGGGCCGGAGTCGCTGCAGGCGCTCTTCGACCTCGGGGCGACCGTCTGCCTCGCCCGAATTCCGCGCTGCGAGGTGTGCCCGCTCGCGGCCGAGTGCCCCTCCCGCGGCCGGCGTTACGAGCCGCTCCGGAAGCAGTCGCGCTTCGAGGGCTCGTTCCGGCAGCGGCGCGCCGTGACGCTGAAGCTGGTCGCGGCCGCGTCGCAGCCGCTGGGCTCGCTCGACGCCGAGGCGGTCGAGTCGCTCCGGCAGGACGGTCTCGTCGCGGTCGCAGGACGGGCTGGTCGCGCTCCCCGCCTAGGCCGAGTGCCGCACCCAGACGTTCGGCTCGACGTGGCGGCCGACGCCGTCGCGCACGACGAGCGTCGCGAGCGCCCCGGGGACGACGTACTCGCCGTCGGCGGGGAAGCGCATCTCCGTCCACTCCTCCCAGTCGGCGACCGGTGCCTCCATCTCCATCGAGATCGGCGCCGCGGCCAGGATCTCGCCGCCGACGCGCTCGTGGATCCGCAGCCACGGGTCGAAGTGCGAGCCGTCCTCCCGTCGCCACGTCACGTACTCCTCGATCGGGGTCAGCGGGTAGCGCGACTTCCACGTCGGCCGCACCGGGGCGAGGACGTGCTCGAGCCCCGCGGCGCGCGCGTTGTCGCGGAACGTCCCGATCATCCGCTCCGAGAGCCCCTGGCCCTGCCGCCCCGGGAGGACGCTGATCGCGAGCGCCATCAGGGCGCCGGGATCCTGGCCGGAGGTCATCCCGCGGACGAAGCCATCGTCCCACCCGGCCGGCAGGCCATCGACGGTCCCGTCCCAGGGAATCGGGACGGCATGCGCCTCGGCGACGAGCTCGTCGCCGTCCAGAAGCGCGACCTGAAAGTCCGGGAAGTCGTCGTAGAGCCGGTCCCAGTAGAGCCGTCCCGGCTCGTTGTGGTGCATGTACTCCGGGAAGGTCTGCCGGACAGCCGCTCGTACCGGATCTCGAGCAGGTCGGGGCGGTCGGCGTAGCGGACGAGCTTCACGAGCGCCGCCGGAGCAGTGCGACTGCCTCGGCGGCGAGCCCCTCGCCCCGGCCGGTGAAGCCGAGCCGGTCGGTGGTGGTCGCGCGGACGTTGACGCGATCGGGCTCGACCCCGAGCACCTCGGCGAGCCGGGTTCGCATCTCCTCGCGATGCGGCGCAATCTTCGGGGACTCGCCGACGAGGACGCAGTCTGCGTTGACGAGCTCGTAGCCCGCCGTCGCGCACGTGCGCCCAGGCGTCGCGCGAGGAGCTCGATCGAGTCCGCGCCGCGCCAGCGCTCGTCGGACGAGGGGAAGAGCGCGCCGATGTCGGCGAGCCCCGCGGCGCCGAGGAGCGCGTCGGTGAGCGCATGGGCGATCACGTCGCCGTCGGAGTGGCCCGCGAGACCGGAGGGATGGTCGATCGTGACGCCGCCGAGCACGAGCGGCACGCCCTCCTCGAGCGCGTGCGCGTCGACGCCGAGCCCGATCCGCAGGTCAGACACCGGCGAGAGCCTCCGGCAACTCGGCCAGTGAGTCAAGCCGGACGCTGGCAGTCCCGTTCAGGTCCTGCAGGTGCCCCCACGGGCCTCGACGCACGTGGATCGCGACCATGCCGGCCGCCGCGGCCGGGACGACGTCGTTGTCGACCCGGTCGCCCACGTAGGCGATCTCGGCAGCGGGTCGCTCGCAGAGCTCGACGAGACGCTCGAAGAAGCGCGGGTCGGGCTTGCGGACACCGAGGCTCGCCGACGACGCGACGAGATCGACCGGCAGGCCCGCCTCGCGCACCCAGCTCTCCAGCGTCACCGTCTGGTTGCCGGCGATGCCGAGGAAGTAGCCGCGGCTGCGGAGGTCCTCCAGGCACGCGAGCGCGTCCGGATAGAGGTCGCGTGCCTGGTAGACGAGCGGCTCGCCCGCCGGGGGATCGATCCCGAGGTGCCCCCAGAGCGCGGTGTGCTCCTCGCCTCGCTCGATCGTGACGCCGAGCGCCGCCCAGAGGACGTGCGCTCCGACGCCGAGGTCTGCTGCGAGATCGACCCAGTAGCGCTGCTCGTCGACAAGGGTCTCGCCGACGTCGAAGAGGACGGCCGTCACAGCCACGAGGCGACGAGCTCCAGGTCGGCCTTCGTGGTGATCTTGTGCAGGCGCGGGTCGCCGGGGACGAGCTTGACGCGGCCGCCGCGCGCCTCGACGAGCGCGGAGCAGTCGGTGGCCCCGTCGAGGGGGCCTTCGTAGGCGCCGCGCAGCGTCGGCACGAGGAACGCCTGCGGCGTCTGGACGGCGACGAGGTCGCTCCGGTCGACGGTCTCGACGATCCGGTCGCCGTCGACGCGCTTGATCGTGTCGGAGAGCAACAGCCCCGGCACGACTCCCTCCCAGCCCTCGGAGAGCGGAGCCAGCACGCGCTCGATCACGTCCTCGGAGACGAGCGGCCGCGCTGCGTCGTGGACGAGCGCAACCACCGCGTCGTCGGGAACCTCGGCGAGCGCGGCGCGCACCGACTCGGCGCGCGTGGCGCCCCCGGTCACCGCGGCGACGACCTTCGTGACGACGAGCTCCTCAGCGAGCAGAATCGCGGGCTCCTCCCAGCCGGCCGGCACCGCGATCACGATCGCGTCGACCCAGCCGGACTCGTCGAGCCGGCGGAGCGATTCCGCGAGCAGCGGGAGCTCGCCGAGCTTGACGAACGCCTTGGGCCGCTCCTCACCCAACCGCTCCCCCGCTCCCGCAGCGACGAGGAGGGCCCATACGTTCATCGCGGCGCGGTCAGGCGGCGGCCGCGGCCTTGGACTTCGACTTCTTCTTCGCGGCCGGCTTCTCGCCGACCCCGGCGAGGACGCCGTCCAGCCACTCCGCAGCCTCGTCCTCGTTGACGCCCTTGGCGTACATCAGCTCGGAGGCGAGGATCTTCTTCGCCTTCACGAACATCTGCTTCTCGCCGGTCGAGAGCCCCTTCTCGTGGTCGCGGAGCGAGAGGTTCTTGACGACCTCGGCCAACTCGAAGATGTCGCCGGTCTTCATCTTGTCGCGGTTGTGCTTGAAGCGACGGTTCCAGTTCTTCGGCATCTCCGACTCGCCCGCGGTCAGCGCCTTGACGACGGTGGTCACGAGATCCTCCTCGATCACCCCGCGCAGGCCGACCTTCTCCGCGCTCTCGGTCGGAACGTTGACGGTCATATCGTTGTGCAGGATCTGAATGGTCAGGTACTCGCGCTTCTGCCCCAGGACCTCGCGCTGTTCCTTCTTGATGACCGTGCCTGCCCCGTGGTGCGGGTACACCACCTTGTCGCCGACGTCGAACAAGCCGCCCTCCCCTTCGTGAATCGTCGTAACACTGAAGAAGCCGGCGGACTCGGTCCCCGCCGGCGTGCGGCTTCTAGTGTAGCAGAAATCCCTGGAAAAGGCCTCTTTTTTCGACGAAACGCGTTATTTGCGGGGATTTTCCTCGCGCTTCGGCTCGAGGGCGGCATGGATCGCCTCGCGGAGCGTTTCGACGGTCTCGAGCCTGATCGTGCTGCGGCTGAGCGTTCCCGTGGGGGCGACGGCGGCGACGACGCTGAGCTTCGCGCACTCTTCGAGCCGGCGCTCGGACTGGGCTGCAGGTCGGAGCCTCCCGGTGAGGCCGATCTCGCCGAACGCCGCATAGCCCTCGCGGACCGGGACGCCGCGCGCGGCCGAGGCAATCGCGAGTGCGATCGCGAGATCGGCGCCCGGCTCGTCGATCCGCATCCCTCCGGCGACGTTCACGAACACGTCGGCAGAGCCGAGCGCGAGCCCGGCGTGACGGGAGCAGACGGCGACGATCATCGCGAGGCGCTTGGGGTCGACGCCGGTGCCGATGCGGCGCGGCATCGCGAGGTCGGTCGGGGCGACGAGCGACTGGATCTCGAGCAGGATCGGGCGGCTGCCCTCCAACGCGCAGGCGACGGCGGCGCCGACCTCGCCGGCCTGGGTGCGGCCGAAGAGCTCGGACGGGTCGGGGACACCGACGAGCCCCTCCCCCGTCATCTCGAAGACGCCGATCTCGTTCGTCGAGCCGAAGCGGTTCTTGACGGCTCGGAGGATGCGGTGGGCGTGGTACCGGTCGCCCTCGAACTGAAGCACGCAGTCGACGAGGTGCTCGAGGACGCGGGGGCCGGCAACGGAGCCGTCCTTCGTGACGTGGCCGACCAGGATCGTGGCGACGCCGAACTCCTTGGCGACGCGGAGCAGACGGCCGGCGGCCTCGCGCACCTGGCCGACGGAGCCGGGCGCGGAGCCGAGATCCTGGGCGTAGAGGGTCTGGACGGAGTCGATCACGCAGACGTCGGGGCGCTCGCGCTCGAGCGTGGCGCAGACGGCGTCGAGCTCGGTCTCGGCCAGGATCTCGACGCTTTCGGTGCCGCCGAGGCGGGCGGCACGGAGCTTCACCTGGGCGGTCGACTCCTCGCCGGTGACGAGGAGGGCGCGGCGGCCGGTGGAGGCGATCGCGCCGAGCGCCATCAGGAGGAGGGTGCTCTTGCCGACGCCGGGCTCGCCCCCGACGAGGACGAGGCTGGCCGGGACGAGACCGCCGCCGAGGACTCGGTCGAGCTCGGGCACTCCCGTCGAGATCCGCTCTGCTTCGTCCACGGAGACGTCGACGAGCTTGAGGATCGGCTTGGCGGAGCGCTTGGGGGCTGCGGACTCGGGCGCTTCCTCGATCAGCGAGCCGAAGGCGTTGCAGCCGGGGCACTTGCCGAACCAGCGCCCGGCGACGTAGCCGCACTCGTTGCACGCGAATTGGACTGCTGTCTTGGCCACCCGTCGAGGCTAGCCGTGCGGGCGGACGGGAACCGTCACGGGCGTGTGCCGATTTCGTTCCGGATCTCACGCGGGAGGAGGGTCTGGGTGCCCGACCAGCGCCAGTCCTCGACCCGGCGGACGAGGCCGGCGCGGACGGGGTTACGGAGGACGTAAGCGGTCGCAGCCGTGAGGTGCTCGTCGTCCAGGATCGGGGTCGGGCGGTAGCGCTCGCCGAAGAGGTGCCCGCGCCGGTCGTAGCGCTCGTTGACGCCGCGGGCGTGGTGGCCGTTCAGAACCTGCATCCCGAGCGACACGGCCTCGGGCTCCCGCCCGGCGAAGACGACCAGGTGGTAGTGGGTGTCGAGGAGGCACCAGGCGGCGACCTTCCAGTCCGTGCGGACGGTGACCTTCGTCAGGAGGACGAGGAAGGCGAGCCGGTCGAAGACCTCCGGGAAGAGGGAGCTGCCGGCGACGGCGCGGGCGGTGAGGTGGTAGGCGCCCCCGGGCTCGAAGCTGCGCGGTTTCCGTGGCATGCGCCGACCGTAGACCGGTCTCAGCCTCGAAGCCAGCCCCGTTGCGGAACCTCTCCACTTCCGTTGCACTTTCGTTACGAAGGACGTGTCCACTCCGGCCACCCGTGCCTGGCACGGGGTCAGGCACGGTGCCAGGGACGGGGTCAGGCACGGGGCTCGGTCTGGACACCTCCTCCACGGACGAGGGAGGCCGCCTTGCGGCGGCCTCCCGGGTCGAGCACGATGCTTGCGGACGAGGCGCTAGCCGGCGGCCGGGGGCTCCTCGGGCTCCGTCTCGCCCGGGTCGGCCTCCGGCTCATCCGCGGGCACCGTCACCTTGGCGAGCGGCGCGCCCTCGACGAGCTTGATCTCGACGAGCGACTCGTCCTCGACCGGGTTCTCGCGCCTGTCGACCATGATCGTCGCACCCGGGTTGAGCTCGCGGCCGAGCACGTAGTCGGCGAGCGGGTCCTCGATGAAGCGCTGGATCGCGCGGCGCAGCGGCCGGGCGCCCATCGACGGGTCGAAGCCCTGCTCGACGAGCAGCTCCTTCGCCGCGTCCGTCAGCTCGATCGAGACCTCGTGGATCGTCATCTGCTCGCGCAGGCGCTTGAGCATCAGGTCGACGATCACGAGGATCTCCTCCTTCTCCAGCTTGTGGAAGACGATCGTCTCGTCGATCCGGTTGAGGAGCTCGGGGCGGAAGACCTTCTTCAGGTCGCCCATGACCCGGCTCTTCATCTCGTCGTAGGAGAGACCGACCTCGTCGCCGATGGAGAAGCCCAGCGTCTGGTTCTTCGAGATCTGGGCCGCGCCGATGTTCGACGTCATGATCACGATCGTGTTCCGGAAGTCGACCTTCCGGCCCTGCGAGTCCGTCAGCTTCCCCTCCTCCAGGATCTGGAGCAGGATGTTGAAGACGTCCGGGTGGGCCTTCTCGATCTCGTCGAGGAGGAGCACGGAGTACGGCTTCCGGCGCACCGCCTCGGTCAGCTGGCCGCCCTCGTCGTAGCCGACGTAGCCGGGAGGCGAGCCGACGAGCCGCGACACGGAGTGCTTCTCCATGTACTCCGACATGTCGACCTGGATCATCGCGTCCTCGTCGCCGAACAGGAACTCGGCGAGCGTCCGCGCCAGCTCGGTCTTCCCGACGCCCGAGGGGCCGAGGAAGATGAACGAGCCGGTCGGACGCTTCGGATCCTTGATCCCGGCCCGGGCGCGGCGGATCGACTTGGAGACGGCGATCACGGCCTGGTGCTGCCCGATCACGCGCTTGTGGAGCTCCTCCTCCATCCGGATCAGCTTCTGCGACTCGGCCTCGGTCAGCTTGAAGACCGGGATCCCCGTCCACATCGAGACGATGTCGGCGATCTCGTCCTCGCCGACGACGGGCTGCTCCTCGGACTCCTCGCTGCGCCAGTTCTCCTCGAGCTCCTTCTTCTTCTGCGTGAGCTTGCGCTCCTTGTCCCGCAGCGAAGCGGCCTTCTCGAACTCCTGGGCCTCGATCGCGTTCTCCTTGTCCGTGCGTACCTTCTCGATCTCGTCCTCGAGCTCGCGGTAGCGCGGCGGCGCGGTCATCGTCTTGATCCGGAGCCGGGAGCCGGCCTCGTCGATCAGGTCGATCGCCTTGTCCGGCAGCTGGCGGTCCTGGATGTACCGGTCGGCAAGCGTCGCCGCGGCGCGGAGCGCCTCGTCGGAGATCTGGCAGCGGTGATGTGCCTCGTAGCGGTCGCGGAGGCCACGGAGGATCTGGACGGTGTCGTCGATCGACGGCTCCTCCACGCGCACCTGCTGGAACCGCCGCTCGAGCGCGGCATCCCGCTCGAGGTACTTGCGGTACTCGTCGAGCGTGGTCGCTCCGATCGTCTGGAGCTCGCCCCGTGCGAGCGCCGGCTTCAGGATCGAGGCCGCGTCGATCGCGCCCTCGGCCGCACCGGCCCCGACGAGGTTGTGGAGCTCGTCGATGAACAGGATGATGTCGCCCCGCTGGATGATCTCCTTCATGACCTTCTTCAGCCGCTCCTCGAACTCGCCGCGGTACTTGGAGCCGGCGACGAGGGCGGCGAGGTCGAGCGTGTAGATCTGCTTGTTCTTGAGCAGCTCGGGCACCTGGTTCGTCGAGATCCGGGTGGCGAGGCCCTCGACGACGGCGGTCTTGCCGACGCCCGGCTCGCCGATCAGGACGGGGTTGTTCTTCTGCCGGCGCGAGAGGATCTGCATCACGCGCTCGATCTCGGTCTGGCGGCCGACGACGGGGTCGAGCTTCCCCTCGGTCGCCGCCTTGGTCAGATTGCGGCCGAACTGGTCGAGCAGCTTCGAGTTCTTGGACTTCTCGCCCCCACCCGCGGCGGCGCCACCCTGGCGGCGGCCCGGGCCGGAGAGCATCCGGATGATCTCGTTGCGGATCTTCTCGGCGTCGGCGTCGAAGTCGAGCAGGATCCGGGCCGCGACCCCCTCGTTCTCGCGCACGAGCCCGAGCAGGATGTGCTCGGTGCCGATGTAGTTGTGGCCGAGGGAGAGCGCCTCGCGCAGCGCGAGCTCCAGGACCTTCTTGGCGCGCGGCGTGAACGGGATCTGGCCCGTCGTCACCTCGTCGCCCTGACCGACGATGCGGGCGACCTGCGCGCGCACCTCCTCGACGGTGATGTCCAGCGACTCGAGCACGCGCGCGGCGAGACCCTCCTCCTCGCGGAGAAGACCGAGCAGGATGTGCTCCGTGCCGATGTAGTTGTGCTTGAGGGAGCGTGCTTCGTCCTGGGCGAGGACGACGACCTGGCGAGCCCGTTCTGTAAAGCGCTCGAACAATTCCCTTCGACCCTCCTTTCGCTCTGAACTCCGGAGGGACGGAATACCCGACCTCCGGGTCGAAGGTCAGCTCATGGTATCGAACGGGCCTGCTGGGCCCGCTACCGGGCGCCGGATCCGGTCACGAGCGTGGTGAACGTCTTGACGCAGATCGCGAGATCGAGCACCAGGCTGCGGTGGCGGAGGTACCAGAGGTCGTAGGCGAGCTTCTCCGCGGTCCCGTCGGCGTCGGAGGTGTAGCCGCGGCGCACCTGGGCCCAGCCGGTGATCCCCGGCTTGACGAGGTGCCGGCGCGACCAGAACGGGACCGCCTCCTGCAGCTCGGCCATGAACTCGGGGCGCTCGGGGCGCGGGCCGACGATCGACATCTCGCCGCGGAGGACGTTCCAGAGCTGCGGCAGCTCGTCGAGTCGCGTCTTCCGCATGAAGGCGCCGGTGCGCGTCACGCGCGGGTCTTGCTCCGAGGCCCACACCGCGCCCGCCGCCTCGGCGTCCTGGCGCATCGTCCTGAACTTGAGGATCGTGAACGGGATCCCGCCCTCGCCGAGCCGCACCTGGCGGAAGACGACGGGGCCGGGCGTCCGGCTGACCACGAAGGCGAGGATCGGCAGGAGCGGCGCGGTCACCAGCAGGCCGAACGAGGCGACGACGATGTCGAACACGCGCTTCGCAACCCGGCTGTACGGCTTCCCGTAGAGATGGAGCACGTTCATGAACCACGACTGGTTCAGGAGCTGCACCGGCACACGGCCGAAGGCGTGCTCGTAGAACTCGGGCGGGCCGACGACCCGGAAGCCCTCGCTGGCGACATCGAGCAGCTGGTCGAACGCCTCGGGCCGGTTGTTCGCGACGACGACGAGGTCGGGCTTGTGCGCGCCGCACGATCTCCGGCAGCCGCGACATCTCGCCCGGGATGCAGGTCCTCGTCGTCGACGACGATCCCGACGACCTCGAAGGGCGAGTCCTGGAGCCAGGTGATCTGCTCGATCAGGTCGGCGCCGGTCGCGTCCGCGCCCACGATCAGGACGCGCTGCTCGGCGGCGATGCTTCCCTGGGTCACCGACTCCCAGATCGCGCTGAGCACGAAGATCGAGAACGCCATCTGGACGAGCTCGGAGAGCGAGAAGTCGATCCAGGGCAGCCAGGCGTTCAGCGCCGAGACGAGCACGAGCCCGGTGGCGGCGCCGACGGCGGCGGCGATCCAGACGCCGAGCGCGAAGAGCGTCGAGCGGGCGGCGCCGAACGCACCCCGGAGCCCGAGCGTCCAGCCGAAAGCGACGATGGAGCTGAAGAGGACCGCCTGCGAGAGGCCGCCGTAGTGGCGCGTCGAGAAGCGCGAACACGGGGAGCCAGACGACGGCGACCCGGCCGGCCGCGGCGACGAGCTTGGCACCGTTGCGCCCGAGCCTGAGGCTCGTCGCGTTTCGATCTGCTGCTCGCCGCGCCGCCCGCGAGCGTGAGCCCGTGGGCTGCCGGCGGCGCATGCTCCACCTGCGCGGTCATTCGTTCATCGTCTCCCTTCGTCTCCCGTGAGCCCGGTCTTGGCGCGCTCGGGTACAACGTCGGTGCCACTGCTGAAGGATACGGGTCGAAACGCCGCTTCGTAGGATTTTCGAGCGCAGAACGATTGAGAGGGCCCCGGAGGGCCCTCTCAAGGTGGCGCGCGTCGGGAGTCGCGCTCGAGCTCGCCGTGGGTGCTAGCGGCCTCGGCTGGAGGCGCGGAGCACGACTCCGCCGGCGAGGAGCGCGGCGCCGACGAGGGCGAAGATGCCCGAGCTCGGAGCCCGTGAAGGGCAGCGTGCCGGCCGACGCGGTCTGGGCGACGGCGGCGTCTGGGCCGACGACCTGGCGACCGGCTGCTGCGGCTCGGCTGCGGCTTCGGCTGGTGATCGTCTGCTGTCACCGGCGACGCCCGACGTGGGCGGCGTCGACCGCGGGTCACGACCGGCGGACGACCGGCGGCGTGACGACCGGCGGGTCCCGAGGCGGCACCGCGTCAGCACGACCGTGGTCGGCCGTAGCCCTGCACCGTGGCGCTCTGCACGTATGCGTGCCAGCTCGCGCCTGGGTATACGTGCCGTCGAGCCAGCCGTTGTCTGCGAGGTCGGCGGCAGATGTCGTTCGGGACGCGGCGAGCGCACCCGTGACACCGAGCAGCCATTGCGACGCTGCCGCGATCAAAGTGATGAGGAACTCCCGACGCATGACGTACTCCTTTCCTGTTCGTCGACGAACTGTCCGACTGAGGGATAACGACATTGTGTGGATTCGGATACGGGTCGATGCAGCTTCGAACGGATATTCCGTTCGGCGCCTGGCGCCGGCCCTGCCGGTCGGCGCGCTGCTCGCTCGCGACGGCCTGGCAGCTCGGCGTGGCAGCGGACGGGAGCATCGCCGCCGTCGACTGGCTCGCCGTCGCTCTCGTGGTCGGGCTCTCGCTCGCCGTCGTCCTCGCCTCGGTGGAGCCGTCGCGGCCTCGGCTCGGCGTCGTCGCGCTCGCCGGCCTGCTCGCGCTCGCCGGCTGGACCGCGCTCTCACTCTCCTGGACGCCCCTGCCCACGCTCGGCGCGACGAGGTCCAGCTCCTCGTCTTCGACGCGCATCGCGCTCGCCGCTCGCGCTCGTTCACCCTGCGCGGCCCCGTCGACCGGATTGCGGCAGCGGCGCGTGGCGTCGCGCTCGCTGCCGCGGCGTCGCGCTCGCCGTGGCCGTGCAGCTGCTCGGTGCGGGGGCGTCGACCCTACTTCGACGATCGGCCGGCTCGAGTTCCCGATCACCTACGCGAACGCCGAGGCCGCGCTGCTCCTGGTCGGGCTCTGGCCCGCGCGTCGCGCTCGCCGCGCGCGCGGCGATCCGATCTGCGTCCGCGGCCGCGGCCCTCGGCGGCGCAGCGCTCGCGCTCGTCGGGCTGGCTCGCGACGCAGAGCAAGGGCGGCGGGATCGGGCTGATCGCCTCCACGATCGTCGTCTTCGCCGCTCTCGCCCGACCGGCTCCGGCTCGCGGTCCCGGCCCTCGTCGCTGCCGCGATCGTCGCGGCCGCCGCGGCGCCGCTGACTTCGCCGTACCGCGTCGACTCGGACGCGCATCGCAGGCCGCGGCCGACGACGTCGGGCCGCGCGCTGCTCGCGGTGCTCGCGGCAGGCCTCCTCCTGGGGCTCGTCGTACGTCGCTCTCGACCGGAGCGACAAACCTGTCCGAGCGGTCGGCGCGCCGGGCCGGCGCGCTGGCCGGCGTGCTCACGCTGACCGCCGCCGTAGCCGGAGCTGCCGTCCTCGTCGCGGCGACTCGGACGCCCCGACCGCGCGCTCGGCCGCGCCTGGGACGCCTTCTCCGAGTACCACCCCGACGACGGGGCGTACTGCGACGCACCTCGTCACTCTCGGCGGCTCGAACCGCTACGACTTCTGGCGGGTCGCGCTCGCCGGCGCGCGGGACGCACCCGGTGCAGGGGATCGGCGCGCGCGGCTTCGGCGCCGCGTACCTCGAGGAGGGCCGCAGCCACGAGACGCCGGCCCGCACCCACTCGCTGCCGCTTCGAGATGCTGCTCGAGGAGGGCGTCGTCGGGCTCGTGCTCCTTCTCGCCGCGCTGCTCCCGGCTCCTCCTGCTCGCCCTCGCGGCACGCGCCGCCGCAGCATCCAGGGCGTCGCCGCGCTCGGAGGCGGGATCGGCTTCCTCGCCCACGCCTCCGTCGACTGGACTGGACGTTCCCAGCGTCTCGATCCCGTTCTTCGTGCTGCTCGGAATCGGCGCGGGCGGGCAACGGCAGCTGCTCCGGGGCCGGGTCGCGCTCGCCGGCGGCGGGGCCGTCGCGCTCGCGACACTGCTCCTCATCGGCCTGCCCTGGCTCTCCGGCCGGCTCGTCCGGAGCGCGCTCACCGGCTCGGCGAACGCGAGCGAGCAGCTGACGTGGGCGCGGCGGCTCGATCCGTCTCGGTCGACCCGCTCTACGCCCAGGCCCGGATCGCGCCGACAGCGGCCGACGCGCTTGCGCCGCTCCGGACGGCGGTACGGAAGGAGCCGGACTCGGTGCTCGCCCACTACCTGCTCGGGACGACGCTGCTCGCGGCCGGCGAGAAGGCCGCGGCGGTCGAGCAACTCCGGAAGGCGCGCCTGCTCGCACCCCGAGACACCTTCGTCGAGGCCGCGCTCGAGCGCGCGCGGGCTAGAGGGAAGCAACTCGTCGGCTGCGGAGCCGGCGAGAAGGGCCGCCCAGCCGATCGCGCCGAGCAGCTTCGCGCCGTCCTCGAGCAGGTGCAGCCCGGGCGCGACCAGGTCGAAGCCGATCGACGCCGCGAAGAGGACGCCCGAGGCGACGAGGATCGCGGCCGCGGCCCCCGGAAGAAGCGCCGGAAGACGATCACGTAGGCGAGCAGCGCCAGCGCGTAGGCGCCGTAGACGGCCTTCTCGGGCACGCCGACGAGATCGGGGAGCAGTTCCTCGTGCACGACGAAGAAGTCGTCGAGGGCGAGCCAGCCCGTCAGGATCCCGCCCAGGAGGAGCGGCAGCGCTGCCGGGGAGCGGCGCTGCCGGAGCACGGCCGCCGAGGAGCGCCGCGACCGCGCCCGTCCACCAGGCGAGCACGCCGATGTTCGAGACGACGCCGGCGTGATCGGCCCTTCGAGGACGTCGGTCGTGTCGGCGGTGTAGAAGCGGATCCGCGGTCCTGCCGGTCTGCGAGCAGCGCAACGGCCCCGAGGAGGAGCACGCCCCCGGCCCAACCGGCGCCGGCGAGAGCGAGTGGAGCGCGGCGGCTCACGTGCGGCGTCCGTCGTGCGCAGGAACGCGGCCGCGGGCCGGCGCACGAGCCCGTTCGCCTTGACGCCGAACCGGGCGAGCCCGTCGCGGGGTAGACCCCGACGCGCGGCACGGCGAACGGATTCCGATCCTCTTCGTTCCCGGGCAGCGAGTAGGCGAGCCGTAGCCGGCCGCCGCCGCAGCGGCCTGGACCCGGGTGTCCTCGTGCCCGTACGGGTAGGCGCAGGTCGAGGCACGGCCGGCCCAGCTCCGCCTCGAGCCGCTCCTCGACTCGACGAGCTCGCGCCGGAGGTCGTCCTCGTCGAGCTCGGGGAGATGCGGATGGCTGACGGTGTGGCTGCCGATCGCGACGCCGCGCTCGGCCCAGCCGCGCAGGTCGTCCGAGTCCATCGTCTCAGTCCGCCCTCGGACGCAGCCTCCGCCTCCAGCTCGGGAATCCGGAGCAGCTCGCCGGGAGCCCGCGTGCAGGCGAAGATGGTCGCCGGCACCCCGAGCCGCTCCAGGAGCGGGAGTGCGTTCGCGATGCTGCGATAGGCGTCGTCGAACGTGACGTGGAGCCGGCCCCGGTAGCCGAAGCCGAGCAGGAGCCGGATCTGGCGCTCGAAGAGCTGCGGCGTCACGGAGAGCCGGTGATTCCACCCGGCGCGACCGCGTGGAGCAGAGGGTCAGCGGACGCATCAGCGGCCCGGGATCAGCTCGCCGAAGACCTCCTCGACCAGGCCGTCGAACCAGGACGGCAGACCGCCGCCCGCATCGGCGAAGTCGCGAAGGTAGACGAGAGTACGTCCTGAGCTCCTCGACGCGGTCGCCCGTGAGCTGCGCCGCCGACTGGTCGACGAGCCGCTCGAGCTCCGGGAGCGTCGGGCTGCCGCCCGCCCGGAAAGAGAGGGCGGGCGCGGGCTCGGAAGGCTCCTCGATCCGGGCGGCCTCAGCCACTGCGACCGCGGCGGCAGCGTCGGCGAGCTCCCGCTCGCGCCCGGCGAGCGCCGCGGCAGACTGGGCAACCGCGAGCTCGCGCTGCGTCACCGCGGCGATCCGGGCCTCGAGCTCCTGCTCGCGCTCGTCGTCGAGCCGCGCCCGACCTTCCAGCTCCTCGACCTGCGAGGTCAACCGCGCCACCGCCGCCGACAGCTCCTCGTTCCGGGCGCGGGCCGCGTCGAGCTCGCTCTGTAGAGGCGCCGCGAACGTGTCGCGCGCCGCCTCCGTGGCGGCCGTCGCGGTGCCGAGCGATGCCTCCAGCGTGCGGTTGGCGGACTCGAGCGCCTCGACGCGGCGCGCGGCGCTCTCCGCCGCGTCGGCTGCGGAGGCGAGCTCGTTCTCGAAGGCGCGCAGGCGGACATCGAGCTCGCCCTGCAGCCGGACTGCCTCCTCCTGCGCTCGGCGCTCCCGGCCCGGGCTGTTCCGCCGCGTCGGCAGCCGCCGCCGCGCGCGCCTCCGTCTCCTGCACCCGGTTCGCCAGCTCTCCTGCGCGGCGGACGGCGTCCTGCAGCGCCCGGCCCTGCTCCGAGAGCAGTGAATCCCCGGCCTCGGAGGCCGTGCCGAGGGCCTGCTCGAGGGTCAGGTCGCCGTCTCGAGTGCCTCCATGTGCCGGGCGGCGTTCTCGGCAGCGAAGCTCGCCGCAGCGAGCTGGTCCTCCAGGCTGCGGATCCGCAGCTCCAGCTCGTCCGCGGAGGCGGCAGGAACCGCCTGCGCGGCCGTGTCTGCCGGGGCCTCCACGTCGTCGGCGCCGAGCGCCTTGATCACGAGCGCGCGGGCATCGAGCTCGGCCGCCCGCTCGGCGAGGGCCTGCTCCCGCTCGTCCAGCCGCCGCAGCTGCTCGGTCAGGCGCATCGTCGCCTCGGCGAGCAGCGCCTGCGGATCGGGGGTCTCTCCGGCCCGCCGGAGCTCCGCCTCGCGCCGCTCGAGGGACTGCTTCCGCTCCCGCAGCTCGCGCTCGTGGGTCGCGATCGAGCCGCGCAGCCGCTCGAGCCGCTCCTGCTCGAGGGCGAGGTTGTCGAGCCGCTCCGCGAGGCGCTGCTCGAGCTGCTCCGCGAGCCGTTCGGACACGGCGCGATCATACTCGGGCTCCGCGTCCTCCCGAGCGGTTGCGAGGGTGGCGTCGAGGGCGGACGCGCGCGCGAGCGACGACGACGCGGCGAGCAGGCCGAGCATCAGCCAGAGCTGCTTCTCGTACTGGGCGGAGATGAAGGTGAATGCCGCGAGCATCCCGATCGCGCCGATCACGAGCGCGCGTCCGACGAGCTCGTGGTCGCGGAGGCCGGCCCGCGCGAACGTCCGGACGGCGCCGGTCGCCGAGCGGAGGGAGGCGACGACCGCGAGGAGGAAGGCGGCGAGGCCGACGACCCCGAGCTCGGTCAGGACGTGCAGGTACGTGTTGTGCGCCACCTTCGGGGTGTCGACGACGAGGTCGGGGCGGGCGAGGTTGATCGTGCTGATCGCGTAGCGCGGCTCGACCAGCTGGAAGTTTCCGGCTCCGACGCCGAGCACGGGCCGGTCCTTCCACATGTCCAGCGCGATCGACCAGAGATCGGAGCGGCCGGTGCCGCCGCCGGCAGAGAAGTGGGTGATGCGCGTGAGGCTCTCGGGCGGCGCCACGAGCGTGTAGTAGAAGAAGCCGAGCGCGGCGACGCAGAGGAGGAGCGCGAACGCACGCAGCCGGAGCGGGCCGGCGAAGAAGGCGATCGCCACGCCCGAGACGCCGAGAGCGACGAGACCGCCGCGCGACTGGGTCAGGAGGAGCGCGATCCCGACGAGCCCGAGCGCGACGACGAGCCCCAGCCGGACGAGCGGCGCCCGGTAGACCGCGAGCGCGAACGCGGCGAAGACGAGCGAGGGGACGAGGAGCGCCGCGAACTCGTTCGCGTCGCCGATCCCGCCCGCGAGGCGCTGGGCGTCGCCGCCCCGGCCCGAACTGCTCTGAGGACGATCCGCCGGCAAGCCCGACGACAGCGGTGACGGACGCCGCCGCCACGAAGGAGCCGAGGATCCAGAGCAGATGTCGCAGCTCCCGAACTGCGGTGAAGACGATGAAGACGAGGAGGATCCCCTGGGCGAGCCTGATCCCCGAGGAGATCGCCGTCCCGGAACCGACCGACCAGAGCGCAGAGGCCAGCGCGAGGGCGACCAGGAAGACCAGCGAGAGCGCCACGGCGGGCCGCTCCCTGGCGAGGACGGGCGCGTCAGACCGGCGGTCGAGCACGGCGAGCAGCCAGGAGAGGACGAGGACGGCACCGGCCCCCTTGACGAGCGGGTAGTGCGAGAGCCCGGGTAGCTGCTCGAAGAACGTCAGCGCCGTGAACGCGGCGATCCCGGCGGGAAGGCTGTTGACCGTGAGGACGACGAAGCCGACGCCGAGCACGAGCCCGAGCGCCGGCAGCGGCAGCAGCACGCCGATCGCGCCGAAGAGGGCCGCGAAGCCGACGAGCCCGACGGCGAGCCCGCCGCGTCCGAGCCCCTCCGCCCGTGGCAGCGAGAGGGAGCTCACCGGCTAGAGCTCGTCGAGCTCGTTCGAGGCAACGGCGGCCTGCGACCGGCTCTGCGCGGGCTGCTCCCGGCCGGCCTGGGCCCCGGTGGACTGGCCTCCGGTGGGCTGGGCTCCGGTGGGCTGGGCCCCTCCCGGCGCGGCCATCTCCTGCGGCTCGCTCGAGCCGTAGTAGTAGCCCTGGCCCCGCGAGGTCGAGCGGGTCGTGACCACGAAGCCGACGGGGCGGATCCCTGCCTGCGCGAGCATCCGGCGCGCCTCCTGGAGCTTGTCGCGGCGGGTCCGCCCGAAGCGGACGGCGACGATGACCGCCTCGACGGAGCGCGCGAGCGTGAGCGCGTCGGCGACCGCGGTCACGGGCGGCGAGTCGACGATCACGACGTCGGCGTCGAAGCGGAGCTCGTCGAGGACGCGCTCGACGCGGTTGCGGTCGAGCAGGTCGATCAGGTGCGCGTGCTCGGGGCTTGCGAGCAGGAGGCGCAGGTTCTCGCCGTGGCCCGGAGCCGCCACGAGCGCGTCCTCGATCGACGCGTCGCCGACGAGCACGCTCGCGAGGCCCTGAGGGCGCGAGGCGATCCCGAAGACCGTCGCGACCATCGGGCGGCGGAGGTCGCCGTCGACGAGAACGACCCGCTGGCCGGCGAGCGAGAGGGTGATCGCGAGATTGACGGCCGTCATCGTCTTCGCCTCGCCGGGGATCGCGCTGGTGACGAGAATCGTGCGCGGGAAGCCGCGGTCCTGGCCCGCCGTCGCGAGGCTCGTGCGGAGCGTCCGGTAGGACTCGCGCACGTCGCCCGGCAGCGGCTGGCGGCCCGTCAGGTAGCCCTGCACGCGCTTTTTCGCCATCCGGGGGACGCGGGCGAGGATCGGGAGCCGCTGCTCGAGCAGGAGCTCGTCCTCGCGCTTCACCTTCGGGTTGATCAGGTCGAGCGCGAGTGCCGCCCCGAAGCCGAGCATCACGGAGGCGAGCAGCGCGACGGCGATGCTGAGCACCGGCCGCGGCCAGACCGGCGTCGTCGGGTCGACGGCGCGGCTCGTGACCTGGAGCGTCGGATCCTGGGCGCCGACGAGCCCGCTCAGGTCGGCGATCCGCTGCTCGAGCGCCGTCGACTCGGTCGAGCTCGGGTTCGCGCCGAGCGCCCGCAGCTGCGCCCGCAGCCGATTGATCGTGGTCGTCAGCTCGTCCTGGAAACGCTCCGTGCGCAGTGCGATCGTCTCGTCGGCGAAGGCGTTGGCGAGGTCGGCCGCCAGCGCCGGCGTCGACTCCTCGGCGCCCACCGAGACGATGTTGCTCTGCCCGAGCGGCGTCACGGTGATCCCCTTGAGGATGTGCTCCGGGCTGTCCGAGAGGCTCAGCTTCTCCTTGACGCGCGTCGCCACCTCGGGCGTCTTGACGAGCCGGGCGGCGGTGAGGACGCTGCGGCTCTGGTCGCTCGACTCGCGCAGGAGACCGATTCCCACGAACGTGTCGTCGGAGGACGAGACGGGGGTGATCAGCACGTCGGTGGAGGCCTCGTAGCGCTTCTGCGCGGTCGAGGAGTAGAAGACGGCGGCGGCGACCGAGGCGATCACGATCGCGGCGATCAGGAGCCAGTGCTCCCGGAGTGCCTGGAGATAGCGGGCGGCGCCCTCGCGCTCGCCCCCAAAGGCCTGCTCGCTCACGTTCCCGTCACCGAGCGAGCTTATCCCTCAAGCGGCCGACTCCGAACCTCCCTCGGCTCCGCACCGGGGCCGGCGCGCGCGCCGGCAGATCTCCACGGAGGATCGCAGCGGGCGCGTCCTCGGTCAGGTGGCGGGCGAGACCCGGGTCGCGGAGGGCCGCGACTGCGCCGGCGAAGCCGAACTCGCGCAGCTCCGGGTGGTGCGCGTCGGTGGCGAGGACGTGGACGAGGCCGAGCTCGAGCAGGCGTCTCGCGGCGGCCTGCGCGGTTCGGCCCATCCGGCCCTCGAGCGAGCCCGCGGTGACCTGGACGAGCGCCCCGTGCTCGACCGCGGCGGCGAGCACGCCCGGCCGCGCCCGCACCTCCGCGTTCCGCTCGGGATGCGCGAGGAGGGCGGTGAGGCCGAGAGCCCGGAGCGCCGCGAGCCGCCCGTCGAGCGCGAGTGGCCAGCCTGCGTCGGGGAACTCGAGCAGGACGTAGCGGCCGCCACCGCCAAGGCTGAACCGGCGCAGCTCGTCGTCGGAGAACGTCGCGGAGAACTCCAGGTCGAGCTCGCCCCCGGGGACGACCTCGACGGGGACGCCCGCCGCGGCGAGCGCGGCCCGCACCTCCGCCACCCCCGCCTCCATCCGCTCGACGGCCGTCGGGTAGTCGTGGCGCACGTGCGGGGTCGCGGCGATCGTCGTCACACCCTCCGCCGCAGCCGCCCGGGCGAGCGCGACCGCCTCGTCGAGCGTGCGCACGCCGTCGTCCACCCCGGGGAGGATGTGGGAATGGAGGTCGATCACGGCCTCCCAAGCATAGGTGTCCATAGCAGAGGGTCCGGCGCTTCGGGCAGGCTTGCGCCGTGCCCGCCCTCGCCCCCCGCCCCTCCGGCGACGGCATCGTCCGCAACACGGCGTTCGCGTTCGCCGTCCAGCTCTCGACGTCGGTCTTCACCGCGATCCTGACGATCGTGCTCGTGCGGGCGCTCGAGCCGGAGGGCTACGGCCTCTTCGCGCTCGCGCTCTCGATCGGCGGGCTCGTGCTCGTCCCGTCCGACTTCGGTCTCTCGCAGGCCGCGGCCCGCTTCGTCGCCGAGCGCCGCGGCAGCCCGGCCGGGATCGCCGCGGTGCTCGCGACCGCGCTCCGGATCAAGCTCGGGCTCTCGTCGGTCGCGGCGGCGGCGCTCGCCCTGCTCGCCGACCCCATCGCCGACGCGTACGACGCCCCAGGCCTCGCGTGGCCGCTGCGGTTCATCGCCTTCGCAGTGCTCGGACAGAGCGTGATGCTCTTCTTCACCTCCTCGTTCATCGCGCAGGCGCGGGTCGCCGTCAACCTCCGGATCGTCTTCTCGGAGGCGGTCGTCGAGGTCGGCACGAGCATCACCCTCGTCCTGCTCGGCGCGGGCGCCGCGGGCGCCGCCGCCGGCCGGATGACCGGCTACCTCTTCGGCGCGCTGCTCGGCCTCGCCGTCGCCACCCGGCACCTCGGCCAGAAGCTGCTCCGAGGCCGCTGGGACCCGGAGGTCGCGCGCAGGCTGACCGGCTACGCGTCGGCGCTCCTGATCGTGGACGGCGCCTTCACCCTCTTCGGCGCGCTCGACTCGCTCGTGATCGGAGCCGTCCTCGGGCCGGCCGCCGTCGGCCTCTATCAGGCGCCCGGGCGGCTGATCACGTTCCTCCACTACCCGGGGCTCGCCGTGGCGAGCGGGGTGGCGCCGCGTCTCGCCCGGACGGAGGGGCACGAGCCGGACGTGCGCTCGTTCGCCTACGGGCTCCGGCTGCTGATGCTCTCGCAGGGGATCCTGCTGGCGCCGCTCGTCGTCTGGGCCGAGCCGATCGTCCGGCTCCTGCTCGGCGACGACTATCTGGACTCCGCCCAGGTGCTGCGCGCCTTCGCGCCCTTCGTCTTCCTCTCCGGGCTCGCCCCGCTCGTGTCGCTCGGCGTCAACTACCTCGGGGAGGCGCGGCGGCGGATCCCGATCGCGCTCGCGATCGTGGCGCTCCACTTCGCGCTGCTGATCGTGCTCGTGCCCCGGATCGGGATCGTCGGCGGCGCGATCGGGGCGACGGCGGCGTACGCCCTCTACGTGCCGGCGCACCTCTGGATCTGCCGGACGCTCGTCGGGCTCCCGCTCCGGCCCGTCCTCGCGGCGAGCCTGCGCGTCCTCGCCGCCGCGACCGCGATGGGCGCCGTCCTCTTCGCTCTCGGCACCGGCGAGATCTCCGCGCTCGCCTGGGTCGCGGGCGTCGTCCTCGGCCCGCTCGCCTATGTCGCGGTGATCGTCGCGACGGGGGGCGTCGACCGGACCGAGCTGCGCCGCCTCAGGGCACGATGGGGCCGCAGATGACGAAGATCCGCGTCCTCACGCTGCTCGACTCGCTCTACGCCGCCGGCGGCGCGGAGCGGCTCGCCGTCCAGATCACCCTCGGGCTCGACCCCGATCGGTTCGAGCGGACGCTCGTCGCGACCCGCAAGCGGAAGGAGGCGCCGTTCGTGGAGGAGCTCGAGGCGGCCGGCGTCCGCGTCCTCCAGCTCGAGCGGCGCGGCAAGCTGGACGTCGCCGCCTTCCGGCCCCTGCTCGCGGCGCTCCGGAGCACGGACGTCGTCCATTCGCACAAGTTCGGCTCGAACGTCTGGGCCGCGGCCTTCGGCAGCCTGCTCCGCGTGCCCGTGATCGTCACGCACGAGCACACCTGGTCGTACGTGGGCCAGCCGCTCCGCCGGTTCCTCGACCGGGAGCTGATCTCCAGGCGCTCGAGTGCCTTCGTCGCCGTCTCGCGCGACGACGCCCGGAAGATGGTCGAGGTCGAGGGTGTGAAGCCGGAGAAGATCCGCTTCCTCCCGAACGGGATCCCCCCGCTCGTCCCGCCCAGCGGCAAGGACGTCCGCGCCGAGCTCGGGCTCGCTCCGGACGCGCCGGTGGTGCTCTCGGTCGGCGTGCTCCGGCCGCAGAAGGCGCTCGAGGTGCTCGTCGACGCGACGGCGCACCTGGTCGCCGAGCATCCCGGCGTCCGCGTCCTGATCGCGGGGACAGGCCCCGAGGAGGAGCGGCTGCGCGCGCGGATCGCGGAGCTCGGCGTCGGTGAGAACGTCGTCCTCCTCGGCAACCGCCGCGACGTGCCCGACCTGCTCGCCGTCGCGGACGTCTGCGTCTCGAGCTCGGACTTCGAGGGGAGCCCGCTGGCGGTGATGGAGTACATGGCGGCCGGGAAGCCCGTCGTCGCCACGACCGTCGGCGGCGTGCCCGACCTGATCGAGGAGGGCATCCACGGCTTCCTCGTCCCGCCGCGCGACCCCGAGGCGCTCGCCGAGCGGTGCGGCCGGCTGCTCCGCTCGCCCGAGCTCCGGGCCACGCTGGGCGAGGCGGCGCAGGCTCGCCAGCGGGAGGAGTTCGACCTGGCCGCGATGGTGCGCCGGGTCGAGGAGCTCTACCTGGAGCTGCTCGCGAGCTCGAAGAGGCGCACGATCGCGTCCAGCTGAGCGTCGGTCGTCTCGGTCCTGGCCTGCTCGAGCCCGCGCCGGACGAGCCGCTCGCGCAGGGCAGGCTCGCCGACGAGTCGGAGGACGGCGGCGACCGCGGCCGGCGCGTCGCGCGGTGGCACGAGCAGCCCGCCCTCGCCCCCGTCGAGCGCGGCTTGCACGCCGCCGACGTCTGTGGCGACGACCGGGAGCCCGGCGGCCCGCGCCTCGTAGAGCACCTGGGGCAGCCCCTCGGTCAGGGAGACGTGGAGGAAGGCGTGGGCCGCCCGGTAGAGCTCCCACAGCTCGGGCCCGGCGGGGACGTAGCCGCGCAGCTCGAGCGCGTCGCCGACGCCGAGCTCGGCCGCCCGCGCGCGCAGGGCCTCCTCGAGCGGACCGGTCCCGACCACGGTCAGGTGGACGTCGACGCCCTCGGCCCGGAGCCCGGCGAGGATCTCGGGCAGGAGGAGCGGGTTCTTCTCGCGGTCGACGCGCCCGACGGTGACGAGCTCGAGCCGGCCCTCCCAGGAGCGCGCGAGCGCCTCGGCCTCGTCGCGCACGTCGGCCTCGCGGATCAGCGAGAACCCCGTCGCGAGCACCGGCGCCCGGCCGGACGAGTAGCGGGCCGCGAGCGCGTCGCCGACGACCACGGTCGGCGCCCGTCGCGCGAGCAGCCGGAAGACGAGCTCGAGCCCGCGCGCGACCGGCACCGCCCACGCCCAGCGCCGGCTCGGGAGCCGGTTGCGCACGTACTCGGGAAAGTCCTGACGCACGCCGAGCACGAGCGGGAGCCCGCGGCGCCGCGCGACGAGGGCGAGGAGGACGGAGACGGGGTACGGCCCGAAGACCCAGAGCACGTCGAGGTTCGCCACCTCGCGCTCGACCGCCCGGATCGAGCCCCGGAGCGAGCGGAGAACCCCGACGAGGTCGGTCACCCGGGCGTAGTGCGGCAGCGGCACCTGGCGGACGGCCTCCGGCAGCACGTACGGCGCCTGCTCGGGGTCGGGAGCGACCCGGCCGAAGAGCACGAGCTCGTCCACGCGCTCGACGAGCCCGCAGACGAAGAGGATGAACGCGCGATCCGTGGAGAGCGTCTCGCCGTCGCGCCGGTAGACGAGGTCGGCGTAGACCCCGACGCGGAGCGGCGTGTGCGAACGTGAGGGCGTGGGCATCTTGGGCGGCGTGGAGGTGGAGGGCGCGGAGTTCCCGTTGGTGAGCGTGGTCGTGCCCGTGCGGAACGAGGCGCGAACCATAGACGCGTGCCTCGACGCGGTCGCCGCGCAGGACGTCCCGGCGGGGCGGCTCGAGATCCTCGTCGTCGACGACGGCTCCACGGACGGGACGCCGGAGCTCGTCGAGCGGGCGGCGGAGCGGCACTCCGTCCCGATTCGGCTGCTCCGGAATCCCGGGCGCCGGGTTCCCGCCGCGCTGAACGCCGCGCTCGCCGCGGCACGGGGCGAGTACTTCGTTCGCGTCGACGGGCACTCGGCGCCGACGCGCGATTACGTCCGCCGCTCGGTCGAGGGGAACCGGGAGCACGGCGCGGCGCTCGCCGGAGGCTGGGTCCGCGCGGTCGGGTCGAACGGCTTCGGCCGTGCCGTCGCCGCAGCGCTCGCCTCGCCGCTCGGGATGGGGAACGCGGCCTCGTGGCGCGCCCCCGACGCGCCGCGCGACGTCGCCTCCGTCCCCTGCGGGTCGTACCGCACGGAGACGCTGCGCTCGATCGGCGGCTTCGACGAGGGCCAGCTCGCGAACCAGGACTACGAGGCGAACTACCGTCTCCGGCTCGCCGGCCACCGCGTCGTCCTCCTCCCCGACGTCTGGTTCGACTACGTCCCGCGCAGCTCGCTCGGCGCGCTCGTCCGGCAGATGCGCCGCTATGGCTTCTACAAGGCCCGGACGATGGCGAAGCACCCAGCCTCGATCCGGCCGCGCCACCTCGTCCCGGCCGCGGCGCTCGTCGGCGCGGCGGCGCTGGCGGTCGCGGGCTTCGTCGACCCGGCCGCATGGCTCGTGCTGGCGCTCGGCGCGGGGCTCTATGTCCTCGGCGTCGCCGGAGCGGCGCTCGCTGCGGCACGCTCGATCGGGAGGGATGCCGGCTGGCTGCTCGCCGTGCTCCCCGCGATCCACGTCGCGTGGGGCGCGGGCAACCTCGCCGGGCTCGTCCGCTACGTGCCGGCGCGGAGGAGCATGGCCGCGACAGGAGCCGCCGGGCCGTAGCCCGAGCACGGGCTGGCCGCGAGGAGCGTGAAGTCCTTCAGCGCCCGGTTCGCGAAGAGCGGGTCGACGAGCTTGTTCGCCGTGGCGGTGAAGCCCTGCGGGGACTGGATGTTCCCCGAGGTGCCATTCCAGACGCAGTTGTCGTGGAGCGTGTTGCCCGTGCCGACGGCGCTCGAGCCCCAGTACGACTCGACGTTCCAGCGGATCTTCGAGTTCGAGATCACGTTGTAGGCGACCTCGTTGCCCGCGGCGGCCATGTCGCCGTAGATCACGCCCTCACCGTTGCCGTCGATCACGTTGTTGCGGATGATCGCCCGCTGGGCGCCGCGGAGCTGGACGCCCCGGTCGGCGTTGTCCCAGATCCAGTTGTTCGTGATCCGGACGTCGCTGCCGCTGATGTAGATCCCGTGGTCGAGGTTCGTCGAGGGGAGCCGGCCGCAGTCGTGGATCCGGCTCGAGTCGATCACCGTCCAGCGGGCCGTCCCCCAGGTCGCGTCGGCGATCAGGTTGAAGCAGATCCCCGTGTGCCCGTTCGTGACCTCGACGTCGCTGAAGGTGATGTAGTCGGAGCCGACGGTCGGGCTCGGCGCCCCCGTCGAGTTGGCGCCGTTGAGGATCAGGGACGCGAAGGTGAGGTAGCGAGCGGCCGGCTTCGTCACGATCCGGCCCGCGATCGTGGCGGGGTTCCCGCGGTCGGTGCTCGTGAGCGTGATCCGCGCGCTCTCGCCGGTACCTGCGGCGGTGACGTTGCCGAGGGTCTCGTTGAAGGTCTGGCCCGACGCGAGGCAGCCCGTCTGGCCCGGCGCGAGCGCCGAGAGCAGCTTCGCGACGGTGCGGTAGGGAGCCGAGGCGCTGCCCGAGGCCGAGTCGCTGCCCGAGGTGGACGCGTAGAGCGCGCAGCTCGTGGACGGGGCGGGCGCGGGCGGCAGCGGGGCGGTGGTCGTGGTGGTGGTCGTCGTCGTGGTGGTGGTGGTCGGGGGCGGCGGCGGGGCCGTCGTCGTCGTCACCGTCGTCGTCGTCGGGGCCGGCGGGGCCGTCGTCGCCGTCGTGGTCGTCGTCGTCGTCGGCGGGGCCGTCGTCGTCGTCGGCACGGGGGCGGAGCCGCTCGCGAGCGTCAGCTCGTCGGCCTCGAAGCTGCCGCCGGAGGTGCCGGTCGGGTAGACGTAGGCGTCAAGCTGGCGGCCGTTCGAGGACGAGATCAGGCGGACCTCGGGGAACGCCTGCCAGGAGCCCGTCGCGAGATGCAGCTCAGCGCCTCCTTCGTCACGGACGAGCCCGACCACTCGCGAAGCTTGAGGCAGAGCTTGCGGCCCGTCGTCGTGCTGCGCGCGAAGCCGCCAGCCGGTGTACGTCTCGCCCGCGAGCGTCGAGGCGACCGGCTTCGGCGAGGGGTAGACGGGAGTAGCTCGACCCCTTGCCCGAGACGCGGACGGCGCCCGCAGTCCCGTTCGCGCCGCCGGAGATCCGGGAGATCGAGGCGCTGTAACCGGCCCAGCCGCTCGTCGAGGACTCGAAGCCCCCATTGGGGAGCAGCGAGGAGACGGCGGCCAGCGCCCGTGGCGCGCTCGCTGCGCCGCCGTCGGCGATCCGCGCGGCGGCGGCTCCGGCGGGGAGCAGGGCGCAGAGGGCGGCGAGGGCGAGGAAGGGGCGGAGAGGACGCTGCATCTCCATCCATGTTCGGCCCCACATTGGCCGCTGTTAAGGAACATACGACCCATCTTCACGACCTTTTAGGCCCACTTTTCTGAGCTATTCTCTACCCCTCGTAAATCGTGTTCTTGCCTGGTCGGGCAACGCTCGGAGCACGTTCTTGCTGCTCCTGGAGGGCCTTGCCCCCGAGAGCGCGGCAGCGCCCGCGACGCTTAGCGATAGGCCGATCGTCTCGAGCCCGCGGTCGGCGGCGGCGAAGCGGTACTTGTACTCCTCCCCACCCCGCAGGAGCCGGTACTCGTCCGCGCCGGACGCGATCGCCTCGCGGATCGTGTGCGCCATCAGGACAGAAGCCGACCGACTGGCGCTGAAGCTCGGGCTCCACCCCGGCCTGGTAGTAGCACTCGGCCGGCCCGTAGCGGAAGCCGTACCGCGCGGCCGCGGGCTCGCCGTGGGAGCAGATGATCCAGAAGCGGAGCCAGCCCCGCTCGAGCGCCCGCGCCGCGAAGTCGCGGTGGGGAACGCCTCGCGGGAGCCGAACGTCGTCGGCTCGTCCCAGCGGGCGCGGTGAACCAGGAAGAGGATCGTCAGGTCGTCCTCGAGCCGGGCGGGGTTGATATCGCAGAGCCGGTAGGTCAGCTCGTGCGCCTTTCGCCAGCTTCCGCTCTCGACCGCGCACCTGGTCGCGGAAGTTCTTGCTCCGGGAGGCCAGTCACCCGTCCCAGTCGAGCCCGCCCAGCCTGGCTGCACCGGGCTGCCCTCGGCCGTGAGCAGGCGCCCCCCGAGCAGGTGGCGCCAGCCCCCTCCCCAGGCCGCGGTCTGCTCGCCGACGAAGGCGTCGCAGCCGGCCTCCTCGAGCAGCCGCCGCAGCGCCGCGCCGCGGCCGGCCGGTGAGCGGGGTCGTTACCGGGCCGAGCTGGTACAGCCCCGGCGTCGTGGCCCACGAGCCGGGCGACCCGCACGGGGCGCTCCTTCCAGACGTAGAGCGGGAGCACGGCGGCGAGCGCGCCGTCCGCGCCGCGGAGCGACCCCAGGAGGGACTCCTTCCCGGCACCGAAGTGCCGCCACCAGAGCTCGGCCCAGTCCGGGGTCGCGAAGACGTTCCCGGTCTGCTCCGCGAGTGCCGCCCATTCCTCCCGGAGCGCGCCGAGCTCGTCGTGGCGCTCGAGGCGCGGCTCGGGACGCCGTCGAGCGGGCCCCCGAAACGCCTGCAGCACCTGCTCCACCCCTTCCGGGCCGAGCCTGATGGACAGGAAGGCCGACCGTGCGCTCGCGTCGCCGCTGGATCGCGGGGAACTCGTTCGCCGGGAGGGCCGGGTGGTGCCCCGACCAGTAGGTCGAGCCCCGAGACGCCGCCGCCTGCGAGCCGTGCGAGTAACGCCGCCTTGTCGCCGGTCTCGACCGGGAAGCAGAAGGGTGCGGCGCCGGCGGGAAGCGTCCCGAACGGGGCTGCGACCTGGTCGCCGAGCTCCTCCAGGAGCACCTCGTAGTTCGCGCGGCGGGCGGCGGCGACCTCTGCGCCCGTGAGCCGCGGGAGGAGGTACGCAGTCGCCCGGCTCGCCGGGGAGCGCTCGTCCCCGAGCGCCGTGTCGTCCCCGCCCCGTCCCCGCGGGGCCCGCGCGAGCAGGGAGGCCGCCGTCGCGGACCGGCCGGTGAGCCAGACCGCGGCCTTCCGCGCAGCGACGTCTGCTCCGAGCGGAGCCTCCGCACGCGGCGCTCCGGGCTCGCCCCCGACGAGCAGCGCCGCCCCGTCAGGGACTCCCACGCTCTTGTAGAGGCAAAAGATCGAGAGGTGGCCGAACGACCCGACCGGGCCCTCGGGCAGCTCGGCGAGCCACGCCTGGGCGGCGTCCTCGAGCAGGACGAGGCCGCGCTCGTCGCACCAGCGCCGCCAGCGTGGCGCATCCTGGGGGAAACCCAGGTAGTGGGTCAGGTGGAGCGCGCGCGTCGCCGGCCCGAGCAGTCGCTCGAGCTCGTCCTCGTCGGGCTCGAGCGCCGGAGTGCCCTCGTACCAGCGAGGCTCGAGGCCGGCCCGGACGAGCGCCTCGACCTCCGACCCGTGGCTGTAGGCAGGGAGCAGCACCTCGTCTCCCGGCCCGAGCCCGAGCGCTCGGGCGCCGGCGTAGAGCGCGTGCCGCCCCTTGGCGTAGAGCAGACAGCCCGGCTCGGCCAGGGGAAAGGGGAGCTGCTCCCGCGCCGGGCGCAGGAGCGCGGCAGGGGGCAGCGGCGGCCAGACGCCGATGCCAGGGTTCACGACGTCCCTATCCCCGGTCGCGCCCCGGCCGAACCGGCCGCCGTGGCATGCTCCGGGCGTGCGCACGGTCGTCCTCGGCTATCACGACGTCGCCCGCGCGCCGGAGCGGGACGCGACGGGCTTCACCGGCCCGGGGCCCGACCGCTACAAGCTCGCGCCGGAGGTCTTCGCCGCGCAGCTGGAGGCGATCGCCGAGGAGGGCGGTGCTGCACTCGCGGGCGGGGATGCCCCGGTCGTGCTCACCTTCGACGACGGCGGCCGCTCGGCGCTCGACCGGATCGCGCCGGCGCTCGAGGCCCACGGCTGGCGCGGGCACTTCTTCGTCACCACCGGCCGGATCGGCACGCCGGGGTTCCTCGACGACGCAGGCGTCCGCGAGCTCGCGGCTCGCGGCCACGACGTCGGCAGCCACAGCCACTCCCATCCGTTCCTGACGCGCCTTCCCGACGACGCCGTCGCGGAGGAGTGGCGCCGGAGCAAGGACGTCCTCGAAGAAGTGCTCGGTCGGGAGATCTCGACGGCGTCGATCCCGACCGGCTACTACGAGGAGCGGATCGGCCGCGCCGCCGCCGCCGCCGGCTATCGCGCCCTCTTCACCTCCGAGCCGTGGACGGAGGCGCGCGACCTCGACGGGATGGCGTTGCACGGTCGCTTCGCGGTCACGGTTGCGACCCCGCTCCAGCGCGTGCGGGGGCTCGCCTCGCACTCGCGGCTCGCGATCGGGAGCGAGGCGCTCGCCTGGGAGGGCCGCAAGGTCGCGAAGAAGGCGCTGGGCCCGGCCTACGGACGGCTGCGGCACGTGCTGCTCGCCCGGCGCCGCTAGGAGTCGCCGCCCCGGCGGCGGAGCGCGAGCACGCGCTTCGCGAGCGGCCGGCCGACGGCGTAGGCCGCGTGGTCGGCGAGCCCGAGGAGGCTCGGGGAAAACGCCTGGAGCAGCATCCGGTTCCTGCAGGCCGACGTCCAGTCGAGCTTGTACGGGTCGTCGTTCCCGAGGAACTCGAAGCTCTCGAGCCCACGCTCGAAGCAGGTGCGGATGATGTCCTCGGTCACGAGCTGGCCGGGGCCGAACTTGCGGTACGACTCGTCGTAACCCCCCTTGAGCGCATACCAGCGGCCGCCTTCCTCCATGTTCAACTCGAACGCGATCAGCTTCCCGTCGAGCCGGAGGCAGCCGAGCCGGAGCCAGCCGCGCTCGGCCGCCCAGCGCGCGAAGTCCGTGTAAAAGCGCAGCGTCTGGGGGCTCGAGCGGATCGCCGTCCCGTGCTCGCCCTTCCAGCCCGAGGCCTCGACGACGAAGCCCTCCGCGAGCTGCGCGTCGAGGCGCTCGCTGCCGTCGAGCACCTCGAAGGTCAGCTCGCCGTCCTCCCCGAGCCGGCGGCGCCGTCGCCGAAGCTCCTTGACGAAGCCGCGCTCGAGCCCATCGAGGTAGCTCTCCCAGTCGCCCTCGAGCACGACGTAGGGCGAGCGCTCCAGCACTCGCTCGATCCTCCGGTAGCGGCGCGCCGCAGCGGCTGCGCGCACTTCGCCGAGCCCGCTGCCCTCGGGCGGGAGGAAGGAGAGCTGGAGCCGGCGGCCGCTCAGCCGGACGAGCGCCTCCGCCAACTCGGTGCGGGCCTCGTCGTCCTCGGCGACGAGCGCATACTCGGGGGTGTGCCAGTTCGCCGGTGCGAAGAGCGAACGGCCACGCCGCTCGAGGGGAGCGAGCGCGGCGAGCCGGCCGTCCTCGCGCCGCAGCGCCACGAGCTCCGGCGTCCCCGTCCCGAACGCCTCGTGCCACGGGCGAATCCACCCCGGCCGGACCCAGGGGATGCCTCCGGTTCGGTCGACGAGCTCGTCCCACTCGTCGTCCAGCGCCGCGAACGTGTGATGCCGCTCGATCCCCACGGCTCGAACCCTAGACTCACGCTCCGTGACGCGCGTTCTCCTCTGCATCGACGAGAGCCCCGCTTCGCTCGCCTCGACGCGCGGCCTCCGGAGCGCCGGCTACGAGCCGTGGCTCGCCGCGTCGCAGCCAGGAACATCGGCCTCGCGCTCGCGCGACGCGGCCGGCGTCACCCGGCTGCCGGCGCCCCAGGCCGATCCCGAGCGCTATGCGCGGGAGCTCGCGGCGCTCGCCGACCGGGTCGGCGCGGCGGCGGTGCTGCCCGCGACCGAGAGCACCCTCCGCGCGCTCTCCGGCCGCGAGAGCCTCTTCACCGCCCCGGTCGGGGCTTGCGGCGCCGAGGCCCTCGAACGGGCGACCGACAAGACTGCGCTCGCCCGGGAAGGCGCCCGCGTCGGTCTCCCTTCCCCGCCCTCGCTCGAGCTCTCGGCCTCGGACGACCTCTCGGCGGTCGAGCTGCCGGTGGTCGCGAAGCCCGTCCGCACGATCGTCGAAGGCGCCGACGGGACGCTTCGGACGGTCGACGTGACCCGCGCCGACGACGTGGAGACGCTCCGACGTGCGCTCGAGGCAGAGGCGCCCGCCCCGATGCTCGTCCAGCGCTACGTCGCGGGCGAGCTCGGCGCGGTGTCCGGCATCGCCTGGGCCGGCGAGGTGCTCGCTACGAGCCATCAGCGCTCGGCCCGGATCTGGCCGCCCGGACGCGGGATCACGGCCTACGGGCGCACCGTCGAGCCCGATCCGGCGCTCGACCGCGCCGTCCGCGAGCTGCTCGCCTGGGTCGGCTGGAGCGGCATCTTCCAGGTTCAGGTGATCCACGGGACCGACCGGCCCTGGCTGATCGACCTCAACCCGCGGATCTACGGCTCGATCGGGCTCGCGATCTCCGCCGGTCTGAACCTGCCCGCGATCTGGGCCGACCTGCTGCTCGGGCGCGAGCCCCGGATCGGGGCTCCCCGGATCGGCCAGGGCTACCGCGTCGAGGAGGACGACCTGCGCGCGCTCGTGGGTCTCTTCCGCTCGGGCCGCCGCCGCGAGGCGCTCTCGGGCGCGCTCCCCCGCCGGCACACCGCACATGCGGCGCTCGCGCTCCGCGACCCGCTGCCGTTCCTCTCGACCCTGGCGAAGGCGGGTCAGCGGCTGAGGAGATCCCCGAAGGACTCCTCGACGAGCTGATCGAGCTTGCGCGGGACGGCCCCGCCCGGGCCGGCGAACTCACGCATCGCCGCGACGAGGCGGCGCAGGTCGGCAGCCCGCTGCGCGGGCGCCTGGGCGGCGAGCTCGCCCAGCGCCGCGAGCGTCCAGGGCGGGCCGGCCGGACGCACGGCAGTCCGGATGGGCGCTGATGCAGGGGCGGCGGTCGCTCGCCGGCGCGGGCCGGAGAGAGCGACGACAGCGACGCCGAGCAGAAGGCCGGCGAGCCCGCCGAGCGCGAGATCGAGCCCCAGGCGCGGGGCGACGGGGTCGGGCTCGGCCGCAGGGGTCTCCCAGATCGAGGCGGTCGTGGCCGGCCCGAAGCGGCCGTTGTAGAGGACGGTGAAGACCTCCGCGAGCTCCTGGGCCCGGCGACGAGCCTCCTCACCCGAGGCGGCGTCGACGGAGAGCCGGACGAGCGAGGTCTCCGGGTCACCCTCGACCCGCAGGTCGTCGAGGAGCGCGTCGGGCGAGTCCTGCAGCTTCAGGTTGGCGACCGCGGAGACGGCGACTGCCCGGCTGCGCAGCAGGTCCTCAGCGGCGACGACCGCTTCGGCGAGCCCGGGATCGCCGCCCGGCGCCTTGCCCTGGCGGGTCAGGATCACGGCTCCGCTCGCCCGGTAGGTCTCGGGAAGGAGCGCCGTCGCGAGGAGCCCCGCGAGCACGCCCGCCGCCGTCAGGGCGAGGACGAGCGCAGCCCGCCGGCCGCGCACGGCTACGACGGCTCCTTGGCGGCGCGCTCCTTCAGGGCCGGAAACAGGATCACGTCGCGAATCGTCTCGTGCCCGGTCAGGATCATCGCGAGCCGGTCGATCCCGAGCCCGAGCCCCGCGGTCGGCGGCATCCCGTACGAGAGCGCCTCGACGTAGTCCGGGTCGTCCTCGACGAACTCCGCCGCGCCCGCCTGCTTCTCGGCGAGCTGGTCGCGGAACCGTGCGGCCTGCTCCTCGGCGTCGTTGATCTCGCTGTAGGCGTTGCCGAGCTCGAAGCCGGCGACGAAGTACTCGAAGCGCTCGACGGTCGTCGGGTCGTCGTCGCGGGCGCGCGCGAACGGCGAGAGCTCGATCGGGTAGTCGTAGAGGATCGTCGGCTCGATCAACGAGGGCTCGACGAACGACGAGAGCGCGTGGTCGGCGAGCTGGGCCCAGGTGTGGTCGTGGGAGGTGTCGACGCCGCGGTCGGCGAGCGCGGCGCGGAGCTCGCCCTCGTCCCGGAGCCAGAGCCCGTGCTCGGCGAGGGCGTCCGCGAGCCGGAGCCTGCGCCAGGGCGCCTTCACGTCGACCTCGTGGCCGCGGAAGGTCAGCGTCGTCGTCCCGAGCGTGGCCCGGGCGACCCGCTCGACGAGCTGCTCGACCCGCACCATCGCGTCCTCGTAGTTCGCGTAGGCCTCGTACCACTCGAGCATCGTGAACTCGGGCGAGTTCTTGTACGAGAGCCCTTCGTTGCGGAAGTCCTTGCCGATCTCGTAGACGCGCTCGAGCCCGCCGACGATCAGCCGCTTCAGGTAGAGCTCGGTCGCGATCCGCAGGTACATGTCCTGGCCGAGCTCGTTGTAGTGGGTGACGAACGGGGTCGCGAACGCGCCGCCGTAGCGAGGCTGGAGCACGGGAGTCTCGACCTCGAGGAAGCCGTCCTCGTCGAGCGCGCGCCGGATCTCGGCGACGGCGCGGGTCCGGATCTCGAACGCGCGCCGCGAGTCCTCGTTCATCAGCAGGTCGAGGTGGCGGCGGCGGTAGCGCTGCTCGACGTCGGTGAGCCCGTGGAAGGTGTCCGGGAGCGGGGCGCGGATCTTCGCGAGCAGCTCCAGCGAGCCCACCAGCACCGAGGGCTCGCCGCGGCGCGACTTCGCAGGATGGCCCTCGACGCCGACGATGTCGCCCAGGTCGAGGTCGACCTTCTCCGTGACGAGGAGCTGGATCCGGCCGCTCCGGTCGACGAGGTCGAGGAACATGATCTTCCCCATGTCCCGGCGCGCGAGGATGCGGCCCGCGAGGCGGACGGTGGCGCTCTCGTCGGTCGCGCCCGGCTCGAGCGCGTCCGCGGCCTCCCGGACCGCGGCGACGTGGTCCCGGTCCGGGAACCTCTTGGGCAGGCTCATGGCGGCGAGTCTATGCGGCCCCGAACTAGGCAGCCTTGATGTCGAGGATCTTGTACTTGAGCGCCCCTCGCGGCGCCGAGACCTCGACGGTCTCGCCCTTCTTCTTGCCGATGATCGCCCGGCCGACCGGCGACTCGTTCGAGAGCTTCGACTCGGAGGGGTCGGCCTCGGCGGAGCCGACGATCACGTACTCGACCGTCTGGTTCGCGTCCACGTCCTTGAGGCGCACCTTGGCGCCGATCGAGACGACGCTCAGGTCGACGTCGTCGGTCTCGATCACGCGGGCGTTCGCGAGCCGCTCCTCGAGCTGGGCGATCTTGTGCTCGAGCATCGCCTGCTCGTTCTTGGCGTCGTCGTACTCCGCGTTCTCGGAGATGTCGCCGAAGTCGCGCGCGACGCGGATCCGGTCCGCGACCTCGCGGCGCTTGTCGTTCGAGAGAAACTCGATCTCCTCCTTGAGCTTCTCGAAGCCCTCGGGGGTGAGGATGACTTCCTTCACGGCTGGGCCTCCCAGGCCTCTTCTTACAAGAAAAGCCGACGCCAAACGGCGCCAGCGAGGGCGGAATGGTACCGGCGCGGGCGGACGAGGTCAAGACGTGGCAGTACCATCCCCGGATCGTGCAGATCGACCTCCGCGAGAGCTGGCGGATCCGGGACGTGGAGATCCCGACCCGCGTCGTCCTGGCCCCGATGGCCGGCGTCAGCGTGCAGGCGTTCCGCCGCCAGGGCAGGCGCTTCGGCGCCGGGCTCGTCTGCTCGGAGATGGTCAGCTGCGCCGGGATCGAGCACCGGAACGAGAAGACGCTGGGGTATCTCCGCGTCGCCACCGACGAGCATCCGCTCGCGATCCAGATCTTCGGCTCCGAGCCGCGGGTGATGGCCGACGCCGCCCGGATGGTCGAGGCCGCGGGCGCGGACCTCGTCGACATCAACTTCGGCTGCCCCGTCCGCAAGGTGACGAAGACGGGCGCCGGCGCCACCCTGCTCGACGAGCCGGCGCGCGCCGCCGCGATCGTCGAGGCGGTCGCGCGGCGCCGTCTCGGTCCCGGTCTCCGTGAAGATGCGGCGCGGCCTCCGCGACGGCTCGCGCACCTGTCTCGAGGTCGGCCCGCAGCTCGTCGACGCCGGCGCGGCCACGCTGACGCTGCACCCTCGCTCGGCGCAGCAGATGTACACCGGGACCGCCGACCACACCCTCACCGCCGAGCTCGTCTCGCTGGTCGACGTGCCGGTGATCGCCTCCGGCGACGTCACCTCGCGCGCCCGGGCCCAGGCCGTGCTCGCGACGACCGGCGCGGCTGCCGTGATGGTCGGGCGCGGCGCCCAGGGCAACCCGTGGGCGCTCCGCGAGATCGTCGACGGCGACGACCGCGAGCCGACCCGCGAGGAGGTCGTCGCGGAGCTCGTCCTCTTCATCCGCGAGACCGTCCGCGAGCTGGGCGAGCGGCGCGCGTCCGGGTTCCTGAAGAAGTTCTACGGCTGGTATCTCGGCCGCGGGCCGCTTCCCGAAGCCGTTCAAGCAGGAGCTGGTCGTGCTCGACTCGACCGCCGAGGTGGAGCGCCTGCTGATCGCCGCGGCGCCGGGCGCCCTGCCGCTGCTCCAGCAGCTCGAGGACGAGCTGCCGACGGCGGACGAGGTGCTGCTCGACTCGCTCCCGATCTCCCTCTACGGCGGCGGCTGACTCAGCCGCGCCGCGACCAGACGATCCGGAGCCCCTCGAGCGTCAGGAACGGATCGACCCGGTCGAGTGTGCGCGCGTGCGGCGCGATCAGCTCGGCGAGGCCCCCCGTCGCGACGACCTGAGCCTCGACGCCGAGCTCGCCGCGGATCCGCTCGACGATCCCGTCGACCTGGCCCGCGAAGCCGTAGACGAGGCCGGACTGCAGCCCCGCCACCGTCGTCTTGCCGATCACGGTCGCCGGCGCGGCGAAGTCGACCTTCACGAGCCGTGCCGCGCGGGCGAAGAGCGCGTCCATCGAGACCTCGATCCCCGGGGCCAGCACGCCGCCGACGTACTCACCGGCCTGGTTGACGATGTCGAAGTTGGTGCTCGTCCCGAAGTCGACGACGATGCACGGCGCCCCGTAGCGCTCGAGCGCCGCGACGGCGTTGACGATCCGGTCCGGCCCGACCTCGCGCGGGTCGTCGTAGCGGATCGCGATCCCGGTCTTGGCGCCCGGGGCCGACGACGAGGAGCGGCGCCTTCAGCCAGCGCTCGGCGACCCCCTCCCACTCCCGCTGGAGCGCGGGCACCGTGGTCGAGAGGCAGACGCCCTCGACGTCCTCGAGCTCGAAGAGCGCTGCAAGCGTGACCCCGAGCTCGTCGGCGGTGCGGCTCCGGTCGGTGGCGAGCCGGAAGTGCTCCACCAGCTCCTCGCCCCGGAAGAGCCCGAGCACCGTCTGCGTGTTCCCGACGTCGACCGCGAGCAGCATCACGCGACCCTACCCGGCGAGAACGACTTAGTTGCTCTGAGCAACTAAGTCCTCGCTCGCGCTACGGCGTCTCGTCGTCCGAGGAGAGCCGCTCGCCCATCCGCTCGGCGAGGGCCTCGGCGGTCAGCTTGGGCTCGTCGCCCTCGCCGCGCAGCTCCTCGACCGTGACGTCGCTCGAGGTGTAGACCTCGGCGCGCGGGATCATCCGGGTGGGCCGGTTCTTGTCCCAGACCCAGACGTCCTCCATCTTGACGTGGAAGAACGGATAGTTCGCCTGCGGGGTGACCTGGAGGTCGAGCGTGTTGCAGAGGTAGGTCGCGTCCGCCGTGAGGATGCAGTAGCGGAAGAGACTGAAGACGGCGGTGTACTCCCGCTTCAGCTGGCAGCTCGAGGTCGGCCTCGAACTCGTCCAGGTCGTCGATGTGGCTCACGCCCCAGTCTAGCTCCGCCATCAGGTCGGCCACCGGGCCGCGCCCGGGGACGACGAGGCCGGGATCGAGCTCGGCGAGCGGCTCGAGCGCGAAGCGCCGCTCGTGCAGACGGGGGTGCGGAAGCGTGAGCCCCGGCTCGTCCAGCTCGACGTCGCCGAGCACGAGGAGGTCGAGGTCGATCGCGCGCGGACCGAAGCGCGGCCCCTCGCGCGTGCGGCCGAGCTCGCGCTCGACCTCGAGCAGTGTGGCGAGGAGCTCATGGGCGCCGAGCGTCGTCTCCAGCGCGCGCGGCGCCGTTGACGAAACGGGGCTGGTCGAGGTAGCCGACGGGATCGGTCTCGCGCAGGGTCGAGACCGCGTCGACCGCGATGCCCTCCCTCGCGTCGAGCAGCTCGAGCGCGCGACGGATCGTCTCGCGGACGTCGCCGAGATTGCCCCCGATCCCCACGTAGGCGGCCGTCACGCGCGCGTACGTGTCGCGGTGACCGCGGCGTGCTCGACGGGCGCCTCGAGCGCGACCTCGGGCTTGCGCACCCGCACCTCGACCCGCTCGGCGGGGAAGCGCGCGAGCAGGGTCTCAGCGAGCGTGGTCGCGAGCGCCTCGAGCAGGTGGAAGGCGCGGCCGTCGGAGACCTCGCGGACCGTGGCGACGACGTCCCGGTAGTCGACGGCGTCCGCGAGCTCGTCGTTCGCCCCGGCCTCACCGACCTCGAGCTCGACGTCGAAGAGGAAGCGCTGACCGTCACGTCGCTCCTCCTCGAGCGCGCCGTGGAAGCCGTGCAGCTCGAGCCCGCGCAACTCGATCCTCATGCGACGCCCCGGACGGCCGCGGCGGCGGTCAGCGCCTCGACGTGCTCGCGGACGTCGTGGACGCGGAACAGGGTGGCGCCACGGTCGTAGGCGGCGACGGCGGCGCCGACCGACGCCGCTGCCGTGCCGACGCGCGCGTCCGGGTCGCCGAGGATGCGGCCGAGCGTGGACTTGCGCGAGAGGCCGACGAGCACGGGCCGGCCGAGCGCGACGAGCACGTCGAGCCGCCGCACCAGCTCGAGGTTCTGCGCGACGGTCTTGCCGAAGCCGATCCCGGGGTCGAGTACGACGCGCTCCTCCGGGATCCCCGCGGCGACCGCGAAGGCGAGCCGCTCCTCGAGGAACGCGGCGACCTCCGCCGCGACGTCGTCGTAGCGCGGGTCGTCCTGCATCGTCCGGGGCTCGCCCTGCATGTGCATCAGGCAGAGAGAGGCGCCGGCGTCGGCGACGACACCCGCCAGGTCCGGGTCGGCGCGGAGGGCGGTGACGTCGTTGACGAGCTCGGCGCCCAGCTCGAGCGCGCGGCGCGCGACCTCGGCCTTCGCCGTGTCGATCGAGATGGGCAGCCCCTCGAGCCGCTCGAGCACCGGCACGACGCGGCGCAACTCCTCGTCGAGTGAGACGGCCGCGGCGCCCGGACGGGTCGACTCGCCGCCGACGTCCACCAGCGCGGCGCCTTCGTCGAGCTGGCGCTTGGCCGTGGCGGCGGCAGCGTCCGGATCGAGGTTCGCGCCGCCGTCCGAGAAGCTGTCGGGCGTGACGTTGACGATCCCCATCACCGCCGGGGCGGGCCAACGTTCTGCGACAGACTGGCGTCTCATTGTCGATGGAGCCTAACCGCGCCCGTGCCACCGCCCTGACCCTCGCGGGGGTCCTCGCCGGTCTGGCGGTGGTCGCGATCGCGGCCCAGGGCGAGACGCCGCTCGGCCGGGGCGGAGGCCGGCGCCCGGGCGACCTCGTGCTCGACACCCTGCTTTCGCTCTTCCTGCTCCTGATGGCGGCGGGCGTCGCCCTCTTCCTCTACCTGCTCCTCCTGCGCAAGGACGCCCTGGTCAAGAGCGGCGATCCGCGGGCGCGCAGAAGCCCCCTCCGCTCCCTCTTCCTCTACGCGGTCTTCCTGACAGCCCTCGTCCTGGCCCTTCGCGCCCTCCAGAGCCGCAACCCGCAGGGGATCGACCTGCCGGGGATCCCACCGCTCCAGGGCGGCACGGCAACCACCACGCCTACCGACCCGAGCTCCTACCAGCCCGGGTTCGCGTGGCTGCCGGTGGGGATCGTGCTCCTCGTCGCCGCGGCCGGGCTGCTGGCCGCCTGGTGGTCGGCGAAGGCGCGAAAGCGGGCGCGCGGGATCCGGGAGCCCACGTTCGCCGAGGAGCTCGCCGACGTCCTGGCGGAGACGCTCGACGACCTGCGCGCCGAGCCCGATCCCCGCCGCGCGGTGATCGCCGCCTACGCGAGGCTCGAACGGGCGCTCGCCGCGTCGGGCGTGCCTCGCCTCCCCGCCGAGGCGCCGCTCGAGTACCTCGAGCGCGTCCTCCGCGAGCTGCAGGTGACCCCGAGCGCCGCCCGCCGGCTCACGCTCCTCTTCGAACGGGCAAAGTTCTCCCAGCATGAGATCGGCCCCGAGATGAAGGACGACGCGATCGCCGCACTGGAGACGATCCACGACGAGCTCCGCACGGCCGAGCTGGCCGCCGAGGCCGAGCGGGCCGCTGCCGTCGCGGCCCGCGAGCAGCCGGGCGCCGCGTGAGCCGCGCCGTCCGCAGGCTCCTGCCGCTGCCGCTCCTCGCCACGGCCGTCCTCGGCATCACGCTCCTCGCCGCTCCAGGGCGGCACGAGCTCGCCCTCCACCTCTACCTGCTCGTGCTCGCAGCGCTGGCACTCGGACGGCTCGTCCTCGAGCTGACGCGGCGGAACCCGCGCGCTGCCGTCTCGCCGTTCGACCTCGGGCTCGCGCAGCAGGCCCCGGCCGAGCCCCGGCTGCCCGAGCTCGCCCGGCTCGAGCGCGAGGTGACGCTCTCGGGCTCGACCGCGTTCGACCTCCACTTCCGGCTGCGGCCGGTCCTCCGGAGGATCGCCCGCCGCCTGCTCGCGGCGCGGCGCGGGATCGAGCTCGACCGCAACCCCGCCGCGGCCGAGCGCGCGCTCGGCGCGGAGACGTGGGCGCTCGTCCGCGCCGACCGGGAGCCGCCCGAAGACCGTGCCGGCCCCGGGATCGACCTGCCGGCGCTCGGACGGGTCGTGGCTTCGCTGGAGGCGCTCTAGTGCTGCCGCTCGCCCGGGTCGAGGAGCTGGCGAACGCGATCCTCGACGAGGTCGAGCGCGCCGTCGTCGGAAAGCGCGAGTCGCTCCGGCTCGTCCTGATGGGCCTCCTCGCCGACGGGCACGTCCTGCTGGAGGACTTCCCCGGGCTCGCGAAGACGCTGGCCGCGCGCTCGTTCGCGCAGGTCGCGACGATCGGCTTCGCGCGGATCCAGTTCACGCCCGACCTGATGCCCTCCGACGTCACCGGCTCGTCGATCTGGAACCAGCGCGACGGCGAGTTCGAGTTCCGGCCGGGGCCGATCTTCACCAACCTCCTGCTCGCGGACGAGATCAACCGCGCCCCGCCGAAGACGCAGGCGGCGCTGCTCGAGTCGATGCAGGAGCGCCAGGTCACGATCGAGGGCGTCACCCACCCACTCGACCGGCCGTTCCTCGTCCTCGCGACGCAGAACCCGATCGAGTACGAGGGCACCTACCCGCTCCCGGAGGCGCAGCTCGACCGCTTCCTGCTCCGGGTCGGCTTCGGGTACCCGGATCCGGGCTCCGAGTGGGAGCTGCTGGCACGGCGGCTCGAGCGCGGCGCCGACGAGGTCGAGCTCCGGCCCGTGATCGACGCGCCGACGCTCGTCGAGCTGCAGGCCTCGCTCGAGCAGGTGCACGTCGGGCCGAGCGTCGGCCGCTACATGGTCGAGCTGGTCGGGGCGACCCGGGCGAGCTCGTCCACCGCCGTCGGCGCCAGCCCGCGCGGCTCGCTGGCGCTGCTCAAGCTCTCGCGCTGCCGGGCGGCGCTCGAGGGCAGGGACTTCGTCACGCCCGACGACGTCAAGGCGGTCGCCGTCCCCGCGCTCGCGCACCGGCTGATGCTGAAGCCGGAGCTGTGGGTGCAGCGCCTCGCCGCCGACGACGTCGTTCGCGACCTGCTCGCGACCGTGCCGACCCCGGCGGCGGAGGAGCGCTCCCCCGCGGGATGACCCCGCCGGCCTGGACGAGGTCGGCCTCGCCCCGGCTGGCCGCGTACGCAGCCCTGGCCGCCCTCGGCCTCGTCGGCGCCCTCGCCTCCCGCCGCCCCGAGCTGGCCGTCCTCGCGACGCCATTCGCGATCCTCCTGACGCTCGGGCTCCGCCTCGGCCGCGAGCCGCGAGGTCGGTGTCTGGCTGACGCTCGAGCGAGAGCGCGCGCTCGAGGGCGACGAGCTCGGCGTGGAGCTGGTCGTCGAGTCCGCCGGCCCCGTCGAGCGCCTCGAGCTCCTGCTCGTCCTCCCGGAGGGGCTCGAGCTCACCGGTGGCGTCAACCCCACCTCCCTGAGGCTGGGCCGGGACGACGAGCGGATGCTCGAGCTCCGGATCCGCTGCGCCCGCTGGGGCACGTTCTCGCTCGGCGACGTCCGCGTGCGCGCCCGCGATCGGCTCGGCCTGCTCGTCTGGGAACGGCGGTTCGACCGCTCTGCACCGGTCCGTGTGTACCCCCAGCCCGAGACCCTGCGGCGGCTCGTCACCCCGGTCTCGACCCAGCCGACCACCGGGAACGACGTCGCGCGGCAACGCGGCGACGGGCTCGAGTTCGCCGACCTGCGCGAGTACGCACCGGGCGATCGCGTCCGCTCGATCAACTGGCGCGCCAGCGCCCGCCGCAGCGAGCTCGTCGTCAACCAGCGCCACCCGGAGCGGAACGCCGACGTGATCCTCTTCCTCGACAGCTTCGCCGAGGCGCGGGTGGCCGGGCGTTCGACGCTCGACCTCGCCGTCCGGGCCGCCGCCGCGCTCGCGTCGCAGTATCTCGAGCGGCGCGACCGTGTCGGGCTCGTCTCGTTCGGCGGGATCCTCCGCTGGCTCGAGCCGGGGATGGGAGCCACGCAGCGCTATCGCCTCGTCGACTCGCTGCTCGAGAGCGAGGTCGTCTTCAACTACGCCTGGAAGGACGTGTCGGTGATCCCGGCGCGGACACTGCCGGCGCAGGCCCTCGTCATCGCCGTCACGCCGCTCCTCGATCCCCGCTCGGTCTCGGCACTCCTCGATCTCCGGGCCCGCGGTTACGACCTCGCAGTCGTCGAGATCGATCCGGAGCGATTCGTCGAGGCAGGGACGAGCGAGGCCGACCTGCTCGCCTACCGGCTCTGGCGCCTGCACCGGCGCGAGCTCCGGGCGAGCTACGAGGCCCTCGGGGTCGCGGTGGCGACCTGGGACGGCGACGCCCCGCTCCAGGCCGCGCTCGAGGGGGTGACGGCATTCCGGCGCCACGCCCGGCTCGTACGCGTCTAGTCGCGGCAGCGCTCTCGGTCGCGCTCGCCGCGGCGGTCGCGGCCTGGCTGGCCACACGGGCGGAGACGCCCGAGCTCCGGCCCGTCCTGGGCGCCGCCGGCGGCCTCGCCGTCCTTCTGCTCGTCGCCGGCCTGCTCGCGCGCCTACCGATCCTGCTCCCCGCAGCGCTCGCCTGTCTCGGCGCTGCGTACGCGACGCTCCTGCTCGTCGACGGCAGCCCACTCGACGCGTCCGCGCCGGTGCTGGCCGCCGCGCTGCTCCTGGTCGCGGAGCTCGGCTACCTCTCGCTCGAGCTACGGGCTGCGGTCCGGGACGAGCCCGGCACGTTTGCGCGGAGACTCGCGCTCCTCGCCGTGCTCGCGCTCGGCGCCCTCGCGTCCGGCCAGCTGCTCGTCGTCCTCGTCGACCTCGGCGCCCGCGGCGGGCTCGCGCTGGAGGCGCTCGGCGTCGTTGCTGCGGTGGGCGCGCTCGCCCTCGTCGCCGCCGGAGCGAAGGAGGAGCGGGGAAGGGGGACTTAGTTGCTCTGAGCAACTAAGTCGATTCCGCCCCGGCTAGGCGGCGGGGTCGGGCTCCGGCGGCTGCATGCCGAGCCCCGGGACGGGACGCGGCTGCGGCTTCGGCTGGCGCTTGCGCTCGTCCTCGGCTGCCTGCGGCTCCGGAGCGGGCTCGACCTCCTCGGGGAACACGCTCGCCTCGTCCTCGCCCGCGATCAGCCGATCGAACTGATCCTTGTCGATCGTCTCGCGCTCGATCAGGATCGCCGAGAGCTTGTGCAGCTCGTCCATGTGCTCGCGGAGGACGCGATGCGCGGTCTCGTGCGCCTCCTCGATCACGCGGCGGATCTCGTCGTCGATCTCGCGGGCGATCTCGTCGGAGTAGTCGGGGTCGTTGCCCATCTCCCGGCCGAGGAACGGCTGGTCGTGGCTGCGGCCGAGCACGCGCGGGCCGAGCTTCTCGCTCATCCCGTAGCGCATGATCATCGCCTTCGAGGTCGCGGTCACCTTCTCGATGTCGTTCGCGGCGCCGGTCGTGACCTCGTGGAAGACGAGCTCCTCGGCCGCGCGGCCGCCGAGGGTCATCGCGAGGTCGTCCATCAGCGCCGACTTCGTCGTCAGGTAGCGGTCCTCGGTCGGGAGCGAGATCGTGAGGCCGAGGGCCTGGCCGCGGGAGACGATCGTGATCTTGTGGATCGGGTTCGTGTTCTCGAGGTACTGGCCGACGAGGGCGTGGCCCATCTCGTGGTAGGCCGTGATCTTCCGCTCCTTCTCGCCGAGCAGCCGGGCCTTCTTCTCGGGGCCGGCGATCACGCGCATGATCCCTTCCTCGAGCTCGTCCTGGCCGATCACCTTCTTGCCGTAGCGCGCGGCGAGCAGCGCGGCCTCGTTGATCAGGTTGGCGAGGTCGGCGCCGGTGAAGCCGGGGGTGCCGCCCGCGAGCGTGTCGAGCTCGATGTCGGAGGCGAGCGGCTTGCCCTTCGAGTGCACCTCGAGGATCTTGCGGCGGCCGTTCCGGTCGGGGCGGTCGACCACGATCTGGCGGTCGAAGCGGCCCGGGCGGAGCAGCGCCGGATCGAGGATGTCGGGGCGGTTCGTGGCCGCGATCAGGATCACGTTGTCCTTCATCTCGAAGCCGTCCATCTCGACGAGCAACTGGTTCAGCGTCTGCTCGCGCTCGTCGTGCCCGCCGCCCATGCCGGCGCCGCGATGGCGGCCGACGGCGTCGATCTCGTCGATGAAGATGATGCAGGGACTGGACTGCTTCGCCTGCTCGAAGAGGTCGCGGACACGCGAGGCGCCGACGCCGACGAACATCTCGACGAAGTCCGAGCCGGAGATCGAGAAGAACGGCACGCCCGCCTCGCCGGCGACGGCGCGCGCGAGCAGCGTCTTGCCGGTGCCGGGAGGCCCGTAGAGCAGGACGCCCTTCGGGATCCGCGCGCCGAGCGCCTGGAACTTCTTCGGGTTCTCGAGGAACTCCTTGATCTCGTGCAGCTCCTCGACCGCCTCGTCCGCGCCGGCCACGTCCTTGAAGCCGATCTTCGGCGAGTCCGGAGTCATCCGCTTGGCGCGCGACTTGCCGAAGCTCATCACCTTCGAGCCGCCGCCCTGCACCTGGTTCATCAGGAAGATCCAGAAGCCGAGCAGGAGCACGAACGGGAGGATCGAGGTCAGGACCGACACCCAGGTCGAGCCGCCCTTGCCGCTCGAGTCGTAGGGGACGTTCTCCTTCCGCATCAGGTCCTCGACCTGGAGCGCGGACTCGTCGCTCGGGTAGTTGACCTTCACCTTCCGGTCACCAACGAGCGTGGCGTCGATCTGCTGGCGCGCCGGCACGAACTTCGCGTCCTGGACGTTGCCGGCCTCGACCTGCTCGATCAGCTGCGAGTACGTGAACTTCTCGGCGGCGTTCTTGTTCGGGATCAGCGTCTGGCTCGCCAGGTAGACGAGCAGAACGATCACGATCAGAGGGAAGAGCGCGCTGCGGAAAAAGCGGTTCACGACGTCTCCTGAGGGTAGCAGCCTGGGTTCCCGCGCCTATGCCGCGGAAGAGGGGCTTTACAGCTGATTCGCGCCGGCGGCCCGCCCGGATCAGTGCGGCGGGATCAGGTCGGGATGCAGCACCGCCACGTAGGGGAGGTTCCGGTAGCGCTCGTCGAAGTCGAGCCCGTAGCCGATCACGAACTTGTTCGGGATCTCGAAGCCCGTGTAGCGGACGGGCACGTCGACCTCGCGCCGCTCCGGCTTCGTCAGGAGCGCGCAGATCTCGACGCTCGCCGGCTTGCGCGCCCGGAGGCTCCGCATCAGGTACGAGAGCGTCAGCCCCGAGTCGATGATGTCCTCGACCACGAGCACGTCGCGGCCGGAGATGTTGATGTCGAGATCCTTGAGGATCCGGACGACGCCCGAGGAGTCGGTGCCGGCGCCGTAGCTCGAGATCGCCATGAAGTCGATCTCGCAGGGGACGGTGCAGCTCGCGCATCAGGTCGGCCATGAAGAAGACCGCGCCCTTGAGCACGCCGACCAGGAGCAGGTCTCGGCCGGCGTAGTCCCGCGAGATCTCCTCGCCGAGCGCGCCGATCCTCGCCTGGAGGTCGTCCTCGTCGATCAGGATCTCGCCGACGCCCTCGTCGACTCTCATGCCCGTCTCCATCCCACCACTCCTGCCCACCCCGGCGCGGTTCCCACACCCGGGATCGCGACGACCTCGTCGCCCGACACCACGAGCGGCCAGCCGTCGCGCTCCTCCCTCGGCACCTTCGCGTCCACGAGCAGATCCTGCACTTTCCGGCTGCGGCCCGCGAGCCGGTCCCCCGGGCGGCGCGTGCGCACCTCGAGGCCGGGCGCATCCGACTCGATCGTCCACGGCCCCCAGGTGACGCTCCCCTCGAGACGGAGCGTGCCGTACTCGCGCACCGCCCGGACGCCGCCGCCGAGGTCGGCGGCCTTCGTCCCGTCGCGGTCGGCGAGCAGCCGGAGCAGCGTCGTCTCGAGCGTGCGCGGCAGGCGCGGCCGCTCGTCGGCGAGCGCGAGCAGCGACGCTCGGGCCCGCGGGTCGAGCCGCTCGAGCAGGGGCAGGATCTCGGCCCGGATCAGCCCTCGCTTCGTCTCCGGGTTCGACGAGTCCTCGCGGTAGGGCAGTCCGCGCTCCTCGAGCCACGCCCGCGTCTCCTCCCGCCAGAGCCCGAGCAGCGGCCGCACGACGCCGTCCTCGCGCCGCACCTTGATCCGCTGCGGCGTGCCGGAGGCGACGAGGCCCAGGAGGACGCTCTCGACCTGGTCCGAGGCGGTGTGCCCGGTCGCGCGCAGACCGCGCTCGTCGGTCGCGCCGTAGCGGAGCTCGCGCAGCTCGGCCTCGGAGGGACTTTGTTGCTCGGAGCAACACAAGTCGGACGACGTCGGCGCCCAGCTCCTCGCGGCAGAAGCGGGCGTCCTCGTCGGACTCGGCGCCCCGGAGGCCGTGGTCGACGTGGAGCGCCGCGACCCGGTAGCCGAGCTCGCGCAGCGCGTGCAGGAGGAAGGTCGAGTCGGCGCCGCCGGAGACGAGGCACGTGACCGCGCCGCCCGGGGGGATCAGGTCGTGCTCGCGGATCTGCCGCTCGACGCGCTCCAGCATCGGTCTCAGTCTGCCCTAGAACGCGGGCGCCGCGAGCCAGCGCTCCAGGCGCGCGACGGCCGCTTCCACCTCGACGCGCTCGAGCAGGAACGGCTCCGCGGGCGGCACCTGCTCGAGCCGAGGTGTCGGCTCCCCGCCCGCGGCCGCGAGCAGCAGGTAGCGGACGGGGGCTCCGTGGGCGACGAGCGCGACCCGCTCCTCCGGCCGCTCGAGCACGGAGCGGAATCCCCGCGCGTACCTCCGCACCGCGTCGGCGCGGCTCTCGCCGCCGCCGGGGCTCGCCTCCTCGGGCCCCGCTGTCGCGACCCATTCGGCATAGCCGTCGTCCCAGGCGGTTCCCTCCCAGCGGCCGAAGCGGATCTCGTCCAGGTCGGCGATCGCCTCCTTCGGCGCGGCCGGCCAGGCGAGCTCCGCCGTCCGCCGCGTGCGCTCGAAGCTCGTGTGCAGGCAGACGTCGACCTGCCCTGCGCGCGCTCCGAGCTCCCGGGCCTGCAGCTCGCCGAGCCCGGTCAGCCCGCAGCGCACGGCCGGGTCGCCGTTGAGGACGTGAAGGACGTTGAGCTCGCTCTCCGCGTGCCGGGCGACGACGAGCCTGTTCAGAGCAGCAGGCTCCGGTAGTCGAGCGCGTGCCGCATCCCCGTGCGCTCGTAGAGCGCGATCGCGGTCGCGTTCTCCGCGCGGACGAAGAGGCAGACGCGTGGCGTCCGGTCGAGCAGCAGTCGGATCAGGTCGCGAAGGCCCGCGCTCGCATGACCGTGTCCCCGCACCGCCGGGTCGGTCCACACCTGCTGCAGCTGGACGGCGGCCGGCGTCCAGGCCGAGGCCTCGGCCTTGAAGAGGATCACCCCGTCCTCCTCCCAGAGCCAGGAGCGCCCGTCCTCGATCTGCGCGCGCGTCCGCCAGCGGAAGCCGTCGGCGTCGCGGCGGAGCGGGTCGATGCCGAGCTCGCCCTGGTGGGCGGCGGCGCAGGCCGGGAGGAGCAGGTCCAGGTCGCCGAGCGTGGCGGCCCGGAGGCCGCTGGCGCCGGGCTCGGGAGGCTCCTCGATCACGTAGACGGGCTGCCCGGGCCGGTCCTCGCGCGGCCCCGGGACGCGCCGCCGGAGCTCCTCCCAGAGCTCGCCGACCGCGCCCTGCTCGCCGATCAGCATCCGCGCCCGCGCCCGTGAGGCCGCCCCCGCAAACGCACCGCAGCCGCTGCCGGAGGGGACGAGGTTCGCCCCGACGTGGCAGAGCGCAACGAGCTCGCCGTCCTCCTCGAGCGCCGTGAAGCGGCCGAGCCCGCGCCGCGCGACGTCCTCGAGGAAGACGCGCTCGACCGGATCCTGCGCGCAGAACGCGAGGATCTGCTCCCGGCTCGGATCGACCAGCTGCGCCATCCGGCTGATCCTGCCGTATAGATTCCTGCGCATGCCGATTCACGTGACCGCCCAGCCGGGGGACTACGCCGAGGCGTGCCTCCTCCCCGGAGACCCCCTCCGGGCCAAGTACATCGCCGAGACCTACCTCGAGGACGTCGTCCAGACGAACTCCGAGCGCGGGCTGCTCGGCTTCACCGGCACCTACGAGGGAAAGCGCGTCTCCGTGCAGGGCACGGGGATGGGCTGCCCGGGCGCCACGATCGTCTTCGAGGAGCTCGTCCAGCTCGGGGTGAAGAAGCTCCTGCGCGTCGGGACGTGCGGCGGGCTCCAGGCCCATCACAAGCTCGGCGACATGATCGTCGCGATCTCCGCCGTCCCCGCCGACTCGACCGCGATGCACCTCGTCGGGAACGAGCCGCACTGCCCGACCGCGAGCTGGGACCTGATCCACGGCCCCGTCCACATCGCCAAGGAGATCGGGCAGGAGCTCCACGTCGGCCCGATCGTCTCCAGCGACCTCTTCTACAACCCGGACGAGGGCCAGTACGAGCGCTGGTCGAAGCGCGGCGTGCTCGCGGTCGAGATGGAGGCTGCGGCCCTCTTCACCGTCGGCGCCCTCCGCGGCGTCCAGGCGGGCTGCCTCCTGATCGTCAGCGACATCATCGTCGAGGGCGAGTTCAAGCGCGTCACCGACGAGGAGATGCGCGCCGCGGTCGACCGGATGACGCGCGTCGCGCTCGCGGCCGCGACCTCCGACCACTAGCGCCATCACCGACACCGTCTTCCTGGTCAACCCGGCCTCGGCCAACGGGTCGACCGGACGGCGGTGGCCGGAGATCGCCCACCGGGCCGCCTCGAGGGGCCTGGAAGGCGACGCGCTGATCTCGGAGCGCCCGGGCCAGCTCGGCGAGCTCGCCGTGCGGGCGCTCGACGGGGGCGCGAAGCTCCTCGTGGTCGTCGGCGGCGACGGCTCGGTCAACGAGGTCGCGAACGGCGTCCACGACCGCGACGCCGAGATCGCCGTGCTCGCCCGCGGCACCGGCTGGGACTTCATCCGCACCTACGGGATCCCGCACGGCCTCGACGGCGCCATCGACGTCGCCCGCACGGGAGCGACGCGGACGATCGACCTCGGCCGCGTCACCTACCGCGCCTGGGACGGCACCGAGGCGGTGACCTGGTTCGCCAACGTGGCGAGCGCCGGGATGACGGGCGCGATCGCGCAGCGGGCGAACACGACCTCGAAGGCGCTGGGGGGCAAGGTCTCGTACCTCGCCGCCACGTTCGCGGTCTTCTCGAAGCTGGCAGGCGAGCGAGATCCGCGTCACCGTCGACGGCGAGACCCGGATCGCCCGCATGCACGACGTCGTGGTCGCGAACGGCCGCTGCTTCGGCGGCGGGATGAAGATCTGCCCGGAGGCCGAGCCCGACGACGGCCGCTTCGACGTGCTCACGATCGGCGACCTGACGAAGCGCGACCTCGTGCTGACGCTGCCGAAGACGTTCTGGGGCGGGCACCTGCCCCATCCCAAGGCCGAGCTGCTCCGCGGCGCGGTCGTGACCGTGGACTCCGACGAGCCGCTCCCGATCGAGCTCGACGGCGAGCAGCCGGGAACGACGCCGGCGCGCTTCGAGCTGGTGCCCGGAGCCCTGCGGCTCCGCGTCCCGCGCTAGGTCTTCTTGGGTGCCGTGGCCGGCTTGCGCGGCGACGGCGGCTTCTTCGCGGCCGCGGGCGTCTTGGCGGCCGGCTTCTTCGAGAGGGCGTCGAGCTTCTTCTCGAGCTTCTCGACCCGCTTCTCGAGCGCGTCGAGGCCGCGGAGGCGCTTCTGCATCTCGTCGAGCCGCGTCTTGCTCTGGTTCGCCATCTCCATCAGCTTCGAGCCGCCGGGCGCGTCGGCGAGCTTGTGCAAGGCCTCCTCGCCGAGATCGGCGACGCGGGCGAGGATGTCCTTGGGCTGAGATGCTTTGGCCATAGACGCAACCTTACTCGCGCGGCCGTTTCCGAAACACGCGTCAGGCGGTGACGGTCACCGGCGTGCCGGCCAGCGCGCGGTCGAAGAGCCGGCGCAGCACGTCGTTCCGCACCCGGATGCAGCCGTTCGAGACGGCCCCGCCGACGAGCTCGGGCCTGTTCGTGCCGTGGATCGCGATCGGCCCGCCCTGCACCCAGCCGGTCAGGACCTCGGAGAACGCCGAGATCCCGAGCGCCCCCGGGCCGAAAGGCCCTGACGGATCGGTCGGGATCAGGCGCTGGTTGACGTAGTAGCGGCCGGTCGGTGTCGGCGTCGCCGCCGAGCCGATCGCGACGCGGGCCGTCAGGACGGGGCGGCCGCGGTCGTAGAGCGTGACCCGGCGCTCGGAGAGGTCGACCCGGATCCGGGTCGTCACGGCGGCCAGCTCGACCTTGGAGGCCCGGACCCAGCCCGTGACCCCGTTCGGCTTCACGGGGAGCTGGACGTGGAACCAGGTGGCGCGGCACGCCGCATCCACGCGCTTCGCCCGCACCGCGAGCACCGTCGGGACGCCGTTGACGTTCCGGGAACCGAACTGCGCGATCGGCTGTCCGCCAGGATGGCGGAACGCGGTCGCCGAGCCCGTGACCACGGCCGCGTAGGCGCGGGCGGGAGTGCCGAGCGGCCTGGTCGCCCCCGCAATGCAGCCGGTCTTCACTGTCTTTTCGGCCGCTGCGACGTCTGAGACGACAGGAGCGGCGGTGGGACTCGCACCGCAGGCGCCGAGCAGGAGGACGGAGCAGAGCAGCAGAACGAAGCGCATGAAGCCACGGTAGCGCTTCGATTACGGATCTGAAGTCACAAAGACTTTCACAGGATTCTCACCATTTCGGTACTTGCGCCATCCGAAGTTCTCTCTACCATGAAAGGCAGGATGAACGGCTTCCGGAAGCACCCGCTGCACCGGCACACCGCTGTTGTCACGCACGCCCTCGGCCAGCAGGCCGGGATCCCTTACGAGGTCGAGCGCACCGTGTGCTCGGCCTGTCGCAGGGTTCTCGGTGAGCGGCCGCTCAAGCGCGCGGCGGCTTAACGCGGTCTCGCCCGCCCGGCCTCGGCCTGGTGGCCGGGGCTGGCTTGCCGTTCCAGGATCCGCACCGTCTCGGCGAGCACCTCGCCGGCACCGCCCTCGATCCGCACGTCGGCCTCCTCGTCGAGCGCCGTCGGCCCGCGGTTGACGATCGCGAGCGCCCCGCCGGCACGCAGCGTCTCGCCCGGCAGCCCCGCGACGGGATGCACCTCGAGCGTCGAGCCGACGACGAGCACGAGCCGCGCGCTCCGGCAGAGCTCGAGCGCCCGCTCGTAGGCGGCCACCGGGAGCAGCTCGCCGAACAGCACCACCCCCGGCTTCAGGATCTCGCCGCAGGCGCAGCGGGGCAGGGGCAGGAGGGCGGCGAGCTCCGCCGCGGACGTCCGCCGGCCGCAGGCGAGGCACACACCGGCACGAATGGAGCCGTGGACTTCGACCACCTCGCGCGACCCGGCGGCCGCGTGGAGGCCGTCCACGTTCTGGGTGACCACCGCGCCGACGAGCCCGAGCTGCTCCAGTCGTGCGAGCGCCCGGTGGCCGTCGTTCGGCTCCGCCGCGGCGAGGCCCGCGAGCCGGTGCGCGTAGAACTCCCAGACGCGGACGGGGTCGCGACGGAAGGCGTCGATGCTCGCGACCTCGAACGGGTCGACGCCGGCCCAGATCCCGGTCGCCGAGCGAAAGTCGGGGATCCCGCTCTCGGTGCTGATCCCGGCGCCCGTGAGCACGACGCACGGCTGCTGCGTCTGGATCAGCGCAGCCAGGCGCACCGCGGTCATCCCGTCATCCTAGGCTTGCCGGCACCGTAGGCTTGGGGAATGGACGGCTACCGCTTCTCCACCGAGGTCTCGGTCCGCTTCGCCGAGACGGACGCCCAGGGGATCGCGCACCACGCGTCCTTCGTCGTCTGGCTCGAGGTCGCCCGGGTCGCGTACCTGGCCGAGCACGCCGGGGGCTACCTCTCGATCCAGGCGCAGGGGATCGAGGCGCTGACGACCGAGGTGCAGCGTCCACTACCGGCTCGCGGCCCACTTCGACGACCGGCTGCGGATCTGGACGCGCTGCGTCGACCTTCGAGGCGCGCGGTTCCGGTACGAGTACGCGGTCACCCGGGGCGACGAGCTCGTCGCCGACGGGCTCGACGGCCCACGCGACGGTCGACGCGGTCACGCGCCGCCCGACCAGGGTGCCGGCGTGGTTCGCCGAGGCGGTCGCGCGCGCAGAGGGCCCGGGCTAGCGGGTCGCCGCAGGGGCCAGAGCGGGGGTCGCCGGCTCGGGCGAGGCCGCAGCGGCAGCGTCTCCCGTCGTCGTCTTGCCCGGCTTCGCGGGCTTGTCGGGCTCGACGGGCTCCGGCTTGGGCTTCGTCCCGATCAGGACGACCTTCGGCTCGGACTGGTAGGTCGAGTACCAGGTGTCCTCGTGCAGCACGGCGCCGTCGGGCGAGCGCACGATCCGGTGGACGCTCGTGAGCGCGACGGCTGGCCGTAGCTCTCGACCGTCTTCTCGCCCACGAACCGCGAGGGGTCGGAGACCTTCTTGATCGAGGGCGGCCCCGTGATCGCGAGCGGCGACGCGCTCGTCTCGACGACCCGGTTCTGCGGGGTCCCGTAGAGGTTCACCGTCAGCGAGCCGGAGCCGACGAACGTCCGGACGAGGATCCACTTGTCCGTGTCGTTCGTGAACTTGAGGTCCAGGTCCGGGTAGTTGACGGTGGCGTCGCGGCCGATCGGGTAGTGGCTGATGTAGAGCGCGTGGTTCGTGCGGGTGTCGATCTGCAGCCCGGCCTCGTAGGCCGCGTTGAAGACGGTCGTGGAGACCTGGCAGACCCCGCCGCCGAGCCCGTTCTCGAGCTCGCCGTTGATGATCACCGGCGCCTCCTCGAAGCCCTTCTCCGCGGTGCGCTCGCCCGTCGTCCCGTTGAACGAGAACGTCTGCCCGGGCCCGATCAACGCTCCGTCGATCAGCTCGGCGACGAGCGCGACGTTGTGCAGGCGCTCGGGGATGCCGCCGTAGGTCGTGTAGTAGCTGCCGACGACCCCGGTGATCCCCATCGCCTTCGCCTCGGCGTTCGAGCGCTCCGGCGCGGTGGTCGTGACGGCGAGCTGGGCGACTCGGTTGTCGGTCGAGGTCGCTGCGGCGAGGATCGCCTTTGCCGTCTTCGTGATGTCGATCCCGATTCCCGGCTTCGCGGGCACCGTCACGATCCCGCCCGAGACGACCTGCCAGGTGGCGTTCGAGGGCTCGCGCTCGACGGTCTTGCGCAGCTTCGCGAACCAGGCGTCGGCGGCCGGGCCGGCGATCGCGAGCCGGGTGGCGCCGTGATCGGGCAACGAGAGCAGCTGAGCGAGCCGCCAGCGCGGGAGCTTCCAGCGCGTCTTGCCGTAGACGAGCCCCACCGGCGCCGAGAGCGCGAGCCGCGCCTGGCGCGTCGCGGCGGCGAGGTCGGCCGTCGTCACGTTGGCCGGCTCGACGGTCAGCGGCAGCGGCACGGGAGCGCCCCGGTCGAGCCGGGAGAGGGCTGCGACGATCGTGTCGGCGGCGGCCTTCCGGTCGAGCGCGAGCCCGCTCTGCTCGGGGACGAGCACGACCGAGAGCCCGCGCCGGACGAGCTGCGCCTCGACGTGGTGCCGGTCGATCTCGGTGCCGAGCCGGCTCGAGCTTGTACTGGAGCGCGGCCGAGTACGCCTGGACGGGCGGCGCGATCTCGACGCCGAAGAAGCGGGCGCGCAGGCGGCGGTAGCCGCGGATCGGGCCGAAGCCGCTGCTCTCCTCGGCGGCTGTCGCGAGGGCGGCCTCCCAGTCGGCCTCGACGCCGACCGTGGCGGCCTTGATCGGGAACCGGCGCTCGCCGGCCGTGAACACGATGGGAGTCTTGGCGACTGCGGCGGCGCGCTGCTGGAGCGCCCGCAGGGCCTCGTCGTGGGTGAGCCCGCCCACATCGACGCCGTCGACGGCGATTCCGCCCGCGAGCTGGCTCTTCGAGCCTGAGAAGGCGAGGCCGACGAGGGCTGCGAGCACGACGAGGAGCAGGAGCGCAGCGCCGAGCCAGCGCACGGCGTGACCGAACGACCGGGTCGCGGCGGGTGCACGAACGGTTGTCGCCTGGACGCGCAAGCCGGCAGTGTAGCCGCCGGCCCGGGCGACCCAGGTGACGATTTGGTTAGCCTTTCGAGGGGTTTTCCGGGCCGCCGAGCGGGCTCAGAACACGAACAGCTCGACGCCGCCGCTGACGTTCAGCTCGACGCCGGTGATGTACTTGGCGAGGTCGGAGCAGAGGAAGCAGATCGCGTTCGCGACGTCCTCGGGCTCCCCCGGCCGCTTCAGCACCGTCCGGTTGACGATCCGCTCGTTCATCGCCGGGTTGGCGAAGTTGAACGCCTCCGTCCCGATCACGCCCGGCACGATCGCGTTCGCCGTGATCCCGTGCCGGCCGCCCTCCAACGCGAGCGTCCGGGTCAGGCCGAGGATCCCCGCCTTCGTCGTCGCGTAGCTCGCCTGGCCGAAGCCGCCGAGCGTGCCGGCGACCGAGGCCATGTTCACGATCCGGCCCCACTTCCGTTCCCGCATGTGCGGCCAGACCGCCTGGGCGCAGTTGAAGCCCCCGGTCAGGTTGACGCGAAGGTCGCGCTCCCAGAGCTCCGGGCTCTGGTCGAGGAACTGCGCCGCGTGGTCGAGCGTGCCGGCGTTGTTGACGAGGATGTCGACCGAGCCGAACTCCTCCACCGCCCGGTCGACGGCCGAGCGGACCTGGTCGCGGTCGGTGACGTCGCACTTGATCGCGGCGGCCCGGCGGCCGAGAGCCTGGATCTCCTGCGCCGTCTGCTCGGTGTAGACGATCCCCTGCGCCTTCGCGACCTGGGCGAGCACGCCGTACTGCTCCGCCGTCTCGGTCGACTCGTCCGACTCGACCTGGATGTCGACGATCACGACGTCCGCGCCGGCGCGTGCGAGCGCGAGCGCGTCGGCCCGGCCGAGTCCGCGCGAGCCGCCCGTGACGAGCGCGACGCGCCCGGAGAGGTCGATCTCGATCGCCATGACGCGAGCCTACTCCTCAGTCGCCGCGGGGGAGGAAGATCTCCTTGGCGATCACGAGGCGCTGGATCTGGGACGTGCCCTCGTAGATCTGGAAGAGCTTCGCGTCGCGCATCAGCTTCTCGACGGGGTACTCCTTCATGTAGCCGTAGCCCCCGAAGACCTGGACGGCGTCGGTCGTCACCTTCATCGCGGTGTCGGCCGCGAAGCGCTTCGCGAAGGAGGACTGGAGCGTCGCGCGCTGCCCCTGATCCTGGAGCCACGCGGCCTGCCAGACGAGCAGGCGGGAGGCCTCGATCTCCGTCGCCATGTCGGCGATCATGAAGTTGACGCCCTGGTGCATCGCGATCGGGACGTCGAAGGTGACGCGCTCCTTGGCGTACTCGACCGCGTGCTCGTAGGCGGCCTGCGCGACCCCGACGGCGCCCGCTGCCGTGCCGGGCCGCGTGAAGTCGAGCGTGCGCATGGCGATCTTGAAGCCCTCGCCCTCCTCGCCGAGCCGGTTCGCAGCGGGGACGACGACGTCGGTGAGCGAGAAGGCGGACGTGTCGGTGGCCCGCTGGCCCATCTTGTCCAGGTGCTGCTCGAGCTGGACGCCGGGCGCGTCCATCGGGACGACGAACGCCGAGATCCCCTTGTGCCCCTTGGCCGGGTCGGTCTTCGCGAAGATCACCGTCCAGGCGGCGTGGCCCGCGTTCGTGATGAAGGTCTTGGAGCCGTTGAGCACGTACTCGTCGCCGCGGCGCTCGGCCGTCGTCTTCAGCTTGACCACGTCGGAGCCGGCCTCGGGCTCGGAGAGCCCGAACGAGCAGAGGATCGGCTCCTCGAGGAGCGGCGTGAGCCATGTCGCCTGCTGCTCCTCGGTGCCCGCGAGGATCACCGGCCCGGAGCCGAGGCCGTTCGCGCACAGCGTCGTCCCGATCCCCGAGCAGCCCCAGTTCAGCTCCTCGCCGACGAGCATCCCGTCGAAGCCGGAGAGCCCGAGCCCGCCGAGCGACTCGGGGACGTGCAGGTTCATCAGCCCGACCTCGTGTGCCTTCGCGACCAGATCGGCCGCGTGAGTCTGGTGCTCGTCGTACTCGGCCGCCTTGGGGCGGATCTCGCGCTGCGCGAAGTCGCGCGCGAGCTCGCGGAGCGCCCGCTGCTCGCCGCTGAGGCCGAACGAGACCCCTGTATCAGTGCCAGCGCCCTGCTCGACTGTCGCCATCCGCTGCAACTCCTCGGTTTCGATTGACTAGTCAGTCAGTCTAGGCGAAACGCGGTTTCCCGGCTACCCTGCCCCCCGGGTCGATGGTCCTCCGCGTCACGTCATCCGTCGCTGCGGCGATCGCTGCCGCGTTCCTCGCCGCGCTGCCGGCGGTCGCGGCGACGCCCGCGAAGCCGCCGGTGACGTGGCTCAAGGGCGAGGGCAACTACACCAAGGCGCACCGCTCCCCCCGCTCGATCGAGTGCATCGTCGTCCACGTCACCGAGGGCAGCTTCTGGGGGTCGGTGCAGTGGCTCCAGAACGAGCACGCCCACGCCTCCGCCCACTACATCGTCGCGCGCACGGGGCGGATCATCCAGCTCGTGCACACCTCGGACATCGCGTGGCACGCGGGCAACTGGAACGTCAACCTCGAGTCGGTCGGGATCGAGCACGAGGGCTTCACGTACGGACCGAACGGGTTCACGGCGGCGCAGTACGAGAGCTCGGCCCGGCTCGCAGCGTGGATCGCGCGGCGGGCGCTGCTCCCGATCGACCGGAAGCACCTGATCGGCCACGCGGAGGTGCCCTCCCCCGGCGGCGGCCGAGGCGGCTCGTCGCACCACACCGATCCGGGCCCGCACTGGGACTGGAACCGGTACCTCCGCCTCGTCCGCCGGTATGCGGGCGTCGTCCGCCTCAGCGTCGAGCCCGTCGTGCCGGAGGGGCCGCTGCGGGGGATCGTCTCGTGGCGCGCGAAGGCCTCCCCGGACATCAAGCGGGTCGAGTTCATCGTCGACGGCCGCGTCGTCCACGTCGACGGCAGCCCGCCGTTCGCGTACCGGCTGAACACGGCCGAGCTGGCCAACCGCTCGTACAAGCTGCAGGTGCACGGGATCGCAGGCCCTGGCCGCTACGACGTCGAGGGGACGTGGGCGCGCGTCGACAACAAGACGTTCGCGCTCACGAGCGCAGGTGCTCGGGCCGGGATGCCGGCGCCTCTGACGGTCCGGCTGCGCGTGCGCCCGTGGGGGCAGAAGGCGGCGAAGATGGTGTTCTCGGTCGACGGCAAGCGACGCGCCGTCGACCGCCGGCCGCCCTTCCGCTTCACCTGGAGCACTGCGCGGGCGAAGCCCGGTCGGCACGTCCTCGAGGTCGTGGCGACGTCGACCGACGGCCGGATCGCCGCCCAGCGGATCCCGCTCATGGTGCTGAAGCCGAAGCCGAAGCCGAGGCCGAAGCCCGCGACGCCCGTCCCGCCGGCGCCACCCGCGCTGGCGATCGCCGGTCAGAGCGTCACCGCCGGCCAGGTGCTGGCGGGCCTCGTCGTCTGGCGGGTCGACGTCATGGGCCGGCCGGAGCGGGTCGAGTTCGTCGTCGACGGCGTCGTCCGCGGCGCCGACGTCGCCGCGCCCTACACCTTCGGCTGGCATGCGGACGCCGAGCCGTCCGGCCCGCACGTCCTCACCGCCCGCGCAGTCGGCCGCGACGGCAAGCGCGCCGAGGTCTCGGTCACCGTGACGGTGGCGGGAGACCCAGCGAGCGCCGGTAGCGCAGGACCCTGACCACCTTCGCGTCGAGCTCGCCGGCGCGGGCCAGTGGGACGAGGGCGTCGACGATCCGGGCGGCGTCGCGGGCGCTCGTCGTCAGCACGAGATCGGCGCCCGCTCGCAGCGCGAGCCGCGCCCAGAAGGGCGCATAGGGGCTGCCGAGCACGCCGATCGAGTCGGTGATCGCGACGCCGCGGAAGCCGAGCTGCCGGAGCAGCCGGTAGGTGGCGGGCTCGAAGGAGGCGCGGCGCGATCCGAGGCTCGGGTAGATCGCGTGCCCGACCATCACGCAGGGGACGCCGGCGCGGATCGCGGCCCGGAAGGGCACGAGGTCGCGGGCGCGGACGCGCCCGTGCACGCGGGCCTCGTCGGTCGAGCGCGGCGTCGAGCCCAGGCCGGGAAAGTGCTTGACGCAGGCGGCGCAGCCGAGCCCGCGCGCGAAGGCGACCCCGAGCTCGGGCCGGGCGAACTGGCGCGACCCGAGCGGCCCGTCGGCCGTGTCGAGCACCGGGGCGAAGTCGGCGTCGACGCCCTGCTGCCGCAGCGCCGCGGCCGTCTCCCGCCCGGCCGCGAACGCCTCGGCGGTCGTCCGGTAGCCCGAGGCCGCGCGCCAGGGCGCGATCCTCGGGAAGGTCTTGACGAGCCCGCCCTCCTGGTCGGCGAAGGCGATCGTCCGCGCCGGGCGCGGCTCGGCCAGCGTCCACTGCCGGACGAGCACGCCGCCGAACCGGCTCGAGGCCGGCTGCCCCGCGACGACGAGCAGCTCCGCCTTCTCGCGCGGGGTCAGGGCCGGGGGCGCCGGCGAGGCGCCTGCGAGCAGGAGCGCGAGGGCGTTGACGACCGCGGCGAGCACCGCGGCTCACCGTAGCGCCCCTCGAGAGGATGCGGCTAGAGGGTGTCGCCGGCCGAGCCGGGGCTACCCGGATTGCTCAGGCTCGTGCCGCCCGCGCCGCCGCTGCCGTGGCTCAGCGTCGTGCCCGAGACGGTCGCCGACGCGCCGGAGGCCCGGAAGATCGCCCAGCTGGGCCCGCCCGCGCCGCCGCCGCCGTGGCCCCCGAGGCCGCCGTCGCCGCCTCGACCGCCGAACCCGCCCGCACCGACCTCGGCCGTGCAGACGGTGCCGCCCGGCCCGCCGGTCCCGCCGGCGCCGCCGGGGCCGCCGGTCCCGCCGGCGCCGCCGCCGCCGCCGTTCCCGGACGCGATCGAGGAGCCCGTCACGGTGATCGAGGAGTTGACGAGGAAGAGCCCGAACGAACCGCCGCCACCGCCGCCGCCGCCCGCGCCGAGCCCGCCGCCACCGCCGGACCCGCCGCCGCCGCCACCGTTGCCGGGGCCGTCGTTGCAGAAGATTGGGCAGCCCTGGCCGCCGCCGCCACCGCCGCCGCCACCGCCGTTCCCGGGCGCGCCGGAGCTTCCGGAGCTGCCACCGGTCGAGAGCCAGAGGCCGCCGGCGACCGCGCCGCTCGAGCCGCCGGTGCCCCCGGCGCCCGACGATCCCTGGAGTCCGTTCGCCCCGGCCGTTCCCGGGCGACCCGGGTTGCCGCCGGCGCCCCCGGCCCCGCCCGGCGTCCCGATCTGGCCCGTGCCACCGTTGGCTCCGGGGTTCACGCCGGCGTTTCCGCCCGCGCCTCCGGTGCCTCCCGCGCGGCCGACCGAGCTCACACCGCCGGACCCGCCCGCGCCGGGAGCGTTGCCGTCGCAGGAACCGGGCTGCCCGGGGCCGCCGCTCGACCCGTTGGGACCGGGGATCCCGTTCGTGCCCGGCGCGCCGCCGGTGCCGGCTTCCGCGACGACCGTGACGTCGTCGAGCACGAGACCGGTCGAGTCGACGGCGCGGAGGCCGTAGGTGCAGGTGCCGAAGCCCGACCCCTGGCTCGCCCGAATCGAGAGGTGTGAGAGCGTGACGTTGTTGACGCCGAGCGCCTGGACGCCGGTCGCGACGCCCTGGAGCATCGTCGTTCCCGACGCCGCCGAGGCCCACGTGACCGCGTCGAAGCCGCCGGTGACATCGACGCCGCTGGCGAGCGAGACACCGCCGGACGACGCGTACGTCCCGACCGCGAGCTTCACGTCCTTGCCCGCCGCCGCCGCCGCCGCGATCGCCGCGCCGGCCGTCCGCTTCGGCGCGCCCGAGCTGCCCGGATCGGCGTCGTTCCCGGTCGGAGAGGCGTAGATCGCGTCCGTGCTGCCGCCGCCGCCCCCACCACCGCCGCCGCCGCCGCCACCACCGCCACCGCCACCGACGACGCAGGTGATCGTGGCGACCGCGCCCGTGAAGGTGACGTCGATCACGCCGGCCGAGCCGGAGAGCGTGCACGGGAGGCCGTCGACCTGGTCGAAGCTCGTGAGGCCGGCTCCTGCGGGGCCGGCCGGGCCGGTTGCACCGGCAGGGCGGGGGCCGGCAGGCCCGGTCGCACCAGTGGCACCAGTGGCGCCGGCAGGGCCGATCGGGCCTGTCGCGCCTGCGGGACCGGGCGGGCCGGCGGGGCCACCGGGACCGGCCGGGCCGGCAGGCCCGCGCGCTCCTGCAGGCCCCGTCGCGTTCCAGCTGATCGCGGTCTCGTTCTTCTTGCACTCGGATGCCGAGCCGACGATTCGGAGGTCGCCGTTCTCGCGCTTCTGGCAGCCGACGATCGTCTCGGCGCTCGCCTGGCGCGCCGTCGCCCACGAGAGCCCCGCGGCGGAAACGCCCAGCACCGAAATGGCGCCGAGCGCCAGCAGCCAGCGCCTCCCCCTCGTCCTCAGCCTCCCCATCCCGCCCGGAAACGTTTCACATTCACATCCGCCTGTCTAGACCCCTGCGCGTGCGCTTTCTCTAGGATTGCCGCGTGGCCGTCACCTCCTCCAAGCCCGCGCTCGACCCGCTCGACTTCCTCGCGATCGACGCGCTCCTCGACGAGGAGGAGAAGGCGATCCGGGACACCGTGCGCGCGTTCGTCCGCGAGCAGGTGCTGCCCGAGGTCGGAGACTGGTTCGAGCAGGGGATCCTTCCCGCGGGAGCTCTTCGCCGAGCTCGGCAAGCTCGGGCTCTTCGGGATGCACCTCGACGGCTACGGCCTCCCCGGCGCGAGCGCCGTCGCCTACGGGCTGACCTGCCTCGAGCTCGAGGCAGGCGACTCCGGGATCCGCAGCGCCGTCTCCGTGCAGGGCTCGCTCGCGATGTACTCGATCTGGAAGTGGGGCTCCGAGGAGCAGAAGGAGCGCTGGCTCCCGGCGATGCACACCGGCGAGGCGATCGGCTGCTTCGGCCTGACCGAGCCCGACGCCGGCTCCGACCCCGGCTCGATGCGCACGACCGCGCGCCGCGACGGCTCGGACTGGATCCTCAACGGCGCCAAGATGTGGATCACGAACGGGACGATCGCCGACGTCGCCACCGTCTGGGCGCGCACCGACGACGGCAAGATCCGCGGCTTCCTCGTCGAGCAGGGCACGCCCGGCTTCTCGGCCCCCGAGATCCACAAGAAGCTCTCGCTCCGCGCCTCCGTCACCTCCGAGCTCGTGCTCCAGGACGTGCGCGTCCCCGCCGAGGCGATGTTCCCCGAGGTCGACACGCTCCGCGGCCCGCTCTCCTGCCTGAACGAGGCCCGCTACGGGATCGTCTGGGGCGCCGTCGGCGCCGGGCGCGCCTGCTTCGAGGCGGCGCTCGAGTACGCGAAGGAGCGGATCGTCTTCGACAAGCCGATCTCGGCCTACCAGCTGACCCAGCAGAAGCTCGCGGAGATGGCGCTCGAGTTGAACCGCGGCCTCCTCGTCGCGCTCCACGTCGGCCGGATGAAGGACGCCGGCACGCTCCGCCAGGAGCACGTCTCGCTCGGGAAGATGGGCAACGTCCGCGGCGCGATCGAGGTCGCCCGCTCGGCCCGCACGATCCTCGGCGCAAACGGCGTCACGCTCGAGTACCCGGTGATCCGGCACATGAACAACCTCGAGTCGGTGCTCACCTACGAGGGCACGCACGAGGTGCACACGCTCGTCGTCGGCGGCGCCCTCACCGGCCAGAGCGCCTTCCGCTAGACCCTCCGGCGTGCGCCGCCTCCTGCTCGCCGCCGGCGTCTCCCTCCTCCTCCTCGCCGCGCCCGCCGCGGCGGCGCCGCCCACCGCCGGCCTGCTCCGGCCCGGCGAGAGCCTCGGCGGCCTCCGCCTCGGCGCCACCCGCGACCAGGTCGAGCGCCTGTGGGGGCGCGCGTACGGGCTGTGCTCCGGCTGTGGCCGCGAGACGTGGTACTTCAACTACTTCGCCTTCCAGCCGAAGGGGGCCGGGGTCGAGCTGCGCGGCGGCAAGACCGCGGCGATCTTCACGATCTACGCGCCGGAGGCCTGGCACACGCCGGGCGGGCTCGCCCTCGGCGCCACGGTCGAGCAGGTCCGGACGGCGTTCCCCGGCCTCGCCCGGCGCGACTGCGACGGCTACTACGCCCTCGTGCGGCGCTCGCCGAACGCGCTGACCTCGTTCTACCTCCTCGACGAGAAGCTCTGGGCCTTCGGGCTCTCGCGCCCCGGCGTGCCGCTCTGCCGCTGAGAGCTAGAGCCGGACAGGAGCGCGAGCGGCGAGCCCGCCGCAGAGGACGTCGATCACGGTCTGCTCCGCACGCGCGACCTCCTCGTCGCCGTCCGGGAGCCGCCCGAGCACCCAACCGGTCAGGAGCTCCTCGAGGCCGCCGTAGAAGATCCACGTCGCGAGCAGCGGGTCGAGCTCCGGCCGGAAGCTCCCGTCCGCCTGCCCGCGCTCGATCACGCGCTGGATCAGCTCGAACGCGCCCTGGATCTCCTCGACCTGCGCTTGCAGGTGCGGGCTCCGGGCGACCTCACGCACCATCACGCGAACGAGGTCGGGATCGTTCCGCCAGGACCGGAGCAGGATCTTGGCGATCCCCGTCAACTGGTCGAGCGGCGACGCGTCCGACTCGGCGACCCGCTGGAAGGCGTCGATCAGGTTCCGCCAGTTCTCGCGGAAGATCGTCTCGAGCACCTCCTGCTTCGAGTCGAAGTAGTGGTAGAGCAGCCCGTGCGCGACGCCTGCCTCCTCGGCGATGTCGCCGACGCGGGACGTGTGGTAGCCGCGGCGAGCGAAGACCCGGACCGCCGCGTCCAGGATCAGACGGCGCTTCTCCTCCTGCGATGTGGGGCTGCCTGCCACGGGCGGTCGCACGGTAGCCGGGCCCCGCCGGCCGTGCAAGACCCCATCCCCGCCGGAGGTGCATCGGCATAGTGGCGGACGATGAGCGGGGACAACGGCGAGAGAGGGCGGCTGCGCGGCGTGCTCGCGCTCGCGGTGCTCCTCGTGCCGCTCCCCGCGCTCGCCGGGCTCGCGGCCGAGGCCGAGGGCGCGAGGCAGCTCCCGAAGCTCGCGGTCACCGTCCGCGCCGGCGACCTCTACGTGGGAGACCGCCAGGTCACCGGCGGCGCGGCGGAGGACTCGGAGCCGGACTGGTCGCCCGACCGGCGCCGCATCGCGTTCGTGCGGCAGGAGCCGGGCGCCCGCGGCACGAGCCTGCTCTCGATCCGGCGCGACGGGAGCGGCCTCGTCCGCCTCACGCGCCGCGAGCAGGTCGTGACCGGCCCGGCGTGGTCGCCCGACGGGCTCTCGATCGCGTACGCCGCGAGCCCGCTCAGCGGTGGCAGCTTCGACGTCTCTGTCGTGCCGGCCAGAGGCGGCGCGGCCCGGCTCGTCGCCGGCGGGCCGGCGGAGCAGCTCGTGGACGGCTGGCCCGGAGCAGGCGCCGTGCGCATCCGCACGCTCGTGCCCGGCGAGCCGCTTCCGGCCGAGAAGACCCGGGACACCGGCACGCCCGCCTCCGGCCCCCGCGAGCTCCTCCCCGACTTCGACCAGCGCGCACCCTTCCGGCTCACACTCGTCGGCACGAAGCTCGGTTTCGCCTCCGCGACGGACAACGTCGGCGAGGGCCCCGTCTGGATCCGCGGCAGCCGCGCGAGCGCCCGAGCGCCGATGCTCGCCCAGCAGCTCGTCCGGCTGTCCGACGGGAGCGTGCGCACGTACGCGCACGCCGGCACCCTCCGCTACACCCCCTCGCCGACGCACACGCACTGGCACGTCCTCGACTTCCAGCGCTACGAGCTCCGGACGCTCGCCGGAGCGCTGCTCGTGCGCGACCGCAAGAGCGGCTTCTGCCTCGCCGACCACTACGGGCTCGCCGCCCGGCGGGTCGCTGCGTTCCGCGGCCCGCGCTTCCTCGGCAACTGCGCCGCCTACCAGCCGAAGGTGCTCTCGGTCGAGCAGGGCTCCTCGCCCGGCTACACCGATCTCTACCCGCCCAACTTCCACGGCCAGAACCTCGAGCTGCGCGGGATCCCTGCCGGGACCTACGTCCTCGTCCACCGGGCGAACCCGCAGGAGCTGCTCGAGGAGCTGGACTACTCGAACAACGCAGCCTCGATCCGGATCGGGCTGACGTGGGCGGGCGGAGTCGCCCGCGTCGAGACGCTGAAGACCTGCCAGGCCTCGGCGCGCTGTTAGCCGGGAAGCCGGAGGGCTAGCCGGCGAGGCCGAGTGCTGCGGGAAGCGCGAGCAGCGTCGGCAGCCGGCCGGGCTCGTCCGGGTAGCGGCCGTCGCGGTCGAGCAGGAAGGCCTGCATCCCGAGGGCCCGGGCCCCCTCGATGTCGTCCTCGTAGGAGTCGCCGACCATCGCCGTCTCGGCGGCTCCGACCTCGAGCAGCTCGAGGGCGCGCTCGAAGATCCCCGGGTGCGGCTTCGTCCGCCCGAACGCCCGGGAGCCGATCGCGCAGTCGACGTCGAGGCCGTGGTGGACGACGAACTCCTCCAGGTCGCGGCTCCCGTTCGAGATCAGGCCGAGCTTGAGCCCGTGGCCCCGGAGGGCCGCGAGGACGGGGAGCGCGTCCTCGTAGAGCGTGAACTTGTCGTGCTGCTCCCACACTCCCACGAGCTCCGCGGCGCACTCACGCGCACCCGTCCGCGTCGCCGCCCATCCCGCGCACGATCCGTTCCGTGAACGCGATCCAGAGCTCGTCGTCGTGCTCCAGCTCGGGGTGGCGCTGGAGGCCGTCGAGCGCGGCGAGCCGTGACTCCTCGTACCGGGCCGGGTCGAGCGTGAGCCCGTGCCGCTCGCCCAGGTGGCGGTAGCCCTCCGGCCCGAGCTCGGGCCCAGGGAGCGCCAGCGTGAAGTCGACGTCGAAGATGACCGCTCTCAGCACCCGCCGAGGATAGCCTTGCGTCATGCGCACCCCGGTGGAGATCCTCCGCGATGCGAGCACGATCGCGGTCGTCGGCGCCTCACCCCGGCCCGAGCGGCCGAGCCACGGCGTCTTCCGCTACCTGCTCGCGCAGGGCTACGACGTGATCCCCGTCCGCCCGGCCGGCTGCGACGAGATCCTCGGAGTTCCCTGCGTGCGCTCGCTCGCCGAGATCGACCGCCCGATCGACCTCGTCGACGTCTTCCGGCGCTCGGAGTTCACCGCGGATGTCGCCCGGGAGGCGGTCGCCGCGGGGGCGGGAGCGGTCTGGCTCCAGCTCGGCCTCGTCTCGGCGGAGGCGCGCCGGATCGCCGAGTCGGGCGGGCTGGACTACGTCGAGGATCTCTGCACCGCGGTCGTGCACCGGTACGAGGTGCGCGAAGCAGGGTAGGGTCGGGCCGTGGCATACGGACTCCTGCTCCTCCGGATCGTGGTCGGGCTCGCGCTCGCCGCGCACGGCTCCCAGAAGCTCTTCGGCTGGTTCGGCGGCCGCGGGCCCGAGGCGACCGCCCGCATGTTCGGCTCGCTCGGCTACCGCGTCCCGCCGCTGATGGCGCTCGCGGCGGGGCTCGCCGAGCTCGGCGGCGGCCTGCTCCTCGTCGCCGGGCTCCTGACGCCGCTGGCGACGTTCCTGCTCGCGACGGTGATGCTGAACGCGATCGTGACCGCCAAGTGGGCCAAGGGCTTCCTCGGCGGCTACGAGCTCGACGGCCTGTACCTCACGCTCGCAGTCGCGCTGACCGCGACCGGGCCCGGCCGGTTCTCCCTCGACCGCGCGCTCGGGATCGAGGACAACATCACCGGCTGGGGCTGGGCCTCCGCCATGCTCGCCGGGGCCATCGTGACGGCCGTCGTCACGACCACGCTCGGTCGAGCCCGCGTCGACACCGGCGAGATGGGCGCCTAGGGGTTCTTCCCGTGCCGCTCTTCCGCCGCAAGAACGAACCCGAGCCGACCCGCGACCACGCCGTCATCCTCCACCTCCCACTGTCGGACGACCAGTTCGGCACGGACGAGGAGCGCGAGGCGATCTACCGCCTGGAGGACGAGCTGGAGGAAGCTGTTGCGGCCATGGGCGACGAAGTGGACGGGCACGAGTTCGGGAACGGGCAGGCGGTTCTGTATCTCTCCGGCCTCGACGCTGACCTGCTCGTCGAGATCGTGAAACGCGCGCTCGGCGGCTTCTCCTTCCGCTCTGGGGCATTCGCCGTGAAGCGCTATGGGCCGGCCGACGATCCCGCCGTCCGCACGGCGCAGGTCGCGCTCGACCGTTTCGTCAAGCCCTCCTAGGGCGACCGCCCTTGGCTGGCGCGTCCGCCGCGCCTCGAGACCGCGCCGAATCCTTCAGGGATCTCGTGCAGCGGCTCGTGCGCGAGCCAGAAACCCTTCAGGGGTTTTCGCGATCGAGTGCCCGCCGAGAGGCGGGCACTCGATCTTGCGAGCTATCGGGGTGCGGAGATTTGAACTCCGGACCTCTCCGACCCGAACGGAGCGCGCTACCAGGCTGCGCCACACCCCGAGCGGACGACAGGGTACCTAGAATCGGCCCGTGGCTGCCCGCGAAGAGATCGTCCGCTACGCCGACGAACTGCTCGAGGTGCACCGCTTTCCCGAGTACGGGCGGCCGGGGCTGCAGGTCGTGGGCGCCGCCGAGGTGACGAAGATCGCGTGCGGGGTCTCGTCCTCGCTCGAGCTCTTCCGGGCCGCCGCCGCCTCGGGCGCACAGCTCGTCCTCGTCCACCACGGGATCTTCTGGCGGAACGAGCCGCTTCTCGTCGACCGGCGCCAGCGGGGACGCCTGGAGGCCCTCTTCGCCGCCGATCTCAGCCTCGTCGCCTACCACCTCGCCCTGGACGCTCATCCCGAGCTGGGGAACAGCGCCCGGCTCGCGGCGGCGATCGGGGTCGTGCGCGAGCGCGAGTTCGGCGGCGTCGGGCTCGGCGGCCGGCTGACCGAGCCGACGGGAGTGGAGGAGCTCGTCGAGCGGATCCGTGCGGTCACCGAGCGTGAGCCGCTGGTCTTCCCGCACGGGCCGGACCGGATCGAGCGGGTCGCGATCTCCACGGGCGCAGCCGGGTACGAGCTGATCGCGGCCGCGCACGAGGGGTACGACCTGCTCCTGACGGGCGAGCCCGAGGAGCCGAACCTGCACACGGCCCGCGAGCTCGGGATCCACTTCGTCGCCGCCGGCCACCATGCCACCGAGCGGCTCGGCGTCCAGGCCCTGGCCCGGCACCTCGCGGAGCGCTTCGGGCTGGACTGGGAGTACCTGGAGATCCCGAACCCGGTCTAGAGCTCCTTGCGCATGTGCACGGACGTCTCGGCGAATCCGAGCGACCGGTAGAGCCCTCGGGCGATCTCGTTCCCGCCCCAGACGTTGAGCCCGAGCGAGCGGTGCCCGAGCCGGCGCACCTCGTCCTCGAGCGCCAGCATCGCAGCACGGCCGTAGCCCTTCCCGCGCCGGGACTCGTCGATCGTGATGTCGTAGAGCCACGCGCCCTCGTCGCGGATCCCGAGGAAGACCGAGCCGATCTGCTCGCCCTCGACCTCGACGGCCCAGATCGCAACGCCGTTCGTCGCGAGCCCGTCCGCGAGCACCGTGGCGAGATCGGCCTCCGCCTTGCTCCGCGCCTCGTCGGCGTCGAGCCCCGCGAACGCCGCCAGCCCCTCCGCATAGCCGTCGGCGTGCGCGCCCAGCCAGGCCGCGTACTCGTCCTGCCGGAGCGGGCGAAGGACGACGGTCACCGTGGCCGCCCGAGCGCGGCGAGCGCGTCGAGACAGGCGTCCGGCCGCTCGCCGATCAGGAGGTGGCCGCAGTCCGCGATCACTCGCAGGCGCGCGTGGAGGCGGCGGGCGTACTCGTGGGCGTCGTCGAGCCCGAGCTGGACGTCGCGGGCGCCCCAGAGCACGAGCACGGGGCAGCCCACCTCCGTGAGATCTGTGCGCGCATCGTCCTTCCCCATCGCCCAGCCCGCGGTGCGGATGTCGGCGTGCTCGCCGAGCCCCGCGAGAAAGCCGTGGGTGGCGCGCGGCGAGACGGCAAGGGGGTCGGAGACGAAGTAGGGCCGGAAGGCGAGCCGGCGATACCAGGCCCGGCCGGCGAACCGGTGCCGCAGCGGCGCCACGAGGCGGCCGGGACGCAGGACGCCGGTCAGCCACACCACGGCCTGGAACGCGCGCGTCACCGTCGCGATTCCCGAGGGCGCGGCGAGCAGGAGCCCCGCGACGAGCTCGGGCCGGCGCTGCGCCAGCCGGAGCGCGACCTGGCCGCCGAAGGAGTGGCCGGCGACCACGGCGGGAGCCGCACCCTCCGCCTCGATCACGGCGGCGACGGCATCGGCGAAGTCGGCCACGGTCGCGCGCCGGCGCGGCTCGGAGCCGCCGTGGCCGGGGAGGTCGACCACGAGCAGGCGGTTCCGCCGGACGAGCTCGGGGATCAGCTCGACCCAGTTGGCCGCCGTCCCGGCGAGCCCGTGCACGAGCACGACCGCCTCTCCCTCTCCTCCCGCGTAGTAGCGGAGCAGGGCGCCGCCGACGGTCACCTCGCGCCGCTCGAGCCCGACCATGTTCGTTGCAGACGTCATGTGGGGAACGTATCCTCCGTGCAGATGGTCAACGTTCGGGAGCGGGCCCGTTGAATCCCGCAGACATCGAGAGAGCGGCATCCGAGCCCGCCTGAGCGCCTATGACCGGCGCCAGCGGGCTTTTTCGTTGCCGCAGAGGAGGAGGAACCGTATGGCGAACCACCTCACGCCCGACGAGCTCTCGGAGGAGCTCGGGATCGACCGCTCCGAGGTGATCCGCGTCTGCCTCGAGGAAGGCGTGCCGATCTACCAGGGCAAGATCGACAAGACCCTCTTCGCCGCCCAGCTGGAAGCCCTCGGGGCGCTGCCCCAACCACACTAGCTCTGCTTGTTGGCGCAGAAACGGGATCCGCGGGAGCGGATCCCGTTTCGCGCGAAGACCCCTAAAGGGCCGCTACGCGGCCACCAGCTCGCCCAACGACCTCGCCGGCAGCCGAGGCTCCGCGGGAGCGGATCCCGCTTCGCGCGAAGACCCCTGAAGGGCCGCTACGCGGCCACCAGCTCGCCCAACGACCTCGCCGGCAGCCGAGGCTCCGCGGGAGCGGATCCCGCTTCGCGGCTTACCCGGCGCAGAGTCGGCATCCGCAGGAGCGGATCCCGACTCGCGCGAAGACCCCTGAAGGGCCGCTACGCGGCCACCGGTTCGTTGGCAGGTCGCGGTCTAGCGGGCTGCGGTCTTGCGCGAGCGCGGGGCGGGCTTCGAGCTCGCCTTCTTCTTCCCCGCGGCGCCGGACTGCTTGCCCTTCGCCTCCTCGACGCTGCGGCGGAGCGCCTCCAGCAGGTCGACCATCGGCGCCTCGGCCTCGACGGGCTCGGGCGCGGCGATCTCCTCGCCCGCCAGCTTCGCCTCGAGCATCGCGCGGAGGTTGCTCCGGTACTCGCTCTGCAGGTCGGACGGGTCGAACTCGCCGACGAGGCTCTCGATCACCTGCCGCGCGAGCGCGAGCTCAGGCGCCTTGACCGCGGTCTCCTCGACGACCTCCTCGACCTCGGCCTGGGAGTAGACGTCGGCCGAGAGGAAGAGGGTCTCGAGCGCGAGCGCGTCACCCTTGGCGCGGATCAGGCAGAACTTCTCCTTGCCCTGCTGCACGAACCGGCCGATCGCGGCCATCCCCGTCTCCTCCATCGCCTTCAGCAGCAGCACGTAGGGCCGGCGCGCGGCGGCCGCCTGGGCCGGAACGAGGAAGTACGTCCGGTCGAAGAAGACCGGGTCGACCTCGCTCGCGTCGACGAAGCGCGTGATCTCGATCGAGCGGGAGTCGTCGTGCTCCTGGAGCGCCTCGAGCTCTGCCTCCTCGACGAGGACGAACTGCCCCTTCGCGACCTCCCAGCCCTTGACGATCTCGTCCGGGCCGAGCTCGCGGTCGTGCTTGGGGCAGAAGCGCTTCTGCTTGATCGGCGTCCCGCACTCGCGGTGGAGGAGCCGGAACGAGACGTCCGACGTCCGCGCCGCAGGCTTCGTCGCCGGGGCGAGCCCGACGGGGATCGAGACGAGACCGAAGCTGAGAGAGCCGTTCCAGGTCGTGCGCATGCCGCTCCAAAGTGTAGAGGGACCAGGGATTTTCCCCACCGCGTCTCCCTTTCCTGCAGGCGGCGGCGAGTAGAGTGACTGTTGTGAGCGACGAACGGACGATCGCCCGGCTCTGGCGTGACGCCGTCGCGGCCCGGCGCACCGCCCCGGCCTACCTCGAGCAGGTGGAGAGCGGCTGGCGGCCCGTCCCCTGGACGGAGGCGGCCGACCGCGTCGACGCGTATGCGAACGGCCTGCTCTCGCTGGGCGTCCGCAAGGGCGACGCCTTCTCGATCCTGGCGACCACGAAGCTCGAGTGGGCGCTCTTCGACTTCGCCCTCGCCCACGTCGGCGCGATCGGGGCCGCGATCTACGCGAACAGCTCGCCGAAGGACGTCACCTACATCGTCGAGCACTCGGACTCCGTCGGAATCCTCTGCGAGGACGAGGAGCAGCGCGCCAAGGTCGAGGCCGGCGGCCGGCTCGAGCACGTGCTCACCTTCGCCGACCTCGACGGCCTCGCCGAGCGCGGCCGCGCCTATGCCGCCGAGCACCCGGACGCGCTCCGGGAGTCGGTCGAGGCGATCACCGAGGACGACCTCTTCACCTATATCTACACCTCGGGCACGACGGGGCCGCCGAAGGGCTGCATGATCTCGAACCGCAACTACTACGCGATGGTCGCGGTCGTCGACCACCTCGAGAACTTCACCGCAGAGGGCGACACGATGCTCCTCTACCTCCCGCTCGCCCACAACTTCGGGCGGCTGATGCACCTGACCGGCCCCTACGTCGGCTACACGATCGCATTCCTGCCCGACCCGCTCCAGGCCGCAGCGGCGCTCCGCGAGGTCAAGCCCACCGTCTTCCCGAGCGTGCCCCGCGTCTACGAGAAGATCCACACCGCCGTCGTCGCCTCGCTCGACGAGGCCACGGGCGCGAAGCGGAGGCTCGTCGACTGGTCGCTCGACATCGGCCGCCGCGTCAGCGCGCTCCGCCGGGCGGGTGAGCCCGTCCCGCGCGGGCTCGCGCTCCGGCACCGGCTCGCCGACCGGCTCGTCTACGCCAAGGTCAAGGACCGGCTCGGCGGCAGGCTCCGGACCGCGATCTCGGGCGGCGCCCCGCTCTCGCCGGAGATCGCCGAGTTCTTCCACTCGATCGACATCCTCCTGCTCGAGGGGTACGGCCTCACCGAGTGCACGACGGCTGCGACGACGAACGTCCACAGCGCCTACCGGTTCGGCACGGTCGGCCGCGCGCTCCCGGGATTCGAGCTGCGCCTCGCCGACGACGGCGAGCTCCTGATCCGGAGCGAGACCGTCTTCGGCGGCTACTACAAGGACCCCGAGGCGACCGCCGAGGTCCTCGGCGCGGACGGCTGGCTCCGGACCGGCGACATCGCCGAGATCGACGAGGACGGCTTCGTCACGATCACCGACCGGAAGAAGGATCTGATCGTGACCGCGGGCGGCAAGAACGTCGCCCCCCAGAACCTCGAGAACGAGCTGAAGAACTCGCGCTACGTCTCCCAGGCGCTCGTCGTCGGCGACCGGAAGCCGTACATCGCCGCCCTCCTCACCCTCGACGCAGAGCAGCTCCAAGGGTGGGCCCGGGAGCGAGGGCTCGAGGGAGAGCTCGCGGAGCTCGCAGAGGCCCCCGCCGTCCAGGAGCTCGTCTCGGAGATCGTGGACGCGGTCAACGCCGAGCACTCGCGCTACGAGCAGATCAAGCGGTTCCGGGTCTTGCCGCGCGACTTCACGATGGAAGCCGGGGAGCTGACGCCGACGCTGAAGCTGAAGCGGCGGGTCTGCGTCGAGCACTTCGCCGCGGAGCTCGACGAGCTCTACGCGGGCGCCACCCTCAACGAGGCCGCGTCGAGCTAGAGGCGCCGGGCGCCGACCCAGGTGGCGGCGTACCAGGAGTCGGAGAGGCTCGAGACCTTGACGACGTCGCCGGTGTGCGGCGCGTGCACGAACTGGCCGCCGCCGATGTAGATCCCGGCGTGCCCGAGGCCGTTGAAGAAGACGAGGTCGCCGGGCTCGAGCTGGTCGCGGGAGACGGGCGAGCCCATCGCGTACTGGGAGGCGGCGTGGTGCGGGCAGCGAGACGCCGACCTGCGCATAGGCGTACATGATCAGCCCGGAGCAGTCGAAGCCCGAGGGGCTGGCGCCGCCCCAGACGTAAGGGACGCCGAGGAAGCTCATCGCCACGCCGACGACGCCGCCGTACCGGGACGGGGGCGCGGCCGCGGCGGCGGCTTCCGGCGCCCCGTCGGCGGCCGGGGCGCTCGGGGCGGGAGCCTGCGCCTGGAGCGTCGCGGCCTGCGGCTGCTGGAGGTTGAGCGTGGCGACGCGTGCGCGGGCCTGCGCGACGAGCCGCTGCTGCCGGCGCGCCTCGGCGGCCTGGAGCGACGCGATCTCGGACTTGATCGAGGAGAGCATCCGCTGCCGTTCCGAGAGCTGGCCCTGGATCGAGGCTCTCTGCGCGGCCCTATCGGCCACGACCTTCTTCTGCGCAGCGCGCGCCTTCGAGAGCCGGGCGTTCCGCACCTTGACCTCGACCCCGAAGGCCTTGACCTCGCGCAGGACGCCCGCGTCCTGGGCCGAGACGCGCTCGACCGTGTCGAGCTGGAGCATCAGGTCGTCGAGCGAGCTGGACCCGAGCAGCACCTCGATCGTCGAGGACTGGCTGCCGTTGACGTAGAGCGAGACGAGCCGGTCCTGGAGGTGCTTCTGGGCGGCCTTCAGGCTCGAGCGGGCGATCACGAGCCGCTTCCCGTTCAGCTCCAGCTCGGAGTCGATCCGGGCGAGCTTGACGTTCGCGAAGTTGTAGTCCTCGACGGCGCGCTCGAGCTGGCCGTCGATCGCCTGGATCTGTGCGAGCACGTCCTGCGCCTGCCGTTGCTTGGCCGAAACCGACGGATCGGCGGACGCCGAGCGGACGGAGGCGCCGCCGACGGCGAGGAGGATCGCCGCGAAAGACGTGAGGATCGCGGGCGCTTTACGTGGGCTCGAGCTGATGAGGCACTCCAGGTCGAGGGTCACGTCGCGCCCGGTGGGGGGCGAGGTCCGTCACAAGCACGGCACTCTAGCAGCGGATCCGGACGACCGCAACGCACGGATAAGCCAAAACCGAGCCACCGCGAGCTGTTCACCATCCGCACAAACTCGCTGGCTACCGCCCCAGATCCGTGCTACGGTCCTGCCCCCGTGCGGAAACTCTCCACGAGCCGCGCGACCCGGACTGCGGTCGTTCTCGCGGGTCTGGCGGTCGCGACGTCAGTTCCCATCGCGCTCGGCGCCGACTCCCCGGGCCGGCAGGCGCGCGCCCTCGAGGCCCAGCGGACAGCGCTCGCGGCCGACTCGAATACCGCGCTCCTCACCCTCTACGCGCTCGAATCGGAGCTGACGCGGGCCCGCGCCGCCGCTGCCGCGGCCCAGGCGCGGCGCACGGCCGTCGCCGCCCGCCGGGCCGAGACCCGGCGCCAGCTGGCGATCGCGCGGAAGACCCTCCGCGCCTCCGAGCGCAACCTGGCGCTGCTTCTCCGGGCGCTCTACGAGCAGAACGGCCTCGACCCGCTCGCGATCGTGCTCGGTGCCGAATCGCTCGATGCCGCGCTGACCGGGCTCGACGACCTCGACCGGGCGGCGGGCCAGTCCACGGCGGTGCTCGCGCAGGCGCGGGCGGCCCGGGCGCGGCTCGCCCGGGTGGACGCACGCCTCGTCGCGCGCGCTGCTGCGCTCACCCGCGCGGCCGACGCGGCGTCGGCCCGCGAGCAGGCGCTCGAGGCCAAGGCGGCAGAGCGGGCCGGCTACCTCGCCGAGCTCCGGCGCCGGGAGGGAATCACCGAGGCGCGGCTCGCGGCCCTCGAGGCGCAGGCCAAGGCGGCCGAGCGCCGGTCCGCCACGCTTCCCGGGGCGGCCTCGGCAGCTCCGACGGCTGCGGTCGCCGCGCCGACCACCCCCGCGAGCTCCGGCGCGCCGGAGGCCGCGCCCGCCGAGACGCCCGCGGCGGCACCGACGCCCCCACCCTCCGCCGCGCCCTCCTCCGGCGGCCGGACGATGACGGTCTCAGCGGTCGGCTACAGCCTGCCCGGGACGACCGCCTCCGGGCTCCCCGTCGGGCACGGGATCATGGCCGTCGACCCCTCGGTGATCCCGATGGGCACGCGCGTCTACGTCCCCGGCTACGGTGACGCGGTCGCCGCGGACACGGGCAGCGGAGTGAGGGGCGCGATGATCGACCTCTGGTTCCCGACGACCGCTGACGCCCTCCGCTGGGGTCGCAAGACCGTCGTGATCACCATCCGCTGACGTTTTTCCTAGACTTCCCGCCGAGGTGACCGAGGCACCCCCGATCCCCGACGACGAGGGGCGCGACGTCCGCGTCCTCCTGGTCGACGACCACGACCTCTTCCGCACGGGCCTGCGCAACCTGCTGGAGGAACAGGGCGTCCAGATCGTCGGCGAGGCGTCGGGCGGCTCCGAGGCGCTCCAGATGGTGCGCGAGTACGCGCCGGACGTCGTGATCATGGATCTGAACATGCCGGGGATGAACGGCGTCGACGCGACGCGGCACATGAGCCGCGACGCGCCGCTGACCCGGGTGATCGTGCTGACGATCTCCGACCAGGAGCAGGACGTGATGGACGCGATCCTCGCCGGCGCCTGCGGCTACCTGCTCAAGGACGCGTCGATCCACGACCTGATGCAGGGAATCGAGTCCGCAGCCGTGGGGGAGTCGCTGATCTCGCCGCACATCGCGGGCAAGGTGCTCCAGCACGTCCGCGCCACCACCGCCGCCCCCGAGGCCGCGGCGACGATCCGCGCCGAGCTCTCCGACCGCGAGATCCAGGTCCTGAAGCTGATCGCGAACGGCAAGGACAACGCGATGATCGCGGGCGACCTCCACATCAGCCCGAAGACGGTCAAGAACCACATCTCGAACATCCTGATGAAGCTGCAGATCGAGAATCGGATCCAGGCGGCGGTCTACGCCGTCCGCTCCGGGATCGTCTGAGCCGCTCAGTCCAGGGCGTGGGCGCGCAACGTCGAGAGGAGCGCGCGCAGGTCGGCGAGCTCGCGGCGGGTAGCTGCGGTCAGCCGCTCCAGCTCCTCCCGTTCAGCGACGGCGCCGCCATTCAGCGTGCGCAGCCGCCGCTCGGCCCGCAGCCGCTCCCCCTCGAGCCCGAGTGCGCAGGCGTAGCCGTCCGTCAGCGTCCGCTCCACGTCCTCGCGGGGAAGCCGCGGATCGGCGGGAAGATCGAGCATCGACCGGATCTCGGTCACGACGGCGTCGAGCTGCAGGCCCACTCGGCCAGTATGCGAGGCGGGCGGCGCCCCGGCATGGGCCGCGCGGCCCATTTTCGGACGAGGGTCGGCCCATCGCTCGCCGTCCTCTCCCTGCTGCTCGCCGCGCTCGTCGCCTCGAGCCCGGCGGCTGCAGCAGACCCGACGCTCGCGACCCGGCTGCAGCGGGCGCTCGCCGTCCCCCACGTCGATCCGGCCCGCACCGCAGCCCTCGCAATCGACCTCCGGACGGGCGCCGTCGTCTACTCCCGCAACGCCGAGCTGCCCCTCGTCCCGGCCTCGAACGAGAAGCTCCCGATCGCGTATGCGGCGCTCGCCACCCTCGGCCCCGGCTTCCGCTTCCACACCGAGGTCGTCGGCACCGGCAGCCTCGTCGACGGCACCTGGCACGGCAGCCTCTTCCTCCAGGGATACGGCGACCCGACGCTCGCGCTCCCCGACCTCGACGCGCTCGCGGCGCAGGTCGCCGACTGGGGGATCGCCCACGTCGACGGAGCTGTCGTCGGCGACGAGAGCTGGTTCGACGGGCAGCGGACGGCGCCCGGGTGGAAGCCGAGCTTCTACCTGCTCGAATCGCCGCCGCTCTCGGCGCTCACCGTCGAGCGCGGCTGGTTTCGCGGCCGCACGACCGGCACCCCGGCGCTCGCGTCGGCCTCGCTCTTCCGGGCCGCGCTCGAGCAGCACGGCGTCACTGTCGCCAAGCCGGCGCGAACCGGCGTGCCGCTCGAGCTCGCCGTCCCGCTCGCGCAGGACCTCTCCGAGCCGCTCGCCGCGATCGTCCGCTTCATGGGCCGGGAGAGCGACAACTTCACCGCGGAGGTGCTCCTGAAGGAGCTGGGGGCCCTCGGGCGCGGGAAGGGCACGACCGCGGCGGGCGCGAGCGTGGTCAGGGAGGCGCTCGCCGCCGCAGACGTGCCGCTCGCAGGCGTGCGGCTCGTGGACGGGTCGGGACTCTCGCGGTCGGATCGCCTGACGGCGAACGCCCTCGTCGCCATCCTCGTGGCAGGGCTCGCCGACCCCGACATCCACGACGCCTTCGTCGACTCGCTCGCCGTCGCGGGCGTCGACGGCACACTGCACGACCGGCTGCGCCTCCGGCCCGCGCGCGGCCGCGTGCTCGCCAAGACCGGCACGACGAACACCGCGTCGGCGCTCTCCGGCTTCGTCCGCGACCGCTACGTCTTCGCCGTCGTCCAGAACGGAAGCCCGATCTCGGCACTCTGGGCGCGGCGAGCCCAGGACCGGTTCGCGACGGTGCTCGCCTCCGGCTGACCGGCTCGCCTAGCGGCGGCGCGGCGGGGGCACGATCCCGGCCCGCGTGGTTCCCGGAGCGTCCTTGACGAGCTCACGTAGGTCGGCCTCGGAGAGGATCGGGACGCCTGCCTTCTCGGCCTTCGCCACCTTGCTCCCGGGGCTCTCACCCACGATCACGCCGGTGGTCTTCTTCGAGACGTTGTCGGAGACCTTGGCGCCGAGCGAGGCGAGGGCCGCCGCTGCCTCGTCGCGGGTGAAGCCCTCGAGCGTCCCGGTGATCACGTACTGCGTCCCTGAGAGCGGCCCCTCGACCGGCCGCTCGGCCTCGCCCGCCTCGAGCGTCAGCCCGAGCGCGCGCAGCTCCTCGACGAGCGAGCGGTTGCCCTCCTCCGCGAACCACTCGGCGATCGACTCGGCCCGGTCCGGTCCGATCCCATCCACCTCCTGGACCTGCTCCTGGGTCGCGCCGAGCAGCGCGTCCACGGTGCCGAAGTGGCGTGCGAGGTTCTGCGCGGTCACCCACCCGACGTCGGGGATGTTCAGCCCGAAGAGGACGCGCGAGAACGGCTGGGCCTTCGAGGCCTCGATCGAGGCGAGCACGTTCGACGCCGAGGTCTCGCCGAAGCCGTCCAGCTCGAGGAGCTGCTCCTTCTCGAGCCGGTAGAGGTCGGGCATCGACCGGAGCAGCGCGAGCTCCCAGAGCCGGCGCACGAACTGCTCGCCCACGCCTTCGATGTCCATGGCAGCGCTGACCCAGTTGATCAGCGTCTCGAGGCCGCGCGACGGGCAGGCGCGGTTGGGGCAGCGGTGCATCACCTCGCCCTCGGGCTTGACCACGTCGTGACCGCAGAGCGGGCACTGCGCCGGCATCCGGAACTCCTTCGTCCCCGGCCGGTGCTCGCCCGCGGGGCCGACGATCTGCGGGATCACGTCGCCTGCGCGCTGGACGATCACGAGGTCGCCCTCCCGGATCCGCTTGCGGTTGATGTCCTCCTCGTTGTGGAGCGTCGCGCGGGAGATCGTGACCCCGCCGACCTCGACCGGCTCGAGGATCGCCCACGGGTTCAGCGCCCCGGTCCGCCCGACGCGGATCGCGATCTGCGTCAACGTCGTCTGCGCGGTCATCGGCGCCCACTTGAAGGCGCGGGCCCAGCGGGGGCGGTCGTGGAGCGCGCCGAGACGCGCCTGCTGCTCGAGGGAGTCGACCTTGATCACGATCCCGTCGATCTCGTAGTCGAGCTCGATCCGGCGCGCTTCCCATTCGGCGCAGGCCGCGGCGACCTCCTCGATCGTCTCGAGCCGCTGGGCGAACGGGTTCGTGCGGAACCCTCGCTCGGCGAGCCAGGCCAGGGTCTCCCACTGCGTCTCGGCGGGGATCGCCTCCGGGAGCCCCGTGCCGTAGGCCCAGATCGCGAGCCCTCGCTCGGCGGTGATCCGCGAGTCGAGCTGCCGGAGCGAGCCGGCGGCGGCGTTGCGCGGGTTCGGCGCGGTCTTCTTTCCAGCGGCAGCGAGCTGCTCGTTCACCCGGGCGAAGGTCGTGAGCGGGAAGTAGACCTCGCCCCGCACCTCGAGCAGCGGCGGCGGCGTCTCGCCGTCGGGCAGCCGCAGCGCGAGCGGGATCGAGCGGACGGTGCGCAGGTTCGGGGTCACGTCCTCGCCCCGCCGACCGTCGCCGCGGGTGGCGCCGCGGACGAAGCGGCCCTCCTCGTAGACGAGCGACACCGCGGAGCCGTCGATCTTCGGCTCCAGCACGTACGCGACCGGCTCGTCCGAGTCGAGCCGCTTGCGCACGTCCTCGGCCCACTTGACGAGCGCCTCGTCGGTCGTGACCTTTTCGAGCGAGCCCATCGGGGCGACGTGCTCGACCTTGCGGAACTTGTCGGAGGGCGGGGCGCCGACCCGGCGCGTCGGCGAGTCCTCGATCGCGAGCTCCGGGTGCTCCTCCTCGAGCGCCTGCAGCTCGTCGAACAGCTTGTCGTAGGCGGCGTCGGAGATCTCGGGGTCGTCGAGGACGTGGTAGCGGTGCAGGTGGTAGGAGACCTGCTCCCGCAGCTCGGCGGCCCGCTCAGAGGGCCGCAAGGAGCTCCTCGGTCGTCTCGACGAGCGCGTCCGGCCCCTCGGCCTCGAGCAGCTCGCGCCGGTGCAGCCGGCCCCAGGTGACGCCGACCGAGTGCAGCCCCGCCGCCCGCGCGGCCCGGATGTCGAACGGCGAGTCGCCGACGTACGCGGCGTCGGCGGCGCTCGCTCCGAGCCGGTCGAGCGCGAAGAGGAGCGGTTCCGGATCGGGCTTGTGGCGCTCCGTGTCGTCCGACCCGACGACGACCTCGAAGAACGACTCGAGTGGCAGGTAGCGGAAGGCGATGTCCACGGTCGCGCGGCGCTTCGCGGTCACGATCCCGAGCCTGCGTCCCTGCTCCTTCAGCGTCGTCAGCACGTCGGTCATCCCGGCGCACTCGGCGAGCTCGGCGTGCAGCGGCTCGTTGTGGGCGCGGTAGCAGTCGACGAGCTCGTCGACCCGGTCGGGGTCGAGCAGCCGCATCTGCTCCACGAGGCCCGGGCCGCCGACCGCCTGGACGAGCTCCGCGTCGGGGATCTCGCGGCCGAGCACGGTCAGGGCCGCGTGCCGCATCGAGGCGAGGATGATCGAGCCCGAGTCGATCACGGTGCCGTCGAGGTCGAAGAGGACGACGGGGAAGCGCACGGCCGGATGCTAGCCGCCTGCTGCTACGAGGAAGCGTCGAAGTGGACACGCTCGAGGTAGAGCCCCCACGGCGGCGCCGTCAGACCACCCTCCGCCCGGGGCCGGCCTTCGAGCAGCGGGGCGAGCTCCTCCGGCGGGCGCTCGAGCATCGTGCCGACGAGCGTGCGGACCATGTGGCGGAGGAAGCTGTTCGCGGTCACGGTGAAGTGAAGCTCGTCCCCGTGCTCCTCCCAGGCCGCGGCCGAGATCGTGCGCCGGAAGACCCGGTGCTGCGTCTCGCTCGGCGTGAAGGCGGTGAAGTCGTGCTCGCCCGGGAGGAGCGCCGCCGAGGCGCGCAGATCGTCGAGGTCGAGCGACCGTGGCCACCAGAGCGCCCGCCGGGCCTCGAAGGCGGAGCGCGTGCGGCGGCGGAGGACCCGGTAGCGGTAGCTCCGTGCCGTCGCCGAGTAGCGGGCGCTGAACTCCTCCGGCGCCTCCTCGGCGGCGAGGACGACGACGTCGTGCGGCAGCTCGGAATTGAGCGCTGCCGGAGCCCGCTCCGGTGGCGGGCCCGGCCCGTCGACCCGGAAGCTGATCACCTGGCCGGCAGCGTGAACGCCGGTGTCCGTCCGGCCGGCGACGGCGAGGTCGTCCCAGCGAGCGTAGACCGCGTCGAGCGCGGCCCGGACGGTGGCCTCGACCGTGCGAGCCGCCGGCTGCCTCGCCCAGCCCCGGAAGCCCATCCCGTCGTACTCGAGCGTCAGCCGCAGCCTCATCGCGGCCGCACCGTCAGCGTCAGCCCGTCGATCGCCGTGACCTCGACCTCGGCTCCCGGGTCGGCACCCTCGGGGCAGTGCGCCTGCCACAGCTCGCCCAGCACCCGCACCTGCCCGACCGGACGGCAGGCGGCGGTGACGGTGGCGACGGCCCCGACGAGCGCCTCGACGCCCGTGACGGCCCGGCGCCGGTGCGAGAGCCACCACCAGAACCAGGCCTCCGCCCCCTCGACGGCGGCGCCCGCGACGAGCGCGACCACGTTCCAGGGGGACGGCAGGACGAAGAGCGCGAGCAGGAGCGCGACGAGGAAGGCCACGCCTAGACGCGGCGGTCGAGCAGCTCGAAGACGCGCCCGTCCGGCGCTCGGAAGTGCTGGTAGCGGAAGCGCTCGTTCGCAGCGAGCTCGCCCTCCGTCTCGACGCCGCGGGCCGCGAGCTCCGCGGTGGCCTCGACCACGTCATCGACGAGGAAGCCGAGGATCGTGTCCGAGGGCGGCGAGATCCAGTCCTTCGGCACCACCGCGAGCGAGCTCCCGTCCGCGAGCTCGAACGCGTGGTACCCGTCGCCGGGCGCCGGCTCGAGCCCGAGCACGTCGCGGAAGAGCCCGGCGAGCGCGAGCGCGTCCGGGCTGGCGACCCCGGCGAAGACGAGACCTTCGATCTGCACAGTGCGGGAGCCTAGCGCCCGGCGCTCCGGCCGACGCCCGATCGGTGCCGAAATGCCCCAAGGGGGCAACGAGGCCCCCTGAAGACAGGCTAGACGACAGAGGCGCGCAGGATCTGCGCGCCTCTGTGGCGGAACTGTGACTTTTCGGACGCGGGCTAGCGGGGGCGGGAGAACGCTGTCTCGGGCTCGTAGTCCACGAGCTCGAGGTAGACCATCTCCGCCGCGTCGCCCTGGCGGGCGCCGAGCTTGATGATCCGCGTGTAGCCGCCGGGACGCTCCGCGAAGCGCGGCGCGATCTCGCTGAAGAGATGGCTGACGACATCGGGGGAACGCAGCTCGGAGAGCGCCTTGCGGCGTGCCGCGAGGTCGCCCCGCTTCCCGAGCGTGATCATCTTCTCCGCGAACGGCTTGACGGCCTTGGCCTTCGCCTCGGTCGTCTGGATCCGGCCGTGCTCGATCAGCGCGCCGGCAAGGTTCGAGTAGAGCGCCTTGCGGTGCGCGGAGTCGCGCCCGAGCTTCTTGCCTGTCCGCGCGTGACGCATGACTTACTCGTCGCCCCGCAGGTTGAGGCCGTGGGTCGCGAGGGTCTCCTTGACCTCCTCGATCGACTTCTTGCCGAAGTTCGGGATCGCGGCGAGCTCGTTCTCGGACTTCGTGACGAGGTCGCCGATCGTCTCGATCCCCACCCGCTTGAGGCAGTTGTAGGAACGGACGCCGAGCTCGAGCTCCTCGATCGGGAAGTTCTCCATCCCGTGCGCGGCCGGAGCCTCGACGCCGGAGTCGCCGGAAGCGGCAGCCTCGCCGAAGCCCTCGATCCGATCGAGGTCGGTGAAGATCGCGAGCTGACGGATCAGGATCTCGGCCGCCTGGCCGATCGCGTCCTTGGGCTCGATCGAGCCGTCGGTGGCCACGTCGAGGCGGAGCTTGTCGTAGTCGGTGCGCTGACCGACGCGCGCGGCCTCGACGTCGTAGGAGACGCGGCGGACCGGCGAGAAGATCGAGTCGATCGGGATCACGCCGATCGTCGTCTCCGGGCCACGGTTCAGCTCGGCCGGGACGTAGCCGCGGCCGCGGCCGATCGTCAGCGTGATCTCCAGCTTGCCCTTGTCGGACAGCTGCGCGAGCTCGAGCTCCGGGTTGAGGATCTCGAGGTCGGCCGGCGCCTGGATGTCGGCGGCGGTGACCGTGCCGGGACCCTTCTTGGAGATGTGCACCTCGACCTCGGGCGACTCGCCGTGCAGGAGCACGATCAGGTTCTTGAGGTTGAGGATGATGTCGGTGACGTCCTCGCGGACACCCGGCAGGGTGGTGAACTCGTGCGCGACGCCCTCGATCTTGACGGCGGTCACGGCGGCGCCCTCGAGCGAGGAGAGCAGCACGCGGCGCAGCGAGTTGCCGAACGTGTAGCCGAAGCCGCGATCGAGCGGCTCGATCACGAAGACGCCGCGGTTCTCGTTGATCTCCTCGTGGACGATCCGGGGAGTCTGGAAGTCCATCAAGCTGGTGCGTGTAGCCAAAACGATCCCTTCTTCACTGGGGTGGAAGCGTGCGTTACTTGGAGTAGAGCTCGACGATCAACGACTCCTGGACCGGCGTGTCGATCTCGGCGCGCTCGGGCCACTTCAGAACCTTGCCGGTCAGGCCCTCGTGGTCGGCCTGGAGCCAGGGGGCCACGGAGGCGGTCAGGTCGGTCGCGTCGCGGATCACGGGCTCGGCGGAGCTGCCCTGCTTCATCGTGATCACGTCGTTGGGGCGAACGCCGTAGCTCGGGATGTTGACCCGGCGGCCGTTGACGAGGAAGTGCCCGTGGCGGACGAGCTGGCGCGCCTGGGCGCGGGAGCCCGAGAAGCCGAGCCGGTAGACGACGTTGTCGAGCCGGGTCTCGAGCATCCGGAGGAGGTTCTCACCCGGCGCGCCCAGCCCCTTGGTCGCCTTGTCGTAGTAGTTGCGGAACTGCTTCTCGAGCAGGCCGTAGTAGCGGCGCGCCTTCTGCTTCTCGCGCAGCTGCAACAGGTACTCGCTCTGCTTGATCCGGCCACGGCCGTGCTCGCCCGGCGGATAGGAGCGGCGCTCGATCGCGCACTTCTCCGTCAGGCAGCGCTCGCCCTTGAGGAAGAGCTTCATCCCCTCGCGGCGGCAGATGCGGCACTTGGGTCCGAGATCGCGGGCCATTAGACGCGCCTCCGCTTCCGGGGACGAACCCCGTTGTGGGCCTGCGGGGTGACGTCCTTGACGCCGAGGATCTCGAGGCCGGCGGCCTGGAGCGAGCGGATCGCGGTCTCGCGGCCGGAGCCGGGGCCCTTGACGAAGACCTCGACCTTCTGGAGGCCGTGCTCCATCCCCTTGCGGGCGCAGGAGTCGGCGGTCACCTGGGCGGCGAACGGGGTCGACTTGCGCGAGCCCTTGAACCCGGCCGAGCCGGCGGACTCCCACGCGATCACGTTGCCCTCGTTGTCGGTCAGCGCGACGATCGTGTTGTTGAACGACGTCTTGATGTGCGCCTGGCCGACCGCGATGTTCTTGCGGACACGGCGACGGGTGCGGCCACGAGAGGCCGCTGCCTTCCTCGGAGGTGCCATTACTTCGCCTTCTTCCCGCGGCCGACGGTCTTCTTCGGCCCCTTGCGCGTGCGCGCGTTGGTCTTGGTCCGCTGCCCGTGCACGGGGAGACCGCGGCGATGCCGGATCCCGCGGTAGCAGCCGATCTCGGAGAGGCGCTTGATCGACTGGGAGCGCTCGCGGCGGAGGTCGCCCTCCACCTGCAGCTCACCGTCGATGTACGCGCGAATCTTGTTGATCTCGTCGTCCGTGAGATCCTTGATCTTCTCGTTCGGGTCGAGGTCGAGCGCAACGCAGACCTTGTGCGCCGTCGACGGGCCGATCCCGTAGATGTACGTCAGCCCGATCTCCAGACGCTTCTGGTTCGGAAGGTTGACGCCTGCGATTCTTGCCAAGTGACTAGCCCTGCCTTTGCTTGTGCCGGGGGTTGGTGCAGATGACCATGGTGCGTCCGTGCCGCTTGATCACACGGCAGCGCTCACACCTGGGCTTGACGGACGGACGAACTTTCATATGAGATTCCTCAGCGGTTCCGGAAGGTGATCCGGCCGCGGTTGAGGTCATAGGGAGAGAGCTCGACCTTGACGCGGTCGCCCGGAGCGATGCGGATGTAGTGCTTGCGCATCTTTCCGGAGATCGTGGCGAGGACGCTGTGGCCACCGTCGATCTGCACCCGGAACATCGTGCTCGGGAGCGCCTCGGTCACCTCGCCTTCGACCTCGATCTTCTCTTCCTTGACTGCCAATTGACCTCTCTGGTGTGTGCGCGCAACAAAACGCGGCCGCGCCGCGCGAGTCGCTTATCCTAGCAGAGACGGGGCTCTGTCGCCTTCGCGCGGAACCGCCGCGCCGGTCAGGATCCGCGGCCCGTCGGCGGTGATCGCGACCGTGTGCTCGAAATGGCACGAGAGCGACCCGTCGTCGGTCGAGATCGACCAGTCGTCGTCGTGGACGTAGACCTCGGGGCCTCCCGCGGTGATCATCGGCTCGATCGCGATCGTCATCCCCTCGGAGAGGAGCGGGCCGCGCCCGGGCTCGCCGAAGTTCGGGATATGCGGATCCTCGTGGTAGGAACGCCCGACGCCGTGGCCGACGAGGCTGCGGACGACCGCGAAGCCGTGCGCCTCCACGAGCTTCTGGACGGCGGCGGAGATGTCGCCCACCCGGTTCCCGGCGACCGCCTGGGCGATCCCCGCCTCGAGCGCGGCGCGGCCCGTGTCGAGCAGACGCTGCGCCGAGTCGTCGATCCGCCCGACGGCGAAGGTGTAGGCGCTGTCCGCGATGAAGCCGTCGAGGGTGACGCCGACGTCGATCGTGACCACGTCGCCGTCCTGCACCTCGTAGGCGCCGGGGATGCCGTGGACGACGAGCTCGTTCGGGGAGATGCAGATCGCGGCGGGATAGCCGCGGTAGCCCTGCGAGGTCGGGACGCCGCCGCGGGAGCGGATGAACTCCTCCGCGACCCGGTCGAGCTCGCCGGTGGTGATCCCGGGCTCGAGCTGCGCGCCGACGTGGTCGATCGTGTCGGCGACGATCCGGCCGGCTGCGGCCATCGCGTCGATCTCGGCGGGCGACTTGCGGACGATCACCGGGCGGCGACACCGTCGAGCGCGCCGGCGATCTCGGCGTAGACCTCGTCCACCGGGCGCTCCGCGTGGAGCGGGACGAGGTTGCCGGTCGTCCGGTAGTACTCCACCACCGGCTCGGTCTGCTCGTGGTAGACGGCGAGGCGCCGGTCGATCGACGCCGGGGTGTCGTCGGCGCGGCCCTCCTCGTGGGCGCGGCCGAGCGCGCGCTCGCGGGCCGGCCCGTCGGACAGGTTGAAGAAGAGGACGGCGTCGAGCGTCCGCCCGATCACGCCGAGCATGGCGTCGAGCGCCTCGGCCTGGGCCAGGTTGCGCGGGAAGCCGTCGAGGATGAAGCCGTCGACCGCGTCGTCCTCGGAGAGCCGGTCCTCGATCATCTTGATCGTGATCTCGTCGGGAACGAGGTCGCCCCGCTCCATGATCTCGGCGACCTCGCGGCCGAGCTCGGTCTCGTGGTCGAGGGCGCGGAACATGTCCCCGGTCGAGACGTGCGGGATCCCGTGCTCCGCCGCGATCAGCTTGGCCTGGGTCCCCTTGCCCGACCCCTGCGGGCCCAACAGCAGCAAGTTCACTATTTGAGGAAGCCCTCGTAGGAGCGCGCCATCATCTGCGACTCCATCTGGCGCATCGTGTCGAGCGCGACGCCGACCGCGATCAGGACCGAGGTGCCGCCGAGGGCGCCCGCGGTGGCCTGCGAGAAGCCGCCGTAGCGGATGAAGAGCGTCGGCAGCGTCGCCACGAGCGCGAGGTAGATCGCGCCCGGCAGCGTCAGCCGGGTGAGGACGCGGTCGAGGTACTGGGCGGTGGGCGGTCCGGGGCGCAGGCCGGGGATGTAGCCGCCGTAGCGCCGGAGGTTGTCGGCCTGGTCGACCGGGTTGAACTGGACCGCCGTGTAGAAGTAGGTGAAGATGATGATCAGGCCGCCCTGCAGGAGCATGTAGCCCAGGTTCGTGGGCAGGAAGTGCTGGTTGACGAAGCTCTGCGTCTGCGGGAAGAACTGGCCCACGGTGGGCGGGAACGCCATCACGGCGGCCGCGAAGATCACCGGGATCACGCCGGCCATGTTCACCCTGAGCGGCATGTAGGTCGATCCACCCGCGGTCATCCTCCGCCCGACCATCCGTTTCGCGTACTGGATCGGGATCCGGCGCTGGCCTTCCTGGATGAAGACGATCGCCGCGATGATCGTCAGTGCGATCACCGGGAAGAAGAGCTTCTCCATCGCGCCGCCGTTCCACCAGGCCGCGACCCCGATCGGGAGGCTCGTGAGGATCGAGGCGAAGATCAGGAGCGAGATTCCGTTGCCGATCCCGCGCTTCGTGATCAGCTCGCCCATCCACATCAGCAGGGTCGTGCCGACGGTCAGCGTGATGATGATCAGCGTCATCCGGCCGAGGTTCGCGTCGAGGATCCCCTGGCGCCGGAACAGGAAGGCGTAGCCCGTGGACTGCAGCGCCGCGAGGATGATCGTCAGGTACCGCGTGTACTGGTTGATCTTGGCGTAGCCCGCCTCGCCCTCCTTCTGGAGCTCGGCGAGCCGCGGGATCACCACGGTCATCAGCTGGAGGATGATCGAGGCGGTGACGTACGGCATGATCCCGAGCGCGAAGATCGAGAGCTGCGAGAGCGCCCCGCCCGAGAAGAGGTTGAGCAGCCCGAGGATCGTGCCCCCGCGCTGGTCGAAGTAGCTGGTGATCGCCGCCGCGTCGACGCCCGGGGACGGCATCCACGAGCCCAGCCGGTAGAGCGCGAGGATCAGCGCGGTGAAGAGCACGCGGCGGCGGAGCTCCGGCACGCGCCATGCGTTGGCGAGCCAGCTGAACAACGCCTACGCCTCCTCGGAGCCGGCTGCCTCGTCGACCGCGGCCTCGACGGCCTCGGAGACGGGCGTCTCCCCCTCGTCCACCGAGGTGTCCTCGGCGGCCGGGCGGGCCTTGCGCTGCTTCTTCGGCTTCTTCGCGACCGGCTCGCCGCGGAGCCAGTTGATCGAACCGCCGGCGCCCTCGATCGCCTCACGGGCGCTCTTCGAGAACGAGTGCGCGGTCACGGTCAGCTTCTTGGTCAGCTCGCCTGAGCCGAGGATCTTGACGTCCTTGCGGAGCGAGTTGACCAGGCCTGCGGCCTTGAGCGTCTCCGGGGTCACCTCGGCGCCGGCCTCGAAGCGGGCCTCGAGGTCGCGGAGGTTGACGGGCTGCGAGTACGTGCGGAACGGGCCGATCGGCATCGCGTCCGCGGACGTGTTGCCGCGGAGCTTGCCGAGGCGCATGTCGATCGGCATCTGGCCACCCTCGAAGCCGGCGGGCATGGAGTGCGAGCCCGCGCGGGACTTCTGGCCCTTGATCCCGCGACCGGAGTAGCGGCCCTTGCCCGAGCCGAGGCCTCGGCCGACGCGCTTCTTGTCGGTCCGCGGCTGCGCGGGCTGGAGGGAGTGCAGGTTCAACCCCGCGTCAGGTGAGTCGGTCGGCATGGCTAGTTGTCCTCCACCTTCACGAGGTGGGCGACGAGCCGCAGCATACCGGCGCTCACCGGGGTGTCCTTGACCTCGTTGGTCTTGCCGATCCGGCCGAGCCCGAGGGCGCGCAGGGTGCCGCGATGCCGCTCGCTCTGGCCGATCTGGCTCTTGATCTGGGTGACCTTGAACGTGCTCATGCGGTCTCCGTGACCTCCGTCGTGGCCTCGACCGTCTCGGGCGCGACCTCGGCCTCGGCTGCCGCTGCGGCGGCCTTGGCGTCGGCGATCCGCTTGCTCTGGGGCAGGATCTCCTGGATCGTCTTGCCGCGCATCTTCGCGACGTCCTCGGGGCGGCGCAGGTTCTTGAGCCCGTCGACGCAGGCCTTCGCCATGTTGATCGGGTTCGTCGTGCCGAGGCTCTTCGCGAGCACGTCCTTGATCCCGGCGAGCTCGAGCACCGCACGGACGCCGCCACCGGCGATCACGCCGGTTCCCTCGGAGGCCGGGCGAATGAAGACGCGGGCCGCGCCGAACCGGCCGAGGATCTCGTGGGTGACCGTCGTCCCGTGCTTCGGGACGGTGAAGAGGTTCTTCTTGGCATCGTCGACGGCCTTGGAGATCGCGAGCGGAACCTCGCGGGCCTTGCCGTAGCCGACGCCGACCCGGTCGACCTCGTCCCCGATCACGACGAGCGCGGTGAACGAGAACCGGCGGCCGCCCTTGACGACCTTGGCGACGCGGTTGATCTCGATCACGCGCTCCTTGAGCTCGCGGACTTCCTCGCGGGCGATCACCTCACGCTCGACTGTGCTGCTCAAAACTGGAGTCCTCCCTCACGCGCGCCGTCGGCGAGCGCCTTGACGCGTCCGTGGTACAGGTAGCCGCCGCGGTCGAACACGACGGTCTCGATCCCGGCCTTCTTCGCGGCCGCGGCGACGGCCTTGCCGACCTCCGCCGCCTGCTCGACCTTCGAGCCCTTGAACGACTTCGGCAGCCCGAGCCAGCTCGCGCCGGCGATCGTCTTGCCGCTCGTGTCGTCGACGAGCTGGGCGAAGATGCCCTTGTTGGAGCGGAAGACCATGAGGCGCGGGCGCTCGGCGGTGCCGGCGACCTTGCCCCGGATCCGCCGGTGCCGGCGCTCGCGCGCCTGACGTGTGGTGAGCGTGCTCATGCGCGCTTCCCGACCTTTCTCCGGACGACCTCGTCGCGGTACCGGATTCCCTTGCCCTTGTACGGCTCCGGCTTGCGGACCGCGCGGATCTCCGCAGCGGTCTGGCCGACCTGCTGCTTGTCGGTGCCCTTGACGGTCACCTGCGTCGGGATCGGCACCTCGAAGGTGATCCCCGGGCGCGGCTTCATGATCACGGGGTGCGAGTAGCCGACGTTCAGCTCGAGGTCGGTGCCGCGCAGCGAGGCGCGGTAGCCGACGCCCTGGATCTCCAGGTGCTTCTCGAATCCCTTCGTGACGCCCTCGACCATGTTCGCGATCAACGTCCGCGTCAGGCCGTGCAGCGCCCGGTCGTCGCCGCGCTCGGTCGGGCGGGTGACGACGATCTCGCCGTCTCCCTGCTCGATCTGCATCCGGGCGGGGACCTGCTGGTCGAGCGCGCCCAGCGGGCCGTTCACCTGGACGCGGCCGGGCGAGATCGAGATTGCGACCGACGACGGCAGCTCGATGGGCTTCTTTCCGATCCGGCTCATCGGGCTACCAGACGAAGGCGATCACTTCGCCGCCAATGCCGCGCTCGGCGGCAGTGCGGCTCGTGACGAGCCCGGTCGAGGTGGACAGGATGGCCGTGCCGAGGCCGCCGAGCACGCGCGGGAGGCGGTCCTTGCGGGCGTAGACGCGGCGGCCGGGGCGCGAGACGCGCTTGACGCCGGAGATCACGCGCTGGCGGTTCTTGCCGAACTTGAGCTCGACGACGAGGGTCGAGAACGGAGTGCCCTCGACGACGCGGAAGTCCTTGATGTAGCCCTCCTCCTTGAGCAGGCGGGCGATCTCCTCCTTCATCCGCGAGGTCGGCATCTCGGCGGTGTCGTGCATCGCCTTGTTGGCGTTGCGGATCCGCGTCAGCATGTCTGCGATCGGGTCGGTCAGCATCAGTGGGTCTCCTGGTGACGGTCTCGCGTCTCGGGCGCGCGAGACGCAAGCAGTGCAAGGACGCAGGGAGCGTGCGGGCTCGTGAGCCCGGACGCGACTGAGGACGCCGCAATGCGCCGCGGATCGCGGGCCAGAGGCGCCCTGACTGTTGCCTGGAGGCCCACGACTACCAACTGCGACTTCGTCATGCCGGGAATGGAGCCCTGGTGCGCGAGCTCCCGGAGACAGATCCGGCAGAGGCCGAACTTCCGGAAGACGGCACGCGGCCGCCCGCAGCGGTTGCAGCGCGAGTAGGCGCGCGTCTTGAACTTCTGCTCGCGCTTCTGCTTGACGACGAGAGACGTCTTCGCCATTCCTATTGATCCCTTCTGTCGTCCGAGGCGAACGGCAGCCCGAGTGCGCGCAGGAGCGCGAGGGCGTGCTCGTCCGTCTTCGCCGAGGTCGTGATGGTCACGTCGAAGCCCCGAACGGACTGAACGCTGTCGTAGTCGATCTCCGGAAAGATGATCTGCTCGCGAACACCGAGCGAGAAGTTGCCGCGGCCGTCGAACGAGCCGGGGTTGAGCCCGCGGAAGTCGCGGATGCGCGGGAGCGCGACCGACACGAGCCGGTCGAGGAACTCGTACATCCGCGCGCCGCGCAGGGTCACCTTCGCGCCGACGGCCATCCCTTCGCGGAGCTTGAAGCTCGCGATCGACTTGGTCGCCTTGCGCACCTGGGCGCGCTGGGCGGCGATCGTGGAGAGCTCCTCGATCGCGGCGTCGAGCGCCTTCGCGTCGGTCTTCGCGTCGCCGACACCCATGTTCAGGGTGATCTTCTGGATCGCGGGGACCTGCATGATCGAGGCCAGGCCGAGCTCCTCCTGGAGCTGCGGGCGCAGCTCCTCGTAGCGGTCCTTGAGGCGCGGGCTGTAGGTCGCGGTCGCCATCAGCGATCGACCTCCTGGCCGCAGCCGTCCCGCTTGCAGACGCGGACGCGAACCTGCTCGCCCTTGACGTCCTTGACCTTGATCCCGATCCGCGTCGGCAGCTTGCAGACGGGGCAGACGAGCATGACGTTGGAGACGTCGACCGGCGCGGCCTTCTCGATCCGGCCGCCCGGAGCCATCTGGGTCCCGCCCATCCGGCTCGAGTCGCGCAGCGGCTTCGGCCGCGTGTGGCGCGTCATCACGTTCAGGTTCTCCACGATCACGCGTCCCGCACCGGGGCGTGCCTCGAGGATCCGCCCCTGCTTGCCGCGGTCCTTGCCGGCGAGGATCTGCACGAGATCCCCCTTCTTGATCTTCATCTTCACAGTCATCTCTCAAAGCACCTCGGGAGCCAGGCTGACGATCTTCATGAAATTCTTCTCACGCAGCTCGCGGGCGACGGGCCCGAAGATGCGCGTGCCGCGTGGGTTGCGGGCGGCGTCGATGATCACTGCCGCGTTCTCGTCGAACGCGATCTGCGTGCCGTCGTCGCGACCGAAGGGCTTCTTCGTCCGGACGACGACCGCTTTCACGACCTCGCCCTTCTTGACCGAGCCCTGCGGGGTGGCCGACTTCACGGTTCCCACGATGATGTCGCCGACCCGAGCGTACCGACGCTTGGACCCGCCCATCACCCGGATACAGAGTAGCTCGCGGGCGCCGGTGTTGTCGGCGACGCGGAGACGGCTCTCCTGCTGGATCACTTCGCCACCTCGACGATCTCGGCGAGGCGCCAGTTCTTCGACTTGGAGAGCGGGCGCGTCTCGACGATCCGGACGACGTCCCCGACCTTGGCCTTGTTCTCCTCGTCGTGGACGTGGAACTTCTTCGAGAGCCGGATCACCTTCTTGTACTTCCGGTGGGTCTTGATCGTGTCGACCTTGACCACGATCGTCTTCTCCATCGCGTCGGAGACGACGGTGCCCTGGCGCTCCTGGCGCCGGCCGGGGATCGACTCCGGCTTCGGGAGCCGCGTGATCGGCTTCCGCTCGGCGGCGCGTTCGCGCTGCGGGCGGGTCTTCTGCGGGCGGAGGCGGCGGGGAAGCCGCTTGCCCTTCGGCTTCGGGCCGGACTGCGGCGCCGGAGCGGCGGGCTCGGCCTCGGCCGGCGCGGCCTCGGCGGCAGGCGCCTCCTCGGCGGCAGGCTCCTCGGCAGCAGCGGGCTCGGCCTCGGCGGCGGGCTCCTCGACAGCAGCGGGCTCCTCGACAGCAGCGGGCTCCTCGGCAGCTTGCGGCTCGGTCTCGCCGGCGGCGGGCGGAGCCTCCTCGGGGACCTCGACGGTCGCTGCGTCGGCAGCAGGAACCTCGTCGGCGGTCACGGGCTCGGCCTCGGCCTCGGCAGCGGGTGTCTCCTCGGCGACGGGCTCCTCAGCGACGGGCTCCTCGGCCGGAGTCTCCTCGGCGACCGGCTCCTCGGCGACGGGCTCCTCGGCCGGGGCCTCCTCGGCGACGGGCTCCTCGACGGGAGCCTCCTCGGCCTTCGGCTCGTCCATCGCCTCGGTCGACGCGACGGGCGCGCCCTCTTCCACCGAGGGAGCGGCGGCGTCGACGGACGGCTCAGCGGCCTCCACGGTCTCCTCGGGGGCGGCCTCGGCGTCGGCCTTCGGCGCCTTCTTGGCGGCCGGAGCCTTCTTGGCCGCAGGCTTCTTGGCCTTCGGCTCCGGCTGGGTCGACTCGGCGGCGACGGTCTCCGTCTCCTCGATCTCTGTGTCCTTCTTCTTCTTCTCTGCGTCGTTCTTCTCTGGCATCTCTACGACTTCCTCAAGGCTTGCTGGGATTCGCGCTCGTGGCGCACGGTCAGGATCCGGGCGATCTCGCGCTTGGCGGTCCGCAGCCGCGCGCTGTTCTCGAGCGCGCCGGTCGCCGACTGGAAGCGGAGGTTGAAGAGCTCCTGGCGGGTCTCCGCCATCTTCCGGTCGAGCTCGTCGTCGGTCATGTCGCGCAGCGCCCTAGCTTTCAAAGAGATCAGCCTCTCGTCTCACGAACTTCGACTTCACGGGCAGCTTCTGCCCGGCGAGGCGGAGCGCCTCCTTGGCGAGCGGCTCGGGAACCCCGGCCAGCTCGAACATCACGCGGCCCGGCTTGACGACCGCGACCCAGCCCTCGGGGGAGCCCTTGCCCGAGCCCATGCGGGTCTCGGCCGGCTTCTGGGTGAACGACTTGTCCGGGAAGACGTTGATCCAGACCTTGCCGCCGCGCTTGATCTTGCGCGTCATCGCGATCCGGGCCGCCTCGATCTGACGGTTGGTCAGCCACCCGTCCTCGAGGGCCTTGATCCCGTAGTCGCCGAACTGGACCTCCGTCTGCCCGCGCGAGAGCCCACGGCGACGGCCGCGATGCACCTTGCGGAACTTGGTCTTCTTCGGGAGCAGCACTAGCTCTTACCCCCCTTGTCTTCAGTACCGCTGTCGTCGAGCTTCGTCTTGTCCTCGACCTGCGTCTTCGGCGTCGTCGTGTCCGGAGCGTCCGCGACCGGCGCCGGCGTCGTCTCGACGGTCGGCTCGATCGACGGCTGCTCGCGGCCCTCGGCGCTGACGGCGTTCTCGTCGGTGCGCGGCTTCTCGACGTTCTCCTGGCCGCGCGAGCGGTCGGGCCGGCCGGAGCCGGCGGGACGGCTGCGCGTGCCGGGGCGTCCACCGGGACGGCCGCCGGGGCCACCCGGGCCGGAGCCGCCGCCGGGGCGACCGCCGCCGGGACGACGCGGCTTCTTGACGAGGCCGAGGCCCTCGCGGTCCTGGCCGCGGTTGCGGCTGCTCTCGCGGGACGCGCCGAGGCCCTCCGCGGCACCGCCGCGGCGCCTGCGCGCCTGATCCTGGTCGCCGAGCCGCGTGTCCTTGCCGGTCGTGACGCCCTCGAAGCCCTCGGGCATGATCTCGCCCTTGTTGATCCAGACCTTGACGCCGATCCGACCGTAGGTCGTCTTCGCCTCGGCGAAGCCGTAGTCGATGTCGGCGCGGATCGTGTGCAGCGGGATCCGGCCCTCGGTGTAGCGCTCGGAGCGGCTCATCTCGCCGCCGCCGAGGCGGCCGCCGCACTGGATCTTGATCCCCTGGGCGCCGGAGCGCATCGAGGAGGCGAGCGCCCGCTTCATCGCGCGCCGGAAGCTGACCCGGTTCTGCAGCTGCTCCGCGATCGACTGGGCGACGAGCTTCGCGTCCAGCTCGGGCCGCTTGATCTCGTTGATGTTGATGTGGACGTTCTTGTTCGTGATCGCGTGCAGCTCCTTGCGGAGCGCGTCGACCTCGACGCCCGACTTGCCGATCACGATCCCGGGGCGCGCGGTGAAGATGTCGACCGTGATCCGCTGCTTGTCCTTGCGGATCAGGATGTCCGACAGGCCGGCGTGGCCGAGCTTGCCGTTGATGTGGTCGCGGATCCGGACGTCCTCGAGGATGTAGGTCGGGAACTCCTTCTTCCCCACGTACCAGTTGGACTTCCAGTCGTGGATGACGCCGACCCGCAGGCCGCCGGGGTGGACTTTCTGGCCCATTAAGCGACCGCCTCCTTCTTCTTCGCCCGCGGCTTGGCGGTGCGCTTCGGCTTCTCATCGGCAGCGGCGGATGCCGGAGCCTCGGTCGTGGCGGGCGTGGCCTGACGGCGCTTCGGCCGGGTCTCGGCCTTCGGATCCTCGCCGAGCAGAATCGTGATGTGGCAGGTGCGCTTGAGGATCTGGCTCGCGCGCCCACGGGCCCGGGGGCGGAAGCGCTTCAGCGTCGGGCCCTCGTCGGCGTAGGCCGCCGCGACGACGAGCTCGTCGCCGATCAGGCCGTGGTTGGCCTCCGCGTTCGCGACGGCAGAGCGGAGCACCTTCTCGATGTCGGTGGCGACGTGGCGCTGCGTGAACGCGAGGATCGTCCGAGCCTCGGGGACGCTGCGGCCGCGGATGTGCTCGAGCACGATCCGCGCCTTGCGGGAGGAGACGCGGACCCAGCGGGCCTGCGCCTTCACCGTCACCGTCTCGACGGGGGCCTTGGGGGCCACTAGCGCTTCACCTTCGCCTGCCGGTCGCCCGCGTGGCCGCGGAACGTCCGGGTCGGGGCGAACTCGCCGAGCTTGTGCCCGACCATCTGCTCGCTGACGAAGACGGGCACGTGCTTCCGGCCGTCGTGGACCGCGATCGTGTGCCCGACCATGTCGGGGAAGATCGTGGAGGTGCGCGACCAGGTGCGGATCATCCGCTTCTCGTTGGTGGCGTTCATCGACTCGATCCGGCTCAACAGCCGCTCCTCGACGAAAGGCCCCTTCTTGGAACTGCGGCTCATCTAGCGCTTGTCCTTCCCGCGGCGACGGCCGCGAACGATCAGCTTGTTGGATTCCTTGTGCTTGGCGCGGGTGCGCTTGCCGAGCGTCGGCACGCCCCACGGGGTGACCGGGTGCCGGCCGCCCTTCGACTTGCCCTCGCCGCCACCGTGCGGGTGGTCGACGGGGTTCATGGCGGAGCCGCGGACGCCGGGGCGCTTGCCCAGCCAGCGGTTGCGGCCCGCCTTGCCGATCGACTGGTTCTCGTGATCGGCGTTCCCGACCTGGCCCACCGTGGCGCGGCAGGTGAGCGGGACGCGGCGCATCTCGCCGGAGGGGACGCGGAGAACCGCGTAGCCCTGATCCTTCGCGACGAGCTGGACGCTCGAGCCTGCGGAGCGGGCCATCTTGGCGCCCTGGCCCGGCTTCAGCTCGACGTTGTGAACCATGGTGCCGGTCGGGATGTTCTCGAGCGGGAGCGCGTTGCCCGGCTTGATGTCGGCCTGCGGGCCGGACTCGACGGTGGCGCCGACCTGGATCCGCGCCGGGGCGATGATGTAGCTCTTCGCGCCGTCGGCGTAGTGGAGCAGGGCGATCCGCGCCGACCGGTTCGGGTCGTACTCGATCGCGGCGACCTTCGCCGGCACGCCGTCCTTGACCCGCTTGAAGTCGATCACGCGGTAGCGGCGCTTGTGGCCGCCGCCCTGGTGACGGGTCGTGATCCGGCCGTTGTTGTTCCGGCCGCCCGTCTTCTTCAGCGGCTCGGTCAGGCTCTTCTCCGGGCGCGTCTTCGTGACCTCCTCGAAGCTCGAGACGGACATGAAGCGGCGACCCGGGGACGTGGGCTTGTACTTCTTCAGTGCCATGGACTAGACCTGTGCCCCCTCGAAGATCTCGATCGTGTGGCCCTCGCGCAGCTGGACGATCGCCTTCTTCCACCCGGGGCGCGTGCCCACGGAGCGGCCGCGGCGCTTCGGCTTCGCCTGCACCTTGAGGATGTTGACGCCCTCGACCTTGACGTCGAAGAGCTCCTCGACGGCCTGGCGGATCTGCGTCTTGTGCGCGTCCTTGTGAACCTTGAACGTGTACTTGCGGTCGGTCTGGAGGCTGTAGCTCTTCTCGGAGACGACCGGGGCGAGCAGGACCTCGTTCGGGTGCAGCGACATCTAGCCGGCCCTCCCCTCGACGAGCGGCAGCGCCGCCTCGGTGATCAGGATCGAGCGCGCCCAGACGATCGACGCGACCTCGAGCTCGGACGGGACGGTGATCAGCGTCTTCGGGAGGTTGCGGAACGACTTGATCAGCATCTCCTCCTCGTCGGTGGCGACGATCAGGAGCGGCAGGTCCTTGCCCCAGCCCTCGACGAGCTCCTTCGCGCGCTTGGTCACCGGCGCGTCGAACGCGTCGCCGGCGACGAGCCCGAGCGTGCCGTTGCCGGCGTGGCTCGAGAGCGCGCTGCGCAGGGCGCTGCGGCGGGCCTTGCGGTTGACCTTCTGGTCGAAGACGGTGCCGACGGCGAACGTGACGCCGCCGCCCGTGAAGTGCGGCGCGCGGATCGTGCCGGCCCGGGCGCGGCCCGTGCCCTTCTGGCGCCACGGCTTCGCGCGGCCGCCGGAGACGAGCCCGCGGCTCTTGACGCCCCGGGTGCCGGCGCGGCGGGCGTTCAGCTCGGCGCGCACGGTCTCGTGGACGAGGTGGGGCTTGACCTCCGCGGCGAAGACGGCTTCCTCGAGGGAGACGTCCTTCTTGGCGGATCCGCCCAGGAGCGGTGCCTTGGGAGCAGCCATGGTTACTTCGCCTCCCTGATCTCGACGATGCCGCTCTTCGGGCCCGGGATCGAGCCCTTGACGAGCAGGAGGTTGCGCTCGACGTCCACGTCGTGGACGACGAGCCCGAGCTGCGTGATCCGCTTGCCGCCCATGCGGCCGGCCATCTTCATCCCCTTGAACACGCGGGACGGAGTCGCCGACGCGCCGATCGAGCCGGGGGCGCGGACGTTGTGCGAGCCGTGCGAGACGGGGCCACGGGCGAAGTTGTGCCGCTTGATCGTGCCCTGGAAGCCCTTGCCGATCGAGATCCCCGCGACCTTGACCTGCTCGCCGGGCTCGAACGACTCGACGGTCACGGTCTCGCCGACCTGGAGCTCGCTCTGACCGCGCAGCTCGACGAGGTGACGGTGCGCCGAGGCGCCCGCCTTCGCGAGATGCCCGAGCTCGGGCTTCGAGATCTTCCGCTCGGCCACTTCCTCGTAGGCGAGCTGGACGGCCTCGTAGCCGTCGATCTCGAACGTCTTCACCTGGACGACCGGGCAGGGGCCGGCCTGGATCACGGTGACAGGGGTGACCTGCCCGCTCTCCGGGTCGAACACCTGGGTCATGCCCAGCTTTCTGCCGACGATGCCCTTCATCAGAGTTTGATCTCGATGTCGACGCCTGCCGGGAGATCGAGGCGCATCAGCGAGTCCACCGTCTTCGGCGTGGGGCTGTGGATGTCGATCAGCCGCTTGTGCGTGCGCACCTCGAAGTGCTCGCGCGAGTCCTTGTCCTTGAAGGGACTGCGGATCACGCAGTAGACGTTCTTCTCGGTGGGCAGGGGCACGGGGCCGGTGATCGTCGCACCGGTGCGCTGGGCCGTCTCCACGATCTGCGAGGCGGAGCGGTCCAGCTGCTGGTGGTCATAGCCCTTGAGCCGGATGCGGATCTTCTGTTGCGCCACGATCTCCCTCTTCCTCGCCTTCGTTCCCGTTACTTCGTGATCTTCGTGACGACGCCGGCGCCGACCGTGCGGCCACCCTCGCGGACGGCGAAGCGGAGCCCCTCGTCCATCGCGATCGGCTGGATCAGCTTGACCGTCATCTGCGTGTTGTCGCCCGGCATGACCATCTCCTGGCCCTCCGGGAGCGTGATCTCGCCCGTGACGTCCGTCGTCCGGAAGTAGAACTGCGGGCGGTACTTGGAGAAGAACGGCGTGTGCCGGCCACCCTCCTCCTTCGAGAGCACGTAGATCTCGGCCTCGAAGTCGGTGTGCGGGGTGATCGAGCCGGGCTTCGCGAGGACCTGGCCGCGCTCGATCTCCTCGCGCTTGATCCCGCGGAGCAGCGCGCCCGCGTTGTCGCCGGCCTGGGCGAAGTCGAGCGACTTCTGGAACATCTCGAGGCCGGTGACGACCGTCTTCTCGGTCTGGGGGTGGATCCCGACGATCTCGATCTCGTTCCCGACCTCGATCTTGCCCTGCTCGATCCGGCCGGTGACGACGGTGCCGCGGCCCGTGATCGTGAAGACGTCCTCGATCGGCATCAGGAACGGCTTGTCGATGTCGCGCGTCGGCTCGGGGACGTAGGAGTCCACGGCCTCCATCAGCTCGAGGATCTTCGGCGTCCACTCCGCGTCGCCCTCGAGCGCCTTCAGCGCCGAGACCTGGACGAACGGGATGTCGTCGCCGGGGAAGTCGTACTTGGAGAGGAGCTCGCGCACCTCCATCTCGACGAGCTCGAGCAGCTCGGGATCGTCGACCATGTCGGCCTTGTTCAGGGCGACGACGATGTACGGCACCTCGACCTGCTTCGCGAGCAGGATGTGCTCCCGCGTCTGCGGCATCGGGCCGTCGGCGGCGGAGACGACGAGGATCGCGCCGTCCATCTGGGCGGCACCCGTGATCATGTTCTTGATGTAGTCGGCGTGCCCCGGGCAGTCGACGTGGGCGTAGTGCCGGTTCTCGGTCTCGTACTCGACGTGGGCGGTGTTGATCGTGATCCCGCGCTGACGCTCCTCGGGAGCGGCGTCGATCGAGGCGAAATCGCGCGCCACGGTGCCGCCGCCCTGCTCCGCGAGCACCTTCGTGATCGCGGCGGTCAGGGTCGTCTTCCCATGGTCGATGTGACCGATGGTGCCGACGTTGAGGTGCGGCTTGTTGCGCTCGAACTTCTGCTTGGCCATCTGTGCTGGTCTCCTTGTTCCTAGGTCTGCGAGGAATCGACGATGTCTGCGGCGATGTTGCCGGGCACGTCCTCGTAACGGTCGAACTGCATCGTGAAGGTGGCGCGCCCCTGGGTCATCGAGCGCACGTCGGTCGCATAGCCGAACATCTCGGACAGCGGCACCATCGCCTTGATCGTGGTGGCGTTGCCCATCGGGTTCATCTCCTCGATCCGGCCGCGGCGGCTGTTCAGGTTGCCCATGACGTCGCCGAGGAAGTCCTCGGGGGTGACGACCTCGACCGCCATCATCGGCTCGAGCAGCTTCGGCTTGCCGCGCTTCATCGCCTCCTTGAACGCCATGGAGCCGGCGATCTTGAAGGCGCGCTCCGACGAGTCGACGTCGTGGTAGGAGCCGTCGATCAGCTCGACCTTGACGTCGACGACGGGGTAGCCGGCCAGGACGCCCGAGTTGAGCGCCTCGCGGATCCCCTCGTCGATCGGCTTGATGTACTCCTTCGGGATCTTGCCGCCGACGATCTTGTCCTCGAACACGTAGCCGGCGCCGGGCTCCTGCGGGAGCAGGTTGATCACCGCGTCGCCGTACTGGCCCGAGCCACCGGTCTGGCGCACGAACTTGCCCTGCACCTTCTCGGCCGGCTTGGAGATCGTCTCGCGGTAGGCGACCTGGGGCCGGCCCACGTTGGCGTCGACCTTGAACTCGCGCATCAGCCGGTCGACGATGATCTCGAGGTGGAGCTCGCCCATCCCTGCGATCAGGGTCTGGCCGGTCTCCTCGTCGCTCGTGACGCGGAAGGTCGGATCCTCTTCCGCGAGGCGGGCGAGGCCGCCGCCGAGCTTGTCCTGGTCGCCCTTCGTCTTCGGCTCGATCGCGACCGAGATCACGGGCTCCGGGAAGGTCATCCGCTCGAGCACGATCGGGGCGGACTCGATCGCGAGCGTGTCGCCCGTGGTCGTCGCCTTGAGGCCGACGCCCGCGGCGATCTCGCCGGCGGTGATCTCGTCGCGCTCCTCGCGGTGGTTCGCGTGCATCTGGAGGATGCGGCTGATCCGCTCCATCTTCCCCGTCGTCGTGTTGAGGACGCGGTCGCCCGACTTGAGCGTGCCGGAGTAGACGCGGAAGTAGGTGAGCTTGCCGACGAACGGGTCGGTCATCACCTTGAAGGCGAGAGCGGAGAAGGGCGCGTTGAGGTCGGCGTCGCGCGAGAGCGTCTCGTCGGTCTTCGGATCGAGGCCCGAGATCGCGGGGACGTCGAGCGGGCTCGGCAGGTAGTCGATCACTGCGTCGAGCAGCGGCTGCACGCCCTTGTTCTTGAAGGCGGAGCCGAGCGTGATCGGGGTGAGGGCGTCCGCGAGCGTGCCGGCGCGAAGCGCACGGCGAATCATCTCGGGCGTGACGAGCGACTCGTCGGTCAGGTACGTCTCGGTCAGCTCGTCGTCGTGCTCGGCGATCGCGTCGATCAGGAGGTGGTGGTACTCGTGCGCCTGGTCGGCGAGCTCCGCGGGAATCTCCCCGACGGTGAAGTTCGTGCCGAGGTCGTCCTCGTAGGTGATCGCCTTCATCTCGACGAGGTCGATCACACCGCGGTGGTGCTCCTCCTGGCCGATCGGGATCTGGATCGGGACCGGGTTGGCGCCGAGCTTGTCCACCATCGACTTGACCGAGGCGAAGAAGTCGGCGCCGGTGCGGTCCATCTTGTTGATGAACGCGATCCGCGGCACCTTGTACTTGTCGGCCTGGCGCCAGACGGTCTCGGACTGGGGCTGGACGCCGGCGACGGCATCGAACACGGCGACGGCGCCGTCGAGCACGCGCAGGCTCCGCTCGACCTCGACCGTGAAGTCCACGTGCCCGGGCGTATCGATGATGTTGATGCGATGGTCGCGCCACTCCGCGGTCGTCGCCGCCGAGGTGATCGTGATCCCGCGCTCCTGCTCCTGCTCCATCCAGTCCATCGTCGCGGCGCCCTCGTGGACCTCGCCCATCTTGTGGGTGCGGCCGGTGTAGTAGAGGATCCGCTCGGTCGTCGTGGTCTTGCCGGCGTCGATGTGGGCCATGATCCCGATGTTGCGGACCCGGTCCAGCGCAATACGTGTGGCGGTGCTGCTCATGTCTCCCTTACCAGCGGTAATGAGCGAAGGCCTTGTTGGCCTGCGCCATCCGGTAGATGTCGTCCTTCTTCTTGAACGCGCCGCCCTGCTGGTTGATCGCGTCCTGGAGCTCGCCGGCGATCTTCTGCTCCATCCCCTTCTCGCGCCGGTCGCGCGAGAACTGGACGAGCCAGCGGATCGCGAGCGTGCGCGCGCGACGCTGCGGCACCTCGATCGGCACCTGGTAGTTCGCACCGCCGACGCGGCGGGAGCGAACCTCGAGCACCGGGGTGACGGACTTGACCGCGGCCTCGAGCGCCTCGACGGCGGGCTTGCCCGACCGCTCGGAGACGATCGCGAGCGCGTCGTAGACGAGCCGCTCGGCGGTCGACTTCTTGCCGTCCAGCATCACGGCGTTGATGAACTGCGTCACGAGCTGCGACCCGTGAACGGGGTCGGGCTCGAGCGCGCGGGGGGTGATCTCTGCGCGGCGCGGCATCAGGACTTCTTCGCTCCGTACTTCGAGCGACCCTGCTTGCGGTCCGGGACACCGGAGGTGTCGAGCGCGGCGCGGATCACCTTGTAGCGGATACCCGGCAGGTCCTTGACGCGGCCGCCGCGGATCAGGACGACGGAGTGCTCCTGGAGGTTGTGCCCCTCGCCCGGGATGTAGGTGGTGACCTCCATCCCGTTCGTGAGCCGCACGCGCGCGACCTTGCGCAGCGCCGAGTTCGGCTTCTTCGGGGTGGTCGTGTAGACGCGCGTGCAGACGCCACGCTTCTGCGGCGCACCGCGGAGCGCAGGGGTCTTCGTCTTTGCCTTGGGCGAGGTACGGCCCTTGCGGACGAGCTGGTTGACGGTCGGCACGCTTCTCCTTGACTCTCGTTCGAACTTCTCTGCTCACACAGCAACGGTCGGCCGGGCTCGCAGAACGCCCTGACCAACCGGACAGCGGATGGTAGCGGACGGGGGGCTGACCTGCAAACGACAGCGGGCCGCTGCCGGGACTTTACCCGTTTCAACCCGTAGCCTTGAGGGCCGCAGCCGATTACAGTGAGTGGAGAGGCGGCCCTGCGGCCTTCTCCCACGCCCAATGGACATCGTCGTCATCGCCTGCGCCGCGGCAGTTGCCGCTCTTGCCGCCCTCGGCATCGTCTGGCTGCTCGTTCGGCGCGACCGGGGCGGCGCTGACGAGCGGATCGCCGGAGTGGTCGCCCAGATCAACGACCGGATGGAGACGATGGTGCGCGACCTCTCGGACGCGCTCGAGCGCGCTCAGGAGGAGAACCGCCGCAGCCGCGTGCTGGGCGAGCTCGCCGGCTCGATCGATCTCGACGAGGTGCTGACCCGGACGCTCGAGGCCACGGGCGCGCTCCCGGGCGTCGACGCCGCGATCGTCTCGGTCGAAGGCGGCGGCGTCCCGGTCTCGGCAGCAGTCGGGATCGCGCTCGAGGAGCGAGAGCGGCCGGCGATCGCGGGCCCGCCCGACGGCTCGTCTCCCCGCGCGATCTCGATCCGCTACGAGTACGGCCCGGAGAGCGGCGGCAGCCCCATTCGCGCCGGGCTCGCGGTGCCGCTCGCGAGCGAGGGTGAGCATCTCGGCTACCTCGCGGCGTACTCGCGCGCCGACGGCGCGCTCTCGGAGCCCGAGACCACCCAGCTCGAGGAGCTCGCGCTCCGCGCCGGCCCCGCGATCGAGAATGCCCGCCGCTTCCGCGAAGCGCGCCAGCTCGCCGACCTGGACGCGCTCACCGGGCTGCACAACCGGCGTTACTTCCACGAGACGCTCGCCCGCGAGGTCGCCCGGGCGCACCGCTACCAGCGCGGCCTCGCGCTGATCGTCTTCGACCTCGACGACTTCAAGGCGATCAACGACCGGATCGGGCATCTCGCGGGCGACACGGTCCTCGCCGAGGCGGCCGACCGGGTTCGGGACGTCGTCCGCTCCGCCGACGTCGCCTGCCGGGTCGGCGGCGACGAGTTCGCGGTGATCCTCCCCGAGGCGGGGATCACGGACGCCGACCAGCTCTACAAGCGGCTCGAGGCCGCCGTCTCGAGCAGGCCCGTCGGCCAGGCCGGGCGGCTGCATCTCTCGGCGGGCGTGACCGAGCTCCGTCCGGAGGACGACGCCGTCTCGTTCTTCCAGCGCGCCGACGAGGCGCTGTACCGGGCCAAGGACGCGGGCAAGGGCACCGTCGTCGCGGTCGGCGCGAACGCCGGGCCGACCGAGGGCCCGTGGCCCCGCTCGGCGCCCGGCACGCTCGGCTCCGCCTGATCGCCTGGGAGCGCGCTGCTAGCGAGACTCGTCGAGCGCGAGCTCGGGGAGGAACGACGTCAGCTCGACGGCGCCGACCGCCGGGAGCCGGTCGCGGGTGCAGCGGAGGTCGTCCAGGGTCTGGTTCTGCCGCTTCCACGTCCACGCGTGGTAGGCGTCGACGCGAGCTGCTGCGACGAGCGCCCGCGCAATGGCCGGCCGGGCGAGCGGGGCCGGAAGCGCGCCGAGCGGCGTCGGCTCGTCCACGGCGGTGATCCTCAGCGTCCCGCCGAAGGTGCGGACGACCCTGGTCTGGCCGGTCGGGATCGTGAATGCGACGGCCGGGGCCGCCAACGCGAGCACGGCGCCGCGCCCGGACGGGAGCCACGAGGGCGCCGGCACGATCCGAAGCTCGCGGGCCTCGAGGTCGCCGTAGAGCTCGCCGAACCCCGCGATCTGGGCGGCGGTGGGCCGCTGCACCCGCAGCCGGGACTGGAGTGCCTGCCGCCGGAGCTCGTCGGCGATCACACCCCGCGCCAGGGCGAGCGTGGCGCGGGAGCGGGCGATCGCCGAGAGGTACGGGGTGCGGCTGCCGCCGAAGCGGCGGGTGAGGATCGTCCGCTCGGCCGCGAGCACGTCGGCCGAGGGAATCGCGGCCGCCCGTCCCTCGACGAGCCGCCCGTAGAGGACGGAGAGCGAGAGCTCGGCGTCGCCGGTCACTCTGGTCAGCTCGCCGATCTGGTTGAGCGTGATCGTGTCGTCCCCGAGCGTGCAGCGGACGCCGGCCGGGAGGTCGATCTGGCCCGCCCGGAGATCGCTGTCGAACCGGTAGCGGCCCGGTGCGTCGCAGAGGGACTGGTCGCGCGCCCAGAGCCACGCGCAGGCCGCGCCGGCCTTGTCCGGATCGTTGCCCGCCGCGTTGAAGACGCCCCACCCCCAGGAGAACACGTACGCGGTTCCGAGCTCGCGGGAGACCTGGCGGGCGGCGAGCGCCTGCAGCTTCGCCACCTCGAACCAGGAGGAGGCCGGCTGCAGGCCCTCCCGGCCGCCGATCCCCGAGCCGGTCTGGAAGCCGAGCATGAAGCCGACCTTCCCGGCGGGAATGTTCATCGAGAAGATCTTCGACGCGGTCGTTCGCATCGAGGTGCGCATCCGCCGGCTGCCGAGATCCGGCCCGGCGCGGTGGACGCCCGGCGCGGCGAAGTACTTCTCGAGCACGATGTCCGCCACGCTCGCGAGCTCGCGCCACCACGGGGCGGCGTCGACGCCGGTGTACGGGTTGCTGGAGACGAGGAGGATCGGCTTCGCGCCGCGGGCGGCGAGTAGGCGCGCCCACTCGATCACGTTCGCGCGGTAGCGGGAGGTGGTGGGGGTCCACGGGGTGGGGGTCGAAGCGCCGAAGAGCTCGTTCATCACGATCCAGGGCGTGTCGCACCCGAGCGAGGCGGCCGCGAAGGCGAAGAGCGAGTCCGCGCGGGCCGGGAGCAGGCTCGGGTCGGCGGGCACGGACGGCGTCCCCACGCGCTTGTTCAGGTACATGTCCCAGAAGAGCGTGGTCGCTCCGGCTGCGCGCATCCGCGCCGGGTAGTCCGCCGCCGCTCCCGGCGACCACGATCCCGGGCCGGCCGAAGGTCTCGGCGAACTGGGGCGCGCCGTAGTCGACCCAGAGGGGACGCTGGGTGGGGACGACGCATGGCGCGGCCTCCGCCCTCTGGGCGTGGCCGAGCACCGCGGCGACCGCGAGCAGGACGAGGAGAGCCTTCTTCATCGTGCCGCTTCGTTGTAGCAAGAGGCCCCACACCGACCCCACGAGCCATGTCCCGTCCCTGACACGGTGCCAGACTCGGTGCCAGACACGGTGCCAGACTCGGTGCCAGACACGGGGCCACGTCCGGAAACGACGAGGGGCGGCCTCTCGGCCGCCCCTCGGATCTGCTCCGTGCAGCCGATCGCTAGCTCGACGGCTCGTCGAGCGGGCTGTCGACCTCGGGCACCTCTTCGGCCTCGCCGGCGTCGTGCGACGTCGCCCCGTCGGCGCCGTTCACGTCCACGCCGGGCGTGCCGCCGAACGAGAGCCCGAGCGCCTCGAGATCGAGGCCCTCGCCGTCGCCACCGATCTCCTCCAGCGCCGCCAGGAGCTCGGCCTCGGTGTTCGGCCGCGCGTAGAGGTGCGCGGGCACCGAGTCGGACGGGCCGATGTCGATCTGGCGGTACCGCTTCAGGCCGGTCGCCGCCGGGATCAGCTTGCCGATGATCACGTTCTCCTTCAGGCCGAGCAGGTGGTCGACCTTGCCCTCGATCGCGGCGTCGGTCAGCACCTTCGTCGTCTCCTGGAAGGACGCGGCCGAGAGGAACGACTCCGTCGCGAGCGACGCCTTCGTGATCCCGAGGATCAGCGGCTCGAACGTGGGCTGCTCCTTCTTGGCCTTCAGCTTGCCGGCCTCCCGCTCGAACACGACCTTGTCCACGAGCTGGCCGGGCAGGAGCTCGGCGTCGCCGGCGTTCTCGACGCGCACCTTCTTCAGCATCTGCCTGACGATCAGCTCGATGTGCTTGTCGTGGATGTCGACGCCCTGGGACTTGTAGACCTTCTGCACCTCGCCGACGAGGTACAGCTCGGTCTCCGTCGAGCCCTTGCCGGCCTTCGTGCGCAGCTCGAGCAGCTCGGCGGGTGCCCGCGAGCCCTCGTTCAGCGCGTCGCCCGGCTCGACGACCTGGCCCTTCGCGACGAGCAGCCGCGCGCGCCGGGGGAGCTGGTACTCCTTCTCGGCCTGCGGCTCGCCGTCCTCACCGAGCTCCGTCGGGACGATCGTCACCTTCGGGCCCCGCTCGGAGTCCTCGATCTCGATCCGCCCGCCGACCTCGGCGAGCGTGGCGGCACCCTTCGGGTTCCGCGCCTCGAAGATCTCGACGACCCGCGGGAGGCCGTGGGTGATGTCCGCCCCGGCGACGCCGCCCGTGTGGAACGTCCGCATCGTCAGCTGGGTGCCCGGCTCGCCGATCGACTGCGCGGCGATGATCCCGACCGCGTCGCCGATCTCCGTGCCCTCGCCGGTGGCGAGGAACGTGCCGTAGCAGGCCTGGCAGACCCCGGTCTCGGCGCGGCACTTGAGCACCGAGCGCACCGGCAGCGTGGCGCCGTCGGCGTGCTCCTCGAGCCCGGCCACGATCTCCCGCAGCTTCGGGATCGTCAGGTCGTCGCCCTTCTCGGCGAGCAGCGTCTTGCCCGGCTTGCCGTCCTTGAGGGGCTTGTAGACGTCCTCGGCGATGATCCGGCCGACGACCGACTTGTTCGGCCCGTCGGGCCCGGCCACCGGGAGCTCGATGTGCTCCGTCGTGCCGCAGTCGGCCTCGCGGACGATCACGTCCTGCGAGACGTCGACGAGGCGGCGGGTCAGGTAGCCCGAGTCCGCGGTCCGGAGAGCGGTGTCCGCGAGGCCCTTCCGGGCTCCGTGGGTCGAGATGAAGTACTCGAGCACCGACAGGCCCTCCATGAAGTTGGCCTTGATCGGGCGCTCGATGATCTCGCCCTTCGGATTCGCCATCAGACCGCGCATCCCGGCGAGCTGGCGGATCTGCTTGAAGGATCCGCGCGCTCCCGAGTTGGCCATCATGTAGATCGAGTTCAGCTCGTTCAGGTTCTCCTGCATCGCGTCGGCCACCGTGTCGGTCGCCTCCGTCCAGATCCCGACGATCGCCTCGTGCCGCTCGTCCTCGGTGATCAGGCCGCGCTCGTACTCGAGCTCCTTCGCCTTCACCTTGAGCTCGTAGCCGTCGAGGATCGTCTGCTTGGACGGCGGGATCACGATGTCGTTCTTCGAGACGGTGATCCCGGCCTTCGTCGCGTAGCGGAACGCCAGCGTCTTGATCGTGTCGAGCACGGTCGCGATCGCATGGGCGCCGTAGCGGTCGACGAGCTCCGCGATGAAGATGTCGATCTCCCGCTTGGAGAGCGTCCGGTTGATGAACGTGTGCTGACCGGCCTCGCCGATCACGACCGCCTCCTGGAGCGAGCGCTCGATCTCCGAGTTGAAGATCACCCGGCCGGGCGTCGTCAGGACGAGCTCGCCGTGCCAGCGGTACTGGATCGGATCCTGGAGCCCGATCTCACGCGACTCGAGGTGGAACTGGACCGAGTCCTCGCTGCTGAAGCGGCGGATTCCGTTGACCTTGAGCTCCTTGACCAGCTCCTCCGCCGTCGTCGCCGCGAGGTCGCGGGTGGAGTAGGTGAGGTAGTAGGCGCCGAGGACCATGTCCTGCGTCGGCGTCGCGAGCGGGCGCCCGTGGGCCGGCGAGAGGATGTTGTTCGACGAGAGCATCAGGATCCGCGCCTCGGCCTGCGCCTCCGCGGAGAGCGGCAGGTGCACGGCCATCTGGTCGCCGTCGAAGTCGGCGTTGAACGCCTGGCAGACGAGCGGGTGGACCTGGATCGCCTTGCCCTCGACGAGCACGGGCTCGAACGCCTGGATCCCGAGGCGGTGGAGCGTCGGAGCGCGGTTCAGCAGAACCGGGTGCTCCGCGATCACCTCTTCGAGCACGTCCCAGACCTCGGGCGTCATCGACTCGACGTACTTCTTCGCCGCCTTGATGTTCTGGACGGCCTTCCGCTCCACGAGCCGGCTCATGATGAACGGCTTGAAGAGCTCGAGGGCCATCAGCTTCGGCAGCCCGCACTGGTGCAGCTTCAGGTACGGCCCGGCCACGATCACCGAGCGGCCCGAGTAGTCGACGCGCTTGCCGAGCAGGTTCTGGCGGAAGCGGCCCTGCTTGCCCTTGAGCATGTCGGAGAGCGACTTCAGCGGCCGGTTGCCCGGGCCGGTGACGGCGCGGCCGCGGCGGCCGTTGTCGAAGAGCGCGTCGACGGCCTCCTGCAGCATCCGCTTCTCGTTGTTGACGATGATCTCGGGCGCGCCGAGGTCGAGCAGCCGCTTGAGGCGGTTGTTCCGGTTGATCACGCGCCGGTAGAGATCGTTCAGGTCCGAGGTGGCGAAACGGCCACCGTCGAGCTGCACCATCGGGCGCAGCTCCGGCGGGATCACCGGCACGGCCTCGAGGATCATCCACTCCGGCTTGTTCTCGGAGGTGATGAACGCGTTCACGACCTTCAGGCGCTTGATCGCGCGCTGCTGCTTCTGGCCCTTGGACGTCTTGATCGTCTCGCGGAGCGAGAGCGCCTCGGCCTGGAGGTCGAGGTCGCGGAGCAGGTCGCGGATCGACTCCGCCCCCATGCCGCCGCGGAAGTAGACGCCGAAGCCGTAGGGCGAGCCGAAGCGGTCCTTCAGCTCGCGGAACAGCTGCTCGTCGTTCTCGACGTACTTGACGTCGAGCTCGCGGAAGCGCTTCCAGACCTCCTCGAGGCGGCGGACGGAGTCCACACCGGCCTCGCGGGCGTCCTCGCGCCGCGACTCGATGTCGGCGTACATCTCGCGCACCTTCAGCGCCCACTGGGCGACGGTGTCGAGGTCGTCCTTGCGCGCGCCCTCGACGAGCGAGAGGTCGTACGCGAGCTCGCGCACGTCGGCCGGGTCGGCGCCCGGGTCGGCCGCGGCGAGCACGTCGGCGAGGAGGCCGTTGCCGACCCCCCGCGCCTTCTCGAGGTTCTTGGCGTCGACGCCGGCGACGAGCTCGGCGTCCTCGCCCTCGAGCTCGGTGCCCGAGAGGAGCGCGTCCTGGATCTTGTTCACGTGCTTCGTCAGGGCGCCCTTCTTCGAGCCCGAGGCCTCCTCGAGCTCGGCCCGGAGCGGGGCGAGCGCAACCTGGATCTGCTCGGCGGCGGTCGCCACCTGCTCGTACTCGCGCGGCGCGAGCTTGCGGTCGTCGCGGGTCGCGGTGGCCCGGACGAGCTCGCGGATCTTCTTCGGGTCCTCCGTCGAGATCTTGCCGGAGAGCTCCGGGAAGATCTTGCCGGCGAGGTCGCGGACCTCCTCCAGGGTCGGGAGCAGCTGCTCCTCGGCCCAGTTCCCGAGCCCGCGGGCCCAGAAGTCGTCGTCCTCGTCGAAGTCCTTGTCCTTGCCCTTCGCGAAGTAGTCGCGGCGGCGCTGGAGCCGGCCCTCGAGCGCGGCGAGCGCGTCGTCGCGGTCGACGTAGATCTGCTCCGACTCGGCGCGCACCTTGTCCTCGAGGTCGGCGAGGTCCTTCGCCCGGGCCTCGACGTCGACGGCGGTGACGATCGAGGCGGCGAAGTAGAGCACCTTCTCGAGCTCGCGCGGGGCGATGTCGAGCAGGTAGCCGATCCGGCTCGGGACACCCTTGAAGAACCAGATGTGCGAGACCGGCGCGGCCAGGTCGATGTGACCCATCCGCTCGCGGCGCACCTTCTGCCGGGTCACCTCGACGCCGCAGCGCTCGCAGATGATCCCCTTGTAGCGGACGCGCTTGTACTTGCCGCAGTAGCACTCCCAGTCCTTGGTCGGACCGAAGATGCGCTCGCAGAAGAGCCCGTCGCGCTCCGGCTTCAGGGTGCGGTAGTTGATGGTCTCCGGCTTGGTGACCTCGCCCGAGGACCAGTCCCGGATCTGCTTGCTGGACGCAAGCCCGATTCGAATCGCGTCGAAATCGTTGATGTCGATCAAGTGATCAGCGCCTCTTTCTTCTGTTCAGTCAGTCTGGTTGCAATCCGGGTGCTGGTGCTCAGTCGTCGAGCTCGAGATCCGCGACTTCGTCGCCGACCGGGCCGACCTGGGCCTGGGCCTCTTCCTCGGCGGTCTCGCCGGGGGTGAGGACGACATCGGCGAGGTCGTCGAGATCCTCGTCCGCGGCGAGCGCGAGCTCGCCGTCTCCGTCCACGGCGGCTCCGCCCTCCTCGACCTCTTCGGCCGAGGGCTGACGGGCAGCCGCGCGGAGCGAGCCCGGCGAGAGGTCGATCCCGAGCTCTTCCGCGGCGCGGAGCAGCTCGTCGTCCTCCTCGCGAACCTCGACCTCGCGACCGTCGTCCGACTGCACGTGGACGTCGAGCGCGAGCGACTGCATCTCCTTCAGGAGCACCTTGAACGACTCGGGGATCGACGGCTCGGCGATGTTCTCGCCCTTGACGATCGCCTCGTACGCCTTGACCCGCCCGATCGTGTCGTCGGACTTGATCGTCAGCATCTCCTGGAGCGTGTACGCGGCGCCGTACGCCTCGAGTGCCCACACCTCCATCTCGCCGAAGCGCTGGCCGCCGAACTGCGCCTTGCCGCCCAGCGGCTGCTGGGTGACGAGCGAGTACGGGCCGGTCGAGCGCGCGTGGATCTTGTCGTCGACGAGGTGGAGCAGCTTCAGGATGTACATGTAGCCGACGGTGACCTTCTGCTCGAAGGGCTCGCCCGTCTTGCCGTCGAAGAGCCGGATCTTCCCCGACGCCCTGCTGCCCTCGGGCCGCGAGGTGTCGACGTTGATCTTGATCGGCGAGTCCGGGTTCTGCTTCGTCCACTCGATCAGGCCGTTGTCGACGTCCGTGACCGAGGCGCCGTCGAAGACCGGCGTCGCCACCGGCCTCGGGTTGGGCGCGTTGATCGGGGCGCGCGGGTTGACCCCGCCGTCGCCCTCCTGGGCGAAGACGCCGTGCGCGGCCGACCAGCCGAGATGGGTCTCGAGGATCTGGCCGATGTTCATCCGGCTCGGCACGCCCAGCGGGTTCAGGATCACGTCGACGGGGCGCCCGTCCTCGAGGAACGGCATGTCCTCTTCCGGGACGATCTTCGAGATCACGCCCTTGTTGCCGTGGCGGCCGGCGAGCTTGTCGCCCTCCGAGATCTTGCGCTTCTTCGCCACGTAGACGCGGACGAGCTCGTTGACGCCCGGGGAGAGGTCGTCGCCGTTCTCGCGGGAGAACGTCTTGACCCCGATCACCTTGCCGCCCTCGCCGTGCGGGACCTTGAGCGAGGTGTCGCGGACCTCGCGCGCCTTCTCCTTGAAGATCGCGCGGATCAGCTTCTCCTCGGCCGTCAGCTCGGTCTCGCCCTTCGGCGTCACCTTGCCGACGAGCAGGTCGCCCGAGGTGACCTCGGCGCCGATGCGGATGACGCCGCGGTCGTCGAGGTTCGCGAGCGACTCCTCCGAGCGGTTCGGGATGTCGCGGGTCACTTCCTCGTCGCCGAGCTTGGTCGAGCGGGCGTCGATCTCGTACTCGTGGATGTGGATCGAGCTGAGCACGTCGTCCTTGACGAGCCGCTCGGAGAGCACGATCGCGTCCTCGAAGTTGTAGCCCTCGAACGGCATGAAGGCCACGAGCAGGTTGGCGCCGAGCGCGAGCTCGCCGCCGTCCGTCGACGACCCGTCCGCGAGGACCTGGTCGCGCTTGACCTTCTGCCCCAGGGCGACCACCGGCTTCTGGTGGATCAGCGTGCCCTGGTTCGAGCGGCGGAACTTCGTCAGGTTGTACTCCTCACGGGAGCCCTTGCCCTCGACGACGATCCGCTCCGCGTCGATGTCGACGACGGTGCCGTCGGTGGCCGAGAGGACGACGTCGCCGGTGTCGACGGCCGCGCGGTACTCGAGGCCGGTGCCGACGAGCGGCGCCTGCGGGATCATCAGCGGCACTGCCTGCCGCTGCATGTTCGCGCCCATCAGGGCCCGGTTGGCGTCGTTGTGCTCGAGGAACGGGATCAGGGCCGTCGCGACCGAGACGATCTGGGCCGGGGCGACGTCCATGAACTCGACGTCCTTCGGGGTGGCGGTGACCGCCTCGCCGAGGCTCGAGCGGCAGAGCACCGAGTCGTTCAGGAACTTGCCCGTCTTCTCGTCGACCGGCTCGGAGGCCTGGGCGATCGTGTACTGGGCCTCCTCGGCAGCGTCGAGATAGGTGATGTCGTCCGTGACCTTGCCGTTCGCGACCTTCCGGTACGGCGTCTGGATGAAGCCGAACTCGGAGACCGTGGCCATCGACGCGAGCGAGCCGATCAGGCCGATGTTCGGCCCCTCCGGCGTCTCGATCGGGCACATGCGGCCGTAGTGGGTCGGGTGGACGTCGCGGACCTCGATCGGCGCGCGCTCCCGCGTCAGCCCGCCTGCCCCGAGGGCAGACAGCCGGCGGCGGTGGGTCAGCCCGGCGAGCGAGTTCGTCTGGTCCATGAACTGCGAGAGCTGCGAGGAGCCGAAGAACTCCTTCAGCGCCGCGACCACGGGCCGGATGTTGATGATCGTCTGCGGCGTGATCGTGTCGACGTCCTCCGTCGTCATCCGCTCCCGCACGACGCGCTCCATGCGGTAGAGGCCGACGCGGAACGCCTCCTGGATCAGCTCGCCCGTCGTCCGGAGCCGCCGGTTGCCGAAGTGCTCGTACTCGTCGAGCTCGGCGCGGATCGGGTCGCGGTTGAGGACGACCGAGTCGGCGGCGAAGTCCTTCGACTCGAGGTCGACGCCGAGCTTCATCGGCAGGTCGACGAGCCGGCGGACGAGCGCGACGATGTCGGTCGTCGTCAGGGTGCGGGTGTCCTCGGGGACGTCCACGCTCAGGCGCTGGTTCAGCTTGTAACGGCCGACCTTGGTCAGGTCGTAGCGCTTGGGGTCGAAGAAGAGCGCCTTGATCAGGTTGCGGGAGTTGTCGAGGGTGGGCGGCTCGCCCGGGCGCTGCTTCTTGAAGACCTCGACGACCGCCTCTTCCTCGCGGGTGGTCGTGTCCTTGTCCAGCGTGTTCTGGATGAAGGGGGAGTTGTCGAAGAGGGCCAGGATGTCCTCGTTCGAGTCCAGCTTGAGCCCGTCCGCGAAGTCCTCGCGGGCGAGTGCCCGCAGGAGCGTCGTCACCGGCAGCTTGCGCTTCCGGTCGATCCGGGCGTAGACGATCCCCTTCTTGTCGATCTCGAGCTCGAGCCACGAGCCGCGGCTCGGCATCAGGTTCGCGGTGAAGACCTGCTTCGTCGCGTCCTTCGGCTCCATCAGGTAGGCACCCGGGCTGCGGACGAGCTGCGTGACGATCACGCGCTCGGTGCCGTTGATGATGAACGTCCCGTTCGTGGTCATCATCGGGAAGTCGCCCATGAAGACCCGCTGCTCGCGGATCTCGCCGGTGTCCTTGTTGACGAAGCGGACCGTCATCGAGAGCGGGGCCTGATAGGTCAGGTCCTTCTCGCGACACTCCTGGATCGAGAACTGCGGGTCACCGAACTCGAAGTCGCCGAACTCGACGGCGAGCGTGCCCGTGTAGTCCTCGATCGGCGAGATGTCCGCGATCGTCTCGCGGAGGCCCTCGTTCTTGAACCACTCGAACGAGGTCTTCTGGATGTCGATCAGGTTGGGGAGGTCGAGGACGTGCTTCAGACGCGAAAAGCTCTTACGCGCGCGGGGCGCGACAGCGGTGCTGCTCAAGGTGGGTAACAGCCTCCCTTACGGCGTGCGGAGTTGGACGGAGCGATCGGAACGGCGAGGTACGTCGGCGCAACCCCGAAGGGTAGCGGACGCACCCCTTCCACCGCAAACGCAAGGAGCGGCGGGGGCCGAGTCGAGAAAGTGTAGCGAAGAGCGCCAGGGCACGGGGCCCTGGCGCTCTTCGCTGTCGATCGCAGCCGTCGGCCCCGGTTACGGGGTGGTGGTCGTCGACGTCGTCGTGGTCGCCGAGGTCGTGGTCTTGCCGCCGTCCTCGTCGTCCTCGTCGTCGTCCTTGGCGCCCTTGGCGCCCTTGATCCCGATCTTGAGCGCGACGAGCGTCGCGGGGACGGTCGCAGCCGAGGCGCAGGCACGCGCCTGGACGACGACCCGGTCGCCGGCGACGAGCGCGGCGAGGGTCTTCTTGGCGCCGTGCACCTTCGTCTTGGCGTCGACCGTGAAGGTGGCGGTGCCGCCCTTGAGCGCCTTGCCGGCCTTGTTGGCCTGCAGCACGGACACGGTCAGAGCGGTCGCCGAGCCGGAGACGAAGGTGCCGTGCACGACGAGCTTCCGGCCCTTCGAGCACGGACGGTCGCTTCTTGCCCTTCTCGGCCTTCTCGCTCTTCTCGGCCTTCTCGGCCTCCTCACCCTTCCTCGCTCTTCTCGGTCGTCGTGCCGGCCGCGGTGGTCGCGGCGGCGACGGCGGTGTCGTCCTTGCCCTTGCCCTTCCCCTTGTCGGCCAAGGCCGGCGCGGCGGCGACGCCGAGCGCGAAGAGCGTCAGGAGCAGGAGTGCCTTCAGCTTCATGTGTTGGTTCGTCCTTCCTCGTAGGTGCCGTACAGGAGGAAGACGACCTCCGCCCCCGGTTCCTTGCTCCCCCAACCGGGGGAACCGGCGGGGGCCGGCGACGCCGGCCCCCGCCTGCTCGAGCGTCTACTCGGAGCCGTACTTCGCCTTGAAGGCAGCCGTGAGCGCCTCCGCGTCGGCCTTCGCCTTCGCGCGGATCGCCTCGCGGGCCGCCTTCGCAGCCTCGCGCGTCGCCTTGTCCTCGGCGACCTGGGCCGCACGGGCCGCCTTGCAGGCGCTCCCCTTCTCGCCGCCCTTCGCGGCCTTGCACGCGGCCTTCGCCTTCTCGACGGAGGCGCGGTGAGCGGCGCGAGCGTCCTCCTCGACGGCCTTCACCGCCTCCTTCATGCCGTCGCGGACCTCGGCGAGAGCGGCCTTCAACTCCTGGCGCGCCTTCATGAGCTCGCCGCGCCGCTCCTCGCGCGCGGCCTTCGCCTTCTCGTGTTCCGCCTTCGCCGCATCGGCCTTGGCCTTCGCGTCGGCGCGCGCGGTCTCGGCCTGCGCCTTCGCCTTCTCGCGGGCCTCCTGGCCCGGTTTTGCCGGGGCTGTCCGGGGCTGTTCCCCCGCGGCGGGAGCCGGCGTCGGCTCGCCCTCCGCGAGTGCAGGCCCGGCGAGGACGCCGGTGAGGACGGTGGTGAGCAGTGCAAGGGTGAGCCGCATTCGGGGTTCCTCCGCAGATCGGGAAATCGACCCACGTATCAACGGCAACATGCCCTCCGAACCCGCTCCCTCGTTCGGGGGAACGACGGAGGGCCGCCCTGGGCGGCCCTCCGGTTCCTGCGCGGTGCGGCGTGAGCTACTTGAGCTCGACGGACGCGCCGGCCTCCTCGAGCTGGGACTTGACCGACTCGGCCTCCTCGGCGGTCACGCCCTCCTTGACGGCACCGGGGGCACCGTCGACGAGGTCCTTCGCCTCCTTGAGGCCGAGACCGGTGACGGCGCGGACGACCTTGATCACCTGGATCTTCTTGTCGCCCGCCGCGGTGAGGACGACGTCGAACGCCGTCTTCTCCTCGGCCGCCGCGGCACCGTCGCCGCCGCCCGCCGCGGCGGGAGCCGCAGCAGCCATCGGAGCGGCGGCGGTGACGCCCCACTCCTCCTCGATCTTGTTCTTCAGCTCGACGAGCTCGAGCACGGTCATGCTCCCGAGCGTCTCGAGCACCTTCGCGGTGTCTGTCGCCATTACGCCTGCTCCTCCTGGTTCTCAGTGTCAGTGTCGGTTGTCTCTTCGGTCGTGGCCTCGGCGGTCTCCGCCGGTGCGGCCTCCGCCTCGGTCTCGTTCTCGTCTCGTCTCGGTCGTCGCCTCTGCCTCCGGCTCGGCCGCAGCCTCTGCCTCGGGCTCCTCCTCCGCAGCGGGGGCCTCCTCGGCCTTCGCCTCGGGGGCGGGCTCCGGAGCGCTTGCTCCGGCGTCACTCGTGTCCCCCTGCTCCCGCAGCTGCTCGATCCGGGCGTCGATCAGCCCGACGAGGTCGCGGAGCGGCGCCGCCACGAGGGCGACGACGGTGGTGAGCGGCGACATGATCGCCCCTGCGAGCTGGGCCCGCAGCACCTCGGCCGGCGGCAGCTTCGCGAGGCTCTCGACCTCCTCGGCGGACATCGACGAGCCCTGGAGCACGCCGCCGCGGATCGCGAGGATCTTCGTGTCGCGGGCGACGTCGCCGAGCGCCTTCGCGACCGCGACGGGATCTCCGCCGCTCTCGACGAATGCGATCGCCGACGGCCCCTGCAGCAGCGCCAGGACGGCGTCGGCCCCCGCCGCCTCCGCGGCCCGCCGCGTCAGGGTGTTCTTGACGACGGCGAAGCGGGCTCCGTGGGTGAGCAGCGTGGTCCGCAGGCCGTCGATCTCGCTGTTCGTGAGCCCGCGGTAGTCGGCGACGATCAGCGTCTCCGAGGTGCGCAGGCGCTCCGTCAGCTCGGCGACGACGACCTCCTTCTCTTCCTTGTTCAATCCATTCACCTCCTCGAAACGATCGAGCCCGCACGGAGGCGGGCTCGGAGGCAGGCGAGGTCCACTCGCTGCTCGGAGCGCCACCTCGGGAGGGCCTCCGCCCGACCTCGGTCGGGCTGCCTCCTGTCTCCGGCGACGGGCTGTGGACGAAAGAAACCTAGGCCGGGACGGCCTCCTGCTCCAGCTCCTCGAGGATCCCGCGGGTGCGCGTCGGGTCGACGCGCAGGCCGGGGCCCATCGTGGTCGTGAGCGTGATCTGGTGGATGTAGCGGCCCTTCGACGCGGACGGCTTGGCCCGGAGGACCTCCTCGAGCAGCGCCGCGTAGTTCTCGATCAGCTCGCGCGCCCCGAAGCTCTTCTTGCCGATCGAGACGTGGACGTTCGCGCCCCGGTCGGTCCGGTACTCGAGCTTGCCGCCCTTCGAGTCCTGCACCGCCTTCGCGATGTCGAACGTGACGGTGCCCGTCTTCGGGTTCGGCATCAGGCCGCGGGGGCCGAGCACGCGCCCGAGCTTGCCGACGTTGCCCATCTGGTCCGGCGTCGCGATCGCGACGTCGAAGTCGGTGAAGCCCTCCTCGACCCGCTTCGCGAGATCGGCGGAGCCGACGACGTCCGCTCCCGCCTCCTCGGCCTCGCGGGCCTTGTCGCCCTCGGCGAAGACGGCGACGCGGACGGTCTTGCCGGTCCCGTTCGGGAGCATCAGCGTGCCGCGCAGCTGCTGGTCGGCGTGGCGGACGTTGAGGCCGAGCCGGAAGTGGGCCTCGACGGTCTCGTCGAACTTCGCGTCCGGGAACTCCTTCAGGAGCTTGATCGCCTCGACGGGCGAGTAGAGCGTCTCCCGGTCGAACGTGCCGCGTGCCTCGTCGTAGCGCTTGCCGTGTGAGCTCACGCTTCCACCTCCACGCCCATCGAACGGGCGGTTCCGGCGATCACGAGCATCGCCTGGTCGACGTCGCGGGCGTTCAGGTCGACGAGCTTGGCCTCCGCGATCTGCCGCACCTGGGCGCGGGAGAGCTTCCCGACCTTGTTGCGGTTCGGCTCGGAGGAGCCCTTGTCGAGGTTGAGGGCCTCCTTGATCAACACGGCCGCCGGCGGCGTCTTCGTGATGAAGGTGAAGGAGCGATCCTCGTAGACCGTGATCTCGACCGGGGTGATCCGGCCGTTCTCCTGCGCGGTCTGGGCGTTGAACGCCTTGCAGAACTCCATGATGTTGACCCCGTGCTGGCCGAGCGCGGGGCCGACCGGCGGCGCAGGGTTGGCCTGCCCGCCCGGGATCTGCAGCTTGATCAGTGTCAAAACCTTCTTGGCCATCTTCTTCCTATCCGTTAGTCGAGCTTCTTGACCTGGTCGAAGCCGAGCTCGACCGGAACCTGGCGCTCGAAGATGTCGACGAGCACCTTCAGCTTCTGCCCGTCCGCGTTCACGTCGACGATCTCGCCGTCGAAGTCCGAGAGCGGGCCGGAGGTTACCTTGACCGACTCGCCGAGGGTGAACTGGACCTGGGAGCGTGCGGCGGCGGCGCCCGCAGCGGAGCCCGTGTGGAGGATCTTGTCCACCTCGGCCTGCGCGAGCGGCACCGGCTTCGCGCCGGCGCCGACGAAGCCCGTGACGCCGGGCGTGTTCTTCACGACCGACCAGGCGTCGTCGTTCAGGTTCATGTTCACGAGCACGTAGCCCGGGAGCACGCGCTTGTCGGTCGTCACCTTCTGGCCGTCCTTCGTCTCCACGACCTGCTCGGTCGGGACGACCACCCGCCGGAACTGCGGCGCCTGGTTCATCGAGACGATCCGGTGCTCGAGATTGGCCTTGACCTTGTTCTCGTGGCCGGAGTAGGTGTTGATCACATACCAGAGGAACATCGCTACTCCTATTGACCCAGTAGAACGTTGCGGACGAACGGCTTGAAGGCCTGGTCGGCGCCGTAGAGGAAGATCCCCACGATCACGCACGCGATCAGGACGACCACGGTGCCGGTGACCACCTGCGCGCGGGTCGGCCACTCGACCTTCTTCAGCTCGCCCCACGACTCCTTGACGAACTTGCCGCGCTCGCGCGGCTCGCGGCGGCCCGTCTGGGTCGACGACGGCTGCGCGGCCGGGCGGAGCTGCTGCTGGCGCTGGCGCGCGCGCTGGGCCGGCTTCGGCGCAGCCTGTTTCGGCGCGTCCGACTTGCCTGCGGCCGCACGCTTCGCGTTCCGGCGCTGTCCCCGGGTCTCGCGGGCCACTAGCGTGTCTCCCGGTGCAGCGTGTGCTGGGAGCACCAGCGGCAGTACTTCTTGAACTCGACGCGGTCCGGCGTGTTCCGCTTGGACTTGTTCGTCTGATAGTTGCGGCGCTTGCACTCCGTGCAGGCGAGCGTGATCGCGACTCGTACTCCGGCTGCCATCTAGATCGTGTTCTTTCGGTTTCGGGGAGGAAGGGGTCAGAGAGTAGCGGCGGCAGGACTCGAACCTGCGACACGCGGATTATGATTCCGCTGCTCTAACCAACTGAGCTACGCCGCCGCGCGGACAGGCACTGTAGCGCATGCGGAGCATCCGCAGAGCAGATGCTTCGTGCGCGAAGAGCCCTAAAGGCGCCGCTTCGCGGCCCGGCGTCCATTCCCCGGCGCTCCAACCGGCGCGAGAACGCGGAAGCAGCCGACGCACATGCCCGCGAGAAGCGCGAGCGAGCCCGAGAGCAGGGAGAAGGCGAGCGTGGTCACCCGCTCAGGGTGCCCGCGGTCGCGGCGACCTGCATGGGCCGAACGGCCTATCTTGGCCGCCCATCCGACCCGTCTCCTAGAGTGCGGCCCGGTGATCAGGCACAACCCAAGCGGCGGCTGGCTCGAGGTGATCTGCGGGCCGATGTTCAGCGGCAAGAGCGAGGAGATGCTCCGCCGCCTCCGTCGCGCCGAGATCGCAGGCCAGCGGGTGATCATCTTCAAGCCCCGGATCGACGACCGCTACGCGCCCGAGGACGTGGTCAGCCACGCGGGCGCGCGGATGCGCGGCGTCCCGGTCGGCTCCGTCGCCGAGCTCGTCGCCCGGGTGCCTGGCTTCGACGTCGTCGGGATCGACGAGGTCCAGTTCTTCGAGGCCGAGGTGGTCGCCGTCGCGCTCTCGCTCGCCGACGCAGGCGTCCGCGTCGTCACGGCGGGTCTCGACCAGGACTTCCGCCGCCTCCCCTTCGGGCCGATGCCCGAGCTGCTCGCCCACGCCGAGTTCGTGGACAAGCTCCAGGCCGTCTGCCACCGCTGCGGCGGCCCGGCGACGACCACGCAGCGCCTGGTCGACGGCGAGCCCGCCCCCTACTCGGGCGCCACGATCGTCGTCGGGGCGAACGAGCAGTACGAGGCGCGCTGCCGCGACTGCCACGAGGCCGGCGCGGACCTCGCAGCAGTCGCGGCGTAGCCGCCTGACGGACGCCGGGCCTAGCCCTCGAGCAGCCCGTTCTCCTGCAGGAACTGCTTCGCGACGTCGGCCTCGGGCTGCTGGTCGATCGCGACCGCCGAGTTCATCGCGATGATCGCCTCGTCGGTGAGGAGCGCCGTGACCGCGTCGACGGTGTCGGCGAACTCCGAGCCGAGCGTGTCGACGAGCTGCTGGTCGACGACCGGGGCGACGTTCTGGAAGCCGAACTGGGCCTCGGTGTCCTCGAGCACGACGTACTTGCCGCTCGCGAGCGGCGGGTCGGTCGAGAAGATCGCGGCCACGTCGACGTTGTTCCCGTCCAGCGCCTCGTACGGAGAGATCCCCGCGAACGGCACGAACGTGATCCCGGTCAGGCCGTAGTTCTTCTCCAGCCCGGGCAGGCCCTGGGCGCGGGTCTTGAACTCCGGCTGGCCGCCGAGCTTGAAGCTGCCCCCCTTGAAGTTCTCGAGGTCGCCGATCGTGGCGATCCCGTCAGCGTCCGCCTTGCGCATGGCGAGCGCGTCCGAGTCCGAGAACGGCGTCATCTCGAGCAGGGTCTGGCCGCGGGCCTCGTACGCCTGCTTGGCCGCGTCGTAGGTCGCCTCGGCGGAGTCCTCCGACGTCTCGGCGCCGTGGACGACGGTGAGCGCGGTGCCCGTGTACTCGGGATAGAAGTTGATCTCACCCGAGGTCAGCGCCTTGTCGATGATCTCGGTCGAGCCGATGTTCTTCTTCAGCTCGACGGTGTAGCCCTTCGCCTCGAGCGCCTGGGCGTAGAGCTCGCCGAGGATGAACTCCTCGGTGAAGTCCTTCGTCCCGATCGTCACCGTCGCAGCGGACTTGTCGACGGTGGAGCTGGCGGCGGTGGTGTCGCCCGAGTCGCCGGACGTCGTCGTCGTCGTTGCCGCCGCACCCGGCGACGGAGAGGATGAGCGCGGAGAGGATCATGGTGATCCACGAGAGCCTGCGCCACGTCGGTTTCATTGCTGGGCCTCCTCTGAGGGTTGAAAACAGGTGTCCAGCTGAGACTAACCGGACGACCCCGCCGCGACGGCATGCTCCTCGATCCCGCCGGCCCGGAGCCCCGGCGGGGTGACGGCGCGCTGGACCGCCGCGAGGATGCCGTCGACCGCGAATGCGAGCAGCGAGACGCACATCGCCGCCCCGATCACGCCCTCGACGCGGTAGCTCGCCTGGTTGACGATGATGTCGCCGAGGCCGCCACCTCCCGCGATCGCCGCGATCGTCGCGGTCGCGATCACGTAGATCGAGGACGTGCGCACGCCGGCGAAGACGAGTGGGAGCGCCAGCGGCAGCTCGACCCGGAGCAGCACCTGGAGGCCCGACATGCCCATCCCGCGCGCCGCCTCGACGGCGTCGCGGTCGACGCCGTCCACCGCGACGTACGTGTTCGTGAGGATCGGCGGGACGGCGAGGACGACGAGCGCGACGAGCACGTTCGTGAACGAGATCCCGAAGAGCGGCAGCCCGAAGGCGATCACGGCGAGGCTCGGGAGCGCGCGGCCGAGGTTGCCGACGCTGATCGCGAGGAACGAGCCCCGGTGGAGGTGGCCGAGCCAGACCCCGAGCGGGACGGCCACGCGCGATCGAGATCCCGATCGCCGCGCCGGAGAGGACGAGGTGCTCGACCGTCTTGCCGCCCACGAACGAGGCGTTGTCGAGCACGAAGCGGACGGCGTCGACGAAGACCGCGCCCTGAGCCGCGAAGACCTGGGCCACGGGGAGGCTCATCGGACGCGCCTCACCCGAGCCCAGGGGGTCAGGGCGCGCTGGGCGAGGACGAGCGCGGCGTCGGCGACGATCGCGAGCGCGACCGCGAGCAGCCCGGCGGTGATGAACTTCGTCTGGAAGAACGTCCGCAGGCCGTTCAGGATCGGCTGGCCGAGACCCTGCGGGAGCACGAACGCGGCCACGGTCGCGAGGCTGATCGTCGTCACGGTCGCGATCCTGATCCCCGCCACGATCGCCGGCAGCGCCAGCGGGAGCACGACCCGGAAGAGGGTCTGCCTCCGGGTCAGGCCCATCCCCCGCGCCGCCTCGAGCACGTCGGGCGGGGTGCTGCGGAGGCCGGAGAGGATGTTCCGGAAGAGGATCAGGAGCGTGTAGGAGACGAGCGCGATCTCGACGGTCGTGACCGTCAGCCCCGTGACCGGGACGAGCAGCTGGAAGAGCGCGAGGCTGGGGATCGTGTAGAGCAGCGCCGAGAACGCGCCGAACGGCGTCTCGAACCAGTTGTAGCGGTAGGCGACGAGTGCGGCGGCGAAGGCGATCACGAAGCCGATCGAGACGGCGATCGCGGTCAGCTGGACGTGCTCGACGAGGCGGGGCCAGAGCAGGCTGCTCCAGTTGTCCTCGACCCAGCCCCAGCAGAAGGCGTGGTTCTCGCGCACACAGTCGGAGCCCCGGCCGAACTCCGGGATCACCGGGCCGCCGGTCATTCCCCGGCCTCCCCCAGGATCTGGGTCAGGCGCGCGAGCGAGAGCGTGCCGGACGGCCGCCCGTCCGAGACGACGACGACCGCGTTCACCCCCTCGGCGAGCATCGCCGAGACGGCGTCGCGGAGGGTCGTGCCCTCGTCGAGCTCGGGGAGCCCTTCCCCGCTGCCGGGCTCGAGCTCGACCTCGCCCAGCCGGCGAAGGGCGAGGCGCTTGAGGCCGCGGTCGGCGCCGACGAAGCGGGCGACGAAGTCGTTCGCGGGCCGCGCGAGGATCGCGTCGGGGGTGTCGTACTGGGCGAGCACGCCGCCCTCGTGGAGGATCGCGATCCGGTCGCCGAGCAGGATCGCCTCGTCGATGTCGTGGGTGACGAAGACGATCGTCTTCGGGACGCGCTCGTGCAGCTCGAGCAGCGCGTTCTGGAGGCGGGTGCGGGTGATCGGGTCGAGAGCGCCGAAGGGCTCGTCCATCAGCAGGACGGGAGGGTCGGCCGCAAGGGCGCGGGCGAGCCCGACCCGCTGCCGCTCGCCGCCGGAGAGCTGGGCCGCGTAGCGCGAGCGGTAGTCCTCGGCGGGGAGGTCGACGAGGTCGAGCAGCTCGTCGACGCGGGCGCGGATCCGCGCGCGGGGCCAGCCGAGCAGGCGGGGGACTGTGGCCACGTTCTCCGACACGGTCAGGTGCGGGAACAGCCCGACCTGCTGGATCACGTAGCCGATCCCGCGCCGGAGCTCGGTCGGATCGAGGGCGGTCACGCTTTCGCCGTCGATCCGCACGTCGCCGGAGGTCAGCTCGACGAGCCGGTTGACGAGCTTCATCGCCGTCGTCTTGCCTCCGCCCGAGGGGCCGACGAGGCAGCAGATCTCACCGGCGGGGATCGTCAGCGTCAGTGCGTCCACCGCCGGCGCCGGCCGGCCGGGGTAGACCTTCGTGGCGTGGTCGAAGTCGATCTCGACCGCCTGGCGGCGCGCGCTCACAGCCGGAAGGCTACGGGGTCGAGCCTCCCCCACGCTCGGTGGCAGGCGGCGCCACTCCATCCCCCCACTTTCGGACAGGCCCCCGCCGCCTCAGGTCCATGCCCCGGGGACTGTCCCCGCCTCGGGGACCTGAGGCGTTCGAGGCACGGCTGGAACGGTCGCGGGCGTCCCGGTCAGCCGGAGATGTCGGCCCGGGCCTCGAAGCGCGGCGCGAGCGAGCCCTCGTCGCCCTTGCGGACGGCGATCCGCTTCGCGTCCCCATCGGAGACGTAGCGCGTCTCGGGGCTCTGGTCGAGATCGTGGAGCCAGAAGGAGAAGCTGTAGTCGGCGTCGCCGTTCCAGCCGGCGTGCGAGCTGCGGATCCGCGGGATCCCGGTCCGGTCGAAGGCGGTCGAGAACGGCGACGGCGACGGCTCGGCTCCGACGAGCAGGACGGCGTAGGGGCCGTAGCTCGTGCCGCCGGAGCGGCCGCGGACCGCGAGGCCCTCACGCGTCGGCAGCGAGCCAAGCGGCAACGCGAGCGAGCGGACCGTGTAGCCCGGGATCGCCGCCTCGATCACCCCGGCGCCACGGACGATCTCGTCCTGTACCTGCGCGTCGGTGAGCGTGCGGAGCGGCAGATGGTCATAGGTGTGGTTGCCGAGATCGAAGCCGTTGTCCGCGAGCCACCGGAGCAGCTTCGGCCCGTCGGCGGTTCCCGCGAACGGTTCGCGATTGGGATAGAAGGTGCCTGCCGGCCGGAAACCTGGATGGCTCTTCGCGAACGCGAGCATGATCCCGATCGCCGTGTCCGGCTTGATCTCGCCCTTGTCGTCGAGCGAGAGCTGTTCCTTCGTCGAGTCGTCGAAGGTGAGCACGACCGGGCTCATCCCCTTCGGCAGGTCGATCTTGCCGGTCACGAGCTCCGTGACGGTGATCGGCACGTATCCCCGTTTCCAGAGCTGCTGCAGCTCGGCGCGGAACTCGGCCGGGGTCTGGTCGTACTCGCCCACGCGGTCGGCCCGGATCTGGTGGTGCATCACGACCGGGATCCGGCCCAGCTCGTTCGGCGCGAGCCCGGAGGCCTTCTGGGTGCTCCGGACCGCGGGCTGCTTCTGTCCGCCCGCGGCCTGAGCAGGAGCGGGAGCGGCCTTGGGGACGGCGAGCCGGACCGGGCCGGGCGCGTTCTTCGGCATCTCGGTGCTGATCCCGGTCGCCGGCATCTTCGCGGTCGCGTCGAGGCCGTCGGCGGTGTAGTTGACGGCTGCGTCCCAGAGGATGAACTCGTCCGCGCCGGCGTCGCGCGCCCCCTCGATCTGGGCGCGGATCTCCGCAGGCCCGTACGTGCGGCCGAGCGAGAAGTCCTGGAGCCACGGGACGACCCGCGAGCCGGTGCCGCGCACCAGCTTGACGAAGTCCTCCGTCGAGCGCTTGACGATCTCGTACGGCTCCCCGTTCGGATCGGCGACGTCGTACTCGCCTGGCCCCCAGTGCGAGGGATAGACCATCGGGGCGATGTAGTCGACCTGGCGCGCCATCCCCGGGATGTCCTGCGCGACCTCCTCTGGGCGGGTCGCCGCGACCCCGAAGACCGAGGCGCCGACGAGGGTGCCGGTTCCGGCGAGGGCGGCCCGGCTCTCCGCCAGGAACGCGACGATCGATTCCTCGGGCGTCCCCTTCAGGCCCGGGAAGACCATCGAGTCGAGCGGCCCGTCCGGGCGGCGGACGTAGTCGTAGAGGACCTCGTCGACGCCCAGCTCGGCCGCTGCGACCGCGACGTCGATGTTGTACTTCCGCACCGCCGCACTGGCGAAGTTCGTGAACCCGCCGTAGCCGGCGTAGGGCTCGCCACTCGGGGTCTGGATCACCTCGTCTCGGCGCCCGGCCTTCCACGAGGCGGCGGCGAGGATCGGGTCGCGGAAGCAGACGAGCCTCCCGATCACACGCACGCCCTTCCGGTGCAGCTCGCGCACCGCCTTGCCGAGGTCGTAGATCGCGAGCGCCGCCTTGATCTTCCGGGCGCGCTCGAGCTCCGGGTAGAAGCCGATCTCGCCCGCCTCGTCCTTGATGTCGAGCTCGATCGCGTTGATCTTCCCCGCGTCGACGAGAGCCATCACGCCGTTGCGGAGCTCGTCGTTCGCCCAGCCGTAGGCGGTGATGTGGACGGAGCGGATCGGCTCGGTCGGCCGCCGAGGGGCGACGGTGACGGGGACACGCCAGCGGCTGCGGTTGCCGGCGAGGTCGGCGGCGTCGAGAACCATGTTCTTCGGCGCGGTCGCGGCGCGGAGGACGAAGGCGCCCTCTCCGTCCAGGTCGACCGGCTTCCCGTCCCGCGTCAGGGTGCCGCCGGGCTCGAGGGTGCCGTGGACGACGAGCGGCTCCCCGGCACGGATGACTGCCGGGCGGTCGAGCTCGAGCACGGGGGCGGTGGTGTCGACGGTGAAGCGGAACGTGCGCTTCGCGGTCGAGAAGAAGCCGCCCCGGCGCGTGATCACGAGCTCGTGCGAGCCGTCGTCGAGCTGTTTCGGGCGATAGACGAACGTGTCGGGCTTGCGGACGGGCTGGACGGGCGAGCCGTCGAGCATCCAGACGGCTCCCTGCACCTTCGCCTCGAACTTGAGCGCGGGCAGCTCTGCGAGCCCGATCAGCGCGCCGGGCTCGGGGCCGCTGACCGTCAAGCTGGGAGCTGCGGCCTTCGCAGCGACGACGGCGCCGCCCCCGAGGACGGCCACAACACCGGCGACGAGCCCGAGCCGCCGCCACGGGATCACGAGCGGCCGGCGGGGACGCGCGGGACGAGACTTCGGCGGACGCGCGCGGGCCGGCGACTCCGGTGGCGCAGACTCGGCGAGGAGCGCACGGATCGCGCGTCCGGCCGCGCGCACGTCGCCGCGGTCGGAGGCGACGAGGGTGCCGGCGAAGGCCTCCAGCCGCTGTCGCGTCCGCGGCCCTGGGGGCTCCTCGGCGTCGACGAGCCTCAGGATCGCATCGGAGGCGAGGCGCAGGTCCTCGCGGTCCGAGTCCGCGAGCGCCGCCGCCCAGCGGACGAGCTCCTCACGATGTGACGGCCCCATCAGACTCCTGAGGGTAGCCGGAGAATCGCTGGATCGAGCCGAATTCAGGCGGCGGGATCGAGCTCGAGCCGCTCGACGAGCCACTCGAGCTGGAGCGCCCGCTCCGCCGCGAACCCCTCGTCGTAGGCGCTCTGCGCACCGCCCGCCGCACCGGCCGCGTCCCGCCCCGCGGCGTGGGCGACGACGAAGCCGAGGTTCGCCGCGACCGCAGCGGCCGTCGGCTCCGGCTGCCGCAGCGCCGGCGGACCGGCGGCCCAGGACTCCGGCCGTTTCCCCCGGGCGAGCGAGACCGCATCCGCGGCGAAACCCGACAGCTCGGCGTCCTCGCCGGCCGTCCGGCCGAGGATCGAGATCGCCTGTTCCTGGGCCTCGTCGAGCTCGACGGCCGCCAGCAGCTCCTCCGCGGCGGCGGTCAGCCCGCTGCGGCGCAGCGAGGCGATCGCGTAGCCGCGAGCGCGCCAGGCGCAGGCGTCCGCGAAGGCCTGCGCCGCGGCGGCGTCCCAGGCGTCGATCCGGCGCACGAGCCGACCGCGCTCTGCGACGACCATCGCCTCGTGCTCGACGACCTCGCCGCCCAGCTCGATCTCCCAGAGCTCGTCGTCGAGCCAGTCCAGGAGCTGCGGGAGCAGCAGCGCATGCACGCCGATCCGGCAGTCCTCCAGCTCGCCTCCGGCCTCGATCCACTCGTCGGTGGGCCAGCGGACGTTGCTGAAGCGGCCGACGCCTCCCTCGGCTAGAAACTTGTACGGGCCCGTCACGGTCGCTCGGGCCTGCTGTTCCAGTCGCGGAACGCCTCGACGAGGCTCGCGCGGAGCGACTCGGGCACGTCTTCCTCCCGGACGGCCCCCGCGGCCTTCACCACGTGCCGCATCTGGCTCAGGTAGCCGCGACACGGAGGGCAGATCGCGACGTGGCGCTCGAACGCGAGCCTTTGCGCGGCATCGGGGCCTCCGTCGAAGTACTCGGTCACGAGCTCGGTGATCTGGCGGCAGTTGAATGCAGGTCGGTCGCTCACGAGTGCTCCTCTCCAAAATACGCTTCGAGCGCCGCGCGGATTCGGTTCCGGGCCCGGTGGAGGAGTACCCGCTGATTCGCGGGGGTCAGGTCGAGCAGGACGCAGACCTCGTCGCTCGTCCACCCCTCGAGGTCGCGGAGGACGAAGACAATCGCGTAGCGCTCGGGCAGCTCGTCCACCGCCTGCCGGAACCGCTCCCTGGCCTCGCCCGCGAGCAGCTGCTCGTCGGGGACGGAGTCCCAGGAGTCGACGAGCGTCGTCCACATGCCCGCCCAGCGCGGGTGCTCGCCGCCGAAGAACCGGCCCGGCTCGACGGCGGGCTCGTCGTCGAGGCCGCCGACCGAGATCGAACGGCCGTCGACCTCGACCCGGTCGCGTGCGCAGTTTCCGAGGATCGCAAAGAGCCAGGTGCGGAAACTCGAGCGCCCCTCGAAGCGGTCAAGCGCACGGAGGGCGCGCAGCCACGCCTCCTGGACGATGTCCTCGGCCGCCGCCTGGCCCACCCGGTAGGCGCCCGCGACCCGGAGCATCGCCGGCGTGTGCTCGGCTACCACGCGCTCGAAGGTCGCCTCGTCGCCCGCCTGCAGGGCGCGCACGAGCGCGATCTCGCCGATCCCTGTCCCCGCCCGCTCCAAGAGCCGACTGTAACGCGCGGGGGTCGTCGGGGGTCTACCTCGATGATGAACACTGAACAGAACTTGGACACGACCACGATTGCAAATCGACTGTCCTCCGGCGACGAGTGTGCCCTGGCCGAGCTCTACGAGGCCCACGGCGCGGTCGCACTCGGCGTCGCGAGGCGGGTCACCCGGGACGAGTCCCTCGCCGAGGATGCCGTCCAGGAGGCCTTCCTCGACCTCTGGCGGAACTCGTCCTCGTACGACCCGGCGCGCGCCACGATCCGGAGCTGGCTCTGCGTGCTCGTCCACCGGCGCGCGGTCGACATCGTCCGCCGCGAGGCCCGGCGTCGCGCCATGGACGAGCTGCCGACCGTCGAGCCCGGCTCCTACACCGCCGAGGAGCTCGTCGTCCTCCGCTACGACCGCCGCCGTGTCCAGGCTGCGCTCGGCGAGCTTCCCCAGCAGCAGCGCGAGGTGCTCGAGCTCGCCTACTGGGGCGGGCTCTCCCAGTCGCAGCTCGCCACGCGCTTCGACGTCCCGATCGGGACGATCAAGTCGCGAACCTTCGCGGCGCTGGCGGCCCTCCAGGTCGCGCTCGTCGCCGCCTGAGGCGACCCCGCCTCGCGGCTACCCTCCCCAGGTGGCCGACCACACCGAGAACGGCGAGCTGACCCCCGACGACCTGCGGCGCGCGACCGACGTGCTCGAGCGGATCGTGGCCGACCGGAGCGCGCTCCACGGCCTGACGCTCGAGGAGCGGACGCGGCTCCTGGCCGCGGCCGGCGACGTCCACAACCCGGACGTGATCGCCCGGCGCCGGCTGAACAAGGTCGTGCGCCGCGAGAAGAAGGCGGCCCGCGTGCGCCTGGACGAGGAGTCGCTCGCCGGCACCGGGATCCGAACCCTGCGCGCGAAGCCCGTCTACACCTCGCCGAACGTCTTCCCGCCGAAGGGCCACGAGCAGGTCGAGGTGGACGAGGTCGGCTTCCGCGAGGCCGTCGAGCCGCAGCACTGCTACGTCTGCAAGGAGGACTACCGGGAGATCCACCCCTTCTACGACCAGCTCTGCCCCGCCTGCGCCGAGCTCAACTTCGCCAAGCGAACGGAGACGGCCGACCTGAGCGGACGCGTCGCGCTGCTGACGGGCGGGCGGGTGAAGATCGGCTACCAGGCGGGGATCAAGCTGCTCCGCGCCGGCGCGCACCTGATCGTGACGACACGATTCCCGCGCGACTCGGCGGCCCGGTACGCGGCCGAGCCCGACTTCGCGGACTGGGGCGACCGGCTGGAGATCTTCGGGCTCGACCTCCGGCACACGCCGAGCGTGGAGGCGTTCTGCAGCCACCTCCTCGAGACGCGCGACCGGCTCGACTTCGTCGTCAACAACGCCTGCCAGACCGTACGCCGGCCGGCCGCCTTCTACTCCCACATGCTCGAGGGCGAGCGCGCGGCCGAGGGGGCGCTCTCCGAGCCCGCGCGCCGGCTGCTCGGCGCCTACGAAGGCCTGCGGCGCTCCGACATCCTCCCCGCCCAGACCGCTCCGGCGATCGCGGGCCTGACGAGCCCGGCGGAGCTCTCCCAGGTCGCGCTGCTCCCGGAGGATCTCGCCGGCCAGGACGACCTCTTCCCCGAGGGCCGGCTCGACCAGGATCTGCAGCAGGTCGACCTGCGCGACCGGAACTCGTGGCGGCTGCTGCTGGACGAGGTCTCGTCGGTCGAGCTGCTCGAGACGCAGCTCGTGAACGCGGTCGCGCCCTTCGTCCTGAACGCGCGACTGAAGCCGCTCATGCTCCGCACGCCCGACCGCGACAAGCACGTCGTCAACGTCTCGGCGGTCGAGGGCCAGTTCTACCGGCGCTTCAAGACGACCCGGCACCCACACACGAACATGGCGAAGGCGGCGCTGAACATGATGACGCGGACCTCCGCGGCCGACTACGTCGCCGACGGAATCCACATGAACAGCGTCGACACGGGCTGGGTCAGCGACGAGGACCCGCTCGAGATCGCCGTCCGCAAGGAGGCCGAGCACCGGTTCCGGCCACCGCTCGACATCGTCGACGGCGCCGCCCGGATCGTCGACCCGATCATCTCGGGCTTCAACACCGGCGAGCACGTGTGGGGCCAGTTCCTCAAGGACTACAAGCCCACCGACTGGTAGCCGCTCGGCTAGCTCACGTCGAGCAGGTCGACCACGAAGACGAGCGGCTCGTGCGGCGCGATCACGCCGCCCGCGCCGCGCGCCCCGTACGCCATAGCGGACGGGATCGTCAGCTTCCGGCGCCCGCCGACCTTCATCCCCTTCACGCCCTGGTCCCAGCCCGGGATCACCTGGCCCTTGCCGAGCTTGAACTCGAAGGGGGCGCCGCGGTTCCAGGAGGCGTCGAACTCCTCGCCCGTCGAGAAGGCGACGCCGACGTAGTGGACGGAGACCTTGGCCCCGTCGGTCGCCTCGGCGCCGTCGCCGACGACGAGGTCGTCGATCCCGAGCTCGAAGGGGATGTCGCCGTCCGGCTTGTCGATCTGGGGACGTTCGGGCGCCATGGGGCCTCCTTGGTCGCGGTGGGCGGCTGAGCCTACCCCTCAGTCCAGGGCTGCGGCGTACTCGACGATCAGCGCGATCCCCAGCACGAGCGCGGCCGCGAGCGCGAGCGCCACCCGCACCGGGTGGTCGAACCTCCCTGCCGCGCCGAGGGCGAGCGCCGTGAGCAGAAAGAGCATTCCGAGCGCGACGACGACGACACCGAGTAGGAACACGTCACCCCACCTCCTCCGCCAGCGCCCCCCGGGGCAGGGGACGCAGGATCGAGCCGACCGCGGCTGCGGCCAGCGTGAGCACGATCACCGCCAGCGAGGCATAGACCGGCACCTTGTAGAGGTCCGAGACGAGCATCTTCCCGCCGACGAAGACGAGCACGACCGCGAGCCCGAGGTTCAGGTAGCGGAACCGGCCCATCATCCCCGCCAGGACGAAGTAGAGCGCCGAGAGCCCGAGCAGGGAGAACGCGTTCGCGGCATAGACGACGAAGACCTCGCGGGTGACCGCGAAGATCGCCGGGATCGAGTCGACCGCGAAGACCACGTCGAACGTGGCGACGAGGACGAGCGCGCCGAGGAGCGGGGTGCCGACCCGGCGCGTCCCCTCCCGCACCGTCAGCCGGTCGCCCTCGAACCGGGTCGTCAAGGGAAGGAAGCGGCCGAGCAGGCGGAGCACGGGATTGCGCTCGGGGTGGATCTCGACCTCGCTGTGCCGCGCCATCCGGATCCCGGTGAGAACGAGGAAGGCCCCGAAGACGTAGATCGTGAAGTGGAACGCGTCGAGGAGCGCTGCCCCGAAGAGGATGAAGATCCCGCGCAGCACGATCGCCCCGACGATCCCCCAGAAGATCACCCGGCGCTGGTGCTGGGCGGGGACGCTGAAGTAGGCGAAGATCAGCGCGAAGACGAAGAGGTTGTCGATCGAGAGCGACTTCTCGATCAGGAAGCCGGCGAGGTACTCCTCCGCGATCCCCCGCCCCTGCCAGGCCCAGAGCAGGACGCCGAATGCGAGCCCGAGGATGGTCCACCCGACGCTCCAGCCGACCGCGCGGCGAAACGAGATGCTCTGGCCGCGGCTCCCGAACGCGACGAGATCGACGACGAGCATCGCGACGACGAAGACGCCGAACGCGAACCAAATCCAGATGTCCAACTGCACGAGTCGCTTCCCTCCGTGGTAGCCGTTGACCGGTCACACGAAGGTCTCCCGCGCCGCCGAGGCGGCCGCGCCGCCGGGCTCAGGAGCCGGAATGACGACGACGCAGTTGTGCAGTACTGCCCTTCAGTCGGAAGTGTACCCGAGCAGGCAGGCTCTACGCGGGCGCGATGTTCTGGTTGATCCGGAAGAAGTTGTCCGGGTCGAACTGCGTCTTCAGCGCCTGGAGCCGCGCGTACTTCTCGGCCCCGTAGGACTCGCGGACCCGGTCGGATCCCTCGTCGCCGAGGAAGTTGACGTAGACGCCCTGGTGCCACGGCTCGAGCGCCGACCAGAAGCTGCGCACCCACTCGCGCTCCCGGTCGAAGCCCTCCTCATCCTCGGTGCAGACCCCGATGTTGAAGGTGAACCCGCCGCCGCGGCCGGTGAAGGCCGTCTCGTCCTCGCCGACGCGGGCGGCCGCTCCACCCTTCTGCCAGATGGGGAACGACGTCAGGGGCGACTCGATCTGGAGGCTGCGCTCCATCGTCAAGTCGATCACCTCGTCGCTCAGCTCGGCGACGTCGCAGCTCTTGAAGTAGTACCAGCGTCCCGGAGGAAAGCTCGGATCGAGCATCGCCTGATGGGCGAGGAACGGCTTCGGGACGCACGCGTCGGCGACCGGCGGCCCGAACGCGCGCAGGGGCTTCAGGAAGCGCTCGCCCTCCTCGAGGTCGCCGATCCAGCACGGGATCACCATCACGACCGGCTGGCCGTGGAGCTCGGCCGGGATGATCGGCAGCGGCGGGGCCTTCCGGTGGACGACGATCGTCATCAGCTCGTCCGGCGCGTCCGCCACCCAGTCCCGGTAGAAGCGCAGCACCTCGGCGGAACGCGTCATCGGCCAGATCACGGGGCCTGCGAGGACCTGCGGCCCGAGCGGGACGCAACGGAACTCGAACTCGGTGACGATGCCGAAGTTGCCGCCGCCTCCGCGGAGGCCCCAGAAGAGCTCTGCGTTCTCGTCCGGGCTCGCCTTCACGAACTCGCCGTCGGCCGTGACGAGGTCGACGGAGAGCAGCTGGTCGATGGAGAGCCCGTGCTTGCGCATGATCCAGCCGATCCCGCCGCCAAGCGTCAGCCCCGCCACGCCGGTGTGGGTGACGATCCCGGAGGGGACTGCCAGCCCGAACGCCTGGGTCTCCCGGTCGAGCTCGCCGAGCAACACCCCTGCCTGGACACGCGCGGTGCGCTGCTCCGGGTCGACCCGAACACCTTTCAGCGGCGAGAGGTCGATCATCAGCGCATCGTCGGCGACCGAGTAGCCAGGAAACGAGTGGCCACCGCTGCGGATCGCCACGGGCAGGCCGCTCGCCCTGGCTCCTCTGACCGCTGCGATCACGTCGGCGACGCCCACGCAGCGGACGATCGCGGCAGGGCGGCGGTCGATCGAGCCGTTCCAGATCCGCCGGTGTTCGTCGTACGCCGCATCCTCTGGGCCGAGGAGCTCGCCCCGGAAGGAGGAGGCGTCGAGCTCGATCCTGCCGGTGGTCGTGCTCATGCGCGCAGTGTGTCACCTCGCTCCGGCAGGTCAAAGCCGAGTCGTGGCTGCGGCGGCGGCTGCGGTGGCGGCTACTTGATCAGCGTCAGCAGCTTGAACATCGGCAGGTACATGCTGATGATCACGACGCCGACCATCAGGCCGACGCCGAGCATCATGATCGGCTCGACGATCGAGGTCAGCGACTGGACGGAGGCATCGACCTCGTCCTCGTAGAAGTCGGCGATCTTCCCGAGCATCTTCTCGAGCTCGCCGGTCTCCTCGCCGATCTTGACCATCTGGCTGACCATCGCCGGGAAGACGGGGTTCTCGACGAGCGGCTGCGCGATCGGCACACCCTCGCCGACCTTCTGCCGCACGCCGGCGAGCGCGTCCTCGACGACCCAGTTGCCGGCGGTCTGGCCGGTGATCTCGAGCGCCTTGATGATGTCCACGCCGGCCGCGACGAGCGTCGAGAGCGTCCGCGAGAAGCGCGCCATCACCACCTTGAGGACGACGTCGCCGATCTTCATCGGCAGCTTGAGCTTGACGCGGTCCCACCGGCGCCGGCCCGCCTCCGACTTGAGGAACTTCTTCAGGCCGAAGATCCCGCCGATCACACCGGGGAAGAGGATGAACCAGGTCGCCTTGAGGAAGTTCGAGGCGTTCAGGACCCACTGGGTCAGGAACGGGAGGTCGCCGCCGAGCTGCGAGAAGATGTTGACGAAGACCGGGACGAGGAAGAGCAGCATCCCGACCAGGACGAGGCTGGCGAAGATCAGCACCATCGTCGGATAGATCATCGCGCCCTTGACGCGGCGCTTGATCGCGGTCTCCTTCTCGATCTGGAAGGCGACGCGGTCGAGGACCGTGTCCAGGATGCCCGCGGCCTCGCCCGCCTCGACCATCGAGACGAAGAGCCGGTTGAAGATCTTGGGGTGGCGCCCCATCGCCTGGGACAGCAGTGAGCCGCCCTCGACGTCGGCGCGCAGCTCCCGGATCACCGCGCCGAGGTACTTGTCGTCGGTCTGCTGCTCGAGGATCACGAGGGCGCTGACGACGTTCAGGCCGGCTTCGATCATCGTCGCGAACTGACGGGAGAAGATCTGGAGCGATTTCGGCTTGACCTTCTTGAACGCCGTCTTGGCCGACTGCTCGCCGCTTGCCGGCAGCTCGTCGAGCTTGGTCGCGAGCAGCCCGCGGATCCGCAGCTGCTCGCGCGCTGCGTTCGGATCGGGCGCGTGGACCTCGCCGGCCGACTCCAGGCCGACCGAGTTGATCGCGTTGTAGGCATAGGCCGCCATGCTCCTCCGCTATCGGCAGCTGAGGGAGCGCCCTTGAGATCCGGCCGCTTCCTGCCGATAGAGAGGCGGTGATCGCGCGGCTTCGCAACGAAGAGGGTTTTGGGCTCCTCGAGCTCCTGATCTCGCTCGTGATGCTGAACGTCGGCATCCTCGCGCTCGTCGCCGCGTTCAACGGCGGCTCGCTCGCGATCCAGCGCGCGTCCCGGACCGGCACGGCCACCGTGCTCGCCGACAAGCAGCTGGAGCTCTACCGGGCGGTGCTCTACACGAACATCGCGCTCGACACGGCGAACGTGACCACCGCGAGCGCCAACTCCGCCTACGCGGGCGACACCGCGTACAGCGGCACCCAGGTCTCGAAGGTGTGCGCCGGGTCGCCGGGATCGGTCGCCGCGCAGTGCAAGCCGATGCAGACGATCACGGGGCCCGACAAGTTCACCTACCGCGTCGACACCTACATCCGCTACGTCACCCCGACGAACAGCCGTCAGCTGAAGAAGGTGACCGTCGTCACACGCAACGCGACGGCCACGAAGGTGCTCGCCCGCGTCAGCTCGTACTTCGACCAGTCGACCGGCTAGGCAGGGCGTCCGGACCGGCGGCTCGCTCGGCGAAGAGCCGGCGGGCGGCCTCGCCCACGGCCCGCGTCCCTGTGTAGGCGATGCCGCCCTTGAGCGCCCACCCCGCGACGGGGACGGCGCCGAGCAGCTGCCGGGCGACGGCGCGAAAGCCGAGGCCCGCGCCCACGGTGGCGAGCACCTCGGGCAGCCGGCTCTGGTCGACCTCGACCCCGTGAGCCGCGGCGAGCCGGAGCACGAGGCGGATCTGGTTCAGCGTCAGCACCGGAAAGTCGGCACCCGGGACGAAGATCGCCGCGCCGAGGATGCCGTTCTTCCGGGAGAAGCTCTCGATCAGCGCGTCGCAGACCGGCCCCCGGAGCACGGGCAGCCGGGCGGCGAGCGACGTCCCCCGCTCGCCCAGCCGGGCCGCGACGGCTGCGGCGATCGCCTCGACGGGGAAGCCGGAGCCCGGCGGGCAGACGACGACGTCGGTGGCGAGCACGTACGGGATGTCGAACGACTCCCGGCCGGTCTGGACGGCGACGATCGGCACGCGGGCGCGGTTCGCGGCACGCAGCTCGGCCTCGTCCTCCGGAGTCGGCGCGCCGGCGAGGACGTGGACGAGCAGGGCCGCGTCCTCGGCCCGGCCGGAGGAGGCGACCGCCGCGGCCGTGCCGCCACGGGCCAGCTCGCGCTCGAGCTGGCCGGCGAGCGCGCCGCGGACGAGCAACGGCTTGGTGTCCTCGGCCGCGACCCGGGCCTCCTTGACGAGGCCCCAGACCGCCGCCGGCTGCAGCGGGATCCCCATCAGCGACGTCTCGCAGCCGCGCCGCGCGCGTGGATCGCGAGCAGGATCCCCATGGCGCCGAGGTTCGCGACCATCGAGGAGCCGCCGACGGTGACGAAGGGGAGCGGGATCCCGGTGACGGGGGCGATCCCCATCGTCATCCCGGCGTTGACGAAGATCTGGAAGAGGAAGGCGAGCACGATCCCGCCCGCGACGATCGCCCCGAAGGCGTCGCGCGCGACCGTGATCACCCGCAGACCCCGCCACACGACGAGCAGGTAGAGGAGCAGCAGGAGCGAGGCGCCGAGGAACCCGCGCTGCTCCCCCAGGGAGGCGAAGACGAAGTCGGTCGCGTGCTCGGGGAGGTACGAGAGCCGGGTCTGGGTCGCGCCGGCGACCCCGCGGCCGCCGACCCCGCCCGCGCCGATCGCGGTGATCGACTGGGTCACGTTGTACGTCGCGTCTGCGGGGTCGCTGCCCGGGTTCGCGAACCCGGTCAGGCGGTCGCGCTGATACGGCTCCAGCACGTCGACGCCCACGTCGGGCAGGAGCCAGACGACGCTGACCATCACCGTGACCGCAACGCTCGCGAGCACGAGCAGGTGCGTCCAACGGGCTCCTGCGACGAAGAGGCACGCGGACAGGGCAGCGAGGTAGACGAGCGCGGTTCCGAGGTCCGGTTGCTTGAAGACGAGCAGGATCGGGATCGCGCCCAGCCCGACCGCCTGAAGGACGACCCGCGCCTCGTGCAAACGGCGGGCGCGGTCGGCCAGGAAGCCTGCCAGCGCCAGGACGAAGAGCACCTTGCCGAACTCGGACGGCTGGAACTGGAAGGGGCCGATGTCGAGCCAGCGCCGCGACCCGCGCGTCTCGGGGGCGAGCGCGAAGACGAGCAGCATCAGGCCGATCGTCGTCCCGAAGATCAGCCGCTGCGCCCGCCGGTAGCGGTCGGGGTCGATCGCGAGCGCGACGAGGAGCGCCACCCCGCCGAGCCCTGCTGCGATCGCCTGGCGGACGACGTAGTAGCTCGGGTCGAGGCGGACGTCGTAGCGGGTGATCCCGGAGACCGCCCAGAGGCCATAGGCGACGAGAGCCGCGACCGCGCCGAGCAGGATCCAGTCGAGGCTGCGGACGAACGCGAGCACGTCGGACTGCTCGCGCGGCGCCGCGCGGGTGGTGGAGGCGTCGAGCATCAGTCGGACGCCACCTGTCCCTGCGTACCGGCCTTGGTCCCGAACCACTTCTCGAAGACCCGGAGCGCCGCGGGCGCGGCTGCGACGCCGCCGTGGCCGCCGTTCTCGATCACGGCGCAGACGACGATCGGCGTCTTGGCGCCGTAGGAGGAGCCGTCGAACGGCCCCCAGCCGCACCACCACGCCTGGTCCTCGAGATGGCCCGGCGGGTAGCCGGGGAGCGGCACGACCTTCTCGGCCGTCCCCGTCTTGCCGGCGACGGGCACCGGGAAGCTGCCGAAGACGCCCGACGAGGTGCCGTTCGCGTCGTGCGTCGCCGCGTAGAGGCCCTCGCGCACGACCGTGAGCGCCTCGGGACTGACGTTGACCGGCTCGGCCGGCCGCGGCGCGAACGTCTTCAGCGTGATCGGCGGCGAGGCGTCGCTCCCCGGTTGCTCCACGGAGGCGACGAGGTACGGCGTCACGAGCTTGCCTCCGTTCGCGAGCAGCGCGTAGAAGCGCGCCATCTGCAGCGGCGTCACGTTGATGTCCTTCTGCCCGATCGCCATCTGGATCAGGTCGCCCGGGTTCCACGCCTGGTCGATCGGGTTGTCGTAGGTCTTCTTGCGCCAGGCCGGGGTCGGGAGGAGACCGGAGACCTCACCGCCGATGTCGAGCCCCGCCGGCTGCCCGAAGCCGAACTTCCGGGCCCAGCCCTGGAGCTTCGTCCAGTAGGCGCGCTCGCTCTCGCCGCGCTCGTAGTAGCGGTTCCCGAGCTCGTAGAAGTAGGTGTCGCACGACTGCGAGAGCGCCGTCGCCAGGGTCATCGGCATGTTCGTGTACGGGTTCCAGTTGCGGAAGCGGAACTTGTCGAGGCCGTACTCGGCGTACGGGGTGCACTGGATCGTCTGGTACGGCGAGAGCAGCCCGTCCGAGATCGCGGCGAGTGCGGTCACCGGCTTGAAGGTCGAGCCGGGCGGATACGCCGTGGCGAGCGCTCGGTTGATCCCGGGGTAGTTCCGCTCCGCCGCGACCTCCGGGTCGACGAGCGGCTCCAGCTTCTTCGGGTCGACGCGGCCGACGTAGACGGAGGGCTTGTAGGTCGGATTCGACGCCAGCGCGAGGATCGCCCCGTCGCGCGGGTCGAGCGCGACGATCGCGCCGCCGTCGGCGTTGAAGGCGTCGTTGTTGCGGGCCGTCTGGATCCCGTAGGCGAGCGCCCGCTCGGCCGCGCGCTGGAGCCCGACGTCGATCGTCAGGCGGACGCTGTTCCCGGCCTTCGGGACGTCGTTCGGCTCGACGGCGCTCTGCGGCCGCCCGAGCGAGTCGACGCGGACGTGGGCGGAACCGGCGGTGCCGCGGAGGTACTCGTCGAAGGCCCGCTCGACCCCGGCCTTGCCGATCTTGTCGCCGCCGCGGTAGTCGCCGCTCTCGTGCGCCTTCAGCTCCTCGGGCGAGATCTCGCCCACGTAGCCGAGGATCTGGGCGCCGAGGGCCTGGTACTCGTAGTCGCGCAGGTAGGTGCCGACGATCTGGACGCCCGGGAACTCCGCCTGCCGCTCCTCGAGGTACGAGACCTGGTCCTCGTGGACGGCGGTCTTGACGAGGATCGGGGTCAGCGGATCGTTCTTGCCCTGCTCGAGCGCCTTCGTCAGCCGCGGCAGGGGGACGCTGAGGATCATCGAGAGCCGCTTCAGCATCGCGTAGCGCCCCTCCTTCGGCAGGTCGCTCGTCCAGATCTGGACGGCGGTGCCCGGGACGTTCGAGACGACGACCTTCCGGTTCCGGTCGAGGATCGAGCCGCGCGGCGCCTCGAGCCGGATCGAGCGGAGCTGGTTCGACTGGGCCGCGTTCAGGTACCGGTCGCCGGAGAGCACCTGGAGCGCCCAGAGCCGCAGGAAGAGGATCGCGAAGACGGCGATCGCGAGCGCGCCCAGGATCCCGACGCGGAGCGCGAGCTGCGGCGTGAACCGGTACGGCTCGGCGACCCGGGGGTCGGACGGGAGGAAGCTGCGCGGGGCGCGGCTAGCCAAGGAGCTTCACCTCGGTCACGCGTGCGCCTGCGCCCTGCGGTCTGAGGAGTGCCCGGCAGAGCGCAAAGACGGGCGCACCGAAGATCAGGTTGAGGCCCAGCCCTGCGACCGGCGCGTCGAAGAGCGCGCGCCGGGCCGAGACCTCCTCGCCGAGCACGAAGTGGAGCGTGAAGCCGAGGGCCGCGACGAGCAGCGTGACCACGATCACGGAGATGATCGGCGCATGGGCGCGGTCGCGGCCGGTCGTCTCGCCGTAGCGGCCGGTCCAGTAACCGGCGAGCGCGAGGGTGAGCGCGGTGACGCCGAGCGTGTCCAGGGTGACGACGTCGATCAGGAGCCCGCCCGCGAAGCCCGCGACCGCGCCGGTGACCGCACCGCGGAGGAGCGCGATCCCGATCAGCGTCAGCAGCAGCAGGTCGGGGGAGCCGCCGAAGACCTCGACGGAGGCGAACACCGTCGCCTGCAGGAGCGCGGCGACGAAGACCATCCCCGCCATGGTCGCACCGTCGCTCACGGGATCACCGGCGTCGGCTTGGTGGCGACGAGGACGAGCACGGAGTCGAGGGAGGAGAAGTCGACGTCGGAGGCGATCTGCACCTGCTGGTAGAGGTCGGCGTCGAGGCGCCCGACATAGGTGACGCGGCCGATCGGGATCCCCTTCGGGTAGAGGGAGGCGAGCCGGCCCGACCGCCAGCCGGCGGTGATGATCTCGTCGCCGACGTTGACGTTCGCCTGCTTCGGGACGCGGTCGAGTACGAGCGCGTCGCCGCTCTGCCCGTGCTGGACGATCCCGCCCGCCTTCGTCCGCAGGTCGATCGCGGAGACGGCGCTCTGGCCGTCGGTGAGCAGGCGCACGCGCGAGGAGTGCTCGCCGAGAGTGACGACCTGGCCGACGAGCCCCTCCCGGGTCACGACCGGCGCGTTCAGCTTCACGCCCTCGGCCTTGCCGACGGAGACGACGATCGACTGCTCGAACGCGCTCGAGGGGCGGGCGATCACCTCGGCGCCGAGCGGGCGGTAGTCCTTGGGGAAGAGCGGGCCCTGGACGTACTCGAGCAGGCTCTTCAGGCGCACGTTCTCCTGCAGGGCTGACTCGTTCTGGATCACCTGCTGCCGGAGCAGCGAGTTCTCCTCGCGCAGCCGCTCGGCGTCGGAGCGCGCGCTGAAGAGGCCCGTCGTCCAGCTCCAGGCGTCCTCGAAGGGGCGCGCGATCCGGTTCACCACGACCTCGACCGGCTGCAGCGCCCCCGCGGTCGCGGACTGGAGGCCGTGCAGCGGCCCGTCCTTCGACTCCCGGAAGGAAATCGTGATCAGGACGAGCGCGACCAGTACCAGGCCGCCCAGCACGAGGCGGCGCCGAAGCGGGCTGCTGGTGCGAGAGGGGAACTGACGCGGGGCGGAGCGCCGGACGGGGAAGCCCAGCACCGCCGATCTTGCGGTGCGGTTGCGTGGCACGAAGCGCTTACTGTAGCGGCTCATGCGGCCACCGCTCGTGCGAAAAAGGGCTTGCGCCTAGTAGCGGCGGTTGCCGTTGCGCCGGGGGCGGGCCCGGGCCGCGCGGTCGTAGACGTCGAATTCCTCGAGGCTCCGTCCCGAGCCGACGGCCACGCAGGTGAGCGGGCTCTCGGCGAGGTGGACGGGCATCTGCGTCTCGTGCCGGAGCCGCTCGTCGAGCCCGTTCAGGAGCGCGCCGCCGCCGGCGAGCACGATCCCGCGGTCCATGATGTCCGCGGCGAGCTCGGGCGGGGTCTTGTCGAGCGTCGACTTGATCGCGTCGATGATCTGGGTGACCGGCTCGTCGAGCGCGTGCCGGATCTCCTCGGACGAGAGCACGACCGTCTTCGGGAGGCCGGTGAGCATGTCGCGCCCGCGCACCTCGGCCTGCACCTCCTCGCGCATCCGGTGGGCGGAGCCGACCTCGAGCTTGATCTCCTCGGCCGTCTGCTGCCCGACCAGGAGCTTGTACTCCTTCTTGATGTGGTTGACGATCGCGTCGTCCATCTCGTCGCCACCGACCCGGAGGCTCTGGGAGACGACGATCCCGCCGAGCGAGATCACCGCGACCTCGGTCGTGCCGCCGCCGATGTCCACGATCATGTTCCCGGTCGGCTCGGCGACGGGGAGCCCGGCGCCGATCGCGGCGGCCATCGGCTCCTCGATCAGGTACGCCTTGCGGGCGCCGGCCGAGAGCGTCGCCTCCTCGACCGCGCGCTTCTCGACGCCCGTCACCCCGGAGGGCACGCAGACGACGACCCGCGGGTGCGAGAAGCGTCCCTGGTGCACCTTCTGGATGAAGTGGCGGAGCATCTGCTCGGTCACGTCGAAGTCGGCGATCACGCCGTCCTTGAGCGGGCGGATCGCGGAGATCGTTCCGGGCGTGCGTCCGAGCATCCGCTTGGCCTCGACCCCGACGGCGTGCACCTCGCCGTTCCGCTGGTCGATCGCGACCACGGACGGCTCCGAGAGCACGATTCCGCGCCCACGCACGTACACGAGGGTGTTGGCCGTGCCGAGGTCGACGGCCATGTCACGGCCGCCGAACCCGCTCATCGATCGAAAGAAGCCCATCTCGCGGCCCACTCTACCCGCGAAGTGCAGGGAGTCTGCGAAACTCGAGCCGATGGCTCCCTCGCGCTCGGTTCTGATCACCGGCTGCTCCACCGGGATCGGGCGGGCCACCGCGAGCCGCCTCGCCCGGTCCGGCTGGACGGTCTACGCGAGCGCGCGGCGGCTCGAGTCGATCGCGGCTCTCGCGGACGACGGCTGCCGCCTCCTCGAGCTCGACGTCACCGACGAGGCGTCGATGGTGGCCGCGGTCGAGGAGGTCGAACGGGCGGAGGGAGTGGTCGGTGCGCTCGTCAACAACGCCGGCTACAGCCTGAGCGGCGCCGTCGAGAGCGTCCCGCTCGCCGAGGCGCGCCGCCAGTTCGAGACGAACGTCTTCGGGCTCGCGCGGCTGACGCAGCTCGTGCTCCCCGGGATGCGCGAGCAGGGCTCCGGCCGGATCGTCAACGTCGGCTCGATGGGCGGCCGCCTGACCTTCCCGGGCGGCGGCTGGTACCACGCCTCCAAGCACGCGCTGGAGGCGCTCTCGGACGCGCTCCGGTTCGAGGTCGCGGGCTTCGGGATCGACGTCGTCCTGCTCGAGCCGGGCCTGATCCGGACCGAGTTCGCGAGCACGGCCGTGGGCGGGATCGCCGAGCGCGGCTCGGACGAAGGCCCGTACGAGGACTTCAACGCCGCCGTCGCCGCTGCGACCGCGACCGCGTACGAGAACCCGATCGCGCGGTTCCTGGGCGGAGGACCGGAGACGGTCGCCGCCGCGATCGAGCGGGCGCTGACCGCGCGGCACCCCAGGGCGCGCTACCGCGTCACGCCCTCGGCGAGCCTCTTCCTCGGTCTTCGCCGGCTCCTGCCGGACAGCGTCTGGGACGCGGCCGTCGGCCGCAGCTTTCCTCAGCCGAAGCCGTAGAGCCCTGAGAAGCGCTCCGCGAGGAGCCGGATCAGGAGCGCCGCCGGGAGCCCGACGACGTTCAGATAGTCGCCCTCGATCTCCTCGACGAGCGCGGCGCCGCGGCCCTGGATCGCGTAGCCGCCCGCGCGGCCGTCCCATTCCCGGTGCCCGAGGTAGGCGGCGAGGTCGCGGGCGGCGAGGGGACGGAAGGTGACCCTGGTCGAATCGTGCTCGACGACCTCCCAGCCAGGCGTGATCAGGCAGAGCCCGGAGACGACGACGTGCGTCCGGCCGGCGAGCGCCTCGAGCATCCGCTCCGCGTCGCCCGCGTCCTTCGGCTTCCCGTAGATCCGGCCGGCCAGGACGACCGCGGTGTCGACGCCGAGCACGGGCCGGTCGCCCGCCTGCTCCGCGACGGAGCGCGCCTTCCCGGCGGCGTGCGCCCGGACGAGCTCGACGGCGTCCGCCTCGGGCGGGTCGACCTCCTCGTAGTCGGGCGCGACGACGTCGAAGGGGATCCCGAGCTGCTCGAGGATCGCCCGCCGCTGCGGGCTCGTCGAGGCGAGCAGGAGCGGTGGGGCCGGGGACACGCTCATCGCTCCGCTCCAGCCCCGGCGGAGCCGGCGCCTGCGCTCCCGGGCGGCTCCGTCGAGCCTACGCCGCCGGACTTCCTCGCTCGCCAGATCTCCTCGGCGGGCCAGCGCCGGCCCCATTCGGGGGTGACGTAGTCGTAGACGCGGCCCGGATCGGCGTCCGCCGGGGCCTGCAGCTCGTGCAACGCCTCAATCTCGAAGCCGTGCTCGCGGAGAAGCCGGATCCACTCGCCGTGGGCGAGCTGAAACTCGACCCCGCCCTCGGGCCACTCGAACCGGTGCATCCCGAACTGGGTCTGGACGAGGTGCTGTTTCGCGGGCACGTCGTCGTCGGAGCAAAGGATGACGAGGGTCGAGTTGCGGAGGAAGACGAGGTGGCCGCCGGGCCGAAGCAGGCGCGCCGCTTCCGGGATCCAGGCGTACGGATCGCACCAGATGCTGGCGCCGTACTCCGAGAGGACGAGGTCGAAGCTCTCGCTCGGGAGCCCTGTCTCCTCCGCGTTCCGCTCGTGCAGCGGGAACGTCAGCCCGTGCTCGGCCTGGAGCTCGCGGGCGGTTGCGAGCTGGGCAGGGGTGACGTCGACCCCGACCGGACGCGCACCGCGGCGGGCGAGCCAGGCCGAGAAGTAGGCGGTGCCGCAGCCGAGCTCGGCCACGTCGGAGCCGTCGAGCTGGATCCCTTCGAGGACGCCGAGATCGGCCTCGGGCACCGGCCAGATCCCCCAGGAGATCTCGTCCGCTGCCCACGCGCGGCGCCCGTGCTCGGCCGCGTAGTCGGCGTTCTTCTCCGTCCAGAGCTCGCGGTTGCGCGCTGCCTCCGGGGTGATGGCCACGGGTCTAGAGCAGGCCGTCGGGGAAGAACAGGCCGAGCTCACGCTTGGCAGAGGCCTTCGAGTCCGAGCCGTGCACGATGTTCTCGGAGAGCTCGAGCGCGTAGTCGCCCCGGATCGTGCCAGGCGCGGAATCGAGCGGGTTCGTCGCGCCCATCATCGTCCGCACCGTCCCGATCGCCGACTCGCCGCGGACGGCGAGCGCGAGCACGGGGCCGGAGGTGATGAAGGAGACGAGCTCGCCGAAGAACGGCTTGCCCTTGTGCTCGGCGTAGTGCTGCTGCGCGAGCGGCTTGGGGATCTTCAGCAGCCGCGCACCGCGCAGCTCGAGGCCGCGGCGCTCGAAGCGGGCGACGATCTCGCCCGAGAGGCCGCGCCGGACGCCGTCCGGCTTCACGAGCACGAGTGTGGTCTCAGCTGCCATCGGCGGCGGAGTCTACTCGGACTCGGCGGCACGCCTGCGGGGAACCGGCCAGGCGTCGGCGATCGTGTCGTCGATCCCGGGCAGGTTCGGCGTCGCGACCGGAGTCGTGCAGTACGGGCAGATCTGCCAGAGGGCCTCGAGCGGGCTCGCGCACTTGACGCAGGCCTGCTTCAGCTTGGTCGTGCAGACGGGGCAGACGAGGAACGACTGGTCGACCGCGGCGCGGCAGACCGGGCAGTGGAGGTCGCGCTTCGAGAGTCGCTCCTCCATCGCCTTGATCTCCAGCTCGCGCTCGCGCACGTCGTCGATGTACTCCGGCGGCCGGAAGAAGAGGTAGATGATCGGGCCGACGAAGGGCGGGATCAGGCCGAGCACCGTCGCCATCACCACGAGCCAGGGATCCTCGATGCGGCGGCGCGCGTCCTTGTAGACCCAGTACGCGGTCGCGAGCCAGAAGACGACGACGAAGAAGATCGAGAGGTTCCGGATCACCATCCAGGCGCCGGAGTCGAAGAAGTCGTTGACTCCCCCGAAGAGCGCGTCGTTGGTTGTCGTCGCAGCGGTGATCACAAGAGCAGCCTTCCCACGATATAGCCGATCGCGAACGCCGAGCCCACGATCAGCAGGAGCACCGCGGTGGCGAACGCCAGCACCGTGACCCGTTCCCGCGCTTTCGCCACGCTACGCCTCCTTCCCTGCAAGGTCGGCGAGCAGATAGAGCGACCCGGTCACGAGCACCGGCCCGAGCTCGCGGGCGCGGGTGAGCGCGGCGGCGGGCTCGGCGACCACCTCGACCTCGTCGAAGTGGGCCGCGGCGAGGCTCGCGAGCTCGTCCGCCGGAAGGGCGCGCTCGTTCGAGGAGCGGGTGGCGACGAGACGGCGGCCTGCTCGCGCGAACGAGGCGAGCATCGCGTCGGCGTCCTTGTCGCGCAGGATCGAGGCGACGACGACGCGCTCGCCCGGCGGCAGGTGCTCGGCGAGCCAGGCGGCACCGTCGGGGTTGTGGGCGCCGTCCCAGATCTCGTCGCCTCGCCGCTCCATGCGGCCGGGGAGCGTGACCGTGACGTCGCCCGCGACGGCGCGCCCGAGGAACGCCGCCGCGGCCTCGCGAGCGCCCCCGAGGACGACGTTCGGCCCGGCGAGCGCGGCGAACTCCCCGTCCGGGAGCACCGCGACGGTGCCTTCCTGGACGACCGCGAGCTTCTCGGCCGCGATCTCCTCGCGGGTCTCCCCGAGGACGTCGGTGTGCTCGAGGCCGACGTTCGTGAGCAGGACGACGGGGCTGCGCAGCACGTTCGTCGCGTCGAGCCGGCCGCCCAGCCCGGCCTCGACGACGGCGACGTCGACCTCGCGCGCGGCGAGCTCGGCGAACGCGGCGGCGCAGAGCGCCTCGAACTGGGTCGCCCCCTGCCGCTCCGCTTCGGGGCGGATGCGGGCGAGCGCGGCCTCGAGGTCGGCCGGCTCGCCGTCCACCGTGATCCGCTCGCTCCACGAGCGGACGTGCGGCGAGACGGTCGCCCCGACCGAGAGGCCCTCGCGGAGGAGCAGCGCCTCGATCGTCCGCGTTGCGGTCGACTTCCCGTTCGTGCCGACGACGTGGATCGCGGGGTAGGCGAGCTGCGGGTCACCGAGCGCCGCGAGCAGCGTCCGCATCCGCCCCAGCCCGAACTCCTCCGGCCAGGGCGAGAGCGACGCGAGCCAGGCCGTGTGCTCAGCCGGAGAGGGCATCGAGCTCACGCCGGTAGCGGGCGAGCTTCTCTCGCTCGGCCTCGACCACCTCGGGCTTGGCGTTCGCGACGAACTTCTCGTTCGCGAGCATCCGCTCGCCGCGCTCGATCTCCCTGGCCAGGCGCGCGAGCTCCGCCTCCGCGTTCCCGTTCGCCTTCGCGCGCTCCGGCCGGACGACCGCGGCGAAGATCCGCGCCTCGTCGCCCTCGAGCTCGACCGCGACGCCGCTGCGGCGGAAGATCGCGGCCGCCTCTTGAATCCGGTCGAGCGCGTGCAGGTCGGCCGCGTGGGCGCCGGTCGCCTCGGGCCAGGGCGAGACGATCAGGCGGCTCTCGTGGAACTGCGCCCAGATCTCTTCGGTCACGTGCGGCAGCACCGGGTGGAGCAGCGCGAGTAGCCGCTCGAGGGCCGCCAGCGCCGTGCCGCGCACCTGCGGCTCCCCGAGCCGCGGCTTGATCGCCTCGGCGTACCAGTCGCAGAAGTCGTCGAAGGTCAGGTGGTAGAGCGCCTGGGCCGCGGGCGAGAAGTCGAAGCGCGCCCACGCCTCTTCGACCTCGGCCTGGACGGCATCGATCTTCGCGAGGATCCAGCGCTCCTCGAGGCTCTCCGGCCGCGACGCCGGCTCGACCCGCTCGGAGAGGAGGAGGCGCGAGACGTTCCAGAGCTTGTTCGCGAGCTTGCGCCCCTCCTGGATCATCCCCTCGGCGAAGCGGACGTCCTGGGTGGAGCTCATCTTCAGGAGCCCGTAGCGAGTCGCGTCGGCACCGTGCTTTGCGATCACGTCGAGCGGGTCGATCCCGGTGCCGAGGCTCTTCGACATCCGCCGGCCGTCCGCCGCGAGGATCGTCGAGGTGATGATCACGTCGGTGAAGGGCAGCTCGCCCATCAGCTCGAGCCCCGACCAGATCATCCGGTTCTCCCAGAGCCGGATGATGTCGCGCGCCGTCGACGTTGACGTCGCCGGGGTAGTAACGGTCGAGCTCGGGTGTGCTCCTCGGGCCAGCCCAGCGTCGCGTACGGCCAGAGCGCGGACGAGAACCAGGTGTCGAGCACGTCGGGGTCGCGCTCGAGCTCGGCGCTCCCGCACTCGGCGCACGCGTCGGGCGGCGGGCCAGGCGCAGGTGACGTGGCCGTCCGGGCACGTACCAGAGCGGGATGCTGGTGGCCCCACCAGAGCTGGCGCGAGATGTTCCAGTCCGGGATCTCCTCGAAGCGACCGGATCGCGAAGCCGGTGCTGCGACTCTCGGGGTGGTAGCGGACGCGCCGCTCGCGCAGCGCCTCGATCGCGGGCGCGCCGGCTCCTCCATCGCGCACCACCACTGCAGCGAGATCAGCGGCTCGATCCGCGTGTGACAGCGCTCGCAGGTGCCGACGGCAGTGGCGGTAGCTCTCGCGCTTCTCGAGCGCCGTCGTGCTCCTTCAGCCAGCGACGACGCGCGCGTTCGGCCTCCTCCTGCGAGAGCCCGGCAAGCTCGCCCGCGAGCCTCGCTCATCCGGCCGTCGGGGCCGATCACGGTGATCGTCGGCAGACCGTGGTCGCGGCCGATCTCGAAATCGGTGGGGTCGTGGCCGGGCGTGATCTTGAGCGCGCCGGAGCCGAAGCTCGGGCTCGACGCGCTCGTCGGCGATCACGGGCACGCGCCGCTCGACGCACGGGCACGACGACCTCCTTGCCGACCGCGTTCCGGTAGCGCTCGTCGTCGGGGTGCACCGCGACGGCGACGTCGGCGAGGATCGTCGCGGGCGCACGGTGGCGATCGTGAGTGGCCGCTCCCGTCGGCGAACGGGTAGCGCGACGTAGGTGAGCGCGTCGTCCATGTCCTCGTGCACGACCTCGAGGTCGGAGATCGCGGTCTCGTGGAAGGGGCACCAGTTGACGATGCCGGTTGGCGCGGTAGATCCAGCCGCGCTCCCAGAGGTGGACGAAGAACGCGCATCACGGCCTCGATGTAGGCGTCGTCCATCGTGAAGCGCTCGCGGCTCGTAGTCGAGCGAGGCGCCGAGGCCGGCGGTACTGGCCCATGATCGTGCGGCCGGTCTCCTCCAGGTGCTCCCAGACCCGGTCGACGAACGCCTCGCGGCCGAGCTCCTTGCGCGAGGTGCCCTCGCGGGCGAGCTGCTTCTCGACCACGTTCTGCGTCGAGATCCCCGCGTGGTCGTAGCCGGGCTGCCAGAGCGTGTCGAAGCCGCGCATCCGGTGCCAGCGGACGAGGACGTCCTGGATCGACCCGTTCAGCGCATGGCCGAGGTGGAGCGCGCCCGTCACGTTCGGCGGGGGGACGCAGATCACGAACGTCTCGTCGCGGCGCGCGCCGGCCCCCGCCCGGTAGAGGCCCTCGGCCTCCCAGGTGCGCTGCCAGCGCTCCTCGACTCCCTGCGGCGTGTAGAGCGGCTCCATCCGGCGATCGTATCGGCGTCGCCGCTGGAGGAGAGGGCCTCAGGCGGCGAGCGGCGGCACCTTCTCCCTCGCGTCCGCGAGGACGAGGCAGGTGCACGTCGCGTGCGCGTAGAGCCGGCCGTCGGCGTCGGTCAGCCGCGCCTCGGCCGTCGCCAGCCGCGAGCCCGAGTGGACGACCTTGCCCTCGGCCCGGAGCGGCCCGGTCGCGAGCGTGACCGCCTTGACGAAGCTCGTCTTCAGCTCCACCGTCGCGTAGCCCACGCCCGCGTCGAGGAGCGACTGGACGGCGCAGCCCGTCGCGGTGTCGAGCAGTGCCGCGAGGACGCCGCCGTGGATCGTGCCGTGGGTGTTGTAGTGCTCCTCGCGCGGCTCGTAGCCGAACGAGACGAGACCCGGCGAGACGAACGTGGGCGAGAAGCCGAGCAGCTCGGCGAGCGGGGGCGGCGCCAGCTGCCTGCCGGCGATCCGGTGCAGCACTTCGAGGCCGGGAAGCCCGGCCGAGCGCCGCTGCAGCTCGAGGGGATCCTCCCAGGTGACGACGCGGTAGCGGTCGGGGGCGACGGCGTCCATCGCAAGCTCCTTCTGAGTAGGTTGCAGAACGAAACCGACCTTACAGGAGTTGGTTTCAGTTTGCAACTCAGCTAGACTTCGGCCATGGTCTGGCAGACGCTCGAACGTGAGAACTGCGCCCTCGAGGCTGCGGCCGGGATCGTCGGCGACCGCCAGACGCTCCTCGTGCTCCGCGAGGCATTCCTCGGCGTCCGCCGCTTCGGCCAGCTCCAGCACCAGACCGGCCTCTCGCGGAACATCCTCGCCGACCGGCTCCAGAGCCTCGTCGGCAACGGGATCCTCGAGCGGCGCCGCTACCAGGAGCGGCCCGAACGCTTCGAGTACCGGCTGACCCAGAAGGGCGTCGACCTCTATCCGATCCTGATCGGCCTGATGGAGTGGGGTGCCAGGTACCAGGACGGAGCCGACGGCCCGCTCGTCAGCGTCCGGCACAAGACGTGCGGCACCGTCGCCCTCCCCCGCCTGGCCTGCCCGGGCTGCGGCGAGCCCGTGACGGCGCGCGACATGGAGGCCGTCCCCGGCCCCGGCGCCGTGCTGCGCGAAACCGCCTAGCTCAACGCAGGATCAGGCACGTCGTCGTGCCGTGCGCGAGCAGCTTGCCGGCACCGTCGACGATCCGTCCCTCGGCCGTGACGACGCGGCGGCCCGGGTGCACCACTGACCCCTCGCAGGAGATGAGGCCTGTGTCCGCAGTGATCGGTCGGACGAAGTTCGTCTTCACCTCGAGCGTCGTGTAGCCGACGCCCGCCTCGATCAGCGTATGGATCGCGCAGCCCATCGCCGAGTCGAGCAGCGTCATCCCGACGCCGCCGTGGACCGAGCCGATCGTGTTGTAGTGCTCGGGACCCGGCACCATCTCGAAGCGGGCGCGGCCCTCCTCGACCTCGACGAGCCGGAAGTCGATCAGCTCGGCGATCGCCGGCCGCGGCAGCTCGCCGGCGAGGATCCGGCGCAGGTACTCGAGCCCGGACAGCTCCTCGGCGAGCGCGGCGACCTCGAGCGGATCGTGAGAGGGCGCCGCCACGGGCGCGATCCTAGCGCGTGCCCGCCTCGCGGACCCCGGCCTCGCGAGCCCGGGGATCGACGAGCGCGTGCACGACGTCGAAGAGGAGGTTCGCGGCGACGACCGCGATCGTCAGCACGACGGTGATCCCGAGCACGACGGTCATGTCCTTGGCGATCACCGCCGAGACGTAGTAGCGGCCGATCCCGGGGATCGAGAAGATCGTCTCGACGGCGAAGGAGCCGGTGACGAGGACGCCGAGCATGGGACCGGCGGCGGCGAGCACCGGGACGAGCGCGCCGGGGAGCACGTGCCGGAGCACGATCCGGCCGCGCCGCAGCCCCTTCGCCCGCGCCGCCCGGACGTGGTCGGAGCCGAGCACGGCGAGCACGCCCGCCCGCGCCAGCTGGAGCACGTAGGAGGCGGGGAGCAGCGAGAGCGTCACGACCGGCAGCACCTTCGGACGCCAGCCTCCCGCCCAGCCGCTCGTCGGCAGCCAGCCGAGCCGGAGCGCGAAGAGCCAGATCGACACGGTGCCGACGAGGAAGACGGGAATCGCGAGCCCGCCCAGCGTCAGCACCCGCACGCCGACGTCGGCCGCCGAGCCCTGCCGGAGCGCCGCGAGCGTCCCGAGCGGGATCCCGACCGCGAGGGCGAGCGCGAACGCGAGCCCGCCGAGGAGCGCCGAGTTGGGGGCCTGCTCGCGCAGGATGTCGTCGACCGCGCGCTGCCGGTTGACCGTCGAAAGGCCGAACTCGAACGTCGCGACCCCCTCGAGGTAGTTCACGTACTGCTCGTACCAGGGCAGGTCGAGCCCGAACTTCCGCTCGAGGTTCGCCTGGATCGAGGGCGGCTTGTAGTCGTTCGCCTTCGTCCAGCCGGGGGTGCCGGCGCCGGCGAGCGGGCCGGGCCGGAAGGGGTCGCCCGCGATCGAGCGGACCATGAAGAAGGTGACGGTGAGGACGACGAGCAGGATCGGGAACGTCCACAGCACCCGGCGGGCGACGAACGACGCCATCCCCGCCTCCTACCCGCTGAGGGCCCGGCCTACGCGGACTCTTCGGCGAGCCCGCCGAGATCGTCCGCGATCCCGTCGGCGCTCGTGACGAGCGTGGGCTTGAGGCCCTTGGAGATCGTCTCCTTCGTGATCACGCACTTGGAGACGTCCTTGCGGCTCGGCAGCTCGAACATCACGTCGAGGAGGGCGTTCTCGATGATCGAGCGGAGACCGCGGGCGCCCGTCTCGCGCTCGAGGGCCTTGTCCGCGATCTCCCAGAGGGCGTCCTCGCGGAACTCGAGCTCGATCGAGTCGTAGCCGAAGAAGCGCTGGTACTGGCGGGTGAGCGCGTTCTTGGGAACCGTGAGGATCTCGACGAGGTCCTCCTTGCGGAGCTGATGCACCGCGGAGATCACGGGGAGCCGGCCGATGAACTCCGGGATCAGGCCGAAGTTGAGCAGGTCTTCCGGCATCACCTGCGTCAGCATCTCCTCGCTCTCGTCCGAGCGCTTCGAGCGGACGTCGGCACCGAAGCCGACCGAGTTCTTGCCGACGCGGCGGCCGATGATCTTGTCGAGACCGGCGAACGCGCCGCCGCAGATGAAGAGGATGTTCGTGGTGTCGATCGAGAGGAACTCCTGGTGCGGGTGCTTGCGCCCGCCCTGCGGCGGCACGGAGGCGACCGTCCCCTCGAGGATCTTCAGGAGCGCCTGCTGGACGCCCTCGCCGGAGACGTCGCGCGTGATCGACGGGTTGTCCGCCTTGCGCGCGATCTTGTCGACCTCGTCGATGTAGATGATCCCGGTCTCGGCCTTCTTGATGTCGAAGTCGGCCGCCTGGATCAGCTTCAGAAGGATGTTCTCGACGTCCTCGCCGACGTAGCCGGCCTCGGTGAGCGCGGTCGCGTCGGCGATCGCGAACGGGACGTTGAGGATCCGCGCGAGTGTCTGCGCGAGCAGCGTCTTGCCGCAGCCCGTCGGGCCGAGCAGGAGGATGTTCGACTTCTGCAGCTCGACGTCCCCGTCCTCCTGGCCCATCCGGACGCGCTTGTAGTGGTTGTAGACCGCGACCGACAGCGTCCGCTTCGCTTCTTCCTGGCTGACGACGTAGTCGTTCAGCACGGAGTAGATGTCGAGCGGGCGCGGGAGGTTGTCGAGGTCGAGCTGCGTCGGGGTGGTCAGCTCCTCGTCGATGATCTCGTTGCAGAGATCGATGCACTCGTCGCAGATGTAGACCCCGGGGCCCGCGATCAGCTTCTTGACCTGACGCTGGCTCTTGCCGCAGAAGCTGCAGAGGAGCTGCTCGTTGCCGTCGGATGCTCGGGCCATGTCTCGTTCTACCTCGATTTCGTCGAATCGGCTAGTGCTGAGGGGACTAGCGGTGCTCGATCACGCGGTCGATCAGGCCGTACTCCATGGATTCCTGCGAGGTGAGGAAGTAGTCGCGCTCCATGTCCTTCGAGACCTTCTCGATCTCCTGCTTGCTGTGGTGCGCGAGAATCTCCTCGAGTCGCCGCTTGAGCGCGATCGTCTCCCGCGCTGCGATTTCGATGTCCGTCGCCTGCCCCTGGAAGCCGCCGGACACCTGGTGGATCAGGATCTTGGCATTCGGCAGGGCGAACCGCTTCCCTTCCGCGCCGCCCGCGAGGATGACCGCGCCCATGCTCATCGCGATCCCGACGCACGTCGTCTGCACGTCCGGCTTGATGAACTGCATCGTGTCGTAGATCGCGAGCCCGGCGTAGACCGAGCCGCCCGGCGAGTTGATGTAGATCTGCACGTCCTTGTCGGGGTCCTCCGACTCGAGGTGGAGGAGCTGGGCGACGATCAGGTTCGCGATCTGGTCGTCGACGGGGGTTCCGAGGAAGATGATCCGCTCGTTGAGCAAGCGGGAGTAGATGTCGAACGAGCGCTCGCCGCGCGACGTCTGCTCGATCACCATCGGAATCAACGGGCTCATGCAGGCTCCTTACTACCGGGGGTCCACAACTTCGTCTCTCCTTGTGGGGATTCCTTGTCGGGGGTCCAGATCGCGTCGCGCGCCTCGGCGACGTCCATGGCGATCGGCTTGACCTCGGCGGCGACGCGGTCGAGGGCGGCGCGGAGGCGGATGTCCTCGCGCAGGTCCTCGTGGCGGCCGGCGTGCCAGAGCTCCTCGATCACGGTGTCGGCGTCCTCGCCCGCCTCCTCGGCCTGCTCGCGGATCAGCGCCTTGACCTCGTCGTCCGAGACCTCGATCGCGAGCTTGTCCGCGACGGCCTCGAGCGCGAGCTCGCGGGCGACCGAGAGCGCTGCCTCCTGGCGCATCGACTCGACGAGCTCCTCGGGCGAGCGCCCGGTCAGCTGCAGGTAGGTCTCGGCGGCCATCCCGCGCCGCTCGAGCGAGCGGACGAAGCCGTTCAGGAGCTCACGGGCGCGCGACTCGACGAGCGGGCCGGCCGGGTTGACCTTCGACTCCCGCACGAGCACGTCGACCGCGTTCGCGCGGAAGGCGTTCTCGATCTCGGCGTCGAGCTGCTCCTGGATCCGGCGGACGATGTCGGCCCGCAGCTCGTCGAGGGTGTCGAACTCGGAGGCGGAGCGCGCGAGCTCGTCGTCCAGCTCGGGCAGCACCTTCGCCTTGATCTCCTTGACGGTGACGTCGACCGAGGAGGTCGACTCGTCCGCGAGCTCGTAGGAGACGGTCTTCGTCTCGCCGGCGGAGGCACCGAGCAGCGCGGCCTCGACCTCCTCGACGAGCCGGCCGGAACCGAGCTCGACGACGGTGTCGCGCTGCTCCTCGCCGTTCGGCGAGACGAGGTCGACGATCAGCGTGTCGCCCTCGGCCGCGGGCCGGTCTCCGGCGGGGACGAGCTCGGCGACGGTCTCGCGGAGCGCCTCGACCTCCTGGTCGACGAGCTCCTGCGGCACCTCGCCCTCGGGCTTGCCGACCTCGAGCTGCGTCCAGTCGACGACGTCGACCTTCGGCTGCACCGGCACGGTCGCGGTGAACTGCCACTCGGTCGAGTCCTCGGTCGGGAGCTCGAAGTCGTACTGCGGGCTCGCGATCGGCCGAATCCGGGCCTTGGCCGCGGCGCCCCAGAACCAGCCGGAGATGTGGCTGTCCACCGCCTCGGCGTAGATGCGCTCCTTGCCGAGCCGCTGGATCAGGATCGGGGTCGGCACCTTGCCGGGACGGAAGCCGGGAAACTTGACGTTGGCGGCGAGATCGTTCGTCGCGTGCTCGACTGCGTGCTCGAGCTCGTGCGCGGAGACGTCGACCGTCAGCCGGACGGTGTCGTTGGAGAGCTCTTCGACCTGGGGCGCCATCCGCCCATTCAAGCAGAGGGGGTTCGGCGAGCAGAGGGGGTTCGGCCCCAGGCGCGGCTCGTCAGCCGTCGTGCGGCTCGGGGAGCGGATCGGCCTTCAGGCGCTCGGCCGCCGCGTGGCGGGCGGCCTCCTCGGCCTCGAGCTCGCGGGCGTAGCGCGTCTCCCCGGTCTCGGCGCTCTCGTGCTCGCGCTCGGCCGGGTCGTGCGCGACCTCGGGCTCGGTGTAGCTCGGGTCGGTGAAGGTCGGGTCGCTCTCGCTCATGGCGATGCCGGTACCCGTCGCTCTATCCTCCTAACCTCGCCCGACGAACACGGGCGGGTGTGGCGGAACTGGCAGACGCGCCGGGTTTAGGTCCCGGTGGGCTTCGGCCCTTGGAGGTTCAAGTCCTCTCACCCGCATATCGCCCCGGACCGGCCGCGCAGCGGCCCGTCCGCTTCAGGGATCTCGTGCTGCGGAGCAAACGCCCCGGACTGGCCGCGCAGCGGCCCGTCCGCTTCAGGGGTCTTCGCGCGTCGGGCTCCGCGCAAGCGGAGGCCGACGCTGCGGGAAAACACGGACCGGCCGCGCCAGCGGCCCGTCCGCTTCAGGGATCTGCGCGCGTCGGGCTCCGCGCAAGCGGAGGCCGACGCTGCGGGCAAACACGGACCGGCCGCGCCAGCGGCCCGTCCGCTTCAGGGATCTTCGCGCGTCGGGCTCCGCGCGAGCGGAGCCCGACGCTGCGGGAAGAGAAATGTGGCCCCGGGTGGAGTCGAACCACCGCGCGCAGATTCGAAGTCTGCCGCTCTATCCACTGAGCTACGGGGCCTCGTTCTCAGTATGCCCCGGAGCGCGAAGAGGCGGCACTTCCGGAGCGTGGGCGCCCGAGACCGAACCGGCCGCGTCGACCTAGTCCTTCGGGTTCTGGCGCGGCGCGGCCCGCACGTGCGGCTGCTGGCCGTCCCGGCCGAGCAGGCTGAGCAGCTCGACGGGCTCGTCCTCCGCGGCGCCGAACCAGTGCGGAACGCGGGTGTCGAACTCCGCCACCTCACCCGGGCCGAGAACGAGGTCGTGCTCGCCGACGAGCAGCCTCAGCTTTCCGGACAGGACGTAGAGCCACTCGTGTCCCGGGTGCGTGCGCAGCTCGGGCTCGGTTCGGTCGGACGGGATCACGACCTTCCAGGCGTGCTGGCCGTTCGGCTGCCCGGTCAGGGGGACGACGGCCCGCCCGTGCCGCTTTCCCGCTTTGAGCCGGATCCGCGGGTCGCCGACCGCGGGGGCCCCGACGAGCTCGTCGAGCGGAACCTGATGGACGTGCCCGATCGCCAGCAGCAGCTCCAGGGTCGGCCGGCGCTGTCCCGACTCGAGCCGGGAAAGGGTGCTCTTCGAGATCCCCGTTCGAGCGGCCAGTGCCGTCAGCGTCAGGCCCCGCTGCGTCCGGAGGCGCCTGAGGCGCGGCCCGACTTCGGCGAGGACGTCGGTGATGGGCGAGACGCTCTCCACAGGTCGAGCCTACGCCGCGTTCCCTGCTTCGGCAACAGAAGTTGGCGTCGGCGCCGAGGCGCAGCAGAGTGGCCGCATGCAGAGCAACCCGAACCCACTCCCGTACGACGTGGCGATCGTCGGCGGCGGAGCGGCCGGCCTGAGCGCTGCGCTCGTGCTCGGCCGTGCACGTCGCCGCGTCCTTGTCGTCGACGCCGGCGAGCCCCGTAACGCCCCGGCGGCTCACATGCAGGGCTTCCTGTCCCGGGACGGCCTGCCGCCCACAGAGCTGCTCGCGCTCGGACGGACGGAGGCGGCCGCCTACGGCGTCGAGCTGCTCGACGACCGGGTGGTCGCGATCGAGCCGGGCTTCGCGGTCCGGCTGGCCGGCGGCGATCCGGTCAGGGCGCGCAGGATCCTCGTCGCGACCGGGCTCGACGACGGACTGCCCGACATCCCGGGCGTCCGCGAGCGGTGGGGACGCGACCTCCTCCACTGCCCGTACTGCCACGGCTGGGAGGTCCGCGACCGGCCGCTCGGCGTCCTGGGGACGCATGCGGACGCCGTCGAGCACGCTCTGCTCGTGCGCCAGTGGTCGGAGGACGTGCTCTTCTTCTCGCACACGGCGGCCGTCACCGCGGCCGACCGGACCGCACTCGCCGCCCGGGGCGTCGGCGTCGTCGACGGAGTCGTGACGCGCCTCTCGGTGGTGGACGACCGTCTCGATGCGGTTCACCTCGCCGACGGGCGCGCCGTGCATCGGGACGCGGTGTTCGTCCGGCCCGCGCTCCGGAGCCACGACGACGGTCTGATCGCGTCGCTGGGCTGCAACGTCCGCGACGGCGGGTTTGCCGAGGTCGACCAGAGCGGCCGGACGAGCGTGCCCGGCGTCTGGGCGGCCGGGAACGCCGCCGATCCGCGCGCGCAGGTCATCACCGCCGCCGGCCAAGGGTCCGCCGCCGCGATCTCGATCAACGCCGACCTCGTCGCCGAGGACGTCCGCGACGCCCTGAGCCTCGGCGGCACCCCCGACCGACCACAATGAGAGGACGACCGATGACCGACACCACCCCCGCCCGGACTCAGCCCCCGACCAAGCACCAGCTCGCCCTGATGATCTGGCTCTGCGTCTTCCCGACGCTGACGGCGATCAACCTCGCGTTCGGCGACTGGCTGCGGACGATGACGCCCGTGCTGCGCACCTTCGTCCTGGCGACGATCGCGGTACCGATCGTGATCTACGGCCTGATGCCGCACCTGCACCGGCTCCGCGCGCGCCTGCTGGCCACCGGCCCGCGCTGAAGCGGCCCGTCCGCTTCTGGGATCCGAACCGGCCGCGGCCCGTCCGCTTCAGGGATCCGGACCGGCCGCGCAGCGGCCCGTCCGCTTCAGGGGTCTCGCGCGTGGGGATCCGCTCCTGCGGATCCCCACGCTGCGGGCAAAGCAGGTGGCGGACGGGACTCGAACCCGCGACCACCGGGACCACAACCCGGAGCTCTACCAACTGAGCTACCGCCACCGCGCGCGGGGACAGGATAGCGCCGGAGCTAGCGGACGACGATACGGAACGAGCGCGCGGCGTACGCCTTGCGCGTCTCGCCGCGCGTGAGCGCGAGCCGGACCGTCGTCGTGCCCTTGCGGACGGCGCGGTACCGGAGCCAGATCTTCTTCGAGGTCGCGCCCTCGGAGACCTGGCGGACGACCTTCGGGTCGTACGGACGCGCGACCCGCCAGACCTTGCCGCTCGCCGAGGTCGGGCGGGGGACGCTGAGCGTCAGCGAGGCCCCGGGATGGACGCGCAGCGTCTGCGTCGGCCCCTTCGGCAGCGGCCCGACGGGAGTGGAGTCCGCGACTGCGGCGGAGGCCAGCAGGACGGCCGTGACGGCGGCGAGGAGGAGGGCGAGTGCGCGCTGCACGACGGGCACGCTAGCGAGCCCTCCCGCCTCGCCGGGTTCGCATTCCGTTAAGACGCGGCCGAGGATCGGCCGCCGCCGGCAGAGGCCTTCTGGCCGGCGTGCGTGCCTTCCTTGAATTCCTCGACGAGCTTACGGCAGAACGCGTGGAGGTCGTCGGGCTTGCGGCTGGAGACGAGGCCCTCGTCCACGTGCACCTCCTCGTCGACCCAGGTGCCGCCCGCGTTGCGGATGTCGGTCTGGAGCGTGGGCCAGGAGGTCAGGGTGCGGTCGCGGACGACGCCCGCCTCGACGAGCGTCCACGCGCCGTGGCAGATCACGGCGACGGGCTTGCCCTGCTCGAAGAAGGCGCGGACGAAGCCGACCGCGTTCTCGTCGCCGCGGAGCTGGTCGGGGTTGCCGACGCCGCCCGGGAGCACGAGCGCGTCGTAGTCGTCGGCGGACGCCTCCTCGACGGTGCGGTCGACGGCGAAGGTGTCGGCCTTGTCGAAGTGGTTGAAGCCCTGGATCTCGCCCTCCTGCAGCGAGACGAGCTCGGGCGTCCAGCCCTCGCCCTCGACCGTCTTCCAGGGCTCGGTCAGCTCGACCTGCTCGACCATGTCCGTCGCGAGGAACGCAACCTTCATCGTCTGTCCTCCTTCTGTCGCAGTTCTGGGTGAAAGGTCAGGCGTTCAGCTTCCCGACGGGCTGCCGGGCAAACGTAGGATCGGCCGGTGCGGCACACACGCCACGGGTGGTGGCTCGAGGAGGCGGGGCCCGTCGAGCCGAGACCGCCGCTCGCGGGCCGTGAGCGGGCGCGGACGTCGCGGTCGTCGGCGGCGGCTACCTCGGCCTCTGGACGGCGTGGCACCTCACCGAGGCGGGCGCCTCGGTGGCGGTCGTCGAGGCGGACGTTTGCGGCCACGGGCCGAGCGGGCGGAACGGCGGCTTCGTCAGCTCGCTCTGGGACTGCTTCCCCGATCTCGAGCGGCGGTTCGGGCGCGAGCGCGCGCTCGAGGTCGGCCGCGTCTCGGCCGACTCGGTCGGCGCGATCGGGCGCTGGTGCGAGGCCGAGGGCGTGGACGCCTGGTTCACGCCGGCGCGCCAGCTCGAGGTCGCGACGACGCCCGCCCAGGACGATGCCTGGCGCCCGCTCGCGGACGCGCTCGCCGCCGCCGGCGTGGACGAGGGAGAGCTGCTGGACGCCCGGGCCGTCCACGACGTCTGCATCTCCCCCGTCTTCGGCGGCGGACTGGCGCTGCGCACGGCGGCGACCGTGCAGCCGGCCCGGCTCGCGCTCGGGCTGCGCGCGCGCCTGCTCGACCGCGGCGTCGCGCTCTACGAGCGCTCCCCGGTGACGCGGCTGACCCGCGAGGGCGTCGAGACGGCATCGGGCTCGGTCGCAGCGGGCGCCACCGTGCTCGCGGTCAACTCGGCCACCGTCGGCTTCCCGGGCTTCCGCCGCGCGCTCGCCGTCGCCTCCAGCCACATCGTCCTGACCGAGCCGGTCCCGGACGTCGCTCGCCGAGCTCGGCTGGACGGGCGGCGAGGCGATCGCGGACGCCCGGACGCTCCTCCACTACTTCCGGACGACGCGGGACGGGCGGATCGCGTTCGGCTGGGGCGGTGGCCGGATGGGCTTCGGCAGCCGCCGCTCCGACCGACTCGAGCTCGACGCCGACGTCGTCGCGGGCGCGGCGCGCACGCTCGTCCGCTTCTTCCCCCAGCTCGCGGGCCGCCGGATCGAGCACGCCTGGGGCGGCCCGATCGACGTCTCGCCCACGCACCTGCCCGTCTTCGGCTCGCGCGGCCGCGTCCACCACGGCTACGGCTTCACCGGCAACGGCGTCGGCCCGAGCCATCTGGGCGGGCGGATCCTCGCCTCGCTCGCGCTCGACCGGCGCGACGACGTAAGCCGGCTCGCGCTCGTCGAGCCGCCGGGACGCTCGTTCCCGCCCGAACCGCTCCGCTACGCAGGCGGGACGCTGATCCGGCGGGCGCTCGTCGCCAAGGACGCCGCGGAGGACGAGGGGCGGCGGCCCGGCCCGGTCACGCGGGCGGTCGCGGGGCTCCCTCGCCGCCTGGGCCTGCATCTGCCGCGCTGAGGCGGTCGAGCACGTCCTCCAGCCGGGCCTCCGCGCCCGACCGACTCCGGGGTGTCGCTGGGCGAGCGTCGGTTCGCGCGAGCGCCGCGTAGGCAGCCGCGAACCCCTCGAAGAGCTCGCGCGGGAGGCCGGCCTCCTCCTGCGCCGCGGCGATCTCGTGCATCTCCCCGACGTAGCGGTGGGCGACCGTCGCCGCCCGGGCGATGCCACGATCGGCCCGGGCGACGAGCTCGGGCAGGGAGCTGCCGAGGTCGGCCAGCACGTGCTCGAGGACGCCGTTCCGGTGCGCGGCGGCGAGGGCGTGCGCGAGCAGCGCCAGCGTCCCCTTGTAGACCGAGGCCGTCGACATCTTCACGGCGGAGGCGCTCCCGATCTCCGGGCCGACGACGACGGGGACGATCCCCGGCGCCGCGAGCGCGCCGAGCTCGGGCGCGCGCGGTCCGGAGAGGTAGAGGGTCGTCTCGCCGCCGGGTCGCGGCGGCCCGCCCGAGATCGAGCCGTCAACGACGTCGAGGCCCGAGCCGGCGAGCTGCTGCGCGATCGCCCGCACCGTCGAGGGCGCGATCGCGTTCAGGTCCGCGACGAGCGGGTCGGCGTCCATCCGGCGGGCGGCCGCGCCGAGCTCCAGTGCGACCGCCTGCGCCTCGCCGGGCGGGACGATCGAGACGACGATGTCCGAGATCCGGACGACCTCGTCCAGGCTCGGGAGCAGCTCGAGCCCGTGCGCGAGCTCGCGCGTGCGCGCGCTGCGGCCCTCGACGGAGGCAACGACGCGAGCCCCGCCGGCGGCGTAGGCGCGGCCGACGGCGCTCCCCATCGCGCCCGGGCTGACGATTCCGAGAGTGATCACATGCGCCCGGGAGGATTCGAACCTCCGACCCACGGCTTAGAAGGCCGTCGCTCTGTCCACTGAGCTACGGGCGCGTCGTCGACAGGGTACGACGCAGCCGCGGTCGGCGGGCTAGCCGCGGACGCCGAACTCGGTCGCGACGATCGTGACGTCGCGGCCGCCGAACACGCCGGGCGCCTGCGCGACGGCAACAGCCGAGATCCCGATCTCCCGCCAGCGGGCGGTGAGGATGTTCTTGCGGTGGCCCGGGCTCGCCATCCAGAGCTCGAGCGCACCGGGGCCGTCGGTCGTCGGCGACGACCAGAGCAGGTTCTCGCCGACCGACCAGGACGAGTAGCTCCCCTGGGCGTAGAAGCGCTGGACGCGCTTCCAGAACGGGCTGCCGTCGCGGGAGTCATGGCCGAAGTAGCCCCACTGGCCCATCGACCGGGCCTGGGCGTCGGCGGCGCGGGAGAGCGAGACGTTCAGCCGGAGCGGCTTCAGCCCGTGCTCGACGCGGACCGCGTTCAGCTGGGCGAGCACGTCGACCTCGAGCGCGTCGACCGCGGTGATCGCCCGGGCGGGCTTGCTCGCGGCGACGGCGGCACCTGCGCCCGCAGTGGCGAGCGCGAGCAGAAGGGCGAGGAGCGCGATTCGGGCGAAAACCTGCTTCATCGCCTACATAATCGGCGTTGAAACTACTCAAAACATCATCCGAAAGGACTAAATTTGTACGCAATACTGTTACAATTTGTACCTAATACGCGTACGCGTTCTAAAATAGAAACGCCTGCAAAGCGCCTCTAGCTACAGCCCGGCGGGGTGCTCGATCACGCCTCAGTCGACGGTGGTGCAGGTAGTCGACGAGGAGCACCTGGATCGTGCCTGCCACGGGGATCGCAGCCAGCGCGCCGACGACACCGGCGAGTTGCGCTCCGATCAGCACGGCGATCAGGACTGCGAGCGGCGAGAGCTGCACCGTCCGCCCGTAGACGATCGGCTGGAGCACGTGGTTCTCGAGCTGCTGGTAGACGACGAAGAAGACGAGGATGATCACCCCCGCCGTGGGCGAGTCGAGGAAGGCGACGGTGGTGACGAGGATCGCCGCGATCGTGGCGCCCGCGAGCGGGATCAGGTCGAGGATCGCGACGACGAGACCGAGCGCGACCGCGTACGGGACGCCGACCACGAGCAGCACGAGCGTGGAGACGACCCCGGCGATCAGGCTGATCGCGAGGTTGCCGGTCACATAGCCGCCGACGGTGCGGTAGATCTGGCCGCCGACGTTGCGCCAGCGCGGCTGGGCATGCTCGGGGATCAGGCTGTAGCCGCGCTCGACCCACGCCGGCCCTTCGAGGAGCATGAAGAGGGTCAGGAACGCGATCGTGATCACGGCGACGACGGCGCTGACGACGCTCTTCGTCACCGCGACGGCGGTGCCCGAGATCCCGAGCACCTTCGACGCGCCGCCGTCGGCGATCGCCTCGCGCACCCGGTCGACGAGGTGGTAGTCGCGCTCGAGGAAGCCGAGCCGCCCGCGGCCCCGGGTCAGGTCGTCGAGGTAGCCCGGGACTGCGTCGACGAAGTTGTTCACCTGGTCGACGAGGATCGGGACGAAGGAGGCGCCGAGGAGCACGATCGCGAGCAGCGTGCCCACGTAGGCGATCGCGACCGCGACGCCGCGCCGCGCGATCCCGTGCGCCATCAGCCACTCCACGGCCGGGTTCAGCGCCATCGCGAAGAACGCCGCGACCGCGATCCAGATCAGCACGCCCTGGGCGACCCGGACGACCTGGATCATCACCACCGCCGCGAGGATGATCGCCAGCACGACGAAGATCGCGCGCGGGCGGAAGCTGACGAGGCGTGACTCCACGGGCCGACGATACGCAGTGGCCCGGATGGCTCCGCGCTACGGGTCGGCCGGAGTCGCCTCCCTGGTGTCCACGTCCTGCTCCCGCAGGAACCGGAGGAAGAAGACGGCGAAGGCGGCGAAGAAGACGATCGACTGCTCCAGCGCCATCGTCCCGCCGGCGATCTGCTGGTCGCTCAGCCGCGAGAGCCCCCAGAGCCGCTCCGGCGCGCCCGCGTAGAAGTCGTAGATCGGCGTCGGGATCAGCGCCATCAGGAGGCCGATCGGGCTCGCGAGCAGGAACGCGGCGAAGAGATAGCCGGCCTTGAAGCCGGGCGCGTGCCGGCCGTGCACGACCGGCCACCAGAGCAGCACGCCCGTCGAGAAGTAGAGCGCGTGCTCGAGGTGGAGCAGCGAGTGCGGATGCCGGAGCGCCGTGTCGTAGACCCACGGGAGATGCCAGGCGCCGTAGTTGACGAGCCACGCGAGGAGCGCGGCGACCGGCGGCACCCGGGGAAGCACCGCGGCCAGCGTCGCGGGGATCCCGAGCACGAGGAAGAGCGGCGCCCACTCGGCGAGGACGACGTTCTGGAGCAGGTGCACCGAGAGCAGGTAATGGAGCGCGATCGTCTCGATCGGCGTGATCGAGACCGCCCAGACGAGCGCCATCGAGAAGAGAAACGAGCCGACCTGGATCCGGGTCGTCCGGTGCCTCCGGATCGTGAGCAGATAGCCGACCGTGAGGGCCGGCACGAGCACGAGCGCCTCGGGATTCCACGACCACGCGTACGGATCCACGTGGCTACGCTACGTCACCGCTGCCGGTGTAGCTCAATGGTAGAGCTCCAGCCTTCCAAGCTGGCTACGCGGGTTCGATTCCCGCCACCGGCTCTCGTGCCACCGGCCGGCCGGCTCCCGCCGGGCAGAGCCCGGCTCCGCCGGCCTCGCGCGCCGACGGCCCGCGACTCTCCGGGTCTGTGCTGGCGCACTATCCCCTCCGGTCGCGTTCCGTCAGCCACGCGCCGGAGGCACGAGGGGGATGGGCCCTAGCGATCGCCGCGCTCCGCGACACCGGCGCCGAGCCGGAGCAGCGAGAGCGGGCGACGGACACCAGAAGTCAAGGCGCCGCTCGCGTATGTTCCGCGCGATGCGCAGACACTCGGCCCGGGCGGAGGCGATCCGCTTCCTCGACAGCAACGCGAGCCTGCTCGCGCTCCTCCTCGTCAACTTCTTCCTGCTCGAGCTGGTCGGCGACCAGCGCTGGGGCGCGTTCGGGAGCACGCTCCTCGCTGCCGCCGCCCTCGCCGCCGCCATCTCCGAGCCGGAGTCCGGGCACCGGCTGAAACCGCGCCACCTCGCCACGATCGCGCTCTGCATCGCGCTCGCGCCCGTCGTCCTCTTCTTCGACTCCGCCCCCATCGTCGGCCTCACCTACCTGCTGCCGGTGGCGATCCTCGTCACCGCGACCCTGCCCGTCACGCTCGGCCGGATGCTGAAGCACCGCCGCGTCGACCACGAGACCGTCCTCGGCGCGCTCGCGAGCTACGTCCTCCTCGGCCTCCTCTTCGCCTTCGCCTTCCTCGCCGTCGACGGCTTCCGCGACGCCGCCTTCTTCGCCCAGAGCGGCCCTCACTCCCAGGCCGAGTACCTCTACTTCAGCTTCGTGACGCTGACCACGCTCGGCTTCGGCGACCTCTCACCCGCAACCGGGCTGCCGCAGGCGCTCGTCGCGATCGAGGCGCTGCTCGGCCAGGTCTTCCTCGTGACGATGGTGGCGCGGCTCGTGACCCTCTGGGGCCGGGCGGCCGAGCTGGACGATCAGGCGGGCCGCTCGAACCAGTCGTAGCGGCGCGTGACGGCCATCCCGGCGCGCTCGTACAGGCGCGTCGCGCCGGTCTCGTTCGCGGCGTCGACCTCGAGCCCGACCCGCGTGAAGCCGCGGGCGAAGCACTCCGCGAACGCGCGCTCGAGCAGTGCCAGCCCGAGGCCGCGACCGCGCCACGGCTTCAGGATCGCGAGCGAGAGGATCCAGCCGAAATCGCGGAGACCGAACGCGATCGCCGCGCCCACGATCGCCCCGTCGGCCTCGGCGACGACCCACAGGGCCGGGTCGTAGTCGGCGCGGCTCGTCGTCCGCTCCAGCCACTCCTCGAACGGCGTCGGCACCTGCTCCCAGTGGTCGGCGAAGCCCTCCTCGAGCGCTGCGTGCAGGCCGCGGTCGTCCTCGCCCGGACGGTAGGGGCGCACGGTGACGCCCTCGACCGGGCGCTCGGCCGGCGCTTCGGCGAGCCGCGTCTCCATCCGCCAGAAGTGCCGGACGAGCCGGTAGCCGCGGCCCTCGAGCAGGGCACGGCCGTCCGACGTGACGACCCCTGCGCGGATCCGGGCGCTGCCGCGCTCCCGGCCCCACTCCTCCAGCCGCTCCACGAGCATCGTCCCGACACCCCGGCCGCGGGCCTCCGGGTGGACGCAGGAGTCGTCCTCGAGCTCGGCGCAGTCACCCTCGACGTGGGCGCGGCCGACGCCGACGATCCGGCCGCCGTCGACGACGACCCAGCCGCGCTCTTCCAGGTTCGGGCCGCGGCCCTCCCACCACTCCCGCAGCTCCTCGGGGGTGAAGTCCGGGTCGCGCTGGTCGAGGTCGGCCGCGTCGCGGGCGGCGATCAGCGCCGCCACCTCCGGGGCGTCGTCGAGCGTGAGCGGGCGCAGCTCCATCCGGCAAGCGTAGAGTCGGGCGGTGCCGGACGTCTTCCTCACCGGCGGCTCCGGCTTCGTCGGGGGCGCGCTCCTGCGCCGGCTCGTCGCGGACGGCCGCAGCGTACGGGCGCTCGCGCGCACCGACGAGGCCGCCGCGGCGGTGCGGGATTCGGGCGCCGAGCCCGTCCGAGGCGACCTCGACGACCTCGCCGCGCTCCGGCGGGGAGCGGCGGGCTGCGAGCTCGTCTTCCACGCGGCGGCGCTCGTCTCCGACTGGGCGCCGAAGTCCGCGTTCGAGCAGGTGAACGTCACGGGGACACGCAACGTGCTCGAGGCGTGCGAGGCCGCCGGGGTGCGCCGCCTCGTCCACGTCTCCTCCGAGTCGGTGCTGCTCGGCGGGAAGCCGCTCCGGAACGCCGACGAGACCTGGCCACTGCAACCGCGCTCGAAGAACCTCTATGCCGCCTCGAAGGCCCGGGCCGAGCTGGCGCTGCGGGCCGCGCGCACGGTCGAGACGGTCTGCGTCCGGCCGGTGCTCGTCTGGGGGCCCGGCGACCGGACGATCCGGCCCGGGTTCGCGCTCGCCGTCCGGGAGGGCCGCTTCACGTGGATCGACGAGGGCCGCCACCTCACCTCGACGACGCACGTCGCGAACGCCGTCCACGGGATCGTGCTCGGGGCGGAGCACGGGCGCGCGGGCGAGGCGTACTCGGTCTCGGACGGCGAGACGATCACCTTCCGCGGGTTCCTGACCCGGCTGCTCGCGACCGCAGGCGTTGTCCCGCCCGAACGCTCGCTCTCGCTTCGGCGCGCGAATGCGATCGCCGCCGCCGGCGAGACCGTCTGGCGCGTGCTGCGACGGCCCGGGCGGCCGCCGCTGACCCGGACGGTGACGTGGCTCGTCGGAATCGACCGGACGATCGACATCGGCAAGGCCCGGCGGGAGCTCGGCTACGCGCCCGTCGTCAGCCGGGAGGAGGGCTTCGCCGAGCTCGCGGGCGAGTAGATCGGGACGGCCGGATTCGAACCGGCGGCCTTCCGCTCCCAAAGCGGACGCGCTACCAGGCTGCGCCACGTCCCGTGCCCCGAGTGTAGACCCGAAGTCGCTGTCGTCGACCCGGGTCGCTGCTAGCTTCGCGCGGTGGCCGACGTCGCCTACATCCCCGGGGAGCCGGGCACCGAGCGCCGGCCGGCCGTCGGCTACGCGATGGTGATGACGGCGGCGATCCTCTTCGCGGTCAACGGCACCGTCTCCAAGGTCGTCCTCTCGTCGGGGCTCGACTCGCTCGAGCTGACCCAGGTGCGGGCGACGGGCGCCTTCGTCGGCTTCGCGCTCGCGCTCCTCGTCACCCGGCCGAGCGCCCTCCGCGTCCGCCTGCGGGAGCTCCCGGTCCTCGTCATCTTCGGGATCGCCGGCGTCGCGTTCGTCCAGTGGCTCTACTTCGTCTCGATCCACCGGCTCCCGATCGGGATCGCGCTGCTGCTCGAGTACCTCGCGCCGATCCTGATCGCGCTCTACGCCCGCACGTTCATGCACGAGCACGTCCGGCGCCGGATCTGGGTCGCCCTCGTGCTCGCGGTCGGCGGTCTCACCCTCGTCGTCGAAGTGTGGACCGGGCTCGCGTTCGACGGCCTGGGCGTGGCGGCGGGGCTCGCCGCGGCGGTCGCCTACTCGATCTACGTGCTGATGGCGGAGCGGCAGGTCGGCCGGCGCGACCCGACCTCGCTGCTCGCCTACGGCTTCCTCTTCGCCGCCCTCTTCTGGGCGATCGTCCATCCCGTCTGGCGCTTCCCGTTCGGCCGCGTGGCCGACAGCGTCCCGCTCCAGGGCAGGCTCGACGGCGTCTCGCTCCCGGTCTGGGCGCTCCTGCTCTTCGTCGTCGTGGTCGGGACGATGATCACGTTCCTGCTCGTGACGACGGCGCTCCATTTCATCTCGGCGACGCGGGTCGGGATCGTGGCGATGCTGGAGCCGGTCGCCGCCGGCCTGGTCGCGTTCGTCTGGCTGGGGGAGTCGTTCGGCCTCGCCCAGCTCGTCGGCGGCTCGATCGTGCTCGCCGGGATCATCCTGGCCCAGACGGCTCGCTAGTCACCCTTTTGGGGGATACCAGCCGTCCGAACCTGTCGGCAGGATGCTCGGAATGTTGATTAAAAAGAAGATTCGTATGCTTTTCGCCGTAGTTTTTCTCTGTCTGGCCGTGGTGCTTCCGGCCGCTCAGGCGCGCCCGGCCGGCACCGCTGCCCGCGAGGCTTCGAGCGAGATCTCCCTGCTCGCGGCCGTGAATGCAGCGCGCAGCGCGAACGGGCTCCGCCCGCTCGCCGTCGACGCCGCGCTCACCCGGGTCGCGCAGGCCCATTCCGCCCGGCTGCTCCGCGTCAACACCCTCTCGCACGGCGCCTTCGGGACGCGGCTCGCTCGCTCGGGCGCCCGCGGCCCCGCCTACGGCGAGAATCTCGCCTACGGGGCCGGCAGCCTGGCCGCCGCTCGCGCGATCGTCGCGAGCTGGCTCCGGAGCCCCGGCCATCGCGCCAACCTGCTCCGCCCGGGCTTCCGCCGGATCGGGATCGGCGCCCGCGTCGGCTCGTTCGCGGGCCGCGGCGGCACGCTCGTCGTCACGGCCGACTTCGCCGGCCGCTAGCTGTCGGACATCAGGCTGCGCAGTTCCGTGAGCTTCTCGCTCCGGAGCTCGTCGCGCTCGCCGCGCTCCAGCCGCTCGAGCAGCTGGCGGACGAGCGGGGCCAGCTCGACGGGATTGAACGGCTTCGTGATGTAGTCGACGCCGCCGATGTCGAGCCCGCGCGCCCGATCGCGGAACTCCGCGCGGGCGGTCAGGAAGATGATCGGGATCTCGGCCGTCTCTGCGTCCTCGAGCAGGGCCTCGGCCACGCCCCACCCGTCGAGCCCCGGCATCATCACGTCGAGGAGCACGAGGTCCGGGCGTTCCGTCTGGGCCTTCTCGAGCCCGCTCGGGCCGTCGGCCGCCTCGAGCACGGACATGCCTTCGGCCTCGAGGTTGACCCGGCAGAGCAGCCGAATCGGAGCCTCGTCGTCGATCACCAGCACCCGGGTCATTCCGTCCAACCTAGTTGCCGCATATGCCCTCTCTCTCGATTCTCACTCACTCACTGCCAGCGTCGGGAGCTCGAAGACGAAACGAGCTCCGCGTCCTTCCTCCGAATCCACCCAGATCCGGCCGCCCATCGCGGTGACCAGGCCCTCGGCGAGGAAGAGCCCGAGGCCCGCCGCACCGGCGCCCACTGTCCTCGACGCCGCCTCGCCACGATAGAACTTTCTGAAGATCCGCTCCTGCTCCACCCGCGGGATCCCCTCGCCCTCGTCCTCGACCCTGATCTCGACGGAATCGTCGCGTCGGCGGGCCGCCACGGTCACGACGCCGCCGGCCGGGGAGTAGCGGACGGCGTTGTCGAGCAGGTGGGAGAGGACCTGGCCGAGCTTGTCGGCGTCCGCCTCGGCCGCAAGGGAGTCGTCCTCCAGCTCGACCACGAACCGGTGCCCGTTCTCGCCGAGGGCGTCTTCCGCCGCGTGAACGCTCTCGGCCACGATCCGCGCGATGTCGGTCGTGCCGACGTCGACCCGCATCGCGCCCGTATCCAGCTGGGCGACGGAGAGCAGCCGGTCGACGATCGCGGTCAGGCGCTCCGACTCCGAGGCGATGTAGCGGAGGAAGGTCTCGCGCTCCGCCTCGCCGAAGAGGACGTCCTGGCGGAGCAGGGTCTCGGCGAAGCCGTAGATCGACGTCAGCGGCGTCCGCAGCTCGTGGGAGACGGTCGAGACGAAGTCGGACTTCATCTGCTCGACCGCGCGCTCGGAGGAGATGTCGCGGAAGGCGAAGATGCGGCCCGCGACGGCGCCGGCCGGGTCGGTCATCACCGCCTCGCTCAGCGAGAGCCAGGCCTCGTCGCTGCCGGCACGGCGGATCGCGACCAGGCGGCTGCCGGAGACGTCGTCCTCGGCCTCGAGCGGCAGCCCGAGCACCTCCTCCGTCCTCCGGCCGAGCGCGTCCTCGGCGCGGACGCCGGTGATCTGCTCCGCCGCCGGATTCCAGAGCACGACCTTGCTCTCGCGGTCGATCGCCACGATCCCGTCGGCGACGTTGGCGAGGATCGCCTCGCTCCGCTGCTGCTCGTGCTTGACGCCCTGGTACAGGTCGGCGTTCGAGCGGGCGGCGGCAGCGCTCGCCGCAAGCGCGCCCAGGGCCTCCCCCTCCTCGTCCCGCCACTCCCGGCGGTGCAGGTCGTAGACCGCGAGCACGCCGAGCACGCTGCCGTCGGGCCGGATCATCGGAGCGCCGAGGTAGGAGACGTGCCCCGCCGCCACCATCGGGTCGGCCTCCGCTGCGCGCGGATCGTCGCCGACATCGGCGATCGCCCGGCTCGCGCGGCTCTGGACGATGTCGCCGACGAGCCAGGCCGTCGAGGGCGAGCGCGTCTCGAGCACGTCGGAGGCGCCGACGCCGAGCGCCGAGCGGAGCACCAGCTCGTCGCCCTCGAAGATCCGGGCCGACGCCGCGGGCACGTCGAGCAGGTCGACGGCGCGCTGGACGACCTGGTCGAGCACGTTGTCGGGATCGAGCTCGCTGGCGAGCTCGCTGCTCGAGCGGGCGAGCCGCTGGGCGAGCGAACGGGAGCGGCGTTCGAGCTCGTAGAGCTCGCTGCGCTCGAGCGCGCCGCGGGCGGCACCGGCGACGTGGCCGGCGAGCTCGAGCTGCTCGTCGGTGAACGCGCGCTCGTCGCGGAAGAAGACGAGCACGAGCCCGTTCGACTCGGAGCGTGGCTGGGCGAGCGGGACCGCGAGCAGCGAGCGGGCACCGGCGGCGTCGGCCGCGGCCAGGAAGGTCGAGCCGAAGCGCGAGTCCTCGCGCAGCACGCGTGACGCGAGCACGCGGGGAGCGTGCGAGGCCCCGACGAGGTCGACCTCCGCCGAGCCGCGGAGATGCGTCGCGAGCTCGATCGGCAGCTCGTGCTCGCCCGCCAGCGCCAGCGTGCCCCCGTCCGAGCGGAGCACGGCGGCGAACGAGCCGCCGAGCGCGTCTGTGGCCGCCTGCGCGACTGCGTCCAGGGTCGCCGTCGCCGAGAGCGGCTCGCTGAGAACGGCGGCGATCCGATAGAAGCCGCGCTCGACCCGGGTCTGGCGAGCGCGCTCCTCGTAGGCCTCGGCGTTGCGGAGGGCGATCGAGGCGAGGCTCGCGAACGCCTCGAGCAACGGCAGGTCGGACTCGGAGAAGCGCCCGGGCTCGCGCGAGCAGACGCCGAGCACGCCCCGCACCTGTCCAAACGAGAAGATCGGCGCGTCCATCACCTCGACGAAGCCGGCGTAGCTCTCGGTCGGCGGAGGGTCCTCGTGGGCGAAGTCGCGGCTGAGCACGGGCTGGGCCGTCCGCAGCGCGGTTCCGACCGATCCCTCGACCCGGATGATCCGGCCGACCTCGGCTTCCGGAAGCCCGAGCACCGCCCGGCAGACGAGCTCCTCGTCGTCCGGCAGCAGCGTCCAGCAGTCAGCTGCGTCCGCGCCGAGCACGCTGCACATCTCGCGGACGACCCGCGCGATCACGATCTCGAAGCGGACGTCCGTCGTCAGCGCCTCGCCCGCCTTCAGCAGCGCCGCCTGCTCCGCGAGCCGACGCTCCTGGTCGCGCAGGAGGCTCGCGGTGTGGATCGCCCCCGCCACCTCGCGCGCGACCGACTCGGCGAGCGCGATCTCGCCCGGCAGCCACGGGCCGGGCTCCTCCCGGTGCAGGGAAAGAACGCCGATCCGCCGGCCGTACGCGACGATCGGCGTCGCGAGCGCCGCCTTCGTCGAGCGGCGAAGGAGCGCCGGCTCGCCCAGCCCCGGCTCGCGCAGACGATCGTCCTCGCGCACGTCCGCGATCGCCTGCGTGGCCCCCTCGCGGGCGGCGAGATTCGTGACGGGGAAGTCGGAGGCGTCGCCGACCGAGTCGAAGCCGGGCGCCGTCCACTGGGCCAGGATGGTGTTCGGATCGTCGAGCCTGATGAAGCAGCGAATCACGCCGATCGCACGAGCCGTCTCCTCGACGGCGACGCGGAGGATCTCGTCCAGGCCCTCGCGCGAGCGGACGTCACCGGCGATCCGCGAGATCAGGCGCTCGCGCTCGAGCGCCTCCGCAAGCTCGGCGGCCGAGCCGGCGCGGGCGAGCGCGAGCCCCGCCTCCGACGCGAACGCCTGGATCCGAGCGAGCTCCTCCTCGGCGAAGAGCCGTGGCCTGCGAACCCCGACGAAAAGAACGCCAATCACCCGATCCGAGGCGATCAGGGGCACGTAGGCGCAGCTGGCCACCTTGGCGATCTCGTTCAGCCGGCGACTGACGATCGGTGAGGACGCGACGTCGAAGACTGCAATCGGAGCGCCGTCGCGCACGACGGTCGCGATCCCGGTCTGCTCGTGCTCGAGCTCGAGCACCTGTCCCCTGATCCGTTCCTCGTCGCGACCGTGGACGCGCGCGCTGACGAGGCGCGCCCGCCGGCCGCCGTCCTCGATCAGCGAGAGGTTGGCGATGTCGAGCTCGAACAGGACCGCGACCTCGTCGGCGAGGATCCGTCCGATCGCCGCCGGGTCGTCCTCCTCGAGAAGCAGCCTCGCCAGTCGGCCCATCGCCCCCACCTCGCGGTCGCGGAGGTCGACCTGGCGCTCGGCCTCGCGGGCCCGGGTGCCGCCGAGGACGAGGAGCGGCAGGTCGCGCCACCGCGCGAGCAGGGCGGCCGCCGGGAGAGCCGCGAGCACGATCGCCGCCAGCGAGATCCACAGATGCCCCGCGAGTGGCCTCCGCTCGGCCACGACCTCCACGGCAACGACGGCCGAAGCCGATCCGATCACCGGGTAGAGGATCGCGCTCGCGTAGCCGACCTCGAGCAGCCGTCGGCGCTCGCGCCAGATTCCGGGCGCGAGTGCGACGCCCACGGCCCCGTAGAGCACCGCGAGCAGGAACAACGGCACCGCGTTGAACAGCACCGCCTTGGTCTGAGCGTCCATCTGGGCGAGGGTGATGATAGAGAGAGCCTTCCCGCTTTGAAAGATGGGCCGTCCGGCCTATTCACAGCGCCCCCGCCCGGCACTAGCGTCGTTGGCCTGGGCGATGCGCCCTGAGGGGCCGGGAACGGCGTCCGGGGAGCAGTTGGAACGGTCCCGTCGCGACGACCCCCCGACCGACGGGATCGTTCCTTTTCCTGCGCAAGCGTGGGCTCCGCTCGCGCGGAGCCCACGCGCGCAAAGAGCGTTGGAGGGTCGCTTCGCTCCCGCACGGCGACGAGGCCCCGACCCTGAGGCCCCGTTGCTCGCGGCTACGATGGGCGGGATGGTCGAGCGAGTCCTCCTCGCGTCTCCCCGCGGCTACTGCGCCGGGGTCGAGCGCGCCGTCGAGACGGTCGAGCTCGCCCTCGAGCACTACGGGCCGCCCGTCTACGTGCGCAAGCAGATCGTCCACAACATCCACGTCGTCCGCGACCTCGAGGCACGCGGCGCGATCTTCGTCGACTCCGAGGACGAGGCGCCGCTCGGAGCCACGATCGTCTACTCGGCCCACGGAGTCGCGCCGGCGGTGAACGCGGCGTCGGCAGCGAGAGGGCACAACGTGATCGACGCGACCTGCCCGCTCGTGACGAAGGTGCACGTCCAGGCGCGGCGCTACGCCGCGGACGGCTACACGGTCGTCCTCATCGGTCACGAGGGCCACGAGGAGGTGGTCGGGACGATGGGCGAGGCGCCCGACGCGACCATCCTCGTCCAGGACGTCGCGGAGGCGGAGGCGCTCGATCTTCCGCCGGAGACGAGGCTCGCCTACATCACGCAGACGACGCTCTCGGTCGACGAGACGCACGAGATCATCTCGGTGCTCCGGCGGCGCTTCCCCGCGATCCATGCGCCGAAGAAGGAGGACATCTGTTACGCGACCTCCAACCGGCAGTGGGCGGTCAAGGAGATGCTCGACGAGGTGCAGCTGCTGCTCGTGATCGGCTCGAAGAACTCCTCGAACTCGAACCGGCTCGTCGACGTGGCGCGGGCGGCCGGAGTCGCCTCCCACCTGATCGACGACGCGACGGAGATCGACCCTGGTTGGATCGAGGGCGTGACGACCGTGGGCGTGACGTCGGGTGCGTCGGCGCCGGAGCATCTCGTCGAGGGCGTGTGCGACTGGTTCCGGGCGCGCGAGGTCGAGCGGATCGAGCCGTTCAGGATGGTCGACGAGGACGTCACCTTCCGGCTCCCCGTCGAGCTCCGCCGCGAGCTCGCGCTCGCCGAGTCTCAGCGCTAGGGCCGTCTCGGCACGACATCGGGGTGGCGCCGCCGCGCCGCCTGTCTGGTGAGGCCGAGTGCCGCCCCGATCTCCGTCCAGGTCGAGCCGCTCCGCCGGGCGGCGCCGACGAGCGTCTCCTCGAGCGAGAGCAGCGAGGCGCGCACGTGCACGACCTCCTCGAGTCCGCGGAGCGGCATCTCTCGCTGCAGCCTCCAGATCACGAACGGGTCATCGTCACGCACGGGAGCATCGTGGTGGAGCCGCGACGCCCTGCCTAGTGCCCGGAACGGACGTGCCTCCCAGGCAACCCCACGCCCCCGTGTCTGGAACGGTGCCAGACACGGTTCCAGACTCCGTTCCAGACACGGTTCCAGACACGGGAACGGGTCATTGCGTTCCCGACGCGGCCGGTAGAGACTGGTCTAGGCCTTGGCGATTGCGAGCTCGGAGCCGTTGCCGGCCCCGAGCGAGACGGCCAGCACCTCGCCCTTGATCCACTCGCCGTGGCGCGAGACCAGCTCCGCCTCGGACGCCGGAAGCGTCACCGAGATCCGGTCGGTCAGCTCGAGGCCTGCCTCCTTGCGCATCCCGTTCAGCGTGTGAATCAGGTCGTAGACCCGGCCCTCGAGCTCGAGCTCGGCGTCGAGCTCCGTGTCGAGCGCGACCGTCAGGCCCTCCTCCGACGCGACCGACCAGCCCTGCTTGCCCGAGCGCTCGACGAGAACCTCGTCCGCGGCCAGATCGTGCCCGGCTGCCCGGAAGCCGCCACCCGGGAGCTCCTCGAACTCCCCGGCGGCGAGCGCCGCCCGAACGGCGCCAAGCTCCTTCCCGAGCTTCGGTCCGAGCGCAGGCAGGTGCGGCTTCACGTGCAGCTCGGTTGCCTCGACCCGGCCGAACTCGACCGCCTTGACGCGCAACTCCTCCCGCAGCTCCTCGGCGTGCCTCGCCGCGAGCGGCGCCCCCTCGACGACGAGCCGCCGCAGCGGCTGGCGCAGCTTCAACTGCGAGGCGGCACGCGCCTGGTGCCCCAGCGCGACGACGCGACGCAGCTCTGCGATCTCCCGCACCAGCGCCTCATCGGCGCCGGTCGGCTCGGGCCACCCGGCGAGGAAGACCGAGTCCGGGGCACCCTCGATGCCGCGAACGAGGTTCTGCCAGAGGTGCTCGGCGAGGAACGGCAGGACCGGCCCGATCACGCGCAGCGACTGGACGAGCCCGTACCAGAGCGTTCGCAGCGCCACCTCGTCCCCGTCCCAGAATCGGCGGCGAGAGCGGCGGATGTACCAGTTGGAGAGGTCGTCCAGATAGGTCTCGAACGCGCGGACGACCTCGCCGGTGAGGTAGGCCTCGTAGCCGGCGGTCGCCTCCTCGACGAGCTGCGCGACACGGGCGACGAGCCAGCTGTCGAGCGGCCTGAGCTCGCATTCGGGACCCTGCTCGAGATCGGCGTACCTGGGTGTGAAGCCCTCGATGTTCGCGTACGGGATGAAGAAGCCGCCGACCGAGTTCCAGAGCGTGAGCAGGCGCCGCTTGATCTCGTGCCCCGGGCCGTACCCGAAGAGGAGGTTCTGGTTCGGGGGCTGGGCGCAGAACTGCCAGCGCATCACGTCGGCGCCCATCCGCGAGAACGCGTCCGGGGCATCGATCGTGTTGCCCCACGAGCTGTGCATCTCGCGGCCCGTCTCGTCGAGCATCTTCTCGTAGCTGAGCACCTTCCGGAACGGCGCCTTCCCGGTCAGCGCCACCGACATCAGGAGCTGCGAGTAGAACCAGAGCCGGATCTGCTCGCGCATCTCCGAGACCCAGTCGGCCGGGAACCACTCCTCCCAGTACGCGTGGTCGGGGAGGTCTGCGGTCGTCAGCCCGTGCGCCGCGCCCGTCGCGTAGCCCTCCTCGACGTACTCGGGGCTCTCCCAGCCGAGGGTGGAGAAGGGGACGATCCCGGCGTCGAGCCAGACGTCGCCGACCTCCTCGATCCGCTGCACCGGCTCGCCGCACTCGGCGCAGGCGATCTGGATCGCGTCGATCCAGGGGCGGCGCAGCTCCTCGAGCCCGTCGAGCCCGCCGAGCGCTCGCTCCTCGAGCTCGGCCCGCGAGCCGATCACGTTCAGGTGACCGCACGAGCACGGGTAGAACGGCAGCGGCAGCCCGTAGTAGCGGCGCCGGGAGATGTTCCAGTCGCCCATGTTGCGCAACCAGTCGTCCATGCGCTTGCCCATGTACGCCGGCGTCCACTCGACCGTCCCGTTCGCGTCGAGGAGGGGCTGCCGCAGCTCGTCGACCCCGATGAACCAGTCGTCCGAGAGCCGGAAGATCAGCGGCGTGTGGCAGCGCCAGCACTCGGGGAACCGGTGGGTGATCTCGCCGGAGGAGACGAGCAGCCCGCGCTCGCCCAGCTCGCCGACGATCTGCTCCGCGGCCTCGACGGTGGACATCCCGTGCAGCCAGCCGTACTCCGGGTAGAACCGCCCCGCCTCGTCGACCGGTGTGAGCACCGCGAGCTCGTGCACCTTCGAGAGCTCGAAGTCCTCGGAGCCGCAGCCGGGGGCGATGTGCACGATCCCGGTGCCCTCCTCGAGCGTGACCTCGTCCCACGGGATCACGCGATGCTCGACGCCCGCCCCGGGCTCGAGCGTGTCGAACGGCCCCGTGTAACGGAGCCCCACCAGCTCCTCCCCGCGGACAGTGCGCACGAAGTCGTCCTCGGGGAAGCGCGCGACCGCAACCCACTCGCCGTTCTCCCGCAGCCCGTAGTCGGCGTCGGGCTTGACCGCGGCAGCGACGTTCGCCGGCAGCGTCCACGGCGTCGTCGTCCAGATCACGATCGACTCGCCCTGGCGCTCGAGCAGCGGGAAGCGGACGGAGAGGGACGGATCGGTCTTGTCGATGTAGCTGCCGTGCAGCTCGTGCGCGGAGATCGAGGTGCCGCAGCGGGGGCACCATTCGGTCGAGCGGTGGCCCATGAAGACCCACCCGCGCTCGTGCACGACCTTGAGGAAGCGCCAGATGTACTCGATGTTCGTGTCGCTGAAGGTGAAGTAGTCGTTGCCCCAGTCCATCCACTGCCCGAGCCGGACCGAGCCCTCGATCAGCGCGCGGGACGACTGCTCGACGACCTCCCGGCACCGGCGCGCGAACTCGGCGAGCCCGTACTCCTCGATCTCGCGCTTCGAGTTCAGCCCGAGCGAGCGCTCGACGCCGACCTCGATCCAGAGGCCCTGGCAATCGAACCCGTTCTGGTAGCGCTGGTCGAAGCCACGAAGCGCCTTGTAGCGCTGGAAGACGTCCTTGAGCGTCCGCCCCCAGGCGGTATGGACGCCGAGCACCATCCGGTTCGCCGTCACCGGCCCGTCGACGAAGCTCCACTTGTCGTTGCCGCGGTTCGCGTCGCGCACCTGCTCGAACGTCTGCTCGCGCTCCCAGAGCTCGAGGATCTCGAGCTCGAGCGCGGGATGGTCGGGTTTGTCCGGCAGCGGGCTGAACATGGCGGCAGTCTAGGGAACACTCCAGGGGCTCCCGTCGTTTTCACAGACGAGACCGCGGGTACTTCCGAGGTTCACCAAGCGAAAGGAATCAATGGCAACTGCAGTCACCGAGCAGACGTTCGAGCAGGAGGTCACGCAGAGCGAGACCCCTGTGATCGTCGACTTCTGGGCGGAGTGGTGCGGACCGTGCCACGCGGTCGCCCCGGTGCTCGACAAGATCGCCGAGGAGCGCGCGGGCGAGATCAAGCTCGTGAAGGTCAACATCGACGAGGAGCAGGGGCTCGCGCAGCGCTACGGCGTCGCCTCGATCCCCACGATGATCCTGTTCAAGAACGGCGAGCCCGCGGCGTCCGCCGTCGGCGCGCAGCCCAAGGGCGCGCTCGAGCGCAGCCTCGGCCTCGTCGGCCGAGTAACTAGCCCTCTGCGGCTTCCTCTTCCGGGCGGGGGACCGGCGACACAGCATCCGTCGCCGGTTCCTCGACCAGGTTGAGCACGCGCATCCCGTAGGTGAAGACGATCGCGCCGCCGAGCCAGCCGCCGAGCGTGAGCAGGCCGAAGGCGGCGAGCGTGAGCACGAGCCCGCCCGTGCCGACGACCCCGTCGATGCCGTCGCCGTAGCCGACGATCGCGGCGAGGAGGAAGCAGACCGAGGCCGACGCCCATTGCGATCAGGTGACTCGTCGCCACCCGCTTCAGCGGTGTGCCGGAGGAGATCTTGAGCCAGTCCAGGAGGCCGGTGAGCGAGGTCGGGACGGAAACGATGAGCCCGATCACGAGCGCGAGCGCCCAGCCCTTGGCGGCGGCGTCCTCGGCGATCCCGAGCGCGGAGAGCACGGCCGCGACCGTCGCGAACGTGTAGATCCCGATCGTCGCGTCCGTCAGCGGCGGATGCGAGGGGTGGCCGGGCATCCCGGTGATCAGGTCCTTCGCCTTCATCTCGCCTCCGTCCGTCGTGGGCCGGCGGCTCGTGCCGCCGCGGCGAACTCTACGACGGCTCGAGCTCGGACGCCTCGAGGTACCCGAGGAACGCCGCGTGCTTGGCGAGCAGCGCTTCCAGCTCGCGCAGGCCGACGGCGGCCCAGTCCTCGATCCACGTCTCGGCGAGGTCGCTCGCGATGAAGTGAAGGCCGCGGTCCATTGCCCTGCAATGATCGGGAACCGCATCGCCCGCGGCATGGGCCGAACGGCCCATCTTTCGAGGAAAGAAGGCACATCTCAGTGAAGGGCTTCCTGATCGTCAATCCGAGCTCGGGCGACGACTCGCCGACCGCCGACGAGCTCCGCGCCGAGGCCGAGGCGCGCGGAATCGACGTCCACCTGCTCGCGGACGGGGACGATCTCCAGGAGCTCGCGAGCGGCGCCGAGGCCGACGTGCTCGGGATGGCCGGGGGCGACGGGTCGCTCGCCGCTGTCGCCGAGGTGGCGATCGAGCGCGACCTCCCCTTCGTCTGCATTCCGTTCGGGACGCGGAACCACTTCGCCCGCGACGTCGGGCTCGACCGCAACGACCCGCTCGCCGCGCTCGGCGCCTTCGCCGAGGATGCGGTCGAGCGCCGCGTCGACGTCGGCTACGCGGGCGACCGGCTCTTCCTGAACAACGTCTCGCTCGGGCTCTACGCCCTTCTCGTCCACCGCCGCGAGCAGCGCCGCCGCCGCCGCGAGGTGCTCGCCCGGCTGAAGGCGCTCCTGCTCGTGCTCCGGGAGCACCGGGGCAAGGACACCTTCGTGATCGACGGCGAGCCGGTCGCGGCGCGCGTCGTCCTCGTCGCGTGCAACGAGTACAGCCTCGACCTGCTCTCGATCGGGGAGCGCGAGCAGATGGACGGCGGGAAGCTGCACCTCTACGTCCCCCACGGCTTCCGCCGGGTCAGTTGGGACGAGCGGGGCGCGACCGAGCTGACGCTGGAGACGCCGAGCCCCTCGACCCGGGCCGCCGTCGACGGCGAGCCCGCACGGCTCACGTCACCCGTCGAGTTCCGGGTCGTGCCCGGCGCGCTCCGCGTCCGCCTGCCGGCTCCGCCAGAGGGCGAGGATCTCGACGTAGGTCTCGAAGGCGAGCTCGGTGGGGCCGGGTAGCTCGTCCGGTCCCGAACCAGCGCAGCTCGACGAGGTCGTCTCCTGCAGCCTCGACGCCGCCCACTGGCCGGGCGAGCCAGGTCAGGCAGAGCACTGTGCGGCCGTCGTAGGGCTGCATCCAGATTCCGACGAGCTCCTCCGCCTCGATCTCGAGCCCCGTCTCCTCGGCCAGCTCCCGGTGGAGCGCGTCGAGCGGATGCTCGTCCTCGGCGACGAACCCGCCGGGCAGGTCCCAGAGGCCGGCGCCGGGATCGTAGGCGCGCCGTCCGAGCAGCAGGAGGCCGTCTCGTTCGACGAGCGCCTGTGCGCCGGGGACGGGATTCGCCCAGAAGACGTGCCCGGCGGGGCACCGCGCCTGCTCGTCCCCGTGCGTGAGCGACGCGCCGCAGCGGGGACAGACGTTCCAGCCGTGCAGAATGCCCACGCCCGCGACCATACTGCGAAGGAGCGCCAATGACCGACGAGCCCGAGGCAACCGAGCACGAGCAGGAGCAAGGCCCCGAGCGGATCGTGGCCGAGGAGGAGCAGCGCGGCCCGAACGAAGCCGATCCGGACCTCCCCGGCTCGGACGGCGAGGACGAGTGAGCCCGAGGCACGTCCCCGCAACCGTGCACGAGCTGAGCCGGATCGGGCTGCTCTCGTCGCTCCCCGGCGAGACGCTGACCCGCCTGGCCGAGCGGATGGTGCGCGAGGAGGTGGCCGCGGGCGCGGCCGTCGTCCGGCAGGGCGAGGAGGGCGACCGCTTCTACGTCGTCCTCGGCGGGATGCTGAACGTGACCCAGGAGGGACTCGGCGACCGGCGGATCCTCCGGCCGGGCGACACGTTCGGCGAGGTCGCGCTCGCGATGAAGATCCCGCGCACCGCGTCCGTCCGCGCGGTCACGCCCGGCGCTCGTCGCGAGCTGCGACTCCGCGACCTTCGACGAGTTCCTCCGGCCGCTCTTCGCGGAGGAGGAGGATGGCTGACGTCCTGCTCCTGCACGCGGGGATCGCCGACAGCAGGATGTGGGCGCCCCAGGTGGAGGCGCTCGAGGCTGCCGGCCACACGGTCGTGGCCCCCGACCTGCCCGGCTTCGGCTAGCACCGCGCTCGACCCCGGGCGAGGTCGACTTCGTCGCGTTTGCGGCGCCGCGCAGTCGGGCGACCGGCGACAGTCGTCGGCTGCTCCTTCGGCGGTCGGATCGCGATCGAGCTCGCAGTCGCGCGGCCGGAGCTCGTCGAGCAGCTCGTCCTCGTCGGCGCCGTCCTCGCCGACCACGAGTGGTCGGAGGCCGCCCGGGCCGGGTTCGCCGAGGAGGAGGCGGCGCTCGAGCGCGACGACCTGGCCGAAGCGGCCGCGGCCCAGGCCCGGATGTGGCTTGCGGACGATGCCGCCCCCGAGGTGCGCGCGCTCACCGAGGAGATGACCGTCCGCTCCTACGAGCTGCAGATGCCACACGACGACGACGTCTCCGCCGTCTGGGTCGATCCGCCGGCGGCGGGCAGGCTGGGCGAGATCGCCGCACCCACACTCGTGCTCGTCGGCTCCGAGGACGTGCCCGACGTGCTGGCGTGCGCCGAGCGGCTCGCCGCGGAGATCCCGGCCGCGCGCCTGGAGCGGATCGAGGGCGCGGGGCACCTCCCGAGCCTCGAGCGCCCGGACGAGCTGAACCGGCTACTGCTCGAGCTCCTCCAGGACTGAGTCGGAGAGCGCGCGGCCAGGCCTCGAGGGCCCAGTCGCCGAACTCGCGGTCGGTGAGGACGGCAAGCGCGACGTCGCGCTCCGGGTCGACCCAGAGGAACGTCCCGGAGCCGCCGAAGTGCCCGAAGGTGCGCGGCGAGGCCAGCGTGCCGCTCCAGTGGCCCGGCTTCCCGTCCTTCAGCTCGAAGCCCAGCCCCCAGTCGAGCGGGTCGAAGCGACCGATCCCCGGGAGCACGCCCCGGAGCCCCGGGAACTGGACGGTGACCGCCTCCGCCAGCGTCTCGGGCGCGACGAGGGTCGGCCGGAGCAGCTCCAGCGCGAACGCCTCGAGGTCGGCGAGCGTGCCGTACACGTGCGCCCCGGCCGAGCCGCGCAGCTCCGCGCTCATCCCCAGGGGGCGGAAGACCGCCGCGGCCAGGTACTCCGGGAACGGGATCTCGGCCCGCTCGCCGACATGGGCGGCAAGCGTCTCGAAGCCCTGGTTCGAGTAGATCCGCCGCTGGCCGGGACGCCCGATCGGCGGGCCTTCGTGAAAGGGGAGGCCGCTGGCGTGGGCGAGCAGGTGACGCACCGTCGAGCCGGGCGGCCCGGCCGGCTCGTCCAGGTCGACCGTCCCCTCCTCGACCGCCACGAGCACGGCGAGCGCGGTCGCCGGCTTGGTCACGGAGGCCCAGCGAAGCTCGAGGTCGCGCGGCCCGAGCTCGGCGACCACCTCGCCCGGGCGCAGGCAGGCAGCCGCAGCGTGCGGCGCCGACCAGCCCTCGATCTGGCGCAGGGAGTCCACGGAGCGCGATACTAGACGCGTGGAGCGCCGCAACATCGCCGGGCACTCGCCGATGGAGCCGGTGGTCGGGTACTCGCGGGCGGTGGTCGCCGGGGGGCTCGTCCACGTCTCCGGGACAGCGCCGATCCCGCCCGGCGGCGGCGAGCCTCCGGCCGGCGCGTACGAGCAGGCGCGGCTCTGCCTGGAGCTGATCGGGAACGCCCTCGCCGAGGCAGGCTCCCGTCTCGAGGACGTGGTGCGCACGCGGGTCTACATCACCGACCCCGCGATCTGGGAGGGCGTCGGCCGCGCTCACGGCGAGGTCTTCGGCGAGATCCGGCCCGCGAGCACGATGATCGTGATCGGCCTGCTCGATCCGCGCTGGCTCGTCGAGATCGAGGCGGACGCGGTGGTGTCACGGTGAGCGCCGGCGAGATGAAGCAGCTCTTCCCCGGCACGATCACGGGCAAGAGCGCCGTCGCCGGCGGCAGCGTCCTCGACCACAAGTTCGGCACCTCCGACCCGTACACGCTCGGAGTCGAGGAGGAGTACATGCTCCTCGACGGCGAGACCTTCGACCTCGTCCAGCACATCGACACCGTCCTGAGCGCGATCTCCGGGCACGAGCTGGAGCCGCGGATCAACGCCGAGCTGATGCAGTCGGTGCTCGAGATCGCGACGCCGGTCTGCCGGACGGCGGGCGACGTCCACCACGAGCTGTTGAAGCTGCGGGCCTACGTGACGAAGGTCGGGCGGGAGAAGGGGATGCGCGTCGGCTCGGCCGGCACCCACCCGTTCTCGCTCTTCGAGCGCCAGCGGATCACGGCGCGCGACCGCTACCGCAACCTCGTCGACCAGCTCCAGTACATCGCCCGGCGCGAGCTGATCTTCGGGATGCACATCCACGTCGCGGTCGACGACCCGGAGAAGGCGATCCAGGTCGTGAACGGGCTCCTCCCCCACCTCGGGCCTCTGCTCGCGCTCTCGGCCAGCTCGCCCTTCTGGCGCGGCGAGCCGACCGGCCTCTCCTCGAGCCGGCAGATGGTCTTCGCGGCCTTCCCCCGCTCCGGGCCGCCGCCCCGCTTCCGCGACTACGCCGACTACGCCGAGGTGGTCGGGCAGCTCGAGCGCACCGGCTGCATCGCCGACTACACCCACATCTGGTGGGACATCCGCCTGCATCCGCGGCTGGGGACGATCGAGATCCGGATCTGCGACGCGGTCACGCGGGTCGAGGACGCGACCGCGCTCGCCGCCTACTGCCAGGCTCTCGTCAAGTCGCTCTGCGAGCAGCACGAGCGCGGCGAGCAGATCCCCAGCTACCACCGGATCCTGACCACCGAGAACAAGTGGCTCGCGGCTCGTTACGGGCTGGAGGCGCCGGTGATGGACCTCCTGACCGGCCGCCGCAACCGCGTTCCCGTCGCCCAGCTGATCCGCCGAACGCTGCGGGAGATCGAGCCGCACGCGAAGGAGCTCGGTTCCGAGCGCGAGCTGGAGGGGATCGGCGAGATTCTCTCCCGCGGCAACGGGTCCGATCGCCAGCTGCGCGTCTTCAACGCGAACCGCGACATCGTCGAGGTCGTCGAGGAGATCGCCAAGGCGACGGAGGCCGCGCCCGCCGCCGCGTGAGGATCGGGTCGCTCGGAGCCGCTGCGCGCGGCCGGGCGGGGTTCGTCGCGCTCACCCTCGTCGTCGGCGCCGCCGCCGCCGTGCTCGCCACCTGGCCGGCGATCCGGCACGTGGACGGGCACTACCTCGCACGGCCGTCGGCCGGCTACGGCGAGACCGCGGCCGGCGACCACCTCCAGGTCGAGTGGGCGCTCTGGCTCTCCGGGCACCAGCTCGCGCACGGCGCGGCGCCCTGGCGCGACCCCTACTCCTTCCAGCCGGAGGCCGAGCCGACGGTCAACCTCCAGGGCTGGCTGTTCGGGGCGCCCTACTGGTTTCTCCGCGCCCTCTTCGGCCAGTCGGGCGGCTACAACGCCTTCCTCCTCCTCTCGTTCGTCGCTGCGGGCGGGCTGACGACCTGGTGGCTGCGCGAGCTGGGGCTCCCGCGCGGCGCAGCGCTCGTCGGCGGCTTCGCGTTCGCGCTCGCGCCGTACCGCGCGGGCCAGAGCACGGGGCATCTGCTCGGGCCGATCTCGATCCTGCTGCCGCTCTGCCTCCTCCTCGTGGAGCGGCGCCTGCTCTGGGCGGCGGCGCTCGCGCTCGCGGCGATCCCGCTCTCGGGGCAGACGCACCTCGCCCTCGGCGCGCTGCCGCTCGTCGTCGGCTACGCGTGGCTCCGCGGGCCTTCACGCAGGCTCCGCGGCGCCGCCCTCCTCACGCTCCCGAGCGTCGCAGCGGGTCTGCTCGTCCAGCAGGTCGTGATCGAGGGCTCGATCGCAGGCGGCGGCCGCAGCCTCGCCTCCGTCACCCGGTACTCCGCGACGTGGAGCGACCTCGTCACCCGCAGCGCCTCCCGGGGAGTCGAGAAGTTCGTCTTCGTCGGCTGGCTGACCCCCGTGCTCGCCGCTCTCGGGCTCGTCCTGCTCTGGCGGGGCGGGCGGCGGGGGCTCGCGCTCGTGCTCGGCCTCGGCGCCCTCGTCCCGGTGGTGCTCGCGCTGGGGACGACGACGCCGCTCTACGAGCCGCTCTGGCGCTTCTTCCCGCCCCTGCACTACCCGCGGGTGCCCGAGCGGCTGATGCCGGTCGCCTGCCTCGCGCTCGCCGCCCTCGTCGCGTTCGCCGTCGTCCGCGCACGGGCGTGGTGGGCGGTCGCATTGGTTCTGGCGGCGCTCGCGCTCGACCTGCGGACGCCGCTCTTCGGCGCCACCGAGGCGGACGGCGCGAACCGCGCGTATGCGGCGCTCTCGGGCGACGGGATCCTGTTGGAGCTGCCCGTCTTCCGGCCGGACATGCACTACGGGAGCGTCTACCTCTCCTACGTCCAGGCCTCGCCGCGCGAGCGGCTGCAGGGCTACTCGACGGTGGCGCCGGCGGTCGCCGACCGGGTGGCGCGGCAGCTGCGCCCCCTCTCCTGCGGCCGGGGCGAGATCCCCGCCCGCGTCGCCTACGTCGCGATCCACCGGGCGCTCTACCGGCAGAGCCGCTACTTCGGCGCGGGCTGCGCCGACCGGGCGGAGGCGATGCTGCTGCGGGAAGGCTGGCGGCTGCTGGAGCGAGACGGCGAGGTCGCCGTCTACATCCCCATGACGTGATAGCCGGCGTCGACGTAGAGCGTCGTCCCGGTCACGTTCTTGGCGTCTTCCGAGAGGAGATACGCCGATGCTGCGGCGACGTCGTCGGCGTCGATGTGGCGGCGCATCGGCGCCCGGTCGACGAAGGCCGACTCCATCTCGGTGAAGCCGGAGATCGAGCGGGCGGCCAGCGTGCGCACGGGGCCGGCAGAGACGGCGTTGACCCGGATCTCCTGCTCGCCGAGATCCCACGCGAGGTACTTGACGGAGGCGTCGAGGGTGGCCTTCGCGACGCCCATCACGTTGTAGTGCGGCACCGCGCGCTCGCCGCCGAGGTAGGTCATCGTCACGATCGAGCCGCCGCCGGCCTTCGCCATCAGCGGCTCGGCGGCGCGGGCGGTGGCGACGAGCGAGTAGGCGCTGATGTCGACGGCCATCCAGAAGCGGTCGCGCGGGGTGTCGGTGAAGCGACCCTCGAGATCCTCGGCGGCGGCGAACGCGACCGAGTGGACGAGGAGATCCAGCTCCCCGTCCCAGAGCTCGCCGACCTCCCCGAAGACGCGCTGGATGTCCTCGTCGGAGCGGACGTCGCAGGACGTGACGAGCTTCGAATCCACCGAGCCGGCCAGGTCGCGGACGTTGCTCTCGATCCGCTCGCCCTGGAAGGTGAACGCGAGCTCGGCCCCCTCGTCGGCGAGGCGGCGGGCGATCGCCCAGGCGATCGAGCGCTTGTTGGCGACGCCGAGGATCAGCGCCCGCTTGCCGGTGAACCTGCTCACGGCCGCGGAGTCTACGGCACCCCGGAAACCCTTTGGCTACTGTGCCGTCGTGCGCCGCCTCTTTGCGCTCTCTCTGGTCGGAGTGGCGCTCGTGCTGGCGTCGACGGCAGCCGCTGCCTTGCAGCCGATCGAGCGCCGCGGCGGCGAGGTCGCGCAGCCCGTGGTCCGCGCCGGGACGATCGTCGTTCCGGCCGCCCACCGCCGGGGGCGGCTGACCGTGATCCTGACGTTGGCCCAGCCTCCGCTCGCCGCCTACTCGCGGACGCTGGCCTCGCGCTCGGGCGCCCGCCGCCTCGACGTCACGAGCGCCTCCTCGCGCGCCTACACCGCCCGGCTCCGCAGCGCCCAGGCCCGCGCCGAGGTCGTCCTCCGCCGGGCGATCCCCTCCGCCCAGGTCCGCCGGCACTACACGCTGCTCCTGAACGGAATGGCGGTCGAGATCCCCGCGAAGCAGCTCGCACGCGCGGCCGGGCTCCCGTTCACCCACAAGCTCTACCCGAGCTACCGCTACACGCTGGCGCTCGACCGCAGCCCCGACCTGATCGGGTCGGGCGCGTTGATCGCGGCCGGCGGCGGCAGCGGCGAGGGGATCAAGATCGGGATCGTCGACGACGGGATCGACCAGACGAATCCCTTCTTCGACCCGGCCGGCTACGCCTACCCCGAGGGCTTCCCGAAGGGCGGGACGAAGTGGACGACGCCGAAGGTGATCGTGGCGCGCTCCTTCGTCGGCGCGGGCGCGGACGATCGCAGCCGCCTCGCCGTCGACCCGCGCGCCTCGTTTCACGGCACGCACGTCGCGGGGATCGCTGCCGGGGTTGCAGGCACGACAGCCCCCGCGGGCCGCGACCACCCGCGGACGACGGGGCTCCGCGGCGTCGCCCCGCGCGCGCAGGTCGGTAACTATCGCGTCTTCAACGTGCCCACGTTCGCCGGCCACGTCGGGAACACGCCGGAGATCGTCTCCGCGTTCGAGTCCGCCGTCCGCGACGGGATGGACGTGATCAACTTCTCGGGAGGCGGACCCCAGGCCGACCCCGAGAGCGACGCCCTGATCGAGGCCGTCCGCAACGTCTCCGCGGCAGGCGTCGTCCCCGTGATCTCCGCCGGCAACGACCGCGACGACTACGGGCTCGGCTCGGCCGGCTCGCCGGGCACCGCGCCGGACTCGATCTCGGTCGCCGCCCTCTCGAACACCCACTTCTTCGCCCCTGCGCTCGCGCTCACGGCCGCCGACGCGCCGGACGCGCTCAAGCAGATCCCGTTCGTCGCCGGAGCCGGCGGCCCCGCACCGGCCGCCTGGGGCGACCGCGACCAGCTGCTCGTCGACGTCGGCTCGGTGGTGTCCGTGGCGGGGACGCCGACGCCCCGCAACCTCTGCGGGCCGCCCGGGAACGCGAACGGCGGCCGCTCTCCCCTTCCCGCGGGCTCGCTTCGCGGCGCGATCGCACTCGCCACGCGCGGCGACTGTGCCTTCGTGGTCAAGGCGCAGCGCGCGAAGGCCGCCGGTGCGATCGGGCTCGTGCTCGCGGACAATCGCTCGGGCGAGCCGAACACGATTCCGATCCCGCTCGTCCCTTCCGGCCGGGATGATCTCCGACCTCGACGCCGCCCGACTCGATCGCCTACCTCGGCGAGCGCACGGCGGCCGCGCGAGCGTCCGGATCGGGGACGACCCGCTCGAGCTCCAGACCGGCCGGGGCGGCGTCGTCACGAGCTTCTCCTCGGCCGGGCTGACGGCGTTCGGACACCAGCTGAAGCCGGACGTCGGCGCTCCGGGTGGCGCGATTCTCTCGTCGACCTTGCCGAGCGCGGGCGGCCCGTTCGCCGTCTTCGACGGGACGAGCATGGCTGCGCCGCACGTGGCCGGGGCAGCAGCGCTCCTGCTCCAGCGGCATCCCTCCTGGTCGCCGCGGCAGGTCAAGTCGGCGCTCGTCTCGACGGCCGCTCCCGCCTGGTCGGACACGGCGAGGACGATCGAGGCTCCCGTCCTCCTCTCGGGGAGCGGGCTCGTGGACGTGGTCGCCGCGAACGATCCGCAGCTCTTCACCGACCCCGTCTCGCTCTCCTTCGGCGACGTGAACGTGACGAGCGGCGCGGCCTCGGCCTCGCAGCTCGTCTCGCTGACCGACGCGGGTGGCGGCGGCGGCACCTGGGACGTCGAGCTGCAGGCGCAGGGCCAGCCGGCAGGCGTCACGATCGACGTGCCCGGCTCGATCTCGATTCCGCCGGGGGGACAGCTGCTCCTGCCCGTGACGGCTCGCGCGGCAGCGACCGCCGGCACCGGCGAGGCGTACGGCTTCCTGCTCCTCCACCGCGGCTCGACCGTGCGCAAGGTCGCGTACGCGCTGCTCGTGACCCGGCCCGGCCTGGCGCACGCGCCCGTGCTGCCGCTGCGGCAGTTCCAGGCCGGCGACACGCGGAAGGGCGTCTCCCGGGCCTCCGTCTACAAGTACCCGAACGCGGCCTTCGGGCCCTCCGCCGACTACCGCGCGGGGCAGCCGGTGAACGAGAGCGGCGCCGAGACCCTCTACCGGATCCGGATCGACGAGCCCGCGGTCAACCTCGGCGCGGCCGTGATCACCTCGTCGCCCGGATCGCTGATCCACCCCTGGGTGCTCGGCTCGCCCGACGAGAACGACGTCCAGGGGTACGCAGGCACCCCGGTCAACGTCAACAACCTGACGATCGACTACCCGCTCGACATCGGCGCGGGCGGCACCGTGTTCCCGCGGACGAAGGCGTACTACGTCTCGGTCGACTCCGGTCAGGACGCGTTCACGGGCCGCTCGCTGGCGGGCTCGTACGTGCTCCGCGCCTGGGTCAACGACACCGAGCCGCCGCTGCTCGGGCTGATCACCGACCGCGTCTCCGCGGGCCGGCCGACGATCGCGCTGCGCGTGCTCGACACCGGTGCGGGCGTCGATCCGTACTCGCTCGTGATCGGCTACCGGAACTCGCTGGTCGCGGCCGCCGCCTACGACCCGGTCTCGTCGATCGCGATCTTCGCGCTGCCGGACTCGGCGCCCACGCTGAAGGCGGGGAAGCGCGTGCTCGCCGCCGAGGCCGCGGACTTCCAGGAGGCCAAGAACGTGGACTCGGTCGGGGATCAGCTGCTGCCGAACACCGCGTTCGCACGAGGCCCGATCCGGGTCGTCGCAGGCCCGTCGGTGACCTGGCTCGCCCCCGAGGCCAACGAGTGCGCGGCGAAGCGCACGTCACTGGTCGTCCTCGCCGGCTCGACCGCGAAGGTCAGGTCGGTTCGCTTCTTCGACGGGGAGCGGAAGCTCGCGGCGGGGAAGGCCGAGGGCGCCGGGCTGTACGGGGCGACGTGGACGCGCGGGGCCGCCCCGAAGGGGAAGCACACGCTGCGCGCGGTCGTGACGGACGCGAAGGGCCGTACGCACGAGGCCAAGCGCGTCGTCCGCGTCTGCGCCTAGGGCGGACGCGATGAGCCGGATCGCGGTCGTCACCGGAGCCTCGAGCGGAATCGGCGAGGCGACCGCGCGCGAGCTGACCGGCCGTGGCTGGCGCTGCGTCCTCGTGGCCCGGCGCCGCGAGCGGCTGGAGGCACTGGCGGCTGAGCTCGGCGCCGACGTCGAGGTCTGCGACGTCTCCGACCGGGCGGACGTCGAGCGGATGGCGGCGGCCGTGCTCGCGCGCCACCCGGAACTCGGGCTCCTCGTCAACAACGCGGGGATCGCGGGCCGCGGCGACTTCCTCTCGCTCGCCCCCGACCGGATCGAGGCCGTGATCGCCACGAACTACCTCGGCGGTGTCTGGTGCACGCGAGCCCTGCTGCCCGGCCTCCTCCCGGGCGCCCATGTCGTCGACGTCGTCTCGATCGCAGGAACCGTCTCCGTCCCCGTCTCGGGCCCCTACGCAGCCTCGAAGCACGCCCAGCTGGCGTTCTCGCGCGCGCTCGCAGGGCAGCTGGCGTCCCGCGGGGTCTCCGTGCACACCGTCCTCCCGGGGTTCGTCGAGACGGAGGGCTTCCCCCAGCGCGGCCGGATCCCAGCGCTTCTCTACCGCCTCGTCGTCGGCCCCGAGCTCGTGGCCACGCGAATCGCGGACGCGGTCGAGCGCGGGAAGCGCGAGGTCTACGTCCCGCGCTGGTACCGGGTCTTCGCGCTCGCCCAGGCGCTGGCGCCGCGCCTCGTCGCCCGGCTCGCCCGCCGCGGATCCCCGGCCTGACGCGTCCCGAGGGGACGTGTCCAGGGTCTGACCCTGGCCGCGTCCATCGCGGCGCTGTTCTCATCCGCCGCGGCGGCTGCGGCCATGTCCAGGGTCAGACACTGGCCGCGTCTGTTCCAGCGTTGTCGCTCTGAGTCGCGGCCGCCGGAGACGTGTCCAGGGTCTGACCCTGGACACGTCTCGGCAGGGCTGGTCGGTGGCGGGCACTTTCGCGGCCGCGCGGCCGGTCGTAGGGTGGCTGCTGTGCCGCGCCCGCTCCGCTCCACGTTCCCCTTCGGCGTCTGGCACCTGACCTCGCGCGGCGTCGACGGCTGCTCGATCTTCGGTGACGACGACGACCGCCTGCACTTCCTGGCGCTCCTCGTCCGTACCGCCACCCAGCTCCGCTGGCGCTTCCATGCCTACTGCCTGATGGGCAACCACTACCACCTCCTCGTCCGCTGCGGACAACCCGAGCTCTCCACGGGCATGGCGAGGATCAACGCCCTCCACGCCCGCGCCTTCAACGCGCGCTGGGAGCGGCGCGGGCACCTCTTCGGGGCGCGCTTCGCAACCCGCGAGGTCGACGACGACGAGTACCTGCGCGACGCATGCGCCTATGTCGTCTCGAACCCCGTCCGCGCCGGGATCTGCATCCGCTGGGAGGAGTGGCCGTGGAGCGGCCTGGGTCGGCCTCAGCTGTCGACCACGGTGCGGCGCGTGCGGGTGCCCGCGCTGACGATCCCCGTCACCAGCTCGTAGTTGATCGTCCCGGCGACCCGGGCATGCTCCTCGGCCTCGATCCCGTGCCCGAGCAGGGTCACCGGCGTCCCAGGCGGCAGCTCCCGGTCGAGCTCGACGGCGAGGGCGTCCATCGAGATCGTCCCGACCACGCGGCGCCGCTCGCCGCCGACCCGCACCTCGGTCCCGGTCAGCGCGCGCCGGAACCCGTCCGCATAGCCAACGGGAACGATCCCGATCCAGGTGGGCCGCTCGGCGACGTAGCGCCGGCCGTAGCCCGTCGACTCGCCGGGCGCGAGCAGCTTCACCTGGGCGACCTCCGACTCCCAGCGGAGGACCGGCTCGAGCCCGTCCACCGACGGCGACTCGCCGAACGGTGAGAGCCCGTAGAGGGCGATCCCGCAGCGCGCCGCGTCGAACCGGGCGGCGGGATACCGGAGCGCGCCTGCGCTGTTCGCGATATGCCGGGTCAGCTCCGGAACCGCCGCCGTCGCCTCGCGAAAGCGCTCGATCTGCGTCTCGGTGAAGGCCGCGTCGCAGTCCGCCGAGGCGAAGTGACTCATCACGCCGACGACATCGCGGCCCGGCGTCGGCAGCTCGGAGAGCCCCCAGCGCCCCATCCCCGTGTCGACCTTGAGGTGGACGCGGACGCCGTCAGGGATCTCGCCGTCGGCGACCGTCAGCTCGAGGCCCGCGTCTCGCGCCTGGGCGATCTCCCGGCTGGAGGCCGGGCCGAGGACGAGGATCCGCACCGCTCCGAGCTCCGCTCGCAGGGCGAGCGCCTCCGGGACCGTGGCGACGCAGAGCGCCGTCGCCCCCGCCCCGAGCGCCGCGCCTGCAACGTCGGCCGCGCCGTGCCCGTAGCCGTCGGCCTTGACCACCGCCCAGAGCTCCGCGCCCTCGAGCGCCCGGAGAAGCGTCCGGACGTTCCGGCGGACGGCGCCGAGATCGACGGTCAGATCGGACCGGGCCATCAGACCTCCACCGACATCGTGTCCCACGCGAAGGTGATCCCGCGCCCGACCTCTCGCGCGAGCCGAACGAGGTCGTCGTGGCCGAGACCGTCCACCTCCTCGACGTGGCTGAGGATCACCCGCTTCGCGCCGAGCGCATCCACGATTGCGAGGGTCTGCTCGAACGTCGCCTCGTAGCGAAGAATCGGATGCTCCTCGTGGATCCTCCGCTCGCCGGTGAACGGATCGTGCTCGCAGACGCCCATCGGCAGCACGGCGAGGTCGACCCCCTGCAGCTCGTCCGGCGGCTGCCAGCGGTGCGTCTCGTCCATCGCGACGAGCAGCCTCTTCCCGTCCGCCTCGACCTCGAAGGCGTAGACGTAGTCCTCGGCGAGCCGAAAGGGCCGAACCGTCCCGCCCGGGAGCTCGACCGCCTCCCCGTCGGCGATCTCGTGGACCCGCACCCAGCCGCGGCTCTCCATGAACTCGAGATGGTCGCTCAGGCCGAGGCGGACCTGCGCGTCGGCGGCGACCTGCTCCGGCAGATAGATGTCGGTCGTCCGCCGGCGCGCGGGATCGGCCGGCCACTCGCGGAAGCCGGAGAGGTTGCGGCTCTCCCACACCCGCCGCCCCATCGTGTGATCCGGGTGCCAGTGGGAGTAGAAGCAGGCCGCGATGTCGGTCACAGTGGAACGGTCGAGCTGGAGCTTCGCCTCCTCAGGCGTGTCGAAGAGGACATCCGGCCCGTGGACGAACAGGCTCGGCCCGGTGCGCGCGTAGGGGATTCCCCGCTCCCTCGCCTCCACGCAGACACGGCAGCCGCAGCCGGGACGCGGGATCGTCGTGGCCCCGCCGGAGCCGAGAATCTCGACCTTCATGCGCCTGATGCTAGGGACGCACGCGCGGCAGGGCGGCCACAAGGTCGCCGGCGACGAGCCCGGAGGCGAGGCCCGAGTGGACGGCAGCGAGCCCGTGCGCCGTCGCGGCTGCCGCGGCTGCGAGGCGGGGCTCGACCCCCTTCGCGAGATACGCGGCGACGATCCCCGTCAGGACGTCGCCGGAGCCTGCGGTGGCGAGAGAGGGCGGCCCCGGCGCGGTGACGAGGACACCCTCGCCGGGAGCGGCGACGAGCACCTCCGAGCCCTTGAGCAGGCAGACGCAGCCGAACCGCTCGACGGCCGCTCGCACGGCCTCGAGCCGGTGCTCGTCGACCCAGCTCGGCTCGCGTCCCAGCAGGTGCCCGAGCTCGCCCGAGTGCGGTGTCAGGACGACCGGGCAGCTCCAGGGGCCGGGCTCGAGCTCCCACAGGGCGTCGGCGTCGAGGACGACCGGCACGGTCGCGTCGCGAAGGAGCCGGTCGCGCAGTGTCTTCGCCTCGGCCGTGCGGCCGAGCCCGGGGCCGATCGCGATCGCCCTCGCCTTGCCGCGTGCAGCGTCCAGCTCGCCCCAGGTCAGCTTGACCGGCTCGAGCAGCTGCGCCTCGACGGTGGCGAGCGAGGCCTCCGGGACGGCGACGGCGACGTAGCCGGCGTCGGCGCGGAAGGCCGCCGAGGCGGCGAGGCAGATCGCCCCGGTCGTCCCGGGGGCCCCGCCGACGAGCAGCACCGAGCCCGCTGTGTACTTCGTGTCCCGCGTCGTCTTCCGGGGGACGAGGTCGAGCAGCTCGGAGCCGACGAGCGCGTGCTCGGTGGTGGCCGGCTCGAGGCCGATCCCGGCCACGATCACGTCACCGGCGTGGAACTGGCCCGGGGCGACTGCCAGGCCGACCTTCGGGCCGTGGAAGGTGACGGTCACGTCCGCGCGCACGGCAGGCCCAGCGACCTCGCCCGTGGACGCATCCACCCCGGAAGGCACGTCGACGGCGAGCACGGGCACGCCGGCAGCATTGATCCGCTCGATCAGCGCTGCGGCCTCGGCCCGCGGCTCGCCGCTGAACCCCGTGCCGAACAGGGCGTCCACGATCACGTCCGCCTGCTCGACCGCGGCCGTCTCGACGGCGTCGAGGCCCCCGTCGCGGAGGATCCGGGCGGCGATCCGACCGTCCCCGCCGTTCGCGCCGCCACCGCACACGACGGCGACCCGGCGCGCGTCGGGGAAGCAGCGGCGCAGCTCGGACGCGACGGCCGCGCCGGCTCGCTCCATCAGCTCGTTTGCGCTCTCCGGGAAGCCGGGATACCCCTCCTCGGCCGCCCGCATCTCGGCGGCCGAGAAGAGCGGCCGCAGTCCGTCGGGCTGTGGACGTTCAGGCATCGGCGACGACGGCGACCGCGGAGGCGAGCTCACGCGAGTGGGTCATCGAGAGGTCGATCGCGCCCGCGCCCCTGGCCTCGGCCCAGGCGGCGACGCGCCCCGAGAGCCGCACCGATGGCTTCGGGCGCCCCGCGATCTCGATGTCCGTCCACGCGAATGCCCGCGCGACGCCGAAGCCGAGCGCCTTGCCGACCGCCTCCTTGCCCGCGAAGCGGCCCGCGTAGCTCTCCGCCGGGTTCTTCTTCCCGTCGCAGTACGCCTGCTCGGCGGCGGTGAAGCAGCGGTCGCGGAAGCCCGGGTAGCGGTCGAGCGCCCGCCGGATCCGCTCGATCTCGATCAGGTCGGTGCCGACCTTCATCAGCCGCGGCGGTCGATCCAGTCCGGGACGTTCGCCATCGAGCTGAGGACCGCGTCGGGGACGACGCTGGAGCGCTCGAGATCCTCGGGGCGGAACTTCCCGGTGCGGAGGAGGACGGTCTTCATCCCGAAGAGCTGCGCGCCCTGGATGTCCTGCTCCAGATCGTCCGTGACGAGCCAGGTCAGCTCGGGCTCGGCGTCGAGCGCCGCCAGCGCAGCGGCGAAGCAGGCAGCGCTCGGCTTGCCGACGACGGTCGCGTCCACCCCGGTCGCGTACTCGAGCCCGGCCACGAACGAGCCGCCGTCGAGCATCGGCCCGCGCGAGGTCTGCCACCACTTGTTCTTGTGCAGGCAGTAGAGCTCGGCGCCCGCCTGGATCTCGGTGAACGCCCGGGCGAGGTTCATGTAGCTGAAGACCTGGTTCGGCTCGAGTGTCTCGTCGCAGCCCCCGACGAGAACGGCGTCCGCCATGTCGCCCACGAGCTCGATCCCGATCAGGTCGGGGACGATCGCAGACATCACGAGGGCATAGACCCGCTTGCCCTCCAGCGCGCGCGCCGCGGCCATCGGCGTCGTCTGCAGCTCCTCGTCCTCGAGCTCGTAGCCCATCTCCCGGAGCTCGTCGGCCAGCTCGACGCGCGCCCGCGTCGAGTTGTTCGTGACGAAGCGGAGCCTGTGCCCCTCCTCGCGAAGGCGTGAGACCGCCTCGACGGCGCCCGGGATCGCCTCGCCGGAGACGTGGAGCACCCCGTCGACATCGAGCAGAATGGCCGCCATGGAGCCGGAGTCTATTCGGGTCACCCGCTCGGTGACCGTTCCCCTCGCCGAGATCGCGCTCCGCTTCTCCCGCTCGAGCGGCCCCGGCGGCCAGCACGCCAACACGGCGGAGACGCGCGTCGAGGCGCTCTTCGACGTCGAGGCGTCCTCCGCTCTCTCGGCGGCCCAGAAACGACGGGTGCTCGGGAAGGCGGGGCCGGTGCTGCGGGCGGTGGCCCAGGACGAGCGCAGCCAGCTCCGGAACCGCGAGCTCGCCGTCGAGCGCCTCGTCGAGCAGCTGCGGCGGGCGCTCGCCGTGGAGCGCCGGCGGGTGCCGACGAAGCCGAGCCGGGCGGCCAAGGAGCGGCGGCTGGAGCAGAAGAAGCGCCGCGGCGAGCGCAAGCGGCTCCGCCGCCCACCCGAATGACGAGCGCGAGGGACTTTGTGTTGGTGAAACACAAGCTCGGTTCGGGCCCGACCCGGCCGCTCAACCATGCGGGGCGAGGAGACTTTGTGTTTCGGAAACACAAGGCGCTCTCGCGGTGATCGGCGCGCCGCGGCGGCACGTGGAGAGCTGCGAGTCGACGCAGCTGCTGTTCGGACCGGACGACCCCGAGGGGGCGATCGCCACGACCGATCACCAGACGGGCGGGCGCGGGCGGCTCGGCCGCCGCTGGGAGGAGGTGCCGGGGACCGCGGTGCTCGTCTCGGTGCTGCTCCGCCCGCCGGCCGGCCGCCGGGCGCAGGAGCTCTCGCTCGTCGCAGCTGTCGCCGTGGCGCAGGCGGTCGAGGACGCGACGGGACTGGCCGCGCAGATCAAGTGGCCGAACGACGTCCTGCTCGCCGGGCGAAAGGTCGCCGGGATCCTGGCCGAGCTGCGTGACGGCGCCGTCGTCGTCGGGATCGGGCTGAACGTGAACCAGGTCGACGCCGAGCTGCCCGAGCGGCCCTGGCTCCCCGCGGGCTCGCTACGGACGGCCGACGGGCGCGAACGCGACCGGGAGGAGGTGCTCGAGCTCCTCCTCCGCCGGCTGGATGGCGCCTACGCGGCCTGGCGCGAAGGCGGCCTCGAGGTGCTCGTCCCCGAGCTCGCCGCCCGGGATGCGCTTCGAGGCCGATCCGTGACGGCGGAGGGTGTCGAGGGGGTCGCGGAGGGGATCGAGCCGGACGGGAGGCTCCGGCTGCGAACCGCCGCCGGCCCACTGCTCGTCGAGAGCGGCGAGATCGTCGTCGCAGCGCAAGATTCCTGACGCACGAGCGTCTGGACGGGTGCCGCCATGGAAACGCCCGCAGACTTCGGAACCGGACTCCGTGCCCACCTCGGGCTCGACGAGCTGCTCGAGCCCGCTCCTGCCCCCGCTCCTTGCGAGGAGCTCGCGGTCGAGCCGGCGCTCGAGCTCGGCGCGTTCCTCTCCGTCGCCGACCCCGAGCCGGAGCCGGCCGACGACGTCCGCCTCGCCGAAGAGGCGCGCCGCCTGGCCGAGCGGGAGCACGAGCTCGCCCTCCGCGAGGCGCTGCTCGAGCGCCGCTCCGCGGCGGTCCTCGCCCAGGCGCAGGCGCTCTACGACGAGCTCCACGGGGACGTCCGCGCCCCCGACGACGAGCTCGCGGCGCGGCGGATCGTCCGCGCTGCCCGGCCTGCCTGACCGACCGGCCTCCTGATAGCCCGGGCTACTCGACGGTGACGGTCTTCGCCAGGTTGCGCGGCTGGTCGACGTTCAGCCCACGGAGCCGCGCGATCCGGTAGGCGAGGAGCTGCAGCGGAACGATTGCGAGCGCTGCCTGGAGGAAGGCCGGCGACTTGGGCACGTAGATCACGTCGTCGGCGTGGTGCTGGATGTCCTCGTTCCCGTCCGTCGCGATCGCGATCACGTGCGCGCCGCGGGCTCGAACCTCCTGGATGTTGGAGACGAGCTTGTCGTAGACATGGATGTTCGTCGCGACGACGACGACCGGCGTGTCGGCGTCCAGCAGGGCGATCGGCCCGTGCTTCATCTCGCCGGCGGAGTACGCCTCGGTCGGGATGTAGGAGATCTCCTTCAGCTTCAGCGCGCCCTCGAGCGCCACAGGCAGGCCGATGTGGCGGCCGAGGTAGAGGAAGAACGGCGCTTCGCAGTAGCGCTGCGCGATCTCCTCGATCGGATGGTCGCCGTCGAGGAAGCGCTCGATCTTGTTCGGGAGGTCGTAGAGCTCGTCGAGGATGAACTCGCGCTCCGCGGGCGGCAGCGTCTCCCGTACCTCGGCGAGCTTGAGGGCGACGAGGTAGAGCAGCGACACCTGGGCGGTGAACGTCTTGGAGGCGGCGACGCCGACCTCGAGCCCGCCGCGGGTGTAGAGGACGGAGTCGACCTCACGCGTGATCTGCGAGCCCATCATGTTCGTGATCGCCACCGTCCGGGCGCCGAGCTCGCGCGCCAGCCGCATCGCCTGGATCGTGTCACGGGTCTCGCCGGACTGCGAGATCCCGATCACGAGCGTGTCGTCGTCGATCACGGGATTGCGGTAGAGCCACTCGGAGGCGATGTCCGGCTCGACCGGGATCCGCGCCCACTCCTCGATCACGTACCGGCCGACGACTCCCGCGTGGTAGGAGGTACCGGCCGAGAGGATCACGATCCGCCGGAGATCCTTGACGTCCTGCTCGGAGAGGCCGAGCCCGTCGAGGACGAGCTTGCCGTGCCGGACGCGGTCGCCGATCGTCTCCGCGACGGCCTCCGGCTGCTCGTAGATCTCCTTGAGCGTGAAGGTCTCGTAGCCGCCCTTCTCGGCGCCCTCGTCGTCCCAGTCCAGCTCGATCGTGTCGTGCTCGAGCTCATTCCCGTCCACGTCGTGGAAGACGGCGCCGGCAGGTGTGAGCGTGACGATGTTGCCGTCGTCCGGGAACTGGACCATCCGGGTCTCGCTGAGGAAGGCGGCCGCGTTCGAGGCGACGAACATCTCGCCCTGGCCGACGCCGACCACCATCGGCGTCTGGTGGCGCGCGCCCACCAGGACATCGGGATGGTCGTGGTGGATGGCGACGAAGGTGAAGTGGCCCTCGAGCTCGGCGTAGACGGCGCGGACCGCGGCGGTCAGGTCGCCGTCGTAGCGCTCCTCGATCAGGTGCGTGACCGTCTCGGCGTCCGTCTCGGAGGTGAAGGTGTGCCCGCGCTCGAGCAGCCCGTCCCGGAGCTCGCGGTAGTTCTCGACGATCCCGTTCAGGACGATCGCGAGCTTCGAGTGGTCGCAGCCGACGAGCGGATGCGCGTTCGCCTCGGTGACGCCGCCGTGGGTGGCCCAGCGCGTGTGCCCGAGCCCGTGCTGCGAGACCGACCCGTTCGGGCCGGCGACGAGCTTCAGGTTCTGGAGGTTGCCGACCGCGCGGACGTACTCGAGGCCGTGCTCCTCGCGCAGCGCGATCCCGGCCGAGTCGTAGCCCCGGTACTCGAGGCGCTGGAGGCCTTCGAGCAGCAGCGGCTTCGCCTCTCTCGGTCCGACGTATCCGATGATTCCGCACACCCTGGAAGCTCCTTCCGCTCTCGGGTGAAGCGCCACCCTGTCGAACTGACCCTGGTCGAACCGACAGGGGCATCATCTCCCGAACCCGGCCCCTGGAAACGCACAAGAGCCCGGCGCCGTCCTGGTGTGGACTAGCCGAGCTCAGCCTTGACGAGCGACGCGATCCTAGCACAGAGCTCGGCGGCCTCCTCCTCCGTCTCCGCCTCGCCGAGCACCCGGACGAGCGGTTCGGTGCCGGACGGACGGACGAGCACGCGGGCGCGGCCGTCGAGCTCGCGGTTCAGCCGCTCCATCTCGTCGAGGATCGCCTGCGAGACCTCCGGCCGAGCGACGCGGACGTTCTCCTGCGCCTGGGCGTAACGCGGCATCGCCGCCGCTGCAGTTCGCAGATCGGTGTCGCGGATCGCGTCGCAGAGGAGTAACGCGGCCGCGAGCCCGTCGCCCGTGACGTGGTCGCGCAGGCAGATCACGTGGCCTGACTGCTCGCCGCCGAGGATCCCGCCCTCCCGGTGGAGCGCCTCGAGCACGTAGCGGTCGCCGACCGCGGTCGTGACGACCCGGATCCCGTGCTCGGCCATCAGCCGGTGGAAACCGAGGTTCGTCATCACCGTGACCGCGACGACGTCGACCCCGAGGTGGAGGGCGAGGATCGCGAGGATCTGGTCGCCGTCGACGGCCTCCCCGGTCCCGTCGACGGCGAGCATCCGGTCGCCGTCGCCGTCGAAGGCGATTCCGAGGTGGCAGCCGGCCTCGAGGACGTTGTTGCTCAGAGCAACTAGGTCCGTCGCGCCGCAGCCCTCGTTGATGTTGGTGCCGTCGGGGCTGTCGCCGATCGCGTGCACCTCGGCGCCGAGGCGGCGGAACGCCTCGGGGGCGATCCCGGAGTAGGCGCCGTTCGCGCAGTCGACCGCGATCCGCAGCCCGGTCAGGTCGGTGCCGAAGCGCTCGAGAACGTGCTCCATGTAGCTGTCCGTGGCGACGTCGACCCGGGCGATCGTGCCCCCGCCGGGCCCGGGCGCGTCGAGCAGCGCCTCGATCTCCTCCTCGGACGCGTCCGAGAGCTTGTTCCCGTCCCGGTCGAAGAACTTGACCCCGTTGTACTCGGCGGGGTTGTGGGAGGCGGAGATGACGACCCCGAGGTCGAGCTTGAGCAGGGCGACCGCCGGGGTCGGGAGGACGCCGGCGAGCACGGCGTTGCCGCCCGCCGCGACGACACCGCGTGCGAAGGCCTCCTCGAGCTCCGGGCCCGAGCCGCGGGTGTCGCGGCCGACGAAGACCCGGCCACCCCCGCCGGCCCACAGCGTCGCCGCCTTGCCGAGGCGCTCCACGAGCTCGACGGTCAAGCCTTCGCCGACGACGCCCCTGACGCCGTCCGTGCCGAAATAGCGGCGCAAGCCGCGGACTAGCGCTTGCTGAACTGCGGCGCCTTGCGCGCCTTGTGCAGCCCGGCCTTCTTGCGCTCGACCTGGCGGGCGTCGCGCGTGAGGAAGCCCTCGCGCTTGAGCGGGATCCGCAGGTTGGGGTCGGCCTCGACGAGCGCCCGGGCGATCCCGTGGCGCACCGCACCGGCCTGGCCGGTCGGGCCGCCGCCGTGGACGCGGACGCGAATGTCGTAGGTGCCCTCGAGCCCGGCGACCTTGAGCGGGGACAGTGCCGCCGCGCGATGGGTGAGCCGCGGGAAGTAGTCCTCGAGCGTCCGGCCGTTGAACCACGTCGTCCCGTCGCCGGGGCGCAGGATCACGCGCGCGACGGACGTCTTGCGCTTGCCGGTGCCGAGATATTGGGCCTGCTCTGCCACGCGTCCTCCTAGACGTCCAGATCCTTGGGCGCCTGCGCCTCGTGCGGGTGCACCGGGCCTGCGTAGATCTTCAGCTTGGTGATCTGCTGGCGCGCGAGCCGGTTCCGGGGAAGCATCCCCTTGACGGCCTTCCGCAGCACCTCGGTCGGGCGCCGCTCGAGCTGCGTCCGCAGGGTGCGCGAGCGCAGGCCGCCGGGATAGCCCGAGTGCGAGTGGTACATCTTCTGGTCGAGCTTCTGCCCGGTCACCGCGATCTTCTCGGCGTTGACGACGATCACGAAGTCGCCCGTGTCCACGTGTGGCGTGTACTGGGGCTTGTTCTTGCCGCGGAGGGTGTCCGCGATCTGGGTGGCCAAGCGGCCCAGGGTCTTGCCCTCGGCGTCGACGAGATACCACTCGCGAGTGATCTCTCCAGGCTTGGCTGTCCAGGTTTTCGTCGTCATCTCACAGAAAGAGGGCGGACTGAGCGCCCGCCGGCGGGTGATTGTAGCAAGATCCAGAGGCCGGGCAGGACGACGAGGGCGGTCGCGCCGAGAGCGAGCGCGATGACGCCGAGCGCGCCGTAGGCCGTGCCGCCGAGCAGGACGAGCGTCACCGCCGTCGACGCTCGAGAGCAGGTCGGTGAGCCCGAGCAGCTTGCCCCGCTCGACCGGGGCGTCCGGTCGTCCGAGCTGGTGACGGCGGGCGACGTACGAGATGTTCCAGCCGAGCCCGAGCACGAAGAGCGCCACGCGAGCTCCAGAGCACGCTGTCAGCCAGACGAGGCCGAGGCGTGAGACGGCCATCACGGGAGGCCCGCGACGACGGCGGGCCGCCGCCCGATCCGGTCGACGGCTGCGCCGACCACGATCACGAGCGCGTACATGCCGACGATGTGGGCGCTGATCACCGTGAAGACGTCGGTCTGATGGTGGCCGTGGTCGAGCGACGACGTAGCCCGTCAGGTTCATCACCGCGACCATGCCCGCCGAAGCTCGCGATCGCGCCGACGAGACCTGTGCGGGACGCCCGGCCGGCGGAGGATCTCGCGCAGCGGCGCCGCCGCAGGCGGTCGGGCCGTCCGCGTCGATGCAGCTGGCGCGCGATCATCTGCGGGTCGGGCCGGATCGGAGAGCACGAGCCCGAGCCCGACCACCATGATCCCGGCGGCCGCGAGCCACGGCACGACGAGCGAGTCGAGCGACAGCTCCTTGCCGGCGAAGAGCGGCCGGAAGACGAGTGGGCCGATCGCGGCGCCGAAGAGCGCCCCGAAGAGGACGTAGCGAGATCCCGCGCGCCCGCCGCTCGGGCGGATACATGTCTGCCGCGGCGGCGCGCGAGAGCAGGATCGTCCCCTGGCCGACGCCGACGAGCGCGAAGCCGACGATCACGAGCGCTGCCGACGCGGCCGCGCAGCCGAGCGCGGTCGTCAGGCAGCCGGCGATCCCGGCGACGCAGCCCGCGGCGAGCACCGGCACGCGGCCGTACCGGTCCATCAGCCGCCCGGCCGGGAACGCGACAAAGCCGCCGCCGAGCAGGAAGATCGCCGGCCCGAGCCCGAGGATGCCCTCGATCCCCGGTCACGAGCACGAGCGTCACCGTCGCGACGGCGACGACGAGCTGCACCATCCCGGAGAGCGACGTCAGCGTCGCCGCGAGCAGGATCGTGTTCCGGCGGACCGGGATCGTTCACCGCCGCGACCTACAACCGGTCGCAAGCGATCCCGAGCGTCACTCCCACTCGATCGTGGCGGGCGGCTTCGACGAGATGTCGAGCGCGACCCGGTTGATCCCCGGGAGCTCGTTGATGATCCGGCTCGAGATCGTCTCGAGCAGGTCGTAGGGCAGGCGCGCCCAGTCGGCGGTCATCGCGTCCTCCGAGGTGACCGCCCGGATCACGATCGGATAGGCGTACGTGCGCTCGTCGCCCTGGACGCCGACGGACTTGATCGCCGGGAGGACGGCGAAGCTCTGCCAGAGCTCCCGGTAGAGGCCGGCGCGGCGCACCTCTTCCTGGAGGATCGAGTCGGCGGCACGGAGCAGCTCGAGGCGCTCGCGGGTGACCTCGCCGATGATCCGGATCGAGAGCCCGGGGCCCGGGAACGGCTGCCGCCAGACCATCCGCTCCGGCATCCCAAGCTCCTCGCCGACGCGCCGCACCTCGTCCTTGAAGAGGAGGCGGAGCGGCTCGACGAGCTCCATCCGCATGTCCGCGGGCAGGCCGCCGACGTTGTGGTGCGACTTGATCTTCGCCGCGACGCCGCCCTCGCCACCGCCCGACTCGATCACGTCGGAGTAGAGCGTGCCCTGGACGAGGAAGCGGGCGTCGCCCAGCTTGGCCGCCTCCTCCTCGAAGACGCGGATGAACTCCTCGCCCACGGCCTTCCGCTTCTCCTCGGGGTCGGTGACGCCCTCGAGCCGGGCCAGGAAGCGGTCTTCCGCCCGGACGTGGACGAGCGGGACGTGGAAGTGGCCGCCGAAGGTCTCCTCGACCTGCTCCCCCTCGTTCTCGCGCATCAGGCCGTGGTCGACGAAGACGCAGGTGAGCTGCTCGCCGACCGCCTTGTAGACGAGCAGCGCCGCGACGGCGGAGTCGACCCCGCCGGAGAGGCCGCAGATCACCCGCTCGCTCCCGACCTGGGCGCGGATCCGCTCGACCTGCTCCTCGATCACGGCGGCGGGCGTCCAGGCGGGCGGCGCCCCGGCGACCTCGTAGAGGAAGTTCTTGAGCACGTCCTGGCCGTAGGGCGTGTGCCGCACCTCGGGGTGGAACTGGACGCCGTAGAGGCGGCGGGCCGGATCCTCGAAGGCCGCGACGGGCGTGGAGGCGGAGCGGCCCGTCACCGTGGCGCCGGCGGGCGGCGCGACGACGGTGTCGCGGTGGCTCATCCAGACGGTCTGCTCCTCGGGAAGGCCGCCGAAGAGGGCGCCGGAGCCGCCGTCGAGCTCGGTCTTCCCGAACTCGGACGCGCCGGTGCGCGCGACCTCGCCGCCGAGCTGGAGCGCCATCAGCTGGGCGCCGTAACAGATCCCGAGCGTGGGGATCCCGAGCTCGAAGAGCCCTTCGTCGACGAGGGGCGCGCCCTCTGCGTAGACCGACGCCGGGCCGCCGGAGAGGATCAGCGCGAGCGGGTCGCGGCGGCGCACCTCCTCGGCCGTGATCCCGTGCGGGACGAGCTCGGAGAAGACGCGGGCCTCGCGGACGCGCCGCGCGATCAGCTGCGCGTACTGGCCGCCCATGTCGAGGACGAGCACCGGGCGCTCCTCGGCGGGCCGGTCGGGAACGGGGAGCGGGTGCACGCTGGCCACTACTGGCGCCGGTAGTTCGGCGAGTCCTTCGTGATCGTGACGTCGTGCGGGTGGCTCTCGCGCAGTCCTGCGCCGGTGATCCGGACGAAGCGCGTCTCCAGCTTCATCGCCTCGATCGTCGGGGCGCCGCAGTACCCCATCGCCTGCCGCAGCCCGCCGACGAGCTGGTAGAGGATCGCCTGCACCGGGCCCTTGTAGGGGACGCGTCCCTCGATCCCCTCGGGGACGAGCTTGTCCACGTCCTCGACGTCGCCCTGGAAGTAGCGGTCCTTCGAGAACGAGCGCGCCTTCATCGCGCCCAGCGAGCCCATCCCGCGGTACTCCTTGAACCGCTCGCCCTGGACGAGGATCACGTCGCCCGGGCTCTCGTCGACGCCCGCGAGCATCGAGCCGAGCATGACCGTGTCGGCGCCGGCCGCGATCGCCTTGGCGAGGTCGCCGGAGGAGGTGAGGCCGCCGTCGGCCATCACCGGGACGCCGTGCCGCAGCGCGACCTCGGCGCAGTCGTAGACCGCGGTGATCTGGGGGACGCCGACGCCGGCGACGACGCGGGTCGTGCAGATCGAGCCCGGGCCGATCCCGACCTTGATCGCGTCCGCGCCCGCGTCGATCAGCGCCTCGGCGGCCTCGGCGGTCGCGATGTTGCCCGCGATCACCTGGACGTCCCACTCGGCCTTGATCCGGCGCACCATCTCGACCACCGAGGCCGAGTGCCCGTGCGCCGTGTCGACGACGAGCACGTCCACCTCGGCATCGACGAGGGCGCCCGCCCGCTCGAACGCGTCCGGGCCGACCCCGACGGCGGCGCCGACGCGCAGGCGGCCCGACTCGTCCTTCGTCGAGAGCGGGAAGTCCTTCCGCTTCTGGATGTCCTTGACGGTGATCAGGCCCTTGAGCCGGCCGTCGGCGTCGATCACGGGGAGCTTCTCGATCTTTGCGCGGTGGAGGATCTCGTTCGCCTCGTCGAGCGTCGTGCCCGACGGGCGCGGTCACCAGGTCCCTGCGCGGTCATCAGCGCGCGAGATCGGGCTGGCGCGTGTTCGACTCGAAGCGGAGGTCGCGGTTCGTCAGGATCCCGACGAGCACCCCGTCCTCGTCGGTGATCGGGACGCCCGAGATGTGGTACCGCTCCATCAGCGCCGAGCGCGTCCGCGACGAGGTCGTCGGGGCGCAGCGTCACCGGCTCGACGATCATCCCCGACTCGGAGCGCTTGACCTTGTCCACCTCGGCGACCTGGTCGGCGATCGAGAGGTTGCGGTGGACGATCCCGAGCCCGCCCTCGCGGGCGAGCGCGATCGCGAGCCGCGCCTCGGTGACCGTGTCCATCGCCGCCGAGACGATCGGGAGCTCGAGCGCGATCGTGCGGCGTCAGCCGCGTCGCGGTGCGCACGTCGTTCGGGAAGCACGGCCGACTCCGCGGGCAGCAGGAGCACGTCGTCGAAGGTCAGCCCTTCCTTGCCGAACTTGGCGTCCCGGTCGAGCTCGGCGTCCACCTACGCAGGCCTCCCCGAGGTCGACGGCGGAGTGGAAGGCGCGCGGGTCACGGGTCGGGCGATCCTACCACCGGCGCCCGGACGATCCCGTTTGCCCCGCGCCGGGACCCGGGGAGGGTCCCTGGACACTTTCGAGCCGAAAGGACACACCCAGATGGCACGCATCGAAGAGTCGATCGACGTCGACGTCCCGGTCCGCACCGCGTACGACCAGTGGACGCAGTTCGAGGAGTTCCCGCAGTTCATGGAGGGGATCGAGAGCGTCCAGCAGCTCGACGACACCCATCTGCTCTGGACTGCCGAGATCGGCGGCAAGAAGGAGGAGTGGAAGGCCGAGATCACGGAGCAGCATCCCGACCACCGGGTCGCCTGGAAGCTCGACCGAGGGGCGGGAGAACGGCGGCGTCGTCACCTTCCACCACATCGACGACTCGACCACACGGATCATGGTCCAGATGGACTGGGAGCCGGACGGCGTGATCGAGAGCGTCGGCGCGGTCGTCGGCGCCGACGCGCGCCGCGTCCAGGGCGACCTGAAGCGGTTCAAGGAGCTGATCGAGAAGCGCGGGACCGCCTCCGGCGCCTGGCGCGGCGAGGTCGAGCAGGAGCAGGTCGACTAGCTCGCCTGCGGGCTAGGCGACCGGCTCAGGCGGTCAGCGGCTCGAGCTCGTGAAGCTCGACGCCGCCCGCGAGCCGGCCCGCGTCCTTCGGCTGGAAGCGGCCGGCGCCGACCTCGAGGGTCGAGGCGGCGCCGGCCGCGACCGCGAGCCGGAGCGCCTCCTCGACCGTCTTGCCACCGAGCTGGGCGGCGAGGAACTGGGCCAGCAGCACGTCGCCGGCCCCGACGACGGAGATCGGCTCGATCGCCGGCGCCGACGCGCGGAACCGGCGCGTCTGCCGGTCCTCGCGGAAGAGGCCGTAGCAGCCGTCGTCCTGGGTGATGTGGACGTTGCGGGCGCCGAGCTCGGAGATCCGGTCGAGCGCCATCAGGTAGTCGTCGGCGTCCTCGAGCTCCTGGCCGACCACGTGCTCCGCCTCCCACTGGTTCGGCGAGACCAGATGCGGCTCGGCCTCGATCCCGAGCCGGAGCGGCTCGCCCTCGCTGTCGAGGACGACGCGGACGCCGCGCCGGTTCAGGTCGCGGATCGCGTCCGCATAGAAGCTCTCCGGGACGGAGCGCGGGAGCGTGCCGGCGAAGACGACGAACTCGGCGCCGCGGGAGAGGTAGTGCAGCTTCTCGAGCAGCGTCCCCAGCTCGTCCTCCGTCACGTGCGGGCCGGGCTCGTTGATCTCGGTGTAGGTGTTCTCCATCGGGTCGACGACCGCGCTCGAGGAGCGCGACTCCTCGCCGATCCGGACGAAGTCGTTCAGGATCGCCTCCGAGGTCAGCTCCTCGACGATCCGGGTGCCGGTGCGGCCACCCGCGAGCCCCGTCGCGACCACCGGCACGTCGAGCCGCTTCAGCGCCCGGGCGACGTTGATCCCCTTGCCCCCGGCGAGGGTGAGGACGTGGCTCGCCCGATGCCGGTGCCCGAGCTGGAAGTTCGGCACGGTCAGCGTCCGGTCGAGCGCGGCGTTCAGTGTCACGGTCACGATCACGTCACGGCCCCCCAGAGGTGGTGCAGCGTTCGCCTGGCATAGAAGCCTACGCGCTCGGCCCGTCCCGGCAGAGACGCCGCCTCGGAGGCGACGAGCGGCGAGCGCGCGATCACGCGGCCGCGGTCGCGAACCTGCACCTCGCCCAGCCGCTGCCCCTTGCGCACGGGGAGCGCGACCTCGACGGCGAGCACCACCCGCTCGACGAGCGCCCGGTCGACCCGGATCGTCCGCAGGGCCGGCTTCGCGGCCACCAAGCGGACCGGCGCCTCGCCGTAGGCGGTCCGGACGGTGCCGTAGGTGCGGGCGCCGTCGATCGCCCAGGCGGTGCGGTAGCGGCCGAGGCCCCAGGCGAGCAGCGCGGCGAGGTCGGCGTTCCGGCCCTCGCGGCTGGCGCCGCCGAGCAGCGTCGCGTAGATCGTCACGCCCTGCCCGCGGGCCGCCGCGACCTCCGACCAGCCGGCGTCGTTCGTGTGGCCCGTCTTGACCCCGATCAGGTTCGGGAAGGTGGAGAGAAGGTCGTTCCACGTGGTCAGCGAGCGGCCGGCCGCGGTCGCGGTCACCTGGCTCACCGTCGCGCGGACGAACGGTTTCCGCATCGCTACCCGGGCGAGCTTCGTCAGGTCGCGGGCACTCGAGTAGTGCCCCGGCGCGTCGAGGCCGTCGGGGTTCGCGAAGTGGGTGTCGGCGAGGCCGAGCGCCGCCGCCTTCTCGTTCATCAGCTCGACGAAGCGGGCGACCGAGCCGCCGCCCACGTGCGCAGCGAGCGCGTTCGCGGCGTCGTTCGCGCTCTGGATCAGGGCGGCGCGGAGCAGGTCGGCGACGGTCAGCCGCTCGCCGGGCCGGAGGTCGATCGACGACTCCCCCACCGCCGCCGCGCCGCGCGTGACCGTGACGACGTCGTTCAGCCGGGCGTGCTCGAGCGTGACGAGCGTCGTCATCAGCTTCGTGATCGAGGCCATCGGCAGCCGCTCCGTCGGGTTGCGGGAGGCGAGCACCTCGCCGGTGCCCGCGTTCTGGACGAGGTAGGCCTCGGCGGTGACGGGCGGCGGCGCCGCGGCCGCGGCCACGCACAGCGCCAGCGCGAGGAGCGCCGCGAGGAGGAGCGCAGGCCGACGAAAGGGCGGGCGGCGCATCAGGGGACGCGGATCTTCTGGCCCACCTGGAGCGCGACGGGGTCGACGTCCGGGTTGAGGGTCAGGAGCTGCTCCACGGTCGTGTCGTACTTCCCGGCCACGATCTCGAGGGTATCGCCGGCCTGGATCTCGTAGGTCTCGCCGGCCGGGACCTGCGTGGTCGCAGCCGGCGTGCTCGGCGGGATCGTCACCTCGGGCACCGTGGTCGTGGGGCCGGTGTCGGCCGCGGTCGTGGGAGTCGGCGCAGGCGCGGGCGCGGGCGCGTCGGAGCCGGAGAGGCCGGAGCGGACGAGCAGGATCGCCACGGTGAACGCGAGCAGGAACGCCGCGGGAGCCGCGAGGCGGGCGATCCCGGGCTGCGGACGCATCACCAGCCGGACTCCCGCCAGATCTCGCTGCGCAGGCGGGCGGCCTCGGCCCCTGCGGCCCGGCGCCAGTCGCTGTCCCCGTCGCGGTAGGCGTAGATCACGGAGCGCGACGCGTTGACGACGGCGCTCGCAGGGCCGCTCGTGAAGGCGCGCGCGACGTCGGCGGGAGTCGCGCCCTGCGCGCCGACGCCCGGGAGCAGGAGCACGGACTGCGGCAGCAGGCGGCGGGCGTCGCCGATCGTGCGGGGAGCGGTCGCGCCGATCACGGCGCCGACGCTCGAGAGCCCGCGCTCGCCGACGAGGTCTGCGCCCCACTCGGCGACGAGCCCCGCCACCTGCTGCCAGACGCGGCTGCCGTCGGAGAGGGCGAGGTCCTGGATGTCGGCCGCACCCGAGTTGGACGTTCGGACGAGACAGAAGATCCCGGCACCGTGCAGCCGGCAGGCCTGGAGGAACGGCTCGATCGAGTCGCCACCGAGGTACGGGTTGACCGTGAGCGCGTCGGCGAGCGCCGGCTCCTCGTCGCGCGGCTCGAGATAGGCGGACGCGTAGGCCCGGGCGGTCGAGCCGATGTCGCCGCGCTTGCCGTCGGCGATCACGAGCAGCCCTGCGTCCCGCGCGTACCGGCAGACCCGCTCGAGCGCCTGCATCCCGTCCCCGCCGAGCGCCTCGAAGAAGGCGAGCTGCGGCTTGACGGCCGCCGCGTGAGGCGCGACGGCGTCGACGATCCCGCAGCAGAAGCGCGCGAACGCGTGCGCCGCCTCGGCCCGACCGAGCACCGACTCGCCGCGCAGCTCGAGCGGCAGGAGGTCGAGGCGCGGGTCGAGCCCGACCACGAGCTGGGTCCGCTTGCGCTCGACCGCCTCGGCGAGCCGGTCGGCGAACGCTTCCGTCCTGGTGGCCGGGCCGGCCTCGAGATCCTGGGCCATCGGCCGACAGGCTACTGGGTCAGGCGGCCAGGATCCGGTCGGCCCGGAGGGGGACGACCCGGAGCTCCGGCGGGGGCCGGCGGAGGAACGAGCCGACGAGCAGGAGCTCGTCCGCGTCCTCGCGCTCGAGCGACGCCGCCGACCGGCGGGCCGCCGCGAGCCCGGCCTCGACCTCGACCCGGCCGGCGTCACCAGGGAGCAGGGTTCGGGCCTCGACCACGCGACCGCCCGAGACGAACACGGCACGGAGGAAGCCGGGCTCGACCGCGGGCACGAGCAGGCACACCTCCAGCCGCGCGCAGGCGCTCGAGCTCGCGCAGGCCGGCGCACACCTGCTCGAGCCCGGCGACCCGGTCGCGCAGCCGGGCCGCGTCCTCGAAGCGGAGGTCGGCGGCGAGCCGCCGCAGCCGGGCGCGGAGCGGCGCCAGCGCCGCCGCCGGCTCGCCCTCGTGGCCCTCGAGCGCGCGCGCCGCCCGCCGCGCGGTCGCGCGGCTCCGGATCGGCCCGTACGCCGTCGGCGTCTCCGTCACGACCCACCCCTTCCCGCGCGGCCGGAGGTAGACGTAGCGGTCGGGCCGTGTGCTGCGCCCGTTCGCGGGCGGGCGCAGCTCGCGCAGGAGGCGCAGCTCCTCGAGCGCCGCCTCGAGCTCGGAGCCGAGCACGCGCCACTCCACCCGGTCGAGCGCGCCGAGGGCGGCCTCGACCGCCGGCCGCTGCCGCTCGGTGCGGAAGTAGGAGCCGAGTCGCTGCCGGAGGCTGCGGGCGCGGCCGACGTAGAGCACCTGGTCGTTCCGGTCGCGGAAGAGATAGACGCCGGGGCCGGCCGGCGCCCCCGCGATCAGCCGCCGCTTGCCGGCGAGCCGGCGGGCCCTCGGCGCGGAGAGCTCGACGAGGTCGGCGACCGTCTCCGCCCCGCGCTCCTGGGCGAGGCCGATCAGCGCGACCAGGATCTCCGCCGTCGCCTGCGCGTCCGGGAGCGCGCGGTGGCTCGGCTGCACGGACGTGCCGAAGAAGTAGGCGAGCGACGAGAGCCCGACCCGCTTCAGCCGCCCGGCGAGCAGGCGGCGGGCGAGCCAGACGGTGTCGACGACCGGGCAGGCGAGTCGGCGGCCGGTCAGCCGCTCGACCTCGACGTCGAGGAAGCCGACGTCGAAGCGGGCGTTGTGGGCGACGAGGACGGCGTCCCCCGCGAAGTCGAGGAACCGCCGCACCGCGAGCTCGGCGGGCGGAGCCCCGCGCAGCTGCGCCGGCTCGATCCCCGTCAGCGCCGCGATCGGCGCCGGCAGCGGCCGCCGCGGATTGACGAACGTCTCGAACGTCGCCCCGAGCTCGAGCGCCTCGACCCGGACGGCTCCGATCTCGCAGATCCCGGCGGCCCCCGGCCGCAGGCCCGTCGTCTCCAGGTCGACGACGACGAACGACGCCGACTCGAGCGGGAGCGCGGCGCCGGGAGGGTCTGCGAGCCCCACGGAGGCGCCGCGCCACGACAGCCGCGCGTCGCCCTCGACGACGTCCGCGAGCAGCTCCCGGGCGAGCCCGGCCGGGACGTGCCGGAGCGCGAAGAGCGCCTGCGCGGCCGCCTCGCACGGAACCGGCCCGCGGCGCGCATGGACGAGCTCGACGAGGCGGTCGGCGGCATCGAAGCTGAGCTGCATCGCCGGAGCATAGGCGAACACCTGTTCGTGTTCAACGGGAAAAAGAAGGCCGCCCTCCCATTCGGTGGGGGGACGGCCCTCGAGTCCTTCGAAGCGGCGGGAGAGCTAGCCGCCCTTGACCGCCGACTTGAGCTGGCTGCCGGCCGAGAACTTCGGCACGGTCGCCGCCGGAATGTGCACCTTCTCGCTCGGGTTCCGGGGGTTGACGCCCTCGCGCGCGGCCCGGTCGGCCGTGGAGAACTTGCCGAAGCCGGTGAACGTGATCGTGTCGCGGGCCTTCAGCGCGTCGGTGACGACGTCGAGAAACGCGTCCACCGCATCGCTGGCATCGCGCCGGGACAGATTGCTCTTCGACGCAACCGCGTCCACGAATTCTTGTTTCGTCACGTGTACTCCTCCTATCGTTGGAAAACCGCGGAGACCCTAACAGTCCCGTCGGACCGCATACAACGGTTCCTCCGCTCAACCATGCGGATTTTCGACACTTTTCGCTTCCGGGACGATCTGACTCGCGACGAAGAGCGAGCGCAAACGGACCCCGAGCCGGGCGAGGGCATCCGCCCCGCCTTCTTCCCGGTCGACGACGCAGACGGCGTTCCGGACCACCAGTCCGGCCTCGCGCAGCGCCTCGACGGCGTCCGCCAGGGCCCCGCCGGCGGTGACGACGTCCTCGACGAGGCAGACGAGCTCGCCCGGCTCGAAGGCTCCCTCGATCCGGTTCGAGGTCCCGTACGCCTTGACCTCGCCCCGCACGATCACGAAGGGCAGCCCGCCGGAAAGCGAGGCCGCGGCGGCGAGGGTGACGGCCCCGAGGGCCGGCCCGGCGATCCTGACCGCCTCGGGCTCGTGCTCCCGAACGGCCGCCGCGAGCCGCTCGCCGATCGGCGCGAGGAGCTCGGGCCTCGTCTCGAAGCGGTACTTGTCCAGGTAGTACGGCGACCGGCGCCCCGAGCGGAGCAGGAAGTCGCCGCGCAGGAGCGCGTGCTCCCGCACCTGGTCGATCAGGGTGGCGTCGTCCATCTAGGCGAGCGCGTCGCGGGCGAGCCCGAGCAGGCGCTCCGAGCCGGGCAGCCCGTGCTCGAGCGTGATCATCGAGCCGTCGTCGTAGTAGAGGTTGACGCGCTCACGGCGCTCGTCGCGCCTGCGCGCGAGCCAGAGCACGGGACCGAGGACGAGCACGGCGAGGCCGACGAGCCTACGCACCGGCCGGCTCCTCCTTCCGCTTCGCGCGCCGCCGGGGCTTCGGCTGCTCGGCGAGCGACCGGAGGCACGTGCGGAGGTCGTAGAAGACGAGCCCCGAGGTCGGGTCGGCAGTCGTCGTGGCGGCGATCCCGCGCTCGTCGCCCGCGACGACGAACAGGCTCCCCTCGCGCAACGAGGCCTCGACCTGGGTCAGCGTTCGGCCGGCCACCGACCCCGCCTCGCCGGCCGCTTCGAGCACCGCGAGCGCGGCCCGCGCGAGCCGCGCACTGCCCGCTTCGTCCTCGCCCGTGGCGCCGAGCACGGCTCCTTCGGGATCGAAGACGACAGCGAGCTCGATCTGCGACGAGATCTCGGAGAGATCCGCCAGGGCGCTCGCGATGTCCACCCCGTGAACCTAACAGCACCCCCATACTCCTTGCGTGCGCCGCCCCTTCGCCCAGCCCCTCGCGAAGTTCTTCGCCGACCGGGGCACGCATCTCGCCGCGATGGTCGCGTACTTCGGGCTCCTCTCGTCCGTCTCGCTGATCTTCCTCGCGCTGGCGCTGCTCGGCTACACGGGCCGCGCCGAGGAGTCGAGCTACCTCGTGCGGGAGCTGCAGCAGCTCTTCCCGTCCAGCTCGATCACGGACATCGTCCGCGTCGTCGACGCACTCACCCGGAACGCGACCACGCTCGGGGTGATCGGCGGCTCGTTCCTGCTCTGGACGTCGCTCTCGCTCTTCAGCGTGCTCGAGTCGGCGTTCAACATCGTCTACGGGCTGCCGAACCGCGGCTTCCTGCGCGGCAAGGTCCTCGCCAGCCTGCTGATGATCGGCTCGCTCGTCTTCCTCTTCTGCGCGCTCGTCGTCGGCTCGATCGGCTACGACCTGCTCAAGCGCTACGCGGGCGGGTTCATCTCCAACGGCGTCGTCGCCTACGGGTTCTCCGTCCTCGTCTCGACGGGCGCCGTCTTCCTCTTCCTCGTCGTCGCCTACGAGCGGCTGACGAACCTGCCCCTGACGCTGAAACAGGTCTGGCCGGGCGCGCTCCTCGGGGCCGCCCTGCTCCAGTTCACCTTCCAGATCCTCCCCCTCTTCGTCCGCTTCTCGCGCGACGTCGTCGCGGTGCAGGCGCTCGGGACGACGGCGCTCCTGCTCGTCTGGCTCTACGTGATGGCGAACGTGATCATCTTCGGGGCCGAGGTGAACTGGTTCCTCGACCAGCAGCGCCGGGCCGCCGAGAGCCAGGTCGCGGGGCTCGCCTAGCCGGCCGCTGCCGCGGCTGCCGCGAGCGCGCGGGCGGCGCGGGCTCGATGCGACTGGCGCCGCTTCCACTCGTTCCCGAGCTCGGCGACGGTGCGGATCTCCCCCTCCGGGACGAAGACCGGGTCGTAGCCGAAGCCCTCGCTGCCGCGGCGCTCGGTCGCGATCGTCCCGTCGAGCGTGCCGGTGCCGCGCAGCTCCCCTCCGGGCGTCACGCAGACGAGCTCGGCGACGTAGCGGGCCCGGCGGTCCTCGGCGCCCTCGAGCTCGGCGAGCAGGCGGGCCACGCCGTCCTCCGCCCAGCGGGCCGAGTGGATCCCCGGCTCGCCGCCGAGCGCCGCGACCTCGATCCCGGAGTCCTCGCCGATCACCCAGGCGCCGGGAGCGGCCCTCGACGCGCCGTGCCGGGCCTTGATCCGCGCGTTCTCCTCGTAGCTGCCGCCGTCCTCGGGCGGGTACGGCGCCGCGTCGACGAGCTCGAGCTCCCAGTCGGGCAGGATCGCCCGCAGCTCCTCGAGCTTGTGCGCGTTCCCGCTCGCGAGCAGCGCCTTCACGGCCGCCACTGCACCCGTTCGACGGCCTCGAGCGCGGCCACGCGCTCGGCGATCCTGGCCGACTCGACCCGGCGGGCGGCGCGGAGCTTGACGTCGATCGTGCGCTCGTCCCCGAACTCGACCGAGTCGATCTGGCCGCCGAGCTCCTCGATCTGCGCGACCACCTCCGCGGCGACGGCGCCGGGCGCGAGGTCGATCGCGAGCTCCGCCTCCTCGGGGCGCACGCGGGCGACCATCCGGCGGCTGACCACGCGGAGCGGGCCGAGCGAGACGAGCACCACCGCCGTCGCCCCGAGCGCGACCGGGTAGTACCCCGTCCCGGCTGCCATCCCGATCGCGGCCACCGCCCAGAGGGTCGCCGCGGTGGTCAGGCCCCTGACGTTGATCCCGCGGACGATGATCGCGCCGGCCCCGAGGAAGCCGACCCCGGTGACGATCTGAGCCGCGATCCGGGTCGGGTCGAAGACGATCCCCGAGCTCTGCGAGAACGTCCAGTCGGCCCAGGCGTAGGCAGAGACCAGCGTGAAGACGCAGGCGCCGACGGCGACGAGCAGGTGCGTCCGCAGCCCGGCCTCGTGGTCGCGCAGCTCGCGCTCGAAGCCGATCGCCCCGCCGAGGAGCGCCGCCGCAACGATGCGGAGGAGCGCCTCGGCGGTGGTCAGCTCGGGCACGGCGTCAGGCCCGGGGCGCGTCGATCGCGGCCTGCTGCGCCGCCGCGATCGTCTCGATCCCGGCCTCCGCGAGGTCGATCAGCTCGTCCAGCAGCTCGCGGGTGAACGGGTCGCGCTCGGCGGTCGCCTGCACCTCCACGAGCCTGCCGTCGCCGGTCATGACCACGTTCATGTCCGTGTCCGCGCTCGAGTCCTCGGAATAGTCGAGGTCGAGGAGACCGCGGCCGTCGACGACACCGACCGAGACGGCCGCGACCGAGCCGGAGAGCGCCTTCGAGAGCCCCATCCGGTCGAGCGCCCGCCGCGCCGCCACGTAGGCGCCGGAGATCGACGCGCAGCGCGTGCCGCCGTCGGCCTGGATCACGTCGCAGTCGAGCCAGAGCGTGCGCTCGCCCAGAGCCTCGAAGTCGCAGACCGAGCGGAGCGCCCGGCCGATCAGCCGCTGGATCTCCACGGTCCTGCCGCCCTGCTTGCCCCGTGAGGCCTCGCGCGCGGTGCGCTCGCCGGTGGACGCCGGGAGGAGCGAGTACTCGGCGGTCATCCAGCCGCGCCCGGAGCGCTGGAGCCAGCGCGGCACGCCCTCCTCGACCGTCGCGGTGCAGAGGACGCGGGTCTTCCCCTGCGAGTAGAGCACCGAGCCGTGCGCCAGCTCGATGAAGTCGGGGATCAGGTCGAGCGTGCGCAGGTCGTCGTCGCGGTGCCGTCCGTCGTTCCTCATGCCGCTGCCTCCAGCGTTGCGATCTCCACGTGCTCGACCTCCTCGATCGGTAGCTGCAGGAAGCGGCGGCCGAGTGCGCGGAACGCCTCGGGCTCGCCGGTGGTCAGGAAACGGTAGGTGCCCTCGCGGCCCGCGTCGTGCTCGATCCCCTTCCGCGCGAGCGTCTCGGCGACCTCGCGGGCCGTCTCGTCGGCGGAGAAGACGAGCGTGACGTCGCGCCCGAAGACGCGCTGGAGGATCGGCCGGATCAGCGGGTAGTGCGTGCAGCCGAGGATGACGGTGTCGACCCCGGCCTCCTTCAGCGGCGCCGCGACCTCGCGGACGGCGGCCAGCATCTCCTCGCCGAAGGTCTCCTCGCCCTCGATCAGGGGCACGAGCCGGGGACAGGCGACGGAGACGAGCTCGGCACCGGCATCGAGGGTGTGGACGAGCTCGGCGTAGCGGCCGCTCTGCACGGTCACCTCCGTCGCGAGCAGCCCGATCCTCCGGTTCCGCGTCGCCTGCACCGCCGCATGCGCCTCGGGCGTGATCACGCCGACGACGGGGACGCGCAACTGGGTCTGCAGCTCCGGGAGCGCGGCCGCGGTCGCCGAGTTGCAGGCGACGACGATCAGCTTGACGTCGCGGGTCTCCAGGTAGCCGCCGATCTCCCGGGCGAAGCGCCTGACCTCCTCGCGAGGTCGCGGCCCGTACGGAAGGCGCGCGTGGTCGCCGAGATAGAGGAAGTCCTCGTGCGGGAGGCTGACGAGGCACTCGTGCAGGACGGTGAGCCCGCCCACGCCGGAGTCGAACACGCCGATCGGCCGCGGATCCATGGGCGGAGTGTAGAAGCGGCAAGAGTCGGCTACCGTGCGGTCATGCTGCGCCGGCTCCTCCTCGTCCTCGTCGTCGCGCTGGCAACCGCCTCGCCGGCAGCGGCCCTCTCGCGGCAGAACGGGACGCTGACGATGGACGACGGCGTCGCGATCTCCTACTCGCTCCTCGAGCCGGACGGCGCCGCCCCCGCGGGTGGCTGGCCGGGCCTGCTCGTCCTGCACGGGCTCGGCGGCACGAAGGAGTCGGTCGAGGCGATCTCGACCTCGTTCGCGAGCTCCGGCTACGCGGTCCTCGCCTACGACGCGCGCGGGCACGGCGCGTCGGGCGGCGACAACACCCTGGCAGGCCCGCGCGAGGTGGCCGACCTGCGTGCGATCCGGAACGCGCTCGCCGGTCGACCCGAGGTCGGCGACCGGATCGGCGCCTGGGGGATCTCCTACGGCGGGGGTCAGATCTGGAACGCACTGGCGGCCGGCGTCCCGCTCGCCGCGGCCGAGCTCGTGGAGACCTGGACGTCGCTCTACGACGCGCTCTGGCCGCAGGACCTCGCGCGCTCCGGGATCGTCGCCGGCTTCGCCGCCTCGGTCGCTCCCCGCTCGCCGCTGATCGCAGGTCTGCGCGACAAGGCCGTGCAGAGCACCGCCCCGGCCGAGATCCGCGCCCTCGCCGCCCAGCGCTCCGCCCTCCCCCGCGTCCGCTCGATCACGACCCCCGTCTACCTCTTCCAGGGCCGGATCGACTACGCCTTCGACCTCTCCCAGGCGACAACGGCCTACGCGCGGCTCGCCGGGCCCGAAGCGCCTCTACGTCGGGCACCTTCGGCCACACGCCCTCCAGCTTCCCCGGCTCCGACATCACGACCGTGCTCGCGCTCGGCACCGCCTGGTTCGACGCGCACGTGCGCTCGCCGGGAACCGCTCGAGGCGCGGACGGAGTCACGATCGCGCGCGCCGGCGGCGGCACCCCCGCCTCCTTCCCAGGCCTGCCCGAAGACGTCGGCCAAGAGCTTCGCGTTCGCCGGCCGGAGCACGCTCCGCGGCGGCTCGGTCGTGACCGCGCACGGCGAAGCCGCTCCCGGCCGCGCTCGAGAGCTGGGGCGGCGGCACCGCCACCGTCGTCCTCTCGAAGCTCCGGCGCTACCCGCGCCTCGTCGTCACGGTGACCGCCAACGGCAAGGTCGTGACCCAGGGCGGCCTGAAGCCGAAGGCGGGCGTCAACCGCGTCCGGCTCGCGAGCTACTGCGTCTACGTCCCCAAGGGCGCGCGCCTCAAGGTCTCCGTCGGCCCCGCCTCGCCGGCCGGCCAGTTCGCCTATCTCGGCTTCGGCGACGCGGGCTCGGCCACGCTCGGCCGGGTCACGCTCAACCTCTCCACGCTCGCGCAGCCCGTCTCCCGCTAACGGCTCCCGGGTTTTCGGCCTCGCCCGCCGGGGCAATTCGACCTGCACCACCTTTCTTCTTCAACCGATCCGGGGGGACTACGCATGACCAAGAGACTGAGAGTGACGATGCTCGGCCTCGTCGCGACCGTGGTGCTGGCCGGTGCCGGCAACGCGCTCGCGGCGTACAAGCCGACGTTCGTCGTCCGCACCGACAGCCAGCAGCTGAGCGGCGGCGGCGGTGCCGGGATGACCTTCAGGGTCACCGTCCCGCGGGACGACGACGCGACCGCGAAGGTGACGATGTACGTGCCGCAGGGGTACGGCGGCGTCCTCGACCGGACACCCGGAAAGGATCTCGGCCCCGTCAGCGCCCAGGTGATCGCCAAGTCGCTCGGCGGCGCGCTGCTGCCGCTGACCGGCCGCGTCGAGTCGGTCGACCCGAACACCACGGTGAACAACCCGTGCGCGCCCGGGCAGCACGATGCCGTCTGGAACCTGAACCTGACCGCGGCGGGCCAGAAGCTCGTCGTCCCGGTCTACATCGACACGATCACGACGGGGCCCGAGGTCGCGTTCGCGAAGTTCAAGCTCCAGATCTGCCTGCCCTCGCCCGACGTGCCCCAGGACAAGGGCGGCGCGACCTTCGGCGCGAAGCTGATCTTCGCGCAGTTCTCGGTCAAGGGCCTCTTCACCAACCCGTCCGCGCGCGGCGCCAACACGTTCCGCGGGCTCTTCACGCCCTACGTCCCGGGCGGCGGCACCGTCAACGCTGCCGGCACGGTCGAGGCTCGCTCGACGAACCGGCTCCCGGCGCAGCTGGCGATGTCGGCCGTCGTCAACCAGCGGACGGGGATCGTCACCGTTCGCGGCACGCTCTCGGAGTTCTCCGTGGGCCTCGGCGGTCAGAAGGTCAAGCTCCGTTTCGGCACGACGCCGCGCGGGGTCAAGATCTTCCGGACGCTGACCACGAACGCGAAGGGGAACTTCGCGGCGACGCTCCGGCTGAAGAAGGGCACGACGCGCTACCTGCGCGCCGACGTCTTCGTGCCGGTGCGGAACGATCCCAACGGGTGCGCGGGCACGTCGCTCGCCCCTGGCGGCTGCGTCACGGCCACGCTCCCGAGCTACACGATCGAGAGCCTGAAGGTGGTCAAGATCACCCGCAAGAAGTAGCGCGACCCGACCCAGCGAGGAACGACGGAGGCGCCTGCGGGCGCCTCCGTCGTTTCTCCTACGATCCTCCCGTGCGGGTGCTCGCGCTCACCCACGGCCCCTCCGTCGGCCCCGGCGTCTTCGCTGACGCCGTCCACGCCGCGGGGCACGAGCTCCTGGAGTGGCGCCTGCCCGAGGAGCCCGAGCCGCCGGCCGGGAGCGCGGACGCGCTCCTCGTCTTCGGCGGCGCGATGCATCCCGACCAGGAAGCGCAGCACGCGTGGCTGGAAGGCGAGCTCCGCTACCTCGAGAACGCGCTCGCCCGCGAGCTCCCCGTCTTCGGCGTCTGCCTGGGCGCGCAGCTCCTCGCGCGCGCCGCCGGTGCCGAGGTCGGCCCCGCCGCGGTGCCCGAGATCGGCTGGCACGAGGTCGCGCTCGAGCCCGCTGCTGCGGCCGATCCCGTCTTCTCCCGCCTGCCCGCCCGGTTCGGCGCGTTCCAGTGGCATCACTACACCTACGCCGTCCCGGCCGAAGGCGTCGAGCTCGCCCGCAGCGAGACGTCGACCCAGGCCTTCCGGCTCGGCCGCTCCTACGGGATCCAGTTCCACGCCGAGGTGACGGCGACGATGGTGGAGCAGTGGCTCGGCGAGGATCCGGCCGACGTGGACGACCCAGCGCGGCTGCGGGCCGAGACGGCGCGGCGGATCGACGTCTGGAACGGCGTCGGCCGCGAGCTCTGCGCCGCGTTCCTCGAGACCGTCTAGGTCTCGGCCGGCAGCGTCTCGTCGCGCGCCCACTCGTGCCACGAGCCGCCGTAGTTGCGCGCGTCGTACCCTGCCGCCCGCAGCACCTGCACGGCGAGCGCCGAGCGGCTGCCGGAGAGGCAGTAGGCGATCACCTCGGAGCCGGGCGGGACGCCGAGCCGGGCTTCGATCCCCGCCGGGTCGAGCCGGAGCAGCTCCTGGAGGTCGAGGTGGAGCGCGCCGGGGATGTGGCCCTGGCGCGGGTCGGCCGGGTGACCGAGCTCGCCGGTGTGCTCGCCGAGCGTCCGGACGTCGAGCAGCGTCAGCCCGGGCTCGCCGAGGCGGCGCGCGACCTCCGCCTTCGTCGCGTCCTCGCTCACCTGCTCCCCGCTCACAGCGCTGCGACGACCTCGAGCTCGGCGGCGACCGAAGGGCGCTCCGAGCAGCGCGTGACCCAGTCGACGACGGCGGGCCAGTGGTCGAGGTCGACGTCCATCCGCTCGCGCGCCCTCAGGACCCAGGGGAGATAGCCCGTGTCCGCGAGCCCGAATTCGCTCCCGGAGAGATACGGGGCGGCGGCGAGCAGCGAGTTCAGCACCTCGAGCTCGAACCCGAACGCCTGCCGGGCGCCCGGCTCGTCACGGCGGAGCGCGTAGTAGGGGTCGGAGAAGTCGGAGAAGCGGAAGACGAGGAGCCGTCCGGCGGCGCGCTCGATCGGGTCGTCCGGCCAGAGCGGCGGGTCGGGGTAGGCGTCGTTCAGGTACTCGGAGATCACGCCGGACTCGGGCAGCACCCAGCCGTCTCCCTCCAGCACGGGGACCTTGCCCGCCGGGTTCAGCTCCCAGAGCCAGGCCGGACGGTCGGCAAGGTCGATCTCGATCGTGTCCCAGTCGAGCCCCTTCTCCGCGAGCACCATCCGCACGCGGGCGCAGTACGGACAGCGGGCAGAGTCGACGAGCCGCAGCATCAGCGCGCCACCCGGATCGCGTCCGGGAGGTCGGGCGCGTCCGCCCAGCCGTGCTCGGCACCCACGATCCCCATCGCCGCCGCGATCCCCGCGAGCACGTCGCGCGCCGGCGGCAGCTCGTCCGGCGTTGCGGCGTGCACGGATGCGGCCCTGACGGCCGCGGGCTCTGCACCGGTCAGCCGCGCGACCACGCGCGGGTTCGCCGCGAGGGCGATCACGTCTCCCGGCGGCAGGGGGCCGTAGTACTCCTGGATCGAGAGGTACTCGTCCACGACCGTCCCCCGCTCGAAGAGGACGAAGCGCGTGACGGCGCCCTCCTCGACGCCGATCGCGAGCACGACCGCCCCCATCCGCTCCCCGAGCTCGCGCGCGAGGCGCCTGAGCGCGGTGGGGTCGCGGTCGGTCGCGTCGTCGTAGACGGCGATCCAGCCGGCCCGCGGCGCGCTGACGATGCTTCCGCGGGAGGCGCCCGGGAGGCGGGGGACGAACTGGCGCACCGCACGCTCGACGGCAGCGACGTCGTCGGTCTGGACGTGGACGGACCCGAACGAGGGGCCACGGGGGACGCGGCGATTCGTGCCGGTGAGCGTCGAGGTCTCGACGACGAGCCTGCGCGACTCCTCGCGGAAGCCGAGGCGCTCGTAGAAGACGAGCGCCTCGAGGCTGGACTCGAGCCGGAGGTGGCTCGCGTCGGGCCACGCGGCGGCGACGGCCCGGACGAGCTCGGCTCCGATGCCCCCGTCCCGGGAGGCCGGCTCGACCCAGAGGTCGTCCAGCTCGATCGCGGCCCCCCTCGAGCTCGCGAGCGCGAAGCCGAGCGGCCGGCCCGAGCGCTCGGCGACGAACGCGGCCTGGGTGCTCAGGTCGACGGCGAAGGGGTCGTCAGGGACGTAGGCGGGCGGCGGGCTCTCCTCGTGGAAGCGCTCCCAGAGCTCCCGGAGCAGCGGCAGGTCGCTCTCCGTGGCGCGGCGGACGCTCACGTGGGCGGGAGCAGGCGGTGGCCGGCGAGCAGGTAGTGCGCCGCCAGGTTCTGGAAGGGATGGAGCCGCTCGCCGAATGCCCGCACGTCCCTGATTTCACCATAAGCGGCGCGGACCGCCTTCACGAGCGCGAGATCCCCGGCCGGCCAGGCGTGCGGACGGCCGAGGTGGCGGGCGAGGAACCAGTCCGCCGTCCACTCCCCGAGGCCCCGCTGCGCGACGAGGGTCGCCTTGATCTCGTCGTCGGCGAGCGAGGCGAGCGCGGTCAGGTCGAGGTCGCTCCGGGCGAGGTCGACGACGTATTCCGCCTTGCGGCCGGAGAAGCCAAGCGCGACGAGGTGGGCAGGCTCGGCGGCCGCGATCCGGTCGCGGTCGGGGAACCCGCTCGCGTGTGTCCCGGACGTCCCGTAGGCGGCGATCAGCCGGCTCCGGATCGCGGTCGCGGAGCGGAGGGAGACCTGCTGCGCGGTCACCGACGTGACGAGCGCCTCCCAGGGATCCGGCACGAGCATCGGCCGGAGCCCGGAAAGGGCGTTGGCGAGAGGCGCGAGGACGTCGTCGGCGGCGGCCCAGGTGGCGAAGGCGTCGAGGTCGAAGCCCGCGCCGAGCAGATGCTCGAGCTCCGCGAGGTGCGCCGGGCCGGCGGGCTCGGCGTCGACTCCGCCCTGAGCCGCCTCGATCCGGACCTCGCGGCCGTGCACGAACCGGTGCAGCCCACCGGTGCCGTCGGTCGTGACGTGCCAGGCGTTCGCGCGGTCGTCCCCGAACGTCCGGAAGCGCTCGGTCGAGAGCGTGAAGTCGTAGGGGTGGGGGATCGGGACATGCACGTTCCGGACAAGCGTGCCTGGCACCGTGCCTGGCACCGTCCCTGGCACCGTGTCTGGCACCGTGTCTGGCACCGTTTTTCGAGTTTCAAGGGTTAAAGGCCTGCTGCCGATAGGGACGAAGTATGCGGCGCCTCGTTCTTCCAGCCCTGGCCTTCCTGGCCGCCCTCAGCCTCACGCCGGCGGCGCCGGCCGCACCCGCGAAACCGCCGTGGGCGAAGAAGCAGATCGCAGCCGTCGTCGAGGCCGGGCTGCTCGCCCCGAGCGCCGCCGCGTTTCGCCCGGACGACCCCCTGACCCAGGCGGAGCTCGCCGACGCGCTCGCCAAGCTCGCCGAGACCGCGGAGACACCGCCCCCGACCACCTACGTGGCGAAGCAGCCGGCGCAGCCCGTGACGATTCGCGAGCTCGACGCCGCGCTCGTCTCCTTCGTCGGGCTCACCGCGCCCGCGCTCGCGGTCACCGCCGCCCTCCGGGACGGAGGTCTCGCCCCGAAGAAGGGAACCGGGACGGAGACGGTCGCCCGGCTGCTCGGCTTCCGCCTCAACCACCCGCAGGGCCAGGACGCGCTCGAGCTCGCTGCAGGCGACCCCGCGACCCGCGCCGAAGCGGCCTACTCCTTCGCCCGCCTGCTCGAGCTCTCCGCCTGGGACGCCGACCGCGTCGTCCAAGCCGTCGAGACGCTGGCGATCCCCGTCCTGACCGACCTTCAGCGTGAGATCCTCACCCGCGCCGTCTCGTTCGTGGGCTTCCCCTATATCTGGGGCGGCACCTCCGAGCGGACGCAGACGCTCTTCGGCACCACGGTCCCGGGCGGCTTCGACTGCTCCGGCTTCGTCTGGCGCGTGCTGAAGCTGCAGCCGTTCGGAGACGCGACCGCGCTCGCCGGCGTCCTCCGCGGCCGTACGACCTACGAGATGTCGGGCGAGGTGCCCCTGGCGCAGCGAATCCGGAAGGTGACCGCGCTCCAGCCGGGAGACGTCCTCTTCCAGGGCGCTCGCGGCCCGAAGTCGAAGCCGGCCGAGGTCGACCACGCCGGGATCTACCTCGGCGGCGGCTGGTTCGTCCACTCCTCGGGAAACGGCGTCACCCTGCACCCCTTCGACGGCTGGTACCGCGAGCGCTTCGCCTGGGCCAGGCGCCCGCTCCGCGAAGCCGGCCTCGCCTAGCTTCCGGCGCGCTCCCGGGCCTGGTCGAGCTCCCACGCGGCCGTGATCAGGCCGACGTGGCTGAACGCCTGCGGGAAGTTCCCGAGCTGCTCCCCGCTGCTCGCATCGATCTCCTCCGCGAGCAGGCCGAGGTCGTTCGCGTAGCCGACGAGCCGCTCGAACAGCTCCTCCGCGCGCTCGAGCTCGCCTGAGAGCGCGAGGCAGGAGACGAGCCAGAAGGAGCAGATCGTGAACGTGCCCTCCTGACCCGAGAGGCCGTCCGTGTTCTCGCCCTCCTCGCTCAGGTAGCGGAGCACGAGACCGTCCTCGGTCAGCTCGGAGGCGATCGCCTCGATCGTCGAGCGCATCCGCTCGTCCGTCGCAGGGAGGAAGCCGACGAGCGGCATCAGGAGCTGCGCCGCGTCGAGGTCGTCCGACTCGAACGTCTGCGCATACGCCTGCCTCTCCTCGCTCCAGCCGCGGGTCAGGATCGCCTCGCGGACAGCGTCCCGCGCCCGCTCCCACTCCTCGGCCTTCGCGAACTCCCCGAGCTTCGGGGCGAGCTTGACCGCCCGGTCGAGGGCCGTCCAGCAGAGCACCTTCGAGGACACGTGGTGCCGCGGCTCGCCCCGCATCTCCCACATCCCGGCGTCCTGCTCCTCCCAGCAGGCCGCCGCCTTGTCGGCGAGCTCGGCCGCGAACTCCTGGATCTCCGGGTGCAGCTCGCCGAGCTCCTCGCTGTAGAGATGAAGCGCGTCGAGCAACTCGCCGTAGACGTCGTTCTGCGTCTGGTTCCAGGCGCCGTTGCCGATCCGGACGGGGGACGAGTCGCGGTGGCCGCGCAGGTGCGGCAACTCGCGCTCGGTCAGGTCGTGCTCGCCGCCGATCCCGTACATGATCTGGAGCGAGTGCTCCCTGCTCGCGCCGCCGCCCGCCGAGCTCGTCATGAAGGAGACGAAGTTCTCGGCCTCGTCGGAGCAGGCGCCGACGTAGAGGGCGCGCAGGGTCAGGCTGGCATCGCGGATCCACGCGTAGCGGTAGTCCCAGTTCCGCTCGCCACCGATCCCCTCGGGGAGCGAGGTCGTCGGTGCGGCCACGATCGCCCCTGTCGGCCGGTAGGTGAGCGCCTTGAGCACGCGCGAGCTGAGGCGGACGAGCTCACGGTGGGATCCCTCGTAGATGTCGTGGTCGGCCTCCCAGCTGCGCCAGGCCCCGGCGGTCTCCTCGATCCGGCCGGCGACGTCGCCCGGGTCGGTCGCCTTCGCCCCGGTGGCGCCGATCGGGATCCAGCGCAGCGAGAACCCGACCTGGTCGCCCTCGGCGACCGTGAAGGACGCGTGCATCGTCCCGCCATCCACCTCGACCGGGACGCCCGCCAGGACGACGACCTGGTTGGGGCCGCCGAACGTCCGGCCGCCACCCTCGATCTTCCGGAACAGCGGACGGACGAGCCCGTACTCCGGCCGGGGGGCGAGCTCGAGCTGCAGTTCCACCTCGCCGGAGATGCCTTCCACCGACCGGAGCAACTCGTTGGGGGCGTCGAGACCCAGCTCGTGTCCTTCCTGCCCCTCTGCGAAGACCAGCGCGTCGCGCACCCGGACGCTGCCCTCGTCCGTGCGTGAACGTCGTCTCGAGCACGAACGACCCGTCGAGATAACGGCGAGTCACTTCGTAGTCCCGGGCGGGCGCGATCGACCAGTGCCCCGCGTCCGGGTCGAGGATCCGAGCGAAGACCGCGGGGCTGTCGTAGCGGGGAAAGCAGAGCCAGTCGATCGAGCCGTCCGTGCCGGTGAGGGCCGCGGAGTTGCAGTCCGAGAGGAGGCCGTACGAGCCGATCGGCCGGAAGTCGCTCACGCTATTCCGAGGACCAGGGCTCGCGGAAGTCGGGATAGAGCGTCAACCCGCCGTCGACGAAGATCGTCTGGCCGGTGACGTAGGCCGCGTCGTCGGAGCAGAGGAAGGCGGCGATCCCGGCCATCTCGTCCGCGGTGCCCGCGCGCCCGAGCGGGATATGGCTCGTGACCTCCTTCGCCTTCTCCGGATCGTCCACCCAGGCGCGGTTGATCGGCGTGATCGTCGCGCCGGGGCCGATCGCGTTGACGCGGATCCCCCGGCCGGCGTACTCGAGCGCGAGCGTCCTCGTCAGGTTCTGCATCCCGCCCTTCGAGACCGAGTAGCCGAGGTAGCTCGGCTTGGGGATCTCCTGGTGGACGCTCGAGACGTTGACGATCGAGCCCGGCTTCCCCGCCGCGAGGAAATGCCTGATCGCCTCGCGGGCGCAGAGGAAGGCGCCGCGGAGGTTGACGGCGAGCACGCGGTCGAAGTCCTCGGACGTGAGCTCGTCCGACGCGCTCGAGACCTGGATCCCCGCGTTGTTGACGAGCACGTCCAGCCCCCCGAGCTTCGAGATCGCCTCGGCGACCAGGCCGACCACCTCCTCCTCGACGGAGACGTCGCCGCCCACGAGCACGTCGCGGACGCCGCGGCTCCGCACCTGCTCGAGGCAGGCGTGCACCTGCTCCTCGGTCTCCGCGGCCTCCTCCGGGTCGCTCCGGTAGTTGATCGCGACGTTGGCGCCGTGCTCGGCGAACCGGACCGCGATCGCCTGTCCGATCCCAGACGTCCCACCGGTGACGAGCACGTTCTTCCCGTCGAGGCCGCGCATACGGCCACCGTACCCGCGAGGCGCAGAGTTCAGAGATCGTTCATCGACAGCTGGGCCGCGGGCGGTAAGACTGAAGGGACAGACGAAGAGGGAGGAATGCCATGAGGCTCGACCCCGTCCCCACCGCCCTGCTCGCCGTCGTGCTCGCGGTGTTGCTCGTCCCGGCCGCCGCGCTCGGGCGGAGCGACGCGAACGGCGCGACGGCGAAGCCACCGGTGGTGAAGCAGCGCGACGCCCGGTTCGGGAACATCCTCGCCCGCCGCGACGGCAAGGCGCTCTACTACTGGAATGTCGAGAAGCGCGCGACGTTCAAGGTTCGCTGCACCGGCGCGTGCGCGAAGGCCTGGCCGCCGCTGATCGTCCGCTCGGCCAAGCTCGTGCCGAAGCGGATCAACGGGATCAAGGGCACGTTCGGCACCGTTCGCCGTCCCGACGGCCGGCTGCAGGTGACACGGAACCGGCTGCCGCTCTACACCTATGCCCACGAGCGGCCGCGGCAGGTGCTCTGCGACAACGTGGACGGCTGGTTCGTGGTCCGGGTCTGACGCGCTACAGGTGTGAGGTCAGCCCGGCCTCGGTGGCGTCGCCGTCGGCGGGCTCGTACCAGGACATCGCGTAGGTGCCGTTGTCGAGGTCCCGGGAGAGCTGCGAGAGCTTGAGCGGGTAGAAGGTGTCGCACATGACGGCGAGCTCGTGGGTCTCGTGCATCCCGATCGCCTTCTCCGCGAGCCCCGGCTGCGGCCCGTGCGGCAGGCCCGACGGGTGGAGTGTGATCGAGCCGACGTCGACGCCCTTGCGCGAGCCGAAGTTGCCGGAGACGTAATAGATCATCTCCTCGCTCTGCAGGTTCGAGTGGTGGTACGGGATCGGCACCGCGTCGGGGTCGAAGTCGAGCTTGCGGGGGCAGAACGAGCAGATCACGAAATTCTTGCCCTGGAAGGTCTGGTGCGCGGGCGGCGGCTGATGGATGCGGCCGGTGATCGGCTCGAAGTCGTGGATCGAGAACGTCCACGGGTAGAGGTAGCCGTCCCAGCCGACGACGTCGAAGGGGTGGTAGTCGACGACGTAGGTCTGGTAGCCGTCCCGGACGCGCACCTTGATCGCGAACTCGCCGCGGTCGCGGTGGGTGTTCAGCGTCGCCGGCGGGTGGATGTCCCGGTGGTAGTAGGGCGCTCCCTCGATGATCTGGCCGTACTGGTTGCGGTAGCGCTTGGGGATCTCGATCAGCCCGGGAGTCTCGAAGACGAGGTGGCGTTGGGGGCCCTGGGGGACGAAGCGATAGGTCGTGCCGCGGGGGACGACGACGTAGTCGCCCTCGCGGTAGGGCAAGTCGCCGAAGATCGTCTCGAGCGTGCCCGAGCCCTCGTGGATGAAGATCACCTCGTCCCGCTCGCCGTTCCGGAAGAACCCCTCCATCGCGCGCTCGGGGCGGCAGATCGAGATCTCGACGTCGCTGTTCCACATCAGGAGGCGGCGGCCGCTGATCTCGTCGCCCTCGGCGCCGATCTCCTTCGTGTCGAAGAGACGGTGCTGGTGCGTGTCGGGCACCCATTCCTTCCGCTCGATCGGCTCGAAGTCGCCGATCTCCATCACGCGGCAGGGCGACTCGAGGTGGTAGAGGATCGACTCCATCCCGGAGAAGCCCTCCATCCCCATCACCTCCTCGGTCAGCAGGGTGCCGTTGTCGCGGAACTGGATGTGGCGCTTGCGCGGGACGTCGCCGAGGCGCTGGTAGAACGGCATGCGCCGAGGATACCGCCGCGGCCGCGGGGAGCGGGCCGCCTCGTCGATCGCAGCCGGGCCCGAAACGACGGGGACTGTCCCCGAGTGTGAAGAAAGTGCAACTCTTTCTCCACAGGGCGGTGTCGGTGCGCTAGCGCGGCGGGCCGACGGTGTTCCGGAGGACGCCGATCCCCTCGACCTCGAGCTCGACCACGTCGCCCGGGCGGAGCCAGCGGCCGTCCCAGTCGGCTGCGGCACTGAGCTCGAGGATGCAGCCCGTGCCGACGGTGCCCGAGCCGAGGATGTCGCCCGGCCGCAGCACGGTGTTGCGGGCCGCCTGCTCCCGGATCCGCTCCCACGAGAAGTGGAGGTCGCGCAGGTTCCCGCGCGAGCGCTCCTCCCCGTTCACGCGCGCGACCAGCTCGGCCTCGTCGCCGGGGAACTCGTCCACGGTGACGACGACCGGGCCGAGGGAGGTCGCGAAGTCCTTGCCCTTCGCCGGCCCGAGCCCGACCTTCAGCTCCCGCCGCTGGAGATCGCGCGCCGACCAGTCGTTCAGGATCGTGAAGCCGGCGATCGCCCCCTCGGCGCCGATCACGGCGGCCACCTCGAGCTCGTAGTCGAGCTCCTCCGTCCCATCGGGGTACGGGATCTCGTCGTCGGGGCCGAAGATCGCGGCCGGGTTGGAGAAGTAGAAGACGGGCTGCTCGTACCACTCGGGCGGAACCTCGAGCCCCCGCGAAGCCCGTGCCGTCGCCACGTGCTGCTCGAAGGCGTAGAAGTCGCGCACGGAAGGCGGATGGAGCACCGGCGCGAGCAGCTTCACCTCGTCCAGCTGGTACTCGGCATGCTCACGCGCCGACGAGCCGCCCGTGAAGAACGACTGCAAGGTCTGCGCGGCGAGATGGAGGACGCGGTCGCCCTCGATCCGGCCGACCCAGCCGCGCTCCATCGGCTGCCCGACGGGATGGAACATGCAGAGACGCACGAGGCACGTTCTACCTCCAACGCCATGTCTAGGAGCTGGTGAGCCGCGGAGCGGCTCCTTCAGGGGTCTTCGCGCGGCCAGGATCCGCTCCTGCGGATCCTGGCCTTGCGCAGGAAATCAGGGCTCCGTGTGGACGATCACGTCGGCGATCTCGGGATGCTCGGCGCGGAGGCGCTCCTCGACCTCGCTCGCGCGCTCGTGGGCGTCGAGGAGCGTGCTGGCCGGATCGAGCCCGAGCGTCAGGAACGCGACGAGCCCCTCTGGGGTCCGGAGCACGCGCACCTCCCTCGGCGGCCCGCCCGAGACGGCACGCACGATCCGCTCGACCTCGCCCGCGTCCAGCTCGACCGCGGCGCTGTGCTCCTTCACCGGCTCGAGGTGGGTCTGGACGGAGTCGATCTCGGGGACGGCCTCCTTGATCGCCGCCTCGACGTCCTCCGCGAGCTCGTGCGCCTCCTCGAGCGTCAGCTCGCCCGGCAGCTTCAGGTGGAGCGAGAGCTCGGTGCCGGAGCCGACGGTCATCAGAGTCAGGTTGTGGATCTCGGTCACGCGGGGAACGCCCACGGCCGCGGCGTGCGCCCGCTCGCGGAGCGCGGCCTCACCCTCGCGGGGCTCGACGTGGACGACGACGTCGCTCCCCGGCAGCACGCGCTCCAATGCCGCCTCCACGCGGTCCGCGAGCGCGTGCCCCTGGCCGACCGCGTCCGTCGGCGGGACCGCGATCACGACGTCCGCGAACGTGCGCCCGCCCGCCTGCCGGAGCCGGAGCCGCGAGAGCTCGACGGGAGGCTCCACGCCGGCGATCGCACGCCGCGCCGCATCCTCGGCCGCGGCCGGAGCGATGTCCATCAGCACGTCCACGTTCCGCCGGATCAGCCGCGCGGCCGCGAGCAGGACGAGCACCGCGACGAAGAGCGCCGCGATCGAGTCGCCGGCCGGGGCGCCCATCGACGCGGCGATCAGCCCCGCGAGCACGGCGACGGTGCCGACGAGGTCGCTCCCGAAGTGGAGCGCGTTCGAGAGCAGCGCCTCGCTGCCGTAGAGCCGGGCGCCGCGCAGCGAGACGATCGTCCGCGAGAGATCGATCACGATCACGACGCCGACGGCCGCGAACGCCCACCAGGCCGTTCTGACCTCGCTCTCGATCACGCCGGTCAGCCGGGCGACGGCGAGCGCGGCGACCGCGACGCTGACCAGGGCGAGCACCGCGGCCTCGCCGAGGGCAGCGAGATGCTCCGCCTTGCCGTGCCCGTACTGGTGCCCCTCGTCGGCCGGACGCCCGGCAACCCCGATCGCGAAGAAGGTCAGGAGCGCCGCGACGAGATCCGTCCCCGAGTGGAGCGCCTCCGAGACGAGGCCGAGCGAGCCGCTCGCCAGGCCGACGCCGAGCTTCAGGCCGAGCAGGAGCGCGGCTGCTGCAATCGAGACGAGCGCGGTTCGGCGCTGGGGCGTCATCGGCGGAAGGCTACGGCCTCCGGCATGCCGGAGGCCTCGCCACGCGCTGTCGATCCGGGTCTAGTACCAGCTGCCGCGGCGGAAGCCGCCGAAGGCGAGACCGAGGATCGCGAGGATGATCCCCCACAGGACATGACCTGTGACGAGGAGGATGATCCCGATGATCACGAGTAGTGCTCCGATTCCCATGCGCCGGAGTCTAACCCTGTTGCCGAAACCGAAACGCTAGAGGTTGCCGCGAAGCGCCTGCTCGCGCTCGATCGACTCGAAGAGAGCCTTGAAGTTGCCCTCCCCGAACGTCGTCGCCCCGTGCCGCTCGATCACCTCGAAGAAGAGGGTCGGCCGGTCCTGGGCGGTCTTCGTGAAGATCTGGAGCAGGTAGCCGTCCTCGTCCCGGTCGGCGAGGATCTTCAGCCGCTCGAGGTCGGAGTAGTCCTCGGCGATCTCGCCGACCCGCCCCTCGACCTCGTCGTAGTAGGCAGCGGGCGTGTCGAGAAAGGCGATCCCGCGGCCCTGCATCGCCTCGACGGTGCGGACGACGTCCTCGGTCTGGAGCGCGACGTGCTGGACGCCCGGCCCCTCGTTGAACTCGAGGTACTCGTCGATCTGGCTCTTCCGCTTCCCCTCCGCCGGCTCGTTGATCGGGAACTTGATCTTGCCGTTCCCGTCCGCCATCACCTTGCTCATCAGCGCCGAGTACTCGGTCTGGATCTGGTCGTCGCCGAAGTGGACGATGTTGACCATCCCGAAGACACGCTCGTAGAACTCGACCCAGTGATCCATCTTCCCGAGCTCGACGTTGCCGACGATGTGGTCGATCGCGACGAGCCCCACCCCGGGGTCGCGGTGCCCGTTCGTGGAGAGGGAGACGAAGCCGGGAAGGAACGGGCCCTCGTAGCCGGAGCGGCCGACGAAGGTGTGGACGGTGTCGCCGTAGGTGCCGATCGTCGCCAGCTCGACGCGGCCGTGGTCGTCCTCGAGCACGTGCGGCTCGGCGATCCCGGTCGCGCCGCGCTCGACGGCCTCGCGATAGGCGGCTGCCGCGTCCGGCACGGCGAGGGCGATGTCGCGGGCGCCGTCGCCGTGCCGGGCGACGAAGCGGGCGACCTCGGTGTCGGAGTGGAGCGCGGTCGTCAGCACGAGGCGAATCTCGCCCTGCTCGAGCACGTAGGAGGCGCGGTCGCGCAGCCCGGTCTCGGGCCCGGCGTAGGCGACACGCGTGAAGCCCATCGCCCGCTCGTAGTAGTAGGCCGCCTGCTTCGCGTTCCCGACCCAGAGCTCGAGGTGGTCCCACCCGTCGAGCGGCATGAAGTCGTGCTCGGACATGGGCCGAATCCTACTCGCCTGCGACCGGCATCGCCCGCGCCGTCCTGCGACGCGCGAGCAGGATCCCACCGCCGATCAGCAGCCCGCCTGCCACCTGCAGCAGCGTCATCCGCTCGGAGAGGAGCAGCAGCGCGAACAGCGCGGCGACGAACGGCTGCAGGTTCGCGACGAGCGTCGCCCGCGAGGCCCCGACCTCGTGCAGCGCCCGGAACCAGAGGTAGTTGGTGAGCACGAGCGGCCCGAGCGTCGCCACGATCAGCAGCGCCCACACCTCCCAGGCGACGCCGAAGTCCTGGTTCGCGGTCTGGCGCGCGCCGACGAGCGCGACCGCGGCCCACGTGATCGGGAGGACGACGGCGCTGATCTGGGTCGCGGTGTAGCGGCCCATCAGCGGAGCGATGATCACCGCGTAGGCGGCCCAGCTCGCGGCGGCGGCGATCCCGAGCAGGTCGCCGCGGATCCCGCCCCCGAGCTCGCCCCCGCCGCCGACGGTGACGAGCGCGACGCCGGCGAACGAGACCACGATCGAGAGCCAGAACCAGATCGAGAGCCGTTCCGTGCCGAGCACCAGCCCGATCAGCGCCGCGAAGACGGGGGTGGCACCGAGGATCAGCGCGATCGTGGAGGCGCTGGTCGTGTCGAGGGCGTAGACGAAGGCGAACTGGTTCAGCGTCAGCGCGAGCGCCGCGAGCAGCAGGAGGCCGATGTCGCGGCGGCGAACGCGCAGGGTTCGCTCCGCGACGAGGGCGACGGCGACGAAGATCGCCGCAGCGAGCCCGTAGCGAACGGTGGCATACGAGAGCGGCTGGAAGCCGTGCTGGAGGATGTAGCGCGTGAACGTGAGGTTGAGCGACCAGAGGACGACCGTGGCCAGCAACATGACGTGGACACGGCGCATCGGCCCGAGCGTACTCACCGGCCTGCTCGTCACCGCGGGACTGCTCGCCGGGGGCTTCTACGAGTCGACGTTCTCGCTGCTCGCAGCGCTCGTCTGGCTCGGCCTCGCGGTCGCCGCGGCGCTTCGGCCACTTCGCCGTCCTTCGCCGGCCGTCTGGGCGCTCACCGGCCTCGCTGCCTGGACGACGCTCTCGGCCACGTGGGGCGCGACAGGCCCCGCGCTCCGCGCCGCCCCGCTCGCCGCCCTCTACGCAGGGACGATCCTCGCGGCGGAGCAGGTGGACGGGCGGGCGCTCCTTCGCGGCGCCTGGCTCGGGTGCGCGGCCCTCTCGGCGCTCGCGCTGCCCTTCTACCGCGGCGGCCGGCTCGACTGGCCCGTCACCTACGCGAACGGGCTCGGCGTCGTCGCGGGAGCGGGGCTGCTGCTCTCGCTCAGCCGGCGCTCCCGGCCCGGGGCCGCGGTCTGCGCCCTCGCACTCGTGCTCACGTTCTCCCGCTCGGCGCTGCTCGCGACCGCCGTCGGGGCCCTCGTCCTGCTCGCGGCCGAGCGCCGACCCACCGCCCGCGTCGCACTTCCTTTCGCCGCCGTGCTCGCAGTCGCCACCCTCGCGCTCGCCCAGCCCCTCGCGGCACGCTTCGCCGCGCCCGCCCCGGACGAGCACGACGCCCGCCGGCTCCTCGACGTCTCGGGCCACGGCCGCGACGAGCTCTGGGGCGCAGCCTGGCGCCAGGGCCTCGACGCGCCCGTCCTCGGCGGCGGCGCCGGGACCTGGGCGCGCCGGTACGTCGCCGACACGGGGGCTCAGGCGGCGCCGGCGAACGCCCACTCGCTCCCGCTCGAGACGTTCGCCGAGCTCGGGCTTGCAGGAGTCGGGCTGCTCGGGCTCTTCGTCGTAGCGGCCGCGCGGCGCGCTCGCCCCGAGCCCGTCGCCCTCGCCGTGCTCGCGGCCTGGGCCGTGGCGGCGAGCGTGGACTGGACCTGGCAGCTGCCGGCGGCGACGCTGCCGATGCTGCTCGTGGTGGGGGCGGCAGGCCCGAGGCGAGCTTGTGTTGTTGCAACACAAAGTCTTCTGCTCGGCCTGGCCGCGCTCGCCGTCGGCGCGGCGTGCGCGCTGCACGGGATCGGGGCCGCGCTCCTCGAGGAGGGTCGCCCCCGGGCCGCAACGCCGTTCCTCCCGGGCGACGCCCGCCCCTGGGTCGCGCGCGGCGAGCTCGACCGTGCCTGCGCCGTCGATCCAGGCGAGCTCGTCTTGCTGCGCCTGTCTCCCCCCGCCGGGGGTTGCGGCCGCTGACGATCGCTGCGACCCTGACGGCGTGAAGCTCGCCCGGATCCTGCTCGCGTCCGCCGCCACCGCGGTGGTCGTCGCCACCCTCGCCGTCGTCGGCCTTGCCGCCCCGGCCGCGGTCTCGCCCCACGGGTCGGCCGCGCAGGCCGAGTACTGCCCCGCGGGCGAGCAGGCCGCCCGCTCGGCCGCGGTCAAGAAGTACGCGAAGCAGATGACGGCGGCCCGGAAGCGCTTCTTCAAGACGACGAAGAGCGTCAAGGCGCGCAAGGCGTTCGTGCGGAAGCAGCAGGCGCAGCATCAGGCGCTCAAGCGCGCCCTCGCCCGCTGCAACTAGTTACGCTTCACGCCATGGCCGAGCCCACCGTTCGCGACGTCGACGCCCTCGTCGGGCCTGCGACGCCGCACTTCGCCTACCAGCTCCGCGCCCGGGTGCGCGAGCTCGTCGCCGGGCTGCCGCCCGAGCACGAGGTGCGCCGCTACGGCGAGGAGAAGATGGCGCTGCTCGACCGGCTCGGCCACGCGTCCTCGAAGGCCGAGGACGGCCCCGCCGAGTCGCGCGCCCGGATCGGCTGGGCCGAGGTACCGAGCTCCGCACCCGCCGCCGCGCCGCTCCCGCGCCGCTCGTGAGCCTCGAAGGCGCTTCCGTCCTCGTGACGGGAGGCTCGCGGGGGATCGGCAAGGCGATCGCCCTCCGCTTCGCCTCCCTCGGCGCCTCTCGCGTCGCGATCGGCTATCTCCGCTCCGACGCCGCCGCCGAGGCGACCGCCGAGGAGCTGCGCGCGCTCGGCGCCGAGCCCGTCCTCGTCCGCGGCAACGTCTCCTCCCAGCGCGTCCTCGACGAGGTCACCGCGCTCGGCCCGCTCGACGCGCTCGTGCACAACGCCGCCTCCGGCGTGATCCGGCCGGCGCTCGAGACGGAGGACAAGCACTGGGACTGGACGCTGAACGCGAACGCGCGGGCCCTGCTGGCGCTGACCCGCGCGGCGGCGCCGCAGATGCGCCCCGGCAGCTCGATCGTCGGGATCTCCAGCCTCGGGTCGGGGCGGGTGCTCGAGAACTACACGCTCGTCGGCACCTCCAAGGCCGCGCTCGAGGCGCTCGTCCGCTACCTCGCGGTCGAGCTCGGCCCGCGCGGGATCCGGGTCAACGCCGTTTCCGGCGGCGTCGTCGACACCGGCGCGCTCGACCACTTCCCGAACCGCGAGGCGATGCTCGAGATGGGCGCGCGCAACCCCGCCGGGCGCATGGTCGCGCCGGAGGACATCGCCGCCGCCGTCACGTTCCTCTGCTCCGACGCGGCCGAGATGATCCGCGGCCAGACCGTCGTCGTCGACGGCGGCTACTCCCTGCTTGCCTAGCTAGTCGCCGCGCCCGCGCCGGTCGTCGTCGAACCGGGCCCGGCTCGAGCGCTCGAGCCACTGCCCGCCCGCGCCGGTGGCATAGGCGACCGCGGAGGCGACCGCGGCGAAGACGAGGTAGACGAGCAGGCCGTCGAGCCCCCAGACGAGGAGCACGACGAGTCCGAGCCCGGCGACGATTGCGAGGGCGATCCGGCGAGCCATCCCCCCACCGTACGCCCGCGCGCTGCAAGATGCACGTGTGGAGCCGACCGAGCACAACCGCCGCGCCTTCGACGACGCGCACCGCACCTCCGAGAACGTGCTCGGCGCACCGGGGATGCCGGCCGAGATCCGCGAGCGGCTCGGCGGCGTCGCCGGCAGCCGCGTCCTGCACCTGCTCGCGGGCACGGGCCGCGAGACGTTCGAGCTCGCCGAGCTCGGCGCGCTCGTCACCGGGGTCGAGGAGGATCCCGCCGCCGTCGAGGCCGCCCGGAAGCGGAGCCCCGAGATCCCGTGGCTCTCGGCGGACGTCCACGCGCTGCCGCCGGAGGTGCTGCTCGGGCGCTGGGATCTCGTCTACCTCGGCAGCGGCTCGATCGCCCGGCTCCGGGACGCCGACGCCTGGGCCTCCGGCGTGGCCGCCTCGCTCCGGCGCCGGCGGCGTCCTGCTCCTCCACGACGAGCACCCCGCGGCGGCCTGTCTCGACGCCTTCGGCCGCTGGCGCAGCGACTACTTCGCCTTCCCCACGCTCGGAGAGATCGTCACCGCCGTCGCCACCGCAGGCCTGCAGCTGCGCGGGCTGGAGGAGTGGCCCGGCCGCGATCCCAAGGTGCCGGCGCACGTCGTGCTCGCAGCGGAGAAGCGGCAGGGTTAGAAATCGCGGGCGCCGGAGAGGAAGCCGCGCATGGGAATCTCAGTAAGCATCCTCCTGATCGCGGTCGGCGCCATCCTCACGTGGGGCGTCACCGCCAATGCAGACGGGCTCGACGTGAACGCGATCGGCGTGATCCTGATGGTTGTCGGGATCCTCGGCCTCGTGATCTCGGCCCTGTTCTGGCAGAGCTGGGGCGGCTTCGGCCGTCGCACCACCTACGTGGAAGGCGGCCCCGTCCGGCGAGCTCCGCGTCGCCGCGCCACGGTCGTCGAGGAAGAGGAGGTCGGGCCCGGTCCCGCCGGCCCGCCGCTTCCGTAGTGCCCTAGCGGCCGGGCAGGAGCCGGCCGAGGGTGTCCCGGGCGACGTAGCCCGCCACCTTCGGGTTCTCCTGGAGCCGCCGCAGCGAGTACTCGTACCACTGCTGTCCGAACGGGACATAGATCCGCAGCCGGTGCCCCTCGGCGACGAGCCTGTCGCCGAGGGCGCTCCGGACGCCGAGCAGCATCTGGAACTCGTACTCCGCGGGCTGCGAGCCCGCGCTCGATCACCTCGAGCTCGGCCCCGTGGATCAGGTGCTCGTCGTGCGTCGCGATCCCGACGTAGCAGCCCCCGTCCAGGAGGGCCTTCAGCGTCCGGAGATAGCTCGCGCGGATCTCCTCGAAGTCACGGAACGCGAGCTCGACCGGCTCGACGTAGATCCCCTTGCAGAGCCGGACATTGCTGCCGGCGAGCGCGCGTGCGTCAGCCTCCGTCCGGCGCAGCGCGGCCTGGAGGACGACACCGAGGTTCTCGCGGCCGGCGGCCCTCAGGTCGCGGTAGAGCTCGAGCGTCGCGTCGGTCGTGGAGGAGTCCTCCATGTCGATCCGGACGAACGTCCCCCGCTCCGCGATCGCCTCGAGGTTCTCGCCGGGCGAGCGCGGGGTCGAGCTTGAGCCCGAGGCCGGTCAGCTTGACGCTGACGTTGGCGTCGAGCCCGTCCGCGTCGATCGCGTCGAGCACGTCCAGGTACGCCTGGGTGATCGCGCGCGCCTCCTCGGCCCGCGTGATCTCCTCGCCGAGCACGTCGATCGTCGCGAGCTTGCCGGCCGCGTTCAGCTCCGCGACCTCGCGGCGGGCGTCGGCGAGCGTTGCCCCCGCGATGTAGGGATCGGCGAACCGGCGGACGAGCGACCGCGGCACGGCGGGCAGGACGCGGACGAGCGCGCTGTTCAGGAACGTCACGGCGCGGGAGCCTAGTGGATCGAGCGCCTAGCCCTCGCGCATGAAGCCCTGGCGGGCGGCCGAGACGAGCGCGACCGCCTCGGGAAAGAGCACGCGCATCGAGTCGCGGAGGGCGATCGCCTGCTCGTCCACGCTCCCGGTCGGCTGCACCTGCTTCAGCGCGGCGGCGGTCAGCTCGACGGCGGTGTTCAGGGTGAGCGTCGCGAACTGCTCGCGCTGCGCCTCCTGGACCGTCTCCGCCTGCTGCGCGGCGAACTCCTGGATCCCGCGGAGCAGGTCCTCCGGGTCGCCGCCGAACGGAAAGCCGAATCCGCCTCCTTCCATGCCTCCAGGCTAGCTGAGCACGGCTAGCCGAGGGGGATCCGGTAGGAGCCCTCGATCTCGGCGGTGAGCGCGTCCACGACCTCGCCCGCGCCGCGCATCGCGTCGGCGAAGGGCGAGCCCTGGAGCGCACCTCCGAGCGCGAGCTCGAGCTGTCGCGTCGCCAGCCCGATCGCGTCGAGCCGGGCCGGCGACGCGAGCTGCGGCGGCGCGCCCAGCACGCGCTGCAGCTCGAGCACGGCATCCTCCGCCTCGTCGATCCCGTCCGGGCTCTCGGTGATCCGGAGCTGGACGAGCTTTGCGTGCAGCTCCTCGAGCTCGCCTCCCGCCGCCACCTCCTCCGCCACCTCACAGAGGGCGGCGATCGAGATCGCGTCGCGGAGAGCCTGCCGGTCGGCGACGGGCTCGCCCTCGCCGGCGAGCGCGAGCCAGCTCCGGGAGCCGGAGCCGTCCTCGAACGCGCAGAGGTACGTCCGGCCGGACGCCCGAGGCTCGGTCGCGAGCACCGCCTGGAGCTCCTCACCGGGGGTGGCGAGCTCCGCCGCGAGCGCTCCGATCCGCTCCAGGTCCTCCGCGAGCGCCATCGCGACAGGATGCCCTACTACGATGGGCGCGTGCTTCTGAACGCCCTCCAGGCGACGTTCGCGGTCTGCGTCGTCGTGGCCTCGGTCTCGGTCGCCATCGCGGCGCTCGGGCGGGCCCGGCCGCATCCGTTCGTGCTGCTCGCCGCCGTCACGGGGGCGGTGGCCACCGCCGGCTGGGTCGCCGTCGCGTTCCGGCCCGAGCGCGACAACGCGATCGCCGCCGCCGGGATCACCGTCGCCGCTGTCGCCGTCGTCGCGGCGGCCGCGCTCGCCCGCGCCGCTCGCCGTGCCCGCGCCGACGACCAGGCGCTGCTTCGCGCGCGGGAGGCGATCGAGCGGGCGGTCGCGGAGGGGACGGAGCAGGTCACCGCAGATCTCCAGCGCTGGCTCGCCCGCGCCCGCGCCGACTCGCTCTCGCTGCTCGGCGAGGAGGAACGCCGCCTCGGCGAGGAGCGGCGCGCCGAGCTCGCGGAGCGCGAGGGCCGGATCGCGGCCGAGCTGGCAGACGCGCTCTCCACCGTCGAGCGGCGGGTCCAGGAGCGGCTCCGCGGCTGGACCGACGACCTCGACCGGGCCCAGCAGCATCTCGGCGCGCAGCTCGCCCGACTCGAGCAGCGCCAGCGGGAGGCGATCGGCGAGGCCGAGACCAGGATCGAGGCGGAGGCCGCCGAGCTCGTGAGCACCTCCGACGAGCAGCGCCGGTCCGTGCACCGGCTCCGCGAGGAGCTGGAGCGCTCGGCACAGACAGCGGTTGCGGAGGCGCTCGACGAGCTCCAGGCCCACACGGGCGAGCGGCGGCGCGTGATCGAAGAGATCGCGGAGCGTCTCCGCCTGCGCGAGCAGGCACTGACGGAGCAGGTCGACCGGGCCGAGACCGACGCCCAGCGCCGGATCGAGGCGTCGTTCGCCGACATCGAGCGACGCCAGGTCGAGCAGCTCCAGCGGCTCGTTTCCCGCGAGGCGGAGCGCTACTCGGAGGCCGCCGGCCAGCAGTTCGAGGTCGCGATGAAGAGCGCCCGCGAGGAGGCGGCGAGCCGCTTCTCCCGCGAGCTCGACCGCGCGGTCGAGACCTTCGTCCGCCAGGCCGACGCAGTCTTCGCCGACAGGCTCGCCCACACGGGCGACACCGGCCAGCAGCGGCTCGAGGCCCGGCTCCGCCAGGCGCACACGGCCTTCGAACGGCAGCGCGACGAGCTCGCCGAGTCGTTCGCGGAGAAGATCTCGGATGCCGATGCCCAGCTCCGGCGCACCCTTGGCGCCCTCGTCGCAGAGGCGGAGTCGGAGCGGTCAGTGCTCGAGGCCCGGCTTGCCGAGCTCGCCCGGCGGATCGACGAGACGCACAGCTCGGCCCGCTCCCCGGGCTAGCCGGCCAACTTCCGGTCGAAGGGTTCGTCCCATCCACCACGAACACTCGACGCACAATGGCTGAGACGACCGAGCTGATCGACCGGGGAAGCGAACGGGCGAAGGTGGAGTCCTGGCGTCTGCACGTCCTGATCGAGGCCGGCTATCCGCTGCCGCTCGCCGAGAAGCTCGCGGCCGCGCTCGATGCCGACCTGCACGAGGCCGTCGCGCTCCTGGCCAAGGGCTGCGACCACCGTACCGCCGCCGAGATCCTGCTCTAGCGCAGCGTCGCCCTCGTCACGGCTCCGCTCGTCTAGGCTCGAGGGCGTGAAGGTCGAGCCGCTCCACTACGGCGACCGCAAGGTCTACAGCGTCGCCGGCTTCAACCGCGGGGTCGCGGACTGGCTCCAGCGGCTCCCGACGCTCTGGATCGAGGGCGAGGTGACCGAGCTCCGGCGCCACGAGCGCTGGGCGAGCGTCTTCCTCACCCTGAAGGATCCCGCCGACGGGGCCTGCCTCCCAGCCTCGATGCCGCGGCGCTCGTTCGACGCGCTCGGGCTCGAGCTCTCCGACGGGGAACGCGTTCACGTCTACGGGCGGCCCGAGCTGTTCGCGCAGAAGGGCGAGCTCCGGCTCCGGATCCTCTCGATCGAGCGCTTCGGCCTCGGCGCTCACCTGGCCGCGATCGAACGGCTGAAGGCAACGCTCGCCGCCGCCGGGCTCTTCGACGTGTCCCGCAAGCGGCCCCTTCCCCGCTTCCCCCGCCGGATCGGGCTCGTGACCGGGAACGACGCCGCCGCGAAGCAGGACGTCCTGACCACGATCACCGCCCGTTTCCCGGCCGCGCGGATCCTCGTCGCCGAGACGCTCGTCCAGGGCCCGAGGGCAGTCGCGGGGATCGTGGCCGCGCTCGAGGCCGTCTCACGTGAGCCGGAGATCGACGTCGTGGTGCTCACCAGGGGCGGCGGCAGCTTCGACGATCTCCTCCCCTTCAGCGACGAGCGTGTCGTCCGCGCGGTCGCGGCCTGCCCCGTCCCCGTCGTCTCCGCCGTCGGCCACGAGCAGGACACACCCCTGTGCGACCTCGCGGCCGACGTTCGCGCCTCGACTCCGACCATGGCCGCGAAGCTCGTCGTCCCGGACCTCGCCGAGCTCGGCCGCGACCTCGCCCGCGCCCGCGACGCGCTCGAGCGGTGCGTCCGCCGGACGCTCGAGCGCGACCGCGGTCGGCTCCGCACCGTCCACACCGGGCTCGAGCGCGGAGCCCGGCGCACGTTCGAGCGGGACGTCCAACGGCTCACGCTCCTGCGCGAGCGCCTCGGCCGCGGACCGGCGCTCCTCGTCGAGCGGCGCCGCGCCGGGACCGAGCAGGCCGGCGCCCGCCTGGCCGCGCTCTCCCCGCGGGCGACGCTCGCGCGCGGCTACGCGATCGTCCGCGGCCCGGACGGGATCCTCCGCTCGGGCGAGGGTCTCGCGGCCGGAGCGCTGGTCGAGGTCGAGCTGGCCCAGGGCGGCTTCGACGCGCGCGTCGAGGAGGTGCGGCCATGAGCGAGCCGACCTTCGAGGAGGCCCAGCGCGAGCTCGAGACGATCGTCGAGCGGCTCGAGCGCGGGCAGGCGGGCCTGGACGAGGCGATCGCGCTCTGGGAGCGAGGTGAGGAGCTGCTCCGCTTCTGCCTCGGCCGGCTGGACGCGGCCGAAGGGAAGATCGAGCAGCTCGCCCGCCGAGCCGAGAAGGCTGCCCCCCTTTCAGACCCGGGCCCGAACGCGTAGGATTTGCGCGATGGCCCGTCCCTCCGCCGACGTGATCGCCAAGGTTCCGCTCTTCGCGGATCTCGAGCGCCGGGAGCGCGAACGCGTCGCCGACTCGTTCAAGGAGCGCACGCTCTCCGCAGGCGAGACCCTGACCACCGAGGGCACCTCGGGCGCAGGCTTCTTCGTGATCGGGGAAGGGACGGTCAAGGTGACCGTCCAGGGCGAGGAGCGCGGCACGCTCGGCGCCGGCGACTACTTCGGCGAGATCGCCCTGATCGACGAAGGGGCCCGCACGGCCACCGTGGTCGCCGAGACCGACGTCACGCTCTACGGGATGACCTTCTGGGAGTTCCGCCCGATCGTCGAGTCGGACGCCCGGATCGCCTGGAAGCTCCTCCAGGCCCTCGCGCGGAAGCTCCGCGCGGCCGAGAGCCGCTGACGAACCACTTAGTTGCTCTGAGCAACTAAGTCCCGCCCCAGCTCGACGAGGTCTGCCCGCGCCCGGGCCGGGTCGCCGGAGAGCGCCCTCGTCTCGGCGCCCTCGACGGGGCCGAGCACCCGGCCGCCCGCGACGACGCAGCGCACGCCGGCCGCTGCACAGCGGCGTGCGACCTCCGCCGGCGCCTTGCCCGAGCGCGTGCTCGCGTCGACGGTGCCCTCGGCGGTGACGACGAGGTCGTAGGAGGACGGGTCGAAGCCGATCAGGTCGAGCAGGAACGGGGCGCCGGGGACGAGCTCTGCGCCCAGCGAGGCGAGCGCGGCCCCGAGCCCGCCGGCCGCTCCGCTGCCGGGCAGGCCCGCCCACGGCTCGAGCCCCGCCGCGCGGAACCGCTGCTCGAGCTGCTGCACGAGCTCCGCGGTGGCTCCCTTCTGAGGGCCGAACTCGGCCGGCGCCTCGTGCAGCGTCGTGCGCACATCGCAGAGGACGCGCGTCGGCGCGGGCAGCTCGCTCAGCGCTGAGAGAAGTCCCGCGCCGGCGTCCATCGTCGCGGTGCCGCCCAGGGTGACGAGGAGCGGCCGTCGGTGAGCCGGTGGCGCGGAGGAGCTGCGCGAGGCCCCTGCTCGACGCCGCGAGCGGATCGAGCCGGCGCGGATCGAGCGGCACGGCCGCAGCCGCCTCGACGACCGCCGTGCCGTCCGGGAGGCTGAGCCAGCGTGCGCGCCTCGACGCGCCGAACGCGTCCACGACCTCGGCCTCGCGCCAGTCGCCGCCGAGCGCTGCGGCGAGCACGTCGGCCGTCCCCTCGCCACCGTCGGCGACGGGCAGCGCGTCCGCCTCCGCTCCGCCCGACCGGAGCCCCTCGACGAGCGCCTCGGCCGCGTCGGCGGCCGAAAGGACGCCCTTGAGGCTAGCCGGAGAGGCCAGCGCGCGCAGTGCCGGCACCGGGCCCGAGCTCCTCCTCGGCCTCCTCGTCGTCCAGTGGCAGGTCGACCGCCTCCGGCATGTCCCGGAGCGTCGCGAACGACATCCCCTCGCGGGCCAGGAAGATCAGGCCGACCCCGACGCCGACCGACATCTCGACGACCTGGAGCACCAGCCCGTAGGCGAACCCGGTCGAGTAGGCGACGCCGTACTGGACGAGCGGGAGCGCGACCGCCGCCTGGAGCAGGCCGATGTTGCCCGGCCAGAGCGGGAAGATCGTGGCGACGTTCATCAGCAGGAGCACGAGCCCCGCGGCCGGGAGCGGTGCGTGGATGTCGAACGCCCGCATCGCGACGTAGACGGCGAGGAGCTGGAAGATCCAGCCGAGGCACTGGAGCAGGATCGCGCCGGTCGCGACGAGCGGCGAGCGGAGGACCGAGAGCCCGCGGCGCGCCATCGCCAGCAGCCTCTTCACGGGCGGTGTCCCGTCCACAGGATGGCGGTCGCCGCGCCGCGCGCCGACGATCCCGAGCGCGAAGAGCGCAACCCCGACCGCCGAGACGGCGACGAGGCTCGTGACCGCCCAGTGCGGGATCTTCGCCGTCAGGAGGACGTAGACGACGAGCAGGAGCGCTGGGACGACGTCGAAGAGCCGATGCGCGAAGACGGTGCCGACGAGGGAGGCGCTCGTCCCCTGGCCGTGCGCGGGAAGCCGTCGCCGGAGCACGGCGACCCGCGCCAGCTCGCCGATCCTCCCTGGGAGCGCGGCGTTCGCGAGCAGCCCGATCGCGAACGCCGAGAAGACGTGGTCGAAGGACGGGTGCGGCTTCGGCAGCGCCTGGTTGATCGTCAGGCGCCAGGCGGAGGAGCGCGCAGCCACCGAGCAGAGGTTGAGCCCGAGCGCGAAGACGACCCAGGCCCAGTTGACGAGGTCGAAGGCGTGGTAGACGACGTTCCAGTCCGGGCCGCGCCACCACAGGAGGGCGCCGGCGACCGCGAACAGGAGCACGACGATCGCGCCGAGCGCGAGCCGGCTCTGCGGAAGCCTCACGCGGCTGCCTCCGCGCTCACCGAGGCTCCCGCTCGCGGCGACGTAGATCCGCTCCAGCCGGCGCGCGATGTCGTCCCACGAGTAGTTCTCGATCGCGTGCTGCCGCGCCGCGGCACCGAGCGCGACCCGCCGCTCCTCGTCCTCCAGGAGCACTCGAGATCCCGTCCGCAAGAGCGGTCGCGTCCCCGGGCGGGACCGCCACGGCGGTCTCGGGCGTCATCACGTCGCGGTAGCCCGGGATGTCGGAGGCGACGACCGGCAGCGCGCATGCGAACGCGCGGGTCAGCACCATCCCGAAGCTCTCGCCGCCGAGCGACGGGGCGACAAGGGCCTTGGCGGAGGAGAGCTCCGCGGTGAGGTCGTCCTGGCTCAGGAACCCGAGGATGTCGATCCCGTCGTCGGAGACACGGAGCCTCGTCAGCAGCAGCCGGACGGCGAGCGGGTCGGCACCGGCGATCCGCAGGCGGGCGCCGGTGCGGCGGCGTACCTCGGGCCAGGCGCGGAGCAGAACCTGCAGGCCCTTCCGCTGCTCCTGCCGCCCCGCGAAGATCACGCGGTGCTCCCGTCCGCCCGGCTCGGCGCCGTCGGGGACGAGGACGCCGTTCGGGACGATCTCGTACTCGCCCGGGAGCCAGCGATTGGCGGAGACACGGGCCTGCTCCGAGACCGCGATCCGCCGGTCGACCCTGTCCTCGAGGAAGCCCCACACCGGCTTGGCGAGCCGCATCCAGCCGAGGTCGCCGCTCGCGTGATGGGTGGCGACGGTCGGGCCGTCCCAGAGCGCGAGCGCCGCGATGCACGGCGTCGGCGTCATCGGCTCGTGGAGATGGAGGAGGTCGAAGCCCTCCGTGGCGAGGATGCGGCGCATCCGGAAGATCGAGCGGGGGCTGAGGATGATGTTCGGGAGCGAGCCGTTCGCCGGCACGATCACGGAGCGGCCGACGGCGAGCACCTCCGGGGGCGGCAGGCCGTGCCGGCCGACGCGGGGATGGAGCACACGCGTGAACTGGCCGGGCGGATCGTTGCCCATGATCAGCCGGACGTCGTGCCCGAGGCGGCGGAGCGCGGCCGCCTGCAGCTCCGCGTGCTCGACGACGGCGCCCCAGAAGGACCACGAGAACGGCACGACGATCCCCACCTTCATCCTCGGGTGAGTCTAAGTGTCAGGCGCCGAGCCGCTCCCACGTCGCCGCGAGCGCCGCCAGCTCCGCCGCTGTGAAGTGGGAGAGGAAGCGAGCGCGGACCCCGGCCAGGTGCGTGGCGCGGGCCAGGCGGAAGAGCGCGGTGCCGGCCCGGGTCGGGCGCGCCTCCACCCCCCGGCCGTCACCCTCCGCCCGGATCCGCTCGACGTAGCCCTCGCGCGCGAGCCGGTCGACGACCCGCGTCGTCCCGCTCAGGCTGAGCAGCGCACGCTCGGCCAGCTCGCTCATCCGGAGCCTCCCGCCCGGCGCCTCGTGGAGGAGGAGCAGGACCTCGTAGGCCCGGAGCGGCAAGCCGTGCTCTGCGACGAGCTCCGCATCCAGCTCCCGCACGATCTCGGCGTGGGTGCGCAGCAGTCCGCGCCAGGCACCGACCTCGAGCGAGGTCAGAAGTTTGACATCTCCTTGCATCGTCAAGTATATTAGTTGCTCGCACAAGTAAAGTCAACGGGAAGGACGGCGCTCGATGCGCTTCGAAGGGATCCACCACATCACGCTGATCACGGGCGACGCGCCGGGGAACGTGGACTTCTACACCCGCGTGCTGGGGCTGCGGCTCGTCAAGAAGACCGTCAACCAGGACGACCCCACGGTCTACCACCTCTTCTACGCGGACGAGAGCGCGAGCGCGGGCGCCGACATCACCTTCTTCGAGTACCCGGGCGCCCGGCGCGGGCGCGCCGGCGACGGGATGGTGCACACGATCGTCTGGCGGGTCGGCTCGACCGACGCGCTCGACTTCTGGGCGGAGCGCCTGGGCGCGGAGGGTGTCGAGGTGACCCGGCGCGAGGACGGGGCTCAGCTTCCACGACCCCGAGGGGATGCGCCTCGAGCTCGCCGTCGTCGAGACGTCCGACGAGCCGCTCGTCGCCGAGCACCCGGAGATCCCGTTCGCACTGGCGCTCCAGGGCTTCGAGGGCGTGCGCGCGTTCTCGGCCGACCCGGAGCGGAGTCGCGCGCTGCTCGAGCAGACGCTCGCGATGGAGCCGAAGGGCGAGACGACCTGGGAGGCGCGGGGGGAGCGGCGCGGCGGCTGGATCTCCTACGACCCCTCCCCGGGCGACCGCGGGATCGGCGGCGCCGGAACGGTGCACCACGTGGCGTGGGCGTCTCTCCGCGACGAGCAGGAGGCGTGGCAGCAGCGCGTCGCGGAGGCCGGCTTCCAGCCGACGCCCGTGATCGACCGCTTCTACTTCACGTCCGTCTACTTCCGCGAGCCGAGCGGCGTCCTCTTCGAGATCGCGACGATCGGCCCGGGCTTCGCCACCGACGAGGATCCCGCCCACCTCGGCGAGCGGCTCTCGCTGCCGCCGGCGTTCGAGCACCTGCGCGAGCAGATCGAGCCTGCGCTGACGCCTCTGCCCGATCCGAGAGCCGCGTGGCAGACCTGAGCCTCGACGCGCTCGTCCGCGAGCCCGCGGGCGACCCGGACGGCGCGCTCGTGCTCGTCCACGGGCGCGGCGCGGACGAGCACGACCTCTACGGGCTGCTCGACGCGCTCGACCCCGAGCGGCGGCTGCTCGGGCTCACCCCCGGCGGCCCGCTCGCGCTGCCCGCCGGGCGGCCGGCACTGGTACGCGCTCGGCGGGATCCCGACGCCCGATCCCGCCACCTTCTGGCCCTCGTTCGAGGCGCTCGGAGCCTGGCTCGACGAGCTGCCGGTGCCGCTCGACCGGGTCGTGCTCGGCGGCTTCTCGCAGGGAGCGGTGATGAGCTGGGCGCTCGGGCTCGGACGCGGCGCGGCGAAGCGCCCAGCGGCGATCCTCGCCTTCTCGGGGTTCATGCCACGCGTGGACGGGCTGGAGCTCGACCTGTCCGGGCTCGAGGGGTTCCCGGTCGCGATCGGGCACGGCAGCCTCGACCCGGTGATCGGGGTCGAGCACGGGCGCGACGCGCGCGACCGCATGGAGGCCGCAGGCGCAGACGTGCTCTACCGCGAGTCGCCGCTCCCGCACACGATCGACCCGGCGTTCGTCCTGGAGGCGCGCGCCGTCGTCGACCGCGCGGTGCCGCGCCGCTAAGCTCGCGCGATGGCTGACGAAGGGCTCGCCGAGCTCCACACGCACCTCGGCGGCTCGGTCGCCTCGGACATCCTCTGGTCGCTCGCGCACGAGCAGGGGATCGCGCTCCCGGTCAAGGACTACTGGGCCTTCGACGCGCTCGTCACCGTCTCCGACCCGCGCGGGGTCGAGAACCTCGACGCGCTCGACCGGATCTACCACTGGACGGAGCTGATCCAGAGCTCGCCCCTCGCGGTCGAGCGCTCGGTCCACCAGGCGATCGGCGGCGCCTACCGCTCGCAGCGGATCACCACGCTCGAGCTGCGCTTCAACCCGATGAAGCGCAACCGGGGCGGCGAGCGCGACCTCGACCACGTCATCCTCGCCGCGATCCGCGGCCTCGATCGCGCCTCGATCGAGTACCCCCAGGTCCGCTGCGGGCTGATCCTGATGATGGACCGCACCTTCACGGCTCGCCAGAACGAGATCGTGGTCGAGAAGGCGATCCGCTGGGCCTCGCGCGGCGTGATCGGGATCGACATCGCGGGGCCGCGCCCCGGCGGCACGCGCTACGACTACACCCAGATCGCGCCCATGGTCGAGACCGCGCGCGCGGCGGGCCTCGGGATCACGATCCACGTCGGCGAGGAGGGCGAGACCGGCGCGGAGGAGATCGGCGAGGTCGTCGAGCACCTCCGGCCGGAGCGGATCGGGCACGGGATCCTCGCCGCCCACGACCCGGAACTGATGCGGCTGCTCCGCGAGACGGGGACGGTGCTGGAGATCTGCCCCACCTCGAACCTGCTCACGAAGGCGCTCGCGGACGAGGCCGCCGTCCGCGACACGTTCCGCGCGTTCGTCGAGCACGGGGTGGCGTTCACGATCGCCACGGACGGGCCGGAGATGATGCACACGCACCTCCGTGACGAGCTGGAGCTGCTCGAGCGGATCGGCGCCCTCACGATCGAGGAGCTCGCGATCGCGAACGCGCGCGGGCACGAGGCGACCTTCATCCGCTAGCCGGAATCCCCGGCGCCTGTCAAGCGTTGGATCGGGTATGACGCCCGCTCCCTGGAAGCTCCTGACCGCGCTCTGGACCGTCTACTTGGTCTGGGGATCGACCTATCTCGGGATCAAGCTGACGGTGCGGACGCTGCCGGCGTTCCTCTCCGCGGGCGGCCGCTTCCTGCTCGCCGGGGCGCTGCTCGCCCTGATCCTCTCGCTCCGCGGCCGCAGCCTCCGGGTGTCGCCGCGCGAGCTCGGCTCCGCCGTCGCGCTGGGGATCTCGCTGCTCGGGCTCGGCGTCGGCCTGGTCACGCTCGCCGAGACCCGGATCGACTCGAGCATCGCCGCGATGATCGCCGGCACCGTGCCGCTGCAGGTGATCCTGCTCCGGACGCTGGCGCGGGAGCGGGTTGCGCTCGCGACGCGGCTCTCGGTCGTCGCCGGGCTCGCGGGGCTCGGGCTCGTCGTCGTCCCCGGTGGCGGCAGCGGCGCTGACCTGCTCGGGCTGGCGCTCGGCCTCTCCGCGAGCATCTCGTGGTCGCTCGGCTCCTTCTTCGCCCACCGGCTGCCTCTCCCCGCGGACGGATTCGTCGCCACGACGTGGGAGATGCTCGGGGCGGGCGCCTTCCTGGTCGTCCTCGGCGTGGCGCGGGGCGAGCAGACCACCTTCGACGCCGGCGCGGTCAGCGCGGTCTCCGTGGCGGCCTGGCTCTATCTCGCCGTGATCGGCTCGCTGGTCGGCTTCACGGCCTACGCGTGGCTGCTCCGGAACGCGCCGATCTCCAAGGTGGTGACCCACCAGTACGTGAATCCGCTCGTCGCGATCGCGCTGGGAGCGCTCCTGCTCGGCGAGCGGATCACGCCGGCAACGGCCGCCGGGGCGGTGCTGATCGTTGGGTCGGTCTTCGTCGCGGTCCGGCAGGAACGGGTCAGGCCCCGTTCACCTGAGACCGCTGGTGCGCCAGGAACTCCAGCAAGTCGGAGCGCGTGAGGATCGCCGCAGGCTTGCCCGCGCGGGCGACGACGACCGCGGCGCTCGGCCCCGAGAGGTCGGCGAAGACCTGGTCCAGCGAGTCGGTCACGTCGACGGTCGCGAGCGGCGGCTGCATCGCGACGGCGACGTCGTCGTTGAGCGCGTCCGGGTTCTTGAACACGCGGTCGAGCACGCCGCGCTCCTGGAGCGAGCCGACCACGTCCGCGAGCGAGTCGCCCCCGTCGGCGCGGACGACGGGCAGCTGCGAGATCGAGTAGCGCTGCATCACGTCGATCGCGGCGCCGACCTTCTGGTGCGACTCGATCGTGACGAGCTCCGGGACGTCGTGCTCCTCGGCCTGCTTGAACCGGAGCACCTGCTCGATCGTCGGCGCGGGCGCCTTCCGCTCGAGGAAGCCGTACTGGAGCATCCAGGCGTCGTCGTAGAACTTGGTCATGTACGAGCGGCCGCTGTCGGGCAGCACCGTCAGGATCCGGGCGTCGGGACCGAAGTCCTTCGCGACCTGGAGCGCAGCCCAGATCGTCGTCCCGGCGGAGCCGCCGGCGAGGATCCCCTCCTCGCGGGCGAGCCGGCGCGCGGTCAGGAAGGAGTCTCGGTCGGAGACGCGCACCCAGCGGTCGACGACGTCGCGGTCCATGGTCTCGGGCCACGTGTCCTTGCCGATCCCCTCGACGAGGTACGGGTGTGTCTCCTCGGAGGTGTAGACGGAGCCCTCGGGGTCGGCGCCGACGATCTGGATCCCCGGGTTCCGCTCCTTGAGGTAGCGGCCGACGCCCGAGACGGTGCCGCCGGTGCCGACCGAGATCACGATCGCGTCGAGCTCGCCGCCGGTCTGCTCCCAGATCTCGGGCCCGGTCGTCCGGTAGTGCGCCTCCGGGTTGGAGAGGTTCGAGTACTGGTCGGGCTTGAAGCCTCCGGGGATCTCCTCGGCGAGCCGGTCGGAGACGGAGTAGTAGCTCTCCGGCGAGTCGTGCTCGACGGCGGTCGGGGTGATCACGACCTCGGCCCCGTAGGCGCGGAGCATCGAGATCTTCTCCTGGCTCATCTTGTCGGGCATCACGAAGATGCAGCGGTAGCCGCGGGAGGCGGCGGCGATCGCGAGGCCGACGCCGGTGTTCCCCGAGGTCGGCTCGACGATGGTGCCGCCGGGGCGGAGCTTCCCCTCGCGCTCCGCGGCCTCGATCATCGCGAGCCCGATCCGGTCCTTGTTGGAGCCGCCGGGGTTCAGGTACTCGAGCTTGGCGAGGAGGAGCGGTTCGACGTCCCGTCCGATCCGGTCGAGGCGGACGATCGGCGTGTTGCCGACGAGCTCGAGCAGGGTGGGATACGTGCGCGCCACGGTGCGGAAGCCTACGGGATCGGGCCCGCCGGTCGGCGGGGACGCCTCCTCGTGCGCGCCGACCGAGCCGACCGTCCGACGTGGGCGAGGCGCGCAGAGCGGGGACTGTCCCCGAATGTGACAATTGAGCAACTTTTTCTCCACAGGCACTACCGTTTCTTAATGGTCGGTGTCTTGACGGCGATCTACGCCCGCCCCGACACTGTCGTCATGAGTTCAGTGGTGGCACGAGTGATCCCCTCCTCGCCGCGCAAGCGCCGCCGGCTCGGCTGGGCCTCGCTCGCCCTCGTCGCGCTCGCGGGTGCCGCGGCAGCCGTCGCCCTGCTTCCGGGACCGCCCCCGCAGCCGCCCGAGCGGTTCTCGAACGAGCCGGCCGACGTCTACGTGCCCCCGAAGCCTCTGAAGCTCGGCGCCGGTGACCGCCGCGCGATCGGAGCCGCCCTCGAATCCTTCGTCCAGAACGGGCTCGGCCGCCGTGACGTGGTGCGCGCCTACCGGCTCGCCACGCCGGCGCTCCGCGCGGGAGTCTCGCTCGCCGACTGGAAGCGCGGCGACCTGCCGGTTTTCCCCTACGAGGCGCAGCCGGGGAACGGCCGCCGCTGGACGAAGGACTACGCCTACGGGAACACGGTCGGCTTCGAGCTCTTCCTCCAGCCCGGCCCCGACGAGCGCGGCGACCGGATCGCGTTCAAGGGAGAGGTCAAGCGGATCGGCGGCCGCTGGCTCGTCGACTCGATCATCCCTGCCGCCACCTTCTCGCGCGAAGGCGAGAAGGCGCGCGTGTTCGCCAACGTGGACTTCCAGCGCGGCGCACTCGGGTCGGGCTCCGAGTCGGGACGGCTGAGCGAGTCGTGGCTGCTCCTGCCCGTCGGACTGCTGGCCCTCGCGGTGCTCCTCCCGCTCTCGCTCTTCGCCTACCGCGCCGCCCGGAAGCACTGATGCTCACGGATCCAGGCGGCCGCGCGCCTGCTCCCGGGCCACTGCGTGCGGTTCAGCTGTTCGTGAACACGCTCGACATCGAGAACGGCGTCGAGGAGCTCTCCGATCCGGCCGGCCTCGCGGTCGCGCTCGAGCGAACCGGCCTCGGTACCGGTTTCGAGCCCAACGAGGCCGACCTCCGTGCGGCGCTCGAGGTGCGCGAGGCGCTCCGGCACCTGCTGCTCGCGAACAACGGCATCCCCGCGCCGCCCGGCTCGCTCGCCCCGCTCGAGCGGGCCGCCCGGGCCGCACAACTCGGTGCCCGCTTCGCGGAAACGGGCGAGGCGGAGCTCGTCGCGGACGCGGACGGCGTCGACGGCGCGCTGGGCCGGCTCGTCGCGATCGTGCTCGCAACCCGCGCCGACGGCTCGCTCGCCCGGCTGAAGGCCTGCCGGCGCGACATCTGCCACTGGGTCTACTACGACCGCTCCCGCAACCGCGGCTCCACCTGGTGCGCCATGTCCGTGTGCGGCAACCGGACGAAGACGAAGGCCTATCGGGCCCGTCAGCGCTAGCGCCGTCCGACCCCTGCGTCGACAATGGGGGCAACAACCAGGGAGGTTCGATGAAGTTCGGCTTGCGCACGATTCTGATCATCGTCGCCGTGATCCTGTTCCTGATCGCCGTGATCTCGGACGACAACTGGGCGGACATGGTCGCGCTCGGGCTCGCCGCCTTCGCGGCGTCGTTCATCGTCGACGAGGTCATCCCCGGCGGAATCGGCCCGCGGCACGACAACCGCTGATCAGTGGCGGAAGTGCCGGCGCCCGGTGAAGACCATCGCCGCGCCGGCACTCTCCACTGCGGCGACGACGTCCTCGTCCCGCTTGGAGCCGCCCGGCTGGATCAACGACGAGACGCCCGCGTCGAGGGCGAGCCGAGGCCCGTCCGGGAAGGGGAAGAACGCATCGGAGGCGAGCGCCGCCCCTTCGAGTGAGTGCCCGTGCTCCCGGGCCTTCTCGACGGCGATCCGCACCGCGTCGACCCGGCTCATCTGCCCCGCGCCGATCCCGAGCGTCTGCAGCCCCTTGGCGATCACGATCGCGTTCGAGGCGACGTGCTTGCAGACGCGCCAGGCGAAGAGGAGATCGCCCCACTGCTCCTCCGTCGGCGCCCCCGCGGTCACCGTCATCCCCTCGCGCCCCGCCACGTCCCAGTCCCGCTCCTGGACGAGGAGCCCGCCCAGCACGCGCTTGTAGTCGCGTTCTGCCGGCTCGGGGTCGCGCCGCTCCATGTCGTTGAGGATCCTGGTCGCCGGCTTCCGCACGAGCGCCTCGAGGGCGGCCTGGTCGTAGCCGGGGGCGAAGAGCACCTCCACGAACTGCTCGGCGAGGCGCTCCCCGAGGGCCGCGCTGACAGGCCGGTTCAGGACGACGACGCCGCCGTAGGCCGAGAGCGGGTCGGCGGCGAGCGCGGCCGCGTAGGCCCCCTCGATCGTCGCGCCGACCGCGACGCCGCACGGGTTCGCATGCTTGACGATCACACAGGCAGGAAGGGTGAACTCGCGGACGACGAGTCGGGCCGCGTTGAGGTCGTTGAGGTTGTTGAACGAGAGCTCCCGGCCGTGCAGCTGCTCGACGCGGGCGAGCAGATGGGTGCGGGCGCCGCGCTCGACGTAGTAGGCGGCGCCCTGGTGCGGGTTCTCGCCGTAGGCGAGGTCGAGGTGCTTCTCGAAGACGGGGACAAGCACCTCGGGCTGCGCCTCCAGATCGGCGAACCAGGTCGCGATCGCGGCCTCGTACGCGGCGGTGGTCGCGAACGCCTTCGCGGCGAGGTCGCGGCGCGTCCCGGCGCTCACCGCCCCGTGCTCCCGGAGCTCGGCGAGGACGCGGTCGTAGTCCTCCGGACGGCAGACCGCGGCAACGTGCGCGAAGTTCTTCGCGGCCGCCCGGAGCATCGACGGGCCGCCGACGTCGATCATCTCGACGACCTCCGCCTCGGTCGCGCCGCGACGGCCGGCGACGTCCTCGAAGGGATAGAGGCTGACGCAGACGAGGTCGAAGGGCTCGATCCCCTGCGCGGCGAGGGCCTCGCGATCCTCCTCGAGCTCGAGCCGGGCGAGGATCCCCGCGTGGATCCGGGGATGGAGCGTCTTGACGCGCCCGCCGAGCATCTCCGGGAACTGGGTGATCGCCTCGACGCGGGTAACGGGGAGCCCGAGCTCCTCGAGCGCCGTCGCGGTGCCGCCGCTCGCGACGAGCTCGACGTCGAGCGAGTGCAATCCCTTCGCCAGGCGGTCGAGGCCGGTCTTGTCGAAGACGGAGATCAGCGCGCGCACAGTTCTCTCACCACCTCCGGGAGCACCCGATGCTCGGCGGCGTGGATCCGCTCGAGCAGGGACTCGCGCGGCTCCACCGGGACGGGGACCTGGCGGACGATCGCACCGGTGTCGAGACCCTCGTCGACGAGATGCACGGTGACGCCGGTGACGCTGACCCCGGCATCGAGCGCGTCGTCGATCGCCGTCGCACCAGGGAAGTCGGGCAGCAGCGACGGATGCACGTTGACGACCCGCTCGGGGAACCGCTCGAGGAAGGCGGTGGTCAGCAGGTGCATGTACCCGGCGCAGACGACGAGCCGCACGCGCCGGGCCTGGAGCCAGTCGGCCATCGCCGCGTCGCGCTCCTCCCGCGAGCCGTAGTCCTCCTCCGCGAAGACAGCACTCGGCACCTCCGCGACAGTGGCGCGCTCGAGCGCCCGAACCGCAGGGCGGTTGGAGGCGACGGCGACCACGGGCAGCCGCGCGTCCAGCAATGCCTGGAGGTTCGTGCCCTCGCCGCTGACGAGCACTCCGATCACACGATCCGCCCGATCACGGTCGCGTCGCCGGCGTCCGCGGCCGGGACGACGGCGCACATCCCGATCCCGAGGTTGAAGACGCGGCGGGCCTCGTCCTCCTCGACCCCGTGCTCGGCGAGCCAGGCGAAGACGGGCGGCCGCTGCCAGGCGTCCCAGTCGATCTCGGCCCGGAGCGCCCTCGGGCAGGACGCGCGGAAGGTTGCCGAGGATCCCGCCGCCGGTCACGTGCGCGAGCGCACGCACGTCGGCGCGGCCGCGCAGGGCGCGGACGTCGTCCAGGTAGAGGCGCGTCGGCGGTAGGAGCAGCTCCGCGTCGAGCTCGCCGTCGCCGACGATGCGTCGAACCAGCGTGAAGCCGTTCGCGTGGATCCCGGCCGACGGGAGGCCGAGGACGACGTCGCCCGGCTCGACGCGCGAGCCGTCGATCAGGTCGCGGCGGTCGACGATCCCGACGCAGGTGCCGGCGAAGTCGAGCTCTTCGTCGCGGTAGATCCCCGGGAGCTCCGCGGTCTCACCGCCCAGGATCGCGCAGCCGGCCTCGCGGCACACCTCGGCGGCGCCCTCGACGAGCTCTGCGACCTGGTCGAGCTCGATCCGGTTCGCGGCCACGTAGTCGAGCAGGAAGAGCGGCTCGGCCCCCGTCGTCAGCACGTCGTTGATGCAGTGGGCCGCGAGGTCGGCACCGCACCAGCGCAGCTTCCCGGCGCGGCGGGCGAGCACGAGCTTCGAGCCGACGCCGTCGGTGGAGGCGGCGAGCAGGCGGCGCTCGTCGAGGGCGAAGAGGCCGGCGAAGCCGCCGAACGAGTCGAGCGTCGCCGCCGTGGCGGTGGAGGCGACTGCGGCGCGCAGGCGCTCGACCACGCCCTCGGCTGTGGCCAGCGAGACGCCGGCGGCCTCGTACGTGCGCTGCTCCCCCGTCACCGAAACGAGTCTACGACGCGCGTCGGCCCTCCTCCGGACGAGCCCCGCGGGGCCGTGTCCCCATGGCCTCAGGTCCCCGAGACGGGGACAGTCCCCGGGGCGAGGACCTGAGACGATCGGGGCCTGGCTGTCTGGGTCACGTGAAGAGCTCCGCGTGAAGCTGAGGACGGCCGGGCGGGCCGCCTGGGAGGAAGCGGACGATCGCGCCGCCGACCACGACGTCCGCGCCGTCGCGCTCCGCACCCGTGAGCTCCGCGAGCGCGGTCGCCTTCGCCACCGGATCCTCCGCCAGCAGGTGCAGCTCGCCGAGCGCCAGCTCGTCCCGCGCCTCGAGGAGGACCTCGATCCACTCTCGCGGCGGGTGCAGCTCCAGCCGGTAGCCCGCGTTCGTCGCCACGAACGTGCGCCGGCCGCCGTGCGACTGGATCCGCAGCTCGGCGGCGAGCGCCCGCTCGATCGCGTCGTCGAACTCCTCCTCGTCGAGCGCGAGACCGAGATGGTCGACGCGCGGCAGCTCCCACTGCCCCGGCTGGACGACGACGTTGACGGCGCCGCGCTGGAGCTCCGTGAGGCGGAGCTTGAACCCGAGCCGGTCGAGCTCCTCCCACGACGAGCCCGCCTCGAACGACTGGTGCTCCTCCCCGATCCGGCCGTGCCGGCCGACCAGGTCGAAGCCGAGCTTGCCCACGTAGCGCGCCTCGACGGCGCGGACGCTGCTCGTGACGACGTGGTAGTGGAAGAGCTCCACGGGCGGCGGATTCTAGAGTGGACCCGTGGAGGGACCGTCGCTTCTGACCAGCTGGACGTTCGAGCCGACCCAGCTCCTCCCCCTCATCCTCGTCGCCGGCGCCTACGGCCGCCGAGCTCGCACGCTTCGCCGGCGCGGCACCCCTGTCCCCGGGTGGAGGCTCGGCGTCTTCGGGCTCGGGATCGCGCTCGCCTTCCTCGCCCTCGCCTCCCCGGTCGCGGCGATCGGCGAGCAGGAGCTCTTCAGCTTCCACATGCTCCAGCACGTCCTGATCGGCGACCTCGCGCCGCTCTGCCTGCTCGCCGGACTGACCGGCCCGATGCTCCGGCCGCTGCTCGCGCTCAGGCCCGTCGAGCGCCTGCGCGTGCTCGCGAACCCCGCGATCGCGCTGCCGATCTGGGCGGTCAACCTCTACGTCTGGCACCTCCCGGTCCTTTACGAGGCCGCCGTCCGGCACAGCACCGTGCACGCCCTCGAGCACGTCTGCTTCTTCACGGCGGGCGCGATCATGTGGCTGCCCGTGCTCGAGACGCTCCCGGCGCCGGAATGGTTCGGCACCGGCCCGAAGCTCGCTTACGTCTTCGCCGTCCGGCTCGTCGAGACCGTGCTCGGCAACGTCTTCCTCTGGGCCGGGACGGCGTTCTACGCCGTCTACGACCGCGGCCCCGAGCTCTGGGGAATCTCACCGGTGCGCGACCAGGGGCTCGCTGGTGCGGTGATGATGCTCGAGGGCTCGCTCGTGACGATCGGGGCGCTCGCCCTTCTCTTCCTCCGGCTCGGCCGGGAGGGAGAGCTGCGCCAGCAGCTCCTCGAGCGCGGGCTCGACGAGCGGTCGGTGAGACGGGCCGTCCGCTACGGGCGCGGTGAGGAGCTCGCGGGCCGGTCGGGCTCGCCGTAGTTCACCGGCGCGACGGGCCCCTCGACCTTCAACTCGGCGATCGAGCGAACGCAGTCCGACCGGCTCGCGTGCTGGGCCGAGAGTGCAAGGAGCGCACCGTCGTTCCCGAACGCCGTCCACCACCATCGGCCCTCCGGATCGTGCTCGACCACGATGCGCATGCTCGTAGCATCGGCAACGAGCCGGACGGACCTGACCCCCGGGGCCGTAACCGCGTTCGCTCCTCGAACGTTGAACCACCATGGGACTCCGGGCAGGGCAAGGGCATCTCGACGTCACGCTGCCGGCGCACAGCGCGTCGGTCTCCGATGCGCGCCGCGCGCTCGACGGCGTCGGTGAGCTCGATCTCCATCCCGAGACCCGCTTCGCGCTCAGGCTGCTCGTGACCGAACTCGTCGCCAACGGCGTCGCTCACGGCGGCGGTGCCGATGTCCACTTCGCGCTCGACATCGTCGACGGCGGCCTCGTCCACGTCGAGGTCGAGGATCATGGTGCGGGCTTCGAGCCGGGCGACGTCTCGTTCCCGGACACTGAGGCGACGTCGGGCAGGGGGCTCGCGCTCCTCGACGCGCTCGCCGACCGCTGGGGCGTGATCCGGAACGGCGGCACCCGCGTCTGGTTCGAGCTCTCGCTCCGCTAGCCCGAAGCGCCGGCCGAATCCGTCTGGCTACACGCGCTCGAACCTGAGCTTCTCGACGCTCTCCTCGACCGGCACCCGGGTCGGGTACTCCCGCGTGAAGCACGCCCGGCAGACCGACTGCTCGGGCAGCTTCGTCGCCGCCTGCATCCCCTCGACGGAGAGGTGGTGGAGCGAGGTGGCGCCGATCAGCTCCCGCATCTCGGCCGGCGAGCGGTTCGACGCGGCCAGCTCCGCGGAGTGGGCGAAGTCGATCCCGTAGTAGCAGGGAGAGACGATCGGCGGCGACGAGATCCGGACGTGGATCTCGGCCGCGCCCGGCGTCGCTCAGCATCGCCACGAGCTGCCGCATCGTGCTGCCGCGGACGATCGAGTCGTCCACGATCACGAGCCGCTTCCCGGCCACCTCGGCGACGGGGTTGAACTTGAGCTTGATCCCCTGCTCGCGCAGACCCTGGTCGGGCTGGATGAACGTCCGCCCGACGTAGCGGTTCTTGATCAGGCCCTCCGTGAACGGGATCCCCGAGGCGCGCGAGAACCCCACGGCGGCGGGCGTCCCCGAGTCCGGGATCGGCATCACGAGGTCGGCCTCGACCGGGGCCTCGGCCGCGAGCCGCTCCCCCATCCGCACGCGGACGCTGTGCACCTCCGACCCGGCGAGACGCGAGTCGGGCCGGGCGAAGTAGACGTGCTCGAAGATGCAGAGCGCCTGGCGCCCTTCGGGGACGGCCTGCGTCGCGGCGAGGCCCGACTCGTCGACGCTGACCACCTCACCCGGCCGCACCTCCCGGTCGAAGCGGGCGCCGATCAGGTCGAGCGCGCACGTCTCGGACGCGATCACCCAGTCGTCCGGCCCGGCCTCCGTCGCAAGCCGTCCGAGCGCGAGCGGCCGGATCCCGTGCGGGTCGCGGAAGCCGAGCAGCTTCCCCTCCGAGAGCAGCACGCACGAGTAGGCGCCCTCGAGGCGCGCCATCGCACGGGCGGTCGCCTCCTCGAGCGGGGCCGGGTCGTTCGCGACCATCGCCGCGATCACCTCGGTGTCCGACGTCGACTCGAGCCGGATCCCCGCCGCCGCGAGCTCGGCCGCGGAGCGCGTGCGTGTTCGTCAGGTTCCCGTTGTGCCCGAGCGCGACGGTGCGGACGGTCCCGTGCTGCACGAGCGGCTGCGCATTCGACCACTTGCTGGAACCTGTCGTCGAGTAGCGGGCATGCCCGATCGCGACCTCGCCCTCGAGCGCCTGCAGCTTCTCCTCGTTGAAGACCTGCGCGACGAGCCCCATCTCGCGGACGACGGTCATGCGGCCCCCGTCCGAGACCGCGATCCCGGCCGACTCCTGGCCGCGGTGCTGGAGCGCGAAGAGGCCGAAGTAGGTGAGCCGCGCCACATCGCGCTCGACCGACCGGATCCCGAAGACACCGCACATCGCTAGCTCCAGGCCTCGGTCAGGGCGGCGACGGGGACACCGAGCAGCGAGTCGCCGCCGACGACGCCGAGCCGCCGAAGCGGAACGCCGCCGAGCGCGTCGACGCGGTCCGGCGCGACCGTGAGCACCGCCTGGCCGCCGCCCTCGCCGAACCAGGCGCGGGCGTCGTCCGGCAGCTCGACGTCCGCGCCGAGCCCGCTCGCGATCGCCGACTCGGCGAGGCAGACCGCGAGACCGCCGTCGGAGACGTCGTGGACGAGCGAGCAGCTCGGGGCCGCGCGCCAGAGGAAGTCGATCAGCCGCGCCTCGGCCTCGAGGTCGAGCTCCGCGGGCCTGCCGCCGACGGTGCCGTAGCGGGCCTGGTACTCGGAGCCCGCGACCGAGACCGGCGAGGCGCCCGCGAGCAGGACGACGTCGCCCTCGCGCCACGCGCCCGGGACCTGCCGCACGTCCGGGACGAGCCCGACGCAGCCGACGACGGGGGTCGGGTGGATCCCGCGCCCGTCGGTCTCGTTGTAGAGCGAGACGTTGCCCGAGACGATCGGGATCCCGAGCGCCTCGCAGGCGAGCGCCATCCCCTCGATCGCCTCGACGAGCTCCCACGCGATCTCCGGCTTCTCCGGGTTCGAGAAGTTGAGGCAGTCGGTGAGGCCGAGCGGCTCGCCGCCGGCGGCCGCGACGTTCCGGGCCGCCTCGAGCACCGCGAGCGAGCCACCGGTACGTGGGTCGAGCCGGGCGATGCGGCCCTGGCCGTCGAGCGAGATCGCAAGGCCGCGGTAGCCCGGGCGGAGCCGCAGCACGGCCGCGTCGAGCCCGGGCCGGCGCACGGTGCGCGAGCCGACGAGGTGGTCGTAGCGGCGGTAGACGAAGGCGCGGGAGCGGATGTTCGGAGCGGCGAGCAGCTCGAGGAGGACGCGCGGCAACTCCGGCGCGACGGGGAGCGCCACGGGCTCGGGCTCGGGTCGCGGTTTCGGCTCGATCCGGTAGCGGGGGCACTCGTCGGTCAGGAGCTTGGCGGGGATCTCTCCGACGACCTCGTCCTCCCAGAACGCGCGGAGGAGGCCGGTGTCGGTGACCTCGCCGATCACGGCGTGGTGCAGCTCCCAGCGCTCGCAGAGCGCCTCGACCGAGGCCAGCATCTGCGGGCGCACGACGGCGACCATCCGCTCCTGGCTCTCGGAGATCATCACCTCCCACGGCTCCATCCCCTCCTCGCGCCGCGGCACCTGGTCGAGCCGAAGGTCGATCCCGCACTCGCGCGCCATCTCGGAGAGCGAGGACGCGAGCCCCGCGGCGCCGCAGTCCTGGAGCGACTCGACGAGCCCGGACTCGACGAGGTCGACGGAGACCTCGATCAGCTTCTTGCCGGTGAAGGGGTCGCCCATCTGCACGGTCGGCCGCTTGTCGGCGTCGGCCTCGCCGAGCTCCTGGCTCGCGAGCACCGAGGCGCCGCCGATCCCGTCGCGGCCCGTCGTGGCGCCGTAGAGGACGAGCAGGTTGCCGGGGCCGCTCGCGGCGGCGCGCGTCAGCCGGTCGGAGGGGAGCAGCCCGACGCACATCGCGTTCACGAGCACGTTGTCGGAGTAGGCGTCGTCGAAGACCGCCTCGCCGCCGACGGTGGGCACGCCGACGCAGTTGCCGTAGTGGCCGATCCCGGCGACGGCGCGGTCGAAGCGCCAGTCGCCCTCGGCGAAGCGGAGCCCGTCGAGGAGCGCGACCGGCCGGGCGCCCATCGCGATGATGTCGCGCAGGATCCCGCCGACGCCCGTCGCGGCACCCTGGAACGGCTCGACCGCGGAGGGGTGGTTGTGGCTCTCGACCTTGAAGCAGACCGCCTCTCCCTCGCCGAGGTCGAGCACTCCGGCATTCTCACCGGGGCCCTGGAGGACGCGTTTCCCCGACGAGGGCAGCCGCTTGAGGAGGAGCGCCGAATGCTTGTAGCCGCAATGCTCGGACCAGAGCAGCGAGAAGACCGCCAGCTCGAAATGATTCGGCTCGCGCCCGAGCAGGTCGAGGATCCGCGCGTGCTCGTCGTCGGTGAGCCCGAGGGCTCGATGGAGCGGTTGTTCGGCGACCTGAGTCAGATGGTTGACTCTAGCCGGGAAGGACGACGACGGCCGTTGCGTTGTCAGTCCTCGTGACCCGGAAGCAGCAGATCATGCTGATCGCCCTCGCGGCGATCTGGGGCTCCTCGTTCATGTTCAACAAGATCGTCCTGCGCGAGCTGACCCCCGAGACCGCGATCCTGCTCCGGATCGGCTCCGGCGCGCTCGTGCTCGGCGCGTACGTCGCCCTGACGGGCCGCAGCTTCCGGCCGCTCCGCCCCTACGCCGGGCCGCTCGCCCTGATGGGCGCCCTCAACACGACCTTCCCGTTCTTCCTGATCGTCTGGGGGCAGCAGTACATCGACTCGGGGCTGGCGGCGATCCTGAACGCCTCGGCGCCGATCTTCACCGCCCTGATCGCGATCGCGTTCGTGCACGAGCAGCGGGCGACGGGGCTGCGCCTCGCGGGGATCGGGGTCGGCTTCGTCGGGATCGTCGTGCTCGTCGGCTTCGAGCCCACGGGAGCGACCGCGCTGTCCTCGGCTCGCTCGCGGTCGTCGGCGCGTCGCTCTGCTACGCGATGGGCGCGCTCTACGCGGGCCGGCGCTTCACCGGCCTCAGCCCGGAGCTCGTCTCCTTCGGGACGCTCGCCTGGGGCGCGCTCTTCGCCGCTGCCGTTCGGGCTCGCGAGCGCGACGAGCTTCGGCTGGGGGACGCTGGCCGCGGTGCTCTTCCTCGGGGTCGGCGCCACGGCGGTCGCCTACCTCCTCTACTTCGGCCTGATCGCGGCCGCCGGCGCCTCGCGGGCGATCCTGGTCACCTACCTCGTGCCGGCGCTGGCGCTCGTCTACGGGGCCGTCTTCCTCGACGAGCCCGTGACGGCCGTCGCGCTCGTCGGGCTCGGGCTCGTGCTCGCAGGCGTCGCCCTCGGCACCGGTACGGTGCGCCGGTGAACCGCTACGCGCCCATGCTCCTGCTCCTCGCGGCGGTCTGGGGAGCCTCGTACCTCTTCATCAAGGTCGCAGTGGACGAGATCGAGCCGGCGCCGATGATGGCCGCCCGGACGCTGCTCGCCGCGGCCGTCCTGTTCGGCTACCTCGTCTGGAGGATGGGCAGGAGCGAGGCCGTCGCCCAGCTCCGCGCCTCGTGGCGGCACGCGCTCGTCCTCGGCGTCCTCAACGCGGCGATGCCGTTCTGGCTGATCGCCTGGGGCGAGAAGCACATCGACTCGGGGCTCGCCGCGGTCGTGCAGGCCTCGGTCCCGATCTTCAACGCCGCTCCTCGTGCTCCGCTTCCTCCCGCACGAGCGGCTCAGCCGCACCCGCGCGCTCGGCCTCGCCGTGGGGATCGTCGGCGTCGGCGTCGTCACCGGGATCCACCCGGAGGGCGGCGGCCTCGCGATCGTCGGCACGCTCGCGATCGTCCTCTCCTCGGTCGCCTACGCAGGCGCCGGCGTCTACGGCCAGCGCGCCGTCGCCGGGACCGCCGGCCCGGTGCTCGCGACGGGCTCGATGCTGATGGGCGGCGTGTTCCTGCTCCCGTTCGCGCTCTTCCAGCTCCCGTCCGAGCTGCCGGGACTGCAGGCGCTCGGCGCGGTCGCCGCGCTCAGCCTCGCCGGGACCGCGATGGCCCAGCTGATCCTCTTCCGGATGCTCGCGCTCCACGGCTCCGCGCGGCTCTCGCTCGTCACCTACCTGATGCCGGGCTTCGCGCTCTTCTACGGCGCCGTCCTGCTCGACGAGGGGATCCGGCTCGCCACCCTGCTCGGCCTCGTCCTGATCCTCGGCGGCGTCGCGCTCGCCTCGGGCAGGGTGACGCTCCCTCGCCGCGCCGCCCTGACCGTCCGGCCGTGAGGGTCTCGATCCGACCGGCGAGCGAGGCCGACCTCGACTATCTCGTCGGGCTCTACGCGCACGACGACGTCCGCCCCTGGCTCGCCCCCGGCGGCGCCTACGACCGCGAGGCGCTGGCGCGGCGGATCGCCGCCGACCCGGACGAGGAGGGGGTCGTGCTGTTCGAGGTGGACGGCGAGCGGGCCGGCGCGGCCGGCTGGAGGCGGACGAACGAGCGGAGCCGGATCGCCAACCTGGGCGCGCTCGCGGTCGATCCCGCATACCGCGGCCGCCGCGTGGCTGACGAGGCGGCCCAGCTGCTCCAGCGCCACCTGCTGCTGGAGCGGGGCTTCCACCGGCTCGAGCTCGAGGTCTACCGCTTCAACGAGCGCGCCCTCAAGCACGCGGAGCGGGCCGGGTTCGTCCGCGAGGGCGTCAAGCGCCGCGCCTACCTCCGCGAGGACGGCTGGGTCGACTCCGTCTGCTTCGGGCTTGTGCTCGACGACCTGGAGCGGGAAGGATGAGGCGGTGCTGATCGCCGCCCCCACGCTCGGAGCGCTCTGGCTCGAGACCTCGCGCCGGATCCTCAGCGAGGGCGAGGGCGCCGCCTACGACGGCCTCCGGACGCTGGAGCTGCGCGACGCCACGCTCGTCGCCCGGAGCCCGGACTCGGAGGACGCGACGATCGCCGAGCACGCCGACCCCGAATGGCTCGCCTGGATGCGCGCGAACTTCCGCGAGCCCGAGCCGGTCGAGCAGCTCGGGGGCGCCGCCAGCTACGCGACGCGGCTCTACGACTACGAGGGCCGCGACCAGGTCGCCTGGGTGGTCGAGCGGCTGCGCGCCGACCCGGAGTCGCGCTCGGCCACGATCACGACCTTCCAGCCGCTCACCGACACGAGCTACATCCCCTGCGTCTCGCTGCTCGACTTCTGGCGCCCGGACGGGGCGCTGGAGCTCGTCGTCTACGCGCACAGCCTCGACTTCGGCAAGAAGGCGTACGGGAACCTCGTCGAGCTGGCGCGGCTGCAGGAGCACGTCGCGGGCGAGCTCGGCTGGCCGGTCGGGCGGCTGACGATCCACGTCAAGTCGGCGCACGTCTACGAGCAGGAGTGGGAGTCGATGCGCGGCCTGACGGGTACGGTTGCGGCATGGAGCTGATCCACACCTGCTACCGGATCACGGACGTCGACCGCTCGGTCGCGTTCTACACGGCGCTCGGCTTCGAGGAGCGGCGGCGGATGCCGATCCGCGACGAGGCGATCAACGTCTTCATGGGCCTCCCCGGCGACGGCGACCGGCTGGAGCTGACCTACAACTTCGGCGTCGACTCGTATGAGCTCGGGACGGGCTACGGGCACATCGCCCTGACCGTCGACTCGATGGAGGAGACGCTCGCGCGCCTCGCCGGCCAGGGGATCGAGCCGGAGCGCCCGCCGTACCGCTTGCGCGAGGGCGGCTCGCTGCTCGCCTTCGTCCGCGACCCGGACGGGTACCGGGTCGAGCTGATCGAGCGCAGCGCCTAGAGCACGAACCGCTCCCGGATCGCCGCCACGACCTCGTCGGGCCTCGTCATGGTCGGGACGTGCCCTGAGCCCTCGAACTCCAGGAGCTCCGCATCTGTGAGGCGTGCGGCGAGCTCTCTGCTTTCCTCGATCGGGACGATTGCGTCCGCGGTTCCGTGGACGATGAGCGTCGGGATCGTGATCGCGTGCGGATCGAGCTCGGGCACGTCGTCGTCGGCCCACATCTCGACGATGCGTGCGGCCTGCTCGGGCTCGGCGCGCAGGAGGATGTTCTTCGCCCAGCGCTTCACGTGCTCGCAGTCGGGCTCGGGAAAGCAGGCGGCGACGAACTGGTCGACGGTTCCGGGATAGTCGGCGCGGCAGGCGTCGGCGAACGCGTTTCTGCCCTCGCCTTTCGCCCGTCGGGCGGGCGATGGGGCAGCGAGAACGAGCCCGGCGAACCGCTCGGGCCAGCGGGCGGCGGCGTACTGCGCGATTGCGCCACCCTGCGACTCGGCGGCGAGGACGCATCGCTCGATTCCGACAGCGTCCATGACGGACGCAACGTCGTCGACCATGTGCTGCACGCTGATCCGGCTCGGATCGACCGGGGACTCGCCGGCGCCCCGGTGGTCATAGGCGACGCAGCGCCAGCCGTCGGCGCTCAACTGCGCGAGCGGCTCTTCCCAGACCTCCCAGCTTCCCGTCCACCCTCCGACGGCCAGGAGCGTTCGCGGCCCCGCGCCGAAGGAGAGCGCGTGGAGCCTGACGTCGCCGATCTGCAGGAACACGCCGCGACCCTACGCGACGGGGACGCGGCATGCCAGCATGCGCCCAAGGTGCCGATCCGGGGCTCCGACGAGGCCGGACCAGGCTGATCGAGAGCGCAAGCCTGGCGAATCGATTCGGGCGAGAGGTCGCTGGCCCACGCGACCGTCTTTCGTGGAGGAGCTACGCAGGCGGGGGCGGCGCATCGACGTTGACGACGAGCGGTCCGTCGCCGACGACGGTGAGGACGATCTCCTGCGACTCGTCGAGGGGGTTGACGTCGCGGTGGATCAGACCTGACGGGACATGGAAGAAGCCGCCTTCCGCGACCTCGGTGCTCTCCGTCCCGCCTGGTCCGAACTCGAAGCGCGCCGCTCCCCGCACGACGTAACCGAACACGTCACGTTCGCCATGGTGATGCCAGCCCGAGGCAGCACCCGCTTCGGCCCGGGCTCGCATCATCGTCGCTCGCCCGCTCTCGAACGCGACCTCGCGCAGGACACCCGGCGTCGATGCCCCCACGTTCAATGCATCCCGAGGAACCGAGGAGACGCGTTCGCCGGCGGCCATAGAACAGGGTAACGCTCTGAGACGCCAACTTGCATCACGGAACGCTCACGGACGCTGGCCCAGGGGGCGTGGGACTAGGGCTCGGCGAGGAACGCCTCCAGGCGCGCCGCCTCGTCCTCGACCTCGCGCCGCGCAGCGGCTGGCAGAGGCTCGAACGGCTCCAGCACGACACGGCCGTCGTCGACGCGCCAGATCCCGGCGACGAAGCCGTCGACGAGGAACGTCTGCGCGACGTCGCCGTTCGGCCTGATCACCGTCTTCCGGTAGGCATCCGGGAGCACGCGCGCGCGGTCGTCCCACGCGAGCAGGACGTTGTCCCACTTCGGCAGGAAGCGAACGGGCGCGGGGGTCCCGGCGTCCGGCAGCGGCGCACGGGGGACGTCGAGGAGCTCGCGTCCCTGCTCGTCGCGGAAGCGGCGCAGCGGCTCGAGCAGCTCCAGCGCAGCGTCGATCTCCCCGACGCGCAGCCTGCTCCAGGCTCTGATGTCACGGCGCGTCGACGGGCCGAAGGCCGTGAGGTAGCGACGGAGGATCTCGGCGCGCGCCTCGACGGGAACGTGCGGCTCCGGCTCGGCGAGCGCGACGAACCGGAGGTCGGTGCTCGGCTGCCAGAGCGCCCTCTCGTGATGGTGGACGAGCAGGGCGGCAGCACGCGCCGTCCGCCAGGCGAGGCGCGCCGCGCCATCGACGAGGCCGAGCTCAGTCTCGAGTTGGGCGATCGCTTCCGCCGACGTCACGGGTCGGTCAGCAGCGAGCGCGCGCGCCGACAGCGCCAGCTGCTTCGCCCGCTCCGACTCCCAGGGGAAGGTCGTCTCGCTCATCGCAGCCCAGATGAGCGCGAGGTCGCGCGGGGTGACGAGATGCAGCGTCTGCCGCGTCGCCGTCGCCCTCACGATCGTGCCCTGCCGGAGCAGCCGCTCGAGCGACCCACGCCGGAACCCGGTCGTGCGCGTCCAGATCCCGACGTACGGGGCCTGCGGCGACTGGGCCTGCATGCCCACGAGGCGCTCGATCACCGCCGTCGGCGAGAGCCGCGTGCGCTGGAGCAGGAGCTGCCGCGCGAGTGCCGCGCGGTTCAGCTCGCGCAGCGTGATGACTCGTTCGGCCACGGCCGGGCTAGCGGCCTGTGCGCTCGCGGTGCGTGCACCCGGGCCAGCAGCAGGGGCGGCGCTGGCCTTCCTCCAGCTCCTCCTGGGTTCGCCGGATCCGGCGCACGCGGGTGGCCTCCTGCTTGGCGTCCTCGACCCAGCAGATGAACTCGTTCCGGGCCAGCGGCGTGATGTCGTTCCACGCGTCGAGCGCGATCGGGTTGGCCAGCAATGCCTCACCGAGGTCCACGGGCAGTTCGTGCACCACCCCGCCGGGTAGGGTCTGGCGGCTCATCAGCGCAGGGTAACCGCGCGACTCCCGATCCCGCTCACGAGCATCGGCGCAGCCGAACGCCGCCTCGTCTCCGCATAGATTGCGTTGCCATGTCGAACTGGTACGACGCCCTAGCGGGCCGATACGGGGGCTGGTCCTCCGCGAGCGGCGCTCCCGACGTTGCGTTCTATGTCGGGCTTGCCCGTGATGCCGACGGGCCACTGGTCGAGCTTGCGGTTGGCACCGGGCGCGTTGCGATCCCGGTCGCTCAGGCAACGGGCAGGCGTGTACTGGGGATCGACTCGTCGCCGGCGATGCTCGCGCAGGCTCGCGTGCGCGCAGCCGAGGAGGGAGCCGGGCTCGACCTGCGCGAAGGAGACATCCGCGAGCTCGAGCTCGAGGAGCCGGCGGCCTTGATCTACTGCCCCGGGCGGTCCCTGCTGCATCTGCCCACGTGGGCCGATCGCCGTCGCTGCTTCGAGCGGGTCGCGGCATCGCTTCGGCCCGACGGCCGCTTCGCCTGGAACGCGTTCGCCTTCGACCATCACGTCGCGTCCGCCATCGACGGCCGGCATTCCGACGGGCACGCCGGCGTCCCGCTGCCGCACACCAATCACTACAGCGTCAGCGACAACCGAGTCGACGTCACGTTGGACGATGGTGCAACCGGTTCGCTCTGGTGGGCGACCAAGAACGAATGGCTGGGGCTCCTCGACGTCGCGGGCCTTCGGCTCGAAGCTCTCTACGGCGGATTCGCCGGGGAACCGCTCGACGACGACAGCGGCGAGTACGTCTTCGTGGCCCGTCGGTAAGCGCTCGGCCTCGCCGTCAGACGCTCGCTTCCCAACCGTCGAATCCCGCCCCGTGCCTGTCAGCCAGCCCCTGGAAGAAGTCGTCCGCCGCACGGACGAACTCGGGGGACGCGACGCCGTAGGTCTCACAGGCGACCGACCAGCTCTCAGGGAACTCCGATAGCGGCTCACGGATCGACGATCCGTAACCGTTCGCTGCGGCCTCGTCTCTCAACGCTTGCGCTGCAACTTCGCTCGACGCGTGCAAGTAGTAGACGACGTGCCTTGGCTGGGTAAGATCAGCCCCGTTTTTCATCAGCTGGTCGAGGACGGCCAGGTCCTTGTACCTGAGACCGAGCTGAGGCGACCGCTCGTCCAGGTCGACCGGCTCGTCATACCGTTTTCGGCGAAAGAGGCCCATCAGACGCGCCGAGGCTATCACTCGTGGCCTGGGGCCTTAGGGACAGTTCCGAACGCTCCCACCCCGCGGGCACGGGCGGTCTCAGCGATCCGCGATACTGGCCGCGTGGCGCTGCGACGGATGGACAACGTCGGCATCGTGGTGGAGTCGCTCGAAGACGCCGTCGCGTTCTTCGCCGAGCTCGGCCTCGAGCTCGAAGGGCGAGCCATGATCGAAGGGGACTGGTCGGGACGCGTCACCGGGGTGCGTGACCAGCGCGTCGAGGTCGCGATGATGCGGATGCCGGACGGCCACGGCAAGATCGAGCTCTCGCGGTTCCTGACGCCGGCTCCGGTCGCCGATCACCGGAACGCGCCGGTCAACTCGCTCGGCTACCTCCGCGTCATGTTCGAGGTGGACGACCTCGACGAGACTCTGGCCCGGCTCCGCGAGCACGGCGCGGAGGTCGTGGACGAGGTCGTCCGGTACGAGGACGTCTATCGCCTCTGCTACGTCCGAGGCCCCGAGGGGATTCTGATCGGGCTGGCCGAGCAACTCGGCTGACGTCGCAACACGCTCGGGCGTCCGTCCCGAGCGCTGAGCTCACTCGTCGTACAGCCGGTCCTGCTCGTTGAGGTCGGTCGCCCGCTCCATGTCCTCGACCGAGCGCTCGAGCTGACCGTGATCGACGAGAGCGCGTCCGTAGGTCGGCAGGCCGTCGACCGGCCCCCAGAGGTCGGGCTCCCACATGTGCGACCGGATCATCGACTTGCCGCAGTGGAACATCGCTTCCCGCACCTGCACCACCAGCGCCAGTGTCGGCACCTTCCCGCCGACCGCCATGGACTCGAGCAGCGAGCCGTCCTTGACGATCACCGCGGTTCCCGACACCCGGACGACCTCTCGGCGTTTCGGGACGACGAACATGAGCCCGACGTGCGGGTTCTCCAGCACGTTGAGGAACGTGTCGCCCCGGTGGTTCCCGGGGCGGTCGGGAACGGCGAGGGTCTTCGGGTCGAGCACGCGGACGAAACCGGGCGGATCCCCCCTCGGCGAGACGTCCACCGCGCCCGCCGCGGACGCGGTCGAGATCACGACGAACGGGCTGCGCTCGATCCAGGCCCGGCAGTGAACGTCGATGTGATCGATCACCTTCCTGACCTGCGACTCCATCGGCTCCCCGAGCGTCGCGAGAACCTCCTCCGCCGTCGTCACGACCTGCTCGGGCTGATACCCGCGTTCACCTCCGACCCTCTCCATGGAGCCAGTATCCATCGCATCGCGCCGGCGCGCTCGACGCCGACCGGCCGATCAGCTCGCTTCCGGGTCGGGGGTCAACAGCTTCCAGTGCCCCTCGGTGACGACCTCGACGGTGCCGTCGACCACGGTGATCGCGGTCTCGTCGTCGATCGCGTACGCCGGCACCGACAACCCGGCGGCCCAGCGCTCGATGTTGGCCAGGGTCGTGTCCGGCATGTCCTCGCGCTCCAGGTGCGGGAACACCGAGAAGTCGACGAGGCCGAGCGCCTCGTCGCTGGCCGTGAGCGGGTCGCTGTCGTCGTAGGTTGCGCCGCCGAAGTCGGGCGTCGCGACCATGGCCCCGCCGCTCGTGCCGACGTAGACCACCTCGGGTCGCAGCGACGGCAGGACGTCGGCGAGTCCCGATTGACGCATCCAGTAACACAGATACAGGGGGCTGCCTCCCCAGACGAGCAGCGCGTCGACCTTCTCCACCTCCGGGATCCAGTGCTCCTCCCTGATGCTCGGCAACGCGGGCAGCTCCAGCACCCCCAGCGACTTCCAGCCCAGCTCGCACATGCGGCCGGGGCCTGTCCCGGTGACGAACCGGTAGACGTAGGACGGCCCGCCTGGGAAGGGGAGCATTCCCGTGGCGATGCAGAGAGCGCTCGCTTCGGCGATCGGCTTCCCGAGTAGGTCGACGAGCGCGTTCTCGATGGTCGGGTTGGTGATGCCGGACGAGGTGAGAAGAATCTTCAACGGTGCTCCTTGGCTCGCGGTCGGGATGGTGCGTCCCCTCAGAGACCCTCGAGGGGCACACAAATCATCGTCGCCCTTGGGCGAAACGGACTACAGGTAGCGGCGACGATGAGTTCCCGGCGCGGGCACGGTCGGAACCCGCGAAGATCGATGACCTGCGATCCGGAAAGAGGCGCGGAGAATGACGAAGTCCCTGACGAGCATCGGCGCGATCACCCTGTTCAGCGAGGATCTGGCGGCCTCGAGGGCGTTCTACGAGGACGTCTTCGAGCTGACCCCCGTCCACGTCGACGAGGACTCGGCCGCGTTCGACCTCGGTGGCACGATCGTCAACGTGCTCAGGGTCGAGAACGCCCGCGGCCTGATCGCGCCGGCCCGTGTCGCACCGCCCGAGGCCGGAGCCCGGGCCCAGCTCACCGTCGGGGTCGACGACGTCGATGCCGTCTGCGGCGACCTCGCGGCCAAGGGCGTCTCGCTCCTGAACGGTCCGGTGAACCAGCCCTGGGGCCTCCGCACCGCCACCTTCGCCGACCCTGCCGGTCACATCTGGGAGATCGCCCACGACCTCCCCCGCGACGACAAGTGATCCGGTTCGGGATCCGCCTGCTGGACGACCTCGGCTCGCCCCGCGAGCTCGTCGAGCTGGCGGCGATCGCCGACCGGCATGGCTTCGACTCGGTCTGGTTCCCGCACGACACGCTGCGGACGAACTCGTGGGCGCTCGCCGCGGCGACCGCGACCGCCACGGAGCGGATCCAGGTCGGCAGCGTCGGCACGAACCCGTGGGCGACGCACCCCGGGGAGATCGCCACCTACCTTGCGACGCTGGACGGGCTCTCGAACGGGCGCGCTGTGCTCGGGCTCGGGATCCACACGACGGAGCACCTGGCCTGGCTCGGCGTCGACGCGGGCGACTACGTCCAGGGGACGAAGGAGGCGTACGAGATCGTCCGGATGCTGCTCCGGGGCGAGGGGCCGGCCTACGACGGTGAGGTCTTCCGGCTCCCTGACGAGGCGCACCTGCGGATGACGCCGCTCCGGCCGGACGTCCCGATCTACATCTGCCCCTTCGGCGAGCGGTACCTGGAGCTGAGCGGCGCGATCGGCACCGGCAGCCTGCCGATGATGACCCCGCCGGAGTCGGCACGGCTGATGGTGGAGCCGATCCTCCGCGGAGCTGCCGAGGCGGGCCGCGACCCCGCCGACGTGGACGTGGCCGGGCTCGCCTGGATCTCGATCGCCGAGGACGGCACCGCCGCCCGCGACCGGCTGGCGGAGATCGCCGCCTACTTCGGCACGTACCTGGAAGCGCCTGCGCTCGCGACCATCGGCGTCACCCCGGAGGACTACCTGCCCGCGCGCGAGCGGATCATGGCCGGCGACCGCGAGAGCGCCCGCCGCCTCGTCGGCGACGACATGCTCCGACTCGGGATCGTCGGCACGCCCGAGGACTGCCGCCGCGGTGTGCAGACGCTGATCGACGGCGGCGTCACGAACGTCCTCCTCGGCGGCCCGCTCGGGCCAGACCCGCGCGAGGCGATCAGGCTGATCGCCGAGCAGGTCGTGCCGTACTTTCGCTCCTAGACGGCCGCGACCAGAGCCGCAGCCACGTCCTCCGGAGCCGGCATCGCGGCGATCTCGGCCGCGACCCGCTGCGAGGCCTCCCGGTAGGACGATCGCTCGAGCAGAGCGGCCACGCCGTCCCGCACGGACTCGGCGGTCACCTCGCCCGGCATCAGCACGATCGCTGTGCCAAGTTCGGCGCAGCGGCCCGCGTTCTCGAACTGGTCGGCGCCCTGGGGGACGAGGAGGAGCGGCACCCCCCGCGCCAGCGCCGCGATCGTCGAGCCCGAACCCCCGTGCGCGATCGTGACTGCGGCGCGGTCGAGCACGAGCGCCTGCGGGAGCCAGCGTTCGACCCGCGTGTGTGCGGGCAGCGGCTCGAACGCGGCGGGGTCGAGGTTCCGCCCGACGGTCGCGACGACGCTCCCCTGCAGGTCGGAGAGCCCATCGAGGAGGACGCGGATCACCTCCGCGTCGTTGAAGACGGTGCCGAGCGTGACGTAGACGAGCGGATCGGCGAGGCCTGCGAGCCACGGCGGCGCGCTCTCGCCGCCGGCCCCGGCCTCCGGGCGCAGCGCGTAGCTCGGGACTCCCTCGGGCGGCCCCTCCGTCGCGAAGCTTGGTGGGCAGATGTCGACGTAGGCTCCGCGGTAGGCGCCGCAGAGGGGCTCGGGCTCGAGACCGGCGGCGTGCCAGAGGGGCGCCACCTCCTCGTGGGCCCGCTCGTAGCAGACGCGCGGCATGATCCGGCCGAAGCTGTGGACGGCGCTGCCGATGCCGAGCGCGGCCGCAGTGAGCGGCCCTGCGAGGTCGGCGGCCTCGTGCACGATCAGGTTGGGCCGCCATGCCCGCGCCACGGCGAGCAGCGGCTCGACCTTCGCCGGCCCCTCGACGCGTCCGAAGCGGCCGACGAACGCCGCGGGCCGGCGCTCGGCCGGCGGGATCTCCTGAATCTGCTGCCGGTGCTGCTCGAGCAGGGGCACGATCTCGGTCTGACCGAGGCCGGCGGGCAGGACGTCGAAGCCGGCCGCCGCGGCGGCATCGGCGGCAGGCTCGGCGGTCGCGAAGGCGACCGTGTGCCCGGCCGCCTCGAAGGCGCGAGCGAGCGGGACGAGCGGGAAGAAGTGCCCGACGCCGGCCGTACAGCTGAAGAGGACGCGCATCGCGCGATCCTACGACGGTCGTTCGCTCTACGTGGAGAGAGCCCGCGCGAGCGCGTCGACCACGTCTGCGTCGAACTGCGTTCCGGCGCAGCGCCGAAGCTCGGCGAGCGCCTCGTCCTGGGTCCGGGCCGAGCGGTAGGGCCGGTCGGTCGTCATCGCGCTGAAGGCGTCGCAGCAACAGACGATCCGGGCGACGAGCGGGATCTGCTCGCCCGCGAGCCCGTCCGGGTACCCGTTGCCGTCGACGTGCTCGTGGCAGGAGCGCACGATCCGCCCGACCTCCCCGAGGACGCCGCCGACCTGAACGAGCAGCCGCTCGCCCTCGATCGTGTGCTGCTCGATCACCGCTCGCTCCTCGGGCGTCAGCGCCCCCGGCTTGTTGATGATCTCCGGCGGCACCTTGATCTTCCCGACGTCGTGGAGGAGCGCGACGAACTCGGCGTCGCGGCGCTCCCGTCCCTCGAGTCCGAGCTCGTCGGCGACCCCGAGCACGAGCGAGACGACGTCGCGGCTGTGGCTGCCGGTGTAGGCGTCGTCCGCCTCGACGACATCGCCGAGGAGGAGCGCGGTGCCGCGATAGGCCTGCGAGAGCTCGAGCGCGGCATTGATCCGGGCCCGGCGCTCGTGGGCGAACGTGCGCAGAAGCAACGCGAGCGGGAGGACGAGCAGGAAGGCTGACGGCTGCGTGACCGCCGCGAGCGCTGCGAGGAGCCCGAGCGGCGCGAGGATCGCATCCACCCGCCAGGCCTGGCTCAGTGTGCGGAGAGGGAAGGGCCGGCGCAGGAACCGCAGGCGCACCGCGATGCTCAGGAACTCGAGGCTGAACTGGGCGGCGAGCGCCGCGACGTAGACCGGCCACTGCGCGAGATCCGGTGCCGCCTCTCCGGCCAGCGCGAGGACGAGCACCGGCCCGAGCGTGTGCCAGGCGGCCGCGAGCCGGATGAAGAGCTGGTCGAAGTGGATCCGACCCTCCGCCTGCTCGACGAGATTCTCGAGCACGATCACGCCGGCCACGACGAGCGGCACGATCCCGAGCGGGAGCAGGAAGAGCATCGGCACGAGCAGGAGCTGGGTCGGGACGGCAAGCCCTGAACCGAACTCGAACTCGACTCGGTAGACGGCGAAGTACGCCGCGACGACGGCGAAAGCCGTCAGGAGCGAGGGGGCGCGGCTCGATTCGTGCAGGAACGCGAACGGAAGCGCGACCGCGAGGAAGCTGCCGCCGACGAGGATCGCGGCCCAGAGTTGGCGGCTTCCGAGCCCGGCTGCCCGCCGAACACGCGCAGCCTGGACGGCGGCATCCGCCTCGGGGTCGAGCCTCGTGTCCGGGCGCGCCGGGACGACGTGGGATGCCGCATCGATCGCCACCTACTCGGTATCGCCGAGGCCGGGAGCGATGGCGTCCCTCGAACGAGGGATCTTCTCTCTGACAAGCCCCTTCCCCCACCCGGGGGATGGGCGGATCCCCACTTCCGCGCAGAGTGCGTACTGCGGTGTAACTCAAGCGAGAGGGCGTTTCCTGTGGCACGACTCGGTCTTACGATTTTCGGCACCTTGGCGGCAGTGGCCGTCCTGGCGCTCGGCGCCGCGGCCCCGGCCGGTGCGGCGGACGGCTCGCTGCTCAGCTGCGGCGACGAGGGGAGCTACCCGTTCATGCGGTGGCTCGATCCGATGCCCTACGTGCTCGCCCCCGACGGCGGGTTCGAGGAGAAGGCGTCCGGCTGGACGCTCTCCGGCGGCGCGCGCGTCGTCTCGGGCAACTCCCCGTTCTACCTCTCGGGCCCTGGCTCCCGGTCGCTCTCGCTGCCCGAGGGCAGCTCGGCGACGAGCCCCCCCATGTGCGTCGGCCTCCTGCTGCCCACGGTTCGCTACGTCGTCACCGGCGGCGAGGCCTTCTCGTTGCTGAAGACGGAGGTGCTCTATCGCGACAGCGGGGGTGTCCGGCGCTCGCTCGACCTCCTGCCGGCGGTGACGCCGTCGTACTCCTGGCAGCCAACGTCGCAGCTCGTCCAGCTCGGCGGGCTCCTGAACGCTGTGACGCTGAACGGCCTCACGACGGACGTGCAGCTCCGGTTCACGCCGAAGGGACTCTTCGGCGGCGGGAACTGGAAGGTGGACGAGGTCTTCTTCGACCCCTGGAAGGACTTCTCCTAGGACCTCGCGTACCCCGGCGCGCACGCTTGCGCGCGCCGGGGGCTGCTTCTTGCTGGCACGCGGCCGAGACTGTCTTCACCGGCACCCCGCATTGACTTCCTCCGGGGCCGCGGCTTAGATCGCAGCAGTTCTGCAAGCGGGTAAGGGGAATGCGATGCGCCAGAGGCTGCCGCAGGATGCGTGTACGCGGGCCAGCCGTCGGCATCGCACGTACCCGACCACGCGACCGGCATGCTGCTCCTAGTCACCCTCGCCACAGGCACGGTCATCGGCTACCTCCGAGGCGGTCGGCTCCGCCACTTGGCCCGGGTGCCGCTGGCCGCCGTTGGGCTCGTCTGGGTTGCGTTCGTCGCCCAGGCTGCTCTCTCGTTCGCGCCGGCTGACCTCTCCGGCGTCCCCCTGCGCTACGTGATCGTGAGCGCAAGCTACGTGCTCGTCGCGATCTGGATCGCGATGGCTCTGAGGACGGGAGCCTCGAGCCTTCCGCTCGTCTTGATCGGAACCGGTTGGCTCGCGAACTCGATCGTGATGGCAGCCAACGGAGGCATGCCCGTGTCGCTCCGGGCGGCTCGAGCGGTGGGGCGGCCGACCGACGTCGAGAGCGGCGGGTTCTACAAGCACGTGCCCGCGTCGGCGGACACCACCCTTGGTTGGCTCGGCGACATGATCCCGGTAGCGGCCCTGCACGCGGTCGTCAGCGTCGGCGATCTCTTCCTGGCAGCGGGGATCGCCCTGTTCATTGCCCTGGCGATGAAGCCTGCAGCGCCACGCTTTGAGCCTCCCGCGCCGACGGGGTCGCCAGCACCGTGACGTAGCCGAGACACTTGGCCACAGGGGGCAAGCTCATCTTGACTTTGGTGGTCACACGTGGTGCAATCGCGCTCTCGTCGCTCGGTATCGCCACACAAAGGAGGAACCGATGCACCGCGTTCCCGTTCGTGTCGTGTTGCTGTTCGCAACCCTCGCAGTGCTCTGGCTGACGGTCGGCGCGCCGTGGAAGAGCACCTGAGCTAGGACTTCGACGCGGTCTTCCGGCGCGCGGGCTTGCGCGCCGGGGACCGCTTCGCCTTCGCGGCCTTCGGCTTCGAGCCCTTCGCCGCCTCGACCGAGGCCTTGAGCGCGGCGAGCAGGTCGGTCGGCTCCTCCTCGGCGTCCGGCTCGGGCGCCGTGATCGTCTCGCCCTTCCGCTTCGCCTTGATCACCTCGCAGAGCGCGTCGCGGTAGGTGTCGGAGTACTTCTCCGGCTCCCACTCCCCGGTGAACTGGTCGATCAGCGAGCGGGCCATCTCCAGCTCGTTCTTCGCGACCTTCACCTTGCCCGGCGCGATCTCGTCGTTCGGCCGGATCTCGTCGTGGAAGAACATCTTCTCGAGGTGGATCACGCCGTCGCGCACCCGGAGGCAGCCGAGGCTCTGGCGGTCGCGCATCACGTACTTGGCGACGGCGGCGAGGCCGCTCTCCTCCATCGCGTCGCGGAGCAGCGCGTAGACCTTCTCCCCGCCCTTGTCGGGGCCTAGGTAATACGTCCGCTCGAAGAAGATCGGGTCGATCTCGTCGTAGGCGACGAAGTCGGAGATGTCGATCGTCTTGACACCCTCGGTCCAGGGCGGCGGCGAAGTCCTCGTCCTCGAGCACCACGAACTCGTCCTTCTCGAACTCGAACGCCTTGACGATCTCGTCGTCCGGGACTGGCTCCCCCTCCTGCTTGCAGATCTTCTGGTACCCGATCCGGCTGCCGTCGGGCTCGTGGATCAGGTGGAAGCGGAGGTCGTTCTCGTCGATCGCGCTGTACATCCGCACGGGCACGTTGACGAGACCGAAGGAGATCGAGCCGGACCAGATCGCTCGGGGCATATGAGAAGAACGGTGGAACGATCGTTTCGGTTTCGGCACGAACCCGTCACCCCTCCGGCACGGGTTCCCGCCTAGCGTCTCCGTCATGAAGACGACAGCGACCCCGTGGGGCCCCGCGCAACTGCTCGAGGAGCTCCGGCTCCCGCAGCAGTCGGGCGGGAAGCGCTTCTCCTCGCTCGTGCAGCTGCTCGAAACGCCGAAGGGCGAGCGGCTCGTCCGTTTCGCCTACGCGACCGACGGTGTCGCCCGGCGCGGGCCTGTGACGCTGAGGGCGCGTGACGTCGAGCGGCTCCGGAACGCGCTCGCGAAGCACCCCGGTCTGGAGGAGGCGCTACGCCTCTAGACCGCAGCCGGCAGCCGCGCCGTTGCCGCGTCGACGAGCGACGCGAGCAGGAGCGCACCGTCGCCCGAGCCGAGCAGCGGGTCGACCGCGTGCTCGGGATGGGGCATCAGCCCGAAGACGTTCCCGGCCTCGTCGCGCACGCCTGCGACGTCGCCCACCGAGCCGTTGCACTCCTCCGCGTAGCGCAGCACCAGCTGGCCCGCCTCGTCGAGCTGGGCATAGAGCTCCTCGTCCGCGAACCACGAGCCCTCGCCGTGCTTGACCGGGATCGTCAGCTCCTGTCCCGTCTCGCACCGGCTCGTGAAGATGGTGCCTCCCGTCCTCGACGCGGATCCGCACGTCGCGGCAGACGAACTCGAGGTCGCGGTTCCGGCGGAGGACGCCGGGGAGCAGGCCCGCCTCGCAGAGGATCTGGAAGCCGTTGCAGATCCCGAGCACCGGACCGCCGTCCGCGGCGAACGCGCGCACCGCCGGCATGATCGAGGCCGAGCGGGCGATCGCGCCGCAGCGAAGGTAGTCGCCGTAGGAGAAGCCCCCCGGGAGGACGACCGCCGCGGTGTCCTTCGGCAGCTCCGTCTCGGCATGCCAGACGAGCCGAGCGTCGGCGCCGAGGGCGCCGAGCGCCCAGGCTGCGTCCCGGTCGTCGTTCGAGCCGGGGAAGCGGAGGACGGCGATTCTGGGACGGCTCACTCGCCCTCCCCCTCGCCCTCGATCTCGATCGTGAAGCTCTCGATCAGCTCGTTCGCGAGCAGCTCGCGGCACATCCGCTCGACCTGGGTGCGGGCCTCGGCCGGCGAGACCGCATCGACCTCGAGATCGACGAGGCGCCCGACCCGCGCGCTCGCCACGCCGAAGCCGAGCGAGCGGAGCGAGCCGCGGACCGCCTCCCCCTGCGGATCGAGGATCCCGTCCTTCGGCCGCACATGCACCGTCACCTTCATCGGAGCACCACCTGCGGGTCGGCGAGGTAGTCGGCGAACGCGAGCCCCGTGAGCAGCTCGAACGCCTCGACATAGCGGGCACGGGTGCCCGCGACCACGTCCTCGGGGATCTCCGGGCCGGGATCGGTCTTGTCCCAGCCGAGCGCCTCGCAGTAGTCCCGTACGTACTGCTTGTCGTACGACGGCTGCGGGCCGCCGGGCGCGTACCCGGCTGCCGGCCAGAAGCGCGAGGAGTCCGGCGTCAGCGCCTCGTCGCCGAGCACGAGCGTGCCGTCGGCGTCGCGCCCCAGCTCGAACTTCGTGTCGGCGAGGATGATCCCCCGCGCCTCGGCGTGAGCCGCCGCGTAGACGTAGAGCGCAAGGGCGACCCGCTCGACGTCGGCGTAGAGCTCGGGGCCGACGAGCTCGGCCGCGTCGGCTGCCGCGATGTTCTCGTCGTGCCCGCTCTCGGCCTTCGTCGCCGGCGTCAGGATCGGCTCGGGCAGCCGCTCGGACTCGAGCAGGCCGGCCGGAAGCGTGTGCCCGCAGACCGAGCCGGCCGCGACGTAGTCCTTCCACCCCGACCCCGAGAGGTAGCCGCGGACGACGACCTCGATCGGGAGCATCTCCAGGCGGCGGCACTCGATCGAGCGGCCGTCGTCGCGCAGCGCCAGCAGGTGGTTCGGGACGATGTGCTCCGTCCGGGCGAACCAGAAGGCGGAGAGGCCCGTGAGCACGCGCCCCTTGTCCGGTACCTCGGTCGGGTGGATCACGTCGAAGGTGGAGATCCGGTCGGAGGCGACGAGCAGGAGCCGCTCCTCGTCGAGCGCGTAGAGCTCGCGGACCTTGCCGCTCCCGAGATGCACGCCGGCCTCAGGCATGGGCGTGCTCATCGGAGCGCACCCGCGCGCGCAGCCGCTCGAAGACGACATCGACGTGCCGTGTGTAGGCGCCGGGGTCGAAGACGGCGTCGAGGTCGACGCGGCCGGCGATCTCCCCGTCCGCACGCGCGAGCTCGGGGAAGTCGAGACCCTCGTCCCAGGCGCGCATCGCGTGGCGCTGGACGAGCCGGTAGGCGTCGTCGCGGGCGAGGCCGGACTCGACGAGCGCGAGCAACAGGCGTTGGCTGAAGTAGAGCCCATGGCTCGCGGCGAGGTTCTCCCGCATCCGCTCCGTCCGGACGACGAGGCCCTCGACGAGCCAGGCGAAGCGCTCGAGCATGTAGTCGAGCGCGAGGAACGTGTCGGGGAAGACGACTCGCTCGGCCGAGGAGTGGGAGATGTCGCGCTCGTGCCAGAGCGCCACGTTCTCGAGCCCGACGACCGCGGCGCCGCGCGCCACGCGAGCGAGCCCGCAGATCCGCTCCGAGACGATCGGGTTTCGCTTGTGCGGCATCGCGGACGAGCCCTTCTGGCCCCGCCCGAACGGCTCCTCGACCTCACGCACCTCCGTCCGGGCGAGATGCCGGATCTCGAGCGCGAACCGCTCCAGCGAGGCTGCGAGGAGCGCGAGGGCGCTCAGCACCTCGGCGTGGCGGTCGCGCTGGAGGATCTGGGTCGAGCTCGGCGCCGGCTCGAGGCCGAGCCGCTCGCACGCGACCCGCTCGACGTCCGGGTGCGTCGCCGAGTAGGTGCCGACCGCCCCGGACAGCTTGCCCACGCGCATCCCCTCGAGCGCAGTCGCCACGCGGGCGCGGTCGCGCTCGAGCGCGAAGGCCCAGCCGACGAGCTTGAGCCCGAAGGTCGTCGGCTCGGCATGGACGCCGTGCGTCCGGCCGATCATCGGCGTCTCCCGGTGCTCCTCGGCCCGAGCCACCACAGCCTCGAAGGCGCTGTCGATCCCGGCGAGGATCAGCTCGCCCGCGTCGCGGATCTGAAGCGCGAGCGCCGTGTCGACGACGTCGGAGGAGGTCAGGCCGTAGTGGAACCAGCGCCCTTCCTCGCCGAGGTGCTCGGTGACGGCGTCGACGAAGGCGGCGACGTCGTGGTGGGTCTCGGCCTCGATCTCCGCGACGCGCTCGGCGGACGGTGTGGTCGCCGTCGTCCGGATCGCATCGACGGCGTCGCGGGGCACGTCACCGTGCTCGGCCCAGCCCTCGAGGGCGGCCAGCTCGACATCCAGCCAGCGCGTCAGCTTCGTCTCGTCCGACCAGATGCGGGACATGGCCGGGCGGGAGTAGCGCGGGATCACTCGGTCGAGTCTAGCGTCGGCTCCGGGCGTCCCTCCCGCTCGCTGGCCGCGGCGGCGATGTCCCCCCGCGCGCGCACCCCCGGGAACCGGATCAGGCCGGCAGCCGCGTAGGCGCGCTCGCGGGCGACGCCGATCGTCGGCCCCGTCGCCGTCACGTTGAGGATCCGGCCGCCGTTCGTGACCAGGTGCTCGCCGTGCCGCGCCGTCCCTGCGTGGAAGACGAGAGCGCCCGCGGCTTCCGCCTCCTCGACCCCTTCGATCGGAGAGCCGCGATCGGCGCCCGCCGGGTAGTCCCCCGCGGCGAGCACGACCGTGACTGCCGCGTCGGCCGAAGCGCTCAGCTCGACGCTCGACACGTCCCCGCCCGCAGCCGCGCGGAGCGCCCCCGCGAAGTCGCCCTCGAGCCGGGGCAGGAGCGACTGCGTCTCGGGGTCGCCGAACCGGCAGTTGAACTCGAGCACCTTCGGCCCAGCGGCGGTCAACATCAGCCCGGCGAAGAGGACGCCGACGAACGGCGCGCCGCGCGACGCCAGCTCGGCCACCACGGGCCGGTGGACGAGGTCGAGGATCTCCTCCACCGCGTCGGGCCCCATCCCGGCGACCGGCGAGTAGGAGCCCATCCCACCCGTGTTCGGGCCCGTGTCGCCGTCGCCGATCCGCTTGAAGTCCTGCGCGGCCGCGAGCGGGATCACCGACCGCCCGTCGCAGAGTCCGAAGACGGAGACCTCCTCGCCCTCCAGGAGCTCCTCGATCACGAGCGGGCCGTCGAAGCTGGCCGCGGCCCTCAGCCCCTCGTCGAGCTCGGCCTGCGTCCGGCAGACGAAGACGCCCTTTCCCGCGGCGAGGCCGTCCGCCTTGACGACGCAGGGGACGCGCGCGACCGCGAGCGTCTCGGAGGTCGGGACGCCGGCCGCCTCCATCACCTCCTTGGCGAACGTCTTCGAGCCCTCGATCCGCGCCGCCGCCTCGCCGGGGCCGAACACGGCCACCCCTGCGTGCCGGAGCCGGTCGGCGACGCCCTCGACGAGCGGCCCCTCCGGCCCGATCACGACGAGGTCGATCCCCAGCTCGAGCGCCAGCGCGAGCAGGCTCTCGCCGTCCTCGGGCCGAACGGGATGGCAGGTGCCGAGCCGCGCGATCCCGGGGTTTCCCGGGGCGGCATGGAGCTCGTCGACCGACTCCGCCTGGACGAGTTTCCACGCGAGCGCGTGCTCGCGGCCTCCCGCACCGACCAGAAGCACCCTCACCGCGGGCGAGTCTACCGCCGGGCCCGGCCGGGTTTGACATCCCGCCGCCGCGCGCATGACGGTCGCATGAGCATGAGTCAGAACGAGCCCGGCCTCGAGCTGCACGAGTGGGAGACGCGCTGGTCGGAGCTGCAGGAGGCGTTCGAAGAGGACCCGGCGGGCGCCCTCCCGGAGGCGTGCGACTTCGTCGAGCGGATGCTCGGCGAGGCGGGGATCGATGTTCGCTCGGAGGACGGGCGGGCAGACGAGCTCGGCGCCGCCTACCGCGCGGCCCGTGAGATCTCGGACGCGATCGAGCGGGACGAGAGCTTCGACCCCGGCGACCTCGGGGGCGCGATCGAGAACCTCCGGCTCGTCTACGAGTCCGTCCGCGCCTCCCGCGCCGGCCTCGGCTAGAGCTCCCCGAGCCAGCGGTGGCCGGGGTGCACCTCGGCCAGCGCCTCGCGGAGCCATGCCCGCGGTGCCGGCGCCAGGACGGGGAGCAGCCTCGGCGAAGTCGCCGTCGTCCTTCGGACGGGCGTGCTTCGCCTTGAAGAGGAGGACGAGCTCCGGCCGCAGATAGGGGATCCCCGACTCCGTCCGCGCGATCACGTCGCCGTAGGGCAGCCTGATCCGCTCATCGCGACGACAGACCCAGAGCCCGTCCGCGGAGGGCTCGCGAAAGACGTCGAGCCGCCAGCACGGGCCGGAGCAGTCGAGCATGTAGGTCTGGTGACTCTTCGACCCCGTCGCCTCCGCAAGCGGGAGGCAGCGTCCCGGCCCGTCCGGGACGTGCGGCTCGAGCGGCTCCAACGCGGCGAAGACCTCATGGGCGCGGTCGGCCGGCACGGCGAGCTCGAGATCCTCGTGCTCGCGCGGAACGCCTCCGAGAAAGAGATCGAGCGCCCAGCCGGCGGCGACGCACCACGGAGCCTCCACGCCCGCCAGTCGCTCGGCCACCTCCGCCGGCGTCCAGGGCTCCCACGGGACGAGCTCGGGCGCGAACGCACCTGGGCGCACCGACTCAGGCCTTCGCGAGCACCTGCTCGCGCTCGGCGCCCGTGCCGACGAGGTCGACCTCGACCCCGAGCGCCTGCTCCACGAGCTCGACGTAGGAGCGCGCGGCCTCGGGCAGGTCGGCCACCGTGGCGCAGCCGTCCAGCGGCTCGCCCCAGCCCGGCACGGTCTCGAAGACCGGCTTGCAGTGATGGAAGTCGCTCTGGTGGGCCGGGAAGTCCGGGGTCTCCGTCCCGTCCGGGAGTGCGTATCGCACACAGACCTGCAGCTCGTCCAGGCTCGAGAGGACGTCGAGCTTCGTCAGCGCGAGCGAGGTCAACCCGTTCAGCCGCACGGCATACCGCAGCGCGACGAGGTCGAGCCAGCCGGGGCGTCGGGAGCGGCCGGTGACCGTCCCGTACTCGCCGCCGAGCTCGCGAACGCGGTCGCCGACGTCGGGGTCCATCTCGCTCGGGAAGGGGCCCTCGCCGACGCGGGTCACGTACGCCTTGGCGACCCCGAGCACCTCGTCGATCCGGGTCGGGCCGATCCCGATCCCGGTCGCCGCGGCGCCCGCGACGGGGTTCGACGACGTCACGAAGGGATACGTGCCGTGGTCGAGGTCGAGCAGCGTCCCCTGCGCGCCCTCGAGCAGGACGCGCTTGCCCTCGGTCAGCGCCCGGTCGACGAGCAGCGAGGTGTCGGCGACGTAGGGCCGGAGCCGGCGGGCGTACTCCTCGTAGCGGCCGGCGACCTCTTCGAGCTCGAACGGCTCGAGCTCGTAGATGCGCTCCAGCCAGAGGTTCTTCTCGGCGAGCGCCGTCTCGATCTTCTGGCGCAGGATCTTCGGGTCGAGGAGGTCCTGGACGCGGATCCCGATCCGGGCCGCCTTGTCGGCGTACGCGGGGCCGATCCCGCGCCGGGTCGTGCCGATCTGGAGCTTCCCGAGCCGCTTCTCGCTGGCGCCGTCGAGGGCGATGTGCCACGGCATGATCAGGTGCGCGTTCCCGGAGACCTTCAGCGGCTCGGTCGAGAGCCCGCGGCCCTCGAGGTCGTCCATCTCGGCGATCAGCACCTCGGGATCGACGACGCAGCCGTTCCCGAGCACGCTCTCCTTCCCGGAGACGATCCCCGAGGGAAGCTGGCGGAACTTGAAGGTCTCGGTGCCCACGATCACCGTGTGCCCGGCGTTCGGCCCGCCCTGGTAACGGCAGACGACGTCCGACTCCTGGGCGAGCAGGTCGACGATCTTGCCCTTGCCTTCGTCTCCCCACTGCGCACCGACTACGACCTTCGCGGGCACGTGCGGGAGTGTTGCACGCGCTCCGGCCTACACGGCAGATCTAGGCGGCGTCCGAGACCCTGTGCACCCCGATCGGGTCGTGCTGAGCCCGCTCGACGCGGATCGAATGGCCACGCGGGCACGTCGCCGACGTGTGCCGCCGCTCCAGGTCGAGCCGGCCGTCCACGTGCGCGGCGAGATACCCGTGCTCGTCCGCGCACTCGGCGCAGACCGCGGTGAACGCGGTCGCCTTCGGTGCCAGCCAGATCGTCTGCTCCACCATCTCCTGCTCCTCAATCCCCCCGGATCGCTGGGCTGTGCGTTGTCCTTACGTCGCCGTGGCGAGATCGGCGAACTTGGCGTACCGCTTCAGGAACGAGAGCTTGACCGTGTCGGTCGGGCCGTTCCGGTGCTTGGCGATGATCAGCTCCGCGATCCCCTGCGAGTCGGACTCCTCGCCGTTGTAGTACTCGTCCCGGTAGACGAAGCCGACGAGGTCGGCGTCCTGCTCGATCGAGCCCGACTCGCGCAGGTCGGAGAGGATCGGGCGCTTGTCGTGGCGCTGCTCGACCGCCCGCGAGAGCTGAGAGAGGGCGACGATCGGCACCTCGAGGTCGCGGGCGAGGATCTTCAGCGAGCGGGAGATCTGCGAGACCTCCTGGACGCGGCTCTCGACCGCGCCGCCCGAGCTCATCAGCTGGAGGTAGTCGACGATGATCAGGCCGAGATTCGGCTCGCGCGACTTCAGCCGGCGCGCCTTCGAGCGGATCTCCATCATCGTGATCGAGCCGGTGTCGTCGACCCAGATCGGCGCCTTCATCAGCTTGTCGCAGGCGGCGGTGAGGCGCGGCCAGTCCTCCGGCTTCAGCTTCCCGGTGCGCAGGCTCTGCGACTCGACCCGCGCCTCGGCGCACATCATCCGCTGCGTCACCTCGCTCTTCGACATCTCGAGCGTGAACAGGGCGACGGGAATCTCGTGCCGGACCGCGAGGTTCTGCGCCATGCAGAGCGCGAGCGCCGACTTCCCCATCGAGGGCCGCGCCGCCAGGATGATCAGGTTGCCGGGCTGCAGGCCCGAGGTCAGCTTGTCGAGCTCGCGGAAGCCGGTCGGGATCCCGGTCACGTCGGCGCCGGCCTCGTAGAGGTGCATGATCCGCTCGAAGCTCTCCTTGAGCAGGCCCTCGATGTGGCTGAAGTCGCCCGTGACGCGCTGCTGGGCGAGGTCGAAGACGATCTGCTCCGCGCGGTCGACGAGGTCGGTCGTGTCGCCGGGGCGGTCCTGGCCGAGCCGGGCGATCTCGGCGCCTGCCCGGACGAGCCCGCGCAGCGTGGCCATCTCGCGGACGATCTTGGCGTAGTGGGCGGCGTTCGCGGTCGCGGGCACGAGCGACGCGAGCTCGTGGATCTTCGCCTTGCCGCCGACGCCCTCGAGCTCGCCGCGCTCCTCGAGCGCGTCCACAATCGTGATCGCGTCCACCGGCTCGCCCTGCTGGTAGAGCGAGAGGCAGGTCTTGAAGACCGTCCCGTGACTCTCGCGGTAGAAATCGCCCGCCGAGAGGATCTCGGTGACCGCGCCGATCGCCCCGGGCGAGATCAGCATCGCCCCGAGCACCGACTCCTCGGCCTCGAGGTTCTGCGGCGGGACGTGCGGGAGCCCGGTGGCGGCCTGAGCGGCGGCAGCGGGAAGCGGGGCGACGGCCATGTCCCCATTCATCGCGACAAAACCGGACGGGCGCAAGGGGCTGTGGATCCACAGCCTGGGGGAAGCCACGGAAACCGACGATTTGCAGGGAAGGACGAACACGTGTTCGTCAGTGTATCCCCAGGCCCGGACACCCTCGCGCCCGGTTGTCCCCGATTCCCGAGCCCGGAAAGTGCGGGAAGTTCACAGCGTGCTCCACAGGGGTGTGGAGCACGCTGTGGAAACCTCAGGCCTCTGCGTCCTCCGCGGCGACCTCGTCCTCGGTGCCGGCCTCGGCGACAGGCTCCTCCGCCTGCTCGGCCCCATCGGCCCGCTCGGCCTCGTCGGCCTGGTCGGCCGGCTCTGCCGTCTCGGGCTGGTCGACGCCGAGCGCCGCCTCGGCGGGCGTCGGCCCGTCCTCGGCCGGCTCGTCGAGGTACTCGGGCTCGGCAGCGGGCGCCGCCTCGGCCTCTGCGGCCGCGGCCTCCGCCTGCTCCGCCGCCTCCATCGCGGCGAGCTCCTCCTCCGGGGGCAGCTCCCCGCCCTCGGGGACGACGAGCACCCGCACGTCGGCGGTGACGCTCTCGAAGATCCCGACGGGAATCGAGTAGCGGCCGATCCGCTTCAGCGAGTCGGTGCCGATCTTCTTCCGGTCGACGCGGATCTTCAGGCTCTCCCAGATCCGGTCGGCGATGTCGGTCGTCGTGACCGAGCCGAACAGGGCCCCGGTCGGGCCGGACTTGACGTCGAACCGGAGCTCGGCCTTGCCGAGCGCGTCCGCGACCTCCTGGGCCTGCTTGGCGTCGCCCGCCTCGTGCCGCGCGCGCTGGGCGGCGACCTTCTCGAGCTCGGCGACGCGGCCCGCGGTGGCGAGCTCGGCCAGGTTCCGGGGGAGCAGGAAGTTGCGGGCGTAGCCGCGGGCGACGTTGACGACCTCACCGCGGAGGCCGACCTTGTCGACGTCCTTGAGCAGGATCACTTCCATCGCTACTTGGCCTCCACGTACGGCAGGAGGGCCATCTCGCGGGCCCGCTTGACGGCGACCGCGACCTGGCGCTGGTGGCGCCGGCACGCGCCGCTGATCCGGCGGTTGCGGATCTTGCCCTTCTCCGAGATGTAGCGCCGGAGCTGGTTCACGTTCTTGTAGTCGACCTCTTCGACCTTGTCCTTGCAGAAGAGGCAGCTCTTCCGCCGGCCCGGGGCCGTGGATCCACCGGGCCGCTTGCGCGCCCGATCCTGGGTTTTCGGCTGTGCCATGCTCGTCTCCTAGAAGGGGATGTCGTCGTCCGCGGGGGACGAGGGGAAGTCGGACTGGCCCGAGGACTGGCCGGCACCGGCAGGCTGGGAGGCGCCCTGCGGCACGAACTGACCTCCGTCGCCACCGCCGCCGTCGCGCCCGCCGAGGAACTGGACGTTGTTCGCGGTCACCTCGACCGACTGGCGCTTGGTCCCGTCCTGGGCGTCCCACTCGCGCCAGGTCAGCTTGCCCTGGACGCCGACGGGGCGCCCCTTGGCGAGGAACTTCTCGCAGTTCTCGGCGTCGCGGCCCCAGACGGTGACGTCGAAGTAGTACGCCGCGTCCTGCCACTCCTCGCCGCGCTTGACGCGGTCGTTGACGGCGAGCCGCAGCGTGGTCACCGCGGTGCCGGACGGCGTGTGCCGCAACTCGGGGTCCTTCGTCAGGTTGCCGACGAGAACGACGCTGTTGATGTTCTGGGCCATTACTCCTCCTCCAGCTCGGGCTCGGACGTGACCGCGACATCCTCGCGCGCCGGGCCGCCCACGGCTACCGGCTGCGTGGCACCTGCCTTGTAGCGACGGGTCGCGAGGTGACGCATGACCGCGTCGTCGATCTTGAGGACGCGCGAGATCTCGTCCAGCGTCTCCGCCTCGGCGCTGAAGGTCAGCAGGTGGTAGACGCCGTCGGTCTTCTTGTCGATCTCGTAGGCGAGCTTGCGCCGGCCCCAGCCGTCCTGGCCGTCCCACGTGCCGCCGCCGGTCTCGACGAGGCCGCGGACGCGCTTGACGATCTCCTCCTGCCGCTCTTCGGGCAGGTCGGGGTCCAGCATCAGCAAGATTTCGTAGTCGATCATCGTTCCCTGGCTCCTCTCTCGGGCATGGGCTTCCTCTGGTCTTAGGCGGCCCCGGCGGCAGGCACGAGCGGGAACAAGCGCGTACGAGCCGGGGCAGGAAGCGGCAGCAAGAGTAGCATCCGGCCCATGAAGCGGCTGCTCACGGGGATCGCAGGCGGGCTCGGGCTCGCCGCGCTCGTCCGCCTGCTCCGCCGGCACGAGTCCCGGGAGGCCCCCGGCTCCGACCCGGCGGCCGAGCTGCGCCGCAAGCTCGACGAGGCGCGGGGCGCCCCGGACGACCGGACGGAGTTCGACGCCGCCGAGGGCACGCCCGTCGACGAGGCGGAGCCGGCCCCCGCTCCACGCTCGATCGAGGAGCGCCGCCGCGCGATCCACGAGAAGGCCCAGGAGGCGCTCGGCGAGATGCAGCGCCCCAACGACCCGCCCGAGTAGAGGCGGGCCCCGCGGGGCAGGGAGAACGCATGCGGGTCGTGGTCATCGGGGCAACGGGCAACGTCGGCACGAGCGTGCTGGCCGCGCTCGGCCGCGACGACGCCGTCGACTCGATCCTCGGGCTCGCCCGCCGGATCCCCCGCGCGTCCTTCCCGAAGACGAGCTTCGCCGCCGCGGACGTGACGCGGGACGACCTCGTCCCCCACCTCAGCGGCGCCGACGCCGTCGTCCACCTCGCCTGGCTGATCCAGCCCTCCCACGACGAGGCCGCGCTCCGGCGCACGAACGTCGACGGCTCGCAGCGGGTCTTCGACGCGGTCGCGGCGGCGGGCGTGCCCGCGCTCGTGGTCGCCTCGTCCGTCGGCGCGTACGCGCCGCGCCGCGATCACGAGCCCATCGACGAGAGCTGGCCCGCGACGGGGATCCAGGCGAGCTGGTACTCGCGGCAGAAGGCCGAGGTCGAGTCGCGGCTCGACGCGTTCGAGGCGGCCCAGCCGGGCGTGCGCGTCGTCCGCCTGCGGCCCGCGATCACGACGAAGCGCGAGTCGGCGAGCGGGCAGCGGCGCCTCTTCCTGGGACCGTTCGTCCCGACCGCGCTCCTCCGGCCGGGCCGCATCCCCTTCGTCCCGGACACGCCGGGGCTCTCGCTCCAGCTCGTCCATGCGGACGATGTCGCCGACGCCTACCGGCGGGCCGTCGCGAGCGACGCCAGGGGCGCCTTCAACGTCGCCACCGAGCCGGTGCTCGACGTCGCCGCGCTCGCCCGGCTGCTCCGTGCCCGCCCCGTGCGCGTCCCCGAGCGCGTGCTCCGGGCAGTCGTCCGGCTCACCTGGCTCGCCCGCCTCCAGCCGACCTCCCCCGACTGGATCGACCTCGCGCTCGGCGCACCCGTGCTCGACTCCGGCCGGATCCGCACGGAGCTCGGCTGGAGCCCGACGCACACCGCCGAGGAGGCGCTCCTCGACGTGCTCGGCGGCGTTCGAGCCGGTGCGGGCCTCGGCACGCCGCCGCTCGAGCCGGGCAGGCGCGGGGACGAGTTGCGCGCTCGAGTCGGCGGCGACGACCTGTGAAGCCGCTGCTCTGGGGCCGATTTCTCCCGGCATACTTGAGCGAGGCATGACGGAGCTCCCGCGCACCGAGGATCTGCCGCGCTCCGACGAGGGGTACGACGCCACCCGCGTCGAGGAGGCGTTCGGGTCGTTCGCGGAGCGCGTCCGCGAGCTCGAGTCGGTTGCGGGCGAGCTGCGTTCCGAGCTCCAGGCGCTCCGGCGCGAGCGGGCCGCGAGGACGCCGTCGGCTGCACCCCCGCCGCGTGCGCTCGTCGAGGACGAGGCCTGGCCCGTCGAGCCCGGGGCCGCGACCTCGCCCGACTGGATCGCGTCGGTGCCGCCCCCGGTCATTCGCCCCGTCGCCGTCCCGCGGCTCGTGCTGGAGGGGATCTTCATCCTCCTCGTCGCCCTCTTCGCGGGCCTCGCCGGCCTGAGGCCCGGCTGGATCGTCCTCCTGATGCTCGCCGCCTGGGCCCTCGTGGCGCTTTCCGAGTGGGCCGCAGCGGCGAAGCACGCCCGCTGGCGCCTGAACGAGATCCCCGAGCCCGTGGCGCAGGCGCACGCCGCCGGCGAGAGCACCGGCCCCTGGAGCATGCCGGTCGTCGGCGCCACCGTCGTCGTCGGCAGGGAGGAGTCCGAGGATCACACCGTGGTCGCGAAGCTCCCCGCTCCCCCGGAGGACTCGGGCGCGACCGCCGAGCCGCCGGCCGAGCCGGCCACCGCGCTGCCCGAGGAGCCGGTCACCCCGCCGGGCGAGATCACCGACGAGCAGCCGCCCCGGCGCGGGCTGTTCCGCCGCCGCCGGGCCGCGGAGCCCGCGCCGGCGGATCCGTGGGAGGGCTGACCCGCCTTCTTCCGGCGCTCGCGCTCGGCATCGCGCTCGTCGCCGTCCCGTCCGCCTCGGCCCTCCGTCCCGCACCCGGGCTGCACGTCGCGCCGGGCCTGAAGGCAGAGCTCTACGCCACGGGCCTCCACCACCCGACGGCGCTCGCCTTCGGCCCCGGCGGTGTCCTCTACGCGACGCAGGACTCCGGCGAGCTCGTCGCCGTCGGACGCGGCACTGCCCGGCCCCGCGCAGTCGTCCGGGGCCTGCGCGTGCCGCTGGGGCTTGCGTGGGACGGGAACGTCGCGTACGTCTCGACGCAGGGCGCCCTGCTCCGGCTCGTCGTCCGGTCCGGGCGGGTCGTCTCCCGGCGGACGCTCGTGCGCGGGCTGCCGTACGGCCTGCACCAGCAGGACACGGTCGTGCTCGGCCCCGACGGCAGGCTCTACCTCGGCAGCGGCTCGACCTGCAACGCCTGCGTCGAGCGCGACCGGCGCAGCGCGGCGATCCTGTCCTTCCGCCGCGACGGCAGCGACCTCCGGGTCGTCGCACGCGGCCTCCGGAACCCGTACGGCCTGGCCTTCCACCCGCGCACGGGAGCGCTCTACGCCTCGGTGAACGGGCGGGACGACCTCGGCGGATCCGAGCCGGCAGAGACGATCGTCCGCGTCCGCCAGGGCGCACGTTTCGGCTGGCCGGGCTGCTGGAGCAGCTGGGCGACCGGCCGGCTCGCGGGACGCTGCGCCGGCGTCACCAAGCCCGTCGCCCTCCTCGAGCCCCACTCCTCGGCGGACAGCCTCGCCTTCTGGCGCGGTCGCCTCGTCGTCGCCGAGTGGGGCCAGTACCTGAGCGAGCGCTGGGGGCGGAAGCTCGTCTCGGTCGACGTCGCCACCGGCCGTTCGACGAGGCTCGCGACAGGCTTCCAGCATCCGCTCGGGCTCGCCGTCGAGCCGAAGGGCGGTGGGCTCGTCGTCGGCGACTGGGGCCGCGGCGCGGTCTACCGCCTGACGAAGCGCTGAACACCGGCGGCGATGCCGGCTGCTAGCCGCCGCTGGTAGGCCGCCGACCGCAGCCTCGCTCGTTCGGCGGGGTTCGTGAGGAAGCCCGTCTCCACCAGCACGACGGGGACATCGGCCCAGTTGAAGCCCGTCAGGTCGGAGCGCTCGATCACGCCGTCGTCCTGCGCCCCGGTCGCGCGGACGAGCTCCGACTGGAGCAGCCGCCCGGCGCGCCGGCTGGCCGCGTAGACGTCGTCCGTCCAGCCGCGGCGCCGGGCGGGGACGAGCGTGGAGAGCCCGTGCCGCGCGGGGTCGGTCGACCCGTCGGCGTGGATCCGGATCATCAGCACCGCGCTGCGGGCATTGCAGAACGCCGCTCGCTCGCGGTTGCCGCCGCGGTAGCCGGCCGCCGTCCGCGTCAGCGCCACGCGGTAGCCGCGGGCGAGCAGCGCAGCCCGCGTGTGCCGCGCGATCGCGAGCGCCACGGGCGCCTCGCCGGCGGTACCGCCACCGTCCTTGAGCTTCAGCGTCCGCGACCCCGGGCCGATCGGCTCGACCTGGCGGCCGACGTCGGGTGCGGTCCCGTGCCCCGGGTCGAGGCAGATCAGCGCGGCGGCGAGGGCCTCGGCGAGCATCCACCGAGGGTAGGCGACGCGGGCCGAGACGTGGAGCGGAGCGGCGTGGGAGTCGAACCCACCAAGCGACGGGTTGCGCCGCCGGGCCGGTTTTGAAGACCGGCTGGGCCACCAGGCCCGTGCCGCTCCGCGCTCACCCTAGCTGGGCGAGGCGGAGCGGCAGGGCATGGCGGAAGGACACCTAGCGGATCGGCACCTGCACGAGCCGGCGCGTCGAGACGCCCGCGAGGATGTTGTCCCCGGACTTGCGGGCCCGGAGGAAGAACTGCACCGCGTTGCCGCGGATCAGCGGGAGCCGCGTGGTGGCGCGGAAGCTGATCGTGGCGACGCCGTTCGAGTCGGTCGCGACCTCGCCCGCCGCGGTGACGCGGCCGAACGGGATCCCCTGGGCGAGCACGAGCGCACCCTGGACGAGCCGGCCACGCGTGTCGCTGACGCGCACCTTCATCGTGAACGGGGCCGTGCGGCTCACGATCGGCGTCGACGAGAAGGCGGAGATCACGAGCCGGTCGGGCAGGGAGACGCTGGAGACGGGCACGGCCGAGCCGCCGCCGCCCACCGCCGCCGCCGCCACCCGCGGCCTTGACCACAGCGGTCGCGTTCGAGATCGCGGTCGAGCTCCCGTTCGGGTTCGTGCCCTTGACCTGGACGCGGAGCGTCCGGCCGAGGTCGGCCGAGCGGACGCCGTAGGTCTTGCCCCGCGAGCCCGTGTCGGCGCAGGCGGAACCGGCGGCATCACACTGGAGCCACGTGTAGGCGAAGTTCGGCGCGCCCGACCACGTGCCCGGGTCGGCCGTCAGGGTCTCGCCCACGACGGCATTGCCGCTGATCGTCGGCTCCTTGCTGTTCTTCGGCGACGAGTTGTTGGCGATCAGGGGCGTCGGCTTCGAGTTCGCCGTCGTCGAGCCGTCGCTGTTCTTGGCGGTGACGAGCGAGATCACGGTGTGATCGACGTCCGCCGCGGTCAGCTTGTACCGGCGCGACGTGGCACCGTTGATGTTGGAGCAGTTGTTCCCGTTGGCGTCACAGCGGGCCCAGCGATAGGAGAACGAGCTCGGGCTGTTCGTCCAGAGGCCGTTGCTGGTCGTCAGGGTCGAGCCCTGGCGGTAGGTGCCGTCGATCGTCGGCGGCGAGGACGAGGCCGGTGCGGCCGCGAGCGCCGCGGATGCGGCGACGAGGACGGTCACCGAGAGTGCTGCGAGCGAGAGCAGGCCGATTCGCGTCCTGCTGAAAATGCGTGGCATTGAGTTCCTCCTCAAGAGGGTCGGTCCAGAGAGAACGGTCCTTTCCGCCTTACAACGGGCGATGGCCCGTCTTCGGTACGGCCGCGCCGGGATTGCGTCGCGTCTGCACGGGTGCGACGATCGGCGCCGAGCGGGCCTGCCACTGGCCCGAAACCCGTCTGGAGGTAGCGATGCCACCGTTCACGATCGTCCACGTCGACGACTTCGAGCGGCCGTTTCCGAAGTGGGCGCTCGCCCGCAAGGCACTCGGCCTCACGTCGTTCGGGATGAACCTCGTCGAGCTCCCACCCGGCGAGACGATCCCGGAGCACACGGAGGCCGGGAGCGACCAGGAGGAGGTCTTCATCGTCCTCTCCGGGAACGCGACGATGGTGATCGACGGGGTCGACCACCCGGCTCCGGCAGGCACGTTCGTCCGGCTCGATCCCGAGCCTCTCCGCACCGTCGCGAACCGCAGCGACGCGGAGACGACGCTGCTGATCGTCTCGGCGCCGCGGGGAAGCGGCTACGTGCCGCTGCCCTGGGCCTGACTGTCCTGGGCCCGATCGTTCGCGCCTAACGACGGCGGAGCACGCGCGCGTCGCCGAGGCGGCGCGTGACGCCGTCCGCGTCGAGCCGCTCGAGCAGGAGCTGCGCGTCGCGGCGGCCGCAGCCCGCGAGGTCACGGAAGCGGGCGAGCGAGATCCGGCCGGTGGCGGCGCACTCCTCGACTACGAGGGCGCGCGCCCGCTCGACGACCGCGGGTGAGGCCACGTGGCCGTCGCCGAGGCGGACGAGCCGGCCCGCGCGCCTCGAGCACGCGCGCGAGGTCGGCGTCGTCGGCCCGCGCGGTCCCGGGTGCGGCCTCGGCCACGAGCGCCTCGAGGGCGGCCGCCTCCTCCTCACGCCCGGCCAGGTCGATCCCGGCGCCAGGGCGATAGAGCCGCGAGCCGCGCCGCTCGTACGGGAGCCGCGGGAGCACGGCGCGCGCCCAGAGCTCTGTGGGCGCGGTCACGCCCGGGTCGAGCGGGTCGGCGGCGTCGAGCTCGGCCTCCAGCCGGGCCTCGAGCTCGGCCAGCCACTCGTCCGAGAAGCGCCACTCGCCGTCCACGAGCTCGGGCGCGTGGATCGTCCGCTCGCCGCGCTCGGCCCGCTCGAACCGCGCGAGGTCGGAATGGCGGCCGGGGGCAGGATCGAGCACGGTGCCGCCGGCCACCGTCGTCTCGCCCCGGAGGACGACGTGGTCGCCCCTCGCGGCGACCGCGGGCGAGGCCAGCCGGAGCTGCGCGAAACGGCCGGCCCGGACGACCCGGGCCGGGATCGCCGAGGTCCCGTGGTGGACGGTCAGGCGGGCGCCGTCCTCGACCGGCTCGAGCTCCTCCAGCGCGACGTCGAGCCGGTAGCTCGGCCGGAAGGAGCCGGGCGCGACGAGCACGTCGCCGCGGCGGAGCTCCTCGCGGCCGGCCCCGGGAGCGCGAGCGCCACCCGCTGTCCCGCAGCGGCGCGCTCGACCGGCTCGTCGTGCACCTGGACGCTGCGCACGCGGACCTCGAGCCGCCGGGGCTCGGCGCGGAGCACGTCGCCCGCGCCGACCGACCCCGACCAGAGCGTCCCCGTCGCGATCGTCCCGATCCCGTGCAGGCTGAAGACGCGGTCGACGTGGAGGCGGGCCGGCCCGTCGACTTTGTTGCTCTGAGCAACTAAGTGGCTCGCCCGGCGGATCGCTCCGCGAAGATCGTCGAGGCCGGCGCCGGTGACCGCGCTGACGGCGACGGCCTCCGCGCCCGGGACGAGCTCGCGCATCTCCTCCGCGGCGAGCTCGAGCGTCTCCGCGTCGACGAGATCCGCCTTGGTGACGGCGACGACGCCGCGCTCGATCCCGAGCAGGCGCAGGATCGCCAGGTGCTCGTGCGTCTGCGGCCGGGCGCCCTCGGCGGCGTCGACGACGAGCAGGAAGAGGTCGATTCCCGTCGCCCCGGCAACCATCGTCCGGACGAACCGCTCGTGCCCGGGGACGTCGACGAGCGAGAGGCGGACGCCGTCGCCGAGGTCGAGCGGCGCGTAGCCGAGGTCGATCGAGATCCCGCGCGCCTGCTCCTCGGGGAGCCGGTCGGTGTCCTTGCCGGTGAGCGCCCGGACGAGCGCCGTCTTCCCGTGGTCGACGTGCCCTGCGGTGCCTACGACGAGCGGCATGCCAGCACCGCCGCAGCGACCTCGTCCGCCTCCGCGTCGGTGAGCGTGCGGCAGTCGAGCAGCGTGCGCCCGTCGCGGACGACCGCGATCACCGCCGGCTCCTGGCCCCGGAGCGCCGCCGCCAGCTCCTCCTCGACCGCGCAGGCGGCGCTGGGGAGCTCGGCCAGGGGGAGCGCGCCGCCGCCTGCCCTTGCGACCGTCTCCTCGACCGTGCCGCCGACCGCCGCGGCGAGCCGTTCCGCCCGGGCGCGCACCTCGGCGAGCGGCTCGCGGAGCATCCGAAGCACGGGGATCTCGTCCGGGCGCTCGAGCAGGAGCGCGAGCGTGCCCTCGAGGGCCGCGAGCGAGAGCTTGTCGGCGCGCAGGGCCCGCTGGAGCGGGTGCCGCCGCAGCCGCTCGACGAGGTCGGCGCGCCCGGCGACGATCCCGGCCTGAGGGCCGCCGAGCAGCTTGTCGCCCGAGAAGGTGACGAGGTCGGCGCCGGCGGCGAGGCTCGCAGCGGGGGTCGGCTCGCCCTCGAGCGCGACGAGGGCGCCGGAGCCGAGATCGTCGACGAGCGGAAGCTCGTGCCTGCGGGCGATCGCGGCCAGCTCCTCCAGCCGCGGCTGCTCGGTGAAGCCGACGACGCGGAAGTTGGCCTGGTGGACGCGGAGCAGGAGCCCCGTCTCGGGCCCGATCGCGGCCTCGTAGTCCGCCGCGCGCGTCCGGTTCGTCGTCCCGACCTCGCGCAGGCGCGCGCCCGAGCGGGCGAGCACGTCCGGGATCCGGAACCCGTCGCCGATCTCGATCAGCTCGCCCCGGGAGACGACGACCTCGCGCCCCTCGCCGAGCGCGGCGAGCGCGAGCAGCACAGCGGCCGCGTTGTTGTTGACGACGAGCGCGGCCTCGGCCCCGGTGAGGCGGCGCAGCAGCGGCGCGAGGTGATCCTGGCGCGACCCGCGGGCGCCGGCGGTCAGGTCGTACTCGAGGTTCGAGTAGCCCGCCCCCACCTCCGCCACGCGGTCGAGCGCGGCCTGCGCGAGCGGGGCGCGGCCGAGGTTCGTGTGCACGAGCACGCCGGTGGCGTTGAGGACGCGGCGGAGGGCGGGTCGCCGGAGGGCCTGCAGTTCGGCGACGGCTCGGTCGGCCGGGTCGCCCGGGTCGACGCCCGCCCGGATCTCCTCCCGGGCGCGCTCGAGCGCCGTGCGGGCGGCGGCGAGCGCGAGCTCGTGCGGCTCGGCGGCAAGTCGGTCGTCGCGGAGCAGCTCGTCCACCGACGGAAGGTCGCGCAGGCGCATGAGCGGAGTGTAAGGACGGGCGGCTCGCCGTTTACGCCGCGGCTTTCCCGGACACCCGCGGGTCTGATGGACGAACTGGAGCAGGCGCAGGGTCGCGAGCGGGCGATGGCACGCTTCGTGGCCCTGGCGGCGCACGAGCTGCGTGCCCCTGCGGCCGTCGTCCACGGCGTCGCCTCCACCTGGAGCGTCCGGCCGGAGCTGCGGGAGGGCGACAAGGGCGAGGCGCTCGCCCAGATGCTCGTCGAGCAGAGCGACCGGCTCGTGCGCCTGCTCGACCAGTTGCTCGACCTCTCCCGGCTCGACGCCGACACGGTGCGGATCGAGCGCCGCCAGATCGAGGTCCGGCCGCAGCTGGAGCAGCTCGTCGCCTCCGTGGCCGGCGAGCGCTCCGGGGAGATCGAGCTCACCGTCGCGGACGACCTGACCACGCACGTCGACCCGGACGCGCTCGACCGGATCGTCGGCAACCTCGTCACGAACGCGCTCCGCTACGGCGCGGCGCCCGTCCGCCTCGCGGCTGAGCAGACCGACCGCCACTTCCGCGTCACCGTCGAGGACAGCGGGATCGGCGTCAAGCCCGAGCTCCGCGAGCGGCTCTTCGAGCGCTTCGTCCGCGACACCTCCGGCCAGGGGACGGGGCTCGGGCTGACGATCGCCCAGTCGTACGCCCAGGCGCACGGCGGCAGCGTCCTCTACGAGCCCGCAGACCCCGGCTCCCGCTTCCGCGTGGTGCTGCCCGCACCCCCTCCTGCTTGACTGTTCCCGTGGTCGTCGTCCGCTGGATCGGGATCCTGCTCGTCCTCGCCGCCGCAAGCGTGCTCGCCGTCGGCGCCGCTGTCGTGACCGGGCGCGGGATGCTCGACGACGGCGACCCCCTGCCCGGCGCCGCCGTCCGGCCCCTCGAGCTCGACGCGCAGGTGCTCGTCTCGGTCGGGGACGAGCAGGTTCCCTTCACCCCCGGCGACTTGCTCGCCGTCGACGAGACCGCGACGAACCGCGCACTCGTCCGGAAGGGACAGGGCTCGTTCCTGACCCGGGCCATGGCCTATCTCGACCCGTCCCCGCCCCGGCTCTGGGTCGACCCCGTCGTCGTCCCGGTTCGCTCCGGCGCGGAGCGGCGGATCCAGCGCCTCCTCGTCAAGCCGACCCCTGCGCGGATCGTCACGGCACGGGACGGCTTCCGCGTCTCGCCGTCCCGGCCGGGCCGGACGGTCGACGTCGCACGGCTGACCTCGCTCCTCCACACCGCGGCGCTCGGCGGCAGCCGCGCCGTCGCGGCCCCGCTCGTGGACGTCGATCCGATCTACACGACCGCACTCGCCGAGGCGGCCGTCGCGCACGCCGACGAGGTTCTCGCCGAGCCCGTCGCGCTTCGCTTCGCCGGCTCGAACGTCGGCACGCTTCCGCCCGCGACGCTGACCCGCCTCGCCCGGTTCCGCCCCCGCACCGGCGACTTCGAGCTCTCCTTCGACGCCGACGCGCTCGCCCGCGCGGTCAAGCCCGCCCTCGCCGACCGCCGCCGCCGGGCCACGAACGCGCGCTTCGTCGTTACAGGGAAGACGGTCGAGATCCGTCCCTCCCGGCCCGGCCTCGACGTCAATCCCGCCGCGACGCTCGCCGCCGTCCGCGGCGCGCTCGAGACCGCCGACCGGGCCGCCGACCTCCACCTCCGCCAGACCCGGGCCGAGCTGACGACGAAGGAGGCGGAGGCTCTCGGGATCCGCGAGCAGATCTCCAGCTTCACGACCGACATGGGCACCTCGTCGTCGAACCGGATCCACAACGTCCAGCTGATGGCCGACTACATCGACGGGACGATCATCCGGCCGGGCGCGACCTTCTCGTTCAACGACTCGGTCGGCCCCCGCACCGAGGAGCGCGGCTTCCTCGAGGGCCAGATGATCATCGGCTCACTCCTGCTGCCCTCGATCGGCGGCGGCGTCTGCCAGACCGCGACGACGCTCTTCAACAACGCCTGGGAGCTCGGGCTCCCGATCGTGGAGCGCCACAACCACAGCTTCTTCATCTCGCACTACCCGACCGGCCGCGACGCCACCGTCTCCTGGGGCGGGCCGGACTTCGCCTTCCGGAACGACCTGAAGACGGGGATCCTGATCAAGACGACCTATACGGCCTCGACGCTGACGTTCAGCTTCTACGGCACCGACCCGGGCAGGAAGGTCGTGACGACCGAGGGGCCGAAGGTGAACTGGCGACAGCCGCAGACGACCTATGCGTACGACCCCTATGCGCCGAACGGCTCCGTGCGCACGGTCGCCGGCTCGAACCAGTCCGGGTTCGACATCACCGTCACGCGCAAGGTCTTCGAGCACGGCAAGCTCGAGCGCACCGACTCGGTCACGAGCAACTACGTCGCGGTCGGGCCGACGCAGATCTACGGGCCGGGCCGCTCGATCCCCGGGCCCTACTTCGTCCTGCCGCGCATCTAGCGCCGACTGCGCTCCGACACCTACTGCGCGTCGGCCTTCTCGGCCGTATGGGGAGAAGGCGCGAGCCGCTGGTCGTAGCTCTCGACGACGAGGCGCACCGCCTCCTCGGGGTCGTCGGTCACGTGCAGGAGCTCGACGTCCTCGGGCGAGACGAGCCCTTCGGCGAGCAGCTGCGCCCGCATCCAGGCGAGCAGGTCGTCCCAGTAGGCGCGACCGAAGAGGACGACGGGGAAGTCGTGCACCTTGCCCGTCTGGATCAGGGTCAGGGACTCGAAGAGCTCGTCCAGTGTGCCGAAGCCGCCCGGAAAGATCACGAAGCCCTCCGCCGCCTTCACGAACATCGTCTTGCGGGCGTAGAAGTGCTTGAAGGTCATCCCGAGGTCGACGTAGGGGTTGATCCCCTGCTCGTGCGGCAGGTCGATGTTGAAGCCGACCGAGAGCCCGCCGCCCTCCTTGCAGCCGCGGTTCGCCGCCTCCATCACACCCGGCCCACCCCCGGTGACGACCGCGAAGCCCGCCTCGGCGAAGCGGCGCGCGGTCGCGCGGGCGTACCGGTACGGGGGGCTCTCCTCGTCGACACGGGCCGACCCGAAGATCGTCACCGCCGGCCGGTCGATCTCGAGCACGCGCTGGAAGCCGCCGAGGAACTCGCTCGCGATCACCGCGACGTCGTTGGTCAGATCCTCGTGGTTACGTTCGAAGACCCGCCGGTCGTCCAACCCTAGAAGTCCCTCTGGATGTGGCTCGCCGACATCCCGAGCGAGAGCAGCACGGCGAGCGCGACGTAGGCGATCCCGGTCGCCCAGCGGCGACCCGGGCTGACGCGGTAGTACTCCTGGCCCTCCGGCTGGTTCCGCAACCGCCAGCGGCGCCACGACTCGAGCCCGCCGAGGATCAGGATCAGGATCAGGATCGGGTTGGGCGCGATCACCGCGAGCACGACGAGCACCGCCAGCCCGACGAGCCAGAGCGCCGGGTGGATCGCTGCGGCGATCCGGCCTCCGTCGAGCGGGCTGATCGGGGCGAGGTTGAAGAGGTTGAGCAGGAAGCCCGTGAACGCGATCGCGACGAGCAGGTCGGAGCCGGTCGCCTCGCCGACGATCCAGAACCCGGCCGCGCCGATGCTGCCCAGGATCGGCCCGGCGATCGCGACCTTGGCCTCGTTCCAGGCGTTGTCCGGCAGCCGCTTGAGCGTGATCAGCGCGCCCAGGAAGGGGACGAACATCGGCGCCGAGACCGGCAGGCCCTGCCGCTTCGCCTCGAAGACGTGCCCGAGCTCGTGCACGAGGAGCAGGAGGACGAAGCCGAGCGCGAAGCGCCAGCCCCAGATCAGCGAGTAGGCGCCGACGGAGACGAGCATCGTCCCGGCGGTCGTGAAGACCTTGAGCTTGAGCAGGATGCCGCCGAACTTGAGCAGGAAGAAGCCGGCGGCGGCGACCGGGGCCCAGATCCGCCGGAGCAGCTCGCGCAGGGTCAGCGGTCGCTTGATCGGCGAGTAGCCGAGCTCGTGCTCCGGGATCCGCGTCGGCTCCACCCGCACACGGTAGCCGTAGCCCCCGCTATCCCCGGGCTCGGACGACCCCGCTCACGAGCCCTGGCCGATCCATTCCTCGCCGCCCTCGTAGAGCTCCTTCTTCCAGAGCGGCACCGACCCCTTCAGCTCGTCGATCGCGTCCTTGCAGGCGGCGAGCGCGTCGCCGCGGTGCGGCGCCGAGACGGCGATCACGACGCTCGGCTCGCCGATCTCGACCGGCCCGGTGCGATGGTGGATCGCGATCTCGCAGAGCTCGTACCGCTCTCGCAGTTGCGCGGCGATCCGCTCCATCGTCCGCTCCGCCATCCCCTCGTAGGCCTCGTAGTCGAGCCGGATCACGTCCCGGCCGCGCGAGCGGTCGCGGACGGTGCCGGTGAAGGTGGCGATCGCCCCGGCGGCGTCGCTCGCGACCTCGCGCACGACGGCGTCGAGCGAGAGCGGGTCGGCGGAGAGCCGGAACGCCCCGCCCGAGACGGGCGGGATCAGCGCGACGGTGTCTCCCTCGGCGAGCGGCGCCTCCCGTCCCGCGTACTCGGCGTTGAGCGCGTAGAGGAGGCCCGGCGGCTCCTCCCCGAGCCCGAGCGGCTCCCACACGTCGCCCACGCGCGCGCCCTCCGGCAGCTCGAGCGAGCGCTGCCCGAGGCCTGCGCGCTCGCGCAATCCCGCGAAGAGTCGGACCGAGACGTGCATGGCTGGAGCGTAGCCCCGGTTGCGACCGGAAGGGATCGCTGTTATTCCTCGTCTGATGGCAACTGCGCTTTTCAGCACGAACCTGAACGACCGGGTCTACGACACGCTCAAGCGGCGGCTGATCCAGCGCGAGCTCCGCCCCGGCGAGAAGTTGAGCCTGCACGAGCTCGCGCACGAGCTCGGCGTCTCGCGGAGCCCCGTCCACCACGCGCTGACGCGGCTCGTCTCCGAAGGGCTGCTGACCGTGAAGTCGCGGCGCGGCTACTACGTGACACCGCTCACTGCGACCGCGATCGCCGAGGGCTACGACGTGCGCCTGGCGCTCGAGCTGCACGCGGCGGGGAGCGTGGGGAGCGTCGCGCCCGACGACCTGCTCCGGTTCCGCGAGCTGATGGAGGCGACGACCGACGCCGTCTCCCACGCCGAGTGGGACACGGCGAACGCCGCCTTCCACGAGTTCCAGGTCGAGCTCGCCGGGAACGCGCTCCTCTCCCGCTTCTACCGCGATCTCTCCGTCAACCTGATGATGCAGGTGATCCGCGGCGGCGAGCTCGAGGCGGGGCCTTCCCTCGCGGCCGAGCACGAGGCGATCGTCGCGGCCTACGAGGCGGGGGACCCGGCCGCGGCCAGGGCCGCGATCCGGGCCCACATCGCCACCGGCCGCCAGATCGCGCTCGAGGCGATCGAGAGCACCGGCGGCGTGCTCTAGCCGTACGATCCGGGCATGGCGCGTCAGCCCGACCTCCGCGAGACCGACTCCGGGATCGAGCTGAAGCCGGTCTACACCGCGGACGACGCCGCGCCCGGCACAGACCTCCCCGGCGAGTTCCCGTACACCCGGGGGCCGTACCCGGACATGTACCGGGGGCGGCCGTGGACGATCCGCCAGTACGCCGGCTTCTCCTCGGCCGAGGAGACGAACGAGCGCTTCCGCTACCTCCAGTCGCGCGGCCAGACAGGTCTCTCCGTCGCTTTCGACCTGCCGACCCAGCTCGGGCTCGACTCGGACGACCCCCGCGCGCTCGGCGAGGTCGGCCGCACGGGCGTCGCGATCGACTCGCTCGAGGACATGCGGATCCTGCTCGCGGGGCTGCCGCTCGGCGAGGTCTCGACCTCGATGACGATCAACGCGCCCGCCTCGCTGCTGCTCCTCCTCTACGAGCTGGTCGCCGAGGAGCAGGGCGTGCCCGGCGAGTGAGCTCCGCGGCACCGTCCAGAACGACATCCTCAAGGAGTACGTCGCCCGGGGGAACTACATCTTCCCGCCGCGGCCGTCGATGCGGCTGACCACCGACCTCTTCGCGTACTGCGCCGAGCGGATCCCCCGCTGGAACACGATCTCGATCTCGGGGTACCACATCCGCGAGGCCGGCTCGACCGCGGTCCAGGAGCTCGCGTTCACGCTCGCGAACGGGATCGCCTACTGCGCCGCGGCGGTCGAGGCGGGGCTCTCGCCGGACGAGTTCGGCGCGCGGCTCTCCTTCTTCTTCAACGCGCACAACCACTTCTTCCAGGAGGTGGCGAAGTTCCGCGCGGCCCGGAGGCTCTGGGCCGAGACGATGCGCGACCGCTTCGGCGCCACCAACCCGAAGGCGCTCGCGCTCCGCTTCCACGCCCAGACCGGCGGCTCGACGCTGACCGCGCAGCAGCCCGAGAACAACATCGTGCGGGTCGCGATCCAGGCGCTCTCCGCCGTCGCGGGCGGCGCCCAGAGCCTGCACACGAACGGCTTCGACGAGGCGCTCGCGCTCCCGACCGAGCGCTCGGCCCGGATCGCCCTCCGCACGCAGCAGATCCTCGCCACCGAGGGCGGCGCCACCGACACCGCCGACCCGCTCGGCGGCTCCTACTTCATCGAGGCGCTCACCGACGAGCTCGAGGCGAAGGCCCGCGAGCTGCTCGAGCGGATCGACGAGCTCGGCGGCGCCGTCGCGGCGATCGAGCAGGGCTTCGTCCAGGGCGAGATCGAGGAGGCCGCGTTCCGCTGGACCGCCGACGTCGAGAGCGGCGAGCGGCCGATCGTCGGGGTGAACGTCTTCGCGGAGGACGAGGAGGAGCACGTCGAGCTGCACCGGCTCGACCCGGAGGCGGAGCGGCGGCAGGTCGAGCGGACGCAGCGCGTGCGGGCAGAGCGCGACGCGGGCGCCGCAGAGGCCGCGCTCGCCGAGGTCAGGCGCGTCGCAGCCGGGACGGAGAACCTGCTCCCGCCGATGCGGGAGGCTTTGCGCGCGCTCTGCACGATCGGCGAGATCTGTGGCGCGCTCCGCGAGGAGTTCGGCACGTACGACTCTCACTGACGTGCGGATCCTGCTCGTCTCGCAGATGTACCCGAGCCCGGCCGAGCCGGACTTCGGCCCCTTCGTCGCCGACCTGGAGCGCGAGCTCGTCGGGCTGGGGCACACGATCGAGCGGGCCGTGCTCGACCGCCGCGGGGGCGGGCCGCTCCGCCACCTCCGCCTCGCGCTCCGGACGGCCCGGGCGGCGCGCCGGTTCCGCCCCGAGGTCGTCTATGCGCACTTCCTCGTCCCGGCGGGGCTCTGGGCGGCGCTGCTCGGGCGCGCCCCCCTCGTCGTCACCGCCCACGGCCAGGACGTCGCCAACGTCGGCCGCGTGCCAGGCGTCCGCGCCGCGACCCGGCTCGTCTGCCGCCGCGCGGACACCGTCGTCGCGGTCTCGGGCTACCTGCGCCGCCTGCTCGAGGAGCGCGTCCCCGAGGCCCGCGGCAAGATCGAGGTGGTCGACTGCGGAGTCGACCTCGAGCGCTTCCCCGTCCTCGAACGGCCCGAAGGCCCGGCGCCGGCCTTCATCTGCGTCGGCGGCCTGACGGAGCGGAAGAACGTCGTCCGGCTCGCCCGCGCCTTCGAGCGGCTCGGCGAAGGGACGCTCACGTTCGTCGGCGACGGGCCGCTGCGGGCCGAGCTGGAGGGACGGCCGAACGTCGTCCTCGCAGGCCGCGTCCCCCACGAGCACGTCTCCTCCTACCTCGCCGCGGCGGACGTCCTCTGCCAGCCCTCGCTCGTCGAGCCGTTCGGCCAGGCCCTGCTGGAGGCGCTCGCGTCCGGCCGCAGCGTCGTCGCGACCGAGGTCGGCGGGCCGCCCGAGTTCGTCACCCCGGAGGCCGGCGTCCTCGTCGACCCGCTGGACGAGGACGCGCTCGTCGAGGCGCTTCGGCGCGCCGCGGCGCTGCCCGTCCCGAACCCGGCCGCGCCCGAGGCGGCGGCCGCGCACGAGCTCAGCCTGCAGGCTCGGCGGGTGGCGGGTCTGCTCGAGCGAGCCGCTCGAGGTCGGCGAGCCTGAGCTCGACGAGCGGGCGGACGGCGTCCTCCAGGCCGGCCTCGCGTGCGACCGCGAGCGCCTGCTCGAAGCTCTCGCGCGCCTTCGCCGGGTCGACCCCCTGCTTCAACCGGTTGTCACCGGTGACGAGAAGCTTTTGAATGCGCGTGCGCGCCCCGTCGTCGCTCATCCCCGTAGCCTAATCGCACCGATTCGCGTTCAATGTCCCGGATGCCAGCTGCCAAGGGATCACCCCCGGTCCGCGTCCTGATCGCGGACGACCACCTCCTCTTCGCCGAGGCGCTCGAGGCGATCCTGGGGGGCGAGGCAGGGGATCGAGGTCGTGGGCAGGGCCGCCGACGGGAAGCAGGCGGTCGAGCTCGCGACCGAGCTCCAGCCCGACGTCGTCCTCCTCGACATCAGCATGCCGGTGATGGACGGCTTCGAGGCCGCGAGCGCGATCGCGAAGCTGCCCCGGCGGCCGGCCGTGCTGATGCTGACCGGCTCGAACGCGACGCAGGACGTCGACCGGGCCCGCCGCGTCGGCGCCGACGGCTACGTGACCAAGGACGCGATCGCCGCACGGCTCGTGGACGCGATCCGGAACGCGGTCCCGGGCAGGTAGCCCGGACGCTGGTACCCTTTCCCGCCGATGCTGTCGATCGCCGCCGTCTTCCATGTGCTCGTCTCCGTCGCGCTCCTCGCGCTGATCCTGATGCACTCGGGTCGCGACGCCGGCATGGGTGGGATGGGCTTCACGCCCGCGTCCCAGGGCGGCACGCACATCGTCGAGCGGAACCTGACGCGGCTGACGGTGGTCGTGGCGGTCGTGTTCTTCCTCAACACCGTCCTGCTCTACAGGCTGCTGGCGTAGAGCTACACTGCACGTCCCCGCGCTGGTGGCGGAATTGGTAGACGCGCAAGGTTGAGGGCCTTGTGGCCTTAGGGCCGTGGAGGTTCAAGTCCTCTCCAGCGCATGCGGGGTTCGACGAGGCGGGCCACTGTGCCCGCCTTCGTCGTTCCGGAGAGCTTGACGCCGTCCGGAAGGATCTCTACCGTGGTTGGCGAACACACGTTCGGGAAGAGTCATCCCACCCGCCCCGCGAACCAAGGAGACGAGAGTGCTGACCGCACGCCAGCAGGAGATCTGGGGATTCCTGGTCGAGTACGTCGACGGCCACGGCTATCCCCCGACCGTGCGCGAGATCGGCGAAGCCGTCGGGCTCGCCTCTCCCTCCACGGTGCACGCCCACCTCGCGAACCTCGAGCGCGCCGGGCTCCTCCGCCGCGACCCGACGAAGCCGCGCGCCCTCGAGCTGGTCGGCCACCGTCGCGAGCAGCCTGCGACCGAGCCGCCCCCCAGCTGCAGCGCCTCCCGCTCCTCGGCCAGATCGCGGCCGGCAGCCCGCTCCTCGCGGAGGAGAACATCGACGAGCAGATCGCCGTCCCCGAGCCGCTCGGCCGGAACGCCGACTTCCTGCTCCGGGTCAAGGGCGACTCGATGATCGGCGCCGGGATCCTCGACGGCGACACGATCGTCGTCCAGCGCACCCAGGACGCCCGCAACGGCGAGATCGTGGTCGCGCTCGCAGGCGACGACGAGACCGCCGACGAGGCGACCGTCAAGACCTTCTACCGCGAGGACGGCCGGATCCGCCTCCAGCCGGAGAACGATGCGCTCGAGCCGATCTACGCGAACCACGTCGAGATCCTCGGCCGCGTCACGGGAGTCTTCAGGAGCCTCTAGTGGAGCAGCTCGCCTTCCTCAACCGGACGCTCGACCAGGAGCTCGCGGCGCTCGCCCGCGGTGCGAGCTTCGAGTGCCTGGTCTGCGGCGAGTTCCTGCTCCGGCGACCGGCGGCCCTCGCCTGCCTCGAGTGCGGCTCGCTCCTCTGCGAGGGCCTCGAAATTCCCCGGTCCGAGCTAGAATTCGTCGCGCAGGCCGGGTGACCGCGTCGTCTCTCCGCCTTTCGGGTGGGGAGGCGCCGAGGAAAGTCCGGACACCGCAGGGCAGGACGCTGGGGAAACCCCAGGCGGCGAAAGCCGACGGAAAGTGGAACAGAAAGCAAACCGCCACCGACGTGCCTCGCGAGACGCCGGTGGTAAGGGTGAAACGGTGGGGTAAGAGCCCACCAGCGCCGTGGTGACACGGCGGCTCGTCAAACCCCGTCCGGTGCAAGGTGAAGCAGATCCCGCCGACGCGGCCCGCCGAGGGATCGGGTACACCGCTCGAGCCGTAGGGCAACCTCCGGCCTAGAGGGATGGTCATCCAAGACAGAATCCGGCTTACAGGCCTGCTACCGAGAAGCCCCGGCAACGGGGCTTCTCCATTTCACTGTCCGGCTCGGGCCGGGCGCATGATCCTGAGCGCAGGCTCGCCGTCGCCGCCGTCGGTCAGCGGGAAGTAGACGAGCCGGGTGGCCGGGTCGACCGCGACCGAGTGGGCGTTGTCGGCGAGCTTGGCGCCGGCCAGCGCGCGGACGCGGGAGCCCCATGCTGAAGACCGAGACGGTGCCGCTCTCGCAGGCCACGTAGAGGAGCTTCCCCTCGGGGTCGGCGGCGAGGACGTCCGGCCCGTCACCGGTGGAGAACGTCCCGGCCTGTCGCCCGCTTCGCCAGGTCGACGACCACGAGCTTCGCGTTGTCCTCGCAGGCCACGAAGGCCCGATGGGGCTCCGCCTGGAGCGAGAGCCCGTGGTTCCCCTCGCAGCCGTCGAGGGCGATCCGCCGGACGATCCGGAGCGTCGCGGGGTCGAGCTCGACGAGCGTGCTGCCGCCCTGGTGGTTCACGAGCACGTTGCCGGTCGCGGGGTCGAGGAGGACGTTGCCGACCCCGCCGGGCAGGTCGACGCGGCCCACCACCCGTCCGCTTCCCGAGTCGACCACGGTGACCGCGTCGCCGTCGGAAACGAAGACGCGCCGGCTGGCAGGGTCGTAGGCGATTCCGTCCGGGAACGAGCCGATCGGCGTTCGCGCCACGACCCGGTGCGTCGTCTCGTCGATCGCCACGAGCTCGTGCGTCCCGGTTGCGGCGGCGTACACCCGCCCGAGGCTCGGTACGGCGAGCACCCCACGCACGTCGCTGACGTCCCCGACCGTCGCGACCACCTTCCGCTGCTCGAGGTCGAAGAGGATCACCTCGCCGGCGCCGAGGTGCGCGATCGCGAGCAGGTGCCGCTCCGGATCGATGCTCTGGTAGTCGAAGCGTCCGTCGCCCCCGGTCAGGGGCACCTGCGCAACCTGCGAGAGCGGCAGCGGGCCCGCCTTCGTCCCGTTGCCCCCGCAACCGGTGGCAAGAAGAGTGGCCGTCGTCACGACGGCCACGGCAAGGCCGCGAAGGCTCACCGACGGAGCATCCCCGGCCCGGAGGATTTGACACCGCGCCCGTCAAGCGCGACGGTCAACGTATGAAGGCAGTCGCGCTCGCCGCTCTGCTCCTGCTCGCCGGCCCCGCCGCGGCCGCCGAGCCGCCGGCGGCGTACGGGGTCGCCCAGCAGGGCTCGCTGAAGGTGGTCGCCGCGGTGCTCCTCTCCGAGCGCGGCGCCGAGCTGAAAGGGGTGTGGCTCAACCCGAAGGTCGGCTGCCGGGCCTCGCGGACCCTGCGTGTCGAGATGTTCATCGACCTCGTCGACGCGGCCGCGAAGACCACACGCGTGCGCCGGTCGCGCCGCGGCGCGGTCGGCAACTGCGCCGAGGGCGGCCCCAACTTCGGCTTCGACCTCGTCCCGCGCCAGGCGGGGCTCGGCTGCGCGAACGGCCGCTGGAAGCCGGGCCGCTACTCGATCACGACGAGGGTGAAGGAGCTTCGGAGCGGCCTCGCCGCCTCCGCGAGCCTCTACCGGCAGGTCACGCGCCGCTGCTGAGAGCCTTGTGTTTCCGAAACACAAAGTCCTCCTGTTCACCTCTGCAGCTCGCAACCGAGCCGTCTGCCCCGCCCGAAACCGAGCTTGTGTTTCGGAAACACAAGCTCTCGAGCGCGGCTGCGCCTTCTAGGCGCGGAGGGTGATCTCGACCGCGGTGCCGAGGCCCGGCCGCGAGCGGAGCGCGAAGCCGCCGTCGATCGTCGCCGCGCGGAGGCGCATGTTCTTCATGCCCTGGCCGGCCCCGACCTCCTCGCCGTCGAAGCCGACGCCGTCGTCGCGCACCCGGACGATCCGGCGTCCGTTCCGCTGGCCGATCCAGACCTCGGCGCGCTTCGCGCCGGCGTGCTTGCGGACGTTCGCGAGCCCCTCCTGGACGATCCGGAAGACCTCGATCTGCTCGTCCGGTGCCAGGAGCATCTCCCGCTCGACCTCCATCTCGACGTCGAGCTGCCCGTCGGCGGTGAGGAACTCGACGTAGCGGCGGAGCGCCGCGTCGAAGGGGGCGTTCCCGCTCGCCGAAGAGAGGGCGAGGACGGCGAACCGCGCCTCCTGCTGCGCCGCCGCCGCGGCCTCCTTCAGCTTCGGCAGCGTCGTCTCCATCGGCGCGCCTCCCTCGAGCATGCTCGCGTGGGTCGAGACGGCGAAGAGGTACTGGGCGAGGCCGTCGTGGATCTCGCGCGCGACCCGGGCGCGCTCGTCGGCGACCGCGCGCCCGAACTCGGCGAACGAGATCGCGCGCCACACGCCGACGAGGAGGAGGCCGTAGGAGAGGAGGCGGAGGAAGTCGCCCTGCGCGACGACGTCGCTCGAGAGCTCGGGCTTGAGCACGTAGTGGAGCTCCGCGAAACAACGTCAGCGTCGCGCCGAGCGCGAGCCAGCTGTCGAGGTCCTCGTTGTGGTTGCGATACCGGATCGCGAAGCCGATCGCGGCGGTGAGCGCGAGCAGCGCCAGGATCGCCAGCGTGATCGTCAGCTCGAACGGCCGGGCGACATCGCCGCCAGGCTCGAGCGAGGCGAGCGAGGCGCCGAACGCTCGCAGCGGGAGCCAGATCGTCAGCAGCGCGGCGAGCAGCACCCCGATCCCGACGAAGAGCGCCCGGCTGCGGCTGCCGATCCGAGGGAGCGAGATCAGCGGCGCGAGGGCGATCAGGGTGGCGGCCAGCACCCGGGCGCCGAGCGCGGCCCAGGCCTCCGGAGCGGCCTGCGGGTTGCCGCCGAGCACCGGCAGCACCGAGAACGCGAGCGTGCCGATCCCGGCGGTGCAGAACCCGGCGGCGAGGAGCAGGTCGGGGACGCGGCCCTCGACCGAGAAGCGGATCCCCGTCAGGATCGCGACGATCGTCGCGGCGAGGACCACGGTCGTGTCCAGCACCAGCCGCCCTTCCGGCAGCTCGTACGTGCTGCGGAGCGACGGGTTGGTCAGGAAGAGCGCCGTCGCGGACCCCAGGAGGGCCACGAGCAGCAGCTCGCCGACGAGCCAGGACTCGAATGTCTCTTTCGCACTCCGTTGCACAAACCCCTAATCGGCAGGGAGGTCGCTGCCGATGAGGGGAACATGTCCGAGCGCATTCTCGTCGTCGACGACCATCCCCTGACCCGCGACGCCCTCTCGTCGCTCCTCGCCCAGGGGGGCTTCGACGTGGTCGGCGAGGCCGCCGACGGGCGCGAGGCGCTCGAGCTCGCCCAGAGCCTGCAGCCCGACCTCGTCCTGCTCGACCTCTCGATGCCCGGCCTCGACGGCCTGGGTGCACTCCCCCGCCTGCGCGCGGCCGCCCCCCGCTGCGAGGTCGTCGTCCTGACCGCGTCCGGGACCGAGGAGAACCTGCTCGCCGCGATCCGCGGCGGCGCCGCCGGCTACCTGCTGAAGAGCGAGCCCCCGGAGCGGATCGTCGCCTTCCTCCGCGGCGTCGCGAACGGCGAGGCCGCCCTCTCGGGCGAGGTCGCCCGTCGGCTGCTCGACCAGGTCCGCACGGGCGGCCGGATGGGTGGCGGCGTCCCGGACGACATCGCCCACGCGCTCTCGGCCCGCGAGGTCGAGGTGCTCCTGCTCCTGGACGACCACCTTTCGACGGACGACATCGCCAAGCGGCTCTACATCTCGGAGCACACCGTGCGCTCGCACGTGAAGAGCCTGCTCCGCAAGCTCGGCGTCTCCTCGCGGCGCGAGGCGCTCGAGCGGCTCTCGCTCGCCCGCGTCTGAATCACCCACCGTGGGGGATACGGTTCACGCTCCCGGGGCGATGAGGCCGACGGCGCCTGCGTCGATAGAGGAGACGTAAGACTCCTTCCGAGGAACATGCGGTGGCATTGCAGACGGTCGGCGAAAGCCGGCCGTCTCTCTTTCTCTAGGACGCGAAGCCGGCGTGCGCCGCCGCGACGAGCCGCGGAAGGGTGTCGAGGTTGTAGCCACCCTCGAGCACCGCGGCGATGCGTGGCGCGAGCCCGGTGCAGCGACGGGCCAGCTCCACGAAGGCGGCGTCGCCGAGGAAGAGCCCACCGAGCGGATCCTCCCGGTGGGCATCGAAGCCGGCGGAGACGAGCACGAGCTCCGGCGCGAAGGCCTGGACTGCCGGGACGACGAGGCGGTCGAAGAGCTCCAGGTAGGCGCCGTCGCCCGTCCCCGCCTCGACAGGGACGTTCAGCGTCGTCTCGTCGCTCGTCCCCGGGCCGCCGCTGCCCGGATAGAACGGCCACTGGTGCAGCGAGGCGAAGAAGACGCTGTCGTCGCCCCGGAAGATCGCCTCGGTCCCGTTGCCGTGATGGACGTCGAAGTCGACGATCGCAACGCGTCCCACTCCCAGCTCGGCCTGCGCGTACCGCGCGGCGATCGCGACGTTGTTGAGGAGGCAGAAGCCCATCGCACGATCGGCCAGGGCATGGTGGCCGGGCGGGCGCACGAGCGCGAAGCCCCCGCGGTCGACTGCCTCGAGCGCGATCCCGGCGGCCAGCCGCGCCGCCTCCCAGGAGCTCTCGGACGCGAGCGTGTCGCCGTCGAGCTGCGTCGGCGCCGAGACCGAGCGCAGGCGCTCGAGCTGCTCCTCGGTGTGCACCCGGCCGAGCGCCTCCTCGGGCGCGATCCGCTCCACCGTCTCGCCGGCGAGGCCGAGCAGCCGTTCCTGCCGCTCCGGGTGCGTCCCGGTGGGATGGAGATGCGCGAGTCTCGGGTTGGTCAGGAGGTCGATGCCCGCTCCAGCCCGCGCAGGCGCTCCTCCAGGCGCCCCAGCCCCCACTCCTGCGCAAGGTCGGCCGCGCGGCCCCAGGTCGGCTCCTGGTCGGGGAGCTCGGGCAGCGGCGCCTCGCGGTCCATCGTCGCGATCCGCCGGTAGAGCCTGAGCGCGTCTGCCTCCTGGGCGAAGCGCCCCTCGGCGAGCGCCGCCTCGAGCGAGCCGTACTGCGCGAGCAGCGACGCCGCCGTCTTCTCGCCGACGCCGCGCGCGCCGGGGATCTTGTCCGAGGGGTCGCCGCGGAGCGCGATGAAGTCGGGCACCTGGGCCGGGTCGACCGCGTAGCGCTCGCGCACCCCCGCCGGGTCGATCCGGGCGAGGGCGCCGCCGCCGCGCTGGGGCTGGAGGATCGTCGTCCGCTCGCTGGCGAGCTGGTACATGTCGCGGTCGCCGCTCGCGACGAGGACCGTGCCGCCGCGCCCCTCCTCCGACGCAACGGCGGCGGCGAGGAAGTCGTCTGCCTCGTAGCCGTCTCCCTTCACCGGCACGAAGCCCATCGCCTCGACGAGCTGCGGCGCCAGGTCGAGCTGCTCGAGCAGGTCGGCCTCGAACTCCCTGCCGCCCTGGTAGCTCTCGAGCGCGAGGTGCCGGTAGGTCGGAACGGTCAGCGTGTCCCAGGCGACGACGACCGCGCGCGGCCGCTCCTCGTCCCAGAGCCGGACGAGCAGGTTGCCGATCCCGACGAGCAGCCCGCCGGGGCCGCCGTCGCCGCGGCGGATCGACTTCGGCAGGGCGTGGTAGGAGCGGTGCGCGAACGAGTCGCCGTCGACGGCGAGGAGCGGCTTCATGCCGAGGCCTCGAGCTCCTGGATCGCCGCCATCAGCCGGTCGGTTGCGAGCTGCGCCGCGTCCTCGTTCCCGGCCAGGTCGTCGAGCTGGATCGGGGGCCCGTAGGCGACACGGAGCTGGGCGAGCCTTCCGAGCCGGTCGGTGCCGACGATTCCCGCGGGGACGAGCGGCACGCCGGCGTCGAGCGCGATCCGGGCGGCACCCGAGTGGGCCCGCGCCTCTCGCGTCTTCCGCAGCCCTTTCTTCCGCCGCGTCCCCTCGGGGAACATCACGACCGCATGCCCCTCGCGGCAGAGACCGATCGCCGTCTCGATCGCGACGGTGTCCCGCTCGCCCCGGCGGACGGGGAAGCCGCCGGCCCCGAGGATGATCTGCTTCAGGCCGGGCCAGAAGAGCTCGGACTTGGCCATGAAGCGGAGGAAGCGCCTGGGGAAGAGCGGCAGGCCGAGCGGCCACGGGTCGAAGTTGGAGTTGTGGTTGGCGGCGAGGACGAAGCCGCCGGACGCGGGCACGTGCTCCTTCCCGGTCGACCGCAGCCGGAACACCACCCGTACGACCGGAAGGCTCAGGAGCGCGATCAGGAAGTACAGGGTGCTCGGCCGGGGCGTCACAGCCGGGCCAGCAGCCACTCGTGGATCCGTCGCACCGACTCGGGCAGCCACAGGGTCAGATGCCCCTCGTCCTCGCTGAACCACGCCTCTGCCCCAGGGAGCCTGGCCGCGAGCCAGTCCCCGTGCGCGCCCGGGACCATCAGGTCCTGCCGGCCCTGGACGACGAGCACCGGGACGGCCGAGCGCGCTCGAGCTCGAAGCCCCACGGGCGGGCGAAGGCGAGATCGTCGTCGACCCAGCCGTCGACGCCCGGCGCGAGCCCCGCGGCGAACGTGGTGACGCAGGTGTGCCCCGAGCTCGGTCCGGACTGCGGCCAGGTCGGGTGGGGAGAGGAGCGTGCTCATCGACTCGACCAGCTCCTCGACGCTCGTCTGGTGCGACTCCGCCGCCTGCTCGAGCAGCGGCCGCAGCATCGCCTCGCCCTCGAGCGCGGCCCCGAACTCCTCGATGTTGCCCTCGCCCATCCCGGCGAGCCAGTCGAGCCCATCGACTCCGTAGGGCGCCACGCCTGCGACGCTCGCGACCGCGGCGACCCGGTCGGGCAGGCCGGCTGCGCAGGCGAGCGCGTGCGGACCGCCCCCGGAGAGCCCCCAGGTGGCGAACCGGTCGAGCCCGAGCGCGTCGGCGATCGCCTCCGAGTCGATCGCGACGTCCGCGACGGCCCGGCCCGCGGCACGCGTCGAAGCGCCATAGCCCGGCCGGTCGTAGGAGACGAGCCGAATCCCCTGAGCTGCGCCCAGCCGGTCGTGCGTCTCCCACGGCACGCCGCTCGAGGGTGTCCCGTGGTGGAAGAGAACGGGCGCTCCGCCGGGATCGCCGGCCTCGTAGACGGCGAGCGAGCGCCCGCCGGGCGCCTCGATCGTCCTCGTCTGCACTGCCACGCCGTGACCCTAACGCGGGCAGCGCGGCCCGGCGGCGACCAATGTCGGCGCTATCGTGTCCAGCCGTGGCAGCAACCAAAGACCGGACGAGGCGACTCGTGATCGTCGAGTCCCCGGCCAAGGCGAAGACGATCGCCGGCTATCTCGGCTCCGACTACATCGTCGAGTCGAGCATCGGCCACATCCGCGACCTTCCGAACCGGGCCTCCGAGATCCCCGCGAACCTGAAGAAGGAGCCGTGGGCGCGCCTCGGCGTCGACGTCGACCACGACTTCGAGCCGCTCTACGTCGTCGACGCGGACAAGAAGCAGCGCGTCTCCGACCTGAAGAAGAAGCTCAAGGACGTGGACGAGCTCTACCTCGCGACGGATGAGGACCGCGAAGGAGAGGCGATCGCCTGGCACCTGCTCGAGGTCCTGCAGCCGAAGATCCCGGTGCGCCGGATGGTCTTCCACGAGATCACGAAGGACGCGATCGACCGCGCGCTCGGCGAGACCCGCGAGGTGGACAAGCGCCTCGTCGACGCCCAGGAGACGCGCCGGATCCTCGACCGCCTCTACGGCTACGAGGTCTCGCCCGTGCTCTGGAAGAAGGTGATGCAGGGCCTCTCCGCCGGCCGCGTCCAGTCCGTCGCCGTCCGCCTCGTCGTCGAGCGGGAGCGCGAGCGCCGCGCCTTCGTCTCCGCCGGCTACTGGGACGTCAAGGGCGTCTTCGAGCCCGGCAGCTTCGAGGCCCGGCTCACGGCCGTCGACGGCTCGCGGGTCGCCCAGGGGCGCGACTTCGCGCAGGACGGGACGCTGAAGGGGCGCGACGTCACCGTCGTCGACGAGGAGCGCGCGCGCTCGATCGCAGCCGCATTCACGGGCGCGACCTTCGCCGTCCGCTCGGCGGACGAGAAGCCGTACACGCGCCGGCCCGCAGCGCCCTTCATGACCTCGACGCTCCAGCAGGAGGCGAGCCGCAAGCTCCGCTTCTCCGCCCAGACGACGATGCGGGTCGCCCAACGGCTCTACGAGAACGGCTACATCACCTACATGCGCACCGACTCGACGACCCTGTCGGCGTCGGCGCTGAAGGCGGCCCGCGCCCAGGCCGCGCAGCTCTACGGCGCCGAGACCGTGCCGGAGGCGCCGCGGCAGTACACGCGCAAGGTCAAGAACGCGCAGGAGGCGCACGAAGCGATCCGCCCGGCCGGGGACAGCTTCCGCCTCCCGAAGGAGATCGCCTCCGAGGTCAACCGCGACGAGCTCGCGCTCTACGACCTGATCTGGAAGCGCACCGTCGCCTCCCAGATGCACGACGCGCGCGGGCTGACGGTCTCGCTGCGCGTCGGGGCGGCGAAGGACGGCACCGACGTCGAGTTCGGCGCCTCCGGGACGGTGATCACGTTCCGCGGGTTCCTCGCCGCATACGAGGAGAGCCGCGACGACGACGCGCCGGCCGCAGAGGCCGACGACGAGCGCCCGCTCCCGCACCTCGCGGTCGGCGACACGCTGACCTCGAAGGAGCTCGAGCCCGAGAGCCACGCGACGTCCCCGCCCGCGCGCTACACCGAGGCGAGCCTCGTCCAGGCCCTCGAGGAGCGCGGGATCGGCCGCCCGTCCACCTACGCGTCGATCATGGGCACGATCCTCGACCGCGGCTACGTCTTCAAGCGCGGCACGGCGCTCGTCCCCTCGTTTCTCGCGTTCGCGGTGATCTCCCTCCTCGAGCAGCACTTCGCGCAGCTCGTCGACTACCAGTTCACGGCCCGGATGGAGGACGACCTCGACCGGATCGCCTCCGGCGACGAGGCCCGGGTCGACTGGCTCCGCAGCTTCTACTTCGGCGCCGGCGAGGACGGCGGGCTGAAGGAGCTCGTCTCCGACATCAGCGACATCGACGCGCGCGCCGTCAACACGCTTCCGATCGGCGACGGGATCGCGCTTCGCGTCGGCCGGTACGGCCCCTACGTCGAGCGGGGCGAGGAGCGGGCGAGCGTCCCCGAGGACATGGCTCCCGACGAGCTCACCGTCGAGAAGGCGGAGGAGCTCCTCTCCGCGCCGAGCGGCGACCGCTCGCTCGGCCCGCACCCCGAGTGGGAGCGCGAGCTCGTGGCGCGGAACGGCCGCTACGGGCCGTACGTGACCGAGGTGCTGCCCGAGGACTCGAAGGAGAAGCCGCGGACCGCGTCGCTCTTCAAGACGATGTCCGTGGAGACGGTCACGCTCGAGGAGGCCGTCCGGCTGCTCTCGCTCCCCCGCGTGCTCGGCGAGGACGACGGCGTCGAGATCACCGCGCAGAACGGACGCTACGGCCCGTACATCTCCAAGGGCAGCGATTCCCGTTCGCTCGAGGACGAGGAGCAGCTCTTCACGGTCACGCTCGAGGACGCGCAGACGCTGCTGGCACAGCCGAAGCAGCGCCGCGGGCGCGGCCAGGCGAAGCCGCCGCTGAAGGAGCTCGGCCCCGATCCGGTCTCCGGCAAGCCGATGGTCGTCAAGGAGGGCCGGTTCGGCCCCTATGTGACCGACGGGGAGACGAACGCGAGCCTGCGCCGGGGCGACGACCCCGAGTCGCTCACGGTCGAGCGGGCCGCCGAGCTGCTCGCCGACCGCCGTTCCCGCGGCCCGGCGCCGAAGAAGAAGACGCGTACCCGCCGGTCTGCGGCGTAACGTCCTCGGAAGCGCAAACTTTCGGTGCCAACCGGCGTCCATTTCACTGTGGGCCTCGGGCGCCGCGCTACCGTGGTCGAGACCCGAACCGAGGCCATCACCGGAATATCCCGTCCCACCTGAACGTTTTGAGCTTGTAACACTCACCACAGCCCGGTTCCCCTGGCACAACGGGGGAAAAGCTCTTATGGTGAGGAAGTTTGTTGCTACCCCCGCGAGGCACGACCCGAAGGGATGACGCTTCTCCTTGACGCAGAACCAGCTGAATGAACTGATCGAGTCGGACCAGGTCAAGGCCCTCGTCGAGCGCTCCGAGGAGCGCGGCTTCATCGAGCCGATCGAGTTCGAGGCCTTCGTCCTCGAGCACGAGCTGAACGACGAGGATTCCGAGCAGCTCACGCGTGAGCTGGAGACGCTCGGGCTCGAGATCGGCGCCGGCGAGGGCGGCAAGGCCGCCGTCGCCACGAAGACGGCTGCCAAGAAGGAGGCGGCCGAGCCCGACGACGAGAAGGAGGAGGAGAAGGAGCCCGCATTCGTCACGGACGCCTCGGTCGCGACCGGCGCCGCCGACAGCCTGCAGCTCTTCCTCGCCGACGTCGGCCGCCACAAGCTGCTCACCGCCCACGACGAGGTCGTCCTCGCCAAGGCGATCGAGCGCGGCGACCCGACCGCCAAGCGGCGGATGATCGAGTCGAACCTCCGGCTCGTCGTCTCGATCGCGAAGGGCTATCGCGGCCTCGGCGTCCCCTTCCTCGACCTGATCCAGGAGGGCACCCTGGGCCTGAACCGTGCCGTCGAGAAGTTCGATTGGCGCCGCGGCTTCAAGTTCTCCACGTACGCGACCTGGTGGATCCGCCAGTCGGTGCAGCGCGCCGTCGCGAACCACGCCCGCACGATTCGCGTCCCCGTGCACGTCGTCGAGCGGCAGCAGAAGCTCTCGCGCGCCGCCCGTCGCCTCGAGGTCGAGCTCGGCCGCGAGGCGACGAAGCTCGAGCTCGCGGAGGCGACCGGCCTGCCGATCCAGCACGTCGAGGAGGCGCTCGGCGCCGCCCACGCGTCGGTCTCGCTGAACCAGACGGTCGGCGCGGACGACGAGGGCGAGCTCGGCGACCTCTTCGCCGACCGTGAGGCCGCCGACCCGTTCGAGGAGGCCGAGGAGTCGCTGCGCAAGCAGGGCGTCCGCCGGGCCCTCGACGCGCTCCCGGAGCGCGAGCGGCGGATCCTGGAGCTCCGCTTCGGCTTCGAGGGCGAGCCCTGGACGTTGGAGGCGATCGGACACGAGCTCGATCTGACGCGCGAGCGCGTCCGCCAGCTCGAGGGCCAGGCGCTCTCGCGCCTCGCCGCGCTGCGCGACCTCGCGTCGCTCGCGGCCTAACGGCAACCGAACATCGGCGGGACCCGAGGGCGGCCGCGAGGCCGCCCTCGCTCTTGCTCGGGCAGCCAAACAAGGGATACTCCCCCGCGTAGGAACTTTTTGCCATTCGGAAGAAGGAGACACCTTGAGATCGAAGTGGCATTGGCTGCTGCTGGCTCTCGTCGTCGGCGCGCTCGCCCTGGCGGCAGGCTGCGGCGGCGACGACAACAACGACTCGGCCGGCACGACGGCGGAGGAGACGGGCGGGGGAGGCACCACCGGGGGGACGATGGTCTTCGCGGGAGCGAGCGACCCCGTCTCGCTCGACCCGGCGCTCGTCAGCGACGGCGAGTCGATCCGCCCGATCACCCAGATCTTCGAGACGCTCGTCGGGCTGAAGCCCGGCGGCACCGAGCTCGTCCCGGCGCTCGCCGAGTCGTGGGAGGTCTCGGAGGACGCGAAGGCGATCACGTTCACGCTGCGTGACGGCGTCAGCTTCACGGACGGCACGCCGTTCAACGCCGAGGCGGTCTGCTTCAACTTCGACCGTTGGTACAACTTCACCGGCCCCGCCCAGAGCGCGTCTGCCTCCTACTACTGGCAGGCCACGTTCGGCGGCTACGCCACGAACTCGAAGGAGAACGAGGGTCTCGGCGAGAGCCTCTATGCGAGCTGCGAGGCCACGGACGACACCACCGCGGTGATCAACCTGACGAAGCCGTCCGCGTCCGTCCTCGGCGCCCTGGCGCTGCAGGCGTTCGCGATCGCGAGCCCGAAGGCGCTCGAGGAGTTCGAGGCCGACGCGGGCACGCTCGACGAGGAGACCGGGTTCAAGCCGACCGGCACGTTCGGCACCGAGCATCCCGTCGGCACCGGCCCGTTCAAGCTGGAGAAGTGGGAGATCGGCAGCAAGCTGACCCTGGTCCGCAACGAGGACTACTGGGGCGACAAGGCGAAGCTGGACAAGCTGATCATCCGGCCGATCGGCGACAACGCCGCGCGGCTGCAGGCGCTCCAGAACGGTGAGATCCAGGGCTACGACCTGGTCGAGCCGCAGGACGTCCCGACGATCGAGGGCGACGCGAACCTGCAGATCGAGGAGCGGCCGGCGTTCAACGTCGCCTACGTGACGATCAACCACAAGGTCGCACCGTTCGACAAGCTCGAGGTGCGGCAGGCCGTGGCCTACGGGCTCGATCGCCAGTCCGTCGTGGACAACTTCTACGGCGGGCGCGGTGAGGTGGCGAAGGAGTTCATGCCGCCGAGCCTCGAGGGCTATGCCGACGACGTGATGGAGTACCCGTACGACCCGGCGAAGGCGAAGGAGCTGCTGCAGAAGGCGGGCCTGACCCTCCCGGTCAAGGTCGACTTCTGGTACCCGACCGACGTCTCGCGGCCGTACATGCCCGACCCGAAGCGGAACTTCGAGGCCTTCGCGGCCAGCCTGAACGAGTCCGGCTTCAAGGTCGTGCCGCACAGCGCCCCGTGGCGGCCGGACTACCTCGGTCGCGTGGACACCGGCAAGGCCGGCGCCCTCAACCTGATCGGGTGGACGGGCGACTACGCCGACGCCGACAACTTCATCGGCGTCTTCTTCCAGGGCGCGAAGCCGCAGTGGGGCTTCGACAACCCGGAGCTGTTCAAGGCGCTCGACGACGCCGAGGTCGAGCCCGACGTCGACGCCCGGTCGGCGAAGTACCAGGACATCAACCGCATGATCATGGAGTACCTGCCGGGAGTGCCGTACGCGCACTCGAAGCCCGCGCTCGCCTTCTCCGCGAAGGTGAAGGGCTTCGTACCGAGCCCGACCACGAACGAGTCGTTCGCGTCGGTCTCGCTCGAAGGCTAGGGAGGTAAGAGGCTAGAGTCCGGCGGGCGACATGCTGAAATTCGTCGTCCGCCGGCTCCTCCTCCTCATCCCGATCCTCCTCGGGCTCTCGATCCTGGTCTTCGTCTGGATCAGGGCCCTGCCGGGCGGACCGGCGGAGGCGCTCCTCGGCGAGCGTGCGACCGCCGAGTCGGTCGCCCAGATCGAGAAGCAGTACGGGCTCGACAAGCCGGTCTGGCGGCAGTACTTCACCTACGTCGACAACACGGTTCGCGGAGAGCTGGGGACGAGCATCACGACCCGGCAGCCGATCACGGCCGAGATCGGCCGACGCTTCCCGGCCACCGTCGAGCTCGCCTTCGCCGCCGGCTTCTTCTCGATCCTCTTCGGGATCCCCCTCGGCTTCTTCGCGGCGAAACGCTACGGCGGCTTCTTCGACCAGTTCAGCCTGGTCGCGTCGCTGCTCGGGATCTCGATCCCCGTCTTCTTCCTCGGGATCGTGCTCAAGTACCTCTTCGCCGTGAAGCTCGGCTGGCTCCCCACGGTCGGGCGGATGGACGTCCTGATCGACGTCCCGCACCCGACGAACCTCTACATCCTCGACTCGATCCTCGCGGGGAACATGACCGCGCTCTGGGACGTGCTCAAGCACCTGATCCTGCCGGCGGTCGCGCTCGGCTCGATCCCGCTCGCGATCATCACCCGGATCACCCGCGCCGCCGTGCTCGACGTCCAGAACGAGGACTTCGTCCGGACCGCGCGCGCCAAGGGCGTCTCGCCGGCGATCGTCGACCGGCGGCACATCCTCCGGAACGCCCTCCTCCCGATCACCACGATCATCGGCCTCCAGGTCGGGCTGCTCCTCTCGGGCGCCGTCCTCACCGAGACCGTCTTCGCGTTCCCGGGCATGGGCACCTGGCTCGTGGAGGCGATCCGGAACCGTGACTTCCCGGTGCTGCAGGGCGGCATCCTCTTCCTCGCCGTGATCTTCGTCTTCGTCAACCTGATCGTCGACCTCTCCTACGCGATCATCAACCCGCGGATCCGGCTCTCGTGAGCGTCGCCGAGCTCGAGAGCCGCGAGATCCAGCTGGAGGCCCCGAGCGGGCTCTGGAGCGAGGCGTGGCTGCGGCTGCGCAAGAACCCCGGCGCGCTGATCGGCTTCGCACTCGTGGCGCTCTTCGTGCTCGTGGCGCTGCTCGCCCCGTGGCTCGCTCCCTACAGCCCGCGGCAGCAGAACCTCTCGCTCCTGCGCGACGGCTGCTGCCCCGGCCCGTCGGCCGAGCACCTGATGGGCGTGGACGCGCTCGGCCGCGACGAGCTCTCGCGGATCATGTTCGGCGCCCGCTACTCGCTCCTGATCGGGATCGTCTCCGTCACCGTCGGCCTGACGATCGGGCTCCTGCTCGGCGCGGTCGCCGGCTACGTGGGCGGGATCGCGGACACGCTGATCATGCGGGCGATGGACATCATGCTCTCGATCCCGGGGCTCCTGCTCGCGATCGGCCTCGTGGCGCTGCTCGGGCCGGGGATCTGGCAGATCATGGTCGCGGTCGGGATCGTCAACGTCCCCGTCTTCACCCGGCTCCTCCGCGGCTCGGTGCTGGCCCAGCGCGAGAACGACTTCGTCCTGGCGGCGCGCTCGGTCGGGGTGCCGAAGCGGCAGATCCTCTTCTCGCACATCCTCCCGAACGCGATCTCGCCGGTGATCGTCCAGGGGACGCTCGCGCTCGCGACCGCGATCATCGACGTCGCCGGGCTCGGCTTCCTCGGCCTCGGGCCGCAGGACCCGGCCACGCCCGAGTGGGGCACGATGCTGACGGACACCGTCCGCTATCTCCAGACCGCCCCGCACCTCGCGATCTTCCCCGGGGTCGCGATCGTGATCAGCGTGCTCGGCTTCAACCTGATCGGCGACGGGCTGCGCGAGGCACTCGACCCGAAGCTGCGAGGCCGTGGCTAGAGAGCCGATCCTCTCCGTCGACGACCTGCACGTCCGCTTCGGGACGAGCCGCGGGCCCGTGTACGCCGTCAACGGGATCTCGTTCGACATCGCGCCCGGCGAGACGCTCGGGATCGTGGGCGAGTCGGGCTGCGGCAAGAGCGTCACCTCGCTCGCGATGCTGGGGATCCTCGCCCGGAACGGCCGCGTCACGAAGGGGACGGCGCACTTCGAGGGCCGCGACCTCCTGACCCTGAACGACCAGCAGCTCCGCGCGATCCGCGGCCGCGAGATCGCGATGATCTTCCAGGACCCGATGACCTCGCTCAACCCCGTCCTGACCGTCGGCCGGCAGATCCGGGAGGCGCTCGAGACGCACTTCGGGATGGACAAGGGCCCGGCGAACAAGCGCGCCGCGGAGTTGCTCGACCAGGTCGGGATCCCCAGCCCGGACCTCCGGCTCAAGGACTACCCGCACCAGTTCTCCGGCGGGATGCGCCAGCGGGCGATGATCGCGATGGCGCTCGCCTGCGAGCCGAAGGTGCTGATCGCGGACGAGCCGACCACGGCTCTCGACGTCACGATCCAGGCGCAGATCCTCCAGCTGCTGAGGGAGCTCGTCGCCGAGCGGGACACCGCCCTGATCCTGATCACGCACGACCTCGGCGTCGTCGCCGGGATGTGCGAGCGCGTGAACGTGATGTACGCCGGGATGTTCATGGAGACCGGCACCGCCGACGAGCTCTTCGCGCGGCCGCGCCACCCGTACACGCTCGGGCTCCTGCAGAGCGTCCCCCGGCTCGACGCCGGCCGGCGCCAGCAGCTCCAGCCGATCCCCGGCTCCCCGCGCGACATGCTGAGCGAGCCCGCCGCGTGCCCGTTCGCGCCCCGGTGCCGCTTCGAGGTCGAGGAGTCGCGGCTCGAGGTGCCCCCGCTGGAGGAGATCGGCGCCGACCACCACGTGCGCTGCTTCAACCCGGTGCCGGCGGACGAGTGGCAGCGGACCCGGCTGGGAGGGGCGGCATGAGCGACCCCCTGGTCGAGGTCGAGGACCTCCGCGTCTGGTTCCCGATCCGGAGCGGCCTCGTGATGGACCGGCATGTCGGCGACGTCAAGGCCGTCGACGGCGTCTCGCTCCAGATCCAGCGCGGGGAGACGCTCGGCCTCGTCGGCGAGTCCGGCTGCGGCAAGTCCACGGTCGGCCGCGCCCTCCTGCGCCTCTACGAGCCGACCGGCGGCAAGATCGTCTTCGACGGCCAGGACATCACGACGCTGAGCGAGAGCGAGCTGCGGCCGCTGCGGAAGCGGATGCAGATGATCTTCCAGGACCCGTATGCGTCGCTGAACCCGCGCCACTCGGTCGGCCGGATGGTGGGGGAGCCGCTGCGCGTGCACGGGATGGGCGGCAAGGGCGCTCGGCAAGAAGGTGCGCGAGCTGCTGACGACGGTCGGGCTCCCCGCCGACGCGGCGACCCGTTACCCGCACGAGTTCTCGGGTGGCCAGCGTCAGCGGATCGGCCTCGCCCGTGCGCTCGCGCTCAACCCGGACTTCATCGTCTGCGACGAGCCGGTCTCGGCGCTCGACGTCTCGATCCAGGCGCAGATCGTCAACCTGCTCGAGCTGCTGCAGAAGGAGTTCGACCTCACCTATCTCTTCATCGCCCACGACCTCGCCGTCGTCCGGCACATCTCCGACCGGATCGCCGTCATGTACCTGGGCCAGATCATGGAGCTCTCGCCGGCGGACGACCTCTACGAGAACCCGCTCCACCCGTACACGATCTCCCTGCTCTCGGCGATCCCGATCCCCGACCCGGAGATCGAGCGGAACCGGACCTCGATCCTGCTCCAGGGCGACCTGCCGAGCCCGGCGAACCCGCCGCCCGCCTGCCGCTTCCACACCCGTTGCCCCTACGTCCAGCCCACCCGCTGCCGCGACGAGGAGCCCGCGCTGCGCCAGGTGGACACGCATCTCGTCAAGTGCCACTTCGCCGAGGAGATCAAGGCGGGGAAGATCGAGCCGCAGGTGCGGGAGACGGTCTTCGAGCCCTCCGCGTAGCCGTGGAGCTGCGGATCGACATCCGCTGGAGCGACCTCGACGGCTACGGCCACGTCAACCAGGCCGTGTACGTCACGTACGGCGAGGAGGCGCTCGACGCGTTCTTCCGGGAGCGGGTGGTGACCGGGCCGGAGCGCGTGTGGGACTACGTGGCCGCGCGGACGACGATCGAGTACCGGTCGGAGCTGCGGATCGCGGACGGCCCGGCGATCGCGACCGTCGAGGTCGTCCGGCTCGGGACGAAGAGCATCACGACGCGGACGACGGTGGCCGCGGCGGACGGGCGGGTCGCCGCCGAGCTGGAGAACGTGGTCGTCGCGATCGACGGGATGGGCGGCCCCAGCCGGCCCCTGACCGACGACGAGCGGGCGGCGCTCTCCCGGTGAACGTCCGGATCCGGCCGGTCGAGGACGCCGACCTCGAGGTCTTCTTCGAGCACCAGCGGGACGAGGAGTCGGTCCGGCTGGCAGGCGTTCCGGCACGCGAGCGGGAGGCGTTCGACGCGCACTGGGTCCGGATCCGCGCCAACGCGGACAGCGTCCTCCGCACGATCGAGGCCGACGGACAGGTCGTGGGGAACCTCCTCAGCTGGGAGCACGAAGGCGAGCGGCTCGTGGGCTACTGGATCGGGCGCGAGCTTCTGGGGTCGCGGGATCGCCTCGCGCGCGCTCGAGCTCTTCCTCCGCGAGGTGCCGCAGCGCCCGCTCTACGCGACGGTCTCGTCGCACAACCTCGCTTCGCAGCGGGTGCTCGAGAAGACCGGCTTCGTCCATGAGGGTGAGCCCGAGGAGGGCGTCGAGCTGCTGCGGCTGGACTAGGCGGCGGGCACGCGGGCCGTCACGGTCCACGTGGAGGCGCCGGCGACGACCGTGCCGTCCGGGCGCTCGAACTCGGCGAGCGCCTCGTGCGGAGAAGCGTCTTCGAGCTTCGGCCGGATCGCGGCGGCGCCGTCCCCGGCGAGCCGAACCACCTCGGCGGCCGGCCCGAGCGCGAGGTTGAAGGCGACGGCCTCGTCGAGCGTCCGGCCGATCTTCAGGTCGAGGTCGATGCGGTGCAGCGCGATCTGCTCGAAGCCGGCGGAGAGGAGGATCCCGCTCGTCGTGTCGGCGCCGGCCATCGAGAACGGGCCTGGCCCGCAGCGGGGCTCGTCCGTCTCCTCGGGCTCGTCGACGAGCGGCTTGACGACCGTCTCGGCCTTGTACATCCACGGGTTGTCCTCCCGCCGGCGCCAGACGACGATGCACAGCTGCCCGCCCGGCTCCATCGAGCGGCAGACGTTGCGGAGCGCGGCGACGGGGTTGGCGAAGAACATCGTGCCGAACCGGGCGAAGGCGTAGTCGAACGTGCCGTCGGGCACAGCGGCCTGGACGTCCAGCGTCTCGAAGCGGACGTTGGCGATCCCCTGCGACTCGACGTTCGCCTGCTCGATGAACCTTGGCGCCACGTCCACCCCGAGCGCGCTTCCCTCGGGGCCGACGAGCTCGGCGAGGAAGGTGGTGCTGTCGCCGAAGCCGCAGCCGATGTCGAGCACACGGTCGCCGAGGCGGGGCGGGGCGAGCCTGATCGCCGCCTCGCCGTGCGGCGCGAGACCGTCGATCACGAGGTGGCGGTACTCGAGGAAGCGGTCGAAGAGGACGCCGTTCCAGGCTTCCTGCGACTCGAGGTTCTCGGCGAGCACTTGCGCCATTCCGCAGATCCTACTCCCTTCGGCGGCGTGCGATCATGCGCCCGATGCCCGAGACCTGCTCCTGCGCCCTCGAGGTCGCTCCCATCCACGCCGAGCCCGATCCGGGCTCCGAGCAGGTGACCCAGGCGCTCCGCGGGGAGCCGCTGGTGGTGGAGGAGCGCCGGGGCGGCTGGGCGCGCGTGCTGACCGCGTACGAGTATCCGGGCTGGATCGCCGAGAGCGCCCTCTCGGACGACCCGCCGGCCGCCTGGCTGCCCGGAGCCGCGTGACGGCGACCCGGTCGAGGAGGCCCGGGCCTATCTCGGCACGCCCTACCTCTGGGGCGGGATGAGCGAGCGGGGAATCGACTGCTCGGGGCTCGTGCACATGGCCTATCGCAGGCTCGGCCGCGTCGTCCCACGCGATGCCGACCAGCAGGAGGAGGCGGCCGTAACGGTGGAGGAGCCGCGCTACGGCGACCTCGTCACGTACGGCGCCGAGCGGACGACGCACATCGCTTTCTGGGTCGGCGAGGGCCGGATCCTGCACGCCGCGGGGAGCCGTGAGGTGGTCGAGGAGGAGGAGCGGGAGGAGCTCACGCGCCTCCGCCGCCGGATCGTTCGGCTCCATCCCTCGAACTGATTCCCTCGATCGAGCTAAAGGAGCCCCTGGGCACGGCCGATACCGGGGTCGTGGACGCAGCTGAGCGCAAAGAGATTCTGAACCGGTACATGGACCACAGCCGTCGCTTCGAGGCCGCCGCCATGCGCCGCTCGAACGGCTCGGCCGAGGTGATCCCGTTCACCGCGCCGATGCGCGAGCTCGAGCAGGAGCCGACGATGCGCGAGATCGAGGTGCTCCAGCTCGTCGCTGACGGCCTCGTCAACCGCGAGATCGGCCAGCGGCTCTTCCTCTCCGAGGAGACGGTCAAGAGCCACGTCCGTCACCTGCTCGCGAAGCTGCAGTCGCGCTCCCGCGCGCATGCCGTCGCCGTCGGCTTCCGCCGCGGCCTCATCGGCTAGCGCCTCCCTTTCGAATCTCAGCTGTGCGAGAGCACAGCAGAGCCGCGCCGTGGCTTAGACCCCTGCGGCGCGTGCTCTGTGCAGTCCAACAGTTTTCCACCTTCTCCACAGTCTGTGGACAACCCCCCGTATGAGGGATGCCACCTTTGCTGTGGCGAAAGCAGTATTCGACGGCTCTACCAGTCCTTTGGGCCACCCGCGACGGCAGCGCGGGAGACCAGGCGAACGACGGACTTGCGCATCGAAGTACTCCTCGATTCGGGGAACTAACGGCAAATCGGAGGTTATACCCCTTTCGGGGGAGAAAGCAAGACATTCGTGGAAGCTACTGACAGCATTCCGAAAGTTCCCCAGGCATCCGCATCCACCGTCGCGGTTTTTGCCGGCGGCCTTATCGTGCTCGCGGCGAGCAGCCTGGCCCTGTCTGCTGCCCTCACCCCGGCGATGGGCGATTTGTGGATCGTGGGGACACTCGCTCTCGTAGCGGCCTTTGCCGAACGCAGCACTGTGCGCATCGGTCGAGACACGGAACAGTCCATCTCGCTCGTTCCGACTCTTTTTGCCGCCGTGCTCTTCGGTCCACTGGCTGCTATCGCCGTTGCCGCGGGATCGATGCTGGGTGAGTTCACGCGCTACGAGGCATGGCGTTACGAACAACCGCTTCTCCGATTGGCCATCTATACGAGCAGCCGAATTGTCACCGGTGCCGTAGCGGGGGTTGTCGCTCTGGGAGTGGGATCCCCAGGATCACACGATCTGAGCCAGATCGCTCTTGCCACTGGTCTTGCCGCGATTGCGTCGGAGACGTTGGACGTCACCGTGGCGTCCGCCACTCTCCGCCTGAGAGGACGCCAACGCAGCTTGGACGTCGTTCAGACGTTTGCTCCTATCCTCGCACTGTCGGTTGCGCTCTACACCCCGGTTGTTGCATTCCTAGCGTTCGCATACAGTGAGGTCTCGCCGTGGACTTTGCCGCTCTTCCTGATCCCTGCGGTAGCCGCTCAACGGCTGTTTAGCCTGTATCAGGAGCAGCGTGAACTGGCGGATGATCTCGCCAAAGCGAATGACCGTCTCGGTCGCGCCAACATGTCGTTCGCCACCGGGCTCGTAGCGGCACTAGACGCACGAGATCAGTACACCGCCGGCCATTCCGCCGCAGTGGCGATCTACTCACGCGACATCGCACTTCGCATGGCACTAAGCCCGGAGGAGGTCGAACTTGTCTACCTCTGCGGCTTGGTGCACGACATCGGAAAAATTGGGCTTCCTGCAGGCCTACTTGAGAAGCAAGGACCATTGTCGCTCGATGAACGACGGCAGATGCAGGAACACCCAGCGATTGGCGAGCGAATCCTCGCGAAGGTAGAGGACTACGCGGACATTGCGCGGATCGTGCGCCACCACCACGAGCGCGCAGACGGTAACGGTTATCCGGACGGCCTCAAGGGAGACCGCGTTCCGCCTCTGTCTCGAATCATTGCTGTCGCGGACGCATACGATGCAATGACATCGAATCGTCCGTATCGCGAGGCCATGCCCAGCGCGGTTGCACGTCTTCGACTGGCGCAGGCTGTTGGAGCCCAGTTCGATACGACCGTTGTTGCCGCGTTCGAAGCTATCCTCGCAACGGCTACGGACGACTACAAGTCAGGCGCCCGATCCGACTTCGATGTCGCTCGGCCGGAATGGCGTCAAGGCACATTGGGTCGCGAGGCACACGTGGCCTAGCCCGTTTCGAGCTGGTTTGCCCGTAATGCTGCAGCCGTCCGCGACTCGACGTCGAGCTTTTCGAAGATATGCCTCACATGAACTTTTACGGTCGGCGGACTAATGAACAGAGTTCGAGCTATCTCCCCGTTAGACATCCCGCGGCCCAGAAGCTGTAGAACCTCGCGCTCCCTAGGCGAAAGGGAGGCGACAGAGTTCGCGTGTCCGACTCTGGAGGCGAGGTGCGCGGGTACTTCATCGCCGCTCCGAGCCAACACGTCAAGCGCGCCTTCGCGTGTGTTCGCGTCAAGAAGTAACACCACTAATAAACGTGGATTTCCTCGGTACGCGGCGACGAGCGGCTCGATCACTCCCGTATGCAGGCATCGCTTCAGCGCAGTGTCAGCCAATGCGAGACCACTGACCTCGTCGCCCCTCTGCAGCGATGCGATCGAACGAGCAAGCGGGACACATATCACGGATTCGACCGCACCGGATTCCAGCTCTGCAGCCGCAGCGAGATCCTCGGCCGCATCGCAATCGCCGACCGAGGCACGAGCGATTGCGCGCGATGCGAGGAGCTCGGCCCGTAGCGAGGCTGTTGGCCCTTCGAGTTTTGATGAGAGCCGCACGGCCGCACCGAACTTGCCTTGCGCGATGAGAACGCGAGTGAGAACACACTCAGCGATCACTGTCGCCGTGCCGTCCCCCGAGGCACGAGCCTCCCGCACCGCTCTCTCGACCGTCTGCTGGGCATCGTCATATGCTCTTTCTCCCGCGAGACACATGGCTCGGATCGCCAGGGTGTACGGAACTACGAAATCAAGACGATGACGCTCGGCGTCGAGCATTTGGTCGTCGGCGACGCTAGCGGCCTCGCCGACGTGGCCGCATGCGGCGAGAACGTATCCAAATGCATTGCGAAAGGACATTCGTGCAACCGGGTTTTTCACATATGCCAGAAGCTGAGAAGCTGCCCTCGCCGCCTCTAAGTCCAGAGGCATAGCGAACCGCGTCTGGAGTGTCAGCCGCCGGTCGGCTAGAACTAACCTGTCCTCAATGCTGCCGTGGTCAAACGCGGCTAGTTCATCGGCGAGCGCGATCGCCTCGGGCATCTCTAACTCAAAAGCCGCCGCCAGTTCCCCCAACGTTGCCGCGCGCAGAAGAGATGGGACGGGGGAAGCGCTCTTCGCTGCTCTGAAAAACCGAAGCGCCTCGGGCTCGCGCGAAGCGGCGTGCGCCGCACGGCCAGCAAGTAGGTATGCGCGTGCTTTCAAGTCTGCGGCAACGCCAGGAGAGCTGGCCGAAAGCTCGGAAAGCGCCTCCGACGCATGAAACCGGCCCTCGCGGTACGCCAACTCCGCAGATGCTAGGCGAACTCTCGGATCAGCCAGATCTACGCCAGGGAGTTCAATCAGCTTACGGAGCGTTTCAGTCCGCCCCGCCTCAAGAAGGTCACTCAGGGACACCTCGAGCAGACGCGGGATAAGGGGAATGAGAGCTAGCCGCTCCACAAGGTCGTAGGTCGCATCCCAACGCTTGCGTGCGACGAGATAATCGAATCCGCGCTGCCCCACTTCAGTCAATCGTTCTTTGTTTCCACCCAGTTTCCCGAGCAAAAAGCTCTGCAGCAGTGGATGAAGGACGACTCTCTCCTCGATAGACGAAAGGAAGCCGGCTGCAACCCCATTCACAATCACCTGCGGGCCGCGCAGGTAGCCAAGAAACTCGAGGACGTCTGCTCGCGAAGTGACTCCAATAGCTGCCAACTCTTCAAGCCCTGACCTCGTGATCTGGTCTGTGGCCCGATAGAGCTCTTCGGCGAAGAAGCGATGAAGGTTCTTGACCGATTCAGGAGCCAGGGCAGGGGTGACCGAGGCGAGGCCGATCACTGCGGGCCACCCCCTCGCCTCCCGAATGACTCGCCGAGCCGATTCGTGGTCGCCGAGTATCTTCATCCCTTCATCGAGCGTCATTTGGAGTAGATCTCCATTCAATTCAAAGAGCTCACCGTAAAGAATGCGTCGTGCTGAAGCCCACGAGGGGCGCTCGCGAGAGAGCGTCAGCAGATTGAGGGAGGACTCAAGTAGCGTCGCCACGAACGCATCACAATCGTTTGACTGGATCTCTTGGTAGTCATCGAGAACGAGCCAGCTATCGGCGGGCCAGTCTTCCAGGTCGGTCGCAAGAAGTTGGCCAAGTAACTCCGACTCGTCGCGAGGAGACTTGGTAACGGCGAGTCGCTCTCGAAGAGGTTCCCCAACTCCCGGACGAAGGCTTCCGAGCGTTTGCCGGATCCCCTCGGCAAGCGCTGCTAAGTCTGCAGACGCAGGCGTAGCGGCGTACCACGCGCCGACTCTATGGTGCGCGCTGAGCCACTGCCGCGCCAGCGTCGTCTTCCCGTACCCGGCCGGCGCGATCAGCATCTTGATTCGCGCCGGGGACTCGTCGAGCAGGCGCGTCAATCTGGGCCGTTCGATGACCCGGCGCGGATTCTGAGATGTCTCGACAGTGCCCTCTGCCATGCCCGTACCTCTCGGGCGCCGCCAGCCCTGCGCTCAACCTAGCGCGATATCCACCGTGTGGAAAGAGCCGCGTCGGCGACCCCGCAGGAGTCGCCGACGCGTTGCCGTCAGCTCCCCGACCCGTGCGGGCCGAGGCTTTGCGCGAGAGGGTCGTCGCCCGTCAGGCTCCTATACGCGACAGGGATCTGCCGCCGGCGAGGCACGCCGAGCTTCTGGCGCAACACGTCGCAGTGAGCCTTCACCGTCCGAGGGGAGATTCCGAGCCGCTCGCCGACTTCGTCGTTCGAGCAGCCCGCGGCGATGAGGACGATCACCTCTCGCTGTCGATTCGTGATCGACGGATGCTGTGCCACCATCACGTTCACCATGCGGCCACGCTATGACGGAACGCCGCGCCTGACCATTCGCCGGAAGGCGTATTCGCGGGTGTAGCGCCGACCGACTTTGTGTTTCGGAAACACAAGCTCGGACTCGCGCCTAGACTGAGCCGATGGCAGTCGACGAGCGGCGGATCGCGATTCTCGGGGCGGGCAAGATCGGCGAGGCGCTGATCTCCGGGCTCCTCTCCTCGGGCTGGCGCGAGCCCGGCGAGCTGTCGGCCTCGACGCGGCGCGAGGAACGGGTCGCCGAACTGCACGAGCGCTACGGGCTGACAGCGACGCTCTCGAACGCGGAGGCCGCGGCCCGCGCGGCCCTGGTCGTGATCGCGGTCAAGCCACAGGACATCGACACGCTCCTCGGCGAGATCGGCACGCTGATCCAGCCCGAGCAGACCGTGCTCTCCGTCGCGGCCGCGATCCCGACCGCAGCGATCGAACGGCACCTCGGCCCCGGCGTCCCCGTCGTCCGCGCGATGCCGAACACGCCCGCGATCGTCCACGAGGGAATCGCCGGGATCTGCGCCGGCTCGCATGCGGACGAGGAGCACCTGAACCTGGCCGAGGAGGCGCTCAAGCACCTCGGCGGCGTCGTTCGCGTCTCGGAGCCGTACATGGACGCTGTCACCGCGGTCTCGGGCTCCGGCCCCGCCTACTTCGCGCTGCTCGCGGAGGCGATGATCGAGGCCGGGATCCTGCTCGGCCTCTCCCGCGAGATCTCGACCCAACTCGTCGTCCAGACGATGCTCGGGACGGCGAAGCAGCTGCGCGACCTGAAGATGCACCCGGTCGAGCTGCGCGAGATGGTCACCTCCCCGGGCGGGACGACGATCGCCGCGATCCGGGAGCTCGAGCAGGCCGGTGTCCGCGCCGCCTTCCTGAACGCGATCCAGGCTGCAATGGAGCGGTCGAAGGAGCTCGCGCGCGGCGACACGCCGTGAGCGTCGAGATCCGGGTCGTCGAGGATCCGGCACGGGAGGCAGGCCGCCTCCTCGCGGAAGCGGCCGTGCCGGGAGCGCAGATTGCGCTCTCGGGAGGAGGGACGGTCGGGCGCGCCTACGAGGTCGCGGCTCGTGCCCAGCCTCTGTGGCGCAACGTCCACATCTGGTTCGGCGACGACCGGGCGGTGCCGCCGAGCGACAAGCGCTCGAACTACCTGCTCGTCCGGGAGAAGCTGGTCGATGCGCTCGGCTCGACACCCGAGCTGCACCGGATCAAGGGCGAGAAGGGCGCAGCGGAGGCGGCCGCCCTCTACGACGCGGAACTCCAGGGCGTGACGTGGGATGTGGCGCTGAACGGGATCGGCCCGGACGGGCACACGGCGTCGCTCTTCCCGGGGGCACCCGGGCTCGCGGAAACCGACCGCCGGGCGCTCGCCGCGGAGCCCGGGCTCGAGCCGCTCGTCCCGCGCGTGACCGCGACCCCGCCGGTGTTCGCGGCGACGGCGCTCCTCGTCTACCTCGTCGCAGGCGAGGAGAAGGCGGACGCCGTTCGCCGTGCTTTCGGCGAGGAGCCTGGGCCGGAAACCCCGTCGAGCCTGATCCGCGGCCGCGAGACGATCGCGCTCCTGGACGCCGCAGCCGCGTCGCGCCTCGACCGCTGAGGCGGCCGAAAACCGGGGACTGTCCCCGAATGTGAAGAAAGAGCAACTCTTTCTCCACAGCCCGCCTCCGGGTGAGGAACGGCTAGGGGAGGAGCGGCGAGTCGAGCTCCGCGGTGAGGCCCCGGCGGCCGCCCAGCGCGACGAGCACGAGAACGGTGTCGGCGACGGGTACGTCCTCGAGATAGGACTCCCGCTGCTCGAACGACGCGAGCACGCTCTCGACGGCCTCGACGAAGCCGACCACGTCCTCCGCAGCGACGTACGCGAGCGCATCGGCGACGTCCGCGGGGAAGCCCTCGTGTGTCCGCAGCTCATCCGCCTGGACACGAGCCGCGGCGTCCTCTCCCAACACGAGCAGGGCGAGCGCGGCTGCATAGCGGCCGATCGGGGACTCCGCCTCCGCCGCGCCCTCGCCGAGCGCCCAGCGCGCGTCCTCCGCCGCACCGTCCCAGTCGCCCGCCAGGATCCGCGCCTTGATCGCGCCGATCGGCCGGCCCCAGCTCCCCGGGGGCGCATCCGCCCAGCTCTCGCGCCAGCGCCCGGCGGCGAGCGCGAACCACGAGCGTCCGTCTCCGCCCGCCATCAGCGCGCAGAGCCCCGCCGCGTTGGCCGCGTTCCCCATCCGGGTCAGCTGCCGCTGCCGCTCGTCGCCGCCCTCGGGAAGACGCGCTTCCCCGTCGGCGTAGCGAGCTTCCGCCCGGCTTCCAAGCGCACTCCAGTCCACGCGCGGAGTATGCGGGAACACCCCCGACTTGGCCCCAGCGAGCCGAAGTTCGGTTATGCTGGAACCAGCGCTGCTCGCTTCCTGGAACCCGGCGAGTGCGCGAAATCCCTTGAGGTAGCAGCACCGCAGAGGTGCTGCGCACATGGCAGAAACGACACTGAACCCGACCACACCGTCGGACGCGGCGGACGTCTTGAACGCCCACGCGGCCCGCGCACAGGACTGGGCCGGAGAGCCTTTTCTCCACCCGGGTGAAGACCCCGACGAGGCGCTCGCCAGCGGGACAGCTCGCCGCGCCGCGCTCGACGAGGCCCTCGCCGAGATCGAGGCCGGGCGCCGCGCCCCCTCCCCCGGCTGGAAGGTTCGCTTCGGCCTGATGCTCGGGCTGGAGCGCGTGCTCAGCTCGAAGCCGCCCTCGACCGCGGCGGGCACCGAGCTCCGCCGACACCAGATCGACGCGCTCGCCGGGATGCTGACCGAGCTGATCGCCGTCAACCAGCGCAGCGCCGCCGACGACGAGAACGGAAACGGGCATCCGAACGGCAAGGCCGAAGCGGACCCTGATACGGAGGTTGACGCCGAGGTCGAGCCGGAGGAGGAGGACGAGCTCGGCCTCCTCGAGCAGGACGAGGCCGGCGACGACGACGAGCTGCCGGAGTTCGAGGGCGAAGATCCCGGCGCGGTCCGCCGCTTCCGCTTCCGCCACCCGACCGCGTCGGGCAAGACGATCGCCGCGGCCGGCTTCGTCGAGTCCGCGCGCACCCTCGGGATTCTGATCCTCACCCACCGCCGCCTCCTCGTCACCCAGTTCCAGCGAGACCTGACGACCGAGGGCTACGGCCCCCGCTTCACCGACGCGATCGACCAGGGCAAGGAGCCGCTCGCCGGCGACCCGATCACGATCCAGACCTACGCCTGGTTCGCCCGCCACGTCGACACGATCTCCCGTGACGCCTACCAGCTCGTGATCTGCGACGAGGCCCACACGGCCCTCGGCGAGAAGACGAGCGCAGCGATCCGCAGCTTCCCCGAGCCGATCTACATCGGGATGACCGCGACCGAGCAGCTGATCGCGAAGCAGGTCTCGGACGTCTTCCCCGCCTCGGTCGACGACCTTCCGCTCGCGGACGCCGCCCGCCGGGGCCTGATCGCGCCGTTGCGCTGTCTCCGGGTACCGCCGGCTGCCGCGATCAACTCGGTTCCGATCGTCGGCGGCGACTTCGACGAGCGCGCGCTCGCGGCGGCCCTCGACCACCAGGCTCTGAACCAGGCGGCGGCGAGCCTCTACCGCGAGCGATTCGACGCGACGCCGGGGATCGTCTACGCGGCCGGCGTCGAGCACGCCTACAACCTCGCCCAGGAGTTCCGCGCCGCGGGCCTCAAGGCCGAAGCGGTGTCGGGCAAGACGCCGCCGGTGAAGCTCGCCGAGACGCTCGCCGCCTACGAGCGCGGCGAGATCAACGTCCTGATCAACGCGATGCTGCTCGCCGAGGGCTGGAACTCGCCCCGCGCGACGATCTGCATGCACCTCGCCCCCACCGCCTCGAAGCGCGTCTACCAGCAGCGGATCGGCCGGATCATGCGAACGCATCCGCGCAAGGAGGCCGGGATCGTCGTCGACTTCGCACCCAAGTCCGCGACCCATTCGGAGCGCGTCGTCTCCCTCCATTCCCTCCTCGACGCGGACTTCTACCGCGAAGGAGCACGCGTCACGCCCGCCCCCCGTCGCCGTGTCCAGCGCCGCGCCCGCCGCAAGCTCTCCCCGGCGAACTGGCTCGTCCCGGTCACGCCCGACGTCGCCCGCCGGCTCGCCGTGATCCAGCGCGAGTGGCAGCGGATCGACCCGAAGTTCATGGACGAGGACGAGCAGCGCTACTGGGCGACGATCGCCGGCCGCCAGCTCCGCTTCGACCAGCGCGCCGACTTTGCGAAGAAGTTCGCCGGCTCCAGCGCCTCCAAGGGCGCGCTCGAGACCTTCCTCTCGATCTGCGCCGCCGAGAACCCGAACCGGCGCCTGCGGATGACGGCGCTCCAGGACCGCGTCGCCACCCCCGTCGAGCGGGCCGACTTCGACGACCTCGTCACGCTCGTCAGCCAGGCCCCTCCCTGGGAGAAGGACCGCGCAGCGGGCGTCCGGATCCTGCTCCGCGCGATCGGCGAGGGGAAGGCGAACGCACCCGACCAGATCCTCCAGCGCTGGACGTGGCGGCTCGCGAAGGCGGTGCGCAAGGTGCTCGACCGCCGCGTCAGCGCCGAGTTCCCCGAGGCGAAGCGACTGCTCGGCGCGGTCGCGAACTCGCGCGGGAACCGGCACGAGGAGAACATCCAGCGCCTCACCACCGTTGCGAAGGCGCTCCCGCTCGAGATCGGCTCGGCGCTGCTCGCCTCCGCGGACGCCTACACGCCGCGCTCGTCCGCGAAGCTCGACCGGACTCGCGAGGAGCTCGGCGAGACGCCTGCGATCGCCACCGCTCTCGCCGACGCCCTGCCCGCCCCGAAGGCCCCTGCGCGGAAGCAGCGGCGCCGCCGGAAGAAGAAGAAGGGCGGCGGCCCCGAGGGCTCGCAGAACGGCGCCGCACCCGAGCCCGGCTCGCAGCCGGCCGGCGAGAGCGCGGGCGGCTCGTCCGACGCGCCCGCTCGCCCGAAGCGGCGCCGGCGCCGCAAGCCCGCCGGCTCCGGCGACGCGCCCTCGGGCCCGCCGGAATCCGTAACACCCGCGTAAGAGGCCCGGAGCTACCGTCCCTGCGGTGCTCGTCCTTCTTCTCATCGGGTTCGTCGCGGGAATCGTCACCGCGATCTCCCCCTGCGTCCTCCCCGTGCTCCCGATCGTGCTCGCGGGCGGCGCGACCGGACGGAAGCCCCTTGCGATCGTGGCGGGGATCGTCCTCTCCTTCTCGGTCTTCACGCTCTTCGCCGCGTGGCTCCTCGACCTCGTCGGCCTGCCGAAGGACTTCCTCCGCGACCTCGCGATCGCGCTGCTCTTCCTCGTCGCCCTGACCCTGCTCTGGCCGCCCGCGGGCGAGCTGCTCGCCCGGCCGCTCTCGTTCCTGACTCGACGCCGGGCCGGCGACCGCGGCGGCGGCTTCCTGCTCGGGGCGAGCCTCGGGCTCGTCTTCGTCCCCTGCGCCGGCCCCGTCCTCGCGGCGGTCACGGTGCTCGCCGCGAACGAGCAGTTCGGCATCCGGAGCATCCTGCTGACGCTCGCCTACTCGCTCGGCGCCGCCGGGCCGATGCTGGCGATCGCCCTGACCGGCCGGCGAGCGGCGACCGCCCTCCGGGGCAGCGCCGCCAGGATCCGCACGGGCGCCGGCGTCCTGGTCGCGGTCGCCGCGCTCGCGATTGCGCTGGGGCTCGACCAGCGCCTCCAGACCGCGATCCCCGGCTACACCGAGTGGCTCCAGAACCGCTTCGAGCGCTCTGCGACGGCACAGCGAGAGCTCGAGGACCTGACGGGAGCACGGGCGCCGGAGGCGGTGGGGACGAAGGCGGGGTCCGGGCTCGAGGACTACGGGCCTGCGCCCGAGTTTGCGGGCATCGAGACCTGGCTCAACTCCGAGCCGCTGACGATGGCCGGCCTGAAGGGCCGCGTCGTCCTCGTCGACTTCTGGACGTACTCCTGCATCAACTGCCTCCGCACGCTCCCGTACATCACCGCCTGGGACGCGCGCTACCGCGACCGCGGCCTGACGATCGTCGGCGTCCACACACCCGAGTTCGCCTTCGAGCGCGAGGTCGGGAACGTGCGCTCGAACGCCCGCAAGCTCGGAGTCCGCTACCCCGTCGCGCTCGACAACGGCTACGGGACGTGGAACGCGTGGCACAACCAGTACTGGCCGGCCAAGTACCTGATCGACGCCGACGGGCACGTCCGCTACTACCACTTCGGCGAGGGCGACTACGACACGACCGAGGCCGCGATTCGCGAGCTGCTGGCCGAGCGCGGCACCGCCCTCCCCTCGGTCACGCGCGTCTCCGGGATCACGCCCACCGGCGTCGGCACGCCCGAGACGTACCTCGGCCACGATCGGGCCGGGGCCTACGCCGGCGAGGTTCCGATCCTCCCCGGCGCAGAGCGGACGTACGTCGCGGCGAAGTCCCTCGATGCCAACCAGGTCACCCTCGGCGGCGCGTGGACGGTCGAGGCGGAGCGCGCAGTCGCGGGCAAGGACGCGCGGCTGCTCCTGGCCTACACGGCGAGCAAGGTCTACCTGGTGCTCGCCGGCCGGGGTAGCGTCCGGGTGCTCGTCGATGGCCGGCCGGAACGGACGGTGCAGGTTCGCGGCGACCGCCTCTACACGCTCGTCGACCGCGCCCAGCCGGGGAGCCACCAGCTCGAGCTCCGGTTCTCTCCCGGCGTCGCGGGCTACGCGTTTACCTTCGGCTAGGGTCGAGCGGTGACCTACGTCGCGGCAGAGGATCGCTACGAGACGATGCCGGTGCGCCGGAGCGGGCGAAGCGGGCTCATGCTCCCCGCGGTCTCGCTCGGGCTCTGGAACAACTTCGGCGACGACCGGCCGCTCGAGACGAGCCGCGCGATCCTCCGCCGCGCCTTCGACCTCGGCGTCCTCCACTTCGACCTCGCCAACAACTACGGCCCGCCCTACGGGTCGGCCGAGTCGAACTTCGGCACCCTCTTTCGTCAGGACTTCCGGCCCTACCGCGACGAGCTCGTCCTCTCGACGAAGGCCGGCTACGACATGTGGCCGGGCCCGTACGGCGAGTGGGGCTCCCGCAAGTACCTGCTCGCGAGCCTCGACCAGAGCCTGCAGCGGATGGGCCTCGAGTACGTGGACGTCTTCTACTCCCACCGCTTCGACCCGGAGACACCGCTCGAGGAGACGATGGGCGCGCTGGACACCGCCGTCCGGCAGGGGAAGGCGCTCTACGTCGGGATCTCCTCCTACTCCGCCGCGAAGACGCGCGAGGCTGCGGCGATCCTCCGCGAGCTGGGGACACCGCTCGTGATCCACCAGCCGTCCTACTCGATGCTGAACCGCTGGATCGAGGACGAGCTCGTCGACGTCCTCGGCGAGGAGGGGATCGGCTGCATCGCCTTCTCGCCGCTCGCCCAGGGGATGCTGACCGATCGCTACCTCGGCGGGATCCCCGAGGACTCCCGGGCCGCGCGCAACCTCTCACTCTCGAAGGATCTGCTGACCGACGAGGCGCTCGAGAAAGTGCGGGCGCTGAACGAGCTCGCGCAGAGCCGGGGGCAAACGCTCGCCCAGATGGCGATCGCCTGGGTGCTGCGAGACGCGCGGATCACCTCGGCCCTCGTGGGCGCCTCGAGCGTCGAGCAGCTCGAGACGAACGTGGCGGCGGTCGAGCGGCTCGGCTTCGCCGACGACGAGCTCACAGAGATCGACCGCTACGCGACCGAGAGCGGGATCAATCTCTGGCAGCGGTCGAGCGCGGAGTAGCCGCTAGCCCTCGCGGGCCACGTCGTCGCCATTCTCGGCGTCGCGCTCGCGCAAGAACTGGGTCAGCTCGGCGGCGAGGCTGTCGCCCGAGGGCAGGTCCTCGTGCTCCTCGAGGTCGAGCTCGTCGGTGCGCCGCTCCAGCTCCTCCACGTAGGCCGCCGTCTCGGCGTCGCCGGAGACGGCCTCGGTCACCTGCTCGGAGTACGCGTCCTCGGCCTCGACCAGCTCGGCGGTGTCGACGGAGACGTCGAGGAGATCGCCCAGCCTGTCGCAGAGCGCCCTCGCGGCGCGCGGGCTCGGAGCGAGCGAGACGTAGTGCGGCACCGCCGCCCAGAGGCTCGCCGACGGAACGCCCGCGGTCCGGAAGGCGTCCCCGAGCACGCCGACGATCCCGGTCGGTCCCTCGTAGCGCGAGTGCTGCACGCCCAGGCTCTCGACGAGCTCCGGATCGCTCGCGGCGCCCGTGACGGGTGCGGCGCGCGTGTGCGGGACGTCGGCGAGCAGCGAGCCGAGGGTGATCGCGAGCTCGACCCCGACCTCCTGCGCCACCTGGACGACGAGCCCGCTGAACGTCTTCCAGCGCAGGCTCGGCTCGACCCCGACGAGGAGCACGGCGTCGCGGTCCGACCCAGGGATCCGGGCGTGGTAGAAGGCGTTCTCGGGCCATTCGATCTGCCGCGTCAGGCCCTCGTCGAGCGACACGTGGGGCCGGTTCGACTGGAAGTCGACGAACCCCTCGGGGTCGATGTCGGCGAAGCGCTGCGCCTGCCAGATCCGGGAGAGGTAGCCGGCCGCGAGCGTCGCTCCCTGGCCGCCGTCGTTCCAGCCGCGAAACGCGGCGATCAGGACGGGGCGGTTCAGCTCGGGGCGTCCGAGCATCCGAAGCTCGCTGGCCATCCCGAAAGTCTAGTTGCGGACGAGCGACCTCGGAGTCCGCCAGAGCGCCGCCACGAGCCCCACCGTCCACGCCCAGACCGCCGCGGCGAGCCCGACGTGGATCAGGACGAGCCCCCACGGTAGGTGGTTCCGGTACTGGAGCTCCCCGACGAGCATCTGGGTCAGCAGCAGGGCGAGCAGGATGAGAGCGCCGCGCATGAGGCCCGGCACGCGGGCCCGGTTCCGGGCGAGCCAGACGAGCAGGAGCAGGAAGCCGATCCCGAAGACCGCCGTCGCGCGAACGTGAATCCGGACGGCGGTGAGCAGGTTCCAGTAGCGCTCGATCTCGGCGCTGTCGCCCGGGTGTGGGCCCGCCGCGGTCGAGAGCGTGCCGGTGAAGACGAGGGCGCCGCAAGCGAGGGCGAGCACGAGCCCGACCCGGCGCAACCACGGCGGTACGGGCGAGCGGACGCGACCCTCGGCGTTCCCGCGCGCCTCGACGAACAGCACTGCAGCCGTCGCCAGGACGACGAGCGCGAGCAGGAAGTGGGTGGCGACCATCAGCGGGTGCAGGTCGAGCCGGATCGTCAGAAGCCCGAGGGGCGCCTGGGCGATCGTGCCGAGGAACGTCACAGCGGCGAGCCGGCGAGCCCACCGGCCGATCCCCGGCGTCCGCGAGGCGAAGATCCAGGCGAGCAGGCTGAGCGCGATCGGAAAGAGCGCCATCACCCGGTTGCCGAACTCGATCGAGGAGTGCCCGCCGATCGCGGGGAAGAACGCCCCCTCCTGACAGCCCGGCCACGACTCGCAGGCGAGACCGGAGCCGGTCAGGCGCACGGCCGCGCCGGTCAGGACGATCAGGTAGAGCGAGAGCGCCGAGGCGAGCGTGAGCCGTGCGTAGCGCTCGGGTGTCGCCGCCAGCCGGCCCACATGCACGGGGACGGTGTCCACGCGGTTCAATCTACGCGAGGAGCACGCCGCTGCCGGGCTCGACCCGGCCGACCCGGTGCAGCGTCAGCCCCGCCCCGGCGAAGGCGGCCTCGAGCAGGAGCGACTTGGCCGCCGGGAGCGTGACGAGCAGCCCGCCCGCAGTCTGGGGGTCGTACGCGAGCGCGAGGATCTCCTCGGCGACGTCGGCCTCGACATGCGGGCCGGCGAACTCGCGGTTGCGCCGGTCGCCACCCGTCCGGACGCCCGCGGCAGCGACGTCGAGGGCACCCGGGAGCGCGGGCAATGCCGCGGCGTCGAGCACGATCCGGACGCCGCTCCGCTCGGCCGTCTCGTGCGCGTGACCCAGGAGGCCGAAACCGGTGACGTCGGTGACCGCGTGCGGCTCGAACGGTCTCAGCGTGTCGGCGGCGCCACGGCCGAGCTCGGTCATCGACGCCGTGGCCGCGGCGAGGCCGTCCTCGTGCCGGGTGCCCTCGCGGGCGGCGTGGAGGAGCAACCCCGTCCCGAGGGCCTTCGTCAGGTAGACCACGTCGCCGGCCTGCGCGCCGCTCTTCGCCCAGATCCCGTCCGGGTGCACGGTGCCGACGACGGCGAGCCCGTACTTTGGCTCCTCGTCGCGCAGGGTGTGCCCGCCGGCGAGGATCGCCCCGGCCGCGCGCACCTGCTCCTCGGCGCCGGAGAAGACGGCCGCGATCGTCTCGTCCTCCAGGCTCTCGGGAAAGGCGGCGACGGAGAGCGCGAGCAGGGGCGAGCCGCCCATCGCAAAGACGTCGTTGAGCGCGTTCGTCGCCGCGATCCGGCCGTAGAGGGCGGGGTCGTCGACGAGCGGCGGGAAGAAGTCGACGGTGAAGACGAGGGCGCGCTCGTCGTCCAGCCGGTAGACGGCGGCGTCGTCCGAGGGGGCGAGCCCGACCAGGAGGTTCTCCGCCTCCGCCGGGACGAAGCCGCGCACGAGCTGCTCGAGCCGGGCGGCGGAGAACTTCGCCGCGCAGCCGCCGCTCTTCGCCAGATCGGTGAGCTTGACGGCCACGCTCGCACTGTAGATGGGCCTGGAAAGTGCGACGACCGGGAGGGGACCCGGTCGTCGCTTCTCAGGGGAGAGGAGGAGCCTGAGGAAGTGGCCTCGATTTCGGCGTCCTCAACCGGACTCCTTTGACGGTTTGTGCGAGAGTCAAACCATGGCGTCGGCACTCGTCACGGGCGGCTCCTCCGGGATCGGGCTGGCGCTCGCCCGGATGCTCGCGGAGGAGGGCTACGACCTCAGCCTCGCGTCGCGGACCCCGGAGAAGGTCGAAGCCGCCGCCGCCGAGCTCGGGGCGACCGCGATCGTCGCGGACGTCTCGAAGCCGGAGGACTGCGCCCGGGTCGTCGAGGAGCACGTCGCGACTCACGGCGGCCTCGACGTTCTCGTCAACTCGGCCGGCGTCGGGATCGCGAGCCGCGTCGAGGATCTGCAGCTCAAGCACGTCGACCGCCAGCTCGACATCAACATCCGTGGGCTCGCACTCGTGACCCAGGCGGCGATCCCGCACCTGCGAACGAGCAAGGGGTGGATCTTCAACCTCGCCTCGATCGCGGGCAAGGAGCGCATTCCCGTCCTGCCGATCTATGCGGCCACGAAAGCCGCAGTGATCTCCCTGACCGGCTCGCTGAACGCCGACCTCGACCCCGACGGCGTTCGCGCGATCGCGATCTGCCCGGGCTTCGTGGACACGCCGATGGCCGAGTTCTCGGGTCTCAAGAGCGAGGAGATGATCCAGCCGGAGGACTGCGCCGAGGTCGCGCGGATGTGCCTGCGCCTCAGCCCCCGCGCGCGGATCACGGAGGTCGTGATCGAGCGCGTCGGCGCGAACGGCGGCGCCTAGCCCTAGAGGTCGCCGGGCGTTCGCAGGATCCGCCACAGCTCGAACAGCCCGAGCGCGACGGAGATCGAGAAGCCGACGAGGGCGATCGCGTCGTTCACGCGCGCCATCAACGCCGATGCGACGAGCAGCGCGGAGATGATCATCGCAGCGCCGAGCCGGTTCACGCTCGAGCGGACGAGGTGCTCGAGGTCGTCGAGCTCGGTCGGGACGATCCCCAACCGGAGTGTCCCCGTCTCGGCGCGCGTCACGAGCTGGCTGAGCCGCCGCGGCAGCTTCACGAGCGGCTCCAGCTGGGTGTAGCCGAGCGCGAGGAGCTGGTTCGGCTCGAGCGCCCGCTCCGCCTCCTGGAGCATCGCGGCCAGGCCGTCCTCCTCGAGCAGCTCGATCGGGTCGAGGTCGGGGTCGAGCGCCCGCGCGACCGAGTCGGCCTGCGAGAGCGTCTTGCCGACGAGCGCGAAGCTCGTTGGGAGCCGGATCCCGTGCGACAGCGCGATCCGCTGCAGGTCGGCGAGCGCCTCGCCGGCCCGGATCCCCGAGAGCGGCCGCCAGTGATAGCGCGGCAGCTTCCGCCGCAGCTCGTGCACGAAGCCGGCCTCGTCGGAGGCGAGCGTCGTCAGCGAGAGCCCGAGAATGATGTCCGCGACGTCCTCGGCCCGGTTCTGCGCCAGCGCGAGGAGGAGCAGCCCGAGCGCGCGGCGAGTGTCGTCGTCGAGCCTCCCGAGCAGGCCGAAGTCGAGCAGGACGAGCCGTCCGTCGTCGGCGAGCAGCACGTTCCCGCGGTGCGGGTCGGCGTGGTAGACGCCGTCGACCGTGATCTGCTGGACGTAGGCGCGGAAGAGCTGCCGTGCGAGCAGCCGGGCGTGCTCTTGCTCGACGCCGTGGCCCTCCTCCACCTTGACCCCGTCCACGCGCTCGAGCACGAGGACGCGCTCGGTCACGTAGGGGCGGATCACGGCCGGGTACGTGGAGCTGGTCGAACTCCGCGACGAGGCCCGCGATCAGCTCGCCGCCGTAGGCCTCCTCGACGAAGTCGAGCTCGGCGGCGAGGTGCACCTCGAGCTCCTCCGCGAGCGCGCTCAGCTGGAGGAGCCGGGCCGTCTCGGACCGCCCTTCCGCGAGCGAGGTGAACGAGCGGAGCAGGTCGAGGTCGAGCGCGATCTGCTCCTGCAGCCCGGGCCGCTGCACCTTGACCACGACCTCGCGCCCCGTGCGCAGGAGCGCCCCGTGGATCTGGCCGATCGAGGCGGAGGCGATCGGCTCCTCGTCGAGCCGGGCGAAGTGCTCCAGCCCGATCTCCCGGTCGATCACCGCCCTGGCCTCGGCGAATGGGAAGGGAGGCACGTCGTCGACGAGCCGGCCGAGCTCGCGAATGTAGACATCCGGGAGCAGGTCGGGCCGCGACGAGAGCAGCTGCCCCAGCTTGACGAAGGTGACCCCGAGCTCCTCGAGCGACTTGCGGAAGGCGCGCGCGCCCTCGCTGGTGGCGGGCCGCTCGCTGCCGACCGCGCCCACCTCGTGGAGGACACGCAGCAGCTTGCCCCGGCGGGCGACGCGCGTGACCTCGAGCGCGCGGCGCGCCCGGCTAGCTCTCGTGCCCATCGCCCGCGTTTGCCCGGCCCGGCAACGCCGGAAACGCTCTAGGGCAGGAGGTGCTCGCGCACGGCGGCCTTCAGCTCACGCACCGAGAAGGTGCCCTCGAAGCGGGCCTTGACCTTGCCGTCGGCTCCCACCAGGAACGTGAACGGCTCGGTGGGGAGATTCCATTCGGTCACCCAGCGGTTCTGGCCCTTCGTCGGGTCGTTGTCCTTGTAGATCTCGACGTGGATCCAGCGGATCTGCTTCTCGCCCGTGAACGACGTCCGGGCGGCGTCGACGACTTCGACGACGGGCCCGCACGTCCGGGTCGTGCAGAACTGGGGCGTGGCGAAGGTGACGACGAAGGGGTCGCCGGCCGAGAGCGCCTCGGCGACCGAGGTGCGCAGCAGCTCCGTGTCGGGAGGCTTCGAGGTCGTGAGCTTCGCGAGGTCGCCGCCGGCCGACGTCAGCGTCGGCGTCTTCGAGGCGACCGCCGGCTCGCCGACGTCCGGGGCGCTCGTCCGCTTGCCGACGACGACGTTGCCGATCGCCTGGATCTTGCGACCGCCGACCGGCTCGGCGAGCACCCAGTACTTGCCGGGGTCCGGGAGGTCGAGCGTGGTCACGAAGATCGCCCGCGGCGTCCCCTCCTCGACCGCGTCGACGCCGATCTTCTCGGACGTCGCGGTCGTCTCCATGAACGGCTTCTGCTTCAACCCGCGCGAGAGCCAGACCTTCGCCGTCGGCCGCGTGACGATGCGGCTCTGGTTGTCCACGATCAGGAAGGAGTACCGCCGTTCGCCGGGCGCGAAGTCGGCGGTGCCGTTGATCAGCGCCACGTCGGCGCCAGGAGCACGCCAGAGCGCTTCGAGCGTCCCGGCTGCCGGTGCGGCGGTGGCCGACTTGGCTGCCGGCTCCTCCTTCGCATTCGAGGAGGAGCCGCCGCAGCCTGCCGCAAGGAGGGAGAGGGCTACGACGAGGCCGGCGACGAGACGCACGCAGGCCACTGTAGCCGCGAGCTCCCGATCAGCCGCCCTCAGACCAGGTGAACAGCCGCGGGAGCAGCCCACCCAGAGAGGCAGCCAGGATCGTTGCCGAGAAAAACAGATACGTCAGCCTCGTCTTCATGTGCCTCCTCCTTTCCGCTCGCTAGAACCGGATGTCCTGGAGAGCCTCTGCGGCACGGCGATAGAGCCGGGCCGCCTCTCCTTCGTCACCGCGACGTGCGGCAAGATCTCCGAGCGCAACCCACGCACCGGCGCGGTGGCTCACGGACGAAAGCTGTTCGAAGGAGGCGTCGGCGGCGCGGAACTGCTCCTCCGCCTCGTCCAGGCGCGCACGCTCGAGCAGGGAGCGCCCGAGCACGAGCTGCGACTGGCCGATCTCCGAGAGGTAGTCGTCGCGGCCCTCGAGCAGCTTCAGCGCCTGCCGGGCGTGCGTGTCGGCCTCCTCCCACTCCTCCAGGTGCAGGTGCACCGTGCCGAGGCCCCCGAGGGCCTGGGCCGCGTCGCCCTGCGACTCCGCCTCGACGGCGACCGCGAACGACTGCTTCAGGTGCTCGATCGCCTCGCGCGGCTTCCCGAGCAGGAGGTTGAGCCCGCCCAGGTTGTTCAGCAGCCGGCCGACGTTGCGCTCGTCTTCGAGCTCCTGGTAGAGGGTCTTCGCCCGCTCGGCGTAGTTGCGGGAGAGAACCCAGTGCCCGGTGCGCTCCGAGACGAGCGAGGCCTGGAAGTAGGCGTGCGCCATCTTGCGGCGGTCGCCGGCGCTCTGGGCGAGCTCGAGCGCGCGCTCGGCGTCCTCGCGGGCCGCCTCGAGGTCGCGCTGGTTGCGGTGACCGCGGGAGCGCCAGTGGAAGATGTCGGAGCGGAGCAGGTCGCAGGGCAGGCCCGAGCGCTCGGCGAGCGCGAGCGCCTCGTTGAAGAGCGCGATCGCGGTCCCGATGCTGGAGAGCTTGATCCTGCAGACGCCGAGCCGGTAGACCAGGTCGGCGCGGTCGAGATCGGTGAAGTGGTCGCTCTCGGCGATCCCCCGCGCCTCGACGAGCAGGTCGACAGCGGTGCGGAGGTCGCCCTCCTCCATCCGGGCCCAGGCCTCCCCGGCGCGGACGCGGACGGAGAGCTCGGGGAGGTTGACGGCGGCCACGGGGGCGCGCGCCTCCTCGTAGGCGTCGATCGCATCGCGGTACTGGAACGCCTGCGTCAGCGCCTCGGCCCGGGCGAGCAGCGCCTCGACGCGGCCGCGCTCGTCGGTGGAGACGCCGTTGGCGAGGAAGGCGGGATCGACGTTCAGCCGTTCGGCGAGCCAGGCGACCGTCTCCGGAGTCGGGCGGGTCTTGCCCCGCTCGATCTGGCTGACGTACTCCTTCGAGAAGCGGTCGCCGGCGAGATCCGTCTGCGTCAGGCCCGCGGCGACCCGCAGCAGCCGCACGCGGTCGCCGAGGCGGCCGGCAGAGGCGGCGGGAGTCGTGCGGGTGGCGGCGGCGGTCTCGTTCATGCGGTGGTTGATTCAGTCAAGTGGGCGGTGGAGCAATCCGCATACCCCTTTGCGGGGATTTTTGGGAAGGCTCACCGACCTCGTATCGGGTGAAGCAAGCCTACCACGAAATCACTTGACCGAGTTACTTGACTTTTTCGGACACCGCTCCTACAGTTCGGATCAACTTGCACCGCCGGACGCCAGGCGTAGTGCAAGGGCGCACCACCCAAAGGTCGACCGCCGCAACCGGAGGCCGTGACTGAGCCGCAGAGTCATGTCCACCGGAGTGTCGCCCCGGATGGTTGCTTGCCTCAAAGGATCGTCCCCGGAGCCGCAGCCGGGGACGCTCCACGGTCCCGCGGCGCCGTGCCCCCCACCGGGCACGGCGCCCGGGGCCGTCGGTTTGCTCAGCCTGAGCCCGTGAGCCAGCGGGCGCGCTGGGTGGCCATCCCCGCGAACTCGTCCTGGCCGAGCACGCCGCCGAGACGGTCCGCGACCGAGATCAGCAGCGCGCCGGCGACGAAGATCCACGCCTCCGCGTCAGGGTCGCGGTCGACTGCGATCCCGCCGGCGGCCTGCGAGTCGCGGATCAGGCAGGCGACGAAGTCGTGTACCTCACGCATCTGCGCTCGAAGGTGCCGCTTGATCTCCGGATCGACCGCGGCTTCGGCGAGGGCTTGCGTCCAGAGGTTCGGAAGCAGCACCCGCTTGGCGCGCAGCTCGAATGCCGCCTGGCTGACCGCCATCGGCGCCCGTTCGGGGCCGAGCTCGGCGATCTTCGCCTCCCAGCCCTCGCGGAGGAGCCGCCACGCCTCGTCCAGGCAGGCGAAGAAGAGCTCGCGCTTCGAAGCGAAGTGGCGGTAGAGGATCGGCTCGGAGACGCCGGCTGCGCGGGCGATCTCCGCCGTCGTCGCACCGCCGTAGCTCGAGTCCATGAAGACGCGGAGCGCGGCGTCGACGAGCGCCTGCCGGCGCTCGGGCGCCGGCAGGCGGGTCGAGTCCTTCTTCTTCGCGGTCAGGCGGCGACCTCTGCCACGGGCTCGCGCCGGGTCTGCGGCTCGGACTCGTGCCGGACGAGCAGGTAGGCGACGAGCGAGCCGACGAAGGCGATCGCGGCCGCGACCTCGAGCGAGCGCGAGTAGCCGCTCATGAAGGCCTCCACGGTCTGCCGGCCGCCGGCCTCGTGGGCGAAGATCGCGCCCATCAGCGCGATCCCGACGGAGCCGCCGACCTGACGCATCGCGTTCAGCACCGCGGAGCCGACGCCCGACTTCTCGACCGGGACGGCGCGCACAGCGGCCGCCGCGGTCGGGGTCATCGTCAGCGACATCCCGAGGCCGCCGACGAGGAAGCCCGGGAAGAGGTTCCAGAAGGTCGCGTCGGAGCCGAGTTGCGAGAGGTAGAGCAGCTGCGCCCCGATCAGGATCATCCCGCCCGTCATCAGCCAGCGGGAGCCGTAGCGATCCGACGCCTTGCCGGCGAGCGGGGCGATCAGGATCACCATCAGCGTCATCGGCAGGAACGAGGCGCCTGCCTGGACGGCGGAGTAGCCGAGCACGTTCTGCATGTAGAGCGACGTGAAGAAGAAGACGCCGAACATCGCGAGCGCGACGAGCAGCATCGCGAGGTTGGCGCCGGCGTAGGTCCCGCTGCGGAAGAGGGTCAGGTCGAGCATGGGCGCGCGCTGGCGCCGCTCGAGCTGGATGAAGACGACGAGCGCGACCATGGCGACGACGAAGCTGCCGACGATCCGGGCGGAGCCCCAGCCGTACTGGTTGGCCTCGATGAGGCCGTAGGTGAGGGCGAACAGTGCGAGGGCCGAGGTGAAGAGACCCGGGAGGTCGAGCCGCACGTGGGTGTCGTCCTTCGACTCCGTGATGAAGGCGTAGCTCGCTGCGATCCCGATCACGCCGACGGGGATGTTGACGAAGAAGATCCAGTTCCAGCTCAGGTGCTCGGTCAGGAGCCCGCCGACGAGCGGGCCGATCGCGAGCGCGAGCGCGGAGACGCCGGCCCAGATCCCGATCGCCGTCCCGCGCTCGCGCGGGGGGAACGTGGCGGCGATGATCGAGAGCGTGGCCGGGTTCATCAGCGCCGCGCCGGAGCCCTGGACGATCCGCGCCAGGATCAGCTCGGTCTCCGAGCCTGCGAGCCCGCACCAGAGCGAGGCGAGCGTGAAGACGACGATCCCGACGACGAAGACGAGGCGGCGGCCGTAGGCGTCGGCGAGCTTGCCGCCGATCAGCATCAGGGCCGCGAAGGTGAGGGCATAACCCGTGACGATCCACTGCAGCGACGAGACCGAGGCCCCGAGGTCGCGCTGGATCGAGGGCAGGGCCACGTTCACGACCGTGTTGTCGAGCATGATCATGAAGAGGCCGAACGAGACTGCCGCCAGTGTCCACCACTTGCGGCGCGCCTCTGGGATGATTCCGAGAGCCATGGAAATCCTTTCAGAAGTTAGCGACCACTAGGTTAGTGGACACTAACACCGATGTCAAGTTCGCCTGGACGCCGTCTGCCGAGCAGCTCCGGTCGGCGAATGTGACGCGTCTCGCCGAGTCGCTCGGCTGCTCGGACTACGCCGACCTCCATCGCGTCTCGCTGGACGAGCCCGACCGGTTCTGGCGCGCGAGTTGCCGACGACCTCCGGCTCGAGCTCGACGTGCCCTGGACGCGCGTTCTCGACGACTCCCGCGGGATCGAGTGGACGACGTGGTTCGAGGGCGCGCGCCTCAACGTCGCGGAGGCCGCCTGCCACGCCTGGGCGCGACGGACGCCCGATGCACTCGCGGCCGTCTTCCGGGGCGAGGACGGAGAGCGGCGCGAGCTGACCTACGCGGAGCTCTCCCGTGAGGTGCGGCGGCTCGCGGGCCGCCTCGTCGAGCTCGGGGTCGAGCCCGGCGACCGGGTCGCGCTCTACCTGCCGATGTCGCCCGAGGCGGCGATCGCATCGCATGCGTGCGCGCACGTCGGGGCGGTGCAGGTGCCGATCTTCTCCGGCTTCGCCGCGGCGGCCGTGCTCCAGCGCCTCCAGGACTCGGGCGCGCGCGTGGTGATCACGGCCGACCTCTCCTACCGGCGCGGCAAGCCCATCCCGATGCGCGAGACGGTCGAGGAGGCGCGGGCCGAGGCGCCGTCGGTCGAGCACGTGCTCACCTGGCAGCGGCACGGCGGCTGGGAGGACGAGCTCCCCGACGACGGGCCCGATCCCCTCTCGGTCGAGGCCGAGCATCCGTACCTGATCGCCTACACGTCGGGGACGACCGGGCGGCCGAAGGGCGCCGTCCACGTCCACGGCGGCTTCCTGCTCTCGATCGCGCGCGAGGCCGCCTACCAGTCGGACGTCCGCGCCGGCGACCGGATGCTCTTCTCGACGGACATGGGCTGGATCATGGGGCCGTGGACGGTCGTCGGCACCGGCGCTCTCGGCGCGGCGTCGATCTACCTCGAGGGTGCGCCGGACTGGCCCGACGACCGGCTCTGGAAGACGGTCGAGGAGGAGCACGTGACGATGCTCGGCCTCTCCCCGACGCTCGTCCGGGCCCTGATCCCGAAGGGCGAGCCCCGGGCCGACCTCTCCTCGCTGCGGGCGATCACGACCACCGGCGAGCCCTGGAACGCCGGCCCGTACGCCTGGCTGAACGAGCACGCGGCCGGCGGCGGCCGGATCCCGATCGTGAACATCTCGGGCGGCACCGAGGTCGGGGCGTGCTTCCTCTCCGTGACGCCGATGGCGCCGACGAAGCCCGTGTCGCTCGGGTTCCCCGCGCTCGGGCTCGCCATGGACGTCGTCTCCCCCGAGGGCGAGCCCCTCCGCGGCGAGGTCGGCGAGCTCGTCTGCCGGCGGGCCTGGCCGGGAATGACGCGCGGGATCTGGGGCGACGACGAGCGCTACCTCGAGACGTACTGGCGCCGCTTCCCCGGGATCTGGACGCACGGCGACTGGGCCTCGGTCGACGAGGACGGCTACTGGTTCCTCCACGGCCGCTCCGACGACACGCTCAACATCGCCGGCAAGCGGATCGGCCCGGCCGAGCTCGAGTCGGCCGCGCTCGAGCACCCGGCGGTCGCCGAGGCCGCGGCAATCGGAGTCCCCCACGAGGTCAAGGGCGAGGCCGCCTGGCTCTTCTGCACGCTCAAGCCGGGGCTCTCGGCTGAGGCGGACGAGGTCCGCGCGGCCGTGGGCGGCGTCCTCGGCAAGGCCTTCGCGCCCGAGCGCGTCCTCTTCGTCTCCGCGCTCCCGAAGACCCGGAGCGCGAAGATCGTCCGCCGGGCCGTCCGCGCGACCGCGCTCGGTGAGGATCCCGGCGACCTCTCGACCCTGGAGAACCCCGAATCGCTGGAGGAGATCGCGAATGCCATCTAGAGCCCTCGTCACCGGAGCAGGCCGTGGGATCGGCGCCGGGATCGCCCGTGAGCTCGCCGGTGGCGGCTGGCACGTCACCGTCACGGGCCGCACCGCCGAGCAGGTCGAGGCGGTCGCGGCGGAGATCGGCGGCACCGCCGTCGTCGGAGACGTCTCGGTGCGCGCCGACGTCGAGCGGATGCTCGCGGAGGCGGGCCCGATCGACCTCCTCGTCGCGAACGCGGGGATCGCGCTCTGGGAGGACTCGTGGGAGTCCGACCCCGACGAGTGGTGGCGGATCTTCGAGGTCAACGTCCTCGGCGCCTACCTGACCGTCCGCCTGGCGCTCCCGGGGATGGTCGAGCGCGGCGGCGGGCGGATCGTGATCACCGGCAGTGGCTCCTCGTACCTGCCCGGCGGAGGCTCGCCCGCCTACTCGGCGAGCAAGGCCGCAGTGGGCCGCTTCGGGGAGACGCTCGCGCAGCAGGTCGCCGAGCACGGGATCAAGGTGTTCGTGATCAGCCCCGGGCTCGTCAAGACGGAGATGACCGGCGACTCGTTCGGGGACGACGCACCGTGGACGCCGCCCGAGCTGGCGCCGCGGCTCGTCGCGGAGCTCGCCTCCGGTCGGTTCGACGCGCTCTCGGGCCGGTACCTCCATGCCGAGCACGACCCGCCCGACGAGCTCGAGCGCCGGATCCCGCAGATCCTCGCCGAGGATCTGAACGCGATCAGGCTCCGCCGCTAGCTCTTCGGCGCGATCCAGGTCTGGCGGGAGACGGCGAGCAGCTCGCCGGCCTCCGTCCAGAGGGCCGTGCCGGCGAAGAGCTTGCGGCCGTCCTCGCCGTCGGCCCAGCCGCCGACGACGCACCGCTCGCCCTCGCGGGGCAGCCGATCGATCCGGGCGGCCATCCTGCCCAGCACGGTCTCCCCTCGGCCGTGCGCACTCGTCGCGTAGGCGCCTGCGCAGTCGATCGCGGCCCAGATCACGGGCACGGAGGTCTCGTGCGCGACCCAGGGGGCGGCGACGACCCGCTCGCGGCCGGTGACAGTGCCGGGGTAGATCCGGAGACCGTCGCCCTCCTCCCGCGCGAGCCCGCAGCTGAAGCAGCCGCGGAACGACTCCGGCCCGAACGGCTCGTAGCGCGTCGTCGCCTGGACCGCCTCCTCCCACGAGACCGGCTCGATCGCCGCGAGCGCCTCCGCGGACGGCCTCGCCTCCGCGACGACGGCGTCCCCGTCGAGCAGCGCGAGCCGGCCGTCGTCCTCGCCGAGAGCGAGCGGACGGTCGAGCGGCGGAGGGAGCCGGAGCGTTACCTCCGCTGCCCCGTCGAGGTGCTCCGCCAGCGCCCCGGCGCTGTAACCGCCGTTCCCCGAGCCCTCCGGCCCCCGGTAACGACGGTCGATCACGATGTTTTCGCCTGTGAGTCGCAAACTGCTAGTCTCCGCTCCGATGCGGCTCGCGCTCGCCCAGCTGAACGCCGTCGTCGGCGATCTGACGGGGAACCGCGAACGCATTCTGGCGTTCCTGGAGGACGCGCGCGGGCAGGGTGCGGATCTCGTCCTCTTTCCCGAGCTGGCGGTCACGGGCTACCCGCCCGAAGACCTCCTGCTGCGACCGGCCTTCATCCGCGCCGCCGAGGCGTCGCTGCACGAGATCGCACGGGCGTGCACGGGCATCACCGCCCTCGTGGGCTCTCCCTGGTTCGACGGCGACCTCTTCAACGCGTGCGCCGTCTGTGCTGACGGCGAGGTGAAGGGCGTCTACCGCAAGCGCTACCTCCCCAACTACGGCGTCTTCGACGAGGATCGCTACTTCGCGCCGGGGCGCGAGCTCGTGCTCGTCCGCGCCGGTGAGACCACGGTCGGCCTGACCGTCTGCGAGGACATCTGGCAGCCGGGGCCGCCCGCGACGGATCTCGCCCTCGCCGGCGCCGAGCTGATCGTGAACATCTCCGCGTCGCCGTACCACGCCGGCAAGGCGGAAGACCGCGAGGAGATGCTGGTCACGCGTGCCCGCGACAACTCCGCGTTCCTCGCGTTCTGCAATCTCGTCGGCGGCCAGGACGAGCTCGTGTTCGACGGCCACTCCGTCGTGCTGGACGACGAGGGAGAGGTGCTCGCCCGCGCGCCCGGCTGGGAGGAGACGCTGCTCGTCCTCGACGTGGAGCCGACCGAGGCGATCGGACGCAGGCTTCGCGACGTCCGCCGCCGCTCGCTCGCCCGGGAGCGGGAGGACAGCCAGCAGCCGACCGTCCTCGACGTCGCCGGAGCCGCCGGCGCGGATCGCCCGCTCTTGACGCCGGTGATCGTCCCCTTCGCCCCGCGGCTCGAGCAGATGCGCTCCGCCCTGGTGCTCGCCCTGCGCGACTACATCGGCAAGAACGGGTTCAGCGAGGTCGTGCTCGGGCTCTCCGGCGGGATCGACTCCGCGCTCGTCGCCGCGCTGGCCGCGGACGCCCTCGGCCCGGAGCGCGTCCACTGCGTCTCGATGCCCTCGCGCTATTCCTCCGAGGGCACGCGCGGCGACGCGCAGCGCCTCGCCGAGAGCCTCGGGGTCGAGTTCCGCGAGGTGCCGATCGAGCAGATCGTCGTCCCCTTCGACCAGGCGCTCGGCGGCCTGGAGGGGCTCGCGGCCGAGAACCTGCAGGCGCGCGTCCGGGGGACGTTGCTGATGGCGCTCTCGAACACGCACGGCTGGCTGGTGCTCGCGACCGGAAACAAATCGGAGCTCTCGGTGGGCTACTCGACGCTCTACGGGGATCTCGCCGGCGGTTTCGCCCTGATCAAGGACGTCTTCAAGCTGGACGTGTTCGCGCTCTCCCGGTACCTGAACGAGCGCGCGGGCCGCGAGCTGATCCCGGTCACGATCATCGAGCGGCCGCCCTCCGCGGAGCTGCGGCCCGACCAGCAGGACGAGGACTCCCTGCCGCCCTACGAGGTGCTCGACGCGGTGCTCGAGGCGTACGTCGAGCTCGACCGCTCCCGCGACGAGCTGTTGGCGGACGGCTTCGACGCCGACGTGGTCGAGCGGGCGATCGGGCTGATCGACCGCGCCGAGTACAAGCGCCGGCAGGCGCCGCCGGGCGTGAAGCTGCGGCCGAAGGCCTTCGGCCGCGACCGGCGGACGCCGATCACCAACCGCTGGCGGGACTGACCGCCCCGTCCACCCCAGCCGGGTGTGGACAAAGAGTTGCACTTCTTTCACATTCGGGGACAGTCCCCGCTTTTCGAGGTGTTGACATCCGGCTTCGGTAAGTCTATGCTTACGGTAAGTGAAGACTTACCACTCAATCGACGCGCTCGGAGACCCGACCCGACGGCTCGTCCTGGAGGAGCTCCGCGCCGGGCCGCTGGCCGTCGGCGAGCTCGCCGAGCGCCTGCCCGTCAGCCGACCGGCCGTCTCGCAGCACCTGCGCGTCCTCAAGCTCGCCGGGCTCGTCGGCGACGTCCGCGACGGCGCGCGGCGGCTCTACAGCGTCGACCGGGCGGGGCTCGAATCCGCCCGGGCCTACTTCGACCGCTTCTGGGACGACGCGCTCGACCGCTTCGCGGCCGAGGCCGAGGCACGAAAGGAGACAGCATGAGCACAATCACATTCGAGGCCGTTCGCAAGACCCGGCTCGTCGACCTCGCTCCCACCGAGGCGTTCGAGCTCTTCACCTCCGGGATCGGCCGTTGGTGGCCGACGGAGAGCCACTCCTACGGCGGGGCAGCTGTGACGGCGGTCGTGCTCGAGCCCGAGGTCGGCGGGCGGCTCTACGAGGTCACGCCCGACGGCGAGCAGGACTGGGGCAGCGTCCTCGCCTGGGAGCCTCCCCACCGGTTCGTGCTCGACTGGCAGATCGGCGACGCCGCCGGCACGGAGGTCGAGGTCGTCTTCACGGCCGACGGGACGGGGACGCGTGTCGAGCTCGAGCACCGCGGCTTCGGCGCCTCCGACCCGCGCGAGCGCTACGAGACCGGCTGGGACGTCGTGCTGGCGCCGTTCGCCGCCCCCGGCCTCAGGGCAGGCGCTTCCGGAACGCCCTGAACCACCGCAGCCGCTCGGCCCAGGGCACGGACGCGTTCGCGGGCGAGGTCGACGGCAGCACGAAGAGCTCGGTCGCCCCGAGCCGGCGCTCCTGCAGGCCGAGCTCGGGGCGCTCGCCGAACGTGCCCCGGTAGGCCTCCTTGCCGACGAAGCCGATCGCCCGCGGACGCAGCTCGGCCGCGATCAACCCGAGCCGTGCCGCCGAGCCGTCGAAGTCGCCCTTGCGCAGGTCGCCCGAGCCGGGCGTCGTCCGCAGCGCCGCGTTCGTCACTCCCCAGCCGAGCGGCAGCAGCTCAGCCTGCTCGGAGGGGTCGAGGAGGCGCGGCGTGAAGCCGGCCGCGTGGAGCAGGCGCCAGAAGTCGTTGCGGGGATTGGCGAAGTGGGCCGCTGCGGCCGCCGACACCCTGCCGGGGTTGATCCCACAGAAGACCGCTGTCAGACCCGGGGCGAGGACGTCAGGGACGTCGGACTCAGGCTGCTTCAGGTGCCCGCGTGTCGAGCTTGTCCTCGAGGAACGCCCGGAGGAGCTCACCGGAGACGACCTTCTCGGGGCTGCGCGGCTCGACCTTCGTCACCTTCACGGAGTCTTCTCTCTGCCACCCGTAGCACCGGGCGTAACATTCGGCCTCGCTCAGCGTCCGTAACCGCTGCACGGACCGCACCGTACGTATCGGACCGGACGACATCGGTAGGCTCGCCGCATGAATACGACTCTGCTCGACGTCGAGGCCGTCCGCGCCCGCTATTCGGCCCTCTCCCGCCCGCTCGCGTTCTTCGACGGCCCCGGTGGCACCCAGGTGCCGGACGAGGTGATCGACGCGATCTCCCACTACCTGCGCGAGGACAACGCGAACATCGGCGCGCCCTACGAGACGAGCGTGCGCACGAGCGCCCTCGTCGAGCACGCGCGCGAGGTCGCCGGCCGCTTCATCAACGGCGACCCGGCCGGAATCGCGTTCGGGCAGACCATGACCTCGCTCAACTTCCTGCTCACGCGGGCACTCGCCCGGACGTTCGAGCGCGGCGACGAAGTGCTCGTGACGAAGCTCGACCACGACGCCAACGTCTCGCCCTGGCTCGAGCTCGAGCACGACCTCGGGATCGTCGTCAAGTTCGCCGAGGTACACGACGACCTGTCGCTCGACCTCGACGACCTCGAGAGCAAGCTCTCCGAGCGCACGCGCGTCGTCGCCTTCCCGATCGCCTCGAACGCGGTCGGCACGATGCCTGACGTCCGCCGGATCGTCGAGCTCGCGCACGGCGCCGGCGCGCTCGCCTGGGGCGACGCCGTCCACTACGGCCCGCACGGACCGATCGACGTCGCCGGCTGGGACATCGACGTGCTCCTCTGCTCGCCCTACAAGTACTTCGGACCGCACATGGGGCTTGCCTGGGGGAAGCCGGAGCTGCTCGGCTCGTGGCGCCCGTACAAGGTGCGCCCCGCAGCGAACGAGCCGGTCGGGCACCGCTTCGAGCTCGGCACCTCCCAGCACGAGCTGCTCGCGGGCTTCGTCGCCGCGGTCGAGTACATCGAGTCGATCGGCTGGGACGCGATCGTCCCCTACGAGACCGAGCTCGGGCGCCGCTTCCTCGAGGGCCTGCCCGAGCACGTCGACCTCTACGGGATCCGCTCGACCGAGGGCCGCGTCCCCACGTTCTGCTTCAACGTCCCCGGGCGGAGCTCGGAGGAGGTCGCGGTCGCGCTCGCCGAGCGGCAGATCGCGGTCTGGCACGGCGACTACTACGCGGTCGAGGTGATGAAGAAGCTCGGGCTCGAAGGCACCGGCGCGGTCCGGGCAGGCTTCGTCCACTACAACACCGCCGACGAGGTCGACCGGCTCCTGGAGGCGCTCGGCGAGCTGTGAGGCTGCTCGTCCTCGGCGGGACGAAGTTCCTCGGCCGTGCGGTGGTCGAGGAGGCGCTCGCCCGCGGCGACGAGGTCACGCTCTTCAACCGCGGCACGACGAACGCGGACCTCTTCCCCGACGTCGAGAAGCTGCGCGGCGACCGCGACGGCGACCTCTCCGCGCTCGAGGGCCGCGAGTGGGACGCCGTCGTCGACCCGTCCGCCTACGTGCCGCACGTCGTCCGGGCGACGGCGGAGCTGCTCCGCGACGCGATCGGCCACTACACCTTCGTCTCGAGCGTCTCGGTCTACGCCGGCTTCGCGGAGCCGGCTCAGGAGGACAGCCCACTGGCCGAGCTCGGCGACGGCTCGCTCACCGAGCTCGCGGAGGACTACTCCAACTACGGGGCGCTGAAGGCGCTCTGCGAGGACGCGGTCGAGGAGGTGCTGCCCGGGCGCGTCCTCCACGTCCGCGCCGGCCTGATCGTCGGCCCGCACGACCCGACGGGGCGGTTCTCCTACTGGCCGCACCGGATCGCGCGCGGCGGCGAGGTGCTCGTGCCCGGCTCCCCGGACCGGCTGATCCAGGTGGTCGACGTGCGCGACCTCGCCGCGTGGATCCTCCGCGCCGCCGAGGGCAGGGTCACGGGGAGGTTCAACGCGATCTCGCGCCCGTTCCCCCAGAGGGAGCTGCTCGACGCCGCGGCCCGCGTCACGGGCTCCGGCGCGACATTCACGTACGTGGACGACGAGTGGCTGCTCGAGCAGGGCGTCGGGGAGTGGCGGGAGCTGCCCCTCTGGGTCGCGCCGGCCGGCGAGATGCGGTGCTTCCTCCAGTCGAGCACGGCTGCGGCGCACGAGCGCGGTCTCGCCGAGCGGCCGCTCGAGGACATCGTCGCCGGGACGCTCGCGCACGCCGACCTCGTGGACGGGATCGGGCTCACCCGCGAGCGCGAGGCCGAGCTGCTCGCCGCCTGGCATGAGCGGACCTAAGGACTACTCCGGGACGCCGCTGGCGCAGAAGCTCGGCGCCAGGCCCGACGCGAACGTCCTCGTCTTCTTCACCACGAGCCTGGCCGAGCTGGAGCGGCGCTTCGCCGCCCTCCGCGACACGCTCGACCCCGCCGACGGGCTCTGGATCGCGTGGCCGAAGAAGGCCTCGGGGCTGGAGACCGACCTCGACTTCGCCGCCGTTCAGGGAATCGGGCTCGCCGCAGGGCTCGTCGACAACAAGAGCGCCGCGATCGACGAGCGCTGGCAGGCCGTGCGCTTCGTCCGTCGACTCGTGGATCGCCCGTCGTCGTAGGATCTGCGCTTCTCGTGATCGTCGAACGCGCAGAACACCCCCAGTGGACGTCGAACGCCTATCTCCTCGCGGACGAGGAGGGCGGTCACGGCGTGCTCGTCGACTCCAACGGCGTCGAGGAGCCGCTGCTCCGGCAGGTCGAGGCGCAGCGCCTGACGATCACGCACGTCCTCGTCACGCACCAGCACATGGATCACGTCGTCCGGGTTCGCGAGCTGGCCGAGCGCTTCGGCGTCCCCGTCGTCGGAGGCCGCCTCACGGGCGAGGCAGGCGTCCCGCTGGACGAGACCTGGGAGGACGGCGACACGATCCGCTCAGGCGGGCTCGAGCTCCGCCCCATCGCGACGCCCGGCCACTGCCCCGACCACTTCGCGCTGCTCGTGAACGGCACCGACGTCCTCACCGCCGACTGCCTCTTCAAGGGGACGATCGGCGGAACGGGCGGGGGCGGGCCGAACGGGTACGCGAACCAACGGCACTCGATCATGGACGTGCTGATGGCGCTGCCGCCCGAGACGCGCGTCCACCCGGGCCACACGCTGCCGACCACGATCGGCGCCGAGTGGGAGCAGAACCCGTTCATCCGGATCTGGCGGGGCGTCGACCCGGAGGGCGCCGAGCCCTGCCGCGTCCGCGGCGAGGAGGCGACGCTGATCCTCTTCGGCCCCGACTACGACGGCACCCACAAGGCGTGGGTGCGCTACCCGGACGGCCGCGACGCGATCGTCGGCGGCAGCCAGATCGAGCGCTAGCCCTCCGGAGCGTACGAGTCGTGGGCCCGCTTCCAGCGCGGGTCGTCCCAGCGGATCAGGTCAGGGTCGATGCCGCGCTCGGCGGCGAGGTCGAGCGTCAGGCGGTGAAACGCCACGATGTCGACGACGGGATGCGTCGTCGGCACGAGGGTGACGTCGCAGCCGAGGATCTCGAGCGCGGTCACCGCCTGAGCCGCCCGGGGGGCCGCTCCACCCTCTCCCTCGAGCACGAAGCAGCGCACGCCGTCGTCGACGGCGGCGAGATGGCCGTGCAGCAGCTCCTCCAGCTGGAACGCCTCGGCGGGGAGATGCACACCCTCGCGGAGCTTCAGCGCCGCCTCCTGCGCGGTCGGCCAGTCGCGCCCGGCGCCCGTGATCAGAAACCGGTCGTGCGAGGAGACCGGCAGCGGGTCGGCTGCGAGCGCGTCGGCGACGGCGTCCGGCGAGCCAGCCGATCTGCTCGCCTCGGAGGGCGGCGATCGCGGCGACGGCGCAGGTGTAGCTCGCCGTGTGGCAGTAGCTCTCCTCGACCTCGGGCGTGGCGACGACGACCTCGTCGCAGACGGCGGCGATCGGCCCGTCGGGCTTGCCCGTCACGAGCCACTTCGGCCCAGAGAACGCGCGCGCCGCCGCGAGCGTCTGCTCCGTCGCGCCCTCGTGGCTGACGAGGACGAGCACGTCGGCGTCGGGCGGAGACAGCGCCGCCTCGAGCGCGTCGAGCCCGCGTCCCGAGGTCTGCGCGGCGTGGAAGGAGGTGCCGCAGCCGACGGCCGCGACCCGCCCCTCGGGCAACCGCCGGTCGGTGGGGACGCGCGCAAGCCACTCGGGCTGCGCCGCGACCGCGGTCGCCATCTTCTCGCCGGCCATGAGGTGCGTCTATACCATCCTCCGCAGCGTGGGGGTCTTCGAGCGACACGAGCTGGCGAACGGCCTCCGGGTGCTGACCGCCCCGATGCCGCATGCGAAGTCCGTCTCGTGCTTCGTGATGCTCGCCGCGGGCTCGCGCTACGAGACACCCGAGACGAACGGGATCGCGCACTTCGCGGAGCACATGTTCTTCAAGGGCACCGAGAGCCGCCCGACCGCGCGCGACATCGCCGGCGAGATCGACGCGATCGGCGGCGAGTTCAACGCCTTCACCGGCAAGGAGTACACGGGCTACTACGTCCGCTGCGCCGCCGAGACCCGCGACACGGCGCTCGACGTGCTCGTGGACATGCTCCGCCGCTCCAAGTTCGACCCGGAGGAGATCGAGCGCGAGAAGGGCGTGATCATCGAGGAGATGAACATGTACTTCGACACGCCGCGCGACTTCATCGGCGGCGTCTACGAGACGCTCCTCTACGGCGACCAGCCGCTCGGCTGGGACATCATCGGCCGCAAGGAGACCGTCCGGGGCGCGACCCGCGAGACCTTCACCGACTACGTCGACCACTGGTACCGGCCGCAGCGGATGGTCGTCGGGATCGGCGGCCAGGTCGGCGACGGCCTCGACGCGAAGCTCGAGGAGCTGCTCGGCGACCTCGAGCGGCAGGAGACCCGCGACCCTGCTCCCGTCGACCGGAGCAAGGGCGAGGGCCGGGTGAAGGTGCACACGAAGGCGTCCGACCAGGCCCACGTCGTCCTCGGCGTCCACAGCCGGCCGCTCGGCGACCCCGACCGCTACGTGCTCCAGCTGCTCTCGACGGTGCTCGGCGGCGGGATGTCGTCGCGCCTCTTCACCGAGGTGCGCGAGCGGCGCGGGCTCGCCTACTACGTCTTCGGCACGAACGACGCCTACACGGACGCCGGGTCGCTCTACGCGCAGAGCGGCGTCGACATCAACCGGATCGACGAGGCGGTGACGACGATCGTGGAGCAGTTCCGGCTGCTCGCCTCCGAGCCGGTGCCGTCCGACGAGCTCGAGAAGGCCCGCAACTTCGCCAAGGGCCGGTTCGTGCTCCAGCTCGAGAGCCCGCACGGGACGATCATGTACGGGCTCCGGCGCGAGGTGCTCGAGGGCCGCTACGAGGAGCCCGAGACCGTGCTCGCCGCTCTCGACGCGGTCACCGCGGAGGACATCCAGCGCGTCGCCCAGGACGTGATGGCCGACGGCTTCCGCCTCGCGGTGATCGGCCCGTTCGACGATCCCGCGCGCTTCGAGAAGCTGATCGGCTAGCGGTTCCTGGCGTGCCGCGCCGGAGGCCGGCTCCGCCGGGCGCAGGCGCAGCCGGCCAAGGGACCGCTAGCGGCCGGTGGTCGAGAAGTGCTGGAAGTCGCCGAAGGCGGCGCCCCACTTCCACCCGACCGACGCGAACGCCCGCACGAGCACGCCGCCCTCGACCGCCATTCCCTTCCGGTACCGCGAACGATCGAGATACGCCCGGCCGGCCGGCGGTGAGACGCGCGAGCCCTGGACGTACGGGTTCTCGACCGTGTTCACGTCGATCGCCGTCCCGTAGGCGTGCAGCGACCACCGGCTCGTCCCGCCGACGCGGCGGCAGTTGAAGCCGGAGGTGTTGTCGGCGGCCATCGAGCGGTCGTCGCTGCCGCGGTAGGCCGAGACCGGGCGGAGGCTGCGGACGGGGAAGCGCTTCGCCCAGAGGATCCGGAAGACGGCGAGGACGTCGGGGGCGACGCTCCGCGCGACCACGATCCTGCCGACGCGCGCCCGGCCGTCGAAGCCCCAGTGCGAGACGCGGACGGTGCGGAGCCCGGCGGGCGGGACGGGGCAGCCCGCGCGGTAGGAGTGGCGGAGGTCGGCGGCCGAGACGCGCTCGATCGTGCCGGTGAAGCGCGGCGAGGCCGCTTGTGTTTCCGAAACACAAAGTCCCACCAGCACGGAGAGGAGGAGGGCGACCCGCACGGGCTCAGCGTACTCTGGGCTCGTGCTCGCAGCCTTTGCCGCCACCGCCGTCCTCGCCGCCTGCCCCGCGAACGCCGCGAGCCGCACCGAGGTGCCGGCCGCTACCCAGCAGCTCGTTACCGTCCAGGCGGCGACGACGCGGACGACCTACGCGACGCTGACGACCTGGCGCCGCTCCGGCCGCTGCTGGGTGAAGGCGGGCGGTCCGTACGCGGCCCGCGTCGGGAAGAACGGGCTCTCCGCGAACCGGCGCGAGGGCGACGGGACGACGCCGACCGGCGCGTACCGCATCGGCGCGACGATGTACGGGAACGAGCCCGACCCCGGCGTCCGCTTCCGCTACCGAAAGCTCCGCTGCGGCGACTGGTGGGACGAGGATTCGACCTCGCCGACCTACAACTCCTTCCAGCACGTCCGCTGCGGCGTCACGCCCCGGTTCAAGGGCGGGAGCGAGGGGATGTGGCAGCAGCCGCGCCCCTATCCGCACCTCGCGGTGGTCGAGTACAACATGCACCCCGTCGTCCCGGGCAAGGGCTCCGGGATCTTCCTCCATGCCCAGACGGGCGGGCCGACGATCGGCTGCATCAGCCTGCAGAAGTCCGAGCTCGTCCGGGTGCTGCGCTGGCTCCGGCCGGCGGCGAAGCCCTGGATCTCGATCGGCACCCGCTAGCGGAGACCCGCGGCGTCGAGCACGTCCCGCCCGAGCAGGCGGGCCGCCGCGTCGACGATCGCGGGCCGGTAGAGCTCGACGACGACGATGGTCACCCGGCCGCCGCGGTAGACGATCGCTGCCGTCGTTCGCTGGTCGGAGAGCCAGCCGACCTTCTGCGCGACGACCGCTCCTGTGAGCCAGGGGCGGAGCAGCCCGGCGTTCTGGGAGGCGGGCTGCGCGGATGCGAGGACGCGCAGGCCGGCCGCCGCCTGGCGCTCGGAGAGGCCGAGCAGGAGCTGCGCCCTCGTGTCGCCGTGGGCAGCCGCGTGCAGCCGGTGCAGGGCGCGGCCGAGATCGCGCGCCGTCGTCACCCGCGTGTGCGGGCCTGGCGGCGCGTACGCGGTGGTCGCCCGGTAGGGGCCGGGATAGGTGCTCGAGGTCATCCCGAGCCGGCGGAGCCCGTCGACGACGGCGCCGTACCCGAGCCCGGCTGAGATTCGGTTCGCGGCCAGGTTCGACGACCAGAAGCCGATCTGGCGCACGTCGTACCACCAGGGGCTCCGCTCGGGGCTCGGCGATGCGCGCAGGGCGGCGACGAGCGCACCGAGCTTGACGGTGGACGCAGCCGCGAAGCGCGTGTCCGCACCGACACCGCCGTAGCGGCCGCTGCCGAGCTCGTGCACCCAGATCGCGGCGGCGCCGTCGAAGCGGGTCGCCAGCGCGGCGAGCCGGCGGCTCAGCGCCTCGTCGTGGCGGCGCGGGGCGACGCCGGCCGTTGCGGCCGGGAGCGGTGCGAGCTTGCCATTACTCCGGGAGCCGCGTGGCCGGTCGAGGGCCTCGGCGGCCGCGATCTGACGCCGGCCCGTGGCCAGGAGCCGCGTCCGCAGGCCGGCGAGACCGGGCCCGACCTTCCCGGCGGCGAGCACCGCCTCGACGAGCGCGCGGCCCGCGTCGTAGCGTGCCTGCGCACCGTCGGGGTCGTCACCGTAGGCACGCGCCGCTGCGGGGAGGTAGGCGTCGCGCGCGCGCAGCAGCTCCGCATTCCCGGCCGAGGCGGATCCGGACAGGACGAGCGCGGCGACGAGGATGGGCACGAGCCGGAACATGCCGCCATCTTCGCAGGGGGTTGCGTCCGCCTCGCAAGGCTGCGATGGTGCGCGCCGTGAGCTTCGAGGTCGCAGCCGAGGCATACGACAACTTCATGGGCCGGTACTCGGTTCAGCTCGCGCCCGGGCTCGCCGACCTCGCGGGCGTGCAATCCGGCCAGCGAGTGCTCGACGTCGGCTGCGGGCCGGGCGCGCTGACGACGGAGCTCGTCCGCCGCGTCGGTGCCGACAACGTCGCGGCCGTCGACCCGTCGGAGTCGTTCGTGGCGGCGGCGGAGTCACGCCACCCCGGCGTCGACGTGCGGCTGGCCCCCGCCGAGAGCCTGCCCTTCGAGGACGGCAGCTTCGACGCGGCGCTCGCGCAGCTCGTCGTCCACTTCATGAGCGAACCCCACGCTGGGATCGGCGAGATGGCCCGCGTGACGAAGAGCGGCGGCGTCGTGGCGGCCTGCGTCTGGGACTTGCAGGGCGGCCGCGCGCCGATCTCGCCGTTCTGGCGCGCCGCCCGCGAGCTGCAACGCGAGGCCCGCGACGAGTCGGATCTCCCCGGCGCGCGGTCGGGGCACCTCGTCGAGCTCTTCGAGGCTGCCGGGCTCCGGGATGTCCAGGAGACCGAGCTCTCCGCAGCCGTCGAGTACACAAGCTTCGAGGACTGGTGGGGGCCGTTCGAGCTCGGGGTCGGCCCGGCCGGCGCCTATGCAAAGTCGCTCGACAAGACCGGCCTCTCGGCGCTCCGCGAGCGCTGCCGAGAGACGCTGCCCGAGCCGCCGTTCACGCTGACGACCCACGCCTGGGCGGCGCGCGGCGTCGTCTGAGCGCGTGCACTAGTCCTCGGCGGAGCCCGAGGCTGCGCGCTGCGAGATCTCGCTCACGACCGTCGGGTCGGCGAGCGTCGTCGTGTCACCGAGCGGCCGCTTCTCGGCGACATCGCGGAGGAGGCGGCGCATGATCTTGCCGCTGCGGGTCTTCGGCAGCTCGGGGGTGAAGACGACGTTCGCCGGCTTCGCGATCGCGCCGATCTTCGTCGCGACGTGGTTGCGCAGCTCCTCGAGCATCTCGACCGAGCCCTCGTCGCCGCCCTTCAGCGTCACGTAGGCGACGATCGCCTGCCCGGTCAGCTCGTCGTTGCGCCCGCAGACCGCGGCCTCGGCGACCTTCGGGTGGTCGACGAGCGCCGACTCGACCTCGATCGTGGAGATCCGGTGGCCGGAGACGTTCATCACGTCGTCCACCCGGCCGAGCAGCCAGAAGTCGCCATCCCCGTCGATCCGGACACCGTCGCCCGCGAAGTAGACGCCCGGAGTACTTCGACCAGTACGTCTCGCGGAAGCGCTCGTCGTCGCCGTAGATCCCGCGCGTCATCGCCGGCCACGGCTTCTTGAGCACGAGGTAGCCACCGCCGCCGGGGCCGACCTCCTCGCCGGCCTCGTTGAAGACGCCGACCTCGACGCCGGGGAACGGCTTCGTCGCGGAGCCGGGCTTGGTCGTCGTCACTCCCGGGAGCGGCGTGATCATGATCATCCCGGTCTCGGTCTGCCACCAGGTGTCGACGACGGGGCAGCGGTCGCCGCCGATGTGCTCGCGGTACCACATCCACGCCTCGGGGTTGATCGGCTCGCCGACCGAGCCGAGCAGCCGCAGCGAGGAGAGATCGTGCTTCCCCGCGTGCTCCGGCCCCCACTTCATGTGGGCGCGGATCGCGGTCGGCGCGGTGTAGAGGATCGTGACGCCGTAGCGCTCGACGATCGACCACCAGCGCTCCTTGTCGGGGAAGTCGGGCGTCCCCTCGTAGAGGACGGAGGTGGTGCCGTTGCAGAGCGGGCCGTAGACGATGTAGCTGTGCCCGGTGATCCAGCCGATGTCGGCGGCGCACCAGTAGACGTCCTGCTCGGGCTTGAGGTCGAAGACGTAGTGGTGCGTGCGTCGCGGCGCCGACGAGGTAGCCGCCGGTCGTGTGTGCGATCCCCTTCGGCCGCGCGGTCGTGCCCGACGTGTACATCAGGAAGAGCAGGTCCTCGGAGCTCATCGGCTCGGGCGGGCAGCTCGCCGGGTCGTCCGAGACGTCGAGCTCGTGGTACCAGCTGTCGCGGCCCTCGGTCATCGCCACCTCGTTGCCCGTCCGGCGGACGACGAGGGCGCGCTCGATCCCGGGTGCCGCCTCGAGCGCGGCGTCCGCGATCTTCTTCAGCGCGATCGTCGAGCCACGCCGCCAGGCCTCGTCCTGGGTGACGAGGACGGTGCAGCCCATGTCGTTGATCCGGTCGGAGAGCGAATCGGCCGAGAAGCCGCCGAAGACGACGGTGTGCGGCGGCGCCGAGGCGCGTGCACGCGAGCATCGCGACGGCGAGCTCGGGGATCATCCCCATGTAGATCGCGACCTTCGAGCCCTTGCCGACGCCGAGCTCCTTGAGCGCGTTCGCGAACCGGACGACGTCGCGCTGCAGGTCGGCATAGGTGATCGTGCGGGTGTCGCCCCGGCTCCCCCTCCCAGTGGTAGGCGACGCGGTCGCCGTTCCCGGCCTCGACGTGGCGGTCGACGCAGTTGTAGGCGACGTTGAGCGTGCCGCCGAGGAACCACTTCGCGTAGGGCAGCTCCCACTCGCAGAGCTCGGTGAAGGGCTCGAACCAGGAGACGCGCTCGCGGGCCTCGGTCTCCCAGAACTCGTCCGGGTCGCGGTCGTAGATCTCCGGCCCGGCGTTCGCCTGCGCCGCGAACTCGGGCGGCGGCGGGTACTCCCGCTCCTCGGAGAAGATCGTCTCGATCGAGGACTCGCTCATACGGCGAGCCCGTAGGGGTGGTGCGTCAGGAGCTCGCACCCGTCCTTGGTCACGAGCACCAGGTCCTCGAGGCGGACGCCGTAGTGGCCGCTGCGGTAGAGGCCCGGCTCGAGCGCGATCACGTCGCCGGCGACGAGCGCCTGGCCGGTCCGGCCGACTCCCGGCTGCTCGTGCACCTCGAGACCGACGCCGTGACCGGTGGCGTGGACGTAGCCGTCCTGGAGGATCTCGCCCGGCTCCTTGTGCAGCTGCGTCTTCTGGCCGTGCTCGTGGAAGAAGTCGCAGACGGCGCGGTGGATCTCCTTGCCCTCGACGCCGGGCCGGACCATCCCGACCGCGAGGTCGAGCGCCTCCTTCGCGAGGCGATGGAACTCCACGACCTCCTCCGGCGGCTCGCCGACCGTCAGCGTGCGCGAGAAGTCCGTGTAGCACCCCGTCTCGCGGTCACGGGGGTAGAGGTCGAAGAGGACGACGTCGTTCGCCGCGATCCGGCCCGAGCCCGGGTCGTGGCCGATCGCGGTCTGCGCGCCGTGGGAGACCGTGAACGAGTCCGCGGCGGCACCGTGCTCGGCGAAGATCCGCTCGAGCTCGGCCTTGATCCGCTCGCACGTGAGCGGCTCGCCGTCCAGCGTCAGGCCGTCGTCCGAGCGGTCGGCGGCGCGGAGCATCCCCGTCGCGTGCTCGATCCCGGCCTCGACCGCGCGCGAGGCCCGGCGGATTCCCTCGAGCTCGGCGCTGTTCTTGACGCGGCGGCGGTCGTCGAAGTGACGCTGGTCGACCTGCAGGACGATCCCGGCAGCCCGGAGCCCGTCCGCGGCGGCGAGCGGGAAGCCCATCGGCACGACCGCCTCCTCGATCCCGAGCGCCTTCGCGACGTTGACCGCGAGCGCGGGCCAGAGCTCCTGGGCCGTCGCCCCGCCCGAGACGAGGGCCTCGTAGCCGTACTCCTCGAACGTGTGCACGACGAGACCGCCCCCGAGCGGCTCGACGCGGGCGAGCTCGAGCGAGCTGACGATGGCGTGGCGCGCGCCGCCCGCTTCGGCGTAGATCAGCGGGTCGCCGATCTCCACGGGCACCTCGTGCCGGAGCTCCGGGGAGCGCTCGGTGTCGCCGAGGATCAGCACATCCGTCATCGGCGGCGATCCTAACGGGTACGTTCTGACCGGTGAGCGGCGCTCTGACCGATCTCAGGAACGCGCTGGCCGAGCTGCACGACCTCGAGCGGGCGCTCGGCGTGCTCAACTGGGACCAGCGCACGTTCATGCCGCCGCGGGGAGCGGAGGCGCGCGGCGAGGCGATGGCGACGCTGGGCGGGCTCGTCCACGAGCGGTTCGTCTCGGACGAGATCGGCCGGCTCCTCGACGCCGCCGAGCCGGCTGTCGCGACGCTCGACTACGACTCCGACGACGCGAGCCTCGTCCGCGTGACGCGGCGCGACTGGGAGAAGGCCCGGCGCGTCCCCGCCGAGCTCGCCGCGGCCTGGCTGCGCGAGGGCGCGAAGGCCCAGGCGGCATGGCTCGAGGCGCGCGAGGCGTCCGACTTCGCGCTCTTCCTACCGGCGTTCCGCCGCGTCCACGAGGTCGCGCTGCGGTGGGCCGAGTGCCAGGAGCCGGGCGATTCCGCCTACGACGCCTTCCTCGACGAGTACGAGCCCGGGATGCGGACGAGCGAGGTCAAGGCGGTGTTCGACGTGCTCCGGCCGGAGCTGACGGCGATCGTGCGCGATGCGGGCGAGCCGGCGGACGCGTCCTTCCTCGACGGCGACTACCCGGTCGAGCGGCAGCAGGCGTTCCTGACGGAGGTGCTGACGCGGTTCGGCTTCGAGGAGGGCGGCTGGCGGCTCGACCCGACCGTCCACCCCTTCGCGACCTCGTTCGGGCGCACCGACATCCGGATGACGACGCGGTACAAGCCCGACAACCTGCGCGCGCTCTGGGCGGCGATGCACGAGGGCGGGCATGGGCTCACCTACCAGGGCGTCGATCCGGCGCTCGACCGGACGCCGCTCGCCGGGAGCCCGTCGCTCGGGATCGGCGAGAGCCAGAGCCGGACGTGGGAGAACCTCGTCGGGCGCTCGCGGCCGTTCTGGGAGCGCTTCCTGCCGGAGCTGCAGCGGCAGTTCCCGCAGCTCGAGGCCGTGTCGCTCGACGATTTCCTCCGCGGAGCGAACCGGATCGCGCCGGGCCTGATCCGCGTCGACGCGGACGAGGTCACCTACTCGCTCCACATCATCCTCCGCTTCGAGCTGGAGCAGCAGCTCGTGGACGGGACGCTCGCCCTCGAGGATCTGCCCGAGGCCTGGAACGCCCGGATGCGGGACTTCCTCGGGGTCGAGGTGCCGGACGACACGCGCGGGGTGCTCCAGGACGTGCACTGGACGCGGGCGGCGTACGGGTACTTCCCGACGTATGCGCTCGGCAACGTGATCTCGCTCCAGATCTGGCAGCACGTCCGGCGCGAGCTGCCCGACCTCGACGAGCAGATGGCGCGGGGCGAGTTCGCGGAGCTCTACGGGTGGCTGCGCGAGCGGCTCTACCGGCACGGGCGGAAGTTCACGCCGCTGGAGACGCTGCAGCGGGCGATCGGCGAGGACCGGATCGATCCGGCGCCGTACCTCGCCTACCTGCGGGCGAAGCTCGCCGACCTCTCGGCCTGACGACGCCGCCGCGGTGGACGCGGCCGAAGGGGCGGGTCGAAGGCGGGGACTGTCCCCGAATGTGACAATTCAGCAACTCTTTCTCCACAGGGGCTCGCCGCGGCTTCGGAACGCCGTCCGTCCGTAGACTCCTGACGATGGAGGACGTGCTCGCCCGCTCGCAGGCGCTCGTGGACAGCTTCGAGGAGCTGGTGCGCTCCGAGCTGCCTGCCGGCGCCGAGATCTTCGACGCGCACACCCATCTCGGCACCGACATCGACGGGATGACGGGCGACCTCGACGAGCTCCTCCGCATCCACGACCGGGCCGGGATCTCGCGGGCGTTCATGTTCTGCCTCGACGAGCCCGACCGGCATCCCAGCTTCACCGCCGCCAACGACCGGACGCTCGAGTTCGCCCGACGCTCCGAGGGCCGCATCATCCCCTTCGTCCGCCTCGACCTCTCGGAGTCGCCGGTCGAGGAGGCCGTCCGCGCGCTCGACCTCGGCGCCCGCGGGATCAAGCTCCACCCGCGGGCCCAGAAGTTCCTCCTCGACGACGACCGGCTCTCCCCCATCTTCGAGCTGGCAGCCGCCCGCAAGGTGCCGATCCTGATCCACGGCGGCCGCGGCCTCCCGCCGATCGCCGACGAGCTCGCGAAGCTGATGGATCGCTACGAGCCGCAGCTGATCGTCGCCCACGCCGGGATCGCCGACCTCGCCGCCTTCGCCCGCAACTTCTCCGGCCGCCCCGGGGTCTTCTTCGACACCTCCGTCTGGAGTGCCCTCGACCTGCTCGACCTCTTCCGCCTCGTCTCGCCGGAGCAGGTGCTCTACGCCTCCGACTACCCCTACGGCCAGCAGCCGTCCTCGCTCCTGCTCGCGGTGCGCGCGGCGCGGATGTCCGGGCTCGACGACGATCTGATGCGCGCGATGCTCGCGGGCAGCTCGAACCGGATCGCGGATGGCGCCGAACAGCTCGCGCTGACCTCCCCCCGCGGCCCGCAGGAGATCTCGACGCCCGTGACGTTCGCCCGCATCCACCAGTACCTCTCGATGGCGACGCCGCTCCTCTGGACGCGCCAGCCGGACACGATCGGCGTGCTCGGGCTCGCCCTCAACGCCTGCGACGAGCGCGCCAACGGCTACCGCGAGGAAACCGAGCGGATCCGCGAGCTCCTGCTCGTCGCCCGCGACCTCTGGCGCGTGCTCCCGGAGGCCGAGGGGGACGACGCGCGCCACACCGCCCGCGCGGCGTTCCGGCTCCTGCACATGGCGAACGTGCTCTCGGTGACGCCCGTTGGCTGAGCTGCGCGTCAACGGCCACGACTACGCCTTCGAGGCACCCGTCGGCCGGTCGCTCGCGGACGTCCTCCGGGACGACCTCGGCCTGACGGGGACGAAGGTCGCCTGCGACGAGGGGCACTGCGGCGCCTGCACCGTCCAGCTCGACGGCACGCCCGTGCTCTCGTGCATCACGCTCGTCCACACGGTCGGCGACCGCGAGGTGACGACGATCGAGGGGCTGCGCGACCACCCGCTCGTCGAGGCGTTCGTGCGGGCCGACGCGCTCCAGTGCGGCTTCTGCACCCCGGGCCAGATCGTCTCGGCGGCGGCACTCGTCGCGGAGAGCCCCGAGCCGACCCGCGAGGAGATTCGCCACCGGATGGCCGGGAACCTCTGCCGCTGCGGCGCGTATCCCAACATCGAGGAGGCGATCGCCACGTGGCGCGACTGATCCGCACCGAGAAGGAGGTCGAGGGCCGCTACGAGGAGGTCTGGACCGTCGTCGAGGAGGACGCGCTCGAGCAATGGCCCGCGGGCCCGCTCGAGGTGGTCGGGCAACCGGCGGCGCGCCAGGACGGCCTCCAGCGCGCCCGCGGCGAGGCCCGCTTCACCGCCGACGTCCGGCTCCCCGGGATGCTCCACGCCGCCCTCCTCCGCAGCCCCCACGCCGGCGCGACCGTCCGCTCGCTCGACCTCGCTCCCGCCCTCGAGCTGCCCGGCGTCCACGCCGCGCTCTCCTTCGAGGACGCCGACTACCTCGAGCGCGAGCCGGGCTATCCCGGCGCCGCCGTCGCGGGCGTCTGCGCGGACACGCTCGAGCAGGCGCAGGCCGCCGTCGAGGCGATCGCCGTCGACTGGGACGTCCACACGCCGCTGCTCGACCCCGACGAGGCGGTCGCCCGGGGACAGCTGATCTCCGAGGGTCAGGACTACGCCCGCGGCGACGTCGAGCGGGCGCTCGCCGGCGCGGACGTCGTCGTCGAGGCGGAGTACCGCACCCAGTCCGTCCTCCACAGCTCGATGGAGACCCACCAGTCGGTCTGCCACTGGGAGGGCAAGACGCTCGTCGTCCACACCTCGACGCAGTACATCTGGGGCGTCCGCGACGAGATCGCCGAGAAGCTCGGGCTCGAGCGCGACGACGTGCGCGTCGTCTGCGAGTACATGGGCGGCGGCTTCGGCTCCAAGAACGGCGCCGGCGACTACACGCTCGTTGCCGCCGAGCTCGCCCGCCGCACCGGGCGCCCCGTCCGCTGCGCGCTCTCGCGGCGCGAGGAGAACCTCGACTCCGGCAACCGGAACGCGACGATCCAGCGCCTCCGCGCCGGCGCCCGCGCCGACGGGACGATCGTCGCGCTCGGCGGCGACTACGTGAACGCGGTCGGCTGGGACGGGTGGGTCGCCGGCACGAACGGGCCGATGCAGATGCTCTACGGCGTCGAGAACGTGGCGACGACGCTGCGCGGCGCGAAGCTGAACTCGGCGCCGATGAAGGCCTTCCGCGCGCCCGGGCTTCGTCGAGGGCACCTTCGGGCTCGAGTGCCTCCTCGACGAGCTCGCCGCGAAGCTCGGAGTCGATCCGCTCGAGCTGCGGAAGCGGAACCACGCCGACCTCGACGTCCTCGACGGGCGGCCGTTCTCGTCGAAGAGCCTGATGGAGTGCTACCGCCGCGCCGAGCCGCACTGGGAGCGGCGGCACGAGGTGCGCGCCCGCTCCGACGAGACGTGGAAGCACGGCGTCGGGCTGGCGAGCCAGATCTGGTACGGCGGCGGCGGCCCGCCCTCGTACGCCTGGGTCCGGGTCGGCTCCGACGCGCGCGTCACCGTCGTCACCGCGATGCAGGACATCGGCACGGGCTCGCGCACCGCGATGGCGCAGATCGCGGCCGAGGAGCTGGGCCTGCCGCTCGACCGGGTCAAGGTCGAGCTCGGCGACTCCGCCCGCGGCCCGTTCGCGTCGATCTCGGCCGGCTCCTCGACGATCCCCTCGATGGGCCCGGCCGTTCGCTCGGCCGCCGGCGACGCCCGCCGCCAGATCGTCGAGCTCGCCGCCCAGCGCTGGCAGAAGGAGGAGCGGACGCTCTCGCTCCGGGGCGGCCAGATCGTCTGCTCGGACGGCGGCTCCTGGCCGATCGAGAGCCTGCTCGGTCTGCTCGACGACGCGCAGATCCTCGGCACCGGCGCCCGCGGCCCGAACCCGACCGGCATGCGCGTCCTCACCTTCGGCGTCCAGGTCGCCGAGGTCGCGGTCGACGTCGAGACGGGCGAGGTGCGCGTCGGGAAGATCGTCGCGATCCACGACGTCGGCCGGATCGTCAATCCGCTCGGCGCGAAGAGCCAGGTCGCGGGCGGGATCGTCCAGGCGATCGGACACACGCTCAGCGAGCACCGGCTGCTCGACCCGACGACCGGCGCCGTGCTGACGCAGACCCTCGACGCCTACAAGCTGCCGACGATCGCGGACGTGCCCGAGATCGTCTGCGAGTTCATCGACGAGCCGGACGCGCACCTGACGAACCTCGGCTCGAAGGGGCTCGGCGAGCCGCCGATCATCCCGACCGCAGCCGCGATCGCGAATGCGATCCGCGACGCGACCGGCGCCGACGTCCGCTCGCTCCCCATCGACCGCGCCGAGATGCTCCGCGCGCTTGCCGAGGCGGCCGCGCGGCGAAAGGAGAAGGTTGGAGCTCCTTCGGCCTGAGTCCTCGGCCGAGGCGGTGGCGCTCCTCGGCAACGGCGCCCGCGCGCTCGCCGGCGGCACCGACCTGGTGCCGCTCCTGCGCGACCGGCTCGTGACCGCGGACGCACTCGTCGAGCTCGGCGCGAGCCGTCCCCAGCGGGATCGACGGGACCCGGATCGGCGCCGGGACGACGCTCGCGGAGCTGGAGGCGAGCACCGAGATCCCCGACGCGCTCCGCGAGGCCTGCCGGCTCGCCGCCTCGCCGCAGCTCCGGGCGATGGGGACGATCGGCGGCAACCTGCTCCAGGCGACCCGCTGCTGGTACTGGCGCCTCCACTTCCCCTGCTACCTCCACGGCGGCGACCGCTGCCACGCGAAGGAGGGGCAGCACCGCGAGCACGCGATCTTCGGGAACGAGCGTTGCGCCTCCGCGCACCCCTCCGACCCGGCCGCGGCGCTGCTCGCCCTGGGCGCCACCGTGCGCACCGACCGGCGGGAGCTCCCGCTCGCCGAGCTCTACCGGCTCCCGACGGACGACGACCGGGCCGTGACCACGCTCGAGCCCGACGAGCTCGTGCTCGAGCTGGAGGTGCCCCACCCCGAGGCGAGCACCTACCTGAAGGCGATGGACCGGCAGCGCTGGGCGTTCGCGCTCGTCGGCGTGGCCGCCGTGCGAACCGGCGGCGAGACCCGCCTCGCGCTCGCCGGGGTCGCACCGGTGCCGTGGCTCCTCGCCGACCCCGGCGAGCTCGACCGCGCGACGCCGCTCCCGGGCACGGAGTACAAGCTCGAGCTCGCCCGCGCCCTCACGCGGCGCGCCCTGGCCGCACTCGCCTGAGCCACGCTACGATCCCGGGTCCATGCGGCTCCGCCTCCTCGCCCTGCTCGTCGTCGCCGTCGCCTCGGGCAGCTATGCCGGCCTGGCCGACGACGCGAACGCCGGCAAAGCACCGGTCGCAGTCCCGCTCCCGACGGTGCGCCACGCGGTCGAGGTCGAGTGCCCCGTTCCGGCGAAGTGGCAGGAGACGTTCCGCTCCGCAGCCGCCGACGCAAGCCTCCCGCTCTCGATGCTCGTCGCCGTCGCGAAGGTCGAGTCGCGCTTCGACCCGCGCGCCCGGTCGAGCGCAGGCGCGCACGGCCTCCTCCAGGTGCTGCCCTCGACCGCTGCCGAGCTCGAGCTCGACGCGCGCCACCCGCGCGAGAACGTCCTCGCAGGCGCGCTCTACCTGCGCAAGATGCTCGACCGGTTCCAGTCGACGGAGCTCGCACTGGCCGCGTACAACGCCGGCCCGACCGCGGTCGAGCTCTACGGCGCCTCCCCCAACCCCGAGACGATCGCCTACGTGGCGAACGTGACCGCGGAATGGCGAAAGATCGTCGGATGCGCCTGAGCCGGACGGCGCTCCTGCTCGCGCTCGCGCTCGGCCTGCTCGCGACCGGCTGCGGTGGAAGCGACGGCGAGAGCGCCGCGACGTCGGAGGCCGCGACGACGGAGGCGACGACAGGCCCCGCGGAGACCGGCTGCAAGACGGTGGACGCGCCGGAGCCGAAGGCGGACGGCGGCCAGACGGCCCCGAAGGCACCGCTCGCAGCCCAGAAGCGCTACGAGCTCGTCGTGACCACGAGCTGCGGCTCGTTCACGATCAAGCTCGACCAGGGCGTGGCGCCGAAGACGGCCGCCTCGCTCGTCAAGCTGGCGGCGGACGGGTTCTACGACGGCACGACCTTCCATCGCGTCGTCCCGGGCTTCGTGATCCAGGGCGGCGACCCGACCGGGACCGGCGCGGGCGGGCCCGGCTACACGACGATCGACGTGCCGCCCGACAACGCGAAGTACGTCGAGGGCGTGGTCGCGATGGCGAAGGGCGGCGCCGAGCCCCGCGGGGCCTCCGGGAGCCAGTTCTTCGTCGTCACCGGCGAGGACGCCGGCCTGCCGCCCGACTACGCGGTCGTCGGCTTCGTCACCGAGGGCCTGGACACCGTCCTGAAGATCGACTCGCTCGGCGTCGGCGACGGGCCGCCGTCCCAGACCGTCGTGATCGAGAAGGTCACGGTCCGCGAGAGCTAGTGGCCGAAGGCGGCGAGGTCGGCGCGGTGATCCTCGCCGCAGGCGCCGCCTCGCGCTTCGGCGCACCGAAGCAGCAGCTCCTCCTCCCCGAGGTGCTCCGGCGGGTTCGCGAGGCCGGGCTCGAGCCGATCGTGGTCGTCGCGGGGGCGCACGAGCTCGCGGTCGACGCGATGGTCGTCCGCTGCCCCGACTGGGATCGCGGCCCCGGTGCGTCGCTCCGGTGCGGGCTCGGCGCGCTCCCCGACTCGGTGGCGGCGGCCGTCGTCGTGCTCGCGGACGGGCCCGAGCTGGCGCCGGCGGCGATCGAACGGGTGGTGGCGGCGTGGCGGGCCGGACGTCCGCCGCTCGCCGCTGCGAGCTACGACGGCGTCCGCGGGCATCCGCTCGTGCTCGCCCGCGAGGCCTGGGGGGACGTGCCGGACGAGGGGCTCCGGTTGCGCGAGCCGTTCCTCGTCCCCTGCGACGACCTCGGGGCACCCGGCGACGTCGATCTTCCGGCCGATCTGCCGGAAAGGTTCAGGAACGCGCCCGGCGAACCGATGTAGATGTCGATGCAGCTCGCCCACCAGCTCGAGACCGTCCGCGAGGCGGTCGCCCAGGACCGGTCGCCCCTCGCGGCCGCCCGCCTCCACCGCCGCCTCACGGTCGAGGAGACCGCGCGCCGCGCAGGTCTCACCGTCGACCAGGTCGAGTGGCTCGAGGAGGGTCGCGTCTACCGCTTCCCCTCGACCGACCACGCGATCCAGGCGACGCTCCTGCTTGCGACCGCGCTCGAGATCGACCGGCGCGAGGCCCGGGCGCTCGCCGGCCTGCCGGTGCCGCTCCGCCCGCTCGGGGTCAACCCCACCGGACGGCTCGTCGGGGTCGCGGCCCTGTCCGCCGCCCTGATGGCTCTGCTCGCGTTCGTGTTCGTACCGGCCTTCTCACCGCCCTCGGGCGCGCCGGTCGACCCGGTCGTCGCCCAGGCCGCGCTGCTGCCGAAGCCGTGGAAGGTGAAGGTCGAGGTGCTGAACGGCGCCGGCGACATCAGCTGGACGCGCCAGGTCGCGAGCAAGGTGCAGTCGCTGGCCTACACCGTCAAGGACGTGCGCCGCGCCGACCGCTTCGACTACCCGACGACCGCGGTCTACTACGAGCCCGGCGGCCGCCTGATCGCGGTCCGGCTCGCCCGCCAGCTCGGCGTGATCACGAAGCCGCTTCCCGGCGGCACCGACCCGAACCGGCTCGTCGTGATCGTCGGCCCCCAGCGCGGCCCGGGCTGAGCCGGCGGCGTCCGCTCCTGCGGATGCCGAGCTTGCGCGGCAAGCCAGGGCTCCGGAGGAGCCCCTTCAGGGATCTTTGCGCGCTCGGCGTCCGCTCCTGCGGATGCCGAGCTTGCGCGGCGAAGCTAGAGCGCTGGTCTCTGGTCGCGCAGCTCGACGAGCTTGGCGAGCAGGCCGGCGGGCATCCGCTCGGTGGCGGAGAGCCGGATGTAGCGGCGCAGGCGCTCCTCGAAGCGGTAGCGGCGGCGGCAGTAGTCGCAGCCGTCCAGGTGGCCCTCCGCGACGACGACCTCGTCGGGAGTCAGGTCACGGTCGAGGTACCCCTGGAGAAGCTTCTCGCACTTCTCGCAGCCGGGATCGTGATCGGTCATGCCATGGTCTCCTCGGCCAACGTCTGCTTCAACAGTCTACGCCCACGATGCAGACGGGACATGACCGTGCCCATGGGGACGTCGAGGATCTGGGCCGCGTCGGCGTAGCTGAACTCGCCGATGTCCACGAGCACGACGACGTCGCGGAAGTCGTGGGGCAGCTCCGAGAGCGCGCCGACGACGGTGTCCTGCGAGAGCTTCTCGACGACGCGCTCCTGGTCGAGCGCCTGCTCGCCCTCGGCCGCCGCGAGCTTGTTCGCCAGGTAGTAGTCGCCCTCTTCGAGCGGCTGCAGGTCGGGCGTCCGCTGGATCTTCCGGCCCCGGTCGAGGTTCAGGTTCGTCAGGATCCGGAGCAGCCAGGCGCGCATGTTCGTGCCCGGCGTGTACGACGTCCAGCTGCGGAACGCTCTGATGTAGGTCTCCTGCACGAGCTCCTCGGCCTCCTCACGCGAGCCGACGAGCCGGCGCGCTACCCGGTAGACCTGGTCTGCGAGATCGAGCGCCTCCTCCTCGAACCGCACCCGTCCGCGGGCCTCGGCCGCGATCCGTCGTGCGTCCGCTGGCTCGCTGTCGCCCACCACGCCACCCTACCAATCGGTCTTCAGTCTCCTAACGCGCCCGAGAGCAGGGCTATTCCCTGGTTGAGGTCGGCCCGAGCGGGGTACAGCCGCGGCAAAGCCAGAGGAGGCGTTCGTGCAGGGATACGACGTGTTGACGTTCGACGGCGACAAGGCGGGCACGGTCGTCGGCAAGCAGGGCGGCATCGTGCTCGTCGAGCAGGGCTCGATCTTCAAGCACGTCCGTGCGCTGCCCGAGATCTTCGTCACCGTCGACGAGGCCGTGCGGGCCGTCCGCACGACCGTCTCCAAGGAGGTGCTGGAGAGCGCGCCCGAGGTCGACGGCGAGGTGGACGAGCACGCGGTCTCGGAGCACTACGGCCTCGCCTCCGGCGACGCGCATCCCGGGACCGAGGGGTACGGCTCCCTCGACCCCGACGACCCGTCCCGAACGAGCGACACCCAGGAGCAGCGCACCGGCGTCGAGCCCGCCGCGGCGGAGCGGGCGCGGGTGCAGCAGCACCACGGCGCCAACGAGGGGCCGCTCGACCATCCCGAGTCCCCCGGCCTCCTCGGCGACCGGGGCAAGGGGTACGGCCGCTAGACGGCTTCCCGGAAGCCGGCCTTCGCGAGCGCGTCGACGAGCGCCTCGCGGGAGGTCTTCTCGTCGTCCCACGAGAGCATGACCTGGCCCATCAGGTTCGCGTTCGCGGCCTCGATGCCGTCGTGCCCGCGGAGCGTGCCGGCGAGCCGGCCGACGCAGCGCTCGCAGCGCACGCCCGTGACCTGGATCGTCTCCGACTGCGTTGCCATGCGCCTAGCCTAGCCGGACGAGCTCGTCCGCCTGCTCGATCAGGAGCGGATCGTGTGTCGCGCAGACGACGACCGCGCCCGTCGTCCGCGCGAGCCCGGCGAGGAGCGCCCCGACGGCGAGCGCGGAAGCACCGTCGAGGCGGGCGGTCGGCTCGTCCGCGATCAGCGCGAGCGGCCGCGAGGCGAGCGCGCGGGCGAGGGCTGCGCGCTCGCGCTGGCCCGCGGAGAGCTCGGAGACGGGCCGCTCGGCGTGCTCGTCCAGCCCGACCGCGGCAAGGGCCTTCGCGACGCGGCCGTCCGCGTCCTCGAGGCCTCGGAGCGCGAGCGAGAGCTCCGCGTTCTCCCGGGCGCCCAGGAACGGGACGAGCCCGACGGTCTGGCCGACGAACGCGATCGCACGCCGGCGCAGCTCCGACCGGCCCGCCCGGTCGAGCCCGGCGAGCGAGATCCCGTCGACGACCACCTCCCCTTCGTCGGGCAGGTCGAGCCCTGCCAGCAGGTGGAGGAGGGTGGTCTTCCCCGATCCCGACGGCCCGGTGACCGCGTAGAGCCTGCCGCCGTGCAGGTCGAGCGAGAGCCCGTCGATCGGCGTCGCCTCGCCGAACGAGCGCCGGAGCCCGCGAGCGACGACGAGGGCGCGCGAGGCCGGAGGACTTTGTGTTGCAACAACACTAAGTGGGGCCGGAACGGCTTCGTTCCGCGAGGGGAGGGGAGCTTGTGTTGCATCAACACAAGCTTCGGTTGCGGCGACGATCACGTCCCGGCCGGACAGGCGGACGGTGGCGCGCGAGCCGATCCCGGCCGCCCGGAGCACGTCCTCGGGGACGCGCAGCCAGCCGCCGCGGCCGACGACGACCGCGTCGCTGGCCTCGCCCTCGAGCCGCTCGTCGCTGACGCGCCCGTCGCGCACCTGGACGACGCGGTCGGCGACCTCGGCCGACGCCGGGTTGTGGGTGACGAGGAGGGCTGTCCCGCCTTCCGCCCGGACGAGCTCCGCGATCAGGTCGAGCACCCCGCGGGCCGAGACCGCGTCGAGATCGCCGGTCGGCTCGTCGGCGACGAGCAGGCGCGGCCGATGCGCGAGCGCGGCGCAGAGGGCGACCCGCTGCTGCTCGCCGCCCGAGAGCTCGCGCGGGTGGGCGTCGAGGCGGTCGCCGAGCCCGACCCGGTCGAGCAGCTCCGTCGCGCGTCGCCTCCGCTCCTCCCGCCCGCTTCCGGCGAGCCCGAGCTGCACGCCGACGAGCTCGCGGGCGGACAGCTCTCCGGCGAGTGCACGCCAGTAGTGCTGGTCGGCGTAGCCGAGCGTGCGCGAGCGGAAGCGGGCGGCCGCGGCCCCCGAGAGCGAGGCGACGTCGACGCCGGCCACGCGAACCGAGCCCGCCGAGGGACGGTCGAAGCCGGCCACGATCCGAACGAGCGTCGACTTGCCCGAGCCGCTCGGGCCGAGCACGACGCAGATCTCGCCCTCCTCCACTCGCAGCGTCAATCCTTGCAGCGCGGCGACGCCGCCCTCCGGCGAGGCGTGGACGCGGAAGAGGTCGCGGACGTCGACGACGGCGCTCATTCGATCGCCTCCACCCGGCGCGGCGCCCGGTCGAGCGGGAACGCGCGGCGGGTCGCGAGCGCCACCAGGAGCGGAGGCGGCGAGTGCGTAGGCCGCGATCGCCCCTCCGACGACCCACGGGTCGACGGCGAGGCGGAGCGGCGGTTCGGGGGCGGTCGCCCGGGCGGTGAGCGCGACGAGGTCGGTGCTCCCGCCGGCCAGCACGAGTCCCGTGGCAGCTCCCGCCGCGAGCCCGGCGACGGCGACGATGCCGGCGCGGATCCGGATCAGGCCACGCAGGAGCCCGGGGGATGCGCCTTCCGCCTCGAGGTCGAAGAGCTCGCCACGCTCGTCGCGGAGGTCGCCGAGCACCGTGAGGAGGATCCCGGCGAGCGCGAGCAGGAGCGCGACGAGCGCCGCGGCGACGAGCGCGAGGAGCGTCCCGTGCGCAATCGGGTCACGGCGCGCGTCGGCTGCGACCGCCTGCCGCGACTCGACCTCGAGGACGTCGTAGGGCGGCGAGGCGAGCGCGTGCTCGAGTGCCGGGCCGGTGCCGCCGATCCAGAGCTCGTTCACCCGGGCCGCGCCGGGCCGCGCGGCGTTGAGGAGGGAGAGCAGCGCGTCCACGTCGCCGACGACCGCCTGGCCGAGCACTCCCGGGAAGCGCTCGACGGTCGCGACGACCCGGACGGCGACCCGCTCGCCGCCGACCTGGAGCGGCAGGAGCCCGTTCGCACCGGCCGCAGCCGCCAGCCGGGTCGTCGCGAGCACCGGAACCGGTTCCCGGTCGCTCGGGACGCGCGGCCGGATCCGGGTCGCCTCCTCGGGGGAGAGCGTGTAGGCGACAGAGTTGCCGGCCAGCGTCGCGCCGCCGACCCCGACCCAGCCCGCGAGCGCGCCGGGCTGCCCCTCGACCGCGACCGAGAGCGTGCCCTGCTCCGCCCTGCCCGCATCGGCGCCGCGCTCCTGCAGCTTCGTCGCCGCCTTCAGCTCGAGGCCGACGAGGGTGCCGCCGTTGAGCTCGAGCCGGCGCGTCCCCGAGACGACGCCGAGCTCCACCCGGCCGAATCGCCCCCGAGGGAGCGCGACCTGCGCAGCGAGCTTGACGGGCGTCGGGGCGGTGACGACCAGGGCCGCCGGGAGCGCCAGCCCGTCGAGCCCGCCCTCGGCCTCGAGCGCCCGGGCGAGCTCCGCGCGGGGCTTGGCCGCGAACGAGTCGCGCCAGCCGTGGAGGAGCGGGAGCGTCGCGGGCGGCAGGCCGAGGAGCGTGATCCCGGTCTCCCCCTCGAGCCGGCCGATGCTGCCCGTCAGCCGGAGCACCGGGTCTGCATCCCCGGGCGCGCGGCCGAGCGGGCTCGCGTCCTGGAGCGGGATCAGGCGCGTCAGATCCTCGCGGAGGAGGTAGTCGCGGGGCACGGCGAACGCCGCCTGGTCGCGCTCCCCCTGCCCGAGCGTGGCGCGGTAGCTCTCGGCGGCGAGCGCGAGCCCGAAGCTGACGACGAGGAACGCGGTCGCGACGATCGCGTAGCCCGGGTTGCGGGCGAGCGAGAGCGACGCGAGCCGGAGCCCGAGCGAGCGGCCGCGCGTCACCCGCTCGAGCCCGCGCAGAGCCGGCCGCAGCAGCCGGGCGACGGCGACCGCGGCGGCGAAGGCGACGAGCGCCGGCAGCAGGAGCGTCAGCTCGCTGTCACCGGCGCGGATCGCGACGAGGGCGAGCACCGCCGCGCCGAGCGCGAGCGCGTCGAGCGGCGAGAAGCCGCGGAACCGGGCCGGACGGCTCACGACCGAGCCGAAGAGGACGAGGCCGGCACCCACCGCGACCGCGATCCCGAGCACGACGCCGCCCGGCGCGAGCACGCTCTGGCGCAGGACGTCGGTCACCGGCGCACCGGCCCGGGCTGCCACGAGCGCGCCTGCCCCGATCCCGGCGAGGACACCGAGCACCGTGCCGGCAAGAGCGAGCGCCCCGGTCTCGACGCCCGTCAGGAGCGCGAGCTGCCAGGCGCGGGCGCCCGCCCACGCCAACCGGCGCCGGGCCGCGGCCGCGTCGCGCCGGACCGTCATCGCGGCGAGGATCGCGAAGGCGAAGAGCAGCGCCGCAGCCTCGCCGCCGACGAGCGCGAGCCGGTGACCGGCCCGCTCGCTCTCGGCCTGCGCCGCGCGCAGCTCCTGCACGGGGGCGATCAGGTCGAACTGGGTCGTGACGCCCTGGAGCTCCGAGCGTGCCCGCGCGACCCCGGCGGCGAGCGCGTCGATCTCCCAGAGCCGCGGGACCCCGGCCCGCAACGGCGAGACCCAGGCGTAGCTGCGGTAGAGGCGCTCCAGGTCGGGTGCGGTCGCGAGCGTCCGCACGCCCTCCGCAAGGAAGAGCGGCGCCGGAGGGGGCCGGTGGTAGCCGGCCGCGGCCGCCAGCGACGGGCTCACCTGGGCGTCCTCCAGCGCATTGTCCGTCGGTGCGAGGAAGTCGCCGAAGAGGAGACGCGAGCGGAGGGCGGCCTCCCCCACCTCGACGAGCCGGAGCCCTGCCGGGTCGGGGAGCCGGCCCGCCCCGCGCAGCCGCAGCACCTCGCAGCGCGCGGGAGTGCAGGTGCGCGGGAGCCGGCCCGACCGCAGCGCGACGAAGCGGGCGAGCCCCTCCACCCCGCCGAGCCCGGCGAAGCTGCCGGCGATCGTGGTCTCGCGGTAGAGGACGAGGCCGACGGGCGCGGGAGCGCCCGCCTGCGCGAGGGCGTCCCGGGCGAGGTCGTCCAGACGCGGCTGCGGCAGCGGCGACTGACCGGGAACGCCGAACCAGACGGCGCGCACGGACCGGGATCCGTCCGGGAGGCGCTCGACGGCCTGCGCGACCGCGCGATCCTGCGCCACCGTCGTCCCGGCGCGGATCCCGAAGACGACCGCCGCACCGGCGGCGACCCCGAGCACGATCAACGCGGTCGTCCCCGTGCCGCGGCGCAGGCGCCGGAGCGCCAGCCCGAGGACATAGAGCGCTGAGCGGCCCACGGCGCGAGCCTACGGCCTCAGGAGGTCAGAACGTGCGCGCGACGAGGTCGGCGGCGACGGCCACGAGCCCGTCGCGCTCGCCCACCTGGAGCTGGAGCTCCGCTTCGGGCGGCCCGCCGAGCGGCTCGACGAGCTCCCAGGTGCCGAGCTCGCGCGCGGCCGGCTCGACGAGCGCGAGCAGCTCCGCCACGGGCGCGCGGCCGGAAGCCGCGTCGGCGCGAGCCTCGAGGTAGGCGCCGCGGTCGCTCGGCTCCACCGGTCGGGCCGAGGCGCAGAGCGCCTGGACGAGCGCGGCGATCGCGGCCGACCGGCGCACGCTCGTCGGCTGGTCGGCCATCCGCACCTCGAGCGTCCCGAGCCGCGGATGCGGACGGACGTCCCACCAGATCATCGTGTAGTCGCCGCCGGCGCGCTCGACCGCCTCCACCCAGCCCTCGCCCCGGCCGAGCAGCGGCGGCGGGCCGGCGCGCGGCAGCTCGAGCAGGCGGCCGGCGCGCGCCGAGAGGAGACCGTGATCCTCGCCCTCGAGGTAGGGCGAGTTGAGCGAGACGGCGAGCACCGCGGGGAGCCACGGGAGTACGAACTCGAGCGCCTCGAGGCAGCGGCCGAAGCTCTCCATCCCCACATGGACGTGCAGCCCGCAGACGAGCTGCCTCCGGGCTGCCGGCCGCTCCTCGAGCAACGCCAGGTAGCGCGGCTCGGGGACGATCTCCTGCTCCTCGGCGATCGAGAACGGGTGGCTGCCCGCGGCGAGGAGCGCGAGCCCGTTCGCCTCCGCCCCGGCGCGGGCGACCCCGCGCAGCCGCTCCAGCTCGGCGAGCGCCTGGGCCGCGGTCTCGCAGATCGGGGTGTTCGTCTCGACGAGGCAGGAGAAGAGCTCCGGCTTCAGGCCCGGCGGCCCGAGCAGCCGTTCCACACCGGGGGCGAGCGCGAACGTCTCCGGGTCGACGAGCATCAGCTCCTCCTCGACCCCGAGCGTCAGGTGGCGGCCGAAGCTATTTTCCGCGGACGCCATGAACCGGCCTGCCGGAGGCCTCCCAGGCGTAGTACGAGGCGCTCGGCCCGAAGCCGTTCTCGTACGGGACGACGCGCGGGTTCCGGCCCACGTCGAGGGCGCGCTGGGCGTGCCAGAGCAGGTTCGGGTCGTCGCGCTCCTCCCAGACGAGGACGAGATGCGCGGCTGTCATGAACTCGGCGACGAAGGTGCAGCCCGCCGCAGGGCACGGAAACGGATCCGTGCGGACGCAGTACCAGCCGGTGTAGTCGGCGTCGTCGTCACCTGTCCAGAGCTCCTCGTCCTGCTCGAGGTCGTGCTCCTCGAAGACCAGGGTCCCGCGTTCCGGCTGCTCCTCCACGGCGCAAGGGTAGCCACGGTGGGCACCCATTCGGCCGGCGTCAGCCCCCGGGGGAAGCGGGCTGGTCGCCGAGGGTCAGCTGGATCGTCTGCTCGGCGTTGCCGCGGTAGATCTCGACGGCGACCTTCTCGCCCGGGCGGTGCGAGGCGAGGATGTCGCGGACGCTCTCGAGCGAGTCGACGCGCCGGCCCGCGAGCCCGACGATCACGTCGCCGCCGAGCGAGTAGCTCTGGCCGGCGACGACCACGTCGCTCGTCCCGCCCACGAGGCCGGCCTTCGCGGCGGGGGTTCCCTTGCCGACGGTCTCGACGAGGACACCGGCATCGACGGGGAAGCGGAAGAGGCGGGCGAGCTCGGGCGTGATCGTCGAGCCGCCGATCCCGACGAACGCCCGCACGACGCGGCCGCTGTCGATCAGCTGGGCGGCGACCGTCTTGACCGTGTTCGAGGGGACCGCGAAGCCGATCCCGACGTTGCCGGTCGCCTCCCCGCCGGTCGAGATCTGCGAGTTGACCCCGATCACCTCGCCCAGGTCGGAGAGGAGCGGGCCGCCGGAGTTGCCCTTGTTGATCGGCGCGTCGGTCTGGATCACGTGGTCGATCGGGTAGCCGTTCGGGGCCGTGATCGTGCGCCGCTGGACGGCGCTGACGATCCCGGCCGTGGCGGTCCGGTCGAGCCCGAAGGGGTTGCCGATCGCGACGACGGTGTCGCCGACGCGGACGCGGTCGGAATCGCCGAGCTGGAGCGGGGTCAGGCTGCGCGAGCTCGCCTGGACGCGCAGCACCGCGAGGTCGGTCGAGGGGTCGGAGCCGACGAGCTTCGCGGTCATCGTGTCCTGGTTCGAGAAGCTGACCTCGATCTTCTCGGCGCCCTCGATCACGTGGTAGTTCGTGACGATGTGGCCGGCCTTGTCGAGCACGAAGCCCGAGCCGAGCGCCTGGGCCGGCGCCGCGCCGAGAGCCGGGAAGCCGAACTCGTCCGTGCCCGAGCCGGTCGTGGACGTGATCTGGACGACACCGGAGGCGGCGCGGTCGTAGATCTGGCTGATGGAGAGGCCCCCTCCGGCGACGGCCGGAGCAGCCGCCGCTGGAGCCGGGGAGGTGTTCAGCACGGTCGTCGAGCCGCCGCCGAGGGAGCCGGTGAGCGCAGCGCCCCCGAGCGCGACCCCGCCGCCCAGGAGGGCAGCGGCGACGAGGCCCGCGAGACGGGGAAGGGAAGAACGCGCGTTCACGATCCTCGTTGTAGCGCCGTTCTCTTAACGCGCCCTGTGCTGGCCGTTAAGGCCACGTTGCGCCGGGCGCGGCGAGACAGGGTCAGCCGGAGACGACCGCGACCTTGACGTCGGTCGGACGCTCGGCCCCGAGCGCCTCGTCGAGCCGCTGGCGCAGCTCGCCGCTCGCGTGCAGCTCCTCGACGATGTCGGCGCCGCCGACGAGCTCGCCGGCGATGAAGACCTGCGGAATCGTCGGCCAGCCGGAGACGGCCGAGAGCTCCTGGCGGATCTGCGGGTCGGGAAGGACGTCCACCGCGGTGACCGGCGCACCCGCCTCACGCAGCGCCCGGAGCGCGCGGTCGGAGTTGCCGCACATGATCAGCTGCGGCGTCCCCTTCATGAAGAGGCTGACGGGCTCGGTCGTGATGATCTCCTGGATCTGGTCGCGCAGCTCGCTCATGCGGTGCTCTCTTTCCTCGTCTTGATGCGGAGTTCGTGAATCGACCCGTCCGCGAGCGGTTCCGCGAGCGCGTCGTAGACCAGCCGGTGCTGCTCGACGAGCGAGAGCCCGTCGAAGGACGTGCTCGTGACGAGCACCTGGAAGTGGTCGCCGCCGCCCGTCCGGTCCTCGACCGCGACCTCGCTCGCGTCGGGGAACGCGCGCTGGAGGAGGGACTCGAGACGAGCGGGATCGGCCATGCGCCCATCGTAGCCCGCGGCCTTGCACGCGCACCGTCAGCGGGTACTTTGTCTGGCGTGAAGCGGGCGCTCCTCGGGCTGCTCCTCCTTCTGGCGCTGACGGCGCCAGGGGGCGCGAGCGCGGCGACTCCGGTCCCCTGGTGCGGGACGGACGTGTCCGCAACAGACCGGTTCCCGGACGTGACGCCGGGCTTCGCGATCCACGTGATCTACGCCTATCCCGCGGGGACGCCCAACCGGTTCGCGCAGCTGGCGCCCCGCTTCGTCGGCGACGCGACCGCGATCGACGCCTGGTGGCGCGTGCAGGACGCGGGTCGCACGCTCCGCTTCGATCTCGCCACGTTCCCCTGCACCTCTCCCTTCGGCGCGCTCGACATCTCCCTCGTCGAGCTGCCGGCGAGCGTCGGCGCGATCGGCTCCGCCTTCAACACGATCGCCTCCCTCCTCTTCACGGGTGGCTTCGAGGACTCGACGAAGAGGTACCTCGTCTACTTCGACGGCTCGACCGCCCAGTCCGGCCCCGAGCGGGTCTGCGGCCAGGGCGCCTCGGGTGGGACCGACGACAATCCGGGCTTCGCCGTGATCTACCTCGATTCGTGCGGTGCCGCGGACGACGACGTCCTCCGCCCCGTCGTCGTCACCCACGAGCTGATGCACGTGCTCGGGGCCGTCGCCGGGTCCGCACCCCACGTCTGCAGGAGCGGCCACGTCTGCGACGCGCCGAACGACCTGATGACCGCCTTCCTGAGCGGCTCGGCGCTCGAGACGCTCGCGCTCGACGTCGGCCGGGACGACTACTACGGCCACAGCGGGAACTGGCTCGATCTCCAGGACTCGATCGTGCTGGAGCGGCTCGACTCCCCCGACCGGCTGCCGCCGTCCGCCGTCCCCGGCCTGACGGCGACCGGCTCGGAGTTCGGCAACGTCGTCGTCACGTGGGGCCAGGCGACCGACGACGTCGCCGTGGCCGGCTACCGCGTCACCGTCGACGACCGTTTCGTCGGGACGACCAAGGCTCTGAGCTCGCGAACGTTCGGCGCGAAGGGTGGGACCGTGAAGGTCTCGATCCGCGCCGTCGACGCGGTCGGGCACCTCGGCCCGCCGGCAACGATCTTCTACAAGGTCGGCCTCGGGCTCGTCGACGCGCAGGGCACGCTCGTTCGCGACACCGTGCCGCCGTCCGCGATCGGGGCGACGAAGGTGGCGAAGGCGGTGGCGAAGGTGACGCTCTCGTGGAAGCCGGCCCGAGACCTCGGCGGGCTCAGGGGCTACCGGGTCAAGCTCGGCTCGAAGACGATCACGGTCACGCGGCCCACGATCGCGCTGAACCGGAAGACGCTGAAGACGAACGTGGTCGTCTCCGCGGTCGATCGCGCCGGCAACACCGGTCCCCCGACGCTGGTGCCGCTCCGCCGCCTGCGCTGAGTTTCGACTCGGCCCGGGCGCGGTACAGGCGCCGGACATGACGACCTTCGGCTACTGGCTCTCGGCGGAGGAGCACACCCCACGCGACCTCGTCGCCCACGCGCGGCGGGCCGAGGAGGCGGGCTTCGAGCTGGCGATGATCTCCGACCACTTCCACCCCTGGGTCGGCGACCAGGGCCAGGCCCCGTTCGTCTGGAGCGTCGTCGGCGCGATCGGCGCGACGACCGAGCGGCTCAGGATCGGGACGGGCGTCACCTGCCCGCTGATCCGGACGCATCCCGGGATCGTCGCCCACGCCGCCGCGACCCTCGGCGCTCAGATGCCGGGCCGGTTCTTCCTCGGGCTCGGCACCGGCGAGAACCTGAACGAGCACGTCTTCGGCGCCCGCTGGCCGGCTCCCGACGAGCGGGTCGAGATGCTGGAGGAGGCGATCGAGGTGATCCGGCTCCTCTGGGAGGGCGGCGAGAAGACGCACCGCGGCAAGCACTACACCCTCGACCACGCGCGGCTCTACACGCTGCCGGACGAGCCCGTCGAGATCGCGGTTGCGGCGGCGAAGCCGCAGGCCGCGGCGCTGGCGGGGCGGCTCGGCGACGCGCTCGTCAACGTCGCGCCCGACCCGGAGATCGTCGCCGCCTACCGCGAGGCGGGCGGCACCGGCCCCCGGTACGGGCAGATCAGGCTCTGCTGGGCGGAGGACGCGGAGCAGGCGAAGGAGACGGTGCACCGGCTCTGGCGCCACAGCGGCCTCTCGGGGACGCTCAACCAGGAGCTGCCGCGGCCGTCCGACTTCGAGGCGGTCGGGGAGAGCGTCACCGTCGAGATGGCGACCGAGAACACGCCGTGCGGCCCGGATCCCGAGCCGGTGCTCGAACAGGTGCGCGAGTGGGAGCAGGCCGGTTTCGACCACATCCTCCTCCACCAGGTCGGCTCCGACCAGGAGGGCTTCTTCCGGTTCTGGCAGGAGGAGCTGGCGCCGAAGCTCGCACGCTGACGGCCCGCCGGGACGTGTCCCAGGGACTGTCCCTGGAACCTGTCCGCGTGACCGTTGCGGCCATCGTCCGAGGCTGAAAGCCCCGGACGTGTCCGGTTCGGCCGAAAAACGGCTCTGACCGGGGATTTGTGTCGGCACGCAGGGCGGGAGGCTCAGAGCCCTGGCCCTGTCCGGCCGGGACACCGCGGGCGTTCGGTAGATTCGAGGGGATGACCTCCACGGATCCGTTCTCCGCGCGCTCGACGCTCAGCGTCGGCGACAGCGATTACGCGATCTACCGGCTCGACGCGCTCCAGTCCCGCTTCGACGTCGCGCGCCTCCCGTACACGCTCCGGATCCTGCTCGAGAACGTGCTCCGCACGGGCTCGGAGTCGGACGTCGAGGCGGTCGCGACCTGGGTCGCGCAGGACGAGCCGAGCCGCGAGATCTCCTTCTCGCCGGCGCGCGTCCTCCTCCAGGACTTCACCGGCGTCCCGGCCGTCGTCGACCTCGCCGCGATGCGGAACGCGATGGCCGACCTCGGCGGCGAGCCCGGGGCGATCAACCCGCTGATCCCCGTCGAGCTCGTGATCGACCACTCCGTCCAGGTGGACGAGTTCGGCACGCGCTTCGCCTTCCAGCACAACGTCGAGCGCGAGTTCGAGCGGAACCGCGAGCGCTACGCGTTCCTCCGCTGGGGCCAGGAGGCCTTCGAGGGCTTCAAGGTCGTGCCGCCCGGGACCGGGATCGTGCACCAGGTCAACCTCGAGTACCTCGCCCGCGTGATCGAGTCGCGCGACGGGGAGGCGTTCCCGGACACGCTCGTCGGCACCGACTCGCACACGACGATGGTGAACGGCCTCGGCGTGCTCGGCTGGGGCGTCGGCGGGATCGAGGCCGAGGCGGCGATGCTCGGCGAGGCCGTCTCGATGCTCGTCCCCCAGGTCGTCGGCTTCCGCCTCAACGGGACGCTGCCGGACGGCGCGACCGCGACCGACCTCGTCCTCACCGTCACCCAGATCCTCCGCGAGGCTGGCGTCGTCGGGAAGTTCGTCGAGTACTTCGGGCACGGGCTCGTCGGCCTCCCGCTCGCCGACCGGGCGACGATCGGGAACATGTCCCCCGAGTACGGCGCCACCTGCGGCTTCTTCCCCGTGGACGAGGAGACGCTGAAGTACCTGCGCCTGACCGGCCGGCCGGCCGACCGGATCGCGCTCGTCGAGGCGTACTGCAAGGAGAACCTGCTCTGGCACGACCCGGACGAGACTCCGACCTACTCGCAGATCGTCGAGCTCGACCTCTCGACCGTCGAGCCGTCCCTCGCCGGCCCGCGCCGCCCTCAGGACCGCGTCCCGCTCGCGCACGCGAAGAGCGCCTTCCTCTCCGAGCTCGGCAGCTTCGGGGTCGAGTACGGGAACGGCGCCGCGAGTCGCAGAGACCTTCCCGGCCAGCGACCCCACGACCGAGCAGGCTCCCGCCGGCGACGCCGCCGAGGACGCAATCGTCCCCGTCGCCACGACGCCGCCGCCCCGGCAGAAGGTCGCGCTCGAGATCGAGGGCGAGCGCGTGCGAGATCGAGCACGGCGCCGTCGTGATCGCGGCGATCACGAGCTGCACCAACACGTCCAACCCCGCGGTGATGCTCGGCGCCGGCCTGCTCGCCAAGAAGGCGGTCGAGCGCGGGCTCCGGCGCAAGCCGTGGGTCAAGTCGTCGCTCGCGCCCGGCTCGAAGGTCGTGACCGACTACTACGAGCGCGCCGGCCTGACGCCGTTCCTCGAGGAGCTCGGCTTCCACACCGTCGGCTACGGCTGCACCACCTGCATCGGCAACTCGGGGCCGCTGCCGGACGCGATCTCGGAGGCGGTCACCTCCCACGACCTCGTCGTCTGCGCCGTCCTCTCCGGCAACCGGAACTTCGAGGCGCGGATCCACCCCGAGGTGAAGGCGAACTACCTCGCCTCGCCGCCGCTCGTCGTCGCCTACGCGCTCGCGGGCCGGATGGACATCGACCTCGTCAACGCGCCGCTCGGCGTCGGCCGCGACGGCGAGGACGTCTACCTCCGCGACATCTGGCCGTCGCCGCAGGAGGTCTCCGACACGATCGCCTCCGCGATCGGGGACGACCTCTTCCGCAGCGCCTACAGCGACGTCTTCGCCGGCACCGAGGCCTGGCGGGAGCTGCCGGTCCCCGCCGGCGACCTGTTCGCGTGGGACGACGGCTCCACCTACGTCCGCCGCCCGCCCTACTTCGACGGGATGAGCCGCGAGCCGGGCAGCGTCGGCGACATCCACGGCGCCCGCTGCCTCGTCCGGATCGGCGACTCGGTCACGACCGACCACATCTCCCCCGCCGGCTCGATCAAGGCCGGACAGCCCGGCCGGCAGCTACCTGCAGGGGCACGGCGTCGAGCGGAAGGACTTCAACTCGTACGGGTCGCGGCGCGGCAACCACGAGGTGATGGTGCGCGGCACGTTCGCGAACGTCCGGCTCCGGAACCAGCTCGTGCCCGGCTCGGAGGGGACGTGGACGGTGCACCTGCCCTCCGGCGACGAGGCGACGATCTTCGAGGCCTCCGAGCGCTACCTCGCCGAGGGGACGCCGCTGATCGTGATCGCGGGCAAGGAATACGGCTCCGGCTCCTCGCGCGACTGGGCCGCGAAGGGCCCGAACCTGCTCGGCGTCAAGGCCGTGATCGCGGAGAGCTACGAGCGGATCCACCGCTCGAACCTCCTGATGATGGGGATCCTGCCGCTCCAGTTCGCCGCGGGCGAGACCCCGGACACGCTCGGCCTCACCGGTCGCGAGGAGTTCTCGATCGAGGGCGTCGAGAACGGCGAGGCGCACGAGGTGACGGTGCGGGCCGACGGGAAGACGTTCACCGCGCGCGTCCGGCTCGACACGCCGCGCGAGCGCGAGTACCTCCGTCACGGCGGCATCCTCCCGTACGTGCTGCGCCGCCTGCTCTCGGCCTGATTACCACTTGTAATTGACATTTTTCGGAACGGGGCTACTCTGGCCCCCGCCCGCAGCGCTCAGGGTCCAGGGGTCTCCGAAGCGCGCGGGCGTCTCCAGAGGGGGAGAGGGAGAAGGGGCGCCTGCGGGTGCCCTTTCTCATTTATCCTGGCGCGACCGGGGTGCCCGATGGACGGGCTGAGATCACACCCGTAGCACCTGATCCGGGTCATGCCGGCGAAGGGAGAGGAGCACGCGATGGAGAGCACACCCGCCTGGGGAATCGAGCCGGTCCCGGACCGCCTGCGCGTGCTCGGCCTGCTGGACATGGGGCTGCTCTGGGCGAACCTCGGGGTCTCGCTGCTCGTCCTCGTCGCGGGCACGTATCTCGTCCCCGCGCTCTCGCTGCCGCAGGCGTTCGCCGCGATCCTGCTCGGGAGCGTGATCGGGAACGCGATGCTGGCCGTCGCGGGGATGATCGGCGCCGACGGTCGCGTGCCCGCGATGGTGCTGCTGCGCGCTCCGCTCGGACGGCGCGGCTCCGTGGCCCCGACCGTCCTCAACGCGGCCCAGTGCGTCGGCTGGGCGATCTTCGAGCTGCTGATCATCGCCACGGCGGCGGCCGCGCTCTCGGACGAGCTCTTCGGCTTCCGCGGGCAGTGGCTCTGGACGCTCGTCTTCGGCGGGATCTCGCTCGTCCTCGCGCTGCTCGGCCCCGTCGACTTCGTCCGGAAGTTCGTCCGCAAGTTCGCCGTCTGGGCGGTGCTCGCGTCGCTCGTCTACCTGACCTGGTGGGCGCTCGACGGCTCCGGCTTCGGCGGGCTCTGGAACCGGAGCGGCGAGGGAGGGCTCTCCGTCCTCCAGGGCGCCGACCTCGTGGTCGCGATCACGGTCTCGTGGATCCCGCTCGCCGCCGACTACACGCGCTTCGGCAAGGGGCGGCGCTCGGCGTTCTGGGGAACCGGGATCGGCTACCTCGTCGCCAGCCTCTGGCTCTGGGGGCTGGGAGCGGTGCTGTTCTTCTCGCGTGACCTCACCGACGCCGCCGCGCTCCCCGCAGCCGTCGCGGCCGGCGGGCTCGCAGCGACGCTCGCTCTCGTCGCGGTCACGATCGACGAGACCGACGAGGCGTTCGCCAACGTCTACTCGGCCGCCGTCACCGTCCAGAACGTCGCGCCGCGCGTCCCGCAACGGCTGCTGATCGGTGCGGTCGCGGCGATCGCGACGCTCGGGGCGCTGACGATCGACCTGCTCTCCTACCAGACCTTCCTGCTCCTCCTGGGGTCGTTCTTCGTCCCGCTCTTCGGCGTCCTGCTGGCGGACTGGCTGGCGGCCGGCAGCCACTACACGCGGGAGGACGTCTTCGACGGGCCCGCCGTCCGGCTCGGGATGATCGGCGCCTGGATCGCCGGGTTCGCGCTCTACCAGTGGATCTATCCGACCGGGCCGGCGTGGTGGGTCGACCAGGTCTCGCGCCTGCAGTCGCCGGGCGACGCCGTCGGCGCCACGCTTCCCAGCTTCGCGCTCGCGTTCCTGCTCGCGTTTGCTGTGGCGAAGGTCTCCGGGCGGCGCCACTGATCTAGTGTTGCGCCGTGCGCGGCATGGCGGTGATCGGGAACCTCTCGCGCGACGTCGTCGACGGCGGCGAGCCGCGCGTGGGCGGCGCTCCGTACCACGCGGCGCGGGCGCTCAGGCTGCTCGGCGGGCGGACCCGCGTGCTCGCCCGCTCGGCGGACGCCGACCGGCGCCAGCTGCTGCCGCCGCTCGTCGCGCTCGGCGTCCCCGTCCTCTGGCGGCCGGCGCCGACGACCGCGTGCTTCCGGATCGACTACGCCGGCGAGGAGCGGACGATGGAGCTGGAGGACACCGGCGCGCCGTGGGAGCTCGAGGACGTCGCGGCCGTGGGGCGGACGGAGTGGGTGCAGGTCGGCGCCCTGACGCGGGGCGACTTTCCGCCGCCGATCCTTGCCGCGCTCGCGCGCGACCGCCGGCTCGCCCTCGACGGGCAGGCGCTCGTGCGCCCGCACCGGACGGGGACGCTGGAGCTCGACGACGACTTCGACCCCGCGGTGCTCCGACACGTCAGCGTGCTCAAGCTCTCCGAGGTCGAGGCGGAGGTGCTCGGCGGCGAGAAGCGGATCGCGGCGCTCGGCGTTCCCGAGATCCTGCTCACGCACGGGTCGGTTGGCGCGACGCTGCTGAGCGGCGGCCGCCGCGAGCGGATCCCCGTCCGCCGGATCGAGACCGAGAACCCGACGGGGGCGGGCGACGCGTTCCTCGCCGGCTACGTCTGGGCGCGCGCGGCGGGGCACCGGCCGCTCTCGGCCGCGCGGCTCGCCGGGTCGACCGCGGCCCGCGTGCTCGAGCTGGGGTGATCGTCCACGTCGTCACCGCGGAGGGTGCGCTCGCGGTCGACCTCGACGCCGAGGAGGTGCTGGGCGACACCGAGCCGTTCGAGCCGGAGCGGCCGGCGCTCTCGCTGCCCCGCGTCGTCGCCGCCGCCGAGGCCGGCTCGACGGTCGTCGCCGTCGTCGCTCGACGGCCGCCGCTCCTCGTCTCGAACGACGCGGGCTCGACGTGGCGGGAGGCGGGCGGCGGGCTCCCGCCGGGCTTCGCGGTCGCGATCGACGAGACCGACCCCGATCGGGTCGTCTACGCGGCGCGGAACCGGCTCTATCTCTCGGTGGACGGGGGCCGCTTCTGGCGCGGGCTCGAGCTCGAGCTGCCGGACATCGTCGCCGTCCGCGTCGCCGCGCGAGCGTGAAAAACCGGGGACTGTCCCCGAATGTGACGATTGTGCAACGTTTTCTCCACAGGGCGACGGCGGGCTTCGGAGCGGAGCTCTAGGGGACGCGGAACTCGCCGCGGGCGACGGTGACGGCGCTGCCGCCGACCTCGACCCGCTCGACCGCATCGCCCGAGCCCCACGCGGTCGCGAAGAGCGTCGAGGGCCGGCCGATCTCCGCGCCCTGCGAGATCTCGAGCTGCTCGCCCCACGGCGCCAGCCCGTGCCGGGCGACGTGGACCGCGAGCGGCCCGGCGGCGGAGCCGGTCGCCGCGTCCTCGTCGACGCCGTCGAGCGGCGAGAACATCCGCGTCTTCCACGCCGTCCCCGAGCCGGCGAACACGTTCGCGCCGACGAACCCGAACGCGGCGAGCGCCTCCATGTCCGGGCGAACGGCCGCGACCTCCGCCTCGGAGGCGAGCGCCACGTAGACGTGCTCGACGCCGTTGTCGTAGACCTCGACGGGGAGCTCCGAGCGCTCGACGCCGAGCGCCGCGAGCAGCTCGTCCGCCCGGTCGAACGGCGCGACAGAGGGAAGCGGCTGCGTCATCCGCCCGAAGACGATCCGCCCCGAGGTATCCCGCTCGAGCTCGACGGGGACGAGCCCCTGGTCGGTCTCGAGGTTGATCACGCCGAGCTGGAGCGGCGCCGCGAGCACGAACGCGGCCCCGAGACAGGGATGCCCGGCGAACCGCAGCTCGGCCGCCGGCGTGAAGATCCTGAGCCGGACGTGGCCCCCGTCCCGCGGCGGCAGCACGAAGACGCTCTCGGAGAAGTTCAGCTCCTTCGCAAGCGCCTGCATCGTCAGCTCGTCGAGGTCGCGCGCGTCCGTGAAGACCGCGAGCTGGTTCCCGGCGAGGGCTGTGTCCGTGAAGACGTCGACGAGCAAATAGCGGAAGGAACGCACGCCCACAGCTTAGTGAGGGGTCTGTAAACCCTCGCCGCCTGCCGTTTCCTCGCCTTTCGGGGCGGGCAGGAAAGACGAGACCGCCACTTCAGGAGGAACTGACCCATGCAACGACCCACTCGGACGAACAAGGGCCTCGGCGCGCTGGCAGTGATCGCGCTGCTGACGCTCGTCGTCACCGTCTTCACCACGATCGGCTACGCCGGCAGCAACGCGTCGGCCGCCGCTCAGTACGCACCGCAGAACACCACGAAGCCGACGATCTCGGGTACGGCGCGCCAGGGCTCGGTCCTGACCGCGAATCCCGGCACCTACCAGTCCGACTCGACCCTCTCCTACCGCTACCAGTGGCGTCGTTGCGACGTGAACGGCGGCAACTGCGTCGACATCCCCGGCGCGGGCAACCAGACGTACACGCTCACGTCCGCCGACGTGAACCGCCGGATCCGGGTGCTCGTCACCGCCACGAACGCGAGCGGCTCGACGAACGCCGACTCCGATCCGACGGCGATCGTCTCCGGCCCGACTGCACCGCCGCCGCCGGCCGGCACGGGCACGATCCCGGTCTCGGCCGTCGTGCTGCCGAACCGGCTCGTGATCGACCGCGTCGCCTACGGCCAGAGCCCGATCCGCTCGCGGAACCCGGTCTCGATGCGCGTGCGCGTCACCGACACGAACGGCCGCCCGGTCTCGGGTGCGCTCGTCTACGTCGTCGGCGTCCCGTTCTCGCGGATCCAGGCGATGCCCGAGGTCCAGACGGACACGACGGGCTACGCGAACCTGACCGTCCAGCCGACGCGGCTCCTGCCGCTCAAGAACGGCTTCCTGCTGACGATGTTCGTCCGGGCCCGCAAGTCCGGTGACGACGTCCTCGGCGGCGTCTCGACGCGGCGGCTCGTCTCGCTGCGCACGGCGAACGCCCGCTAGGCACCACCCAGCGGATTGAGAGAGCGGGCGCGAGCGAGCGCCCGCTCTTTCTCCGCTCCTTCCGACGCAGCCGCGAGCGCGGCCCAGAGCCGCCAGTCGTGCGCGTCGCGCTCCAGCCCGCGTCGCGCAGCAGCGGCCGCGGCACCCCGCTCGCCGGCGAGCAGCCGTGCGTTCGAGGCGACGAGCCACGGCTCCGAGGCCCACGGAGCGAGGGTCGCCGCCGTCTCCGCACGGTCGGCGGCCCGTCGCGCCTCCCCCTCCCTGAGCGAGGCGCTCGCCCGCTCGAGCGAGAGCGCCCCCACCCAGCCGACGAGCGCGAGCACCGCGACCGCCGCAGCAACCCCGACCCAGCGTCCGGGCCGAGCGGGCGAAGCCGGCCGGGCCCGCGTCTCGAGCAGGAGCGAGGCCCCCGCGGCGAGCGCCACGAGCGCGACCCCGGTCAGATCCCAGGCCCAGTCGATCGCCGCGTGCCCCAGGAACGCGACATAGGCGCCGGCGACGAGCGGCCGGTGCGAGCGCCGCGCGACCGCGAGCGGCGCGGCGAGCGCTGCGAGCAGGAGCGCGAGCCCGACCGGCCCCTGCTCCGAGAGCGTCTCCAGGTAGAGGCTGTGCGCCGCCAGCGCCGCGCGCGGCGCGTCCCGCTCCTCCAGCCACACCTGCGCGAACGTCCCCGCCCCGGTGCCGAGCACGGGCCGGTCGGCGGCGGCGCCTGCGGCGACCGACCAGAAGTCGCCCCGCTCGTGGCCGCCGAAGAGCGCGACGGCGCCGACGGCGAGGACGAGCGCGGTGGCGATGCCGGCAACCCGGAGCCGGCCCCCGGCGAGGACGGCAGCCGCCGCGAGGCCGAGCACGAGGGCGCCGACAGCGCCGGTGCTCGCGGTGAGGACGAGCACGACCGCGTTCACTCCCACCGCCGCGAGCACCACCGCCCGAAGCGTCCCGCGCACCGCGGTGAGGTCGCAAAGACCGAGCAGCACGCCGACGACGGCGAGGATCCCGAGCCCGTTCGCGTACCCGACCGGGGCCGACTCCGACCCGGTTCCCAGCGCCGCTGCCGAGGAGCCGGTGCCCGAGGTTGAGCAGCGAGACGATGGTCGCGGCAGCGAACGCGCCGGAGGCGAGCGGCCCCGCGTCCACGCGCCGCAGGCCGAGCGCCGCGAGCGCGCCCGCCGCCGGCACGAGCGCCCGCCCGAGCTCCGAGAGCGAGCTCGGCGCGCTCTGCGACCAGAGCGCCGAGAGGCCCGTCCACCCAGCCACCGCAACGAGGCCGCCCGCGAACACCTGCTCGGGCAGGCCCTGCACGCCCCGCCGGTCGGCCAGGAGCAGGGCCGCCGCGACGACGCCGAGGAGCGTCGCCGACCAGCCCCAGGAGCGGGGGAAGTAGCCGCCGTCGTCCGCCGCGAGCAGCCCGAGGACGAGGGTGGCCGCGCCGACGACGGCCGGGAAGCGCGGGAGCATCCCCGGAGCCTGCCAGCCGCGAGCCTGCCGCGGGACGTATCCTCTGCGCCGATGCGGCTCTACCTCGTGCGTCACGCCGAAGCTCAGCCAGGGACGCCGGACTCGCTCCGGCCGCTGACGCCCACCGGGCGGGAGCAGGCCCGTGCGCTCGGCGAGCAGCTTGCGGAGGCGAACCCGGCCGTCGTCCTCTCGAGCCCGCTCCTGCGCGCGCGTGAGACCGCCGCCGCGATCGCGAAGGCGGCGGGAGCCGAGCTGCGCGTGGACGAGCGGCTCGCTCCCGGCGCCGACCTCACCGACCTGCTCGCCGCCGCCGAGGGGCTGCAGGAGCCACTCGTCGCGGTCGGCCACCAGCCGGACTGCGGCGAGATCGCGGCCGCACTCACGGGGGGCGAGCCGCCGCCGTACCCGCCGGCGGGAATGGCCGAGCTCGACCTGCCGCTGTAGCGGTTCCGGCCGCTCCACGACCCGGCTCTAGACTGCCGCGATGACCGCGATCTCCGTCCGGGGCCTCCGCAAGTCCTACGGCTCCGCCGAAGCGGTGCGCGGGATCGACTTCGACGTCGCCGTGGGCGAGGTCTTCGGCCTGCTCGGCCCGAACGGCGCCGGCAAGACGACGACGGTGGAGATCCTCGAGGGCTACCGCAGCCGCGACGGCGGCGAGGTCGAGGTGCTCGGGTTCGATCCCGGTCGCACCGAGCCCGCCTTCCGCGAGCGGATCGGCGTCGTCCTCCAGTCCTCCGAGCTCTGGCCCTCGCTGACCGTCCGGGAAGTCCACCGGATCTTCGCGGGCTACTACGAGCGGCCGCGCGACGTCGACGAGGTGATCGAGCTCGTCGGCCTCGCCGAGAAGGCCGACGCGCGGGTGAAGACGCTCTCCGGCGGCCAGAAGCGGCGGCTCGACCTCGGCGTCGCGCTCGTGGGCGACCCGGAGCTCGTCTTCCTCGACGAGCCGACGACCGGCTTCGACCCCGCCGCGCGCCGGAACGCCTGGGAGCTGATCCGCTCGCTCCGCGCGCTCGGCAAGACGGTGCTCCTGACCACCCACTACCTCGACGAGGCGCAGCAGCTCGCCGACCGGGTGGCCGTGATCGTCGCCGGCGAGATCGTCCGGATCGGCCGGCCCTCCGAGCTGACCGCCGCCGGCAAGGTGGAGATCCGGTACCGGCTCGACGGCGAGACCGTGGTCGTCCCGACGGAGACGCCGACGAGGACGCTGCACGAGCTGACCGCCGCCGCGCTCGCCGAGGGCCGCGAGCTCGAGCAGCTCGAGGTCGTGCGCGCCACGCTCGAGGACGTCTACCTCCAGCTCGTCGACGGAGTCGAATGAGGCTGTTCCGCCACCAGCTCCGCGCGGAGCAGCTCGTCTTCTGGCGCAGCCGCGAGGCCGCCGTCTTCATCTTCATCTTCCCGCCGATGCTCTTCCTGCTGCTCGGCTCGGTCTACGGCGGCACGATCACGGTCGACGGGCGCACCTATGCCTCGGCGAGCGTGCTCCTGATGGGGCTGACGGCCTACGGGATCGCCAACACCGCGTTCGCCGGGCTCGCGATCCAGCTCGTGATCCGGCGGGAGAGCGGCGTGCTCAAGCGGCTCCGCTCGACGCCGCTGTCGCCCCTGACCTACATGCTCGCGGCGCTGACCTCGACGCTCCTCGTCTTCGCGCTCCAGCTCGTCGTCCTCTTCGCGCTCGGGAAGCTCCTCTTCGACGCCGACCTGCCCCCGCGGTGGCTGTCGCTCGTGCTCGCCGCGCTCGCCGGCGTGGCGGCGTTCGCCGCGCTCGGGCTCGCCGCGGCGGCGCTGATCCGCTCGGCGGAGGGCGCCTCGGCGGTGCTCAACGTCGTCCTCCTGCCGATGGCCTTCCTCTCGGGCGCCTTCGGCCCCACCCGCAGCTTCCCGGGCGTGCTGAGCGCGATCGGCGACGTGCTCCCGCTCACCTATCTCGTCGACCTGCTGAACGCGGTCTATCTCCGCGGCGAGCAGGTCTGGCACCAGGGAACCGACCTCGCGGTGCTCGCCGCCTGGGGCGTCGTGGGGGTGCTGATCGCGGCCCGGCGCTTCGGCTGGGAGCCACGCGAGCGTTAGCCGTCCCGCGGTTCCGGTAACAATCCCCTCTCATGCAGGAACTTGCCCGCATCGCCTTCCTCGCCGAGCCGCGTGATCCCGCGGCGATCGAGGTGCGCGTCAACTTCGGGATCTTCGCCGGCCGGCCCGTCACGCCCGCCGAGATCGACGAGCTCGCGCGGGCGCTGCTCCAGGAGGTCGCACGGGTGTCGGTGATCGCCGAGGAGCGGCACGAGATCGACTCGAACGTCGAGGTCTCCGTTCACCAGGTGCGGATCGAGATCGCGGCGGACGCGATCGCGACGGAGGCAGACGTCTCCGAGATCGCCGGCCGGGCTGTCACGATCGCCGAGCACTGGGCCGAGGGCTGCGTCACCGAGCGGCACGCCGAGATCAACGACGCCTGACCCGCCCGGGCGTACGAAACAGCACCGGTTTCGCACCGTAGGCGTGAAACCCGCGCCGCCGTCACGCTTCCGTGACAGGTGTGGCGGCAGCGTCTGTTCGTGCCGCTCTTTCCGCATGTTCTGGCGGGAAAGCCCTGCCGACGTCGCCTTGATTCCTCATTCGAGGGATCCCTCCGGGGGCCATGCGGTCGATGCGCTGCGTGATGACTCGCGGCCTCCTCGTCCTGCTCTCCACCCTCCTGCTCGCGTCCTCGAGTGCGGGCGCGGCGCGCGCGAACCCGGTCACGAACTGCGGTCTCCCCGGCTACTCCTACGCGGGGGTCGGCGCCGTCCACACGGCGAGCGGCGTCAGCGCCCGGCTGCGGATCGTCAAGGCGCCGGTCGTCACCGGCGGCCATGTCGCAGCCTGGGTCGGCTTCGGCGGGTACGGGGCCGGCAAGGGCGGCACGGACGCCTGGATCCAGGCCGGGATCATCACGAAGGCCGGCGGCGTCCCGACCCTCTACTACGAGATCACCCGCCCCGGCTACAAGCCGAAGCTCGTTCCGCTCCGCGCGGCCTCGCCGGGCCGCACCTATGAGATCAGCGTGCGCGAGCTGGCGTCCCCCGGCCGCTGGCAGGCGTTCGTGGACGGCAGGCCCGTCTCCGCGCCGGTCTCGCTGCCGGGCAGCCACGCGAGCTGGCAGCCGACGGCGACCGCCGAGTCGTGGGACGGCGGCTCCGCGTCCTGCAACCGCTTCGGCTTCGCCTTCGAGCGCGTGACCGGTGCGCTCGATCGGCTGGAGCCCGTTCCAGACGGGCTACCGGCTCGACGCGCCGGGCTACAGCGTGACGCCGAGCTCGGCGTCGAGCTTCCTCGCCGTCAGCTGAACCGATCGGCAGCTGAACGAGCGGGACGCCCGGGCCGAAGCCCGGACGCCCCACGCGATGCTCTCTAGGCGATGAACGGAATGTTCAGGATCGTCTTGTTCCCGTCCGGATCGGTGGCCTGCACCCGCACGGTGTAGGTCTTCCCGGGGACGAGCAGGTTCGCCGGGATCCGGAGCGTGATCGGGATCGCCCGCGGCACGTTGACCGTGTAGCGGAGCGTCTTCGTCTGCGGCCCCTTGATCCCCGCGCCGATGTTGGCGCCCTTGCCCTGGGTCAGGAGCAGCTTGTTGTCGTCGGCGTCGAAGACGGAGATCCGGAGCGCCGCCTGCTCGTCGAGCACGATCGCGAACGAGACGAGCTTGGCCGTGACCTTGTTGTTCTTCCCCTTGGGCGCGTTACGCGCACGGATCGGGGGCGCGGCCGCGCCGGCGCCGCCGCGGTTCAGGCCGGGAGGGCCGGTGTGGTTGTGGTTCGGGTCGCCGAAGCCGAAGCCGGGGCGGTACTGGTCGCCGCCGGCGTTGAGGCCGGTGACCTTGATCGTCGCGTTCTGGGCCGTCGGCGCGACGGCCTGCTTGACGACCTGCGCGGCCTCCTTGGCGGCGTTCGCCGCGTAGGAGATCCCGCCGACGGCGCCGAGCGCCACCAGCATCAGCGCGGACATCAGGCCCGCGAGCGCCAGCCGCGGCACGCCCGTCGGGCGCGTCGACTCGAGCCGCCGGGCGAGGCCGCTGACGAGGTCAGCGGGCGCCTCGGGGCGCCGGGCGCGCAGCTCTGACTCGAGCCTCCGCCTGTCGTTCTTGAAGAATCCGCTCACGTCTCCCCCTTGCCAGAAAATCGCGTTGTCGGGGGGATACCGCGGTTTGCGGGCGTTTCCTTACAGCGCCTCCCCGCGCTTGTCGGCCAGGCTGACATCTGTCACCGTGCAGCGATGGTGGGACTGGCAATCGGCGTCGCGATCGCCCTCATCGCCCCGTTCGCCGCGACGTGGGTGCGGAGGCGGTTCAGGCGCAGGCGAGCACGGGCGTCCCGGCGCCCGTGAGTCAGGCGTCGGCCGGGCGGGGGGCGCGTGCCGGGTCGTGCTCTGTCGCCTCGGGCCCGCCCAGCTCGGCCCGCAGCTTCCCGAGCGCCCGGTGCAGCGCCACCTCGACGGCGTTCGTGCGGACGCCGAGGAGCTCGCCGATCTGGCGCGCGGTCAGGTCGGCGCCGTAGCGGAGCGCGATCAGCTCGCGGTTGCGGTCGTCGAGCGTGGCGACGGCACGGGAGACGTCGAGCCGGACGATCGCGTCGTCCTCGAGCCGCCCCGGCGCGGGCTCGTCACCGACGTCGGCGAGCTCGAGCCGGGCCTTGACCGTGTCGGCGAGGCAGCGCCGCGCGATCCCGATCAGCCAGCCGATCGGCTCGCCGCTCGAGGCCTTGTAGCTCGACCGGTAGCGGAGCGCCCGCTCGAAGGTGTCGCTCGTGATGTCCTCGGCCTCGGGCCCGTCGCCGACGAAGTAGGCGACGTACGCGTAGACGCGGCGGATCAGCGGCTCGGGGTTGGCGAGCGGGTCGCGCTTGAACATCAGCCGGCCTGAACCTCGGTCGAGACCGCCCATTCCCACTGCGCCGCCACGCCCTCCTCGAGCGAGCGGGCCGGAGCCCAGCCGAGTAGTGCTCGCGCGCGCGAGACGTGTCCGCTCCCGTGTGCCGGACGTCTCCCGACGCGACGCTGTCGCGTTCGAGCGACAAGCGGCGACCGGCGACCGCCTCGAAGCACGCGATGACCTCGCGCAGCGCCGCCTGCTGGCCGCCGCCGACGTTGTAGACATCGCCGCGCCGTCCCAACTCCATCGCCGCCATGGTCGCAGAGACGGCGTCCGCGACATACGTGACGTCACGCTGTCTGGGACCCGTCGCCGAAGAGCGTGAACGTCGGTGCCCCGCTGGAGAGCGCGCGCGATCCGCGTGAAAGCCATGTCGGGCCGCTGGCGAGGGCCGTAGACGGTGAAGTACCTCAGACCGACGACATCGAGGCCGAACTGGTCGTGCGTACGCAGCCGCGAGGCTCTCGCACGCGAGCTTCGTGACGCCGTACGGCGAGACGGGCCGCGGGCGGGCGTCCTCGGGCGTCGGGAAGGACTCGGCGTTCCCGTAGACCGAGGAGGAGGACGCGTAGACGACGCGGACCCCGAGCCGCGCGGCCAGCTCGAAGAGATGCTGCGTGGCCAGGACGTTGTCGCGGACGTAACGTGTCGAACCCGCTCGCCCCAGCTCCCACGGACGCCGGCCTGGGCGGCGAGATGGAAGATCCCGTCGACCTCGCCGATCGCGTGCTCGGTCAGCTCGGCAACGTCCGTTCGGACGAGAGTGAACCGGCTGTCCACGGCCAGGGCCGCGATGTTGGACTGTTTCAGGTCGGACGAGTAGTAGTCCGAGAACGAGTCGACCCCGACGACGTCGTGCCCTCCTCGCACCAACGCCTCCACGAGGTGGGAACCGATGAAGCCGGCGGCTCCGGACACCAGGTATCTGCTCACCCGGCCTGCCCGACGTCGATCGTCGACTGCTGCCCCAGTTCCGAGCGGAGCAGTGCGACCTCCGGGGAGAGCGGGTTCAGCAGTGCTGCCCGCCGGAGCGCCTTCAGCTGCTCGCCTCCCCGCGTGGCACGGGCGAGATCGAGCCAGAGGCTCCAGTCCTTGTCGTCCTTGGTGGTCGCCCTCTGGAAAGCCTCGCGGGCTTCCCCGGATCTCCCCGACCCGAGGCGCGCCTCGCCGATCTCACGCCACGGCTCCGGCGACCACGGGGCCCACGTCGCGGCGCGGCGCGCCAGAGCCTCGGCGCTCGCCCAGTCGCCGCGTCCTGCTGCCGCCTGCGCGCCGGCCAGTGAGGCATTGGCGGCGAGCCCAACGGCCGCACCCGCAGCGAGCAGGCCCGCCGCGGCGACGAGCGAGGTGCGAAGGCCGATCGAGATGAAGACGCGTCGAGCTCGCTCTTGCCTCGACGATCAGGACGGCGCCGAGCAGCACTGCCGTGCCGGTCACGACAGGAACCTCCCAGTCCCAGTCGACGCCGGCGTGGGCGAGGTAGGCGACGTACGCGGCGCCAACCCCCGCGACGACGGGGCTTCGGCGCGATCGAAGGACGACCGCGACGGGCGTCAGGAGCGCGACGAGCAGCACGAGGAGCCCGAGCGGCCCGAGCTCGGCGAGCATCTCGAGGTACAGGCTGTGCGCGTCGCGCACCTTCGCCGCGACTGTCCGATTCTCGAGCCAGAACCGCTCGAAGCTTCCTGCTCCCGAGCCGAGCAGTGGATGCGCTGTGTAGTCCGTCCAAGCCGCAGACCAGAGATCGACCCTCCCGTTCGAGCTGAACGTGAACAGGCGCTCGTTGAGATCTCGCACTTCCGGCGGTGGAGACGAAAAGGATCCCCACGCTTCGTCCGCCGCCGTCAGGGGATCGCCGACGCGCACGAGCAGAAGCGCGAGCAGCCCGACCACACCCAGGATCAGCGCACGCCGGAGAGCTCGGCGCGCCCGCGCCGACGGATCGAGCCGACGGCCGATCGCCGGCAGCAGGGCTCCGACGAAACCGGCCGTGACCGTCGCCACCGCCAGCCACAGCAGCAGAGTGCGCCCTTGCTCCGATGCTCGCGAGAGATCGGGCGCCACAGCGGTCAGCGACGACTGCCGGGATGCGATCCAGACGAAGAATGCCGGCACGGGCGCGAGGGCGACGATCGTGCCGAACATCGGGCCTCTCGACGGATGCAGGAGGACGAGGATCCCGAGACCGAGGCCGAGGGCAGCCCAACCGCCACGGGAGTACGTGAAGTAGAGCGTCGTCAGCAGAACGGGAAGTGCCGCGGAAGCGAGCGCGGCGGAGACGGTGGTTCTGCCCGGGCCTGCCGCGCCGATCGTCAGGAGGATCCCGATCACGGTCAGGATCGCCAGCGCGTTCCAGTAGCCGAGCGGCTGGGCGAGGCGGTAGACCGCCACATCGTCGAGCGAGCCGAGCCGGTCCGGGAGAAGCCGGGTCAACAGGGCGTAGGCCGCAATCACCCAACACCCGATCGAGATGCCTGCCACGGAGGCGGAGACGAACGAACGGCGAAGCGCGGTCGCTGCAGCGAGCCCGACCGCGACGTACGCGAGCGTGCGCTCGGCTTCGAGCACGCGCGACGGGTCGTCTCCCGCGACCAACTGGATCAGGCCGAGCGCGGCGAGTGTCCCGGGCAGAGCGAGCGCGAGCGGCTCGGGCGTCGAATTGGTCAAGACCGCGGCGATCGCCGTGAAGCCGAGCAGCGCGACTGCGAGCCAGCCCCACGAATGCGGGAAGTAGCCCCCATCGGCCGCCGCGGTCAGGACGACCGTCGTCGCGATCCCCCCGGCGACAGCTGCATGCGAAGCGATCATCCGCCCAGCCCGAGACACGTTGGCGCCGAGTCGCGGATCCAGCCGGATAGGGGGGCCTTCCTCCGCAAGGGCGCCGCGCTCTATCGCACGACCCACCGATCGACTTTACTTCGGAAACGTGAAAAAGTCACGACATTTGGCGGCACCCATGCTCGTTCCGTTCGTCGACCTCGAGCTCGCTCACCGGTCTGTTCGAGCGGCGATCGCCTCCGCTCTCGACGCGGTCGTCAACTCCTCGCAGTTCGTCAACGGCCCCGCCGTCGCTCGGTTCGAGGAGGCGTTTGCCGCCTTTGCGGGCGCCCGGCACTGTGTCGGAGTCGCGAGTGGGCTGGATGCTCTCCGGCTCGCGCTGATCGCGCTCGAGCTCGAGCGAGGGGACGAGGTCGTCGTCCCCGCCCACACCTTCATCGCGACGGTGGAGGCGATCTCCCAGGCAGGCGCCGCACCCGTGCTCGCGGACATCTCCGAGGCCGACTACTGCCTCGACCCGGAGGCGGCCGCCGCCGCGGTGAACGGGCACACACGAGTCGTGCTGCCCGTGCATCTCTACGGGCAGATGGCCGACATGGCGGCGCTTCAGCCGATCGCAGCGCGGCACGGGCTCGAGATCGTCGAGGATGCCTGCCAGGCGCACGGCGCTGAGCGAGACGGCCTCGTCCCGGGTGCAGGCGGGACGCGCTGCGGCCTTCAGCTTCTATCCGGGCAAGAACCTCGGAGCCTTCGGCGACGCGGGAGCCGTCACGACGCAGGACGACGACCTCGCCGAGCGCGTCCGCGCACTGCGAGAGCACGGGCAGGTCGCGAAGTACGTCCACCGGTTCGAGGGGTGGACGGCGCGCCTCGACACGATCCAGGCGGCGGTGCTCGAGCAGAAGCTCCCTCTGCTGGAGATCGTGGAACGACGAGCGGCGCGCGGCCGCAGCGTCCTATCTCGCTCTGCTCGACGGCGTCGGCGACCTGCGGCTGCCGCACCCGGCTCAGGGGAGCAGCCCGGTCTGGCATCTCTTCGTCGTTCGCACCGCTCGGCCCGATGCGCTGGCGGCGCACCTCCGCGAGCGCGGCATCGAGACGGGACGCCACTACCCGAACCCATCCACCTGATGGAGGCGTACGCCCACCTCGGGCTTCGGGCCGGCGCGTTCCCGGTCGCCGAGCGACTCGCGCGCGAGGCCCTGTCCCTCCCGTTGTTCCCAGGGATCACCGACTCCCAGCTGGAGCACGTGGCCGCCTCGATCCGGGACTACTTCGATGGCTGACGGCCCGGTCAACGACGCCCCTTACCGCCTGATCGACGACGTCACGTTCGGGGAGGGTGTCGTGGTGCACTCGTTCACGAACCTCTACGGCTGCACGATCGGCGACGAGACCCAGATCGGCACCTTCGTGGAGATCCAGCGCGGCGCCGTCGATCGGCGCGCGCTGCAAGATCCAGAGTCACACCTTCATCTGCGACGGGGTGACGATCGAGGACGAGGTCTTCGTCGGGCACGGGGTGCTGTTCGTCAACGACAAGCGATCCGAAGCGTGGCCGGGCCGTGGGAGCTGCAGCGGACGATCGTCGCGCGAGGGGCGTCCCTCGGGTCGGGCGCGGTGATTCTCGGCGGGATCCGGATCGGAGCAGGAGCAACGGTCGGGGCGGGAGCGGTGGTGACTCAGGATGCGCCGGACGGTGCGGTCGTCGTCGGCGTCCCCGCGCGGAGCGCTCAGACGCCTTCGTAAAGGTGTTCGTAACGAGGCACGATCCTGTCCCAACGGAACGCCGAGTCGACACGGTCTGTCAGCACACGCGCAATCGGGTCGGCTCTCGGCGCCGACAAAGCACGTTCGAGCGTGGCGCGCAGAGAGCCCGGATCGCCTGAACGGAAGAGGAGCGCATACTCGGTTCCCACCACCTCGATGTTCTCCGGTATGTCCGAGCAGACGACGACGGCTCCCACTCCGATCGCCTCGAGGAGCATCATCGACATCGCCTCCACCTCTGAGGGGAAGACGAACACCGAGCAGTCGCGGACGACCTCGAGGAGCGTGTCGCGGGGCAGGAGCTGCTTGAACAGCACAACCCCCGGCATCCCCGCGACTTGCTCCTCGATCTCCCGGGCGTAAGCGCGGTCGTGCGAGAACTCGCCGATGACGAGGAGCGGGGGCGCGTCCGGGAGCCCGCGGTACGCCTCGAGCAGATGGTGAAGGCCCTTCGTCCGGTCGAGGCGGCCACAGGCGAAGAGAAGGAAGCCGCCCGGCTGGAGCCCGTATGCCTCGTAAGCGAACCCGTTGCCGTTCGAGGAGGGCGGGGCCGCGTCCAGGCCGTTCGGGATGTACCGGACGTCGCGGCCCGCGACCCTCTTCGACGCGGCCACCGAGGTCAGGACGTCGCACGTGCGGACGAAGAGCGCCTCCGACAGCCGGAGCACAGCGCGAGCGCCCCGGCCCCACTTCCCACGCTCGTACGGGTTCCCGTGGAACGTTCCCACGATCCGAAGCCCCCGCTTCAGCTTCAGGAGTGGGGCGACGAGCCCGAAGTCCGAGTTGTGCACGTGCGCGACGTCGTACGAGCCCCGGAAGAGGACGTGTACGCAGCAGAGGAAGAAGTAGGAGAGCGCGCGCAGATGCTTCCCTCCGACCGCGGGCACGTAGACGTAGCGCCTCCGGGGCGTGCAGGCGAGCGGCTCGCCCGCTCCGCGCAGGAGGTAGACGGTGAACTCGTGCCGGCCCGACTCGTGCTGGAGCAGTCGCTCCACGACCCGGTCGGCGCCAGCCTGGGCCGGGAGCTGCTTGATCCCGAGAACTGCGACGCGCATCAGGTCAGCCCCGCCTCCCGCCGGGTCACCGGTTGAAGTAGCCGTCGAGCTGCTCGTACCGGCGGCTCTCCGCCGGCTGGAGCGTCTTCTTCTCGGGAGCGGTCAGATACGACTTGCGGCGCACGATCGCTGCGTCCGCCCGGACGTCGTCGTAGTCGATGTAGCGGCCGAAGCGCACGGGTCGGCCGGCCGTCACCCGGAGCTTGTTCCAGACGACCCAGCGGAGCACGGCGACCTTCGGCAGGCGCGCAACGTGCTTGTTCCGGATCGCGGTCTTCGCGGACGAGACCATCCAGCAGTTCTGCGGGCACACCGCGACCTTCGCCCGCACCGCCGCCGCCGCCTCGCCACGATAGATCTCCTCCCACGACTGGTCGTGCAGGTTCCCCATCAGCAGGTCGTTGCGGACGTTGCACGCGTAGACGTCGCCCCAGGGGTCGATGAAGACGCTGTCCGTGCCCTGTGTGCAGGCGTGGAGCCGGTCCTGGCCGAGGATCTTCGCGATCAGCCCGAGGTTGAGGTAGGCGCGGAACCAGTTCTTCACGGTCCAGGAGCGAAGCATCTCGGTGATCAGCTCCTCCACCTTCCGGGCCACGCGGAGGCGGTCGTAGATGTGGTTGTCGTTCTTGTGGAACTGAAAGGCGTTGTGGAGTGCGGAGGTTGCGAGCTCGACCTTGAGGTCGTTGGCGAACCGGTAGATGGCGACGACCTCGTCGATATTCTCGTCCTGGAAGGTCGTCGCGAAGCCGAGGTCGGTGCCGCCGGCGGCGATCAGGCGCTCCATCGCGTCGACCTTCTTCGCGAAGCCGTTCTTCTCACCGCGGATCCGGTTGTTCGTCTCCTCGAACCCCTCGACGCTGATCCGGATCTTGATGTCCGGGTACTTGCGGACGATCGGCTCCAGCACCGCGATGTGGAGGCCGTTGGTGCTGATCTCGAGCGTCTTCGCCTTCGGGTAGAGGACGTCGCAGACCTCCGCGAGGTCCTTGCGGAGCGTCGGCTCGCCGCCCGTGACGTTGACGTAGTCGAATCCCGGCGGCAGCTTGCGCAGGGTCTCCAGGTCGAGCTCGTAGTCCGGGTGGGTCGGGTTCTTCCAGATGTGGCACATCGCGCAGCGGGAGTCGCACCGGTACGTCGTGATCACGGAGAGGTCCATGAACGTCCCCCTTCCGGTTCCGGCGCAATGCTGACGCCGCGGTCGTCCAGCCGACGGTAGATCTCGAGCAGGCGCCGGGCGATCGCGCTGGATCCGAGCGTCCCCTCGAGCTGTCCGCGCCCGTTGGACCGGCGTGGCTCCTCCAGGCAGCGCACGAGCCCCTCGGCCAGGCTGTCGGCGTCGGGCGCGCAGACGAACGACGGGTCGACCCCATCGAGCAGCTCCGGGATGTCACCCGACGCGGTCGCGACAACCGGCAGATTGCACATGAGGGCTTCCTTGACAACGTTCGGCGAGCCTTCCAGCGAGGACGTGTGCAGAAGGCAATCGGCGGCGCTCATGAGGACGGGCATGTCGTCCGGCGGCGTCAAACCCGACACATGGAGGCGGATCGGGCCGAGCGCGTCCGACGCGCGGGCGCAGGCCGCCTCGGCGAGCACTCGCCGCTTCCTCGGGATGTCCGGCTTCGTCGCCGCGAAGAGGGCGACGCGTTCGTCCAGGTCCCAGCCCAGGCGCTGACGAGCCTCGGCGTGGTCGAGCGGGGCGAACAGGTCAGGGTCGACTCCATTCGGGAGCACCGTGTTGCGGCGCTGCGCCGCTGGCGAAAGACGGTCGTGCATCTCACGGGACTTGGTGATCGTGGCCGGGAAGAGCCGCGCGTGGGCGCGGAGCACGCCTGCCCTGATCCGGCTCCTCGCAGGGATCGTCCCGTCGTCCTGCGGGTCGCCGAGCAGGTCGTCCCCGCAGTACGAGACGAGCATCGGCGGCCCGAGGAAGCAGCGCGCGGCGAGGGCGGTCTCCCCCGCATGCACATGCACGAGCCGGTACTTCCCACGCCAGCGCAGGGTGCCGGCAAGAAAGGCGAGAGCGGCGCGCGGATACGCGGTGGGGGAGACATAGCCGCGGAGATAGGCGACGTCGCAGCGCACCCCCAGCTCCCGGAGCGACTCGACCTGGCGCTTCACGAAGATCCCATAGACGGGGCGCTCCTCGTCGGGCCACATGTTCGTGACGACGAGCACGTCTGCACCCGGGTCGCGCTGGACGAACTCGAGGATCGAGTCGCGATCAACCGACACGTGCGGCCCCCGGCGTTTCCGTTCGGTCGAGCGGTGCCTCGACGACCTCGCGATGCCAGTACTCGAGCTGGAGCAGCGCCCACAGGCGCGACGCGTGGTCGGCCCGTCCCAGCTGGTGATCGCGAATCAGCCGCTCGATGGCATCCCGGCGGAAGTAACCGCGGTCGAGCGACCGCGGGTCGAGCAGGACGTCGGCCGGCAGCGACCGGAGCTCACCCCGGAACCAGTGCGAGAGCGGCACCCCGAAGCCCATCTTGGGACGCTCGAGGATGGCGCTCGGAACCCAGTCGCGAACCGCGTGCTTGAGCAGGACCTTACCGTCGCCGCCAGCGAGCTTGTGCCTGGCTGGGAGGGATGCTGCGAACTCCATCAGGTGGTGGTCGAGGAACGGCGACCTCGCCTCCACGGAGTACGCCATCGTCGCTATGTCCATCTTCACGAGCAGGTCGCCCGGGAGATAGGTGTTCACGTCGGTCGCGAGCATGACGTCGATACGGTCGTCTGCGTTGGCCCCTCGCCAGGCGTCGAGGAGGAACGCGTCGGGGCGGGCTCCGTTCACCCGTGCGGCGAACTCCGGCGCCAGGAGCCGCCGCTGCCGCTGAGCATCGAAGAACCCGATCCGCATCGCGTACCGCTCGGCCGCGTCCATCGCGAAGATTCGCCCCATTCGGTTCGCCTTCGTGAGGACGTGCTGCTCGTGCGGCCCCTCCGGCAGGACCCGGGCCAATCCCACGATCGGCCAGAGCGGGCGAGGCAGCCAGGCGAGCCGTCGCACCTGGTCGTCCGAGACGTAGCGGCGATAACCGGCGAAGCTCTCGTCCCCGCCGTCCCCATTCAGAGCCACGGTCACGTGACGGCCGGTCAGCTCGGCGAGGTAGAAGCTCGGGATCGCCGAGGAATCCGCGAACGGTTCCCCGTAGTGCCGGGCGAGCTTCGGCATGACCTCGAGGGCGTGCGGCTCGACGACGAACTCGTGATGGTCGGTGCCATAGCGATCCGACACGCGTCGTGCGTAGGCGAGCTCGTCGAAGTCCTGCTCGCTGAAGCCGATCGAGAACGTCTTCACCGCGCCGCTCGACTGCATCGCCATCGCCGCGACCACAGCACTCGAATCGACGCCGCCCGAGAGGAACGCTCCGAGCGGGACTTCGCTCATGAGCCGGATGCGCGTCGCCTCGAGCAGCTGGTCGCGCAGCCTCTCGGCGAGCTCGTCGGTGGGCCCTTCGATCTTGGAGGTGTGATCGAGAGACCAGTACCGGTCGATCCGCTCTCCGGCCGCCGTGACCGTCATCGTCGAGGCAGGCGGGAGCTTTCGGATGGCGGCGAACGCCGAGAGCGGATGCGGGACGTACTGCAGGGCGAGGTACGCAGCGATCGCCTGGTCGTCCACGGTCCGGTCGATCTCCGGATCCTGGAGCAGTGCGCGAATCTCGGAGGCGAACCAGAAGCGGTCGCCCTTACGGGCCCAGAAGAGTGGCTTCTTGCCCACTCGGTCCCGGGCGAGGAAGAGGTGTTGCCGCACCGAGTCCCAGATCGCGAAGGCGAACATGCCTCGCAGGTGGTCGACCATCCGCGCGCCGTGCTCCTCGTAGAGGTGGACGAGCACCTCGGTGTCGCTGTCCGACGCGAAGCGGTGGCCCTGGGCGACGAGCCGCTCCCGGAGCTCGCGGTAGTTGTAGATCTCACCGTTCTGGACGACCGCCACCGAGCGGTCCTCGTTGAAGATCGGCTGGTCGCCCCCGGCGACGTCGATGATCGCCAGGCGCTGCATCCCGATCGCGACTCCACCTTCCACGTAGCGCCCTCGGGCGTCTGGTCCGCGGTGGGTCAGAGCGGCGCACATCCGGTCGAGCACCCGCCCGTCGGCGGGCGCTCCGCCGAAGTGGAGCTTGCCGGCGATCCCGCACACGCTAGATCGCCTCCACGGAGACGAGCGAGGCATTGTCCGGAGCCGGCACCAGTCCGAGAACCCGGAGCCACGCGTCGACGATCGCGCCGGGGGCGTGATGCCTCTCCACGTAGCGCCGGCACCGTCCGGCACGCTCGGAAGCACTCGATTCCTCGCGTCGCTCCCAGTACTCCCGGGCAAGCTCGGCGAGCCGCTCGGGGGACCCGTTCGCGTAGCCGCCGAGCCCGTGGCGCTCGATCACCCCGTCGGGGTCGTAGGCCAGAGCGAGGGTCGGGATCCCGCGCGCCCACCCCTCCAGGCTCACGTTGGGCATGCCCTCGAACTGGGACGTATTGATCACTGCGACCGCCCCGTCCAGGAGCTCACCGAGCTCGGCCGGCGGCCGAACGGGCAGAAGCTCGAGGTTCGGCACGTCGGCGGCGGCGGCCGCCACCTCAGCCGAAATGTCGCCCGGGCCGAAGTTCGGGACGAGGATCATCCGGAACGGACAGTCCGGCAGCGAGCGAGCGAGCTCGACGTAGGCGAGCGGCCCCTTGTAGAGAGTCGCGCGACCGATCCAGAGAAAGAACTCGCCGCCACCGGTCGGCCCGAGCCGGGTTGACGATGTTCGGGATCACGGAGGCCCGCCGGCCCAGCTGCGATCCTGACACAAGTCGGCCTGCTCGACCGTCTGCGCGACAATCTCCCGAGCTGACCAGAGGCCCAGCCGGTACAGGACTCGATCCCGACGGCTCGGGTCACGCCGCGCGAAGTCGAAGTCGGTGAGGCTCGCACTGGAATAGACGAACCTGCGCCGGGTCAACCGCGCGACGAGGCCGACCAGTCCGACATGCGGCCCGGCTATCCGGGTGACGATCACCGACGAGCGGGCGCGGGCGACGGCGCTGGACGTCGCGAGCGCCTCGCGGAGCGTCGAGGCGAATCCCCGCCCACCGCGAAACGGGGAGCGGCGCAGGAGGGTCGACGCCGCCGCCGATGGGAGTCAGCCCTCCGGGAGCGTCGTACGCCCACACGCCGACCGAGAGCCCTCGGGCGGCCAGCCCCGTGCGAGGAGCACGACCTGCGTCTCGGCGCCCCCCGCGCGGCCCGCGCGCCCGGACGCCAGGAGCTCGCCCACCGTGGGAACGTAGAAGACGACGTCGAAGGACTCGCGACGGCGCCTCATGCCGCGCTCCTCGGCACGAGGGCCGATGCGGCGGCCGCGCCCACGCCGAGTGCACGCGCCCACGCGGCGGCGACGGCCTCCTCGCCATGCTGCTCTGCCATGTAGGCACGGCACCGTGCCGACAGCTCGCCCGTCGCGGCGCGGCTCTGCCAGAGCGTGCGCGCGGCCTCGACGAAGCTGTCCAGGTCGCCACCGGCTGCATGCCCCAGGCCAAAGCGTGCGATGACGTGGTCCGGGTCGTGGGACAGCGTCAGCGCAGGCACGCCGCGTGCCCAGCCCTCGAGAAAGATGTTCGGCATTCCCTCGTAGTCCGACGTGTTCACGATCGCGACGGCCCGATCGATCAGCCGAAGCACGTCGCCGCGCGGAGCGGGCTCGATCAACTGGAGGTTCGCGACGCCCGCGGCGGCCGACCGAACCTCCTCGGGAACGCTGCCGCTCTCCGGCGTCGTGATCCCGAGGAGCCGGCACGGGACATCCGGGAGCGACCGGGCGAGCTCGACGAAGGCGAGGGGATGCTTGTAAGTCACGAGACGTCCGATCCAGAGCAGGGCCTCTGGCTCGCCGTGCGGCTCCGCCGGCTCACCCACGCTTCGGATGACGACCGCGTCTCTCCGGAGGACGCGCTTGCACAGCTCGCGCTGCTCGTCGGTCTGGACGACGATCTCGTGCGCCAGCCGCAGTCCGAGCCGATAGAGCGCGAGGTCGCGGCGCCTCAGCCCGGTCGCCTCGAACCGAAAGTCGAAGATGTTCGCGCTCGAATACACGTAGCGACGCCGCAGGAGCCGGGCGGAGAGTGCGACAAGCCCCACCTGAGGCCCGGCGACTCGCACGACGACGACCCGCGACCGCACCCGAGCGACCGTCCGGCCGATCCGGGCGACCTCGCGCAGCTTCCCAACGAGTCGCTGATGCGCTTTGTGCGCGGGGCGGACGACGATGTCGACGCCGTCGATCGACCTCGGCAGCGGTTCTACCGAGGGGTAGGCGACGAGGCAGACGCTCAGCCCGCGCCGGGCGAGAGCCCGCGCGAGGAGCACGATCTGCGTTTCCGCACCGCCGCCGGGCCGGCGCCCCGAGCCTGCGAGCACGGGCGTCACCGAAGGGAGGTAGAAGAGCACGTCGTAGAAGGGCCGACGCTTCAACTCGCGCCTCCGAGACGAGAGCGCAACCGCACGAAGATCCGGACCGCCGTCGGCTCTCGCAGTGCCGCGAGGACGGCGAAGTGAGCGGTGGCCACGACGACCCCGACCGCGGCGATCTCGCCGAGATGGGCTGCGCGTGTCGCAGCCTGTGGCAGCGCCTCTCCGACCAGAAGCCCTGCCGCCGCGGCGGCGGCGGCGCCTGCGACCACACGCAGCACAAGGGCTTTCGAGGCCGCCTCGAGGAGGCGCCCCCAGCGCCGGCGGGCGACGAGGACGTAGGCGCCGAGGAGCACCGTCAGGGTCACACTCGTGGCCAGCGCGATCCCGGCGACTCCGAAGAAGTGACGGAAGACGAGGTTGAGCGCGACGTTCAGGATCACGTTTGCCGCCGCGATCTTCATCGGGAAGATCGCGTCTCCCTGGACGATGAAGAGGGTGGAGAAGGCGACGATGATCACCTGCGCGGGCAGGGACAGCGCGATCATCGCGAAGACGCGAGCAGTGTCCGCAAGCGCCTCCGGCGGGTAAGCCCCGCCGCTGAAGAGGAACGAGGCCGCCTCGACCCGGAGGACGACCGCACCGACGACGAGCGGCGGAACGACGAGGGCCACCCCCTCCACGGCGCGGGTCACACTCCGTCGGAGGCCCGCCCAGCCCTCTGCGTCGCGACGCACCGCCCACGTCGCGGCCAGGGGCGCGATCAGCAGCCCGGTCAGCAGCCCGGCCGGCGCGAGGAAGAGTCGCAGGCCGAGCTCGAGCGCAGTCACGCTGCCTGTACCGAGGTCGCTCGCCATCCACCGGTCGATCAGCGGATTCAGCTGGAGCACGCTCTGGCTCACGACCAGGGGAACGCTGAGAAGGAGGACGGCGCGCACGAACGGCGTGGCGAAGCGCGGAACGAGCCTGATGCGCGTGCCGCGCCTTCGCAGCACCCACAGGAGCAGACCCAGGCCGAGGGCGCTGCCGACGAGGTTGCCGGCGATCAGTGCCTGCATCCCGAAGCGGTCGCCGAGGAAGACCGTCAGCGGGATCTTGGCGAGCGGCTCGAGCGCAAGCGCGGCGACCGGCGCGGCGAACGAGCCCTGAACTGCGAGGACGGCCCCCAGCGCGCCCGCGACCGCGCCGAACACCGCATACGGGGCCAGCTCGACCAGGGCGAGCCGGGTGCGACCCGCGAGCTCAGGGTCGACGGCGGCGGGAAGCACGAACGCCATGATCGACGTGACGAGGACGGTGGCTCCGAGGGCGAGCAGGAAGACCGACGTCACAAGCTCCCCCGCCGCTCGGGCGAAGGCCGCCTCGCCGGCGCCCCGGATCTCCGTCAGCGCCGGGATCGCCCCGAGGCGGATCGCCGCCATCAGCACGCCCGAGGTCACGCTCGGAACCGCGAGGGCGAGATAGTAGGCATCGGTCTCGACCGTTGCGCCGAGGACGACTGCGAGAGCGATCGACGAGCCGAAGCTCGCGAGCTGAACAACGAGGCTCACGGGTGCGAGCCCGGTCAGCGTTCGCCGCAGGCTCCGATCCAGGAGGGGCTGAACGGCGACCGCGCTCACCGCTCCCTCACCGGGGTCCCGGCACCGAGCGTGACGATCAAGCCGCTGAGCAGGCTGCCAATCGCGAGGGTGGGCGGATGCCGGAGCGAGTCGTTGACGAACGAGACGACCAGAAGGCTCGCCACGCCCGCGGCGGAGCCGGCGATCAGCGCCCGACGTCCCGGCAGCCTGCGGACGGCGCGAGCGGCGAACCAGAGCGTGCCCCCGAGCCACGCGACGAGGATGGCGAGACCGGTCAGTCCTTGCTCCAGAGCAGTCCGGACGTACTGGTTGTGCGGTCCGTTCTGCGTGAGGAACGGGACGGTCGCGATGTCCGGATCCACCTGCCCGGGGAGATTCGCGCGTCCGACGATGAGGCTGTTGATCCCGTGCCCCCCGATCAGGTGTCTGTACGAGTTCGTCACGAGCGGCAGTGACTGCGCCCAGAACGATTGCCTCGTCTCGAAGGTGCCGGCACGGAGAACGCCTTCCTCGTACCACCTCGCACCCGCGACCCTGGGGAGCACGAGCAGGAAGACGGCAAGCGCGGCGATGACGAGCCCGTAGGTGAAACGCCCCCGCCAGGCCGGCTTGGCGAGCGCGAGATAGACGAGGAAGCCCACGGCGAAGCCGACCATCGGACCGCGCGTGAAGGTGAGGAACAGAGCTCCTGCCGAGAGCGCGAACGCCGCCCACGCGAGCGCTTCGATGCGCCCCGCGCTGCGCGTGAGCAACGGCAGGGAGGCCAGCAAGGTCATCGCGAGCACGGTGCCTGCCGCCGGCGGGCTTCCGAAGACGCCTGCGGGGCGGAAGATGTACTCGGCGCTCGCCGACCAGTAGTAGGACGTGGTGTCGACGAACAACGGCTCCTTCGTCACCAGGTACTCGTAGTAGATGGTGAGCGACGCGAGCGCGCCGCCCAGGAGCAACGACCAGAGGATCGCGAGGATCTCGTCCTCCGCGAACCAGCGGGCCGCTGCATAGAACAGGATCGGAACGACGTAGTTGAGAGCGTGCTGGAGCGAGTTGGGAAGCGGGTCGTCCGTCGCCCAGCTCGCGATCACGACGAGCGCGAAGGCGCCGACGACGAAGTCGAGCGGATGCCGCCGTACGTGGGTCGCCCGTCGCCCGGAGATCCCCGCCAGCAGGATCGAGCCCACCGCGGCCATCGCCGCGAGCCGCGGGATCGACGCCTGGGCGACCCCCACGACCATGGTGAACGGCAGGAGAACCGTGATCCAGATCGCGAGCAGGAAGGCCCGCGGGGGTTTCGCCAGGACTGCGATGAGGAGAGGGGGGGCGAGCAATGCGGCGGCGGCAGTCGTCGGCCGTCCCTGTGCGGTCAGCCAGGCGACGAGCAGGGCCGCGAGTGCGGTGCTCGCGGCCACGGACGAGGCCCCGGCGACCTGGGTGATCTGCCGCGCCATTAGCTCGCGGCGGTCAAGATGTGCGCGGGCGCGATCGCGCCATCCACCGCCTCGATGATGCGAATCACATCGAGACCGAGCGCAGCGGATGACCGAGGCGGCTCCCCGCTCGTGACCGATGCACAGAAGTCCGCGAGCTCGGCCCTGAGCGGCTCGGTCGGAGCGATCGCGGGCGAGACGATGTCACCGGTGCGGTAGGTGAGCTTGTACTCGCCGAACGTCTCCGGATCCGGCAGCGAGACCCCGGAGTCGAAGACCCGCACGGGCTCGTTGCTCGTGTCGTCGTAGACGACCATCTTCTGCGAGCCCACGACCGCCGTCCGCCGCAGCTTGCTCGGCGCGAGCCACGAGAGCTCGGAGTGAGCGATCGCACCCGAGCCGAACCGTAGGCTGACGAAGGCGACGTCCGGAATCCCACTGAGCACACAGCTTCGGGTCATCCCGCTGACCTGTTCAGGGTTCTCGCCAAGCCAGTAGCGGAGGATGGAGAAGTCGTGGGCGCCGAGATCCCAGATCACGCTCACGTCCGGCTGGTGCAGGCCGAGGTTCACACGGCTCGTCGAGATGAAGTAGATCTCGCCGAGCTCCCCGGAGTCGATCAGCTCCTTGACGACGTTGACCGGAGGGCTGTAGAGGAACGTGTGGCCGGGCATGAGGATCAACCCTCGGTCTGCGGCCAGCCTCGCGAGTGCCTCCGCCTCGGCGGACGACGCGGCGAGCGGCTTCTCGACGAACGTGTGCTTGCCCGCTTCGAGGGCCTCCCGTCCGAGCGCGTAATGCGTCCCCACAGGGGTGGCGAGCGCGACCGCGTCGACCGAATCGTCGGCGAGGATCTGAGCGAACGAGGTCGTGAGGGGAATGCCGGGGTAGCGCTGGCCAATCCGGTCCAGGCGTTCCTGGTCGAGATCGCACACCCACGCGACCTCAGCTTCCGGCAGCTCGTAGAAGTTGCGCACGAGATTCGGCCCCCAGTAGCCGAGCCCGACGACCCCGACCCGAAGGCGGCTCACCGGGTGCCCCGGCGCTGCCTCAGGAGTTGCACGGGTGTCCGCGCGAGCAGCTTCAGGTCGAGCCCCAGCGTCCAGCTCCGCGCGTAGAGCACGTCGAGGTCGAGGGCCTCTCCGAAGGTGGAATGGGCGCGCGCCGTGACCTGCCAGAGACCCGTGATCCCGGCCGGCACCGAGAACCGGTCGAAGTGATGCGTATCGAAGTACGCCGTCTCGTACTCGATGCACGGTCTCGGCCCGACGAGGGACATGTCGCCGCGAAGGACGTTGAGGAGCTGGGGCAGCTCGTCGAGGCTCGTCTTGCGGAGCCAGCTGCCGAACCGCGTTACTTCGGGACGCTCGAGCTTGTACAGCCCACTCTCCTCCGGTGCCGCCGCGGCGCTCATCGTCCGCGCGATGTACTCCTCGTGCTCGTCGCTGCGCGTGCCGGCCGACATCGTCCGGAACTTGAGCACCTCGAACTCGCGCCTACCCTCTCCGAGCCTCGGCTGACGGAAGAGGACCGGCCCCGGCGAGTCCAGGCGGATCCGGAGTGCGATGAACGCGATCAGTGGGGCTGCGAGAACGAGACCGATCGTCGCTCCGGCCACGTCGATGGCGCGCTTGAGCAGACGGGACGAGCGAGGCATCCTGATCGGTGGGAGCCCGATCAGCGGCAGGCCCTCCACTGAGTGGACTGCGATCTTGGGGCCGACGATGTCGAAGAGCCGCGGCACGATGTCGACCTGGACGTCGTACGTCGGCCAGCGAGCGGATGAGGTCGACCGCCGTCTCCTCGTGCCGGTCGTTCGAGAACGCGATCACGACGCGCTCGACGTCGAAGAGCTCGATCAGCTCGTCCAGCTCCTCGGGGCCGCCGAGCAGGGTCAGGTGGCCGAGGTCTCGCGGCGCTCCTTCGGCTGATCGTCGACGAAGCCGACGAGGTTGATCCCGTACTCCGGTGCTGGAGGTACTTCTTCGCGATCAGCTGGCCGACGTCGCCGGCGCCGACGATCACGGTGTTCTGCAGGTACTCGACTGCCGCCGCGCGTAGAGCGCGCGATCGCACGGGCGGTGCAGACGAACAGGATCGCGACGACCCAGAAGCCGACGATCTTGTCCAGCTCCGGGTTGACGAGCGGCACGAACCAGGTGACCGTGAAGAGCGCCCCACGCGCCGACGGTGATCATGTGGAAGACGGCGCCGAAGTCGTCGGTGGTCGAGCGGTCGGTCTGCTCCTCGTCCCGGTCGTAGAGCCCGTACAGCTTGGCGACGACGAGCCAGGCCGGCAGCGTCAGGACGAAGAGGAGCACCTCCGATGCGCTGCGTCAGGCCGCCGCTCGGCAGCGACGTCTCGCCGTCGAAGAAGAGCACGGCGAGGACGAACGCGGACGTCAGCCCGACCATGTCGGCCGGCCGCGAGCGCCCGCCGGACGAGCCATCCGCGGCGGTCCGGCACGCGGGCCGCCCGCCGGCGCGCGAGCAGGTCGCGGCGTGCGCGGGTCGAGCGTCGCCTCGAGCTCGGCGTACGCGGGCGTCGCGGCGATCAGCTCGGCGGTCGTCATGCGAGCTCCGTCAGGCGCTCTTGCTCGTTGTGCGCCTCGTAGTGGCCGTACCCGTAGCCGTACCCGTAGCCGTAGCCCTCCTCGTCGCCCGCGTCCGTGACCACGAAGCCGAGCTTCTGGGTGGGGGCGGCGGCGAGCACGCGGCCGAGCTCCTGGAGCATGTGCCGGCGGACGACGTTGATCCGGGTGACCACGATCAGCGCGTCCATCCGGGCGCTCAGGGTCATCGCGTCGCCGACGCGGAGGACGGGCGGCGCGTCGACGAGGACGATGTCGGCGTCGCCGCGCAGCTCCTGCAGGATCAGGTCGAGCCGGTGGGTGCCGACGAACTCGCCTGGATCGGGCGGGATCGGCCCCGAGGTGAGGACGCGGAGCGACCCGTGCTCGACGCCCTGGCGGGGCTGGCCGCGGAGACGGTCGACCGGTGCGAGCACGCTGCCGCGCCGCCGCTCGGCGCCGGTGATCGCGATCGGGGCGAGCGCCTCGTGGAGCCCCGCAGTCCCGATCGCGACCTGGGTCACGCCCGGCACCCCGAAGAGGTCGAAGAACTTGTGCAGGTAGGGACGGCGCAGGTCGAGGTCGACGAGGATCACGCGCTGGCCCGCCCGCGCGAGCGCGACGGCGAGGTTCGCGATCGTGGTCGACTTGCCCTCGCGCTCGACGCAGCTCGTGACCATGATCGCCTGCGCGGGCCGGTCGATCCGGACGAACTCGAGGTTCGTGCGCAGCATCCGGAACGCCTCGGCGTTCACCCCGGTCGGGTCGGCGAGCATCACGAGCCGGTCGTCCTTCTGCAGCTTCCGGGGCGGCTCCGGGATCCGCGCCAGGAAGGTGAGCCCGAGCCGCGCCGCGATGTCGTCGGCGCTGCGGACGCGCGTGTCGAGCGCCTCCCAGAGGAACGCGAGCCCGACCCCGAGCAGCAGACCGAGCGCGAGCCCGAGGATCGCGTTCCGCACCGGCTTCGGCTGCACCTGGATCGCCTCCTCGGCCCCGCGGACGGGGAAGACGTTCGAGGTCTGCAGCGTCTCGAGCGTCCGGAGCTGCTGCAGGTTCGTGACGAGGCCCTGGTAGAGCTCGCTCTTCGTGTCGCCGGCCTTCGCGAGCTGGGCCAGCTTCGCCTCGACCTCGGCGCCGGCGCTCTTGAGCGTGCGCGTGTCGAGCTCCGTCCGGTAGTCGGCGAACTCGCGCGCGTAGGCGGTCGCGAGCCGCTTCGCCTGCTCCGGGTCGCGGTCGGTGACGCTGAGCGAGAGCAGGTCGGCGTTCTGCTTCGGCGTCACCGAGGACGCGTCGAGGAACTCCTCGGGGGTGAGCTCCGCCCCGGTCGAGCGGAGGACCCGCCGCGCGACGTCGGGGACGCGGGCGAGGCTCGCCTGCGTCTGTGCGATCCGGTCGGCCTGCAGGTTCCCGGTCTGGTCGGGCGTGCCGGTGAGCGCCGCCGCGAGGTTCTGGCGCGAGAGCAGCACCTCGGCCGTCGCCTCGAACATCTTCGTCTGCGTCAGCGAGAACGCGATCGCGGCGGCCGGGACCAGCACCACCGCCTGGAGGATCACCCACTTCCTCCGCCGAGCGACGTCCAGGTAGTCCCGCAGCGTGGTGCCCGAATCTCCGGTGGTGTCCACCGGCGCCTCCTCACTCTCCCTGCCCCCTCGTCACGTCATCTGACGCGACAGCACCCAAGTGCGCACCATTACGCACATGCCGCCATGTGTCAATGGGTGCGAGCCGGTAAGGCTTTCGGGCGCGCCGGCGGTATCCGAAGTGGTGTGAGCTCGACGACGGCCCCAGACCTCGGCCTCGTCCTCCGCGAGGGGAGGGCGACGCTCGGCGGCGGCGACCCCAAGCGCTTCCCGCAGCCGCGGATGGCGGAGCTGCTCGGCGTGTCGCTCCGCCAGTACCAGCGCTGGGAGCGCGGCGTCTCCAACCCGCGCCCGCGCGACGCAGCCCGGATCCGCGCCACCCTCCTCAGCGGCGACGTGCCGGCGGCCGAGAGCCACGAGCTCCTGCACGAGCTCTCGTCCCTGAAGCGGCAGCTCGCCGAGCTGCGCGCCGAGCTCGACGCCGTCCGCGCCCGCCTCCGCTAGGGCGCGGCCTCGAAGCGGAGCGCCTCGGGGTACGGGAAGAAGTCGACGACCTCGCCCTCGCGGATCCGGCGCTGGCACTCCTGCCAGAACTCCGGCTCGAGCAGCTCGGAGTGGTGGCGGAGGAAGCTCTCGCGCAGGCGGAGGTCGCCGAGGAGGAACGTCGCGAACTCCTCGGGGAAGACGTCGTTCCGCGCGACGCCGTACCACGGCTCGCCCGACAGCTCGGCCTCCGGGTTCGGGGGCGGCGGGATCCGGCGGAAGGTGACGTCGGTGAGGTACTCGATCTCGTCGTAGTCGTAGAAGACGACGCGCCCGTCGCGGGTGACCCCGAAGTTCCGCCAGAGCATGTCGCCGGGGAAGATGTTCGCGATCGCGAGGTCGCGGATCGCGTTCCCGTACTCGAGCACCGCCGGCTCCACCTCCTCCGGCCGCGCGCGGTCGAGGTAGATGTTGAGCGGGGTCATCCGGCGCTCGACGTAGCAGTGGTGGATCACGAGGCTGTCGCCGTCGGCCTCGACCATCGAGGGGGCGAGCGCGTCCAGCTCGGCGAGGAGCTCCGGCGAGAAGCGGTCGCGCGGGAGCGCCAGCTCGGTGAACTCGAGCGTGTCGGCCATCCGCCCCACCCGGTCGACGTGCTTGACCATCTCGAACTTCGAGCGCACGGTCGCCCGGTCGGTGTTCTTCCCCGGCCCGAAGACGTCCTTGATCACCTTGATCACGTACGGGTACGAGGGGAGCGTGAACACGAGCATCACCTGGCCGCGGACGCCGGGCGCCTCGACGAACGCGTCCTCCGAGTGGTGGAGGTGCTGGAGCAGGTCGCGGTAGAAGAGCGTCTTTCCCTGCTTGCCGAGGCCGAGCATCGTGTAGAGGTCGGCGCGGGCGCGGGTGGGGGTCAGCGTCCGGAGGAACTCGACGTAGCCGGAGGGCACGTCCATGTCGACCATGAAGTAGGCGCGGGAGAGCGAGAAGAGGACCGCGATCCGCTCGGGCTCGAGCACGATCGCGTCGAGCACGAGCCCGCCGGCGCCGTCGTGGAGGACGGGGACGGCGAAGGGGAGCTCCTCGTGCCCGTTCAGGATCTTCCCGAGCACGTAGGCCGCCTTGTTCCGGTAGAAGGCCGAGCCGAGCACCTGGATCTGGTGGTTCGGCTCCAGGTGCGGGAAGGGGTCGCCGATCGCCGCGAGGAGCCGGTCGACGTCGCGCTCGAGGTCGGTGAACGGGACCGCCCAGCCGAAGTCGCGGAAGACGCGGAGGAAGCAGTCGCGGAGGGCGCTCTCGGCGGGGTAGTAGCTGCGGTAGATCGGCGGGTCGGACTCGATCTGCTCGGTCGAGATCGTCGCCCGGACGAAGATCAGCTCGTTGTCGGAGTAGGTGCGGTGGAGGATCCGCGTGATCACGGAGTTGAAGAAGGTCTCGGCGAGCTCGGGCTGGTGGTGGTCGACGAGCAGCCCGATGTAGCGGAGCTTCGACCTCGCGCCAGGCGGCGGCGTCGAGCGCGTCGAGCGCGAACTCGGCCCGGAGCCGCTCGACGTTCTCGCGGACGCGCTCGTCGTAGAAGCGGATCCGCTCCTGCACCGCCTGCTGCGCCTCGCCCCACGCCGCCCGCTCGAAGCGGTCCTTGGCGGCGGCGCTCGACGCGCGGAAGAGGCGGTAGTGCCGGTTGAAGCCCTCGAGGAGCACGGCTGCGATAGCCTCAGCGGTCGGTTTCCCCTCCACGACTGCAAAGTAGGCGAATGAGCACAGACACGCACATCCAGGTCCCGGCGGACGGCGAGAAGATCGTCCCGGGCGAGGCAACGCCCTCCAACCCGATCATCCCGTTCATCGAGGGCGACGGGATCGGCGCCGACATCACCCCGGTGATGAAGGACGTCGTCGATGCCGCCGTCGAGCGCAGCTACGGCGGCGAGCGGCGGATCCACTGGATGGAGATCTACGCCGGCGAGAAGGCGACGAACGTCTACGGGAGCGACACCTGGCTGCCCGAGGAGACGCTCGCCGCGGCGCGCGAGTACTCGGTCTCGATCAAGGGGCCGCTGACGACGCCGGTGGGCGGCGGGATCCGCTCGCTCAACGTCGCGCTGCGCCAGGAGCTCGACCTCTACGTCTGCCTGCGGCCGGTGCGCCACTTCCCCGGCGTCCCGAGCCCGCTCCGCGACCCGTCCAAGACGGACATGGTCATCTTCCGCGAGAACTCCGAGGACATCTACGCGGGGATCGAGTGGGAGGCGGGGACCGACGCGGCGAAGAAGGTCGTGGCGTTCCTCCAGGACGAGATGGGCGTGCGGAAGATCCGCTTCCCCGAGACCTCGTCGATCGGGATCAAGCCGGTCTCGCAGGAGGGGACGGAGCGGCTCGTGCGGAAGGCGATCGAGTACGCGATCGCGAACGGGCGCGACTCGGTCACGCTCGTCCACAAGGGCAACATCATGAAGTTCACCGAGGGCGGGTTCCGCGACTGGGGCTACGCGCTCGCGGCGAACGAGTTCGGGGCGACGCCGCTCGACGGCGGCCCGTGGCTGACGTTCGAGGCCGAGCGGCCGGACGATCACGGTCAAGGACGCGATCGCCGACGCCTTCCTCCAGCAGATCCTGCTCCGGCCGGCCGAGTACGACGTGATCGCGACGCTGAACCTGAACGGCGACTACATCTCCGACGCGCTCGCCGCGCAGGTGGGCGGGATCGGGATCGCGCCGGGCGCGAACCTCTCGGACACGGTCGCGATGTTCGAGGCGACGCACGGGACGGCGCCGAAGTACGCCGGCCAGGACAAGGTCAACCCCGGCTCGCTGATCCTCTCCGCCGAGATGATGCTCCGGCACCTCGGCTGGGTCGAGGCGGCCGACAAGATCGTCGAGTCGCTCGGCGCCGCGATCTCGGACAAGCAGGTCACGTACGACTTCGCGCGGCTGATGGACGACGCGAACGAGGTCTCCTGCTCCGGCTTCGGCCGGGCGATGATCGAGCGCATGTAGCCGTCCTGCAGGGACGGTCAGGCTCTAAGCCCAGGACACGGCCGGAAAGGCCGACCCGAACCCGCATGGTTGACCGGAAAACGGCCCTTCGCACCGGCCTTTCCGGACACGTCTGAGGCTTAAAGCCTGGGACGTTGGCGGGAAAGGACAGGTCAGCGCTTGGCCGTCAGCGCCGGGCGGCGGCGTGCGCCGGGAGGTAGTACCCCTCGACGTAGTCGATCACGGCGCGCTGCATCGAGAAGCGGGGCGCGAGCTCGGCGATCGAGGCCTTCATCATCTCGATCCAGCGCGGGCGCCGGTCGACGAAGGTCGGGACGACGTCCCGCTCGAGCAGGCGGTAGAGCTGCTGCAGGTCGGCCTCGTCGGAGACGCCGTCGATCGCCCAGCCCACCTCGGGCGAGTAGCCCTCGGCCCACCAGCCGTCGAGCACGGAGAGGTTGAGGACGCCGTTCACCGCCGCCTTCATCCCGCTCGTCCCGGAGGCCTCGAGCGGCCGGCGCGGCGTGTTCAGCCAGACGTCGCAGCCGGGGATGATCGTGCGGGCGAGCCCGATGTCGTAGTTCTCGAGGAAGACGATCCGGCCGGCGATCTCCGGGTCGCGCGCCAGCTCGACGATCCCCTGCATCACGTCCTTGCCGGGCGTGTCCTGCGGGTGCGCCTTGCCGGCGACGACGAACTGGACGGGGAGGCGAAGCAGGCGCTCGAGGTCGGAGAAGACGAGGCCCGCGCGCTTGTAGGTGGCGAAGCGCCGCGCGAAGCCGATCGTCAGCCGCTCGGGATCGAGGTGGGTGTGCGCGGAGAGCCGCGCCTTGAAGGAGGCGTGCAGGGCCCAGAGCGCGTCAGGGTCGAGCCCGGCTGCGGCGCCCCAGTTCGCGTCCTCGGGGGGCGCCTCGGGCCGGACGCCGGCCGAGCGCAGCAGCTCCGCGAGCTCGGGGTCGAGCCAGGTGCCGAGGTGGACGCCGTTCGTGACGTGCCCGATCGGCGCGGCGCCGTTCTCGAGGATCGGCGCCCACATCTCGCGGGCGACCTCGCCGTGCAGCTCCGAGACGCCGTTCGCGTAGGCGGAGAAGCGGAGCGCGAGCGGGGTCATCCCGAACGCCTCGTCGCTCTCCTCCGACCGCCCGAACGCGAGCAGCTGCTCGTCGGAGAGGCCCGCCTGCGCGGCGAGCCCGGCGACGTAGCGGAGCACGAGGTCGTCGCCGAAGACCTCGTTGCCGGCGGGGACGGGGGTGTGCGTCGTGAAGACGGTGGTGCGCCGCACCTGCTCGACGGCGTCGGCCGGCTCCTCCCCGTCGGCGACGAGCTCGCGGACGCGCTCGATCGCGAGGAAGGCGGAGTGGCCCTCGTTCATGTGGAAGACGGTCGGCTCGATCCCGAGCGCGGAGAGGGCGCGGACGCCGCCGGCGCCGAGGAGGAGCTCCTGCCGGATCCGGTGCTCGCGGTCGCCGCCGTAGAGCGCGTCGGTGAGCCAGTCGACCTCGAGCAGGTAGAGCTTGACGGGGCCGCCGACGTCGTAGCGCCAGATGTTCGCCGAGATCTGCTGGTCGGCGAGGTCGACCTGGACGGTCACGTCCTCGCGGACGAGCCCGAGCGCCTCCGGGTCGACGGGCTGGTACTCCTCCGTCTGGCGGCCGCTCTCGTCGAGGCCCTGCTTGAAGTAGCCGCCGCGGTAGAGGAGGCCGACCCCGACGAGCGGGATCCCGAGCTCGGCCGCGGCCTTCAGGTGGTCGCCGGCGAGGACGCCGAGGCCGCCGGAGTAGATCGGCAGCTTCTCGTCGACGCCGAACTCCATCGAGAAGTAGGCGACGAGAAGCTCACGCTCGTCGGCGTGGGCGTCGTGCCACCAGGTGGCCGCATCTGTTCCGATGGTCGAGGTCAGGGTCTTGGACTCCGGTCGGGCGGGGCGGGGCCAACGGTAGCGAGAGCGCCCTTCGGGTGCGTCAGCGCGCGACGGCGTCCGCGAGCAGCTCGTAGGAGCGCCGGCGCGCGGCGTGGTCGTAGGTGATCGTCACCGCCATCACCTCGTCCGCGCCGTACTCCTCGACCACGCGCTCGACCCCCTCCCGCACCGTCTCGGGGCCGCCGACGATCCAGCGCCTGCCCGACGCCGGCTCGTGCCCCTCGAGGTAGCGGAGCGCGGTCTCCACCCGCGGCACGGGGATCAGCTGGCCCCGCCGAAGGAGGCTGAAGGCCATCCGCGCGCTGGAGGAGATCCGCTCCGCCTCGGCGTCCGTCTCGGCGCAGATCAGCGAGGAGGCGACCGCGACGTACGGCTCGGCGCGCCGGCGCGAGGGCTGGAAGCGGTCGCGGTAGAGCTGCGCGAGCTCGGCGCCCGCCGGGTTGATGAAGTCGGCGAACGCGTAGGGCAGCCCCAGCTCGGCGGCCCAGATCGCGCTCTGCGGCGAGGAGCCGAGCAGCCAGACCTCCGGCCGGTCGGGGCCGCCGGGGAGCGCAGCGAGCCGCGCGAACATGTGCCCCTCGGGGAAGTCGTCCTCGAGGTAGGCGAGCAGCTCCGCCAGCTGCTCGGGGAAGTCGTCGGGCGCGCCCTGGCGCCGGTCGCGCTGGAGCGCGTACATCGTCGGCGGGTCGGTGCCGGGCGCGCGGCCGAGCCCGAGGTCGATCCGGCCCGGGTGGAGGCCGGCCAGCATGCTGAACTGCTCCGCGACCTTGAGCGGGCTGTAGTGGGGCAGCATCACCCCGCCGCTCCCGACGACGATCCGCTCCGTCGCGGCCGCGATCGCCGCGATCAGGATCTCGGGCGCAGCGCTCGCCAGCATCGGCGTCCCGTGGTGCTCTGCGACCCAGTAGCGCGTGTAGCCGAGGCCCTCGACGTGCCGCGCGAGGTCGATCGAGTTGCGGAGCGCGTCGGCGCCCGTCGACCCCTCCGGGATCGGCGACTGGTCGAGGACGCTCAGGACGGGACGCACCGGTCTATCGTGCCGGTGGGATGGCTGATGCGGTCGAGATCGTCGAGGTGGCACCCCGGGACGGGCTCCAGAACGAGGAGCGGCTGCTCTCGACGGCGCAGAAGCTCGAGCTCGTGGAGCGCGCGGTCGCGGGCGGCGCGCGGCGGCTCGAGGTCGCGTCCTTCGTCCACCCCGACCGGGTGCCGCAGATGGCCGACGCCGAGGCCGTCGCCGCAGGGCTCCGGCCCCACGACGGGATCGCCTACGTGGCGCTCGTCCTCAACGAGCGCGGCTACGACCGGGCGCTCGCCGCGGGCTTCCGGGAGCTGAACACGGTGGTGAGCGCGACCGACTCGTTCGGCGAGCGGAACCAGGGCCTCGGCACCGAGGCCGCTCTGGAGCTCGTCGCCCGGCTGCGCGAGCGCTCCGCCGCCGACGGGATCCGCCTGACGGTGACGCTCTCGGTCGCGTTCGGCTGCCCCTTCGAGGGCGAGGTGCCGGAGGAGCGGGTCGGCGAGCTCGCCCGCCGGCTCGCCGACGTGGGGCCGGACGAGCTCGCGCTCGCCGACACGATCGGGGTCGCCGTCCCCCGCGATGTCGAGCGCCGCTTCGCGCTCGCGCAGGAGCACGCTCCGGGGATCCCGCTCCGCGCCCACTTCCACGACACGCGCAACACGGGCGTTGCGAACGCCCTCGCCGCCGTCGCCGCCGGCGTGCGCAGCCTCGACGCCTCGCTCGCCGGGGTCGGCGGCTGCCCCTTCGCCCCGGCCGCGACGGGGAACGTGGCCACGGAGGACCTCGTCTACGCGCTCGAGCGGAGCGGCCACGCGACCGGGATCGACCTCGGGACGGCGATCGAGACCGCCCGCTGGCTCGCGGGCGAGCTCGGCAAGGAGCCGCCGGGCAGCCTGGCCCGTGCCGGCGGCTTCCCTGCCTCGAGCTGAGAGACCTGTCGCGACCTGAGAGACTGGCCGCGATGCCGCCCGCCGCGATCGACTGGGCCGAGGTGCGCTCCCGCTACCCCGGCGCGCGGGATCGCGCCTACCTCGACACCGCCTGCCGCGGGCTGCCACCGCCGCAGGCGCTCGCCGCGATCGAGGAGTACTGCGCCCGGGTCGCGCGCCCCGGGCCGGGCTCCGTCACGGAGGACACGGTCGTCGTCGCCGAGGCGATGGCCCGGGCCCGTCGCCGGGCCGCGGAGCTGATCGGAGCCGACGAGGACGAGATCGCGCTCGTCGAGAGCACCCAGCACGGGCTCAACACGGTGGCGGGCGTCCTCGGGATCGGCCGCGGCGACGCCGTGCTCGCGCCGGAGATCGAGTTCGTGGGGACGGTGCTGCCGTGGCGGCGGCTCGGCGCGGAGGTGCGGCTCGTCCCGAGCGTCCGGGCGGAGGACTTCGCCGCGGCGATCGACGCCCGCACGCGGGCCGTCGTCGTCAGCTCCGTCCAGGAGGTGACCGGCGAGCGGGTCGACCTCACCGCGCTCGGCCAGGTCTGCCGCGACGCCGGGATCCTCCTCGTCGCCGACGGGGCCCAGCACGTCGGCCCCGTTCCGCTCGACGTCCGCGAGACGCCGGTGGACGTGCTCGCGGTCGGCGCGCACAAGTGGCTGTGCTCGCCCTTCGGGCTCGGCTTCCTCTACGTCCGCCGCGGCCTGCTCGCCGAGCTCGAGCCGGCGCTGCGCGGCTACCTGAGCCTCGCCGAGCCGGCGCAGGGCTGGACGGCCTACCTCGGCGACCCGGCGCGCGGGCCGCTCGACGAGCTCGGCTGGATCGAGACCGCGCAGAAGCTCGAGCCCGGCGGCACCGGCCCGTACCTCGCCGCCACGGCCCTGGCGTCGGCGCTGGAAGCGCTGCTCGAGCTCGGGAGCGCCGCGATCGAGAGCCGCGTGCAGCACCTCGCCGGCCTCCTCGCCGACGGGCTCGACGCTGCCGGGATCGGGGTCGTCAGCCCTCGAGAGCCGGAGCGCCGCTCCGGCATCGTCGTCTTCGAGGGCGACGGCGAGCTGCTCGAGCGGCTCGCGCGCGCAGGCGTCGCGGCCTCGCTCCGGTTCAGCGCGGGCGTCGGCGGGATCCGCGCCTCGCCGTACGTCTACACCGGTGAGGACGACGTCGCGCGCCTCCTCGACGTGGTCGCCCGGACGTGACGGCGGCCGCGCGTCCTGTTAGCGTCGCGCCCGTGGACGATCCGCACGCACCCTTCATGCACCGCCTCGAGCAGGCCGTGCTCGGCTCGCCCGGCGAGCTCGACCCGGAGCTGCGCCGCTCGATCGCCGCCGGCGACCATCCGGAGGAGCTCGCGGAGTACCTCGAGAAGGTGTCGAAGCACGCCTACAAGGTGCTCGACCGCGACATCGACCGGCTGAAGGAGCTCGGCTACTCCGAGGACGCGATCTTCGAGGCGACGGTCGCCGCTGCGCTCGGCGCGGCCCGGCACCGGCTCCAGCGCGGCCTGACGGCGATCGCGGACGCATGAGCAGGCTCTCGATCCTCAAGGAGAACCACACGCCCGAGGTGCACGAGCTGCTCGAGCGCGTCCGCGCCGAGGGCGGCTTCGTCTCCGACGTCGGCCACATGCTGATGTACCGCGAGGAGCTCTGCGGCCGGCCGCTCTCGGAGGCGTTCCAGGACGTGATGCGCGGGCCGTCCGAGTGGAGCGTCGGCGAGCGGGAGCTGATCGCCGCCTTCACGTCGATCCAGAACCAGTGCCCCTTCTGAACGGAGTCCCACGGCGCGGTCGCGACCGTAGCGCTTGGTGACGCGGAGCTCGTCGAGGCCGTGCTGGACGACTTCCGGACCGCCCCGATCGACGAGAAGTTCCGCGCCGCCCTCGCGTTCATCCAGAAGGTGACGCTCGCCCCCGACGAGCTGACTGCAGCCGACGTGCCGAAGAACGTCTCGAAGCAGGCGCTCGCGGACGCGCTCTACGTCTCGACGTACTTCAACCTGATCACCCGGCTCGCCGACTCCTTCGGCTTCGTCCCGATCTCCGAGGTGCTCGGCAAGGACGGCCTGCTCGAGCACGAGGCCAAGTTCCTCGAGCGGGGGTACGTCTGATGCGGCTCGGGGTCGTCCGGGACGTGGAGACGCAGGGCGACTTCGACGTCGTCCGCACGATGGCCTACCGCAGCGACTTCTTCGGGAAGCCGTTCTCGGCCGCGCTCCAGGACGTGATGCGCGGCCCCTCCGAGTGGAGCGCCGGCGAGCGAGAGCTCTTCGCCGCGTTCGTCTCGGCGCAGAACCAATGCCCGTTCTGAACGGAGTCCCACGGCGCGGTCGCGTCGTACGCGCTCGGAGCAGACCTCGTCGAGGCCGTCCTCGACGACTTCACGACGGCGCCGATCGACGAGCGGCTCCGCGCGACGCTGGCCTTCCTCCGGGACGTGACGCTACGCCCCGACGAGCTCGGCCCGCCGCCGGCCGGGGTCTCGCAGGCCGCGCTCCGGGACGCGCTCTACGTCGCGGCCCTCTTCAACGTGATCGACCGGCTCGCCGACTCGCTCGGCTTCGACCTCCCCAGCGCGGACGTCCACGCGGAGTACGCGCCGCGCTTCCTCGCCGAGGGCTACGGGAACGAGGTCTGAGCGGTGACATGTGACATGTTTGACTCGGACGACCGTTCAGCGAAATACTCGACCACCCGTACGCAACCTGCACGAGGAGGAAGAATGAGGAAGCTGATCGCGCTCGCGACGATGGCCCTTGCGGCGGCTGTCGGCGGCTCGTTGGTGGCAGGCACCGCCCAGGGCCGCGGAAACGCCACCAGCGTTTCCTGTGCGTCCGAGGCCACGATCGGGTATTTCGGCCCGAACACCGGCCCAGCCGCGTCGATCGGCGAAGAGCTCCGGAACTGGACGGTCTTCTACGCCCGCCAGTGGAACAAGCAGGGCAAGCAGCCCCAGATCAAGATCGTCGAGGGCGACACCCAGTTCGACCCGAAGGAAGTCGCGACGATCGCGCAGCAGTTCGTGGCGAACAAGAACCTGCTCGCGGTGCTCGGCCCGGGCGCGAGCCAGGAAGTGCTCGCGGCGAAGCCGATCTTCAAGCGGGCCAAGATGAGCTACATCGCGGCCTCGGCCACGCGAACCTCGCTGACCGACGGCACGAACCCGACGTTCTTCCGGATCGCGGCCCCGGACGGCGTCCAGGCGCTCTCGTCCAGCCGGTACATCATCGACAAGCTGAAGGCGAAGGACGTCGTGATCATCGACGACCAGTCGTCGTACAGCGTCCCGCTCGCGGACGAGGTGGAGAAGCTGCTGAAGCGGGCGAAGGTCAACGTCAAGCGGACGTCGATCACGCAGAAGCAGTTCGACTTCTCCTCGGTGATCACCGACATCCCGTCGGGCACCGACGTCGTCTACCTGCCGATCCAGCTCGCGACGCAGATGCAGCTGATCGGGCAGCAGCTGAAGGAGCAGGGCAAGCGGGTGACGCTCTTCTCGAGCGACGCCGGCTACTCGAACGACTTCAAGATCACCGGCTCGTACTTCTCGACGTTCGGCCCGGACGTGCGCACGTTCCCGGCCGCCCGCTCGACCGTGGCCGCGTACTTCAAGGAGTTCGGCAAGAAGGCCCCGCTGACCACGTTCGGCCCGCTCGGCTACATCACCGGGATCGCCACGGTGCAGGCCGTCGCCCGCGCGTGCAAGGACGGAAAGGCGACGCGGGCCGAGGTGCTCGCGCAGATGCGGAAGACGAACCTGAAGACGTCGATCATCGGCCAGCCCGTGCGCTTCAACAAGCGCGGTGACCGGGTCGGCGCTCGCTTCTTCACCTTCCAGATCACGAAGTCCGGACCCAAGACGGTTCGCTAGAGCAACTCGGAGGCGGCCCGCACCCGCGGGCCGCCTCCGGCCTCACCCGATGGACTGGTACAAGCTCGTCCAGCTGCTCGTCAACGGCGTCACGCTGGGTAGCGTCTATGCCCTGATCGCGCTCGGCTTCACGATGGTCTACGGGACGCTGAAGCTGCTCAACTTCGCCCACGGCGACGTCTTCATGGTCGGGGCGTTCATCGGCTATTTCGTGCTCCAGTGGCTCGGCGGCGCCGCAGCGCCGACCGTGAACATCGTCGTCCTGCTCCTGCTGATGTTCGGCGCGGCGATGATCGGCTGCGGCGTCCTCGGCGTCTTCATCGAGCGCTTCGCGTACCGCCCGCTGCGAAACGCGCCCAGGATCGCGCCCCTGATCTCCGCGCTCGGGGTCGCCTTCCTCCTCCAGAACTCGGCGCTGCTCGTCTTCGGGGCGCAGTACCGGAGCTACGAGAGCTTCGATCTCGCCGACGGGGAGCTCGTGCTGCGCGGGATCCACACGGGGCCGCTGAACGTCTCGCTGATCCGGCTGATCACGATCGGGAGCGCGGTCGGCCTGATGGTGCTCCTCACCCTCCTCGTCAAGCGGTCGCGGCTCGGGAAGGCGATGCGCGCGACCGCCTACGACGGCGAGGCCGCGTCGATGATGGGGATCGACATCGACCGGGTGATCGCGATGACCTTCTTCATCGGCTCGGCGCTCGCGGGCGCGGCCGGCGTGATGATCGGGCTCCTCTTCAGCAACGTCTACCACTTCATGGGCTTCTACGCGGGGCTCAAGGGCTTCACCGCGGCCGTCGTCGGCGGGATCGGCAGCATCCCCGGCGCGATGCTCGGCGGGCTCCTGATCGGGCTCGGCGAGGCGCTCTCCGCCGGCTACCTGCCGCAGGGCTCGACCTTCCAGGACTTCTGGGTCTTCTCGCTCCTGATCGTGGTGCTCCTCGTCCGGCCGAACGGCCTCCTCGGCAAGCCGCAGCTGAAGAAGGTGTGATGGACGGCGAGCCGCACAAGCCCGCGATCGGCAAGGACGAGTGGGTCGCGACGCAGGCGGAGCGCGCCGCGGCCGGGGGCCGCCGGGCGGCGCTCGAGCGTCGCTGGCGCCGCGTGCCCGCGCTCGTCCGGCTCGCGCTGGTCGTCGTCCCCGCGGCGGCGTTCCCGCTCTTCGTCGACTCCGACTACGTGATGCAGGTGGCGGTCGTGACCGCGATCTACGCGCTGCTCGCGCTCGGCCTGAACGTCGTCGTCGGCTTCGCGGGGCTGCTCGACCTCGGCTACGTCGCCTTCTACGGCTTCGGCGCCTACGCCTTCGCGCTGCTCTCGTCCGACCAGTTCGGGATCCACTGGCCGGCGCTCGCGACGGTGCCGCTGATCGTGGCCGCGACCGCACTCCTCGGCTTCGTGCTCGCGCTCCCGTCGCGGCGCCTCCTCGGCGACTACCTCGCGATCGTGACGCTCTTCTTCGGGACGATCTTCGTCGTCCTCGTCACCAACGCGAACCGGATCACACCCCCGTGGCGGAGCTCGGCCGTCGACATCACCGGCGGCCCGAACGGGATCGCGGGGATCGACCAGTTCGACCTCGTCCTCTTCAAGATCGAGAGCGTGACGCAGTACTTCTACCTCGCGCTCGTCGTCTTCACGGTCGTGCTCGCGGGCCTCTTCCTCCTCGACGACTCGCGGGTCGGGCGCGCGTGGCGGGCGCTGCGGGAGGACCCGCTCGCGGCGGAGCTGATGGGGATGCCCGTCAACCGGCTGAAGCTGCTGGCTTTCAGCTTCGGGGCCGGGATCGCAGGGCTGACGGGGACGATCTTCGCGCCGCTCCAGAACGGCGTCTTCCCGAGCAACTTCGATCTCGCGCTCCTGATCACGCTCTACGCGATGGTGATCCTCGGCGGCGCCGGCTCGATCGCCGGCGTGATCATGGGCGCGGTCGCGATCAACGTCGTGCTCGAGGTGCTGCGGACGCCCGACAAGGCGCGCGTCGTCTTCTACGGGCTCGTGCTGATCGCCCTGATCTCCTGGCTGCGCCCGTGGTGGCTGCTCGCCTCCGTGCTCCTCGGGACGCTCGCATTCGGCTTCGGCGTCCATGCGGTCGCGACCGCCGCGTGGCCCGAGCAGACCGCCGGCGCGCCCGGGAAGAGCAGCTGGATCGGGGATGCGGTCGACGGCTGGACCGTCCTCCTCACGCATCCCAAGTCGCTCGGGAACGCCGCGTACGGCCTCCTGCTCCTGGCGATCTGCCTGCTCACCCTCGTCCGCGGCCGCCGGCGCACGATCGCGCTCGTGCCGGTGCTCTACCTCGCCTCGTTCGTGTGGGAGAACCGCCTCGTCGCCGAGCCCAGCATCACCCGGCTGATCCTGCTCGGCTCGCTCCTGATCGCGCTGATGAACGTCCGCCCGCAGGGGCTGCTCGGCTCCGCCCGCGTCGAGATCGTCTGAGCCCGGCGAGGCTAGAGTGAAGCCTGCGCCCCCGTAGCTCAGTGGATAGAGCAGCGGTTTCCTAAACCGCGTGCACAAGTTCGATTCTTGTCGGGGGCATCGCAGAATCGCACGGCGTCCGTCAGGTCTCATCGTCGCTGCCCTCGTCCCACGGGTCGACGTCGTCGTCGAGCTCGTCCGGGTCGAGCGCGCCCTCGGCGAGCGCGTCCGCGAGCTCGTCCTCGTCCTCGTCGGTCATGCGGCCCCGCTCGTCTCGCTCGGCACGCTCGTCAGCCTACGCCGTCCTCGAGCTTCCACCGCAGCGCGACCTCGTCGGCTCCGTACCGGTGGTAGGCGACGCGCTCGGCGAGCACCTCGAAGTAGTGCGAGTCGGGCGCGCGGGCGCCATGGATCAGCTCCCAGAAGAGGTCGTCGAGCTTCGCGCGAAGCGCCGCGTCGTCGAGGACGGGCGCGCGGCCGGCGAGCTTGAACTCGCCCTCCGTCGCCGCCTTGGAGACGACCGGGGTGTGCACGTGAGATCCGGGAGTCGCGGAGCAGGTCGAGGGCCTTCAGCGACCGGGGCATCATGTTGAGCAGGAGCCGGCCGTCGATCACGTACGCCTCGACCGGGTTGACGCGCGGCGAGCCGTCCTTCGTCAGCGTCCCGACGAGCACGAACTGAAAGCGCTCCAGGAGCTCCCGACCGGGCGCGACGATCTCGGGTGCGGCCTGCTCGAGCTCCGCCCACCTCAGCATGTCGGGGTCATCTCCAGCGGTCCGGGCGGGCGGCAGCCGGAGCCGCCGCCCGCCCCTCCCTCGCTACCGGGCCGCGACCGCGGCGGCCGCGTCGACGATCCCGTAGCCGTAGACCGGCGTGTAGACGCCGCGGGCATCGGCCCCGGGGTGCGCGCGGTCGACTTCAGGGCCGCGTAGACCTGCGAGACGCTCCGGCCCTGCGCGGTCAGCATCGCGGCGACGCCCGCGACGAACGGGGTCGCCATCGAGGTGCCGGCGTAGTAGTCGTAGCCGTTGGAGCCGCAGGAGCTCTCGGCGCCCTTCGGCACGGTCGAGACGATGTCGTCCTCACAGGCGAGGAGGGCGGCACCGCCCGGGGCGGTGACGACGTTCAGGTCGGGCTTGACGCCCCAGTTCGAGAACGACGAGCGCAGCTCGCGCCGGTCGGTGGAGGTGACGCAGAGCGCACCCGGGTCGAACGCCGGCTCGGCGCAGATCGAGGTGAACTCGTTCCCCGCCGCGACGGTGACGGGCACATCGTGGGCGACCGCGTAGGCGATCGCGGCACTGACGTCGGGATCACGCCCGTGAGCACGAGCGCCTGGACGCCCGGCTGCGCGCCGAGGCTCATCGTGACGACGTCGGCGCCGTGGTCGACCGACCAGCGGATCCCGGCGGCGATCTCCTCGAAGCTGCCGCCGTCCTCGGTCAGCACCTTGACGGGCATGACCATTGCGTCGGGGGCGGTGCCGGCGACGCCGATCCCGTTGTTCGTGGCCGCGCCGGCGATCCCGGCGACGTGCGTGCCGTCGGAGCGAGGGCGGGCCGGCGGCCGGCGCGCTCTCCCAGTCGCCGTTGCCACGCCGTTCGCGCTCGCGGCGCAACCGGTGAAGGTCGCTCCGGGACGAGCTTCCCCTGCAGGTCGGGGTGGGTGAGGTCGACGCCGGTGTCGACGACCGCGATCACCTGCCCCGCGCCGGTGGACGTGCCCACGCGGCGGGGGCGTGGATCTGCTCGAGGCCCCACTGCTGCGAGAGCAACGGGTCGTTCGTGGCCGGAGCGGCGGTGGCGGCGCCGGCGGTCACGGCGAGCAGGCCGAGAACCGCACAGGCAAGGGCGAGAAGGCGCGTCATTCGCAATCCCTTCGTCGGGGGCACGGAAACGTGCAACCCCTTCCTTGTGCTCGCTCTATATCTCTTTAAACAGATAAACGCCTGCTCAGAGACCCGGGCTCTCAGTCGCCTTGACGACCGTCCGCCGCTGCCGCTATAACTCGACCCAGGACGTGCCCCGCGCGGGGGCGTCCGAGGCGATGTGGCCTGAGACTCCAAGGGAGTCTTGGGCCTTTTTTTGTGCTCGAAAACGGTGACTGGAGGACACGGATGACCAAGTACAAGCTCGAATACATCTGGCTCGACGGCTACGAGCCGGTCCCGAACCTCCGGGGCAAGACGAAGGTGGAGGAGTTCGAGAGCTTCCCCACGCTCGAGGAGCTCCCGGTCTGGGGCTTCGACGGCAGCTCGACCCGGCAGGCCGAGGGCGGCGACTCCGACTGCCTCCTGCAGCCGGTCGCGCTCTTCCCCGACCCGGCGCGCCTGAACGGCGTCCTCGTGATGTGCGAGGTGCTGCTGCCGGACGGGACGCCGCACCCGAGCAACAGCCGCGCCACGATCGCGGACGACCCGGGCACCTGGTTCGGCTTCGAGCAGGAGTACTTCCTCTACAAGGACGGGGCGCCGCTCGGCTTCCCGAGCGAGGGCTTCCCGGATCCGCAGGGCGAGTACTACACCGGCGTCGGCTTCAAGAACGTCGGCGACGTCGCCCGCGGGATCGTCGAGGAGCACCTCGACCTCTGCCTCGCGGCCGGGATCGAGCACCAGGGGATCAACGCCGAGGTCGCGAAGGGCCAGTGGGAGTTCCAGATCTTCGGCAAGGGCTCGAAGCGGGCCGCGGACGAGGTCTGGATCGCGCGGTACCTGCTGCTCCGGCTCTGCGAGCGCCACGGCGTCGACGTCAACTTCCACCCGAAGCCGCTCGGGATCGAGAACGACTGGAACGGCTCCGGGATGCACACGAACTTCTCCACCGAGCACCTGCGCGAGGTCGGCGGCGAGGAGTACTTCGCCGCGCTGATGGAGGCGTTCGACGCGGCCAAGGACGAGCACATCGCCGTCTACGGGCCGGACAACCACCTGCGCCTGACCGGGCTGCACGAGACCGCGTCGATCGACGAGTTCACGTTCGGGGTCGCCGACCGCGGCGCCTCGATCCGGATCCCGCACAGCTTCGTCCAGAACGGCTTCAAGGGCTACCTGGAGGACCGGCGCCCGAACTCGCTCGGCGACCCGTACCGGATCGCCGGCCGGATCCTGCAGACGATCGCGACGGTGGACGCAGGCGCCGCCGCGGCGATCGAGCTGGCCGAGGCAGTCGCCGCCTAGATAACGAGCAGCGGAACCGGGCGACGAGCTCATTCTTCGCCCGGTTCCGCCTGCGCCAAGCTGGCCCGTCCGCTAGCCCCACCAAGGCGGTGGCCCCTGGCTCTGGGTGCGCTTCCACCCCGTCGTATCGGACGGGTCGAGACGGATCCGAGGGTTCGGGTCGGCAGGAGAGCCACCCTCGAAGCGAGCGATCTTGAAGCGTGTCCCGGTCGGGAAGTCGCTGACGTAGTTCGTCGCTCCGGTCACCTTCTTCACGTCATCCGGCACGCGATGGTGGACTGCGTGATTCACCTGGTGGCGATCTCGGCGCCAGGGCGCAAGGTTGCGGAAGCGTGTCGCCCGAGACCGGCCCGCCCTCGGACTCGAGCCAGAGCGGGATCACGTGGTGCGACTCGTAGTCGGCGACCATGATCTGGATCGCTCCGTATCGAGCGCCGGATCCGCGCCGCCGGCGGGCGGCGGCACGGCCGGCTCGAGCTGCTCCCAGCGTCCGGCCGTGGAAGTAGCGGAAGCCCTTGTCCCACAGGGCGCGAAAGCCAGCCATCGTCAGGTTGAGGTTGTGGCGCGACGCGGTCGTCGCCTGGGGCGGATCGCTGAGGAGCGGCTCCGGGTTGAGGTTGGCCGGCTCGGGCCGCGCGTCCCTGTAGAGCGGCCAGGCCTCATCGAAGGTGGGCACGTACTTGACCGAGCCGGAGGGGCTGCGCGTGAACCATCCCCGGGGCCCGGCGGAGGCGCGGTGCCGGTGGCGTACATGATCCGCGAGAGCCGGTTCTGGTTCGTGTCCTCGCGCTGGCCCCCGGCGCGCTTGAGGTACATGCCCTCCGAGATCTGCTGGCCGCCGAAGACGTTCCTGTGCGAGAGACCCTGAGCGGCCGGGAAGTGCATCGGCACGAAGGCGCGGGGCTTCCAGTTCTTCGCGGTCGCGTCGTAGACATCGCTCTTCGAGCGCTGCTTGACCTGCTCCTCGCTCTCGAGCTGCTGAATCGCGGCCTTGAGCACCGTGTTCTGGGTCAGGTTCGGGTCGGCCAGGATCTGCTGCCACTGGGATTTCGTGAACTGCACGTGGGCGCTTGCGTCGACGGGGCGGCTGCTCGGTCCGGCTGATCGCGGGCCGCCGGCCCCGCGGACGGGCTTTGGGGCCTCCCCGCGCTTGATCGCCGCAGCGGCCTCCTCGGCCTCCTTCTCGATCGGCTCGGACGAGCTACTCATGCCTGTCGCCTTCCCGGCGGACTTCCCCTGGACCACGTGGGCGAGCTCGTGCGCGAGCAGCTCGTCGTCGCCCGCGTCGGGATCCCGGGAGGGAGCGAAGTAGATGTCGTCCCCGACTGCGTAGGCCTCCGCGGCGATCGCCTCCGGGCGCTCTCCCTCGCGGTGTCGTCGGTGTGCACGCGGACGCTCGAGAAGTCCTCGCCGTAGATCCGCTCCATCTCTGGCGCGGACACCTGGGGTGAGCGGCTTCCCCGCGCTCGGTGCGGGACGGGACGAGCGACGGCGGTTCGCCCTTCGCAGCCTGCTCGGCGGCATCGGCGGCGGCGCGCTTCGCCAGCTCCTCCTCCGAAGGGGCGTCGTCTCGCGCCTTGCGGTTCAGGTGGTTCCGGAGCGACTCGTAGACGTAGACGAGGTACTGCTCGTCGACGTCGCGCTCCTCGGGCTGCTCGCCCTCGGCGGCGGGCGGATCGACCTGCGGAGGCGCCTGGCCGGTGGCGGGCGGGGCAGGGGCTCCCGGCGGGGAGGGAGCGCCGGCGACCCCGGGAGCGGCCGCGGCGGTTGCGGGGGACGGCGTCGAAGGGACTCCGGCCGGGTCGCCCGGCGCCGGCCCTCCGGCGCCGCTCGCGCCCGAGGTCGCGGTGCCGTCGCTCGGAGTGAAGGCGGCCACCGGCGCCGGCGGAGCGGGCGGGGCCGGGACGGGCTCGCCGGAGTTCGGGATCGCGCCGCGGATGATCGCCTCCGGATCGACGTCGACCGGCTCGAGCTCGACGTTCGGCACGAAGGGCTGGCCGACGACCCATTCGATTCCGGCCCGCATCCCGACCTGCCAGCCCGTGTCGAAGCGCCACTCGGCAAGGTTCCAGTCCCGTCGCCAGACCTCGGTGGAGAGCCACCCGATCCCTGCGATCACGCTCGCGTAGGCGTTGATCCGAGCTCGGAGCTGGGCAACCGCCGCGAGCACGGCGTCGCCCCGGAGCCGGTACTCGCCGTCCCGGTAGGCGAAGGTCGGCGTCAGCGTCAGCGAGCCGTAGACCCCGGCGATCCCCTCCAGGTTGATTCCGCCCGTGATCTGCGCGATCAGGGCCGCAAGCCCGATCCCACCCCCGACGCTGAGCACGACCTCTGCCCCGGCCGGGATCAGGAGGTCGCCTGAGATCGAGAACGCCGGCTCCGCGTCCGGCCGGGTGCTGATCTCCCCCTCGGCGTGGATGTTCCCGAAGGTGCCGGGGCCGAAAGCGGCCCGGAAGCCGGCGCTCGCCCGGATCTCGGCGATGATCCCGATCGAGCCGACGACCGGGATCGTGATCCCCCAGAGCGGAAACGACTGCTGGAAGTTGAAGAAGCTGCGCTCGTAGCGCCACGCCGGGAAGAGCTCGATCGACCGGGCGAAGACGATCGAGCCGCGCGCGTCGACGTTCAGGTCGGGCAGGACGGTCAGTCCGATCGTGCCGGTGAGGTCGTCGGTGAAGCGCACGACCGCCTCGCCCTCGCCGGAGATCACGGCCGCCGGGTCGACGCGGACGAGCACCCAGCCGCTGAAGCGCCCAGCCGCGTAGTCGAGGCGTCCCTCGCCGGAGAAGACGTGCTCGGCGTAGCGGAGCAGCACCAGGCCGGTGAGCGAGCCGACGGTCACGCCCGTCTCGATCTGCCCCGAGAGGTCTCCGTCCGCCCAGTCGACCCGGCCCGTGACGGGCTGGAGGCCCGGCACCGTCAGCTGCACGTCGGCGCCGAGCGAGAGGACGCCGTTCTCCCAGCCGACGCTGAAGTCGCCGCCGCCGACCGAGGCGATCTCGAGGCGACCGGATCCCGAGACGTCGACGCCGCCGTCGGGGCGGAGCACGATCGTGACCTGGCCCCGGCGAAGCGCCGGAATCGGGATCTGCTCCGCCACGATCGTGACCTGGCCACTCGGCCGTCCCGCTGCGTCGAGCGAGAGCGTCCCGCTCGAGCCCTGGAAGGGCGCGGCCGTGACGTCGATCGTCCCGTTCGCCCCCGTGAAGCCCGTGTCGGAGAACGCCACCTCGGCGATCGTCAGGTTCGCCAGCCCGGCATACGCCGCGGTCAGCCCGACCGAGCCGCTGACGTGGCCGTCGCGGAGCGCGACGTTGCCGGTGATCGTCGAGATCGACAGCCCGGGCACGGGCACCTGCACGTCGGCGGCAGTCAGGGTCGCGTCCGCCGAGACCGTGCCCGCGCGGTCGACCGCGATCGTGCCGTGGCTGCCGGCGAGGAGGGGCATCGACAGCGTGAAGGCCCCGGTGCCCTCGATCCCGCCGCTCGCGATCGTGACGGCGACATTGCCCGCTCCGAGCCCCGGATGGTGGAACCGGGCGGTGAGCGACCCGGAGAGCGCCGAGCCGTCGAAGGCGATCGTCGCGCGCCCCTCGTCCACGGTCACGTTCGGGATCGGCAGGCGCAGGTCGGCCGCCTCGACGCTGACGGAGCCGCTGAACCGGCGGTCGACGTAGGAGAAGGTGACCTGCGGCCGGCCGAGCACCTCGACGTCGAACACGGCGCTCGCCGTTCCGCTCACGTCGCCGTGGCCGTCGACCGTCAGCTCGGCGCGGCCGCGGACGAAGGGGACGCTGATCGCGCCCGAGAGCGTCCCCGCCGAGGGCAGCCCGGCCGCGTCGCGGCGGAGGCGGAGCGTCTCGAAGTCGACGCCCGGCAGAGCGATCCCGAGGGCACGCAGGTCGACGGTGAATGCGTCCGGCGTCACCGTCACCGCTTCGCCGGCGAGGGCGATCGCGAGGACGGCATCCCCGAGCCGGAGCTCGAAGGACGGGGCGGCCGAGTCGGTCTCGCCGCCGGTCGTCGCAGGGCGCGCCGACTCGACGGGAGCGGGCGGGGCGCGGCCGGGAGCGGTGCTCGGCGGGGCGGGGACGGGAGGCATCAGCCGGGGAACATCCGTCCGTTCTTCTCGTACTCGCCGCGGATCGAGGCGAGCAGGTGCGTCGACGTGACGGTGCCCCCGTCGGCGGCGGCCCGAGCTGCCGCGTCGAGGACGGCGTTCCGGATCTCGCCGCCGGTGATCGCGAACTCGTGGGCGACATCGTCGAGGTCGAGATCCCGCGCGACCGGCAGCGCCGGCGGGAACGCCCGCCGCCAGAGCTCCCCCCGCTCGTCGAGGGTCGGCTCGGCGAACGGGACGAGCGCGTGCAGGCGCCGCAGGAACGCCGTGTCGATGTTGCGGAGCAGGTTGGTCGCGAGGATCGTGACGCCTTCGAAGGTCTCGATCCGCTGGAGGAGGTAGCTGACCTCCTGGTTGGCGTAGCGGTCGCGGGCGTCGTCGACCTCGCCGCGCTTGCCGAAGATCGCGTCCGCCTCGTCGAAGAAGAGGATCCAGTCGTGCGCCTCCGCCCGGGCGAAGATCCGGCTCAGCGCCTTCTCCGTCTCGCCGATGTACTTGCTCACGAGCGCGGAGATGTCGACGCGGTAGACGGGCAGACCGGTCTCCCGGCCGAGTACGGCGGCCGCCATCGTCTTGCCGGTCCCAGGTGGCCCGTGGAAGAGGACATGGAAGCCCGCGGCGTTGTCGTGATGGCCGCCGAAGCCGTACTCCTCGAGCAGGAGCCGCCGGTCGCGGATCCGCGCGAGCACCAGCCGGAGCCGCTCGCGGACGTCCTCCGGGAGGACGAGGTCGTCGAACGAGTGGACGGTGCGCAGCCGGAGCGCCGGGAACTCCGTCGTCAGCTCCGGCTCGCGCGCCTCCCGGCCGAGCAGCCAGCGGGCGAGGTCGGGGTTCGCCCGCACGCGGCCCGCGATCGTCCCGGCGGAGGAGTTGTCGACGGAGAGGAGCGCGAGCCCACAGAGCTTTCCGGCGGGGTCGAGCAGGTCGGACGCAGCGAGACGTCCGGCAAACGTGCGGGCGAGGAGGTTGCGCAGCCCCTCTCCGGTGAGGCCGTCCGCGTGACGGTCGGCGAGCGCGGCGAAGAGCACGTCGAACTTCTCGTCCACCTCCGGTGCGACGGAGGCGACCACCGCGACGCACTCGGCGGCGGTCAGCTCGTAGAGCTCGACGAGCCGGCCGAGCGGCCCGCTCCCGGTGAAGAGCTCGCGCGGCGGCAGGCCCTCCTCGCCGCCCTGGGCCAGCGGCCGGGCCGCAAGGAGGTCGAGCCTGGGTCCAGCTGTCGTGGCCCGTCGCTCCTCGAGGCGCAGCTGGATCAACGCCTGGAGGGCGGCGAGCGCTCGTTCGAGCTCGGCTGAGGCCGCCGAGTCAAGCACGGCGGCGCTCCGGGAGGACGAGAGGTGCCCACGGGAGCCGGAACGGCGCCAGCGGGTACGGCAGCCGCACGAGCACCGGGTCGAGCGGCGCCGGCTCGAGCACGAGCCGATATCCGTCCGGATGCGGCTCGAGCAGGCCCGCCCGGCAGACGACGTGTGCGCGCAGGAACGCCGGCGTCGAGCCCTCGAAGCCGGGGAGAGCCGCGGCGAACGTCCCGAGCACAGCGGCGGCCGCGTCCTCCTGGGTCGCGCGAATCGGCTCGCGGGCCGCAGTCGGCGGCTCGCGCTCGGCGCCCGGCTCGATCCCGGCGAGGAGGCGAACGAACGGGTCGCGGAGCCGGTCGTCCGCGCCGGGCTCGACGAGGGCGCCGAGCAGCTGGACCCGCTCGAGCTCCTCCCGGTCGTCGAGCAGGTCGCCGAGCCAGGGATAGAGGTAGACGAGGCCGGCGGCGGCCGTCCACCACCCCTGCCGGGCGGGAAGCGACTCCTCGAAGCTGCCCGGCCGCGGGCGCCCGTCTCGGCGGGCCGCGTCGGCCAGCTCCTCCGCCTCGCCGGGAGCGGGCGGAGCGGCTCGCTCGGCCTCCCTCGCATCCGGACGCCGGCGCGGGCGCGGCGCCGTGCCGCTGCGCTCGAACCCGAGCTGCGCGAATCCGGTCGAGCCGGCGCGGCCGATCAGCGCCGCGAGCTCGGCCGGGCTGGGCGCGGACGCGGGCACGTACGCCCGAGGCGCGCGGGCGGGGCGCCGCGGCCGGGAGCGTCCGGCCGCGGGCTCGGAGCTCGTTCCCACCGTCTCTGCCTCCGACATCGGCGGATCGGCGAGGGCGGGCGCCGCGGCGCCGGACACGGCGACGACAGCCGCCCGCGCCGCCGTCGCGGAGAGCCCGAGCGCCTGCCACGGCAGCTCTCCGGCGAGGACGAGCGCAAGCAGCGAGCGCTCGTACGGCTCGAGCCTGCGGGCGAGCGAGAGGGCCGCCGAGGTCTCGCGCGCCAGCGCGGCCAGAGCCGCCCGGGCCCGCTCCGGAGCCTCGAGCGCAGCAAGCACCTGGCGAACGGGAACGCGTCCGGCGCCGCAGGCGAGCTCGGAGAACCACCAGGGCAGCTCGCCGCGACGGGCGATCTCGAGCGCGGCGGCCGCGGCGAAGACGGCGTCGTCGGCGAAACTTCGAACGCCCCGGGCCTCGGTCATTCCCGCCTCTTCGAGCTCGCGCGCGATCGCGTCCGCCCAGAGCGTCGCCACGGTGACGTCGTCGTAGAGGCCCGGGTCGAACGCGAGCCGATGCTCGACGCGCTCGACGAAGGTGCGGCGCTCCCGGCCGCCCAGCCGCTGCTCCAGCGCGGCCGGGAGATGGAGCCGAGCGGTCTGCGCGAGCCGGCTGCGCAGCGCGAGCGCCGCCTGCTCGCGACTCCGCGGGCCACGGCAGCGGACGTGGACGCGCTCGACGACGGAGACGCTCATCCGACCTTCAGCGACCGCTCGACACCGGCGACGGCGGCCTTCATGTCCGCGAGGGCCGCACCGGCCACCCCGCTCGCCTCCATCGCGCCAACGATCCCGGCGAGCGCCCCGAGGACGGCGAACGGCGCCGTCTCGGTCAGCGTCAGCGTCGAGGTCGTGCCGACCCGCAGCGCGTCGAAGTGCTCCTCGCTCCTGGCGAGCAGCTTGTCGACGCGTTTCCGCTGCGCCCCGGTCGCGGCCGTCTTCGCCGCAGCTGCGAGCGCGTCCAGAGCGCCGACGAGGCTCTCGTTCGTCGCCCTCGCGCGGGCGGCGTCCTGCATCGTCATCCCCGTGCGGATCGCGATCGCCTGGGTGTCCATCCGGCTCCCGAACTGGTCGATGCGCTTCCCGGTCATGCGCCCGATCTCCTCGATCCGGCCGTGCGACAGCGTCGCCTCCTTGTCCATCCGCTCGACGACGACGCGCTGGCGCTCGACCCGGTGCCGGTTCTCCCGCACCATCCCCTTGATCTCGGTGTCGACGGTGTTCACGTGGGCGCGGAGCCGGTCGATCTTCCCGTTCGAGGTCGACTCGAGCTTGCTGAAGCGGGAGTCGATCGAGGTCTGGAGCCGGTCGAGCGTCCGCCCGAAGGTCTCGGCGCGCTCGGCCAACCGGCCGACGTCGATCACGAGCTGGCCGGCGAGATCGAGCACCTCCTCGCGTGGCAGGTTCAGCTTGAAGTCGCGCCACTCGACCTGGACGTTTGCGAACTGCTGCTCCAGCCGGGTGACGTCTCCCTGGAGGGGCATCAGGCCCTCGACGCGGCTGATCGCGAGCTCGGCCTTCGTGCGCGCCTCCGCCGCCATCCCGGGAACCGCTGCCACGTCGGCCAGGCCACGCTGCGTCGGCACCGAGCCCATCGAGACGACCGCGCCGGACCCGTTGACCCCGAGCACGATCCGGTCGCCGGCCGAGACGACGAGGTTCGCCTGGAAGCCGGTGGTCGTCGAGAGCTCGTTCACCGGCAGCACGTCGACCTTCGGCTCGACGCCGAGCTTGCTGATCTCCTGCACGAGATTGACCTTGGCGGCAGGCCCGTTGGTGTTGATGAACGGTGTCGTCCGGACGAGCCCGACGTTGAGGATGTCCACGTCCAGGATCTCGTCGATCACCAACGTTCCCCAGCCGAGATCCTCGGGTGGGTACGGCCCGCGCGGCCCGCGCGGCCGCGAAGGGTCGATCACGTCGACGTCGTAGGGCAGGCGCTCGCGGGGATCCTTCCCCCACCACGGCCCGCAGCGCCCGCGCTTCCACTCCCTGACCTTGCAGATGTCGATCTCCGGGCCCGTCGGGGGGGAGGTGCCGCCCGTCGGCGGGGGCACGGGGATCGCGACCTCCTGGAGGATCACCCGGATGTGGTCGAGGAAGCGCTGGCAGAGGTTGGTGCCGCCGCCGTTGACGGCGAGGTAGAGGGCGCGCGAGAGCTGGAACTCGTGCCTGAAGGCGGCATCCCACGTCCAGGCGCTCCCCACCTGGTGCACCCAGCCCAGCGCCACGCCCGGACGACCGTCTGCGAGAGGGTCTGCTGCCGGCACTCCGAGGCAGGAGAGCGCGAGCTCCGCCTGGCAGCGGAAGTACGCCCAGGCGGTGTAGAGCACCTCGTTGACGATCCCGATCCGGATCAGGTTGCGGCCGGCGGCGGCAGAGGCCGACTCGAGCGAATACCCGCGCAGGATGTCCAGCGTGCCCGCGTCGAGGATCCCGGTCAGATGCGTCGCGAGCGCCGTCTTTCGGGCGTTGAAGTCGGCGGAAGAGACGGTCGTCGGCAGCGCGGTCAGCGCGAAGATCGCATGCGCGAGCGGGCCGGTCAGCGTCAGCTTGCCGCGGGCCCAGACGATCTCGGCGCTCAGCGTGCGGATCTCTGTGTGCGTGGCGCAGCCGTCCTCGTCGCACTCCCCGCCCGCAGCCTCGGCAGTGTCGGCAGCGGCGACGGCACGCAGGATCGGCGTGTAGCCGTCGCTGCCGGAGATGCCGGTGTAGCTGACGAGCGTGGTCGCCGCGAGGCTCGACGCGGCCTTGGTCGCCTCCGCCTCGAGCACGAGCTCGCGCCCTCCCTGACCGTAGGCGAAGCCCGGCGAGATCCTGATCGTGTCGCCGGTGAGCGAGCCCGAGAGCCCGCAGGCGGCCCCGAAGCCGAAGAAGAGACGCGCGTGCGCGGTCGAGCGGCTGTAGAGGAAGTCGCGGAGGAGGTTCAGGTCGTTGTGGCTGAGAACCTGGCCTTCCTTGAACTCCGGGTAGCGGAACTGCCATGCGTGCACGTGAAGCCTCCTTCTCAGTCCTCGTGAAGACCGGAGCCGGGCAGCCGGCCCTGTCCGAGTCGGTTCGGCGGAATCGGGTCGACCTCGGGCCCGCGGACGTGGATCCCGTCCTCCTCCGGCGTATAGCCCGAGAGCTCGACGAGCATCGCCCGGACCTTCGCGGCGTCGAGCGGATCCCACGCCGCTTCGGGATCGACCCAGCAGAGGGCGGCCAGCAGATGGGCGGGAAGCCAGGCTCGGACGAACTCGGCCGCCTCGCGGCGGCGGCGGTAGTCGTCCCACGCGTCGGTGCGAGGGACGAGGAGCGTCACCCTGAGGCCGTAGGGGTCGGGCTCGGCGGCGGTGGCGCCGCTCGGGTCGCCCGGCGGCCGGTACTTGAAGTGCTCGATCAGCACCGGCCGCTCGCCCGCGGGGATGTCGAACGCGAAGCAGAACCAGTCGACGAAGCCCTGGGGCGTCCCGCGCCGACGGAAGATCCGCGCCGCCCGGAGCACGAGCTCGCGCTCCTTGCGGCGGAGCGCGTCGGCCTGCGCCTCGGCAGGCCCGTCGTCCCAGGACGGCGGGATGGAGAACGCGAACCACGACGCAAGCTCCTCGAGGAGCGCCTGTTCCCGGAACGCCCCCGCGGCGCTCTCGCCGGCGACCGGCGGCTGCGCGCGCGTCGAGAGCCCCGGCGGCTGGACGCCGGCGGCGGCGGGCGAGAGCCAGGCGGGCAGGTCCTCGAGCTCCGCGACGTAGGCGCGAAACAGCTCGTCCAGCGACTCGAGGAAGCCGGTGAGCTCGTCCCAGGAAAGCTCGTCCTCCTGGTACACCGCGGGCAGGTGCTCAGCGATCGGGCGATAGAGGGCTCCGTGCTCAGGCACCGCAGTCCCTCCGGGAGACGACCGCGAGGCAGAGGCATGTCTCGTCGAGCGCGGGGACGCAGAACCGGTCGAGCTCGACCGTCACCGTCTCCCACTCCGTGGCACCCGTGCGGCGCGCGCGGAGCAGCTCCACCCCCGCGACCCCGGGAATCGCCTGAAGCAGCTGTTGCACCTCGGCGATCCGGATCGCCGCGCCGGGCCGCCAGCCGCTCTCCCGCTCCGTCCCGAGCGGGTCGGCGAGGAACTCCGCGATCGCCGGGGGCGGGGGCAGCGGGCCCTCGAGCTCGTCCGGCACGACGAGCCGAGCCCGGGAGGGTGATGCGACGGCGAGCTCGTCCGGAAGCGCTCGGGCGGCCGAGAGGAACCTTTCGAGACGCCGCTCGGCCTCGCTCCTGACGACGCCCGTGCTCGCATCGGGCTCGATCTCGAGCGTCGCCTCGACCTCGACCGGGCAGCTGCCGACGGCCGCGACGCAGAGCTCGTCGCCGAGCAGGCGTCGCGGGCTCGCGGAGCCGATCGAGGCACGGTGGTCGATGAGACCGTGGGGGGCGTCGACCTCGGTGGGACCGAGGGCCCGCCGGAGCAGGCTGCGGAGGAACGCGGTCGTCGCGGTCGTGCCCGGCACCGGCTCGACGACGACGGTCAGCGCGCCCCGGCGGAAGGGACGGGCGGTGGCCTGGGACTCGCCGCTCCACAGCAGACCGGCGCCGAGCCCCGGGACGAGCCAGGCCCGCGCGACCGCCGCATCGCTCTGGAAGAGGCGCAGGTAGTCGCCTGCGGTGACGGGCTCGCACGTGCGGGCCTGCAGCGGATGCGGCGGCCAGAGGGTCGTCTCCCCTCGCGGCTCCGCCTCCCACGTCTCCGGTGCGACCGGAGGGCAGGGGATCAGCGAGAGCGCGCTGCGGGCGCCTGCCGCGTCGAGCCCCAGAGCGCCGAGCTGCGCGAAGACCGCCGTCGGCGGGTCGGCCGAGCCGCGGGCCGCATCGACGGCGGCGCGGATCGCGTCGGGGCGCTCCCGAAGCGTGCGCGCGAGCCGCCGCCTCCGCTCCCGGAGCAGCAGGGCGTCGATCTCCTCGGGCCAGAGCCCCAGCCCGTCGAGCGCCTCGGCGAGCGCGTCTCGGGCCTGCGCCCCGGTTGCGGCGCTCTCGACCGCGACGGCGACCGCTCCTGCGTGGTCGAGCGCTGCCCGGAGCAGGAGCGGCTCGCGGAGGACGCGGGTCGCCGCGGCCGCGATGTCCTCCGAGCAGCCGGCCGCCGCGGCCACAGCAGTCTTCGCCCGCACGAACGACGGGCTGGTGGCGATCGCGGCCTGCGCGGCGGCGCGACCCGGCCCGAGGGCTGCCTCGAGCTCCGACCGTCCGGCAGCGGGGAGCGGGGCGATGCGCCACGCGCTCGAGGCCTCGACCGGCCAGGCCTCCCAGGCCCGCTCGGCCGTCCGGTAGTGGAGGTCGGCGAGCGCCCAGAGACAGGCCTCGAGGATCGTGATTCCCGGATCGTGGGTGTTGTGGTCGGTCCACGCACCGCTCGGATCGAGGGAGGTGGCGGCCCGTCCGGCCTGTTCCTGCACCGTGGTCAGCGCGCTCCGGAGCAGCTCCTCGAAGCCCGCGTCGGGAGCAGCCCGCTCGGGCAGCAGGATCGTGTCGGGCACGGGTGTCACCGGGCGGCCCTCACAGCGCCGCCACGGGCTGGAGGTTGTGCGAGGAGGCCGAGGCGACGAGGCCCCTGCAGGCGTCGACGTCGACTCGCTCGAGCGCCGGGTCGCCGTTCAGCACCACGGCGTCGACCCAGTCCACCGCGGGGTGATCCTCGAGGGCGCGGACGACCTCGGAACGGTAGAGCGGGCGGGCGAAGCCGCGGCTCGACGGGCGCCGCGCGGCGGCGAGCCCCGCGAGCGCGGCCTCGTCGCCGGGGGTGAGCGGCGGCCCCAACCCGAGCGGATGCAGGAACGCGCGCACGGCGCGCTCGACCTCGCGGATCGCGGCGCCGGCGGGAAGGCCACGCCGGAGATGGACGGTGGTCGCGACGGAGACCTCGGCGTAGACAGGGCAGAGCACGGCGACCGACAGGTGCGGCGAGCCCCGCTCTCGCACGTGCCGCTCGACCTGCTCGGAGAGGAGAACGCTCGGCAACGGAAGCCGCTCGGGCGCATCCGGGACGACGACGACCGCGATCGAGCCGGGCTCGCACTCCGAGTCGCGGGAGTGATGCGGGAGGCAGCGGCAGAGCGCGATCTCGGCGAACCCCTGGAGGACGAGCTGCTCGACGTCCCAGATCGTGATCGCGCGATTCCGATGCCGGAGCACCGTCGAGGTGCGCTCGAAGAAGTGCCCGGTCGGTTCGGGACCGGAGCCGCCGAACGACGGCAGCGGGTTCGTGACCGCCTTGACGCCCGGGACGGCGACCCGCAGCTTCGCGGCCTGGCCCGGCTCGAGGCGCGTCCCCGGCGTCTCGTCGTCGGGCTCGGCCCCGGCGGGGAAGCGGTAGCGCGCCTCGACCGCGTCGGTGACGATCCGCCGGATCCGGCCGGTGACCTGCGGGGCGCTCGTCCGCGCGCGCAGCCAGTGGCCCGCCGGCTCGCCGACGTCCGGGGCGCCTTCCGCCCAGTCGAGCGGCGCCACGAAGCGGACGATCCCGCTCATCCGGAGGCCGAGTGTCCCGTCGAGCGCCTCCAGCGGCTTCCAGGCCGCGGCCGGGCCGAGATACTCCCATGCGAACGTCGCCCCGCCCGGCGGCGCCTCGCAGCCGGACGCCTCGGCGAGCTCGAGGTAGAGCGCCACGACTTCGCCGCCCGGGACGCCGCCGAGCCCGATCGTGAGCGTGCCGGCGACCTCCTCCTCGGCGAACGGGGTCAGCAGCGGCTGGGAGCCGATCGCGCGCGGCGTCTCCAGGCCGTTCCGCGCGAGCACGAGCAGGCCGTCCGCGTCCCGGCTGGAGCGCGGCACGGTCGCGTAGGTCAGGCGAACGGCGGAGAGGACGGGGGCGCTCGGACGTGGCGCCGTCACGACCGTGCCCGGGCTCGGCGCGTTCGTGGCGACGCGGGCCAGCACCGCCGCGTTGTGGGCGAGGGTTGCCTCGTGGGCGTCCCAGCCGAAGTCCCCGCGGTCGAGCCGGACCCGCAGGAACCGGCCACGTACGCCTCCGACCTCGGTCTCGAGCGAGACGGTCGCGCCGCTCGGGACCGTCAGCGTCTTGTCGGTGAAGACGGAGCCGCGCGCCAGCTCTGCCCAGGCGCTCGTCCCTCGACGTTCCCAGACCGCTGACCCGGTCAGAGCCACCGCCGGAATCGTCCCGGAGGCGTCCGGAACCGGCACCGTCGCCGGCGAGTTCCAGACCGGCTTGTTGCGCCCCTCGCCGACGAGGGTGACCGAGAGGCTGCTCGAGCCGCTTGCCGAGGATCTCGTCCGACTTGAGGTAGAACGCGTCGTTCCGGCGCGGCACGGGGCCGAACGGCTCGAACTCCTTGGCCAGGTCGACGACGCCGCCGTTCGCAAACGCCGCCTCCGGCTCCGCCGACGCCCCCGCCACCGTCAGCGTCACCCGCTCGAACCGGAACGCGAGCGCGAGCGCGCGCGAGAAGCCGGGCCGCTCGTCCTCGGGGAAGCGCGCGCGAACGTGCGTCCGCTCGACGCCGGCAAGCGGGAACGGCCCCGTGCCGGCCGGCAGGTTGAGCGAGACCCGGATCCCCGTCCCGACGGCGGTCGCAGCGCCGCCTGCATCCACGTAGCCGCCCGCGGTCGACGCCTCCCAGACGAGCGATCCGAGGAACGACTGCAGCGTCGCCCCCGTGAAGACCGTGTCGGCGAAGCGCGCGTCCGCGAAGACGAGGGACGCCGTCGCCGGGGACGCGACGCGGAGGTCCTCGGAGGCAACGTAGAGCTCGTGGGCCGCCACGGGATCGGTCGGGGCGCCGAACGCGGCGATCGGAGATTCCGGCGAGCGACGCTCCCTCGGCCTCCCGCCGGACCGCGACATCGCCGCCTGTGAGCACCCGTTCCCCATGCGCGCCGAGCACCTGCGCGCCCAGCACCGTCAGCGCCTCGGTGGTCTCGTAGAGGCGGTCGCCACGCGGCCCCTTGCCCGCCTTGACGACAGCCCCCTTCGGGAGCGTCGCCGGCAGCCTGCGCGGATCGCCCTCCACGACGAGCACGACCCGGTCGGCAACGGGACGGCGGCGCCGGATCCCCAGCCGCTGCTGCAGATACCAGTCCCGCGCCTCGGCCGGGAGCTCGTCGAAGTGGGCGACGAGCCCCGCCTGCAGCCGGGCGAGGGCGAGGAGCAGCGACTGCGACGCCTCCGTCGCATCGCGAAGCTCGCCGGCGTCGAAGAGCAGGTCGGCCCACGAGCCCGCCCCCAGCGTCGGCGGGGTCGGCACGCTCTCGGCTGCCTCGGCGAGCTGCCGGAGCACGTCGGCGGCCGTGCGCCGGTCAGGGCGATAGGCGGCCCTCATCCGCTACCCGGCTGCTGAAGGTAGAAGGGGAAGACGAGGCTCTGGCGAGGCCGGTGCTCGTCGATGCGGTAGTCGACGACGACGTCGATCCGCGCCTCGTCCTCGTTCGGGAGCACCGCGACGATCTGCTCGACGACGATCCGGGGCTCGTGCCGGATCAGCGCGATCCGCACGTCCTCCTGGAGCCGGAGCTGGGTCTCCGGTGTTCGGCCGGCGAAGACGTAACGGTCGATGCCGGCGCCGTAGCCGGGCCGCATCACCCGCTCGTCCGGCGCGGTGCGGAGCAGGAGGAGGATCGCCTGGCGGACGTCGTCCTCGCTCTCGACGAGCTCGACCGCGCCCGCGGCCGACCAGCGGACCGGGAACGCCCAGCCGCGGCCGAGATGCTCGAGCGGCTGCGGCAGGAGCTCGCTCATCCGATCATCACCGTCGTCGCGCCCATCGCGATCGCGGCGCCACAGATCGCCGAGTCGCCGACCCGGAGCGCGGGCCGGCTCGAGATCATCACCGTCGTGCTCCCCGAGGGGAACGCCGAGACCGGGAGATGGCCGGTGTTGGGCGGGATCACGCACGCGTGCAGGTCGCCCGCGACGGCCGCCGGCATGCTCGCGATCAGCACGGTCGCCACCCCGGGGCCCGTGACGGTGCCGCCGTGCGCGGTCGTGTCGCCGACCCTGGCCGCCATCGCCATCAGTTGATGTTGACCAGGGCGCCCTTGAGCCCGAGGGTCGCCGAGGCCTTGATGTCGAGGGTGGCCGAGGACTCGATCTTCGCCGACGACGACCCCTTGGCCTCGAGCTCGAGACCCTCGATCGCCACCTTGCCGCTCGCCGCCGTGAGCGAGAGGTCGCCGCTCGCCGCCTCGATCGCGATCCCGTCTGAGCTCATCGTGATCGTGTTGCCGGTCTTGTCCTTCAACTCGATCTTCTCGGAGCCGCTCGTGTCGTCGAGCGTGAGCGTCTGTCCGGCGGCGGTCTCGACGGTGACGAGGGGGGCTGAGTCGCCGTCGTCGAAGGTCAGCTTGTGCCCGGCCCGGGAGACGAGGGCGCGGACGTCGTTCTTCTGGGCGTCGAGCGGCTCCGGCGGTGCGTGGGAGCCGTTCCAGAGCGAGCCGAGCACCACCGGGTAGCGGGCATCCTCGTCGAGGAAGCCGACCACGACCTCGTCCCCCACCTCGGGGATGAAGAAGAAGCCGCGCTCCGGGCCCGCGGCCGGCAGCGCGAGCCGGGCCCAGACGCTGTCCACGTCCGGGTCGAGCCAGGGGAAGCTGACGCGCACCCTGCCCCAGGCGTCCGGGTCGTCGATGTCGTCCACGACGCCGATCGCGAGGCCGGTCGGACGCTGCGACCGGCCGGGCAGGAGCGGCGCGGGCAGCCCCAGCTGGAACTCGGTCGTGTAGCCGGTCGGGTCGTAGACGTGGCGGACGGCGCTGACGTAGAAGCTCCCTCCGAGCGCGTCGCCGACCCGCTCCACCTCGAGCACGGAGTCGATCCGGAGTGTCGGCAGCCCGGCGATGCGGCCGCTGCCCGACCCGTGGGCGAGCGCCGCAGCCCGCATCCGCCCCTTCGCGAGCAGATCGAGCTCGTCGGGCGCGACCGCGCCGGCCCGGGCGATCCGCTCGCCGAGCCCGGCCCAGCCGGCGGTGCCGAGATCGGCGTCGAGCGTCGGGCGCGCGCCGTTCGAGACGCCGACGTCGCCCGGTGCCGCCTCGGCGTCGGCGGCGTCGAGCCCGGCGGGATCCCAGCCCGCGGCGGTCGCGCTCTCGGGTCGGCCGCCGAGGTCGCGCCGCAGCGAGAGCTCGAGCACGTTCGCCGTCCACTCGAGGGTGAGCGCCGCGCCCCCCGATGCCGCCGGAGGCTTGAAGACCACCGAGTCGCCCCGCACGTAGAGCGCCATTCCGAGGGCGTCCGCCCGGGCGCGGAGGTATTCCCAGTCGGTGAGCGAGCGCTGGACGGCGAAGGGCTGCTGCGCTCCCGCCTCGGCGTCCGCTTGAAGGCCGGCGTCGGAGGCGAGCGTCGAGACGACATCACCGTCGGCCACGTCCTCCGCGATCCGGCTCCGCCTCGCTCCCGCGAGCAGGATCCCCTTGCAGCGGCAGCCGACCTCGAACGTGGGCTGCCGCTGACCGTTGAACGAGCCCGCAAGCTCTGCGACGACGCCCGCGAAGACCGTCTCCAGGGCCCCCTGGTACCCGAGCTGCACCTCGATCTCGGCGCCCGGCTCGAAGAGCCCCGCCTCGGAGTGGGTGACGGCCTGGGCGTCGTCGTCCCAGTTCCGGAGCAGGATCGACGCACGTGCGAGCTTGCCCACCTCCTCGCGAACCTCGATCCGGAGCACGTCGTCGCGGACGGCGGGGTCGAGCTCGGCGCCGCCGACCGTGACCGCGAACTCGGGCGCGTCGGAGGCAGGCACCTAGCCGGCCTTCCGCGGGAGGAGCAGGGGCATTCCCGGGACGAGCGCACGGGGATTCTCGAGCCGGTTCGCCCGCGCCAGCTCGCGCCAGTAGCGCACGTCGCCGTAGGCGCGCTCCGCGATCAGCTCGAGCGACTCGCCCTCCTTGACGTGCCAGACCCGGCGGAGGTCGGGCGAGGTTCGCCGCTCGATCGCAATCCGGTCGTCCGGATCGAGCACCTCCTCGAAGGTCGCCTGCACCTTGGCGCGGATCGGCTCCCCCGAGCGGGAGAAGAGCGTGAAGGCGACCGACGCCGACTTGAGATAGCACTGGAAGTAGAGGCCGCCCTCCTGCCCGCCCCAGACGAGCCGGACGAACCTCGGCCGGTGCCCGTTGCCCTCGAAGCGGAGCAGCCCCAGCACCTTGTCGACGTCGGGCCGAACCGACCCGGTCTTGCCGGCGGCCCCCGTGCCGTCGAAGAAGAGCGAGAGCGCGAGCTGGTCCGGGTTGCCCGCCCGGAACGCCGTCGTCGGCCGGCTCGCGCCCGGCGCCTGCGTCTGGCTCCACATGTTCGAGCGCGTCAGCGTGTACTCGGACGGGTTGAAGAGCACGCTGAACGAGCCGTCGGCGTTCTGGAACTTCTGGTCGGAGAAGAGCTCGATCCGCAGCTTCGGCGGCGCCCCCTCGGTGGCGGTCTCCGACACGTCAGTCCTCCCAGGCCCGCCGGAGGTGCTCGAGCACCCGCTCCGTCGCCGCGCGCGTCACCCGCTCGACGAGCGCCTCGTCACCGCTCGCGGCCGGCGCCGAGCCCTCTCCCTCGGAGGCCGGATCAGGCTCGAGCACGACCTCCGTCGTGACCTCGCGGATCGTCACGGGCATCCTGCTCCTCCTTCCGGCTCACTGCTCGACGAGCCGCAGGCCGCGGTGGACGAGCTCGAGCGACTCGAACGCGACGCCCGCGCTGAGCGAGTTCAGCTCCGGCCCCGTCCACTTGACCGGGTAGCCGCCCGTGAAGCTCCAGACCCGGACGGCCTTCTGCTCCTCCCCCTCGATCGCGAGCAGCTCGACCTGGCCGTCCCGCGGCTCGACCTTCCCTTCGTCGAGGTACTGCGCGAACCAGTCCCAGAGCTCGGAGCTGAGCGTGATCCCGCGCTTGAGCACGAGGTTCGGGACCGAGCCCGCGGTCGGGAGCTTGTGCACGAAGCCGTTCTCGCCGCCCTCGTGGTAGTCCTCGGTCGTCACCTCCCGCGAGATCCCCGTGCACTCGCTGCAGTCGACGAGTGCCTGCTCTCCGACCGACAGCCGGAAGTGGACGTTGAGGAACGGATCGGCAGCGCGGTCCATCGGCTACTGGGCGCTCACGGTCATGCCCTCGTGAGCGAACTCGAGCGTCTCGACGGCGATCTCGTTCCCGGTCGCGTTCAGGCTCGGGCCTTCGACCTTCACGGGCCAGGCCCGCTGGATCTCCCAGTTCATCACCGGCTTGTGCTCCTCGTTGAGCAGGCTGACGGTGACCGTGCGGCGCTGGACGGTGCCGGACTGGATCGTGTTCCACCACTCCCAGAAGCCGTTCTCCTTGGCGACGAGCCCGCGCTTGAGCGTGACGTTGCCGTACTTGCGGAGCCCGGGGATCTTGTTCACGGTCAACGTGATGTCGGCCCCGCCCCGGTACTCGATCGGCTCGCTCTCGAGGGTCAGGCCGCTGACCTCCGAGAAGTTGACGGTGTTGTTTGAGTCGCCCCAGCTCACCTGGAAGTGGAGAGCGGGCAGCGGGTAGATCGGCTCGGACATCGGTGCTCCTCCTTACTCGGTGAGCCGCTTGTGGCTGACCTGGAAGACGACGAACTCGGCGGGCTTCGTCGGGGCGACACCGATCTCGATGATCAGGTACCCGAGGTCGATGTCCGTCTCGGTCATCGTCTGCCCGAGCCCCACCCGGACGCGGTAGGCCTGCTCCGGCGAGGTTCCCATCAGGCCGCCCTGCCGCCAGATCCCGTTGAGGAAGTTCTCGACCGAGACGCGGACCCGCAGCCAGGTCGTCTCGTTGTTCGGCTCGAAGACGACCCACTGGGTCGAGCGCTCGATCGAGTTCTCGAGGAAGAGGAAGAGCCGGCGGACGTTCACGTACCGCCACTGCGTGTCGTCGGTGGCGTTCCGGGCGCCCCAGACGCGGATCCCGCGGCCGCGGAACGCCCGCAGGAGGTTGACGCCGCCCGGGTTGAGCAGGTCCTGACGCCGCTGCGTGAAGTCGTTCCGCAGCCCGACGATCCCCTTCACCTGCTCGTTCGCGGGCGCCTTCCAGACGCCCCGCTCGACGTCGGTGCGGGCGAAGACGCCCATCACGAACCCGCTCGGCGGCACGTCGACGGTGCGCGAGAGCGCCTGTCGCCTCGGATTGATCATCCGCACCCACGGGGCGTAGGTCGCCGCGTACGTGCTGGCGATCGTGTTCAGCCGCCAGTCGAGCAGGTCGGGATCCTCGTCGTCGGCGAACACCGGGGTGTCGACGACCGCGAAGCGCTTGAAGGCCTCGCAGTGCGCGACGAGCCCGTTGAGCACGCTCGCGCGGTCGAGGTCGTCGGTCAGCTGGAGCGCGTCGGGGCAGGCGACCATCGCCGGCTCCTGCTGCTTCTCGAGCTGCTCGAGCCCGAGCCGGAAGCGCTCGCCGTCGAGCGAGCCCCGGCTGCCGGTCGCGGTCTGCTGGAGCCGGGCGGGGTACGCCGCACTCGTCGTCAGCGCGGTCGTCGCCGTCCTCGTCCGCACCTCGATCAGCCGCGAGACGTCGTTCAGCACCTCGTCGCGGGCGTAGTAGCGCGGATGGTCGGGGTTGAGCGAGAGCCCGCCGAACGTCTCGGTCTGCACCTCCCCGCCCGGCCCCACGTAGGAGGCCTCGATCGCGAAGCGGACCGTCTCGATCACCGTCGGCTGCCAGGCGCGGATCGGCCACGTGGAGCCGCCGACGCCGCCCGGCGCGGCCACGAAGACGAGCCGGTAGGTGTTCTGCGGGATCCCGGCGGGGGTCTGCACCTCCTGCACGCGCGCCCGGTTCGAGCCGCTGAACTCGACCCAGTCGCCCACCTTCGGGCGCACCGGCCCCATCGCGACGAGCGGCGTCGTGGTCGCGGGCTGGAACGTGGCCGACTGGTAGAACCCACGCGCTGTCGAGGGGATCGTCCAGCCGGTCGCAGTCCTGGTCACGTCCTGGTTGCCTCCGCTCGTGCCCGTCGCGGGCGCGAGGCGGAGGACACCGTTCTCCGGGACGAACTGGAAGCGGGCGAGCGCGGCCTCGAGGTCGGCCGCGCTGGCCCCCGTCGGCAGCTCCACCGGCGGCGAGAGGGTCTCCGAGTAGGCGGTCAGAGTCGCCCGGAGGCTGACCGTGACCGGGCCGGCGGCGATCGCCGTCCCGAAGGAGAACTGGTTGGCGCCGCCGTCCCAGATCCCGGCGACACCCCCCTCGGAGGCGACCCCGATGATGTCGGCCGAGCTCGGCGCCGCCGCACCCGGGAACGTCAGGTCGTTCGGGCCGCCGGCGGTGCCGATCCGCGTGAACAGGTTGCTCGCGGTGCGCAACGCCGGGGCGTCGTAGGTGCGCTCGGTCAGCTGGTACCCGGGCACGTCGGCGTCGAACGGGGCGGCGAGGGTCAGGAGCGCACCCGCGCCGGCGTTCTCGACCGTGCCCACCGTGGCGTGCGCGATCGTCCCCCTCGTCGTCCGGGCCCGAAGCAGGTCGTCCGCGACGAAGCCCGAGCCGACCGAGAGCGGGACGGCCATGTCGGTCGCGTTGGCGCGCGCGAACACCCGCGCGTCGAGGGCGATCGTGATCGTGTTGCCGGTCGCGGTGCCGGGGGTGGTCACGCGCAGCTCTGAGGCGCCGACCGAGTCGACGGTGGCCGGGTACGGGGTGCCCGTCGAGGCATCGGCGACCAGCACCGTCATCCCCGGGCGGAAGCCCGTGGAGGAGCTGACGTCGATCCGGAGGTTGGTCTGGCCGCCGTTCAGGCTGAGGGTCGCCCCTGGCCCCGTCACCTGGGCGATCGCCAGCTCCCCCCGCCCCCCGGTCGACTCGCGCCACGCGCGGACGGACAGGTCGGCGCCCCACGCCCCGGGGGACGCGGCCCTGATCTCGAACGAGGGCCGCCCCGACGCGGTCGAGGCGTCGAGCACGCGCCAGGTCGCCTGGCCGGCGTTGTCCGCCCGGATCATCCACAGCGCCGTCCCGCCGTTCTGGAAGAACCCGAAGACGCTCTCCGGCGTGTAGCTGTCGTCGGAGTAGCCGCCGAAGAGGGCGAGGTAGTCGTTCCAGCTCGTCAGCCGCTTCGCTTCGAGGACGGGCCCGCGGTCGGCTCGGCCGATGATCGCGGCGACGTTCGTGGGGGCGCCTGCGATCGGCTTCGGCCCCTTCGAGACCTCTTCGATGTACACGCCCGGTGACTGGTAGTTCGGCACGTCGTGCTCCCTTCTCGCGCGCCCGGCGCTATGGAACGAGAAGCCGGACTCGCGTCACGGCCCTGCGGTAGTCGATGGCGACGGTGCCCCTGAGGTTCGGGCCGTCGAAGATGCGGTAGGGCTGCGGCCGCCAGGCCGAGGTCGCGGCATAGCGGCCGGGTGTGGCTGCGCTCTCGGCGAGCGCGACGGTGTGCCCGTTCGCGCGCGCCTCGACTCCGGTCCGTCCCGTGACGGCGGCGCCGGTCTTCTTGACGAGGTCGATCTCGAGGCCGACGGGGTCGGGTGCGAGCACGAGCTCGACCTCCGCGTCGGCCGGTGCCGGGGTCAGCGTGCGAGCGCCGTGGACTCCGGGGCTGATCTCGGGGAAGCGCGCGGCTGCGACCGGGTCGTCGATGCGCACCTCGAGGGTGGTCGCCGGCGGGCGGCGCGGCAGATCCCGTTCGAGCGCCGAGAGGACGACGTCGGCTCCCACCTTGCGGAGGCTCCAGCCTCGCCAGGCCGGCGCGGTCAGCCCGGCGACGAACCCCTCGAACGGCTTGCCCGTGCCGCCGTGGACGACCCTGACGTGATGCTGGACCGCCCGCCGCTCGACGTGAACGCGCTGGAGCGTCATGTCGACAGCACCGCGTCGCGGAGCTCTCGGACCGGCTCGGTGCGCTCGACCTGAAGCGGCGCCACCGGCGTCACCGCGACCTCGTAGAAGAGCGAGAGTCGCATGCTCTGGTTCAGCGCCGTCCAGATCCGGTTCAGCTCCTCCGTCGACATCGTCCGCAGCCGGATCGAGAGGTAGTCGACGCACCGGGACGAGCTCCGGCTCGAGCTCGGCCGGGCCGAGCCGCGGGCGCGCGTGGAAGGCGCTGACGACGCGCTCGAGCCGCTTCTGCTCGTCCTCGTGGCTGTCGCTCGAGTAGGTGACGAGATAGTTGAGGAGCAGGTGGAGCGGCGGCGGCTCGAAGCCGTCGTCGGTGCGGCGGAGGCCGAGGTTCCGCAGGTGCGGCGCCTCGTCGATCCCGTAGAGGAAGAGCAGCAGCTTGTTGCCCGGCCACGCTCCGTCCTGCTTCGTCGGCGGCGCCGTCGATCTCGACCCACTCGGTCGTCTCGGGGTAGGAGCTCAGGAGATACCGCTTGAGCGTCTTCGAGACGGCGTCGATCAGCACGGCTGCTCCCGGAACGCGGGCGGCGCGCACGACCTCGAGCAGCCGCTCCGGCGAGAGCTCGCCGAGGCGCTGGCGGTGGGGCCGCAGCTCGGAGAGGACGGTCTCGCGCCCCTCGCGGTCGATCGTCAGGACGGTGAGGCGGGGATGCGCGCCGAGGAGGCGGTCGACCCCCGCCGGATCGAGGACGTCGGCGCCTGCGATCACGACGTCCGCCGCCGCACGCTCGACCGCGTCGTCCACGAGCGTCGCGTCGGCCACCTCGGCTGCGACACGCAAGCCCGGTGCGTGTGCGATCTGCTCGCGGATGATGTCGTGAAGCATCTGTGGCATGTCGACGAGCACGACCTCTACGGATTCCATCGCCCCCCACACGGGAGAGCGATCGTCGCGCGCGCCGGCGTCCGCGTGAATGGGCCGGCCGGGTTCATCTTCGGTCCGCCCCGGGACGCGGTCCGAACCTGGACCGGGGGGACCGTGGCCTAGATCCGCAAGGTGGACCGGACCGCGGCGGCCGCATCGTCGCGCGCCGTGACCTGGAGCTTCTCGAGGATGTTGTGCACGTGGTTCTTCACGGTCGAGGGCTGGATCGAGAGCCTGATCGCGATCTGCTTGTTCGAGAGCCCGGCGTCGATCAGCGACACGATCTCCGTCTCGCGCGCCGTCAGGTGGACAGCCGGCTGCTGACCCGACGCCTCGGCCCGGGCGAGGTCACCGGCCCGGTGGAGCAGGGCCGCCGCCATCGTCGGGTCGATCACGAGCTCCGACCGGAGCATGGCGTCCAGCGCCGCGACGAGCTCGGCGAGCGAGGCGTCGCGGGTGACGTAGCCGGACGCGCCCGCGGCTGCGCAGGCGAGCACGTCGTCCACCCGCTCCGCGACCCCGAGCGCAAGCACACGCGCTCCGGTCTCCTCGGCGACCGTGCGCATGGCCCGCAGCGAGCCCTGCATGGCCGCGTCGCAGACGAGGACATCGGGGCCGGCCAGCCGGGCGACGGCGACGCAGTCCGTCGCCGACGACGCGAGGCCGAGCACATCGAGACCCGGACGACGGCCGAGTGCCTCGCCCAGCCCCTCGCGGTAGATTCGGACCTCGGCTGCGACGACGAGTCGGATCACGGTGGGACCGATCACGAGCCCACGCCGGGCCGGACGACCCCTGCGGTTCCGTCGCCTCGCTGCCGCAGTAACGCGCCGGGCCGGAGCATCCGGTCCTCCTCCTCGTCACCGCTCGGTCTCTGGGCGAGACTTCCACGCTTTGTCTCGCTTGTCAACAGCTTTGTCTCGCTTGTCAACAGACGTGCCGCGGGCGCTCGCTCGAAACTGCGAATCGACTTGCCCGAGGTGACGTTTTACGGTTTGCGGCCGGGGTACGCCGATTGCTGTTCCTCGAGCCCGCACGAGCGGGAACCCGCCGGGGGAGGCGACCGATGCGCAGTCTTCGTAGTGGCAGGAGCTTCACGATCGTGGCCGCGATCGCCGTCGCGGCGGTTGCCGTGGCCGTGGCGATCAGGCCGTCCTCGAGCGAGGCGCTCCCGGGCGAGCCGCCGCTCGCCCACTCCTCGAACGTCGAGCTCGTCGCGCACATCCCGGGCCAGGCAGCGGGGATGAACTTCAAGGATCACTACGCCTTCGTCAGCGGCTGGAGCGGGATCACCGTGCTCGACATCGCCCGGCCGGCCGACCCGCAGGTCGTCGGCGTTCCTGCCGCTCCCGCACTTCGAGAACGAGGACGTCGACCTCTGCGGGAACGTGCTGCTCGTCGTGAACGACCGCGTCGACTCGCGATCTCGGCTCGGTGATGTACGTGATCGACATCACCGCCCCGACCGCGCCGACGCTGAGCGCGATCCTGCCGCTCGGGCTGACCGGGGAGCGGACGCGGCTCGGGCCACATCGCCAACTTCGTCAAGAGCGACTGCTCGCAGGCGTGGGTGGACGGCGGCGACAAGGTCGAGGTCGTCGACCTCTCGAACCCGGTCGCGCCGCACTCGCTCGGCAAGTTCGAGTCGGCCGCCTCGCAGAGCGACGCGTTCCGCGTCACCCACGACACCGAGCTCGACTCGAGCGGGCTCGCGTGGTCGGTCGGCGGCGGCGGCGCTGCGGCCTACAAGCCGACGGCGAACCCGCTCGCGCCGGCGCTCGTCGCCAAGACCGGCGACGCGGGCCGCAACCCGTCCCCCTACAACGACTTCATCCTCCACAACTCGCAGCGGCGCGGGAAGACCCTCCTGATCACCGAGGAGGACTACATCGACACGGACGAGGTGCCGCCGGGCGGCTGCCGCGGCCAGGGCAAGTTCGAGACCTGGGATCTCTCCCGGCTCGGCAAGCAGGAGATCACGCCGCTCGACACCTGGGAGACCGAGCTGAACGGGATGTTCACGAGCGGTGCCGTCGACTCGAAGGCCCCGGTGACCGTCAACTGCTCCTCTCACTGGTTCGACGCCAAGGACGGGGTCGCGGCGGTCGGCTGGTACGAGCAGGGCGTCCGCTTCCTCGACTACCGCACGCCCACCGACATCCAGCAGGTGGGCTACTACATCCCGGCGAACGGCTCGACCTGGGCCGCCTACTGGTCGCCGACCGACCCGAACGGCGAGATCGTCTACGCCGCCGACGCGTACCGCGGGATCGACGTGCTCCGGATCGAGAAGGGCGGCCTGACCGGGAAGAAGGTCAAGGCGCCGGTGCGGGACGAGTGGATCGGGGACGCCGCCACGACCTCGAGCTTCGTCCCCCACCCCGACTTCGGCTTCATGTGCCCCGTGCTCCGGGCCGACGCGAGACCTGCCCTAGGGCCCGGGAGTGTCCGCGTCGAGCATCCCGTTCGCGAGCGCGTGCCTCACGAGCTCGGCGCGGCTCGAGAGCCGGAGCTTCTGCATGATGTGCGCCCGGTGGGTCTCGGCGGTCCGCACCGAGATGTAGAGCTGCTTCGCGATCTCCTGGTTCGTGTGCCCGAGGGCGAGCAGGCGGAGCACCTCGCGCTCGCGGTCGGAGAGCGGGTCATCCTCCGCCCGCCGCCGCTCCGCAGACTCGGCGGCGACGAGCCGCGCCCCGAGCTCGGGATGGACGTACCGGCCGCCCCGGGCAACGTCGCGAACCGCCGAGACGAGCTCGGTGTCGGCCGCCTCCTTGAGCACGTAGCCGCTCGCGCCGACCTCGAACGCGCGCCGCACGTACTCCGGGTCGTCCTGCATCGAGAGGACGAGGACCTTCGTCTCGGGCCGCTCGTGGAGGAGCGTCTCCACGATGTCGAGCCCGCTCCCGTCCGGGAGGACGACGTCGAGGAGGATCACGTCCGGCTCGAGCTCGCGGGCGCGGAAGACGGCGTCGCGGGCGTTCCCGGCCTCGCCGACCGGCTCGAAGTCCTCCTCCGCCGCCAGCAGGAGCGAGAGCCCGCTGCGGACGACGGCGTGGTCGTCGACGATCAGGATCCGGATGCTCACCGGAGCGGCACCTCGACCGCGACGGTGGTGCCGCCGCCCTCTCTCGTCTCGATGTCCAGACGCCCGCGGAGGAGAGCGACCCGCTCGCGCATCCCGAGGAGCCCGAAGGCGTCGTCGCGGACACCCGCCGGGTCGAAGCCGCGGCCGTCGTCCTCGATCACGACCGCCACCCCGTCGCCGCGCCGCGTCAGGAGGATGCTCACGCGCCGCGCCCGGGCGTGCTTGACCACGTTCGTCAGCGACTCCTGGACGAGCCGGTAGAGCGCGATCTCGACGTCGGCCGGCAGGCGGCCGTCCGGGAGGGCGCTCTCGAGCTCGACCGCGATCCCCGTCTGGGTCGAGAACGACTCGGCCAGGCGCTCGAGCGCGGCGACGAGCCCGAAGTCGTCCAGGGCTGCCGGCCGCAGCTCGACCGCGAGGCGGCGCACGTCCTGGAGCGTCGAGACCACGAGCTCTCGGAGCGAGCCGGCGGCGGCGCGGGCATCCTCGCCCTCGAGCTGCTCCTCGAAGCCCTTCAAGCCGAGCAGGATCGAGGTCAGCGCCTGGCCGGTCTCGTCGTGCAGCTCGCGGGCCAGCCGCCCCCGCTCGAGCTCCTGCGCCTCGACCACCCGGCGGAGCGCGTCGCGCGTCACCCGCTGCGAGAGGTCGGCCGCCGTCGCGGCCCGCGTGGCGAAGATCTCCGCGAGCCGGAGGTCGTCGTTCGTGAAGCGGGCATCGCGGCCGATCCGGTCGTGGACGGTGATCACGCCGATCGGCCGCTCCTGCGTCACGAGCGGCACCCAGAGCCCCGTCCGGGCGCCGAGAAGGCGCGACTCTTCCGGCCCGACCTCGGGATCGTCGAGGAGCGCGTCGACCCGCTCGCTCCGTCTCCGCTCGAGCACGCGGCCGGCCTTGGAGGCGGACCGGGCGAGCCGCTGACCCACGAGCTCCGCGCCCCCGTCTCCGACCGCGACGGCGACGGAGAGCTCGTCCGGCCCGGCCGGGAGCACGACGGTGACGAGCCGTGCGTTCAGGAGCTCCCGGAGCTCCCGGGCGACGAGGTCGAGGAGCCGGTCGAGATCGGACTCGGTCGCAAGCGCGTTCCCGACCTCGTGCAGCGACTCCAGATGCCGCGACCACCGGGTCGACGCCTCGTAGAGCCTCGCATTCTCGATCGAGACGGCCGCCTGCGCCGCGAGCAGCCCGACGAGCTCCTGATCCTCCTCGGTGAAGTCCTCGTCGCCCTCCTTCTCGGTCAGGTAGAGGTTCCCGTACGCGACCCCGCGGAGCAGGATCGGCACGCCCAGAAACGTCCGCATCGGGGGGTGGTGCTCCGGAAAGCCGACCGAGCGGGGATCCTCACCCAGGTCGTGGAGCCGGAGCGGCCGAGCGTCGCGGATCAGCGCGCCGAGGATGCCTCGCCCGCGCGGGAGGTCGCCGATCGCGGCGTGCCCGGCCGGGTCGATCCCGTGCGTGAGGAAGCGCTCGAGACCCGAACCTGCCTCGTCGATCACCCCGAGCGCCGCGTACCGGGCACCGGTCAGCTCGGCGGCCACCTCCGCCAGTCGCTGGAGGAGGGCGTCGAGAGACAGCTCCGACGTGATTGCCACACCCGCGTCCAGGAGCGCGCGCAGCCGAGTCTGCATCGGCGTGACGGCATCCATGCGCTCCCAGCGTACCCCCGGCCCCCGGCTCCCGGGCAGGAGCCGCTCCTGCGGGAATCCCGCAGACGAGGTCAGCGCCGCCGCCGATGGCGCCGGGACGGGCCGCGGCAAGAGTGCAGCAGGGCTTCCGGCGAAGGAGGAGACGATGCCCGGGCTGACACCACTCAGGACGATCGTCTGGGCGACCGACGGCTCCGAGCATGCCGACCACGCGTTGCAGCTCGCACGCGAGCTCGCTTCCGGCCCCGGCCGCCGGCTCGTCGTGCTCCACAGCCGCGAGGTGGTCACCGGGCGCGCCGCGGGATACCCCATCCTCGCCGACGACCTGGATCTGATCGAGAAGGTGCGCGACCAGGTCGCCGGGCTTCGCCGGCTGGGCCTGCTGGTGGACTTCCACATCCTGCGCGACGACAGGATCGGCGTCGCGCGGCAACTCGCCGACGGCGCGCTCGAAGCCGAGGCTGACTGCATCGTCGTCGGCGCCCGGGGTCGCAGCCCGATCGCGTCTCTGCTCGTCGGAAGCGTCACGCAGCGGTTGATCCACCTGGCCGCGTGCCCCGTGATCGCCGTCCCGGCCCGCTGGGCGGGCGGATCGGCGACCGAGCCGCTCGGGTGCGCCAACGTGAGCATGACGCTCTAGCCCATGAGCAGACGTCTCCTGGCGGGTGCGACGCTCGCCGCCGTCCTCACCGGCGTCACCCTCGAGCTCGCCGGCGCCCCCGGCGCCGGGTCGGCAGTGCTCGCCCTGACCGCGGCGATCGTCCTCGTGCCCCTGGTCTGGGGCGTCGGCCGCTCTCTCCTGGCGGGTGACGTGGGCGTCGACGCGATCGCGATCGTCGCGATCGCCGGCGCGCTCGCCCTCGGCGAGTACCTCGCAGGCGCCGTCGTCGCGCTCATGCTCGCCGGCGGGAACGCGCTCGAGGAGTCGGCTCGCCGGCGGGCCCGACGGGAGCTGACGAACCTCGTCGCCCGTGCGCCCAAGGTCGCGCACCGCCGGACGGGGGACGACATCGCAGACGTGCCCGTGGACGAGGTCGAGATCGGCGACCGGCTCGTCGTCCTGTCCGGGGACGTCCTGCCGGTGGACGGAACCGTCGTCGACGGTCACGCAGTGGTGGACGAGTCGTCGCTGACCGGGGAGCCCCTGCCGGCCACGATCGCTCCCGGCGAGCCGGTGCGGAGCGGGACCGTCAATGCGGGGGCCGCGTTCGAGCTGCGCGCCGTTCGCCCCGCGGCGGAGAGCGCGTACGCCGCGCTCGTCCGCCTCGTGCGCCAGGCGGAGACGGAGCGGGCGCCCTTCGTCCGCCTCGCCGACCGGTACGCCGCGTTCTTCCTCCCTACGACCGCGGTCGTCGCGGCTGCGGCCTGGGCTGCCAGCGGCGAGCCCGTGCGGGCGCTGGCCGTCTTCGTCGTCGCCACACCCTGCCCGCTGATCCTCGCCGCGCCGGTCGCCCTCGTCTCGGGGATCTCCCGGGCGGCCCGGGCAGGTGTGGTGGTCAAGGGCGGGCCTGCGCTGGAAGCGCTGGGAGCGACCCGGTCGGTGCTGCTCGACAAGACGGGCACGGTCACGCTCGGCCAGCCCCGGCTGCTGGGCGTGACGGCGTTCGACGGCGAGACGGAGGCCGACCTCCTCCGGCTGGCCGCCTCGGTCGAGCAGCTCTCGAATCACTCCGTCGCCGGCGCGATCGTGCGGGGCGCGCGCGAGCGCCGGCTCAGGCTCTCGTTCCCGACCGATGTCGTCGAGGACCCCGGCCACGGGCTCGCCGGCACCGTCGAGGGCCGTCGCGTCGCCGTGGGGAGCTCCGGATGGGTCCGCGGCCTCGGCTACCGCGGCGCGTCGACCGGACGGATCCTCGTCGGGGTCGACGGCCGGATCGCCGGGGCCGTCGAGGTGGGCGACGAGCTGCGCCCGGACGCAGACCGGCTGCTGCCCGCGCTCCGCGCCGCCGGGGTTCGCCATGTGGCGCTCGCCACCGGCGACCGTGAGGAGGTTGCGGAGGAGATCGGCCGGCTGCTCGGCGTCGACCGGGTCTACGCCGACCAGACCCCCGCGGGCAAGGTGGAGCTCATCCACGCCCTCCGCGACCGGCCCGAGCTGCGAGGCGTCGCGATGGTCGGGGACGGGATCAACGATGCGCCGGCGCTCGCGGCCGCCGACGTCGGGATCGCGATCGCGACGGCGGGCGCGACGATCTCGTCCGACACCGCCGACGCCGTCCTCGTCGTCGACCGGATCGAGCGGGTCGCTGACGCGATCCGGATCGGGCGCCGCTCGCTGGCGATCGCCCGCCAGTCCGTGCTCATCGGTCTGGGGCTGTCGTTCGTCGCGATGGCGTTCGCGGCCCTCGGCTACCTCCCACCCGTGCAGGGCGCGCTCCTCCAGGAGGCGATCGACGTCGCCGTGATCCTGAACGCGCTCCGCGCCCTCCGCGGCTCGTAGGAACTACGGAGGCGCACTCCGCGAGCGCGCCGATGCCGCGAACGCCGATCCCGCCGATCCTGGGGTCGTGGAGATCGAGAAGCTGAGAGCGCGCGTCCCCGGACCGGCCAATCGCGGCCGTGGCCCGGGGCGTCAGCCACCGCTTCCCCGTTGCCGACGTCCAGCGCCGCCTCGAGGAGACGGGCGGCGGCTACGAGGTCGTGCACGCGTCGCCCGGCCTGGAAGTCGGCGTCTTCGTCCTGGCCGCCCCCGAGCCCGACCGGCAGCTCCCCCACGCGGACGACGAGGTCTACGTCGTCCTCTGTGGCCGCGGTTGCCTCGAGGTGCGAGGGAGAGAGGCTGGAGCTTCGACGAGGGCGACGCCGCCTTCGTCCCGGCCGGGGCCGAGCACCACTGGGAGGGGTACGAGCAGCTCGCCTTGCTCGTCCTCTTCGCCCGCACGGACCCCGAGACCGAGGAGGCACCACGATGACGGACACACCCTCCACCCAACGGCGGATCGGCCCGTTCGCGGGCGTCGCGCTCGTCCTGATGGGCCTGACCGTCGCGATCGCGGCGATCGCAGCCGTGGAGGTCTACCGGCCGGCGGCGAGCGCGTCCGAGCTCACCGCAACCGCGGCCGCGGAGGCCGTTGCCGCTGCCGCCGTCGCGGCACCCGCGACCGAGGGCCACAACACCGCACTCTCCCTCGAGAGCTTCGTCGGGGTCGTCCCCGACAACGCGGCGGAGCTGGCCGAGGCGCACGAGGCGACGAACGCCGTGCTGCCGCCACTCCCGTCCGGCGACGTGGTGCAGGTCCAGATGACCCTGAAGGACATGGTGGTCGAGATCGCGCCCGGCGTGAAGTACACCACCTGGGCGTTCGACGGCCACGGCGCTCCGGGGCCGGTGATCCACGTCCGCGAGGGCCAGACCGTCGAGATGACGCTGACGAACGGCGGCGCGATCCCCCACTCGATCGACTTCCACGCCGCCCGCGTCGCCCCGAACGTCGCCTTCCGGGACGTCGCGCCCGGCGACTCGATCAGCTTCAGCTTCGTCGCCGGCGATCCAGGCGTCTTCATGTACCACTGCGGCACCAAGCCGGTGCTCGCGCACATCGCGAACGGGATGTACGGCGCGATCGTCGTCCAGCCGCGCACGCCCCTGCCGCCCGTGGACAACGAGTACGTCCTGGTCGGGAGCGAGTGGTACCTGAATGGGGACGGGATCGCGGAGCCGGCCTCGCTCGACATGGCCAAGGCCCGCAGCCGGATGGCGGACTGGATCACCTTCAACGGCTACGCGAACCAGTACGTGACCCATCCGCTGACCGCGGCGCCCGGCGAGACGACGCGCTTCTGGGTCGTCGCGGCCGGCCCCACCAACAACGTCAACTTCCACGTCGTCGGCAGCATGCTCGAGCGCGCCTGGGTCAACGCCGCCCTGCTCGATCCGCCCCAGCGGAACGTGCAGACCGCAATCGTCGCGGCGGGCGGCGGCGGGGTCTTCGACGTCAAGATCGACGAGCCGGGCCTCTATCCCTTCGTCTCGCACGCCTTCGCCGACGTCGATCTCGGCCAGGTCGGACTGCTCAACGTCGGCAAGGTCGAAGGGACGATGAGCCACTGACCGCGCTGCACGAATCACCGCCGACCGTCGAGGAGCTCAGGCTCCTCGACGCGTACTGGCGGGCCGCGAACTACCTCTCCGTCGGGCAGATCTACCTCCTGGACAACCCGCTCCTGCGCGAGCCGCTCCGCCCCGAGCACGTGAAGACGCGCCTGCTCGGTCACTTCGGGACGGTGCCGGGGCTGAACCTGGCGATCGCGCACCTCAACCGGGCGATCCGCGAGCGCGACCTGGATGCGATCTTCGTCACCGGGCCCGGGCACGGCGGGCCCGCGCTCGTCGCGAACGCCTACCTGGAGGGCACCTACGGCGAGGTCTATCCGCCGATCGGCCCGGACGAGGAGGGTCTGCGCCGGCTCTTCCGCCAGTTCTCGTTCCCGGGCGGGATCCCGAGCCACGCCGCTCCCGAGACACCCGGCTCGATCCACGAGGGGGGCGAGCTCGGGTACTCGCTCGCACATGCCTTCGGAGCCGCCTTCGACAATCCCGACCTGCTCGTCGCCTGCGTGGTCGGGGACGGGGAGGCGGAGACCGGGCCGCTCGCCACGAGCTGGCACTCCCACACGTTCCTCGATCCCCGCACGGACGGCGCAGTCCTGCCGATCCTGCATCTGAACGGCTACAAGATCGCGAGCGCGACGATCCTGGCGCGGATCCCCGAGGCAGACCTCACCTCGCTCTTCCGCGGCTACGGCTGGGAGCCGCTCCTCGTCGCAGGCGACGACCCCGAGTCGGTTCACCGTGAGTTCGCCCGCGCGCTCGACACCGCGCTCGACCGGATCGCCGCGATCCAGGCGGACGCCCGCTCGAACGGCGCGAGCTTCCGTCCGCGCTGGCCGATGCTGATCTTGCGCACTCCCAAGGGCTGGACGGGGCCTCGGGAGGTAGACGGGCTTCCCGTCGAGGGCACCTGGCGCTCCCACCAGGTGCCGCTCTCCGCCGTCCACGACGATCCGGCGCACCTCGCGGCGCTCGAGACCTGGCTCCGCAGCTATCGCCCCGAGGAGCTCTGGGACGAGGCGGGCCGGCTGCTGCCCGAGCTTCAAGCCCTGGCGCCCGAAGGCGACCGCCGGCTGAGCGCCAACCCGCACGCGAACGGTGGCGCCCTCCTCCGGCCCCTCGACCTGCCGGACTTCCGCGAGCACGCGGTCGAGGTCGCGAGCCCGGGACGGACGACGAGCGAGGCGACCCGCGTGCTCGGCGGCTTCCTCCGCGACGTGATCGTCCGCAACCCCGACTCCTTCCGGCTCTTCGGCCCCGACGAGACCGCCTCGAACCGGCTCGGCGACGTCTTCGAGGTCACCGACCGCGCCTGGGGGGCCGAGCGGCTCCCGACCGACGAGCACCTCGCCCCCGGCGGACGGGTCGTCGAGGTGCTCTCCGAGCATCTTTGCCAGGGCTGGCTCGAGGGTTACCTACTCACCGGGAGGCACGGTCTCTTCAACTGCTACGAGGCCTTCGTCCACATCGTCGACTCGATGTTCAACCAGCACGCGAAGTGGCTGAAGGTCTCGCGCGGGATCCCCTGGCGCCTCCCGGTCGCCTCGCTCACGTATCTGCTCAGCTCGCACGTCTGGCGGCAGGATCACAACGGCTTCTCGCACCAGGATCCCGGCTTCATCGACCATGTCGCGAACAAGAAGGCGGAGGTCGTCCGGATCTATCTCCCGCCCGACGCGAACACGCTGCTCTCCGTCGCCGACCACTGCCTGCGCAGCCGCGACTACGTCAACGTGATCGTCGCAGGCAAGCAGCCCGCCCTCGACTACCTGACGATCGACGAGGCCGCCCTCCACTGCACCCGCGGCGCCGGGATCTGGGAATGGGCGTCGTCCGACGGCGACGGCGAGCCCGACATCGTCCTCGGTTGCGCCGGGGACGTTCCCACGCTGGAGACGCTCGCGGCGGCGGCGATCCTGCGCGACCGGCTGCCCGAGCTGAAGGTGCGCGTCGTCAACGTCGTCGACCTGATGCGCCTCCAGCCCGAGAGCGAGCACCCGCACGGGCTCTCCGACCGCGCGTTCGACGCCCTCTTCACGACCGACCGCCCGGTCGTCTTCGCCTTCCACGGCTACCCGTCGCTCGTTCACAAGCTGACGTACCGGCGCACGAATCACGACAACATCCATGTCCGCGGCTACAAGGAGGAGGGAACGACCACCACCCCCTTCGACATGGCGATGCTGAACGATCTCGACCGCTTCGGCCTCGCGATCGACGCGATCGATCGCGTCCCGGGGCTCGCGGACCGCGCCGGGCAGCTGCGGCAGGAGCTGCAGGACGCCCGCCTCCGGGCGCGCGCGTACACCCGCGAGCACGGCGACGACGACCCGGCGATCCGGGACTGGGTGTGGCCCTCCTGAGCGACGGCGTGCTCGTCGTCAACGCGGGGTCGACGAGCCTCAAGCTCTCGCTCGTCCTGCCCGACGAGACCTCGGTATCCGTCCCCTCGCTCGAGGAGGCGCCGGCCGCAGCGGCGCTCGCCCACCGGATCGTCTACGGCGGCACCGGCCAGGGTGATCCCGAGCTGATCGACGACGGGGTCGAGCTGCGGCTCGTGGAGGCGGGCGCGGTCGCCCCTCTCCACAGCGCCTCCGCCCTCGCCACGCTCGCCGAGTCGCGGCGCCTGTTCCCGGAGACCCCCCAGGTCGCGGTGTACGACACGGCGTTCCATTCCACCCTGCCCGAGGTCGCGGCCACCTACGCGCTGCCACAGCTCTGGCGCGAGGGCCACGGGATCCGCCGGCACGGCTTCCACGGGCTCTCCGTTGCCTGGGCTGCGGAGCAGGTCCCGGCGCACCGGCTCGTGGTCTGCCATCTCGGCGGCGGCTGCTCCGTCACCGCCGTCCTCGAGGGACGCTCGGTCGAGACGACGATGGGCTTCAGCCCGCTCTCCGGGGTCCCGATGGCCACCCGCTCCGGGGACGTCGACCCCGGGGCGCTCCTCCATCTCCTCCGGTCGGGAGTCACGCTGGAGAAGCTCGCGGACGGCCTCGAGCGGGAGTCCGGCCTGCTCGGGCTCTCGGGGATCTCCGCGCGGGTCGAGGAGCTGGAACGCTCGGACGACCCCGCTGCGCGGCTCGCGCTCGACGTCTTCTCCTACCGGGTCGCGACCGCCGTCGGCGCGTCCGCGGTCGCCCTGGGCGGCCTCGACGCGCTCGTCTTCACGGGCGGCGTCGGGCAGGGCTCCGCGCCTGTGCGCCGCGCCGTCTGCGCCAGGCTCGGCTTCCTGGGGGTCTCGCTCGACGGGAGCTCCCGCGTCCGCGTCGTCGTCGTGCCCGCCCGGGAGGACGTCGTCGCTGCGCGCGCCGCGCGCGAGCTGCTGGCCGGGGCTCAGGCCACGCGGTTGCGCGACCAGGAGTAGACGCTCGTCGCGAGCCGGGGCGGGCCGGCCAGATGCGGGCGCCACGCCGCCGCCGCGCGCCAGACGGCGGGGTTCGAGAGCAGGGGCTCCAGCGCGGGTCCGGGCTCGGCAGCGAAGACGAAGATCACCTCGTTGTCGGTCAGGAAGACCTCGTGCCGCTCGAGGCCCCAGGCGCGCTCCGGATCGAACGGCGGCCCCGACTCGAGCAGCTCCTGCACGGCCTCGCGCGACTCCGGCTCGATCGGGATCACGATCGCGGCGCGGGTCTCGCTCGACGGAGCGAGCACGAGCGAGGCGAGGCGCTCCGCGAGCTCGCCGAGCGCGCCCGGCGCGGCGACCGTCGCGATCGCCAGCGAGGTGCCGTCATGGAGGTCGACGACGACGGTCGGCAGCCCGTCGATCCGCTCGCCGTCACGGCGGCCGACCCGGATCCCCGCGAGGCTCTCGTAGCTGAGGTGCCGCACGGCGGGCTCGCCGGCGGCGAGCCCCTGGAGCACGAACCCGTGCGGAAGGAGATCGAGCTCCCCCGAGGCCGGCTCACTCCCCTCTTCGCGCCAGACGACGGCGTAGGTGATGCGGAGCCCGGAATCGTCCGCGCTCAGCCGGGCGGGTAGCTGCACGTTCCTCACCTGACGATCAGCGTCGAGCAGTGGGCGTCGTGCGAGACGCGCTCGGAGACCGATCCGATCGCCTTCAGGCCCCGCAGGCCGCGCGTGCCGACGACGAGCAGGTCGGCGTCGGCGGACGCTGCCAGGAGCGCGTGGACCGGATCGTCCTGCAGCTCCTCGCGGTGGTGACCAACGATCGAGTCGACGGCCGCGATGTCGACGGGGCCGCCTCCGTGCGCGACCACGGGCCAGAGCTCCGCGCCGAACCGCTCGGCGAGGTACTTGGCCGCGGCGTACGCGCGAGCCGACTCGAGCGAGCCGTCGACGCCCACGACGATCTTGCGGGGGAAGTCCTCGCCCGCCTGCCTGGCGACGAGCACGGAGCAGGTCGCCTTGTGCACCAGCTGGGTCGCGATCGAGCCGACGAGGACGCCGAGCGCCCGGCCGAGCCCGTGCGAGCCGACCGCGACGAGCGTGGCTCGCTCGGCCTGGGTCTCGGCGATCAACGCCTGCCAGGCGGAGCCGTAGGGCGTGGAGCAGTCCTCCTCCGCGAGGCCGAGGGCGTCCGCGGCTGCACGGACCGCCGCCCGGGCCGCGTCGAGCTGGCTGTCGGGATCGAGCGAGAGCATCTCGGCGCCGACGAGGCCGACCGCCGGAGGCGGCACGACCCACGCGCCGACGAGCGTCACCCTGCCGTCCGGGTCCGTCAGCCGCACCGCCTGCCGCGCCGCTTCGATCCCCTCGGGGGATCCGTCGATCCCCGCGAGCACCCGTCCGAAGACGGACACCCTGGCGGGAGCGACCGGAATCGTCGTCGAACCGCTGAGCTCGGTCATGGTCTCTCCTTTCGTTCTGCTCATCGTCCCCGCCACGCGCTCGGACGGCGTCGGCTCTTTTCCACACGCGATCCGGGCGAACTACTGATCCCCCGCGCCTTGGCGGCCTCGACGGCGAGGAGGGGGACGAGCGCCAGCGCAAGCGCCGTCGCCGCCCCTCCGGGCCCGAGCGCCACCGTCGCGAACGGCGCCCGGGCGGCGGGCACGTAGACCGCGGCGAGCACCGCCGTCACCGAGGCGACGACGCTTGCGACGAGCCAGCGGTTGACGGGGAGGCGCCAGGCGGCGACCGAGCGGGAGCGCAGCGCGAAGACGAGCGCCAGCTCTGCGAGGGCCAGCGTCACGAAGGCGCCGGTCTGCCCCGTCCGGTCGTCCGGGCCCCGGAGCGCGAGGAAGGAAGCCAGCGTGACCGAGCCCACGAGCAGCCCGATCGCCCCGAGGTAGACCCACGTCCCCCGGTCGAAGAGCTGCGAGCCACGGCGCGGCGGCGACGACATCGTCATCGCGTCCGCGGGGTCGCGGGCGAGCGCGACAGCCGGCAGCCCGTCCGTGACGAGGTTGACGAAGAGGACCTGGATCACGGCGAGCGGTGCCGGAAGCCCGGCGGCGATCGCGACGGCGAAGACGACGACCTCACCGAGGTTGGCCGAGAGCAGGAAGCCGACCACCTTGCGGATGTTGTCGCCGATCCGGCGCCCCTCCTCGACCGCCGCGATGATCGTCCCGAAGTCGTCGTCGGTCAGCACGATGTCGGCGGCTTCCCTGGCCGCCTCGGTGCCGGAGCGCCCCATCGCGATGCCGACATCCGCCCGGCGGAGAGCCGGCGCGTCGTTGACCCCGTCCCCGGTGACGGCGACGACGGCGCCCTCCGCCTGCAGGCGCTCGACGAGCCGGAGCTTGTCCTCCGGCGTCGCGCGCGCCGTCACGGCAGCAGGGGGGAGGCCGAGCTCCCGGGCGATCGTCGCTGCGGTCGCGGGGTGGTCGCCGGTGATCATCCGCACCTCGATCCCAGCCTTGGCCGCGCTCTGGAGCGCTGCCGAAGCCGTCTCGCGCAGCGGGTCGTGGAGCGCGACCACGCCGAGCAGCCGGTGCCCCGTCTCGAGCTCGGCGGCCTCGGAGTCGACGGTCCGCGCAGAGACGGCGAGCACGCGGTAACCCTCGGCCGCCCACTCGGTGGCGCAGGCAGTCAGCTCCTGCGCCGGCTCGGCCCGGGCGGCCACCGTCTCCGGCGCGCCCTTCATGTACGCACGCAGACCGTCGCTCTCCTCGTAGAGCACCGTCATCCGCCGGCGGTCGGAGTCGAAGGGCAGCTCCCGCACGAGCCGCCGTCCCGTCCAGGCGGAGCCCGATTCGACCGCGGCCCGGAGCAGCGCCTGCTCGATCGGATCGCCGGCCGAGCCGTTCAGGTCTTCGGTTCCTCCCGATGCGAGCACGGAAGCGGCGAGCAGCTCGGCCTCGCTGATGCCTGCGGCCGGCCTGAGCGACGCGACGCGGACCGCGTTCTGGGTCAATGTCCCCGTCTTGTCGGTGCAGATCACCGTCGTCCCCCCGAGCGTCTCGATCGCGGCCAGCCGCCGGACGATTGCGCCGCGCCTGGCCATCGACCGCGCCCCCAGCGCGAGGGCCGCGGTCACCGTGGCGGCGAGCCCTTCCGGCACCGCAGCGACCGCGACCGCGACCCCGACGAGGAATGCCTCGTGGAGCGGCTCGCCGCGGAGGACCATCGCCCCCGACAGGAGGCCGACGAGCGCGAGCCCGCCGACGACGAGACCGCGTCCGAGGCGGGACAGGCGGCGGGTGAGCGGCGTCTGCGGCGGCCGCGCGCCCGCGACGAGCGACTCGATCCGGCCGAGCTCGGTCGCACCGCCGGTCTCCGAGACGACGACCCGCCCGCGGCCGCGCGTGACCGCCGAACCGGAGTAGACCATCGACGTGCGCTCGGCCAGTGGGGTCGCTCGTGCCATCGCAGTCGCGCGCTTCCCGACGGGGAGCGACTCGCCCGTGAGCGCGGCCTCGTCGACCTCGAGCCCCTGCTCGGAGACGACCCGCCCGTCGGCGGCCACCCGCTCACCCTCCCGGACGAGCAGCAGGTCGCCCGGGACGATCTCGGCTGCGCCGAGCTCGCGCGCGACACCATCCCGGATCACGGTCGCGAGTCGCGGCAGCGCGCGGGAGAGCGCGAGGATCGCCCGCTCCGCCTTCGCCTCCTGCCAGAGCCCGAGGCTCCCGTTGAGGACGAGGACGGCGGCGATCGCCGCTCCCTCGGCCCGGTCGCCCAGCGCCAGCGAGACGGCTGCGGCCGCCACGAGCAGGAGCACGAGCGGATCGGCGACCTGGTGGAGGAGCAGGCGCCCGTACGGCGACCTGCGCTGCGTGCCCGGCCGGTTCGGCCCGAAGCGGACGAGCCGTGCGGCAGCGTCTGCCTCCGTCAGGCCGGCCTCGGCGTCGCTCTCGAGCGCCCGGACGACCTCGGCGGCCTCGAGGGCGAACGCGGGAGGGGTGAGCGTCACCGCACCACGAGCACCGAGCACGGCGCCTCGTGCGCCACGCGCTCGGAGACCGAGCCGAGCGCCTTGAAGCCGTGCAGCCCCCTGCTGCCGACGACGAGGAGGTCGGCCTCGGCGCCCGCGTCGGTGAGCGCCCCGACCGGGCTCGTCGGCACGAGCTCGGCGTCGCCACGCTGAACGTCAACCGGCTTCCCTCCCGCCGCGCAGAGGACACGCAGCGAGGCGCCGAAGCGCTCGGCGAGCTGGCGCGCGACCTCGACCGCGGCTTCGGCCTCCGGCGAGCCGTCCGTGCCCGCCACGATCGAGCTCGGGAACAAGCCGGGTAGAGCAGAGGGCCGAGCGATCAGCACGGAACAGGGTGCGTCGTGCAGGAGGCCACCGGCGACGCCTCCGATCAGGATCTCCGTGACGCGGCGGTGGCCGTGGGTGCCGACGACGACGAGCGTCGCCCCGGTCGACTCCAGTTCGGCGAGGACGACCTGCAGTGCCGGGCCTTCGACGAGCCGCCGCTCTGCGGGGACGCCGGCGGCCTCCAGACCGCGCTCGAGCGCCTCCCCGGCCTGATGGCGGATCCGATCGGCGGCGAGGGCCGCCGTCGGCCCGACCGCGCTCGCCTCGGCCACGTGGACGGCAGCGACGAGCTCGAGCGAGCCGCCGTCACCGACGAGCCGGGCCCCCTGCCGCACTGCCTCGAGGGACTCGTCGCTCCCGTCCACCCCGACGACGACCCGCTCGAGCAGCTTCGGAGTTGCTGCGTGATTCCTGTCCGGTTCAACCTGGCTCCGGGTCATGACCGCTCTCCTCTCGTAGGCATCGGCCTCCACGATCCCAGCCGGGAGCGAGGCTCGACTCGGGGAGGAACCGGATTCGGCCCCGTACGAACTACGGATCAGCCCCCCGGCGGGAAACCCGCAGCACCGTCGGCGTCGCCCCCGATGCGGTCGCCGGCGTCGGAGGCGACTCTGCAATCAGGAGGTAGCCCATGCGCCCGACATCTGCCACTCCCCGCACCGGCGCGACCGGAACACACGCCTGGACGGCGACCGTGTTCGACGACATCCTCTGCGGCGTCGACGGCTCCGAGGGGAGCCAGACCGCGCTCCACCAGGCCGTCCGGCTGCTCGGCGCCCGCCGGATGCTGCGACTCGTCGGGCTGACCGGCTCCGGGCCGACCGCCGAACGCCGTCGAACGGCAGTCGAGCTGCAGCTCCAGCGCGCCCACTCCGACCATCACCACCACGTCCACACCTCTCTTGCGCCCGGAGATCCGGGACGGACGCTCGTTGCCGCGACGCGCGACTGCGGAGCGACGCTGACCGTGGTCGCAGCGGCGCCGTACGCGTGGCCCGGCGGCACCGAGACCGTGGACGCGGCCCTCCACGACGCACCGGGCTCGGTGCTGGTCGCGCGCCCGCCTCTACGCGAGGCGTTGTTCCCCGGCGTGATCGTGGCCGGGAAAGGCCCGGGAGACCCGGCCGGTGCGGTCGCAGCCGAGCTCGCACACCGCTTCGGAGCCGAGCTTCGCTCCGTCCGCCTCGACGTCGACGCATTCGTCGACGCCTCGACCTCCGCCGACCTCGTCGTCGTCGGAGGGCCCGAGGCGGCCCGCATCGCCCGGGCTGCCTACAGCTCCGTCCTCGTCGTCCGCGAGCACGACGTCGTCCCGGTCGGCTGAGCCCCTCCAGCAGGCCGGGACGACACACCCTCTACAGGCCGAGCCCGACCTTTTCGCGGGCCGGGACGGAGACGGACGGGCGCACGATCACGACGGGACGCTTGGACTCGCGGATCACCCCGTGCGAGACGCTGCCGAGCAGCGCATTCGCGATCGCTCCATGGCCGCGTGTGCCGACGACGGTGAGGTCGGCGTCGTGCGCGTCGGCATAGGCGACGATCTCGCCGACGACGTCGCCGGTGAGCAGCGCCGTCGAGGCGATCACCCCGGCCTCCGCGGCCCGCTGCGACGCGGCGTCGAGCAGCTCGCGGTCGAAGGGGGTCGGCTCGTGCGGGAACGCACCGGTGATGCCGAACGCCGGTGCGGGGACGACGTCGAGCAGCGGGACGGCGTGGACGAACACGAGCTCCGCACCGCTCTCCGCCGCGAGCTCGATTCCGAACTGCTCAGCCTCGAGCGCTGCAGCCGAGCCGTCGGTGGCGACCAGGATCCTCTTCATCACTCACTCCTCTGTTCGCGGCTTCCCTTTCGCGGCAGCTTCGCCGGAGCCGGCGCCCAGGGCATCCGCGATCGCCGTGAAACGCGTGCGGGGGTCGCGCAGACCGGTTCCGTAGTTCCCCGCGCCTCGGATCGGGTTCCGCGCCGATGCCACCGGCGCCGGTCGGGGTGAAGCTGGGGTCGACAACAACAGCAGGACGAAGGAGGCAGCGTGTTCGGGAAAAAGTTCACCGAGTGGGGTGGCATCGCGGCGGGCATCGTCTTGATCGCGTTCGGCATCGGAGCGATCTGGATGGGCATCGACGGCCGTCAGACGGTTCGCGACAGCCTGGCGGCGGAGCAGATCACCGCAGGCGCCGACGCGAGCGAGTTGACGGGCGGCGCGCTCGTCACCGGCCAGAAGATCGACACCGGCCAGGAGGCCCGCGACTTCGCCTCGATCATGCGCCACCACACGCTGGCGGCGACCGACGGGCAGACCTACGCCCAGATGGGCCGCTTCCTCGACGCGAACGGGAAGGCGACGAACGACGCCGCGCTCGCGGCCAAGACGCCGCAGGGCCAGCCGGTCGAGAACGGGCTCCGCAACATGTGGGTGACCGAGACCGCGCTGACCACGGCCCTGAACATGAGCTACATGGCCGAGCGCCTGGCGCTCTTCGGGATCGTCGTCGGGATCGCGCTCCTGCTCTCCGGGATCGGGTTCGTCGTGATCTCGCTGGAGGGGGCGCTTCGTCCCGGCACCGCTCGGGCCCACGCCGGAGCAACTCCCGCGACGTCGGTGCGGCTCTAGCCCCACTGCGCCGCACAACGCACGACCCGAGGGCCCCTGACACGGGCCCTCGGCGTTCGGTCCCGTCAGGACGAAAGAACAGCGCGTCCCGGCCGATCACCTGGGCATCGACACCCTCGCTCCGCACGCCGTCCGCTCTGCCCTCGACCCGTTGGGCTCGCCCGACCGGCTCGCTGCGCTCCGGCACTCCGGGCTCTGGCACTCCGGCGCCGAGGAGAGCTTCGACCGGTTGACGCGGGTCGCGGCGAACGTCCTCCGCACGCCCGTGGCCCTGGTGACGCTCGTCGGCGCGGAGAGCCAGTACCTCAAGTCGGCCGTCGGGCCGGAAGGCGCCTTCGTGCAGGGGACGGAGTCTCCGATCTCCCACTCGTTCTGCCGCCACGTCGTCGCGAGCGGCGGCCCCCTCGTCGTCGACGATGCGACGTGCCATCCGCTCGTCCGCGACAACGGCGCGGTCACCGACCACGGCGTGCTCTCCTACGTGGGCGTCCCGATCCGGGCCGGCGAGCACGTGCTCGGCGCCTTCTGCGTCCTCGGTCACGAGCGGCGCGACTGGAGCGTCGCCGAGCTCGAGACGGTCGCGGATATCGCCGCCGGCGTGCAGGCCGCGATCGACTACCGCCTCGAGGCCGTGGCGCTGCGCGAGCAGACCGCGGTGCTCCGCCAGACCTCGGCCGAGCTGCACCTCTTCGCCTCACAGCTCCCCGCCGTCGGCTGGACGACCGACCGCGACCTCCGACTGACGTCCGCGCACGGGTCGGCGCTGCCGAGCCTGGGCGTCCCCGGGAACGCCATCGGGCGGACGCTCCAGCACATCGTCGGCACGGACGATCGCTCGCACCCTGCGATCACCGCCCACCTCGGCGCTCTCCGCGGCGAGTCCGGCTCGTACCGGGGCACCCTCGGCGGCGCTTGCTACGACGTCACCGTCGAGCCATTTCGCGAAGGCGACGCGATCACGGGTGCGATCGCGCTCGCGGTCGACGTCACCGAGCAGCTCGCCCATGAGCGGGAGCAGCTCGAGCGCGACGCAACGCTCGACGTCCATCGCGACCTCGTCTCGAATCTCGAGGTCGGCGTCTACGTGCTCGAGCTGGACGATCCCGACGAGCCCGCGACCCTCCGGGTCGTCGAGGCGAACACCGGCTCGGAGCTCGCGTCCGGGATCGCAGCCGACGACGTCGTCGGCCGGCTCGTCGTCGACGCCTTCGCGAACATCGCCACGCCGCCCGCGCTCGTCGCGCTCCGCGAGGCGACCCTCGGCGCGTGCCCCGTCTCGTTCGGGGACGTCGAGGCGGACGGCAAGTCGTTCGACGTGCGCGCCTTCCCCCTCCCGGGGCTGCGGCTGGCCCTGACGTTCGTGAACGTGACCGAGCAGCGCGCCCTCGAGGCCCGTGCGCGCCAGTCCCAGAAGCTCGAGGCCGTCGGCCAGCTGGCGGGCGGCGTCGCGCACGACTTCAACAACCTCCTGACCGCGATCACCGGCTACACGACGCTCTCGCTCGACCGCGCGGCCGGCGACGAGGAGCTCCGGGCCGACCTGAACGAGGTGCTGAGCGCCTGCGACCGGGCCCGCGACCTGACTCGTCAGCTGCTGGCCTTCGGGCGGCAGCAGATGCTCCAGCCGCGGCCGCTCGACCTGAACGCCGTCATCGCCGACGCCGAGCGCCTCCTCGACCGGGTGCTCGGCGACCACGTCGCGATCGACTGCCGGCTCGGGGTCGGCGTTCCCGTCGTCCTCGCCGACCGGGGCCAGCTCGAGCAGGTGCTCGTCAACCTCGCCGTCAACGCGCGCGACGCGATGCCCGGCGGCGGCACGATCGTCCTCACGACCGGCATCGTCACGGAGGCCGGGGCCGACGGGCAGCCACGCCACTACGCCTCCCTCGAGGTCTCCGACACCGGCTGCGGGATGACCGACGACGTCCGGGAGAAGATCTTCGAGCCCTTCTTCACGACGAAGGAGTTCGGCGAGGGCCACGGGCTGGGGCTCGCGACCGTGCACGGGATCGTCCAGCAGTCCGGCGGTCAGATCTCGGTGGTGACCGAGCCCGGCCGGGGGACGACCTTCACCGTGCTGCTTCCCGCCTCCGAGGCGCCCCGGCTCGACGAGCCCGTCTGCCCGGAGCCCGCACCGCCGTCACGGGGCTGCGAGACGATCGTCCTCGCCGAGGACGACGAGCTCGTCCGCAAGCTGACGAGCCGGACGCTCGAGGCGAACGGCTACGACGTCATCTCGTTCGCAGACCCGGCGGAGGCTCTCGCGAGCTTCCCGCCGACCGGCGTCGACCTGCTCGTCACAGACGTGGTGATGCCCAAGCTGAGCGGCCGCGAGCTGGCCGAGAAGGTGGTCGCGATCAGCCCAAAGACAAAGGTGATGTTCGTCTCCGGCTACACGCCGGACGACGTGCTCGCACGCGGGATCGAGGAGGACTCGGTCGAGTTCCTGCAAAAGCCCTTCACGATGGGCGACCTGGGCCGCAAGGTCCGTGCCGTCCTCGACGGCAGCTGAGCGCTCAGGCGTCCAGCGACTCGCGGATCCGCTGCGAGAGCTGCGCCAGCGAGAAGGGCTTCTGGAGGAACGCTGCCCCCTCGAGCTCCACGCCGCGCTTGACGACGGCGTCGCCCGGATAGCCCGACATGTAGACGACGCGGAGGTGGGGTTGGATCGGCAGCAGCCGCTCCACGAGCTCTCGTCCGTTCAGCTCGGGCATCACCACGTCCGTGAGGACCAGGTCGAAGCGCGTCTGCCGGGCGAGCTCGAGCGCTGCCAACGGGTCCGCAGCGATCCGGACGTCGTAGCCCTGCCGGAGGAGCGTGGTGTTGATGATCGACCGCACCATCCGGTCGTCCTCGACGACGAGGAGCCGTTCGCCGCCGCCGAGCGGCCGCTCCACTGGCTTCACTGCCGCCTCCGCCGGCGCAGCATCCGAGCGAGGGAGCTCGATCGTGAACGTCGCTCCGGCGCCGGGCGCACTCTCGACGGCGATCCTGCCGCCCGTCTGCTCCACGATCCCGGACACCGTCGCGAGCCCGAGCCCCGTGCCGCTGCCGACCGCCTTCGTCGTGAAGAAGGGCTCGAAGATCCTCTCCCGGGTCGCGTCGTCCATGCCGACCCCGGTGTCCTGCACGACGATCTCGACCGCGCCCTCGCCCGAGTCGTCCCGCGTCCGCGTCGAGACGATCAGCACCCCTCCGTCGGGCATCGCGTCCCGGGCGTTGACCGCGAGGTTGACGAGGACCTGACCGAGCTGCCCGCGGTCGGCGAGCACCGAGCCGGCGCCCGGCTCGAGCTCGAAGACGACCCGGACGTCCTCACCGAGCAGCCGGGCCAGCATCGGGCCGAGCTCGGAGACGACGGTGTTGACGTCGAGCACCTCCCGGTCGAGCACCTGCCTGCGGCTGTACGCGAGCAGCTGCCGGGTCAGCCCGGCCCCGCGGTCGGCCGCGCGCCGAACCTCGTCCAGGCTCTCCCGCAGCTCCGCCTGCTCCTCGCCGAGCTGGCCGAGGACGAGGTCGCTGTAGCCCATGATGGCCATCAGCAGGTTGTTGAAGTCGTGGGCGACCCCGCCCGCGAGCTGGCCGACGGCCTCGAGCTTCTGGGACTGCTGCAGCTGCTGCTCGAGCTCACGGGCGCGCTCCCGCTCCGTCACGTCGCGCGCGATCGTCAGGATCATCGTCGGTGTGCCGTCCCGGTCGCGGATCACCGAGCCGGAGCCCTCCACGAGCACCCAGCTCCCGTCCGCCTTTCTGATCCGGATCGGCGCGCCCGTCTGGCGCGGCTCGTCGTCCAGCATCCGCCCGATGTTCTCCCGGGTGCGCGCGACGTCGTCCGGGTGCACGCGATCCGCGTACGGCTGGCCGACGGGATCGTCGTACCCGAGCACGTCGAGAGTCGAGGGCGAGGAGTAGAGGATGCGGCCCTCCATGTCGAGCAGCGTGATCAGGTCACGCGAGTTCGTAACGACGAGCTCGTAGAGCTCCTGGCTCCTGCGCAGCTGCTCGTCCACCACCCGGCGCTCGGTCACGTCGCGCAGCACCGAGAGATGCATCCCCGGGAGGATGTTCGCCGTCGCTCGAAACTCGGCGATCCGGACTTCGCCGTCCGGTCTGGTGATCTGCACCTCTCCCTCGCTCGAGCCTTCTCCGAGGAACGCGTCCCACGTCGCGGTCGTCCGGAGCGCGCCCGCGTCCCGGAGCTCGAGCGCGCCGGTGTCGAGCAGCTCGGCCCGCGTCAGGCCGAAGAGCGCGCAGGCGGCGGCGTTGACCTGGAGATAGCGGCCATCGTCGTCCGCGATCACCATCGCGTCCAGCGCCCCGTCGAAGACGGCCTCGAACGCCTCCCCGGCGCTGCCCGTCACCGCTCCGACCTCGATCTCGCTTCCGGGCTGTGTAGCCACCGCTCGAAACGGGTAGAAGGCCGCACGTGTCCGAGCGCCCCTGCGAGCCCACCTTTCGCGACGAGATCCCAACGGCGCATGGCGAGGTCAAGGTCTACCGCTGCAGCTGGGGCTGGTGCGTGATGCGCGGCGAGGTTGCCGGCCGCTCCCGCTACCTCGACGAAGCCTTCGAGCTTGCGGTCGGAGAGCGGCTCGAGCGCAGCGACGTCCGCGACCTCGTCGAGATGCTCGACCGCGAGTTGACCGCGAGGCGCGACCGGGCGGGAGGGGCCACGGTCTCGCGCGCGCTGACGCTGCCCGACTGGGCCGACGGCGACGGACCTGAGCACGCTCCAGCACTGATCTCGAGCGGGCGCGCCCGGCCCTAGTGGATCGTCCCCGTCGCCGCGAGCGCCAGCACCGCGGCACCGAGCCCTACGCGGTAGACGACGAAGATCCACGTCGAGTGGGTGGCGAGATAGCGGAGAAGGAAGGCGATCGACGCGTAGCCGACGACGAAGGCGAGCACGGTCGCGAGCGCAAGGCTGCCCCAGCCGATCTCGCTGCCCGAGCCGACGGAGCCGAGCTCGAAGACGCCGCTGAGCACGATCGCCGGGATCGAGAGCAGGAACGAGAAGCGCGCGGCTGCGGCCCGCTCGAGCCCGAGGAAGAGCCCGGCCGAGATGGTCGCCCCCGAGCGGGAGACGCCGGGGATCAGGGCCGCCGCCTGCGCGATGCCGATCGAGAGGCCGTCGCGGTAGCCGATCGTCTCGACGCCGCGCTCCCGCTTTCCCAGCCTGTCGGCGACGAGCAGCACGAGCCCGAGCACGATGAGCGTCGTCCCGATCAGATAGAGGCTGCGCGCCCCCGATTCGATCGTGTCCTTGAAGGCGAGCCCGAGCAGCCCGATCGGGATCGTCCCGAAGAAGATGATCCAGCCGAGGCGGGCGTCCGTCTCGCGCCGGCGTTCGGAGCGGACGATGCTCGCGGCCCAGGCGACAAAGATGCGTGCGAGGTCGCGCCGGAAGTAGAGGAGGACGGCGGCGATCGTCCCGAGCTGGGTCACCGCGGTGAAGGCGGCACCTGGATCCTCCCAGCCGGCGAAGGCGGGGACGATCCTCAGGTGGGCGCTGCTCGAGATCGGGAGGAACTCCGTCAGGCCCTGGACGATGCCGAGCACGGCCGCTTCGAAGACGCTCACCGCGCGAGTAAAGCAGGCTGCCGCGAGTCGCCGCCGAGCATCCGTACGATGCCCCGCATGCTGGGTGAGCCGTGAGCGAGTGGTGGCGGAGCGCCGTCCTCTACCAGATCTACGTCCGCAGCTTCCAGGACTCCGACGGGGACGGCGTCGGCGATCTCCCCGGGATCCGCTCCCGGCTCCCGTACCTGCGCGCGCTCGGCGTCGACGGCGTCTGGCTGACGCCCTTCTACCCCTCGCCGGGCGCCGACCACGGCTACGACGTCTCGGACTACGTCGACGTCGACCCGCAGTTCGGCACGCTCGCCGACTTCGACGCCCTCGTCGCCGACGCGCACGAGCTCGGGCTCCGCATCGTCGTCGACATCGTTCCCGAACCACACCTCCGACCGGCATCCAGTGGTTCCGGAACGCGCTCGCCGACCCATCCCACCCCGATCGGGCCCGCTACGTCTTCCGCCCGGGACGCGACGGCGGCCCTCCGAACGGCTGGACGTCGGCCTTCGGCGGCCCCGCCTGGACGCTCGACGAGGCGAGCGGCGAGTGGTACCTGCACCTCTTCGCGCCGGCGCAGCCCGACCTCGACTGGCACAACCCCGTCGTCCGCGAGAGCTTCGAGGACGTGCTCCGCTTCTGGCTCGACCACGGGGTGGACGGATTCCGGATCGACGTCGGCCAGGCGCTCTTCAAGGCGCAGGACCTGCACGAGGTCGAGGAGCCCAAGCCCGCGCACGCCCTTCGCGGACTGGCACACGGGGATCAACCAGCCGGAGCTGCACGACCTCTGGCGGAGCTGGCGGCGGCTCGCGCGACGCCTACGAGGGCGAGCGGATGTTCGTCGGCGAGATCGTGCTCGAGGATCAGGATCACCTGGCGAGCTACTGCCGGCCCGACGAGCTCCAGCTCGCCTTCAACTTCCTCTTCCTCTACGAGGAGTGGGACGCGGAGCGGCTGCGCTCGACGATCGACCGGACGCTGGACGCGTTCGGCGCCGTCGGCGCGCCCGCGACCTGGGTGCTCGAGAACCACGACGTGACACGACTGCCGACGCGGTACGGCGGCGGCGAGCCCGGAGGGACGGCGCGGGCGCGGGCCGCCGCGTTTCTCCTGCTCGGCCTGCCCGGGACGGCGTTCGTCTACGAGGGGCAGGAGCTCGGACTGGAGGAGGTCGACCTCCCGGACGAGCTGCGCCAGGACCCGATCTTCTTCCGCACGAACGGCGAGCGGGTCGGCCGCGACGGGTGCCGGGTGCCGATCCCGTGGGAGGCCGGCACCGCCCGGCTTCGGCTTCACGAGCGGGACGCCGTGGCTCCCGATCCCGGCGGGTGGGCGGGGCGAGAGCGTCGCAGCGCAGACCGAGTCCGAGGGCTCGACGCTCGAGCTGTACCGGGCTGCGCTGGCGGCGCGCCGCGACGAGCGAGGCGCTCCGGACGGGCTCGCTGCGCTGGCTCGACTCGCCGCCGGGGACGCTCGTCTTCGAGCGGTCGCCGGACGGCGACACGGTCGTCTGCGCCCTCAATCTCGCGGCCGACGCGCTGCCGCTGCCTGAGGGTGAGGCTCTCCTCGCGAGCGAGCCCGGCATCCAGGGCTGCACTCCCTGCCGGCTCGGCCGCCTGGGTCGCGGGCGATGAGGCTCCAGCACGTCTCGATCGCGGCGGCGCGCGACGGCCGGGAGGCGACCCGCGCCTTCTACGGCGGGCTGCTCGGCCTGGAGGAGCGCGACGTGCCTCCCCACCTCGATCCCGACGGCCTCGTCTGGTTCCAGGCCGGCGGCGACCTCGAGCTGCACGTGATGCTGACCGGGGAGGCGCCGCCCGACGGCCCGCACTTCTGCCTCGCGGTCGACGGGGATCTGACCGGGCTTCGCTCGCGGCTCGAGGCGGCCGGGGTCGAGTGCCGGGACGTGACGCCGATCGTCGGCCGTCCGCGGTTCTTCGCGCTCGACCCGTTCGGCAACACCGTCGAGCTGACCCGGCTCGAGCGGTCGGAGCCCTGACGTGACCCCTGCAGCCATGTCCCCAACGCCTCAGGTCCACGCCCCGGGGACTGTCCCCGCCTCGAGGACCTGAGACGTGGGGGACGTGGCCGCGCTGGCCGGCTCTAGGAGTCGACGCCGCCGATCGAGACGTACTTGATCTCGAGGTACTCGTCGATCCCGAAGGCACCGCCCTCGCGGCCGTAGCCCGACTCCTTGAACCCGCCGAAGGGGCCGGCGGGGTTCGCGGGAAGGCCGTCGTTCGCGCCCACGATCCCGTAGTCGAGCCGCTCGACGACACGCAGCAGGCGGGCGTAGTCGCGCGTCTGCACGTACGCCGCGAGCCCGAAGGGTGTGTCGTTCGCGCTCTCGATCGCCTCGTCCTCGGTGTCGAACACGGTCAGCCCGGCGATCGGCCCGAAGGTCTCCTCGCGCGCCAGCAGCATGTCGCTGGTGACGCCGTCGATCACCGTCGGCTCGAAGAAGGTGCCGCTGTCGAAGCCGTCGCCGCCGAGGCGCTTGCCACCGAGGACGATGCTGGCCCCGCCGGAGACGGCATCGTCCACGTGGCGCTGCGCCTTCTCGATCGCGGCCTCGTCGATCAGCGGGCCGATGTGGACGCCCTCGCCCAGCCCCTGGCCGACGACGAGCTGCGTGACCCGCTTGGAGAAGGCCTCGAGGAACCGGTCGTGGATCCCGCGCTGGACGTAGACGCGGTTCGCGCAGACGCAGGTCTGGCCCGCGTTGCGGAACTTGGAGGCGATCAGCGCCTCGACGGACTCGTCCAGGTCGGCATCGTCGAAGACGAGGAAAGGCGCCTGGCCGCCGAGCTCGAGGCTGAGGCGCTTGACCTGGTCGGCGGAGCCGCGGATCAGCTCCTTGCCGACCGCGGTCGAGCCGGTGAACGAGAGCTTTCGCACCCGCTCGTCGGACATCAGCACGCCCGCGAACTCGGCCGGCGCCAACGTCGTGATCAGGTTGACGAGCCCGGGAGGCGCGCCGGCGTCCTCGATCGCGCGACAGATCGCGATCGCCGTCAGCGGCGTCGCCTCGGCCGGCTTGACGACGCTCGTGCAACCGGCGGCGATCGCCGGCCCGAGCTTCCGGGTCAGCATCGCGGCGGGAAAGTTCCACGGGGTGATCGCGGCGGTGACACCTACACCCTGCCGGAGGACGAGCATCCGCTTCCCGGGGGCCTGGGGCGGCACGATCTGCCCGTAGATCCGCTCGGCCTCGCCGGCGAACCAGTCGAAGAAGCCGGCGGCGTAGACGACCTCGCCGACCGCCTCGGCGAGCGGCTTGCCCTGCTCGGTCGTGATCAGCCGCCCGATCTCGTCCTTGCGCTCGCGGATCAGTTCTGCCGCACGGCGGAGCAGGCGGCCCCGCTCGATCGCCGGGACGTCGCGCCAGCCGGGCAGCGCCGCAGCGGCAGCGTCGATCGCAGCGGTCGTGTCCTCCGGCGTCCCGTCCGGCACCGAGCCGACGAGCTCGCCGGTGGCGGGGTTCGTGACGTCGAAGCGCTCCGTGCCGGTGCTGTCGCGCCACTCGCCGCCGATCAGGAGCTGCTCGTGGATACCCGAGATCGTGGCCATGGGCCTAGCCTACCGTCCCGCTCCCGCGTGCCAGTCGAGCAGGTTGCGGAAGGCGCTCCCGAACATCCGCTCGTAGCTCGAGCGCTCGACGAAACCGATGTGGGGGGTCGTGACGACGTTCGCGAGCGCGAGCAGCGGGTCGGAGAGCGCGGGCTCGTCCTCGTAGACGTCGACCGCAGCGGCACCGGGGGTTCCGGCTTGCAGCGCGGCCGTCAGGGCCCCCGGCGCCACGAGCTCGGCGCGGGCGGTGTTGACGAAGAGCGCGTCGGGGCGCATCCGCGCGAGGTCGGACGCGCGGATGATCCCGGTGGTCTCGTCCGTCAGCCGGAGGTGGACGGAGACGACGTCCGACTCGGCGAAGAGCGCGGCCTGCGACTCGACGACCTCGTGCCCGGCCCCGTAGGCGGCGATCTTCGAGTCCTCTCGCCCCCACGCCAGCACCTTCATCCCGAACGCGTCGCCGTACGAGGCGACGAGCCGCCCGATCCGGCCGTAGCCGAGGATCCCGAGCGTCCGGCCGCGGAGCACGTGCCCGAGGCCGCCGTCGATCAGCTCGAGCCCGGTCCGCTGCCAGCGGCCCGCTCGCAGGTTGTCCCGGTACTGCGGCAGCCGGCGCGAGGCGGCGAGGACGAGCGCCCACGTCAGCTCCGCGGTGGCGACAGGCGACCCCGAGCCCTCCAGCACCGCGATCCCGAGCGCCTCCGTCGCGGCGACGTCGAGGTGACGTCCGGCCCGGCCCGTCTGCGCGACGACCCGCAGCCGCGGCAGCTGCTCGAGCAGGCCGCGGTCGAGGCGCGTCCGCTCCCGAATCGGGACGATGGCCTCCACGGCCGCGAGCCGCTGGACGAGCTCGTCCGGCCCGAGGTGGTCGGTGAGCACCGCCACCTCGTGCCCCGCGAGGAGCGAGAAGGCATCGAGCCGCCGGACGGCGTCCTGATAGTCGTCGAGGATCGCGATCTTCACGCTGCTCCGATCATGGCGCAAGTCCCCCGAACGAGGGAGACCGGAGGGGACGATCGCCCCGATGCTGTGGGCAGTCGTTTCGCACGAAGCCGTCACATGGACGAACCCGCCCTCATCCCCCAGGATGGCGCCGGGCAGCTGATCAGCCTGGTGCCACCCGGTGCGCCGCTCGCGGCGACGCCCGACGACGGGCTCGTCGACTCCTACCGGCGGCTCGCCGACGTCTTCCACGAGCTGCTCTCGGAGCAGAGCCTGGACGCCCTGCTGCAGCGGATCGCCGACGCGCTCGCCGAGCTGATCCCCTACGAGGCGGTGCACGTCTACCAGGCGGACGAGGCGAACCGCGAGCTCGTGCCGCTGCTCGTCCGGAGCGAGTGGGCGAACGAGATCCTCAACGAGCGCTTCCCGTACGGCGAGGGGATCACCGGCTGGGCGGTCGAGCAGCGGGCGCCGGTGCTCGCGAACCAGGCCCACCTGCATCCCCGCGTGCGCTTCGTGCCGGGAACCCCGGTCGAGCCCGAAGCGCTGATCGTCGTCCCGATGCTCGCGCGGGGCCTCCTCAAGGGCACGTTCAACATCTACCGGATCGGCGCCGACGCCTCCTTCAGCGACGCCGAGTTCGAGCTGGCGAAGCGGTTCGGCGACGCTGCTGCGCTCGCACTGGACAACGGCCACATCCGGGCCCGGCTCGAGCACCAGGCGCAGACCGACTCGCTCACGGGGCTCTTCAACCACCGCTCCTTCCACGAGCGGCTGCGGCGCGAGCTGACCCGAGCGGCCACCTCGCACGAGTCTGTCGCCGTGGTGATGCTCGACATCGACGATTTCAAGAAGGTGAACGACGTCTACGGGCACGGGGTCGGTGACCAGGTGCTCCGCGAGCTCGCCGACCACCTGCGTGCGAGCGTGCGCGGGAGCGACGTCGTCTGCCGGATCGGTGGCGAGGAGTTCGCCGTGATCGTCCCGTCCAGCACCGAGGAGCACGCGCTCGCGATCGCCGAGCGGCTCGCGCGGCGGCTCGACGAGGTCGAGCTCGACGTGGCCGGCAAGATCGCGGTCTCCGTCGGGATCGCGCGCGGCCCCGAGCACGCCGCGAACCCACGCGAGCTCGTCGCCTGCGCCGAGGCCGCGATGATGACCGCGAAGGCTCGAGGCAAGAATCGCGTCCAGCTCTTCGACGAGACCTCGATCGAGCGACCCGATCCCTCTGTCCTCCGGCGCGAGGACGTCCGCTCGATCGCGCACCTGAAGCTGCTCCAGTCCCTCTCGGCGAAGCTGAACCGGCTCAACGACGTGCGGGAGATCGGCGCTGCGATCGCGAACGAGCTCCGGCTGCTGATCGACTACCACAACTGCCGGGTCTTCCTGCGCGAGGAGGACGACCTGCTCCCGATCGCGCTCCAGGGGGACTTCGCCGGCTCCGACGCGTCGATCGACGTGCTCGCGGCGAGGGTCGGGGACGGGTTCACCGGCTGGGTCGCCGAGCACAACGAGTCGTTGCTGCTCCCGGACGCCGCCAAGTGCGAGTTCGCGGTCGCGATCGACGGAACCCATCCGATCGAGGAGTCGGTCGTCGCCGTCCCGCTCAGCATCGGCCACCACGCGATCGGCGTGATCGTGATCTCGAAGCTGGGAATCGACCAGCTCGACGAGGACGACGTCCGCCTGATGGAGGTGCTCGCCGGGCACGCGGCTGTCGCGCTGGAGAACGCGCGTCTCTACGAGCGCGAGCGGCGCGAAGCAGAGAGCGCCCGCGCCCTGCTCGCGTTCGGCCGGGAGCTCGCGCAGGCGGAAGGGCTCTCCTGCGTCCTCGACCTCGTCGTCGCAGGATCGGCGCGCATCCTCGGGGCGACCCAGGCGTCGCTCTGGCTGCAGGACGCAGACCGGGGCGACCTCGTCGGGGTCGCCGCGGTCGGCTACGAGGACAGCTCGGTGGTCGGGCGCCGGTATCCGCCGCAGGCGCTCGAGCGGATCGCCGAGGCCGCCGGGCCCTATCTGCTCGCTCCGGAGCAGTACGCGGACTTCGCGTCGCCGCCGGCCGGAGCCTCGGGCTCGTATGCGGTCGCGCCGTTCAGCTTCGACCACCGCTGGGGCCTGATCGCGGTCGGCTGCCCCGAGGGTGGCGACTTCGGGGAGCGCGAGCTCGAGCTGCTCGGCGGCCTCGCGCACCAGTCCAAGCTCGCGATCGAGAACGCCTCCAGCTTCGAGTCGCTGGAGCGGACGTTCCTCTCGACGGTGGAGGCGCTCGCGAACGCGCTCGAGGCACGCGACGAGTACACCCACTCGCACGCCCGCTGGATCACGGACACCGCGCTCGCGATCGGACGTGAGCTCGGGCTCGACGCCGAGGCGCTGAAGCGGCTCGAGCTGGGCGCGCTCTTCCACGACATCGGCAAGATCGGGATCCCGAACTCCGTGCTGCTGAAGCCCGGGCCGTTGACGGACGAGGAGCGCTTGCTGATCGAGACCCATCCGGAGCTCGGCGAGAAGATCCTGGCCCCGATCGAGCAGCTCGCCGACGTCTGCTCGGTCGTCCGGGCCTGTCACGAGCGCTGGGACGGTCGCGGCTACCCCGACCGGAAGACCGGCGAGGAGATCCCGCTCGAGGCACGGATCATCTTCGCCTGCGATGCGTTCCACGCGATGACGACCGACCGTCCGTACCGGCGGCGGCTCCCGACCGAGGAGGCGCTGCGGCGGCTCGAGGAGGCGAAGGGGTCGCAGTTCGACCCCGTGGTCGTCGACGTCTGCCTCCGCGTCCTCAGCGCGAGCTGAGCCGCGAGAACCGGGGACTGTCCCCGCCGTTCGAATCTACGGTTCGGTCGGGGAAGAGTTGCGGTTTCGTTGCAGAGGACGCGTCCGGAAGGGACGGGTCAGACGCGCTCGGCGACCCGGAGCGTCCTCGTCCGGAGGACGTCGCCCCAGCTCCCCGGCACCTCCGGCTCCGGCAGCTCGCCCCGGATCGCGACGACGACGAGCACCTCGCCGCCCCGGAGGAACGCGCAGGCGTCCGGCCCCACCTCGACCGGCTCGTAGGTGCTCGCGAACGCCGAGGGGCGGCGCTCGCGCAGCGTCAGCACCGTCCGGATCAGATCGAGCTTCGGCGGGGGCGACTCCGACGCGAGCGCCGCCCGTAGCCCCTCCCAGTCCACCGGCCGCCGGTTGTCGGGGTCGACGAGCGCGAGCAGCTCGACCTCGTCGCCGCCGTAGATGTCCGGCACGCCGGGCGCGGTCAGCTTCAGCAGCACCTGCCCCAGCACCGCCTCGCGCGCCCGCTCGGCGACCCGCTCGGCGAACGGGACGAAGTCGGCGAGGAAGCCCTCGTGCTCGAGCAGCCCCGTCGCCCAGGCCTTGACCTTCCCCTCCCAGGCGTGGTCCTGGTCGATCCAGTTCGTGTGCACCTTCGCCTCGCGGAGCGCCTTCTCCAGGTACTGCTCGAGCCGTTCGGGATCGATCGGCCATGCCCCCACGAGCGTCTGGTAGACGAGGTACTCCTCGTTCGGGTCGTCGGCGCCGCCGGTCAGCTCGTGCCAGCGCCGGACGGCCGCGATCCACTCCTCCGCGAAGCAGGAGAGCGCTGCGATCCGGGCCCGCGTGTCGTGGCTCCGCTTCGTGTCGTGCGTCATCGTCGAGAGCAGGTGCAGCGGGAACCGCTCCGCCCGCTCCGCGTTCGTGCGATGGAACTCGTCGACCGACAGGGAGAAGCGCGACGGGTCGGCGCCGACCTCGTTCAGGCCCGCCAGCCGGTTCCAGCGGTAGAAGGCCGTGTCCTCGACGCCCTTCGCCATCACCGGCGGTGAGGTCTGCTGGAAGCGGAGCACGAAGGCGTCGTGGCCGCGCTCGTCGAGCCGGAGGATCGCAGCGAGCTCGTCCGGCAGGCCCGCCTCCTCGATCCGGCTCAGGTCCTCGGCGTCCACCTCGGTGCTGTCGGGCTCGACGTACGTGCGGTAGACGTGGAACGAGGCGAGCGCGGTCGCCAGGTCGAGCCCGTGCAGCTCCTCGGGCAGCCTGGCCCGGAGCGCCTCGACCTCGTCGGTGAACGTCGTCCGCGCCTGCTCGAGCTTCGCCTCCCGCGCATGCTCGGCGAACGGCTTCCGGTCGCCGGTGAACTCCTCGTAGAAGCGGGTCAGCGGCTCCTCGGCGGCCGGGTCGACCCAGAGCGCGTTGACGTCGTTGAGGAACTCGTAGCCGACGGTCCCGTCGACCGGCCAGTCGCGCAGCTGCTCGCCCGGCTCGAGGATCTTCTCGACCCAGACGTGCTCGATCCCGGCCTCGCGCAGGCGCTCGAGGTAGCGGCGAGGGTTCGAGAGCCCGTCCGGGTGGTCGATCCGGACCCCGTCGATCAGTCCCTCGCCGGCGAGCTCGACCACCTTCGCATGCGTCGCCTCCCAGACCTCCGGGTCCTCCATTCGCACGCCCGCGAGCTCGCCGACGTCGAAGAAGCGCCGGTGCGCCCCCGTCCGCCAGTCGAGGTCGAAGAACTTCGCACGCCAGAGCGGGTCGCGCCAGAAGGGGTTCTCCGTCTCGTCGGTCGCCATGTGATTCGGGACGATGTCGAGGACGATCCCGAGCCCGTGCTCGCGCGCGTCCGCGCAGAGCGCGCGGAACGCCGCCTCGCCGCCGAGGTCCTCCGAGATCCGCGTCGGGTCGACGACGTCGTACCCGTGCGTCGAGCCCGGCCGCGCCTGCAGCGAGGGCGAGAGGTAGAGGTGGGAGACGCCGAGCTCGGCGAGGTACGGCACGAGCCCCCGCGCGTCGTCGAAGCCGAGCCCCGGCCCGAGCTGGAGCCGGTAGGTGCAGCGGAAGTCGGCCACTAGGCGATCCCGCCCCTACGCGATGCGCCGCAGCACGACGATCGACCGGTTCTCGACCGGGACGACCCCGCGCGCCGGGTAGATCTCGCCCTCGCCCTCGACCGGGTCCGAGGTGGAGAGCTCGTGCACCCAGCGCCGGCCGAACGAGACCGCGGGGAGCGTGAAGACCATGTCGTCGTGAAAGGCGTTGAAGAGGATCAGGAACGTGTCGTCGATCACCGGCGAGCCGTTGTGGCTCAGCGTCGGGATCTCGGCGCCGTTCAGGAAGACGCCGAGCGTGTGCGCGTCGCCCCGCTGCCAGTTCCGCTGCGTCATCTTCCGCCCGTCCGGCCGGAACCACCAGACGTCCGGCGAGCCCGACCCGAGCGTCTCCTCGCCGCGGAGGAAGTCGGCCCGGCGGAAGACCGGGTGCTCGGCGCGGAACGCGATCAGCCGCTTCGTGAACTCGAGCAGCCGCCGGCCGCGATCGTCGAGCTCCCAGTCGAACCACGAGATCTCGTTGTCCTGGCAGTAGGCGTTGTTGTTGCCGCCCTGCGTGCGCGCGAGCTCGTCGCCGCCGAGGAGCATCGGCACGCCCTGCGAGAGCAGCAGCGTCGCGATGAAGTTCCGCTGCTGCCGCTCGCGGAGCGCGTTGATCCCGGGGTCGTCGGTCTCGCCCTCGACGCCGTGGTTCCAGCTGCGGTTGTGGCTCTCGCCGTCGTTCCCGTCCTCGAGGTTCGCCTCGTTGTGCTTGTCGTTGTAGGTGACGAGGTCGCGGAGCGTGAACCCGTCGTGCGCGGTGATGAAGTTGATCGAGGCGAACGGCTTGCGGCCGTCGTGCTGGTAGAGGTCGCTCGAGCCGGTGAAGCGCTTGGCGAACTCGGCGACCGCTGTCTCGCCCCGCCAGAAGTCGCGCATCGTGTCGCGGTACATCCCGTTCCACTCCGTCCAGAGGACGGGGAAGTTGCCGACCTGGTAGCCGCCCTCGCCGACGTCCCACGGCTCGGCGATCAGCTTCACCTGGGAGAGGATCGGGTCCTGGTGGATGATGTCGAAGAAGGCCGAGAGCCGGTCGACCTCGTGGAACTCGCGGGCGAGCGCCGAGGCGAGGTCGAAGCGGAACCCGTCCACGTGGCACTCGATCACGAAGTAGCGGAGCGAGTCCATGATCAGCCGCAGCACCGACGGGTGCACCGGGTTGAGCGAGTTCCCCGTCCCCGTGTAGTCCATGTAGAAGCGCGGGTCGTCGGCGACCGTCCGGTAGTAGGAGAAGTTGTCGATCCCCTTGAACGAGAGCATCGGCCCCAGGTGGTTGCCCTCGGCGGTGTGGTTGTAGACGACGTCGAGGATCACCTCGATCCCGGCGCCGTGGAGGGCCTTGACCATCCCCTTGAACTCGCGCACCTGGTCGTTCGTGGCGGCGTAGGCGGCGTGCGGGGCGAGGTAGCCGATCGAGCTGTAGCCCCAGTAGTTCGAGAGCCCCCGCTCGGCGAGGTACTGCTCGTCGGCGATGTGGTGGATCGGGAGCAGCTCGACCGCGGTGACGCCGAGGTCGGTCAGGTACCGGAGCGCCGGCTCCGACGCGAGCCCCGCGTACGTGCCGCGCAGGTCCTCGCGGACGCCCTCCATCAGCTTCGTGAAGCCCTTCGTGTGCACCTCGTAGATCACCGTCTCGTGCCACGGCGTCAGCGGGTGCCGGTCGTCCTCCCAGTCGAACGACTCGTCGATCACGATCCCCTTCGGGATCGCGGCCGCGTCGTCCTCGTCGTCGCGCTCGAGGTCGGCGTCCTCGTCGCCGGGGACGTACGGGAGCGTGTTCGCACGGTCCCACAGGACCGGGCCCTCGATCGACTTGGCGTACGGGTCGATCACGAGCTTGGACGGGTTGAAGCGATGCCCCTGCTCGGGCGCCCACGGCCCGTAGACGCGGTAGCCGTAGCGCTGGCCGGGGCCGACGCCGTGCAGGTAGCCGTGCCAGTTGAAGGCGGTGCGCTCGGTCAGCTCGAAGCGGGTCTCCCGGTCGTCGTCGTCGAAGAGGCAGAGCTCGACCCGCTCCGCGTTCTCGGAGAAGAGCGAGAAGTTCGTCCCCTCACCGTCCCACCACGGTCCGAGCGGGAAGGGCTTGCCCGGCCAGAGCTTCATCGGGCGAGCTCGACCGTCTCGGCGGCGAAGTCGGCGACGAGAGTGGCGCGGCCGCGGCGGAGCGTCAGCCGGCGCGTCTCCTCGTCGGCCTCGAGCTCGAGCTCCCGCGGCAGCTCGTGCCGGAGGGCGAGCAGCTCGCGCACGAGCGCATCGGCGGGGCGCGGGGAGAGCCGGGAGCGCCGGAAGGTCTCGGGATCCTGCGGGTCCGGGACGTCCTCGGCGGCGAACCCCTGGAACCCGGCGAACTCGCGCCTGCGGCCCTCGCGGGTCGCGTCGGCGATGAACGGGTCGATGTGGTCGGTGAAGAACTGGAAGGGCGCGTTCTCGCCGTACTCCTCGCCCTGGAAGAGAAGCGGCGTGAAGGTGGAGAAGAGGACGACTGCCTGCGCCACGCGCAGCTTCGGCGGCGAGAGCCGGTCGCCGCCGGCCCGGTTCCCGACCTGGTCGTGGTTCTGGGCGCAGGCGACGATCCGCGCGCCTTCCGGCCGCTCGAGCTCCCGCACGATCGAGGCGAGCGAGCCGTCGAACTCGGCGTAGTAGCCCTCGCGCTCCCGGGTCAATGCCACGTGCAGCGCGTGGTGCAGGTTGTCCAGCCACATCGCGTCGTGCCCCCAGTCGCGGAGCGGCCGGAAGTCGGGCGGTCCCATCTCGCTGATCACGAGCGCGTCGGGATCGAGCGCGTGGACCCGCTCGGCCAGCTCGGCGAGGACATGGTGCGGGGTGTCGTCCTGGACGGCGTGGACGGCATCGAGCCGGAGCCCGTCGATGCGATAGTCGCGCACCCAGGCTTCGGCGTTCTGGAGCGCCCACTCGCGAACGCCGTGCTCGGCGAAGTCGAGCGCCTCGCCCCACGGGGTCTCGCCGAAGCGCTGCGTGAAGTAGGGCCCGAACGCGCGGAGCGCCTCGTTCCCGGGCCCGACGTGGTTGTAGACGACGTCGAGCACGACGCCGAGCCCGACGCGGTGGGCGGCGTCGACGAGCCGGGCGAGCCCGGCGGGGCCGCCGTAGGCCGGATGGGGCGCGAAGGTGTAGAGCCCGTCGTAGCCCCAGCCGCGCTCGCCGGGGAAGGTCGCCACCGGCATCAGCTCGATCGCGGTGATCCCGAGCTCGCGCAGCTCGGCGAGCCTGGGGATCACGCCCTCGAACGTGCCGGAGGAGGAGAACGTGCCGACGTGGAGCTCGTAGAGGACGAGCTCGTCGAGCGCGAGCGACGGGCCGGGCGCGATCTCGAACGCGGCCGCATCGACGATCCGGGAGGGGCCGCGCACACCCTCCGGCTGCGAGCGCGAGCACGGGTCGGGCCACGCGTCGGCTCCGTCGAGGACGAAGCGGTAGTCGGCGCCGGCGCACGCCGCGACCTCGGCCGACCAGATCCCGTCCCCGGCCTCGTCGAGCTCGTGCCGGTCGCCCGCGACGTCGACCGCGACCGCTGCAGCGTGCGGGGCCCAGACTGCGAACTCGGTCGCGTCCGGGCCGGTCGGAACCGCCCCGAGAGGTCGTGTGCTCACCTGTCGCTCCGCCGAAGACACGGCGCTGACGGTACCCGAGTGCCGCCGAGCTACACCTCGGAGTGGCTCAGCCCTCGGACGTGCGCGCTCGAGCCTTGCCGCCGTGCAGGACGGCCTGGACGCTGAGCAGGCCGCCGACGGCTCCCTCGAAGCCGCCGTAGCGCGCGAGCTCGGCCGCGAAGGCGAAGAGGTCGTCCGCGGTCTCGATCGACCCGCCGGTCGTCGAGAGGATGCTTGTCAGCAGCCGCTCGGCGCGAGACTCGCCGAGGACCGCGCTCATCTTCTCCCAGGCCAGGCGCTGGAACTCGCTCTCCTCCGGCGCACCGCTGCTCACGAGCGGTCAGTCCCGCGGTTCTGGCTCGGCCTGGCGGAGCTGCGCCACCTCGGCCTCGAGCTCGGAGACGCGCTCCTCGGCCGCAGCTCTCGCGTGCTGGATCTCCGTCAGCGCCCGCTCGACGTCCTTGCTCTGCTCGGTCATCTCGAGGCCGAGCGCGCGGGCGGCGCGGATGTCGTCCACGTCCGTGTTGATCCCGACCCAGCGGACGACGTTCCCCTCGCCGTCGCGAAGCGGGCGCGCACGGGTCAGGAACCAGCGAAAGACGCCGTCGTGGCGGCGGAGCGGGAACTCGAGCTCGAAGTCCTGACCGGTGGCGATCGACGCCTGCCAGAGCTCGGTGATCCCGTCCACGAGCTCCGGGTCGTGCACGGACTGCCAGCCCCAGCCCTCCATCTGCTCCAGCGTCGTGCCGGTGTAGTCGAACCAGCCCTGGTTGTAATAGTCGATGTAGCCGTCGGCCTGGGCGGTCCAGCCGAGCTGGGGCATGGACTCGAAGAGCGCCTGGTAAAGGCGCGGATCGTCCAGCTCGCGAGGCGTGTCGTCGCTCACCGGCGGCGATCCTAGCTAGCCGGCCGCTTCGGCGCTACGCAATCCGCGCAGGGCCCAGAACGAGAACGCGCCGAGCAGCGCAAGCGTGACTCCGAAGGCGAGGAGGACGTGCAGCTCGTTCCCCGCGAGCATGCTCCGCACGGCCTCGAGCACGTAGGTGAGCGGGTTCAGCTTCGCCGTCGTCTCGATCCAGCCCTGGAGCAGGTTGAGCGGCACGTACACCGGTGCGAAGAAGAGGGCGATGAAGACGGGCATCTGCATCAGCGGGCCCGCCTGGATCGAGCGGAAGCGCATCGCGATTCCCGATGCCCAGAGCAGGCCGGCGACGTTGATCAGGAGCGCGAGCGTGTAGAGCCCGACGATGTCGAGCGTGCCGCCGAAGACGTTCATCCCCGCCGCGAGGGCGACGATCGTGAGGACGGCGGCGGTGACCATCCAGCGAATCAGCGAGGCGAGCGCGTAGCCGAGCACGATCCCCGTCCGGTTCGGCGCCGCGAGCAGGAGCCGCCGCGCGAACCCGTACTCGAAGTCGCGGGCGATCCCGAAGCCGGTGAAGACCCCGCCGAACGCCGCCGACTGGACGAGCACGAAGCAGAACTGGAAGGCGGTGTAGCCCGGCTCGTAGTCGAAGCCCGGCACGCGCGCGACCTGCGAGAGCCCGCCGGCGAACGCGGTGAAGAAGAAGAGGGGGAAGATCAGGGACGGGAAGAAGAGGGCGGGGGTCGTGAAGACGGTCTTCAGCGTCCGCCAGGCGACTCCAGAGGCGACGGGCCAGAGCCTCACGTGCGCACCAGCCTGCTCTTGAGGGCAACGCTCGCCGCGCCGATCGCGACGACGCCGATCGCGGCCGCGATCCCGAAGCCGAGCGCGAGCGCCTGCCCGTTCCAGCCGAGGATGATCAGGCTCCGCACGCACTCGATCAGGTACGAGACCGGGTTCGCGGTCGCGACGAACCGGAACCAGTCGACGCCGATCAGGTCGCGCGGGGTGTTCATCGAGGAGAGGAAGAGGAAGACGAAGAGGAGCGGGAAGAGCCCCTGGACCGCCTCTCCCGAGCCGGTGCGGAGCGCCAGGAAGGCGCCGAGCGCGGCGAAGCTCGTCGAGATCACGACGGCGAACCCGAGCAGGGCGAGGATCCCGAGCGGCCCGGAGGCGAAGTCGACGCCGATCGCGAGCCCGACGGCGATGTAGAACGCGGCCTGGATCACGCCGAGCACGACCGCGCCCGCGAGCTGCCCGGCGATCAGGGCCGAGCCGCGCATCGAGGTCAGCGAGAGCCGGTTCAGAAACCCCGTCTGGATGTCCTTCGCGAGGTCGGTGCCGGCGTTCATCGTCGAGAAGAGCGCGCCCTGGATGAAGGGGACCGCGAGCGCGAACGCGACGAAGGAGTCGGTGGGGAAGCCCGGGAGCTTCGTCGAGGCCTTGAGCCCGCCCGAGTTCACGAGCAGGAGCAGCATCGGGAAGATCAGCGGGAAGACGACGGCGGCGGGCTGCCGGGCGGTCCGGATGACCGAGCGGCGCGCGAGGGCCGCGACCTGGGGCCAGACCGAGCTGTTCACGCGGCCGGCTCGGCTGCGTCCGCCTCCTCGATCGCGCCGGCGCCCTCGAGCGAGCGGCCCGTCTTCGCGAGGAAGACGTCGTCCAGGCTCGGGGCCTGGATCTCGAGGCTCGCGAGCGTCAAGCCGGCGTCGTCGACTGCGCGGACGACGGCGGGAAGGCCGGCGAGCCCGTCGCGGAGCCGGACGACGACGTCGCGCGAGCCGTCGCCGAGCGGCTCGCCGAAGCGCGCGAGCACCGCCTCGAGCCGGTCGTGGTCGGCGTCCTCGGCCGGCGTGGCGTGGACGCTGGGCAGGCCGATCTCGGCCTTGAGCGCGCCGGGCGTCCCTTCGGCGACGATCCGGCCGTGGTCGATGATCCCGACCCGGTCGGCGAGCACGTCCGCCTCCTCGAGGTACTGGGTGGTCAGGAAGACGGTCACCCCCTCGTCGCGCGCGAGCCGCCCGACCTCGTCCCAGAGCGCGGTGCGGCTCTGCGGGTCGAGCCCGGTCGTCGGCTCGTCGAGGAAGAGGATCCGGGGCCGGTGGACGAGCGCGAGCGCGAGGTCGAGCCGCCGCTTCATCCCGCCGGAGTAGCCGCCCACCTTGCGGTCCGCCGCCTCGGCGAGGCCGACGCGGTCGAGGAGCTCCTGGGCGCGCACTTTCCGCTCGGCGCGCGAGATCCCCTGCAGCGTCGCCTGGAGCCGGAGGTGGTCGCGGCCCGTCAGCATCGCGTCGAGCGCGGCCTCCTGCAGCGCCGCACCGATCGTGCTCCGGACCTGCGGCCCCTGGGTGACGACGTCGTAGCCGCCGACGCGCGCGGTGCCGGACGTCGGCGGCAGCAGCGTCGTCAGCATCAGGACGGTGGTCGACTTGCCGGCGCCGTTGGGGCCGAGGAAGCCGTAGATCTCGCCGGGCTCGACCCGCAGGTCGATCCCGTCGACCGCCCGCGGGCCCTTCTTGAACTCGCGGACGAGCCCTTCCACTTCGATCGAGTTCGGGTGTGCAGACATGCGGGCAACCCTATCCGTCAATTGTTGAGGTTGTCAACCTTCTCATTGTTCGACTATCCTGATAGTATGAGTAAGCAGGAGGCAGCCACGGAGGCCTGGGCGTTGGTGCTCGAGCTCGCCTTCGGGAACCGGGAACGCTTCATGGCGGCCGTGCAGGAGCTGAAGCTGGCGCCGATGCAGGCACATGCGCTCCGCCTGCTGGAGGAGCCCCGGAGCATGAGCGACCTCGCCGACCAGCTCCACTGCGACGCCTCGAACGTGACGGGGATCATCGACCGGCTCGAGTCGCGCGGGCTCGCGGAGCGCGTCGCCGACCCGGACGACCGCCGCGTCAAGCTCCTCCGCCTCACCCCCGAGGGCGAGCAGGCCCGGGCCCGCTTCCTCGAGCTGCTCCACGATCCCCCGGAGACGGTCCTCCGCCTCCCGGCCGACGACCTCCGCACCCTCCGGGCGATCCTGCGCCGAGCCCTCGACCCTGCGTAGCCCCAACGACGACTTTGTGTTCCTGGAACACAAAGTCCGTTCGACGCGGCTCGGGGTCGTGATCTGGCTCCTGGAGCGGGATCGCTCCGTCGACTGAGCCGCTCGGCCGGGAGCTTGTGTTCCTGGAACACAATGTCTGACAGGTCTGCCTAGGACGCGTCGGGGACGAGCCAGACGACGCCGAGGGGCGGCAGCGTCATCGTCGCCGAGTGCTCGACGCCGTGCCACGGCTCCGCCTCCGCCTCGAGCCCGAGGCCGTTGCCGATGTCGGAGCCGCCGTAGAAGCGGGAGTCGGTGTTCAGCGCCTCGCGCCAGCGGCCGCCCTCCGGGAGGCCGATCCGCCAGTCGTTCCGGACGACGGGCGAGAGGTTGCAGACGCAGACGAGCCAGCGGCCGGCCGGAGTCGTCCGCGCGAAGGCGAGCACGTTCTCGGCCGAGGCATTCGGCTCGAGCCAGCGGAAGCCCTCGTGCGAGAAGTCGGCCTCCCAGAGCGCCGGCTCTTCCTTGTAGACCCGGTTGAGGTCGCGGACGAGCGCCTGGACACCGGCGTGGTCGGGATCGTCGAGCAGATGCCAGTCGAGCGACTTCGCGGGCTCGCTCCACTCCTTCTCCTGGGCGAACTCGTCCCCCATGAAGAGGAGCTGCTTGCCGGGGTGCGCCCACATGTAGCCGTAGAGCGCGCGCAGGTTCGCGAGCTGCTGCCAGCGGTCGCCCGGCATCTTCCCGAGCAGCGAGCGCTTGCCGTGGACGACCTCGTCGTGCGAGAGCGGGAGGACGAAGTTCTCGTTCCAGGCGTAGACGAGGGAGAAGGTCAGCTCGTGGTGGTGGAAGCGCCGGTGAATCGGCTCCTTCGTGAAGTACTCGAGCGTGTCGTGCATCCAGCCCATGTTCCACTTGAAGCCGAAGCCGAGGCCGCCGAGGTAGGTCGGCTGCGAGACGCCGGGCCACGCCGTCGACTCCTCCGCGATCGAGACGACGCCCGGCTCGCGGTCGTGGATCACCTCGTTCAGCTCCTTCAGGAACGCGACCGCCTCGAGATCCTCGCGTCCGCCGAACGCGTTCGGCACCCACTCGCCCTCCTTGCGCGAGTAGTCGAGGTAGAGCATCGAGGCGACGGCGTCGACCCTGAGGCCGTCCGCGTGGAACTCGCGCACCCAGTAGAGGGCGTTCGCGAGCAGGAAGTTCCGCACTTCGTTGCGGCCGAGGTTGAAGACGAGCGTGCCCCAGTCGGGATGGGCGCCGCGGCGGGGGTCGGCGTGCTCGTAGAGCGCCGTCCCGTCGAAATAGGCGAGGCCGAACTCGTCGCGAGGGAAGTGCGCGGGAACCCAGTCGAGGATGACGCCGATCCCGGCCTGGTGGAGCGCGTCGATGAAGGCACGGCACTCGTCGGGCGTTCCCAGCGTCGCCTCGGGCGCGTAGAAGCCGGTCACCTGGTAGCCCCAGGAGCCGGAGAACGGGTGGTGCATGATCGGCAGCAGCTCGACGTGCGTGAACTCGAGCTCGCTCGCGTAGGCGACGAGCTGCTCCGCGAGCTGCTCCCAGCCGAGCCCGAGCCGCCAGGAGCCGGCGTGCACCTCGTACGTGGACATCGGCCGGTGCAGCGGGTCGAGCGCGGCGCGCCGCGCGAGCCAGTCGGCGTCGTTCCACTCGTACGTCGAGCGATAGATCACGGAGGCGCTCTTCGGCGGCACCTCGGCGCGGAACGCGAACGGATCGGCCTTCAGGCGCATGATCCCGTCGGCGCCGTGGACCTCGAACTTGTAGGCGTGCCCCTCCTGCGCCTCGGGGACGAGCGCCTGCCAGATCCCGGAGGCGGCGGCCGGCTCGAGCGGGTGCAGGTTGCCGTCCCAGCCGTTCCAGTCGCCGACGACGGAGACCCTGCGGGCGTTCGGCGCCCAGACGGCAAAGGCGACGCCGTCGGCGAGGACATGGGCGCCGAGCCGCTCGTAGATCCGCTCGTGCCGGCCTTCGCCGACGAGGTGGAGGTCGAGGTCGCCGAGCAGCTGGACGGCGGACGAGCTCATTGCTCCTCCTCCAGCATCCGGACGATCCCCGCCACGGGGATGCCGACCCAATCCGGCCGGTTGTCCAGCTCGTAGCGCAGCTCGTAGACGGCCTTCTCCAGCTCGAACACGGTGAGGAGCCGGGCGATCGCCTGCTCGCCCGCGGGCAGGAGCGTCGGGTCGATCGTGTCCAGGTAGCCCGCGAGGAACTCGGAGCGGGAGCGCAGCTCCCAGTCGGCCGGCGGGTCGATCCCGCGCTGCAGCTTCGCGGCCGAGGCGGCGTAGGCGAAGGAGCGGAGCATCCCGGCGACGTCGCGGAGCGGGGAGCGCTTGCGCCGCCGGTCGGGGACGCTGCGGGCGGGCTCGCCCTCGAAATCGAGGATCAGCCAGTCGTCCTCGTCGGTCCAGAGCGCCTGCGCGAGATGGAAGTCGCCGTGGGTGCGGATCAGCTTGCCGACGTTGCCGATGTGCGTGAGCATCCGGAGCCGGTCGCGCACCTCCTCGCTCCGGCCCGCGATCGGTGCCAGCGCCTCGAGGTCGGGCAGCGCGCCGAACGCCGCCTCGATCTCCTCGTCGATCGAGGCGGAGAGAAGCGCGAGCGCCTCGGTGCTCGGCTCCTCGGGCGAGAAGTGGGGATCGGTCGAGTCGGAGGCGAGCGCGTTGTGGAGGAGCGCCGTGACCGCGCCGAGCCGGCGGGCGTGGTTGGGAAGCCAGTCGGGATCGTCGGCGAGCGAGTCGAGCGCGAGGGCCCAGCCGTCGCCCTGCGAGGGGACGTAGCGCTGGAGGAGCGCGAGCGTCGTCTCGAGCGGCTTGCCCTCGTAGGCGATCAGCCCCTCGAGCGCGGCGATGTGCTCGAAGCCGCGGTCGGTCAGGAAGCGGAGGATCTCCAGCTCGGGGTTCATGCCCGGCTCGATCCGGCGGTAGAGCTTGAGCGCGAGCGTCTCGTCGAGGACGAGCGAGCTGTTCGACTGCTCCACGCCCATCGGCCGGATCGACGCGAGCTCGCCGGCGCGCTCGGAGAGGTCGTCGGCTCCGCGGCAGGTGATCGAGGCGTCCTCGGAGCGGAGGGTCGCGTTCGAGCGCATCAGCCCCACGATCTCGCGGACGAGCGCCGGGTCGGCGATCGCGTCGTAGACGGTCCAGCCGTCCACCTCGGCGATCGCGGAGTCGCGCCACCCCTCCTCGGCGGGCCGGAAGCCGAGCGGGACGTGGTAGAGGTCGTGGGTCTGGAGCCCGTAGCGCACCTCGACGATCGCGAAGCCGAGCAGGGGCGCGCCGCCGGGGGCGATCCCCGCGTCGAGCACGCGGGCGTCGAGGACGTCGCGCGACTTGCCGCCGAACCAGCGCTGCGAGGCGATCGTGCCGAGCAGGACGAGGCCGTCGAGGAAGGCGAGGTCGCCCGCCTCGATCTTCGCCTGGAGCGCCTCGCTGGCCTTCATCCGAGGGGGCCCTCGTCGGCGGGGTCCTCGAGCCCGAACCAGAAGAAGCCGCGCGGCCCGAGCGTGAGCAGGTAGGGCAGCTCTCCGATCGGCGGGAACGCGGTGTTGCCGAACAGCTCGACGGGGACGCGGCCGGCGAAGGCGGAGAGGTCGAGCTCGACCGCCTGCGCGCTGCGAGCGAGGTTGTGGACGCAGAGGACGATGTCCTCCGAGAACGAGCGGATCAGGGCGAAGATCTTCGGGTTCTCCGGCCGGAGCACGTGCACCTCGCCGAGCCCGAAGACGGGATGCTGCTTGCGCAGCTCGATGAAGCGGCGGAGCCAGCGCAGGAGCGAGGTCGGCGTCCGCAGCTGCGCCTCGACGTTGACCGCCTGGAAGCCGTAGACCGGGTCCATCAGCGGCGGCAGGAACTGCTGGGCGAAGTCGGCGCGCGAGAAGCCGCCGTTCCGGTCGCCCGTCCACTGCATCGGCGTCCGGACGCCGTCGCGGTCGCCGAGGTAGACGTTGTCGCCCATCGCGATCTCGTCCCCGTAGTAGAGGACGGGCGAGCCGGGGAGCGAGAAGAGCATCGCGTGCATCAGCTCGATCTCGTCGCGGCCGTTGTCGAGCAGCGGCGCGAGCCGGCGGCGGATCCCGACGTTCAGCTTCATCCGCGGGTCCTTCGCGTACTCGGAGTACATGTAGTCGCGCTCCTCGTCCGTGACCATCTCGAGCGTCAGCTCGTCGTGGTTGCGCAGGAAGAGGCCCCACTGGGCGTTCCGGGGGATCGCGGGTGTGCGGTCGAGGATCTCGATCATCGGCAGCGCCTCCTCGCGGCGGACGGCCATGAACATCCGCGGCATCACGGGGAAGTGGAACGCCATGTGGCACTCGTCGCCCTCTCCCTCCCCGAAATAGGCGACGACGTCCTCGGGCCACTGGTTGGCCTCGGCGAGCAGGACCCGGTCAGCGTACCGGGCATCGACCTCGGCCCGGACGCGCTTCAGGTACTCGTGGGTTCGCGGCAGGTTCTCGCAGTTCGTCCCCTCCTCCTCGAAGAGATAGGGCACGGCGTCGAGGCGGAACCCGTCCAGCCCGAGGTCGAGCCAGAAGCGGAGCACCTCCAGCATCGCCTCCTGCACCTGCGGGTTCTCGTAGTTCAGGTCGGGCTGGTGGCTGAAGAAGCGGTGCCAGTAGTACTGCCCGCGGACGGGGTCGAGCGTCCAGTTCGAGACCTCGGTGTCGACGAAGATGATCCGCGCGTCCGGGTAGCGCTCGTCCGTGTCCGACCAGACGTACCAGTCGCCCTTCGGCCCGTTCGGGTCGGAGCGCGACTCCTGGAACCACGGGTGGTCGGACGAGGTGTGGTTCATCACGAGGTCGACGATCACGCGAATCCCGCGCTCGTGGGCCGCGTCGACGAGCGAGCGGAGGTCCTCGACGGTGCCGTACTCGGCGTTGACCCCGTAGAAGTCGGCGATGTCGTAGCCGCCGTCCCGGAGCGGCGAGGGATAGAACGGGAGCAGCCAGATGCAGTCGACGCCGAGCCACTGGAGGTAGTCGAGCTTCTGCTGGAGGCCGCGGAAGTCGCCGGAGCCGTCGTCGTCGCCGTCGAAGAAGGCGCGCGTGTGGATCTCGTAGAAGACGGCCGTCTTGAACCAGAGCGGGTTGGACTCGAACCACTGGCCGGGCTCGCTCATGCGGCCTCCAGCTTGAGGACGTGGCTCTGGCCGGGGCCGAGCCCGACGTAGTTGCGGCCCGTGCGCCAGCGGTAGTTCTCGCCGCTGAGCAGGTCGGTCGACCGGCAGCTCGGGCGGGAGCCCGAAGTCGGACGGCAGGTGGACGACGTCCTCGCGTGGCAGGTGCGGGTCGAGGTTGACGACGACGACGAGCGAGCGCCCCTTCGCGAAGGCGAAGAGATGCTCGCCGTCGGTCTCGAGGAGCCGCACGTTCTCGAAGCGCTGCAGCGCCGGCTCCGCGCGCCGGATCTCGTTCAGCTTCGCGACGAGCGGGAGCAGCGGCCCGTCGAGCTTTCGCTGCTTCGCCTCGTACTTCTCCGAGTCGAGGTACTCCTCGCTCCCCGCCCGCACGGGCACGTTCTCGCAGTGCTCGTAGCCGGAGTAGATCCCGTAGCTCGGCGAGAGCGTCGCGGCCAGCACGAGCCGCGCCTCGAACGCGGGCCGGCCGCCCTCGACGAGGTACTCGTGGAGGATGTCCGGGGTGTTCGCGAAGAAGTTCGGCCGGTAGGTCCCCGACCACTCGAGCAGCATCTCCACGAACTCCGTCAGCTCCGCCTTCGTGTTCTTCCAGGTGAAGTAGGTGTACGACTGGCTGAAGCCGATCTTGGCGAGCGTGCGCATCATCGCCGGGCGGGTGAACGCCTCGGCGAGGAAGATCGTCTCGGGGAAGCGCTCGCGCACGTCCGCGATCAGCCACTCCCAGAACGGGACCGACTTCGTGTGCGGGTTGTCGACGCGGAAGCTGCGGACGCCGTGCTCGCACCAGTGGACGACGACGTCGCGGAGGGCGTCCCAGAGCCCGCGCCAGTCCTCCGAGTCGAAGTTGACGTTGTAGATGTCCTGGTAGCGCTTGGGCGGGTTCTCGGCGTACTTGAGCGTCCCGTCGGGCCGGCGGTTGAACCACTCGGGATGCTGCTCGAGCCAGGGATGGTCGGGCGAGCACTGGATCGCGAAGTCGAGGCAGATCTCGACGCCGTGCTCCTGCCCGGCCGCGACGAGCCGGTCGAAGTCGGCGAGGGTGCCGAGGTCGGGGTGGATCGCGTCGTGACCGCCCTCGGGACCGCCGATCGCCCAGGGGCTGCCGACGTCATCGGCCTCCGCGACGAGCGCGTTGTTCCGGCCCTTCCGGTTCGTCGTCCCGATCGGGTGGATCGGGGGCAGGTAGAGGACGTCGAAGCCGAGCTCGGCGAGCCGCGGGATCTGCCGCTCGACGCCGGCGAAGCCGCCGAAGGAGCGGGGGAAGAGCTCGTACCAGGAGCCGAAGCGGGCGCGCTCGCGCTCGACGTCGACCTCGAGCACGTCCGAGCACGCCTTACCGGGCCGGTTCTTGGCACCGAGGGCGGGCGCGGCGGCGCGCCAGTCCTCGAGCTCCCCCGGGCCGAAGAGGGCCTCGCCCTCGGAGATCTCGCCGGTCAGGTCGACCTGCTCGGCGGCGATCTTGCGGTCGAGCTCGTCCACGAAGGTCGCGTAGGGATCGACCCACGCCTCGAGCGAGAACTGCCAGCGGCCGAGCTCGGTCACCTCGAAGCCGCCGGCCCAGGCGTCGTTGCCGAGGAACTCGAGCGGCCGCTCCTGCCAGCGCCGCGTGCCCGCCTGCCGGTAGCGGACGACCGCGCGGAGGACGTCGTGCCCGTCCTTGAAGATGTCCGCCGTGACGTCGACCCGGTCGCCGAGTGTGCGCTTGGCCGGATAGCGCCCGCAGTCGACGAGCGGTCGCACGTTCTGGATCTGGATCCGGGGCGGCGGTTGTTTCGGTGAGGGCGAGGGCACGTTGTCTGGACTCCCAGCGACGGGCGAACGGTAAACAGGGACCATGGAGCTTCTCCGATCCAGCGGCATCGTGCTGCACCCAACCTCCCTCCCGGGCGGCAGGCTCGGCGAGGCGGCGTACGCCTTCGTGGACTGGCTCGAGGCCGCGGGCCAGCGCTGGTGGCAGGTCCTGCCGCTCGGGCCGCCCGACGGGGTCGGCTCTCCGTACGCCTCCTCGTCCGCGTTCGCGGCCTGGCCCGGCTTCCTCGCCGAGCCCGGCGCGCCCGTCACCGACGGGGAGATCGACGCCTTCCGCGAGCAGAACGCCTACTGGGCTCGGGACTGGGAGCGCGCTGGGGGCGACCTCGCAGATCAGGTCCGGTTCGAGCGCGAGTGGGGCGCGCTCCGGGCATATGCGGGCGAACGGGGCGTCCGGCTCGTCGGCGACGTCCCGATCTACCCGGCCTGGGACAGCGTCGACCACCGCACGCATCCCGAGCTCTTCCTCGACGGGCTCGTGGCGGGGGCGCCGCCCGACCCGCTCGGCCCGGAAGGACAGCACTGGGGCAACCCCCTCTTCGACTGGGGCACGCTCGAGCGCGAGGGCCACCGCTGGTGGATCGAGCGGCTGCGGCGGCTCTTCCAGCTCGTCGACCTGACCCGGATCGACCACTTCCGCGGCTTCGCGGCGTTCTGGGCGATCCCCGCCGGGACGACCGATGCGCGCGAGGGCCGCTGGCTCCCCGGCCCGGGCGACGCGATGTTCCGCGCGGCGGAGCGCGAGCTCGGCCCGCTGCCGGTGATCGCCGAGGATCTCGGCGTGATCACGGAGGACGTCGAGCGGCTTCGCGACGAGCTCGGCTTCCCCGGCATGGCCGTCCTCCTCTGGGCCTTCGAGGGCCCGCCCGACAACCCGCACCGGCTGGAGAACCACCGCGAGCACCAGGTCGTCTACACCTCGACCCACGACACCGAGACGCTGCTCGGCGCCTTCCCCGACCAGGACCCGTGGGACCTGATCGAGCTCGCGCTCTCCTCGCGCGCGGCGCTCGCGATGCTCCCGGCCCAGGACGTGCTCGGGCTCGGGAACGACGCGCGGATGAACCGGCCCGGCCAGGCACACGGGAACTGGGGCTGGCGGCTCGAGCCCGGCCAGCTGACCCGGGAGCTCGCCGCCGGCCTCCGCGCCGCCACCGAGAGCTCCGGGCGCCTGGGCTAGAGGCGGGCTCGTCGGCCGATTCGTTTCGGAGCGACCGGGTAGGCGCTCTCCATGACCGTCCTCCGCCCGACCGCCGCGCTCGTCCTCTGCACGGGAGTCCTGGCCGGGTGCACGATCGGCGGCAACGACGAGCTGCGCGCGACGACCACGACCACCACCGTGGCGACGACCGTCGGACGGAGCCGTCGACGACGACCGGCGCGTCCGCCGAGCGCTCGATCCCCGACCTCGTCGACGAGGTGCAGCCCTCGATCGTCTCGATCGTCGTCCAGGGCGGCGAGGGCAGCGGCGTGATCATCGACGGCGACACGATCGTGACCAACGACCACGTCGCCGGCGACTTCCGGAGGGTTCAGGTCGTGCTCGCGAGCGGCCAGCGGCTCGAGGGGACGGTCGAGGCCTCCGACCCGTTCACCGATCTCGCGATCGTGACCGTCGACCGGGACGACCTCCCGGCCGCCACGCTCGCCACCGACCTCCCGCGCGTCGGCGAGTCGGTGATCGCGATGGGGAACCCGCTCGGCTTCGAGTCGTCCGTGACCGCGGGGATCGTCTCCGGGCTCCACCGCGAGATCCCGTCCGCGGGCCGGACGCCCGCGCTGATCGACCTGATCCAGACCGACGCAGCGATCTCGCCCGGCAACTCCGGCGGCGCCCTCGTCAACCTGCGCGGCGAGGTGGTCGGGATCGCCGTCGCCTACATCCCGCCGGCCGCGAGCGCGGTCTCGATCGGCTTCGCGATCCCGGCGCCCACGGTGGCCGCCGCGGTCGACGAGCTGCGCACGACCGGCAAGGTCACCCACTCCTTCCTCGGCGTCGGGCCGGCCGACCTGACCCCTCAGGTCGCCGAGCGGTTCGGGATCGACCTGGAGTCGGGCGTGCTCGTCCAGTCGGTCTCGAAGGGGTCGGGGGCCGAGCAGGCGGGGGTCGAGCCGGGCGACGTGATCGTCGAGCTCGACGGGACTCGGATCGCGATCGTCGAGGACCTGCTCACCGAGCTGCGCAAGAAGGCGCCGGGGACGACGGTGCAGCTGACGATCGTGCGCGACGGGAAGCGGCAGCAGCTCGACGCGACGCTCGGCGACCGCACCGACACCGGCTAGAGCGCCGGCGAGCGCTCGGCCGGCTCGAGCACGAGCCCGCTCGCGACGGCGCGCCTGCCCCCGACCGAGTAGGCCACGTCGACCGTGTCGTTCTGCCGATAGGTGCCTGCGACCCCGACGAGGAGCGAGGCCCAGCGCCAGAACCCGAGCCGGCCCTCCTGGCGGAGCTCCCGGGTGAAGAGGAGGCTGCGGCCGCGCACGGTGAAGTCCCGCCCCTCCACCTGAGCGACCCCGTTCAGGAAGACCTCGAACGGGCGAGAGACCTCCGGAGGGAGGTCGACGCTCGTTCGACTGCGCACCGGCTCGGCCACGTTCATAGAATGCCTGCGGCCGTGCGTCGACCTCTCGCCTCAGCGTTCGTCGTCCTCTGGGCGCTCCTGCTCGCCGGTGCCGCCTACGCGGGGAACGGCGGGATCGCGCCTGTCGACGGCGCCTCCCCGAACGCCGACCGGACGAACGACGCCTACTGGTGGATCGCAATCTTCACCGGCTTCATCTTCGTCGTCGTCCAGGGGACGCTCGTCTGGTTCATCTGGCGCTACCGACGGCGCGGGCGCCCGGCCGACGAGCTCGGCCCGCAGGTGCACGGCAACGTCCGGCTCGAGCTCGCCTGGACCGTCGCACCGGTGCTGATCCTCGTCGCGATCGGCTCCTTCGTCTTCTACAAGCTCCCCGGGATCGCCGACATCCCGTCAGCCAGTGCCGGCGACCGCACCGAGGTGGTGGCGAAGGGCTACCGCTACTACTGGCAGTACGAGTACCCGAACGGCGTGATCTCGATCAACACGCTGCGGGCGCCCGCGGGCCGAAACGTCAAGGTCGACGTGACCGCGCCCGACTTCGACGTGATCCATTCCTGGTGGGTCCCCGCGCTCGGCGGCAAGTTCGACGCGATCCCCGGGACGGTCAACCACACGTGGTTCCGCGCGGACGAGGGCGTCTACCGCGGCCAGTGCGCCGAGTTCTGCGGGATCCAGCACGCGGTGATGCTGACCGAGGCTCACGTCGTGCCGGCGGACGAGTTCGACAGCTGGCTCGACTCGGAGGCGGAGGCGCAGGCGAACGGGACCTCCGACCTCGGCAAGCAGACCTTCGAGGGCGGCTGCGGCACGTGCCACGGCCTCGCCGGCGGCGGCGGGATCGGCCCGAAGCTCGCCGGGAACTCGCTCGTCTCGGACCCGGCCGCCGTCGAGCAAGTCGTCCGGAACGGCCGCAACGCGATGCCCCCGATCGGCAAGGACTGGAGCGACCGGCAGCTGAAGGCGCTCACCGACTACCTGGCGAAGGAGATCGCGAATGGCGGTTAGGGCGGAGGCGCCGGTTCCGGCCTGGCAGCGCGGACGCGTCGCGAGCTGGCTCGTCACGGTCGACCACAAGCGGATCGGGATCCTCTACATCCTGACCGCGCTCGTCTTCTTCCTCGCCGGCGGCGTGATGGCGCTGCTCCTGCGGACGCAGCTGACCCAGGCAGGGAACGACTTCCTGACGAAGGACTCGTACAACGAGGTGATGACGATGCACGGGACGACGATGATCTTCCTCGTCGTCGTGCCGATCCTCGCCGGCTTCGCCAACTTCCTCGTCCCGCTGATGATCGGCGCCCGCGACATGGCCTTCCCGCGGCTGAACGCGCTCTCCTACTGGCTGTACGTCTTCGGCGGGCTCGTCCTGATGCTCTCGTTCTTCGCCAATGGCGGCGCCGCCAAGTCGGGCTGGACGGCCTACCCGCCGCTCTCGACGCAGTCGCAGGGGAACGGCCAGGACCTCTGGATCCTCGGCCTGCACATCCTCACCCTCTCGTCGCTCCTCGGCGCGATCAACTTCGTCGTCACGATCCACAACATGCGGACGGCCGGGATGAGCTACACCCGGATGCCGCTCTTCGTCTGGGCGGTCCAGACCTACGCGCTCCTGCTCGTGCTCGTGCTGCCGGTGCTCTCCGCGGGGCTGACGATGCTCCTGCTCGACCGGCAGGCCGGGACGAACTTCTTCACTCCCGGCGAGGGCGGCAGCCCCGTCCTCTACCAGCACGCGTTCTGGTTCTTCGGGCACCCCGAGGTCTACATCATGGTCCTGCCCGCCTTCGGGATGATCTCGGAGATCATCCCCGTCTTCGCGCGGAAGCCGATCTTCGGCTACAAGGCCGTCGCCTTCTCGACCGCCGGGATCGCCTTCTTCTCGATGCTCGTCTGGGCGCACCACATGTTCACGGTCGGGCTCCCGCAGGTGCTGAACAGCTTCTTCATGATCGCCTCGATGGTGATCGCCGTCCCGACCGGCGTGAAGATCTTCAACTGGCTCGCCACCCTCTGGCGCGGGAACATCTCCTTCGCGACGCCGATGCTCTTCGCGCTCGGCTTCCTCTCCGTCTTCACGATCGGCGGCCTCTCCGGGATCTTCCTGGCCGCCTTCCCGGTCGACTGGCAGGTGCACGACACCTACTACGTCGTCGCCCACTTCCACTACGTCCTCTTCGGCGGCTCGATGCTCGCGATCTTCGGCGGGCTCCACTACTGGTGGCCGAAGTTCTTCGGCCGGCGCCTGGACGAGCGGCTCGGGAAGCTGACGCTTCTGGCTCGTCTTCGTCGGCTTCAACGTCACGTTCTTCCCGCAGCACCTGCTCGGGCTGCTGGGGATGCCGCGCCGCGTCTACTCCTACCGGGACGACGGGCTCTGGGAGGCGTACAACCTGATCTCTTCGATCGGCTCCTACGTGATGGGGATCGGGATCCTCGTCCTCCTCGTCAACGTCATCCGCTCGCGGACGCGCGGGGCGATCGCCGGCAACGACCCGTGGCACGCGGACACGCTCGAGTGGTACACGAGCTCGCCGCCGCCGCCCTGGAACTTCGAGACGGTTCCGTACGTGACGAGCGCGCGGCCGCTCTGGGACATCCGCCGCCGGCTCCGGGAGCGCGGTGCGCTCTAGCGACGACACCCTCCGCACGCAGGCGGCCCCCGGGCCGTGGCTGCGGCTCGGCGCGCTCGCCGGCGCCGCCGCGACGCTCCTCGCCGTCGTCTCGGGGACGGTCGGGCCGGGGACCACGCACAGCCTCCTCTCGGCGCTCGCGCTGCCGCCGCTCCTCGCGGTCGCCGTCGCGGCCTGGCTCTCGTACCGGCAGCTGCTCCCGGGAGCGCTCGCCGCACTCGCCCTCTTCGGCGCCGCCGCGGCGGTCACCGTCCCGGGCCTGCACGTCGCGCTCGCGGCGGCCGCGCTCGCCGCGTCGCTCGTCTCCACCGCGCTCGCCTTCCGCGGCGAGCCCGTCGCGGGCGGCCCCTGGCGCGACTACGTGACGCTGACGAAGCCGCGGATCATGTCCCTCCTGCTCGTCACCGGCGCCGCGGGGATGTTCGTCGGCGCGAACGGCGTGCCCGCGTGGGGATCGTTCGCCGCCGCGATGACCGGCCTCGCTCTCGCCTGCGGCGGCGCCAGCGCCCTCAACCACCTGCTCGACCGCGACATCGACAAGCTGATGGGCAAGCGGACCGAGAAGCGGCCCGTCGCCGCCGGGCGCGTCCCGCCGGCGCGCGCGCTCGAGTTCGGGCTCGTCCTCTCGGCGCTCTCCTTCGTCCTGCTCGCCAGCACGGTCAACGTCCTGACTGCGGCGCTCGCGCTCGTCGGCAACCTCTTCTACGTGGTGGTCTACACCCGCTGGCTGAAGCGCTCGACGACGCAGAACATCGTGATCGGCGGCGCCGCGGGAGCCGTGCCCCCGCTCGTCGGCTACGCGGCCGCCTCGGGGAACCTCGCCCTGCCGGCGCTCTGGCTCTTCCTGATCGTCTTCCTCTGGACGCCGCCGCACTTCTGGGCGCTCGCGCTCCTGATCAAGGAGAACTACGCGGCGGCGAAGGTGCCGATGCTCCCCGTCGTGCGCGGCGACGCGGAGACGACCCGGCAGATCGTCGCGTACTCCGTCGTCCTCGTCGCCTTCACGCTCGCCGTCGGCTTCTGGCTCGGCCCGGTCTACTCGGTCGCCGCCGCGCTCCTCGGCGCGATCTTCCTCGGGCTCGCCTGGCAGCTCCGGCGCGCCCCGACCCGGCGGAACGCGGGCGTCCTCTTCCACTACTCGCTCCTCTACCTGGCCCTGCTCTTCGTCGCGGCGGCCCTGAACCCGGTGGTGCTCTAGATGGAACACGATCCGCTCGACCTCACCCCCGAGCAGCACCGGCGGAACCTCGTGCTCGGCTGGGCCCTCTTCGGCGTCTTCGTGCTCCTCTTCGCGGGCACCTTCGGCGTCGCGCTGCTCTACCTCTTCCTCGACTGAACCGGACGTGGCGAACCCGGACGTAGCGACGCGGGGACCCGGACGTGGCGGACTTTGTGTTCCAGGAACACAAGCTCGCCTCGAACCGCGCAACCGAGCCGAACTGAGCTTGTGTTTCTGAAACACAAAGTCGTTCGCCCGTGAACCTCGACGCGGTCTTCATCGCCCGGCCCGAGGTGCTCCCCGACGACCGTCGGCTCGCGGTCAAGGACCTGTTCGACACGGCCGGACTGGAGACGACCTACGGGTCGGCGCTCTTCGCCGGGCACGTGCCGGAGCGGACGGCCGCCGCGGTTGCGCTGCTCGAGGACGCAGGCTGGCACGTGAACGGGAAGACGAACCTGCACGAGTTCGCCTACGGGACGACGTCCGAGAACCCGCACTACGGGGCGGTGCCGAACCCGGCGGCGCCCGGGCGCGTCGCGGGCGGCTCGAGCGGCGGCTCCGCGGCCGCGCTCGCGGCCGGGCTCGCCGACGCGGCGCTCGGCACCGACTCGGCCGGCTCGATCCGGATCCCCGCCGCCTGCTGCGGGGTCGTCGGGCACAAGCCGACGCACGGGCTCGTCCCCGTCGACGGCTGCTGGCCGCTCGCGGCGAGCTTCGACGTCGCGGGCCCGATGGCGACGAGCGTCGCGGCCTGCGAGGAGCTTCTGGCCCAGCTCGCGCCCGCCTACACGCCGCTCGAGCTCGGCTCGCTGGACGAGCTCTCCGTCGGGGTCGCCTGGGTCGACGGGGCCGACCCGCTGGTGCGCGCCCGGGTCGAGGCGGCCGCCGCCCACTTCCCGCGCCGCCGCGCGGTCGAGCTGCCGCTCCCGGACGGCGCCAGCTACGCGGGCTTCATGCGCGAGGTCGCCGACGTCCACCGGGAGCTCTTCGCGGAGAACGCCGACCTCTACGGCGAGGACGTGCGGATCAAGCTGGAGCGCTGCCTCGCCGTCCGCGACTCCGAGGTGGAGCGGGCGGTGCAGCTGCGCGCCGAGTACCGCGAGCGGGTCGAGGAGGCACTCGCCGGGCTCGACCTGCTCCTCACCCCGACGCTGCCCGTCGTCGCCCCGCTCCTCGGCGCCGGCGGCGTCGGAGACCTCGACGTCCGGGAGGCGCTGATCCGGTTCACCTATCCGTTCTCGGCGCTCGGCTGGCCGGCGCTCGCGCTGCCCTGCGGGATCGGCCGAGCACGGGGCTCCCGCCTCCGTGCAGCTCGTCGCCCGCTTCGGCCGGGACGATCTCGTCCTCGCCGCCGGCGGCCTGCTCGAACCGCTGGTATCCCCCATCTGAGGGACGGCTGGGCGCCCCGCCCCGCCGACAACCTCTCTGTGACCCGTTTTTCCCGCTTCGTCGTCGTCAGCCTGGCCGTGCTCGCGTTCCCCGCGAGCGCGCTCGCGCAGGTGGACGTCTCCGTCCCCGCCGCGCCGCAGGGCCTGAAGGCGTTCCTGCTCCGCCCGGACGAGCAGACGTCGCACGAGTTCTCGCGCACCCCGGCCTTCGCCTGGACGCCCGTGAAGGGCGCGCTCCGGTACGAGTTCGAGCTGGCGACGAGCATGAAGTTCAGCGGCAGCGCACTGGTCTGGACGAACGTCAAGGACGACGTCCCCGACGCCTCCTCGGGGACGGCGACGACCGGGACCACCGGCTCGACCGGGACGACGACCGCCGCGACGACGACGAGCGTCTACGACTCGCTGAAGACGCCCGCGGTCGCTCTCGACATCGCGCTGCCGTGGATCACCGGCAACCCCTACGCGCTCTACGCCCACGTCCGCGCGATCACGAAGGACGGGCCGACGCGCTGGAGCGCGCCGTTCGGCTTCAACATCCGCTGGGCGAACGTGGCGCAGGATCAGCCGGCTCCGTACCCCGGCCTGATGCGCTGGACGCCGGTGGACGGAGCGACCCGGTACGAGGTGTGGCTGACGGGAGCAAAGCGGGTCTTCTCGACGACGACGAACGTCGCCGACGCGCGCGACCTCTACCTCTTGCACCGCAACAGCTCGTGGACGACGAGCATCTCCTATCGCGTCAGGGCCGTCCGTGCCGTCTACGGGAGCGGTGGCGAGCGGCCTGCCCACGACGTCCTACGGACCGTGGAGCCCGGTCTACACGAACGTCCAGCCGCCGGTCTCGATCGGCCTGCTCAGCCCGCTTGCGACCGTCTCGACGATCATCGACACGACGGGGGCGGGAGCGGCCCATGGCCTGACGCCCGCGTTCGTCTTCGGCGGCGACGCCGGCGGCCCGCTCGACTACGCCGGCGGCGCGCCCGCGGAGCTCTACCGCGTCTACGTCGCGACCGACAAGGACTGCGTCAACATCGTCTTCCGCGGCGCGATCGTCGCGAGCCCCGTCTACGCGCCGCGCCTCACCGGCACGCTGGCCCTCCCCCAGAACGACCAGGACGTCGCCAAGGCGCGGACGAAGATCCTCGACGTCGGCGACGAGGGCACCGCCGTCATGCTCGACGGCACCGTCGCCACCGCGACCGAGGAGACCTCGGGCGCCGCCGCCGGGAGCGACTCGGGCTCCACCTCCGGATCCTCCGGCAGCTCGTCCGGAAGCACCTCCACCGCCGCCGCAGCAGGCCCGAAGATCGACCTCCCCGATACCGCCTGGCCGACCGGCGGCTACTACTGGACGGTCGTGCCGGTGCGGATCGTCCTCAAGCCACCGGACACCCCGGCGGCGACGGGCGGGAGCACGAGCGGCGCCGTGGCAGCGATCCCGGTCGAGTACCGGGAGAGCGAGCTGCCGCAGGACGCCTGCCAGTCCGGCCAGGTGATGCGCTTCGGCAAGGCCGCGCCCCCCGTCGTCTCCGGCTCCGGCAACCGCCCCTACGTCGCGGGCCTCTCCCCCACGGGACGCCTCGTCGCGGCCGCGCGGAGGGCGCCGTCCTTCTACGGGACGCCGCTCGTCGCGTGGCAGACCGCGCTCGGCGCCGAGCTGTACGAGGTGCAGTGGAGCAAGACCGGCGATCCGTTCAAGCCCGTCGGCAAGGTGACGACGCCGGCGACCTCGGCGCTGCTCACGCTCGAGCCCGGCTCGTGGTACTACCGCGTCCGCGGCTACAACTACTCGCTCCCCGGCAAGCCGCAGATGGCCTGGACCGACCCGCTCAAGCTGGTCGTGACCAAGCCGACCTTCAAGGTCGTCGGCAAGTAGCTCCCGGTAGGCTCGCGCGGGTGTCCCCCGAGCTCGCCTTCGCCCTCTCGCTCGCCGACCTCGCCGACGGGCTCTCGCTCCCGCGCTTCCGCTCGCGCGACCTCCACGTCGAGACGAAGGCCGACCTGAGCCCCGTCTCCGAGGCCGACCGCGCGGTCGAGACCGCCCTGCGCGCCCGGATCGAGCAGGAGCGCCCCGGCGAAGCGGTGCTCGGCGAGGAGGAGGGCGGCACCGACGCGGACTGGATCCTCGACCCGATCGACGGGACCCGGAACTACACCCGCGGGATCCCGGTCTGGGCGACGCTGATCGCCTGGCGCGACCGGATCGGCGTCGTCTCGGCCCCCGCGCTCGGCCGTCGCTGGTGGGCGGAGCGCGGCACGGGCGCGTTCGCGAACGGTGAGCCGATCGCCGTCTCCGGGATCGACCGCGTCGAGGAGGCGACCCTGCTCTTCGCGCTCGACCGGCCCGTGCCGGCCCGCGCCTTCGACGCGTGGCACCTGCGCGGGCTGGGCGACTTCTGGGCGCACATGCTCGTCGCGGAGGGCTCCGCCGAGATCGCCGTCGATGCGACGGGCCTCGCGCTCTGGGACACCGCCGCGGTCAAGGTGATCGTGGAGGAGGCGGGCGGCACCTTCGACGGCCACGTCTCGTCGAACGGGCCGCTGCGCGCTCAGGCGCTCGAGCTCGCGACCGCCGCCTCGTAGATCCGGTCGCGGGTGAAGACGTCGAGCTCCTCCGAGAGGAGGTCGCTCGCGCTCGGCCGCAACGACAGGGGCTCGGCCACGGGCTCACCGTCGACCGCGACGCGTGTGATCTCCTTCGCCGCCCGGTGGGTCAGCTCGATCGGCCGGCGGAGGCGCGAGCGAAGCCAGCCCGCGAGCAGCAGCGCGTCGGCTCGCGGCCCGGTGACCGAGAGGGTCTTCGCCTTGCCGATCCCCGGCCAGAGCTCGGCGAGCCGGCCGCGCCAGGCCCGGGTGCGGCCCCAGGCGATGTCGGAGACCGCGGTCTCGCCGAAGAGCTCCGCCACCCGGTCGTAGCCCGTGGCCGGGCTGCGCCACTCGGCGGAGTCGACGACGAGCCGGTCGCAGACCTGGACGAGCTGCTCGAGCTCCTGCGAGCCCCAGTCGGGCTCGCCACGCCAGCGGCAGAACGTGGGCAGGTCGGAGATCAGGAGCGGATGGACGATCGACGCCGGCGCCTGGGAGCGGCGGCCGCCGAGCCGGAGCTCGATCACCTCGGAGCAGACCTCGCGCGAGATCGCCCTGGATCGGGAAGCAGCGCATCGAGACGGTGACCTCGATCCCGTCCTTGCGGCGCGGCTCGGGGAAGAGCAGGATCGTCCGCGAGGGGTGGCGCTCCTCGAGGCCCGCGAGGGTCTCGAGCGCCATCGTCGCCCACTTCGCGGGCGCCCAGACGATGTGCGTCAGCACGCTCGTCCGCAGCTCGGGCGTGCCGTCCTCGGCCTCGAGCTCGCGCAGCTCGGCGAGCTGGCCCTCGACCTCGGCGACGAGCCCCATCAGTTGCGCCTCCAGCTCCGCCCGTCGCGGTGGATCAGGTCGTCGGCGGCGGGCGGCCCCCACGTCCCGGCCTCGTAGTTCGGGAACGACGGCCGGTCGCGCTTCCAGGACGCGACGATCGAGTCGACGAGCGACCACTGCTCGTCCACCTCGTCGGCGCGGGTGAAGAGGGTGGCGTCGCCGAGCATCGCGTCGAGGATCAGCCGCTCGTACGCCTCCGGCAGCCCCGTCCGGAAGGCGCCGCCGTAGAGGAAGTCCATGTGCACGGTGCGAATCGCCATCCCCTGCCCCGGCACCTTCGCCCCGATCGCGAGCGAGACGCCCTCGTCCGGCTGGACGTGGATCAGGAGCACGTTGGGGCGCAGCCCGTCCCCGGCCAGCTCCTCGAAGGGCGGGTGCGGGGCGCGCTGGAACTGGATCGCGATCGTCGTCTCGCGGCGGGCGAGCCGCTTGCCCGCGCGGACGTAGAAGGGCGTGTCGGCCCAGCGCCAGTTGTCCACGTAGAGCTTGGCGGCGACGAACGTCTCGGTCATCGAGTCGCCCGCGACGCCGGGCTCCTCGCGGTAGCCGAGCACCTCCTCGCCCTCGACGAACCCGCGCCCGTACTGGCCGCGGACGACCGACTTCGGCCCGGGCGTGTGCAGCGAGCGGAGCACCTTCACCTTCTCGTTCCGGACGGAGTCGGCGTCGAAGTCGATCGGCGGCTCCATCGCGGTCAGCGCGACGAGCTGGAGCAGGTGGTTCTGGAAGATGTCGCGGATCGCGCCGGCCTGCTCGTAGAAGCCCGCGCGCCCCTCGACCCCGATCGACTCGGCCACGGTGATCTGGACGTGGTCGATGAACTGGCGGTTCCAGATCGGCTCGAAGATCCCGTTCGCGAAGCGGAGCGCCAGCATGTTCTGGACGGTCTCCTTGCCGAGGTAGTGGTCGATCCGGAAGACCTCGTCCTCGCGGAACCACTTCTGCAGGATCACGTTCAGCTCCTGCGCGGAGGCCCGGTCGTGCCCGAACGGCTTCTCGACGATCAACCGCGTCCAGCCCTCGTCGCCCCGCCGCTCGCCCAGCTCGTTGACGATCGTCTCGAACGCGGCCGGCGGGACAGCGAGGTAGTGGATCCGGTTGCCCTCCGTGCCGCGCTCCTCGTCGAAGCGCCGCAGCTCGTCGAGCACCGCGTCCTCGCCGCCCTCGTCGGCGAAGTCGGTCGCGACGTAGGTCATCGCCTCGGCGAGCTTCCGCCAGACGCCGGCGTCGAACTCGTCGCGGCCGTGCTCCTGCACCGCCTTCTTCATCGCCGCCACCCACTGCTTCGTCGTGAGCTCCGAGCGGGCGACGCCGACGATCCCGAAGCGCTCCGGGAGGAGGCCGCGGAGGGCGAGCGAGTAGAGCGCGGGGAAGAGCTTGCGGGCGGTCAGGTCGCCCGAGGCGCCGAAGATCACGAGCGCGCACGGGTCGGGCGTGCGCCTCAGCCGCAGCCCTTCCAGCAGGGGGTTCGCGGCGCTGCTCACGCGCGCGGGTCCTTGCTCTGCTTCTTCGCGTGCTCGACCGCCTTGATCGCGTGGCCGCCGAACTGGTTCCGGAGCGCCGCCTGCACCTTGGCGGAGAAGTCGATCTCGCGGCGGGAGGCGAACCGGGCGAAGAGCGCGGAGGTGATCGCCGGCAGGGGCACGTTCGCGTCGATCGCCTCGTTGATCGTCCAGCGGCCCTCCCCCGAGTCCTCGACGTACGGGGCGATGTCGTCCAGATGGTCGCCGTGCTGCTGCATCGCCTCGTGCAGGAGCTCGAGCAGCCAGGAGCGGACGACCGAGCCGTAGCGCCAGATCCCGGCGATCTCGCCGAGGTCGAGCGGGAACTCCGAGTGGTACATCAGCTCGAAGCCCTCGGCGTACGCCTGCATCAGGCCGTACTCGATTCCGTTGTGGACCATCTTCGTGAAGTGGCCGGCGCCGGAGGGACCGACGTGCGCGTAGCCGTTCTCGGGCGCGAGCGACCTGAAGATCGGGGTGAGACGCTTGACCACGCCCTTGTCGCCGCCCGCCATCAGGCAGAAGCCGACCTCGAGCCCCCAGATCCCGCCGGAGACGCCGACGTCGACGAACGAGATCTTCTGCTTCCGCGCCTCCTTGTAGCGGCGCTGCGAGTCGCGGAAGTTCGAGTTGCCGCCGTCGACGATCGTGTCGCCGGGCTCGAGGATCCCGAGCAGCTTCTGGAACGTGTCCTCGGTGATCTTCCCGGCGGGAACCATCATCCAGACGTGGCGCGGGGCGTCGAGCTGCTTCGCGAGCGCCTTCAGCGTCTTGGCGGTCGAGTCGACGTTCGGGTCGTAGGTCGCGACCTCGTGCCCCGCCTGCTCGAGCCGCTCCGTCATCCCGTTGCCCATCCGGCCGAGCCCTACCATCCCGATCTTCATCGCAGCTCCTCCAGTCGAATACGGACGACACGACGGCCGTTCTCCTCCAGCGCGGCGAGATCCCCTGCGGCCTGCGAGCGGATCAGCCGGCCGAAGCCGAAGTCCTTGCCGGGGATCGGGATCTCGTCGCCGGTGTCGTCCACGACCTGGACGAAGAGCCCCGTCCCTGGGCCGCCCTTGTGCAGCTGACCCGTCGAGTGCAGGTAGCGAGGGCCGAGCCCGCAGGTGACGACGCAGCCGGTCTCGGTCGCGCGCTCGAGCAGCGGCTCCAGCTCCTCGTGCCGGGCCGGGTCGATGAACGCCTGGATCGAGACGTAGTCGCCGGGACTCGCCTGCGCGAGGAGCTCGCCAAGGTCGCCGCGGGAGGAGACGTCGGGCTCGCCCGCCGCGAGCACCTCGTTCGTCTTGTCCTTCGCGGCCTGCACGTTCGGCTGGTCGAAGGGGTTGATCCCGAGGACATGACCCGCGACGGCGGTGGCGAACTCCCACCGGTAGAGCTCGGCGCCGAGCTCGTAGGGCGAGTCCAGCCGCACCTCGCCGCGCTGCCGGTCCGGCCCCTCGAGCGGCGCGCCCGGCGCAGGCACGAGCCCCTTGCCGTCCTTCCCGGTCGACTCGGCGAGCAGCTGCTCGGCCCAGAGCCCGAAGCCGGAGTCGCTCTCGTCGATGCAGACCTTGTCGCGTCCCTCGCGCCAGCCCTCGCCGAGCCGGAGCCCCAGCTCGAGCCCGGGGTTTCCCTCCTCGCCGCGGCAGGCCTCGACGAGCTCTGCCGCGAGCCCGAGGAAGCGGTCGAGGTCGACGCCCATCAGCGCCGCGGGCACCATCCCGAACAGCGAGAGCGCCGAGTAGCGGCCGCCGATCGCCGGCTCGCCCGCGAAGATCGCCCGGAAGCCCCGCTCGGTGGCGACGCGCTCGAGCTCGGAGCCCGGGTCCGTGACGGCGGCGAACTGCGGCCCGTGCCCGCCCGTCCGCTCCCAGAAGTAGTCCAGGTGCGAGCGCGTCTCCAGCGTCGAGCCCGACTTCGAGGAGACGATGAAGAGCGTGCGCTCGAGGTCGAGCGTCGCTTCGAGTCGCCGGATCGCGGCCGGGTGGGTGGTGTCGAGGACGTGGAACGACTCGGCCTGGAAGCTCCGCTTCAGCACCTCCGGCGCGAGGCTGGAGCCGCCCATCCCGAGCAGCACCGCGTCGTCGAACTGGTCGACGGCGCCCTCGGCGAAGGCGCTCAGCTCGCCGATCTGCGGGCGGACGCGGTCGACGACGTCGAGCCAGCCCAGCCAGTCGTCCTCGCCGGACGAGGTCCAGACGGAGGCGTCGCGGGCCCAGATCCGCTCGACGAGCGAGCTCATGCCTCGGCCAGCTGCCCGCGCTTCGCGCGGATCCCCTCCAGGAGCTCATCGAACGAGTCGGCGAACTTCTGCACGCCCTCCGCCTCGAGCGTGGCGACGACGTCGTCGTAGTCGACGCCGGCCTTCGCCAGCTCGTGCGAGGAGGTCGTGCGCCTGCTTCAGGCCCTTCGTCAGCGAGCCCTCCTTCACCTCGCCGTGATCCTGGAAGGCGACGACGGTCTCCATCGGCATCGTGTTCACCGTCTCGGGCCCGATCAGCTCCTCGACGTAGAGCGTGTCGCGGTAGGCCGGGTTCTTGACCGAGGTCGAGGCCCAGAGGCAGCGTTGCTTCGTCGCGCCCTTCGACGCCAGGTACTCCCAGCGGGGGCCGGAGAAGGCCTCCAGATAGTGCTCGTACGCGAGCTTGGCGTTCGCGATCGCGAGCTTCCCCTGCAGCTTCGGGTGGCCTGCCTCCTCGAGCCTCCGGTCGGCCTCGGTGTCGACGCGCGAGACGAAGAAGCTCGCGACCGACGCGACAGGCTTCGGGTCGCCGCCGCCCGCGATCAGCCGCTCGAGCCCGCGCAGGTAGGCCTCGACGACGGCGCGGTAGCGCTCGAGCGAGAAGATCAGGGTCACGTTGATCGAGGTGCCCTTGGCGATGCAGTCCTCGATCGCGGCGAGCCCCGGCATCGTCGCCGGGATCTTCACGAGCAGGTTCGGCCGGTCGACCTCCTTGCTCAGGCGCTGCGCCTGCTGGAAGGTCGCCTCCCGGTCGTAGGCGAGCGTCGGGTCGACCTCGAGCGAGACGTAGCCGTCCTGGCCGCCGCCCTCGTCCCAGACCGGCCGGAGCAGGTCGCAGGCGCGGCGGATGTCCTCCATCGCGAGCTGGAGGAAGAGCTCCGTCGGGTCGTCCTCGGTCTTCGCGGCCTCGGCCAGCGCCTCGTCGTACCAGTCGCCCTCGGCCATCGCCTTCTGGAAGATCGACGGGTTCGAGGTGACGCCGACGACGGCGTCCTCCTTGATCAGCCGCTCGAGCTCGCCTGTCTCGAGCATCTCGCGGGAGAGCGAGTCGATCCAGACGCTCACCCCCGCTGCGTGCAGCTCATCGAGCTTGGACTTCGCCATGCTTCAGCTCCTTCTCCATCGCCTCGACCTTCCGCAGGCGCGCGACGTAGCGCTCGCCCCCGTCGAAGCTCGCTTGCAGGAATGCCCGGACGAGCTCGGCGGCCAGCTCCGCGCCGACGACCTCCGAGCCCAGGCAGATCACGTTCATGTCGTCGTGCTCGACGCCCTGGTGGGCCGAGTAGACGTCGTGGCAGATCGCGGCGCGGATCCCCGCGAGCTTGCAGGCGGCGATCGAGGCGCCGACCCCGGAGCCGCAGACGAGGACGCCCGCGCTCGGCGTCGCCGCCGAGGATCGCCTCGCCGAGCTCGCGCGCCTTGTCGGGATAGTCGACCCGGTGCGCGTCGGTGTCGGTGCCGAGGTCGACGACCTCGTGACCGAGCGCCTCGAGCTCCGCGAGCACCCGCTCGCGCAGCTTGACGCCGCGGTGGTCGAACGCGACGGCGACCCTCACGCGACGCGTTCCAGGAGCGCCACGGCCCGCGCGGCGATGTTCTCCGCGGTGAAGCCGAGCCGGTCGAGGACCTCCTGGCCGGGCGCCGAGGCGCCGAAGCGGTCGATCGCGACCGAATCGCCCGCGTCGCCGACCCACGTCTTCCAGCCGAGCGAGATCCCCGCCTCGACCGAGAGCCTCGCCCGCACGTCCGGCGGGATCGTCTCGTCGCGGTAGTCCTGCGGCTGCTCGGCGAAGAGCTCCCAGCACGGCATCGAGACGACGCGTGTGTTGGCGTCCATCGTCCGCGCGGCCTCGAGCGCGACGCCGACCTCCGCGCCGGTCGCGATCAGGACGACGTCCGGCAGGCCCTCGCCGGACTGCCAGAGGGTGTAGGCGCCGCGGAGCACGCCCTCGGCGGGCGCGACCTCGTTCCGGTCGAGCGTCGGCACCTTCTGGCGCGACAGGGCCAGGGCCACGGGGCCGCCCTCGCGCTCGAGCGCGAGCCGCCAGGCCATCGACGTCTCGTTCGCGTCGCCGGGGCGGACGTACCAGAGGTTCGGGATCGCCCTGAGCGCCATGTGGTGCTCGACGGGCTGGTGCGTCGGTCCGTCCTCGCCGACCGCGACCGAGTCGTGCGACCAGGCCCAGACCGACTGCAGGTGCCCGAGCGCGGAGAGCCGCACGGCGGGTCGCATGTAGTCGGAGAAGATCAGGAAGGTCGAGCCGTAGGGCTTCAGCATCCCCTGCGTCAGCGCGATCCCGTTCACGATCGAGCCCATCGCGTGCTCGCGGATCCCGAAGGCGATGTTCCGGCCCGCGTGCGTGGCCGAGAAGAGGCCCGCGCCCACGAACTCGGTCTTCGTCGACTCGACGAGGTCGGCGGCGCCGCCGATCATCGTCGGCGTGAAGGGGCGGAACGCCTGCATCACCGTCTTGCCGGCGTCGCGCGTCGCGACCTCCTCGCCCGGCGGGGAAGACGGGGAGCGCGTCGAGCCAGCCGGGGCGCGGCTTGCCGGTGCGGTCGGCGTCCCACTCCTCGCGCAGGCCGGGGAACGCGGTCGACCACTCCTCGAAGCGGCGTGTTCCACGCGTCCTGGGCGGCCATCCCCTTGTCCCGGATGTGCCCGGCCATGTGCTCCATCACGGCCTCGGGGACGTCGAAGTGCGCGTCGGGGTCGAGGCCGAGCGCCTCCTTCGTGGCGCGGATCTCCTCCTCGCCGAGCGGGGAGCCGTGCGACTTCGCCGTGTCGATCGCGGTGGGCGCGCCGAAGGCGATGTGGCTGCGCACGATCACGAGCGACGGCTTCTCCGTCTCGGCCTGCGCCGCGGCGATCGCAGCCTCGAGCGCGGCCACGTCCTCGGCGTCGTCCACGTGCTGGACGTGCCAGCCGTGCGCCTCGAAGCGCTTGCCCTTGTCCTCGGTCGTGTAGGTGAGCGAGGTGGTGCCGTCGATCGTGATGTGGTTGTCGTCGTAGAAGTAGACGAGCTTGCCGAGCGCGAGCTGGCCGGCGATCGACGCCGCCTCCATCGTCACGCCCTCCATCATGTCCCCGTCCGAGCAGATCGCGTAGGTGAAGCGGTCGACGAGCTCGTGGTGCGGGCGGTTGTAGCGCTCGGCGAGGAAGCGGTCGGCGATCGCGAAGCCGACACCGTTCGCGAAGCCCTGGCCGAGCGGGCCGGTGGTCGTCTCGATCCCCTCGGTCAGGAAGTGCTCGGGGTGGCCCGGCGTGCGCGAGCCCCACTGGCGGAAGCGCTTCAGCTCCTCCAGCGAGAGGTTGTAGCCGGAGAGGTGGAGCGTCGAGTACTGGAGGATGCAGGCGTGGCCGGCCGAGAGGATGAAGCGGTCGCGGCCCTCCCACTCGGGGTCGACGGGGTTGTGCCGCATCGTGTTCCGGTAGAGGACGTAGGCGAGCGGCGCCAGCGCCATCGCCGTGCCCGGGATGGCCCGCGTTCGCCTTCTGGACGCCGTCCATGGCGAGCGCCCGGATCGTGTCGATGGACAGCTTCTGCAGCTCGGCGTCGCTCACGTCACTCCTCGGTAGAGAGTCCTCTGTCGTTCCCGCGCTGAACGATATGCCTCAGCACGTTCCCGCCGCGGCCGATAGAACACCTCGGGAAGCGGCGTCTCCACGGGGACGCCGAGCCGCTCGAGCGCGACGAGCGCGGCGCCACGCACCGAGCCTTCCGGCTCGCCCCGGTAGACGGGGCGCTCGAGCACGTCGGCGAGGATCTGCGCCCAGGCGGGGTTCGCGTCGAGCGCGCCGCCGGTGGCGACGACGTCCGTGACCCCGGGCAGGAGGTCGGCGATCTCGGCGAAGCGGAGCGCGACGCCCTCGAGCGCCGCCTGGAGCAGATCGGCCGCGTCCGTGGCGAGCGACAGGCCCGCGATCGCGCCGCGGGCGGTCGGGCTCCAGCCCGGGCTGCGCTCGCCGCCGAGCAGGGTCAGGAAGGTGAGCCCGTGCGCGTCGGGCTCGCGCGCCGCCATGTCGACGCCCGCCGGCAGCTGCAGCGTGCGCTCGAGCCAGGCGTAGAGGTTGCCCCCGTCCGAGAGGGAGCCACCCTCGACGAGCCGATCCGCGTCGAGCCGGTAGAGGAAGAGCCCCGGCCGGGGCGGACGGCCGTCGTCGGGCCGGACGATCCGGAGCGCGCCGGAGGTGCCGATCATCAGCGCCGCCCGGTCCGGCGTGACGCAGCCGGTGCCGACGTTCGAGCAGGCGCCGTCCCCGAGGGCGGGGAACCAGGCGCCGACCGGCTCGTCGGCCACCTCGGGCAGCCGGCCCGCGTCGATCCCGAGCACGTCGAGCAGCTCCTCGTCCCAGCCGTCCCGGGTCCGCAGCCCCGTTGCGGAGGCCTGCGAGACCCCGGCGCGGAGCTCGCCCGCGAGCCGGAGCAGCAGGTAGTCGGGGAAGGAGACGAAGCGCGCCGCCGCCGCGAACGTCTCGGGCTCGGTCTCGCGCAGCCACGCGAGCTTCGCCGGCCAGTAGCTCGGGTGGAGGAAGCAGCCGGTGCGGGCGTGCACCGCCGCCCCGTCGAGCCGGGCCGCGAGCGCCTCCGCCTGGGGCGCCGAGCGGAGGTCGCGCCACGTGAGGACGGGGGTCAGCGGCCGGTCGCGGGCGTCGAGCGCGAGCAGCGAATGCCAGAAGCAGGAGATCGCATACGCGTCGACATCGCCGCCGAGCTCGCGCAGGACCTCGGCCACCGCGCCGCTCGCCGCCTCGACGAGCCGCTCCGGGTCGAGCACGCCCTCGGTCGGCCGATAGCGCGTCCGGGCCTCGACGCCCTCGATCGCGCGACCGTGCTCCTCGTAGACGCGGGCGCGGACAGACGAGGTTCCGAGATCGAGCGAGAGGACGCGGGGGCCGGTCATCGCCCCCAGTCTTGCCGACGACGACCTACTGGATCGTGGTCTCGCAGTTCAGGAAGGTGTCGATCGCCGGGCCCGCCGATGCAGACGTCGGTGCCGCCGCCGCCGTTGATCGTGTCGTTGCCGCCGCCGCCGAGGATGCACTCGTTGCCGGTGTTGCCGGTGATCGTGTCGACGACGGCGGAGCCGATGATCAGCGCGTTGACCGCCTTCGTGCCCGCAATCGCGCCGGTGCCGGTCTTGATCGACGTCAGCGTCAGCGCCGAGCAGTCCGTCGGCTTGACGTCGTTGGCGCCCGTCGCCCGCACGCTCTGCCCGAGCCTGGTCGCCGGGACGACGTTGCCACCGGTGAGCGCCGTGCCCGCCCAGACGAGGAACGCAACGAGGCCGAGCAGGAGCGCGAGCCGCCGGATCATGCCGCGAGCTCGATCGCGCGAAGCGGGCGAAACCGGCCGCAGCACGTAGCGGTAGACGACGCGATCCTCGACGACCGTGTAGGCGTGCTCGCTCCCGCGCTGCTGGTGGAGGACGAGCCGCTCGTACTCCTGCGCCAGCTTGACGAGCTCGTCGATGGAGCCGAGCTCGACGACCGTCGTGACCTCGCTGACGTCGATCGACTCCACGCTCACGAGGCTCGAGCCCAGCCGGCGCGCGATCTCGGCGGCCTCGCCCGGGCGCCGGCTGCGCAGGTCGAGGAGCAGGAGCAGGGCGAGGAGTGCGAGCGCGGAGCCGCCGACCGCGAGCCCCGCCGCGCGCGCCGTGCCGACGGGGAGCGAGGCGATCCCGAGCTCGAGCTTTGCAGGGACGGTGGTCGCGACGGTCTTCGCATGCGTCTGTGTGAACGTCGTGTCGGACGGCTTGACCGTCGTCCCGTCCAGCGTCAGTTGCAGCGTCGGCGTCCAGACGTCCCGGATCGCGGTCGCGCCGGCCGAGCCGAGCGACCGCACCTTCGCGCGGACGGTGATCGTGTAGGGGCTGCCGATCACGCCTGTGCGGAGCTCGAGGAGATCGAGGGTGTGGCGGAGCGCCCGCAGGTCGAAGGTGCCGGCCACGGTGGCGGCGCCGTTCGGGAGGGCGGTCGCAGGAGCGAGCGCGAATGAGCGGTGCCAGCCGCTCGTGCTCTCCACGTCGGCCGTCAGCGAGGCGCTCCGGGCGAGGGTCGCGCCCTCGAGCCGATCGGTGAACGAGATCTCGAGCGGGCCGGACGCCTTGAGGAAGACGGGGTCGCCGGACGTCGCCGGCCGACCACCGTAGACCTCGGCGTGGGCCGCGGCCCGGTAGGCGAAGGTGCCGGTCTGCTCGAAGAGAGGGACGCGGGTCGTCGCGCTCGACGCGTGCAGGAAGGCGAGCGCGGCCAGGGCGCCACCGACGAAGGCGACCCCCGCCACCGCGGTCCGGAGGAGGGGGAGCCTGGCGGAAAGGCCACCCGGACCCACCCCCTGTGGCTCCTGCTCCGCCGGACCGCGGCGCCGGCGCTTCGCGGCGCCCCCGCCCGCGAGGAAGAACGCGGCGAGGACGCCGAGCCCTGCCGCGGACTGCGGCTTCCGCATCTGCTCGACCACGAACCCGGCGCGCGGAACGTGCACGACGAGGTGGCCACGGACCGCCGACTGCGGCACGAGGCCAGGGTCGAGGAAGTCGTTGTTGTCGCCCTTGAAAACGAGCTTCCCATCCTCGATCCGGTGGACGCGGTGAACGACGAGCCGGTGCAGGACGGGACTCTGATAGCCGACCACGTCGCCTACCTTCGCCGGACCGCCGTCGCGGAGGATCAGGACATCGCCCCGGTGGAGCTTGGGCTCCATGCTCGTCCCGTAGACGACGGCCATCACGGTGCGGCCGCCGAGCTGCGGCGGGGCCAGCGTCAGCCAGAGAGCGGCGACGAGGGCGACCGTGAGGCCCGTGGGGAGGACGCGGGTGAGGAGGTGCCGGCGCATGGCTCGAGGGAGAAGAGGTGGAGCCGGGCCGCGAAGGGGGAGATGCGGCCCGGCTCCAGCGGCGCTTACTGCGCCGCGACCACCGTCAGCTGGGAGGCCGACGAGGCGGTGATCTGAGGCGAGGTCGTCGCGCAGGTGACCGTTCCGGCCGTGTTCGTGCACGAGTACCAGCTGCCGCCGCTCGAGAGCTGCACCTTGACGGCGCTGGTCGTGACGGGGGAGATGGCGAAGGTGACGGAGTTCACGTTCGTCGGCGTGGTCGCGTCCAGGGCGTACTGCACGTTGGTCGCGGTGTAGCCGCTGATCGTCGCGGAGCCCGAGCCGGCCTGGGTGCCGGGGACGGTGTTGCTCGCGGTGAAGGCGTAGGCGCCGGAGGCCAGGAACGCCGCGAGGGCGGTGGTGAGGGCCAGGCGACGGATTCTGTTGGTCTTGCGCATCGTGGTCATGTCCTTTCGGTCTGCAGCGGGGGTATGAGTAGGAGCTTCGGTTCGGTCAGTAGGAGGACGGGTGGACAGTGGGTAGGAATGCGGTAGGAGCGGCGAGCGCGACGGCGGTCGCGAGATCGGCCAGGGCGAAGGGCTTGCGGAAGTAGACGCCTGCCCCGCAGGGCTCGGCGCCCGGCGGCAGCGTCCGGATCCCGGTCGCGATCAGCACGGCGCCGGCGCTCTCCTCGCGGACGGCCGCAGCGACCGTCTCGGCCGTCTTCAGCGTCGCGTCGACGACGGCGACGTCGAGCTGCTCGGGGAGCGGCTCGCCGCGCCGCCAGACCGAGACCGAGTGCCCGTGCCGGCGGAGCGCCACGGCGTAGAGCAGGGCGACGTCCTCGGAGGCGTCGGCGATGAGAACGGCGGCCATGGGAACGATGCTCGGCGAAGCGCGCAGGAGACCGGGTACAGGTCCGGTAAGAAACCCGTATGAGCGCGAAGCGAATCCTGGTCGTCGACGACGACGCCGACATGCGCGAGCTCGTGACGGAGCTGCTCGGCCGGGCCGGCTACGAGCTGCGCCAGGCCGCGAACGGGCGCGAGGGGCTCCGCGACCTCTTTTCGCGGACGCCCGACCTCGTGATCCTCGACGTCTCGATGCCGGAGCTGGACGGGTGGACGACGCTCGAGCGGATCCGCGAGGTCAGCGACGTCCCCGTCCTGATGCTGACCGCGCAGGCGGGAGAGCTGGACAAGGTGCGTGGTCTCCGCGGGGGCGCCGACGACTACGTGAGCAAGCCCTTCGGACGCCAGGAGCTCCTGGCGCGCGTCGACGCGCTCCTGCGCCGCGCAGCGCCGGCCGCGGCGGTCGAGGAGGCGTGGTCGGACGGCTGGCTCGAGATCGATCACGCCCGCCGAAGCGTCCGCGCCGGCGGCGCCGAGCTCGTGCTGACGCCGCTCGAGTTCCGGCTGCTCGCGGCGCTGGCGGAGCATCGCGGCCAGGTGCTCTCGCCCGACCAGCTGCTCGAGCTCGTCTGGGGCGACTCGGACACCCACGCCCGCGACTCGGTCAAGCTCTACGTCGGCTACCTGCGGCGCAAGCTCGGCCTGGGGAACGACGGGACGTCGCCGATCGAGACCGTGCGCGGCTTCGGCTACCGCTACCGAACACCCGGCTAGATCAGGCTCTCGACGCCGGGGAGCTCGACCCGGAAGCTCGCCCCCTGGCCGGGCGCGCTGCGGACGGTGATCCCGCCCCCGTGGGCGTCCACGATCGCCTTCACGATCGCGAGCCCGATCCCCGTGCCCGGCACACGCGCGCCGGACGCGCCCGACGCCCGGAAGAACCGCTCGAACACGTGCTGCTGCTCATCCTCCGGGATCCCGGCCCCCTCGTCCGCGACCTCGAGCACGGCGTTCCCGCCCTCGAACGCGACCGCGACGTGCACGGTGCCGCGCTCCGGGCTGAACTTGATCGCGTTCGCGATCAGGTTGTCGAGGAGCTGGCCCAGCCTGCGCCGGTCGGCGTCGAGCACGACGGGCGAGCCCGCATCCAGGTCGAGCCGGACGCCGCGCTCGGCCGCGGCGAGCTCGGCCCCCTCGACGCAGCCGGCGGCGAGCGCGGCCAGATCGACCTCCTCGACCTCGAGCTGGAGCTGGCCTTCCCCCGCCCGGCCGACGAGCAGGAGGTCGTCGACGAGCGCCTGGAGGTGGCGCGCGTTCCGGTCGACGATGTCCAGGAAGCGACGATGCTCGGCCGGCAGTCCGCCTGCCTCGTCCTCGCGCACGAGCTGGAGGAATCCCAGCACACTGGTCAACGGCGTCCGCAGCTCGTGCGAGACCGTGGCGAGGAACTGCTCCTTTGCGCGTTCGGCGGCGCGCTCCGCCGTGGTCTCCCGGAGCGAGAAGATCCGCCCGATCACGAAGCCGTACGGGCCCCGGACCGGGCCTGTGAAGCCCGCGAACGACCGGCCGATCCCGGGAACGTCGAACGGCGCCTCGTACACGAACTCCGGGTCCTCGGCCAGGAGGGCGAACGCCTCGGCATGTACCTCGAACGCCTCGGCCTTGTGCGCGAGCGCGGCGAGACGCTCCCAGACGCTGCCGCCCGTCCCGATCCCGAGCTCCTGCCAGAGACGCTCCATCTGCTCGTTCGAGAAGACGATCGCGCCGTCGAGGTCGGTCATCGTGATCGCGTCGCCGGTCGAATCGAGCACGGCCTCCAGCTCCGCCCCGCGACGGGCGAGGGCCTCGGCGTTCTCCTGGAGGGCCGCCGCCATCGCGTTGAAGTCGCGCGTCAGCTCCGAGACCTCGTCCTTGCCCTGCCGCTCCTGCACCCGCGCGCGCCGGTCGCCGCCGCGAAGCGCGCGCGCGGCCGCGGCCACGTGCTCCACCGGCAGCACCGTCGAGCGGACGAGCGACAAGGCGTAGAGGAGGACGAGCAGGACCGAGAGGCCGAGCCCGCCGACGGCGATCCCCGTGGCGCGGCGCGCGCTGTCCTCGGCCCGGGCGCGCCGCGCGTCACCGAGCGCGCTCTGGCGGACCGAGAACTCGTCGAAGCGCCGGCGGAGGACGTCCACCCGGCGCTTTCCCTCCCCCGTCCCCACGAGCTGCCTCGCCTCCGCGAGGTCGCGCCGGGCGGCGGCGACGACCGGGCGCGACCAGTCGCGCACGTAGGCGCCGAGCCCGGCATCGATCTGGTCGACCCGGCGGCGCTGCACGGGGTCGGCGATCGAGGCACGCAGGCTCCGGATCGTCGGCGGGTACTCGCGGAGCGCGGAGCGCCACGGCTCGAGGAAGGGGTCCTGGCCGGTGATCACGAAGGCGCGCTGCCCTGTCTCGAGGTCGAGGAGGAGGCGCTCGAGCCGGTTCGCGGTCGCGGCGACCCGCTCCGAGCGCTCGGCGGCCGCGCCGGCCTGGCGCTGCGCCCGGATCGCGAGCACGAGCGCGGCGAAGACGAGCCCGACGATCAGGGCGAGCGCGACCGCCGCCACGACGATGCGGGTGCGGAGGGCGGAAGGGGCAAAACGGGCGCGCACGACCCCTACTCTTAGCCCAATGGCGGTCCTGATCGCATCGAACCTGCGCAAGGAGCTCTCGGGCGACCCCCTCTTCGACGGGGTCTCGTTCAAGGTCGAGCGCTCCGACAGGCTCGCGCTCGCCGGGCCGAACGGCGCCGGCAAGACGACGTTGCTGCGCGCGCTCACCGGTGAGACCGAGCTGGCGGGCGGCGAGCTCGCCTGGGAGAAGGGCGCCCGGATCGCGCTCCACGACCAGCGCCCGCCGCGCCAGTCGGGCCTCTCGCTGCGCGAGTACGCGCTCTCCGGCGCATCGGACCTCGTCGAGGCCGAGCGCGAGCTGCGGCGCCTCGAGGAGGCGATGGCCTCCGGCGACCACGCCCCCGAGACGCTCCGCCGCTACGGCGAGACGCAGGCCCGGCTCGAGCATGCGGGCGGCTACGCCTGGCGCGACCGCGCCGTCGCCGTGCTGCGGGGGCTCGGCTTCGCCGACGCCGACCTGGAGCGCTCGCTCGACACCTTCTCCGGCGGGGAGCTGACCCGCGCCTCGCTCGCGCGCGCGCTCGCCGGCCAGCCCGACCTCCTCCTCCTCGACGAGCCGACGAACCACCTGGACATGGCCTCGATCGAGTGGCTGGAGCAGGAGCTCTCGACCCTCGACGCCGCCGTGATCCTCGTCGCGCACGACCGCTGGTTCCTCGAGTCGGTCGGCACCGCCGTGCTCGAGCTCGAGGGGGGCAAGTCGACCTACTTCCCCGGCAAGTGGCACGTCTGGCGGCAGGAGAAGGCGGCACGCCTTGCGCTCCAGGCCAAGTTCTCCGAGCGCCAGGCGGAAGACATCGAGCGGCTCGAGCGCTTCGTCGCCCGGTTCCGCTACGGGACGAAGTCGCGCCAGGCGCAGTCGAGGCTGAAGCAGCTGGAGCGGATCGAGAAGGTGCGCGTCGAGGCGCCGGGCGCCGGTCGCCGCACGCTCGGCTTCGAGTTCCTGAAGCCCGCGCGGAGCGGCCGAACGGTCGTCGAGGCCGAGGGCGTCGACCTCGCGGCGGGCGACAAGCAATTGCTCACCGCCGCCGACCTCGTGCTCGAGCGCGGCGAGCACGTGGCGCTGATCGGGCCGAACGGCTCCGGCAAGACGACGCTGATCGAGGCGCTCGTGAACGGCCGCGTCGGGCGCACCGGCCACGGGGTCGAGCTCGCGTACTTCTCCCAGCACGACGTCGAGCTGGACGAGCGCGGCAGCGTGCTCGAGGCGACGATGGGCGCGACCGGGCTGCAGCGCTCGCAGGCGCAGGCGCTCCTCGGCCGCTTTCTCTTCTCCGGCTGGGACGAGCACGACAAGCCGGTGGTCGCGCTCTCGGGCGGCGAGCGCAGGCGGCTCGCCCTGGCGCACATCGTCGCGTCGGGCGCCAACTTCCTCGTGCTCGACGAGCCGACAAACCACCTCGACCTCGAGAGCCGCGAGTCGCTCGAGGCCGCGCTCGAGGCCTTCCCCGGCACGGTGCTCCTCGTCTCGCACGACCGGGCGATGCTGGACGCGGTCGCCGAGCGGATCGTCGCGATCGAGGACGGCCGGCTCCGCTCCTACCCCGGCGGCTGGGCCGACTACGTGCGCGTCCGGAGCGGCGAGGAGGCGCCGCCGCCGCCCGCGCCGAAGGAGCAGAAGCCGAAGCAGAAGCCGGCGCAGCGCCCGCGCCCGAATGAGCTGCAGCAGGTCGAGCTCGCGATCGAGGCGCGCGAGACGGAGCTCGCCGTGCTCGAGCGGAGGCTCGCCGACGACTGGGCCGACGCGGAGGCGGTTGCGGCGCACAAGACGGCGCGAGAGGATCTGTCGAGGTTGCTCGAGCGCTGGGAGGAGCTCTTCGAGAGCGCGCAGGCCGAGACCGTGTGACGTCGCGCCCTCCGGCGGCGTATGGAGGGTGTGCAGGCGATGACGATCTCCCTACGCAGGGACACGACGCAGGCTCCGGACTTCGCCGCCGTCGCCGAGGCGCATCTCGACGACGTCTACGGCTATCTCGTCTACCTGACGGGGAACCGGAGCCTCGCCGAGGATCTCGCGGCGGAGACGATGGAGAAGGCGCTGCGGCTCTGGCCGCGCTACGACCCGCGCCGGGCGAGCGCCCGCACCTGGCTCAGCCAGATCGCCCGCACGGTCGCGCTCGACTCGTTCCGCGCCGAGGAGCGCCGGCGGCGCCGCGAGCAGCGGGCCGCCGTCCCGGAGCGGGTCGATGTGGCCTTCGCGGAGGGGTTGTCCCCCGACCTGGAGGCGGCGCTCGCCACGCTCAGCGCGGGCGAGCGCGAGGTGATCGCGCTCCGCGTGCTCCTCGAGCTCGACGGCGAGGAGGCGGCGCGCGTGCTCGGTGTCAGCCCGACGGCGGTCTCGACGAGGCTGTCGCGGGCCCTGAAGAAGCTCGAGGAGAGGGTTGGTGAGCATGTCCACGTCTGAGGCCCTGCAGCACGAGATCCGGACGAACCGGCCGGCGGCGCCGTCGCCGCTGCGCGAGCGGGTCCGCGCCCTGGCGGCCGAGCAGGCCGTGCGTGAGCCCTTGCCCGTGCGACTGCGGCTCGCGCGTCTGTTCCCCCGCCGGGCGGTGCTCGTCCCCGTGGCGCTCGTCGTCGCGCTCTTCGCCGTCGGCGTCGTCGGCATCGAGGTGACGCGGAACGACGCTCCCTCGAGCGGCTCGCGAGGCGGGCGGGCTCGCGACCAAGCAGTCCGCAGATTCCTCGGCGCTCGAGGCAGCGCCCCCGGTCGCCGGCACGGCGCCGGTGCCCGCGCCCGGCCGGTTGCAGGACATCGACGCCGAGCTGCGCGTGCGCGTCGCCGACGTCGAGGCCCTCTCGGCCGCGACCCAGCGCGCGATGCGGCTCGCCCAGTCGCTCGGCGGCTACGTCGCCTCGTCCCAGTACGACGCACCCGCGCAGGGGATCGGCGGCGCCACCCTGACGCTGAAGATCCCGAGCGCGAAGGTGCAGGAGGCGATCACGCAGCTCTCGTCCCTCGGGACGATCCTCGGCCAGCGGATCGGGATCGTCGACGTCCAGGGGACGGTCGACGACCTCGGCGCGCGGATCGTGGACACCCGGAGCACGATCGCCCGGCTCGAGCGGCAGCTCCGCGCCACGTCGCTCGCCGAGGAGCGCGCCGTGCTCCAGGCGAGGCTCGAGCAGGCCCGTGCCACGCTCGCCGACCTCCAGGGCTCGCTCCGCGCGACGCGCGCCGAAGCCGGCCTGGCGACGGTGCAGCTCTCGCTGACGACCGAGGCGATCGAGCCTGCCGCGACCGGAACGGGTCGCCTCGACCGGCTCGGGGAGGTGCTCGTCTGGGAGGCCGTCGCGCTCCTCTACGTGCTCGCGCTCGCCGGACCGTTCGTCCTCATCGGCGTCGTCGGCTGGCTCGTGCTCCGCGCCAGGCGCCGGCGCGAGGAAGCCCGGCTGCTCGAGTCGCGCTAGGCCCAGAAGGCGTCGAACGCGGCCTGGTCGAGCGGCTGGGCGCGAATCTCGGCCCACAGGCCGGCGGCGAGCGTGACGAGGAGCGCCTGCTCGATGTCGAGGCTGCGTCCCTCCCGCTCGCCCCGGGCCCGGTAGACGGCGACGAGGTGCTCGTCGTCGGCGACCACCCAGAGCAGCTCGACGCGATAGGTGCCGCCCGTCAGCTCGGCGGTGCGGCGGAGGAACGCGACGATCTCGTCCCTGCCCCGGTAGCTGCCGGTCATCGCGTTCGCGCCCGGGACGTGCCAGGAGGCGTCGGGCGCGAACAGGTCGAGCAACGCCCCGAGGTCGCCCGCGCGGAACGCCTCGAAGCCCCGGCGGGCCCGCTCCGCGTTCGGATGGCTCATGCGTCGGGCCCGAGGGTGTCGACGACTGCGTCGGCGATCACCTTCAGCGGCCGGCCGGAGACCTGGCTCGCACGGCGGAGGCGGTCGAAGGCGGCGGCCTCGCTCAGGCCCTCCTTCTCCATCAGCAGACCCTTGGCCCGCTCGATCGACTTCCGCGCGGTCAGCGCCTCCGCGAGCGACTCCGCCTCCTCGCGAAGGGCGCTCAGCTCGTCGTGGCGGACGCGGGCGGTCTCGATCGCCGGGAGCAGGTCGGTCTCGCGGAAGGGCTTGACGAGGTAGCCGAAGACCCCGGCCTCGACCGCGCGGGAGACGAGCTCCCGCTCCGCGTAGGCCGTCACCATCACGATCGGGATCGGGCGCTCGTCGAGGATCCGCCGCGCCGCCTCGATCCCGTCCAGGTTCGGCATCTTCACGTCGAGGATTGCGAGGTCGGGCTGCTCGGATCGGGCGAGCGCGACCGCCTCCTCCCCGTCCCGCGCCTCGGCGCAGACCTCGAAGCCGGCGGCCTCGAGCAGGGAGCGGAGGTCCATCCGGATGATCGACTCGTCCTCGGCGATCAGGATCCTCACGCGGGGAACACGACCTCGGCCCGGAGGCCGCCCTCGCTCCGCAGCTCGAGCGTGCCGCGCAACTCGTCGCGGACGAGCGCCTGCACGATCGAGAGCCCGGTGCCGCTCGTGCTCCCGTTCAGGCCGGGGCCGTCGTCGGCGATCGTGAGCAGGACGTCGTCACCGTGGCTGGTGAGGCCGATCCGGATCGCCGTGCCGCCGTGCTCGAGCGCGTTCTGGAAGAGCTCGGTGAAGACGAGGGCGAGCGCGGTCGCACGCTGGCCGGCGAGTGAGACGGACGCGAGCTCGGACTCGACGGTCTTGCCGGCGACGAGCCCCTGGACGAGCATCGCCCGGAGCCGGTCGATCAGCTCGCCCAGGTCGACGTCGTCCTCGCGGTGCTCGGTCAGGACCTCGTGGACGGCGGCGATCGCGAGGATCCGGTTGACCGACTCGTCGAGCGCCTTGTGGGCGTCGACGTTCGGGGCGCGCGACTGGAGCCGGAGCAGCGAGGCGACGGTCTGGAGGTTGTTCTTGACCCGGTGGTGGATCTCCTGGGCGATCACGCCGCGCATCACGGCGCGGCCGTGCTCGAGCGCGACGGCGGCGTGGTGGGCGATCGCCTCGAGCAGCTGCTCGTCGTCCTCGCCGAAGGGGGTGTCGCGGTCGACGACGAGCTCGCCGATCTGCCGGCGCTTCCAGCGGAGCGGCAGCCGGACGGCGTGCGTGCCGGGCCGGCCCTCGGGCCAGGCGATGTTCCCGTCCTCGAGCACGAGGGCGGCGCCCGTCGCCCCGACCGCGGTCATCGTCGTCCCGACGATCGCCTCCAGCGACTCCTCCAGGTAGAGCGACTCGGAGACGGCCTCGGAGATCTTCGCGAGCGACTCGAGCTCGTGGACGCGGCGCTGGGCCTCGGAGTAGAGCTTCGCGTGCTCGATCGACTGCGCCACCTGGGAGGCGATCGCGACGAGCAGGTCGATCTCGGCGGCGGTGTAGTCGCGCGGCTCGCGGGTGCGGACGTTGAGGGCGCCCTCGAGCTTGTCGCGGGCGAGGATCGGCACGCCGAGGATCGACGAGTATTCGTCCTCGCGGACGTTCGGGAAGTGCTTGAAGCGCGGGTCGAGATGGGCGCGCTCGGCGACCGCGATCGGCTCCCGGGCGGCGGCGGCGGCGCCGGTGATCCCCTCGCCGAGCCGCATCCGCGGGCGCTTCGTCATCTCCTCGACGCTCGTCCCGTGGGTGGCGCGCAGCACGAGCTCGTCGGCGCGCTCGTCGTAGAGGTAGACGAAGCAGGCGTCGGCGTGGAGCGCGTCCGCGACCTTGCTCGCGACGAGGCCGAGCACCTCCTCGAGGTCGAGCGTCGAGTTGACCGCGGCGATCGTCTCCGTGAGCAGGTTCAGGTGCCGGGCGGAGACGTCCACGGGTCCTAGTCTAGGAGCCGCCTAGGTGCGTCGTTTACTCGGGGCATCGACTCCTTTCGCTGGGCCGTACTCTTCCGTGATGCGAGGCGGAGAGGCGGTGTGAGCGACAGGAAGCCATCGGTGGCGGTGTTCGGCGATCCGGTGTTCCCGGAGGCGCTCGCCCAGATCGAGCGGTGCATGGAGGACGAGCGGGCGGTCGCGGGTGCGCTGATGGCGGACCACCACGTCGGCTACTCGATGCCCATCGGGGGCGTGGTCGCCTATGACGGGGCGGTGTCGCCGTCCGGCGTCGGCTTCGACATCGCGTGCGGGAACATGGCCGTTCGGACGTCGATCAAGGCGGCCGGGCTCGACGCCGAACCGCTGCTGCAAGAGGTGAACCGGCGGGTCGCGTTCGGGATGGGCCGGTCGAACCCGACTCCGGTCGAGCACGAGATGTTCGAGCCATCCGATGTGTGGCGCGAGTTGGGCCGCTTGTACGGCAGCGACATGCGGCAGGCGGCGCAGGCACAGCTCGGGACGGTCGGGGCGGGGAACCACTACGTCGACCTCCTCGCCGACGCGGACGGCTGGCTGTGGGTCGCGAACCACTTCGGCTCGCGCGGGCTGGGCCACCGGATCGCCTCCGGCTTTCTGAACATCGCGGACGGCAGGGACTTCAAGGGGAACGCTCCCGACAAGGAGGATCCGACCGTCTTCGACGCGGACTCCGACACGGGTGCGCTCTACGTCGAGGCGATGGGGCTTGCGGGCCGCTACGCCTACGCCGGCCGCGAGTACGTGATCGGGCAGGTGCTCGACGTTCTCGGCAACCCGGACGTGACCCTGAGCGTCCACAACCATCACAACTTCGCGTGGCTCGAGGACGGTCTGTGGGTCGTGCGCAAGGGCGCGACGCCGCTCACGGATCAGCCGGCGTTCATCGGTGGGTCGATGGGCGACGTGTCGGTGATCGTTCGTGGGACGGGCGACGAGATCGGCGGGATCGGCTCCGCGCCGCATGGGGCGGGACGGGTGATGTCGCGGACGAAGGCCCGGGGGAAGTTCAAGCGCCGGAAGCGGTGGGAGTGCAGCGACCGGGACTGTGGCTTCTTCGTCACCGCGATGGCGGCGGACGGATCGACTCGCTGCCCGGACCATCCCCAGGCGAAGCTGTCGAAGCGGTGGTCGGAGGAACGCGTCAGTGACGGCGTGATCGACTGGCCTGCCGTGCGCGCCAACCTCCAGGCGCGCGGCATCGTCGTGCTCGGCGCCGACGCCGACGAGGCCCCCGGCGTCTACAAGCGGCTGGAGCATGTGCTCGACTGCCACTCGAACATCGAGGTGCTGCACACGCTCACCCCGATCGGAGTCGTCATGGCCGGAGCAGACGTGTTCGACCCCTACAAGGATTGAGCCGACAGGCCGTTTCGTCCCTAACAAACTTCTTACTTCGAGCGAGGGAGAAACTTCACGGACGGGGAATACGTTCTCCGTACATGAGCTCCGTCGCCTTCGACCTCCGCAACGCCAAGGGCTTCCTCGTCGCCGACTCGCGCGGACGGGTGCTCGGAACGGTCGAGGCGCCGATGTACGGCACGCAGCCGGATGTCCCGGATGCGCTCGCCGTCCGCTCCGGCTTCATGCGCGGCCGCCGGCTCGTCCCCGCCGACGCGATCGGCGAGATCGACGAGGGCACCCGCGTGATCGGCCTCAGCGTCCTGCGCGAGTCCGTCCGCAAGTTCCTCTAGCCCGGCCTCTCCGGCCGACTCCTTTCGAGCACCGTGTCCGTCGCGGCCATTGGCCGAGGCTTTAAGCCTGGGACGTGTCCGGAACGACCACGGGCCCCCAGAAGGAACCCGCGGTCGGCCGTCAGTTGAGGCCACGGGCGCTCGCCTTGCGCCCGCAACCCTGCCCTCAGTTTGAACCTCCGGAGCGCCGGTGTCCAGCCGTCCGGGCGGGACGCGGCCGGGGCTTAGAGCCTCGGCCGTCGCCGCGCGGGGCTAGAGGACGGGGAGGTAGCGGTCGAGCTCCCACTGGGTCAGCTGGATCCGGTAGTCGTCCCACTCCTTGCGCTTCAGCTCGACGTAGCGCTCGTGGATGTGCTCGCCGAGCGCCTTCCGCATCAGCTCGGAGGTCGCGAGCTCCTCGATCGCCTCGCCGAGGGTGCCGGGGAGCGCCACGATCCCGCGCTCGTCCCGCTCCGCCGGGGAGAGGTGGTAGAGGTTGGAGTCCATCGCCTCCTCCAGCTCGTACCCCTTCTCGATCCCCTCGAGCCCCGCGTGCAGGAGCGCCGCGAAGGTGAGGTAGGGGTTGCAGGCCGGGTCGGGACAGCGGATCTCGGCGCGGGTCGCCTGCTCGGAGCCCGGCTTGTAGAGCGGGATCCGGATCAGTGCGGAGCGGTTCCGCTGCGACCAGGCGACGTAGACCGGCGCCTCGTAGCCCGGGACGAGCCGCTTGTACGAGTTGACCCACTGCGCGAACACCGCCGAGAGCTCGCGCGCGTGCCGGAGCAGCCCCGCGATGAAGGCCCGCGCGGTCGGCGAGAGGTTGTTCGGGTCGTCCCCGTCGAAGAACCGGTTCCGCCCGTCCGTGAAGAGCGACATGTGCGTGTGCATGCCGGAACCGTTCTCGCCGAAGAGCGGCTTCGGCATGAAGGTCGCGTAGACGCCGTACTTCGCCGCGATCTCCTTCACGATCAGCCGGTAGGTGATCGTCGCGTCCGCCATCTCGAGCGCGGGCGCGTAGCGCATGTCGATCTCGTGCTGCGAGGGCGCGACCTCGTGGTGGTGGTACTCGATCGGGATCCCGACCGACTCGAGCGCCTTGATCGTCTCGTTCCGCAGCTCGGTGGCGGCGTCGAGCGCGGTCATCGCGAAGTAGCCGCCCTCGTCGAGCGTCTCGGTGCCCTTGTTGTCCTTGAAGAGGAAGTACTCGAGCTCGGGGCCGATGTTGAAGGTGTCGAAGCCCATCGCCCGCATGCGCTCGAGCGCCTTGCGCAGCATGTAGCGGGGGTCGCCGTCGTAGGGCGTCCCGTCGGGCCGGACGATGTCGCAGATCATCCGGCCGACGATCGCCTCGGGCGGGAGCGGTGCGCCCGTCACGGGGTGGAGGGCGCCCTCTGCCCGCCGCGGCATGATCCGGAATGTGGTCGGATCGGGGATCGCGACCATGTCCGACTCCTCGATCGCGTTGAAGCCGGTGATCGACGAGCCGTCGAAGCCCATCCCGTCGTCGAGCGCCGCGCCGATCTCGCCGGGCGTGATCGCGAAGCTCTTCAGGTGGCCCTCGAGGTCGGTGAACCAGAAGAGGACGTACTCGACCTGCTCGTCCTTGATCCGCTTCAGGACCTGCTTGCGGTCGTCCGGGTCCGACGTCGCCCGGTGCTTGCTCTCGATCATCCCCATCGCCGCGCTCCTCCGTTCGTCGCCCCGAAACCAGAGCGTGACCCTAACCCAGCAGCGGCCCCCGCAGGTGAACCCATTCGAGCCGCGAGCGATAGCCGAGCCGCTCGTTGACCGCCCGCATCGGCGCGTTCGCGAGGTCGTTCTGCGTCCGCAGCCGCTCCCAGCCCGCGTCGCGCGCCGCCGCGATCTGGCGCCGCTTCAGGGCCTGAGCGATCCCGCGGCCACGATAGTCGCGCAGGACGCCGGTCATGTAGTGGGCGAGGATCCCAGGCGCGTCGCGCCCCAGGATCGCGAAGCCGACGACGCGGCCGTCGGCGAGTGCGACGAAGCTGAGCTCCCGCTCGACGAGCGGGTCGAGGTTGCGGCCCCGCCAGCGCTCCAGGTCGCCCGTGCTCATCGGCACCGCTGCCGGGATGTCGGCGTCGGCCTCGAGCGCGACCGCGTACGCGCCCTCCTCGTGCTCCTCCGAGAGCGGGACGAGCTCGACCCCCTCGGGGAGGTCGAGCGGCGGCTCCGCCCCGGTCAGCTCCAGCTCGACGTCCTGCATCCGGCTGGCCTCCTCGAAGCCGTAGCGGGCGAGAAAGCCGAGCATGTCGACGGTCGTCGCCGCGGTGACGGCGTAGAGAGAGGTGCAGCCGCGCTCGCGGAAGTGGTCGGAGCAGTGCCGCAGCAGAGCCGTCCCGTGCCCCCGCCGCCGGTGCTCGGCGAGCGTGCGCACGCTCAGGTAGGCGATTCGCGTGGAGGGGTCGCTCCAGAGGTGCGTGGCGAACGCGCAGCCCACGGGCACGTCCCCCTCGAAGGCGAGCACGTCGATCCGCTCCGGCTTCGCGTGCTCGACGTCGAACGCCTCCCGCGTCATCCGGTTCTCCGGGTCGACGGCGGTGCGGATCGCCAGGAACGCCTCGATGTCGGCCTCGGTCTCGACGGGCCGGATCACGGGACGTGAGCCTCCACCGTGAGCGAGACGGTCCCGGCCGGAAGCCGGCGCGGAGGTTGACCGCCTGCATCGCCTTGTTCCCGTCCTGCGTCCAGGTGACGAGCTCGCGGTAGCCGTGCTCGGCCGCCCAGGCGACGCACGCCTGCTTGAGGGCGACCGCGATCCCGCGGCCGCGGCGGTCGCGGGCGACGGTGGTCAGCGCATGCTCCAGGGCGCCGGTGCGAGGAGCCAACGTCAGCAGACCGGCCGCGCCGACGAGGCGCTCGCCTTCCCACGCCGCGAAGGAGGCGACAGCGTCGGTCAGCTCCTCGACCATCTCCTCGACCGGGGCCGGGCTCAGCCCCCCGACCACGGGCATGTCCTCGACTCCCTCCCCCACGAGCTCGCGCAGAGCATCCGCCTGGGCGGCCTCGAGCCGGACGATCCGGATCCCCGGAGGCGGCTCACCCGGCCGCTCGTCGTCGCCGAGCGGTCGCACCAGCTCGACCTCGCGATCGACCTCGCGAAAGCCGTGCCGGGCCGCGAATGCCATCGCGGCCACGTCCTCTGCGCCGACCCGCGAGCGCAGCACCTCGTGCCCGAGGCCCCGGGCATGCTCGGCGCAGGCACCCAGGAGCAGCGTCCCGACGCCCTGGCGCCGCGCCTCGGAGAGCACGCGAGGAAGCGCGAACGCCCGCCCCGGGATCGAGGAGCGCGTGGAGACGGCGCAGCCGACGACGTCCCCGTCCCGCAGCGCGAGCAGGTACCGCCGGTACGGGTCGTGCCGGAGCGAGCGACGGAGATCCACGACCCCGACCGGCAAGTCGGGCTCGACCGCGTTCTGCACGCGCACCCAGGCCTCGAGCTCGGCGTCGCTGAGAGCCTCGACGATCATCCCGACCTCTTCAGCTTGCCGTGCTTCTTCGCGTACACCTCACCCCGGTTGAAGATCGCGAGCCCGAGCGGGATGCAGACGACGCCGATCACGAGCAGCGGCCACACGTCCGCCCACATGACACCGCGCCCCTCGAGGATCGAGCCGCGGATCCCACGCAGCGCGTAGGTCGCGGGCGAGATCTTCGCGATCCACTCCATCCACGTCGGCAGCACGCTGACCGGGTAGTAGACGCCCGAGACGACGAGCAGCATCCCCTGCGCGACGAAGCCGAGCTGCGCCCCCTTCTCGGGCGAGATCAGCGGCAGGACGGCAGTCATCATCCCGATCCCGAAGAACGAGACCGAGGCGACGAGCAGGATGAACAGCGCCGCGACGAAGTCGGCGTCCGGCATCGAGAGCGCGAAGAAGACCGCGACCGCGAGGAAGAGCAGCATCGCCCGCACGAGCCCGTAGAGGATCGCGAAGACGCCGCTGCCGGTCAGGTGCATCGCCCGCGAGAGCGGCGCCATGAACGTGTACTCGATCGTCCCCTCCCAGCGCTCCCAGGCGACCGTCTCCGTCAGGAACTCGAAGATGATCCCGAGGTACGCCCAGACGACGGCGCCGATCAGCAGCGTCGTCGTGGCGCGGTTGACGTCGAGCACGGCGGTGCCGCTCGCCTCGAAGCCCTTGGCGATGAAGACGATCGTGAGCGTGTTCGCGACCGTCCAGAGGAAGAACGCGAAGTCCCACCAGATGTAGCGCCTGGTCAGGTAGACGTTGCGCTCGACGACCCCGCCGAGCCCGATCAGCTCGCTGCGGAGAGTTGCGGCAGCGCCTTTCATGCGAACACCTCCCGGTCCTCGTCGTCGTCGTCGTGCTCGGCCTCGAAGTCGCGCCCGGTCGCGGCGAAGAACGCCTGCTCGAGCGTCTCGACGCCGAAGCGCTCCTTGATCTCCGGCACCGTCTCGAGGAAGAGCAGCCGGCCGCGGTCGAGCAGGCCGACCCGGTCGGCGAGCGCCTCGGCCTCGGCCATGTCGTGGGTGCAGAGCAGGATCGTCGCGTCGTGCGCCGTCCTGATCTCGCGGACGAAGTCCTGCACCTCGAGCTTCGAGCGGGGGTCGAGCCCCGTCGTCGGCTCGTCGAGCAGGAGCAGCACCGGCGAGGTGAGGAGCGCCCGCGCGAGCGCGACCTTCTGCTGCATCCCGCGCGAGAGGTTCTCCATCGGCTCGCCCCGGCGGTCGGCCGGGAAGCCGACGCGGCCGAGGATCTCCGGGATCCGGTCGCGGGTCTCCTTCGGGCTCATCCCGTAGAAGCGGGCGGCGTAGCTCAGGTTCTCGCCCGAGCTCATCTTCTTGAAGAACGACGCCTCGACCGAGACGCGGGTGACGAGCTTCCGCACCGGCCGCGGGTCGGTGAAGACGTCGTGCCCGAACACGGTCGCGCTGCCCCCGTCGTGCAGGAGCAGCGTCGAGAGCAGCCGGACCAGCGTCGACTTGCCCGAGCCGTTCTGGCCCAGGATCGCGACGCACTCGCCCCGCTCCATCCGGAACGTGACGCCGTCGAGCGCCGCGCGCTTCTTGCGCGCGAAGCGGCCCGCCTTCTTGTCGCGGCGGGAGAACTCCTTGCGCAGGTCCCGCACGTCCACGGCGGGCTCTGCACGAATGGGTTGGACGACCTCTGACACCTGAACCTCCTCTTCGAAACTCCACGCAAACCAGGAACCACGCACGCGGGCACCCGCCGGCACGGCGGGGCGCGGCAACGAATGTCCTAGATGTGGAAGAGGTTCACGGCGCGGAGCCTACCAGCGGCGGCGCCGAAGATCCAGCCCGATTTCCTCCGGTGCGATTCGTGATCCCGAAGCAGCCGGCGAGCCCGCCCGCGACGAGGAGGATCGCGGTCAGCACCATCCCGATCCGGAAGCCGGCGAGGTCGAGGGAGGCGCCGGACCGGCCCGCGACCGCGACCCCGACCGAGGCGATCCCGAGCAGGCCCGCGACCCGCGCGACCGCGTTGTTGACGCCCGAGGCGATCCCCGCGTCGCCCGCGCACGGCGTCGGCCATCACCGTCGAGGTGAGCGGCGCGACCACGATCGCGAGCCCGAGGCCGAAGAGGATCATCGCGGGGAGCACGTCGACCCAGTAGCTCACCGCCTCGTCGATCCGGACGAGCAGGAGCACGCCGGCGGCGCAGACGAGGGGGCCGGCGCCCATGAAGAGCCGCGGGCCGAAGCGGGCGGAGAGGGCGCCGAACCGGCGCGAGAGCGTGAACATCAGCACCGTCACCGGCAGCCCGGCGATCCCGCTCCCGAGCGCCGACCAGCCCGCGACCTGCTGGAGGAAGATGGTCAGGAAGAAGAAGAGCGCCGAGAGCGCCGAGTAGACGAGCAGCGTCTCGATGTTGGCCCAGCTGAAGTTCCGGCGACGGAAGAGCCGCAGGGGCAGCATCGGGTCGCGCGTGCGCCGCTCCCAGAGGACGAAGGCGACGAGGAGCGCGGCGCCGCCGAGGAGGCCGACGAGGACGAGCGGGCTCGTCCAGCCGCGCTTCGGCTGCTCGACGAGGGCGTAGACGGGGCCGGCGAGGCCGAGGGCGGTCAGGACGGCGCCGACGAGGTCGATCCGGCGCGGGCTCCGCTCGCCGTCGGCCGCCTCGACCGCGATCCAGATCAGCACGAGCGTGGCCGCGACGAAGGGGACGTTGATCGCGAAGATCCAGCGCCACGAGGTGACGTCGACGATCTGCCCGCCCGCGACCGGCCCGATCAGGGCGGCGATCCCGCCCCAGGCCGTCCACGTCCCGATCGCGGCGCCCCGCTCCTTCGCATCGTCGAAGGTCGTCGCGATCACCGCGAGCGAGGCCGGGGTGAGGAGCGCGCTCGCGACGCCCTGGATCGCCCGGGCCGCGACGAGGGTCTCGATCGTCGGCGCGAGCGCGCAGAGGACGGAGGCGACCCCGAACGCCGCGATCCCGAGCGCGAAGACCTTGCGCTCGCCGTAGAGGTCGCCCAGCGAGCCGCCGATCAGGATCAGCGAGCCGAGCGTGAGCAGATAGGCGTTGACGACCCACTGCTGCCCCGCGAGCCCGCCGCCGAGGTCGCGCTCGATCGCCGGCAGCGCCACGTTGACCACGGTCGCGTCGAGGAGCGCGATCCCCGACCCGAGGATCGTCGCGATCAGGGTCAGCTGCCGGCGGCGGTTGCCGTCCATCGTCCCGCCATGCTACGTTCGAGCCAGGTCGCGCCCCCGACGGCGTGACCGAGGCTATGGCGCCTCGCAGCTCAGGACCTTGAGCTGCGGGGCGCTTTTTCGTGGTCCCGAAGCGAGGAGGAAGCGGTGAAGAAGATCGAGGCGATCGTCGTCCGTGACCGGATCGAGACGGTCATGGACGCGGTCGAGGAGGCGACCGGCCACGTGGGCATCACCGTGGTCGAGGCGGTCGGGCACGGCCGCCAGCGGGGGATCACCCACGAGTACCGCGGGCGGGTCTTCGAGTCGCGCTTCCTCCCCAAGGCGTACCTGTTCTTCGTCGTCGACGACGAGCATCGTCGAGGCGGCGGTCGCGGCGATCGCGGACGCGGCCCGCACCGGGCACGAGTCCGGCGACGGGATCAGCTGGGTCGTCGACGTGGAGAGCGTCACCCATCACCGGACGGGCAAGAAGCTCGAGGAGGTCGAGGCCGCATGAGCACCAAGGACCTTGCAATCGCGACGAGCACGATCTGGGTGATCCTCGCCGCGATCCTCGTCATGTTCATGCAGGCGGGCTTCGCCTTCCTGGAGGCCGGGCTGACCCGGATGAAGAACGTCGGCCACATCGCGGCCAAGAACGTCCTCGTCCTCGCGCTCGCGTCCGTGACGTACTACCTCGTCGGCTTCGGGATCGCGTTCGGCGACGGGGGCAACGGCCTCGTCGGCGGCTCGGGCTTCCTGCCCTCGTCGGATCAGCTCCTGGCCGTCGGCGCCGCGCCGTTCAGCTGGTTCGGGTCGATCCCGGCAGCCGCCGGCTACCTGTTCGAGGTCGTCTTCGCGGCCGTCTCGCTCGCGATCGTCTGGGGCGCGATGGCCGAGCGGACGCGGCTCTGGGTCTACTTCGCCTTCGGCGTCTCGTTCACGCTGATCTACTCCGTCGTCTCCCACTGGATCTGGAGCCCCGACGGCTGGCTCTTCGGGCTCGGGATGCAGGACTTCGCCGGCTCGACGGTCGTCCACTACCAGGGGGCGCTCGCCGCACTCGCCGGGGCGATCCTGCTCGGCCCGCGGATCGGCAAGTTCGGCGCCGACGGGAAGCCGAACGCGATCCCCGGGCACAACATGGCGTTCACGACGCTCGGCGTGATCATCCTCTGGTTCGGCTGGTTCGGCTTCAACGCGGGCTCGACGCTCAGCGTCGACTTCGGCGGGGTCGGCTTCTTCGCCTACGTCGCGCTGAACACGAACATCGCGGCCGCGTCGGGCGTGCTCGGCGCCGTCGCCACCTCGTGGCTCGTGATCAAGAAGCCCGACCTCTCGATGATGCTGAACGGCGCCGTCGCGGCGCTGGTCGCGATCACCGCCGCCTGTGCGTTCGTCTCGCCGTGGGCGGCGATCGTGATCGGGCTCGGCGCCGGGGCGATCGTCGTCCTCGGCGTCCTCGCGGTCGAGCGGATCGGGCTCGACGACCCGGTCGGCGCCCTCGCCGCGCACGGGCTGGCCGGGGTCTGGGGCACGCTCTCGCTCGGCTTCCTCGCCGTGCCCTCGCTCGCCGGGCGGCTCGACACGGGCGGTGCCGGCCTCTTCTACGGCGGCGGCCTCCACCAGCTCGGCGTCCAGGCGCTCGGGCTCGCGGCCGTGGGCGCGTTCACGTTCAGCGCCTCGTTCGGCGTCCTCTGGCTCTTCAAGGTCACGATCGGGATCCGCACCGACGACGAGGTCGAGCAGGCCGGGCTCGACGTCTCCGAGCACGGGATGTGGGGCTATCCCGAGTTCTACATCCCGGTTCCCGGCGGCTACGGCACCGATCCGATCGCCCACCTCGGCAGCGGGAGCCACGCCCCGCGACCGGGCGGCGCGGCGGTCACAGCCGTGACCGTGCTCCAGCCGGAGGCCTGACGCACCCAGGATCGGGCGGCCGCGCTCTCGGTCGCCCGATCCTGGCCCTTTCTTGACATATCACCGAACGGTCCGCACACTGAGAACCCTGATGGCACGCCCGACGACAGCTGTGGCACCTTTTCGCGCCTTCCGCGCGACCACGCTGATCGTCGTCGTCATCGTTCTCCTCATTCTCCCCTTCTAGGGGAGATTTCGACCACGCGTCCTCGCCGGCGCACACGCCCACCGGAACGCGCCACCGGTACGCCCTCAGGTCGAAACGAACGCAAGGAGAACCGCAGTGCCCACCACACAGAGAACGACGACAGCCGAGACGGGTCGCAGCCGCTACACCGTCGCCTGCCTCGCCGGCCACGGCGTCGGCCCCGAGGTGATGGCCGAAGCGAGCCGCGCGCTCGACGCCGTCTCCCGCCTGCACGGCTTCCGGGTCGAGCAGGTCCACGTCCCCTTCGACCGCGAGGCGATCCCGCGCTCCGGTCATCCGCTTCCCGGCGAGACCCGGGCCGCCTACCGCAGCGCCGACGCGATCCTCGTCGCCGGCGCCGACGCGGGCGCGCTCACGGGCGTCAAGGCGGAGCTCGACCTCGCCGCCACGGTCGCGCGCGTCCGGCTCCAGCCGGGCGGCGACCTCAACGTCTTCGCCCCCCTCGCGGAGGAGACCGCCGACTGGGCGGTCGAGCAGGCCTTCGCAGCCGCGAGTGCCCGCCGCGGCCGGTTGACCTCGGTCGGCACCGACGACGCCTGGCGTGAGCGCGTCGATGCCGTCGCCGAGCGTCATCCCGGCCTGACGGTGCGGCACCTGACGCTGGCGCAGGCGCTCCCGATCCTCGACACCGATCCGGCGCAGCTCGACGTCTGCGTGACCGAGCGCGTGCTCGCCGAGGCGGTGGCCGACGTGGCCGCGACGCGCTCCGGCGGTACCCGCGTCGTCGCCCGCGGCTTCCTCTCGCCGACGGGCCCCGGCCTGTTCGGGCCGAGCCACGGCGCCGCGCTCGAGATCGCGGGTCAGGGAGTCGCCAACCCGACGGAGATGCTCCTCGCCGCGGCGCTGATGCTGGCGGACGGCCTCGGGCGCAGGACGGCCGCGGAGACCCTGGTGGGCGGGGTCTCGGCAGCGCTGGGCTCGAAGTTCCGGACGCCCGACGTGGCCGGGCTCGGCGTCTGCTCGACGACGCGCGAGTTCGGGAACGTGGTGCTCGACCTCCTCCCCGGGGCGCGCACCGACCTCGAGATGGGCCTGCCGGTGGCCTCGTGACGGCCATGAACGGCGCCGACGCGGTCCTGCGCAGCCTCGAGGCCGAGGGCGTCGAGATCATGTTCGGCCTCCCCGGCGGCGCGGTGCTGCCGCTGTACGACGCGATGGCGCGCGGCACGACCGTGCGGCACGTCCTCGCCCGGCACGAGCAGGGCGCCGGCCACATGGCCGAGGGCTACGCGCGGGCGACGGGCCGCGTCGGCGTCGCGGTCGCAACCTCCGGCCCGGGCGCGACGAACCTCGTCACCCCGATCGCGGACGCGTGGATGGACTCGACCCCGCTCGTCTGCATCACGGGCCAGGTGCGCACCCACCTGATCGGCACCGACGCCTTCCAGGAGTGCGACATCACCGGGATCACGATGCCGATCGTCAAGCACTCGTGGCTCGTCCAGGACGTCGAGGACATCCCGTCCGTCCTGAAGGCGGCGTTCCACATCGCCACCACCGGCCGCTGCGGGCCCGTGCTCGTGGACATCCCGCGTGACGTCCAGGAGGCTGCGATCGAGTTCGCCTACCCGGACGAGGTCGACCTGCCCGGCTGGCGGCCGCCGACCAAGGGCCACCCGCGTCAGATCGCGGAGGCCGCGAAGGCGATCGCCCGCTCGGAGAAGCCCGTCCTCTACGTCGGCGGCGGCGTCCTCAACGGGCACGCGACCGAGGAGCTGAAGCAGCTCGCCGAGGGCGGCAACCTGCCGGTGATCACGACGCTGATGGCGAAGGGCGCGTTCCCCGAGTCGCACGAGCTCTTCGCGGGCTGGCCGGGGATGCACGGCCCGAAGTGGTCGAACCTCGCGATGAACACCTGCGACCTCCTCGTCGCGGTCGGCGCCCGCTTCGACGACCGCGTCACCGGCAAGCTCTCGGCCTTCGCGCCGGGGGCGACGGTGATCCACCTCGACATCGACCCCGCCGAGATCGGGAAGCTGCGCGACGTCGACATCCCCGTCGTCGGCCCTCTGAAGCAGGTCGTCGGCGAGCTCGCGCAGGAGGTCGGCCGGCTCCGCAAGGAGGGCGCGAAGGCGCCCGAGGCGTGGCTGCGTCAGATCGCGTCCTGGCGGGAGCAGTTCCCCCTCCGCTACTCGAAGGAGGGCGACGCGCTCAAGCCGCAGACCGTGATCGAGGCGCTCCGCGACCTGACCGCCGGCCGCGACGACGTGATCGTCACGACGGGTGTCGGCCAGCACCAGATGTGGGCGATGCAGTACATCGTCAGCGACGTCCCGCGCAGCTTCATCACGAGCGGCGGGCTCGGGACGATGGGCTACGGGATCCCGGCCGCGGTCGGCGCCAAGGCCGCCCGGCCCGACGCGACCGTGGTCTGCGTCGACGGCGACGGCTGCTTCCAGATGACCTGCCAGGAGCTCGCGACGGCGGTGCTGGAGAAGCTGCCGATCGTGGTCGTGCTCGTGAACAACGGCTACCTGGGGATGGTCCGCCAGTGGCAGGACATGTTCTTCGACGAGCGGCTCTCCCAGATCCACCTCACCCACTCCGTCCCGGACTACGCGATGCTCGCGGAGGCCTACGGGGCGCTCGGGCTGACGGTGAACACGGAGGAGGAGCTCGTCCCGGCGCTCGAGCAGGCGCTCGCCGCCGGCCGCACAGCCGTCGTCGACTGCCGGGTGGACGCGCGGGAGCACTGCTTCCCGATGATCCCGGCCGGCGCCGCCGCGCTCGACATGGTCGAGTTCGGCGACGTCGAGGAGGCGCTGGCGTGAAGCACACCCTCTCCGTCCACGTCGAGGACAGGCCGGGCGCGCTCGCCCGGATCTCGACCATGTTCGCCCGCCGGGGCTACAACATCGAGAGCCTCGCGGTCGGCCCGACCGAGCGCGCGGGTGTCTCCCGGATCACGCTCCGGGTCGACTGCTCGCAGCACTCGCTGGAGCAGGTCGAGAAGCAGATGCACAAGCTCGTGAACGTGCTCCGTGTCTCGGAGCTCGGCGGCGAGGAGGGGCTCGAGCGGGAGCTGCTCCTGATCAAGGTCGCCGCCGCGCCCGAGCGCCGGGCCGAGCTGATCTCGATGGCCGACGTCTTCCGCGCCCGGGTCTCCGACCTCGGCCCGGATGCGATCGTGCTCGAGCTCGCGGGCACGCCCGAGGAGCTCGACTCGTTCCAGGAGCTCCTCCGTCCGCACGGAATCAAGGAGCTCGTCCGCACCGGTCGCGTCGGCCTCTCGCGCGCGTCCACCCGGCAGGCCCCCGCCCGCCGTCTCTCCGCGATCAACTAGGCACGAAAGGAAACCGACCCAATGGCGAAGATCCACCGCGAGGGCAACCTCGACCTTCTGAACGGCAAGGTGGCCGTGATCGGCTACGGGAGCCAGGGCCACGCCCATGCGCTCAACCTGCACGAGTCCGGCGTCGAGGTCGAGGTCGGCCTGCGCGAGGGCAGTCCCTCCTGGGCCGAGGCCGAGGCAGCAGGGCTCTCGGTCAAGACGATCGCCGAGGCCGTCCGCGGCGCTCAGCTCGTCGCCCTCCTCCTTCCCGACCAGGTGCAGCCCGCCGTCTACGCGGCCGAGGTCGAGCAGAACCTCGAGCCGGGCGCGACGCTCCTCTTCGCCCACGGCTTCAACGTCCACTACGGCCGGATCGCGCCGCCCGAGGGCCACGACGTGATCATGGTCGCGCCCAAGGGCCCGGGCCACGTCGTCCGGCGCCTCTACACCGAGGGCTACGGGACCCCGGCGATCGTCGCCGTGGAGAAGGACGAGACCGGCAACGCCTTCCAGACGGCGCTCGCCTACGGCACCGGGATCGGCGCGGGCCGGGCCGGGATGATCGAGACGACCTTCCAGGAGGAGACCGAGACCGACCTCTTCGGCGAGCAGGCCGTCCTCTGCGGCGGCACCGCCGAGCTCGTCAAGGCGGGCTTCGACACCCTCGTCGAGGCCGGCTACCAGCCCGAGGTCGCCTACTACGAGTGCCTGCACGAGCTGAAGCTGATCGTCGACCTGATGTGGGAGGGCGGCCTCTCGCACATGCGCTGGTCGATCTCCGACACGGCCGAGTTCGGCGACTACACGCGCGGCCCGAAGATCGTGGACGAGCGGGTGCGGGAGAACATGCGCGCCGTGCTCGGCCAGATCAAGGACGGCACCTTCGCCAAGGAGTGGATCGCCGACATGGACGCGGGCGAGGAGCGGCTGAAGAGCCTGCGCGCCGAGGCGACCGACTCGAAGCTGGAGGAGGTCGGGCGCGAGCTCCGCTCCCAGATGCACCGGGTCCAGACCGAGGCGTCGGAGGCCCATGGCGTCGGTTGACGTCCCCGTCGCCCTCCTGGGCTACGGAACCGTCGGATCGGCCGTCGACCGGCTCCTCGTCGAGAGCTCGGACGACATCGAGCGCGCGACGGGGCACCGGCTGCGCGTCGTCAAGGCGCTCGTTCGCGACCTCGCGAAGGAGCGTCCCGGCGCGCCCGATCCCGGGATCCTGACCACCGACTTCGCGGAGATCCGCGACGACCCGTCGATCGCGGTCGTCGCGGAGGTGATGGGTGGGCTCGACCCGGCCGGCGGCTACGTCCGGGCGCTGCTCGACGCGGGCAAGCCCGTCGTGACCGCGAACAAGCAGCTCGTCGCCCGCGACGGGGCCGACCTGTTCGCGGCCGCGTCGGCGGCGGGCGTCCAGCTCCGGTTCGAGGCGTCGGTCTGCGCGGCGATCCCGGTGGTCAAGGTGCTCCGCGAGTCGCTCGTCGTCTCGAACGTCCACCGGGTGCTCGGGATCGTCAACGGGACGACGAACTTCATCCTCGGCCAGATGGAGGAGGGCGCCGAGTACGCGGACGCGCTCGCCGAGGCGCAGCGGCTCGGGTACGCGGAGGCCGATCCCACCGACGACGTCACGGGTGCGGACGCGGCCGCGAAGATGGCGATCCTCGCCACGGTCGCGTTCGGCTCGCGCGTCGTCACGAGCGAGGTCGAGACCGAGGGGATCGAGGGCGTGACCGCGGCACACGTGGCCGCCGCGCGCGCGATGGGGCTCGTGGTCAAGCTCGTCGGCCAGGCGACGCGGGTGAACGGCGCCGTCGACGTCCGCGTCAGCCCCGCTCTCGTCGACCGGCGCCATCCGCTCGCCACCGTCGAGGGGCGTTCAACGCGGTCATGCTCCAGGGCGACGCGATCCGCGAGATCATGCTCGAAGGCCCCGGCGCGGGCGGGAGCGAGACCGCCTCCGCCGTCGTCGCCGACATGGTCAGCGTGATCGGGACGCAGGGCACCGGCTTCCTCCAGAACGACGCCTGCTGGCGCGAGCTCGACCGGCTCCCGCCCGGCGACCTCCGCTCGCCCTTCTACATCCATCTCGACGTGGCCGACCGGGCCGGGGTGCTGGCGCGCGTCGCGCGCAAGCTCGCCGCCCACGAGATCTCGGTCGCACGGCTCGTCCAGGACCCGACCGAAGGCGGCGCGTCGCTGCACGTCCTCACCCACGAGGCGCCCTCCGGCCAGGTCGCCGCGGCGCTCGCCGAGCTCGCCGAGCTCGAGGAGACGCGCGGCAGGCCGACCGCGATCCGCGTCATCTCCGACCGCGGGATCCAGGGGCTCGGATGGCAGTGAGCTCGCTGATCGAGCGCTGGCGCGACCGCCTGCCGGTCGGCCCGGACACGCCGATCGTCAGCCTCGGCGAGGGCGGGACGCCGCTCCTGCACGCGCCGCGGCTCTCCGAGCGCGCAGGCAAGGAGCTCTGGCTCAAGTTCGAGGGCGCCAACCCGACCGGGAGCTACAAGGATCGCGGGATGACCGTCGCCGTCTCGAAGGCGGTGGAGGAGGGCGCGACCGCCGTCCTCTGCGCCTCGACCGGGAACACCGCCGCCTCGGCCGCCGCCTACGCCGCCCGGGCCGGCCTGACCGCGGTCGTGCTGCAGCCGCGCGGCGCGGTCACGGGCTCGAAGGTGGCGCAGAGCCGGATGCTCGGGGCGCGGGTGCTCGAGGTGCGGGGCGACTTCGACGCGGCGCTCGCCGCCGCGCAGGCGCTCTCCGACCGGGGCGACTACGCGCTCGTCAACTCCGTCAACCCGTACCGGATCGAGGGACAGAAGACCGCCGTCTACGAGATCGTCGAGCAGCTCGGCGGCGCTCCCGACGCGTTCGTGATCCCCTACGGCGGCGGCGGCAACACGACCGCCTACGGCCGCGCGATCGCCGAGCAGGGCCTGGGCACGCCGCTCGTCTCCGTGCAGGCGGCCGAGCGGGCGACGACGATGGCGACCGCGATCCGGATCGCCGACCCCGTCCACGCGGACGAGGTCGCGGACGCGGGCGCCGACGTGCTGACCGTCTCCGACCCCGAGATCGTCGAGGCCTGGAAGCTGCTCGCCGCGCTCGAGGGCGTCTACTGCGAGCCCTCGTCGGCGATCGGCCTCGCGGCCGTGCTCCGCGGCGACGTCGCGGGCGAGCGGATCGTCTGCACGCTGACCGGGCACGGGCTCAAGGACAGCGGCGCGTCCGAGACGCACGCACCGCCGACCATCGAGGTCGATCCCGATCCCGACTCGATCGCGGCGGCGGCCGGGTAGATGCTCGTCCGCGCCCCCGCCACCTCGGCCAACCTCGGCGCCGGCTTCGACTGCGCCGCCGTCGCGCTCGACCTCTGGAACGAGCTCGAGGTGACCGACGGCGACGGTGTCGTCGTCGAGGGCGAGGGCGCCGGCGAGCTGCCCCAGACCACCGACAACCTCGCGCTCCGCGCCTACGGCCTCCTCGCCTCGACCGCGGGCAAGCGCTTCCACTTCCGCAACCGGATCCCGCTCGAGCGCGGGCTCGGCTCCAGCGCGGCCGCGATCGCGCTCGGGCTCGCCGCCGCCCGCCCGGACGCGAGCCGCAGAGGAGCTGCTCGAGCTGGGCGCGCCGCTCGAGGGCCACGCCGACAACCTCGCCGCCGCGCTCGCCGGGGGCGTCGTCCTCACCTGGGAGGGCCGGATCGCCAGGGTCGCGACGACGCTCCCGCTCTCGCCGATCGCGGTGATCCCCGAACGAGCGCGTTCGACACGGGGGCGCCCGCGCCGCGCTGCCCGCCCAGGTGTCGCACGCCGACGCGGCCTACTCGGCGGCGCATGCGGCCCTGCTCGGCGCAGGGCTCGCGTCCGGCGACCCGGAGCTCCTCGCCGCCTCGTTCGGCGACCGGTTGCACGAGCCCTACCGCGCCGCCGGCGCGCCCCACTTCGAGGCGATCCGCGCCGACCCGCCGCCCGGCGTCGCCGGCGTCACGATCTCGGGCTCCGGCCCGACCGTGCTCGTCTGGACCCACCCGGAGCGCCTGCCCGGGTGCGCCGGCGCGCTCGAGGAGCGCTTCGCCGACGCCACCGTCGTCGCCCTTGCCGTCACCCCCAAAGGAGCCCTGAGCTGATGCAGAACGGGACCAACCCGTACGACCGTCCCAGCGATCCCGCCAAGCGCATCTCGAGCGCGCTCACCGACGGCCCCGACCGCGCGCCCGCCCGGGCGATGCTGAAGGGCACCGGCTTCAGCGACGACGATCTCGCGAAGCCGATCGTCGGGGTCGCGACGACGTGGATCGAGACGATGCCGTGCAACCTGAACCAGCGCGACCTCGCCCAGCACGTCAAGGCGGGAATCCGCGCCGCCGGCGGGACGCCGATGGAGTTCAACACGATCGCGGTCTCCGACGGCGTCTCGATGGGCACCGAGGGGATGCGCGCGTCGCTCGTCTCGCGCGACTGGATCGCCGACTCGATCGAGCTCGTCGCCCGCGGCCACCTCTTCGACGGGCTCGTCTGCCTCGTCGGCTGCGACAAGACGATCCCGGCAGCTGCGATGGCGCTCGCGCGCGTCGACGTCCCGGGGCTCGTCCTCTACAACGGCTCGATCGCGCCCGGCCGCTTCCGGGGCAAGGACGTGACGATCCAGGACGTCTTCGAGGGCGTCGGCGCGCACGCCGCGGGGACGATGTCGCCCGCCGACCTGCACGAGCTCGAGGGCGCGGCCTGCCCGGGCGCCGGCGCGTGCGGCGGCCAGTTCACCGCGAACACGATGTCGCTCGCGCTCGACTTCCTCGGGATCAGCCCCGCCGGCCTGAACGGGATCCCGGCGCTCGCGAAGAGCAAGGAGGCGGCGGCCGAGGAGGCGGGCCGGCTCGCCGTCGAGCTCGTCCGCAACGACACGCGCCCCTCGCACGTGATCACGAAGGAGGCGATCGAGAACGCGATGGCCGGGGTCGCCGCGACCGCGCGGCTCGACGAACGGGATCCTCCACCTGCTCGCGATCGCCCGCGAGCTCGGGATCGACTTCGACCTCGACGACGCCGACCGGATCTGCGCGCAGACCCCCGTCGTCGCCGACCTGAAGCCGGGCGGCCGCTACGTCGCCACCGACCTCCACCGTGCGGGCGGCGTCGGGCTCGTCGCCCGCGAGCTGCTGAAGCGCGACCTGATGCACGCCGGCGCCCCGAACGTGGACGGCCGCACGCTCGCCGACGTCGCGGCGGCGGCGCAGGAGACGGAGGGGCAGGACGTCGTCCTGACGATCGAGCGGCCGCTGAAGCCGCGCGGCGGCCTCGCCGTCCTGCGCGGCAACCTCGCCCCGGGCGGCTGCGTGGTCAAGCTCGCCGGGCACGACCGCTCGCTCCACCGCGGCCCCGCGCGCGTCTTCGACTCGGAGGAGGAGGCGTTCGCGGCGGTGAAGGCGCGCTCGATCCAGCCCGGCGACGTCGTCGTGATCCGCTACGAAGGCCCCGTCGGCGGCCCCGGGATGCGGGAGATGCTGCACGTGACGGCGGCGATCGTCGGCGAGGGGCTCTCCGACTCGGTCGCGCTCGTCACCGACGGCCGCTTCTCCGGCGCCACCTACGGCTTCATGGTCGGCCACGTCGTCCCCGAGGCCGCACTCGGCGGCCCGCTCGCCGCGCTGCAGGAGGGCGACGTCGTCGTGCTCGACCTCGACGCCCGCGAGCTGCGGGTCGAGCTCTCGGACGACGAGCTGCAGGCCCGCCTGCAGGGCTGGCAGGCGCCCGAGCCCCGCTACCCGCGCGGCGTCTTCGCCAAGTACTCCGCGCTCGTCTCGTCGGCCTCGGAGGGAGCGGTGACCCAGCCGCGATGACCGTCGTGCTAGGTTCTGTGAGAAGGACGGATCGGGACGTGTCCCGCTCCGCATCGAGAGAGGCTGAGGGTCCGGCCCTACGACGCCTCGGCAACCTGCTCGGAACGCTTGAGCAAGGTGCCAATCCCGGATGGATGTGTCGAGCGAGATCACGAGGAGGTACCACCTGATGTCCGCAACGTCCCTTCGCTGCCGCGCCTGCGGCACCGAGCACGAGCTCGCGCTCACCGGCTCCTGCAAGGCCTGCTTCGGCCCGCTCGACCCGGTCTACGACCTGGAAGCGCTGCGCGGCCGCGTCACCCGCGAGTCGATCGCGGCCGGCCCGCCCTCGATCTGGCGCTACGCCGACCTGCTCCCCGTCGCGCCGCCGGAGCGCCAGGTGCTCCCGCCCGGCGGCACGCCGCTCGTCGCGGCGCCCCGGCTCGCCGAGGAGCTCGGCGTCGGCGAGCTCTGGCTGAAGCTGGACACGGCGAACCCGACCCACTCGTTCAAGGACCGCGTCGTCGCGGTCGCGACCGCGAAGGCCCAGGAGTTCGGGCTCGGCACGATCGCGTGCTCGTCGACCGGCAACCTCGCCGGCGCCGTCGCCGCGCGGGCCGCCGCGGAGGGTCTCGAGGCCGCCGTCTTCTGCCCCGCCGACCTCGAGCCGGAGAAGCTGACCGCGGCTGCGGTCTACGGCGCCACGATCTACGCCGTGGACGGGCACTACGACGCCTGCAGCCGGCTCACCGTCGAGCTCTCGTTCGAGCTGCCGTGGGGCTTCGTCAACGTCAACCTCCGCTCCTACTACGCGGAGGGCTCGAAGACGCTCGCCTACGAGATCGCCGAGCAGCTCGGCTGGGAGCAGCCCGACGTGATCGCCGCCCCGATCGCCTCGGGCGCGCTCTTCCACAAGGTCGGCCAGGGCTTCGGCGAGCTGCGGGAGCTCGGGCTCGTCTCCGGCCCCGCGCCGCGTCAGTACGGCGGTCAGGCCGAGGGCTGCCGGCCGGTCGCGACCGCCTGGGAGACCGGCGAGAAGGTCAAGCCCGTGCGCCCGGCGACGCTCGCCCGCTCGCTCGCGATCGGGAGCCCCGCCGACGGCGACTACGCCGCCGCGACCGCCCGCGAGACCGGCGGCGCCGTCTACGCGGTGCCCGAGGAGCGGATCGGCGAGGAGATGGCGACGCTGGCGCAGACGTCGGGCGTGTTCGGCGAGACCGCGACGGGCGTCACGCTCGGCGCGCTCCGCGAGGCGGTCGAGCGCGGCGAGGTCGGGAAGGCCGACCGGGTCGTGCTCCTCGTCACCGGCGACGGGCTGAAGACGCCGCAGGCCGTCTCGCACACCTACGCGCCGGTGCACATCGAGGCCGACGCCGACGCCCTGCTCGACTCGCTCGCGGGGGTGGCCGTCGGGTGACCGAACCACGGACGCTCTTTCGCAAGATCTGGGACGCGCACGTCGTCCGCGAGGCCGCCGGGGAGCCGGCGCTCCTCTACGTCGACCTGCACCTGATCCACGAGGTCACGTCGCCGCAGGCCTTCGACGGGCTGCGGCTCGCGGGGCGGAGCGTGCGCCGCCCCGACCTCTCGGTCGCGACGATGGACCACAACGTCCCGACGACGCCGGGGCCGATCGAGGACCCCCTGGCGAAGACGCAGCTCGACGCGCTCGAGCGCAACTGCGCCGAGTTCGGCGTGCCGCTGCACGCGACCGGGAGCGGCCGCGAGGGGATCGTCCACGTGATCGGCCCCGAGCTCGGCCTGACCCAGCCGGGGCTGACGATCGTCTGCGGCGACAGCCACACCTCGACCCACGGCGCCTTCGGCGCGCTCGCGTTCGGGATCGGCACCTCCGAGGTCGAGCACGTGCTCGCGACGCAGACGCTCCCCCAGCAGCGGCCGAAGACGATGCTCGTCGAGTTCGTCGGGGAGCTCCCGCCGGGCCTGACCGCCAAGGACATGATCCTCGGCGCGATCGGCCGGCTCGGCGTCGCGGGCGGAGTCGGCCACGTGCTCGAGTACGGCGGCGAGGCCGTGCGCGCCCTCTCGATGGAGGGGCGGATGACGCTCTGCAACATGTCGATCGAGGCCGGCGCCCGGGCTGGGCTCGTCGCCCCGGACGAGACGACCTTCGCCTACCTCGAGGGCCGCCCGCATGCGCCGCAGGGCGCGGACTGGGACGCGGCGGTCGAGCGCTGGCGCGCGCTCGCCACCGACGAGGGCGCCGTCTACGACGAGGTGCTCCGGATCGACGTCCGCGACCTCGTCCCGCAGGTCTCCTGGGGCACGAACCCCGGGATGGTCGCGCCGGTGACCGCGACGATCCCCGACCCCGCCGACTACGACGACCCGGACGATCGCGAGGCCGTCGAGCGGGCGCTCGCCTACATGGCCCTGGAGCCCGGGACGCCGATCGAGGAGATCCGGATCGACCGCGTCTTCATCGGCTCGTGCACGAACGCGCGGATCGAGGACCTGCGCGCGGCCGCGGCCGTCGTCGCGGGCGGCCGGGTGGCGGACGGCGTCAGCGCGCTCGTCGTCCCCGGCTCGGCGAAGGTCAAGGCCCAGGCCGAGGCGGAAGGGCTCGACCGCATCTTCACGGAGGCCGGCTTCGAGTGGCGGCGGGCGGGCTGCTCGATGTGCCTCGGGATGAACCCCGACATCCTCGCGCCCGGCGAGCGCTGCGCCTCGACCTCGAACCGCAACTTCGAGGGCCGCCAGGGCCGGGGCGGGCGCACCCACCTCGTCAGCCCGGCGATGGCGGCCGCCGCGGCGCTGCACGGCCACTTCGTCGACGTCCGCGAGCTGGAAGCGGTGCCGGCGTGAAGCCCTTCACCCGCTTGACGGCGACCGCGGTCGCCCTCGACCGCGCCGACGTCGACACCGACCAGATCATGCCGAAGCAGTTCCTGAAGCGGATCGAGCGAACCGGCTTCGGCGAGTTCCTCTTCTTCGACTGGCGCAAGGAGCCCGGCTTCGAGCTGAACGCACCCGAGGCTCAGGGCGCCAAGATCCTGCTCACGGGGCGCAACTTCGGCTGCGGCTCGTCGCGCGAGCACGCGCCGTGGGGGCTGCAGCAGTACGGCTTCGACGTCGTGGTCGCCCCCTCGTTCGGGGACATCTTCCGCCAGAACTCCGTCCAGATCGGGCTCGTCCCGATCGTCCTCCCGGCCGACGAGGTCAAGCGGCTGATGGGCTTCAGCGGCCAGGAGCTGACCGTCGACCTGGAGGCGCGGACGATCGCCTCACCCGACGGCGTCACCGTCGAGTTCCCCTTCGACGAGCACGAGCGGCACCGGCTCCTGAACGGGCTCGACGACATCGGGCTCACCCTCTCCCACGCGGCCGAGATCGCCGCCTTCGAGTCGGCACACCCCGCGCCGATCCGTACCCTCAGCGCCTGAGATGAGCATCACGGTCGCCTGCCTGCCCGGAGACGGGATCGGGCCCGAGGTCATGCGCGAGGCCGAACGGGCTCTCGACGCCCTCGGGATCGAGCACACGAGCCACCCCTTCGGCGGGACGGCGATCCTCGCCGGCGGCGACCCGCTGCCGGAGGAGACGCGCGCGGCGGCGGTGGCGGCGGACGCCGTCCTCCTCGGCGCCGTCGGCCTCCCCGAGCTCGAGGGGAAGCCCGTGCGGCCGGAGCAGGGCCTCCTCGCCCTCCGCAAGGAGCTCGGCGTCTTCGCCAACCTGCGCCCGGCGCGCGGCGACGGTGTCGATCTCCTGATCGTGCGCGAGCTGACCGGCGGCCTCTACTACGGGGAGCGCGGCACGCGCGAGGACGGGACGGTCTTCGACACCTGCGAGTACCACCCGAGCGAGATCGAGCGGATCGCGCACCGCGGGTTCGCGCTCGCCCGCGCGCGCGGCGGCCGCCTCACCTCGGTGGACAAGGTGAACGTGCTCGCGACCTCCCGGCTCTGGCGCGACGTCGTCACGGAGCTCGCGCAGGAGTACCCGGACGTCGAGCTCGACCACGCGCTCGTGGACAGCTGCGCGATGCAGCTCGTCCTCGATCCGGGCCGCTTCGACACGCTGCTGATGGAGAACACCTTCGGCGACATCCTCTCCGACGTCGCGGCGGGGGTGACCGGCGGGCTCGGGCTCGCCGCCTCCGCCAGCCTCGGAGCCGGGCGCGGCGGGATCTTCGAGCCGGTGCACGGCTCGGCGCCCGACATCGCCGGGCAGGGGAAGGCGAACCCCGCGGCGATGCTGCGCTCGGTGTCGCTCGCCCTCGCGCACGCGCTCGACCGGCCGGAGGACGCGGCGGCGCTCGACGCCGCGGTCGACCGGGCGCTCGTGGAGTCGCCGACCCCGGATCTCGGCGGCACCGCCACGACAGGCGGGTTCGGCGACGCCGTCCTCCGCGCGCTCGAGGGTTAGATGGCCGAGCACGCCGATCCGGCCGAGACGACGGTCGCCTATCCGGGCCGCGAGGGCGCGCACAGCGCAGCCGCGTGCGAGGTGCTCTTCCCGGGCGCGTCGCCGACCGCGCTCCCGAGCTTCACCGAGGTGGTCGAGGCCACGGCGGCCGGCGCGGTCGAGTTCGGCGTGCTCCCGATCGAGAGCTCGCTCGTCGGGCCCGTGAACGAGACGCACGACCTGCTCTACGGCGGCTCGCTCTCGATCGTCCGCGAGACCGTGCTCTCGATCCACCACTGCCTCGCCGGGCCTGCGGAGGTGCCGCTCGAGCAGGTGCGCGAGATTCACTCGCACCCGGTCGCGCTCGACCAGTGCCGCCGGCTGCTCTCGCGGATGCCGTGGGCGAGCGCCGTCGCCGCAGCGACCACGGCCGACGCCGCGGCGGGCGTGGCGAAGCTCGGCGACCCCTCGGTGGTCGCGATCGCGAGCGGCCGCGCCGCGGCGCTGCACGACCTCGTCGTCCTCGCCGACAACGTCGGCGACCATCCGGAGGCGTACACGCGCTTCGTCGCCGTGGCCCCGTACACACGGCTCGACCGGAACGCCCACGCCTGGCGGACGGCGTTCTCCTTCGTGACGAACCACAGCCCCGGCGCGCTCTTCTACGCGATCGAGCCGTTCGCGCGCCACGGGATCGACCTCGTCCAGCTGGTCTCGCGGCCGATCCCGGCGACCCCCTGGATCTATCGCTTCGACGCCGTGCTCGGCGGCCACCCGCTCGACCCGGAGATCGCGGGCGCGCTCGGCGAGATGCGAGCGCTGACCCGCGAGCTCCGCGTCTTCGGCTCCTACCCGGCTGCGGCCCCGGTGCTCACCGAATCGAGAACGTGACCGTGACGCTCGCGCCGAGCTCCTGCGACCCGGGCTCGATCGGCGTCATCCCTTCGGCGGACGACTTGGCCACGTCGAGCGGGATCGGCGCCGAGCCGCCGTTCTCGACGACGGTCGTGATCCGTCCGAGCGAGACGCCTGCGGCCGTGGCGAGCGCCTGCGCCTTCGTGCGCGCGTTCGCGACGGCGCCGGTGAGCGCCTTCCGGTAGAGCTCGGCCTGGTCGGAGACGGCGAGCGACGGCCCGTAGACCTGGTTCGCGCCCGCACCGACCGCAGCGTCGATCATGGTCCCGGCCTTCGCGAGGTCGGCCGCCGTCACGACGACGGTGTTGGTGGCGACATAGCCGGTGACGCCGTTCTTCTCGTCGTAGCGGGGCGAGAGCGAGACGGACTGCGTCTGGACGTTCGTGCCGCCCGCGGCCTTGACGGCCGCGATCACCTTGCGCATCTCGGCGCCGTTCGCGTTCAGCGCCGCCTTCGCGGTCGCGGCCTGTGTCTCGACGCCGAAGGAGAGCTGGGCGCGGTCGGGGACGCCCCTGGCGGTCGCCGAGCCCTGGACGGTGATCGCGTCGTCGGCGACCCTTGTGGTTGTGGCTGTGCCTGCGGTGATCCCAGTTGCGGTTGCGAACCAGGTTGCGGATGCGAGCCCGGCTGCGGTTGTGAGGATTGCAAGCAAGACCTGTTCTGCATCGGCCCCGGCGATGATGAATCGTGCCACACCGTTCGCCTCCGTTGGCCGAAGTGGCAATAGGTGGCTGTTTTTGCGGGCGTTCAAGGCTTCAAAGGCCCGTACGATCAGCACCGCGACAGCGGCAACTTCGGTTTCAACGAAGGGTTCAACATCGGTGCCAAAATCCCCTACGCAAATCTCGGCTATCAGTTCGGCTGCGCGGAACACAAAACCAACTCAACGGCGACAAAGACACCGGCATCGAAGAACAACACTTTCAACAGTTCGGTACGGCCGGTATTTTTCACCGGCAGTGCGATGGTTTGAACTTCGGCGTCGTGTGGGATTCGCTGAACGACGAGCGTTGGAATACTCGCCAGTTCCACCAAATTCGCAGCGAACTTAGCTTGATGAATGCCGGTACGCACGAAATTGGTTTCACCGGCATCTTCGGTACGAATGACCAGCGCCGTTCAACCTAGAGGGTGATGACATTACCTTCGGAGCGAGCGATCAATACCTGCTGTTCTACCGGTACCACGGATGCAGCGGTGGAGAAGGTCGGCTCTACGCCGGCTGCAACGACGATTCAGACGGCATTGTCGGTGCCGATATGTTGATCCCTGTTGGCGATCGCTTCAGCGTGCAAACAGGATTCACATACCTGATTCCAGACGCCCCAGATGGCACGATCGAGCCACGCAAGAGGCCGGGAACATCGGCCTCGGCCTGGTTTGGCATTGGGATCGCCAGGCACGCAAGAGCTTCGACAATTGCTACCGACCGATGTTCAACGTAGCCGACAACGGCACGCTGATTGTTGATCAACGCAACAACACGAATTAACTAGAAGCAGCAGTGCAGTAGCTGGCGGCCGGTTCCGTGTTAAACGGGCCGGCCGTCTTTTTTTGCGCGGGCGGCATTGCAATTGTTGATGTCTGCGCCACCGCGTGCCATTTCGTTAGCCGCAAAGCGGAGGCCGAATTCGGCTCACTCACCTCACCGCGCAGCATTCAAGACGACTTGCGAGAATCAGAAACATCGCGACGAAGAGATCGCAAGAATACGCTCGCTACGACAACCCGTCGACGGCACTGTTCGACAGCAGGAACCGGGCCTCTGCGTCTTCACAAGCACCAACCGGTGCAAGCGATGGAAACAGCTCTACCAACGGATCCACGAGTACCTTACGCGTGCGCAAGGCATGGTTTATCAAATCTCGGCGGGTGAAGATGCCGACCAACTTTCCATTCTCCACGACCGGTAATCGCCGAAAGTCGTACAGCGCGAACAACTGCGCCGCGCGAGAAAGCAAGTCGTCCGGGCTCACCGAATGCAGCTCGACCGTCATGTAATCGACTACCGACGAGTTTTTCACCGCCGGATCAAACACGACATCGATCAGCGCGAGCTCCGAAATCATGCCCACCAGCTGACCTTTACTGTTTACCACGGGCGCGCCGCCAATGTGGTGCTCGGTGAGAAACGCCACCGCCTCGGCCACCGTTGCGTCATCGCGAATCGCCCGGACCGGCTGAATCATGACCTCACCAATCGTAACCACGGTATGCATCCTTAAGCGTTTCGATTCGGAACTTTGACTCATACGCGAACTTGCCGCCGCATTCGAAACAAGCTGCCTCAATACGCCGGCAACGAGTGACCTCGAGACTCAGCTCGATCGCCGGCAACTGCAACTTCACGCGCTCCTTGGGCAGCAGCGGCACCGGCGATAGAAATGCCACGCCCTGGCGGGAAACATCTTTGGTATAAACGCCCAGCAGTTTCGCGCTTCGCTTCAACACGGCCTTGCCGCGCATGCTAATAGCGATGGTAGGAGCGGCGATTGTCATGGAACACCGGCTCCGCGCCGCGGACCGCGAAGTATTCGCCCTTCAGAGCTTCCGGCAACGC
>CAWJWW010000002.1:0-870000 GCA_963846665.1 uncultured Gaiellaceae bacterium
GAAAAGGGCGAATTGCCGCGCAAGCTTGCTGCGCGCCTCGCCGAGCAGAAGGCGTTGACCGCCCAGCACAAGGCGCGCCAGGCCGGCCTCGACGACAATGCACTGGTGCTTTCCGCCGACACCGTCGTCGCCGTCGGCCGCCGCATCCTGCCAAAAGCCGAGATGATGGAAGAGGCATCGCAGTGCCTGCGCCTGCTCTCGGGCCGCGCCCATCGCGTCTTCACCGCGGTCTGTGTGCTGACTGCGCAGGGCAATATGCGCCGCCGTCTCGTCGAAACCCGGGTGCGCTTCAAGCGGCTGTCAGCGCGTGAGATCGAGAGCTATCTCGCGAGCGCCGAGTGGCGCGACAAGGCGGGAGGGTACGCCATCCAGGGCATCGCGGGCGCATTCGTCGTCAAGCTCGTGGGCTCGTACTCGGCGGTGGTCGGCCTGCCCCTCCACGAGACCGTGTCGCTGCTCGCGGGCGAGGGTTACCCGGTCCACTTCAACTGGCTCAACCAGGCGACGCTTCCGAGCGTCTGACGCAAATGGCAGACAGCAACGTCGTCAAGCTCAAGCCGATCGTTCCCTGTCCGATCTGCAAGAAGCCGTCGAGCCAGCAACACCATCCCTTCTGCTCGGCGCGCTGCCAGGACATCGACCTCAACCGCTGGCTCAGCGGCTCCTACGTGATCCCTGGAGAGGCGGCGGAGGAGGACAATTCCGTTGCAACAGACAATGACGAAGACCCGACGTAATAGGTCCTCGATTCTCGCGTAGAAGCGTGATCGACCGGTTGCGCGGTCACGATCACCAGACCACTGGCTTGCCGCCGTTGACGTCGACGATGCGCCCCCCCGATCGCGGCGAGGACGAGGACTAGCGCGTCCCGTCGGGGATCATCGTAGCGACCTGCCGGTCCATTGCCCGCTCGCTGTCGCCAAGCCCTGCGATAACACCCGCCCGGTCCGCCTCGGGCCGGTTCTGGCTCATCTTGCGCTTGCCCTCGATCCTGCTGATCCGCAGCCGGAGACCCACGATGCCTTTGAGCTGCGCCGCAACGAACGGTTCGGGCGCGTCGCCGACCGCCCAGGGTGCATCGCGCGTGCCCCTCATGGATCGCCGTCAGATCCGAGACGACCGCGTGGAGCGAGGCCGCGTCGTCGAAGAACTCGACCGCGCCGTAGACATGGACCGCGGCGTAGTTCCAGGTCGGCACGACCTTGCCGTGCTCGTGCTTGGCCGCGTACCAGGACGGCGTGATGTAGGCGTCGGGGCCGGCAAAGATCGCGAGCGCCTCGCCGATCGGCGCCGTCCGCCACTGCGGATTGGCCCTGGCGACATGGCCGTAGAGCACGCCGTGCTCGCCCTCGTTAGCCTTGAGGAACAGCGGCAGCGGGGTTGCGAGGAGGCCATCCGCGGTGGGCGTGACCAGTGTCGCGAGCGGCGCCTCACGCATCATCAGATGCAGTGTCGCGGGATCGTCTTCGCGAAAGGCGGGAGGCGTGTACATGGTTACACCATCAGCTGGCCGCCGTTGACGTCGATGATCTGCCCGGTGATGTAGCCGCTCATCCGGTCCGAGCAGAGGAACACATAGGCGCCGACGCAGTCCTCCGCGGTGCCGAGACGCTTCATCGGGATCTGCGCTGCGGCCTGCTGGCGAACCGCCTCCGGCGTCTTGTCGTGGAACGGCGTGATGATGAAGCCCGGCGCGACGACGTTGACCCGGATCTTGTCGTCCGCGAATTCGCGCGCCGCGTTGCGGGTGATCGAATGCACCGCAGCCTTGGCAGAGGCATAGACCGTCGACCCCATGAAGCCGCCGAAGCGCCCCGCGATCGATCCGGTGTTGACGATCGAGCCGCCGCCCGCCGCCTTGAGATGCGGGTAGGCCGCCTTGGTCACCGCGAGCACCGATCGGATGTTGGTGTCGTAGACCCGCTCGTACATCGCCTCGTCCCAATTGGCGTTGGTGACCCGCTCGTGGATCGCGCCGGCATTGTTGATCAGGATGTCGAGCCCGCCGAGCCCCGCCACGGCCTCATCGACGATGCGCTTGGCCGTGGCGCTGTCCCCGACATCGCCGAGGACGACCACCGCCGTGCCGCCCGCGTCGCGGATCGTCCTTGGCCACGGCTTCGGCCGCCTCGGCGTTCTTGTTGCCGTGAATGGCAACCGCGACGCCGAGCCGGCCGAGTTCCATCGCGACCGCGGCGCCGATGCCGGTCGACGATCCCGTGACCAGCGCCCGCTTACCCTTGAGATCGTCCAGCATGACGTGCCCCTCTGAAAACGCCGTGACCTAAGCCATTTACCCGCACCCGTGCAACCGGAACCGCCGAGCCCCCTACCGCTCGATCCTCGCGACAAGCTCAGGAGGACCGTCCGGTCGCGCCGTCCACTTCTAGCTGCTCAAACAGGCTGGCAGCGATCGCCCGCGGGTCCGCCGTCGCCTCGAAATCGTCGTGCGCCCTGACGAGGTTCATCCTGAGGTTGTTGAAGATGTAGTCGTAGTCCTTGGCGACGATCTCGACGTGCAGCGGCAGCGCGGCAAAGATCAGCCGTGCCATCGGCTCGGGCACGAGATGCACTGGGCGAGGCGGGGCCTGCGCGGCCGCCGCCAGCCTGTCGCCCACCAGTCCATCCGTTGCCGCCCACGCGCCGGGATCGACATTCACCGGCAGGGCATGGGCGGCGCGAACCGCGCGTGCGCGGTGCGCGATCGCGGTGCGGAGCTCGTCCTCGCGGCCCTGCGCCTCCGGGCGCAGCATGCCTTCGGCGAGTTCGGCTACCATCGCCAGTGCCGGCGTGTAACTCATCCAGGTGGCGCGGGTCAGCGCCTCCTGGAAGGCTGCCTCGCTGAACAGCTTTGCCCAGTACACCCCGCTCCGTACCCGGCAGAATTCGGTGATTCCCTTCTGGGACAGGAACGAGGCCTGCCGGTCGAGGAAAATCCCGAGGTCCGCCGAGGATGTGAGTCGTTGCCGCCTGCGCCTCAAGCGGGACAGTAGTGCTTCCAATGCGCCCATCGCCTTGCCTCCCGCCGCGTCGCAAGTCCTAGCGATCTGGGCGCTGACCGCAAGAAGTATCCGCAAATGCCGACTGCCAGGCGTTCGGTGATTGCCAACTTTCAGGCACTATGTAACCAATTGTTAATCTACCCGCCGAGGGGGCTCAACGGTTCGGCGGGGGATGCGGTCGAGGAGGGCCGCTTTTGGGGAAGCAGGCGTAGTCCTGCATTTTGGAGGGGGTAGCGTGATGGCGGTTATTGACCGTGAGCGTCACTGGGAAAAAACGCGCAACTTGATGTTCGTCGTGTTGGGACTCTGGTTCTTTTTCTCGTTTGTCATCCATTTCTTCGTCGTCCAACTCAACTCGATCGTCATCCTTGGCTTTCCGCTTGGCTTCTACATGGCCGTCGCAGGGCAGCCTGATCGCCTTCGTCGTGCTGTTGTTCTGGTTCGCGCGACGCCAGAACAGGATCGATGAAGAATCACGACGTGGCACGAGGGGTGAGGGGAGCAATGGCAAACCAGACATCAGCGTCAGCGCCGGAGCGGGACTTCATCGTCCAATCTCGGGCGTATCTACGGGGTCTACACCGGAGGCTTCATCGCCTTCATCATCCTGATGGCGATCCTGAACGCGCTCGGCGTTCCGAACGTCGTCATCGGCTACTGCTTCGTGGGCTTCACCATCGCTCATCTATGCCACCATCGGCGTCATCAGCCGTACCATGCAGGTCGGTGAATACTACGTCGCCGGCCGGCGCGTTCCCGCTATTTTCAACGGCATGGCCACCGGCGCCGACTGGATGTCGGGTGCGTCCTTCGTGGGCATGGCCGGTACGCTCTACGCTGCTCGGCTACGACGGCCTTGCCTACGTGCTCGGCTGGACCGGCGGCTATGTGCTCGTCGCCATCCTCGTCGCGCCCTATCTGCGCAAGTTCGGCGCTTATACGGTGCCGGATTTTCTCTCGGCCCGGTTCGGCGGCAACTTCGCCCGCCTGCTCGGGGTGCTTGTGCTGATGGCCTGCTCCTTCACCTACGTGGTGGCGCAGATCTATGCGACGGGCATCATCTCGGCCCGCTTCCTCGGCCTCGATTTCAACGTCGCGGTCTATGTCGGCCTCGCCGGCATCCTGGTCTGCTCGATGCTCGGCGGGATGCGCGCCGTGACCTGGACCCAGGTCGCGCAGTACATCGTGCTGATCATTGCCTACCTCGTCCCGGCCATCTGGATGTCGACCACCAAGACGGGCATCCCGGTGCCGCAACTCACCTACGGGCGTCGCTCTGCAGAACATCACGGCGCTCGAGACTGCTCAGGGCATCACCAACGGCCACATCGTGCCGTTCGTCCACGGCGGGTTCAACGCCATCAACTACTTCCTGCTCATTCTCTGCCTGATGGTTGGCACGGCCTCGTTGCCCCACGTGCTGATGCGCTATTTCACCACGCCGTCGGTGAAGCAGGCACGTGACTCGGTCGCCTGGTCGCTGCTGTTCATCTTCATCCTCTACTTCACGGCGCCGGCCTACGCGGCTTTCGCCAAGTGGACGATGCTCGATCTCGTGGCGAGCGGTCTGACGCCGGAAAACATCGCCGAGAAAGCGGCCTGGCTGATGCGCTGGGCCTCGGCCGACGGCACCCTGGTGCAGATCTGCGGCAAGGCGGCGATCGATGCCGCAGTCATCGCCGCGGCGTGCGCGGAGCAAGGGGGTGACGGCAACTCGAGCTTCACCAACATCACGCTCAACGCCGACATGATCGTTCTGGCAACGCCGGAAATGGCCGGAATGCCTTACGTGATTTCGGGCCTCGTCGCCGCGGGTGGTCTTGCCGCGGCGCTCTCGACCGCCGACGGCCTTCTGCTCGCCATCGCCAACGCCCTGAGCCACGACATCTACTACGGATGCTCGACACCAACGCGTCGACCACGCGCCGGTTGATTGTGTCCCGCGTCCTGCTGGTGGTGGTGGCCATCGCTGCGGCCTATGTCGCCTCGACCAGACCAGCGGACATCCTGTCGATGGTCGCCTGGGCCTTCTCGCTGGCCGCCGCCGGCCTGTTCCCGGCGCTGGTCCTCGGCATCTGGTGGAAACGAACGACGACCGCCGGCGCAATCGCCGGCATCATCACCGGCTTCGGCGTCTGCGTGTACTACCTCCTGGCGACGCGCTACTTCGCTCCGAGCTTCTACGAGACGTGGGGCTGGCTCTCCGGCGCCAGTGCCGAAGGCGTGGCGCGCTATCAGCCGAACTCAAGGCGGCGGTGGCAGCAGCGGCGCCCGATGCTCAGGCGGCGGCCGTACAAGGCGTTCGACAGCTACGCTCAGTCGATCGCCAGCTGGTGGGGCATCAAGAACCTCTCCGCGGCGGCCTTCGGCCTACCCGTCGGGCTTCGCCGTGATGATCGTGGTGAGCCTCCTCACCAAGGCGCCGTCGAAGGAGATGCAGGACATCATCGAGAGCATCCGCGTCCCGCGCGGGCAATACGATCATGGAAGAAAAGACCGCCTGATCTCGCGGTCTCTCAAGCGAGGCGGGGCTTTCGGGCCCCGCCTTCTTTTGTGTCCTGGACGCGAAGCGTAGTGATCGTCATGCCCGACATCTGGACCTACTGGTACTTCCACATTCCGAACTTCGTCCTCGCGGCGCTCGTCTACACGCTCATCGGCCGGTTCGTGCTCGGCTTCTTCGTTCCGGAGAACTGGGACAATTACATCTGGCGCGCCTTCAGGCGGCTGACCGATCCGGTCGTGCAGGTCGTCGGCTCGCGACGCCGGCAGTCGCCCCGCACCGGGTGATCGCTGATCTTCTCGATGCTCTGGCTGACTGCTGGCACGGGTCGCGCTCGCCCTCGGCCTCGCGTCGCGGGCCTGCATGCCCGGGGGAGGCGCCTCATGACCCGCCACTTCCTCATCGGCACGGTACTGGTCGCCATCGTCAACGGCATCTTCTCGCCCTTCGTCCTCTCGGTCTTTCTGTTCTATCCGCTGTGGTACCCGAGCTGGGCGCCAGCTGATGACGGAGGCCGTGGTTGACCGTGTCCTCGATTCTGCTCTCGACGCTCACGCTCGATGGTGGCAGGCATACCGGCCGCGATCTGGGAACGCTTCCGCGGGCAAGGACCGAAACTGACGACCATTTCGGCCATCATCTGGTTCGCCGGCACGGTGCTACTGACGCTGCCCGCGGTCCCGACTCCTGCTGCGCCTCGGAATTCGGCGCGGGCTGAGCCGCCCTCTTGGCGCTTGCACGGCTGGACATCGTCCCCTATAAACCGCGGGCTTTCGGCCCGGACCCCGGCGCCGGATGCCCGGGTAGCTCAGTTGGTAGAGCAGCGGATTGAAAATCCGCGTGTCGCTGGTTCGATTCCGGCCCCGGGCACCAGCATTCTCAATTACATACATGGGATTTTTCGGGCGAGTTAAGTCGCGCGCCAGGAAAAGGTTACAGCGTAGGTTACAACAGGGGACGGGGGCAGCCGCGGCCGGAGTTGAGAGTTTGCTTTTGGGCCCATAGCGGACTTTCGATAGACCAATTGCCTCTAGAAGAGACGTCGACCTCATTAGGGGAGCTGAGGGCAGGTTGCCTCCGATCCGAAGCGGATGGTCCGAGCGGGAAGCCCTTATGTGGCAGTTCCGGAGCGCCGGTCAGATAGGTAGGAGCTCCCTACTCTTGAAGGCAAGGTCCGCCGACGAGCAGCGGCAGCAGGTTTTGGCAGACTTCGCGATGAAGTCGCATAGGTCATCTTGAGGGAAGGCGGGGCGCCGTAGCGCCCCGCGAACACTTAGAAGTCGAAGTCGGCGATGTTTTCCTTGGTGAAGATGAACGGCGCGCCGAGCAGGATTTCGGAGCCGTTGATCACCTGGAGGTCGCCGAGCTTGCCGGCTTCGACCGAGGTGTCGCCCGGCGCCAGCGTGCCGTCGGCGGCGGCGCGCAGCACGTAGGCCGCGGCATAGCCGAGATCGACCGGGTTCCACAGCACGACCGACTTCACGCAGTCGCTCTCGACGTAGGGCTTCATGGCGTTCGGCGTCGCGAGACCGACGACGGCGATCGTGCCGCACTTGCCGGCCTGGGTCACGGCGTCGGCGGAGGCCGGGGTCGCGACCGAGGTCATGCCGAGGATGCCCTTCAGGTCGTCGCCGTACTTGTTGATGAGCGTGTTGGCCTGGTTGAAGCACAGGATGTTGTCTTCCTGCGCTTCGACCGTCTCGAGCCACTTCAGGTTCGGGATGGCAGGCGGCGGCATAGGCCGCCATCTCGGCGATCCAGCGCGCCTGGTTCGGCGTGGTGAAGGTCGAGGTGACGATGGCGAAGCTGGCGTCCTCGCCGACTTCGGCGGCCAGGCTGTCGACCATCGCCTTGGCGATGCCGTTGAACTCGGCCTGGTTGACGAACCACTGGCGCGCGTCGGGCTGCGGAGTTGGCGTCGTAGCCGACGACGTTGATGCCGGCGGCGAGCGCCTTCTTCAGCACCGGCGCGATGGCGACCGGGTCGTTGGCGGCGAACAGGATGCCGTCGACGCCCTGGGTGATGTAGTTGTCGATGACGGTGATCTGGTCGTCGATGTTGGCCTCGGTCGGGCCGTCGGTCGTGGCCGTCGACGTTGCCGAGTTCGGCGGCGGCGTCGGCGATGCCCTTGGAGGTCGCGTCGAAGTAGCCGATGCCGATGAGCTTCGGCACGTCGACGACGGTGATCTTCTTGCCCTTGCGGTCCGGCGCGTTGGTCGGCGACGCCGCCATCATAGTGCTTGGCGACCGCCGCGCCCGGCGTGCCGTCGCAGGCGAGCGGGTTGGTCGGCAGATCGTCGCCGCCGGTCCAGGCCGACTGGGCCTGCGCCAGGCTGGTCGACAGCGAGAGCGCCGCGAGAACCGCGAGTGTTGTACGCATCATGGTCTTTCCTCCTGTTGTGCGCCCGGGCCAATTGAGCCGGCAAAGCCCGGTGCGCGGTTAGCTTTCATCGGTTGCCGTCCCGGTGGAAGAGGTTTGAGATCAGGATTGTGCAGGATCAGCACGGCGCCGATCAGCACGATGGTGCCGTCGCTCTTGACGCCGGCCAGCGACAGGCCGTTCTTCAGCGCCTGGATCAGGATCAGGCCGAGCACGGTGCCGATGATGGTGCCGCGGCCGCCGAAGATCGAGGTGCCGCCGAGCACCACCGCGGTGATGGCGTCGAGCTCGATGCCGGTGCCCATGTCGGAGCGCGTGGTCGAGACGCGCGACACGAAGATCACCGCCGCGAGCGCCGCGGCAAAGCCCGGAGGCCGAGTAGATCGCGATCTTGATCCAGTCGACCCGGAGGCCGGAGAAGCGCGCCGCGACCTCGTTGGAGCCGATGGCGTAGGTGGCGCGGCCCCAGGTGGTGTAGCCGAGGATGACGGCGGCGATCAACGCGACGAGGCCGAGGAGCCAGAGCTGGGTCGGCACGCCGAGGACCTCGCCCTGGCCGAGCACGTAGAACCATTCCGGATAGCCGCGCACCGAGCGCGCCTGGCGAGATGCCCTCGGCGATGCCGCGATAGAGCGCGAGCGTGCCAGCGTCGCGATCAGCGGCGGCACGCCGAAGCGGGTGATGATCAGGCCGTTGACGAAGCCCGGCGAAGCGTGCCGACGACGAGCGCCGAGGACGATCGCGAGCGGCAGCGGCAGGCCGATATTCTTCCAGAACACGCCGAGCAGGATCGCCGACCAGGCCGAGGATCGAGCCGACCGAGAGATCGATGCCGCCGGTGATGATGACGAAGGTCATGATCACGGCGATCAGCCCGACCTCGGTCATCAGCCGGCCCTGGTTGAGCAGGTTGTCGACGCGTGAAGAACTGGTCCGACTGAGCGGCGAGCACGATCAGCGCGAGCACGACGAGGACGCGCGAGGATGGTCTCGTGGCGGAGCGAGCTTGCGCAGGGTCATCGCTTGGCGCTCCGCATTTCGCGGTTCCGGCGCGCCATGTCGACAAGGACGGTGACGAGGATCAGCAGCGCCGATCACGGCGCGCAGCCAGTAGGCGCGAGACGTTGACGAAGATCAGCGCCGAGCCGATCGCCGCGAAGAGGATCGCCGCCAGCGTCGAGCCGATCACCGTGCCGGTGCCGCCGAGGATCGACACGCCGCCGATCACCGAGGCGGTGATGATGGTGAGCTCGAGGTTGGGCGGCACCGTCGACTGGATGACCTGCAGCTGCGTGGCGAACAGGAGAGTCGCGAGGCCGGCGAAGACGCCGTGGATCATGAAGACCTGCACGGTGCGGCGCTCGATCGGGATGCCGGCGGCGCGCGCCGCCTCAGGATTGCCGCCGATCGCATAGAGCGAGCGGCCGAACGCGGAGTAGCGCATCCAGAGGAAGGCGAGCGATGGTCAGGACGACCATGAACCAGACCGGCGCGGGGATACCGAACAGGCGCTGCTGCGCGAGCTGGAACTCCGGCGGCAGGTTGTTGATCCAGGCGCCGCCGGTCACGCTGACGAGGCCGCCGCGCAGGATCGACAGCATGCCGAGCGTCACGACGATCGACGGGATCCGGCCGTAGGCGACCAGCGCGCCGACGACGGCGTTGATCGACGACGCCGACGAAGATCGGCGCGATCCAGGCGACCCAGACCGGGTAGCCGGAGACGGCCAGCGTGCCGGAAATCGTGGCGAGCACGCCGATCAGCGCGCCGACCGAGACGTCGATATGGCCGGTGATGATGATCATCGACATGCCGATCGCGGCGACGGCGATATAGGCGTTGCCGGAGATGATGGTGTTGAGGTTGTTGGCGCCGAGGAAGCGCGGATTGATCGCCGACGACCACGACGAACAGCACGATGATCGCGCAGCGCGATCACGATTTCCTGCCCGTAGGCCGGAGACGAAGCGCGCGAGCCGACTGCGCTTGGCGCGGAACGCGGGGCGGCCTCGGCGGTCATCACGCGGCCTCCTCGGCACGCTGGCCTGCGTCATGGCGGCGCCGACGGTCTCCGGGGTGGCGTCGGCGCGGTCGATGGTCGGCGACCATCCGGCCGCCATGCATCACCAGCACCCGGTCGCTCATGCCGAGCACTTCCGGCAGTTCGCTCGAGATCATCAGGATCGCCATGCCCTCGCTGCGCGAGCCGGCACATCAGCGCGTGGATTTCGGCCTTGGCGCCGACATCGATGCCGCGCGTCGGCTCGTCCATGATCAGGATGCGCGGCTCGGTCTCGAGCCACTTGCCGAGCACGACCTTCTGCTGGTTGCCGCCGGACAGCTGGCCGACGACCTGCTCCGGGCCGCGCGCCCGGATGCCGAGCTTGCGTGATCGAGTCGCGCGGCCGCGCTGCAGCTTCGCTGCGCGACGTCGATGAAGATGCCGCGCGCGACGTTGTGCAGCGACGCCATCGAGATGTTCTGGCGCGATGGTCATCGGCCGGACCAGGCCCTGCAGCCCGCGGTCCTCCGGCACATAGGCGATGCCAAGGTTGCGCGCCTGCTTCGGGCGTGCGCGATGGTCACCGGCTTGCCGTCGATCACGATCGTGCCCGACGTCGCCGGGCGTGATACCGAAGATGGTCAGCGCCAGCTCGGTGCGCCCGGAGCCGACCAGGCCGGCGACCCCGAGGATTTCGCCGCGCCGCAGCTCGAACGAGATGTCCCGCACCCGGCCGCCGAAGCGAGAGGTTCGACGACCTTCGAGCATGGTCTCGCCGATCTTCGGCTCGCGGCTTGGGGAACAGCTGGTCGATCTCGCGCCCGACCATCATCGCGACCAGCGTCTGCTCGTTGACCTCGGCGATCGGCCGGGTGCCGATCAGCGCGCCGTCGCGCAGCACCGTGACGCGGTCGGCGAGCTCGAAGATCTCCGGCAGCTTGTGGCTGACATAGATGATGCCGACGCCGCGCTCGCGCAGCCGCTTGACCACCGCCATCAGCCGCCGGACGTCGGCATCGGCGAGCGCCGCCGTCGGCTCGTCCATGATCAGGACGCGGGCGTTCTGGCTCAGCGCCTTGGCGATCTCGACGCGCTGGCGGTTGGCGACCGAGAGCGTCGCCGACCTTGGCGTCGACGTCGAGGTCGTGGCTGTCGAGCGAATCGAGCAGCTGCCGCGCGCGCCGGCGCATCGCGCTCCAGTCGAGCATGCCCAGCCCGGGTCTGCGGCGCGTGGCCGAGGAAGACGTTCTCGGCGACGGTCAGCTCGGGGAACAGCAGCAGTTCCTGGTAGACGGTGGCGATGCCGCCGCGCCGCGCCTCGCGCGGGCTGACCGACGCTGCAGCTCGGTGTCGCCGATGCGGATCGTGCCGCCGTCGGGCGCATGCACGCCGGCGATGATCTTGATCAGCGTCGACTTGCCGGCGCCGTTCTCGCCGAGCAGCGCATGCACCTCGCCGGCGCGCACGTCGAAGTCGACGTTCTTGAGCACGGGGATGCCGGCGAAGGACTTCGAGATGCCCTGCAAGCTCACCGGGACCGACTGCGTCATGGGCAACTCCGATCCTTGATCGACGCCCGCACGGCAGAACGCGCAGTCACCAGCCGTCCTCCGTACTCGACCAGCAGCGTCGCAGAGAAACGCAGGGCCCGGTCTTTGCCGGTGTCGCGTATTGCTGGCACGCCAGTGTAAGCACGCGATGCCGAACGTCGTCAACGGCGATTGCATAAGCATTTCTTGTGCTTGCCAGGCTCCGCCCAATGCGCTGCAATAGCGGTCGCGCTCAATCGATGCTCACGGTCGGACAACACATCGAAGGAGCAGGAGCGAAGCGGCTTCTTCGCACCGGGCCCAATGAATGGAGCGACTTCGGATTCGCGCGCAGCACTGGTTGGAACTGCGTTGAGTGGGGAAGCGGTGACCTGGGTGCGGGAGGAATTCGATCACATCGTCATCGGCGGCGGCGCCGCCGGCTGCGTCGCCGCGGCGCGGCTGGTGACCGACGGCGACCGCAGGGTGCTGCTGCTCGAGGCCGGGTATTCGCACCATCATCCGCTGCTCGACATGCCGCCCGGCATCTTCAAGCTGATCAACGGATCAGCAAGTACATGACCTACCACCAGACGGTGCCGCAGGAGCATCTGGACGGCCGCGTGCACGACATCCCGCAGGGCAACGTGCTGGGCGGCGGCACCTCGGTCAACGCCCAGGTCTATATGCGCGGCCGGCCGTCCGACTACGACGAGTGGGACGACGATCCTGCGCGGCAACAATGACGGCGCGCGCCTGGGACTGGGCGACCGTGCTCGCGCACTTCCGCCGCATCGAGGGCAACAACCGCCTGAGCAACGACCTGCACGGCAGCGACGGCCCGCTGCTGGTCTCCGATCCCGGCCATGTCGACGACGTGTCGCGCTGGTTCGTGCAGAGCGTGCAGGAAAAGGGCGAGCCCTTCACCACCGACTTCAACGGCCCCACGCCAGCGCGGCGTCGGCTTCTACCAGTTCATGAACCGCAAGGGTAAACGCTCGCAGCGCCGCCTACGCCTATGTCGAGCCGCTGAAGGACGACACGCGCCTGACCGTGCGGCTGCGCGCGCGCGGTGCACGCGCATCAACATCGAGAACGGCCGCGCGGTCAGCGTCACCTATCGCGACGAGCAGCGGCGCGGAGCACACCGTCCGCTCGCGCGGCGACATCGTGCTGAGCCGCCGGCGCGCTGGTGACGCCGAAGCTGCTGATGCTGTCCGGCCTCGGCCCCGCCGACCATCTGCGAGCAGCACGGCATCGAGACGCTCGTCGACCTGCCCGGCGTCGGGCAGAACCTGATCGACCACCCCGAAGTGCCGGTGATCTCGGTCGCCAACGGCCCCTACGGCTACTTCCGCCAGGGCGTCGGCTGGCGGATGCTGCTGAACGGCCTCAACTTCAAGCTCTTCGGCACCGGCCCGATCCTCTCGGCCGGCTTCGAGGCCGGCGCCTTCGTCAACCCGATCGACCGCGACGCGCCGCCCTCGATCCAGGCGTTCTGCGTGCCGATCGTCTATCTCGACCGCGACCTGCTGAAGGTGTTCGACGACACCTACGGCGTCACCATCACCACGGTGCTGGTGAAGCCGAAGTCGCGCGGCTACGTCGAGCTGCGCTCGGCCGATCCCGCCGACATGCCGCTGGTCTCGCCGCACCTGCTGCAGCACCCCGACGACATGAAGATCATGGTCGAGGGCCAGCGCTTCTTCCGCGACGTGCTGCTCAGCGGCCCGCTCGGCAAGCGCATCGAGAAGGTCATCGCGCCGGCCGGCCCCGACCTCAGCGACGAGGCGATGGCCGAGCACTGCCGCCGCTTCGTCAAGACCAACTACCATCCGGCCAGCACCGCCCGCATGGGCGCCGACGGCGACCCGATGGCGGTGCTCGATGCCCGGCTGCGGGTGCGCGGCGTCGACAATCTTCGCGTCTCCGACCTGTCGGCGGTGCCCAACATCAATGCCGGCAACACCACGGCGCCGGCGATGATGCTCGGCGACCGCTGCGCCGATTTCATCCTCGGGCTCGACCGGCCCGCGCTGAACAGCCGACAAGCAACTCGAGGGAGGGCAAAATGATCCTCGATCTGTTTCGCCTCGACGGAAAGGTGGCGCTGGTCACCGGCGCCACCCGCGGCATCGGCCTCGGCATCGTCGCAGGCCCTGGCCGAGGCCGGCGCCCATGTCATCCTGTCGTCCCGGGTGCCCAAGCCCGAGGTCGATCGCGGCGCTCAAGCGACGCCGGCCACAAGGTCGACTATCTGCAGGCCGACATGGAGGACCGAAGCGGCGCCGGCGCAAGCTCGTCGCCGACGCCACCGCGATCACCGGCCGCCTCGACATCCTGGTCAACAATGCCGGCGTCGCCCAGCACGGCGAGACCCACAACTTCACCGGCAGACCAGCTACCGCCGGCTGATGGACATCAACCTCGACTCGGTGTTCCGCGCCTGCCAGGCGGCGCTCGGCCCGATGCGCAAGCAGAAGAGCGGCGTGATCCTCAACATCGGCTCGATCTCGGGCTACATCTCCAACATCCCGCAGCCGCAGGCCGCCTACAACGCGTCCAAGGCCGCCGTGCACATGCTGACCAAGAGCCTCGCCAGCGACTACGCCGGCGACGGCATCCGCGCCAATGCGATCGCGCCCGGCTATATCGACACCGACATGACCGCTGGCGGCTTCGCCAATCCCGAATGGGCCCCGGTCTGGCGCGCAATGACGCCGCTGCCGATGGTCGGCACACCGGAGGATATCGGCGCCGCCGCGCTCTATCTCTGCTCGGATGCATCCCGCTACGTCACCGGCGAAGTGCTGGTGATCGACGGCGGCTACACCGTCCGCTAGAGAAATGCCAGGATCGCGAGATCCCGGCACTTTGATGCCTGCCGAAGCTGGATCAGCTGCCGGCGTTGGCGTCCGGGCCAGCTCTTCACGAGCTCGTCGTAGTTGACCGTCATCGTTCTCGGCGAGGATCGGCCATGGGCCACATTCGGCTGAAGCATCTGCCAGCGACGCGGAAGTGGGACAATGTCGTCGCACTTCTTGCCGGCCGCGCTAGTGCTGACGATGTCGCTCGCGCAAGCGCTGACGCTGCCGAACGTGCGCTGCAGGCGGCGCGGACGATCCGGCGGTCGGTCATAGTCTTTGGTTGCTAACGCAGGTTCCTCTTGCGGCGAGGGCCGCAAGCTTCTCCGAAGCTGCACGCGCGCTCAATATCGAGATCGGACTTTCACCAAGCCTGCTCGAGGTCGTAGCGGGGCTTAGCAACGCGGTCGACGCTGCAACTCTGGGAGGGCGCGGTCGGACAGCTGATCGCACGACCGACCCATATCGCATCCAGAATCAGCCGTGAGCGCTGGTATCGGGCAGGGGCAGCGCGATATCATCTGATGGACGCTGACCGTGCGGAGGGTTGGTCCGACATCGGTTGGGTCGGTCCTGTCAACTGGGGACGCGGCCGGAGCGTTTTGCGACCGGGGCTCATCGGGTACACGTCGTACTCGTCGGACGGATGGAGATATGCCGTGTCGCCGCAATCGAGCAGTGCACCCCTGATCGCCGGACTGATTGACGTCTTTGCGGACACCCCGCTGAGCGGCAATCCACTTGCGGTGGTTGAAGGCGCAGATGAGCTGTCGGAAACCCAGATGCGCCGGATCGCCGGGGAGTTCAATCAGGCCGAAACCACCTTCGTCATGCGCAGCGATCGGGCCGATCTGAAGCTCCGGTCCTTCACGGCGGCCGGGGCGGAAGTGGGCGGCGCCGGCCACAATGCGCTCGGCGCGTGGCTCTGGCTGGCCGAGGACGGCAAGCTCGGGCCCATCCAGGTACCCCGTGTGTTCCAGCAGGAAATTGGCGGCGAGGTTCTGCCCATTGAGCTCAGCACCGTGGAAGGCCGGATCTTTGGACGCATGAAGCAATCGAGGCTCAGGCTGGGATCGGCACTGGCCGATTTGGCGCCTGTGACGGATGCTCTTGGTCTTGCCCCCGAGGATGTCCTGTCCGAGCCGGCCCCGCGCATGGCGGACACCGGAGTGGCGCACCTGCTTGTTCGCCTTCGTGACCCTGCGGCAGTAGACCGCGCCGAACCGTCCGCCGGGGCGCTTCTCAAGGTCCTGAGCGCAGCCTCTGCCGAGGGCTGCTACGTCTACGCGTTCGATCGCGCTGCGCCGGATCGCGCATACGCGCGATTTTTCAACCCCACGGTCGGCTTGTGGGAGGATGCGGCCACCGGTACCGCGGCCGGCCCGCTTGCGGCCTATCTCGCCAGCGAGGGCATGATCTCTGGTGCCATCGAAATCGAGCAGGGCGCGAAGATGGGGCGTCGGAGCTTGATCCGCGTCCGCCTCACCCCGGACCCAGAGATTTCGGGAGCCGGCATCATCGTCATGCGTGGCACGCTGACTCTCTAGAAAGCCACCGCGCCTTCAGCCCTGTCCCTTTGCCAGCGTTGCCAATCGCTCCGAGAGCGCGTTGAGCTCCCATGCCTTGGCAAGCTTTGCCGCTGCGTCCCAGTCCGGTGTCACGTCGACAATGTCGGGCATCGGTGCGGTTGGCACCATCGTGGCAATGCGGCGGTAGAGCCGGAGATCCTCGGCCTGCGTCGGGAATTTGCCGTCGGTCAGCATCGCTTCGAGGTCGGGATAGCGCTGAAGCAGGCTCGCTGCCGTCTTGGCGCCGACCCCCTTTGCCCCCGGCAGCTTGTCGGAGGGGTCGCCGCGCAGCGCGATGAAGTCGGGGACCTGGTGCGGGTCGACGCCGTAGCGCTCGCGGACTTCAGCGGGGCCGATGCGGGCGATCTCGCCGGCCTTCACGGGATGAAGGATGGTGACCGACGCCGACGCGAGCTGGAAGGCATCGCGGTCGCCGCTTGCGACGAACGCCGTGCCGCCCCGCCGCGTTTCCGCTTCCGCGGCTGCGGCGAGGAAATCGTCCGCCTCGAAACCCGCAGCCTTTGCGGCGATGAAGCCGAACGCACGGACGAACTCCGGCAAGACCGACAACTGGTCGACGATCTCGTCCTCGAACTCCCGTCCGCTCTGGTAGGGGGCGAATTCTTGGGCACGCCAGTTCGGCACGTCGAGCGTGTCCCAGCCCACGACCACCGCGCGCGGGCGCTCGGCCTCGTAGAGCCGCAGCATGTAGTTGGCGAAACCGACGATCGCCCCGCCGCCCTTATTGCCGGCCCGCCGGATGGACTTGGGCAGGCCGTGATAGGCACGGTGCGCGAAGGAGTCGCCGTCGATGATGAGAAGCGGGCGGTCGGATTTCGCTGTGCCCATCGCTACCTCCCGCATGGCCGCAAACGCGTTACGTCTCAGCCACGTGCGAGGGCCGATAGGACAGACAGACGGATCGTCTCTGCGATCGCAACCGAGGCCCGCTCCGCCGCATCGGTCTCGGCCTGCTTGTCGGTGAGAACCTGCCCGACATGGGTGAAAGCGGCACTGGCCGTTCGGGTGCCCGAGAAGACCACTGTGCCGTCGGCGCGGGTGACCGTAACCTTGGCGTTGGCCACGACCTCATACGGGCCGTTTGGTGTCGCGATCCGGCGGGTCCCGGTTGCGCTCGCCACGGTGACCGTGAGCGCATCGCCGGCCCGCGCCTGCGGCAGCCTAAGGCGCAGTTCGCGATAGATGATCTGGTCGGACCGACTGGCGGGCTTGCCGTACGAGAAGCTGTAGGCGGCGGGATGGACCGCAGCCGGCGAGTAGAGCGGCATGGGACCGGTACATGCGCTCAGGAAGCCGGCGCAGAGGAGGGAGGCGACCAGCATCAGGAGCGATCTCAGGCGACCGGGCACGTCGGCTCTCCAAATTCGGCGCTCGACGGCGCCACGAGGGCGCTCCCTACCACGCGACGCCCGATTTGTCACAGGTGACCCGGCTCGCGGTCGACCTTCCAGTTCCGGTACCAGGCGACGAAAGCAGCGACCCCGGTCTCGATCGGCGTCCATCCGAGGGGCCCCGCGAGCGCGTGAAAAAGCGTGGGGTCCGCTGCCGTCCCATCGAGGTCACCCGGTTGCTGCGGCAGCAGCGTTCGCTCCGCTTTGCGGCCCATCGCACGCTCTATCGTGTCGACCAATGCGAGCAGCTCGACCGGGGCGCCGCGCGCGACATTGACCACGCGCCATGGTCCGACTGGAGACAGCGAGTCGGTTGCGCCGGTGACCGGCTCGCCGATCCGCGGTGGCAGCGCGATCAGCCGCACCACCCCCTCGACGAGATCGTCGACATAGGTGAAGTCGCGCCGCATGTGGCCTGAGCCATAGAGAGGGATCGGCTCTCCCCGCTCGATCGCATCGACGAACTTGAAGAGGGCCATGTCAGGCCGCCCCCAGGGTCCGTAGACGGTGAAGAACCGCAGGCACGTCGTCGGGATAGACCACAGGTGCGCGTAGGAATGGCTCATCGCCTCACCGGCCTTCTTGGTCGCCGCGTAGAGGGTCATCGGTGCGTCGGTGAGATCGGTCTCCGCGAACGGCAGTTTCTGGTTCCCGCCATAGACCGAGCTCGTCGAGGCGATCAGCAGGTGGCGCGGCCTCGCGCTGCGCGCGGCCTCGAGCAGGTTGAAGGTCCCCGTGAGGTTGGCGTCGACATAGGCGTCGGGGTTCTCGAGGCTGTAGCGGACGCCGGCCTGGGCCGCGAGGTGGACGACGATCGCCGGCGCCGCCTCGGCCACTGCGGCCGCGAGCGCTGCCTTGTCCTCCAGCATTCCGACGCGGTTGCGATAGGACGGCGAACGCGACAGGAGCGCGAGCCGGGCCTGCTTCAGCGCCACGTCATAGTAGGGCGTCATCCCGTCGTAGCCGAAGACCTCGTGGCCATCGGCCAGCAGCCTCCGCGCGAGATGAAATCCGATGAAGCCTGCTGTGCCTGTGACGAAGACGCGCATGGGCAACCTCAGCGTGCCGGAGGCGACGGACGGCCGAGGCCGAAATAGGTCAGCCCGTATCTCGCGACCGTGGCCGGCTCGAAAAGGTTGCGCAGATCGACGAGGACCGGCACGCGCAGCACTGTGGCAAGCCGCCGCAGATCGAGGCTGCGGAACGCACTCCAGTCCGTGACGATCACCGCCGCGTCCGCGCCGGTTGCCGCGTCATGCGCATCGGAGGCGAAAGTTACGTCGCGGATCATCGCTGCTGCCGCGGTCATTCCCTCGGGATCGTAGGCACGGATCGTCGCGCCTTCCGACTGAAGGTGCCCGATGATGGTCAGCGACGGCGCCTCGCGCATGTCGTCGGTGTCGGGTTTGAAGGTCAGGCCGAGGATCGCCACGGTCTTGCCCCGCACGTTGCCACCGCAGGCCGCGATGATCTTGTCCGCCATCACCCGGGGGCGGGCATCGTTGACGGCGATCGTTGCTTCTACGAGCCGGAGCACGCGGCCATTGTCCTGTGCCGTCTTCATCAGCGCGCGCGTGTCCTTGGGCAGGCACGAGCCGCCGAAGCCGGGGCCGGGTTTCAGGAACTGCTCGCCAATGCGGTGATCGAGCCCGATGCCGCGGGCAATGTCGGCGACGTCGGCGCCGATGGTTTCGGCGAGATCTGCCATCTCGTTGATGAAGGTGATCTTCATGGCGAGGAAGGCGTTGGCTGCGTACTTGGTGAGCTCTGCGGCGCGCCGGCCGACAAAGAGCAGGGGGATGCGGTCAAGGCCGAGAGGCTGGTAGACCCCGGTCAGCACCGCCCGCGCACGCTCGTCCTCGATTCCGACGACGATGCGGTCGGGGCTCATGAAATCCTCGATCGCCGCCCCCTCCCGGAGGAACTCGGGGTTGGAGACGACCGCGATATTCGCGCCGGGCCGGAGCGCTGCAATGGTCTGCTGCACCGCGTCGCCCGTCCCCGCCGGAACGGTGGACTTGATCGCAAGGATGGTTCCTGCGTCCAAGGCGTCGGCAATCTCGCGGACGGCCGCGTGAACGAACGAGAGATCGGCATAGCCGTCGCCGCGCCGGCTCGGCGTGCCGACTGCGACAAAAACCACCTCGGCACCGGCCACCGCCGCCGGTGCCGCGGTCACGAAGCTCAACCGGCCCGCCGCGAGGTTGCGCGTGACCAGATCCTGCAACCCGGGCTCGAAGATCGGGATTTCCCCGCGCCCGAGTTGCTCGACCTTGGCCGCGTCGCGGTCAATCGCAACCACATCGTGCCCCAGCTCGGCGAAGCAGGCGGCGCTCACGAGACCGACATAGCCCGATCCCAGCATGGCAATTCGCAACGGCAGTCCTCACGCTTTCCGGTTGACACTCAGGGGGCTGGTGTCCATCGGATGCTTCATACACGTAGGCGTTCCCGCGGGCACCTCTCCTTCGATGGGAACGACCGGCGACGGTACTGCGCGAGAAGCGAGGTGAGGGGTGACTGACGGGTCCCGGATGATCGAGCAGGCACCGCCGAGGCTCGTCTTCCTTATCACCGAGGACTGGTTCTTCCTCTCCCACTTCCTCGACCGGGCGCTCGCCGCCCGGCGCGCCGGCTACGACGTTACGGTTGTTGCCAACGACACTGGTGAAGGCAAAGCGATCCGCGCCGCCGGCCTCGGCTTCGAAGCGCTGCCCTTTGCCCGCCGCCGGGTGAACCCACTGGCGGAACTTGCAACGATCCGTGACGTCCGCGCCATCTACCGGCGGCTAAGGCCTGACATCGTCCATCACGTGGCGCTCAAGCCGATCCTCTACGGCTCGCTGGCCGCCCGCTGGAGCGGCATCCGCCGCATCGTCAACGCGCCGGTCGGCATGGGTTTCGTCTTTACCTCGCAGAGCACCAAGTCGCGCCTGCTGCGGCCGCTGGTGACCGGCGCGCTCCGCCTGCTGCTCAATCCGCCCGGCGGCAAGGTGATCTTCGAAAATCCCGACGACCGCACCGAGTTCATCGCTAAGGGCGCGGCGCGGGAGGCCGACGCGGTGCTGATCCGCGGTGCGGGTGTCGATCTATCGGTGTTCGCGCCCCATCCCGAGCCCGCGCCGCCAGTCACGGTCGCCCTCGTCGCCCGGATGCTCTGGGACAAGGGCGTCGGCGAGTTCGTCGCCGCCGCCCGTGCTCTGCGGTCGACCGGAGCACGCTTTCAACTCATCGGCGCCGGTGACCCGCAAAACCCCGCCGCGATCCCCGACGACCAGCTGCAGGCCTGGGCGGACGAAGGCACAGTCGAATGGCTCGGTCAGCGCGCCGATGTCCCGGCCCTCCTGCAGCGGGCGCACATCGCCTGCCTGCCATCCTATCGCGAGGGGCTGCCCAAGAGCCTGCTGGAAGCCGCCGCCGCCGGACTCCCGATCGTCGCAACCGACGTACCGGGTTGCCGCGAGGCGGTGCGCGACGGAGACAACGGCCTGCTTGTCCCGCCGCGCGATCCCGAGGCCCTCGCCGCTGCCCTCCGGCGGCTGATCGAGGACAGCGATCTCCGCCGGCGGTTCGGAGCCGCCGGCCGGCGGCGTGCCGAGACCGAATTCGCGTCGTCGATCGTCGTCGAACAGACGCTCGCGCTCTATCGCGGGCTGCTACCCTGACCCTCAGGCTGCCAGCAGCTTGTCCGCGATCATCTCGCCGATCGGGATCGCCGAAGTCGCAGCGGGTGAGGGCGCGTTGCACACATGCAGCATCCGCGCCGTCTCCTTGAACAGGAAATCGTGGATCGCCTTGCCCTCGCGGGTGACCACCTGCGCGCGGATGCCGGCGCGGTAGGGCAGGAGGTCCGAGAGCTCGAGGCTCGGGCAGTACTTCCGGCACTCCTCGAGATAGCCGCGCTTCCAGAACGAGCCATAGAGCTCGTGCATCGCGTGGCCGAGGTTCTTGCCGACGAGCTTCCAGAACCCTGGAAAGGTTGCGAACTGCAGCGTGTCGCGCGGGATTGATCGAGAGCTTCGCGATAGCCCTCACGCGCAAAGCCGATCACCGCATTGGGACCGACCGTGACCGTGCCATCGATCATCCGCGTGAGGTGGACGCCGAGGAACGGCAGGGTCGGGATCGGGCGCCGGATAGATGTGATGCCGGACGATAGAGTTCTTGCTCTGGCGGCAGGCGGAAATACTCGCCGCGGAACGGCACGATCTGGAAGTCGACGTCGATCCCGGCAATCTTGCGCCAGCCGGTCCGACTGCAGGCCGCCGCAGACGACAGCTGGCGCGCCTCGAACTCTCGCCGCCGGCGCCGATCTCGACCGCGTCGCCGCGCTCGGTGATCCGCTCGACCCCAGCGCCGAGGCGGATCGTGCCGCCCGTCTGTCTTCACCAGCTCCGCCATCGTCCGCGCGATCGCCATGTAGTCGACCATGCCGGTCTCGCGGCTGAGCAGCGCGGCGATGCCGGTGATGTTGGGTTCGCGGCGGCGCAGCTCGGCGGCATCGAGCCGTTCGAGCACGAGCCCGTTGGCGGTGGCACGGTCGTAGAGGGCATCGAGCCGCTGCTTTCTCCACGTCGTTGGTGGCGACGATCAGCTTGCCGCAGGTCTCGAACGGCAACTGGTGCTCGGTGCAGAACTGCGGTCGTCGCGGCGAGGCCGGCGCGGCAGAGCTTTGCCTTGAGGCTGCCCGGCTCGTAGTAGATGCCGGCATGGATGACCCCGGAGTTGTGCCCGGTCTGGTGCTGGGCGACCTCGGGCTCCTTCTCGAGGAGGAGCAGGCTCGCGCCCGGGCGGCGCTCGAGCAGCGTCATCGCCGTGGCGAGCCCGACAATGCCGCCGCCGATGACGCAAAAGTCGTAGATCACGCTTGCCTCCGCCCGCGACTTGGCGATCCTCCTACAGGCGGGCCGAAGCGGTGCAAGGGAACCGCATGACGCTGCAGAGAGAGCTGCTGCTGACCGGCGCGTCCGGGTTCGTCGGCACCGCCATGGCGCCGGTTCTGGCGGCCGATGGCTGGACGATCGTGCCCGGCAGGCGCGGCCATCTCGACGAGGCATGCGGAGGGCTGCGACGCCGTGGTCCACCTCGCGGGCCGTGCCCACGTCATGCGCGAGGACGCAGCCGATCCCGCAGCCCTCTATCGCCGCGACAATACCGAGCTGACACTCGGACCTGGCGCGAACGGCGGTGCAGTCCGGCGTCAAGCGGTTCGTCTTCATGAGCACCGCCAAGGTCTTCGGCGAGGGCCGCGACCGCCCCTACGACGAGACCGACTCGCCCGCGCCCGCAGGACGACTACGCGCGCTCGAAACTCGCGGCGGAGGAGGGGCTCCGGACCGTTGAAGCGGAAACCGGACTCGAGGTCGTCGATCCTGCGCCCGCCTCTGGTGTACGGTCCGGGCGTTCGCGCCAACTTTCTCGCCCTGCGTCAAGGCCGTCGACCGGGGCCTGCCGCTGCCGCTTGGCGCCATCGACAACCGCCGAAGCCTCGTGTCGGTCGCAAACCTCGCGAGCGCCGTTGCCGCTGCCGTCTCGCATCCCCGTGCCGGCGGGCAGGACCTTCGCCGTGTCCGACGGCGAGGACGTGTCGACCCCCGACCTGATCCGTGCGATCGCCAAGGCGCTGGGGAAGCCGGCCCGGCTGATCGCCGTTCCGCCGGCCGTTCTGCGTCTTGGCGCAACCCTCGCGGGACGCGGCGCCGCGTTCGACCGGCTTGCGGGCAGCCTCGCACTCGACACGTCGGCGCTCCTCAGGGACCTCGGCTGGCAACCGCCGCAATCCATGGCGGACGGGATCGAGGCCGTTGCACGATGGTATCGCAGCCTAGGCCGGTAACGAACTGAGCCACCCGGTGATCGCGTCCGCAGCCGTGTCCGCGACCCGAACATCGTAGCCCTCGGCACGCCAGCGATCGATCTGCTCGCGCTGGGCCTCGGCTTCGCTCCGCCCGTACCCGGTGAGGACCAGCGCCCCAGCGGTGAGGCCGGCGAGCTTGCCCGCCGCAAGATCGGTCAGGCGATCGCCGATGACAAACGACTGGCCGAGATCGATCCCGAGCTGGCGAGCCGCCTCGACGAGCATGCCGCACCGGGGCTTGCGCCAGTCGTGATCGGACGCCAGCGGCCCGGCACCGTCCTGATGGTACCCGCAGGCGAGCGCCAGATCGACCGAGGCGCCAGCCTCCGCGAGCTTTTCCCCAACCTGCCGCTGCACCGACTCGAACGCCGCCCATCCGAAGTGCCCGCGCGCAACCCCGGACTGGTTGGTGACAATCACCACGGCGACCCCGCGCGCATTCGCAGCCGCAATCGCCTCGGCGACGCCGGGGATCATCCGCACGTCCTCTGCGCGCTGGATGAAATGCACGTCCTCGATGATGACGCCATCGCGGTCGAGAAAGAGCGCGGGTCTGCCGGCGAAGTCGCGGCTCCGACTCGCTCCGCCCACAATCCTCCGTCGGCAAGCTGGGGCATCGCCGTTCCTCAGAGAACCTGAAAGGCGCCGGTCGCCTTGTACCGCCGGAAGGCGTCGAGGCCGGCCTGCATCGTCGGCAGCATCGGCGGAAAGTTGTCGGGGCCGAACCAGTCGAACGCGAGGCTCTCCTCGTCGAGCGACGCGCGGCTCTCCCGATCCATCTGCGCGTCCAGAACATCAGCACATAGAACTGGCAGAGGTCGCCGTTGGGATAGGCCAGCGTCTCGAGCGCCGGGTCGGATGAGAACGCGAAGGGCACGATGTCCGAGATCTCGATCCCCGCCTCTTCGCGGACCTCGCGGACGATGCAGTCGGGCAGGGACTCCCCGTCCTCGACATTGCCGCCGAGGAAGCCCCAGTTGTCGAAGTCGCGGCGGTGCTGCATCAGCAGCCGGCCCTGCTCGTCCTCGATGAAGACGCGCGTGCCGGGCACCATCAGCAGCCGCTTGCCGACGAGGGCGCGAAGCTTGCCGACGTAGCTTTCCGCGAAAGTCGCTCATTCGAACCAGATGAACTCGTGGTCGCCGGTGTAGCCGGTCTGCTTGAACCAGAACTCCCACTCGTCCGGCGTGTGGAAGGCGCGGCAGGTGAGCTGCCAGTACATCAGGTTCACCTTCTCGCGCTCGTTGCGATAGGTCTCGACGCAGATGTACTTCGCGCCCTTGCCGACGCGCTCGATCTCGCGGAAGGCCGCGTCGAGGTCGTAGTTGTAGAGGTTGTGCAGCGTGTTGATCGAGACCACGAGATCGAAGTGGTTGTCGGGCAAGGGCAGCTTGGCCGCGTTGCCGTGGACGATCCGGTCCTTCACCGACTCCATCGTGTGGTCGATGGCGTACTGGCTGAAACTCGAGGCCGTGCGACTTCGACGCCCGGCACGGACTCGGTGAAGTCGTGGAGCAGGAAGCCCTTGCCGGAGCCGACGTCGAGGATCCGCATCCCCGGCTTGATGCCGTAGTCGGCGACCATGGCGTCCGCCACCTTGCGCCAGCGGCCGTCGTACTTGTAGCCGCCGTAGCCGGTGTCGCGGCCGCCGTCCCAGTAGTCGTAGTCGAACTTCACCGCGAGCTCGGCGACCTCGGCCTTGTCGCGCTGGGTGACGCGCGGCGAGGTAGTCGCGCTTGGTCGACTTGTGGACGAGGCTGACGAATTCTTTGTAGGCCATCGGAAACTCCGGGTCAGGTCGAAACGAGGGAAATCTGGCGTTCGGCGCGCGCGAGCTGGCGCTGCGGCTCGTGCCGCGCGGTCGGACTGCGTCGGCGAAGGCGCGGCGGCTGGCGCCGAGCGGCAGGAACTCGTTGAGGATGATGCACACCCACTTGATGCGATAGGCATCGAGCAGCAGGTCGCAGCGCCACGCATCCTCGCGGGCTGAGGTCGAGCGCGCCGATGACGGAATCGCGAAAGCGGGCGTAGTGCTCGAGCGGCACCGGCACCTCGGGCTGGCAGAAGAAGTCGCAGACGAGCTTGGCCGCGTCGTCGCGGCCGGCATACTCGAAATCGATGAAGCTGACGCTGCCTCGTCTGCGACGAGCGCGTTGTGGAAGCCGAAGTCCGACGGCGACACGATCTGCTGCGCGACCGGCGCGTCCGGCGCGACGCCGTCGGCGGCCGACTCCGCGATGATGCGCGCCTCGACCCGCTGCCACGCGGCTTCGAGCCGTCGCGAACGAAGGCGCGCGCCTCGTCGACGTGCGGCGCGCGTGTCATCGAGCGTCGCACAGCCGGCCGACGCGGCGGGCAACCGTCGCGACATGATCGGCGATCGAGAAGCAGGCCTCGGAGCCCGGTGCGAGCCACTGCGGCTCACGCGGCGCCGCGTTGATCGCGGCGACGAACTCGGCCGCGGCATCGACGAGGTCGGCGGTCGATCTCGAGTCGCCCGGGCGCCGTCGATGAAGCCATAAAGCCCGGCATGCTCGGCCGGCATCGACGCCAGCGGCTCGGGCACGTTGCGCACGCCGCGCGCCCACACGTAGCGCAGGAAGCTCCACTCGGCGCCGAGCCGGTCGCGCGGTATCGCGCTCGTCGTGGTGGTACGACTTCATCACCACGCGCCGGCCGTCGCTCAGCGTCACGCCGAACACGCGGTTGTTCTTGCCGCCGGTCAGCCGGTCGATGCGTCTCGACCGGCGCGAGCCCGGCCGCTTCGCGCGAGCCTGCCGGCCAGCACCTCGGGCTCGTCGCCGCTCATGACGCGCCGCCGAGGAGCAGGCGCGAAATCTCGGCCCAGCCCCGGCGATCTCGTAGTCGCCCGGCGGCGCATCGCGCCGTCCGCGAACAGGATGCGGCGCATGCCGGCAAGATCGGGCAGCGCGAGGATCTCCGGCAGGTCGTCGATGAACACGTCGAGCCCGAGCTGCTTCGCACGCGCCGCCTTCTCGTCCTTGGTCAGCTCGAAGAACACCTGGTTCTCCGGGATCGACTCGTCGCCCGATGAACCCGCTGAGCTTCAGGAAGTCGCGCGCCGCCTGATGCAGATCGTGCTTCGGCCCCATCATCGGGTGCCGCGTCTTGTGCGAGACGATGGCGAGCTCGTGCCCAGCCGTGCCGCGCGTCGCGCACGAACTCGGCAAACCCGGGGTAGGGCGCAGCGAGCGCCATGCGCGTGCCGTAGACGTAGCCCTGGAGCTCGGTGAACTCGTCCTTGCGGCCCGAGCCGTTGAGAAAATCGCGCACCGCGTTCTTGCCGCGGTCCAGCGTCGCCGGGATCAGTCCGCGTTCGAGCGCCGCGGCATGAAACACGCCGTCGTAGTTGACGATGGTGTTGTCGAAATCGATGCCGATGCGCATCGGCGCCGGCCTAGCGCTTGCTCATGTCGATCAGCGGCCGGCCGATCTTGCCCGAGCGCATGTCGGCGAGCGCCTCGTTGATGTCCTCGAGGCTGATAGGGCGCCGACAGCAGGTCGCGCACCGGGAAGCGGCCCGACGAGATCAGCTTGGCGAAGCGGCCATAGTCGCGGTCCGGCTGCGAGTCGCCGCCCCAGGTGCCCATCAGGCTCTTGCCCTGGTTGAAGACGTTGGGGCTGATCTTGAACTCGGCTCCGGCCTTGGCGTTGCCGATCACCACCGCGCGGCCGCCCTGCTGGCGGGTCACCGCGATCGCGTCCGCCATCACCGAGGGGATGCCGGTCGCCTCGACCGCGAGGTCGACGCCGTTGGGCACGATCGCCTTGATCTGTGCCGCGACGTCGCCCGCCGCCGGATCGATCACGTGCGTTGCGCCGAACTGCGTGCGCCAGCGCGCGCCGCGACTCCTTGAGATCGATGCCGATCACCGGGCTCGCCGCCCGCCAGCGCCGCCGCCATCAGCGCGTTGAGGCCGATGCCGCCGGTGCCGAACACCGCGATCGCATCGCCCGCCTTGACGTTGAGCACGTTGTAGACCGCGCCCATGCCGGTCGGCGCGGCGCAGCCGAGCAGCACGCCGACGTCGAGCGGCATGTCCGCAGGCAGCAGCGTCAGCCGGTTCTCGCGAGACCACGGCGTGGCGCTGGAAGGTCGTGACGCCGCCCGAGTTCACCTTCTTGCCGTCCCAGTCATAGACCGCGCCGCCGGCCTCGATGCCGTTGCCCTTGATCCAGCTCAGGACGACCTTGTCGCCGACCTTGACCTTGGTCACCGCCGAGCCGGCCTCGACCACCGTGCCGGTGCCCTCGTGGCCGAGGCAGTGGGGGCACCACTTGTCCTCGCCCTTGTCGCCCGCGACTTCCATCAGCTGCGTGCCGCAGGCGCCGGAATAGGCGATCTCGACCAGCACCTGGCCGGGCTTCAGCGCCGGGGTCTCGATCTCGGCGATAACCAGCGGCTGGCCCGTCGCGACGAGCAGGGCGGCTTGGGTCTTCATGCGCAGAACCTCAGTGGTGGTGAAGCCGGGCGTGGACCCGCTCGGCGATCTGGTGCGCGCTGAAGGCCCAGCGCCTCGCGCGCATGCTCCTGCTCGCCCGATTCCTTGAAGAACTTGTCGGGCGTGCCGATGCGGATCTGCTTGCGCGTGTCGATGCCGTTGTCGATCGCCCATTCGGACACCGCCGAGCCGAAGCCGCCGATCAGCGAATGCTCCTCGATGGTGACGACGAGCGCGGAACTTGTCGAACGCCTGCGTCAGCTTTTCTGTGTCGAGCGGCTTCACCGTGTGGAAGCTCACGACCTCGGCCGAATGCCCGTGCTCGCCGAGCATGCGTCCCGGCCTCGATCGCCTCGGGCAGCATGTTGCCGGTCGAGAGAAGGCAGATCTCGTCGCCCGGCACGATGGTGATCGACTTGCCGATCGCGAAATTCTCGATCGGCCCGCTGTGGACGACGCGGCTCGCCCTTCTTGCCCATGCGGATGTAGATCGGCCTGTCCTGCTTCATCGCGGCGCGCAGCGCCGCGCGGACTTCCCACGCATCGCCCGGGCGATGACATTCATGTTCGGCAGCGCGCGCAGGAAGGCGATGTCCTCGCAGGCGTGGTGCGTCGGCCCGAGCCCGGCATAGGCAAGGCCCGCGCCGACGGCGACGATCGTCACCGGCAGGTCGTGATAGCAGACGTCGACGCGGATCTGCTCGAGGCAGCGCGTCGTGACGAACGGCGTGATCGTGTAGGTGACCGGCCGCAGCCCGTACATCGCCAGCCCGGCGGCGACGCCCGATCATGTTGGCTTCGGCCACGCCGCAGTTGAAGAAGCGGTCGGGGTGCTTGTTCTTGAACTTGTCGAACAGCCGGTTGCCGATGTCGCCCGACAGCATGACGACGCGCTCGTCGTCGTCGCCCAGCTTGGTCAGCTCGTCGGCGAAGGCGTTTCTCATGCGAGCCCGAGCTCCTTGCGCGCCTTCACGACTTCGTCGGCCGTCGGCGCGCGGTAGTGCCAGTTGTTGTCGTCTTCCATGAACGAGACGCCCTTGCCCTTGACCGTGTGGGCGATGAACGCGACCGGCTTGCCCGAGCCGTTGGGGAAGTCGGCGAGCGCCCGCGCGACGCGCGCCGATGTCGTGGCCGTCGATCTCGTGCGCGTCCCAGCCAAAGCTCTCCCACTTCTCGCGCAGCGGCGCGAGCGCCAGCGTCTCGTTGGAGCGCGCCGTCGCCTGCCACTTGTTGTAGTCGACGATGACGCAAAGGTTCGAGAGCTTCTGCCGGCCGCGAACATCGCCGCTTCCCACACCGAGCCTTCGTTGCACTCGCCGTCCGACAGCAGCGCATAGACGCGATAGGCGCCCTCGTTGCCCTTGATCCGCGCCGCGAGCGCATGCCGGCCGCGATCGGCAGGCCGTGGCCGAGCGAGCCGGTGGCCGCTTCGACGCCGGGCAGGAGATTGGCCGGCGGATGCTCGGCCAGCAGCCCGCCGTCCTGCGCCGTAGGTGTCGAGCATCTCCCGCGGAAAATAGCCGCGGAAGGCGAGCGTCGAGTAGAGCGCCATCGCGGCGTGACCCTTGCACAGGATGAAGCGGTCGCGCAGCGGGTCGGTCGGATTCGCGCGGATCGATGCGGAGCGCGTGCCAGTAGGCGGCGGTCAGCACGTCGATCGCGGAGAGGCAGGAGGCGAGGTGCGCCGCGCCGGCCTTGTGGCTCATCCAGATCACCTGGCCGCGCAGCTCGGCGGCCTGGCGCTTCAGCGCCGCGACATCGGGCTCGCTGTTGGTTCGCTCGTCTCGGCCGCGGCGTCCATGAAGCATCAGGCCTTGTGCACGTAGGTCGACGGAAGGTTCGGCAGGTCCGTCCTTGAACTTGTCCGCCCATGCGATGACATCATCAAGACCATCGCTCAGCGAAATCTTGTCCATCCAGCCCAGCTCGGTCCTGATCTTGAACGAGTCGAGCATGATAGGCCGAGTCCTTGCCCACCCGCTCGGGACCGAGCTCGACGTAGTCCGTCGAACGACTTGCCGAGCTTGTTCGAGGATCATCTCGACCAGGTGGCGGATCGAGACCAGCTCATAGCCCGAGATGTGATAGGTCTCGCCGACCTTGCCGCCGAGCGCAACCCGCAGCGTCGCGTCGGACACGTCGCGCATGTGGATGAAGACGCGCACCGACTTGCCGCCGCCGTCGAGCTTGAGCTTCTCGCCCGTCATCGCCGCGTAAACCGTGCGCGGAATGATGCGATAGAGCTGCTGGCCGGGGCCATAGACGTTGGCCGCCCGCGTCGAGACCGCCGGCAGGTTCTTGAAGGTCTGATAAGATCTTGAGGTTCATGTCGCCGGCCGCGCGCGACACGGCATAGGGCGTCGACGGATTGAACGGCGTGTCCTCGCGGATCCAGCCGTCGGTCGAGCCGTAGACCTCGGGCGTCGTCACGTGGACGTAGCGGTCGAGGAAATCGAGGCCGCGTCAGCATGACGAAGAGCCGCGCCGTCGCGACCACGTTGGTCATGCATCCAGTCGTCGGGATGATCCCAGCTCTGGCCGACCATCGACTGCGCGGCGAAGTTCACGACGTGCGTGTAGCGCTCGCGCTTGAGCAGCGCGTCGAGCCCGTCGAGGTCGTGGTTGAGGTCGACCTTCTCGAACCGCACCGGCTTCTTGCGCCAGCGGTAGGGGAGCTGCGGCACCGGCCGGTCGGGCGTGCGCGACGTCGCGGTGACGTCGTGACCCTGTTCGGCGAGATAGTCGACGAAGGTCGCGCCCGAGAACGAGTTGGCACCGAGAACGAGGAACTTCGGGTTCGCCATCGGCTAGTTCGACCCCAGCATGTCGGCCTGGCTCGCTCAGGTGCTGCACGATCATGTGCCCGAGGATCAGCTGCGCGTCCTCGGCGATCTGCATGTCGTCGGTCTCGAAGTGGATCGCGACGTCGCACAGCGCCTTGGCCTTGCCGCCGTCGAAGCCGAGCACGGCGTAGGATCTTGACGCCCATCTCCCTGCGCCTTCTCGAGCGCCCGCAGGATGTTGGGACAGTTGCCGCTGCCCGAAAACACGACCAGCACGTCGCCCTTGTCGGCCTGCACCGCGAGCTGCGCTGCAAAGACCTGGTCATAGCCTTCGTCGTTGGCGAGGCAGGTCAGCACCGCCGGGTTGGCAGGCAGGGCGCTCACGCGGATGCCGCGCCCGACCTTCTTGCTCCAAGCGTAGAGAAAGTCGTTGGCGAGGTGGACGGCATTGCCGCGCGCTGCCGCCGTTGCCGGTGAGGAAGACCTGCCGCCCGGTCACGGCGCAGTCCGCAGTTCGTCGGCGAGCTGTGCGACCGTGCGACCAGTCGTGCGCGGCGAGCATTGCCGAGAGCCGCTGCGAGTAGTCGACGAAGTGACCGACGCCGGCCTTGCTGCGGGTCCCGTGCATCAGTTGAGCACTTCCTGCTGCATCCACTTCATCCGGTAGTAGCTCTCATCGTCCGTCCAGGCGCCCTGCCGGTAGAGGCCGACGAGCTCCTTGATCGCGTCCTCGACACCCTTCTTGGGCTTGAAGCCGGTGGCGAGCAGCCGGTCCGAATTGACCCGGTACGACCGCGGATCGTTCGATTCCTTGACCTCGATCGTCGCGCCGTCGACATGCTTGGCGATCATCTCGGCGATCTGCAGGATCGTGATGTTCTCGAACCCGGCGTTGTAGATGCCGGTGTGCTCCGGATGATCGAGCAGGAAGACGTAGAGGTCGGTGATGTCGTCCATGTGGACGTTGGGCCGGAACTGGTCGCCGCCGAGCACCGTGATCTTCTTGTTCTTGAGCGCCAGCATGGTCAGCAGGTTGACCGCGACGTCGTTCCGCATGGTCGGCGAAAAGCCGCACACCGTCGCCGGCCGCACGATCTGGACCACCATGTCGTCCTTGTAGGAGAGCAGGATGCGCTCGGCGCACATCTTGGTCTTGTTGTACTCGCTGATCGGGACCAGTTCGAGGTCCTCGGTCACCTGCTCCTCTTCCTTGACGCCGTAGACGCGAGCCGGACGATGCATAGATGAAGCGCTTGATGCCTTCGCGCTGCGCCTTGTCGGCAAGACGCATCGTGGCAAGGCAGCTCACCTCCCAGGTCAGCTTGGGATCGAGGTCGCCGGCGGGATCGTTGGCGATCGACGCACAGGTGGATGATCGCGTCGACCCCGCTGAGATCGATCTCGTCGGGATTGCGCACGTCGCCCTTGCACGACCGTCAGCCTCGGGTGCGGACGAAGGTTGTTGCCGAACCACTGGATGTCGAAGGCGACGACCTCGTGGCCCTTCTCGAGCAGCTTGGGGACGAGGACCGTGCCCTTGTAGCCGCAGGCGCCGGTAACGAACAACTTCATCGACTGAGAACTCCGGGAAAGGCAGGTCGCGGAAAGACCGCGTTTTTGGCCCGATTTCGGGGGTGAAGTCGCCTACTTTGCCCCCGATGTCAATTCTGGGGGCCCGTGCCCGCCCCCTCGCGGCCGGATCGTGGCCGAAACTCCTCTTCGGCCAGCTTCAGGGCCTCTGGCGAGCCGATATCCCGGTGATAGCCGGACGTTTCGTGGCGGAGGATGCGGCCCATGAAGGCGGGAATGACCTCCGTCGAGAAATCGACAACGCTCCGGCCCAGACCCGCGATGAAGGCGGTGACCTCCGGCTCGCAGATGTAGACGGCGGCGTTGGCGAGGTTACCCGGCGGATTCTTGATCTTCTCGTGAAAACTCGTGACCACGCCGGAAGCATCGAGGCCGAGGATGCCGCAGGTTTCCGGCATGTCGGTCCGGAAAGCCAGCATGGTCATGGCGCAATGAGCCGGCCGGCTGCGGTGTGCGGTGACGAACGCGGCAACGTCGAAATCGGTGAGATTGTCCGCGTGGGCGAGGAGATAGGGCCCCTCGCCGAGCCAGTCGCGGTTGGCGAGAACCGTGCCGCCGGTTCCGAGCAGTTCAGGTTCGTGGACGAGGTCGACCCGGTCCCGGAATGGCGATTGCGCGACGTGCGCGCGCACCGCCTCGGGCAACCAGTGCGTATTGACCAGGGCCCGCTCGAAGCCGGCGGCAAAGAGATGTTCGAACCAGTAGTCGAGCAGAGGCTTTCCGTGGATCGGAACGAGACATTTTGGGACCGTGAGGGTCAGCGGCCTGAGGCGCGTTCCGAGACCCCCGGCGAGGAGGATCGCCCGCATCAGACCAGCCGGTCGATCTGGTCGAGCTCGACGAGGATGTCGGAGACCTTGAGCGGAGAGTTTCCGACCCGCGACACCTGGCAGGCTGCGGCAACGCCGCCGAGATAAGCGCTGCTCCAGATGTCGGCGCCCGAGCAGAGGGCCATGGAGGTCGCGGTGAACAGGCTGTCGCCCGCGCCCGGCGACGTCCTTGGGGGCGCTGTTGAGCGCCGGCAGCTGGTCGGCAATGGCGTCAACGCCGTTCTGAGCCTGGCCGCGGATCAGCATGCCCTCTTCGCCGAGGGTGATGATCACGTTCGCGGCCGCCGCAATGTCCTGCAGGTCCTGCGCGAGGACCGCGAGGCCGGAGGCGGTGTCTCGCAGGGCAAGCCTCGCTTCGCGTTCGGTCGGCGTGATCAGCGTCATGCCCTTGAACCGAGAAATGTCGGAAATCTGCGACGACGCCTGGCTGTCCGCCGTCATCATCACCCCGTGCCGCTTCGCCGACGCCACGATGGCATCGACCAGCGTCTGAGGCAGGCAGCCGTAGTTGAAGTCGGAGAACATCAGGAGATCGACGTCGGGGAGCACGGCCTCGATCCGCGCCAGCATCTTGTCCGCGATCTCCTTGCTCAACGTCGTGCTGGCGAAGGTGGTTCACCCGCAGCAGCGTCTTGTTGAGCGCCCGGAACCGCTGCTTGCGCGTCGTGGGCCGGGTGACGTCGGCGATGCCGTGGACCTCGACTCCCATCTTGGTGAGCTCGGCGCCGGCAAAGCTTGCGGTCTCGTCGTCGCCGAACACCGTGAAGAAGTCGACGCGCGCCCCGAGGTTGTGCGCATGCGCCGCGACCACGCCGGCACCGCCGACAAAGGTCCGGGTCTCGATCGGGGTGACGACGATCGTCGGGTCTTCCTGGCTCATCCCGAGCGGATCGCAGGTGATGTAGTCGTCGACGATGATGTCGCCGATCACCGCGACGCGCATCCCGGCCGCCATCTTCTTGACCAGCCCGCGCAGCGTGCCGGTGTCGATCTGGTGGCGCTCCGGAAAACCCTCGGCGCCGCGGATGGTCGACGCGATGCTGTCGGTGAACTCGTGCCGAAGCAGGTCGATCGAGGCGAACTGGACGTCGCCCGACGAGAAGATGAGCTTGCCGCCATAGCCCTCGACGGCGTGCGCCTCGACGTTGAACCGGTTCTCGAATTCCTTGCCCTTGACCACAAAGTCCGGCTTGAGGGTGGAAATCACGCTCTCGACGTCTTCTGTCATCAGGAAGGCGTGATCGACCAGGGACAGGGCGCGAACCCCCTCGAGTTGCATGTCGCCCTTCACCGTCACGCCGGGCGTCGAATCCGACTGAAGCCCGATCACCAGCACATCGGCCATGTCAGCCGCGAACTTGAGAAGCCGCAGATGGCCCGGATGGACGATATTGAAATTGCCCGAAACAAACGCGAACTCGTTCGCCCGCTGGGATCTTCTCGCGAATGCTGCCCGCGCTGTCGTGCAAAAGCCTCTCCCAAGGCAGGCAAAGTGCCGGAGCCGCTGGTTACACGGGGCACCGCTAAGTCTCAAGCGTGAAGTGGCCCCGGCCCCTCTCCCGCCGAACGCGCGGCCAAAACAAGCGCGAAAGGCCCCGAGGACCGGTCCTGTCGAGGCCATGTGATGGATGCAAGTGGCCCCTGCGCTTGCCTGTTTCCCCTCGAAGGTTTATCGCAGCCGGTCCGGGGCGGCGTTGAGAACAAGCGCCTTCTGTGCTTTGGTCCTCTGGGGGCCGGGATGCTTCGCCCACGCTATCGAGCTTGAGGTTGATATGACCGTCGGCGCCTTTGGTGGCTATCTCAGCGCCACCTTTCCCTCGCAGATCAACATCGACTGCACGATGTTCTGCAACCTTGCCTGCATTCACTGTCCCTACGTGACGGTGACCAAGCTCAAGGGCAAGGGGCGGATGAACCTCGCGGTCGAGCTTCACACCAAGCTCATCGACGAGGTCGCGACCACCGGCAAGGGGCACTGCCGCTTCCTGCGCTATACCGGTGACGGCGAGCCGCTGCTCCACCCGCATCTGGCGGAAATGGTGAAGTACGCGCACGACCGCACCGGGCTGCCGATCAACGTGACCACCAACGGCATGCTGCTGACCGAGGAGCGCGCCCGTGCGCTGTTCGAGGCCGGCGTCACCGTCTTCGACGTGTCGATCGACGCGCACAGCCAGGAAGTTTACGGCGAGGTGCGGGTCAAGGGCATCCTCTCGATCACCCATGAGGCCGTGCACCGGCTGATCCGCCTCGCCAAGGAATACGGCGGCAAGACCAAGGTCATGGTCAGCTTCGTGAAGCAGCCGCTCAACATCCACGAGGCCCCCGAGTTCGAAGCTTACTGGCGCGCCGCCGGCGCCGACTTCGTCGTCATGCGCAACATGCACTCCTGCGCCGGCAATGCCCCAGGCATGGCCGAGACGATGTGGGAGACTGCCCCGACGCCGCGCAAGCCGTGCCTCTATCCGTGGGAGCGCATGGTGCTCAAGGCCGACGGCGAGCTGACCTACTGCCCGGCCGACTGGAAGCACATCGCCAACATCGGCAACTTTGCCACCAGCACGATCGCCGACACCTGGACCGGCGAGTTCATGACCGGCCTGCGTAACGCGCATCTCAGCGGCAATTTCGGCAAGGAACACGCGTTCTGCGCGGCTTGCCCTGACTGGCAGGTCATCAAGTGGCCCGACGAAGGCCGCAGCTACGCGACCGTGATGCACGAGTTCGACGCCAAGCAGAAAAAGCAGCGCGTTCTCGAGTCCGACCTTGCCTGATCGGACCGTGCCGTTCTCCCGCCCGCCGCGCTCGGCAGGCGAAGATGCGGCGATCAACGAGGCCCTGAAGTCACGGATCGCTCGTCGGCGGCGGACCCTGTCACCCACCGCGCCCAGCAGATGCTCGAAGTCGATCACCGGGACCAGCGAAGGCGCTGCTGACCGCGTCGGGCACCGCAGCGCTCGAGATGGCTTGCCTGCTCCTCGATCTCAAGGCCGGTGACGAGGTGATCGTGCCGTCCTTCACATTCTCGTCCTGCGCCAACGCCATCGCGCTGCGCGGCGCCGTGCCGGTCTTCGTCGATATCCGCGGCCGACACGCTCAATCTCGACGAGGAACTGGTCGAGGCCGCAATCACGCCCCGCACCCGCGCGTTGATGCCGGTGCACTACGCCGGGGTCGGCGCCGAGATGGCTGCCTTCGCCGAAATCGCCGAACGCCACCGCCTGGCGATCGTCGAGGACGCGGCACAGGGCATCGGCGCCCGATACCGCGGCCGTGCGCTCGGGACCATCGGGGCGCTCGGCACGCTGAGTTTTCACGGCTCCAAGAACATCAGTGCGGGGGAGGGCGGCGCCCTCCTCATCAACGACGAGGAGCTGGTCGAGCGCGCCGAGATCCTGTGGGAGAAGGGCACCAACCGCAGCAGCTTCATCCGCGGCGAGGTCGACAAGTACACCTGGGTCGACATCGGCTCGTCATTCCTGCCGAGTGAAATCACGGCGGCTCTCCTCGGGGCGCAACTGGCTGAACTCGCCGCCATCACCGAACGCCGCCAGACGGCCTGGAACCGCTACCACAGCGCGCTTGCGGTGCTCGAGGCGGACGGCACGCTGAGCCGCCCCCGGGTGCCGCAGGATCGCGACCAGAATGCCCACATCTACCAGGTGATGATGCCCACCGCCGACGCCCGCGACCGCGCGCTCGCCGAGCTCAAGACGCGGGGGGTGCACGCGACGTTCCACTATGTCCCACTCCATTCCGCGCCCGCAGGCCGAAAGTTCGGCCGCGACGCACGGCCAACTGCGCGTGACCGACGATCTTTCAGCGCGCCTCTTGCGCCTTCCGCTCTATGCTGACATCGATCCCGCCGACCAGGACTACGTCGTCGCCGCCCTGCGCGATGTCGTCCGCGCCATCGGAGCCGTGCATGCTTGACGTGAAACCCGAGAAACCCGCCCCGGTGACGGCGCGGATCGCCCGCATCGTGGAGACGGTGCCGGGCTGGACCCCGCCGGACGAACTGCTGGCGCTACACACGCTGCAGTCACGACCGCGCCTCTCGGCGGCGACGTGCTCGAAATCGGCAGCTGGTGCGGACGCTCGACCGCCGTGCTCGGCCACGCCGTCGCCGAGACCGGCGGGCATGTCCATGCCGTCGATCTCTTCCCGCGCGGCGACGACTGGCGGCAGAACACCGACGGCAGCCACTCCTTCGCCGTCGACCTCGCCGTCGGACGGGTTGGCGGCTATGAGGACCAGACCGTGTGGGACGAGCCCTTCCAGCGCGACATCGCAACCGTCTACGCCCGTTTCGACGGCGCGCTCGATGCGTTCAACGCCACCATCGCGCAGGAAAATCTCGGCGCGGTCGTGACCGCCGTTCCGCGGCACCGGCACCCTGTTCGCCGATCAGGCGCCCGCCGGCCTCAAGGTGCGCCTCGCCTTCCTCGACGGCGACCATTCCTATCGCGCGGTCTGCGCCGACATCGACGCGGCCGAGCGCTTCCTCGCTCCCCGGCGGCTGGATCGCGTTCGACGACGCCTTCTCGGTCTATGACGGCGTCGATGCCGCCATCCGCGACCGCGTCCTCTCGTCGGATCGCTACGAAGGCGCCCACCAGCTCTGCCGGAAGTTCTTCGTCGCCCGGCGGAAATAGCGGTGGCCGGGCTGCGTGTCGGCATCGTTCAGTCGAGCTACGTGCCGTGGCGCGGCTACTTCGATCTCATCGACGACTTGCGACGTCTTCATCCTCTTCGACGACGTCCAGTATACCACCCGCGACTGGCGCAACCGCAACCGCTGAAGACCCCGACGCGGCACCGCGTGGATCACGGTCTCGGTGTGCAGCAAGACCGCGCGCACTGATCGACCAGGACGTCGTCATCGACTGGACCGTCGACTGGGCCGACCCGACACCTCGACCTGCTGCGCGAGAACTACCGCACAGCGCCCTGGTACGACGAGGTGCAGGACCGAGTTCGCCGCCATCCTCGCGCAGCGGCCTCCGCGCTTCAGCCAGCTCAACCGCGCCCTGATCGAGTGGGCGATGGGGCGCCTCGGCATCACCACGCCAGCTCGTCGATGCCGCGAGCGCTTCCCGGCCGACGGCAGGAAGACCGAGCGCCTGATCTCGCTGGTCGAGGCGGTTGGCGGCACGACCTATCTCTCGGGACCCAGGCCGCCGAGCTACATCGAGCCCGCGACCTTCAGCCCGAGCCGGCATCGACGCTCGAGTACAAGACCTACGACTACGACTCCCTATCCCCAGCTCTGGGGCGCCTTCGAGCCCGCCGTCAGCATCCTCGATTTGCTGTCAACACCGGACCCGACGCGCGCGATCACCTCAAGAGCCGCACCCCCAATCGAAGTGCCGCCGGTGGCCGGAGAGCCCGCGATGTACGACATCGCGTTCGGCTACTACAACAGCTTTGCCGCGCTCGGCGCTCTGGTCGTCTACTCGCCGCCCGCAATGGGCTCGCCCGCCAGGTACTGCTCCTGGTCGCATCGTATTTCCTCTACGCGACGATCAGCGGCTGGCTGGCTCTGGTCCTCGTCTCCTGTCGCTGTCCGACTTCATCCTGTTGCGCCTCGGCGCCCGATGGCCGGCGGCAAGCGGCTCGTCCTCGTCCTCAGCATAGCGGTCAATCTCGGCGCCCTCGCTTACTTCAAGTATGCCGGATTCTTCGTCGCTCAGATCGCGGGCCTGCTGGAGCCTCTCGGGATCGCACCCGGCGCCGTGGCGATCATCGCGCCCATCGGCCTCTCCTTCATCGTCTTTCACGGCATCAGCCTCTCGGTCGATGTCTATCGCGGCGAGGTCCGCAATGCTGCCGAACCTCGTCCAGCACCTGCTCTACATAGCCTACTTCCCCAAGCTCCTGGCCGGACCGATTGCCCGCTACAACGACTTTGGCCCGCAGCTCGAACGCCTCGGCACGGCTCCCACCCTCGCCGCCGGTACAAGTGGCCTCGAACTGGTGCTCCTCGGGTTCTTCAAGAAGTTCGTCATCGCCGCGCCGCTCGGCCAGTACTGGCTCGAGCTCAGCGCGCGCGACCATGGCGGTCCGCTTCTCGTCTATGCCGCCGGAGCCTGCTACGGGCTCTACCTTCTCGCCGATTTCTCCGGCTACACCGATATCGCCCGCGGTGTGTCGCGCCTCCTCGGCATCGAGCTGCCGCCCAACTTCGATCGCCCGTTCGCCGCGACCAGCGTCTCCGAATTCTGGCGCCGCTGGCACATGAGCCTGTCCTACTGGTTCCGCGACTACCTCTACATTCCGCTCGGCGGCAGCCGGAGGGCTGCCTCGCACCGTGCTCAACCTCCTCATCACGATGGGCCTTTGCGGCCTCTGGCATGGCGCCGCCTGGACCTTTGTCGTCTGGGGCCTAGCCCATGGCGTCGTCATGGCAATCGAACGTATTGGCCGCGAGCGGCTCGCGGACTGGACCCTGCCGCTGGCCATCCGCCTCGCGATCACCTCGATCCTGCTGTCGTTGACCTGGGTCGTCTTCGCCTCGCCCGACCTCACATCAGCCTTCGCCCTCATCGGTGAGGCTGGCGATATTGGTGATGCCCCGGACCTGCAGCTTGCGCTGGTTGCACTGGCTGCGGTCGTCTTCGGCACGGTCTTCTTCCGTCTCGATGTCTACGGCCGCATCCACGCCGCCATCGCGCGCAGCGACATCCTCGCCTATGTTGCCTACACCGTCATGCTCCTCCTCATCATCTTCCAGATCTGGCGTGGAGCAGGGGTGGTCGACTTCGTCTACTTCAGGTTCTGATATGCGCCGCCTGTTCCTCAGGCTGATCCTTCCCGTCGCGACCGCGCTCGCGGTCATCTTCGGCCTCAACGCCTGGCTCGCCGCCGCTGGGCTCGAGCCACGGCTCAGCGCCTGGGGCAAGACCTACGACGACTGGGACGTGGTCTACACAAAGGCACTCGCCGACCAGCAAGCCGGCAAGCGCATCGTCGCCTTCATCGGCGATTCCCGCATCGAATGGGGCCTCGACCCCGATGCCGTACAGGCCGCACTGGACGAGAACGGAATCCGCGACGTCGCGGCCTACAACCTCGCGCTGCCCGGCCGGAACGTCCGCAGCATCCTCGAACGGCTGCTCGAGGTCGGATTTCGCCCCGACGTCCTGGTCGTCGGCTACTCTCACCTCTCCTTCTACTGGTCCAAGAATTTTGTCGAGGTGCCGCCGCACGCCCTCAACTGGTGGGACGCCGACGCTAAGCGTATCCAGTCCCTGCTACGCCGCAAGGTCCTGATGTGGAACTACGATCCAGTGGTCCCCTGGCTGGTTCTCACGGAGAATTACAAGGTTGCCAACACCGCGCTCGGCTCGTGGCTCAGCCGCATCGACGTGACGCCGCGGGGCCAGGCGCGCGTCGCCTACCGGATCGCCGAGACGGACGCGATCGAGGTCCAGCATGGCCTCTATGCCGAGATGTACGGGACTGAGATCACGCCGGAGGCGATCGCCGCCATCGAGGAGGAGTTCCGGTCGGCGATCGCTACGCTCCAAGCGCAGGGGACGGAGGTTCTTCTCCTCAAGATGCCGCTGTCGGGCTGGGCCCGCGACCTCGAGATCGCTAATGAGCCCAAGGGTCTGCCCGAGCTTGCCGCCCACCTCGGGGTGTCGTTTCTCGACGGCAACGAGCAACCGGGCGTTGACACGATGAAGACATTTGATGGACTGCATCTCATGCCGGCAGACGCCGCACGCTTCAGCAGGGCGATCGGCGAGGATTTCGTCCTCCCGCATCTTTAGTCTCAACCCGCTTCGGGAGATCAGATTGGCCGATTCCAGTTGGTACGGTACCGCGCGCGACAGCTACACCGCGCTGCTCTTCGGCGAGATCAGCAACGACCGAAAGCCCGGCTACGTCATCCCCCACTTCGGGCAGGACGCGTACGAGCTTTACATGATCGCTGCCTACACCAAGGAGCTGACCAGCGTCCGCAACGACCCCAACTACATCTGCTGGACGCCCGGTTTCGACGCCCACTCGAAGCTGTCCCTCGATCTCCTCCGCCGCCACGGCACCCTCACGCATGAGGAGATGGGTTCAACCCTCTACTCGACCATCGACAAGATCGTTGTAAGCGGAGTGTCGTTGAAGCAGTGGCGGCGCCAATTCCTTCTCGACTAAATGGAAGCTGACGAGGAGAAACGTCATCTCCCGCGACATGCAGCCACACACGTTGAAGTCTTGGCAGGCCTTCCTCTCTCGGCGCAGGCGACCCGCCAAGCAGGGAACTCGTCAAGTCGTTCGACGCTCTGGAGGTGCTCGTCCGAGGGCTGCCTCAGTTCGGCGACCACGAGGACCACGGCCACCCATCGTGCGACTGCACGCTGCGTGACGCCTTTGAAGTCGTCGACGCCTACCCGGTGCATGACCTCGACGACGCCGACATCAAAGCGCTACTCCTCGGGCACCGGCGCGGCGGATCGAGCAGGATTCTGCCGGCGCCGATGTCGCCCGCGTCTACCTGATGAACGACCTCGACAGGCTCAACCCACGCGACCGTGGAGTCAACGACGAAGATGACCCCGTGACGATTAAGGCGCTTCTCCAGGGGCGCAACAGGAGCTACCCGGGCGACCGTGAGATGCGCCGCAAGGATGGCGAAAATCGGCTGACGCTGCAGCTTCACCGGGTGCTGCCCACGCGCGAGACACGAGGCGGCCCGCCGCTTTGGCCGCGCGGCGCGACCACACTCGTGCTCGCGGCTCACATCCCGGCCGGTACCGACCCCGGCTGGGTGGTCGAGGTTCGGTGACGGACGCCGACGCCGGCGCGCTGATCGCGCGGCTTCGCGCAGAGCGCGTAAGCCTCCCGGCGAGTCGCGCCGAGGCCATCGTTGCCGTTCCTGTCGGCGCGACGGGTATCGACGTCGGACTCACGCCCGACGGGCTGCTGGCGGTCACGTTCCCGTCGCCCCGCGCCGATGTCGTCTTCCCGATTGCTTCGCGCCATCCTTGTCTCCGTGCTCAGCGACGCGCTCGTCATCCGCGCCGGCGTGGAGGCAACAGAGAGCATTGTCGTCGTCGTCTGCAGGTCAACCGACGAGCTGCTGATGCGTTGGTTCGCCCGGGTAGCCGCAGGCTTGCTCGGGGACGCGGTCACCAGCGAGAACGCATCCTCAGTCACAGCGGCGATCCTTCAGCTCGCACAACTCTTCGAGCGCGCGCACCGGCCCGGACAGAAAGCAGTGATCGGCCTTTGGGCTGAGCTTGCCGTGATCGCCGCCTCGACCAACAAGCGCGCGCTCCTGGAGGCATGGCGCGACCGTGGCGCGGAGCCTTTCGACTTCACCGCCGGGAATGAGTACCTTGAAGTCAAGGCGCGGTCATCGGCGGCGATGCGCACTACTTTTCCGTCGAGCAGCTGCGCCCAAGGGCCGCGATGCCTGGGCGATCATCGTCCCCGTACAGCGGCAAGGCGGCGGCGTGTCCATTCACGACCTCGCCGAGACGCTTCGACAGGCTGCGATCAGAGACACGGCGCTCATCGCCAAGATCGACCGGGTAATCATCGAGCGCCTCGGGTCGAGCTACGCCAGCGCTGCCAATGAGCACTTTGACCTTGAGGCTGCAACGAGCGGGCTGACCCTTTTCGACGGCAAGTTGATCCCGTGTGTCGCGACGCCGCTCCCTGATGGAGTGCTCTCGGCCCGCCTGTACGTCGACCTGGCGCACATCCGTGCCACGGACGTAGGGGCGCTTCCAGCAGCCGCACTGGCACGTCTCCCCTTCGCGTAACGGCAGTGAGCCACGTCGAGGTTGGGACTTCAATCGCGCCGGCGCTCCTGAGGATCGAAGACGTCCATCAGCCAGGAGACGTGGTCTTCAAAATAGCGACTGCGACCCGGTCTACAGCTTCCTCCATGGGAACATGCTCCCGAGATGCGGAGCACAACCCAGCCAGCATCAGTTAGCGCAAAATTTACCTTCTCGATCCCGCATGACGTTGCGGTCGAGCTTCCGCTGCCAGTAATCACCGTTCGCGCGCGGCGAGTTGCCGTGTACTGGGCAACGATGCCAAAAGCAGCCGTCGATGAACACCGCAACTCGCGCCTTGGGGGAAAACGATGTCGGCTGCGACTCGCACACCGCCGTCAACGATGCGGTAGTCCTTGCGAAACCGGTAGCCGAGCCTGTGAAGCGCCGAGCGGATCGCGATCTCGGGTTTTGTGTCAACCCGCCGATTCCCGCGCATCTGCGCCGTGACGGCGGCTGAGCTTGGCTTTGGATATGGAACGCCGAGCAGCGTCGCGGGCGTGCGACTCATCCCAGATAGGCTAGGCGACGGCGGTCTCGATTGCGCTGCCCTCCCAGGTCTCGTGTCCCAAGGCACGTAGAACGGCGAGCGCAACGTGGAACCCGAGTACTTCGGAACACAGCGTTGCCGACTTGCTTGAACTGGCTGCTCAGCTTCCCAGCCCACTGCATGTCGCGAGGGAACGTCTGGATTGCAGCCGCTTCCTCCAGGGTCAGTCGCCGCAGCCGCTTCGGAACGCGTTTGCGCGGCTTGCCGCCTGCCCAGAGACTGCGATGGTAGTCGATCACCCAGCTGGGCCCACCCTCATCCAGTTGGTGCTGGTCTACAATCGGCGTGCGGTTGCCGCCCATTGTGGCGGGGAGCGTGGGCGCAGGGGCAAGCATCCAGGTTCAACGGTCTTCCTTGGCCGTTGAAGAGCATTCCAGCAAAGGGTGACCGCCGTAACACCGGGTTCTTCGCGGGTGTGATGCGTGCTGTACACAGCGTGTCGTTACCCGGCTCCCCATAGCGAGGAAGGCTCAGCAGGATCGCGCGAACGGTTGGCCGGGCGTCGGCGGTTACGGGCGTTGGAGCGCATCACCCCACCGTCTTTGATGCCTATCAAAAACATCCGCCGACGATTCTGCGGCACGCCAAAGTCAGCGGCCGACAGGGTCAAGAGGGTCGTCTGGTAGCCGAGCTCCTCCGCTTTCCCGATCAGAGCGCTTCTCAGATGCTCCCACCGCTTGTTAAGTGCCAGACCCATCACGTTCTCCATGACAAACGCGCGCGGATTGACGTGCTCGACGACGTTGAGGAACTCCCAGACGTGCCGGCTGCGCGGATCGCTCGGGTCCATCTTCCCGGCCACGGAGAAGCCCTGGCAGGGAGGTCCCCGATAACGAGATCAGCCGAGTGGCGCTCGGGAAGCACTTGATCGCGTACGTCGCCAGCCACCGCCGCATGGCTTACGCCGAGTTTGAGGAAGATACGGTTGTACGTCTCAACGGCGTCATCGTCGACGTCGTTCGCCCAAATCGGCGCGAACCCCGCTTTGAAGAACCCCAGGTCGAGGCCGCCTGCACCCGAGTACAGAGACACGAACGTGCGAGGTACTCCCTGACTTGGGAACTGGATCACTGCCGCCGAGGTCACGTCGTAAAGACTCGCAGAAGGGTCTGACGACACAGTTGTTCCCACTGCGCTGCGCGACTATTGTCGCGGGGTGCTGTGTTCACCCGCGCGGATGTTTTATGCCTGTCTCTAAGGCTGTTGACCGCAGGCGGCAGCGGAGTCGAAGAGGCGTGGTTAGCCAGCGTTTCGCTGGACGCAATGCCCGAGGGCCTCGACGGCGCTGACTTCGCTGCTGTAGCTGCCGGAGGGGAGTTGGCGCCGCGATTCGCGCTCATTACGCAGCTGCTCGCAAAACTGCTCGTCCCGACGGCTGAAGCGCGTCGTCTCAAGGGTTGGGAGGACGTCCCCGGCGGTTTCTCCGGTCGCTCACTAGCGAAGAACGTGGTCGTTCCTTTCGATACGCAGCACGAGGCCCTTCTCGGCGGATCTACGGATCCGTACGTCTGGCACCCGCTCAGGACCGAGATGATCGACCCAGCTCTTGCCAGCGATGCGAGTGGACAGTGGGCCGCTCTCCTGCGCGTGCTGGACCAGGTTCAAGCCACACCCGCGCTAGCCCGACCTGCGCTCGCCGCGGCCCTCGCCGCTGCTTCTCTCCGCGAGCGGCAACTCACCATTCGTGGGACTACTCGAGCTAGGGCTGGAGCTCCAGGTACAGAAACAGGGAGGCGCAGACGTCTCGGATATCCGTAATGAGCTCTTCCACAGTCGCGGGCCCTCGTTCGTTGAGGGGCTGCTTCCGGATGGCTTTGCTGCAGACGGAGGAGCTGCGCAGGTGGGGTCAGAAGCCGAGATCCCGTGGGTCCGCGCCTTCTCACGCGAGCACGCTCCGTCCGCACAGGAAGGCTGGTATCTGGCTTACCTCCTTAGCGCCGACGGGTCTGCGGCCTATCTCGCGCTCATGCAGGGCGTTACTCGCGCGGGAGCGGGGGCATTCGACGCAGGTGCGGAGTGGCCCGGGGGCCTCCTCGGCCCTCAGGCGGGTTATGACGATCCTGTTGACCTCGAGTCGAAGCAGGGGCCTGGCAGCCGCCCCGAACGTTACGAACGGGCCGCGGTCTACGCGAAGCGTTACGACCGGCGGCTTCTCGACCAGACCCAGCTAAGGGAAGATCTGACACGGATGGTGGAGCTTCTCCAACAGGTCTACGGCGTCAGCGGCCTCACAGAGCTGGAAGAAGACTTCTCAAAGTTGACGCTGGAGGCCGTCCTCGAAGCAGCGGACGATCGCAGGTTGCGGGTTTCCGACAGCGTGGCAGCAAACCTCATTGCCGCACTTCGCGCGGGTAAGCACGTGCTCTTGACCGGACCGCCTGGAACCGGCAAGACAACTCGCACAGGCGGTTGCGGCGGCCGCGGAACGTGTCAGGCTGTGCGACGGCGTCGTCCTGACGACCGCGACGTCTGACTGGACAGCGGCTGACACAGTCGGGGGATATTGGCCGGCTCGTACCGATAGCTCGAGGCTGGAATTCCGTGAAGGTGTGGTCCTCGCGGCGATCGATCAGCGACGGTGGCTGATCATCGATGAGCTAAACCGCGCGGACATCGACAAAGCTATTGGCCAGCTCTTCACAACACTGTCGGGTCAGCCCGTGGTCCTGCCCTACGAGGAGGAGATCGATGGCGAGGCACTTCCTGTCGCAATTGTCCCACCGGGGCAGGAGGCTCCCGTCGAAACGTTTCCCCATCGCGTCCCGTCTCAGTGGCGCCTCATCGCAACGCTCAACACGCGCGACAGAGACCTCCTATTCAGCCTCTCGTACGCATTGATGCGTCGGTTTGCCGTGATCGACGTCCCCGTGCCGTCCGACTCGGAGTACTTCGAGATTCTCACAGAGAAGGGAGACACGGGCTATCCGGACGCAAATGCTCGTGTCAAGGCTCTCGAAGGGCTTCCACATCGTCGGCTCGGGCCAGCGATCCTGTTGGACGTCGCTTCGTTTGTGCGCGAGCGCCTCCACGTGATCGCGGGCGATGTGGATGCGGCGCTTGCCGAAGGGCTGCTTGCCTACGTTCTGCCTCAGCTCGACGATCTCACCCGGCCCCAGCAGTCCGATGTCGTAGCGTTTGCACACGAGTTTGTCCTGAAAGGGTGGACTCCGCAGGCTGCCGCTCATGGCCGAGACGTTTCACGCGGACCCCCGAGATCTTGTGTCGGGCGGTACTTCGTCCATCGTGAGCTTCTGGGGATCAAGATGGGGTCTAACGCAGACATGGCGACCCCGGAGAAGCTCGCCGAGCTTGTTCGCGAGCGGGCATGGTTGTACTTGACAGCCCACGCATCGCCATTCCAGATCGGCGCTGTCGCAGAGGCGCTCTTTCGCCTCCCACGGGGTGACGTGAAGCGGCTCGCCGCAGTGCATGTTGGAACATCACTCGAAGCCCATAGGGTGCTCTCCGCTGCCGAACACGTCCTGCGCGAATTGCCGAGCACCGTCGCGCGATCGAAGGTTGAGCTGCGCGGATCTCTGCGCCCGCCCGTGCTGTGGCGTGACACGCGCGCTCGGCAACTTCAAGGTGGCGATCGCTCAATTTTCGTCTGTGCGCCGCCTCTCCGCCGGTACGACACCCCCCTAGCGCGGCTTGTGAAGCTAGCTCTGGAAGGCGTCCGCCAGGCGGTCTGCATAGGAGGCCTCGGTGAGTCGGGCGAGATAGGAGCGCTTCTAGCGACTCGAGCCATGCGGGCGTCGAAGCTGCAACATCACGCAAAGCTTCGGGATGTGTCGCTGGTCCGGATGTTGCCAACGCACTCGCTTGCGGGCGCGCGACGTTTCCCGCGCGCACCCGAGTTGGTCGACTTCGTGAGACTGTTCCAAGAGGTGGTCGAGGACCAAACAGCGACGGCGGTTCGCGAGGTAGTCACCCGTCAACTTCTCGTCCCCGCGCAGCCAGACCGGCTCTTCGAGCTTCTACGTTGGCTTTCAGATCATCGATGCGCTCGTTGCTTTTGGGTACGAAATTGTCGATCGCCGCATCGTCGGGCCGAGGGACTTGCTGCCGTTTGCGCGCCTGCGGGGACCAGGGGAGTCGACGATCTCTCTCTGGTACCAACTACCGATCGCCGCTGCGCGCTCGCTCTCAGCGCAAGGCCGCTACTACGACACGCTTACGGCTGCGGGCATCTCCAAGAGTCCGCTTCGCCCGGACTTCATACTCGTCCGTGAGCCGAGCCATGAGGTTCTACTTGTCGAAGCAAAGTTCACGCAGCTCGACGGCTACTCCCCTGACCGCGTCGGGATTCGAGATGCGTTCACGTATCTCTATGACTCAGGAGAGGAGCTGAGCCTAGCCCCCAGTCCGCGTGCCCTCGTGGCTGCATGGAACACGAGCGGAACTCCCGCTCCGGCTGACGTAGTCGTCTCTTCGCAGCACGATCTTGAAAGAGCTGTGAACCTAGTGCTGTCATGTTGGGACGCGGCAACTGAATAACTGAATCCGCCTACCCGCCGCGCCTGTCCAAAAGAGCGGATTTCGCGGTGACTTGATTGGGTCTACCGTTCTCAACATGCGGGTTCTGGTTGAAGCAGCGTGCTTGACCTGGATAGAAGTGGACACGTCGGCGCAGACTGTTACTCGAGAGCGTGGGTTCATGGTCTTCCAGGTATGTGCTCCTCGTTCCTGACGCTGATGTCGTGGCCGCCGATCCTGAAGACGAGCATCTTGTAACCGACGATCTAATAGAGACCGCTCGCCATGTCGCCGGAAACGCAACGCTGCCGCGGCTAACGCTGCGCCTCTGATCACGTGCCCCCGGTGGTGAACGAGGTGCGGTATCGCCTCGACAAGGATCGCTGGACTCGCTTCCGATCTCGACCGTACGAGTTCCGGGCCTCCGCGATTGGCGCAGCTCCCGCATGCTCTCGTGGCGATCCGACGCTCTCCCGCGACATGTGCCGACCGACACGAGTCGACGCCCACCGAGATCTTGAGTGGGCCGACCTGGTCGTGATCTGCCGTGCGACAGAGCGTGGGCACGAGGTTTCCGATCTCAACAGACGACCGCGCGTCGTGCGACACCGGCCGTAACCTCCACGCGGCGCGACGTCGAGGTGATCGTCGGGACGATCGTGACGCACGCGCGGCGCCGCTCCTAGAGGTTCCGCTAGGGAGTCGCGCGTCGCCGGCGGCGGCGAGCACTTCGTCGATCTCGGCTCTCCCGAGCGAGGGGAACCGCGTTGGTGGCCGGCTACCTCCTCGCCGACCCCATCGCCTGTGCAATCGCAGGGCCGGGCGCAGGTGCGCTGCACGGCGGCCGAGGATGTGGAGGAACTCGTCGAGTACCCCGTCGTCGTCGTCCGCGACGTAGCCGCGCGACTTGAGCCATGGCCAAACCGAATCCCGCACCTCCCCCGACTGATGCTGACCGATCCAATGCGCGTCCTGTTTCTCGCAGCGCCGTGCGTACTCGCTCGGATCGATCTCGGGATGCATGTAGAGGCGTTTCGAAGGTGACGATGTGAAGAACGCAAGCTGCGGAACAGCCCACACCTCCCAGCCGAGGCTGCGCGCCCTTGCGGCCATCGCCGCCCCGCGACCGTCCTGGTAGAGGAACGCGGCTTGCGGCTTCAGCTCGGCGGGCCAGAGGCCAAGCACGATTCCGCCACCGACATCGCTCAACGCCGAGCCGCTGCGCTGAGCGGATGCCGGCTTCATCGAGCAAGACATGACCACCCGAGGGGGCTCGGCGTGATCCCCGTGATCTCCTCGAGCAGATCCAGCCGCGGGGACTCGAAGAGGCCGATGTCGTCGGCGCCGATCCGCGGCCTCCACGGCTCCGGGTGGCTCGCGGCGTACTCCGCCATCCGCTCGCGAGCTGCCCGAACAGTGTTGGGGCTGAAGAGATGGTGGTACGGCTTGGTCGGATCGATGACCAGCGTCTCGAGCATCAGGTCGGGTCGGTTCGCCGCCTCGAGATGACCGAAGCCAGACGTCCGCCTTTTTGCGATGTTGGCGATCGTCGTCGGTAGCAGCCCGTCTGCGTAGCCCCTGTCGATCTGCTGTTTGTACCGCGTTGCGGCGTAGATTCTGCTGCGTGCCGTCGCTTCGAGGGATCAATACCTCGCGCCCGGCGGTTCTCGTAGATCTCGAGCGCGTCCGCGTAGAGGTGCTGGATGGCCTTTCTCGTCAGTTCGTCGTCGGGAGTAGCCACGCTCAGTCGAGCCGTAGTTGACCATTGAGATCGCGGGAGACGGTGAGCACCGAATTGGGTTCGATGTAGACGAGTCGTTCCTTCCCGACGAAGAGCCGGGCGGATCGAGGCGTCGAGCCCGTCCTAGGGTCATACCGGACATTCAGGGTCTCACCCCGAAAGAGCACGTACGCTGCCCCGTCTTGGCCGGAAAAAGGTCTTTGGCTGAGCGAGGCAGCCGAATCTCTCCTCGATCGACGTCGTTCTGGGTGACTCTCTGGGTACGCGGGGCCGCTTGCCTGATGGATGCCTCTCGAAATGCGGCGCGCACCGCCGCGAGGACAGCCCTGGGCAGGGATGTCGAAACTCGGTCCCGCTCCCACAGGGCCTCCGATCTCCTCGATCTTCATCATCGAATTGGGCGCTGATCGCTTCAAGACCGACCCCCAGAGCCTGAGGAAGGTATGCGGGTTCGTGGCGTCGTGGTTGACCGTTACGAAAGACTTCGTCTCTCCCTGCGGGATCAGTCTGAGGGCCGTCCAGACGTCCGACTGAGTCGTCTCAAGGGTCGCAAGTCCTGCATATCCGAGCCGGTAGGCCCAATCGCACATCGCGCGAAGATCCGGATGATCGTCGGCGCATTTTCGCTCGACATCGGAGACAAACGTGCGCACCGCTCGCTCAGCGCTCTCGCCAGGAAAGCTCAGCTGCCACGCATCGCCGTCCGATGTCCAAATCGATTGCGGCATCGAGCCCGATGTTGGACGGAGGAGGGCAGATAGTCAACACTTTCGTAAGCGGCGACCGCGTCGACGCTGATACTCGAGACGTGCACCTCTCACGCCGACCGCCTCCACCTCTCGCCGTCCGACGTCACGGCCTTCCTGGCCTGCGAGCACCTGACCTCGCTCTCCCTCCGCCACGCCCGCGGCGAGCTCCCGCGGCCCATCGTCGAGAACGAGCAGCGCGACCTGATCTTCGCCAAGGGGCTCGAGCACGAGCGCGCCTACCTCGACTCGCTCCGCGCCGACGGCAACACCGTCCTCGAGATCCCCGACCCGCACGGCGACTACGAGGGCGCCGCCCGCGCGACCGCCGCCGCGATCCTCGCCGGCGAGCACGACGTGATCTTCCAGGCCGTGCTCGCGCACGAGCACTGGCGCGGGCAGGCCGACTTCCTCCTCCGCCGGCCGGACGGGGTCTACGAGGCGCTCGACACCAAGCTCGCGCGCTCGTCCAAGCCCGCCTACATCCTCCAGCTCCTCTTCTACGACGAGCAGCTCGCGCGGATCCAGGGGCCGGCCGACCCGCCGCGGCAGATCCACGTCCTCCTCGGCTCCGGCGAGCGGCAGAGCTTCCGGCCCGAGGAGTTCGGCGCCTACTACCGGCGCGTCCGCTCGCGGCTCGAGGCCTTCGTCGCCGACCCGCCCGCGACCGAGCCGTACCCGAACTCCCACTGCGACGTCTGCGACTTCCGGCCGACCTGCGACGCGCACTGGGACGCGGTCGACCACCTGAGCCTCGTCGCCGGGTTCAGCCGGACGCAGCTGCCGAAGCTGGCGGCGGCCGGGATCACGACGCTCGCCGCGCTCGGGCGGACGGCCGCCGAGCCCGCGCCTGCCGGGCTCAGCCCCGACACCTGGGCGAAGCTGCGCGAGCAGGCCGAGCTGCAGCTCCGCCGCCGCGAGACCGGCGTCGACTCCTACCGGCTCCTGCAGCCGCAGCCCGAGGCCGGCCTCGCGCTCCTGCCCGACCCCTCGCCCGGCGACCTCTTCTTCGACTTCGAGGGCAACCCGTTCTGGGACAAGGACGGCTCGCTCGAGTACCTCTGGGGGATCCTCGACGTCGACGGCGCCTTCACGCCGCTCCACGCGCACGACCACGCCACCGAGCGCGCCTGCTTCGAGCAGTTCGTCGACCTCGTCCACGCGCGGCTCGCCGACCACCCCGACCTGCACGTCTACCACTACGCCGCCTACGAGATCACCGCGCTCAAGCGGCTGATGGGGCGGTACGGCACGCGCGAGGCCGAGCTCGACGACCTGCTCCGCCGCGGCGTCTTCGTCGACCTCTACCGGGTCGTCCGCAACGGCCTCCGCGCCTCGCGCCCCGGCTACGGGCTCAAGGAGCTCGAGGCGTTCCTCCCCTTCGAGCGCGAGGCGGAGGTGAAGGACGGCGGCACCTCGATCGTGATCTTCGAGCAGTGGATGCAGACCGGGGAGCAGGCCCTCCTCGACCAGATCGACGCCTACAACCGCGAGGACTGCATCGCGACGCGGCTCCTGCGCGACTGGCTGCTCGAGCTGCGCGGCGAGGCGCTCGCGCGCTTCGGGCCGTTCCCGGAGCGGGAGCCCGAGGAGCCGAAGCCCGTCCGGGAGGAGAAGGTCGAGCGCGCCGAGCTGCGCGACCGGCTGCTCGGCGCCGGCGAGGAGCTCGTGGCGCACCTGCTCGACTACCACGACCGCGAGCGCAAGCCGGTCTGGTGGGCGTACTTCGAGCGGATCGAGCTGACGCCGGAGGAGCTGCTCGAGGATCCGGAGGCGATCAGCGGCCTGACGCAGGTGGGCGAGCCCGAGCGGGTCGATCGCTCCTGGGCGTACACGCTCAGCTACCCGGCGCAGGAGCACAAGCTCAGCGTGGGCCAGGGCACGGCCGATCGCGCCACGCGGAAGTCGCCGGGGCAGATCACCGAGGTCGACCGCGAGGAGCGGCGGCTCGTGCTCAAGCGGGGCAAGTCCTTCGAGGGCGTGCCGCTCCCGGAGGCGATCGTCCCCAAGAGCACCTTCAACACGCCGAAGCAGGAGGAGGCTCTGATGCGGCTCGGCGAGTCGCTCCTCGCCGGCGACCGGCGGTATCCGGCGCTCGAGTCGATCCTCCGGCGCGAGCCGTTCGACCGGCCGGTGCAGACCGCCGACCTCGAGGAGCTGAAGGCGCTCGTCCGCTCGCTCGACGGGCAGCACCTCGTGATCCAGGGGCCGCCCGGGTCGGGGAAGACGTGGACGTCCGGGCGCCTGATCGCCGACCTGATCTCGGCGGGCAAGCGGGTGGGCGTCGCCTCGACGGGCCACAAGGCGATCCACAACCTCGTCCGGGAGGTCGAGGAGGCGGCGGCGGAGCTGGGTCTCCACTTCCAGGGGATCAAGAAGGCGAGCGGCGGCAACCCGGAGTCGTTCTACGAGGGGCCGCTCGTCTCGAACGTGACCGACAACGCCGCGATCGGCGACGCCCCGCTCGCTGCCGGCACGGCCTGGCTCTTCTCCGACGAGCAGCTCGACGGCGCGCTCGACTACCTCTTCGTCGACGAGGCCGGCCAGGTCGCGCTCGCCGACGCGCTCGCGATGGGCACCGCGGCGCGGAACCTCGTCCTCGTCGGCGACCCGCTCCAGCTCGACCAGGTGATCCAGGGCACCCATCCCGGCGGGAGCGAGGCGTCGGTGCTGAAGCACCTGCTCGGCGACTATCCGACCGTCCCGCCCGACCGCGGGATCTTCCTCGAGCGGACGTTCCGGCTCCATCCCGACGTCTGCGGGTACATCTCGGACGAGTTCTACGAGGGGCGGCTCCAGCCGGCCGAGGTCGCGCGCGGGCGGACGACGCCGCTCGGGACGGGGCTGCGCTACGTGCCCGTGCCGCACGAGGGGAACCGGCAGGAGTCGGCGGAGGAGGCGGACGCGGTCGTCGCCGAGGTCGAGCGGCTGCGCGCGGCGGGGGTGACGGACGTGATCGTCGTCTCGCCGTTCAACGCGCAGGTGAACCGGTTGCGCGCCGCGCTCCCGGGCGTGCGCGTCGGCACCGTGGACAAGTTCCAGGGGCAGGAGGCGGACGTCGTCCTCTACTCGATGGCGAGCTCGAGCGGGGAGGACGTCCCGCGCGGGCTCGAGTTCCTGCTCTCGCGGAACCGGCTCAACGTCGCGGTCTCGCGGGCGCGCTGCCTCGCGTACCTCGTCTGCTCGCCGCGGCTGCTCGAGGTGAACTGCCGGTCGATCGAGCAGATGCGGCTGGCGAACGCGTTGTGTCGGTTTGTGGAGCTGGCGCGAGTGACAGTCGTCGGCGTCGACGGCACGAAAGGCGGCTGGGTCGCGATCGTGCTCGACGAGGACGGTGCGTTCCTGCGAGATCACTACCTGCGGCCGATCGAGACAGACTTTGTCCGAGCTCGGCGAGGTTGACGTGATCGCGATCGACGTGCCGATCGGCTTCGGTCCGACGCCGGGTCGATCCCGCGGCTCGCGCCTACATGGCAGGCGCGGCGAGCACCGTCTTCACGACGCCGCCGCGCGCCGTTCTCGAGATCCGCTCGAGCCGGGTCTCGGCGTGTCGACGCAGGCGCACGCGCTGGGGCCGCGGATCCTTCATGCACCGATCTCGCGCCACCGACACTCGCCTCTACGAGGGTCAGCCGAGGTGAGCTTCCGCGCGATGAACGGAGGCAGGCCGCTCCGGCACAGGCAGAAGGTCGCGGGCGGTGCGCTCGAGCGGACGCGGCTGCTGGACGCCGACGTGATCGCCCTCGCGGCGATGCGGAGAGCGCGACGGCTCCGCTCGCGCGTTCACGACGCTGGTGCGGCTGCTGACAACCTCGCACGGGTCGCGCTCGGTCAAGCGTCGATCGTTGCCGGATGTCCCGGACGGCTCGACGGGCGACGGGCGATCGGTACTGCGGGTTGCGATAGTTCGCGAGTTCGGCACGAAGTCGTCACACACTCGTGACACCTCTCCTGCTTCGCTGGAGAGGTGTTGTCCTCCCTCCGCGCAGCCGCCTTCGCCCGCACGCTCGAGCTCGACTTCAACGCGGCCGGCGTCTGCCTCGCCTGCCTGACGTTCGTCGCGTTCCCGCTCGACCTCGGGGACGAGCGCGAGGCGCGGCGGCAGCTGCGCTCGTTCACGCCCGACCTCTGGGACGACGGGCTCGGGCCGGTGGTGCTGCTCGCGCTCGAGACGCGCGCGGCAGCGGGGCGACCCGGTGGCCGAGGAGGCGATCCGGGACGTCGAGCTCTCGGGGCCGCGGGCGGCGATCGTCCGGGAGATCGTCTGGTGCCTCGCCGAGCAGATGGTCGCGGACATCCGCGGCGAGCGCGAGCACCGAAGGGTGGTAGCAGAGTGATACCATGAGCGACATGCCAGCTCTCCACATCCGGAACGTCCCCGCGGAGGTCGTCGAGGCGCTGCAAGGAGCGGGCCGAGCGAAACGGCCGCTCGCTGAACGCCGAGCTCGTCCGCGCGCTCGAGCGAGAGCGCGGCCCGACAGCGCGCGACGGGGAAGCCGATCACGGACGGCTCGCCGAGATCGCCTCACGCGTTCGGACCTTCCCCCGGACGCCCCGACGCCGGAAGAGCTGATCCGCGAGCGACCGTGACAGCCACTAGCGCGTCGTTCTCGACGCTCAGCGTCCTGATCCGCGCGACCGTGACGCAGGGAGCCGGAGGCGGCGCGAGTGGGTGCGTACGGTCGAGTCGGGCGAGGTCGACGGCCACGTGCCCGACCTCGTGTACGCGGAGATCGCCACGGGCTCGTCGCGGTACGTCCGGGCGGGCTCGTTGCCGGCCGAGGACTGGCGCGGGAGGTCCTCGACACGCGTCGTCGCGCTGCCGCTCGAGATCGCACGCGCCTCGGGCCGACTGGCGACGGCCTCGCTCGCGCTCGCGCTCGAGCGCGACCTCTCGGCGTACGACGCCACCTACGCCGTCCTCGCCGAGGCCCTCGACGCCACCCTCGTCACCGCCGACCGCCGGCTCGCCGCCGCCGTCCCGAACGCCGAGCTGATCGTCTAGAACGAGCCGGTGCGGCGGCCGCTCGCGCGGCACCTCGGGGAAGCGCTTGATCCCGACGCCGTCCAGCTCGCCCGTCGCCGGGTGGCGGGCGAAGCGCGGCAGCAGCTTCTTCAGGTAGCCGCGTGCCGTCGAGTTCCCCTTCTCCGCCGCGGCGGTGATCGAGACGACGAGGTCGGCGCACTGGAGCCCGATCGAGAGGTGGGAGGGGCCGAGGAAGAGGCCCTCGACGATCCGGTCGAGCTGCATGAACGGCGTCCCCGCCTCGGTCAGCTCGTTGTAGAAGCGGCGCAGGCTCACGTCCTCCTCGTGGTGGCGGGCGTCGCCGAAGACCATCCCGAGGTCGTCCTCGGCGAGGAGCCGGTGCTGGAAGCGCTCGGCCACGAAGGTGAGCGCCGTCCCGTACGTCTGCTCGGGCGAGCCGAAGAACTGCGGCAGCTCGGCGCCGGCGCGGAGGTCGAGCAGGGTCACGTACGCGGTCACCGGCGCGGCTGCGAGCGCGGCGACGACCGCATCCGCGAGCACGGGCGGCACCGCCCCCGTCCTGATCGTGTGCCACTTGACCTCGCGGTCGAGCGGCCACCCGTGTTCGTGGAGCGGGGCGAGCCAGCACTCGCGGAGCGTGTGCCAGTCGCGCTCGCGGACGGCGACCCCGCCGAGCGCGAAGAGACCGTCCTCGCCGATCCGGCCGCTCTCGTCCAGGAAGAGCAGGTGCACGATCCGGGCTTCGGGCCTCACCCGGGAATCCCTAGTAAATCTCCCGGAAACCACCTACTGTCGGTGGCCGGAGTTCCGCTCACAGCAAGTAGGGGAGAGAGACATGGGGATCAGGGCAGCCTCGTCGGCGACGCGCCGGCGGTTGGGCATGACGTTGACGCTCGCCGCGCTCGCCGCGGTCGTGATCGCGATTCCGGCGGCGGCGCAGCCGGGTGCGAGCACCGGCGCAACGAAGGAGAAGGAGATCTGGGCGGACGTCGCGGGCCAGCCCGCCCCGACGAAGGCCGGGAAGAAGGCCGCCGTCAAGGCGAAGCACCTCCGTGCCTTCACCCTCGACCGCAAGGCCGCCGAGGCGCTCCTCGCCGGCGCCCCGAAGGAGAAGAAAGGCAAGAAGGGCGACGGCCTCACCGTCACCATCCCCGCCCCGAACGGCGATCTCCTGCGCTTCGCGCTCCAGGAGAGCTCCGTGCTCGAGCCTGCGGCAGCCGCGCGGCATCCCGAGATCAAGACCTACCTGGGCGTCGGGCTCGACGATCCGGCCGCGACCGTCCGGGCCGACCTGACCCCGCTCGGTTTCCACGCGTCCGTCCGCTCGCCCAAGGGCAACTTCTACGTCGATCCCTACTACCAGGCCGACGAGAGCCTCTACGTCAGCTACTTCACGAAGGACGCCTTCACCGACGAGCCGTTCGTGGAGCGGGAGGGCGAGGGCGACCCCGTCACCGCGCTCGCCGAGTCGCTCGAGGTGCCCGCAGGGCCGGTGGTGAAGCTCCGCACCTACCGGCTCGCGCTCGTCACCGATCCGAGCTACGCCACGTATTTCGGCGCGGCGAACGTGACCGCGGCCAAGACGACGCTGATCAACCGCGTCACCCAGATCTACGAGGACGAGATGGCCGTCCGGCTGGTGCTCGTCAACGACACCGACAAGACGAACCTGAATACGACCGCCGACGCAACCGGCGCGAACGGTCCGTGCGGCGCGGCAGCATGCTTCACCGCGGCGCAGATCACGACCTGCGGGAGCGGCACACTGCTCAACGGAACCGGATCGTGCTCGGCCAGCTGATCGGCGCGAGCAACTACGACGTCGGCCACATCGGCCTCGGCGTCAACGGCGGCGGGATCGCCAGCCTCGGCGTCGTGGGCGGCAACTCAAGGCGCAGGGCTGCACCGGGCTGCCGACAGCCGGTCGGCGACTTCTACGCCGTCGACTACGTCGCGCACGAGATCGGCCACCAGTTCTCCGGCAACCACACCTTCAACGGGACGCAGTCCAATTGCTCGGGCGGCAACCGCAGCGCGGCCAACTCGGTCGAGCCGGGCAGCGGCTCCTCGATCATGGCCTACGCCGGGATCTGCCAGACCGACAACCTCCAGCCGCACAGCGACCCGTACTGGTCGCAGCGGAGCTACACGGAGATCACGACGTACATGACCTCGAGCCGGCCCGCGATCAACGAGGTGCAGACGATCTCGCTGCGCGACTTCGACGGCACCGACTCGTTCACGCTGACCTACGGCGCGAACACGTCGGCTGCGATCGTCCGGGGGACGAACTACACCGCCGCCGGGATCAAGGCCGCGATCGAGGCGATCGCCGGCGGGACCGAGACCGTCGTCGCCTTTGGCGGTAGCGGCACCTTCAACGACACCGGCTTCCAGGTCACGTTCGCCGGCACGAACGCGGCGCTGAACGTCTCCCAACTCGGGCTGACCGCCTTCAGCGGCGCGTCGGGGTTCGTCGGCGAGACCGCGAAGGGCGGGCCGATCGACAACGGCGGCAGTACCGTCGTCGACACCGACAACCACGCCCCGACGGTCACCGTCGCGGGCTCGAGCTACACGATCCCGGTGCAGACGCCGTTCGCCCTCACCGGCAGCGCGACCGACTACGACGGCGACCCGCTCACCTACATGTGGGAGCAGAACGACCGCGGCGCCGCCACGGGCACCGGCGCTCGTCAGCAACACGAAGACTGAACGGGCCGCTCTTCCGGCAGTTCGGCATCGCGGCGATCGTCAGCTCGACGGACACGCTCCTGAGCCCGTCGCCCGGGCTGAACACTGCCGGGACGGATCCGACGCGGGTCTTCCCCGACCTCGCCCAGATCCTGGCGAACAACACGAACGCCGTCGCCGGGATCTGCCCCACCGCGGGGCCGAACCCGGTCGCCCCGGCGATCATCGACTGCTACTCGGAATTCCTGCCCACGCCGGCCTATGTCGGCTTCGGTGCGAACGCGCTGCCGGCGGCGCTGCAACTTCCGCCTCACCGTCCGGGACAGTCATCCGGGCGGTGGCGGGCATCGGCTCGGCCGACACGAAGCTGATCCTGGCCCCGGCGGCCGGCCCGTTCCTCGTCACCTCTCTCGGCGCGGGCGGCTCGTTCGCCGGCGCCTCCGAGCAGGCGATCACCTGGAACGTGGCGGGCACCAACCTGCCGCCGGTCAGCACCGCCGACGTCAGGGTCAGCCTCTCGACCGACGGCGGCCTCACCTACCCGCACGTGCTCGCAGAGAGCACGCCGAACGACGGTTCCGAGGCGCTGAAGCTCCCGAACGTCGCGACCCAGCATGCTCGGATCAAGGTCGAGGCCGTCGGCAACGTCTACTTCGACCTCTCGGACACGGACTTCACGATCCGGCCGGCACCCGTGGTCACGAACGACGCTCCCGCGGGCGGCGCCACCGTCGAGTACGGCACGGGGCTCGACCCGACCGTGACGATCTCGGCGAGCGACGCAGACAGCGCCGGCTCGTCCCTCTCGGCCGAGGCCGTCGGCCTTCCGAGCGGGATCTCGCTGGACGACGAGCCCGTCACCTCCGAGGACACGACCCGTCCCGGCACGCGGGCCTGGACGCTGACGGGCGACACGAACGCCGCGCCGGGCTCGTACCCCGTGATCGTGACCGTCACCGACGAGACCGGCGGCTCGAACAGCACCTCGTTCACGATCGTCGTCACCGACACGACGGCGCCGGTCGTCACCGTCCCGTCCGCGATCTCGATCGAGGCCGTGGCAGGCACCGGGGTCGAGGTCGAGTTCACCGCCACCGCGCTGGATGCGGTCGACGGCGTGCTCGAGCCGACCTGCACCCCGGAGTCGGGCTCGACGTTCCCGGTCGGCGACACGCTCGTCACCTGCTCCGCCACGGACGCGCACGGGAACACCGGCCAGGCGTCGTTCCACGTCTCGGTGGGCGACTCGACCGCACCGGTGCTGCTGGTGCCGGCCGCGATCACGGTCAACGCGACCGTCCCCGCAGGTGCGCCGGTCACCTACTCGGCGGTGGCCACCGACATCGTCGACGGGCCCGTCACGCCCGTCTGCACGACGGCGTCGGGTGCGACGTTCCCGGTCGGCACGACCACGGTCACCTGCACCGCGACCGACGCGCACGGCAACGCGTCGTCGGCCTCGTTCACCGTCACGGTGCGTGGCGCCGCGGCGCAGCTCGCCGACCTGATCGCCGCCTCGCGCGGCGTCGGCCACGGCAAGGACCTCGTCGCCCACGCGCAGAAGGCGCTGAAGGAGCTCGAGGGCAAGCACCCGGACAAGGCGTGCAAGCCGCTCGAGCAGTACCTGAAGGAGCTCGGCAAGCACAAGGGCAAGAAGGTCTCGCCCGCACTGGCCGCGATCCTGACCGCGGACGCGACCCGCATCGCCTCCGTGCTCGGCTGCTCGAGCTAGCGACGCGCGAACCGGGAGGGGAGGGCTTCGGCCCTCTCCTCCCGCCTAGCGCTTCTTGCCCGGGTTGAAGAGGTTCTTCGGGTCGAATGACCTCTTCACCCGGTCGTGGAGCTCGAGCGCGGCGGGTGCCCACTGGCGCTCCAGGCCGCCGACCTTGACGAGGCCGAGGCCGTGCTCGCCGGAGATGCTGCCGCCGAGGCGGACGGCGAGGTCGAAGAGCTCTTCCGCGGCCGCCTCGGCCCGGTGGAGCTCGGCCTCGTTCGCGGGGTCGATCAGGAAGGTCGAGTGGAGGTTGCCGTCGCCGGCGTGGCCCCAGCTGCAGGCGCCGAGGTCGTGGCGCGCGCCGATCGCGAGTGTCTCGTCGATCGCCTCCGCGAGCCGGTCGAAGGGGACGACGATGTCCTCGCTGACCTTGCCGCCCCGCTCGGCCTGGACTGCGAGCGAGACGCCGTCGCGCCAGCGCCAGAGCGCCGCGATCTCCTGCCCGGTCTCGGGGAGCCAGGTCGTGAGCGCGTCCTCGGAGACGACCTCCAGCACCGACTCGCGGAGGCGCGCGACCTCGTCCGGCGAGCCGTCGACGTCGACGAGCACCATGAAGCCCCCCTCGCCGAGTGGGACTGGGAACGCGTCGGCAGACCGGCGCACGGTCTCGGCGTCCAGGTACTCGAGCGCCGCGACGGGGAGGCCGCTGCCGACGATTCCCGCGAGCGCCTCGTAGCCGGAGGCAGTGTCGCGGTGGAGCGAGACGACCGGCGCGACCGCTTCGGGGGCGGGGGTGAGCGTCAGCCAGACGGAGGTGATCACCCCGAGCGTCCCCTCCGAGCCGACGAGCAGGCTCGCGAGGTCGTAGCCCGCGACGTCCTTGCGGATCGGGCCGCCGACCGTGACGAGCTCGCCGGGCGCGACGACCGCCTCGACCCCCGTCACCCAGTCGCCGGTGACGCCGTACTTGAAGGCGTGGGGGCCGCCCGCGTTCGTGGCGACGTTGCCGCCGATCTGGGACTGCTCCGCCGCGCCGGGGTCGGGCGGGAAGAGGAGCCCGTTCTCGCGGGCGAGCCGGCGGACGTCGAGCGTGGTCACGCCCGCCTCGGCCTCCATGCGCCAGAGCAGCGGGTCGAGCGAGCGCACCTTCGTCAGCCGCTCGAGCGCGAGCACGACGCCGCCGAGCGGGACGGCACCGCCCGCGAAGCCGGTGCCGCCGCCGCGGGTCGTGATCGTCACCTCGTGCTCGTAGCACCACGCGACGACCTCGGCGACCTCCTCGGCCGTGCGCGGGCGCGCGACCGCCTCGGCGTGGCCGCGGAGCCCACGCGCCTCCGTCGCGTCCTGGAGGTAGTCGGGCGGGACGCCGTCGAGGACGACATCGTCGCCGAAGCGGGCCCGGAGCTCCCGGGCGATCGAGGCAGGCGCGACGCTCACGCCCGGCGCACCGGATTCGTCAGCGTTCCCAGGCCGTCGATCTCGACCGTGACCTCGTCGCCGTCCTCGAGGTAGATCGGCGGCGTCCGCGCGAAGCCGACGCCGGGCGGCGTCCCCGTCAGGACGAGGTCGCCGGGCTCGAGCTGGATCCCGTCGCTGATGTAGGCGATCAGCTCCGCGATCGGGAAGATCATGTCCGCGGTCGACGCGTCCTGGAGCGTCTCGCCGTTGACGAGGCAGCGGACGCGCAGGCTCTGCGGGTCGGCGATCTCGCTGGCGGGGACGACGGCGGGGCCGACGGGGCAGAAGGTGTCGAACGACTTCCCCCGCGTCCACTGGCCGTCGGCGAACTGGACGTCGCGGGCGCTGACGTCGTTCGCGCAGGTGTAGCCGGCCACGTAGTCGAGCGCGTCGTCCTGCGAGACGGCCTTCGCCGTCCGGCCGATCACGATCCCGAGCTCGGCCTCGTAGTCGACCTCCTTCGCGTACGCCGGCAGCACGATCGGCTGACCGTGGCCGGTGAGGCAGTTCGGCCACTTGGCGAAGAGGAGCGGCCGCTCGGGCACCTCCATCTTCGACTCGGCGGCGTGGTCGACGTAGTTGAGACCGACGCAGACGATCTTGCTCGGACGGTCGAACGGGAGGCCGTTCAGGGCCATTCAGTGCTCCTCTCGGGTGGACGGTTCGGGGGTGAAGACCTTGCCGGGATTGAGGATCCCGTTCGGATCGAAGACGCGTTTGATCCCGCGCATCAGCGGGACGAGGTCGCCGTGCTCGAGCTCGAGCGCGTAGATCTTGCCGAGGCCGACGCCGTGCTCGCCCGTGCAGGTGCCGCCGCGGGCGAGCGCGTCCTCGACGAGCTCGTGGACGAACGCGGTCGCCCGGGCCATCTCGTCGGCGTCCTCGGGATGGACGCGCAGCCCGACGTGGACGTTGCCGTCGCCGGCGTGGCCGAGGATCGCCGCGGTGAGGCCGTGGCGCTCGAGCCCGGTGCGCGCGAACTCGACGGCGCCCGCGAGCTCGGAGACAGGGACGGCGGTGTCGGTCGACCAGGCGCTGCTTCCGGGACTGGCGGCCGCCGAGGCGTAGGCGGCCTGGTGGCGGGTCTCCCAGAGCTTCGCGCGGCCGTCGGCGTCGCGCTCGACGGTGATCTCCGTCGCTCCCTCGGCCTCGGCGAGCTCGCGGACGAGCTCGAGGTCGGCCTCGACGGTCGCCTCCGTGCCGCTCGCCTCGACGAGCAGGCACGTGCCCTCCGGATAGGTGGTGCCGAAGTGGGCGTTCAGGGCCGCGATCGTGAGCGCGTCGAGGAGCTCCAGCCGCGTCACCCCCGAGCCGGCCGCGACGATTGCCGCAGCTGTCTCGCACGCCGCCTGGAGGGACGGGAACGCGATCCGCTGCGCCACGACGTGCTCGGGGATCGCGTAGAGCCGGAGCCGCAGCTCGGTGATCACCGCGAGCGTCCCCTCCGAGCCGATCAGCAGCGAGTGCAGGTCGTAGCCCGCCGACGACTTGCGCGCCCGGCCGCCGGTGCGGATCACGGTGCCGTCGGGGAGCACCGCCTCGAGCTCGAGCACGTTCGGGCGCATCTTCCCGTAGCGGATCGTCGTCGTCCCGGCCGCGTTCGTGGCCGCCATCCCGCCGAGCGTGGCGTCGGCGCCGGGATCGACGGGGAAGAAAAGGCCGTGCTGCCCGGCCGCGCGCTCCAGCGCACTGCGGGTGGCGCCCGCCTGGGCGGTCGCGGACAGGTCGGCGGCGTCGACGCCGAGGATGCGGTCCATCCCGGTCAGGTCGAGGCTGATCCCGCCCTCGAGCGGAATCACGTGCCCCTCGAGGCTGGAGCCGGCGCCGAACGGCGTCACCGGGATCCGGCGCTCGTTCGCAAGCGCGAGCACCCGCGACACCTCCTCCGTCGTCGTCGGGTAGGCGACGAGGTCGGGGCGTCGGGCGGGGTGGAAGGTCATGTCCTCCGCGTGCAGGTCGCGGTCGGAGTCGCCGTCGCTGACGCGGACGACGGCGGCGAGCGCGTCACGGAGGCCGGGCACCGCGAGGGTCACGCGTCGGACTCCGAGCGGAGGGCGGGGGAGGCGGTCTCGACCGCCCAGCGCAGGCTCTCCTGGACGATCCGCTCGGCCGCCTCGCCGTCGCGCTCGATACAGACGCGGAAGAACTCCTCGTACCGGCCGAACGACTCCTGGAAGCGCTCTGCGCTCGAGAGGACGACCCGGTTGTAGCGCTCGGAGCGCCGGTGGAGACGCTCGACGTCGGCAACGAGGCGCGTCCGCCCGCTGGCCCCGTAGCAGGTGCCGTAGAAGCTCCAGCGCCCCTCGAGGTAGGCCTCGACGTTCGCCTTGCGCGCCGCGATCTGGAGGTCGACGAGCACCTCGGCCATCACGTCGAGGTGGCGGTCCTCGAGCGCGGCGGCGCCCAGTCGCGCCGCCAGGCCCTCGAGGCCGAAGCGCATCGCGTAGATCTCCTCGAAGTCCTCGCGGGTCAGCGGGCTGACGAAGGCGCGACCGGTGGGGCCGAAGGCGACGAAGCCCTCGCCCTGGAGCTGGCTGAGCGCGGCGCGAACGGGCGTCTGGGAGACGGCGAAGCGCGCGGCCAGGTCGCGGCCGACGAGCTGCGTCCCCTCGGGGAGCTGGCCGCCGACGATCAGGAGCCGGAGCTCGTGCGCGACGCGCTGCTCGATCGACTCCCGGCCCTCGATCGGCTCGATCGGGAGAAATGTGCTCGCAGGCCCTTCCATTCCGCACCAGTCTGGTCTACGCTCGCCCAATCCGCAACATGAAATTTCAAATTTCATATTGGGCATGAGCGACACCCCACACGGGATCGCAGGCGCCGCGCGGATCGGCGCCGACGTCGGCGGCACGTTCACCGACGTGATCCTCCACGGCGCCGACGGGCGGGTCGCCGTCCGCAAGCTGCTCTCGACGCCGCCGCACTACGACCGCGCGGTCGTCGAGGCGGTCCAGGGGCTCGCGAACGGGGACGCCGTCAGCGGAGGTCGTGCACGGGACGACGGTGGCCACGAACGCCGTGCTCGAGCGCCGCGGCAGCCCGACCGCGCTCGTGACGACGAAGGGCTTTCGCGACGTGCTCGAGCTGCGCCGTCTCCGGATCCCCCACATGTACGACCTCTTCTGGCGGAAGCCGCCGCCCCTCGTCGAGCGCCGCCTGCGCTTCGAGGTCGACGAGCGCGTCACCGCCGAGGGCGCCGTGCTCCGCGGGCTCGACGATGCCGAATGTCGCGCGCTCGCCGCGCAACTCCGGGCCGCGGGGATCGAGTCGGTCGCGGTCTGCTTCCTCCACTCGTACCTCCACCCTGGCCACGAGGAGCGCTGCGGCGCGATCCTCGCGGAGGAGCTGCCGGAGGCGACGATCTCGCTCTCGAGCGCGATCCTCCGCGAGCAGCGCGAGTACGAGCGCTCGGCGACGACGGTCGTGAACGCCTACGTGCGGCCGCTGATGTCGTCGTACATCGACCGGATCCGGACGGGGCTCGACGCGATCGGCCTCGACGGGCCGCTCTCGATCATGCAGTCCTCCGGCGGCGTGATGACCTCCGACGACGCGAAGCTGCGGCCCGTGTTCGCGCTCGAGTCGGGGCCCGCGGCCGGTGTGGTCGCCGCGCGCGGGATGGCGGAGCGGCTCGGCCTCGAGAACCTGATCGCCTTCGACATGGGCGGCACGACGGCGAAGGCGTCGCTGATCGAGAACGGCGCGATCTCGCGCGGCCGCGAGTACGAGGTCGGCGGCTCGATGTCCGCGGGCAGCAGGCTGATCCGCGGCGCCGGCGAGCTGCTGCGGATCCCGACGATCGACATCGCCGAGGTCGGCGCGGGCGGCGGCAGCATCGCGTGGATCGACCCGGCCGGCGGGCTCCAGGTCGGCCCGCGGAGCGCCGGCGCCGACCCCGGCCCGGCCTGCTACGGCCTCGGCGGAGTGGAGCCGACCGTGACCGACGCGAACGTCCTCCTCGGCCTGATGCCCGCGGGCGCGGTCGCGGACGGCCAGATCGAGATCTCGCGGGAGCGCGCCGAGGAGGCGGTCCTCCGCGTCGCCGAGCCGCTCGGGCTGACGGCGCTCGAGGCCGCGAGCGGGATCCACCGGATCGCGAACGCGCGGATGGTGCGCGCGCTGCGCTCGGTCTCGTCCGAGAAGGGCCGTGACCCGCGCGACTTCACCCTGATCGCCTACGGCGGGTCGGGGCCGCTCCACGCTGCCGGGCTCGCCGAGGATCTCGGCGTTCGCACCATCGTGGTGCCTGCCGTCGCCGGGCTCTTCAGCGCGGTCGGCCTCCTCTTCGCACGCCCGGAGTTCCACGAGGTGCGGACGTGCCACCTCGACCTCGACACCGCCGACCCCGCCGCGATCCAGGCGCTGCTCGACGACCAGGAGGCCGGGCTCGCGCCCGCGCTGGAGGGCCGCGCCGGGATCGAGTGGGCCCGGAGCGCCGACCTCCGCTACGGCGGCCAGAGCTGGGAGGTCGAGGTCGACCTCGACCCCGGGCCTGTCGATCGCGACGCGCTCATCGCCCTTCGGGAGCGCTTCGAGAGCGCCCACGAGCGGCTCTACGGCGTCCGCGACCTACCCGGCTCGCCGGTCGAGATCCGCGCCGTCCGGCTCGCCGCGCTCGGCGAGTCCGCCGCCACCGCCGGATTCCGGCTCGCCGACACCCGCACCGAGCCGAGCGTGCCGAGCCGCCGGCTCGTGCACGAGGGCGAGGAGCTCGACGCACCCGTCCGTCTTCGTTCCTGGTTCGGCCCCGCGCCCGAGTCGGGCCCGCTGCTCGTGGACGAGTACGACACGACGGTCGTCGTCCCGCCCGGCTGGAGCGTCCGCCGCGACGCCGGCACCGACACCCTGATCCTGGAGCGGCTCGATGGCTGAGACCGCGAACAGGGTCGACCCGATCACCCTCCAGATCGTCGGCAACGCGCTCGCCTCGGCGGCCGACGAGATGGCGACGACGATCTTCCGCACCGCCCACTCCACCGTCGTCCGCGACGGGATGGACTTCTCCGCGAGCATCTGCGACGCGCAGGGCCGCACGGTCGCGCAGGCGGTCACCGTCCCCTTCCACCTCGGCTCGATCCCCGTCGCGATGGAGTCGCTGCTCGCCCACTACGGCGGCCGGATCGAGCCGGGCGACGTCTATCTGATGAACGACCCCTTCGACGGCGGGATCCACCTCCAGGACCTCTTCGTCTTCAAGCCCGTCCACCACGGGGGCGAGCTCGTCGGCTTCACCTGCACGACCGCGCACCACGGCGACGTCGGCGGGCGGCTCCCCGGCTCGAGCGCCTGCGACAACACCGAGATCTTCCAGGAGGGGATCCGGCTGCCGTGGCTCCGGCTCTACGCGGCCGGCGAGCCGGTCGAGGACGTCTTCAAGATCGTCGAGGCGAACGTCCGGATCCCGCGGATGACCTTCGGCGATCTCGGCGCCCAGGTCGCGGCCTGCTCGGTCGCCGAGCGCGCCCTCGTCGGGCTCGCCGAGCGGCACGGGGTCGCGGGGCTCGCGGCGCTCTGCGAGGCGCTGATCGACCACACCGAGCAGCTCGTCCGCCAGGAGATCGCGACCTGGCCGGACGGGACGGCGACCTTCACCGACTACCTCGGCTCGGACGGGATCGACGTCGTCGACGTCCCGATCGTCGCGACGGTGACGATCCACGGCGACGAGGTCACCGCCGACCTGACCGAGTCGGCGCCGATGGTGCGCGGCTCGCTGAACAGCACCCGCTCCTTCGTCCAGGCCTGCGTCTACCAGGCCGTCCGGGGCGCGCTGACGGTCGAGGTGCCGAACACCTCCGGCGCGTTCCGCCCGATCCACGTCCTGACGAAGCCCGGTACGGTCGCCGAGGTCGTGATGCCTGGCGCGTCCTCGATGCGCGGCGTCACGGGCTTCCGCGTGCTCGACGCAGTCAACGGCGCGCTCGCGCAGCTGCTCCCCGACCGCGTCGCTGCTGCGGGGGAGGGCGGGAACACGCTCGCGATCTTCGGCGCCGAGCGCCCCGACGGAACCGGCCGCTACGTCTTCTACGAGATGATCGTCGGCACGTGGGGCGCCACCCCGGAGGCCGACGGGAACGACGGGCTCACGAACCCGGCCAGCCTCGCCGCGAACATCCCCGTCGAGGTCGCCGAGCAGGAGTTCCCGATCCTCGTCGAGCGCTACGGGCTCGTCCCCGACTCGGGCGGCGCCGGCCTCCACCGCGGCGGGCTCGCGGTCGAGCGGGTCTGGCGCTGCCTGACCCCGTCCACGTCGCTGATCGTCCGCTCCGACCGGGCCAAGCACCCGCCCTACGGGCTCGCGGGCGGCGCTCCCGGCGCGACCTCGCGCAACCTGCTCGCCCGCGGAGGCGGATCCGAGGAGGCGCTGCCGCCGATGTTCTCGATCGAGATCGGCGAGGGCGACGTCTACGCGCACCGAACGGCGGGAGGCGGCGGCTGGGGCGACCCGTTCGAGCGCGACCCGGCCGCGGTCGCGCGCGACGTCGCGAACGGCAAGGTCGAGCGCCGAGGCGGCCGGCCGGCTCTACCGGGTCGCGCTCGCCGACGACGGCTCGGTCGACGTCGAGGGAACGGCCAGGCTCCGAGCATGAAGATCACCGCCGTCACCCTGACGCCGCTCGCGATCCCGCTCCTCGAGCCCTTCCACTGGGCCTCGGGGACGCAGGCGCACGCGAACCTCGTCCTCTTCTCGGTCGAGACCGACGCGGGTGTCACCGGCTACGGCGAGTCGATCTGCGAGGACACCGCCGCGGTCGTCTCGTACGGGAACCTGATGGCGCAGGCGTTCGTCGGCCGCTCGCCGGGCGACGTCGAGGCGATCCTCCGCGACCTCTGGCGCGAGGGTCGCTGGCGCTACTACCCGCGCTGGTCGCAGCAGATCGTGAGCGGGCTCGAGGTCGCCTGCTGGGACGCGCTCGGGAAGGCGCTCGGCGTGCCCGCATCCACGTTCCTCGGCGGTCGCGTCCGCGACGAGGTCGACTTCATGGCCTTCCCCCAGGGCGACACGCCCGAAGAGCTCGGCAGGCATGCCGGAGAGCTCGCAGCCGAGGGCTACCGCGTCGTCTACGTCAAGGTCGGCCGCCCCGACCGCGGGCGACGAGGAGATCGTCGCCGCCGTCCGCGACGCGATCGGCCCCGAGCGGCTGCTGCGGATCGACGCGAACGAGGCCTGGGACGTCCCCACCGCCGTCGACGCGATCCGCCGGCTCGAGGCGTACGACCTCGACTGGGTCGAGCAGCCCGTCCCCGCGCCGAACGTGGAGGGCCTCGCCCGCGTGCGGCGCTCGGTCGAGACCCGGATCGCCGCCGACCAGGCCGTCTTCACCGCGCACGAGCTCCGCGCGATGCTCGAGGCGGAGGCCGCCGACGCGATCGTGATCGGCAGCCACGAGACGGGCGGGATCTGGCGGCTGCGGCAGCTCGCGCAGCTCGCCGAGCTCTACGGGATCCCCGTCAACCGGCACGCCTGCGTCGAGAGCTCGATCTCGACGTTCGCGGCCCTGCAGGTGATGGCGTGCGTCCCGAGCCTCACGCTCGGGAACCAGGTGATGCATCAGCTCCTCGCCGAGCAGATCGTGACGACGCCGCTCGCGCTCGGCGACGGCCGCGTGCAGGTGCCGGACGCGCCGGGGCTCGGCTTCGAGCTCGACCACGACGCCGTGGAGCGGCTGACCGTCCGATGATCGACCCGATCTCCTTCGAGGTGATCCGGAACGCGCTCGTCGCGGCGACGGACGAGATGGCGCTCGACGCTCCGCCGCAGCGCCTACTCGACGAACATCAAGACGCGCTCCGACTTCTCGTGCGCGTTCTTCGACGCCGAGCTGCGCGTCGTCGCCCAGGGGTTCTCGCAGCCGGTGCACCTCGGCTCGATGGCGGAGCAGGTGCCGCGGGCGATCCGCGACTTCGGGCCGGAGCGGCTCGGCCCCGGCGACGTGATCGTCACCAACGATCCCTTCCCGAGCGGCGTCCACCTGAACGACGTCAGCCTGATCTCGCCGGTGCACCACGAGGGCGGAGCTGCTCGGCTACGTCGCGAACCTCGCGCACCACGTCGACGTCGGCGGCGGCGCGCCCGCCTCGATCGGCGCCTTCCAGGAGGTCTTCCAGGAGGGCGTGATCATCCCGCCGGTCCGGCTCGTCGCGGGCGGCGCGATCGTCGCCGACGTCTTCGCGCTGATCCTGGCCCAGATCCGCTCCAAGCACGAGACCGCCGGCGACCTGCGCGCGCAGATCGCGGCCAACGCGACCGGGGTGCGGCGGCTGCAGGCGCTCGCCGGCCGGCACGGGAGCTCGACGCTCGCCGCGACGATGGCGGAGCTGCTCGACTACACCGAGCGACGCGCGCGGGCTGCGCTCGCGGAGCTTCCGCACGGGATCTTCGAGGCGGAGGGGTCGGTGGATACCGACGGCTACTCGGACGAGCCGGTGCGGCTCCGGGCGCGCATCGAGATCGGGCCGGACGGCGTCCACTTCGACCTCACGGGCTGCGACCCGCAGCGCCGCGCCCCCGTCAACTCGACCTACGCGCAGACCTTCTCGGCGTGCGCCTACGCGCTCAAGTGCCTCGTCGACCCCGATCTCCCCGTCAACCACGGCTTCTACCGGCTCGTCCAGGTCGACGCGCCGCGGGGAAGCGTCGTCAACTGCACGTGGCCGGCCCCGGTCGTGGGCGGCTGGGAGACGAACACGCGGCTCGTGGACGTCTGCTTCGCGGCGCTCCTCCCGGCGCTCCCGGAGCGGCTGCCGGCGGGGACGAAGGCGATGATGTGCCACGCCGGCTTCGGCGGGATCGACCCCGAGACGAACGAGTACACCTGCTTCCTCGAGACCTTCGGCGGCGGCTACGGCGGCCGCGTTCGCGAGCGACGGGCCCGACGCCGTCCAGACGCACGGCCAGAACACGGAGAACGCCCCCGTCGAGGAGACCGAGCTCAACTACCCGGTGCGGGTGACGCGGCTCGCGCTCGTCGAGGACTCGGACGGCGCCGGCCGCTTCCGGGGCGGGCTCGGCCTGCGCAAGGACTTCCGCTTCGACCGGCCGACGACGTTCACCGTGCTCGCCGACCGGACCTCGGCCGGGCCGGCGGGCGCGTTCGGCGGCGAGGCGGGCCGGGTCGCCGAGTACGTCCTGATCCGGGACGGGGTGGAGACGCGGCTCGGCGCGAAGTCGACGGTCGAGGTGCTGGCGGGCGACACGATCAGCTACCGCACCTGTGGCGGCGGCGGGTACGGGCCGCCGGCCGAGCGCGACCGGGAGCTCGTCGCCCGTGACGTGCGCGAGGGCAAGGTCAGCGAAGCGCGCGCCAGGGAGGTGTACGGGTGGACGGCGTAGATCCCATCACCTTCGAAGTGATCCGGAACGCGCTCGTCGCGGCAACGGACGAGATGGCGCTCGCCCTGAAGCGGAGCGCCTACTCGACGAACATCAAGACGCGCTCCGACTTCTCGTGCGCGTTCTTCGACGCGGAGCTGCGCTCGGTCGCGCAGGGGTTCGCCCAGCCCGTCCACCTCGGCTCGATGGTCGAGCAGGTGCCGCACGCCGTCCGCGCCTACGGGCCCGAGAACCTCTCGCCGGGGGACGTGATCGTCACGAACAACCCGCATCCGAGCGGCGTCCACCTCAACGACGTCAGCTTGATCTCGCCCGTGCACGCGGAGGGCGCGCTCGTCGGCTACGTGGCGAACCTCGCGCATCACGTCGACGTCGGGGGCGGCGCGCCGGCCTCGATCGGCGCGTTCCAGGAGGTCTTCCAGGAGGGCGTGATCATCCCGCCGGTCCGGCTGGTCGCGGGCGGCGCGATCGTCGAGGACGTCTTCCGCCTGATCCTCGCGCAGATCCGCTCGAAGGGCGAGACAGCCGGCGATTTCCGGGCCCAGATCGCGGCGAACGCGACCGGCGTCCGCCGGATCCAGGCGCTCGTCGCCCGGCACGGGCTCGCGACGATCCTCGCCACGATGGCCGAGCTGCTCGACTACACCGAGCGGCGCACCCGGGCCGAGCTCGCGGCGCTCCCGCACGGCGTCTACGAGGCGGAGGGCTTCGTCGACACCGACGGCTTCACCGACGAGCGCGTCAAGCTCTGCGCCCGGATCGAGCTGACCCCCGACGGCGTCCGCTTCGACACCGCCGGGAGCGATCCGCAGCGGCGCGCGCCCGTCAACTCGACCTACGCGATGACCTACTCGGCCTGCGCCTACGCGCTCAAGTGCCTCGTCGACCCCGACCTGCCGGTGAACGACGGCTTCTACCGGCTGATCGAGCTCGACGCGCCCGCCGGCACGGTCACGAACTGCAGCTGGCCGGCCGCGGTCGTCGGCGGCTGGGAGACACACGCGCGGCTCGTCGAGGTGATCGTCAAGGCGCTGCTGCCCGCCTTCCCCGAGCGGCTCTGCGCGGGGACGAAGGGGATGATGTGCCAGGCCGGGTTCGGCTCGCTCGACATCGAGTCGGCCACCTACACCTGCTTCTACGACACCTTCGCCGGCGGCTACGGCGGCCGGTTCGCGAGCGACGGCCCGGACGCGGTCCAGGCGCACGGGCAGAACACCGAGAACGCGCCGATCGAGGAGACCGAGCTCAACTACCCCGTCCGGATCGACGGGCTCTCGCTCGTCGAGGACTCGGAAGGGCCGGGCCGCTTCCGGGGCGGGCTCGGCCTGCGCAAGGACTACCGCTTCGACCTGCACACGACCTTCACGGTGCTCGCCGACCGGGACAAGGAGGGGCCGTGGGGCGCCTTCGGCGGTCACTCGGCGCGGGTCGCCGAGTACGTGCACGTCCGCGACGGCGTCGAGCGGAGGCTCTCCTCGAAGTCGACGATCGACCTCGTTCCCGGCGACGTGATCAGCGTCCGCACGTGCGGCGGCGGTGGCTACGGCCCGCCGGAGGAGCGCGACCCCGAGCGGGTGCTCCGCGACGTGCTCGAGGGCAAGGTCAGCGCCGAGCGGGCGCGGGAGCTCTACCGGGTCGCGGTCGTGGACCGCGCCCTGGACGAGAAGGCCACCAACGAGCTGAGGAGAACGGCATGAGCGTCCGCGTGGCGATCGACATCGGCGGCACCTTCACCGACGCGACGCTGATCGACGAGGCGAGCGGCACCGTCGCGATCGCCAAGGTGCTGACGACGCCCTCCGACCCCTCCGAAGGGTTCATGCAGGCCGTCGAGCGCGCGCTCGCCGAGGGCGAAGCGAGCGCGGGCGCGGTCGGCTCGGTCGTCCACGCGACCACCGTGGCCACGAACGCGATCATCGAGGGGAAGGTCGCCCGCAGCGGCTTCGTCACCACCGAGGGCTTCCGCGACCTGCTCGAGATCGCGCGGCAGGTGCGCCCCTCGCTCTACGACACCCAGTTCGAGAAGGCGACGCCGCTCGTCCCGCGCGACCGCGCCGTCGAGGTGCGCGAGCGGCTCGGGCCGGCCGGGCGAGGTGCTGACCGCGCTCGACGACGACTCCGTGCGGGCCGCTGCCGCGGTGCTGCGGCGCGAGGAGGTCGAGTCGGTCGCCGTCTGCCTGCTCCACTCCTACGTGAACCCCGTCCACGAGCAGCGGGTCGGCGAGATCCTCGCCGAGGAGCTGCCCGGCGTCCCGATCTCGCTCTCGGCCGAGGTCGCGCCCGAGTTCCGGGAGTACCTGCGGGCCTCGACGACCGTGATCAACGCCGTGATCCGGCCCGTGGTCGAGCGCTACCTGGCCCGGATCGAGGCCCGGCTCGCCGAGGCCGGGATCGACGCGCAGCTGCTCGTGATGCAGTCGAGCGGCGGCGTCTTCGGCTCCGACGCGGCCGCGCAGCGCCCCGTCTTCATGGTCGAGTCCGGCCCGGCCGCGGGCGTGATCGCCGCCGCCCACCTCGGCGAGACGATCGACGAGCCGGACATCCTCTCGTTCGACATGGGCGGTACGACCGCGAAGGTCGGGCTGATCCAGGACGGCCGCCCCTCGGTGACGAAGGACTACAACGTCGGCGGGCACGCGGGCGCCGGGATCGGCGGCATGTCGCTGTCCGGCTACCCCGTGCGGACGCCGGTCGTCGACCTCGTCGAGATCGGGGCGGGTGGCGGCTCGATCGCCTGGATCGACTCCGGCGGGCTTCTCCGCGTCGGCCCCCGGAGCGCGGGCGCCGACCCGGGCCCCGTCTGTTACCGGCGGGGCGGCACCGAGCCGACCGTCACCGACGCGAACGTCGTGCTCGGCCGGCTCAACCCCGCCTACTTCCTCGGCGGCGAGATGGGCCTCGACGTCGAGGGCGCGAAGGCCGCGATCGAGGAGAAGCTCGCCGGGCCGCTCGGGATCTCCGTCACCGACGCCGCGAACGGGATCGTCGAGATCGCGAACGCCGCGATGGTGAACGCGCTCCACCTGATCTCCGTCCAGCGCGGCTACGACCCACGCGACTTCGTCCTCGTCGGCTTCGGCGGCGCGGGGCCCGTGCACGCGAACGCGATCGCGCGCGACGCCGAGATGCCCACGCTCGTGATCCCGCGCAGCCCCGGGATCTTCTCCGCCACCGGCCTGCTCACGACCGACCTGAAGCGGGACGCCGCCGTGACGGTGATGCGGCGGCTCGACGAGCTCGACGCGGGGGAGGCCGAGGACGTCTTCGCCGGGCTCGAGGCTGCGGGCCGCGGCGAGCTGGAGCGCGAGGGGCTCGCCGCCGACGCGATCTCGTTCGTCCGCCAGATCGACCTCCGCTACGTCGGCCAGAGCTACGAGCTGACGATCGCGGCGGGGGAAGGGATGCTCGAGCGCTTCCACGCCGAGCACGACCGCGTCTACGGGTTCGCCGCGCCGGCCGAGCCGGTCGAGGTCGTGAGCCTGCGCCTGACGAGCGTGGGGCGGATCGCGAAGCCGCCCGCCCGGCCGCTCGCCGCAGGTGGCGCCGCGGAGCCGAAGGAGCGGCGGCAAGTCCACTTCGCCGAGTCGGGCGGCTACGTCGACTGCCCGATCTACGACCGCTACGCGCTCCCCGCCGGCGCGGCCTTCGCCGGCCCCGCTGTCGTGGAGGAGTTCGACTCGACGACGGTCGTCCATCCCGGGCTTCGGCGTTCGGGTCGACGACCTCGGCAACCTCGTGATCGAAAGGATGGGCGCGTGAGCTACGGAGTGGTCGTCTCGAAGGACGTGATGCTGGAGATGCGGGACGGAATCCGTCTCGCCACCGACCTGCACCGCCCGGCCCGGCGACGGCGAGCTCGTCGAGGGCCGCTGGCCGACGATCGTCTGCATGACGCCCGTACGACAAGAGCGAGCGGCGCTACGTCGAGATCGCCGACTTCTTCGTCCCGCGCGGCTACGCGGTCGTGCTCCAGGACATGCGCGACCGGCACCGCTCGGAGGGGACGGACGAGTACTTCCACTCGGCGACGCCGCACACGGGCGAGGACGGCTACGACACGATCGAGTGGATCGCGGCGCAGCCGTGGTCGAACGGGCGCACCGGCACGGTCGGCAGCTCCTACGCGGCGATCACCCAGGTGCGGACCGCGCTCGAGGCGCCGCCGCACCTGACCGCGATCTGGCCGGACGTCGTCCCGACGAACATGTTCCGGCACCAGACGCGCGAGGGCGGCGCGATGCAGCTGCACATGTTCTGGGCGCTCTACATCCACGCGGCGGACGCGCAGGGCGTCAAGGACGACCCCGGCGAAGCAGCGCGAGGTGTGGAACGACCTCAAGGACCTGCGGAAGCTCTTCTGGCGCTCGCCGATCCTGGGCGCGAACGACGGCGCCGACCTCGGCCTCCAGCACGTGCCCACCCTGGCGAAGACGCTCGTCGACTACTGCACGCGAGGCGCCTACGACGAGTTCTGGGCCGCGAAGGAGAACGACTTCACCCGCTTCTACGCCGAGCACGCCGACATCCCCGCGACGATGACGACGGGCTGGTACGACGGCTTCCCGCATGCCGACACCGAGTACTTCGCCGCGATGGCCGCGAAGAACGAGGCGCCCGCGCGGCTGATCGTGGGGCCCTGGAGCCATGTCGGGATGCGCGGCGACGCGACCTGGACGCTCGACGTCGACTACGGGCCCAGCTCGGTCTGGGGTGTCCAGCGCTACTTCGAGGAGCAGCTCGCCTTCTTCGACCGATGGCTCCCCGACGGCGCGACCGGTCAGCCGGCGGACGAGGCGCCGGTTCAGATCTTCGTGATGGGGGGCGGCAGCGGTCGCAAGACGCCGCTCGGCAAGCTCGACCACGGCGGGTGTCTGGCGCGACGAGCAGGAGTGGCCGCTCGCTCGCGCCGTCCCGACGACGCTCCACCTCCACTCCGACGGGGCGCTGCGCGCCGAAGCGCCGCCGGCGGACGCCGAGCCGCGCCGGTTCACCTACGACCCCGACGACCCGGTGCCGACGATCGGCGGTCTCTACTGCGCGGTCGGCGAGTTTCCCTCGGGCGACGGCGAGATCGAGCCGGCCTGGGCGCGGCTCCTCAACCCGGCGCTCCTGCTCAAGAACATCATGACCCCGGGTGGCGCCGACCAGAAGGAGTCGGCCGAGTACTTCACGGCGCGCGAGCCGTTCCGGCGGCTCTCGGAGCGGGACGACGTGCTCGTCTACGAGACGGAGCCCCTGGACGAGCCCGTCGAGGTGACCGGCCCGATCGAGATCGAGCTCTGGATCGCGTCGAGCGCGGTCGACACCGACTTCACCGCGAAGCTGATCGACGTCTACCCGCCGAACGAGGACTACCCCGAGGGCTACGACCTGATTCTCAACGACTCCGTGATCCGCACCCGCTACCGCGAGGGCTTCGACCGCGAGGTGTTGATGGAGCCGGGGACGCCGTACCGGGTGACGATCCGCTCGCCGCCGACCTCGAACCTCTTCGCGGCCGGGCCACCGGATCCGCGTCGACGTCTCGTCGTCGAACTTCCCTCGCCTCGAGCGGAACCCGAACACGGGCGAGCCGATCGGCCGGCACACCCATCACGTCGTCGCCGAGCAGACGGTCTTCGCAGATGCAGAGCGCCCTTCGAAGGTCGTCCTCCCGGTCGTCCCGAACTGAGCTTGTGTTACTACAACACAAACTCCCTCAGGCCACGTTTCCGCTTGATCGCCTCGTTTTCGGACGCTCCGAGGGACGAAAGAGCTTGTGTTGAAACAACACAAGGTCACTTCGTGAGGTTCGCGGCCGTGCCTGGCGGGGCGTTCGCGTTCGGGGTCGACCCGGCGCGGCTGTATCCGCCCGAGCCCGATGAGGGGCCGCGGCGGACTGTGCGGCTCGAGGCGTTCCGGATCTCGCGGCTACCGGTCACGGACGGCGACGGCGTCCCGCTCACGTACGTCTCGCGGGCGGACGCGGAAGCGTGGTGCGCGGCGCGGGGCGTCCGGCTCCCGACCGAGGCCGAATGGGAAGCCGCGGCGCGCGGCGGGGACGACCGGCTCTGGCCGTGGGGCGACGAGCTCCCCGACACGACGCGCGCGACCTTCGGGCAGGGAATCGGCGGCCCGTCGCGTGCGGGCCTCCACCCGGCCGGCGCGGCGCCCTGTGGCGCGCTCGACCTCGCCGGAAACGTCTGGGAGTGGACGAGCGACGGCGCCGCCCGCGGCGGCTCGTTCCTGAGCGGCCCCGGCGAGCTCCGCGCGACCGCGCGCTACCCGGCGCACCCCGACGCGCGCGACCCGTACGTCGGCTTTCGCGCCGTCGCCGTCGAGCCGACGGTCGAGCTCGACTGGGTCGAGGTGCCCGCGGGCGAGTACGTGCTCGGCCGCGACCCCGACGAGACGCCGGCAGCGGTTCGAGGACGTCGCAGGGCTTCGAGCTCGGCCTGACCCCGGTCACCAACGCCGAGTACGAGCCGTTCGTCGCCGAGGGAGGTGCCGCCGCGCCGCCCCACTGGCCAGCGACGCCCGATCATCCCGTCACCTTCGTCGACTGGCACGACGCCTCGGCGTTCTGTGCCTGGGCCGGCGGCCGGCTCCCCACCGAGACCGAATGGGAGAAGGCCGCCCGCGGCACCGACGGTCGCACCTGGCCGTGGGGCGAGGACGAGGACGAGTCGCGCGCGGCGGTCGGCGGCCGGATCGGGCACGACCAGCCGTCCCCCGTCGGCTCCCACCCCGACGGCGCCGGCCCGTACGGCCACCTCGACCTGGCCGGCAACGTCTGGGAGTGGACGGCCACCGAGTACCCGCCCGGCGAGCGCGTCCTCCGCGGCGGCTCGTTCGCCAGCCCCGGCCTTGCCTGGGCGACCTGCACGTTCCGTAGCCACAGCCGGCCCGAGCGCCGCCAGGCGCACATCGGCTTCCGCGTCGCGAAAGGAGCACCGTGATCGACGTCGACCCAGACCGTCTGCGCGACCTGACCCTCGAGCTCTGCTCGGTCGAAAGCCCCACCGGCGACACCGCCGAGGTCGCACGGCTCTATGCGCGCCGGCTCGAGGAGATCGGGATGGAGGTGGAGGTGCTGGACGACCGCTTCCCGCGCACGCCGATCGTGATCGGGCGGCTCCGGGGCGATCGGCCCGGCCCGACGATCGTCCTCAACGGCCATCTCGACGTCGTCCCGATCCCGCACGAGCCGGCGCGGCTGGACGGAGAGACGATCGTCGCGCGCGGCTCCGCGGACATGAAGGGCGCGTGCGTCTGCGCGGCCGAGGCGGTGCGCGTCGCCGCGTCCGGCTCGTTCCCCGGTGAGCTGGTGATCGTCGCGATCGGCTTGCACGAGGCTCCCGGTGGGCGGGGCGAGGATCTGACCTGGCTGCTCGGCGAGGGCGGCTTCACCGCCGACCACGCCGTCGTCTGCGAGCTCGCCGGCCCGACCTTCGTCGCCGCGCACATGGGCCAGGCGACGGTCGAGATCGAGATCTCGCGCCCCGGAATGCCGACGCACGAGCTCCAGACGCCCGCGGGAACGCCGCATCCGCTGCTCGCCGCCGGGAAGGTGATCGCCGCGATCGAGGCGCGGAACGCCGAGCTGGCCGCGACCGAGCACCCCTGGGTCGGCGCCGAGACGTACTTCCTCGGCGAGCTGCACGGCGGCGACTTCTACAACCGCTTCCCGACGACGTGCAGGCTCGTCGGCACCCGCAGGTGGGCGCCCGGGAACACGGTCGAGGCCGTCCGCGCCGAGTACGAGGCGCTGCTGGCGCCGATCGCAGCCGAGACCGGCTGCGCGATCGAGCTCGACCTACGGCTCGTCCGCGACAGCTACCGGATCGATCCGGACGAGCCGCTCGCGGTCGCGCTCCGCGAGGCCTACCGCGAGGTCACCGGCGTCGAGCAGGAGCTGACCGGCCTCAAGGTCGTCGCCGACGGCGCGATGTTCCACCAGGCCGGGATCCCGACCGTCTACCACGGCCCGATGGGCACCGGCGCCCACGCCGACGTCGAGACGATGGACGTGCCGGAGCTCGTGCGCGCGACGCAGGTCTACGTCGCGCTCCTGGAGCGGCTGTGGGCCTGAGCTACGAGGAGCTCGTCGCGGGCTTCCGCTGGGAGCTCCCCGCGCGCGCTGAACCTGGGCGCCGCGATCTGCGCGCGGCACCCGCGCGACGCGACCGCGATCCTCGTCAGCGACGGCCGCGAGGTCACGCGCCGGGTCACGCTTCGGCGAGCTCGACGACGACTCGAACCGGCTCGCGAATGCGCTCGCCGCGCTCGGGGATCGGGCTCGGCGACCGCGTCGGGATCCTGCTGCCGCAGCGGCCCGAGACCGCCGTCGCGCACGCTCGCGATCTACAAGCTCGGCGCGATCGCCGTCCCGCTCTCGACGCGCTTCGGCCCCGACGCGCTGCACGTCCGGCTCGACGACGCCGAGCCGGCGCTCGTGCTCGCCGACCGCGAGGTCGAGGGCGCCGAGACGATCGACGTCGACCGCGAGCTGCCCGCGCTGCTCGCGGCCGCCTCCGACCGCTTCGAGCCGGCGGCGACGACCCCGGACACGCCGGCGCTGATCATCTACACCTCCGGCACGACCGGCCCGCCGAAGGGCGCGCTCCACGGGCACCGGATCCTCGCCGGGCACCTGCCGGGCTTCGAGCTCTCGCACGACTTCTTCCCGCAGCCGGACGACATGATCTGGTCGCCCGCCGACTGGGCCTGGATGGGCGGCCTCTTCGACGTGCTGATCCCCGCGCTCTGGCACGGCCGGCCGGTGGTCGCGTACTCGACGACGAAGTTCGACCCCGAGCGCACGTACGACCTGATCGAGCGCCTGCGGATCCGGAACGTCTTCATGCCGGCGACGGCGCTGCGGATGCTCGCCGCGTTCGACGGGCCGAGGCTCGACCTTCGCACCGTCGCGAGCGGCGGCGAGATGGTCGGCGAGGAGACCGCGCGCCTGGTGCGAGGAGCGGCTCGGCGGCGCGGCTGAACGAGTTCTACGGCCAGACGGAGGCGAACCTGCTGCTCGGGAACTGCGCCGCGTGGCCCGCGAAGCCCGGCTCGATGGGGCGCGCGTACCCCGGCCACGACGTCGCGCTCGTGGACGGGGAGGTGACGGTCGCGCGTCGACGGCGACCCCGTCGCCTTCCTCGGCTACTGGCGCAACCCGGAGGCGACGGCCGAGAAGGTGCGCGACGGCCGCCTGCACACGGGCGACCTCGCCGAGGTCGACGACGAGGGCTACTTCACCTTCGTCGGCCGCACCGACGACCTGATCTCGAGCGCCGGCCACCGGATCGGCCCGGGCGAGATCGAGGAGTGCCTCGTCGGCCACCCGCAGGTCGCGCTCGCCGCGGTGATCGGCGTCCCCGATCCCATCCGCGGGGAGGCGATCAAGGCGTTCGTCGTCGCGGACGCGCCGTCGGAGGCGCTCGCGGCCGAGCTGCAGGCGCGCGTGCGCGCGCGGCTCGCCGCCTACGAGGTGCCGCGCGAGATCGAGTTCGTCCCCGAGCTGCCGCTGACGACGTCGGGGAAGATCAGGCGGAACGAGCTCCGGGAGCGGGAGCGGGGCCGTGCTTCGATTCGGGCGCAGGGAGATGGGATCGCTGCCGATCGGGCAGATGTCACTGAGGCAGAAGCCGTACGCAGCCAGATGGATTCGCTGCGGCGCAAGACGTAGCCGCGCGGGTCGTCCCCTAGAGCCTCTTTCTCCAGAAGAGGCCGTGCCACCCGAGCGAGGCCCCGACGCCGCCCTCTTGTGTTGGCGCTCAGCTTGGCTCCCCGTGGGCCTGCACTGACCCCCGTCGAGCGGCGTCCCACGTTGAACCGGACTCCTGGGGCGATCTTGAACGATTTGCGGAAGCCGAAACCCACGGGGCTACTCGCAGCCCCAACCATCATGATCGGCGTCGAGGCGGAAGACGTCCGGGCCGACGACGCGCACCTTGCCCGTGTATTTCGGGCCGTTGCCGCTGCCTCCGACGCAGTCGTAGTCGGATGCGTTCGGGTCGAGACACGCACCCTTGTAGGACGGGTGGCACTTCTTCTTACCTGGGGCGGACGCAGCCTGCCCGGCAAGTCCGGCAACGACGAGAGCGAAGGTGACGACGAGGAAGACCAGACTGAGCCGCAACGGGGATCCTTTCGGACGGGGGACATGTCCCATCTAGGCGTGTCCGCTTTGTTCTGTCAATAGGGGGCATGACCGAGAACCGGTTCAGGCCGTGTCACCGTGAGCGGCAAGGTTCGACCTGCACGACCGCTCGCTACCGAGTGCTGCCAATGTGACATTCAGGCAGAAACGGCTAGCAGAGCGGACCGGCGGCTGGAAGCCCTCGGGACCCTTGACATCTGTTGGTGAACACCCCACGCTTGTATCGGGCGAATTGAAAGGGCGGCGGGCGGATGGAGCGAGAGCGAGAAGCTGCGATCGAGTGCTCCCAGTGCGGGGCAGATATCCGAGGCCGTCGATTCTGTATTGCTTGCGGCGCCCCCGTGATCTCGGAGGATGCCACTATCGCGGGTGGCTGGACAACGTCGACCGGTCACGAGACGGTACGCGGCACCGTCCCGCGGGTATCGGGCGCGCCATTTCAGAGCAGGCAGGAACAGCATGCTTTCGTCACCGACGAGGCCCCCGCCGTGCCGGTTCCGTCGGTTGGGGGCCGAGGACGGTCTCGCAAGGGCCCCATCCTCGTCGGAACCGTTCTCGCCCTAACCTTGATCGGAGCGGCCGTGCTTGGCTACCTGTGGCTGGACGCTGCATCGAATCGGGACGCCATTCGGACGACGCTCGCGACGACGGCTGCAGATCTGAACGTCGCTCGACAAGCGAACGACCAGCTTGAGGCCGACCTCGCAGATTCGAAGGCTCTGGCTACGAGGCGGGCCGCTCTCCTCTCGCAGACCGAGCGGGTGTTACGAGCTGTCGACCCCCTGCTCTCGAGCGTTGACGAGCTCCAGGGTATTGCGAGCGAAATCCAAACTGCGCGGACCTCGTACGCGGATGCTTCGAGCGTCCTGAAGTCGGATCTCATCGCGCTGGCGAATTACCTTCTTGATCTACGACGATCCTGCGTACGCCGACTGGAGCTGGGTCAACTCGATGATCTCCGACATCAACGGAGAGATCTCGACCGTCAATTACTACGGAGGCTCCTTGACGGATCACGACGGACGGTACGGAGAGGCAACGCAGCGGTTCGATACGCGCGCTACAAGCCTCAACGAATCGGTACGTGCATTGCAGAAGAAGCTCAAAGGGTCATCGTGACCGAGACAGGTTCGCTCCGCCCAGGCGGGACTGCGGGACGTGCGTGTCTTGACTGCAGGGCCTTGCTTTCTGGTGGAGAGAGCTATTGCGGGGAGTGTGGGAAAGCCGTGGAACCGCTGCCGGGAACTGGAAGGAGATCGGGGTGGCGCGTCCCGGCGGCTCTGCTCGTCCTTTTGGTCGCCGTGGTCGTCGGCTACGCGGATCTCAGGTGGCGGGCGGAGTCCGAGGAGGGAATCCGGAGCGTCGAATCGCCGGCCTGAGAGCATCGATCGCGTCGCTTGATGCGAAGACTGGCCAGCTCCGAGCGGCAAACTCAGCCCTTTCCAAGCGCCTTGCGGCCGAGTCTGTTCGGGCGAGCGCTGGCGTGGCGCCGCTCGCTTCGCGCGTACTTAAAAGCGTGCTTACTGTGGACACCGATTACGGAAGCGGCACGGGATGGGTCGCGTGGCGAGACGGTGTAACGAGCTACGTAATGACCGCGCATCATGTGGTGGAGGGCAGCAAAATCGTCAAGCTGCGGCGCAAGGAGCGCACCTGGACTGCGGAGGTGGTCAGGCTGGACCCGGTGAACGATCTGGCTCTCATCAAGGTGAGAAAGAACGTCGGGCCTTCTCTATGGGCTGAGAGTCAAGAAGTGACGTCCCCAATCGCCGGCGACGAAGTAATCGTGGTGGGGAGCCCATACGGGCTCGAGGGATCGGTCACGACGGGGATCGTCAGCCGTGTCAGCTACAACCGCATTCAAACTGACGCAGCAGCAAACCCGGGAAACTCAGGCGGGCCGGTCGTGAACGCCGCGGGGGACGTCGTGGGCATCCTCGTGTCCGGTGGCGGGGAGAACGTCAACTTTGCGATCCCGATCCAGCGCGCGTGCGTGACGATCCGGAGTTGCTGATTTTCGCCCTCGTGGGTCTGAGCCTCAGGTCTTGACGAGCCAGCCGTCGGCGGACTCGAGCCGGCGCGCGAGCTGCTCGACCGTGGCCTCGGCGATCTGCCGGACGCCCGAGCAGCCGGTTCAGCTCGGCGTTCACCTGCGCGTGCGTCATCCCCGTGCGGCGGACGAGCTCGCGGGCGCGGGCGGCGTTCTCGTCGCGGAGCAGGTTCTTGTGCTCGCGGCGGGTGAGCGTGACGACGCCGCCCTCGCCGTCGCCCGCGAGCGGGGGCGGCGGCGCCAGCGTCAGCTCGACCTCGTCGGAGTCGTCGTCGGGCTCGTCGTCGGCGAAGTCGTCGTCGAGCAGGCTCGCCCGCCTCGGTCGCGACGGCCGAGATCACCGCGAAGAGCGACATCTGCTCGTCGCGCGGCCTCCGCCGCCGCGAGCTCGTCCTCCTCCCGCTCGAGCCGCGGCTCGTGGTCCTCGCGCCGCAGCGAGTGGCGCCGCTGCTCGGCCACCCGCGCCGCGTGCAGCCGCAGCCGCGGGTCGTCCGGGATGTAGAGCCACGCGCGCTGCCGCGGCACGCCGCGCGTCCAGCGGACGAAGCGGCCGACGGCCTGGCGGAAGAAGAGCTCGGTCGAGGTCGTCGTCGCGTAGACGCCGACGCGCAGGCGCGGGATGTCGACGCCCTCCGAGACCATCCGCACCGCGACGAGCCACGGGTCGGAGCCGGCGGCGAAGTCGGCGATCCGCGCGGAGGCGTGCGGGTCGTCGGAGGTGACGACGCGCGCGTCGGTGCCGAAGCGCATCCGCAGCAGCGTCGTGATCCCGCGCGCGTGCTCCTGGTCGGTCGCGATCACGAGCCCGCCGGCGTCGGGCTGCTCGCAGCCGCACCGCCTGCAGCCGCTCGTTCGCGGCGCGGAGCACGGTCGGCAGCCAGTCGCCGTCGAGCGAGAGCGCCGTCCGCAGCCGCTGGCTCGCGCGCGCGCGTCGAGGTGGTCGTCGAACGTGGCCGAGTGGAGCGAGCCGTCGGGCGCCGCCCACTCCATCTGGCCGTTCGTGCGTCGGGAAGTAGACCGGCCGCACGACGCGGCCGTCGGCGAGCGCGTCCCCGTAGCCGTACTCGTAGTCGGGCACCGCCTCGTCGCCGAGGTAGGTGACGAACGGGATCGCGCGCGTGTCCGAGCGGAACGGCGTCCCCGAGAGCGCGAGCCGGCGGCTCGACTCGCCGAAGGCCTGGCGGATCGCGCCGCCCCAGGCGCGGTCGTCGGCCGCGTGGTGGAGCTCGTCGAAGATGACGAAGGCGTCGCGGGAGAGCCGCGCCAGCGTGGCGGCGCTCGTCGCGACCTGCTGGTAGGAGGTGACGATCCCGTGCATGTCCGAGCGGGCAGCGCGCCGTCCGCGGCCGACCAGACGGGGTCGAGGTGCAGGGAGAACGCGGCGGCGGCGCGCGCCCACTGCACCTTCAGGTGCGCGGTCGGCGCGACCACGATCAGCCGTCCCGGCTGCTCGGCCAACTGGTGCCGGGCAGCCGTCAGCGCGAAGGTCGTCTTGCCGGCGCCGGGCGTCGCGACCGCGAGGAAGTCGGCCTGCGCCGACTCGACGAACCCGTCGAGGGCGGCCTTCTGCCAGGGTCTGAGACGGACGGTGCGAGTCATGGGCGAATGCGGCGCGTGGCCCCGATGGCCGGTGGATCCGGCCGGGCGGCGCCCCTCTCGACGATAGCGGGGGCACCTGTCGGCGCTCCCCCCTGAGTACACTCCCGCGATGGGGGTCGTGGAGCGGAACAACGTCGTCGAGAGCGGGGTGACCCGGGGCACGCCGATGCTCTTCGCGCACGGCTTCGGCTGCGACCAGAACATGTGGCGCTACGTCGCGCCGGCGTTCGAGGACCGCTACCGCGTGATCCTCTTCGACCACGTCGGCGCCGGGAAGTCCGACGTCTCGGCCTACGACCGCGCGAAGTACTCGTCGCTCGACGGCTACGCGACCGACATCCTCGAGATCTGCCGCGACCTCGAGCTCCGCGACGTGATCTTCGTCGGCCACTCGGTCAGCGCGATGATGGGCGTGCTCGCCGCCGCCCGGGAGCCGGATCGCTTCTCGCGGCTCGTGCTCGTCGGCCCGTCGCCTCGCTATCTCGACGACGAGGGCTACGTCGGCGGCTTCACGCGCGACGACATCGACGGCCTGCTCGACTCGCTCGACAGCAACTACCTCGGCTGGTCGGGCGCGATGGCGCCGGTGATCATGGGCAACGCCGATCGCCCGGAGCTCGGCGAGGAGCTGACGAACTCGCTTCTGCCGCACCGATCCCGCGATCGCGAAGCACTTCGCGCGCGTCACCTTCCTCTCCGACAACCGCGCCGATCTGCCGAAGGTCGAGACGCCGACGCTCGTGCTCCAGGCGAACGAGGACGTGATCGCGCCGATCGCGGTCGGCGAGTACGTCGAGCGCGAGCTGCCGCAGGCGACGATGGTCATGCTCGACGCGACGGGCCACTGCCCGAACCTGAGCGCGCCCGAGCAGACGATCGCCGCGATCGAAGCCTTTCTCGCGTCGGAATGAGCCCTGACCCGGTGGCCGGCGAGGTCACGGGGGACGTGCGCGCCGACCTCCCCGAGGCGGGGATCGAGGAGCTGTACGAGGACGCGCCGGTCGGCTACCTGACCACGTCCACCGACGGCGTGATCCTCCGCGTCAACCGGACGTTCCTCTCCCTCTGCGGTCACGGACGCAGACGACCTCGTCGGGAAGAAGCGCTTCTACGACCTGCTTCCACCGGGCGCGAAGATCTACTACGAGACCCACTACGCGCCACTGCTCGAGATGCAGCAGGAGGTGCGCGAGATCGCGCTCGAGCTCAACCGGGTGGGCGGAGGCCGCGTCCCCGTCCTCGTCAACGCGCGCCTGAAGCGGCGGGACGCGGGCGACGTGATCCTGATCACCGTCTTCGACGCGACCTCGCGCCGGCAGTACGAGCGCGAGCTCCTGGCGGCGCGGACCGAGGCGGAGTCGCGCGCGGCCGCCGCGAGCGCCCTCCAGCACGTGAAGGAGGCGGTCGTCCTGCTCGACGACGACGGGAAGGTCGGCGTGCTGAACGCAGCGGCCTGCCGGCTCTTCGGCGTCCAGGCCGACGACGTGCGCGGGGCTGCCGCTCGCCTCGGTCGCTCCGGGCTGGCGGGCAGTCGCCGGCCGCATACCCGTCGGCCATCCCGGCGAGCCCGCCGACTCGCTCGTGCTCCCGCTGGAGCTCGGTGAGCGAGACCCGCTGGATCGCGGCCTCGGGCGAGACGGCCGCAGAGGGGACGGTGTACACCCTCCGCGACGTCACCGACGAGCAACGGCTGAACGAGTTCCGCGACGACATCGTCACCGTCGTCTCGCACGAGCTGCGGACGCCGCTCGCCAGCGTCCTCGGCGCCGCGCAGACCCTCGCCGAGCTGGGCGACTCGCTCGAGGAGGAGAGCAGGCGCGAGCTCGTGGCGATGATCGCCGAGCAGGGCGGACGGCTGGGGCGCATCCTCGAGGAGATCCTGCTCACCCAGCGGCTCGACGCGAACGGTGTGATTCCGGAGCAGCAGACGTTCGCGCTCCAGCCCGAGGTGGAGCGGATCGTCCGCGCCAGCCGCGAGTGGCGGCACTCCTGCAGGATCGAGCTCGTCGAGGCGGAGGACGTGGAGGCGAGCGGCGATCCGGCGCTCTTCGAGCAGGTGCTCGTCAACCTGCTCGACAACGCCTGCAAGTACGGCCCGGAGGGCTCGACGGTCGAGGTGCGGATCGAGCGCCACCGTGCAAGCGTGCGCGTGACCGTCACCGACGCGGGGCCCGGCGTCCCGGTCGACCAGCACGAACGGATCTTCGAGAAGTTCCTCCGGCTCGATCCGGGCCAGGTCGGCGGGGTGGCGGGCACGGGCCTCGGGCTCTACATCTCGCGCGAGCTCGCCCGCCGGATGCAGGGCCGGGTCGGGATCCTCCCCGGTGGCCCAGGCGCGACGTTCTACGTCGATCTGCCCGCCACGACGTAGTCGCACCAGCTGCGAAGGGCGTGCGCGAACGACGGTCGCACGAGCAGCCGGAAGAGCGCCACCTCGGGGCGCAGGAGAATGACCTCCACCCGCGCCACGAGCGTCTGCGCGCAGCTGCCCGGCGGGAAGACCGATGGGTGCAGGTCGAGCGCGCACCCGCGCGCAAGCACCTCCTCGGCTCCCTCGCCCGAGAGCTCGAAGCAGACCCGGTTCGCCGACACGTCGACCGCGGCCCAGGCGTCCGGGTAGTCCTCCTCCCGGCCGCCGAGCACGAGCCATTCGTCCGGGCCGAGCCAGATCGCGTTGCCCCGCACCGTGTTCGGGGCCAGCGGCGGCTCGCCGCGCACCAGCACCTGCGAGTCGGTCGGGAGCTCACGCAGGACGACCGTCACGGCGCGCTCCCTCCTTGTCGTACAGCACCGAGTCGACGATCTCCGCAGCGATCCCGTCCGCCCACACGGTCTCGCCCAGCCGCTCGCGGCCGCCCTTGACCAGCGCGAGCGCGAACGGCCGGCCCAGAGCCGCGCTTTCGTAGCTCGACGTCACGTGGCCGAGCATCGCCGTCGACCCGGGCGCAGCGACGAGCTGCGTGCCCTCGCGGATCCGCTCGGCCGGCAGGAGGCCGACGAGCTGCTTGCGGTCGACGCGCATCGTGTCGGCGCGGGCGAACGAGCGCTTGCCGAGGAAGTCGGGCTTGACCTTCGAGACGATCCACTCCATCCCGAGGTCGTGCGGCGTCTGGGTGCCGTCGGTCTCCTGGCCGATGATCGGGTAGCCCTTCTCGGCTCGGAGCACGTGCATCGTCTCCGTCCCGTACGGCGTCGCGTCGATCGCGTTCCAGAGCTCGAGCCCGCGGCGGCCGTCCACGTTCACCTCGAAGGCGAGCTCGCCCGAGAAGCTGACGCGGCAGACCCGGGCGGGGATCCCGGCCACCTCGCCCTCGCGGATCGCCATGAACGGGAAGCTCTCGGCGTCGAGGGGGATCTCCGTCAGCTCCGCGAGGAGGGTCCGGGAGTCGGGGCCGACGACGGCGACGGTCGCCCACTGCTCGGTCACGGACGCGAGCCAGACGCGCAGCTCGGGCCACTCGGTCTGGAGCCACTCCTCCATCCAGGCGAGCACGGGCGCGGCGTTCCCGGTCGTCGTCGTGCAGACGAAGCGCTGGTCGCCCACGCGCATGACGACACCGTCGTCGAAGACCATGCCGTCGGGCTTGCACATGACCGCGTAGCGGCACATCCCGACGGCGAGCGAGTCGAATGCGTTCGTGTACATGCGGTTCAGGAACTCGACCGCGTCGGGGCCCTGGACGTCGATCTTGCCGAGCGTGGAGGCGTCCATCTTCGCCGCCGACTCGCGGGCGGCCGCGCACTCTCGGAGGACTGCCGCGTCGATGTCCTCGCCGTCGCGGGGGAAGTACCACGGCCGCTTCCACTGGCCGACGTCCTCGAAGAGCGCGCCCGCCTCGACGTGCGCCGGGTGGATCGGCGTCGTCCGCACCGGGTCGAAGAGCTCGCCGCGGTCGCGGCCGGCGAGCACCGCGAAGGGGACGGGGAGGTAGGGCGGGCGGAACGTCGTCGTGCCGAGCTCGCCCGGGTGGACGCCGAGCAGCTCGGCGGCGACGCGGATCGCGTTCACGTTCGCGAGCTTCCCCTGCTCCGAGCCGGTGCCGATCGTCGTGTAGCGCTTCACGTGCTCGACCGAGCGGAGGCCGGCGCCGAGCGCGCGGCGGACGTCGGCGAGGGTGGAGTCGCGCTCGAGATCGACGAAGACCGCGTCCTCGTCGCCGTCCGGCAGCGCGAAGGGCGGCGCGTCGGGGAGCCCCGCGCCGGTGAGCGTGCCGACGCACTCGATCCCGGGGAGCTCGCCGTCGGGGACCGGGGCGCCGATCCGGTCGTCCCAGCGGAGACGGCCGCGGGCCTGGCTCCAGAGGTGGACGCGCGGGCTCCAGCCGCCCGAGACCGGCGTCGCCCCCTCTGGGCGGCCGTACCGCTCCCAGGCGTTCGCGAGCATGATCCCGGGCCGGTCGTTGTCGGGGAAGAGCTCCGGCCGCTCGATCGCGCCCGTTGCGAGGACGATCCGCTTCGCGCGGATCCGCCAGACCCGCCTGCCATGCTCGACCGCGAGCGCGTAGTTGTCGTCGTAGAGCCCGACGACCCAGGTGCCCTGCCGCCCGTCGAGGTGGAGCACCCGGCCGGAGGCGGCCGCAGCTGCCGCGGTGCCCGAGCGGCCCGCGCCGACGACGAGGACGTCGCAGTGCGCGTGAATCGTGTCGTAGCGGGTGGTGTCGGCGCCGGGGACGAGGCGGCCCTTGCCCGCGAGCGGCTCGGCGACGAGCCCGTCCTCGACAGGGACGAGCGTCGCCCGGAGCATCGGTCGCGTCCCGACCTGGACGAGCGCGTTCGGCTCCTCCTCGCCGGCCGTGTAGACCCCGCGCGGGCGGTCGCGATAGAGCGAGCGGAAGCCGCCGAGGACGCCGTTCCGGACGAGCGCGGCGGCGAGCGTCTCGCCCTCGACGCCCTCGTACTCGACCCCGGCGAACGTGAACCTCACGGGCGCTCGATCCGGTGCGTGAGCGTGTCGCGGGTCAGCTCGAACCAGCGGCGGCAGCCGTGCGTGTGCACCCAACGCTCGCGGAACGGGCCCTTCGGGTTGGCGCGGACGAAGAGGAAGCGGCCCCAGGCCTCGTCGGTGAGGGCAGCGGGGTCGGCGGGATAGGGCACGCCCGCCTCGCCGCCGTAGGAGAACTCGGTCTCGTCGCGGTCGCCGCACCAGGGGCAGGGGACGAGCAGCATCAGTGCGCCACCGCGGCGGCGCCGTGCTCGTCGATCAGCGCGCCGGTCGTGAAGCGGTCGAGCGAGAAGGGTGCGTTCAGCGCGTGCGGCTCGCCGTGCGCGAGCGTCCAGGCGAACGCCCAGCCGGCGCCGGGCGTCGCCTTGAAGCCGCCGGTGCCCCAGCCGCAGTTGAGGTAGAGGCCCTCGACCGGGGTGGGGCCGAGGATCGGCGAGGCATCCGGGGTCACGTCCACGATCCCCGCCCACGTGCGCAGAACCCGCGCCTGCTCGAAGATCGGGAAGAGCTCGAGCGCGGCGGCGAGCTGGTGCTCGATCACGTGCACCGAGCCACGCTGCGCGTAGGAGTTGAAGGGGTCGATTCCCGCGCCCATCACGAGCTCGCCCTTGTGGGCCTGGCTGACGTAGACGTGGACGGCGTTCGACATCACGACCTTGTCGAGCACGGGCTCGTAGAGCTCGGAGACGAGCGCCTGGAGCGGGTGCGACTGGATCGGGAGCTCCAGCCCGGCGAGGCCCGCGAGCACGGAGGAGTGCCCCGCGGCGCAGAGCCCGATCCGACCGGCGGCGATCGGCCCGAGCGAGGTCTGCAGCGTCAGCCCGTCGAAGCCCGTGACCTCGCAGCCCTGGATCAGGTCGACGCCGAGCGCGTCGGCGGCGCGCGCGTAGCCCCAGGCGACGTTCTCGTGCCGGGCGATCCCGCCGCGTCCCTGGAAGGTGGCGCCCAGCACCGGGTAGCGCACGTCGGGTGAGACGTTGACGACGGGGCAGAGCTCCGCGACCTCGTCGGGCTCGAGCCACTCTGCGTCGATCCCGTTCAGCCGGTTCGCGCTCACCCGCCGCACCGATTCGCGCACGTCGCCGAGCGAGTGGGCGAGGTTGAGGACGCCGCGCTGGTCGAAGAGCAGCTCGTAGTCGAGCTCGGCCTCGAGCCCCTCCCACAGCTTCAGCGAGTGCTCGTAGATCGCGGCGCTCTCGTCCCAGAGGTAGTTCGAGCGGATCACCGTCGTGTTCCGGGTGATGTTCCCGCCGGCGAGCCAGCCCCGCTCGAGCACGGCGACGTCGGTGATCCCGTGGTTCTTCGCCAGGTAGTAGGCGGTTGCGAGCCCGTGGCCGCCGCCACCCACGATCACGACCTCGTACGAGCGCTTCGGCTCCGGGCTGCGCCAGAGGAAGTCCGGATGCTCGCCGCTCATCGACGCAGAACCTGGCCGGCGCGCTCGCCCGTCGGCCGGCCGTCGCGCAGGGTGGGGACGCCGTTCACGAGCACGTGCCGCATCCCCTCCGCGAGCAGGTTCGGCTCGTAGACCGTGCCCCGCTCGGCGAAGGCGCCGGGGTCGAAGACGGCGACGTCGGCGCGGGCGCCCTCGCGGAGGACGCCGCGGTCGGTCAGGCCGATCCGCTCGGCGGGCTGCCCCGTCAGCCGGTGCACGGCGTCCTCGGGCGTGAGCAGGCCGCCGTCGGTGACCATGAAGCGCCAGAACCACGCCGCCCACGTGTAGGCGCCGTGGAAGAACGAGTGCGCGAGGCGGCCGTCGGGGGCGAGTGTCGTCGCGTCCGACGCGGGCACGCAGAGCGGGTGTGCGAACGCCTCGCGCTGCTGCTCCTCGGAGTAGGCGTGGATGATCACCATCAGCTTGTGCAGCTCGTCGACGCCGCCGAGGAGCAGGTCGTAGACGGCGTCGAGCGGCTCCTGGCCGCGCTCCGCGGCGATCGAGGCGAGGTCGCGGCGGCCGAGCTCGGGCCAGACCTCGCTGTCGAGCAGGACGATGCGCGACCAGTCGTTGCCGGCGCTGAGGATCGAGCGGTGGGAGCGCATCGCGTCGCGCTTTGCCGGGTCGGCGAGGATGGCTGCGAGGTCGTCCCGCTCGGCGCCGAGCGCCCAGGCGGGCAGGGCCGCGTAGAGGTTCGTCAGGCCGAAGGCGCGCGTGTGCATGTCGAAGGCGACGTCCTGGCCGCCCGCGCGAGCCCGCTCGACGAGCTCGATGCAGCGGTGGCTCTCCTCGATCCCGTTCCGCGGCACGAGATGCGAGACCTGGAGGCGCACCTCGGCGTTGGCGCCGGTGCGGATCGCCTCCGCGACCGCGTCGGCAGCGCCGTCGTCGCGGCGGCGGGTGTGGGTCGCGTAGTACGGCGCCTGTGCCGCGAGCGCGGTCAGCTCCTCCTCGCCCGCGCCCTGCTCCTGGGCGTACTCGAGCCCGGTCGAGTAGCCCCAGGCGCCGTGGTCGAGCGACTCGCGCAGGAGCACCTGCATCTCGGCGACCTCGGCAGTGTCGGCGGGCCGGTCGGCGAGGCCGAGCGTCGCCAGGCGGAGCTGACCGTTCGGGACGAGGCTGAGCACGTTCACCGCAGGGCGCGCCGCCGCGAGCGTCTCGAAGTACTCGCCCGCCGAGCTCCACGTGATCGGGAGCTCGTCGGAGTAGCCGTAGATCGCGCGCCGCGCCTGCTGCGGGTCGCGGATCGGGAAGCAGCCGAAGCCGCAGTTGCCGACGACCTCGGTGGTGACGCCCTGGTGGATCGCGCTGACCGCGCGCGGATCCATCAGGAGCGTGTAGTCGGAGTGGCTGTGGATGTCGATGAAGCCCGGCGCGACCGCGAGGCCGGTGGCGTCGAGCTCGGGGGCGTCGGTCTCGAGCGCACCGATCGCCGCGACCCGGCCGTCCTCGATCCCGACGTCGGCGACGCGGCCGGGCGCACCGGTCCCGTCGTAGACCGTGCCGCCGCGGAGCACGAGGTCGAGGCTCATGCGCGTGCCGCCGCGGTCGCCTGCTCGTCGACGGCACCGTCGCGGACGACGACGCCGTACCGCTCGCGAGCCGCCTCGACGCCGAGCTTCTCGTCGAGCACGTCCTCGAGCACCAGGGCGGGATCGCGCTCGAACGGCGGGCCGCTGCCGCCGCCGCCCGCCGAGACGTGGTGGAAGACGTCGCCCTTCCTCAGCTGGAGCGCCGACATCGGCATCGGCGCGACCGAGCGCTCCTCGCCGCCCGAGCGGACGGTGTTCGCGGAGGGCGCACCCGGCTCGCCGCCCTCGATCCCGTAGGGCGGGTGGTAGCGGCGGTCGGAGCGGACGGTGAGCACGGCCTCGTCGGCGAGCAGCTCGTACGTGCGCTCGAACGCGAGCCCGCCGCGGAAGCGGCCCGGGCCGCCCGAGTCGGCGACGAGCCCGTAGCCCGAGCACCTTCAGCGGCAGGTCGCTCTCGACGAGCTCGACCGGCTGGTTCGAGAGGTTGGCGAGCGGGTTCGAGACGCCCTCGAGCCCGTCGCGGCCGGCCCGGGCGCCCCAGCAGCCCACGATCACCTCCGCGAGCACGAACGGCTTCCCGTTCTCGTAGCCGCCGATCGCGATCAGCGTGGGGCCGCCCTCGCCCGGCGCGACGACCTTCTCCGGCACGACCTGGGCGAGGGCGCCCATGACGGCGTCGTAGACGCGGTAGCCGACGACGCCGCGCGCGCCGCACGCTGCGGGGAGGACGGGATTGACGATCGTGCCCGAGGGCGCGTCGATCAGGATCGGCCGCATGTAGCCGCCGGCGTTCGGGATCTCGCGCTCGGCGATCCCGCGGAAGGCGCAGTAGACGGCCGCGTAGATCATCCCGACGGGGCAGTTGAGCCCCGCTGCGACCTGCGGCGCCGTCCCCTGGAGACTGACGTCCACCTCGTCGCCGCGGATCGTCAGCTCGACCGCGATCCGGAGCGGCTCCGGCTCGTCCCCGAACCCGTCGAGGAAGTCCTCGAAGGCGTAGACACCGTCGGGGAGCGCGGCGATCTCGGCGCGCATCAGCCGCTCGCTCAGCCGCTGGAGCTCCTCCAGGTAGCGGTGCGTCTCGTCCGTCCCGTAGCGCTCGAGCAGCTCGACGAGGCCGCGGGTTCCGGCCCGGCACGCGGCGATCTGGGCGCGGAGGTCGCCGATCACCTCGACGGGCTGCGCGCGTGTTCTTCTCGATGATCCGGAAGACGGTCGTGTTCTCCCGGCCCGCCTCGTAGAGCTTGAGCAGCGGGAGCCGCAGTCCCTCCTGGAAGATCTCGGTCGCGTGGACGGCGATCGAGCCGGGCGTGATCCCGCCCACGTCGGTGTGGTGGGCCATGGTCGCCGCGTAGCCCTCGAGCCGGCCCTCGTGGAAGACGGGCTGGATCACGTAGAGATCGGGAAGGTGCTGGCCGCCGAAGCCGTAGGGGTCGTTGGCGATGAAGACGTCGCCCGGCTCGATCTCGTCGCCGTAGTGCTCGCGGAGGTGGCGCATCACCGTGGGGAAGGTGCCGAGCTGGACGGCGAGGGTGAGGCCCTGGGCGATCAGCTCGCCGTCGCGGTCGCAGAGCGCCGTCGAGTAGTCCATCGTGTCGCGGACGACCGGCGAGTACGCGCTCCGCATGATCACGAGCGCCATCTCGTCGGCCACCGAGGCGAGCGCGTTCGTGATCACCTCGAGCGTGATCGGGTCGACGGGCTCGCTCACGAGGCTCCCAGGGCGATGTCGATCGAGCCGAGCGTGTCGAGCGTCGCGGTGGCTCCGGGCGGGACGACGCAGGTGGAGTCGTACTCCTCCACGATCAGCGGGCCTTCGCGCGGCGGGGAGTCGAGGAGCGCGGCGCGCCCGATCACGGGCACGTCGAGCTCGCCGTGGCCCGGGCCGAAGTGGGCGCGGCGGGTGCGCTCGGCGGGAGGGGTCGACCGGAGCGAGGCGAGCGCGTCGTAGGGCGCGGAGCCGTTCCCGCCTGCCCGGGCGGTCAGCCTCAGGTTGACGATGTCGATGGGGGCGTCCGCCGAGGCGTGCCCGTACGTGCGGTGGTGCTCGGCGTTGAAGTCGACCGCGATCCGGGCGAGCTCGAGCGGTCCCGCTGCGACGGGCAGGGTCAGCTCGTACGCCTGGCCGGCGTAGCGGATGTCGGCGGAGCGCGAGAGCACGAGCTCGGAGCGCGCGATTCCCTCGGACGCGAGCGAGCGCTCGGCGTTCGCCTCCAGCTCGACGAAGGTCGCGTCGAGCAGCTCGGCGGAGGCGTGCGTGCCGCGGACGGGGAGCGTGCGCAGGAACTCGTGCTCGATCTCGGAGAGGAGCAGCCCCGCGGCGCTGAAGACTCCGGGCGCGAGGGGGACGAGGACACGGCGCATCTGGAGGGCGTCGGCGATCGCGGCCGCCGTCACCGGGCCGTTGCCGCCGAAGCCGCAGAGGACGAACTCGCGCGGGTCGCGGCCGCGGTAGGTCGAGACCGCCTTCACCGCGCGGGTCATCGTCGCCACGGCGAGCTGGAAGACGCCGTACGCCGCTTCCACCGGGGTCTTGCCGAGCCGCTCTGCGACAGCCGTGAGCGCACGCGCGGCGGCGTCGGCGTCGATCGGGACCGAGCCGCCCGCGAGCGACTCGGGGTTGAGGTAGCCGAGCACGACGAGCGAGTCGGTCAGCGTCGCCTGCTCGCCGCCGAGCCCGTAGCAGGCAGGCCCCGGGTCGGAGCCGGCGCTCTCGGGCCCGACGTGCATCATCCCGAACTCGTCCACCTCGACGAGGCTGCCGCCGCCCGCGCCGATCTCGGAGAGGTCGATGAACGGGAGCCGGATCGCGTGCCCGCCGCCCTTGACGAGGCGGCTGCTCAGGTTGATCCCGGCGCCGACCTCGTACTCGGAGGTCTTGACGGGCTGCCCGTCCTCGAGGATCGCGGCCTTCGCCGTCGTGCCGCCCATGTCGAGCGAGATCACGTTCGGCGTCGCACGTCCTGCGCGCGAGGTAGGCGCAGGCGACCACCCCCGCCGCGGGGCCGGACTCGACGAGGTGGGCGGGCGTGCGGATCGCGGCGCCGGCGCTCATGACGCCGCCGCTCGACTGCATGATCAGGAGCGGCCCGCCGATCCCGGCGGCGGCGAGGCTCGCCTCGAGCGAGCGGATGTAGGTCTGGACGACAGGGCCGACGTACGCGTTGACGACCGCCGTGCTCGTCCGCTCGTACTCGCGGATCTCGGCGAGGATCTCGGCCGAGCAGGTGATGTAGACGTCCTCGCCGACGACTTCCCGGACGAGCTCGGCCGCCCGCAGCTCGTGCGCCGGGTTCGCGTAGGAGTGGAGGAAGGCGATCGCGATCGCGTCCACACCCGCAGCGCGCGCCCGCTCGGCGGCATCGCGCACGGCGGCCTCGTCGAGCTCGAGCCACACCTCGCCGCGCGGGCCGCTCCGCTCCGGGATCTCGAAGCGGAGCCGGCGCGGGACGAGCGGGGCCGGCTTCTCGTACTGGAGCTCGTACATGACGGGGATCCGGAGTCGCCGCAGCTCCAGGACGTCGCGGAACCCGGCTGTCGTCAGCAGGGCGCAGCGCGAGCCCTTGCCCTCGAGGACGGCGTTCGAGGCGACGGTGCTCGCGTGGACGACCTCGGTCACGAGCGCGGGCGCGACCCCGGCCTCCTCGAGCAGCTCGAGGATCCCGCGGACGACGCCCCGGGCGTAGTCGTCCGGGGTCGAGAGCACCTTCTTCGTCCGCAGCGAGCCGTCCGGGCCGAGCAGGACGACGTCGGTGAACGTGCCGCCGATGTCGACGCCGAGGCGATAGGCGTCAGGCATGGAGACGCTCGCAGCCCGCGATCGGGAGGCGGGCGTAGCCGGGGGTGCCGAACGCGGCGCCGTCCACGACCGGGAGCCGCGGGTCGAGCGGCTCGTCGCCGAGGCGAAGCCAGAGGAAGGGCGTCGCGGCGGGGAGGTGGGCGGCGTCGCCGAAGCGCGCGTGGGCGGCGTCCCGGTCGCGCCGGGTCTGCGCGCGCAGCGCGTCCAGCCAGTCCTGCGGCCCGTCGAGCGCGGCGGCGGCGGCGCGCTGGACCGGATGCGAGACGCGGATCACGTCCCACTCGAGCTCGCGCAGGCAGGCGTCGATCACGGCGGGCTCGGCGGCGACGAAGCCGATCCGCCAGGCGGGCAGCGCGAGGCTCTTGCCGAGGCTGCGGACGAGGATCACGTTCTCGGCGCCCCAGGCGCTCGCGAGCTCGCCGTCGAAGATGCAGCGCTCGTACGCCTCGTCGGTCAGCACCGTCAGCCGGTGCCGGGCGGCGAGGGCCAGCAGCTCGTCGATCTCGGCGCGGGTGGGGAGGTGGCCGGTCGGGTTGTTCGGGTTCGTCAGGACGAGCAGGCGCGAGCGCTCCGTGACCGCGGCCTCGATCGCGGCGGGATCCCAGCGCCAGGTGTCCTCCGGGGTGGGCACTGGGACGAAGGTGCCGCCCGCGCGCTCGACGAGACCGCGGAAGAAGTAGGAGGGCGTCGGCACGATCACCTCGTCGCCCGGCTCGAGGACGGCGCGGAAGACGAGGCCGAGCGCCTGCATCGCGCCGTTCGTGACGAGGATCTGGGTCTCGGGGTCGGCCGGTGCGGGCAGGTCGCGGGCGATCGCCTCGCGGAGAGCGAGGTGGCCGCGGCTCGGCGGCGTGACGGTGTGCTCGTCCAGTGCGGCGAGCACCGCCTCGCGCACGTGCGGCGGCAGCGGCGCGCCGACGCTGCCCTTGAGCGGGAGCACGTCGGTGCGGCCCGCGAGCGCGCGCTCCGCGGCGATCGACGGCATCGCGTCGTTCCTCACCGGACGACGCCTCCCGCGCGTGCACCCGTCGGCGCGCCGTCCGCCCAGGCGCGTTCGCCTGCGACCCAGACTCCGGCGACCCCCTCGGCGAGGGAGAGCGGATTCTCGTAGGTGGCCGTGTCCAGGTAGGCGGCGGGATCGAGGAGGACGAGGTCGGCGCGCTTCCCGGGCTCGATCCGGCCGCGGTCGGGGAGGCCGAACCGGTCTGCGGCGCGGGCGGTGAGTCGCGCGATCGCCTCCTCCGCCGCGAGCAGCCCGCCGCGGAGGCAGAAGCGGCCGAGGAAGCGGGCAGCGCTCCCCGCCACCCGAGGGTGCGGCTGCGTGCCGAAGATCCCGTCCGAGCCGAGCAGCATCGCGGGGTGCTGCGCGATTCGCTTGACCGCGTCCTCGGAGGCGTAGTGGAGGATCATCTGGACGCCGAGCTCCGACTCGAGCAGGAGCGCCGCGACCGTCTCGACCGGGTCGCCGCCGCGGTCGGCGAGGCTCTCGCCCTCGACCACGATCCGCTCCGGCCCCAGCGTCCCGAGCATGTTCTCCCAGCCGGGGAGGCCGTGCTCGACGTCATGCGCGATCCGGGCGAGCGCCTCCGGGTCTCGCAGCCGGGTGAGCGTCTCGGCGGCACCGCCCTCCTGCGACCAGGCAGGAAGGAGACTCGCGAGCAGCGTGCAGCCGGCGCCGTAGGGGTACTGGTCGAAGGTCACGTCGACGTCGGCCGTCTCGACGAGCTCGAGCAGCGGCTCGATCAGCGTCTCGTCGGCGAGCGACTTCAGGTGCGAGAGGTGGAGCGCGGCGCCGGCGTCGCGGGCGACGCCGATCAGCTCGCCCACGGCCTCCAGCACCCCGGCGCCCTCGTTGCGGACGTGCGGGACGATCGGCGCGCCGTGCTCCGCGGCGACGCCGGCGAGCGCGAGTAGCTCGCCCGTGTCCGCGTGCGCGCCGGGGAGGTAGACCAGGCCGAAGGAGAGGCTCGACGCGCCGGCCTCGAAGCCGGCGCGAACCTCGTCGCGCATCGCCTCCAGCTCCCGCGCAGTCGCCGCGCGGCGCTCGCCGCCGATCACGAGGTCCCGGACGGCCCCCGCCGCGACCGAGGGGACGAGCGAGATCGAGGGCCGGGTCGCGTCGAGGTCGTCGAGGTAGTCCGCCACCGTCTCCCAGGGCCATGTCTCGAGGGCCTGACCCCTCGAGCGCGCGCAGGTAGTCGCGCCGCTCCTCCCAGCGTCCGCGCGCGACGGGCGCAGGGGCGAGCCCGTCGGGGCAGATCACCTGCGTCGTCACGCCCTGCGCGAGCACCTCCGGCAGGAGCGGGTCGTCGTAGCAGCGGAGCGCCGTGTGCGCGTGGACGTCGACGAAGCCGGGGCAGAGCCATAGTCCCTCCGCCTCGACGCACGTCGCCGTCGAGGTTCGGGCCGACGGCGGCGATGACGCCGTTCTCGATTCCGACGTCGGCGACGCGAGGCTCGCCGTCGCCGGGGAAGACGATCGCCCCGCGGATCACCTCCACGCAGGCCACCTCCACGCGGGCCACGTCCCCGGCGGACGATCGACTTTGTGTTTCAGAAACACAAGCGGCTTCTCGGCGCGGCCGATCCGCAGAACACGCCGTCGGGAGCGCGGGGAGAGAGGACTTTGTGTTTCGGAAACACAAGCTCCTCCGGGCGCTCAGCCGACGACGGGGAGGACGAGGTGCGAGGGGTACGCGTCCGTGTGCAGGATCGTCTGCTCCGCGACGACGATCTTCGTGCTCGTGGCCACGTCCTCGCCGTTGTTCAGGTTCCGGCTGAAGCGGGGGAAGCTCGAGCTCGTCACGTCGACGCGGATCCGGTGGCCGCGCTCGAACACGTTCGCGAGCGGGTAGCAGCGGATCCGGTACTCGGCGACCTCGCCCGGCTCGAGCAGCTCGGTGCTGTCGCCCTCGTGCGAGCCCCGGTAGCGGGCGCGGAGGATCCCCTCCGTGAGGAAGATCGAGCGGCCGTCCGGGTAGACGTCGCAGATCCGGACGACGAAGTCGGTGTCGCGCGCGCTCGACGCCGCGTAGAGCACGAACTCGACGGGGCCGATCGCCTCGAGGTCGCGGTCGAGCTCGTCCGAGGTGTACGTGAGGACGTCGGCCCGGGCCTCGAGCGTGGCGCTGGTCCCACGGGCCGGGGAGGATCGGCGTCGCCGCGCCCTGCGTCATCGTCAGCACCGAGTTGACGCCGCCGAGCGTCGGCACGGGATCCTCGGGGTCGTACGAGTACCGGTCGGCGGGCTCGTCGGAGCGCGGGGCGTCGCGGTCGAGCCGGCCGCCGCTGCGGAGGAAGAACGGCGTGAAGTCGGTGCCGGGGAGCGGCCATTCGCTCTCGCCCCGCCACTCGTTCCGGCCGAGGACGAAGAGCTCGAGCGGCGGCCGCTCCTCCCAGTCGTTGCCCTCGTCGCGGAGGTAGCGGTCGTAGAAGGCGAGCTCGTGGTCGCGGATCACGGTCACGCCCGCGGAGAGGTCGACGTCGCCGCGGAAGCCCTGCACCTCCTCCTCGTGCGACCAGGGCCCCATCAGGACGCGGTTCGGGACGCGCTCGCCGATCGCCGCGAACGAGCGTAGGTGCGAGCCCGAGTAGGGGTCGAACCAGCCGCCCTGCTGGAAGATCGGGACCGTCACGGTCTCGGGGCGGTGCCGGAACTGGTGCCAGTACTCGTCGTTCTCCTGGTGCTCCCACCACTCGCGCCAGTAGCCGACCTTGCGGCCGATCGCGACCTCGTCCAGCTCGATCAGCGGCAGGTGGCGGAAGACGCGCTCGTTCAGCATCAGGTCGCCCGCGCTCGGGCCGGTGATCAGGCTGATCGCGCTCGTCCAGAGCGCAGCGGCGCCGAGGGTGAGCGCGAGCTGGAACGCGCCGCCCGTGAAGTAGCCGTCCCAGAAGTAGTCGTCGTGGATCACCTGCGGCGCGATGCACTCGAGGTTCGGATGGCCGAGGTGCATCAGCTGCCACTGAACGAGGCCGCCGTAGCTCCGGCCCCAGGTGCCGATCCGGCCGTTGCACCAGGCCTCGCCGGCCGCCCAGGTCAGCGTGTCCTGCGCGTCGACGCCGTCGTTCCGCCAGGCGTCGAACACGCCCTCCGACTCGTAGCGGCCGCGGACGTCGAGCACGACTGCCGCATAGCCGCGCTGGGCGAACCAGGCGCCCCAGGAGACGAAGCGCTCGCGGGTCGACTCGTACGGCGTCCACTGGACGATCGTCGGGTGCGGGCCGCCCGAGAGTGGGAGGTAGACGTCGGCGGAGAGGTGGACGCCGTCACGGGTCGGCACCCGCTGGTCGTGCAGCAGCCGGACGTCCTGCAGCGTCACCCGATGACGGAGGGTGTCTCTGGGATCGGCGTCCCGGCGAAGTGGCACGCAGCCCCGTGCGCCTGGCCATGATCCTCGAGCAGCGGCTCGACCTCGGCGCAGATCGGCTGTGCGATCGGGCAGCGCGTCCGGAAGCGGCACCCGGAGGGCGGGTCGATCGGGCTCGGGACGTCGCCCCGGAGCACGATCCGCTGGTGCTTGCGGCCCGGGATCGGCTCCGGGTTCGCCGAGAGCAGCGCCTGCGTGTACGGGTGGAGCGGCCGGGCGAAGAGGTCGTCCGAGGTGGCGAGCTCGACCACCTTGCCGAGGTACATGACGGCGATCCGGTCGGAGATGTAGCCGACGACGGCGAGGTCGTGGGCGACGAAGAGGTAGGTGAGGTTGAACTCCTGCTTCAGCTCCACGAGCAGGTTCAGCACCTGCGACTGGATCGAGACGTCGAGCGCCGACACCGGCTCGTCCGCGACGATGAACTTCGGCCGGAGGACGAGCGCCCGGGCGAGCCCGATCCGCTGCCGCTGGCCGCCGCTGAACATGTGGGGGTAGCGCTCGGCCGACTCGGCGCTGAGACCGACGCGCTCGAGGGTCTCGAGCACGAGCGCCTCCCGCTGCTTCCGGTCGATCCCGTGGATCCGCAGCCCCTCGCCGACGAGGTCCTTGACCTTCATCCGGGGATCGAGCGAGCCGACCGAGTCCTGGAAGACGATCTGCATGTGCTGGCGCATCGCCTTGAGGTCGCGGCCGCCGAGCCGCAGCAGGTCGACGCCGTCGAACTCGAGCTCGCCGGCGGTCGGCTCGAGCAGCCGGAGGAGCGTCCGGCCGAGGGTGGACTTGCCGCAGCCGGACTCGCCGACGAGGCCGACGGTCTCGCCGCGGAAGACGTCGAGGTCGACGCCGTCCACGGCCTGGAGCGTGCCGACCTGGCGCTTGAGCACGCCCTTGCGGACGGGAAAGTGCTTCTTGAGGCCGCGCGCCTTGACGAGCACGTCGGCGGGATCGCCGCCCGTGCCCAGGTCGAGGCGGCCGTGTGCGAGCTCGGTCATGCGACCACCTCCGCGGTCCGGGGTACGCGCCGCCCGTTCTCGCAGAGCCAGCAGGCCGACTCCTGCGGCGGCACCGGCAGGAGCGGCGGATCCTCGGTCAGGCACTTCGCGAACGTGTAGTCGCAGCGGGGCGCGAACCGGCAGCCGGCCGGCCAGTCGAGCGGGCTCGGGACGACGCCGCGGATCGCCTTCAGCGGCTTCGAGTAACGCATCCCGAGCAGCGGGATCGAGTCGAGCAGCGCCTCGGTGTACGGGTGCTGCGGGCTCGCGAAGATCTCGGCGACCGGGCCGCGCTCGACGATCCGCCCGGCGTACATGACGGCGACCTCGTCCACCATCTCCGCGACGACGCCGAGGTCGTGGGTGATCAGGAGGATCGCCATCCCGAGCCGCTCGCGCAGCTCCTTCATCAGCTCGAGGATCTGCGCCTGCACGGTCACGTCGAGCGCCGTCGTCGGCTCGTCCGCGATCAGCAGCTTCGGGTCGGAGCTGAGCGCCATCGCGATCATCGCCCGCTGGCGCATCCCGCCCGAGAGCTGGTGCGGGTAGTCCTTGACCCGGCGCTCGGGGGAGGGGATCCCGACGAGGCTCAGCATCTCGATCGCGCGCTCCCGGGCGTCCTTCCGGTTCAGGCCCTGGTGGAGGCGGACGGCCTCCTCGATCTGGTTCCCGATCGTGAAGACGGGGTTCAGCGAGGTCATGGGCTCCTGGAAGATCATCGAGATCTCGTTGCCGCGGATCCGCGAGAGCTCCTTCTCGCCGAGCGTCGTCAGGTCGCGGCCCTCGAACCAGATCTGCGAGCTCGGGTGGAGCCGGCCGGGCCGCTCGACGAGCCGCATCACGGAGAGCGCGGTCACCGACTTGCCGCTGCCCGACTCGCCGACGACGGCGAGGGTGCCGCCCTGGGGGATCGAGAAGTCGATCCCGTCCACGGCGCGGAGGACGCCCTTCGGCGTGTCGAACCACGTCGAGAGGTTCTCGACGCGGAGCAGCTCGTTCCGTGCGGGCTCACTCATGCGCGCTCCTTCGCTGGCCCCGGCGGGGGGACGGTGACGGCGATGTGCTGCTCGAGCAGCGGCAGCACCTGGTCGGGATCCCGGGTCTGGAGCGCCGCGAGCAGCTGCTGATGGTCCACGACCATCTGCTCGAGGCTCGACGAGCGGCCGTAGCGGAAGAAGTAGGCCCGGATCCGCGGCCAGATGCTCCGGAAGATCTGGAGCGTGTGCGTCTGGCCGGAGGCAGTGATCACGAGGTCGTGGAACCGGAGGTCTGCTTCGACCGCCGCCGGCAGGTCGTCGAGCTTCGCTGCCTGCTCCATCAGCCACACCTGCTTCGCGATCTCGGCGAAGTCGTCGTTCGTCATCGTCTCGATCGCCTTCGCGAAGCTGTAGCGCTCGAGGGTGAGGCGGATCGGGATCAGGACGTGCTGCACCTCCTCGTCCGAGACGCCGAGGACGACCGCCCCGCGGTAGGGCAGAGACATCACGAGGCCCTCGTTCTCGAGCTGGCGCAGCGCCTCGCGGACGGGGCCGCGGCTCGTGCCGAGCTCGGCGGAGAGCGTCGACTCGATCAGCCGGGCTCCCGGCTCGTACCGTCCGGCGATGATCGCCGTCCGCAGCGCTTCGACGACGTGCTGGCCGCGGCGACCGGGCTTCAGCGCCGGTTCGGCGACCTCTACGACTACAGCTTTGGACTTTGCGGCCATGTAGACAATCCTAAGATGGTTGACAATCTTGGCGCAACGGCTCTACTGTAGCGCTCACGGTGCGGATCACCAAAGTCGAGACCACGCCAGTCCGGACCCCGATGCGGGAGCCACTCGTCTGGCCCGGCGGAACCCGCCATTCGGCCTCCGGCCTGCTCGTCCAGATCCACACGGACGAGGGGCTCGTCGGGCTCGGCGAGGCGCCGGGGCCGACGCTGCCGACGATTCGCACGATCATCGACCAGGAGCTGACCCAGTTCCTCGTCGGGCAGGACCCGCTCCGGGTCGAGTGGCTCGTCCACCGCATGGAGGAGTTCTCGCGCAACTGGAGCCGGATCGCCAACTACGCGATCTCCGGGATCGAGCTCGCGCTCCTCGACCTGAAGGGCAAGGCGCTCGGCGTTCCGGTCGCGGAGCTGCTCGGCGGCTTCACGCGCGACCGCGTCCCGGTGGTCGGCTACCTCTTCATCGCCGAGCCGGAGGCGAACGCCGACAAGGCGGCCGCGTTCGTCGACGCCGGCTACACCGAGCTGAAGCTGAAGGTCGGCCGCGACTTCGAGCAGGATCACGACACGATCGCCGCGATCCGCGACCGCGTCGGCAAGGACGTGAAGATCCGGATCGACGCGAACATGATCTGGAGCGTCCCGGCCGCGATCAAGTGGATCAACGGCCTCGAGCAGTTCGACCTCCAGTACGTCGAGCAGCCGGTGCCGGACTTCGACCTCGCCGGGATGGCGCAGGTTCGCCGCTCCGTCTCCGTCCCGATCGCGGCGGACGAGGGCTGTACCGACGTGCGCTCCGCGCTCGAGCTGATCAAGGCCGAGGCGTGCGACGTCTTCGTCGTCTATCCCTCGGAGGCAGGCGGCCTGCGCCGCGCGCACCAGATCGGGGCGCTCGCCGACGCCGCCGGCAAGTGGTGCGCGATCGGCAGCTGGGCCGAGCTCGGCGTCGCGACGATGGCGAACGCCCACGTCGTCGCGGCCTCCTCGAACTTCCCGTTCGCGAGCGACACGCATTATCCGCTGCAGACCTACGACGTCCTCACGGAGCCGCTCCAGATGGCGGACGGCCTCGTCGAGGTACCGCATTCTCCCGGGCTCGGCGTCGAGCTCGATCCTGAAGCCGTCGAGCGGCTCGCCAACTTCGAGGTGCGCGAGTCCGTCTTCTACGACGACGTCCAGGGTGAGGCACCACGGGTCGGTCAGATCCTCTGACGACACCACGTACACGAGGAGGGGCAGGTTCGATGTCAGACAACGAAATGTCGAAGACACAGTCCACGAGCGAGCTGAGTCGCCGCGAGCTGCTCGTCAAGGCCGGGCAGGTCGGCGCAGGCGTCGTCGGCGCCGGTGCTCTCGCCGGCACGGCGCAGGCCGCACCCAAGCGGCGCAAGGCGGCTCCGCCTCGCGGCGGCCGCGTCACGTGGGCTCTCGAGCAGGACCCGGTTCACATCGCGCCGTTCGGCGGGATCCTGACCGCGAACCACTGGGGCAAGGCCCCGATGTACGAGTCGCTGATCGAGTGGGACGCGAAGCTGAACGAGCGGCCCGCCCTCGCGACGAGCTGGAAGGCCGTCGGCAACAAGGCGGTCGACTTCCAGCTCCGGCGTGGGGTCAAGTTCCACAACGGCAAGGAGCTGACCGCGGCCGACGTCGTCTACTCGATCGGGCTGCAGCTGAACCCGCCCGCCCCGGGGAGCGTCGCGGTGCTCGGACAGGTGCCGGCGATCCAGAACGCCGAGGCCCGCGGCAAGTACACCGTCCGGATCAATCTGAAGGCGCCCGACGCGCGGCTCTTCGGCTATCTCGCCTGGAACCGCTACTCGGCGATCGTCCCCGAGGGGATGTACAACCAGCTGAACGCTGGCCGCGAGGGGATCGGGACGGGCCCGTTCAAGCTGGTCGACTTCCAGCCGAACAGCCACGTCGAGTACGTTCGCAACCAGGCGTACTGGAAGAAGGGGCTCCCGTACCTCGACGCCCTCACGTTCAAGATCCTCCCGGACGAGCAGGCGCGGATCGCCGCGCTCCGCTCGAACGCGATCGACGGCTCCACGTTCTCCTCCGACAGCGCCCTGGTGCTCGCCAGGGACAAGAACCTGAAGGTCCTGAAGGGCCTGACGGCGGCGTTCCGCGAGCTCCAGTTCACGATCAAGGAGGGCGAGAACAAGCCGTGGCACGACGTCCGCGTCCGCCAGGCCGTCAACTTCGCGATCAACCGGCAGGAGATCCTGAACAAGGTCTACAACGGGAACGGCGACTACAGCGGGATGGTGCCGCCCGGCTACGGCCCGTGGCCGCTCAGCCGCGCCGACCTGCGCAACAAGTACGAGAAGTTCGACCTCGCCAAGGCGAAGAGCCTGATGAAGGCGGCCGGCTTCGAGAAGGGCTTCTCGGTCACGATGACCACCTTCTCGACTCCGCTCGACTTCGCCCAGGTCGCCTCGGTGATGAAGCAGCAGCTGAAGCGGATCAACATCGACGTCAACATCGTCGCCCAGGAGCCGGGCACGTTCGCCGCGGCGAACGGACGCGGCTCGTTCGAGTGGGATCTGACCGCGCGCGGCATGCGCGGTGACGTCGACGGCTACATGGCCGAGTACAACCCGAGCTCGACGGCGTATCGCGCCTGGTACCCGAAGTACAAGAACGTCCGGGTGTGGCGTCTCGTCGGGAACGGCCGGATCCAGCTCGACCAGAAGAAGCGGCTCCCGATGTACAAGGAGGCGCAGCAGCTGCTGATGAACGACCTCGTCCAGGTGCCGCTCGTCGCGGTGACGAAGTACCAGGTCGTCCGGAAGCGGGTCAACAACATGTACGTGGCCTTCAGCGACTTCAACACGGGGCTGCACACGTCCGTGTACGTCAAGGGCTAGACCGACCGAGTAACGAGGCCGCCGGGGCGGGCGACGAGGGTTGTCGCTCCCCCGGCGGCCGCACGTCCAGGGGGAAGGAGGAAGAGCACGTGATCGGCTATCTGACCAAGCGCACCCTGCTCGTCCTCCCGACGCTGATCGGGGTCTCGATCGCGATCTTCCTGATGGTGCGCCTGCTCCCGGGCGACGTGATCGACATCATGCTCGGCGGCGACACGCAGGCGACGCCGGAGGTGCGCCAGCAGGCCCGCGAGCAGCTCGGGCTGACCGGCTCCTATCCCGAGCAGTACTGGCGCTGGATCTCGGGTGCCGTCCAGGGCGACTTCGGCGAGTCGCTCCGGAACACCGAGCCCGTCTCGAACATCCTCCGGACGGCGATGCCGATCACCCTGGAGCTGATCTTCCTCTCGCTCCTGATCGCCACCATCGTCGGCGTGCCGCTCGGCGTCATCTCCGCCGTGCGCCGGGACAGCTCCCGCGACTTCGCGGCGCGGATGACGGGGCTGATCGGGATCTCGATCCCGAACTTCTGGCTGGCGACGCTGCTCCTCCTCTTCACCTCGAAGGTCTTCCAGTGGGTGCCGCCGCTCACGTACGTCTCCCCTCGGGACGACCTGCTCGAGAACCTCTCCCAGTTCATCCTCCCCGCGGTCTCGATCTCCGTCTTCACGCTCGCGATCGTGATGCGGATGGTCCGCGCGACGATGCTCGAGGTGCTCTCGCTCGACTACGTGCGCACGGCGCGCGCGAAGGGCGTGCCCCGCCGGCGCGTGATCTACCGGCATGCGCTCCGGAACGCCCTGATCCCCGTCCTGACCGTGCTCGGGTTCGAGGTCGGCGTGATCATGAGCGGCGCCGCGATCGTCGAGATCATCTTCGGCCTGCCGGGCGTGGGCTACAACCTGCTCCAGGCGATCTTCAACCGCGACTACCCGCTGATCCAGGCGACGACGCTCGTGCTGGCGGTCACCTTCATCGGCTTCAACCTGCTCGTCGACCTGCTCTACGGGGTCGTCGACCCGAGGATCACGGACTCGTGAGCGCGGCCGACGTCACCGCTTTCGAGGCCGAGGCGCGCAGGGGGCGGCTCGCGCGGCTCGGCAAGTGGCGGAACCCGATCGGGCTCGCGGGAGCAGCGATCGTCGGCTTCAACGTCCTCGTCGCGCTCTTCGGGTCGCTCCTCTGGCGCACCTCGCCCGACGACCAGAACTTCGACCGGCTGCTCCCGCCGAGCTGGGACAACCCCTTCGGCACCGACGAGCTCGGCCGCGACACGATGGCGCGGATCATCCACGGCTCGCAGGTCTCGCTCCAGGTCGGCGCGATCTCGGTGGGGATCGCGCTCGTCGCGGGTGTCTTCCTCGGCGTCGTCGCGGGGTACTACCGCGGCTTCGTCGACGCGATCCTGATGCGCTTCGTGGACATGATGTTCGCGCTGCCGGGGCTCGTGCTCGCGATCGTCCTCGCCGGCCTCCTCGGCCCGAACCGGCGGAACGCGATGATCGCGATCGGGATCGTGATCACGCCCGCGTTCGCGCGCGTCGTCCGCGGCGCCGTGCTCGAGGTGATGGGCTTCCCCTTCATCGAGTCGGCGCGCGCGCTCGGCGCCTCCAGCATGCGGGTGATGCTGCGGCACCTGCTCCCGAACATCATCGCGCCGCTGACCGTGCTCGTCAGCACCTATCTCTCGACCGCGATCCTCAGCGAGGCGGCGCTCAGCTTCCTCGGGCTCGGCACCCAGCCGCCCGAGGCCTCGTGGGGCGGGATGCTGAACAGCGCCCGCGCCTATCTCGACCTCCAGCCGTGGCTGACGATCTTCCCCGGCCTCGCGATCATGGTCGTCGTCCTCGGCTTCAACTTCCTCGGCGACGGCCTCCGCGACGTGCTCGACCCGCGGCTCGGCCCGAACGCCGGCCGCGACGGCAAGAAGTAAGTGGCGCTCGACGTCCTGATCCGGAACGGCTGGGTCGCGGACGGCGCCGGCAGCCCACCCTTCCTCGGCGACGTCGCGATCGAGGGCGGCAAGGTCGTCGACGTCGGGCGGCTCCACGGTGCCGACGCGACCCGCGTGATCGAGGCGGACGGAAAGGTCGTCTGTCCGGGCTTCGTCGACCCGCACAGCCACAGCGACTTCACGATCCTCGCCAACCCGACCGCCGAGAGCACGATCCGGCAGGGCGTCACCACCGAGATCGTCGGGAACTGCGGCTGGAGCTACGCACCCGTGACGCCGCTCTCCGAGGCGTACATGCGGAGCCGCCTCCACACGTTCGGCTACGACGGGCCGACGATCCCCTGGACGGACTTCGGCAGCCATCTCGACTTCATCTCGAAGCAGGGGCACTCGCCGAACCTCGCCTGGTTCGTCGGCCACAACGCGATCCGGCTCGCCGCCGGCGTCAGCGGCCCCGACCCGTCCGACGACGAGAAGGCGCTGATGGACGGCTTCCTCCGCGACGCGATGCAGTCGGGCGCGCTCGGGATGTCGACCGGGCTCGAGTTCAACCCCGGGCGCGAGGCGACCCGCGAGGAGTTGATGCGCCTCTCCGCGGTCGCGGGCGAGTACGACGGGATCTACACGAGCCACGTCCGCAACCGCGACTCCGGCCTCCTCGACGCGATCGACGAGTTCCTCGCGGTCGCCTGGGCGGGGAGCACGAAGGCCGAGATCTCGCACCTGAACGTCCGCCACAACACGAACGCGCCCGAGCGCGGCTGGGAGCAGGCCGTCGAGAAGATGGCGGCCGCGCGCGAGCAGGGCCTCGACGTGCTCGCCGACACGACCCCCTTCCGCGAAGGCCTCGGCCAGATGGCCGGAATCCTCCCGCCCTGGGTCGCCGAGGGCGGCACGCAGGCGGCGCTCGCCCGGCTGCGCGACCCGGCCACGCGCGAGCGGCTCAAGCACGAGTGCGACCGCTACTGGCGCTTCATCCACAAGGGCGAGTTCGAGCGCGTCCGCCTCCAGGAGAGCCCGGACTACCCCGAGCTCGGCGGGCTCGACTTCCGCCAGATCGCCGAGCGGATGGGCCAGGACCCGTGGGACTGCTACTTCGACATCCTCGCCGCGAGCGGGGAGGGGTACGAGAGCGTGCTCACCGTCGGGACGCTCTTCACCGACGAGCACCTCGCCGAGATGATCGGGCACCCGCTCTTCTGCCTCGGCGTCGACACGTTCACCGTCGACGTGGACGGCCCGCTCTCGAAGCTGCTGCGCCACCCGCTCGGCTTCGCCGGCCACGTCCACTACCTCACCCATCACGTCCGGGAGCGGAAGACGCTGCGCCTCGAGGAGGCGATCCGGAAGATGACGAGCATGCCGGCGGCGCACTTCGGGCTCTGGGATCGCGGCCTCCTCCGCGCGGGCTACAGCGCCGACGTCGTCGTCTTCGACTTCGACGAGCTGGACGACGTCTCGACGACCGAGGATCCGCTCCGCTACGCGCGGGGCGTCGAGCACGTGCTCGTGAACGGCGAGACCGTCGTCGAGCACGGCGAGCACACCGGCGCGAGGCCCGGCCGCCACCTCCTGCGGCGGTGATCGACCTCAGGTCGGACCTCCACGTCGCGCCGACCGAGGCGATGTGGGAGGCGATGCGCTCGGCCGAGCTCGGCTGGGCGACCTTCGGCGAAGACCCGTCGGTCAACCGGCTGCAGGAGCGGGTCGCCGAGCTGCTCGGGAAGGAGCGTGGGCTCTGGGTGCCGACGTGCGGGATGGCGAACCTGCTGGCGCTGCTCTCGTGGTGCGAGCGGGGCCGGACGGTCGTGCTCGAGTCGCAGTCGCACGTGCTCACCTCGGAGGCGCTGGGGATCGAGCTCGTCGCAGGCCTGGAGCCGCGCTCGCTCTGGGCAGCGGACGGACGGATGCGCCCGGAGGAGGTCGGCGAGCTCGTGCGCGAGTCTCAGGCGCAGCTGCTCGTGCTCGAGAACACGCACACGCGGGCGGGCGGGACGGTGCTCGACGCGGCGCTGACCGGGGCGCTCGCCGACGCTGCCAGGGCGGGCGGCGCGGCCGTCCACCTCGACGGCGCCCGGCTCCCGAACGCGGCGGTCGCGCTCGGCGTGCCGCTGCTCGACCTCGCGGCGCCGGCCGACAGCGTCGCCTTCAGCCTGAACAAGGGCCTCGGCGCGCCGATGGGCGCGATCCTGGCCGCGAGCGCGGAGCTTGTCGAGACCGCGCACCGGCATCTGCGGCGGCTGGGCGGCGCCTCGATCCACAAGGCGGGGATCCCGGCCGCGGCGGCGCTCGTCGCGCTCGACGCGGGCTGGGAGCACCTCGCGGAGGATCACCGCCGTGCCCGCGAGCTCGCGGCTGCGATCGGCGGGATCGAGGGCCTGCGCGTGGAGCCGGAGCGGATCGAGACGAACATCGTCCTCGTCGACGTCTCGGGCACGGGCCTGATGCCCGAGGAGCTCCTGCCGCTCCTCGCGGAGCAGGGCGTCCTGGCGATGGAGCGCGACACGAGCCGGATCCGCCTCGTCACCCACCGAGACGTCGGCGACGCCGAGCTCGAGCGGGCGGTGGAAGCGCTGGCGCAGGTCGCGGCGAGCGCCCGGGGCTGAGCCTCGGGCGAGAGGACGCTGCCAGGCAACGAGGTGTTCTAGTAGGGCGGCTACCAGGGGTTAGCCTGTGGGGTCACGAAGGCGCGAGTTGGTATGGGACGGCGACCGGTCCCGTCGCTGGCGGTCAGCCGTCTCGCCGCCCTTGGCAGAGGACGCATGGAGGAGAACGTGCGATGAAGCCCGCAAGGCAAATACGACTCGAAAGCCGCCCGTACCATCCAGTAGTCACGCCGTCATCGAGGATTGGATCGCCCGTGATCCGGACCTGCATCCCATCGTCAAGCGGCTGGACATTGATCTGCGAGACGATCTCCGGGCTTCAGTACGCGGTCAAGTGGAAGAAGGCCTACTACGGGTTGCCAGAACTTGGGTGGATCATCGAGATGGTTGCCTACGACGTCTCCGTGAATGTCGTCTCTTCGGCGGTGCGGAGTTCGACCCTCCGCCGCCACTCGGCACCACCGAACGGCGACGCTACGTCAGGCTGACGACCCGGACGAGGCGCAGGGGCCGGAGAGCTCAACGGATCCAGCCAGCTGCTCCCTATCGAGTTGGAAGTGAGGGTTCACGACCGCGCGGCGCTCACTGTTACGGCCCGCCGATTACGGCCGCGGTACTCGCATCACTTCGCATCGTCGCCACGGAGGGCATCGCCGTCACGCTCAGGCGTCATTCCGAACGCTGGCCCAGCCGACTCGTTCTGAATTGGGGCGGACCCAAGCCGGGGTGGAACGTCACGTCCTGTCAATGGTGTACTGACCACATGGCGTTACGAGTGGCCGCGCTCCTGCTGGTCTTGTCCGCGCTTGGCTGCTCCAGCGCGGACACCGCCGGACCGAGTGAGCCGGCCACCGCAAGCCCGGCACAGGGAGCGGCGACTCTAGACGGGTGCCCGGCCACGAAGCCCAACGGAATGACGCCGCCAGGAGAGGCACCAGGCCCAAGACACCATGGAAACCGAAGCAGAAGCCTGTGGACAGTTCTCTACTACCCGACGCTCCCAGTCGCGGGGAGGAATCGCCAGCCAGACGGCTCGATTGTGGAGAAGTTCCCGTGGTGGCGAGGCGTAAGCGGCAACCTCTCGATCCGAGGCCGTCGCATCGACGGTTCGGCTGCGCCGCTTCGGGCGCGGATTCCGTCAGGCTACGGCGACGGCGGCTTTCAAGCGTCCACGATCATCTTCCCGACCGAGGGCTGCTGGCGAGTGACGGGGAGTGTCGGCCCCGCGACGCTCACGTTCGTTGTTCTCGTACGCGGCTGACGGACGGGGACTCGTCCAGGCGTCATTCCCGAACACTGGCCCAGCGCAGCGGCTCCTCTCCGGTGGCGGTCGAGTCGGCGTTGCGAGCCGGACCGACGACCGCGTCGGATTTCGGTCAACGACGCATTGGAGCGCTGCGGTGACGTGCTGCGCATCGCCTGGCGGGACGCTCTTGGGCGGTGCAAGCGCGTATGAGGCGCGTTCCTCTGGCCGTCCGTCCCAGTCGCTGGCGGTCAACGAGTAGCGGTCAGTGATCCGGCGAACCGTGGAAGGTCGGTACTTCAGAGCGAACACCCCGTCCAAGCAGGTTGATGAACTCGAGGAATTGGCGCAGCCCGCGAAGAACGTCACGCCTCGTCCTGGCTGGCGAGCAAGGCCTCACCTCCGCTACATCCGGCGGGGCGGGAGGTGATCGCTGGGTGACAGCATTCACCGATTCCGGTCGATCCCGGAGTTCCTGTCGCGGGATGGCCGGATAGCCCCGCCGCTGCAGCTCGTCGAGACCGTGGTTTGCCGGTGCAGGCAGCCGCCGTCAAGCAGTAGTTCCTGATGCCCATTCGTGGATGTCTCCTCCGGCGACCATCTGCCGCGCGGGACGCTGTCGCCCGGTATCGATGAACTCGCTCCACCGGGCGAGCAGCGCCTACCTCAGCGGCCCAGACGGGTCAGGCGTCATTCCTCACGCTGGCCCAGCGGAGCGCCGCGACACCTGAAGGCGGTTACGCTCGTTCCCAAGCCACCGGTGCAGCGGGGCCACCCGTGGTTCCAGCTCGGCGGATGAGTCAGGGAACCGGAATCTCCAGCTGGCGGCAGATCGCCCGAACGAGCCCCGGGCCGATCTCGGGGTGCCGCGGCACGACGGTTGCCTTCGAGTCGTCCCGACTGCGCCATTGGCTCAGCGCGCCCGGAACCTCGATCACGCTCGCGACGATCCACCCCTCGGAGTCGGGCTCCTCGAACGCGATCGTCAGCCGAAGTGGTTGGCTCATGCTCGAACGATAGCCCTGCCACGCGCTGCCACAAGTGGCCCGAACGGCCTATCCTCCCGCGGACTCGACGCCGACGAAGGAGAGCCCATGAGCAAACACGCAGTCGCACGGCTGGACGAGATCGAGCTGCAGGACGACGGGCGCGAGCCGTACCGGCCGGTGCGACACCACTTCGGGATCACGGCCTTCGGGGTGACCGCGTGGACGGCCCGGGCGGCGGGCGACCGGATCCTCAACGAGCACGACGAGGCCGACGACGGCAGCGAGGAGCTCTACCTCGTCACCCAGGGCCACGCGTCCTTCGAGCTCGACGGGGAGAAGGTGGACGCGCCGGCCGGCACGTTCGTCTTCGCGCCGCCGGGGGTGAAGCGGACGGCGTTCGCGGAGGAGGCCGGGACGACGATCCTGGCGGTCGGCGGCAAGCCCGGCGAGGCGTACGAGCCGAGCGGCTGGGAGCTCTGGGCGCCGTTCGCTCCGACCTTTCAGGCGGGCGGCTACGTCGACGTGATCGAGCGGCTCGCGCCGGTGGCCGAGGCGAACCCGCAGTACCCGATCCTCGTCTACAACCTCGCGTGCGCCGAGAGCCTCGCCGGCCGGACGGAGGCCGCGATCGGGCACCTCCGCCAGGCGATCGAGAGGTCGGAGCGGTTCCGCGAGTACGCGAAGACCGACTCCGACCTCGAGCCGCTCCGGGGCGAGCCGGCGTTCGAGGAGCTCGGCCTCTAGGCCTCGCCCTCCCAGAAGTCGACGCCGCTCGTCCGCTGGACGACCAGGTCGTCGTCGTCGTTTCCCGTCCAGATCGCCACCTTGCCGCTGTCCGGAAAGACGGTCGCGGAGACGGTGCTCGCGTTCGAGAACATGAGCACGCGGGCGGTCTCGTCGGTGTCGTTCCGGACGAGATGCGCGCCGCCGGGCCCCGACGGGAAGAAGGCGACGTCCCACGGCTCGAGCGCGTCCTCGCCCTGGGGGTGACGCAGCGTCGGCCGCCCTTCCAGCACGAGCAGCCACTCTTCCTCGGGGTTCTCGTAGTGGTAGGGGCTGATCGCCTGGCCGGGCGGCAGCTCGTAGACGCTCATCCCGGTCGCCGTCGCGCCGACGACGGAGCCGAGGTGGACCATCCCCCGCCGGAAGCCTTCGGGGAAGTGGGGGAAGGCCCTGAACTCGGGCGCGGCGATGTTCGTCTTCTGGACGGTCCGGTCGGGCAAGGGAGCTCCTTCGAGTTCGGTTGCGGGTAGTGACGGCGCGGGGCCGCCGGAGTCATCGGTCGCTCAGCGACCGAGGAGCCGCTCGAACGCCGGCTCGCCGCGAAGGGCGTCGAGGTCGGCGTCCGTCCTCGCCGACTCGCGATACCGATCCGACGCCTCGAACGCCCGCTCGAGGTGTCGGAGCGCGTCCTCCGTCCGGCCCGCGAGGCTCTCGCAGCAGGCGACGTTGTAGAGGAGGCCCGCGTAGTCGGGATGGGCGTCGAGCAGCTCGTTCCCCCGGTCGGCCGCCTCGGCATGCGCCCCGCGCTCGTACAGGGGCAGCACCTCCGCCCAGAGCTCGTAGGCCTCGCACGCGATCTCCTTCGGCAGCGTCAGCCAGGGATGCCGCCGCGAGTCGTACCCGGCCTCCGTCGGCGGCGGGAACGAGGGGTCGGCGAACGCGCCGGCGAAGACGACGACCGCGTCCGGCTCGTCCGGCTCCGTCTGCCACACCGACGAGCCGCATTCCGGGCAGAAGTGGAAGACGTGCTCCTTCCGGTCGGCCTCGTCCGAGATCCGCGAGTAGTCCTCGTGGCGACCGGTGACGCTCACCTGCTCCGGCGCGAAGGCGGCCTGGATTCCGAACGCGCTCCCCGTCCGCCGCTGGCACGCGAGGCAGTGGCAGATCGAGACCAGGAACGGGTCGCCCGTCGCCTCCAGCCGGAGCTGGCCGCAGTGGCAGGTGGCCTCCCGGGTCGCCATCGGCAGGAACCTAACCGAGCGGTCTGCGGCGGCGCGTCGGTCAGGATGCCCCGGATGTCGGCTCCGATTCCACCCAGCGAGGATCTGCTCGCGCTCCTCCGGGAGCGCCCGCGGCGGCAGCGGACGCTGCTCGTCGGGATCGACGGCGGCGGCGGCTCGGGCAAGAGCACGCTCGCCCGGCAGCTCGAGGCCGCCGCCGGCGACCTGACCGTGGTCGAGTTCGACGACTTCTACCTCCCGAGCCGTGAGCGCGCTCACCGCGACACGACCGAGATCGGCGGCAGCTTCGACTGGCGGCGGCTCCGGGAGCAGGTGCTCGCCCCGCTCGCCCGCGACGAGCCCGCCCGCTACCAGCGCTACGACTGGCCGAGCGACGCGCTCGCCGAGTGGCACGAGGTGCCGGCCGGCGGGATCGTGCTCGTCGAGGGCAACTACTCGACCCGGCAGGAGCTGATCGGCTTCTACGACCTCACGCTCTGGATCGAGGCGCCGGTCGAGCTGCGCGTCGAGCGCGGCGTCCGCCGCGGCGGGGAGCACACGCGCGGGCGCTGGCTGACCGAGTGGCTGCCCGAGGAGGAGCGGTACGTCGCGGCGGAGAACCCGGCCGCGCGCGTCGACCTCGTCCTTGACGGCTCCGGCTAGCCGTGGCACCCTCGCGCCGATGACGGAAGGCCCCCGTTCGTATGCGCTCGGCCCGGGCGAGGGGCGCTTCGTCGATCTCGGCGACTTCGGGATGACGGTCAAGGCGAGCGAGGCCGAGACCGGCGGCGTCGTCTCGGTGCTGGAGGCCGAGGAGCCGCCCGGCTTCGGGCCGCCGGTGCACGTGCACCACGACTGCGCCGAGGCCTTCTACGTGCTCGAGGGCGAGTACGTGATGACGCTGGAGGACAAGGAGGTCGTCTGCCCGGCCGGCTCGTTCGTCTTTATCCCGCAGGGAGCGCGGCACGGGTTCCGGGTCGGCGACGTGCCGAGCCGGAAGCTGAACTTCTACTTCCCGGCTGCGATGATCGGATACTTCGACGACCTCTCGGCCGCGCTGAAGCGGGACGACGTGAGCGAGGACGACCTTGCTGCCATCGCGACCACGCACGGGATGGAGATCGTCGGCCCGCCGTCCGAGCGCTACGTCTGAGTCTCAGGGGAGCGGCAGCCCGCCCCGCCCGTCCAGGCAGTCGGCGAGGTAGAGCGCCGTGCCGACGTCGCCCGTCCAGAGCGAGTAACGGCCCCGCCCGTGCTCGGCGCGGGCCTGCTCCACCTGGGCGATCGCATGCGCCGCGAACGCGCGCGCTCGCTCGAGCCAGAGCTCGTCGCCGGTCCGCTCGTGGAGGGCCAGGAACGCGTACCCGTTCCCGGCGGTGCCGTGGCAGAGGTTCGCGCCCTTCACGAGCGGCCCCGCGCGCCAGGTCAGCTCCCCGCCCGCGACGGCGAGGTCCTCGTCCATCAGGTGGCCGAGCGTCGCCACGATCCCGGGGGCGCCGTGGCACCACTGCGTCCGGATCCCACCGTCCCGGTTGGCGTCCAGGGCCGTGTCCGCGAGCGGCGGCCAGTTCGCGAGGTCGTCCTCCCGGACGGCGCAGCGGCGGAGCGCCTCGGCGACGCCCTCCGCCTCCCCGAGCGCGAGCGCGCAGCCGGCGAAGCCGTGGGCCGGGCCGAGGAAGCGCCTGCTCTGCCCATAGAGCTCCTGCGTCCAGACACCGTCCTCGTCTCGCCGTTCGCGCAGCCAGGCGACGCTCGGTGACACGTCGAGTCCGAGCTCCCGCCCCGCGAGGATCGTGCCGGGGCTGCCCCACATCAGCTCGCAGCGCTCGTCCTGTGCGTTCGCCGCGATCAGCTCGGCGAGCCGGTCGAGGTTCGTCGGCGAGGGCGCGAGCCGCTGGAGCACGAGCCGGATCCCCGTCTCGCCCATCCAGAGGCTCCGCTCGGAGTCGCCGGGGAAGTCGGGCGGCGCCTCGAGCGAGCGCTCGAGGTAGGGGACGTGGTCGCCCGGCTCGGCGTGCCCCCGCTCGGCGAGCCGGTGCAGCGCCGCGACGACCCCCGCGCCGCCCAGGTAGACCGTCCGGAACCGGGTCGCAGGATCGTCGTCGATCTCCGCGTCGGCCGGGTGCAGCGGCCAGCCGTCGTCGAACGCGCCCTCCGCGTCCGCGACGATCGCCGCGATCGCGCCCCGCGCCGCATCCTCGCTCCAGGGTGCGCCGGCGAGCGGCTCGTGTGCCTCGGGGGTGAACAGCATCTACGCGAGTTTCTCAGGCAGGTCGGGCTGCACCGCGCCGAGGAGCGAGACCTCGCCGCCGGGGCCTGGCGCCTGCGTCGAGCGGGGGAGCAGCGCGACCACGCCGAGCACCGAGACGACCACCGCCGAGGATCCGGCGACGGCGAAGGCGAGCGCCGTCCCGCCCTGGCTCGTCAGCCAGCCCGCGAGCAGGCCGCCGAGCGGCGCTCCGCCCTGGAAGCCGAAGAAGTAGAGGCTCGCCGCCTGGCCTCGCATGTGCGGCGGGGCCGCGAGCTGGAGCGCCGTCAGCGCGTTCTGCCCCCAGACGGCGTAGCAGACCCCGATCGGGACGAGCAGGACGCAGACCGCGATGAGCGAGTCTTGCGGCGCCAGTGCCAGCTCGAGCACGCCGAAGCCGCCCCCGCCGAGGAGGAGCAGGCGGAGGCTGGAGCGGGCCGCGGTCGCCATCAGCAGCGCCCCCGTCAGCGCCCCCGCGCCGAAGATCGCGGCGATCAGCCCGAACGTCCCGGCGCCGGCGTCGAGCGTCCGCTCCGCCATGAGCGGCAGGAGGACGTCGAAGTTGAAGGAGACGGTGGAGAGGAAGAGGACGCCGAAGAAGGCGACGGTGACGCGGCGCGTGGAGAAGACGAAGCGGGCGAGCCCTCGGAAGCTCGCCCGCGTCACCGGCCGGACGAAGCGCGCCAGCTCGGACGTTCGCATCGCGAGCAGCGCGACGACGGTGGCGCCGTAGGAGCCCGCGTTGACGGCGAACGCGACCCCCGGCCCGGCGACGGCGACCACGATCCCGCCGATCCCCGGCCCGACGATCCGGGCCATCGTCCCGAGGCCGGAGCTGAGCGCGACCGCGTTCGGGAGGTCGGCCGGGCCGACGATCCGGAACACGAGCGCGTGCCGAGCCGGGTTGCCGAACACCGAGATCACTCCCTGGAGCGAGCCGAGCGCGTAGACGTGCCAGAGCTCGACGCGGCCGGTCAGGGTCAAGGCCGAGAGCGTCGCCGCGGTCAGGATCAGCGTCGACTCGGTTCTGATCAGGAGCCGCCGGGCGTCGAAACGGTCGATCACCTGCCCCGCAAAGAGCCCGAGCAAGGTGACGGGGAGGAGCTGAGCGAGCGCGAGCGCGCCGACCGCGACCGCCGACCCGGTCAGCTGGAGCACGAGCCAGTAGGCGGCGATCTGCTGCATCCACGAGCCGGCGAACGAGACCGCGTGGCTGACGAAATAGAGGCGGAAGTTGCGGTACTTGCGCAGGCTGGCGAACGTCCGTCCGCCGACCCGCGCCAGCCCGCTCACCTCAGAGCAGGTCTGCAGCCGCGATCGGCTGGCCGAGCGTGAAGATCCCGTCGCCGGGCTCGGTCACCGGGATCGCGCGGAGGCAGGCGAGGACGCCGTCGAGCGGCGCCTCGTAGACCGTGGGCGCCCGGCCGGGCGTGTCCGGAAACCAGAGCCGGCCGACGGGATCGCCCTTGCGGACGGCCTCGCCCGGCTCGATCAGCCCCTCGAAGATCCCGGCCTCCTCGCAAATCGCATAGTTGACCGGGTCGCGGCCGTCGAGGATCACGGCCTCCGGCAACCCCAGAGAGGCGCGGGTCTCCACCTCGCCGCGGAGCACTCCTTGCTGGCGGAGCACGTTCGTGAGCCCGCTCCACGCGAGCTGGTGCACCGGAGCCGGGACACGGCCGCCGCCGCCGAGCTCGGTCGTGATCACGATCTTCCCCTGCTCCTCCGCCTCGACGGGGAGGAGGCCGGTGCCGTTGACGTCGACGTAGAGGAAGTGGAAGTCCGAGTTCCACGCCTGCATTCCCTCGAGCATCGCCTTCCGCTGCGCGGCGTCGTCGACGACGTGCATGTGCGAGCACGGCAGGAACCAGACCGAGCGGCCGCCCGAGTGCATGTCGATCACCGTGTCGGCGAGCGGGAAGAGGACGCGCGTGAAGTAGTCGGCGATCTGCTCGTTCGGCGGCCCGTCGGGGCGCCCGGGGAAGGAGCGGTTGAAGTTGATCCCCGAGGGCCACATCCGGGTGCAGGCCTTCGAGGCCTCGGTGGAGATCACCGGGATCACGATGATCCGGCCGGTCACGTCCTCGAGCTTCAGCTCGTGGATCAGCCGGAGCGCGGCGACCTGGCCTTCGTACTCGTCGCCGTGGTTGCCGCCCGAGATCAGCACCGTCGGGCCTTCGCCGTTCGCGAAGCAGGCGATCGGGACGAAGCTCTGCGCCCAGCCGCCCGTGTTGGAGATCTTCGGGAGCTGGAGTCGGCCGACCTGGCGCCCGGGCGCGTCCAGGTCGATCGTGCAGGTGACGGCGTTTCCGATCGCCGTGCTCACGAGCGGCTCGCGAGATATCGGGTGACCGCGGCCTCGGTGCCTTCGAGCAGCCGGTCGACGTCCTCGTCGGTGTGCGCGTAGGAGAAGTGGCTGCGCTTCAGGTTGAGCGGGAGCTCGAAGATCCCCTCGGCCATCAGCTCGCGCCGGTAGCCGACGAAGAAGTCGATGTCGTTCCGGAGCAGGTCGTCGTAGCTCTCGACCGGCCCCTCCAGGAAATACGTGACGAAGACCGAGCCGAAGCCGCTGACGACGACGGGGACGCCGAGCCGCTCGTAGAGGGCGGTCAGGCCGGTGCGGGCCCGCTCGCCGAGCGCGAAGACGTGCTCGTGCACCGGCTCGCGCTGGAGCTTGTCGATCGTCGCGAGCGCGGCGGCCGTCGTCGCCGGGTGGCCGTTGAAGGTGCCCGCGAAGAAGGCGGGCTGCCCCGGCGTCGTCGAGAAGAGGTCCATCAGCTCGGCCTTGCCGCCGAGGGCCGAGACCGGCCAGCCGTTCGCCATCGCCTTCCCGAGCGTGGTCAGGTCGGGGGTGACGCCCGCGATCGCCTGGTAGCCGCCGAGCCCGTGCCGGAAGCCGGTGATCACCTCGTCGAAGATCAGGATCGTCCCGTGGGCGGTCGCGAGCTCGCGCAGCTTCTCGAGGAAGCCGGGCTGCGGCAGCACCGCGCCGATGTTGTGCGGGATCGGCTCGATGATGATCGCGGCGACGTCGTGCTCGGCGAGCGCCCGCTCCACGTCGGCCGCGTCGTTGAAGCGGCAGACGAGCGTGGCGTCGGCGACCTCGGGGAGGATCCCCTGCGAGAGCAGGTCCTTCGTCCCGACCCGCTCGGGGAGGGAGATCACGTTCATCGCGACCGCGTCGTGCCAGCCGTGGTAGCAGCCCTGGAACTTGATCACGTGGCGGCGGCCGGTGACGGTGCGCGCGAGCCGGATCGCGTGGAACGTCGCCTCGCTCCCGGTCGCGGTCAGCAGCACCTTCTCCAGCGAGGGCACGGCGTCGACGAGCCGCTCGGCGAGCTCGATCTCGACCCGGGTGACGCCGACGCCCATCAGGCTCGTCGCGCTCGCGGCGGCGGCGTCCACGTCGGGGTCGTTGTGGCCGAGGAGCGGCGGGCCGAAGGCCGAGTGGTAGTCGGTGTACGTGCGGCCCTCGGCGTCGGTGAACGTCGAGCCGCTCGTCGCGGTGACGACGAGCTCCTCCAGGCCGGGGACGCGGCGCTGGCCGCTGTTCACCCCGCCCGGGATCACCGCGGTCGCGCGGGCGGCGAGCCCCTTCGAGTCGGACGAGAGCGAGGTCATGCCGTCACCCGCAGCGACTCGAACACCTCGGGATCGAGGTCGACCCCCAGGCCGGGGGCGGTGGGGATCGCGACGCAGCCGTCCTCCTCGATCGGAAGGCGCTGGGTCGTCAGCTTCGTGTTGATCTCGGTCTCGGCCACGCAGTACTCCTGGAAGAGAGCGTCGGGGAGGACGGCGTTCACGTGCAGCGAGGCGGCCTTGATGATCCCGCTCTTCCACGCGTGCGGCACCGTCTGGACGCCGTGCTCGCGGGCGAGCTCGGCGATGCGGACAGTCTCCGTGATTCCGCCGCAGCGGGTCACGTCGGGCTGGACGAGGTCGACGCGGCCGCGCTCGATCAGCTCGCGGAAGCCCCAGCGGGTCACGTCCTGCTCGCCGGCGGCGATCGTGCAGGTCGACGGTGTCGGCGAGCTTCGCGTACGCCTCGTACTCGTCGGGCTCGAACGGCTCCTCGAGCCAGTAGATCCCGAGCTCCTCGTAGGCCCGGGCGACCCGGATCGCGGTGTCGGCGTCGGCGACGTAGCCGAGCCCGGCGTCGATCAGGATCTCGACGTCGTCCCCGGCGGCCTCCTTGGCGGCCGTCGCCAGCGCGATGTCGTGGTCGGCGTCCTTGCCCGAGCGGCCCCCAGCCGAGCTTGATCGCGGTGAAGTGCTGCTCGCGAGCGGCGGTGACGCGCTCGGAGGTCTCCTCGGCCGTGTCCGGCATCAGCATCGAGGCGTAGGCGCGGATCCGGTCGCGCACCGGCGTCCCGAGCAGCTCGCAGACGGGCTTGCCGAGCGCTTTCCCCTTGATGTCCCAGAGGGCGATGTCGATCCCGCTGATCGCGTGGATCGCGATCGCCGCGGCGGCCGACGTAGATCACGCTCCGGTACATCCGGTCCCAGAGCCGCTCGACGTCGAGCGGGTCCTCGCCGACGAGCGCGTCGCGCAGCCCCGTGGCGACGGCGTGCGAGCCGCGCTGGTGCACGAGCGCCTGGACGGCCTCCGGGGCGGAGTCGACCTCGCCGATCCCGGTGATCCCCTCGTCGGTGTGAACCAGGATGACCAGGTCGTCCTGGCTCCCGTCGGCGATCCCCTCGTTCAGGGCTGCCTGCCGGAGGACGACTGCCTCCACGTCGGTGATCTTCACGCGCTCGCTCCCCCGGGTGGAAGAAAATGGGATGCCGCCGGCACTCCGAGGCAGCGATTGTGGACTATAGCGAAATTGTCAACAATCCAATAGAGTCGCCCCGAGCCCGATGAGCGCCTCTCCGATCGCCTGCACCCTCGACCTCGACGCCCCCGGCAAGCACTCCGGGCACCTGCAGCTGCCACGCTCGTCGAACCAGTCCGGCTGGTCGACGCAGTGGATTCCGGTCACCTGTATCGCGAATGGAGAGGGGCCGACGGCGCTCGTCCTCGGCGGCGTCCACGGGGACGAGCCGGAGGGACAGGTCGCGGCTCTCAACCTCGCGCGCGAGCTCCGGCCGGAGCAGGTGACGGGGCGCGTGATCGTGATCCCGTGCCTCTCGCTCGAGGCCTCTCGCGCCTACACCCGGCTCTGGCCGTCGGGCGCGAACCTGAACCGCTCGTTCCCCGGCAGTCCCGACGGGCCGCCCGACGAGCAGCTCGCCCACTACCTCTCGACCGAGCTCTTCCCGCTCGCCGACGTCGTCGTCGACATCCACAGCGGCGGGCGGACCGGGCTCTGCCTCCCCTGGTCGGAGATGCACTGGGTCGACGACCCCGCCCAACGCGGCGAGATGGTCGAGGGGATGCTCGCCTGGAACACCGACTGGTGCTGCGTCTACATCGACATCGCGGGCACCGGCCTCCTCGTCGGCGAGGCCGAGCGCCAGGGGAAGATCGTCGTCTCGACCGAGCTCGGCGGCGGCGGCCATGTCACCGCCGCGATCCACAGGCTTGCCCGGAGCGGCCTCGCGAACGTCCTCCGCCGCTTCGGCGTCCTGGAGGGCGAGGTCGAGACCCGGGAGTCGCTCGGCCTGCCGCCCCAGGTGCTGCTGATGGCGACCGACGCCGACAACTACCTGCTCGCGCCGGTCTCGGGGCTCTTCGAGACCCTCGTCGACCTCGGCCAGCGGGTGCGCGAGGGCGAGCTCGTCGGCCGGATCCACTCGCTGGAGCGGCCCGAGCAGGAGCCCGAGCCCGTCGTCGCCAGGAACGACGGCGTCGTCTGCGTGATCCGCGCGATCGCCACCACCGAGCAGGGCGACAACGTCGTCGTCGTCGCCCGCGAGGTCGACCGGTCGGAGCTCGCCGCATGACGCTTCTCGCCGGAGTCGCCCGCGTCGACGTCACCCCGCCCTGCGGGCTGACGAACGGCTGCTGGAGCGCCCGCACGGGCAAGGCGACCGGCGTCCACGACCCGCTCGTCGGCCAGGCGCTCGTGCTCGACGACGGCGCGACGACGCTCGCGGTGATCGCGGTCGATCTCGTCTTCGCCGGCGCCGACCTGACCGCCGAGGTGCGCGAGCGAGTGCAGGCAGCTGACCGGGATCCCGCCCGAGGCGGTGCTCCTGAACGCGGCGCACAACCACAGCGCTCCCTGCATCTCGCGCGGCTCCTCGGTCGCCGGCCTCGTCGACCTGCCCGAGTTCGCGCGCTACGCCGACCTGCTCACCGACCAACTCGCCGGCGCGGTCTACGCCGCCTGGCGCAACCGCGAGCCGGCCCGCGCGGCTGGGCGACCGGCCGCGCGCCGGGGATCACCGTCAACCGCGTCCGCCCGCGAGCGCCCGGTCGACGACTCGGTGCCGGTGCTGCGGGTGGATCGGGCCGACGGCTCGCCGCTCGCTGTCGTCGCGAGCATCGCCTGCCACGCGACCCTGATCGGCGGTGAGACCACGCTCTGGAACTCCGACTTCGCCGGCCCGCTCCGCGAGGTGGTCGAGGGTGCCGTGCCGGGCGCCGAGTGCCTCTTCCTCTCCGGCACCGCTGGGGACGTCGCCGCCTTCGACTTCTGGTTCGGCAACCGCGAGGCGCGCCGCCACTCCTTCGAGACTCGCGACGACTTCGGACGCGCGGTCGCCCAGGCGGTCGTGGAGGCGCTGCCCGGGATCGAGACGACCGCGGACGCCCCGCTCGGCGCGGCGTCGCGGACCGTGGAGCTGCGCCGGCGCCGGATCCCGTTCGGGACGGCGGAGGTCGAGGCGAGGCTGCGGGAGCTCGCCGACGCCGAGGCGCCCGAGCTGCCCGAGGTCTGGCCCGAGAGCCTGCACACCGCGACCTCGGCTCAGGATCAGCCGCTCGGCTATCAGCGCGGAGCGCTCGCGATGTACGCGGACATGCTGGCGCGGGCCGATACGCCGGTCTCGGCCGAGCTGCAGGTGCTCCGGATCGGCGACGCCGCGATCGCCGCCAACCCCTTCGAGCTCTTCAACGAGCCCGGGCAGCGGATCCGCGAAGGCAGCCCGTTCGAGACGACCTTCGTCCTCGGCTACACGAACGACTACGCGGGCTACCTGCCCGCGGACGAGGATCTCGACCTGCTCGACGGCGTCCCGCTGGACGACCTGCTCGACCAGGACCGCTACCGCTGGGCCTACGGGATCACGAACTCGAACGTCGACCGCGGCGAGATCGAGCGCGTCGTCGGCGAGAGCGTCGAGCTGCTCCGGGAGCTGGCATGAAGATCACCGGAGTCGAAGCGCATGTCTGCAACGCGCGGATGCGGAACTGGGTCTTCGTCCGCGTCCTCACCGACGAGGACGGGCTCCACGGCTGGGGCGAGGCGACGCTCGAGTGGCACACCCGCGCGGTCGTCGGCGCGATCGAGGACCTCGCGGAGCTGATCGTCGGCGAGGACCCGACCCGGATCGAGCACCTCTGGCAGACGATGTACCGGCAGCACTTCTGGCACGGGAACGACATCGTCCGCGGCACCGCGATCTCCGGGATCGACATCGCCCTCTGGGACATCCTCGGCAAGGTCCACGGCGTCCCCTGCCACCGGCTCTGGGGCGGGCCGGTGCGCGACTACGTCCGGCTCTACGGCCACCTCGGCGGCGGCAAGATGGAGGACTTCTACGAGAGCGACGAGCCGCAGCGCTTCGGCGAGCTCGCGAGCGCGATGGTCGAGAACGGCTTCACGGCCTTCAAGTCGATGGCGGTGCCGCCGACGATGCCGCTCGAGGGGCTGCAGCCCGTCCGCCACGCCGAGCGCTGCGTCGCGGCGATGCGCGAGGCGGTCGGCGACGGGATCGACATCATGGTCGACTGCCACGCCCGCCCGAGCCCGCGGATGGGGCACCTGTTCGCCCAGGCGCTGGAGCCGTTACGGCCTCTACTGGCTGGAGGAGCCGTGCTGGCCCGAGCGGGCGGACGACATCGCCGCGATCCAGGCCGCCGTCTCGACGCCGATCGCGACCGGCGAGCGGCTCGTCGGGATCCACGGCTTCCGCGACCTGATGGAGAAGGGTGCGTGCAGCGTGCTCCAGCCGGACATCACCCACTGCGGCGGGCTGACCGAGGCGCGCCGGATCGCCGCGCTCGCCGAGGCCTACCGGGTCGCCCTCGCGCCCCACAACCCGCAGGGGCCGGTCTCGACGGCCGCCTCGATCGAGCTCGGGCTCGCGACGCCGTCCTACGTGATCTGCGAGGCCGTCACCTCCGACGTGCCCTGGCGGGACGAGGTCGTGACCCAGTCGCACCGGATCGAGCGCGACGGGATGCGCGCGTTCGCGAGCGAGGCGCCGGGCCTCGGCGTCGAGATCGACCTCGAGGTCGTCAAGGCGCATCCGTTCGAGCCCGAGCTGCCGCAGCGCGTCTACTACGCCGACGGCAGCGTGGGGGACTGGTGAGCGGCCGCTTCGAGGGACGCGTCGCGCTCGTCACCGGCGGCGGCAGCGGGATCGGCTTCGCCGTCGCCGAGCGGCTCCTCTCGGAGGGGGCGCAGGTCGCGACGCTCGACCTCAACCCGGGCGGGCCGGAGGGCGCGCTCACGCTGCAGGCGGACGTCCGCCGCTCCGAGCAGATCGACGCTGCGGTCGCGCGCGCGGGCGAGGAGCTCGGCCCGGTCGACGTCCTCGTCTGCTCGGCCGGGATCACCGGCGACTCCCTCCACACGGTCGACGTCTCCGACGACGAGTGGCGCCGCGTGCTCGCGATCAACGCCGACGGCACCTTCTTCGCGAACCGCGCCGTGCTCCCGGCGATGACCGAGCGCAACTACGGGCGGATCGTCAACATCGCCTCGATCGCCGGCAAGGAGGGCAACCCGATGGCCGCCGCGTACTCGGCCTCGAAGGCGGCGGTGATCGCGCTGACGAAGGCGGTCGGGAAGGATCTCGCGGGCACGAACGTGCTCGTCAACTGCATCGCGCCCGCCGTGATCGAGACCGCGCTCCTCTCCCAGATGTCGCAGGAGCACGTCGACTACATGCTCGCCAAGATCCCGATGGGCCGGTTCGGCCAGGTCGAGGAGGTGGCCTCGCTCGTCGCCTGGCTCGCGAGCGAGGAGTGCTCGTTCTCGACGGGCGCGACCTTCGACATCTCCGGCGGCAGGGCCGTCTACTGAGCGAGCGCGTTCTCGTCACGGGTGCGCTCGGCTGCGTCGGCGCCTGGACGCTGAAGGCCGCCCTCGACGCCGGCGACGAGGCGGTCGGGCTCGACCTCGGCGACCGCACGCACCGGCTCGAGCTGGCGCTGAGCGAGGAGGAGCGGGCGCGGGTCACGCTCGTCCAGGGCGACATCACCGACCTCGACGCCTTCGGGCGCGTGCTCGACGAGCAGGGGATCACCCGCGTCGTCCACCTCGCGGCGCTCCAGGTGCCGTTCTGCCGGGCCGACCCGGTGCTCGGGGCGCGCGTCAACGTCGTCGGCACGGTCAACGTCTTCGAGGCGGTGCGGCAGCGGCTCGACCGGATCCCCGGCGTCGCCTTCGCGAGCTCGGCCGCGATCTACGCGCCCGGACGACCCCTCGCCGGCCCCCGAGCGCGGCGGCGGCGAGCCGGCGACCTTCTACGGCGTCACGAAGCTCGCGAACGAGGGCACGGCGCGGCTCTACTGGGCCGAGAGCGGCGTCCCCTCGGTCGGGATCCGCCCCTACGTCGTCTACGGCCCGGGCCGCGACCAGGGGATGACCTCCGGGCCCGACGCTCGCGATGGAGGCGGCGGCGCGCGGCGACGGGCTACGAGATCGCCTACGGCGGCGTCGCCCAGTACGACTACGCGCCCGACCTGGGCCGGGCGCTCCTCCGTGCGGCCTCGGTCGCGCGAGGGCGCCACGGTCGGCAACTACCCCGGGCACGTGGCGCCGATGGCGGAGATCGTCGCCGCGATCGAGGCGGCCGCGCCCGACGTCGCCGGCCGCGTCACCTGGGTGGAGACGCAGCTTCCGTTCCCGGCCGAGCTGGAGGCGACCGCCCTCGAGCAGGTCGCTCGGCCCGCTCGAGCGGACGCCGCTCGCGGAGGGCGATCGCCGCCACGGTCGCCCGCTTCGCGGCCGGCTAGACCTGCTCGCGGGCCCACGCGGCGAGGATGCCGCGGTAGTGCGCGACGAACTGCTCGTGCTCGTGCGCGGGGAAGGTCGAGCGCACGGTGCGGACGAGCAGGGCGTCGAACTCGGGCCCGCTCACGTAGGCGTGCAGCGCCTCGTCGAGGTGGGGGAGGTGCTCCGCGCAGAACGCGTCGTATTCCTCCACCTGGAAGTAGCGGTCGGCGAGCCGGCGGTACTCGGCGAGCTTGTCCTCGTAGGAGAGGTCGTCGCGGTCGCCGACGGCGAAGTAGTCGCGGGTCTCCTGGCCGATCCGGGTCGGGCGGCCGGTGACGGTGCAGAAGACGCTCCAGCGGACGAGCGCGGCGATCGCCCAGGGGAAGTAGTAGTGGAGGCTCGTCAGCGAGACGTCCGGGGAGGCGTTCGCGTAGTCGATCGGGTAGGCCTGCCCGTCCTTGACGATCGTCTCGCACGAGTTGAACTCCCAGCGGAAGAACGCGTTGACGAGCCGGGAGATCGTCACGACCTCGTCGCCGAGCTCAGGCGTGAGGAAGTCGTGCTCGATCACGTAGCGGTCGTGGAGCGGCCGGTCCGGGTCGAAGTGCATCACCATCGTCTCGGCGCCGATCGAGAGGCTGCGGGCGAAGACGTCGAAGTCCTCGACCGCCGCCTGCACGTGCATCAGCCGCTCGCCCGAGGCGTCGTAGACGGCGTGCAGCTCGGCCGAGTCGCGGATCCGCGTGACGCCGACCCACTGGCCGCCGTCGAAGGGCTTCATGTACAGCGGGTAGCCGACCCGGCCGGCGATCTCCTCCAGGTCGAAGGGGAGGTTGTAGCGCTCGGCGGTGGGGGCGAAGCGCTCGTTCGCAGGCGGGTTCTTGTGCGGGATCAGCCAGGTCTCCGGCACCTTCAGCCCCAGCCGCATCATCGCGCAGTACGCCGAGTGCTTCTCCATCGCCTGGAAGGTGAACGGGTTGTTCAGGAGGTAGACGTCGTCCATCAGCGCCACCTTCTTCAGCCACTCGCGCGGGACGGTGTACCACCAGCCGAGCCGGTCGATCACGAGCGACTGGCGTGGACGCGAGCGGAGGTCGAAGGGCTCGTTCGTGATCCGCTCCGAGGTCACCTCGTGCGTCTCGCCGCCGTGGGCGATCGGCCCGACGCGGGCGAGCAGGTGCTCGAAGGCCTCGGGCCAGTCCTCCTCGGTGCCGAGCAGCAGGCCGATCAGGTGACCCGGCACAGCAGCTCCTCGAGGTGGGGGACGAGGGCGCGGCGCCACTGGGGCCAGTCGTGGCCGCCGGGGTGCTCGACGAAGCGGACGTCGTAGCCTTGCCGCTCGAGAGCCCCGGCAACCGCCCGGTTGTTCTCGAGGTTCTCCTCGTCACGGCCGCAGGTGAGCGTCACGGGGATCGGGCGACTCGGCCTCGCCGCGGAGGAGCCCACCCACGAACCGGTCGATCCGGGCGAAGCGGGGAAAGCCGCCCTCCTGCGAGTCGGTGCGGCGGCGGAAGTAGCTGCCCGGACTGGAGCACGAGCCCGTCGAAGCTCTCGGGGTGCGTCCGGTGCGCATGCAGGAGCGCGAGCGCGCCGAGGCTGGAGCCGAGCCCGATCCGTGGGCCGCCGGAGTCGAGTGTCGGGAGGAGCTCCGTCGCGAGCGCGCGCCCGTATGCGGGTGAGGCGGCGTACTGCTCTTCCCGGTCGGACGACTGGACGAGCGCCGTCCGGAGCGCCGGCAGCCGCTCGAGCAGGCGGAGCAGGCCGGCGCGGCGCACGTACTCGGGGCCGTCGTGGACGAACAGGAGCGGCTGCGGCCCGCGGCGGGCGCCCTGCCGCACGCGAACCGAGACGGTCTCCTTGAGGGCGCGGCTGACGAGCTCGAGCTTCACGTCCTCGGTGCGGTACCCGCGCGGCGGCATCCGCAAAGCGTGACGGAAGCGTGGAAGTTGTGTGCCGATTCGCCTACAGGCCTGTCCGAAGGGGACGGGGATCGTCCTTTCCGGCCACTATCGGCCCCGCTCGGACGCCGCTATTCCGTGTGCTCCCACGTCTTCGAGGAGGAGCGATGAGCAGACGACGACAGCGGCTGGCACTGGCGGCCGTATCCCTCGCGGCGGCCGGGCTCGCGGCCGGCGCCGCCGTCGCAGCCCGAGCCTGCTCGGAGATGCGGGCGTGATCTTCGCCTGCCGGACGACCTCGTCGGGCGCGCTCAGGGTCCCGGCGCCCGGCGCGGCGTGCAAGTCCACCGAGACGCCGCTCAGCTGGAACGTGCAGGGGCCTCCCGGCGTCGAGGGGGCTCGCCGGCGCGACCGGCCCCGCGGGAGCCGCCGGCGCGGTTGGGCCGTCAGGGCCCGCCTGGGCCGATCGGGCCGACCGGGCGCTTCGAGTCGATCGCGCAGCTCGGCGGCGCCGGTTGCACGACCTCGACGGGCGCTCGCGGCCTCGTCGAGACGGCGCTCGCCCAGGGGGACACGATCGTCCTGCGCTGCCGGCCCGCGACACCCGCACCGCTGCGCCACGTGATCCTGAACGAGGTCGACTACGACCAGGTCGGAGTCGATGCCGGCGGTTTCGTCGAGCTCGTCAACCGCGGGATCGCCGCCGCCGACCTGACCGGGCTCGCCGTCGTGCTCGTGGACGGTGCGACTCTGCGCGAGTACGCCCGCATCCCGCTCTCCGGGTCGCTCCCCGCCGGTGGCTACCTGGCGCTTCCTGCCGACCCGCAGAACGGCTCGCCGGACGGGATCGCGCTCTACGACACGTTCACGCACGACGTCCTCGATGCGCTCAGCTACGAGGGCGCGATCACCGCCGCCGTGATCGACTCGTTCACCTTCTCGCTCGTCGAGGGCACCCCGCTGCCGGTCTCGGTGGCCGACTCGAACACGGTCACGGGCTCGCTCGCGCGGCTCCCCGACGCGACGGACTACGACGACGCCGCCACCGACTGGGCGTTCACGACGACGCCGACGCCGGGCGCGGAGAACGTGGCCGCGCCGTGAGCCGCGTCAGCGCCCCTTCGCGCGCATGTTGGCGCGGCCCTCGGCGCTCTGCTTCGCCCATTTCTTCCGCTCGTCCGCCTGGGCCCGCTTGTCGAGCCTGCCGCTCGAGATGCGCGAGCTCGCGCTGGAGCTTGCCGTAGCTCTCCCAGCGGTCGGCTGCGAGGGTGCCGTCGTCGAGCGCCGCCTGGATCGCGCAGCCCGGCTCGGTCCGGTGGGCGCAGTCGTTGAAGCGGCACTGCACGACGAGCTCCTCGATGTCGGCGAAGGTCTCGCCGAGGCCCTCGGCCGACTCCCAGAGCTGGATCTCGCGCATCCCGGGGGTGTCGAGCACCATCCCCCCGCCCGGCAGCAGCACGAGCTGCCGGTGCGTGGTCGTGTGCCGGCCCTCGCCGTCCGACTCGCGGATCGCCTGCACGGCCAGGATCTCCTCGCCGACGAGCGTGTTCACGAGCGTCGACTTGCCGACGCCGGACGAGCCGAGCAGCGCGATCGTCTTCCCGGGCTCGACGTAGGCGCGGACGTCGTCGAGCCCCTCGCCGGTCAGGTTCGAGATCGCGTGGACGGGGACGCCGAAGGCGATTGACTCGACCTCGAGCACGCGCTGCTCCCAGTCGGGGTCGAGGTCGCGCTTGGTCAGGACGATCACGGGCCGGGCTCCGCTCTCCCAGCCGAGGGTCAGGTAGCGCTCGAGCCGGCGCAGGTTCAGGTCGTCGTTCAGCGAGCTGAGCAGGAAGACCGTGTCCACGTTCGCGGCCACGATCTGCTCCTCGGTCGCCGACCAGGCGACCTTGCGCGAGAACTTCGTCCGGCGGGGGAGGACGGCCTGGATCGTCGCCGCCCCTTCCTCGGGGCGGACGGCCAGCGCGACCCAGTCGCCCACGGCGGGGAGGTCGCCGAAGCCGCTCGCCTCGTGCGAGAGCCGGCCTGCGGGCTCGGCACGGAGCTCGCCGGACTCGGCGAGGACGACGTAGGCGCCGCGGTGCTGCTCGGAGACGCGTCCAGGCTCGAGCCCGGACGCGGCGTGGGGCTCGAAGTCGATTTGGTGGCTGTCCGTCCAGCCGAGATCGTGCAATGCGGTCAAGCGAAGGCTCCTTGAGCGAGAAGGGAAGGGTGCGACGGGCGCAGGGTGCTGTGAGGCACGGTCAAGCGCCGCTCGCGGCTCAGGGAGTCGCCGTAGGGTTGATCCGACGGCGCCTTAGAGTCGCGAGGCTCTAAAGGCGAAGGGGGCAAGCGTGGTCATGTCGTCGCACCTCCTTCGTCGTCGGGACGTCTCCGAGTATGCCTACAGCCAGTGTCGAAGTCGAGTGCGCGAGTTGGCATCGGCCGAGATCGAGGTTAGGGTCTCCTGCGCCCCGCCAGTTGCGGCCGGGGCCCCGGCGGGGGAGCCGGTACATCCGAGGGGGAGGTTTTCGCGTGTCTCGTTCGCTGCGTCTACTGGTCGGTTCGCTGTTCGTGCTCTGGGCCATTGCCGGGTCGGGTGTGGCAGGAGCGGCGTCCTCCGACCTCTTCTTCTCGGAGTACATCGAGGGCTCCAGCAACAACAAGGCGCTCGAGATCTACAACGGCACGGGCGCGCCGATCGATTTGGCGGCCGGGGCCTACAACGTCCAGATGTACTCGAACGGGAGCACGACGGCGAGCCTCACGATCAATCTGGTCGGCACCGTTGCTTCGGGTGACGTGTTCGTCCTCGCGCATGGTTCAGCTGCTGCCGCAATCCTCGCCCAGGCCGATCAGTTGAACTCGGGGGGTTGGTACAACGGCAACGACGCAGTGCTTCTCCGGAAGGGCACTACGGTGATCGACTCGATCGGCCAGGTCGGGTTCAACCCGGGTGTCGAGTGGGGCACGGGCCTCACCAGCACTGCCGACAACACGCTGCGCCGCAAGGCGGGCATCTCTGCCGGCGACACCGTCCCCGGCGACGCCTTCGATCCGGCCGTCGAGTGGGACGGCTACGCCACGCGACACCTTCGACGGGCTCGGCTCCCACAGCACCACCGGCGGGCCCGCCCCGGACACCGCTCCGTCCGTCACGGGCACGAGTCCCGCAAACGGTGCGATCGGCGTGCCCACGAACGCGACCGTCTCGGTCGACTTCAGCGAGCCGGTGACGGTCGCCGATCCGTGGTACACGCTGACCTGTGGAACGAGCGGCTCGCACACCGCGACGGTGAGCGGCGGCCCGTCCAGCTACACGCTGACGCCCACGACCCCGTTCGCGAACGGTGAGAGCTGCACCTTCACCGTGCTCGCGAGCGGCGTTCACGACGTCGATACGAACGACCCGCCCGACACGATGAGCGCCAACTTCGTCGTCGGCTACTCGACCGTGGCGGAGAACCCGTGCACCGCTGTGATCACGCCGATCCCGGCGATCCAGGGCAGTGGCGCGAGCGCGGCCGTGACCGGCTCGGTGCGGACGCGCGGCGTCGTCGTCGCGGACTACGAGGGCGCCTCGCCGATGCTGCGCGGCTTCTACCTCCAGGATCCGGCCGGCGACGGCAACAGCGCCACCTCGGACGGGATCTTCGTCTTCGAGGGCAGCAACGCGGACACGGTCGATCTCGGCGACGTCGTCACCGTGACCGGGACCGCCGGCGAGAACCAGGGCCAGACCCAGGTCTCGGTCGGGACGATCACGAAGTGCGGCACGGGCACCGTCACGCCCACCGACGTGACCCTTCCCGTCGCCGACGCGACCGCGCTCGAGGCCGTCGAGGGGATGCTCGTCCGGATGCCGCAGACGCTCTCGGTGACCGAGCACTTCCAGCTCGGCCGCTTCGGCCAGGTCGTCCTCTCCTCGGGCGGCCGGCTCTACCAGCCGACGGCGCTCGTGGCGCCCGGCGCACCGGCCGCGACGATGCAGGCCTCGAACGACCTGAACAAGCTGATCCTGGACGACGGAACCCAGACCCAGAACCCCCCCACCCTCTTCGGGCGGGGCGGCAACCCGCTCACCGCCTCGAACACGCTCCGGGGCGGCGACACGCTGACCGGCGCGATCGGTGTGCTCACGTACACCTGGGCGGGTAACGCCGCGAGCGGCAACGCCTACCGCCTCCGCACGATCGGTGCGCTCGGCGGCGGCGACCCGAGCTTCTTCGCGGCCAACGCGCGGCCGACGTCCGCTCCGGCGGTCGGCGGCACCCTTCGGGTCGTGGGGATGAACCTGCTCAACTTCTTCAACACCTTCGGCACGACCGCGTGCAACGGCGGCACGACCGGGGCGACGATGGAGTGCCGCGGGGCCGACAACGCAGCCGAGTTCGACAGGCAGTGGCCGAAGACGGTCGCCGCGATGATCGGCACCGGCGGCGACATCGTCGGGATCGCCGAGATCGAGAACGACGGCTACGGCCCGTCGAGCGCGATCCAGTTCCTCGTCGACAAGCTCAACGGGGCCACCGCGCCCGGCACGTACGCGTTCGTGGACGCCGACGCGGGCACCGGCCAGGTCGACGCGCTCGGCTCGGACGCGATCAAGGTCGGGCTGATCTACAAGCCCGCCAAGGTGACGCCGATCGGGACGACCGCCGCGCTCAATTCGGTCGCGTTCGTCAACGGCGGCGACTCCTCGCCGAAGAACCGGGTCGCGCTCGCACAGGCCTTCCGCGAGAACGCCACCGGCGCCAAGCTCGTCGTCAGCCCGAACCACCTGAAGAGCAAGGGCAGTGCCTGCGCCGACCCGGACACCGGGGACGGCCAGGCCAACTGCGCGGTCGTCCGCACGAACGCGGCCAACCTGCTCGCCGACTGGCTGAACGGCGACCCGACCGGCACGAGCACGCAGAACGCCCTGATCGTCGGCGACCTCAACTCGTACGCGAAGGAGGATCCGATCGCGGCGCTCGAGGCCAAGGGCTTCACCAACCTCGTCGCGGCCAAGATCGGCGCGGATGCCTACTCGTACGTCTTCGACGGCCAGTGGGGCTACCTCGACTACGCGATGGGCAACGCGGCGATCCTGCCGTCCGTCACGGGCGTCGCGGAGTGGCACGTCAATTCCGACGAGCCGAGCGTGCTCGACTACAACACGAACTTCAAGACCGCGGGGCAGCAGGCGTCGCTCTACGCGCCCGACGAGTTCCGCGTCTCCGACCACGACCCGGTCGTGGTCGGCCTGAACCTGAACGCTCCGCCGACCGCGAACGCCGGCGGCCCGTACACCGTTGCGGAAGGCAGCGCCATCACGCTGACCGCGAGCGGCACGGACGAGAGCCCGTCCACGCTCACCTACGCGTGGGATCTCGACAACGACGGCACGTACGAGACGGCCGGCAAGTCGGTCGCGTTCTCGGCGGCCGCGATCGACGGGCCCGCGACCCGCACCGTCAAGGTGCGTGCCACCGACGAGGGCGGCCTCACCGCCGTCGACTCGGCCACGGTCACGGTCACGAACGTGGCCCCGACCGCGACGTTCAATGCTCCGGCGACCGCGCTCGCGGGCGTCCCGTTCACGCTCTCGCTCGCGAACGCGGCGGATGCCGCCCCGGCCGACGTGCCAGGGCTGACCTACGCGTTCGACTGCGGCAACGGCTACGGCGCCTTCACGACGGCGCACAGCGCCTCCTGCACGAGTCTCGCCGTGGGGACGCTGAGCGTCGGCGGCAAGGTCCGCGACGACGACGGCGGCGTGCGGGAGTACCGCGACACCGTCGCGGTCGGCGTCACCTACGCGAGCGTCTGCGCGCTCACGAAGCAGTACGTCTCCGACCCGAAGGTCGCGGACAAGCTCTGCGACTACCTGGAGAAGGCGGAGAAGGAGGCGACGAAGGCCTCCGAGAAGCAGCAGGACCGCGACAAGCAGAAGGCCAAGAAGATCGACGAGTACGTGAAGCACCTGCAGAAGGAAGTGGGAGACACGGTCAGCGCTGCGCACGCGCAGACGCTGATCGAGCTCGCCCGTGCGCTCTAGGCAGCGCAGCACGACAGGGGGCCCGGGCGTTCCGGGCCCCCTTCCAAACCGGGGGACGAAGGGGAGATTGATGAAGAAGAGACTGTTGATCCTCACGGCGCTCGCACTTGCGATCGTCGCTTCGCCGGCGGCACTGGCCGGCTCGAAGGGCGGTGAGCCGAACGCCCGAGAAGCCGCCAAGACCGTCCACGTGAAGCTGCTCGGGTTGAACGACTTCCATGGGCACCTCGAGGCGCCGACCGGCCGGGCGAGCGGATCGGCTACCCGGCCAGCGGAGTCTGCGTCGCGTTCCCGCAGGCCGGGGGAGCGAGTACTTCTCGACGCACGTGCAGGCGCTTGGCTCCGGCGACGACGAACACGCGTTCGTCGTCGCGCCGGCGACCTGGTCGGCGCCAGCCCGCTGATCTCGGCGCTGTTCCACGACGAGTCGACGATCGACGTGATGAACCAGATCGGGCTCGACGAGATCGGCGTCGGGAACCACGAGTTCGACGAGGGCGAGAGCGAGCTCCTGCGGCTCCAGTACGGCGACCGGAAGTCGCACGGCGGCGACGGGACGAAGTACAAGCCTGTTCGCCCGGACGGCTGCCATCCGATCGACGGCTGCCAGGACGGGACGCCGTTCTCCGGCTCCGTGTTCCAGTACCTCGCGGCGAACGTGATCGACACGGACACGGACAACCCGCTTCTGCCCGAGTACGAGATCGTCGATGTCGGCAAGGGCCAGAAGATCGCCTTCATCGGCGAGACGCTCCAGGGCACGCCGCTGATCGTGACCCCGGCCGGCGTGGCGGGTCTGAGCTTCCTCGACGAGGCGAACACGGTCAACGCGCTCGTGCCGCGGCTCAAGAAGAAGAACGTCAGCGCGATCGTGCTGCTGCTCCACCAGGGCGGCTTCCAGAACCCGCCCTACTCGCGCGGCTTCCAGGACGTCGACAAGTGCGAGAACTTCTCGGGCCCCGAGCTGCTCGACATCGTCAACAGGCTCAGCCCGGACGTCGACGTGGTCGTCAGCGCCCACACGCACGCGGCGTACAACTGCGTGATCAACGGGATCCCGGTGACGTCGGCGGCATCCTTCGGGCGGTTGATCACCTCGATCGACCTCACGATCGACCAGAAGCGCGACGAGGTGACCGAGGTCGCAGCCCAGAACCACGTCGTCACCCAGACGGTGCCGAAAGATCCTGCGATCAGCGCGATCATCGCCCACTACAAGACGTACTCCGACGGGATCTCGAACCGGGTGATCGGGCGGATCACGGCCGACATCTATTCGGCGCGCGGAGTCGTCAACGGCACCAACCGCGCCGGTGAGCAGCCGATGGGCGACGTGATCGCCGACGGGATGCTCGAGGCGACGGCCCGTCCGACTACGGCGGCGCCGTGGCGGCGTTCATGAACGTCGGCGGCGTCCGGGCCAGCCTGCTCTACAACCAGATCACCGGTGGGGAGCAGCCGGGCGAGATCACCTACGGCGAGGCCTACACGGTGCAGCCGTTCGCGAACAACGTCATGGTCCAGACGTGCACCGGCGAGCAGCTGTACGACGTGCTCGAGCAGCAGTTCGAGAACCCGGCGGCCGGCTCGCAGCGGGTGATGGCCGTCTCCGGCTTCACCTACTCGTACTACCGCGACAAGGCGGCGGCGGGGCTCTCCAGGTACGTCGTCGACGGCACGATCAAGATCGGTGGGTACCGTCGTCAACAAGGTGTCGACCTACCGCGTCGGCATGAACAACTTCACTCGGACGGCGGGGACGGGTTCACCGTCTTCACGCAGTGCACCAACCCGCTCGGCGGAGAGATCGACATCGACGCGTTCGTGCGCTACTTCGGCGCCCATTCGCCCGTGTCGCCGCCGCCGCTCGAACCGGATCACGCGGCTCGACCGTAGGCAACGACGGCAGGTGGGGGCGGCCTCCGGCCGCCCCCACCTGTAGCTTCCGGCGGTGCCCGCCCGCTTCCGTGACGGCGTCGTCGCCGCTCTGCCCGCTCTCGCCGGGGCCGCTCGCTCTTCGGGGCCTCGTTCGGGCTGCTCGCCGTCGACGCCGGCTTCGCGCCGCTCGCGGCGATCGCGATGTCGGCGACCACGTTCGCCGGTGCCGCCCAGTTCGCAGCGGTCTCGACGCTCCAGACCGGCGGCGGGGCGCTCGCGGCGATCGTCGCCGCGCTCCTCCTGAACGCGCGCTACGTCCCGATGAGCGTCGCGGTCGCCTCGATCTTCCCGGGCTCGCACGCGCGGAGGCTCGTCGAGTCGCAGTTGCTCGTGGACGAGTCCTGGGCGATCGCCGGCCGCACCGGCCGCTTCGAGCACCTGATGCTGGCGGGCTCCGGGACGCTCTTCTTCGTCCTCTGGGTCGCCGGCACGGTCGTCGGTGCCTACGCCGGCAACCTCTTCGACCCGACCGCGATCGGGCTGGACGCCGCGTTCGCGGCCCTCTTCCTCGCGCTGCTCGTCCCGTACCTGGTCTCGCGGCGCGCGGTCACGGCGGCCCTCGTCGCGGGAGCGATCACCTTCGTGCTGATCCCGGTCGCGCCGCCGGGCGTCCCGATCGTCGCCGCCTCGCTCGCCTGTCTGCTGGGGCTGCGCCGGTGAGCGCGGCCTGGCTCACGGTGATCGCGGTCGGTGCGGTCACGATCGCCTTCAAGGCCTCCGGGCCGGTGCTGCTCGGCCGCCGGCCGCTGCCTCCGCGCGCGCTCGCCCTCGTCGAGGTGCTCGCGCCCGTGATGCTCTCGGCGCTCGTCGTCACGCAGGCGTTCGGCGGCGACCGCCGGCTCGTCTTCGACGAGCGGCTCGTCGGCGTCGGGGTCGCGCTGGTCGCGATCTCGCTCCGGGCACCGCTGATCGTCGTGATCGCTGTCGCCGGTGGGGCGACGGCGCTGACGAGGCTGCTCCTCTAGGTGCGACTAGCGCTGAGGGAGCAGAACCGCGGCGGCAGCGCTCGCCTGGGCGACGATCGTGACCACGGCGGCGATCTTCAGAGAGGTCGGCATGACAGGTGAACGGAGTGGGCGCCGTTCGGATACGGCCTACGCGAGAGCGGCTTCGACGGCGCTGCGTAGCTCGGCGTGCGTGAACGGCTTGTAGACGATCGCGCTGGCGCCGATCTCGAGCGCACGAGCGGTCCGGTCGGGCTCGGGCGAGCCGCCGGTCATCAGCACGACGGGCAGGTCCGGCCGCTCCGCCCGGAGCTCGCTGAGCAGCTCGACCCCGGTGCGGCCCGGCATCATCACGTCGCTGACGACGAGGTCGAGCTTCTCCTCGGCGACGACCGCCAGCGCCTCCTCGGCGCCGCCGACCGAGACGACCTCGTACCCGGCGCGTTCGAGCACCTGGACCGTCAGCGAGCGGACGATCTCCTCGTCGTCGACGACGAGGATCCTCATCCTGGCTGAGCCTCCAGCCGCAGCTCACCCACACCCGAGACACCGGCGATGGCGTTGCCGCCCACGAGCGAGACCGCGAGCACGACCTCGTCGCCACGCTCCGCAGCGGCGATCCCGTCCAGCACGAGCTCGACGAGGCGCCGGCGAACCGCCCCCGGCGCAGCGAGCACGACCGGGTCGGCGTCGGCGCGGCTGCTCAGCTCGATGTCGCGGACGGCGCTGAGCTGCCGGACGAAGGCGATCGTCTCGGCGGCCATCTCGGCGAGGGAGAGCCGGCGGGGAGGGGCGCTGCCCTCTCGGATGAACCCCTGCAGCGCCCGAACGAGCTCCCCGATCTCGAGCGCGGTCGAGTGGACGACCTCGAGGCGGGCGTGCAGCTTCGTCCCCGGCTCGGCGTCCACGAGCGCGAACTCGGCGCTCCCCGTCAGCGCGAGCAGCGGGTTCGCGAGCTCGTGCAGGAACCCCCGCGTCAGCCGCCCGAGCAGCGCGAGCTGATCCGCCTCAGACTCCTTTGGGTCAATGCCTTCTGTCACCCGTCTATGATCCTCCGAGCGCATCGACCAGCCGCTCCGATCGGGAAGGAACCGCCGCAGCTCCCTCTGTCATCGAACGCCGCAGTTCGCTCGACGTAGCCCGATCGTACGACGTTCGGCGGCCTACGGCGAGAGGGTAGTGGCGAGTCGTCGCGAACCCACTGCCGGAAGATCCCACATGACCGACGCCGCTCCGATCACCTGTCTCGTCGCCGACGACCACCCTGCCGTGGTCGAAGCGGTCGCCGACGTCCTGGCCGAGAACGGGATCGAGGTGACCGGCCGCGCGCGGGACGGGCAGGAGGCGGTCTCGAAGATCGAGCAGCTCGCGCCGAACGTCGCTCTCCTCGATCTCCGGATGCCGGGCCTCTCCGGGATCGAGGTCGCGCGGCAGATCGCCCGCAGCGCGCCCGACACCGCCGTGATCCTCTACACCGCGTTCGGCGACCGCGCCCTCCTGACCGAGGCGATGGACGCGGGTGCCCGCGGCTTCGTGCTCAAGGAGGCCCCGCTCGCAGAGGTCGTCCGCGCCGTCGAGCTCGTCGCGTCGGGCCGGACGTACGTCGATCCGGTGCTCGCCGGCGTGCTCTCGTCCGCCGCGGGGACGGAGAAGATGGCGAACATCACGCAGCGCGAGCGGGACGTGCTCCGCCTCCTCGCAGACGGGCTCTCCAACGAGGAGATCGGCAAGGCCTTGTTCATCTCGCCGGAGACGGTTCGGACACACGTCCGCAAGGCGATGGCGAAGCTGGACGCGGACACCCGCACCCAGGCGGTCGCGACCGCGCTCCGCCAGAGCTTGATCGCCTAGAGCCTGGTCGCCTAGCGGCGCTTCAGCGCGAAGGCGACCCGCGGGGCGCCGATCAGGTCGCCGAGCAGGTTCCGGAAGTCGCCCGGCGCCATCGCGGCCGTCTCGTCACTCTTGCTCTTCGGCCGGTATGAGCTCTCGTGGGAGGGCCAGTAGGCCCAGGCGACCATCGAGGAGAAACGCTCGCACCCGTAGGCGCTGTGCCCGAGGCCCGCGACCTCGTAGCACCAGGCGGTGGCGCCGAGCCGTTCCTGGAGGAGCGCGCGGCGGTTCCCGTCGAGCAGGAAGAAGTCGATCTGGTGGGCGAACTCGTCCATCACGGTCGGCCAGGAGAACTGCCCGCTCGAGAGGAGGCGGCCGTCGAGGTAGACGTGGCCCGGAGTCGAGTGGGAGACGTCGTAGGCGCCGATGTGGACCACGGTCTGCTGCGGGAGCAGGTTCCAGTCGAACGAGCTGATGTCGAGCGCGGCCTTGACCTGCGCCTGCTGGCGCGTCGTCCCGCCGTCGAAGGCGTAGTTGCCGCCGCCCGCGAGCGCCGTCGAGACGGGCAGGAGCAGGAGCAGGATCGGGAGCAGAAGGAGCCGCCGCAGCATCCCTCAAGTCGTCGGCCTGGGCGACCGCCAGCCGCATCCTCGCTCCCGCTTCGCTGCAGCACCGGTTCGGCACACCCGGCCTACCCCGAATCGGGGATCCCGACGGGGCTAGCCCGGCGGGCGGAGCGCCGCGAACTGATCCGTGATCTCGAGCGAGCGCGCCCGGAAGCGGTAGAGCTCGGCCGGCCGGCCGCCTGCCGGGCCCGGGTCGCGCCGCTCGCCCGTCGGCTCGAGCACGCTCCGTCGCAGCAGCACGCGCTTCAGGTTCGTCGCCGAGACCTCGTGCCCGAGCGCGGCGACGTAGACGTCCCGAAGCTCGGGGACGGTGAAGGTCGCGGGTGCGAGCGCGAAGCCGACGTTCGTGTAGGAGAGCTTCGCGCGGAGCCGCTCGCGAGCCGCCAGCACGATCCCGGCGTGGTCGAACGCGAGCCGGGGGAGGGCGTCGACGGGATGCCATTCCGTGTCGCCCGGAAGCTCGGGGTCGATCCCGGCCGGGACGAGGCCGAGATACGCGGTGGCGAGCTCCCACGCGGCCGGGTTCCGGCCCGGATCGCTCCACGTCCCGAGCTGCTCGGCATGGGCGAGGCCGCGGACGTCGACCTTCGCGGCGAGGTGGCGCCGGATCGAGTCGTCCAGCGTCTCGTGCGGGGCGAGCAGTCCTCCCGGGAGCGCCCAGGCCCCGGCGAACGGCTCGCGCGCCCGCTGCCAGAGCAGCACCCGCAGGGCGTGCTCCCGCACCTGGAAGACCACCGCGAGGACCTCCTGGGCAGGGGCTGTGGTAGACTCGTCCTCAGGTTTCCGCCTCACAGTCTAAAACCTTACCGAAAGGCGCCCCTCCATGCCTCGCTCCCCGCTTCGCCTCGCCCTCGCCCTCGCGGGCATCCTCGTCGTCCTGCTCGCGGGCTGCGGTGGCGGCGGCGACGAGAACGGGGACGGGAGCGCCGTCAACCCGCCGCCGGAGCTGAAGGTCGGCCTGATCACCGACCTGGGCCAGCTCGACGACAACGGCTTCAACGAGCTCGCCTACAACGGGCTCAAGCGGGCGCAGGCGGAGCTGAACGTCCAGGGCCGCGTGATCGAGTCGGCGTCCGCGTCCGACTACATCCCGAACATGAGCGCGCTCGCCCGGCAGGGCTACGACCTCGTGATCGGGGTCGGCTTCGCCCAGGGCGACGCGATCGGCAAGGTCGCGCAGCAGTTCCCGGACACGAAGTTCGCGATCATCGACGTCGACCACGCCTTCGTCCCCGGCAAGCCCGCGAACGTCGAGGGGCTCCTCTTCCGCGAGCAGGAGGTCGGCTATCTCGTCGGGTATCTCGCGGCGCTCGAGGCGAAGCGTGCGGGCGGGAACGAGATCAGCGCGGTCGGCGGCTTCAAGGAGCCGCCGGTCGACCGGTTCATCGCCGGCTACCAGGCGGGAGCGAAGAAGGCGGTGCCCGGGATCGACGTCCGCTGGAGCTACTCGCAGGATTGGGACGACCTCTCCAAGTGCAAGGAGCTGGCGCTGAACCAGATCGCGGCCGGCTCGAAGGTGATCTTCCAGGTCGCGGGCGGCTGCGGGCTGGGCGCGCTGAACGCCGCGAAGGAGCGCGGCGTCTGGGGGATCGGGGTCGACGCCGACCAGTCGTTCCTCGGCCCCCACATCCTCACGAGCGCGCAGAAGGGCGTCGACAGCGCCGTCTTCCTCACGATCAAGTCGATCAAGGACGGCACCTGGGAGGGCGGCGGCAACGCGACGTTCGGCCTCACCGAGGACGGGGTCGGGCTCGGCACCCCCAGCCCGAAGGCGTCGAAGGACGATCTCGCCAGGGTCGACGAGATCGAGGCGCAGATCGCCGACGGCGAGATCACCGGGATCCCGACGAAGGTCGGGAAGCGCTAGCCGCTGACGCGCTCGCGGACCGAAACGGCTCCTCGCGCGTTCGAACGAGGAGAGCTTCCATGCACCCGACCGTGAGCGAAGGAGATCCGTGCCGAAACTGACAGCCGAGCAGCGCGCCTTTCTGGAGAACGCCTACGTCGGGACGGTGACGACACTGCGTGAGGACGGCTCGCCGCACAACACCGTCGTCTGGGTCGACGTGACCGAGGACGCGGTCGTCTTCAATACGGCCGAGGGGCGCGCCAAGCCGGAGCACCTGCGCAACGACGCCCGCGCGGCGGTGACCGTGATCGATCCGAAGGACGATCACAAGTGGATCTCGGTCTCCGGTCCGGCGGAGTTGACGCACGAGGGGGCCGACGAGACGATCGACAAGCTCGCGAAGAAGTACATCGGCGCCGGACAGCTACCCGTTCCGGAGCGAGGGCGAGCAGCGCGTCAACGTGGTCATCCGCCCGGAGCACGTGGACGCGGTCGGGCTCGATCGGCTGACGCGGCCTACTTCAGGTCGGCCAGGATCTCCGCGGCAGCGCGCTGGCCGCTCTCGACCGCGCCGTTCAGATAGCCCTGGAAGTCCAGGGAGGTGTGCTCTCCGGCGAAGTGGCAGCCGCCCTGGCGCGCCGCCTCGAAGCCGGCGAAGCTCGTGTACTGGCCCACCTTCCAGTAGGAGTACGACCCCTTCGTCCAGGGGGAGGCCGTCCAGTGGTCGATCGAGGCCTTGCCGTTCCAGGCCGCCGTCGCGCCGGGCAGGACGGGCTCGAGCTGGGCCAGGAACTTCCTGGCCCGCGTCTGCGGCGTCCCCGAGCCGAAGCTCGCCCCGATCGCGCCGCCGGTGTAGTCGACGAGGATCCCGCTCGCGCCCGGCTGACCGCGAGTCACCTCCCAGGTGTTCTGGTAGCCGGTGTCGGAGAACGTCTCCCCGTTCGAGCCGAGCCCGTTCCAGAACCGGCTCGAGAACTGCACGTGCAGCTTGGAGTTCGTCCCCATTCCCTGCTCGCGGATCGCGGTCAGCTTCCGCGGCTCGAAACCGGCCTTTGAGAGGTCGACCGAGGAGCGAAGAATCGAGAACGGCAGGGCGAGGACGACGCGATCGGCGGTGACGGTCGTGGTCCCGGAGCCGCTCCGGAAGGTGAGCGTGTACGTGCTCTGCCCCTTCCGGATCGCCACGAGCTCCATCCCCGTCGCGATCTGGCCGGGAAGCCGGTCGGCGAGTCGGGCCACGATCTGGTCGTTGCCGCCGGAGACGTGGTACTTCTCGTTCGAGGGGCCGAAGATCCGGAACGTGCCCTGGCCCGAGTAGCCGAGGAGGTAGAGCAGGTTGAGCGCGCTCTGCTCGGACGAGTCGCCGCCGTACTCGATCGTGTAGGCGACGTCGAGGAGCTGGCCGAGCTTCGACGCCATCCCGCCGGGGATCGACTCCTCGATCCAGTCGACGATCGACATGTGGTCGAGCTCCCAGCCCCGCTGCGTGTAGCTCGCCCAGGTGGTCGGGTAGCTCGCGGCCGAGACGTCCTTGTGGATCTTCTGCCACGCGCCGTTCAGGTCGACGCTCATCTCCGCATAGGAATAGGCGGCGCCGTCGAAGTAGCCGCCCATCTCCGTGCCCGCAGGCTCGGCCTGGAGCAGGTTGTCGAGCTTGAGGCCGAGCTTCTGTGCGAGCTGGCGGATCGCCGTGTGGCTCTGGTCGATCAGCTCGCCGCCGTGCTCGACGATCTGGCCGTCCGCGAAGGCCCCCCGGAGCGTCCAGCAGCGGCCGCCGAGCCGGCTGGATGCCTCGTAGACGGTGGCGGCATACCCGGCTTGCCGGAGCGCGTCGGCTGTGCACAGGCCCGCGAGCCCTGCTCCCACCACTGCGATCCGCGGCGCTCCGGCGGCGCGGGCCGGTCCCGCGAGGCGCCCCAGCGCGGTCAGCCCTGCTGCGGCGAGGCCCGCGTCGCGCACGAACCGCCGCCGCGTCGTGCGACGTTCCTCGGAGATCGTCGCGCAGGCGGTCTGGATCGCGCCGGCAAGCGGTGTCCTGGCCATGGAGCCCTTCCCTCGAAGTTGTCGCTCGGACGATGGACGATCGGTCGACCCGGCGCAATCCGCGGCGCGGCCAGTCGCCCGAGCGCCCTTTGGACATCCGGGCGAAATGGCGGGGCGGGGAACGGCCACCGCTTGTCCAGGGTGTCGAAGGTCGATTAGGCTCGCGGGACGGCAACCGTGAGGAGGGGTTCGGTGAGCGTTTCGACCACGCAGTTCAGGAACTTCGTCGGAGGGGAGCTCGTCGAGCTCGACGTCCGGCGAGACGATGACGGTGCTCAACCCCTCCACGGGCGAGGCTCTGGCCGAGGTGCCGCGCGGCGCCGCCGAGGACGTGACCCGCGCGGTCGCGGCCGCGAAGGCGGCGCTCCCGGGCTGGCTCGAGACGACGCCGAAGGACCGGATGGAGGCGCTGCTCGCGCTCGCGGACGTGATCGAGGAGCACGCGGAGGAGCTGACGCAGCTCGAGTCGCAGAACGTCGGCAAGCCGATGTCGATCGCCGCCGACGAGATGCCCTTCTCCGCCGACAACCTCCGCTTCTTCGCGGGCGCGGCTCGCACGCTCGAGGGCAAGTCGGCCGGCGAGTACGTCGAGGGCTACACCTCGATCATCCGCCGGGAGCCGCTCGGGATCGTGGCCGGGATCACCCCGTGGAACTACCCGCTGATGATGGCGGTCTGGAAGATCGGGCCGGCGCTCGCGGGCGGCAACGTCACGATCATCAAGCCGGCCGAGCAGACCCCGCTCTCGACGCTGCGCTTCGCCGAGCTGGCGCGCGAGGTGCTCCCGCCCGGGGTGCTGAACGTGATCACGGGCGAGGGGATCCCGGTCGGCGACGGGCTCGTGCGCGACCCCGACATCCGCCTCGTCTCGCTCACCGGCGACGTGGAGACGGGGAAGACGATCGCGCGGAACGCGGCCGACTCGCTCAAGCGCGTCCACCTCGAGCTCGGCGGCAAGGCCCCGATGGTCGTGCTCGACGACGCCGACCCGGCCGCGGTCGCCGAGGCGATCAAGATCGGCGGCTTCTGGAACTCCGGCCAGGACTGCACCGCGTCCTCGCGGATCCTCGTCAGCGACCGGATCTACGACGACGTCCTCTCCGAGACGGTCAAGGTGATCGAGGCGATGAAGGTCGCCGACCCGGCCGAGGGCGCCGACGTGGACATGGGCCCCGTGATCTCGCTGGAGCAGCAGGAGCGTGTGCTCGGGTTCCTCGAGCGCCTGCCCTCGCGGGCCACCGTCGTCACGGGCGGAGGCACCGTCGGCGACCGCGGCTTCTTCGTCAAGCCGACGATCGTCGCCGACGTCGAGCAGGAGGACGAGATCGTCCAGCGCGAGGTCTTCGGCCCCGTCGTCACCCTGCAGCGCTTCTCGTCCGACGACGCCGCGATCGAGCTGGCGAACAGCGTCCGCTACGGGCTCGCCGCGTCCGTCTTCAGCCAGAGCCTCGGCCGGGCGATGAGCGCGGCCAAGCGGCTCGACTTCGGGACGGTCTGGATCAACGAGCACCTCTTCCCGCTCACCTCCGAGATGCCCCACGGCGGCTTCAAGGAGTCGGGCTACGGCAAGGACATGTCGCTCTACTCGATGGAGGAGTACACCCGGATCAAGCACGTCGCGGTGAAGCTCTCCTGATGACGCAGGTCGCAGCGCCGGGGCTCGACCGCGCCCGGCTCGACCAGCTGCTCCGGCGCGAGCAGGAGCGGTTTCGTGCCGAGCACCCGCGCTCGCTCGAGCTCTTCGAGCAGGCTCGGGGCTCGCTCCTCGGCGGCGTTCCCATGAGCTGGATGGCGCGCTGGGCCGGGGGCTTCCCCGTCTTCGTCGCCGAGGCGGTCGGCGCGCGCGTGATCGACGTGGACGGGCACGAGTACGTCGACCTCTGCCTCGGCGACACGGGCGCGATGGCGGGCCACGCGCCGCCGGCGACGGTCGCCGCGGTCGGCGGCGCAGGCCGCGCGGGGCACGACGTCGATGCTGCCCGGCGAGGATGCGATCGCCGCCTCGCAGGAGCTGGCGCGCCGGTTCGGGCTCCCGCTCTGGCAGTTCACGCTCTCCGCCACCGACGCGAACCGGTTCGTCGTCCGGCTCGCGCGCGAGGTGACGCGAGCGGCCGAAGATCCTCGTCTTCGACTACTCCTACCACGGCACCGTCGACGAGACGTTCGCGACGCTGCGCGGCGGGCGGACGTCGTCGCCCGCGCCGGCAACGTCGGCCCGCCCGTGGACGTCGCCCTGACCACCGAGGTGGTGCAGTGGAACGACGCCGACGCGCTCGACCGGGCGCTCGCCTCGGGCGAGATCGCCTGCGTCCTCGCCGAGCCCGCGCTGACGAACATCGGGATCGTGCTGCCGGAGCCCGGGTTCCACAGCGCTCCTGCGCGAGGCGACCCGACGGACGGGGACGCTGCTCGTGCTCGACGAGACACACACGTTCAGCGCCGGCCCCGGCGGCTGCACGGCCGCGTGGGGGCTCGAGCCCGACGTGCTCACGATCGGCAAGGCGATCGGGGGCGGCGTCCCCGTGGGCGCCTATGGGCTCTCGGCGGAGCTGGCGGAGCGGATCGCCGCCCGCGAGGAGGCCGACTACGACGACGTCGGCGGGATCGGCGGCACGCTCGCCGGGAACGCCCTCTCGCTCGCGGCCGTGCGCGCCACCCTCGGCGAGGTGCTGACCGACGAGGCGTTCGCCCGCACGATCCCGCTCGCCGACCCGTTTCGCGGAGGGAGTCGGCGAGGTGCTCGCCGCGACCGGCGCGCCCTGGCACGTCAGCCGGCTCGGCTGCCGCGCCGAGTACCGGTTCGCGCCCGAGCCGCCCCGGACCGGGGCCGAGTCGGCCGCGCTCGCCGACGAGGAGCTCGAGCGCTACCTCCACCTGCACGCGCTCAACCGCGGCGTCCTGATCACGCCGTTCCACAACATGGCGCTGATCTCGCCGGCGACGACGGCCGCCGACGTCGACCGGCACACCGATGTCTTCGCGGAAGGGGTTGCCGATGTCCTCGGCTAGCGACGTCCGGCTCGAGCACGTGGTCAAGAGGTTCGAGGGCGTCACCGCGGTGGACGGGCTCACGCTCGAGATCCCCGCCGGCACGTTCTTCGCCCTGCTCGGGCCTTCCGGCTGCGGCAAGACGACGACCCTGCGGATGATCGGTGGGTTCGAGGAGCCGACCGAGGGCGCGATCTACCTCGGCGACCAGGACGTGGTCGGGCTGCCGCCGTACAAGCGCGACGTCAACACCGTCTTCCAGAGCTACGCGCTCTTCCCGCACCTCTCGATCTACGAGAACGTCGCCTTCGGGCTCAAGCGCAAGGGCATCAAGCGCGACCAGGTGCGCGGGCGGGTGCGAGGAGATCCTCGACCGCGTCGGGCTCGAGGGCTACGGCAAGCGCAAGCCCCGGCAGCTCTCCGGCGGTCAGCAGCAGCGGGTCGCGCTCGCCCGGGCGCTCGTCAACAGTCCCCAGGTGCTCCTGCTCGACGAGCCGCTCGGCGCGCTCGACCTCAAGCTCCGCAAGCAGCTCCAGCTCGAGCTGAAGGCGCTCCAGCACGATCTCGGCCTCACCTTCGTCCACGTCACGCACGACCAGGAGGAGGCGATGACGATGGCCGACACGATCGCGGTGATGAACCGGGGCCGGGTCGAGCAGATCGGGTCGCCGACAGAGCTCTACGAGACGCCCAGGACGGAGTTCGTCGCCGGCTTCCTCGGGGTCTCGAACCTCCTGCGCGGGCGCGTCGTCGGCCCCGACCGCGTCCGGATCGCCGCCGGCGACGAGCTCCAGGTCGCCCTCGGCGGGCGGACGGGCGACGTCGCGCTCGGGGTCCGGCCGGAGAAGATCCGGATCGGGCACGCGACGGAGGGGATGAACTCGCTCTCCGGGACCGTGCGGGAGACCGCCTACGTCGGGGTCGCGACCCAGTACGTGGTCGCGACCGGCGCCGGTGACATCGTCGTCTATTCCCAGAACAGCGAGACCGGCGCTCCCCTGGCGCCCGGGAGCGTCGCGCTCCTCAGCTGGAGCGCGGCCGCCACGTTCGTCGTCGACCCAACCGAAGAGGAGACCCGATGACCAGCCCCCTGACCCGCTCCCTGACCCGGCGGCAGCTGCTCGAGCGCGCGGCGCTCGGCGGCGCCGTCCTCACCGTCCCCGGCTTCCTCGCCGCCTGCGGTGGCAGCGGCGGGATCGAGGGCGCCGGGACGACCGCGGCCGCGACCACGTCGGGCGCCAAGGACACGACGCTCGCGAAGAAACTGACGATGTCCAACTGGACGCTCTACATCGACATCGACGAGAAGACGAACAAGCGGCCGACGCTCGAGGAGTTCACGAAGGAGACGGGCGTCGCCGTCGACTACATCGAGGACGTCAACGACAACGACCAGTGGTTCGGGAAGAACCAGGCCGCGCTGAAGCAGGGCAACGGGATCGGCCGTGACCTGACCGTGCTGACCGACTGGATGGCGGCCCGGATGGTGCGGCTCGGCTACGTCGAGAAGCTCGACAAGGACGCGATCCCGAACGCGTCCAACCTCGTCTCGGCGCTCCAGAGCCCGGGCTGGGACCCCGACCGCTCCTACTCGATGCCGTGGCAGTCCGGGTTGACCGGGATCGGCCTCGACCCCGACAAGGCGGGCGACGTCACCTCGCTCCAGCAGCTGCTCGAGGACCCGAAGCTGAAGGGCAAGGTCACGTTCCTGACCGAGATGCCCGACACGATCGGGCTGATGCTCCAGCTCGACGGGGCCGACCCGACGAAGGTGACGAAGGCCGCGTTCGACAAGGCGATCAAGCGGCTGCAGAAGGCGGTCGACTCCGGCCAGATCCGCCAGTTCACCGGGAACGACTACGCGCCGCTCCTCGCCAAGGGCGACGTCTGGGCGTGCGTCGCCTGGTCGGGGGACATGGTCCAGCTCCAGCTCGACAACCCGAAGCTGACCTTCAACATCCCGGACGAGGGCGGGATGATCTGGACGGACAACATGCTGATCCCGACCGGCGGGGACGTCCTGACCGCCTCGACGTTCGTCAACTACGTCTACGAGCCCAAGGTCGCGGCGCAGATCGAGGCATACGTCAACTACATCTGCCCCGTCGAGGGCGCTCAGACGGAGATGGAGGCGATCGACGCCGAGCTCGCGGGCAACGAGCTGATCTTCCCCGACGAGGCGACGCTCGCGAAGGTGAAGATCTTCGACGCCGACGCGGCCGACAACGCCGCCTACAAGAGCGCCTTCCAGGCGGTGATCGGCGCCTGAGCCTGCATCGCCACCGGGGGCTCGTCCCCTATCTGCTGCTCGCGCCGGGGCTCGCGTTTCTCGCGTTCTTCTTCGTGATCCCGACGTACTACCTCGCGAACACGTCGCTCCAGACCGGCTCGATCAACGAGGGCTACTCCTTCACCTGGGCGTGGTCGAACTACTCCGACGCGATCTCGACCTATCACGAGCAGTTCGTCCGCTCTCTCGTCTATGCCGGAATCGCGACGGTGCTGGCCTTCCTCGTCTCCTACCCGCTCGCCTACTGGATCGCGTTCCGCGGCGGCCGCTGGAAGAACCTGCTGCTCCTGCTCGTGATCGCGCCGTTCTTCGTCACGTACCTGATCCGGACGCTCGCCTGGCAGACGATCCTGTCGGACGACTCGATCGTCGTCAGCGTCCTCCAGGCGCTCGGGGTCGTCGACGACGGTGGGCGGGTGCTGGCGACCTCGACGGCGGTCGTCGCGGGGATCACCTACAACTTCCTCCCGTTCATGGCGCTGCCGCTCTACGCGAGCCTGGAGCAGATCGACGAGCGGCTGATCGAGGCGGCGGAGGATCTCTACTCGAGCCGGGCCCAGGCGTTCTTCCGGATCACGCTGCCGCTCTCGCTCCCCGGGGTGTTCGCCGGGACGCTCCTGACCTTCATCCCCGCGGCGGGCGACTTCATCAACGCCCAGCTCCTGGGGACGCCGCGCCAGGCGATGATCGGGAACGTGATCCAGTCGAAGTTCCTGGTGATCACGGACTACGGGCAGGCGGCGGCGCTCTCGTTCGTCCTGATGGCGGCGATCCTCGTGGCGGTGCTCGCGTACATGCGGATGCTCGGGACGGAGCGGCTGACCGGCTGATGCGAATCCTCCGCCGCCACGCTCTGACCGCCTTCGCGCTGCTCGCGCTCGGCTACCTGATGCTGCCGATCGCGATCGTGATCCTCTTCTCGTTCAACGACCCGGTCGGACGCTTCAACTACACCTGGTCGGGGTTCACGCTCGACAACTGGGCGCACCCGTTCGCGGTGCCCGGGCTGGGGGACGCGATGCGAGCGAGTGTCGAGATCGCGTGCCTCTCCTCGCTCGTGGCGACGATTCTCGGCACCCTGATCGCGCTCGCGCTCGTCCGCTACCACTTCCGCGGGCGGGGGACGACGAACCTGTTCATCTTCCTGCCGATGACGACGCCGGAGGTCGTGCTCGGTGCGTCGCTGCTGACGCTCTTCCTCAACCTCGGCGTCTCACGGGGCTTCTGGACGATCGTGCTCGCGCACATCATGTTCAACATCTCGTTCGTCGTCGTGACGGTGCGGGCGCGGCTCGTCGGCTTCGACCGGCATCTCGAGGAGGCTGCGATGGATCTCGGCGCCAACAGCTGGGCCACGTTCACGCGGGTGACGCTGCCCTTGATCGCGCCGGGGATCATGGCCGGCGCCCTGCTCGCCTTCGCGCTCTCGATCGACGACTTCGTGATCACGAACTTCAACTCGGGCTCGACGGTGACGTTCCCGCTCTTCGTCTACGGCGCCGCGCGCGTCGGCGTGCCGCCGCAGGTGAACGTGATGGGGACGGTGATCTTCCTCGTCGCCGCGGGGCTCATGCTCGCGAACGTGCTGATCCAGAACCGACGAGCCGTGAAGGGAGCAGCATGACCGACCTCCAGAAGACCGCGAAGGACCACCTCTGGATGCACTTCACCCGAATGGGCGGCTACGGGACGGGGGAGATCCCGATCATCGTCCGCGGCGACGGCTGCTATCTCGAGGACTCGAAGGGCAACCGCTACCTCGATGCGCTCGCCGGGCTCTTCTCGGTCAACCTCGGCTACGGCTTCGGCGAGGAGATCGGCCAGGCGGCGCTCGAGCAGATGCGCGAGCTGCCGTTCTACACGAACTGGTCGTATGCGCATCCCCGCGCGATCGAGCTGGCGGCCGAGCTGGCGGAGCTCGCGCCGGGCGATCTCAACCGCGTCTTCTTCGTCTCCGGCGGCTCCGAGGCGGTCGAGTCCGCCTGGAAGCTGGCGCGCCAGTACTACCTCGCGCGCGACGGCGGCTCCCCTCGCAAGTACAAGGCGATCGCACGCCAGGTCGCCTACCACGGGACGACGATGGGGGCGCTCTCGATCAACGGGATCCCGGCGCTGAAGACGATCTTCGAGCCGCTCGTGCCCGAGGTGCGGCACGTCCGCAACACGAACCGCTACCACCGCCCCCCGGGGGAGACCGAGGAGGAGTTCACCGCGTTCCTGCTCGACGACCTCGAGCAGACGATCCTGGCGATGGGGCCGGAGACGGTCTGTCTCGTCCACATGGAGCCCGTCCAGAACGCGGGCGGGGCGTTCCTGCCGCCGGCCGGCTACTGGCAGGGCGTCCGCGCGCTCTGCGACACCTACGACATTCTCCTCTCAGCCGACGAGGTGATCACGGCGTTCGGCCGGCTCGGCCACTGGTTCGCGTCGGAGCGCTACGACATCCGGCCCGACCTCGTCACCTGCGCGAAGGGGCTCTCGTCCTCGTATGCCGCGATCGGCGCCGTCGTCGCGACCGACAAGGTGATCGAGCCGTTCCTCGAGGACACCTCGGTCTTCAACCACGGGATCACCTTCGGCGGCCATCCGGTCATGTGCGCGATCGCGCTCAAGAACATCGAGATCATGAAGCGCGAGCGGATCATGGAGCGGGTGCTCGGGAACGAGGGCGCCTTCCGCTCGACCCTGGAGCAGCTGCTCGAGCTGCCGATCGTCGGCGACGTGCGCGGGACGGGCTACTTCTACGCGATCGAGCTCGTCAAGGACCGGGAGACGCGGGCGACCTTCTCCGACGAGGAGAGCGAGACGCTCCTGCGCGGGTTCCTCTCCGGAGAGCTCTTCCGGCGCGGGCTGATCTGCCGCGCCGACGACCGCGGCGACCCCGTGATCCAGATCTCGCCGCCGCTCGTCGCGGGGCAGGCGGAGTTCGACGAGCTGACCGGGATCCTCGGCGACGTGCTCGCCGAGGCCGGTCGCCGCGTCGGCCTCGCCTAGCGCCTAGAGGCGGGCGGAGAGCCAGAAGCCGGCGTAGACCGCCGCGATCCCCGCGGCGACGCTGGTGAGCCCGTAGAGCAGCGCCGGCCCGAGCTCGTTCGTCTCGGTCAGCTCGTGGATCTGGATCGCGAACGCGGAGAACGTCGTGTAGGCGCCGAGGAAGCCGACGATCAGGCCGAGCCGGAGCCATTCGGGGGTCGCCTCGTGCCGCGCGAGCGTGGCGACGAGGAGCCCGGCGAGGAGGCAACCCGAGACGTTGACGGTGAGCGTGCCCCAGGGGAAGACGGCGTCGGCCCGGCGGCCGATCGCGGCGTCGATCCCGTAGCGGGAGAGCGCGCCGACGGCGCCGGCGACGGCGATCGCGAGCAGGGCCATGCGCGGGAGTCTAGGACGCACCCCGGCCCGACCGGACATGTCCCGGTGCCAGACACGGTGCCAGACTCGGTGCCAGACACGGTGCCAGACTCGGTGCCAGACTCGGTCCAGACACCCGTGTGGAGGGTTGCCGGCCGGACAGGGCCGATCGGGCCGGGGAACCGCTACTTCGAGAGCCGGGCGGCGACGCTCTCGGCGGCCGTCGTCGTCGGCTCGAAGGTGCCCTCGCGGACGGCGGCCGCGACCTGCGTGTACGCGTCGCGGAAGGGCACGCCTTCGGCGACCAACGCCTCCGCGGCGTCGGTCGCGAGCAGCGCCGGGTCGGCGGCCGCGGCGGCGAGCCGCTCGCCGTCGAACTCGAGCCCCGAGACGAGCACGGTCAGCGCGGCCAGCGCGCCCTCCACGTCCTTCCGCGCCGCAAAGACCGGCGGCTTGTCCTCCTGGAGGTCGCGGTTGTAGGTCAGCGGCAGCGCCTTCACGGTCGCGAGCAGCCCTGTCAGCCGGCCGATCGCGGTCCCGGCCTTCCCGCGGACGAGCTCGGCGACGTCGGGGTTCAGCTTCTGCGGCATGATCGACGACCCGGTCGCGGCCGAGTGGGGGAGGCGGGCGAACCCGAACTCGGTCGTGACCCAGAGGACGATCTCCTCCGAGATCCGCGACAGATGGACGAAGAGGACGCTCGCGGCGTACAGGTAGTCGAGCGCGAAGTCCCGGTCGGCGACGGCGTCCATCGAGTTCGGGATCGCGTCGTCCGGCGGCGGGATCGGCAGCGTCGTCCCCGCGAGCGCGGCCGAGCCGAGGGGGCTTCCGACCGGCGGCTCGAACCGGGCGTGGTCGCGTTCGAGCATCGCGCTCCAGGCGCGGAGGTGGTGGCCGAGCGTGACGGGTTGTGCCCGCTGCAGGTGCGTGTAGCCGGGCATCACCGTCGCGTCCTCCTGCGCGGCGCGCTCCTCGAGCACGCGCCGCAGGCCGTCGATCCCCTCGCGTGCCGCGTGGCAGGCGCAGGCGACGTAGAGCCGGAACGCGGCCGCGACCTGGTCGTTCCGAGACCGGCCCGCGTGCACCTTCCGGCCGACAGCACCGAGATGACGCTCGATCGCGCCGTGGACGTCCTCGTCCTCGGGCAGCATCGGCACCGAGGCGCCGGCGAGCGCGGTCCGAACCTCCTCGAGCTCGCCGGCCGTGAGGATCCCGGCCGCCTCGAGCCGCGCTGCGTGCTCGACGGTGGCGGCGCAGTCGAAGGGGAGGAGCTCGGCGTCGTCGGCCCGGAGGAACTCGGTCACGGAGGGATCGAGCCCGTCCGAGACCCTCGCGGACCAGACGCCCATCAGGCCGGGGCGGTCTCGGTCTCGCCGGCGCGGGCCCGAGAGGCGACGAGCTCGCTCTCGAGCGACGCGATCCGGATGAAGCCCTCGGCCGCCTCGTGCGGGAACGTCTCGCCCGTCCCGTACGACGCCAGCTGCTCGGCGTAGATCATCCACGGGGAGCGGCGCCCGGTCACGACGGCCGCGTTCGGCCGCAGCTCGACGCGAACCTCGCCCGTGACGAGCTCCTGGGTCGCGTCGACGAACGCGTCGATCGCCTTCCGCACAGGTGCGTGCCACTGGCCCTCGTAGACGAGCTCGGTCCAGCGGACCTCGAGCCCGTGCTTGACCCGGGCCTCGTCCTTCGTCAGGACGACGTCCTCGAGCGCGCGGTGCGCGTCGATCAGGACGATCGCGGCCGGCGCCTCGTAGACCTCGCGGCTCTTGATCCCGACGGCGCGGTTCTCGATCATGTCGATCCGGCCGATCCCGTAGGCGCCCGCGAGCCCGTTCAGCTTCCCGATCAGCTGCGCGAGCGGAAGCTCCTCGCCGTCGAGCGAGACGGGGATCCCGGCCTCGAAGCCGATCACGATCTCGACGGGAGCAGGGGCATGCGCCGGGTCGGAGGTGAGCGCGTACGGCTCCTCCGGCGGGGCATTCCACGGATCCTCGAGCACCCCGGCCTCGATCGCGCGGCCGAAGAGGTTCTCGTCGATCGAGAACGGCTGCTCGGTCGAGTGGGTGACCGGGATGTTCCGCTCGAGCGCGTAGGCGATCTCCTCCTCGCGCGTCCAGATCTTGTCGCGGAGCGGCGCGATCACGCGGACGCCGGGGTAGTGGGAGCGGAACGCCAGCTCGAAGCGGAGCTGGTCGTTGCCCTTGCCGGTGCAGCCGTGGACGACCGCCTCGGCGCCGACCTCGAGCGCCACCTGCGCGACCGCCTCGGCGATCACCGGCCGCGAGAGGGCGGAGACGAGCGGGTAGCGGCCCTCGTAGAGCGCGTTCGCCTTGATCGCCCGGGCGCACTGCTCGTCCGCGAACGAGTCGCGGCAGTCGACGAGCTGGACGTCGTCGGCGCCGGCGGCGTAGCCGCGTGCGATCGACGCCTCGACGTCGAACTCCTGCCCGACGTCGACCATGACCGCGATCACGTTCTCGAAGCCGTAGTCCTCCTTCAGCCACGCGATCGCGCAGCTCGTGTCCAACCCACCCGAATACGCCAGTACCGCTGTTTTCACGCTGCCCCTTCCAGGAGATGTCCGTTGAGCTCGTCCCGGAGCTGCGCGGCGCTGGTGCCGTCGCGGGGGACGAGGAAGATCGTGTTGTCGCCGGCGATCGTCCCGGCCACCGAGGGCAGCACCGATTCGTCGAGCGCCTGCGCGAGCGCGCTCGCGTAGCCCGAGGGCGTCGTCACGACGACGAGCGGCCCGGCTGCCTCGACCGTGAGCGCGAACCGCCGGACGGCGGCTCCGATCCGGGGAAGCCCCGCCCGATCGGCCGCACCGGCGGGTGCATAGACGAGCAGCCCCTCCTCGGTGCGCACCTTGACGAGGCCGAGCTCGGCGATGTCGCGTGAGACCGTCGTCTGCACGACCGGAAATCCGCTCTCCCGCAGGGCTGCGGCCACCTCCGCCTGCGTGGTCAGCCGCCGGCTCCGCACGAGGGCCAGGATCGCCGCATGTCGCTGCCGCTTCTGCATCTTATGCAGAAAAGTAGCATAATGGCCGCTTTCTTGCATGCCCACGCAAAGAAGCGGTGAAGACCCTTCCCTTAGGCCGTCCGAGCAGGCAGGGTGAAGAGGACTTTTGACTGCAGAGGGAGGACGGATGGAGAACGGCAGCACGGGCTCGGTCGTCGTCGCGCACGACGTCACGCGCCAGTACGGGCACGGCGACACGCGCGTCGACGCGCTCCGGGGGATCTCGCTCGAGATCCCGCAGGGACAGCTGACCGCGGTGATGGGCCCGTCGGGCTCGGGCAAGTCGACGCTGATGCACATCCTGGCGGGGCTCGACAAGCCGACGGCGGGCACGGTCGAGATCGGCGGCACCGAGATCACGAGCGCTCGAAGGACAGCGACCTGACCAAGCTGCGCCGGCAGCACATCGGCTTCGTCTTCCAGTTCTTCAACCTGCTCCCGATGCTGACCGCGGAGGAGAACATCACCCTGCCGCTCGCGATCGCCGGCGAGAAGGTCGACCCGGCGTTCTTCGCCGAGCTGATCGGCAAGGTCGGTCTCGCGGACCGGCTCACGCACCGGCCCGCCGAGCTCTCGGGCGGCCAGCAGCAGCGGGTCGCGATCGCGCGCGCGCTCGTCTCGCAGCCGACCGTCGTCTTCGCCGACGAGCCGACCGGCAACCTCGACTCGCAGACGAGCGGCGAGATCCTCGAGCTGATGCGCGACTCGGTCGACACCTACCGGCAGACGACGGTGATGGTCACCCACGACGCGCGGGCAGCCGCGATCGCCGACCGGATCCTGTTCCTCGCCGACGGGCTGATCGTCCGCGACCTGCCGCGCTCGAGCCAGGCCGAGGTCCTCGCAGCGATGAACGAGCTCACCGCCGCGTGATCCGCTTCGCGCTCAAAGGCCTGCTCGGCCGGAAGCTGCGAACGGCGCTGACGGCGATCGCGATCGTGCTCGGCGTCGCCATGATCAGCGGCACCTACGTGCTGACCGACTCGATCGACCAGGCCTTCAACTCGATCTTCACGGACAGCCGCCAGGGCTCGACCGCCGTCGTCACCGGCAAGGCTGCGTTCGACCTCTCCGGCGGCTCGGGCGCGACGGCGCCCCCGTTCGACCAGTCGCTGCTCGAGAAGGTGCGCGGCGTCGACGGGGTCGCGGCTGCCGAAGGGAGCGTGGACAGCGACTCGACGCAGTTGATCGACCGGAACGGGAAGGCGATCGTGTTCGGCGGCGCACCCAACCTCGGCTTCTCGATCGCGAACGGCGACTCGCCGTTCAATCCGCTCACGCTCGTGGCCGGCGCCTGGCCGGGGGACGGTGAGGTGGTGATCGACGCGGCCACCGCCGACAAGAAGGGGTTCAAGGTCGGCGAAGAGATCGGCGTCCAGGCCGAGGGGCCGGTCCGCCAGCTCAGGATCTCGGGCATCGTCCGCTTCGGCTCCGTCTCGACGATCGGCGGCGCCACCCTCTCCGGCTTCAGCCTGCCGACGGCTCAGAGCCTCTTCGGCAAGGTCGGCAGGCTCGACGAGATCGCGCTGGCCGCCTCGGCGGGTACCACGGACGAGCAGCTCGCGGCGAACGTGCGCGCCGTGCTCCCCGAGGGCACGCAGGTCAAGCTCGCGAGCGAGCAGGCCGCCGCGGACGCCGCCGACACGAACGAGTTCATCACCTTCCTCCAGGGCTTCCTGCTCGCCTTCGCGGGGATCGCCCTCTTCGTCGGCAGCTTCGTGATCGCGAACTCCCTCTCGATCACGATCGCCCAGCGGACCCGCGAGTTCGCGACGATCCGGACGCTCGGCGGCTCGCGCCGGCAGGTGCTCTGGTCGATCGTGCTCGAGGCGCTCGTCGTCGGCGTCCTCTCCTCGGTGATCGGGCTCTTCTCGGGGCTCGGGCTCGCGAAGCTCCTCTTCAGGCTCTTCGACGCGGTCGGCTTCACGCTTCCGAACAGCGGGCTCGTCTTCGAGACGCGGACGATCGTGGTCGCGCTCCTGGTCGGGATCCTCGTGACGCTGGTCGCGAGCCTTCGCCCGGCGATCCGGGCGACCCGGGTGCCGCCGATCGCGGCCGTGCGCGAGGGTGCGACGCTGCCGGAGTCGCGGTTCGCGCGCTTCCGGACACTCGGATCGCTGGGGCTGACCGGGCTCGGGTTCGCCGCGCTCCTCTACGGGCTCTTCGGCAGCGGGCTCGGGACCACGCAGGTGCTGCTCTGGATGGGTGTCGGGGCGCTCCTGATCTTCGTCGGCGTGGCGCTCTTCTCCGCGCGGCTCGTTCGGCCGCTCGCGGCCGCGCTGGGGTGGCCGGCGACGCAGATCGGCGGCGCGGCCGGGCGGCTGGCGCGCGACAACGCCCGCCGGAACCCGCAGCGAACCGCTTCGACGGCGGCGGCGCTGATGATCGGGCTCGCACTCGTCACGCTCGTCGCCACGCTGGCGGCCGGGATCACGAGCACGTTCCGCGGCTCGGTCGACGCGCTCTTCGTCGGCGACTACGCGATCACCGCGCAGAACAACTTCTCGCCGATCCCGACGAGCGCCGCCGAGGCGGCTGCGCAGGCTGCCGGGCGTCGAGGCCGTCGGCAGCGTTCGCGCCGGCGAGGCCCGGGTGTTCGACAAGAACGAGTTCATCACCGCCGTCACCCCCGACGCCGGCGCGGTCCTCGCGCTCGAGTGGAAGGAGGGGTCACAGGCGGTGCTCGGCAGCCTCGGCTCGGACGGTGCCTTCGTCGACGAGGACTACGCGACGAAGCACGACCTGACGATCGGATCGCGGCTCCAGCTGATCGTGCCTTCGGGGAAGCGGCTCGCGCTCGTCGTCAAGGGCGTCTTCAGCCCGCCGTCCGGCGGCTCGCCCTTCGGACCGGTCACCTTCGGCAGCGCGACGTTCGACACGAACTACGACGCGCCGAAGAACCTGTACTCGTTCCTGCAGCTGCGGGGCGACGTCACCCCGGCGAACACGAAGACGCTCGAGTCGGCGCTCGCGGACTTCCCGAACGCGAAGGCGCAGACCCGCGACGAGTTCGTGGACAACCAGATCAGCGGCCTCTCGAGCATCCTCAACATCCTCTACGTGCTGCTCGCGCTCTCGGTGATCGTCAGCCTCTTCGGGATCGTGAACACGCTCGTCCTGACCGTGTTCGAGCGGACGCGCGAGCTCGGGATGCTGCGGGCGATCGGGATGACGCGGCGCCAGACGCGGCGGATGATCCGGCACGAGAGCGTGATCACCGCTCTGATCGGCGGTGTGCTCGGAATCGTGCTGGGCGTCGTCCTCGGCGGCCTGCTGATCGCCCGGGTGGACTTCATCGAGTTCACGCTCCCGACTCGGACAGATCGTCGTCTTCGCCGTCATGACGGTGGTCGTCGGGATCCTCGCGGCGATCTTCCCCGCCCGCCGCGCCGCCCGGCTCAACCCCCTCGAGGCGCTCCAGTACGAGTAGCCCTCGGCAGCGAGCGGACACGTCCCCGGGGGACGGCCAGGCTTTAAGCCCGGGCCACGTCCTGCGGAGACGTGGCTGGCCGCCTGATCAAGCCGATTCCCGGCCATGGCCATGTCTGGCCGGGACGCGGCCGAGGCTTAAAGCCTCGGACGTTGGCCGGAAAGGACAGGTCAGGCGAGCGCCGCTAGGCGGGAGGCTTGCGGGCGACGCCGTCCTCGACGGCGGCGCGTGCGACCGCGGCGGCCACGGCCGGCGCGACGTCGCGGTTGAACACGCTCGGGACGACGTACTCCGGCCCCAGCTCCTCCTCGGCGATCGTCGCGGCGATCGCGTGCCCGGCGGCGACCTTCATCCCCTCGGTGATCTGCGAGGCGCGCACGTCGAGGGCGCCCCGGAAGATCCCCGGGAAGGCGAGCACGTTGTTGATCTGGTTCGGGTAGTCGGAGCGGCCGGTCGCGATCACCGCGACCGCGTCCTGGATCTCCTCGGGGAGCACCTCGGGCGTCGGGTTCGCCATCGCGAAGACGATCGCCCCGTCCGCCATCGTCCGGACGGCCTCGGCGCTGATCGACCCCGGGCCGGAGAGCCCGACGAAGACGTCGGCGCCGGCGAGGAGCTCGTTCCCGGAGCCCGTCAGGCCGTTCGGGTTCGTGAGGCCGGCGTACTCGGACTTGACCGCGTCGAGGTCGTCGCGGCCCGAGTGGATCGCGCCCTGCCGGTCGCAGCCGACGATGTCGCGGACGCCCGCGGCGAGCAGGATCTTCGTCGTCGCCACGCCCGCCGCGCCGACGCCGGTGAGGACGACCCGCACGTCCTCGGGACGCTTGCCCACCACCCGGAGCGCGTTCAGGAACGCCGCGAGGACGACGACCGCGGTGCCGTGCTGGTCGTCGTGGAAGACCGGGATGTCGAGCGTGGCGCGCAGCCGGTCCTCGATCTCGAAGCAGCGGGGCGCGGAGATGTCCTCGAGGTTGATCCCGCCGAAGCCGGGCGCGACCGCGGTCACCGCGGCGACGATCTCGTCCACGTCCTTCGTCGCCAGGCAGAGCGGCCAGGCGTCGACGCCGCCGAACTCCTTGAAGAGCATCGCCTTGCCCTCCATCACCGGCATCGCCGCCTCGGGGCCGATGTCGCCGAGCCCGAGCACGGCCGTCCCGTCGCTGACGACCGCGACCGTGTTCTGCTTGATCGTCAGGTTCCAGGCCTTCGCGGGGTCCTCGTGAATCGCCATCGAGACACGCGCGACGCCGGGGGTGTACGCCATCGAGAGGTCGTCGCGCGTCTTCAGCGGCGACTTCGACGCGATCTCGATCTTGCCCCCGAGGTGGAGGAGGAACGTCCGGTCGGAGACGTGCTCCAGCTCGACGCCGGCGAGCGCGCGGACGGCGGCGACGATGCGTGTCCAGATGCTCCTGGTCGCGCGCCAGCACCGTCACGTCGCGCACCTTCCGGTCCTGCTCGACGCGGACGAGGTCGATCGCGTCGAGCGAGCCGCCGCTCTCGCCGATCGCCGCGGCGAGGCGCGCGAACGAGCCGGGCGAGTCGTCGAGGTTGACCCGGATCGTGGCGCTGAACTGGGCGGAGAGGTGGCTGCTCATTCGCTCTCGAGTCTAAGCCGCGCGATCCCGGCCCGGGCCAGCGATTCGATCTCCTCGTCGCCCAGCCCCGCCTCGCGGAGGATCTCGTCGGTGTGCTGGCCGAGGAGGGGCGGCGGGCTCCGGTGCAGGACGCGCTCGCCGTCGAGCGAGAGCGGCCAGGCGGGCAGCCGGAGGTCGGGGATCGTCGGGTGGTCGAGCGGCTGGACGATCCCGAGCGCCTCCGTCTGGGGCGACGCGAGCACGTCGGCGACGTCGGCCACGGGCGCGGCCGGTACGCCCGCGCGCGTCAGCCGCTCGCGCCACGAGGCGGTGTCGTCCTCGGCGAGGCGCTCCTCGAGCAGCGGGATCAGGGCCTCCCGGTTGGCAACCCGGTCGGGGTTCGTCCGGAAGCGCGGGTCGACGACGAGGTCGCCGAGGCCGAGCTCGCCGCAGAGGAGCGAGAAGAGGCGGTCGTTGCCGGCGGCGACCATCAGCTCGCCGTCCCGGGTGCGCATCACCTGGTAGGGCGAGACCATCGGGAACCGCGTTCCCTGCCCGGTCGGCACCGTCCCGTCGGCGAGGTGGCCGGCGAGGTGGTAGCCCACGTACCCGATCGCGGTCTCGTAGAGGGAGACGTCGACCTCGCGGCCCTCGCCTGTCTGCTCGCGCTCGAGCAGCGCCGCGAGGATCCCGAGCGCCGCCCAGGTGCCCGTGCCCTGGTCGATCAGGGACGAGCCGACGCGCACTCCGGGCCGACCGGGCTCGCCCGTCATCGAGATCAGGCCGCCGGCGGCCTGCATCAGCGCGTCGTAGCCGGGCTCCTCGCGCTGAGGGCCGACGCGCCCGTACGCGCCGACCGAGCAGTAGACGAGCCGGGAGTTCCGTTCGTGCAGCTCGCCCGCGCCGAGCCCGAGCCGCTCCGCGAGCCCCGGGCGGAGGCTCTGGAGGAAGACGTCGGCGCCGTCGACGAGGCGGAGAATCGCGTCCCGGCCCGCCGGCTCCCGCAGCGAGAGCGCGAGCGAGCGCTTCGATCCGTTGGCGGAGAGGAACATCGTCCCCTGCTTGTCTCCCGTCGGGCCCTCCCAGAAGGGCGGCCCCCAGGCGCGGCCGTCGTCGCCCGTGTCCGGCCGCTCGACCTTGATCACGTCCGCGCCGAGCGCGCCGAGGATCGAGGCGCAGTACGGCCCGGCGATCGAGGTGGTGACGTCGAGGACGCGGACACCGGTGAGCGGTAGGAACGGCACGGGCCTCATCATCGCTGGAAGGATGCCCCGATGTTCCAGAGTGTCGTCGACGCGGTCTCGGGCTCCAACTGGAGCTATCTCGTCGTCTTCGCGATCGCGATGATCGACGCCTTCTTCCCGCTCGTGCCGAGCGAGGCGACGGCGATCGCGGCGGGCGTCGTCGCGGGCACGGGTGGGCTCAGCGTCGAGCTCTGCATGCTCTCCGCTGCGACCGGGGCGGTCGCCGGCGACAACATCACCTTCGGCGCCGGGCACTTCCTCGGCACGCGGGTCGAACGGCGCTTCTTCTCCGGGGAGAAGGCGCAGAAGCGGCTCGACTGGGCGAGACGGATGCTGGACGAGCGCGGTGGCTACCTGATCGTGGTCGCCCGCTTCATCCCCGGAGGCCGCACCGCGACGACGTTCACCGCGGGTCTCGTCGAGACGTTCCCGTGGCGCCGGTTCATCGTCTTCGACGCGCTCGCGGGTGCGCTCTGGGGCAGCTACACCGTGCTGCTCGGCTACTTCGGCGGCCGAACGTTCGAGCAGCAGCCCTGGAAGGGGCTGCTGCTCGCGTTCGGGATTGCGGTCGCCGTTACGGGAGCGGTGGAGCTGTACCGCCACCTGCGGGCGCGGCACCGCCGCGCTTGAGCCCGAGCTCGCGCATCGAGCGGTGCGCGATCACCGCGGCCAGGACGAGCACGACCAGCGCGAGCAGGCCGTGGAAGCCGTGCACCCAGCCGCTCGTCGTGTCGCCGTCCTCGGAGGGAGCGAGCGCAAGCTGCACCGTCCCGATCAGAGGCAGGAGGAAGACGAAGCCGAGCCACTTCCAGGCCCGCCACCACGCCCAGATCGCGAACAGGAACACGACGACCTCGACGAGATGCGTGATGAAGCCCACGGTTCCGTGGGCGTCCAGCGCGTCCTTGCCGCTCCCCGTCACGTACGCCGTGATCAGGTACGCCTGGACGAAGACAGCCAGTGTGATGAGGGTGGAAAGGACGAACACGATCCACCCGGGGATCCGGTTTCTCATGCGCCGACCGTATAACGCTGGCCGGACGCTATGAGGCTGCATGTCACCGGCGCGACCGGCTACCTCGGCTCGGAGCTCGTGCGGCTCGCGCCCGAGGCATCCACCGAGCGGGTCGAGGTCACGGATGCGAACGCGATGCTCCGCTTGCTCGAGCGCGTCCAGCCCGACGCCGTCATCCACACGGCCTACCGCCTCGCCGGGGAGAACGCCTGGGCGGTCAACGCGGACGGAGCGGCGAACGTCGCCCGCGCTGTCGCGGCCGTGGGCGCGCGCCTCGTCCATCTCTCGACCGACGTCGTCTTCTCGGGGCGGAAGGGGGCGCCCTATGTCGAGAGCGATCCCCTCGACCCCGTCACCGACTACGGTCGCTCGAAGGCGGCCGCCGAGGAGCGGGTCGCGGCGGAGCACCCCGCGGCGCTGCTCGTCCGCACCTCGCTGATCTACGGGGGGCCGAAGCCGTCCCCCCACGAGCTGCTGGCGCGGGACGAGTCGGTCGAGTTCTGGAGGGACGAGATTCGCAGCCCGGTTCACGTCGGCGACCTCGCAGCAGCCCTGCTCGAGCTCGCGGAGCTCGATGTCAGCGGGCCTCTCCATGTCGCAGGAGCGGATGACGTCTCCCGGCACGGGTTCGCCGAGCTCGTCGCCGGCGCGCCCCGTCGGCAGGGCCTCGCCCCACCGGGTCGCCCGCTCGACTGCCGGCTCGACTCGTCGCGCGCGCAGGCGATGATTCGCACCCGGCTCCGGGGTGTACACGAGATCCTGACGTGAACCGCCTCGCCTCCGAGACCAGCCCGTACCTCCTCCAGCACGCCGACAACCCGGTCGACTGGTACCCGTGGGGGGAGGAGGCGCTCGAGCGCGCCCGCGCCGAGGACCGGCCGATCCTGCTCTCGATCGGCTACGCCGCCTGCCACTGGTGCCACGTGATGGAGCACGAGTCGTTCGAGGACGAGGCGACCGCCGCGCTGATGAACGAGCACTTCGTCAGCGTCAAGGTCGACCGCGAGGAGCGGCCCGACCTGGATGCGGTCTACATGGAGGCCGTCGTCGCGCTCTCCGGCCACGGCGGCTGGCCGATGACCGTCTTCCTCACCCCCGAGGGCGAGCCGTTCTACGGCGGCACCTACTACCCACCTGCACCCCGGCACGGCCTGCCGAGCTTCCGCCAGGTGCTGACGGCGATCGCCGAGGCGTGGCGCGACCGCCGCGACGACGTCGCGCGCTCCTCCGCGCAGCTCGTCGAGGCGGTGCGGCACTCGGGCTCGCTCCGGGCATCGACCGACCCGCTCTCGGCCGAGGTGCTCGAGGTCGCCGTGCGTGGGCTCCGTTCGATCTTCGAGCCCACCCACGGGGGCTGGGGCCGCGCCCCGAAGTTCCCGAACGCGCCGGTGCTCGAGCTGCTCCTTCGCCGCGGGGGCGACGAGGAGCTCGCGATGGTGCGCTCCACGCTCGACGGGATGGCGGCCGGTGGGATGTACGACCTGCTCGGCGGCGGCTTCCACCGCTACTCCGTCGACGACCGCTGGCTCGTCCCGCACTTCGAGAAGATGCTCTACGACAACGCCCTGCTCGCGCCCGCGTACCTGCACGCGTGGCTCGTGACCGGCGAGGAGCGCTACCGGCGCGTCGCCGAGGAGACGCTCGACTACATGCTGCGCGAGCTCGCGCTGCCGCGAGGGCGGTCTCGCCTCCGCGCAGGACGCCGACACCGACGGTGTCGAGGGGCTGACGTTCACGTGGACGGCGGAGGAGGGCGTGCCCGCCGAGCTGCTCCAGCCCTTCGAGCACGGGCGCTCGATCATCCGCGGCGAGCTCGACCCGGAGCTGAAGGCGCGGCTCCTCGCCGAGCGCGAGCTGCGCCCGAAGCCGCTCCGCGACGACAAGGCGATCGCCTCCTGGAACGGGCTCGCGCTCGCCGCGCTGGCCGAGGGCGCGCGCAGGCTCGAGCGGCCCGACTGGCTCGACGCCGCGCGTGGCGTCGGCGAATTCCTGCTCGGCCCGCTCTCCGACGAGGTCGGCAGGCTCCGGCGCAGCTACCGCGACGGGCGCACGAGCGGGGCCGCGTTCCTCGACGACTACGCGAACGTGGCGCACGGGCTGCTCGAGCTCCACGTCGCCACCGGCGAGCTGCGCTGGCTCGAGGAGGCGCACCGGCTGGCCGGGGTCGCGGTCGAGCTCTTCCTGGACGAGGAGCACGGCGGGTTCTTCCTTGCGCCGGCGGACGGAGAAGAGCTCGTCGCGCGGACGAAGCCGCTGGACGACCACCCGCTTCCGTCCGGCAACTCGATGCTTGCGCACGTCCTGCTCCGGCTCGCCCGGCTCTACGGGGACGACGAGCTCGAGCGCCACGCCACCGGAGTGCTGCGACTGCTCCGGCCGGCGCTCGAGCGCGCGCCTGCCGCCTTCGGCTGGGGCCTCGTCGCGCTCGACCTGTGGCTCTCGCCGCCGCGCGAGCTCGCGGTCGCCGGACCCGTCGACTCGCCGGTGGCCAGGGCCGCGCTCGCGCCGTGGGAGCCGCGCACCGTCGTCGCGGTCGGGCCTGCGGAGGGCGTCCCCCTGCTCGAGGGCAAGACGCTCGTGGACGGGAAGCCCGCCGTCTACGTCTGCGAGCGCTTCGCGTGCCGGGCGCCGGTCACCGATCCGGCCGGGCTCTGATCCGGACGGGCGGGGCCTAACTTCCCGCCCGGCCCGTTGTCTCAGTTTTGTGAAAGGAGTAGTGTCGCCCCGAAGCGGCACGACTTCCGAGGTCCTTTCTGCGTCAGACACAAAGGAGTGTTATGCGTAGGGTCTTTCTCGCTGGGTTGGCGCTGATCGGCGCGCTCGTCCTGGCGATCCCCGCAGCGTTCGCGAAAGCCGATGGTGCGGCTGCAGTCCCTGGCATCACCGCCAAGGGAATCAGGATCGGCGGCACCTTCCCGCTCACCGGCCCGGCATCGAGCTACGCGCCGATCCCGGCCGGCATGCGCGCGTACTTCAGCTACATCAACTCCCGCAAGGGTCCGGACGGGAAGCGCGGCATCTACGGCCGTCAGATCACGTTCCTCTTCTACGACGACGGCTACAACCCGGTCAACTCGGTGCAGCTGACCCGGAAGCTCGTCCAGGAGGACAAGGTCTTCGCGGTCGTCGGCTCGCTCGGCACCGAGGTCAACCAGGCGATCCAGCCGTATCTGAACCAGAGCAAGGTGCCGCACATCCTCGTCTCGACCGGAGCGAGCGAGTTCGGCAGCGACTGGAAGAAGTACCCCTGGACGATCGGCTGGCAGCCCGACTACATCTCCGAGGGTCGCCTCTACGGGCTCGACATCAAGGCGAATCGGCCCAACGCGAAGGTCGCGGTCCTCTACCAGAACGACAGCTACGGCAAGGACTACCTCTACGGGTTCCGCTCGGCGCTCGGGAAGTCCCTCGCCGACAAGCTGATCGTGGGTGAGCAGGCGTATGACCTGCTCGGCTCGACGACGCCGTCGTCGCAGCTGGCGAAGCTGAAGGCGACGGGCGCGGACACGCTCGTGATCTTCGTGACGCCGACGCCGACGATCCAGACCTACGCGATCATCCGCGCGCTCGGCTGGCAGCCGGAGCAGATCTACGTCAACTCCGTCTCCGCCACCGACACGTTCATGACGATCGCCGTCGCCCGCTCCAGCGCCGCGACGGTCAACGGCTCGATCAGCGCCGCGTACCTGAAGGATCCGGCCTCGCCGAAGTGGGCGAGCGACGGCACGGTCAAGAAGTACAACCAGCTGATGGCCAAGTACGAGCCGAAGGGCCGGGCCACGGACGGTCTCTACTTCTACGGCTTCGCCAAGGCGGAGACGTTCGTGCAGGCGATGTACAAGGCCGGGAAGAACCCGACCCGCGAGGGCCTGATGAAGGCGATCCTCTCGCTCAACTCGACCAATCCCTACGCGCTGCCGGGGATCCGGATGAAGACCGGTCCGACCGACCACTTCATCATCAGCCAGCAGCAGCCGCAGCGCTTCCAGAACGGCACCTGGACGCTGTTCGGCAAGCTCTCGGACGGCCGCCCTCGGGGGTAGCCGGACGCGACTCGGACGACGACGCGGGGCCGGTGACAGCCGGCCCCGCTCGCGTCCTGGCCTCGCGGTCTAGGCTCCGGGGATGGACTTCACGCTCAGCGACGAGCAGGAGCTGATCCGCGAGACCGCGCGCGAGCTCTGCGCGCGCGAGCTCGTCCCGCACGCGCAGCGCTGGGACGAGGAGGAGGAGCTGCCGCGCTCGCTCGTCGGCGTCCTCGCCGAGGCAGGCTTCCTCGCCGCCGCACTGCCCGAGGAGGTGGGAGGCGGCGGGCTCGACTCCGTCTCGTACACGCTTCTCTGCGAGGAGCTCGGCAAGGCGGACTCGTCGGTGCGCGGGATCGTCTCGGTCTCGAACGGCCTCTACGGCAAGACGATCGCGAAGTGGGGCACGGACGGGCAGCGGGCCGAGCACCTGCCCGGGCTCGCGAGCGGCGAGGCGCTCGGCTGTTACGCGCTGACCGAGCCGGGCTGCGGCTCGGACGCTGCCGCGCTCACGACCCGGGCCGACCGCGACGGCGACGACTGGGTGCTGACGGGCTCGAAGGTCTTCATCACCCTCGGCACGTGGGCCGCGACCGCGATCGTCTTCGCGCGCACCGGGGAGGAGGGCGCGCGCGGGATCACCGCCTTCCTCGTCCCCACGAGCAGCGACGGCTTCGAGGCCCGCCCGATCAAGGGCAAGCTCGGGCTGCGCGCGCAGGACACGGCCGAGCTCTCGCTCGACGGTGTCCGCATCCCCGACTCGGCCCGGCTCGGCGAGGAGGGCCAGGGCTTCAAGGTGGCGATGTCCGCGCTCGACAACGGCCGGATCTCCCTCGCCGCCGGCTGCGTCGGGATCGCCCAGGGCTGTCTCGACGCCTCCGTCGCGTACGCCGGCGAGCGGACTGCCTTCAAGCGGCCGATCGCCGGCTTCCAGCTCGTCCAGCAGCTGCTCGCCGAGATGCACGTCGAGACCGAGGCCGCCCGGCTCCTGACGTGGAAGGCGGCGGCGCTCGCCGATGCGGGCAGCCCGTACACGACCGAGGCGGCCGTGGCCAAGTGGTACGCGAGCGAGGCCTCCGTCCGCGCCGCGAACGCCGCCGTCCAGGTGCTCGGCGGCTACGGCTACGTGGACGAATATCCTGTGGCCAAGTACCTGCGCGACGCCCGCGTGACGACGCTGTACGAGGGCACGAGCCAGATCCAGACCCTGATCGTCGGCCGCGCCCTCACGGGCGAGGCTGCATTCACATAAGAGGAGCCCCATGCCAGAAGCCGTGATCGTCTCCGCCGCCCGCACCCCGATCGGCCGCGCCGGCAAGGGCTCGCTCGCCGACGTCCGGCCCGACGACCTGCTCGCCTTCGCGATCAAGACCGCGGTCGACGGGGCCGAGGGGCTCGACCCGAACGAGATCGTCGACGTGATGGTCGGCTGCGGCTTCCCGCAGGAGCAGCAGGGGATGAACCTCGGCCGCCGCGGGGCGCTGCTCGCCGGGCTGCCGAAGCGCGTCCCGGGCACGACCGTCAACCGGTTTTGCGCCTCGTCCCTCCAGACGACGCGGATGGCGTTCCACGCGATCAAGGCCGGCGAGGGCGACGTCTACGTCGCGGCCGGCGTCGAGTCGATCTCGAAGGTCTCGGGCTACCCGAAGGACGCCGAGGAGCTGCACCCGAAGCTGCACGGCGACGACGCGATCGCCGACATCTACATCCCGATGGGGATGACCGCGGAGAACGTCGCCGAGCAGTACGACGTCTCGCGCGAGGACATGGATCGCTTCGCGCAGCGCTCGCAGGAGCGCGCGGTCGCGGCGCAGGCGTCCGGCTTCTTCGACCGCGAGCTGACGCCGTACGTGAAGGAGGACGGCACGACCGTCGCCGCCGACGACGGCCCGCGCGCCTCCTCGACGTTCGAGAAGCTGCAGGAGCTCGCCCCGGTCTTCAAGGAGGACGGCAAGGTCACGGCGGGGAACGCCTGCCCGCTCAACGACGGCGCCGCGGCGCTCGTGGTCATGTCCGAGGACCGCGCCCGGGAGCTGGGGCTGAAGCCGCGGGCACGGATCATCGCCTCGTCGGTGACCGGCCTCGACCCGAAGATCATGGGCGTCGGCCCGATCGACGCGATCAAGGTCGTGCTGGAGCGCGCCGGGATGACGATCGACGACGTCGACGTGATGGAGCTGAACGAGGCGTTCGCCGCCCAGGTGATCCCCGTCTGCGGCGAGGTCGGGATCGACCCGTTCGGCGAGAAGGTGAACCCGCACGGCGGCGCGATCGCGCTCGGGCACCCCTACGGGATGACGGGCGCCCGGATCATGTGCACGCTCCTGAACGACCTCGAGACGCTGGACGGGACGATCGGCCTGGAGACGATGTGCGTCGGCGGCGGCCAGGGGATGGCCATGCTCGTCGAGCGGCTCAGATAGGCCGAGAGGAGAGGACTTAGTTGCTCAGAGCAACTAAGTCGGCTCGGCTCGCTGCCGAGTCGCTCGCGGCCGAGTGGGGGCTCGAGCTCGGTGAGCCGCTCGCGCTGCTCCGCTATCTCGTTCGTCGCCCCCGCCGGCGACGACGCCGTTCTGAAGGTCCGCTCGGCGGAGGACGACGAGTCCGACGAGGAGGCCGAGGCGCTCGGGCTCTGGGGCGGAGACGGCGCAGTCCGTCTCCTCCGTTCCGACCCGGAGCGGCGCGCGCTCCTGCTCGAACGGGCACGCCCCGGCACGGACATCTCCGGGCTGCCGGAAGCCGAGGCGACAGCGGTCGCCGTCGAGGTTGCGCAGCTGCTCTGGCGCCCGGCCGGCACGCCGTTCCGCTGGATCGGCGACCGCGTTCCGCGCTGGCTCGAGTCCGCGCCGGGCCCGCTCGGCGAGCGCGCGCGGACGCTCTACGGGTCGCTCGAGGTCGGTCGCGACGTGCTCGTCCACGGCGATCTCCACCACCACAACATCGTTCGCTCGGAGCGCGGTTGGCTCGCGATCGATCCGAAGCCGATGCTCGGCGAACCGGAGTACGACGTGGCCCCGTTCCTCTGGAACCCCCTGCCGCTGCGGCTCCGGGCCGAGGTGCTCGAGGCGCGGATCGCAGCGTTCGCGGCGGCAGGGCTGGACGAGGAGCGGATCCGGGCCTGGACCGTGATCCGCGGCTCCTACCTGCTGCCGGACGAGGCGGACGCGCTGGCGACGCTGCTCTAGAGCGCCGAGGGGAGAAGCTCGGCGTTGACGCTCTCGGGCGGCGTGCCGTAGACGTAGACGAGCAGGTCGGTGTCGCCGTGGTTCGCGGTCTGGAGCGGTGTCCCCGGCTCGACGTGGATCAGGCCGCCGACGGGGACGTCGTGACGCTCGGGCGGCTCGCCGAGGTACATCGTCAGCGTCCCCTCGAGCGGGACGAACGTCTCCTCCTGGAGCTCGTGCCGATGCCGCTTCCCGTGCGCGCCGGGCTCGTAGCGCCAGACGTTCGCGCGGGTGTGGGCGAAGCCGGCCTGCTCGCTCAGCTCGGCGACGTGGCGGGCGGGCTCGTCCGGCTCGTGCGGTCGCGTGACCCACGGGAGCGGCTCGAACTCGACGATCCGGAACGGCATGCGGCGAGCCTACAGCCCGAGGAAGTCGCGGAACTGGGCCCAGTAGCCCTCCATCGTCGTCTCCCGCGCGGGGTGGAGCGGGTCGTACGGGATGTAGTTGACGGTGCGCACGATCCAGCCGTCGGCGCCGACGTCGAGGACGTTGATGCAGGCGGGGGCCTGCTCGAAGGTGCCGAAGTAGGTGCGGTCGCCGGACAGCGCGTGCGAGAGCAGGATCCGGTTGACGCCGCCGTGGAGGACGGCCAGGGCGGTGTGCCACTCGCGGGCGAGCAGGCGATCGAGCGCGGGGTGGACGCGGTCGAGCGCCTCGCCGAGCGACTCGCCGCCGAGGAAGCGCTCGCGCTCGTCCGTGATTCGGAGCGCGCCCACGAACTGCCGCTCCAGCTCCTCCGGCGGGATCCCGTCGAGCCGGCCGCCGCGCCACTCCGCGAGCTCGGGCCACTGCTCGGGCTCGTGCCCCGGCGCGACGATCGCCCGCGGTCTCGACGGTGCGGGGAAGCGTGCTCGTGACGACGAGGTCGAGCTCGACGCCGGCGAGCGCGGCCCGCGCGGACTCGGCCTGCTCGCGGCCGCGGGCGGTCAGCGGGACGGCCTCCGGCGCGACGGGGCGGCCCGTCTCGTCCACGTACGCCACCTCCGCGTGGCGCATCAGGTAGAGCCGGCGGCGCACCTAGAGGACGAGCTCGGCCATGACCTGCAGCGCTTCCTTCTGCTTCGTCTGGACGAGCAGGGTGGAGACGCCCGCGTCGCGCCAGGCCTGCAGGCGCTCCGCGATCCGCTCTTTCGGGCCGACGAGCGCGATCTCGTCCACGAGCGCGTCCGGGACGGCCATCGCGGCCTCGCCCTTCGAGCCCGCGAGGTAGAGATCCTGGACCCGCGCGGCCTCGGCCTCGTAGCCGTAGCGCTGGGCGAGCGTGTTGTAGAAGTTCTTGCCGCGGGCGCCCATCCCGCCGAGGTAGAGCGCGAGCATCGGCTTCAGCATGTTGCGGCACATCTCGACGTCGTCGTCGACGAGGACGGGGCAGAGCGGCGCGATCTGGAAGCCGTCGGGGGCGTTCGCGAGCGAGGGGCCGTGCACCTCGGCGCAGCGCTCGGGCGAGAAGAAGATCGGCAGCCAGCCGTCGGCGATCTCGGCGGCGAGGGCGACGTTCTTCGGGCCGAGGGCGGCGAGGTAGATCGGGACGTCGCGGCGGAGCGGCTTCAGGATCAGCTTCAGCGGCTTGCCGAGCCCGGTCGCGTCCTCGCCGGAGTAGGGGATGTCGTAGTGGGGGCCGTGGTGCTCGAGCGTCTGGCGGCGCAGGCCGGCGCGGACGATCTCGACGTACTCGCGGGTGCGGCCGAGCGGCTTGCCCCAGGGGACGCCGTGCCAGCCCTCGACCACCTGGGGGCCGGAGGTGCCGAGGCCGAGGAGGACGCGACCGTTCGGAGAGCTGGTCGAGGCTCGCGGCCGTCATCACGGTCGCCGCGGGGGTGCGGGCGGGCATCTGCATGATCGCGGTGCCGATCCCGATCTTCTCGGTGGTCGCCGCGATCCAGGTCGCGACGGTGACGGCGTCGGCGCCCCAGGCCTCGGACGTCCAGGCGGAGTGGAAGCCGAGCCGGTCGGCCTCCTGGGCCAGCTCGACGCCCCCCTTGGGGTCGTCGTAGCCGAGCTGGAGACCGAGCTGCATCGACCGATCCTAGACCCGCGACGTCGCCGAGGGGCGAGCAGCGGGGACTGTCCCCGCCCTCGAATTGGCACAGAATTGTTGCAATGTCCACGTCCCGGGAGGACGGGTGGACCGGCCCTTTGGGACGGTCAGGTGAGCGGCGGGGTCATTCCCTCGGCGCCCGCGACCCTCGGGCCTGGGACGTTCGGGAACCGGAACTGCACCGGCTCCCGGCCCGGCTGGACGGCCCACGCCTGGCCGGTCTGCTCGCTGCGGCCCGCCGCCAGGATCGCCGCGGCGACCTCGCGCGGCTCCAGCAGCGGGAAGCCCGGCCGCGTCGAGCGCGGGCGCCGCCGCCTCCGTCATCGCCGTCCGCGCGATCCCCGGGCAGACGAGGTTGATCCGGATCCCGCGCGCCTCGAGCCCCGGCGCGACCGAGCGCGCGAACCCGACGACCGCGTGCTTCGTCAGCGAGTAGAGCGGGTCGGACTCCATCGGGATCAGCCCCGCGAGCGACGAGGTGACGACGAACGCGCTTCCCGGGCGCATCCGCGGCGTCAGCGCCTGGACTCCGAAGACGACCCCGTCGACGTTGGCGCCGAGGATCCGGCGGTAGTCCGCCTCAGAGCCGTCGCCCGCGGCGAGGACGCCCGCGTTGAGGCAGACGAGCTCGGCCGGCTCGACCGCGTCCCACGCGGAGCGCCGCGAGACGTCGAAGCCGTCCGCGAGGTCGACGCCGCGCACCTCCGCGCCCTCGGCCTCGAGGAGCGCCACGAGCTCCCGGCCGATCCCGCCCGCAGCCCCTGTCACGAGCGCCGTCTCAGGGAACAAGAACGACCTTGCCCATGGATCTGCGTGACGCGATCAGCTCGTGCGCCGCCTGCGCCTGCTCGAGCGGGACCTCGGCGCCGACGACCGGCCGGATCGCCCCGTCCTCCCAGAGCGCGAGCAGGTCACGCACGCCCTGCTGGACGAGCTCGGGCTCGAACTGGGTCAGCCGGCCGAGGTAGAAGCCGATCGCGCCGGTGTTCCGGCCGACGAGGCGAGCCGGATCGACCGGCTCCCAGGCACCGCCGGCAAAGCCGATCGCGATCGCAACCCCCAGCGGCCGCAGCGACTGCAGGCACGCCGCATAGACCGGCCCGCCGACCGGGTCGAGCGCGACGTCGATGTCGTCCAGCTCGGCGATCTCGTCGTAGAGGACGGTTCGCTCGGCGCCGAGCTCGCGGGCGAGCGAGAGCTTCTCCTCCGAGCCCGCCGCCGCCGTCACGGAGGCGCCGAAGTGCCGGGCGAGCTGGATCGCGGCGGTGCCGACCCCGCCCGCCGCCGCCGTCACCGAGCACGCGCGTCCCGGGACCGAGCCGCGCCTGCCGCGTGAACGGGAACCAGGCCGTCAGGAAGGTGGTCAGGAAGGCCGCTCCCTCCGCGAAGCGTCGCGAGCTCGGGGAGGTCGAAGAGCCACTCGTCGGGGACGGCGACCCGCTCCGCATAGCCGCCGCCGGTGCCGCGGACGAACCCGACCACGCGTCGGCCGTCCACCTCGCCGGCGACCTCGTTCCCGAGCACGACCGGGAGCGGCGGCGGCTGCGGATAGTGGCCGAGCCGGATCAGCACGTCGGCGAAGTTGACCCCGGCTGCGCGGACCTGGACGAGGGACAGTCCCTGGGTCACGTCCGGTTCGGGCACGTCCTCCACGGTCAGCTGCGCCGCCGACCTCGTGCAGGACGGCGGCGCGCACTACCGGCCCGTGAAGGTGGGGGCGCGCTTCTCGAGGAACGCCATCACGCCCTCGGCGCCGTCCTCGCTCCCGATGCAGCGCATGAAGCCGGCGGCCTCGGCGCGGAGCCCCTCCTCGAGCGGGACGTCGCGCGTCGCCGCCGCGAGCTCGCGGATCACGCCGACCGCGTGCGGCGAGCGCTCCGCGATCGTGGCCGCGAGCGCCGAAGCGCGCTCGAAGAGCTGCTCGCGCGGCACGACCTCCTCGACGAGGCCCCACTCGTAGGCCTTCGCCGCGGAGATCGGGTCGCCGGTCAGGTTGAGGTAGAGCGCCCGCCCGTGCCCGACGAGCCGCGGCAGCCGCTGCGTGCCGCCCGCGCCGGGGATCAGCCCCAGCTTGATCTCGGGCTGGCCGAGCTGCGCGTCCTCGGCGGCGATCCGGACGTCGCAGGACATCGCCAGCTCGAGCCCGCCGCCCAGGCAGTAGCCGTGGATCGCCGCGACGAGCGGCGTCCGGCCGGCGTCGAACCGCTGCGAGAGCTTCTGGATCCCGTGCGCCGAGCCCGACTCCGTCGCCTCCTGCACCTGCTGCGCCATCTGGGGGAACTCCGAGATGTCCGCGCCGGCGACGAACGCCTTCTCGCCGGCGCCGCGGAGCACGACCACGCGGACGCCGTCGTCGCCGTCGAGCCGCTCGTACTCGGCGAGCAGCTCGTCGATCAGCCCCGACGAGAGCGCGTTCACCGGGGGGTTGTTCAGCGTCACGACAGCGACGAAACCGTCCTGCTCGGTCGAGACGAAATCGCCCATCTAGCGTGCCTCCTTCGTGGCGAACTGCTCGCGCAGCGCCGTTTTCCTGAACTTGCCGACTGCCGTCTTCGGGATCTCCTCCACGAACTCGAACGCGTCGGGGAGCCACCATTTTGCGAACTGAGGGGCGAGGAACTCGCGCAGCTCCTCCGGCGTCGCCGTCTGCCCTTCCCGGCAGACGCAGACCGCGAGCGGCCGCTCGTCCCACTTCGGGTCGGGCATCGCGATCACCGCGGCCTCCGCGATCGCGGGATGGCCCATCAGCGCGTTCTCGAGCGCGACGGTCGAGATCCACTCGCCCCCGGACTTGACGAGGTCCTTGGCGCGATCCTGGATCTCGACGTAGCCGTTCGGCTCGATCGTGACGATGTCGCCCGGTCTGGAACCACCCGTCGTCGGTCCAGCGGTCGGCCTGCGAGTCGTCGTCGTAGTAGGACGACGCGATCCAGGGGCCGCGCACCTCGAGCTCGCCGAACGAGGCGCCGTCCCAGGGGACGAGCCCCGCTTCGCCGCGGGCGCGGATCTCCACGAACGCGGCCGGGAAGCCCTGCTTGGCGCGGTAGGCGTACTGCTCGTCCTGCGGCAGCTTCAGCTGCTCGCTCGAGAGCTCGGAGATCGTCCCGAGCGGCGCCATCTCCGTCATCCCCCAGGCGTGGATCACCTTGAGGCCGTGCCGCTCCTGGTAGCCCTCGATCATCGAGCGGGGCGCCGCCGAGCCGCCGACGACCATCCCCTTCAGCGCCGAGAGGTCGTAGCGCTTCGGGTCGGCGTCGAGCATCGCCAGGATCCCCATCCAGATCGTGGGCACGCCCGCGGTCAGCGTCACGCGCTCCTGCTCGAACGTCTCGAGCAGGCTCTCCGGATCGAGGTGCGGGCCGGGGAAGACCTGCGTCGAGCCGGTCAGCGTGCACTGGAAGGGGAAGCCCCAGGCGTTCGCGTGGAACATCGGGACGACGGGGAGGACGACGTCCGCCTCGGTGACGCCGAGCGAGCCGGCCATCGTCGCGGAGAGCGTGTGGATCGCGATCGCGCGGTGGGAGTAGACGACGCCCTTCGGCCGGCCGGTGGTGCCGCTCGTGTAGCACATGGCCGCGGCATCCCTCTCGTCGATCTCGCGCTCCGGGACGTCGCCATCGACCGAGGCCAGCAGCGTCTCGTAGTCGAGCGTCCCGTCCGGGACGTCGCCGTCGTCGGAGATCACGATCACGTGCTCGAAGCCGACGCGCTCGACGAACTTCTCGGCGAGCGGCCAGAGCACCTTGTCCACGATCAGCGCGCGGTCGCCGCCGTGCTGGGCGATGTAGGTGAGGTCGTCGGGGTGGAGCCGCAGGTTGAGCGTGTGGATCACGAGCCCGCCCGCCGGCAGGCCCGAGGTACGCCTCGAGGTGGCGGTAGTGGTTCCAGGCGAAGGTGCCGACGCGGTCGCCGTCCTCGAGCCCGAGGTTGCGGAGCGCCTGGGCGAGCCGGCGCGAGCGGGGGACGAAGTCGGCGTAGGTGTAGCGGTGGAAGCTCTTGTCCGGGTTGCGCGTGACGATCTCCTTGTGCCCGAAGAGCTGCTCCGCGCGCCGGACGATCGCGGGGACGTTCAGGTCGTAGTCCATCGAGAGGCCCTTCACTGCGTCACCCCCTTGGCGAGGTTCTGGCGGCGCTCCAGGTCTGCGTCGTCCACGAGGTGCCCGTCCCGCTCGACGTAGCCGTCCTTCCCGCCCACGATCAGGACGACGAGATCGGTGTCGCCCGGGTTCGAGACCATCCGCCGCGCGGTCGACTCCACGTGGACGAGCCCGCCGGGGCCGAGCTCCCGCGTCTCGCCGTCCACCTCGAAGCGGGCGGTGCCGCTGTGGACGAAGTAGAGCTCGTCCTGGGTGTCGTGGTAGTGGAGGAAGCCCTCGTAGCCGGGCGGGTAGACGAGCGCGTTCACCCCGAACGCCGTCACCCCGAGCGGGCCGCGGATCTTGCGGAAGCCGTGTCCCTCTCCGAGCTCGTCGAGCGATGAGAACGCGTGCGTCATCAGGCTTGCCTCCTCGGCATGTCGGTGTAGACCCGCTCGCCGGTGAAGAGGCGAGCCTCGCGGTCCCAGGGGAAGAAGATCGCGTTGCGCCAGGTCAGGCGCTCGCCGGTCGGCTCCAGGTCGAGCCAGCGGGCCGTCGTGCGTGCCGGTGACGATCGCCTCCTCGACCACGCCCTGGGGGCCGATCACGATGTTCTGGAGCTCGAAGACGATGTCGGGGAACGCGGTCAGCAGCTCCGTGTAGAAGCGCGTGGCGCCCTCGTGGCCGTGCCAGGAGACGTCGTCGGGGTAGACGGTGTAGGTGCAGTCCGGCGTCAGCGTTGCCATCAGCCCCTCGATCGAGCGGGCGTCCTCGGCCTTCGAGTGCGCCTTCCAGAGCTCCCGGATCTCGTTCACCTCGGCCGGGTCGACGGGAAGCCGCATCAGCTCGAGCACCTCTGCCTTCGGGACGGGCATGCCTCTCCTTCCTCAGTCGAGGATCGCGGCGGCGACGGCCTCGCGGTGCCGGGCGGCGTGGCCGCCGAACGCGTCGATCCACTGCGCACGCTTGTAGTACCGGTGCAGCGGATGCTCCCACGTGAAGCCGATCCCGCCGTGCACCTGGATCGAGCGCTCGCACGCGGCGACGGCCGTCTCGGCGCAGAACGACTTCGCCGCGGCGACCGCGACGGCAGCGCCCTCGTCGTCCTCGGCGACGCTCCACGCGGCCCAGTAGGCGAGCGAGCGGGCGAGCTCGGTCTCGACGTAGGTGTCGGCGAGCGGGTGCGAGACGGCCTGATAGGTGCCGATCTTCTTCCCGAACTGCTCGCGCTGGGAGACGTACTCGACGCCGAGCTCGAGCGCCTTCGCCGCGATGCCCACCGCTTCGGCCGAGAGCGCGGCGAGGAGGCGCAGCCGCACCGGCTCCCACGCGCCCGTCGACGGGCTCGCCCTCGCCGGCCGTCAGCCGCCCGAGCGGGCGCGTCTCGTCCATCGTGGCGATGCTCTCGCCCTCGGCAGGGACGGAGCGCATCGCCTCGGTCAGGACGCGGTCGACGTGAAGGAGGTCGGGGACGAGCCCGTCGACCTCGACCGACCAGGCCTGCTCGTCGACCTCGGGGAGCGCGGAGAGCACGACCGCCGTCGTCAGGAACGGCCCGCCGTAGAGCGCGCGGCCGGCCTCCTCGAAGAGGATCGCCTCGTCGACGAACGAGAGCCCGCCGCCGCCGCGCTCCTCCGGGACGGAGACGCCGAGCCAGCCGAGCTCGCGGAGCGCAGAGAGGGGCGCGTCCGGGTTCGCCTCGAGGAACGAGCGCGCCTCGCGGCGCAGCTCCTCCTGCTCCTGGCTGAACGAGAAGTCGGCCATCAGCGCGAGTCTCTCATCTGCTTCGGGGCAGGCCGAGCACCCGCTCGGCGATGATGTTGCGAAGGATCTCGGAGGTGCCGGCCTCGATCGTGTTCCCGCGCGAGCGGAGCTGCTGGTGTTGCCAGTAGCCGTCGTCCCCCACGAGCTGCGCCTCGGGGCCGAGCAGCTCGAGCGCGAGCTTCGTCACCCGCTGGTTCGCCTCCGACCACCAGAGCTTGGAGCCGGAGCCCTCGGGCCCGGGGATCCCCGTCTTCATCAGCGTCGTCAGGGCGCGGTAGTTCGTATAGCGGACGGCCTGGAGGCCGATCCACTCCCGGGCGATCGCGTCGCGCTGGACGGGGGTGGCTCCCCGCTCCTTCGCCAGGGCGATCAGCTTCCGGATCTGCGACTCGAGTGCCGCGGTCAGCGCGAATCCGAGGGTGCCGCGCTCGTGCAGGAGCGTCGTCATCGCGACCCCCCAGCCCTCGCCGACCTCGCCGAGCACGTTCTCGACGGGCACCTCGACGTTGGTGAAGAAGATCTCGTTGAACTCGGCCTCGCCGGTGATCTGGCGGAGCGGGCGCACCTCGACGCCGGGCGCGTGCATGTCCACGATCAGGTAGGTGAGGCCGGCGTGGCGCTGCGAGTCGGGATCGCTGCGGGTGACGAGCAGGCACCAATCGGCGATGTGCGCGAACGACGACCAGACCTTCTGGCCGTCGACGACGAAGTGGTCGCCCTCGAGCCGCGCCGTCGTCCGCACCGCGGAGAGGTCGGAGCCGGCGCCGGGCTCGGAGAAGCCCTGGCACCAGATCTCCTCGGTCGAGAGGATCTTCTCCAGCCGGTCGGCCTTCTGCTGGTCGGTGCCGTGGGCGACGATCGTCGGCCCGGCCATCCCGAGCCCGATCACGCCGAGGTGGGGCGGCGCCTCGGCGCGCGCCATCTCCTCGAGGAAGATCGCCTGGTGGCTGTAGGGGGCGCCCGAGCCGCCGTACTCCTTTGGCCACGTCAGGCCCGCGTACCCGGCCTCGTGCAGCTTCCGGCTCCAGTCCCGGCCGGCCTCCTCGAAGCGGCCGCGGCGCACCTCGGCGGTCAGGTTCTCGTCGATCCACGCCCGGAGCTCGGCCCGAAAGGCAGCCTCCGCCGGCGTGTCCCGCAGATCCACGAGTTGGACTCTATCCCGCCAGGAAGCGCTCGACCACGGCGTTGAGCCGCTTTGCTTCCTCGAGGAAGAGCAGGTGCCCGCCGCCCTCGAAGGTGACGAGCTCGGCGCCGGGGATCCGTTCGGCGATCCGGAGGCCGTTCTCGTACGGGACGATCCGGTCGGCGGTGCCGTGGAGGACGAGGGTGGGCGCCACGATCTCCTCGATCGGGATCCGCTCTGCGACGAACCGCGTCGCGGCGTCGAACTGGGCCTGCCAGGCGTGGGGCGGCGTCGGGTGCTCGAGGCGGCTCGCGAGCAGCGCGTCGTACTCCTCGGGGTGCTCGTCCGTCCAGCCGGGCCGGAACGAGAGGTGCATCGTCGCTCGCGCGAAGTCGGCCGGCGGCCGGCCCGCGTGCTCGCGCCAGGCGGCCGCGGTCTCGTCGGGGAGCGGGACATGGCCAGGCCCGCCCGTCCCGGTCGAGATCAGGACGAGGTGGTCGGTGAGCTCGGGATGGCGGAGCGCGACGAGCTGCGCGAGGTAGCCGCCCATCGAGTAGCCCAGCACGTGCGCGCGCCGGCCCGTCGAGCACCTCGGCGGCCTCGTCGGCCATCTCCTCCAGCGAGTACGGCCCCGGCGGCTTCGGCGAGCGCCCGGTGCCGCGGTTGTCCACGGCGATCAGCCGGAACCGCCCGGAGAGGGCCGGGATCTGGCGCTGCCAGGCCCAGGACGCGTAGCCGAGCCCGTTCAGGAGCAGCACGGGAGGGCCGTCGCCATGCTCCTCGGCGTGGAGTTTCACGCGACCGCGTCGCTGCCGAGGGCGCGGACGGCGTGCCCGCCGCAGAGCGCGAGCGTGATGTCGACCTCCGCGGCGAGCTGTCGGATCACGGCCTCGACACCCGCCTGGCCGCCGACGGCGAGCCCGTACGCGTAGGGCCGCCCGAGCAGCACCGCGTCCGCGCCGAGCGCGACGGCCTTGAGCACGTCCGAGCCGGAGCGGATCCCGCTGTCCATCAGCACGGTGGCTTCCGGCCCGACCTTCTCGCGCACCTCGACGAGCGCGTCGAGCGCCGCGACGGCGCCGTCGACCTGGCGGCCGCCGTGGTTCGAGACGACGATCCCGTCGACACCGTGCTGGAGCGCGATCCGCGCGTCCTCGGCGGTCAGCACCCCCTTGACGAGGATCGGGAGCGACGTGCGCTCGCGCAGCCACGTGAGGTCCGCCCACGTCAGGCCGAGGTTCGAGAAGACCGCGAGCGCCCGAAGCGAGGCGGTCGCGACGTCCTCCTCGGGCGGGTCGTCGAGCGAGGCGCGGAAGACCGGGTCGGCGAAGAACTGCGCCAGGCCCTCCCCGCCGAGGAAGGGCAGGTAGCCCTGCCGGAGGTCGCGCGGCCGCCAGCCGAGCATCAGCGTGTCCAGCGTGACCACGATCGCGCCGTAGCCCGCCGCTTCCGCCCGGTCGACGATGCTGCCGACGAGCCCGCGGTCGGCGAACCAGTAGAGCTGGTACCACGCCGGCTGACCGCCGAGCTCCGCTGCGACGTCCTCCAGCGAGGTCGACGCCGCGCTCGAGAGGACGAGCGGGACGCCGGTCGCCTTCGACGCCCGGGCGACGGCGCGCTCGGCGTCCGGATGGGCGATCGAGAGGACGCCGATGGGCGCGAGCAGGAAGGGGACGGGCGAGCGGAGCCCCAGCACCTCGACGGAGAGGTCGCGCTCGGCGTTCCCCGCGAGCATCCGCGGCCGGAGCCGCCGCCGCTCGAAGGCCTCCAGGTTCGCGCGCATCGTCGCCTCGGTGCCGGCGCCGCCCGCGATGTAGCCGAACGGCCCGGGCTGGAGCGCCTCGCGCGCGCGCTCCTCCCAGTCGGCCGCGGTCACCGGCCACTCGGGCGCGCCGGAGAGGTAGAGCGCGTTCTGGACCTGGCTGCCGGAATCGAGGCTCACTGTGGGAGACTCTACGACGTGACCGAGCTCCTGATCCCCGACCGGGTCCGCGAGCGCCGCGCCGAGGTGCGCGCGTTCATGGAGGAGCACGTCTATCCGAACGAGGCGGTGCTCGACCGCGAGGACGATGCGGCGGACGCGCTCCTCGCGGATCTACGCGCGAAGGCGAAGGCGGCGGGGATCTGGGCGCCGCACCTGCCGCCCGAGGCCGGCGGCACCGGCTCCGGCTTCATCGAGTACGCGCTCCTCAACGAGGAGATCGGCCGATCGACGTGGGCGCAGCTCGTCTTCAACTGCCAGGCTCCCGACGCGGGCAACGGCGAGATCCTGCACGGGTTCGGGACGCCGGAGCAGCAGGAGCAGTTCCTGCGCCCGCTCGTCGAGGGGACGGCGCGCTCCTTCTTCTCGATGACCGAGCGCGACGTCTCCGGCTCCGACCCGACCGCGCTGCGGACGCGGGCCGTCCTCGACGGGGACGAGTGGGTGATCGATGGGCAGAAGTGGTTCTCGTCCGGGGCCGAGGGCGCCGCCTTCGGGATCGTGATGGCCGTCACCGACCCGGACGCGGCCCCCCATCGCCGGATGAGCCAGATCCTCGTCCCGGCTGACACCCCCGGCGTCGAGGTCGTCCGCCCGATTCCCGTGCTCGGGCACGCCGGCCACGGCTGGGCCACCCACTGCGAGGTCAGCTACACGGGCGTTCGGGTGCCGCGCGCCAACGTCCTCGGTGAGCCGGGCGACGGCTTCCGGATCGCCCAGAAGCGGCTCGGGCCCGGCCGGATCCACCACGTGATGCGCTGGCTCGGGCAGATGCAGCGGGCCTTCGAGCTGATGTGCCGCTACGCGCTCGAGCGTGAGGTCGGCGGCGTCCCGCTCGCCGAGAAGCAGACGATCCAGAACTGGATCGCCGACTCGGCCGCCGAGATCCAGGCCTGCCGCCTGATGACGCTCGACGCGGCGCGCAAGCTGGACGGGGGAGACGAGGCCCGCGTCGAGGTCTCGCTGATCAAGTTCTTCGCCGCCCGCGTCCTCCACGACGTGATCGACCGCGCGATCCAGACCCACGGCGCGCTCGGCCTCACCGACCTGAGCCCGCTGGGCGGCATGTACCTCCAGGCGCGCGGCGCCCGGATCTACGACGGCCCGGACGAGGTGCACCGGATGGTCGTGAGCCGCCGGATCCTGAAGGAGTTCGCGGCCGGCGGCACGTACCGCTTCGACTAGCCCTCGTTCGACTGGCCCGCGCGGCGCTCTGCCTCGCTCCGGACGCTCTCGACCGAGGCGACGACTGTCCGCTCCCAGACCCGCTCGACGACGTCGCCCCAGAGGGCACCGAGCGCCCAGAGGTCGGTCCCGAGCTCGCCGACCCAGGTCAGCTCGGTGCCGTCCTCGACCTCGGCGAGCCGGAACTGCTCGGTGACGTGGGGGACGGGCCCGCGGAGGAGCCGGAAGTGGATCGTCTCCGGCCGCTCGAAGCGGACGGTCTCGACGGTGCGGGCGCGAAACGGGCCGGCGGGGGTGAAGTGGGCGGCGAGCGCCATGTCTCCGGTGCGCTCCCACACCTGCAGCTTCTCGGCGAGCGCGCGCGGCGTGCGTTCGAGGTACGGCTCGGCGACGACGTCGAAGACGACCTCCCGCGGCGCTCCGATCGTCCAGCTGAGCGGGCCGAGCGGGCGGACCCGGCGGCCGAGCCCCGTGTCGAGCGTCAGGTCGCCGCGCGAGACGAGCACGTAGGCGAGCCCGAGGAGCGCGGCGCCGGCCCCGAGGCCGGAGGTCGGCCGCACGCTAGTCGGCGGTCAGCTCGCGCTTGCGCTGGAGATCGACCGGGATCGTGTTCACCTTCCACACGAGCCCGAGCCGGCGCAGGCCGCGGATCACGAGGCCGCCGATGTCGAGCTCCCAGGGCTTGAGCCCGTGGAACGCGGACGACGGGAACGCGTGATGGTTGTGGTGCCAGGACTCGCCGAACGAGATCCAGGAGAGCCACCAGACGTTGCGCGACTCGTCCTTGACCTGGAAGCGGCGGGAGCCGACGAAGTGGCAGACCGAGTTGACCGACCACGTGATGTGGTGGAGCAGGAAGACGCGGATCAGGCCGCCCCAGAACATCGCCTGCAGCCCGGCGCCGAAGGTGCCGCCCCAGATCCAGCCCGCGATGAACGGGAGGACGAGCGAGACGCCGACCCAGACCGGGAACCAGCGCGAGATGAAGACCATCCCGCGGTCGGCGAGCAGGTCCTTGGCGTACTTCGTCCACTCGGCCCGGCCGACGTTGCGGAAGAGCCAGCCGACGTGCGCGTGCCAGAGGCCGGCGAGCTTGCCCTTGATCCCGGGGCCGAAGCCGGCGTGGGGGGAGTGCGGGTCGCCCTCGCGGTCGGCGAAGTTGTGGTGCTTGCGGTGGTCGGAGACCCAGCGGATCACGGGCCCTTGCACGGCCATCGAGCCGAGGACGGCGAGCGTGTAGCGGATCGGGCGGTACGTCTCGTAGGAGCGATGCGTGAAGAGGCGATGGAAGCCGATCGAGATCCCGAGCGTCGTCAGCGAGTAGCCGACCGCGAAGATGATCAGGTCGCGCCAGGTGACGTAGCTGCCCCAGAAGAGGTAGATCGAGGCGAGGAAGGCGACGAAGGGAAGCGTGACCCCGAACAGGTTCGTGATCTTCTGGCCCCGCGACATCGTGGTCTCGTTCACGATCTCCGTCATCCGCTCGCGCTCTCTTCGACTCGACTCACCGGTAGACGTTCGACCGTGGCGAATAGAGTAGCCGTCGGGACGGCGAACACGGCATTGGGTGTCCCTGCGGCGCACCAGAGCTCCTCGAACCGCCGCAGCGAGCCGTCCACGATCGTCGGCAGGGGCCGGTCGTGGCCGAGCGGCGGGACGCCGCCGACGGCGAACCCTGTCGCCTCGCGTGCTGCCTGCGCATCGACGCGCGTGAGGCCGAGCTCGGCCGTCGGCACCTGCCGGTCGCCCGCCCAGAGGCACATCACGGGACCGTGCTCGTCCGCGAAGACGAGCGACTTGACGATCTGGCCGAGCTCGCAGCCGCAGGCCGCCGCGGCCTCGGCCGCCGTCCGGGTCGAGTTGGGCAGCACCCGAGGCTCGACGTCGAGCCCCAGCTCGCGGAGCCGGGCGGCGAGCTTGTCGACCGTCGGGTGCCTCACGGGCGCACGGCGAGCGTGAAGCGCGCCGAGATCGTGTTCGTCACACGCTCCATGGCCCTGACGCGCTCGAACACCGCGGCCTTGTACGCATCGAGCCCGTCGCCGAGCCGCTCGAGCACGCCTCGGTGGCCGTGCGACCAGAGCCACGACCACCACTCGTCGGCGTCCGCAAAGACGAGCTCGTGCGTCGCCTCGACGAAGCGCACCTCGGCGAAGCCCGCCTCTTCGAGCAGGGCCGCGATCGACGCCTCGTCGGCGAAACGGTCGGCGACCGGCGGCCGCCCCGTGTCTGGGAGGAGCTCGCCGACGAAGCTCCAGCGCGGGTCGCGGCGGACGAAGCTGGAGAAGCCGAGCCGGCCGCCGGGCCGGAGCACGCGCGCGAGCTCGGCGACGCCACGCTCGGGCTTCGGCAGGAAGAAGAGGCCGAACCCGGAGAGGGCGACGTCGAAGCACTCGTCGGGGAAGTCGAGCTCCTGCGCGTCCATCACCCGGGCGTCGATCCCACGGGCCTGGGCCCGCTCGACCATCCCCGCGGCGATGTCGATCCCGACCACGGTGGCGCCGCGCTCGAGCGCCGGGAGCGCGACCGCGCCGGTGCCCGTGGCGACGTCGAGCACACGCTCGCCCGCCTCGATCCCGGCGAGCTCGACGAGACGGCGCCCGAACGGCTCGAAGAAGTCGGGCCCTGCCTGGCCGTAGGTTGCGGCGGCCCGCCCGAACACCTCCGCGACCGACGTCGTTGCCTCGCTCACGCTCCGACCATAAGGTAACCCGACCGGATGGCACTTCTCTCGCTCAGGAACGTGACGCGGCGGTTCGGCGGCATCGTCGCGCTCGACGGTGTCTCGCTGGACGTCGAGGAGGGGGAGATTGCGGGGCTGATCGGGCCGAACGGCGCGGGCAAGACGACCGCGTTCAACGTGATCACGCGGCTCTACGCCCCGAACGAGGGCGAGGTCGTCTACGCCGGGGAGAGCCTGCTCGACGTGCCGGTGCACGGGATCGTCCGCCGCGGGATCGCGCGCACGTTCCAGAACGTCGAGCTCTTCAAGACGATGACCGTGCTCGAGAACGTCCTCGTCGGCGCGCACACGCGCGGGGGCGGGAGCGGCGTCGAGGACGAGGCGCTCGAGGCGATCGAGTACGTCGGGCTCGGCGACGTCGCGGGGGTTCCGGTCGCGGGCCTCCCCTTCGGGACGCTGAAGCGGGTCGAGCTCGCGCGCGCCCTCGTCGCCCGGCCGAAGCTGCTCCTCCTCGACGAGCCCGCCGGCGGGCTCAACCACGAGGAGGTGGAGGAGCTCGGGCGCTTCATCCGCCAGGTGCGCGACGACCGCAAGCTGACCGTCCTGCTCGTCGAGCACCACATGAACCTCGTGATGGGGATCTCGGACTCGGTCCACGTCCTCAACTTCGGCAAGAAGATCGCGGCGGGCGCGCCGGCCCAGGTGCGCGAGGATCCCGCGGTGATCGAGGCCTACCTCGGAACGGAGACGGATGGCGCTGCTCGAGCTGACTGACGTCGAGGCGCGCTACGGGCCGGTCCGCGCGCTGTCCGGCGTCTCGCTCGCCGTCGACGAGGGCCAGATCGTCGCCGTCCTCGGCGCGAACGGGGCGGGGAAGACGACGACGCTCCGCGCGATCTCCGGCACCGTCAAGCGGAGCGGCGAGATCGTCTACGACGGCAAGCCGCTCGGCCGCCGCGGCCCCGAGTCGGTTGCGCGGCTCGGGATCGCCCACGTCCCCGAGGGCCGCGGCACGTTCGGCGAGCTCTCCGTCGAGGAGAACCTCCGGCTCGGCGCCTACGTCCGCCGGGGCTCGCTCGAGGCCGACCTGAAGCGGATGGGCGACTACTTCCCCTGGATCGACGAGCGGCGGGGCCAGCACGCCGGGACGCTCTCCGGCGGCGAGCAGCAGATGCTCGCGCTCGCCCGGGCGCTGATGGGCCGGCCGCGGCTCCTGCTCCTCGACGAGCCGTCGCTCGGGCTCGCGCCCCTGATCACCCGTGAGATCTTCCGGATCGTGCACGAGCTGAACGTGGAGGAGGGGCTGACGGTGCTCGTGGTCGAGCAGAACGCCGCGATTGCGCTCGACGTCGCCTCCCGCGCCTACGTGCTCGAGGTGGGCCGGGTCGCCGTGTCCGGGACGAGCGAGGAGCTCGCCCGTGACGAGAACGTCCGCCGGAGCTACCTGGGGTACTAGGAGCGACGTGGCCGCCTTCTTCCAGCAGATCGTCGCCGGCCTCGCCACAGGGGCGATCTACGCCGCCCTGGCGCTCGCGCTCGTGATCATCCATCGCGCGACCGGGGTGATCAACTTCGCCCAGGGCGAGATGGCGATGTTCTCGACCTACATCGCCTGGGCGCTGATCGTGCACCACGGGTGGCCCTACTGGCTCGCGTTCGTCGCCACGCTCGCGATCTCGTTCGTGGGCGGCGTCGGGATCCAGCGGCTGATCATCCGCCCCGTCGAGCGGGCCTCGATCCTGACGACGGTGATCGTGACGATCGGGCTCGTGCTCGTCTTCAACGGCCTCGCCGGCTGGATCTGGTCGGCGGAGATCCGCTCGTTCGAGAGCCCGTTCCCGAACGAGACCTGGACGATCGGCGGCGTCGCGATCTCGCAGCAGGACGTCGGCCACTTCGGGATCATCCTCGGGCTCGTGATCCTGCTCGCGCTCTTCTTCCGCTTCACGAAGATGGGGCTCGCGATGCGCGCCTCGGCGCTCAATCCGGAGGCGAGCCGCTTCGTCGGCGTCCGCGTCGGCTGGATGCTCGCGATCGGCTGGGGGCTCGCGGCGATGCTCGGCGCGGTCGCGGGGATGCTCACCGCGCCCACCGTCTTCCTCGACCCGAACATGATGCAGGCGATCCTGATCTACGCCTTCGCGGCGGCGGTGCTGGGCGGGATCGACTCGCCCTTCGGCGCGGTCGTCGGCGGGCTCCTCCTCGGGGTCGGCCTGAACCTGATCGGGACGTACGTCGACTTCGTCGGCGCCGACCTCCGGCTCCCGGTGGCACTCCTGATCATCCTGATCGTCCTGCTCGTCCGGCCGGCGGGGATCTTCGGCAAGCCCGTGCAGAGGCGCGTGTGAGCCGCTTCTCCGTGACCCGGGCCGACCTCGTCCGCGTGGGCGTCTTCCTCGTCGCGGCCGCGATCGTGCTGGTGCTGCCGCGCTTCGTCAGCGACTTCCGTGCCCAGCAGTTCGCCTACGTGGGGATTTACCTGATCGCGCTGCTGGGGCTGAACATCCTCACCGGCTACACGGGCCAGATCTCGCTCGGCCACGGCGCCTTCATGCTGATCGGCGGCTACACGACCGCGATCCTGATCTCGGAGCAGGACCCGCCGCTCGAGCTGCTCGGCCACCAGTTCAGGGGCGACATGCGCGACATCTGGACGATCCCGCTCGCCGGGCTCGTCGCCGGGATCGTCGGCTTCCTCTTCGCCTTCCCGGCGCTCCGGCTCTCGGGGCTGTACCTCGCGCTCGCGACCTTCGCGATCGCCGTCGCGGCGCCGGGGATCGTCAAGAAGTTCGACGCGTTCACGGGCGGAGGGGGCGGGATCAACCTCTTCGACGTACCGGGCCGAACCGGCCGGGCCGTGACCGACCCGGTCACGTTCGATTCCACCGAGGGGGTCGACATCCTCGGCTTCCACATCCCGACCTTCAACGAGTGGCTCTACTACCTGTGCTGGACGCTCGCGCTCGTCATGTTCGGGGTCGCGTGGCTCTTCCTCCGCGGCCGGACGGGGCGGGCGCTCCGCGCCGTCCGGGACAGCGAGCTCGCCGCCGCGTCCTCGGGAGTCAGCCTCGCCCGCTACAAGGCGCTCGCGTACGCCGTCAGCGCGTTCTACGCGGGGGTCGCCGGCTCCCTGCTTGCGCTCGCGACGACGTTCGTCAACCCGGACACGTTCCCGATCAACCTCTCGATCTTCCTGCTCGTCGGGGTCGTGGTGGGCGGGCTCGGCTCGCTCTGGCCGCTCCTCTTCGGCGCGATCTTCATCCACTTCATGCAGATCGAGTGGGCGCAGAAGGCCGACCGGGCGATCCCCGACTGGCTCCCGTTCCTCGGCAACCTGAACACGGACAGCCCCGGCGCTCCCGCCGTCGCCTTCGGCGTCGCGCTGATCCTGCTGATGCTGATCCTGCCGAGCGGCGTCGGCGGCCTCGTCCGGCTCCTGGCCGGTCTGGCAAGACGCGGCTACCATCGCTCCTCGCCCTAAGCACCGCCGACAGAGGAGATCGTCCCCCATGAGGAAGCAGTTCCTGCTCGCGCTCGCGGGCCTCGCCACCGCCGCGCTCGCGCTCGTCCCCGGCGCGCTCGCCACGCCCGCCGCCGGCACGACGACGTCTGCCGACCCCGGGATCACCGCGAAGACGATCCTCCTCGGCGGCACCTCGCCGCTCTCCGGCCCCGCTTCCGCCTATGCCTCGGTCGCCCGCGGCGCCGACGCGTGGTTCAAGTACACGAACACGAAGGGCGGCGTCAACGGCCGGACGATCACCTACAAGTACGTGGACGACGGCTACAACCCGGCGCAGACGGTGCAGGCGACCCGGCAGCTCGTCGAGCAGGACAAGGTCTTCGCGATCTTCAACTCGCTCGGGACCGAGCAGAACGTGGCGACGCGCGACTACCTGAACCAGCAGAAGGTGCCGCAGCTCTTCGTCGCCTCCGGCGCGACCACGTTCGGGCGCGACTGGAAGCAGTACCCCTGGACGATCGGCTTCCAGCCGAGCTACCAGGCCGAGGGCTGGATCTACGGCAAGTTCCTGGCCCGCACGAAGCCCGGCTCGAAGATCGCCGTCCTCTTCCAGAACGACGACTACGGCAAGGATCTGCTCGCCGGCCTGCGCAAGGGGATCGCCCGCTCGAAGGTCAAGATCGTCGCTGCCGAGCCCTACGAGGTGACCGCCACCGACATCCAGTCGCAGATCGCGAAGCTGAAGGCCTCGGGCGCGAACACGCTCGCGCTCTGGGCGACGCCGAAGTTCGCGATCCAGGGCTATGTCTTCGCGAACAAGCTCGGCTGGCGGCCGCTCGTGATCAACAACGCCGTCTCGAGCGCCTCGAACATCATGACCCTGGCGGCCGAGGGCGGCACGAACAAGACCGTCGAGGGCTCGATCTCGATCGCGTTCCTCAAGGACCCGACCGACGCGAAGTGGGCGAAGGATCCGGCAATGAAGCTCTACCGCGCCGTCCTCGCCCGCTACGCGAGGGGCGCGAACGCGAAGGACGTCTACCACGTCTACGGGATGGCGGCCGCCTACGAGACGGTCAAGGTCCTGAAGGCGCTCGGGAAGAACCCGACCCGCGTCGGGCTCGCGAAGCAGACGGCGAAGCTGAACGACGCCTCGAACCCGTTCCTGCTCCCGGGGATCCAGATCAAGACGAGCGCGACCGAGCGCTTCCCGATCGAGCAGGCGCTGCTCCAGCGCTGGAGCAAGGGGAGCTGGAAGTCCTTTGGCGGGCTCTGGGGGTACCGGGCCGGCTAGTCCAGCGTCTTGATTTCGACTGTTTGGCTGCTAAGCTGCAAAGCAGGATGGGACGCAGCGGCCAGTTCATCACGGTTCAGAGCCGCGGCCTGCTCGCACTTCCCAAGGGAGTGCGAGCACGGTTCGGGCTCGATCGCCCCGGCGCCCAGGTCGAGGTCGTCGAGCGCGACGACGGCGTGATCGAGCTGCACCCGCACGTTGCGGTTCCCGCCGATCAGGCGTGGTTCTGGAGCGAGCGGTGGCAGCGACTGGAACGCGAGCTCGACGATCACATCGACAAGGGCGACGTCACGACGTTCGACTCCTCGTCCGATTTCCTCTCGTCGCTCGAGAAGGCGGAGAGCGATCGTTGAAATGGCAGACAACGCCGGCGTTCGACGCCGACCTGCGCCGGCTCAGCTCGGATGAGCTGAAGCTCTTTCGCGCGGCTGTTCGCGAGCACTTCGTTCCGGCGGCTGAACGACACGCGGTCGACCCCGCGGCAAGATGGCCCGCGGGCCTGCGGGTGAAAAGGGTGGAAGGCGCGGCCGGGATCTGGGAGATGACCTGGTCGTTCGCCGGTCCGGACGGCCGCGCCACGTTCGAGTGGATCGAGATCGGTGGCGAGAGAGCGATCCGCTGGCGCCGCGTGGGGGGTCACCGCATCTTCGAAGACGCAGCCCGCTGAATCGCGATCCGCGACCGGGCGCTGCCGCCGGCCCGCTTGATCGAGGTCGACTGATTCAGCGTGTTGTAGCTGTAGGCGGCGCCCGCGCTCGAGCTGAGGAGGTTCGTTCCCGGCCGTGTCATAGGTTGGTCGACCCCGGCGCGCTTCCCCTCCTTACGGATCAGCGTCCCCAACAAGTTCTCCCGGTGAGCATCACCGTCGCTGCTCAACATCTCGCCGTCGACGCCGCCCGAATGAGACGATGTTTACCAGCACGGCTAGCGCGACGAAAGCCATCATCATGACGACCGCGACCGACATCGATGCGCCTGCGGCGATTGATCCACCGACGACCGCGAACGCCACTAGCAAATACGCAGTTCCAATCATCCGGCGCCCCATGTCGAGCCGTGTCAAGACCAGCACCGCGCCGTCGTACCCGCTCCCCACCCGAGCGCGAATGCTCCAACGGCAAGCGAGGAGCCACCACTGAAAGGCGTTAGCGAGAGCGAGATCCCGCCGAGAATGAGCGCCACCACATTCGCCTCGTTGCAACTCACGCCACCACCATCGCAAAGCCTCTTGTTCCGGCTTCGGAACGACTGATTGAGACAGCCAAGAGCAGGTGAACCAGCAAGTCCGAGAAGGTCGTCAACGTTCTCCGGGTCAGAACCCGCATAGGTGTACCGGTTCCAGTCCCGAGGCTTCGTTGGCTGTTCGAGGGGGTCGGCTTGGGTCCAGCGGCCGGTTTGGGGGTCGTACCAGCGGTGCCCGAACTTGTAATGCAGGGTGGTCTGGGACTGGTAGCCGCTCTTGAACCGCCAGGGGTTGTAGGGCGAGCCGGACTTCTCGTAGATGACCCAGCCGTAGGGGTCGTAGCGGTACTCGGCGACGAGGGCGCCGTTCGCGTCGGTCATCCCGGTGATCGAGCCGAGCCCGTCCTCCAGGTAGTAGTGGGTGCCGGCCGGGGTGCGCTGGGAGAGGAGGCTGCCGTCGGGGAGGCGGGTGTAGTAGGTGCCGGTGCCTTGCTTGCGGATCAGCATCCCCAGGATCGACTCCCCGAACTGGGTGTAGGTGCCGGTCCCGTTCTGCTTCTCGATCCGCTCGAACTGGGAGGCGCCCGCATACACCTGCGACTGGGCGCTGCCGCCGGCCCGCTTGATCGAGGTCGACTGATTCAGGCTGTTGTAGCTGTAGGCGGCGCCCGCGCTCGAGCTGAGGAGGTTCCCGGCCGCGTCGTAGCCGTAGCTCGTCGTGCCGCGGCTTGTCAGCTGGTTGGCGTCGTTGAAGACCGAGCTTGTGGTCGCCCCTCCCGACTCACGGTTCCGGCCACGTAAGGTGCTCAAAGGACGGTTCTCGATTCTTAACCCACACCCTTGCAGGGTAGTGCCTCCGTTACGTTTACGATGATCGGCTGAGTTTCGGGCCGTTCGTGATAGAGGAGGGCGAGGCAGCCGAGTTGATGCCCCGTCGTCCGATCGGTAATTCGTCGAGGGTTGGCGACTCCACGCGCAGATGTTGAGGCATTAACATGCTCACCGGGCGGCAGAGTCACACGATCTGCTTCATAAAAGGACGAGCATGATTCGTCGCGGCAATGGTCAACGATGACGGGAAATCTCGTATCGTTAATGATTGATACAACGATAGATTGGGAGGTGGGGTCAAGATCACCCGCATCGCAGGCCAGTCCGATCGTCACAATACCCATTGCGAAAATGGCCATAAGCGCCCGCATGGCTATCACCACGAATAGTCGGTCTTACCCGTCGCGGGGTTGCATCCCGGAAGCCAAACCTTGAATCCTCCGCCCGCAATCCATTCAGGCAGGATATAGCCGTTGTAATGCTCATCACAACTGGGATCTCCCTGGAGACGGTTGAACAAGACGTCGCCTGCGCGGCCGATCCGCTGGAGTCCTGCCGCGCGTGGGTTCGGCCGGGGATCGATCCTGGCGTATTGATATGAGGCGTAGTAGAGGCCGTACGCGGCCGACGCGCCGATGTCGAGAAGGGCAGCCTTCAGAGAAACTGTCCCCGACAGGTCGATGCTATTCACAGGATCGCCCGCCGACGTAGGCGTAGCGGTTCCAGTCGCCGGGTGTGGTCGGTTGCTCGAGCGGGTCGGCTTGGGTCCAGCGGCCGGTTTGGGGGTCGTACCAGCGGTGCCCGAACTTGCAGTGCAGGGTGGTCTGGGACTGGTAGCCGCTCTTGAACCGCCACGGGTTGTAGGGCGAGCCGGACTTCTCGTAGATGACCCAGCCGTAGGGGTCGTAGCGGTACTCGGCGACGAGGGCGCCGTTCGCGTCGGTCATCCCGGTGATCGAGCCGAGCCCGTCCTCCAGGTAGTAGTGCGTCCCGGTCGGGGTGCGCTGGGAGAGGAGGCTGCCGTCGGGGAGGCGGGTGTAGTAGGTGCCGGTGCCTTGCTTGCGGATCAGCATCCCCAGGATCGACTCCCCGAACTGGGTGTAGGTCCCGGTGCCGTTCTGCTTTTCGATCCGCTCGAACTGGGAGGCACCCGCGTAGACCTGCGACTGGGCGCTGCCGCCGGCCCGCTTGATCGAGGTCGACTGGTTCAGCGTGTTGTAGCTGTAGGCAGCACCGGCGCTCGAGCTGACCAGGTTCCCGGCCGCGTCGTAGCCGTAGCTCGTCGTGCCGCGGCTCGTCAGCTGGTTGGCGTCGTTGAAGACCGAGCTTGTCGTCACCCCGTTCACCGTCTCACTCGTCCTGTTCCCCATCAGGTCGTAGGAGTACGCATAGTCGTAGCCCGCCGACGATCGCGCCCGCGCCGTTTCGCTTCACCGCCGAGGTCAGGAAGCCCTGGTCGGGGTCGTAGCCGTAGCTGATCGTCTCCCCGGCCTGGTCGAGCACGGTCTTGACGAGGCCCGCGTCCCGCTGTGGTTCCCCGGCCGGGGTGATCGTGGTCGTCAAAAAGCGATCGCGTGGCTTCACTCTTGATCGCTAGTCGTCGACCGACGATCTCTCAAGATCAGGATCGACCCAAGGACAAGAAGGACAGCTCCTGCCGGGAACAGGATTAGATCGATGAGATCATCGGGGCCACCTATCCATCCGCTCAAGCCGATTAAGAGGCCAGCCCAACTCATCCACGCTCCAGGAGTTCTTTCCGCGGCGGGCAACTTCATCGCCGTTTCACCGACTCGACAGTGAACGACGTTCCAATGAGAAACGCAGTGGTGCCGGCGATCGCGCTGCAGACAACGAAACCAGGCGCTGCTACTGCACCCGGACCACTCGCGGCAGTAATCACGGCGCCGAATCGGCATCCCACAGAAACAACCGAGGCCACTGCTGCCGTGGCCTTCAGAAACCCTCGGACGCTGAAGGAGCCGAGAGGATCGGTTGCGTTGATCGGATCCGCGCCCACGTAGGCGTAGCGGTTCCAATCCCCCGGCGAGGTCGGCTGTTCGAGGGGGTCGGCTTGGGTCCAGCGGCCGGTTTGGGGGTCGTACCAGCGGTGCCCGAACTTGTAATGGAGGGTGGTCTGGGACTGGTAGCCGCTCTTGAACCGCCAGGGGTTGTAGGGCGAGCCGGACTTCTCGTAGATGACCCAGCCGTAGGGGTCGTAGCGATACTCGGCGACGACCGCGCCGTTCGCGTCGGTCATCCCGACGATCGAGCCGAGCCCGTCCTCCAGGTAGTAGTGCGTCCCCGCCGGGGTGCGCTGCGAGAGGAGGCTGCCGTCGGGGAGCCGGGTGTAGTAGGTGCCCGTGCCTTGCTTGCGAGACACGCGTACCCCGAGGATGACAAGGACGGAATGTCAAGTGCCCGACGTCCTGAGGTTCGGTCACGACGAGGCCATTCTGAGTACCGGATCGACTTTCGCGCGTACTATCCGGCAGAGGGCTCGGTGCGACGCGACAGGGGCAGGCAATAGAGTGTCACGGGATCGCCGCCGACGTAGGCGTACCGGTTCCAGTCCCCGGGCGTGGTCGGCTGTTCGAGGGGGTCGGCTTGGGTCCAGCGGCCGGTTTGGGGGTCGTACCAGCGGTGCCCGAACTTGCAATGGAGGGTGGTCTGGGACTGGTAGCCGCTCTTGAACCGCCACGGGTTGTAGGGCGAGCCGGACTTCTCGTAGATGACCCAGCCGTAGGGGTCGTAGCGGTACTCGGCGACGAGGGCGCCGTTCGCGTCGGTCATCCCGATGATCGTGCCGAGCCCGTCCTCGAGGTAGTAGTGGGTGCCGGCCGGGGTGCGCTGGGAGAGGAGGCTGCCGTCGGGGAGGCGGGTGTAGTAGGTGCCGGTGCCTTGCTTGCGGATCAGCATCCCCAGGATCGACTCCCCGAACTGGGTGTAGGTGCCGGTCCCGTTCTGCTTCTCGATCCGCTCGAACTGGGAGGCACCCGCGTACACCTGCGACTGGGCGCTGCCGCCGGCCCGCTTGATGTGTCGACCGATGCAGCATATCGTCGATGTAGGCGGCACCCGCGTACGAGCGAAGAAGTTCCCGATCCGCGAGCGGATCAGTCGATTCGCGATTCGACTGTAGGCGCTCGAATCCTCGCCCAGGATCGCGGCACCGTCGACTGATACACGATCTGGCGAGTAACCTGTCCCAACGCCGCCTTCTGAGCATACGACGAAACCAGTCCTACTGATTCGCTAGCAGCAGAGTCATCGTGAATAGTAACAGCCGAAAACTGATCACGTCCCGTACCTGACGCTCGATACGAAAAGCCAACTCCGACGCGCAGGCCCTGGAATGCTAGGGATGTACTACGAGTGTCGACAGATCCGCAGCGCATATAATTCGCAGCCGCTCAGAACCCCGTACACGCGCGTGGTTGACGCTGTTAGGCGAGTACGTGGCGGAGGCACCGCCTGCCAGGCCAACGCCGACACCGCCGAGCAACTCACTCCGCCGTCCCGAACTGAACCCCACCGCTAAGACCGATGCCAGCTCGAGATTCAGATTCAAGTCAATCGCCGCAGCAAGCCGTAGAGATCCGCTCGAATTGATCAGGATCTCCGCTCGACGTAGGCGTACCGGTTCCAGTCCCCCGGCGAGGTCGGCTGTTCGAGGGGTCGGCTTGGGTCCAGCGGCCGGTTTGGGGGTCGTACCAGCGGTGCCCGAACTTGTAATGGAGGGTGGTCTGGGACTGGTAGCCGCTCTTGAACCGCCACGGGTTGTAGGGCGAGCCGGACTTCTCGTAGATGACCCAGCCGTAGGGGTCGTAGCGGTACTCGGCGACGAGGGCGCCGTTCGCGTCGGTCATCCCGGTGATCGAGCCGAGCCCGTCCTCGAGGTAGTAGTGGGTGCCCGGTCGGGGTGCGCTGGGAGAGGAGGCTGCCGTCGGGGAGGCGGGTGTAGTAGGTGCCGGTGCCTTGCTTGCGGATCAGCATCCCCAGGATCGACTCCCCGAACTGGGTGTAGGTGCCCGGTCCCGTTCTGCTTTTCGATCCGCTCGAACTGGGAGGCACCCGCGTAGACCTGCGACTGGGCGCTGCCGCCGGCCCGCTTGATCGAGGTCGACTGATTCAGCGTGTTGTAGCTGTAGGCCGCGCCCGCGCTCGAGCTGACGAGGTTCCCGGCCGCGTCGTAGCTGTAGCTCGTCGTGCCGCGGCTTGTGAGCTGGTTGGCGTCGTTGAAGACCGAGCTTGTCGTCACCCCGTTCACCGTCTCGCTCGTCCTGTTGCCCATCAGGTCGTAAGCGGAGCATCGAGACATAGCTCGCGACGAGTCGAGCCGTCTCGCTCAACGCTCGATTGGTGGCGCCCCTCGCTGAAACGTCCGTACGACTCTCTGAGCCGTGGAGGGCCTGTTTACGCGATAGAGACTTCAATGATACTGATCACGAGATTATGAGCGCTACGGCAATTATGAAAACGACCAGATCCTCAACCAATGCTGCCACCGTCACCGGACGACCGTCGAAAGAAAAATTTCAGCAAGGTACCGACGTAAAGAAGGATGAAGCGTGCCATGGCGGCATACGAACGCGTTCTTTGCTGGTAGGTGTCTCTCCCTCACGTGGACGGTTCCGTCGGAGCGAGCATAACCATGACGCTTGCTACCGATGCAGCAACGAAATACCACGGCGAACCGAAGCAAAAAGACAACTGACGAGCAAAAGTGATGCCGCTGCGATCGTGTAAAGAATCCGTTGACCGAAAGCTACGCTCACAGCGTTTTTGGTCGTACGCGCGAGCTTCATCGGCTCCGTGTTCCATCGTTAACGAGCTTCCCGCCGAGAACTATGAGGGTGGCGCCCGCAACTACGCCGAGGCCGGCCGCCTTGATACACAACGGCGCTGCGACGACGGCGCTGAAACCTCCGAGAGCCGCCGCTCCACCTATGCAACCCGCCACGTGGGCGACCGACAGACCCACAATTGCGGCACCTGCAGCCACGGTAACTGCGCCAGCAGTGACTTCACGGCGTCTCTCCACCCAAACAAGCCAGTCGGATCGGTCGCGTTGACCGGATCTCCTGCGACGTAGGCATAGCGATTCCAGTCGCCAGGACTCGTCGGCTGCTCGAGCGGGGTCGGCTTGTGTCCAGCGGCCGGTTTGGGGGTCGTACCAGCGGTGCCCGAACTTGTAGTGGAGGGTGGTCTGGGACTGGTAGCCGCTCTTGAACCGCCAGGGGTTGTAGGGCGATCCGGCTGGTGTCGTTGAGGACCCAGCCGTAGGGGTCGTAGACGGTAGCTCGGCGACGACCGCGCCGTTCGCGTCGGTCATCCCGACGATCGAGCCGAGCCCGTCCTCGAGGTAGTAGTGGGTGCCGGCCGGGGTGCGCTGGCAGAGGAGGCTGCCGTCGGGGAGGCGGGTGTAGTAGGTGCCCGTGCCTTGCTTGCGGATCAGCATCCCCAGGATCGACTCCCCGAACTGGGTGTAGGTGCCGGTCCCGTTCTGCTTTTCGATCCGCTCGAACTGGGAGGCGCCCGCGTAGACCTGGGACTGGGCGCTGCCGCCGGCCCGCTTGATCGAGGTCGACTGATTCAGCGTGTTGTAGCTGTAGGCAGCGCCCGGCGCTCGAGCTGACCAGGTTCCCGGCCGCGTCGTAGCCGTAGCTCGTCGTGCCGCGGCTCGTCAGCTGGTTCGCGTCGTTGAAGACCGAGCTTGTCGTCACCCCGTTCACCGTCTCACTCGTCCTGTTCCCCATCAGGTCGTAGGAATACGCATAGTCGTAGCCGCGCGACGACCGCTCCAGCGCCGTTCCGCTTCACCGCCGAGGTCAGGAAGCCCTGGTCGGGGTCGTAGCCGTAGCTGATCGTGTCTCCCCGGCCTGGTCGAGCACGGTCGCGACGAGGCCCGAGTCCCGCTGCGGTCTCCCCGGCCGGCGTGATCGTGGTGAAGGTGTAGACCGACCGGGCCAGCGTCGTCGTGCCGAGCTTCGACTCGATCCCGGTCAGCCGTCCCGCCGTGTAGGAGCGGGTGACCACGACCCCGTTCGGGAGCGTCGTCACCGTCGGCTGGTCGTCGGAGTTGTAGGCGATCGTCGTGATCTTGTTGCCGGGCTCGGTCACGGAGACGACCCGGTTGAGGCTGTCGTAGGCGTAGGCGACGGTGCCGCCCGCGTCGGTGACCGCGGTCAGGTTCCCGACCCCGTCCCAGGCGTAGGAGGTCGTCCCCAGCGGCCGTGCCTCGGTGAGGACGCGGCCGAGGTCGTCGTAGGTGGAGGTGATCGTCGTCGTCCCGTCCGCCTGGGTGAGCCGGTTCCCGTCCGGGTCGTAGCTGTAGGTCACGCTCTTGCCGGGATAGTCGATCCGGATCACCCGGTCGAGCGAGTCGTAGCTGTAGGTGCGGAGCTGCCCCTTCCCGTCGGTGACGGTCTTGAGCCGGCCGAGCGCGTCGTAGGTGTAGCTCTCCGGGCCGAGCGGGGAGGGGTAGGTCGTGCCGGTGCGCTGGCCGAGCGCGTCGTAGCTGTAGCTCGTCACCTTGCCGCGCGCATCGGTGTAGCTCGCCATCGTCCCATTCGCGTTGTAGGTGTAGCTCGCGACGACCTGGCCGGTGCGCCGCAGCGTCGTCTTGGTCAGGTTGCCGGCGCTGTCGTAGGTGTGGTCGTAGATCGCGCCCTGCTCGTCGGTGGAGCTCTTCGGCTGGTACGGGTGCACGGTGGCGTCGTACTCCCACTTCCGCACCGCCCCGGTCGGCGAGGTGGTGCTGACCAGGTTCTCGCGGCCGTCGGTCGAGTAGGCGTTCGTGCTCTGGTTGCCGCCCGCGCTCGTGTAGGTCTGGACGTTCGAGTTGCTGGTGTAGGTCGCCTGCCGGACGCGGCCCTGGGCGTCGGTGACGCTCGCGACCCGGCCGGGCTCCTCGATCGTGTAGGTCGTCTTGTTCCCGCGCGCGTCGGTGACCTCGGTCTGGGAGCCGGGGTAGGCGAAGCTCGTGACCGGCCCGGTGCCGAGCGTCCTGTTGGTGACGCGGGTGACCGTCGCGACCCGGCCCTTCGAGTCGTAGCCGATCCGCGTCTCGCGGCCGCCCGGCGTCACGATCTTCGTCAGCCGGTTCGAGCCGTCGTAGGAGTACTGGCTCACCCCGCCCGAGGCGTCGGTGTAGGAGACGAGCCGCTTGGCGCTGTCGTAGCCGTAGGAGAGGGTGCGGGTGCCGTCGCCGACCGAGGTCAGCAGGGCGTTCGCGTCGTAGCCGAACGTGGTCGTGTGGTTGCGGGTGTCGACGATCTGGCTCGTCCGGTAGTCGGTGTTCCGGCCGAAGGCGAGGTCGTTGCCGTTCCGGTCGACGACGGAGTTGAGCAGCCCGTTCGAGCCGAACTGGTAGCGCTCGTCCGAGGAGTTCCAGAGCAGCGTGAGCTGCCGTCGCCGTTCAGGGTCAGCTTCGCGTTCAGGCCCGACGGGGAGGTGAAGCTCCCGTCCGGCTGCTTGACGAAGGTGGCGCGGTAGCCGGAGGGGCCGACGAAGGTCATCGAGCCGTTCTGGCCGCCGGCGAGCTTGACGTCGCTGCTCGCGTTCACCGTCCAGCCGAGCCCGAGGAGCCCGTTCGGGTCGGAGGAGAGCCCGTTGTAGTAGCGGCCGACCGAGACGTCGAGGCCGGTGCCGGCGAGGTGGAGGTCGTCGGTCTCGACGAGCAGGTTGCCGTTCGCGACGTTGACCGAGAGATCGGTCCAGGCGTTCAGCGCGAACGACTCGAAGCGGGCATAGCTCCGCTTGCCAGCTCGCCGGTCCCGGCCTGGTAGTGGGCGAGCACCCGCTCCGGCGAGAGCGCCGTCGGGTAGATCGCGACCTCGTCCATGTCCGAGACCGCGTCCGAGCCGATCTCGGCCCGGCTCGCGATCGCGGGCAGGCTCCGCTCGTCCGTCCGCGACGCCGTCTGGACACCGTTCACGTACAGCCGGGTCGTCGAGCCGTCGTAGGTGCCGACGAGGTGGTAGTAGCGGCCGCTCACCGGCGGGAACAGCGCCGACTGGGTCGCCGCGATCACCGAGCCGCCGACGACGCGGCTGAACGCGAACCCGTACTGGCTCGAGAGCTCGAGGTTCCAACGGTCGGGCGAGAGGCCCTTGTGCACGTGATAGCGGTAGCCCGTGTCGACCACGCTCGGCTTCACCCACGCCTCCACCGTGAACGCGGCCCGGCCCGTAAACGCGAACTTGCTCGCATCGCCGTTGCTCAGGTCGACATAGTTGCCCGCCACGAACCCGGCGGCGCCGTCCGAGTCGCGGAGGATCGCGCCCGTCGCGCCCAAGGTCGGACCGACGTACGTCCCGGCGTTCCCGTTTCCGGAGCTGTCCGCGGCGCTCGTGCTGCCGACGCCCTCACCGAGCCGCCAGTACCCCGAGGGCGCATCGGCGAGCACCCCCGAGCGATAGTCCGCCGCCAAGGCCCCCGAGGCCGGAAGCAGGAAGAACACGACGACAAGCAGGCTGAAGCAAGCGCGACGAGCACCCATCTTCCGACCCTCCGAACTCGAAAAGGCGTCCCCTTGACGCCAGATGTGGCGCTTCTATTACCACTTTAAACGAACGTAAACATCTTTTGAAACTGATGTCATCGAAGGTTTGACCCCGGTCGTCTCTGGCCTTGTCCCGCTTCGGCTGTCGTGTCACCGAGGCCCGACGCGTACGCTGGCGGGATGAACCGCGCCGACCTCCTGGCGGCCCCGCTCGACGAGCTGCTCGCCGCTGCGCAGGCGCGCCGGCGCGGGGACGGGCTCGTCACCTACTCGCCCAAGGTCTTCATCCCGCTGACGACGCTCTGCCGCGACGTCTGCGGCTACTGCACCTTCGCGCGCCCGCCGCGCCGGGGCGAGCGCGCGTACCTGAGCGAGGACGAGGTGCTCGCGATCGCGCGCGCCGGCGCCGCCGCGGGCTGCACCGAGGCGCTCTTCACGCTCGGCGACAAGCCCGAGCTGCGCCATCGGGTCGCCCGCGAGGAGCTCGCCGAGCTCGGCTGCGCGACCACGATCGAGTACCTCGCCCGCGTCGCCGGGCGCGTGCTCGAGGAGACCGGGCCTGCTGCCGCACCTGAACCCCGGCGTGATGACGCGCGAGGAGCTGGAGCTGCTCCGGCCGGTCTCCGCGTCGATGGGGATCATGCTCGAGTCGACCTCGCGCCGGCTGCTCGACGAAGGGCGAGGCGCACTGGGCCTCGCCGGACAAGGACCCCGACGTGCGGCTCCGGACGATGGACTGGGCCGGCGAGCTGCGGATCCCCTTCACGAGCGGGATCCTGATCGGGATCGGCGAGACCCGCGAGGAGCGGCTCGACGCGCTCGCCGCGCTCGCCGCGCCTGCACGAGCGCCACGGCCACCTCCAGGAGGTGATCGTCCAGAACTTCCGCGCCAAGGCCGGGACGCGGATGGCCGGCCACGCCGAGCCGGGCCTCGACGACCACCTCTGGACGATCGCGGCCGCCCGGCTCCTGCTCCCGGAGAGCGTCTCGCTGCAGGCGCCGCCGAACCTCTCCTACGACGACTTCCCCCGCCTCCTCGACGCCGGGATCGACGACTGGGGCGGCGTCTCGCCGGTCACGATCGACCACGTCAACCCCGAGGCGCCCTGGCCCGACCGCGACCGGCTCGCCGAGGGCACGCGCTCGCGCGGGCTCGAGCTGGCGCCGCGGCTCCCCGTCTACCCCGGCTACCTCTCCGGCGCCTGGCTCGACCCCGCCGTGCTCCCGCAGGCGCTCCGCCGCTCCGACGCGCTCGGGCTGGCGCGCGAGGACGGCTGGCACCCCGGCGAGCCCGGCGCGATCCCCTTCACGGTCTCGCGCGACCCGCTCCCGGTCGACGCGCTCCGGCTGACCGGCGACGAGCTGGGGGAGGAGGAGCTCGTCCGGCTCTTCCGGGCCCGCGGCGAGGAGCGGCAGCGCGTGCTCGCCGCCGCCGACCGGCTGCGCCGCGAGGTCTGCGGCGACGAGGTCAGCTACGTCGTCACCCGGAACATCCAGTACACGAACGTCTGCTACTTCCGCTGCGGCTTCTGCGCCTTCTCGAAGGGCAAGCTCGCGGCGAACCTGCGCGGCGCGCCCTACCTCGTCCCGCACGAGGAGATCGTCCGCCGCGCCGAGGAGGCGTGGGCGCGCGGGCGCGACCGAGGTCTGCCTCCAGGGCGGGATCCACCCGGCCTTCACCGGCGACTACTACGCGAGCGTCGTCGAGGCGATCCGCGACGCCGTCCCCGAGATCCACATCCACGCCTTCTCGGCGCTCGAGATCTGGCAGGGCGCCGCCACGCTGGAGCAGCCGCTGGAGCCGTACCTCGAGCGGCTGCGCGACCTCGGGCTCGGCTCGCTCCCCGGCACCGCCGCCGAGATCCTCGACGACGAGGTGCGGGCGATCATCTGCCCCGACAAGGTCACGACCGACCAGTGGCTCGCCGTGCACGAGGCCGCGCACGCGGTCGGGCTCCGCTCGAACGTGACGATGATGCTCGGCCACGTCGAGCAGCCGAAGCACTGGGCGCGGCACCTGATCCGGGCCCGCGAGCAGCAGGCGCGGTCGGGCGGCTTCACCGAGTTCGTGCCGCTCCCGTTCGTGCACATGGAGGCGCCGATGTGGCTGAAGGGCCGCGCCCGCTCCGGGCCCGACGTTCGGGGAGACGCTGCTGATCCACGCCGTCGCCCGGCTCGCGCTCCATCCGGCGATCACGAACATCCAGGCCTCCTGGGTGAAGCTCGGCCCCGAGGGAGTCGCCGCCGTGCTCAGGGCGGGGGTCAACGACCTCGGCGGCACGCTGATGAACGAGTCGATCTCGCGGGCCGCGGGCTCCGAGTACGGCCAGGAGCTCCCGCCCGAGGCGATGGAGGCCCTGATTCGCGCGAGCGGCCGGACGCCGCGGCAGCGGACGACGCTCTACGGTGACGCGCCGCGCGGGCAGGTCGAGCGCTCGTTCGGGGCCGCGCCGCTCGCCGAGCCGCTCAACCCGTCGATCCGCGATTCCGGCCTGAAGGCGCCCCGGCGGCTCGTCCGGCCCGGGCTGCTCCGGGCCAGGTAAATCCGGATAGGGTCGTACGCCCCACCCGTTCCTCCGAACGGGGGTGGCGATTATGACTTTCAACGGCTACAACGTACGGATGCCCTCCTGGTCCCTTCGCGCCCTTGCCGCGGCCGCCGCCTCCGTGGCCCTGCTCGGGCTCTCCGGGTCGGCCGCCTGGGCGACCTTTCCGGGCACGAACGGCCTGATCGCGTTCGAGCGCGGCGGCGACATCTACACCGTCACCACCGACAGCGCCCACACGGTCTCGCTGCTCGTCAACGGCGCGATCGACCCGGCCTGGTCGGCCGACGGGAGCAAGCTCGCGGTCAGCCAGGGCGGCTCGATCAAGGTCTTCACCGTGGCCGGCTCGACGATGGGCGCCGCGCTCGACACGGGCACCTCGCCTGCCTTCTCGCCCGACGGGACGATGATCGCGTACGAGAAGGGGACCGACATCTGGGTCGTCTCGAGCAGCGGCGGCACGCCCCGCAACGTGACGAACAGCGGCTCGGCGACCGACGACGCGCCCTCCTGGTCGCCCGACGGCACCAAGATCGCGTTCGCCCGGTCGTTCCCCGGCGTCAACGCCGACATCTACGTGATGACCGCCCCGTCCAGTGGCAACACGGGCGGTGGGACGAACCAGGAGCAGTGGACGACGGCGACCTCGAACGAGACCGAGCCGGCGTGGTCGCCCGCCGGGAACCGGATCGTCTACGCGTCCGACCGGAACGGCGTCGCACAGCGGCAGCTCTACTCGATCGGCTCGGCCGGAGGCACGGAGACCAGGATCACCAACTCGTCCGGTGACGACTTCCAGCCGTCCTACTCGCCCGACCAGACCCTCTTCGCGTTCGCCCGCACCGGCTCGGGGATCTTCACGGTCGGCTCAGGGGAGACCCAGCTGACGAGTGGAGCGACCGACGCCAACCCCGACTGGCGGCCCGCTCCGCCGTCGAACACGACGCTCCCGATCATCTCCGGGAACACCGCCGAGGGCGGGATCCTGTTCTCGTCCACCGGGAACTTCACGTCCGCCTCGAGCTACGCCTACCAGTGGCTCCGCTGCGACGCCGATGGGAACAACTGCGTCGACATCTCGGGTGCGACCGGGTCGTCGTACACGCTGACGGGCAGCGAGGTCGGCAAGCGCATCCGGGTGCGGGTGACCGGAACGGGCTCGAGCGGCTCGGCCTCCGCGACCTCCGATGCCACTGCCGTGATCCAGGGCCCGGAGCCGAAGAACACCGTGCCGCCGCGCGTGATCGTCCTGGGGACGACGGGCGTGCCGTCCGTCGGGGTCGCCCTGTCCTCAGCCGTCGGCACCTGGACCGGTTCGGGCTTCCTCACCTACACGTACCAGTGGAAGAAGTGCATGCCGAAGGACGGGCCCTGCTACCAGATCCCGCTCGCCACGAGCGCGACCTTCGTCCCGACGGCCGATCTGATCGGCTGGTCGCTCCGGGTCGAGGTGACAGCCAAGAACGCGTCCGCCTCGGCGACCGCGCAGTCCGAGTCGACCCCGGCGGTCTTCGCCGCTCCGCCGCTCAACGTCGTCCGGCCTCAGGTCTCGATCTCCCGCACCGCTCCGTCGGTCGGGCAGACGGTCACGGTCGACTCCGGCAGCTGGACGGGGATCGTCCCGCTCGCCTTCACGATCCAGTGGAAGCGCTGCGACCCCCAGGGGACGCTCCCGAGCTGCGTGCCGATCGCGGGCGCCGTCTCGTCGGGCTACACGATCGTCGCGGCCGACCTCGGGCTGACGCTGCGCGCCTACGTGACCGCGCGCAACGCCGCCGGAGCGTCCGAGGCCTTCTCCGACCACACCTTCCCCGCGATCCCGGCGCCGCGGTTCGCGCCGAGCGTCTCGGCCGCTCCCACCCTCACCGGCGAGGCGAAGCTCGGCGAGAGCCTCGCCGCCAGCCGTGGTAGCTGGTCCGGCTTCGCGCCGATCCGCTACACGACCGTCTGGCAGCGCTGCGACGCGACGCTCCGGGTCTGCCGCTCGGTCAAGGGCGTCAAGGGGCTCGTCTACCGGATCACGGAGGCCGACCTCGGCTTCCGGATCAGGCTCGCCGTCGTCGCGCGGAACGAGCTCGGCACCGTCCGCGCGAACACCGAGGCGACCGAGCCGATCGTGCTCGGGCCACCGAGGCCGAAGGGTCGGCGCCTCGTCGGAACTGCCAAGGCGAACTACCTGCCCGGCGGCGGTGGCGACGACGTGCTGCTCGGGCTCGGCGGACCGGACACGCTCGTCGGCGGCGCCGGCGACGACCGGCTCGACGGCGGCGCGGGCAACGACTATCTCGACGGCGGCAAGGATCGCGACCGGCTCTCCGGAGGAGCGGGCAGCGACACGATCGTCGCCGTCGACGGCGACGTCGACCAGATCACCTGCGGATCCGGGAACGACCGGGTCCTCGCCGACCCGAACGACATCGTCGCGCCCGACTGCGAGTCGGTCTCGTATCCCGCCCGGACGGATCCGGCGACCCCGGGGACGACCACCACCGGGACGACGACGGCGAAGACGAGCACCGGCACGACGACGGGCTCCGGCCCGACGACGACGCTCGTCAAGGAGTAGCCCGTCTAGGTCTGGTCGCCGAGCGCCCGCCGCAGGCCGAGCAGCCAGCGGGGGAGGTTCCGGCGGGCGTGGTCGAGCGAGCGGTCGACGGCCTCCGCGGCCGAGGGGCCGTGCACCCCGGGCCCGTGGCCGACGAGCACGTGCTCGGCTCCGAGCCCGCGCAGGGACTTCGGCGGGAACGGACGCAGCAACGGGTGCGGGCCGATCGGCTCGTCGCCGGCGCGGAAGTACGGGATCGTCCCGAGCGCGTCCGCGCAGACGAGCAGCCGCCGCTCGGGCCACCAGAGGGCGACCTCGGCCCACAACCGGTTCCGCAGGATCGGCAGCACCGTGAACGGCGTGTCGGGGAGCGCGGCCGGGACGACGTGATGCGGGACGCCGAGCCGCCCGGCAAGCGCGGCCGAGTCACGGCCGTGCCGGTCGAGGAGCTGGAGCACGCCCGCGGGCTCGCCGAGCGCGCGCACCCGCTCCTCGACGCCCGGCCCGTCCACCGGGTCGATCAGCCAGACCTTCCCGTCGACCGCGAGGGCGTGGGAGGTGCGTTGCATCCGCTCGTCCTCGATCCAGCCGACGACGCCGTCGAGCTCGTCGACGACCCTGCTCATGCGGCGTCGAGCTGGGCGAACGCCTGCTCGAAGACCTCGTTCGGCTGCGCGCCGAGCACGAGCAGCCGGCGATCGAGCAGGAAGGCGGGAACGGCGTTGGCGCCGATCGAGACGGCCTGACGGGTCGAGTCCTCCACGCGGTCACGGTAACGATCGCTCGCCAGCACCTCGTCCACCTCGTCGCCCGGGAGGCCGAGCTCGACCGCGAGCGCCCGGAGCACGTCGGGATCGGCCAGGTTCGCCGCCTCCGCCCAGTACGCGTCCATCAGCCGGGTGTGCAGCTCACCGTGGCGGCCGAGCTCGCGCGCCAGCTCGCCGAGCCGGAGCGCATGCATCGTGTTGGGGACGACGTCCGGGTTCGGGTTGTACTCGAGCCCACGCGCCGCGAACGACGCCCGCATCCGCTCCGACATCCCCTCGCCGTACCGCGCGATCAGCTGCGCCCGGTCGAGCCCCTCGGGCGGGTACTCGGGATGGAGGTCGAAGGGGAGCCAGACGACGTCGGCGCCGAACCGGCGCCCCAGCCACTCGGCCGTCGGTTCGGCCAGGCGGCAGAAGGGTCAGATGTAGTCGCTCCAGATCGCGACGGGGATGCGGGTGGCGTCGGCGCTCACGTCTGGAGTGTGACCGCCTCGGCCAGAGTGAAACGGCCGCGCCAGATCGCGCTCCCGGCGATCGCGCCCTCGCAGCCGAGGTCGCGGACGGCGCGGACGTCGTCCAGCGACGCGATCCCGCCGGCGGCGAGGACGGGGAGCTCGGACGCCGCCATCACCTCGCCGAGCAGCTCCAGGTCGGGCCCGGCGAGCGAGCCGTCGCGGGCGGTGCTGGTCACGAGCAGCCGCCGGACGCCCGCGTCGCGGCAGCGGGCGGCGAGCCCGGCCGCGGTCAGGTCGGAGAGCTCGGTCCAGCCCTCGGCGGCGACCTTGCCGTCGCGGACGTCGACCGCGACGACGAGCCCGTCGCCGAAGCGGGCGGCCGCGGGCTCGAGGAAGGCAGCGGAGAGGGCGGCGGTGCCGACCATCACCCGCGCCGCTCCCGCCGCCAGCGCGGCCGCGACGGCCTCCTCGCTGCGGTAGCCGCCCCCGACCTGCAGCGGCACGTCGGTCGCGGCGGCGACCCGCTCGACGAGCCCGGGAGTGGGGGAGCCGGCGAAGGCGCCGTCGAGGTCGACGAGGTGCAGCCAGCGCGCGCCCTCGGCCGCGAACCGGCGCGCCGCCTCGACCGGGTCGCCGCCCTCGACCGTCACGTTCTCGCGGACGCCGCGGTGGAGCCGGACGACGCGTCCCTCGAGGACGTCGATCGCGGGGTAGACATCGAATTGACGTGTTAGCACGTTATCATGCTAACATGCCGACATGGCCCGCGCCGCAGCACCCGAGACCGCCCGTTCCGTCGATCCCCTCCCGGGGCTCGACGAGCTCGCCACGGCCGTGCTCGGCCTGAAGACCGCCGACGAGGTGCAGCGCTTCCTGCGCGACCTCTGCACGCTCCCCGAGCTCGAGGCGCTGACCCACCGCTGGCAGACGGTGCAGCTGCTGGAGCAGGGCGTCCCGTACGTCGAGATCGCCGAGCGCGTGCCGACGAGCACCGCCACCGTCACCCGCGTCGCCCAGTGGCTCCGCCACGGCACCGGCGGCTACCGGATCGCGCTCGACCGATCGAAGCGGAAGCGCTAGTGGCCGCCACTCCCTTCACCCGGGCCGGCGCCAACGGCCGGCTGACGCTCGCCGTCCCCTCGAAGGGCCGGATGTCGGAGCCGGCGCTCCGGCTCTGCGCCGACGCGGGGCTCCGCTTCGAGGCGACCGACCGCGCCCTCGTCGTCCCGTGCGCCAACGCTCCCGTCGACCTCCTGCTCGTCCGCCCGAGCGACATCCCCGAGTACGTGCAGGACGGGGTCGTCGACCTCGGGATCACCGGCGCGAACCTCGCGGTCGAGGCAGCCGCCGACGTGGTCACGCTGGCCGAGCTCGGCTTCGCCCGCTGCAGCCTCCAGGCGGCCGTGCCCGAGGACTCCCCGTTCGAGGACGTCTCCGGGCTCGAGGGCCTCCGCGTCGCGACCGCCTACCCCGTGACGACGCGGGCCTGTCTCGAGGAGCGGGGGATCGCCGCCGAGCTGATCACGATCTCCGGCTCGGTCGAGGCGGCGCCGCGCCTGGGGCTCTCGGATGCGATCGTCGACCTCGTCTCGACCGGCTCGACCGCGAGCGCGAACGGGCTGCGCCTGATCGGGACGCTGCTCGAGTCGCAGGCCGTTCTCGTCGGCAGCGAGGCGGCGCTCGCCGAGAAGGGCGAGCTCGCCGAGCGGGTCGAGCTGATGCTCTCCGCCGTCGTCTCCGGCCGCCGCCGCCGCTACCTGATGATGAACGCGCACGACTCCGCGCTCCCGGCGATCCGCGAGGTGCTCCCGAGCATGGGCGCCCCCTCCGTGCTCACCCTCGCCGAGGAGGGGCAGATCGCGATCCACGCCGCGGTCGACGCCGACGACGTCTGGAACCTGCTCGGCCCGCTCAAGGCCGCGGGCGCCTCCTCGATCCTCGTCCTGCCGGTGGAGCGGCTCGTCCCGTGAGAGGCGCGCTGCTCGACGACGTGCTGCCGCGCGTCGCCGAGATCGTCGCCGACGTGCGCGAGCGCGGCGACGAGGGGCTGCTCGACTGGACGGAGCGGCTGGACGGCGAGCGGCCGCTGCTGCGCGTCCCCGCCGAGGCGCTCGCCGCCGCGCGGGTCGAGGACGACGTGCTCGCCTCGGTGCGCGCGCTCGCCGCAGCGGTGCGCACGGTCTCCGAGGCGCAGCGGCCCGCCGACACCGTCGTCGAGGCCGTCCCCGGGATCGCGACCGAGCGCCGCTGGCTGCCGGTCCCCTCGGTCGGGGTCTACGCGCCGGGCGGCCGCCACCCGTACCCCTCGTCGCTCGTGATGGCGGCTGTGCCCGCGCAGGTCGCGGGCGTGGGGCGGATCGCCGTCGTGACGCCGCGCCCGTCCGAGACGATGCTCGCGGTCGCGCACGAGCTCGGGCTCGACGAGGTCTACGCGGTCGGCGGCGCCCAGGCGGTCGCCGCGCTCGCCTACGGCACCGAGACGATCGCGCCCGTGGACAAGATCGTCGGCCCCGGCAACCAGTGGGTGACCGCGGCGAAGCTGCTCGTCTCGAGCCGGGTCGGGATCGACCTGCCCGCCGGCCCGAGCGAGGTGATCGTGCTCGCGGACGCGACCGCCGACCCGGCGCAGTGCGCCGCCAGCCTGCTCGCGCAGGCCGAGCACGGGCCGGAGAGCGAGTCGATCCTGCTCGCGCTCGACCCCGCGCTCGCGCGGGCGGTGCGGGCGCTCGTCGCCGGGCACGAGAACGTCCTCGTCGAGGAGCCCGCCGGGCTGGACGAGGCCCTCGCGCGCTCGGAGGCCTACGCGCCCGAGCACCTGGAGCTCTGGATCGAGGACGCCGACGCGGTCGCGCGGCGCGTCCGCAACGCCGGCACCGTCTTCGTCCGCACCACGGCCGTCGTCGGCGACTACGCCTCCGGCGCCACCCACGTGCTCCCGACCGGCGGGCTCGCCCGCGGCGCCGGCGGGCTCGGGCTGGAGGCGTTCCTGAAGCCGGTGCAGCTGATCCGGGCCGACGCGGCCGGCCTCGAGCGCGCCCGCGACGATCACGCTGCCGCTGGCACGGGTCGAGGGGCTGCCGCTGCACGCGGCGGCGCTGGCGACGCGATGACCGCGCTCGCGCTCCCCGAGGGCTTCCGGCCCTACGCCTGGACGCCGACCTCCGCGGAGATCGCTGCACGCCACGGGCTCCGGCCCGAGCAGGTCCTCCGCTTCGACCAGAACACGCCCGCGCTCCCCGGCGTGCCGCAGGTGCCGCTCGCCCAGAGCTTCGCCCGGCTGAACGAGTACCCGGACGGCACCTACCGCGAGCTGCGCGAGGCGGCCGCCGCCTACGTCGGCGCGACGCCCGAGCAGATCGTCGTCGGCGCGGGGGCGGACGAGCTGATCGCGCTCTGCGCCCGGACGTACCTCGCGCCCGGCCGCCGCGCCTGCGTGTCGGCGCCGACCTACGGCCTCTACCGGATCGTGACCGAGCTGGAGGGCGCCGAGGTCGTGGCCGAGCCGGACGGCGCCTCCGTGATCTGGGTCTGCAACCCGAACAACCCGACCGGCGAGCTGCGCGACCCGGCCGAGCTCGTCTCGCTCGCGCGCGCGCACCCCGACGCGGTCGTCGTCGTCGACGAGGCCTACGTCGAGTACGGCGGCGAGAGCTGCGTGCCGCTGCTCGCCTCGCAGCCGAACCTGATCGTCCTCCGCACGCTCTCGAAGGCCTTCGGGCTCGCGGCGCTCCGCGTCGGCTACGCGGTCGCCGCGCCCGAGGTGGCCGCCGAGCTCGACCGCCGCCGCTCGCCCGCGAGCGTCAGCGCCCCGGCGGCGCGGATCGCCGCGGCCGCGCTCGCCGAGCCCCGGCTCGACGTCGACGGCGACGTCGCCGAGCGCGAGCGGATGCGCGCCGCGCTCGCCGGCGCGGGCTGGGACTGCCCGCCCTCGGCCGGCAACTTCGTCTGGCTTCCCACCGCCGAGCCGCTCGGCGAGCGGCTGGAGGCGCAGGGCCTCGTCGTCCGCGTCCTCCCGGACGGGATCCGGATCACGCCGCGCCGCCCCGCCGAGAACGACGTTCTCCTCGCTGCCCTGGGCGCCGAGCCCGCGCCGCGCGGCGGCCGCAGCGCCTACGTCACCCGCGTCTCGACCGAGACCGCGCTGCGGATCACGCTCGACCTCGACGGGAGCGGCCGCGCTCGGGTCGAGACGGGGATCGGCTTCCTCGACCACCTGCTCACGCTCTGCGCCTTCCACGGCGGCCTCGACCTCGACGTGCGCGCCGGGCGGCGACCTCGACGTGGACGAGCACCACACGGTCGAGGACGTGCTCGCCGCGCTCGGCGACGCGCTCGCCGCCGCGCTCGGCACCCGCGAGGGCGTCGCCCGCTACGGCTCGGCGATCGTGCCGATGGACGAGGCCCGCGCGACCGCCGCGGTCGACCTCGTCCGCCGCCCGCACGCCGAGATCGAGCTCGCCTTCGGCGGCGACCGCGTCGGCGGCCTCGCCGTCTCGCTGCTCGGGCACGCGCTGGAGCGGCTCGCGCTGCAGGGCGGCTTCACGCTCCACGTCGTCGCCGCGGGCGCCGACGACCACCACGTCGCCGAGGCCGCCTTCAAGGCGCTCGGCCAGGCGCTCCGGCAGGCGGTCGCCCCGGGCGGTGCCGGGATCCGCTCGACCAAGGGACTGGCGTGAGGGTGGTGCTCGCCGACTACGGCGCGGGCAACCTGCGCAGCGTCTGCGCCGCGTTCGCGCGGGCGGGCGCCGAGCCCGTGATCTCGACCGACGCCGGCCGAGGTGCTGGAGGCGCCGCTCGCGGTGATCGCCGGCGTCGGCCACGTCGAGAGCGCGGCCCGCGGGCTCGCGCCGGTCGCCGACGCGCTGCGCGAGCGCGCCGAGCGCGGCCGGCCGACGCTCGGGATCTGCGTCGGGATGCAGCTCCTCTTCGACGAGAGCGAGGAGGGCGGCCGCGGGCTCGGGCTGCTCCGCGGCCCCGTGCGGCGGCTGCGCGCGCGCCGCGTCCCGCACATGGGCTGGAACGCACTCGCGCTCACCCGCCCCTCCGACCTGCTGGACGGGCTCGAGGGCGCCGACGTCTACTTCGCCCACAGCTACGCGGCCGAGCCGGACGGGCGAGGTCGCCGTCGCCGAGGTCGAGCACGACGGGCACGGTCGTCGCCGCCGTCCAGGCCGGCGCGCTCGCCGGCGTCCAGTTCCACCCCGAGCGGAGCGGCGCCGCCGGCGCCCGGCTCCTCGAGAACGCTTTGGCATGGTCAAGAAGCGCCTGATCCCCTGCCTCGACGTCGCCGGCGGCCGCGTGGTCAAGGGCGTCCGCTTCGTCGAGCTGCGCGACGTGGGCGACCCCGTCGAGCTGGCGCAGCGCTACTCCGAGCTGGGCGCCGACGAGCTCGTCTTCCTCGACATCACCGCCGGGATCGAGGGCCGCGGCCCGATCCTCGGCCTCGTCGAGGAGGCGGCGGAGACGCTGACGATCCCCTTCACGGTCGGCGGCGGGATCTCCGGCCTCGAGGACGCGCGCGCGCTCCTGCGCGCCGGGGCCGACAAGGTCGCGGTCAACCGGGCCGCGGTCGACGACCCGACCCTGCTGACGCGGCTCGCGGACGAGTTCGGCTCGCAGGCCGTCGTCTGCGCGCTCGACTCCCGGGCCGGCGAGGTCGTCACGCACGGCGGCCGGCAGGCGCGCGGGCTCGACTCGGTCGCCTGGGCGCGCGAGAGCGTCGAGCGGGGCGCGGGCGAGCTGCTCGTCACCTCGATCGACGCGGACGGGACGCGCGCGGGCTACGACCTGGAGCTGACGGGCGCGGTCGCCTCCGAGGTGGAGGTGCCGGTGATCGCCTCGGGCGGCGCCGGGACCGGGGCGCACCTCGCGGAGGCATTCGCGGCCGGCGCCGAGGCGGCGCTCGTCGCCTCGATCGTGCACGAGCGGCCCGAGCGGCTGCCCGAGCTGAAGGCCGAGCTGGAGGAGGCGGGATGGCCGATCAGGATCTGACAGCTGCAATCGTCCAGGACGCGGAGAGCGGTCGCGTGCTGATGCTCGCCTGGATGGACGAGGAGGCGCTCCGGCGCACCCGCGAGACGGGCGAGGCGTGGTTCTGGAGCCGTTCGCGGCAGGAGCTCTGGCACAAGGGCGCGACCTCGGGGAACACGCTGCGCGCGCGTCGAGGAGCTGCGCGAGGACTGCGACGGCGACGCGATCCTGCTCCGCGTCCGCCCGGCCGGCCCCGCCTGCCACACCGGCACGACGACGTGCTTCGCCCCCTGGCTCTGGCGCCGGATCAAGGAGCGCGAGGCCGAGCGGCCCGAGGGCTCCTACGTCGTCCAGCTCCTCGACGACCCGAAGCTCGCGGCCCGGAAGGTGGGGGAGGAGGGCCTCGAGGTCGCGCTCGCGGGCGTGGGCGAGAGCGACGAGCGGCTCGTCGAGGAGTCCGCCGACCTGCTCTTCCACCTCTACGCGCTCCTCGCCGCGCGCGGCCTCGACGTCGCGCTCGTCGAGGACGAGCTGCGCCGCCGACAGCGCTAGCGGTGCGGGGAAGGTCAGATGAGAGGGCGCTGGCCCAGGCGAAAGTGCGGCCTAGGAGGGATTGGCGAAACGGTCTAGAGGAACCCGCTCGGTTCGTACATCGGGGTCGTCGGGTGGCCCGTACTGCTTCACCGCGAATGCGCCGGGTCGTACCGGGAACCCTTCAAGTGTGCGTTTGACGATTTCCACGAGCAGGTCAGCGTCGAGTCCGTACAGATAGAAGACTGCCTCGCCGTCCCCGAACTCGTGGCCGTCCAACTGATCGCCCATGGACTCGACAGCTTGTTCCAACTCGTCTTCGAGGCGGTAGATCTCTTCGCGCTCCTCGTCCGCGCCGAACTGATCGTCTGACATCGGGAGGTGGACGATGACCGCCTGGTCACGGGTCGCCTCAGGTGCCTTCTTGCGGCGGGAAGAGTGGCACAGGCGCACCATAAAGGCTCATGCGACATCAAGAAAGAGTGCTCTATCGCCGACCCGGCAACCCGCGCTCAGGCGTTATTCCCGAACACTGGCCCGCCCGAGTCGTGGCATGCTGCGCTAGTGAGGTCGGGAGAGTCGTGGCACGAGTTCCTCGCGGCGATTGCCGTATGCGGGACAGTCGCAGTCGTCGCGACGCAGCAAGGGGTCACGATTGGTCAGACCGCCTTCTGGGTCGGACTCGCTGCTGGCTGCTGGCTGGTGGTGAGTGTCTGGTGCCACGTCGCAGGGAAACGCTGGCCCTGGACTCAGGAACTGCCACATCTGAACCTAATCATCATGGCTCCGACGTTGTTTCTGATCGCGCTTGTGTGCCTACTTCTTCGCGAGTGGACCGCGGCTGCGATAGCCGCAGCGGGTGGTGTACCGGGAATGATCTGGCTGATTGGCGCGATCAGAGAGCAGCGAGGCTGATCGACAGCGCGTCCCGCCGCATTTGGATCGCTCAGGCGTCATTCCCGAACGCTGGCCCAGGCGAACGGAGGTCAAGTGACCACCGACCACGACCGATGAGACGGGCATGGGCGAGAGGCCGATCAGTGGAGCTGAACCGCCGACCGTTGCCAAAGGAGCTGCCGTCGGTGCCGCTCTTGTCCCGGTCGGCGCGCTCCTCGTGTGGGCGGGATGGGCGTCACTCTTCGACGGGGACTTCGACCGGGCTGACCTGTTCGGCGTTGTCGCCGTCGTATGCGGCGTCATCGCGTTCCTCGGCGGTCTGATGATCGTCGTCGGGATCGTCTTCACGCTAGTCGGGGATGCGGCGAGCGGGCTGAGACGTCCTCCGCGCTAGGTGTCAGGCGTCAATGCTGAACACTGGCCCAGCCGAGCGGTCTCGGCGAACCCCACTCCGAGCGCCCGGTATCGTCGAGACGGTGAGGTTCTTCGCAGTCGGCACCAACATGGACGAAGAGCGGCTGCGAAAGTGGATCCCCTCGGCGGAACGGCTCGGCATCGCGTCCTTGTCGGCCTTCAGCGTTGAGATGGCACAAGCGAAGCTCTGAAGGGGGAAACTCGCCCCGCTACGCACTGGTCACCCGGATGACGTCGTTTGGGGGGTCGTCTATGAAGTGGACGGCCACGGCTGGCAGCAACATCGACGAAGCACAACGGGGTGCTGGCTACCGCGAGGAGCGCGTGACGGTCGTAGGTTCACAAGGCGCCGAGCACGACGCGTCGGTATACGTCGCCCGTGCGGAGATGATTGACGACTCGATTAGGCCGACGCGGTCATATCGAGACCCGATAGTCAGGGCGGCACGGGCCAACGGCCTTCCGTCGGAGTACGTGGACGAACTCGCCAGAACGCTGGTCGCGGACCGGTAGGAAAAGCCTGCGCCGAACGTCCTGTCGCCTGCGTAGACGCTCATGCAACATTCACGAACACTGCCCAGGCGACCACTGCCACGGCTCTCAGGGTTAGCATCGTGGCATGACCGCCCTGCGTGAGCCGGTGCCGTTCGAGGTGTACGAGGAGGGCGTGTACCTGCACGGGACGAAGGCCGACCTCGCGGTGGGCGACATGTTGACCCCCGGACGCGAATCGAACTTCGAGGCCGACCGGGTCATGAACTACGTCTACTTCACCGCAACTCTCGACGCCGCGGTCTGGGGCGCCGAGCTCGCCGGAGGCGAGGGCCGCGGGCGCGTCTACATCGTCGAGCCGACCGGGCCGTTCGAGGACGACCCGAACCTGACCGACAAGAAGTTCCCCGGGAATCCGACGCAATCGTTCCGTAGCCGCGAGCCGTTGCGCGTCGTCGGTGAGCTCGCCGACTGGGTCGGTCATGCGCCGGAGAAGTTGGAGGGCATGCGAGCCTCGATCGAAGCATTGCGGCGGAACGGAATGGCTCACATCGACGATTGAGCCGTCGCATTTCGACTGTCGTGACCTCAGGTGACATTCCCGGACCCGTTCCGCCGGCAGCCGCTCCGGGTACCAAGCGATTCGTGCGCGAAAGCTTCCTGACCCTTCTAGGCGGGGCCCTCGACGAGGTCGCCCTCCGCTCGGCGGACGCGTGAACGGTCGTCGCCGGCCCGATCCGAGCACCCGGCCGCGCGCGGTCGTCCTCGTCGAGGGCACGAGCGACCGCAACGCGGTCGAGACGCTCGCGCGCCGCCGCGGCCGCGACCTGGAGGCCGAGGGTGTCGCCGTCGTGCCCATGGGCGGCTACGGGAGCCTGCCGCAGTACCTCGAGCGGTACCGGGACGTCCGGCACGCCGGGCTCTACGACGCCGGCGAGGAGCGGCACTTCCTGCGCGCGCTCGAATGCGGCGACCGCGACGGGCTCGAGCGCGCCGGGTTCTACGCGTGCACGCGCGACCTCGAGGACGAGCTGACCCGGGCGGTCGGGCCGGGCGAGATGGAGCGCGTGCTCGCCGAGCAGGGCGACCTGCGGGCCTTCCGGACGTACCAGAAGCAGCCCGCGCATTGCGACCGTCCGCTCGAGGAGCAGCTGTACGGCTTCATGTGGAACCGCAAGCAGCGGTATGCCGTCCTCCTGGTCGAGGCACTCGATCTCGACCGCGTTCCGCGGCCGCTCGACCGGGTTCTCGCCCGCGTCTAGGCCGGAGTCGGCTGCTCGCGGGCGAGCAGCTCCTCGACGGTCTCGCGGCGGACGATCTCCCGCGCCTCGCCGTCCTTGACCCGCACGGCGGCCGGGCGCGGCACCCCGTTGTAGTTCGAGCTCATCGCCAGCGTGTAGGCGCCCGTCGCCGGGACGGCGAGCACGTCGCCGCGTCGGGGCTCGGGGAGCGCGACGCTCTCGATCAGGACGTCGCCCGACTCGCAGTGCTTGCCCGCGATCGCGTACGGCTCCTCGGCGGGCGCCTCCTCGGCGCGGTTCGCGAGCAGTGCCGTGTAGCGCGCGCGGTAGAGCTGGGGGCGCGGGTTGTCGGACATGCCGCCGTCGATCGCGGCGTAGTTCGTCTCGCCTGCCCGCTTGACCGCACCGACGGGTAGAGGGTGAGCCCGGCGGGGCCGACGAGCGAGCGGCCGGGCTCGAGCACGAGCCTCGGCGCGGGGAGGCCCCGCATCAGCCAGTCGCGGGCGACCGCGCCGACGAGCGTGCCGACGATCCCCTCGAGCGGGGGCTCCGGCTCGTCCTCGACGTGGCGGATCCCGAAGCCGCCGCCGATGTCGACGACGGCGGGCGTCCAGTCGAGCTCGGCCTTCGTCCGAAGCGCGAACTCCGCGAGCGCCTCGACCGCGAGCAGGTGCGCGCGCGGGTCGGCGAGCTGCGAGCCGACGTGCATGTGGATCCCCTCGACCTCGATCCCGGCCGCGCGGGCGAGCCGGATCGCCTCGAGCGCGTCGTCGGGATCGAGCCCGAACTTGGAGCCGCGATGCCCCGTCCGGATCGCCTCGTGCGGGGTCTCCGCCTCGACGCCGGGGGTGACGCGGACGAGCGCGCGGCGCACCCCGGCCGCGGCCGCCCGCTCGGGCTCGTCGAGCGCGTCGAGGACGACGAGCGCCCCGGCCGCGCCGGCGGCGGCGAGCTCCGCGTCGGACTTGTTGTTCCCGTGGAAGAGCAGCCGCGGCCCGTCGAGCCCGGCCGCCTGCGCGAACGCGAGCTCGCCGAGCGTGGAGACGTCGGCGCCGATCCCCTCCTCGGCGAGGATCCGGAGCAGCGCCACGTTCGCGAAGGCCTTCGTCCCGTAGACGACGGTCGCAGCCGGCGCGGCCCGGCGGAAGAGCCGCGCGCGCTCCCGGATCGTCTCCTCGCAGAGCACGAGCAGCGGCGTCCCGAACCGCTCGGCGAGCGCGGTCGCGCCGATCCCACCCACGTGCAGCTCGCCGTCCTCGACCCTGGCCGTCTGCGGGAACAGTGCTAGCATCTCGCGCAGTGAAGCAGCTTCTTCGCTAGCGCAGGAGGCCAACGCGGCGGTGCCGCGGCAGCTTCCCCCGGGCCTCTCTGACGAGAGGCTTTTTTGTCCCCCGACGCCGGACCGAGAGTGACCGAGAGCTACGACCCGAAGCAGATCGAGCAGAAGTGGCAGCGCGTCTGGGAGGACGAGGGCGCCGCGGTCGTCCAGAACGCCGGCTCGGGGCCCAAGAGCTACGTGCTCGAGCAGCTCCCGTATCCCTCGGGCTCGCTGCACATGGGGCACATGCTCGTCTACACGATCGGCGACATCGCCACCCACTTCCGGCGCCGGAACGGGATGCACGTGCTCCATCCGATGGGGTGGGACGCGTTCGGCCTCCCGGCCGAGAACGCGGCGCTCCGCGAGGGCGGCCACCCGCGCGTGATCACCGAGCGGAACATCGAGAGCATCAAGGCGTCGATGAAGCGGACCGGCTGGTGGATCGACTGGTCGCGCGAGCTCTCGACCGCCGACCCCGGCTACTACCGCTGGCAGCAGTGGCAGTTCCTCAAGTTCCTGGAACACGGGCTCGCCTACCGCAAGGGCGCCCCCGTCAAGTGGTGCCCGAACGACCAGACCGTGCTCGCGAACGAGCAGGTGCTCCCGGACGGGACGTGCGAGCGCTGCGGCGCCGAGGTCGAGTCGCGCCTGATGGAGCAGTGGTTCTTCCGGGTGACCGACTACGCGCAGGCGCTGCTCGACGACCTCGAGACCCTCGACTGGCCCGAGCCGATCAAGGCGCGCCAGCGGAACTGGATCGGCCGCTCCGAGGGGGCCGAGATCGTCTTCCGGATCGAGCCCTGGGGCGAGGAGGTGCGTGTCTTCACGACGCGGCCCGACACCCTCCACGGCGCCACGTTCTTCGTGCTCGCCCCCGAGCACGAGCTCGTCGACCGGATCGAGGCGTCGGAGGTGCGCGAGTACGTCCGCCGCGCCTCGGCCAAAAAGACCGCCGACCGGGCCGCCGCCGTCGAGAAGACGGGCGTCTTCACCGGCCTCCATGCCGTCAACCCGGTGAACGGGGAGGAGATCCCCGTCTACGTCGCCGACTACGTCCTGACCGACTACGGGACGGGCGCGATCATGGCCGTGCCGGCGCACGACCAGCGCGACTTCGACTTCGCGCGGGCCTTCGACCTGCCGGTGCGCCAGGTGATCCGTCCGACTCGAGGGCGAGGTGGACGAGTCCGAGCCCTACGTCGGCCACGCCGAGGGCGAGGTGCTCGTCAACTCGGGCGACCTGGACGGGCTCCCTGCGCCCGAGGGCGGGCGGAAGATCGTCGAGCGCCTGGAGGCCGAGGGGCGCGGCTCCTTCACGATCAACTTCCGGATTCGCGACTGGGGCTTCTCCCGTCAGCGCTACTGGGGCTGCCCGATCCCGATCGTCTACTGCGAGGCCTGCGGGATCGTCCCCGTGCCCGAGAGCGAGCTCCCGGTCGTCCTCCCCGACATCGAGGACTACAAGCCGAAGGGCCAGCCGCCGCTCGCGCAGGCCGAGGACTGGGTCAACGTGCCCTGCCCCTCCTGCGGCGGCTCGGCGAAGCGCGAGACCGAGACGATGGACACGTTCGTCGACTCGTCCTGGTACTTCCTCCGCTACTGCGACCCCGGGAACGACGAGGCGCCCTTCGACCGGGCCGCCGTCGACTTCTGGAACCCGGTCGACCTCTACATCGGCGGCGTCGACCACGCGACGATGCACATGATCTACGCCCGCTTCTGGGTCAAGGTGCTGAACGACCTCGGCTACGTCGGGTTCCGGGAGCCGTTCGCGGCGTTCTACTCAAACGGCTGGGTGATGACGGGGAACGCGAAGATCTCCAAGCGCTCGGGCGCCTCCGTCGGCCCCGACCACTACGTCGAGCGCTACGGCGCCGACCCCGTCCGGCTCGCCATCCTCTTCCTCGGGCCCGCCGACCAGGACATGGAGTGGACGGAGGAGGCCGCCGAGGGGATGGTGCGCTTCGTCCGCCGGCTCTGGCGGGTCGTCAACGAGGTTGCGGCGGGCGCGCCTGCTGCAGGGCCGGGCAAGAGCGAGCTCGCGCGGAAGGCGCACGCGACGATCGCGAAGGTGACCGACGACATCGGCCGCCGCTACGCGTTCAACACGGGGATCTCCGCGGTGATGGAGCTCGTCAACGAGCTCTCGCGCGACCCTGCCGCGCCCGGACGCGCGCTTCGCCGCCGAGACCGCGGTCTCCCTGATCCAGCCGTACGCGCCCCACGTCGCCGAGGAGCTGTGGGAGCGGCTCGGGCACGAGCGGCTCTGGGAGCAGCCCTGGCCGGCCGCCGACCCGGCGTTGCTCGAGCGCGACACGGTCGAGGTCGTCGTCCAGGTGAACGGAAAGCTGCGCGACCGGCTCCAGGTCGCCGCCGGCACCGCCGAGGACGAGCTCGTCGCGCTCGCGCGCGCCTCCGAGCGGGTGCAGGCGCACCTGGACGGCGGCGAGCCCCGGAAGACGATCGTCGTCCCGGGCAAGCTCGTCAACTTCGTGATCTAGGGCGCTGGCGGGCTAGCGGATCCCGGTGTCGATCCGGAACGTGACGCGGGCCCAGTGGCCCTTCGTGACGGTGACGCGGGCCGGGGTGCGGAATCCGCCCGAAGACTCGCTCGGTCGTCCGCACCGCGTAGGCGCCCGGCGCGAGCGCGACCCGGAAGCGCCCGTCGGCGCCCGTGCGGACGCGGGTGGCCTCGCGGCCGTTCCGCAGGAAGACGAGCGTCGTCCGCGCCGGGCCTTCGCACGGCTCGCCCTCGCGGCAGACCGGCTGGGTGGGGCCGCGGAGGACGACGCCGCGCACGCCGCTCGCGGGCGTGGTGGTGGCCGCGCAGGCGGGCGAGAGGACGACAAGGGCGACGGTGAGGGCGAGGACCAGGCGCATCTCCTCATGGTGCCCGATCTCGACACATCTGGCACGAATCCGTCACCCCTCCGTGACACTTCTCCCGGCACGCTCGAGGCATGCCCTCCCTGCCCGTCTCGCGAGGCCGCGCCCTCGTCCTCGCCGCCGGGCTCCTCGTGCTCCTCGTCGTCGCGGGCCGCGTGCTCGCCGGCGCGGGCACGTCGTCGGCGCCGCCGCCGGCCGCAGCGCTCCTCCCCGATCGCGCTGCGGCCGCGGCGCCGAGGCTCGTCGTGCACGTCACGGGCGCGGTTCGCCGACCGGGCCTCTACCGGCTGAGCCAGGGCAGCAGGGTCGCCGACGCCGTCGCGCGCGCGGGCGGAGCGACGGCGTCGGCCGACACGGCCGCGCTCAACCTCGCCGCGCCGCTCGCCGACGGGACCCAGGTGCTGATGCCGAGTCGGGTCGCCGGCGCGGCGGGGTCCGGGGCGGCCGCGGCCGCCCGCAAGGTCAGCCTGAGCAGCGCCACGCTTGCCGACCTCGACGGTCTCCCCGGCGTCGGGCCGGTCACCGCCCAGAAGATCCTCGACTACCGCTCCCAGCACGGCGGCTTCAGCTCGGTCGAGGATCTCGACGCGATCCCCGGGATCGGTCCCGCCCGGATCGAACAGCTGCGCGACCTGGTGACGCCCTGATCGAGCGCGGCTGGCCGGCGCTCCTGCTCGGCGCGTTCGCGGCCGGGCTGGCGCTCGCGAACGTCGTCGCCACCCCGGCGCCAGTCCTGCTCGCTGCTGGCGCGATCGCCGTGCTGGGGCTTCTGCTCCCACGTGCGTGGCTGCCCGCGGCGGCGCTGGGCGTGCTCCTCGCCGGTTGCTGGCTGGGCGGGCTCCGGCTCGCCGCCCTCGACCACAGCCTGCTCCGCGTCGCACGTCGGGGAGTCCCGTGCGCTCGAGGCCGTCGTGACGGGGCCGGTGCGCCGGACCGAGTTCTCGCTGCGCGTCCCGGCCGAGGTGCGTCGCTTCGACGGGCGCCCGCTGCGGGAGCGCGTCCTGCTCGAGCTCCCCGTCGGCCGCTCGCCGCCCCAGGGGGCGATCCTTGCGCTCCGGGCGAGCGTCGTCGCGCCTCGCGGCCCCGAGGACGGCTTCGACGAGCGCGGCTGGCTCGCGCGCCGAGGCGTCCACGTCGTCCTCGAGGGCCGGGCCTGGCGGGTCGTCGGCCGGCGCGGCGGTGTCGGCGGCCTCTCGGACCGGATCCGCGAGCACGTCGCGCCGCTCGATCGCACCCGGACTGACGGGAGAACGCCGCGCGGTCCTCGTCGGGGTCGTGCTCGGCGAGGACGAGGGGCTCTCGAACGAGCTGCAGTCGAGCTTCAAGGCCGCAGGTCTCTACCACCTGCTCGCCGTCTCGGGCCAGAACGTCGTCATCCTCGTCGGGACCGTGCTCGTGCTCGCGTGGATCGTCGGGATCCCGCGGCTGTCTCGCCGAGGTGATCGCGCTCGCGGCGATCGTCGCCTACGTCCTCGCCGTCGGCTGGCAGCCGTCCGTCGTGCGCGCCGGGATCGCCGGGGGCTCGCCTCGCTCGCGTGGCTGCTCTCGCGGCCGCGAGATCGCTGGCACTTCCTCGCCCTCGGGGCGGTCGTCCTGCTCGCGTGGGCGCCGGGAACGATCTACGAGCCGGGCTTCCAGCTCTCGTTCGTCGCCGTCGGTCGCGATCTTCGTGCTCGTGCCGCCGCTCGCCCGCGCGCTCGAGGGGTACCCGCTGCCGACTGGCTCCGTGAGGTGCTCGCGCTCTCGATCGCGTGCGGCGCGGCGACTGCGCCGATTCTCTGGCTCCAGTTCGGGACCGTGCCAGGTCTACTCGCTGCTCGCGAACGCACTCGTCACCCTCGCGATCGCGCCCGCTGCTCGATCTCGCGCTCGTCTGCGCCGCGGTCGAGCCGCTGGCTCCCGTCGGCCGCGCTCGCCCTCGCGTGGCTGAACGGATGGCTCGCGGCGTATGTCGCGGTCTGCGCCAGGCTCGTCGCCGGGCTCCCGCATGCCCAGCTCACCTCCGGCACCGCAGTCTTCCTGCTGCTCGCCACGCCGGTGGCCGTCCTCCTCCTGCGCCGGCTGCCCCGCTGGCGCCGCCCGCTCGCGCTCTGCACGGCGGCGGCGCTCGTCCCGGCCCTGCTCGTCTGGTGGCTCTGGCCCGCATCGGCGCCGGCCCCCCCGACCGGTCTGCGGCTGACCGTCCTCGACGTCGGCCAGGGCGACTCGATTCTCCTCCAGGTGCCTGAGGGGGCGGTGCTCGTCGACCAGGGCCCACCCGAGGCGCGCGTCGACCGGCAGCTCCGCGAGCTCGGGGTAAGCAGGCTCGCGGCGCTCGTCGTCACGGACGGCCAGCGCGACCACACGGGCGGGGCGGAGGCCGTGATCCGCCGGTCCGCGTCGACCAAGTCCTCGATCCCGACAGACGGCTCCGACAGCCCCTACCGCCGTGGCGCGCTCCGGGCGGCGGCGGCCCGGGGCTCACCTGTCGGGCTCGTCCGAGCCGGGACGAGCTGGCGGCTCGGGCGACTGCCGGCTGCAGGGCGCTCTGGCCGGACGGGCCGGGGCGCCGGCGACGATCCCGAACGACCGCACCGTCGTCCTGCTCGCGACCTACGGCACATCGATGTGCTCCTGAGCGCCGACGCCGAGACGAACGTGACCGCGCGTCTGCTCGACCGCCGGTCGAGATCCTCAAGGTGGCGCACCACGGCTCCGAGGATCCCGGGCTCGAGACCGAGCTCCTCCAGTTGCGTCCGACGGTCGCGGTCATCTCGTCCGGGCGAACCAACGACTACGGCCATCCGCGGCCCGAGACGCTGACCGCGCTCGCGACCGTTCCGGGCCTCCGGCTTCTCCGCACGGACGAGAACGGGCGGGTGACGATCGAGACGCGACGGTCGGAGCCGTCTGGATCCGGTCCCAGCGCTAGGCTGGCCCTGTGGCAGCCGAGCCGTCCGACCTGAAGCCGCTCTACCTCCTCGTCGGCACCGACCGGCCGAAGATCGACGTCGCGCTGGGTCGGCTGCGGAAGCGCTTCCTCCCCGAGTCGACCGAGCTGACGAGCGCGCTCGAGACCGACGGCGCCACCGCCGTCGCGCTCTGCAATGCGGGCGGTCTCTTCGGCGACGCCCGCCTCGTCGTCGTCGCCGGGGTGGAGAAGTGGAAAGCGGCCGACGTCAAGGAGCTGGAGGCCTACGCCGCCAGCCCGGCTCCCGACACCGTCCTCGCGCTCGTCGCCGGGGAGCTGCGCAAGGACTCGGCGCTGCCGAAGCTCGTCGCGAAGAAGCCGGCAGGTGCTCGAGTACAGCGTCCCCAAGCGCAGCCTCAACTCGTGGGTCGCGCAACAGTTCGCGGCGCGCGGCACCCGGGCCGAGGCGGACGCCTGCGCCGCCCTGATCCAGCTCGTCGGCGACGACCTGCCAGGCGCTTGCGAGCGAGATCGACAAGCTCGCGACCTGGGCGGGCGACGAGCCGATCGGCGAGCGCGAGGTCGAGGCACTCGTCGCCCCGGTCGCCGAGACGCCGACGTTCGCGCTCACCGACGCCTGGGCGAAGCGCGAGCCCGGCCGGACGCTCGAGGCGAGCGAGACGATCTTCGAGCGTGAGGGCAAAGCCCGCCGCGAGATACGGCTCCGCGTCTCGCCGGCGCACTCGGCAACCACGTCGTCCGCGTCCGCCAGTGCCAGCGGCTCGCCGCCGACGGCGTCCGCGCGCGCGATGCGGCCGGGAAGCTGAAGATGCACCCGTTCTACGCGGAGAAGGTCTTCGGCCAGGCCGAGAACTTCTCCGAGGACGAGCTCCGCGACGCGGTCGTCCGGCTCGCGCGGCTCGACCACGCGCTCAAGGGTGGCAGCAGGCTGGCGCCCGACCTCGAGCTGCAGCGGACGCTGATCGACCTCGGCCGGAAGCGGTGCCAGCCGGAGCGCTGAGCGCCGGGGCTAGGCCGCTGGAGCCGGAGCCGACGCGCGCGGCCTAGGCCTTCTTTCGGCCGGCCGTGTTCTTGTGCAGCGCTCCGCGCGAGACGGCCTTGTCGATCGTGCGGACGAGCAGCAGGCGCTCCTCTTCGATCTTGGCCTTGTCGCCCTCGGCGACGGTGGTCTCGAGACGCTTCGTCAGCGTCTTGACCGTGGACCGGTAGCGGAGGTTCTCGTCGTGCTCGCGCTCGGCGGTCCGGACTCGCTTGATCTGTTGCTTGATATTCGGCATCTCAGTGCTCCAACCCAGTCACTCGAACCCAGTCACTCAAACCCAGTGAAATGCCCGCGTCGGCGGGCCGGCGGATGGTAGCAAAGGCGCACGGGACGGCGCGGTTCCGCCGGACGCCGTTCCTATACTCGCCCCGTGGAGGAACCGCGAGCCAACGTCCGCCGGCTCGCGTCGTCGACCGCGATCTTCTCCGCCGCGACCGGTCTCTCGCGGGTGCTCGGCCTGGTGCGCGAGATCGTCGCCCGCGGCCTACTTCGGCACCGAGGGCGCGGGAGATCAACGCGTTCACGGTCGCCTTCCAGATCCCGAACCTCGTCCGGGCGCTCGTCGCCGACGCGGCGCTCTCGTCCGCGTTCGTGCCCGTCTTCAGCGAGTTGCTCGAGAAGGGCGAGCGCAAGCGCGCCTGGCGGGTCGCGTCGTCGCTCTTCTGGCTGATGCTGCTCGGCTCTGACGGCGATCACGGCCGCCTTCATCCTGGCCGCCCCGTTCGTGATGCGGCTCTTCGGCTACGACAGCGACCTCGCGATCGGGCTCTCGCGCGTGCTCTTCCCGATCGTCGCCCTGCTCGGGCGTCTCGGGGATCGTCGTCGGGATCCTCAACTCCTACGACGAGTTCTCGAGTCCCGGCGCTGACGCCGGTCGCCTGGAACATCGTGATCATCGTCGGCCTCGTGCGTCGGCGTCCCGTTCGCCGACGCGGAGAGCACGAAGCTCTACGTCTACGCCGGCTCGATCCTGGCTCGGGACGCTCGTCCAGACGCTGTTGCCGCGTGCCGTGGCTGCGCGGACGCGACGACCGCCTCCGCGTGCTGATCGACTGGCGCGATCCCGGCCGTGCGCCAGGTCTTCAGGCTGATGGGGCCGGTCATGCTCGGGCTCGGGCTGATCAACTTCAACGCGGTGCTCGGAACGCTCTTCGCGTCGCGCCTGATCGACAAGGACCTGGCACCGGCCGCGATCGACGCCGCCTTCCGCGTCTACATGCTTCCTCAGGGGATGTTCTCCGTCGCGGTCGCGACCGTGCTCTTCCCGGCGCTCGCCCGGCTCGCGAGCCCGCGGCGACGTGGCGGGCTTCCGGCAGCACCGTCTCGACGGGAATCGGCCAGATCGGCTTCCTGCTCGTGCCCGTCCTCGGTCGTCTGCGCGGTGCTCGCGCTCCCGATCGTGCGGCTGCTCTACGAGCGCGGCGAGTTCGATCCCCGACGAGACGCGCGTCGTCGCGGGCGCGCTCGCGGCGTTCTCGCTCGGGCTCGCCTTCAACGGGTTCATGCTGATGCTGAACCGCGCCTTCTTCTCGCTCCAGGCGCCCGCGGTGCCGACGTGGGTCGCCGCCGGCAACCTGGCGCTGAACACCCTGCTCTTCGCGGCGCTCTACCGCGTCGGCGTCTGGGGGATCCCGCTGGCGATCTCGCTCTCGAACATCGCCGGCACGCTGGCGCTGCTCTGGCTGCTCCGGCGCCGGGTCGGCTCGCTCGGGATCGCGGCAGGGGTGCGGACGCTGGCGCGGGTCACGGCCGCCTCGACTGGCACTCGCGGCGGTCGGGTTCGGGGTGTGGTGGGCGCTCGACTCCGCCCTCGGCCGATCGTTCCCGGCACAGCTGCGTCTCGCTCACGGCCGGCGCTCGCCACGGGAGGAGCGGTGCTACCTCCTGGCCTGTCGGGCGCTCGGGGTGCGCGAGATGCAGGCGCTAACCTCTCTCGTGCGGCGTTTCCGACCCCGCACCTGAACCGCCATGGACCAGAACCACATCCGCAACTTCTCGATCATCGCCCACATCGACCATGGGAAGTCGACGCTGGCCGATCGCATCCTCCAGGCGACCGACACGGTCGCCGACCGGGACATGAAGGAGCAGCTGCTCGACTCGATGGACCTCGAGCGCGAGCGCGGGATCACGATCAAGGCGCAGGCCGTGCGGGTGCTCTGGAAGGGCCATCAGCTGAACCTGATCGACACGCCCGGTCACGTGGACTTCACCTACGAGGTCTCGCGCTCGCTCCAGGCGTGCGAGGGCGCGCTGCTCGTCGTCGACGCGGCCCAGGGGATCGAGGCGCAGACGCTCGCGAACGCCTACCTCGCGATCGAGAACAACCTCGAGATCGTGCCCGTCGTGAACAAGATCGACCTGCCGCAGGCCGACCCCGACGGCGCCTCGGCCGAGATCGCCGACCTGATCGGCGACGACCCGGACAACGTCCTCCGGATCTCGGCCAAGACCGGCGTCGGCGTCGAGGCGGTGCTCGACGCGATCGTCGAGCGGATCCCCGCGCCCGTCGGCGAGACGGACGCGCCCGCGCGCGCGCTGATCTTCGACTCGTCGTACGACCAGTACCGCGGCGTGATCGCGTTCATCCGCGTCGTCGACGGCACGCTCGAGACCGGCGACGCCGTCCGCGCGATGGCGCAGGGCACGCGCTTCGAGGCCGAGGAGCTCGGCTACCTCTCGCCGCAGCGGACGCCGGTGAAGGGGCTCGTCGCGGGCGAGGTCGGCTACGTGATCACGGGGCTGAAGGACGTCTCGAAGATCCGGGTCGGCGACACCCTGACCGCGGAGAAGCGCGCGGCCGCCGAGGCGCTCCCGGGGTACAAGGAGGTCAAGCCGATGGTCTTCGCGGGCCTCTTCCCGACCGACTCGGACGAGTACCCGGAGCTGCGCGACGCGCTCGAGCGGCTGAAGCTGAACGACGCCGCCCTCTTCTACGAGCCCGAGACCTCGCAGGCGCTCGGCTTCGGCTTCCGCTGCGGCTTCCTCGGGCTGCTCCACATGGAGATCGTGCGCGAGCGGCTCGAGCGCGAGTTCGACCTCGACCTGCTCGTGACCGCGCCGAACGTCGCCTACCGCGTGCGGCCCCGGCCGGGCGCCGACTGGCTCGAGGTGCACAACCCGGCCGACATGCCGAGCGAGTTCGAGGAGGTCGAGGAGCCGTACATCAAGGCGTCCGTGATCGTCCCGAAGGAGTACGTCGGCGCCGTGATGGAGCTCTGCAACGAGCGCCGCGGCAGCTTCGACCACATGGAGTACCTCTCCGAGGAGCGCGTGCACCTGACCTATCAGCTCCCGCTCGGCGAGATCGTGCTCGACTTCTACGACCAGCTGAAGTCGCGCACGCGCGGCTACGCGAGCTTCGACTACGACATGTCCGGCTTCCGGCCGGGCACGCTCGTCCGCGTGGACGTGCTCGTCGCCGGCGAGCCGGTCGACGCGCTCTCGCTGATCATCCACCGCGAGTTCGCCTACGAGCGGGGCAAGCTGCTCGTGGAGCGGCTGAAGAAGGAGATCCCGCGCCAGTTCTTCGACGTTCCGATCCAGGCCGCGATCGGCGCCCGCGTGATCGCGCGCGAGACGGTGAAGGCGAAGCGGAAGGACGTGCTCGCCAAGTGTTACGGCGGTGACATCAGCCGGAAGCGCAAGCTGCTCGAGAAGCAGAAGAAGGGCAAGAAGCGGATGAAGCAGGTCGGCGGGGTCGAGGTGCCGCAGGAGGCGTTCCTCGCCGTGCTCAACCTGGACGACAAGCGGTGAGCAACCGTGACGGATCCGACCCGGACCCGTCACCCCTGCGTGACGACTTCCCGCGTACCGTTCCGGTAGGGGGGCCGAGCGCCCCCACCACGGGGCGCGGTCCGGAGCTGGGCGGTCCGGAGCTGGGCGGTCCGGACGGCCCGGGCGGCACCGCGCGCCACCTCTACGTCCACCTCCCCTTCTGCGCCCATCGCTGCGGCTACTGCGACTTCGTCACCGCCGTCGGCCGCCACGACCAGCATGGCGCCTACGTGGACGCGCTCGTCGCCGAGCTCGGGCTGGAGCAGCACCTGCTCGCGGAGCCCGTCGAGACCGTCTTCCTGGGCGGAGGCACGCCGACCTACACCGAGCCCGCCGCGCTCGCGCGCCTGCTCGCGGCACTTCCCGCGGCGGCCGAGACGACCGTCGAGGCGAACCCCGAGACGGTCACGCCCGAGCTCGCCGCCCTCCTCCGCGAGCACGGCGTCGACCGGGTCTCGCTCGGCGCGCAGAGCTTCCAGCCCCATCTGCTGGCAACGCTCGAGCGGCTCGCGACCCCCGACTCCGTCCGCGCCGCTGTCCCGACCCTGCGCGCGGCCGGCTTCGACAACGTCTCGCTCGACCTGATCTACGGGATTCCCGGCCAGAGCGAGGACGACCTCCGCGCCGACCTCGCGGAGACGCTCGCGCTCGAGCCGGAGCACGTCTCGGCCTACGAGCTCGAGGCCAAGCCGGGGACGCGCTTCACCCACCGCCACGGCGCCGAGCTCGAGCGCCAGGCCGAGGCGCTGGAGCGCTCCTTCGAGCTCGTCGTCGAGACGCTGACCGGCGCGGGCTACCGCTGGTACGAGACCGCGAACTTCTGCCGGCCCGACCCCGCCCGCGACCTCCGCTCGCAGCACAACCTCGGCTACTGGCAGGCACGCGACTACCTCGGGATCGGGGTGGGGGCGGTCTCGACGGTCGGCGGCCGCCGCTGGCGAAACACGCCCGGCGTCCCGCGCTACCTCGCTGCCCTCGCGCGCGGCGAGCAGCCCGCGCGCGAGCTCGAGTCGCTCGACCCGGAGGTGAAGGCACGGGAGCGCGTCCTCCTCGGCCTCCGGCTCGACGAGCCGCTCCCGACCGCCGGCCTCGAGGGGGCGCTCGACGCCTCCGCACTCGAGCGGCTCGAGCGGCTCGGGCTCGCGGAGCGGCTCGACGGGGGCTCCCGCCTCGCGCTCACCCACCGCGGCCGCTTCCTCGGCGGCGGGGTCACCGCCGAGTTGCTCGCCTAGGCCACGGCTAGAGTTCGTCCCGACATGCACGAGCTCTCCGAGCGGAAGCGCGACATCCTCCGGCGCGTCGTCGAGGAGTTCATCGCGACCGGAGAGCCCGTCGGCTCGAAGTCGCTCGTCGAGCGCTCGGGGCTCCCCGTCTCCCCGTCGACGGTCCGGAACGAGCTCGCAGAGCTGGAGACGCTCGGCTTCCTCACGCATCCCCACACCTCGGCCGGCCGGGTCCCGACCGACTCGGGCTACCGCTTCTACGCCGACGAGGTGCTCGCGCGGCCGGACGTCCGTCCGCAGCGGTTCCCGCTCGACCTGACGACGGTGCGAAGCGAGATCGAGGGCGCGCTCCAGTCGACGACGGAGATGCTCTCGCAGGTGACGAGGCTGCTCGCGCTCGTCTCCGCGCCGAAGATCGAGACGGCGAGCGTCCGCCACATCGAGGTGCTCCTGCTCCAGCCCGCGGTGGTGATGGTCGTGACGATCACCTCGACGGGCGGGGTGGCGAAGCGGCTTTTCGAGTTCCCGGCGGCCGGTCGACCCCGGGCTCGCCGCCTGGGCGAACGAGTACCTGAACGAGCGGCTCGCCGGCGTCGGGCTCGGCACCCACATGCTCCGCCGCCGGATCGAGGACGAAGGGCTCTCGCTGCGGGAGCAGGCCTTCCTCGACGCGCTCCGGCCCGCGTTCGTCGAGCTCGCGGCGCCGACGACCCAGGCGTTCTACGTCGGCGGTGCCGCCTCGCTCCTCGACGACGTGCGCCCGGAGGAGCTCGAGGCCTGCCGCCGGCTCCTCTCCGTGCTCGAGCAGCGCGCCGCCGTGCTCGAGCTGATGAGCGAGTCCTTCGATGCGCGCCGCCCCTACGTCCGGATCGGGCTCGACCACCCGGGCCTGCAGAGCGTCTCCCTGGTCGGTGCCACCTACGGCCTCCCGACCCGCACCCTCGGCACCGTCGGCCTGTTCGGCCCCGTCCGGATGGACTACGCGAAGGCCGTCAGCACCGTCCGCGCCGCGTCGGCCGAGCTCTCCCGGCTCGTCGAGAACGCCTACGAGGAGAGCTGACCGCCTAGCTAATCTGACCCGATGGCCACCGCGGAACGGGACTACTACGAGTTGCTCGGCGTCGAACGCGGCGCCAGCGACGCCGAGATCAAGAAGGCGTTCCGCAAGCTCGCGCGCGAGCTGCATCCGGACGTCTCGCAGGAGCCGGACGCGCAGGAGCGCTTCCGCGCGGTCGCCGAGGCCTACGAGGTGCTCTCGAACGCCGAGCAGCGCCGGCTCTACGACCAGTACGGACACGCCGGGCTCAAGCGCGGCGGCTTCTCGCCCGGGCACACGGACTTCGGCAACCTGGGCGACATCTTCTCGGCCTTCTTCGGCGAGGACCTGCTCGGACGCTCCGGCAGGCCCGGCGCGAGTCGCGGCGCCGACGTCGGCGCCGCCGTCCAGATCGAGCTCGCCGACGCCTACACGGGCGTGAGCCGCCGGGTCGAGCTCGAGGTCGCCCAGACCTGCGAGCGCTGCGACGGCGACGGGGCCGAGCCCGGCACGACGCCGATCACCTGCGGCACCTGCGCCGGGGCCGGCCGCGTGCAGCAGGTGTCCCGCTCCGTCTTCGGCGAGTTCGTCCGCGCGCACGTCTGCCCGACCTGCTCGGGTAGCGGCCGCGTCGCCGAGACCCCCTGCGAGGAGTGCAGCGGCCAGGGCCGCACGCTTCGCGTCAAGTCGCTCGACGTCGAGATCCCGGCGGGGATCCAGAGCGGCCAGCAGATCCGGATCCGCGGTGAGGGCCACGCCGGCACGAACGGCGCTCCCGCCGGCGACCTCTACGTCGAGGTGCACGTCACCCGCGACCCGCGCTTCGAGCGCGACGGCGACGACATCCTCTCCAGCGTCGACCTGACCATCGTCCAGGCCTCGCTCGGCGCAACGGTGAGCATCCCGACCCTCGACGGCGACACCGAGCTCGAGTTCGCGCCCGGCACCCAGCCCGGCGAGCTGCGCGTCCTCCGCGGCAAGGGGATGCCGGCGCTGCAGCGCTTCGGCCGCGGCGACCAGCGCGTGCTCGTCAACGTGACCGTGCCGCGCAAGCTCACCGACGAGCAGCGCGACCTGCTCGAGCAGTTCGAGGGGCATTCCACCGACGAGACCTATCGGCGGGACGAGGGCTTCTTCGAGAAGCTCAGGAACGCGCTCCGCTAGATGAGCCTCCTCCGCCGCGTCTCCATCACCGTGCCGGACGCACGGGCCGAGCAGGCTCGCGCCGTGATGATCGAGCTGTTTCCGGACGGGTTCGAGGAGATCGACGGAACGGGTGGCGTCGAGCTCGCTGCCTACACGAACGCGGCCGGCGAGGAGCGGATCTGGCAGGCCTTCGGCGGCGCGGCCGGCTCCGACGTCGAGGACGGCTGGGAGGAGCGCTGGCGCCAGTTCCACAAGCCCGTCCGGGTCGGCTCGCTCTGGATCGGGCCCCCGTGGGAGACGCCCGACGCGGGTGCGCTCGCCGTCGTGATCGACCCGGGCCGCGCGTTCGGCACCGGCGGCCATCCGACGACGCAGCTCTGCCTCGAGCTGCTCGAGGCGGAGGAGCGGACGAGCGTGCTCGACGTCGGCTGCGGCTCGGGCGTGCTCTCGATCGCGGCGGCGAAGCTCGGCTTCGCGCCCGTGCACGGCTTCGACTTCGACCCCCAGGCGGTCGAGGCGACCGAGCGGAACGCGCGCGAGAACCAGGTGTCCGTGTCGGTCGAGCTGCTCGACCTCCACGACGGCGCGCTGCCCGAGAGCGGGCTCGCGCTCGCCAACATCGCCGGGGCGGCGGTCGAGGAGCTCGGCTCGCGGCTCCGCTCGGAGCGGGCGATCACCTCCGGCTACCTCATCTCCGACGAGCCCGAGCTCGAGGGCTACCGGCGAGAGCGGCGCGTCGCCGACGGCGGCTGGGCCGCCGATCTCCACGTCCGGCGTTAGGCTTTTCGGCGCGATGACGACGCTCCACCGCCCCCGGCCTCGGCCCGACCGAGGGCGCCCTCGACGCTGCGGCCGTGCCGAAGGAAGGGATCCTCGCTGCCTAGCCACGACGACTGCCTCTTCTGCCGGCTCGTCCGCGAGGGCGACCACGTCGCCGCCGTCGACGGGTTCGTCGCGATCCGCGACATCAACCCTCAGGCGGACACGCACCTGCTCGTCCTCCCGGAGCGGCACGTCGACACCTTCCGCGACATCGGCGCGTTCCCCGCCGAGGAGGCGAAGCGGATGCTCGAGTTCGTCGCGCAGGTCGCCGCGGACGCCGGTCTCGAGGACTACCGCGTGCTCGTCAACGTCGGCCCGGGAGGCGGCCAGACCGTGTTCCACCTGCACTGGCACGTCCTGGGTGGGAGAATCCGGGCGATGCCCTCGTGAGCGACACCCTGATCGCCGAGATCAAGACCAATCTCGAAGCCGCGATGCGCGAGCGCGACGACGCGCGCCGCGACACGCTGCGGCTGATCCTCTCCAGCCTCCAGGGCGCCGAGAAGGAGCTGCAGCGGCCGCTCTCGGAGGACGAGGAGCTCCAGGTGCTCCAGCGCGAGCGGAAGAAGCGCGTCGAGGCGGCGGAGGCCTTCAGGAACGCCGGCCGCGACGAGCAGGCCGACAAGGAGGAGGCCGAGCTGGATGTGCTCGAGGAGTTCATGCCCGAGCCGCTCTCGGAGGACGAGCTCGAGGAGATCGTGGACAACGTGATCGCCGAGGTCGGCGCCACGAGCATGCGCGAGATCGGCCGCGTCATGGCCGACGTGATGCCGCAGGTCGCGGGACGCGCCGACGGCTCAGCCGTCAGCCAGATCGTCCGCGAGAAGCTGGCCTAGCCGGCGGAAGCCGACGGCCTCGCGCCCTACACTGGGCCGATGCAGGAAGTCCTCTCCGTCCCGAACGAGGTCGCGGCCGAGCTCGCGGGCGTCGGCGACGGTGTCCTCGACGCGCTCCGCTCCCGGCTCCACTGCACGCTCCGCCTGCGAGGGAACCAGCTGACGATCGAGGGCGCGGACGACCAGGTCGCTGCGGCCCGTGCCGTCGTGGACGAGCTGGTCGAGCTCGTCGAGCGCGGGCACGAGATCGGCCCCGACACGGTCGGCGCCGTCGTCTCCGCGCTCGACCAGGCCGAGGACATCCGCGAGGCGATGGACGACGTCGTCTGGCGCCACCGCGGCAAGCGGATCTCGCCGAAGACCGTCACGCAGAAGCGCTACGTCGACTCGATCCGGTCGAGCACCGTCACCTTCGGGATCGGCCCCGCCGGGACGGGCAAGACGTACCTGGCGATGGCGCTCGCCGTCGCCGCGCTCTCCGAGCGCCAGGTCGGGCGGATCATCCTCACGCGCCCGGCGGTCGAGGCCGGCGAGCGGCTCGGGTTCCTCCCCGGGGACATGCTCGCGAAGGTCGATCCGTACCTGCGCCCGCTCTTCGACGCCCTCTACGACATGCTCGACGCCGAGAAGCTGGCCGCGTTCATGGAGCGCGGGACGATCGAGGTCGCGCCGCTCGCGTTCATGCGCGGGCGGACGCTGAACGACTCGTTCATCATCCTCGACGAGGCGCAGAACACGAGCCCGGAGCAGATGCAGATGTTCCTGACGCGCCTCGGCTTCGGCTCCAAGGTCGTGATCACCGGTGACGTCACCCAGATCGACCTCCCGCGCGAGCAGGCCTCGGGCCTGATCCAGGTGCGCCAGATCCTCGGCTCGATCGACGGGATCGGCTTCGTCGAGTTCGGGCACGAGGACGTCGTCCGCCACAAGCTCGTCCAGCGGATCGTGGAGGCGTACAAGCACCACGCGGAGGAGACCGGCACCGAGCGGACGCGATGACGGTGTCGGTCGACGTCGAGAACCGGAGCGGGGCGGAGGTGGACGAGCCCGGCGCCGTCGAGCTCGCCCGGCGGGTGCTGGCGGCCGAGGGCATCGAGGACGGCGAGCTCGGGATCGCCTTCGTCGGGCCGGACGAGATCCGCGTCTCTGAAAGCACAGCACCTGGGGATCGACGAGGTGACGGACGTGCTCTCGTTCCCGCTCGACGGCCGCGACGCGCTCCCCGAGGGGCTGCCGCGCGCGCTCGGCGACCTCGTCCTCTGCCCGCAGGTCGTGGGCGCGGCATGGGAGGCTCCGCTCGTGCACGGGATCCTCCACCTGCTCGGCTACGACCACGGCGACGCGATGGAGGCCCGGGAGGCTGCGCTCCGGTGAGCACCCCGCGCCGCGCTCCCTCGATCGTCGAGAGCTTCAACTACGCCTTCCAGGGGATCATCCACGTCCTCAGGACGCAGCGGAACATGCGGATCCACTTCGCTGTCGCGGTGCTCGTCTTCGTCGCGGCGCTGATCTCCGGCGTGACCAAGCTCGAGCTGATCGCGCTCCTGCTCGCCGTCGCCTTCGTCCTGATCACCGAGATGGTGAACACCGCGCTCGAGGCGGCGATCGACGTGGCCACGACCTCGTTCGACCCGATGGCGAAGCTGGCGAAGGACATCGCCGCCGGCGCCGTCCTGATCGCGACCGCCGTCGCCGTCGCGGTCGGCTACCTCGTCTTCTCGGGACAGGTCGCCGACCGGAGCTCGCGGCTCCTCGATCGGCTCTCGAACGCGCCGGCCGAGGTGACGCTGATCGCGCTCTTCCTGACCACGATCCTCGTGATCGCCACGAAGGCGCTCACCGGCAGCGGCACGCCGCTGCGCGGCGGGCTCCCGTCCGGGCACTCGGCCGTCGCGTTCGCCGGCTGGATGGCGGTGACGCTGATCCTCGACGACAGCCAGCACCGCTTCCTCGTCTCGTCGCTGGCCTTCATCATGGCGCTCCTGGTGGCGCAGACGAGAGTCGAGTCCGGTGTCCACTCCTCCGTCGAGGTGCTCTACGGTGGCGTCCTCGGCGCCCTCGTCACCCTCGTGATCTTCCAGCTGGCCGGATGAGCGAGCTCGTCGAGAAAGCAGAGGCGGTCGCCGCCCGGGCGTATGCGCCGTACTCGAACTACCGGGTGGGTGCGGTCGCGCGGACGAAGGACGGGCGCGAGTTCGAAGGCGTCAACGTCGAGAACGCCGCCTACCCGCTCGGCGTCTGCGCCGAGAAGAGTGCCCTCGTCGCCGCCGTCGTCGCGGGCTACGGGCCGGGCGACATCGAGGCGATCGGGATCAACGCCTCCCCCTGCGGCGGCTGCCGGCAGTGGCTGCACGAGTTCCGGGTCCCGGAGGTGAGCTTCCGGCGCGACGACGGCACGATCGCGACCTACACCGCCGGCGAGCTGCTGCCGGACGGCTGGGACTTCCCCGAGTCGTGAAGTCGGGCTTCATCGCGGTCGCCGGGCGTCCGAATGTCGGCAAGTCCACGCTCGTGAACGCGCTCGTCGGCGACAAGGTCGCGATCACCTCGCCCGTTCCCAACACGACCCGGAACCGGATCTACGGCGTCGCGAACGGCGAGGACTACCAGCTCGTCCTTGCCGACCTCCCCGGCTTCCAGAAGCCGATGGACCGGCTGACCGAGCGGATGCAGAAGACCGTGGACGCGTCGTTCGACGACATCGACGCGATCCTCTTCGTCCTCTCCGCGCGCGACCGGGTCGGCGGCGGCGACCGCTTCATCGCCCGGAGGGTCTACGGGACGGGGAAGCCGGTGATCGTGGCGGTGAACAAGGTCGACAACCTGACGACCGGCCACATCGTCACCGCGATGAAGGCGGGTGCCGCGCTCGGCGACTTCCACGCGCTCCATCCCGTCAGCGCGAAGACGAAGGACGGGATCGACGAGCTCCGGGCCGACCTCGTCCACCTGCTCCCCGAGGGCCAGCCGTACTTCCCGCGCGAGTCGTTCACCGACCAGCGCGACGACGAGCGGATTCGGGAGCTGATCCGCGAGAAGGCCCTCCAGCTGACGCGCGAGGAGGTGCCGCACTCGATCTCGGTCGAGATCGACGAGCTGGAGGGGAAGGTGCTGCGGGCGTTCGTGCTCGTCGAGACGGAGTCGCAGAAGCAGATCCTCGTCGGCAAGAAGGGCGCGGTGATCAAGGAGATCGGCGTCCGCGCGCGCCCGGAGATCGAGCAGCTGCTCGGGAAGAAGATCTTCCTCGAGCTCAAGGTCAAGGTGCGGCCGAAGTGGCGCCGCGACCCGGCCCAGCTCGACCGGATGGGGCTCTAGCGCTCTAGCTCGCGAACGTGTCGCAGGCGGACGGGTCGCCGTTCTCGAAGCCCTTCCGGAACCAGGACATCCGCTGCTCGGAGGAGCCGTGCGTCCAGCTCTCCTGGTTGACCTCGCGGCCGGCCTTGCGCTGGAGGCGGTCGTCGCCGACGGCAGCAGCCGCGGTCAGCCCCTCCTCGACGTCGCCGGGCTCGAGCAGACCCTCCTGCTGCGCCGCATGGCCCCAGACCCCGGCGAGGCAGTCGGCCTGAAGCTCGACCTGGACCGAGAGCTCGTTCGCGCTCGCGGGATCCTCCTGCTGCTGCCGGTTGACGTCGTCGCTGACCCCGAGGAGGTTCTGGACGTGGTGGCCGAACTCGTGCGCGATCACGTAGGCCTGAGCGAAGTCGCCGCCCGCCTCGAACTTCGTCGCGAGCTCGCGGAAGAAGGTCGAGGTCGATGTAGACGTGCCGGTCGGCGGGGCAGTAGAACGGCCCGACCGCGGAGGAGGCGGCGCCGCAGCCCGTCTGGATCCCGCTCGAGAAGAGACGAAGCGTCGTCGGCTCGTAGGCCTGGCCCGACTCGCGGAAGATCCGCTCCCACGAGGCCTGGACGTCGGCGACGACGAACTGGACGAACTGGGCCTGGTCGTCGCTCGACGGCGGCGCCTGCCCCGGCGTCGGCGACGCGTTCATCGGTGGCAGGTCGATCGGGAGCCCGCTCGAGCCGCCGCCTCCCGGCAGGCCGCCGGTGAGGAGGTAGATCGCGAGGATCACGAGCAGCCCGAGCCCGCCGCCGCCCGCCTTGCCCATCGGCAGGCCGCCGCCCGCCTCCGCGGCCCCGCATGTCCTCGACCTGGCCCGCGCCGGTCCCTCTGCGCCACTTCATGCGCGCCCTCGTTCCCGCCCCGCCGGGTTCTATGCCTGTCCCGAACCGCCACCTGTGGAGAAAGAGTTGCTCTTTCTTCACATTCGGGGACAGTCCCCGCTCTTCGCCGTCCGCTGCGGCCGCGGCCCGCGAGGACGGTCGACGCCCGCGTACACTTCCCGCATGGCCCAGGCGCCCGTCCTGCCGCGCGGGTTCGAGCTGCCGCTCGAGCCCCGGCTCCCCCGGATCGGCTCGATCGACGCAGTCGCGCTCGAGGAACGGGCGGCCACCCTCGCGAAGCGCTCGATCAAGAAGGAGTCGAAGCTCCAGGCGTTCGAGCTCGCCGTCCGGATGATGGATCTGACGACGCTCGAGGGCGCCGACACGCCCGGCAAGGTCGCCGCGCTCTGCTCGAAGGCGCTCCGGCCCGACCCGGTCGACCCGTCGATCCCGTCCGTCGCCGCGGTCTGCGTCTACCCGAACCTCGTCCCCACCGCCGTCGCGCGCCTGCGCGGCACGAGCGTCCGCGTCGCCTCCGTCGCCACCGGCTTCCCCTCCGGCCACGTGCCGCTCGAGCTCAAGCTCCAGGAGGTGCGGGACGTCGTCGAATGGGGCGCAGACGAGGTCGACATGGTGATCGACCGCGGTGCCTTCCTCTCCGGCCGGTACGCGAAGGTCTACGACGAGATCGTCAAGATCAAGGAGGCGTGCGGCGAGGCGCACCTGAAGGTGATCCTCGAGACCGGCGAGCTCGGCACGTACGACAACGTCCGCCGCGCCTCGCTGCTCGCGATGGCCGCCGGCGCCGACTTCATCAAGACCTCGACGGGAAAGATCAACCCCGCGGCGACGCTCCCCGTCACGCTCTGCATGCTCGAGGCGATCCGCGACGTCCATGACGAGACGGGCCGCGTCGTCGGGATGAAGCCCGCCGGCGGGATCCGCACCGCAAAGCAGGCTGTCGCCTACCTCGTCGTCCTTCACGAGACGCTCGGGCTCGAGTGGCTGACGCCCGACCTCTTCCGCTTCGGCGCCTCCTCGCTCCTGAACGACGTGCTGATGCAGATCCGCAAGCAGAAGACGGGCCTCTACCAGTCCTCCGACTACTTCACCAAGGACTAGGTTGGGAGACGAGATGGCGGTCGAGAAGCACAAGCCGACGACGCCTGCCCTGACGGAGTGGGAGTACGCGCCCGGCGCCGGAGGCCCGCGACATCGTCTCGCTCGCAGGAGCGCTACGGCCTCTTCATCGGCGGCGAGCTCGTCGACCCGCGCTCCGGCGAGTGGTTCCCGACGATCTCTCCCTCGACCGAGGAGCAGCTCGCCGAGGTCGCCCAGGCCGGGCCCGAGGACGTGGACGCTGCGGTCGAGGCCGCGCGCGGCGCCTTCTCGAACGGCTGGTCGGCGCTCGCGCCCGCCGAGCGCGCCAAGTACCTCTTCCGGATCGCCCGCCTGATCGCCGGAGCGCTCGCGCGAGCTCGCGGTGCTCGAGAGCCTCGACGGCGGCAAGCCGATCCGCGAGTCCCGCGACGTCGACGTCCCGCTCGCGGCCGCGCACTTCTTCTACTACGCGGGCTGGGCCGACAAGCTCGAGTACGCGTTCCCGAACCGGCGTCCGCGCCCGCTCGGCGTCGCCGGTCAGATCATCCCCTGGAACTTCCCGCTGCTGATGCTCGCGTGGAAGATCGCCCCGGCGCTCGCGGCCGGGAACACCGTCGTGCTGAAGCCGGCGGAGACGACGCCGCTGACGGCGCTCCTCTTCGCCGACATCTGCCGGCAGGCCGAGCTGCCGCCGGGCGTCGTCAACATCGTCACCGGCGACGGCCGTGCGGGCGCCGCGCTCGTCGAGCACCCCGACGTCGACAAGATCGCGTTCACCGGCTCGACCGACGTCGGCAAGGCGATCCAGCGCCAGCTCGCCGGCACCGGCACGAAGCTGACGCTCGAGCTCGGCGGCAAGGCTGCGAACATCGTCTTCGACGACTGCGCCCTCGACCAGGCGGTCGAGGGGATCGTCAACGGGATCTACTTCAACCAGGGCCACGTCTGCTGCGCCGGCTCGCGCCTCCTCGTCCAGGAGTCGATCTACGAGCAGACGGTCGAGAAGCTGAAGCGCCGCCTGACGCACCCTCAGGCTCGGCGACCCGCTCGACAAGAACACCGACATCGGCGCGATCAACTCGCGGGAGCAGCTCGACCGGATCACCGAGCTCGTCCAGTCCGGCAAGGACGAGGGCGCCGAGATCTATCAGCCCCCGTGCCGGCTCCCGGAGAAGGGCTACTGGTTCGCGCCGACGCGTCTTCACGAACGTGGCCCAGAGCTACCGGATCGCGCAGGAGGAGATCTTCGGGCCGGTGCTCTCGGTGCTGACCTTCCGCACGCCGGAGGAGGCCGTGGAGAAGGCGAACAACACGCCGTACGGGCTTTCCGCGGGGGTCTGGACCGAGAAGGGCTCGCGGATCCTCTGGATGGCCGACCGGCTCCGCGCCGGCGTCGTCTGGGCGAACACGTTCAACCGCTTCGATCCCGCGTCGCCCTTCGGCGGCTACAAGGAGTCGGGCTTCGGCCGCGAGGGCGGCCGGCACGGGCTCGAGCCGTATCTCCGGTTCGAGGGCTCGGAGAGCTGGGGCGGATGAGGCGCTTCCGGCTGCCGCTCCTCCTCGCCGCGGGCGCTGTCGCGCTCCTGCTCGGCGACCGCCGCTTCGGGAGCGCTGCGATGAACGACCGGCTGCCCGTCCGCAAGACCTACAAGCTCTTCGTCGGCGGCGGCTTCCCGCGCTCCGAGTCGGGCCGCACCTACGAGGCCGAGGGCCAGAACGTCGCCCGCGCCTCGCGCAAGGACGTGCGCGACGCCGTCGTCGCCGCGCGCTCCGCGCAGCCGAAGTGGGCCGGCGCGACTGCGTACAACCGCGGCCAGGTGCTCTACCGGATGGCCGAGATGCTCGAGGCGCGGCTCACCGACCTCGCCGCCGTCTGCTCCGGCCGCGAGGAGGTCGAGGCCGCGATCGACCGGATGGTCTGGTACGCGGGGTGGGCGGACAAGCTCGCGCAGGTGCTCGGCTCCTCGAACCCCGTCTCCGGGCCGTACTTCAACTTCACGGTGCCGGAACCGACCGGCGTCGTCGCGATCCTCGCCCCCGACGAGCCCGCGCTCGGCGGCCTCGTCTCCCGCGTCGCCCCGGCGATCGTGAGCGGCAACGCGGTCGTCGTCGTCGCCTCGGAGTCCCGGCCGCTCGCCGCGATCGAGCTCGCCGAGGCGATCGCCACCTCCGACCTCCCGGGCGGAATCGTCAACATCCTCACCGGCTACCGGGAGGAGCTGGCACCGGTGCTCGCCGGGCACATGGACGTGAACGCGATCGACCTCACCGGCGCCAACGGGCAGACCGCCGAGCTCGAGCGGCTCGCCGCGGAGAACGTGAAGCGGGTCGTCCTCGGCGACGCGGACGGCCAGAGCCCGTGGGACATCTCCGCCTTCCTCGAGCTGAAGACGATCTGGCATCCGATTGGCCAATAGTGGGCGGCCAGTCGTGGGCGCACCGGTGATAATCGCCGCGTGAGCGCGCGCAGGCTCAGTCACGCGATCTCGGAGGGCGAGGGGATCTCTCTGGTCGTCGCCGTCGACGGACCTGGTGCCGCGGTCGCGGCGGAGGCCGACGGCGCCGCCGCGGTGTGGCTCGACGCGGCGCCTCTGCTCGGTGGAGTCCGGGATGCGACCTCGCTCCCCGTCGTCGGGGCGGCCGGGCTGGCAGGCGCGGACGCCTGGGTCGTCGGCCCCGAGGACGACCTGGACGGCTCCGACGAGATCGAACGGGTGATCCGGGTCGAGGACGAGGAGGAGCTCGAGGACGCCCTGGAGCGCTTCGACCCGGAGCTGCTCCTGCTCGCCGCGGGCGACGCCGACGACCCGGTCGAGTGCGTCCTCGGCCTGCTCTCGGACGTGCCGGTGGGGAAGCTCGCGATCGCGGACGTCGGCTCGATCACGCGCGAGGAGCTCGAGCAGCTGGAGCGTGCCGGCGTGGACGCCGTGCTGGTGCGTGAGCCGCTTCCGGCTGCGTAGGGAGCACGCTCCGCTCGCGGCGCTCGTCGGGCTCGCGGCGGCGCTCCGGATCCCCGGCCTCGGCTACGGGCTCCCCTTCCCGCTGCTGAATCCGGACGAAGCCTCGATCGTCCCCCGGGCCTGGGAGATCGTCCACGGCGGTGGGCTCGACCCGGGCTGGTACGACTACCCGTCGCTGCTGCTCTACCTGCTGGCTCCGTTCCAGGCGCTCGCGGACGCTCCCTCGTACGGGGCGGCCCGGGCGGTCGCCGCCGCACTGGGGATCGCCGGTGTCGCCGCCGCGTGGTGGCTCGGCCGGCGCGCCTACGGGGCGCTCGCGGGCCTCGCCGCCGGGGCGGCCGTCGCGGTTGCCACCGCCCACGTCGCGTACTCGCACATGGCCGTCACCGACGTCCTCCTGACGCTGCTCGTCACCGGCGGGCTGGCGCTCCTCGTCCACGGCAGGATCGAGTGGGCCGGCGCCGCTGCCGGGCTCGCCGCCTCCGCCAAGTACCCGGGGATCCTGCTCGCGGTGCCGGTCGTGGTCGTGGGGTGGGGGGCCTGGCGCCGCCTCGCGCTCGGCGCCCTCGCCGCCGCCGCGGCGTTCGCGCTCACGAGCCCGTTCGTCCTCGTCCACCCGGGCCGCGCCTGGGACGACGTCAGCCGGGTGCAGCGGCTCGCCCGGGAGGGCTGGCTCGGGTTCGAGGGCGACGGCCCGGCCCCGGTCGCATTCCTCGACCGCCTCTGGGAGAGCCTCGGCCCGGCGCTCGCCGTCGCCCTCGCCGGGCTCGCTCTCGCTGCGAGAGCGCTTGTGTTGCAACAACACAAAGTCGCCGCGATCGGCCGCGGATCGCGGCAACCAAGCCGATCGCGAGGTCGCAAGACGAGAGCTTGTGTTGCAGCAACACAAGCTCTTCGCGCACCGCGCGGATCTCGCCCTCGTCACCTTCGGCCTCGTCTACTTCGCCTACCTCGCGACGCTCGGGGCGCACTTCGACCGCTACGTGCTGCCGCTGTTGCCCGTGCTCGGGGCGCTCGCGGGACGTTCCCGGCGGCTCGCGCTGACGACGCTCGTCCTGCTCCTCGTCCCGCTCGCCTGGTCGATCGGGGACGTGCGCGGGCTGACCCGGACGGACACACGCGAGGTCGCCGCGCGCTGGCTCGACGCCAACGTCCCGGCCGGCGCGACCGTCGCCGTCGATCCTTCGCTCGCCCCCGTGGACGCCGCGCGGGTGATCCGGCTCGAGCTCCCCGGCCCCGGGCGACCGGAGGATCCGCGTCGCGACCTCGGCCGCCTCCGCCGCCTCGGGGTCGACTACCTCGTCCTCAGCGGCCTCGTCGGAGACCGGGTCCTCGCGGCCCGCGAGCTCTATCCGGCCGCCGCCGCGCTCTATCTCCGGGCGGCACGCGACGCGGAGCGCCTCCTCGACGTGGAGCCGGGCGACGGCCTCCGCGGCCCCTGGGTGCGCGTCTACCGGCTGTAGGCTGGACGGGATGGGGAGGGAGCGCAGGAGCGCAGTGACGATGGGGGCGGCGGTCTTCGTCGCCGGCGCCGTCCTCCTCGGGCTCGAGATCGCCTCGAGCCGCGTCCTCGCTCCGTTCTTCGGCAGCTCGCTCTACGTGTGGGGCGCGCTGATCGGCGTCGTCCTCGCCGGGCTCTCGGCGGGCTACTGGCTCGGCGGGATCGCGGCCGACCGGGAGCCGACCGCGCGGCTCTTCGTCTCCGTGCTCGGCGCAGGCGCGCTGCTCGTGCTCGCGATTCCCTTCGTGGACGGTTGGGTGCTCGACCGGGTCGTCGCCTGGAACCCGGGCCCGAGGCTGAACCCGCTCGTCGCGACGGTCGCCCTCTTCGGGATCCCGGCTGTCGTGCTCGGCACCGTCTCGCCGATCGCGGTCAAGCTGCGCGCCCGCTCGCTCGAGCACCTGGGGAGGACCGCCGGCAGGCTGTTCGCGGTCTCGACCGCCGGCTCGATCGCGGGCACCTTCGCGACCGCGTTCTTCCTGATCCCCGAGCTCGGGACCGACCAGCTGCTCGCGTCGGCCGCGGTCGCGCTGATGCTCGCCGCCGCGGCGGTCGCGCTCGTCGAGAGCCTGCCGGTGCTCGCGCTCGTCGCGCTCGTCGCCGCCGGCGGCGGTGTCGGCGCCGTCGCGTCGCTCGCGCCGGACAAGGGCGGCCGGGTCGCCGCCTCGCAGCTCCAGAACTGGTCTCCCGTCTACCGCCAGCAGCGCGCCGCCGACCGCCAGGGCGACCCCGCGGAGGGCCAGGCGGGCTACGACGTCCTCTACGCGAAGGACAGCCAGTACCACCGGATCGCCGTCGTCGAGGACACCACCACGCGCTATCTCCGCTTCGACAGCTCCTTCCAGAGCGCGATGTTCCTCGGGAAGCCGTTCGAGACCCGCTTCGAGTACACCGACTACCTCCAGCTCGCGCTCGCCTACAACCGGGGCGCGCGGCGGATCCTCTTCATCGGGCTCGGCGGGGGCTCCGCGCCGAAGCGGATCTGGCGAGACTTCCCGGGGCTGCAGCTCGAGGCGGTCGAGCTCGACCCGGCTGTCGTCGACGTCGCCTACCGCTACTTCGCGCTGCCCCGGGATCCGCGGCTGACCGTCGCCGTCGAGGACGGCCGTCGCTTCCTCGCCCGGAACGAAGGCCCGTGGGACGCGATCCTGATCGACGCCTTCTACTCGGACTCGATCCCGTTCCATCTCGCCACCTACGAGTTCCTCGACCTCGCGCGCTCGCGGCTCGCGCCCGGGGGTGTGATCGCGACGAACGTGATCGGCGCGACCGCCGGCGAGCAGTCCCGGCTCCTGCGCTCGATGCTCCGCACCTACCGGACCGTCTTTCCCACGGTCGCCATCCATCCGGTCGGCGGGCCGGGAGACGACGACCGCGAGACGGTGCGGAACGTGATCTTCGTCGCCTCCTCGGGCGCTGCCCCCTCGAAGGAGTTCCTGCGCCGAGCAGTGGCGGGCGGTCAGGCGCGACGCGCCGGGTGCGCCCGATCTCGCCCGGCCGATCGCCGACCGGATCGACACGCCGATCCCGACCTCGCGACGTGCCCGTGCTGACCGACGACTACGCGCCGACCGACGCGCTCCTGCTCCTCTTCGACTAGCCGTTCAGCCGGCGAAGGCCTGGGCGACCGCGTACCACTCGGGCGTGACCGTCTTCAGCTCGGCGGTGGCCTCGTCGAGCGAGACGTCGACGATGTCGTCGCCACGGAGCGCGGCCATCCGGCCGAACCGCCCCTCGATCACGAGGTCGGCCGCCTTGAGCCCGTAGCGGGTCGCGAGCACGCGGTCGCGGGGGGTGGGGGTGCCGCCGCGCTGGACATGGCCGAGCACGGTCACGCGGGTCTCGAAGCCCGTCCGCTCCTCGATCTCGCGTCCGAGCGCGTCGCCGACGCCGCCCAGGGCGACGTGCCCGAACTGGTCGGTCGCGCGTGCCTCGCCGGCGACGAGCTTCCGCTCGCCGGTCTCGTAGGTCAGCTCGTACCCCTCGCTGACGACGACGATCGAGAAGTCCTTGCCGCCGGAGTGACGCTTGGTCAGCTGACGGCAGGCCTCCTCGACGGTGACGGGCTGCTCGGGGATCAGGATCACGTCGGCGCCGCCGGCGATCCCGCTGTGGAGCGCGATCCAGCCCGCATGGCGGCCCATCACCTCGACGACCATGACGCGGTTGTGCGACTCGGCGGTCGTGTGGAGGCGGTCGATCGCCTCCGTCGCGATCGTGACGGCGGTGTCGAACCCGAAGGTGTAGTCGGTGCCGGAGAGGTCGTTGTCGATCGTCTTCGGGACGCCGACGACGGGGAAGTCGTGCTCGGCGTAGAGGCGTGCTGCGACGCCGAGCGTGTCCTCGCCGCCGATCGCGACGAGCGCGTCGAGCTGCTCGCGCTGGAAGGTCTCGAGCACCTTCTCGACCCCGCCCTCGACCTTGTACGGGTTCGTCCGGGTCGTGCCCAGGATCGTGCCGCCGCGCGGGAGGATCCCCGACACGTCGCGCCGCTCGAGCGGCTGGACGATCCCCTCCACGAGCCCGCGCCAGCCCTCGCGAACGGCCAGGACCTCCCAGCCGCGGTCGATCGAGCGCCGGGTGACCGCGCGGATGACGGCGTTCAACCCGGGGCAGTCGCCCCCGCCGGTCAGGATCCCCACGCGACTCACCATCGCGGCCAGTCTAGGGGCGCGGGCGGGATCCCACCGGAACCCGCCCGCGGAGCGCGTCAGCAGCAGTCGCCGCCGCCGCAGCACTCGTCGCAACAGCCTGGCTCGTAGCTCATCGTCCCTCCTTTCATCGACGTTCTTCGATGGATGAGTCGGGATGATACATTGACGAACGTCGATGCAAGCTCTTGCCGTGATCCAACCGATCTGCTGCGGCCCGGGCACCCCGGTGCTCGAGCAGGGCGCTGCCCGGACTGCCGCCGCCGCGTTCAAGGCGCTCGCCGACCCGACGCGGGTCGCGATCGTCAACCGGCTCGCCCGACTGGACGAGGTGTGCGTCTGCGACCTGACCGCGGCGTTCGAGCTCTCGCAGCCGACGATCTCGCACCACCTGAAGATCCTCCGCGACGCCGGCCTCGTCGAGTCGGATCGCCGGGGGACGTGGGCGTACTACCGGCTCCGCCCGGAAGCGGTCGCGCAGCTCCGCTCTGCGCTGGGCTAGCCGGCAGCAGCTGGGCTCGGCTCGGCAGCCGGGAATGCCGAAGGTGGGAATCGAACCCACACTCCCCGAGGGGAACCGGATTTTGAGTCCGGCGCGTCTGCCAGTTCCGCCACTTCGGCCCGTCCCGATCGTAGTCTCTGACCGAGTCGGCGGAAGGACTTTGTGTTTCGGAAACACAAGCGCTCGTGCCCGTTCGCGGACCGAACCCGCTTGACCCCCGTCCTCCGGGGCGACAGATACTTGCGTTTCCACCCTGGAGAGGCCTTGGCGTCGGCGTCGAGAACCTCCATCGGGATCTGTCATTCAGGCACGGAGGAGGAACGTTGAGGAAACTCAGAACGCGCAGTTGGTACGGACTGCTGGCGCTCGCGATCGCAGCGCTGGCGCTGATGGCGGCGGGTTGCGGCGGCGACGACAACGGCAGCAGCGACGGCGGCTCGACCACCGAGGCGTCGGGCGGCGGCGGCGGGAGCGTCGAGGCGCTGCCGTCCAGCTCGTGCACCGCGATCGAGTACAAGGGTGACGGCAGCCCCGACGTGCTGATCGCCTCCGACTTCCCGCTCCAGGGCTCGTCCCGGACGCAGACGGTGCAGATCACCGAGGCGATCCGGTACCTGCTCGAGCAGGCGAACTACAAGGCCGGTGACCACAACGTCGGCTACCAGTCGTGCGACGACGCGACGGCCCAGGCCGGCAAGTGGGACTCGGGCAAGTGCTCGACGAACGCCCAGGCCTACGCGGCCAACGAGGCCGTCGTCGGCGTGATCGGGACCTTCAACTCGGGCTGCGCCGCGATCGAGATCCCGGTGCTGAACCAGGCTCCGGGTGGCGGCGTCGCGATTCTCTCGCCGGCGAACACGTACGTGTGCCTCACCGAGGGTGGGCCCGGCTGCGACGCGACCGAGCCGGACAAGTACTACCCGACCGGCTCGCGCAACTACGCGCGCGTCGTCGCGCACGACGCCTACCAGGGCGCCGCGATCGCGGAGTTCGCCAAGGAGCAGGGCGTCAAGAGCATGTACATCCTGAACGACAAGGAGGCCTATGGCCTCGGCGTCGCGACGAACGTGAAGAACGCGCTCGAGGCGGTCGGGATCAAGGTCGCCGGCTTCGAGGCCTGGGATCCGAAGGCGTCGAGCTACGAGGCGCTCTTCCGCAAGATCGGCGGGAGCGGGGCGGACGCGGTCTTCCTCGGCGGGCTGATCGACGAGAACGGCGCCCAGGTGATCAAGGACAAGGTGTCGGTGCTCGGCCCGAACGACGGCAAGGTCAAGCTGTTCGCGCCGGACGGGTTCACGACGCAGCAGACGATCGACGACGCCCCCGAGGCGACGCCCGGCATGTTCATGAGCGTCGCCGGCGTGCCGATCGACGAGTTCAAGGGCACGGGCGCCGACGTTCGCCGAGGCGTTCAAGCCGCGGCTCGGCGGCAAGGAGATCGACCCGTACGCGATCTACGGCGCGCAGGCGGCGCAGATCATGATCGACGCGATCGCGGCGTCGGACGGCACGCGGGCCGATGTGATCGCGAAGATGTTCGCGACCCAGGTCACGGACGGGTATCTCGGCACGTTCGGGATCAACGAGAACGGCGATCCGAGCGGCGCCGAGGGTGCCGTCGTCGGCTTCACGATCTACAAGGCGACGGACAAGCTCGAGACGGTGAAGACCATCTCGCCGAAGCCGGAGATCGTCGACGCCGCACGCGGCTAGTCGACCGATTCAGACGAATGCGGGGGAGGGTCTAGGCCCTCCCCCGCTTTTCGTTTAGGTTCTTCCCCCAATGGCGGCACTGACCAGCATCCCCCAGCGGCTTCGGTCCTCCGGCGCCGTCGCGCTGATCGGCTACGCGCTCCTCGGCGCTCGTCGCCGTCTGGCTCGTGGGGAACTTCGTCAAGGACCCGACCGAGTGGGTCAACGTCGCCCTGATCGGGCTGACGAACGGCGCGATCTACGGCCTCGTCGCGCTCGGCTACACGCTCGTCTACGGGATCCTGCAGCTGATCAACTTCGCCCACGGCGACGTCTTCGCGCTCTCGGGGCTCGCCGCCAGCACGATGATCGTCTCGGTGCTCGGGCTCGGGAAGGACGCGTCCGTGCCGGCGATCATCGGCGGGATGCTCCTGACGCTCGTCGTGATCATGGCGTTGTTCGCCGCGATGAACGTCACGATCGAGTTCGTCGCCTACCGGAGGCTGCGACGCGCGCCCCGGCTCGCCGCGCTGATCACCGCGGTCGGGATGTCGTTCATCGTCCAGAACATCTCGCTCGCCCTCTACGACGTCAACTTCCGCTCCGTCCCCTCGTTCATCCCGCGGACGGAGGCGATCGGCCTCGGTGACATCACCTACTCCTGGAACAAGCTCGCCGCGCTCGTGATCACCGTTCCGGTGCTGATCCTGCTGACGTGGTTCGTGCGCTCGACGAAGCAGGGGAAGGCGATGCGCGCTGTCGCCCAGGACACCGAGGCCTCGGCGATGATGGGGATCAACGTCAACCGGACGATCTCGATCACGTTCGCGATCGCCGGCGCGCTCGCGGGCTCGGCGGGGATCGTCTACCTGCTCCAGTTCAACATCCGCTACGACACGGGCTTCGAGCTCGGCCTGATCGCGTTCACCGCCGCCGTGCTCGGCGGGATCGGCAACCTCTCGGGCGCCGTCCTCGGCGCGCTCGTGATCGGCTTCGTCCAGGCGTTCAACGAGGGGCTGACCTGGTACACGCCGGGGTCCGACTGGACGCGCTCGATCGTCTTCGGGATCCTGATCGCGATCCTCGTCTTCCGGCCGGAGGGGCTGCTCGGCGAGCGGACGCCGGAGGGCCAATGAACGCCGTCGAGGCCCGGCTGCGGAGCTATGGTCCCACGACCCTGCTCGCGCTGGGGCTGATCGTCCTCGCCTTCTTCTACCCCAAGTACGTCGACTCGCTGAAGGGGATCTCCTTCCTCGGCGACTTCACACCGGCGCTGGGCTCGATGGTGATCATGATCGTGTTCACGATGATGGCCGTCGGCCTGAACATCGTGGTCGGCTACGCGGGCCTGCTCGACCTGGGTTACGTCGCGTTCTATGCCGCAGGCGCCTACACGTCCGCGCTGGTTCGCGTCGCAGCAGTTCGACCAGTGGACGTTCCACTTCGGCTCGGTCGGGATCGCGAACACCGTCCCCGGGATCCACCTCTCGATCTGGATCGTCCTGATCATCGCCGGGCTCTTCACCGCGCTCGCCGGCATCCTGATCGGCCTGCCGACGCTGCGGCTCCGCGGCGACTACCTCGCGATCGTCACGCTGGGCTTCGGCGAGATCATCCCGCAGGTCGTCCGCAACGGCGACAACGTCTTCGGCTTCGACCTCACGCACGGCACCTTCGGAATCAGCCCGATCGACTCGCCGGGCTTCGGCGACGTCGGCAACTCCCTCGGCCTGCCGGCGAGCTTCCAGCAGTCCTTCGAGCGGGCCCAGTGGTTCTACTGGACGGCGCTCGCCCTGCTGCTGATCACCGTCTTCTGCTCCGTCCGGCTGCGCGACTCCCGGCTCGGCCGCGCCTGGATCGCAATCCGCGAGGACGAGACCGCCGCCGCCGCGATGGGTGTGCCGCTGATGCGGACGAAGACGTGGTCGTACGCGATCGGGGCCTTCTTCGGCGGTGTCGCCGGCGCCTTCTACGCGAGCTTCAAGAGCGGAGCCTTCCCCGCGGACTTCTACTTCAACATCTCCGTCTTCCTGCTCTGCATGGTCATCCTCGGCGGGATGGGCTCGATCTGGGGCGTGCTCGCGGGCGGGATGATCCTCGGCTACCTGAACGTCGAGGGGCTCGCGACGCTCGGCTCCAAGTTCCAGGAGGGCGGGATCGACTTCGACCCGACCAAGTACCAGTTCGGCTTCTACGGGGTGATCATCGTGGTGATGATGCTCTTCCGGCCCGAGGGGCTGATCCCCGAGCGGCGGCACAAGCGCGAGCTCGAGCTGGGGGTCCACGACACGCCGATGTACGACGTGACCAACGAGGGCTCGGACACCGACCGGGACCCGAGCAATGACTGACCTGCTCGTCGCCGACACCGTCCGGAAGGAGTTCGGCGGTCTCGTCGCCACGAACGACATCGACTTCACGATCCCCGAGGGCGCGATCATCTCCCTGATCGGCCCGAACGGCGCCGGCAAGACGACGTTCTTCAACATGCTCACGGGCGTCTACAAGCCCACGAGCGGGAAGATCGTCTTCGACGGCCACGACCTCACCGGCAAGCCGCCGCACGCGATCACCGAGCTCGGGATCGGCCGCACCTTCCAGAACATCCGCCTCTTCCAGCACATGACCGCGCTCGAGAACGTGCTCGTCGGGATGCACTCCCGGCTGCACGGCGGGATCATCGGCTCGATCGTGCGCACCCCCCGCGTGCGCCGCGAGGAGCGCGAGGCGCGGGAGCGCGCTCGCGAGCTGCTCAGCTTCTCCGGGCTGAAGAACCGCGACGAGGAGACGTCGCGCAACCTCCCGTACGGCGACCAGCGCCGGCTCGAGGTGGCGCGCGCGCTCGCGACCCAGCCGAAGCTGCTCCTGCTCGACGAGCCCACCGCCGGGATGAACCCGCAGGAGACCGCGGACTTCACCGCCTTCGTCCGCGTCCTCCGGGACGAGCGCAAGCTGACCGTCCTGATGATCGAGCACGACATGAAGGTCGTGATGGGGATCTCCGACCGTGTCACCGTGCTCGACTACGGCGAGAAGATCGCCGAGGGGACGCCGAAGGACGTGCAGCGCGACGACCGCGTGATCGAGGCGTATCTCGGAAAGGGAGCGACGACGCATGGCTGAGCCGGCCCCCGCAGTCGCGAACGGCGGCGGCGTCGTCCTCGAGCTCGTCGACGTCCACACCTACTACGGCTCGATCCACGCGCTCAAGGGGATCTCGATCAAGGTCTTCGAGGGCGAGATCGTGACCCTGATCGGCGCGAACGGGGCCGGCAAGTCGACGACGCTGCGCTCGATCAACGGGCTCAACCACCCGCGTCACGGGACGATCCACTTCCAGGGCCGGGAGATCACGAGCGCCTCGCCGCACTCGATCGTCAAGTCCGGGATCGCCCAGTCGCCCGAGGGCCGCCGCCTCTTCCCACGCATGTCGGTGCTCGAGAACCTGGAGATGGGCGCCTTCCAGCGCGAGGACCGGGGCAACCTGAAGGAGGACGTCGACCGGGTCTTCGACCTCTTCCCTCGCCTCGCCGAGCGGCGCAACCAGAAGGCGGGGACGATGTCCGGCGGCGAGCAGCAGATGTGCGCGATCGGGCGGGCGCTGATGGCCCGGCCGAAGCTGCTGCTGCTCGACGAGCCCTCGATGGGCCTCGCGCCGATCTTCGTCGAGAAGATCTTCGAGATCGTCCACGAGATCAACCAGCAGGGCACGCCGATCCTGCTCGTCGAGCAGAACGCCCTGATGGCGCTCGACTCGGCGAGCCGCGGCTACGTGCTCGAGACCGGCCGGATCGCGCTCGAAGGCCCGGCGAAGGAGCTGCGCCAGAACGAGCAGGTCCGCAAGACCTATCTCGGCGAGGGGTAGCGCCCCGGCAGACGGGCGCTTGTGTTCCTGAGCACAAGCTCCTCGTTCGCCCAAACGGCTCGATCAAGCGGTTCGAAGAAAGCTTGTGTTCCTGGAACACAAAGTCGGCTTCGTCGCTCAGCCGCCGCCGACCTCGAGGGGGAAGTAGGGCGGGGCGACGAGGACGCCGAGCTTCGCGGCGCCGCCTGCGCGGCCGTGCGCCATCTCGAGCGCGGGGCCGACCCCGTGGGTGGGGACGAACCCGAGCGTGCGCGCGGCGGCGTGGTCGCGGCAGCCGGCGATGACGACCGCGCCGAGCCGGTCGAGCGCGGGCCGGCACGACTCCCAGTCGACGTAGGGGAGGAGCGGGTGGGGCGCCCGGCCGGTCCGGTAGGCCGCGAGTGCCTGCACGTCGGCGCCGGCCGCGCGCTCGGCGACGGCGAGGTCGAGCGGGGCCCGCGAGTCGCGGAGAACGTGGAAGAGATTCCGGTACGGCTCCTGCCCGTGGGCGAAGTGGCGCGTCAGCCGGTGGAGGATGATCACCGTCCCGCCCTCGCGGACCGGGAACGCGTCGCGCCAGAGGCGCAGCGCCAGGCCGAGCGCGACCGTGGCGACGCTGATCGGGTTCAGCCGCTCCCGCGGGACGTACTGGTGCTTCCACGGCATCCCGACGACGATCGCGTCGAGCGGCTCCTCGACCTTGACCGCACGACGCGCGATCGCGCGGAGCAGCGCCTCGGCGTGGGCGACCGTGGGCGGCCCGGCGAACGCCGCGGCCGCGGTCACCTCGCGCCCGAGCCCCTGGAGCAGGCTGCGCCGGATCCCCGCCGGCAGGAGCGAGAAGCGGCGGAGGGGCGAGGTCGCGAGGTGCTCCAGCGAGCCCTGCTCGTACGGGTAGCCGCGGAACGCTCCGGTCAGCCGGGGCGGGTTGAGCACGAGCGACGTCCCGATCAGGCCGACGCGGGTGGCGAGGGCCGCCTCGAGCTGCCGGCCGACCTGCCAGCCGCGCGACGCCGCGGTCTCGAGCAGGGAGTACGTCCCCGAGCCGCGCAGCACTTCCGTGCCCGATGCGGCGATCAACGCGCCCGGACCGCCGTGGAGAACGGTCTCGGCGGCGGTGACCGCGACGACGAGGTCGGTCTCGACGAGCAGGCGGTTGACGCGCAGCGGCGTCCGGCCGGCGTCTCCCACGTAGACGAGCTCCGGGTCCTCGCAGTCGTGCACGACGACCGCGCCCCGGAACGCCCGCGCCGCGATCGGCGGCAGCAGCGCCTCGAGCTCGCGGCTCCCGACCCGCCGCGAGAGCCCGCCCGCGACGAGGATCGTCTGGTTGCGCGAGGGCACTCCGAGCCGCTCGAGCTCGGCGATCGTCGCCTCGAGCGCGGCGCGCCGCGGGTCGTCCGGTGCGCCGGGGAGAGGCAGGTGCGGCGGCTCGACGAGGAGCGTCGCCCGGCCGCCTCGGACCGCGAGCGCCTCGAGCGGAGGGCCGGAGAGCGGGAACCGGAGCGAGTCCCGGACGGCCGCGCCGACGTCGGCGATCGCCTCGGAGGGGAGCGCGGGGCGGAGGACGAGCGCGTCGTCGGGCAGCGGGAGCACGCTCACCCGCGAGCCCGACGGCACCGGGACGCGCAGCATCAGGCCGCGTTCGGCTGGACGTCTCGCCGGAGCCTGAGGTGGGTCGGGACGAAGCCGCGCCTCGGCCAGAAGCGTGAGGCGAGCAGGTTCGTCGAGCGCCAGTCGAGCTCGACCGTCGCCAGCCCGGCGAGCGCCGCGCGGTGGAGGGCCGCCTCGGCGAGCGCCTTCCCGATCCCGGCGCCGCGGGCGTCGGGCCGCGTGCCCGCGACGGGCAGGTGCGCGACCCCCTCGCGCTCCGGATAGAAGGCCGCGTAGCCGACGGTGTCGCCGTCACGCTCCGCGACCAGGATCACCGCCTCCTCGTCGGCGAGGAAATCGGCCCAGTCCTCTCGCAGCTCTTCGCGCGCCGGGACGGCGAGACCCGACCAGACGGGAGGGCCGGCCTGATGCTCGGAGATCGTCCCGGCGAGATCGAGCACGAGCTCGATGTCGTCCGGGCCGGCCTGACGGATCGTGAACCCGTTCGGGTCGGCCGGCGGCTCGACGCGGGCCGGTGCCGAGGCGTGCACCTGCTCCTGCCCGAAGCCGAGCGCGAAGTAGATCTCGACGAGGGGGCTGCCTGCCGGAACGACGACGATGTGGGTCAGGTAGCCGTCGTCGACCCAGCCGGCACCCGCGGCCGCGTAGAGGTCGGCGGCGAGCTCCGGCGCCTCTCCGTCGGCGAGCGAATGGTCGTCGAGGCCGACCCAGGCGTGCCTGCCCCGCGAGGGCGCCTCGCCGAGCGTGGCCACGATCCGGCCGACGCGGGTGCCGTCGCGGAGCGCCTCCGCCCCCGACTTCCCGTCCTCGTTGAGCGGCCGGAACTCCATCGCTGCGCGACCTTACCTGCCCCGCACTAGACTCGATTCGATGTCGCCGAAGACGCTGACCGGCCAGGAGCTCGACCTCGACGATGGCCCCGCGCGCGACTCCGAGCTCTTCCTCGTGGACGGGAACAACCTCGCCTACCGGGCCTTCTTCGCGCTCCCCGAGGAGCTCGCGACGAGCGACGGGCACCCGACGAACGCGCTCCTCGGCTTCACGAACATGCTCTTCAAGCTGCTCGCCGACTACCGGCCGAAAGGCGTCGCCGTCGCCTGGGACTCCCGCCCCGTCCATCGGGCCGCAGTCGCCGAGGCGGGGGACGTGGTTTACAAGGAGGGCCGGAAGCCGATGCCCGACCTCCTCCGCGAGCAGTTCCCGCACTTCCGGCCGATCGTGGAGGCGTTCGGCTACCGCAACCTCGAGTTCGAGGGGTGGGAGGCCGACGACGTGATCGCGACGCTCGCCACCCAGGCCGACGCCGCCGGGGTGAAGACAACGGTCGTCTCCACCGACCGGGACGCCTTCCAGCTCGTCTCGCCCGGGATCGCGCTGATGATGACCCCGCGCGGCGTCTCGGACGTCAACGTCTACACGCCGGAGCGGGTCGAGCTCCGCTACGGGATCCGCCCCGACCAGATCCCCGACTTCATCGGGCTCAAGGGCGACACCTCGGACAACATCCCGGGGATCCCGGGGATCGGCGACAAGACCGCCGGGCAGCTGATCGCGCAGTACGGGTCGCTCGAGAGCGTGATCGAGCACGCGGGCGAGCTCTCGCCTGCTCGGAGCAAGAACATCACCGCGCACGCCGACCAGGCGCGGATGTCGAAGGAGCTGGCGACGATGCGCCGCGATCTCGAGCTCGACTGCGACGTCACCCAGCTCGTGCTCAGCCCGCCCGACCGCTCGCAGCTGCGCGAGATGTTCCGGCGCTTCGAGTTCCGCAACCTGCTCAACCGGGTCGACGAGCTGGACGAGGCGGTCCCGGCCGCGGCACCGGTCGCCGTCGAAGGGACGGCGGTCGCGTGGCGCGAGGGCGAGCTGCCGGTGGTGAACGGCCGGGTCGGGCTCGCGATCGCCGGCGGCCGGTTCGCGCTCGCGGCGGAGGACGGGGTCACCGTCGGCGTCTGGGACGAGAGCCTGATCCCACGCCTCCGCGACGCCCGGATCGTCGCGCACGACTACAAGAGCCTGCCGCGGCTGACGATGGCGCCCGCCGACGACACGATGATCATGGCCTACCTGATCGAGCCCGGCCGCTCGGTCTACGCGATCGACGACCTCTCCGCCGAGTACGGGCTCGAGGTGCTGCCCGAGCCGGCGGCAGAGGAGGAGACCTCCGAGCTGATCCGCCGCGCCGAGGCTCCGCGCCGGCTCGCGGCGCGGATGCGCGAGCGTGTCGCGGAGCGCGGCTCCGAGCGGCTCTACGACGAGATCGAGCTGCCGCTGACGGCCGTGCTCGCCGCGATGGAGGACGCCGGGGTGAAGATCGACGAGTACCGGATGGGCGAGATCACCGCCCGGCTCACCGACCGGGTCGAGGAGCTGGAGGCAAAGGCCTACGAGCTCGCGGGCGAGGAGTTCATGCTCGGCTCGACCCAGCAGGTGGCGCGGGTCCTCTTCGAGCAGCTCGGGCTGACGCCGGGTCGGAAGGGAAAGACGGGCTACTCGACCGACACGCGGGTGCTGCGGACGATCCGGCACGAGCATCCCGTCGTCGCCGTGCTCGAGGAGTGGCGCGAGCTCTCGAAGCTGATCAACACCTATCTCGGGCCGCTGCCCTCGCTGATCTCCGAGCGCGACGGGCGCCTGCACACGACGTTCAACCAGACGGTCGCCTCGACGGGGAGGCTCTCGACGACGAACCCGAACCTGCAGGCGATCCCGATCCGGACGGAGCTCGGCCGGGAGATCCGCTCGGCGTTCGTGGCCGAGGACGGCTACCGGCTCGTCTCGGCGGACTACAGCCAGGTCGAGCTGCGGATCCTCGCCCACGTCTCCGGCGAGCCCGTGCTGAAGGAGGCGTTCGCGCGGAACGAGGACATCCACGCGCGCACCGCCGCCGAGGTGCTGGGAAAGGACCAGGCCACCCTCACGAAGGACGAGCGCAACGTGGCCAAGATGGTCAACTTCGGGATCATCTACGGGATCTCGGCCTTCGGCCTCTCCGAGAACCTGGAGATCCCGCGCGAGCAGGCGCAGGAGTACATCGACACCTACCTGGCGCGCTTCCCGCACGTCCAGGACTTCATCCAGCGGACGATCGAGCAGGCCGGCCGGGACGGCTACGTGACGACACTGCTCGGGCGTCGCCGACCCGTTCCCGAGATCCGGGCCTCGAACCGGCAGACCCGCGCGCTCGGCGAGCGCCTCGCCGTCAACTCCGTGATGCAGGGGACCGCCGCCGACGTGATCAAGGTCGCGATGATCCGGATCCACGACCGCCTCCGCGAGGAGGGCCGCGGCGCGCGGCTCGTCCTCCAGGTGCACGACGAGCTCCTGCTCGAGGTGCCGGAGACGGAGGCGAGCGCCATTCGCGAGCTCGTCCGCCAGGAGCTCTGCGGCGCCTACCCGCTCGACCCGCCGCTCGCGGTCGACGTGGGCGCCGGCGACGACTGGAACGAAGCCAAGTCGTAGAGACCCGGCTACCCTTCCCCCGTTCTTACCACTTTCAAGGGGGAAATGTATGAAGCGCTTCGCGCTTGGAGCAATGCTCCTGGCCGCCACACTGGTGGCCTTGCTCGTGGGCTCGATCGCCACCGGCGACGCCCACGGCACCAAGCTGGACACCGTCTCGGTGCAGCTGCTCAGCTTCAACGACTTCCACGGCAACCTCGAGCCGCCGGCCGGCTCGTCGGGCCGGATCGGCACGACCGACGCGGGCGGGGTCGAGTACTTCGCCACGCACGTGGCCAACCTGAAGGCCACGAACCCGAACACGCTGGTCGTCGGCGCCGGGGACATGATCGGCGCCTCGCCGCTCCTCTCCGCGCTCTTCCACGACGAGCCGTCGATCGAGGCGATGAACATCGCCGGGCTCGAGGTCACCGCGGTCGGCAACCACGAGTTCGACGAGGGCGCCTCCGAGCTCCTGCGCATGCAGAACGGCGGCTGCCACCCGAAGGACGGTTGCCAGGACGGCACCCCGTTCGAGGGCGCCAAGTTCCAGTACCTCTCCGCGAACGTCTTCCTGCTCCCGACCGCCGAGGAGCAGGCGAAGGCCAAGGCCGAGAAGAAGAAGGCCCGCTCGAAGCCGCTGCTGCCGCCCTTCACGATCAAGACGGTCGGTGGGGTCAAGATCGGCTTCATCGGGATGACCCTCGAGGGCACGCCCGAGATCGTGACGCCGTCCGGCGTCGCCGGGCTCCGCTTCTACCCCGAGGCGTACATGGCCAACTACTGGGCGCAGAACCTGCGCAAGCAGGGCGTCAAGACGATCGTCGTCCTGCTCCACGAGGGCGGTTTCCAGACGGGCAGCGACATCAACGGCTGCGCCGGCATGTCCGGCCCGATCGTTGCGATCACGAACCTGATGAGCCCGGACATCGACGTGGTCGTCAGCGGCCACACGCACCAGGCCTACAACTGCGTGATCGGGACCAAGCTCGTCACGAGCGCGAGCTCGTTCGGCCGGCTGATCACCGACATCGATCTCGAGATCGACCGCACCACCGGTGACGTCGTCTCGAAGAAGGCGACGAACCGGATCGTCACCCGGAACGTCGAGAAGAACGCGGCCGAGACGGCGCTGATCGCGAAGTACAAGTCGCTGTCCGCGCCGCTCGCGAACAAGGTGATCGGGAAGATCTCGGCCGACATCACCCGCACGGCCAACGCGGCCGGCGAGTCCGCGCTCGGCGACGTGATCGCCGACGCCCAGCTCGCCTCGACGAAGGCGGCCGACAAGGGCAACGCCGTCGTCGCGTTCATGAATCCCGGCGGGATCCGTGCCGACTTCACCTTCAGCCAGGTGAGCGGTGGGGAGCAGCCCGGCCAGGTCACCTACAGCGAGGCGTTCACCGTCCAGCCGTTCGCGAACACGCTCGCGGTGAAGACGCTGACGGGCGCCCAGCTGAAGGACCTGCTCGAGCAGCAGTTCGACAACCCCTCCACGGGGGCAGACCGGATCCTCCAGGTCTCGAACGGCTTCTCGTACAGCTACAACCGCGCAGCCCCGAAGGGGAGCCGCGTGGACGCGTCCTCGATCAAGATCAACGGGACGACGGTCGTCCCCGGATCGAGCTACCGCGTCACGATGAACAGCTTCCTCGCCGACGGCGGGGACGGGTTCACGCACCTTCACGAAGGGCACGAACCCGCTCGGCGGCGAGGTCGACATCGACGCGCTGACGGCGTACTTCGCGGCCAACGCGACGGTCGCGCCCGGCCCGCAGAACAGGATCGTCCGGACGGGCTAGCCCCGTCCTGTCCGCAGGGACGTGTTCGAGGGACAGACCCTCGGACACGTCCCTCGCGGACGTCCTTCTCCGGCTGTAGTTCGGAGCGGTCGGACCTGGCTATACTGCGCCTTCGCTATGGCGAACGACACTGTTGAGATGACCGACCCGCGCCTCGAAGAGGGCGTCTGGACGATCGGGCCCGAGGGCGACCTCGTCCCCGACTACGAGTCCACCTTCCCGACGATCAACGAGGGCGAAGTCGTGCACGGCACGGTCGTCCGCGTCGACAAGGACGAGGTGCTGGTCGACATCGGTTACAAGTCGGAAGGCGTGATCCCGGTCGCCGAGCTCTCGATCCGGCGGTCGGTCAATCCGGCCGACGAGGTCTCGGTGGGCGAGGAGATCGACGCGCTCGTCATGACCAAGGAGGACGCCGAAGGGCGCCTGATCCTCTCCAAGAAGCGCGCTCGGTTCGAGCTCGCCTGGAAGAAGATCGAGGCTGCCGCGGAGTCCGGCGAGGCCGTGATCGGCAAGGTGATCGAGGTCGTCAAGGGCGGCCTGATCCTCGACCTCGGCGTGCGTGGCTTCCTGCCCGCGTCGCTCGTCGACATCCGCCGTGTCCAGGACCTGGACGAGTTCATGGCGAAGGAGCTCCGCTGCAAGGTGATCGAGCTCAACCGCTCGCGCAACAACGTCGTCCTCTCCCGCCGCGCCGTCCTCGAGGACGAGCGCAAGGAGATGCGCCAGGCGATCCTCGACCGGCTCAACCCCGGCGACGTGGTCGACGGCACCATCTCCAACATCGTCGACTTCGGCGCCTTCGTCGACCTCGACGGGATGGACGGCCTGATCCACATCTCCGAGCTTTCCTGGAGCCACGTCAACCACCCGTCCGAGGTGCTCGAGATCGGCCAGGAGGTCAAGGTCAAGGTGCTCGACATCGACCGCGACCGCCAGCGGATCTCGCTCGGCCTCAAGCAGACGCAGTCGGACCCGTGGCAGCAGGTGATCGAGAACTACAGCGAGGAGGACGTCGTCGAGGGCCGGGTGACGAAGGTGGTCACGTTCGGCGCCTTCGTCGAGATCCTCCCCGGCGTCGAGGGCCTCGTCCACATCTCCGAGCTCGCGCAGCACCACGTCGAGAACCCGCGCGAGGTCGTCTCGCAGGGCGACGCGGTCAACGTGCTGATCCTCGAGGTCGACGCCGAGCGGCGCCGCCTCTCGCTCTCCCTGAAGCGGGTCGAGGAGGGCGCCGAGCCGCTCCCGCGCGCCGACGGCGGCGAGTCCGTGCACCTGACGCCGAACCTGGGCCTCTCCGAGGACGTCTTCCCGGCCGGCGACGACCAGGGCGACGAGCTCGAGGCCGCGGCCGAGCTGACCTCGCCCGAGACCGACACCTCCGAGGCCGAGGCGCCCGAGGCTGCGGTCGCAGAGCCCGAGGCGACGGACACAGAGCCCGAGGTCGCCGAGCCCGAGGCAGCAGAGCCCGAGGCCGCAGAGCCCGAGGCGACCGTCGCTGAGCCCGAAGTCGCGGAGCCCGAGGCCGCCGAGCCCGAGGCCACCGAGCCCGAGCTGAATGACGAGCCTGCCGCCGAGTCCGACGCGGCCGCCGAGGCCGAGCTCGAGACCGAGTCGACCGCGAGCGCCGACGGCGCCGACGGCGACGACGCTCCGAACGCCTGAGACCGGCTTGAGCCCGATCGCGGTCGCCATCACGGGCGGCATCGGCGCGGGGAAGAGCGAAGCCCTCTTCGCCTTCCAGCAGCACGGCGCCGCAACCGTCTCGAGCGACGAGATCGTCCACCACCTGCTCGCGACCGACCCCGAGGTGCGCGCGGCGATGCTGGCCGAGCTCGGCGAAGGGATCCTCGGCGAGGACGGCGCGATCGACCGGGCCAGGGTCGGTGAGATCGTCTTCGGCGACGAGCAGAAGCTCCGGTTCCTGGAGGGACTGCTCCATCCGCGGGTCGCGGCCGAGTACCTCACGTGGCGCGAGCGGCTGGCCGCGCTCCCCAACCCGCCCCGGGTGTGCGTCACCGAGGTGCCGCTCCTCTTCGAGTCGGGCTCCGAGACCCGCTTCGACAAGGTCGTGGTCGTGACCGCGCCGGAGAAGCTGCGCGAGCAGCGGCGCCGCGTGCAGCGGGACGGGCGCGACGCCAACCTGCTCCCCGACAAGGAGAAGGTCTCCCGCGCCGACTTCGCCTACGTGAACACCGGCACGCTCGAGGAGCTCGACGCCTGGGTCGGCGAGGTGATGGCTGCGCTCGAGGGGCCGGCGGCGTGAGCCGGCTCGGGACGTTCCTCGTCCTGCTCGTCCTCCTCGGCGGCGGCGTCTTCACCGTCCTCGGCACGCAGCCGGCCTGGTTCGAGCGGCTGCGCTACCCGCTCCGGTACGAGGAGTTCGTCAAGGGGCACGCGGACAACTACGGCCTCCGCCCGGAGCTCGTCGCTGCCGTGATCTACCAGGAGAGCCGGTTCGACCCGTCCGCGCGCTCGAGCTCCGGCGCGGTCGGGCTGATGCAGCTGCTCCCGGAGACCGGGCAGGGGATCGCCGACCGGACCGGCGGTCGCGCCTGGAAGCCGGCCGACCTGCTCGAGCCGGAGCTGAACATCCGCTACGGCTCGTGGTACCTGCACCACCTGCTCGACAAGTACGGGAACGAGCGGCTCGCGCTGGCGGCGTACAACGCCGGCCAGACGAACGTCGACCGGTGGCTGGACGACGGCGGCGGGATCCGCTTCGCCGAGACCCGGCACTACGTCACGCAGGTCGAGAAGCTCAGCAGGATCTACGCGCGCGCGTACGCGAGCGAGCTCGGGCTCGACAACGGCGGCGGCTAGGGCGCCGCGAGCCGCGCCCAGAGGTTCGCGAGCATCCGGGAGACCGCCGGCAGGAGGGCGGTGCCGCCGAAGTCCATCGCCCCGGCCGAGAAGACCTTCGCCCCGGCCTCGGTCTCGTAGTAGCTCATCTGCGCGGTCAGGCCCGGCCCGAAGAGATCGGGGATCTCCGCCAGCACGATCGTTCCGGGCGGCGAGGCCGGCGTCGTCGCGTCGATCTCGATCCCGTAGCCGCCGAGCTCCGCGCCGATCGTGTCCCCGTCCACCAGCCCCGTCCCCTCCCAGAGCCAGGGGGCCGTCGCGGCGGAACGGACGAGGAACGGCCGCTGCAGCCGGCCCCGGTCGTTCGCGCGGTACTGGACGCCGAGCACGGCGGCCTCGGGCCGGCCCTGGTCGCGCCAGAGCCTGACCCGGGTCAGCGTGCGCCCGTCGAGCCGCACCTCCCAGAAGAAGTTGTTCGAGGCGAGGAAGGCGAGGTTGCCGCCCAGGTCGCGGTAGCGCTGGACGAGGTCGTACTCGCGCCGGGTCACGTACTCGGTGTGCCCGGGGAAGACGACGAGGTCGTAGAGCTTCGCGAGCTCGTCCCCGCTCGGGATCGCCTCCAGGTCGGTCTCCGTCACGAACTCCGGCGACTTGCCCGTGGCCACGAGCCAGCGCAGGAAGCCGAGCTCGTACTTGCGGTACTGCGGCGGCACCCCACGCCGGAGCTGCGCCCGCCCGAGCGCGACGGTGTTCTCCCGGCCCCGCGCGTACCAGGTGTCGCCCCACCCGTTTCCGTCCCGGTCGCGGAAGTTGTAGGCCTGCCAGGTGTTCGTCGGGATCACCACGGCGACGCGGCTCGTCGAGCCGAGCGCCGGCGGCCGGACGACGAACGGCGCGTAGCCGATCTTGCCGTCGACGCCGGTCAGCTTGGCGAAGTAGAGCCCGCTCTGCCAGGGGCCGACCGGGACGTAGATCCCCGAGGCGGCGTTCCGCTTCCCGGCCCACGCGTAGGCGACCGGATCGGTGACGGGGACGCCGTTCATGATCGTGTCCGAGTAGGTGGGAACCGTCTCGGGCCCGGCGCGGAAGACCTGAAGCTGGAAGTCGACGTCCGTCTCGACCGAGAGCGATGCGACCTCGCCGCCCGTGTAGCTCTCCCGGGTGAAGCCGGCATCGAGCCCGAGCACCCGGATCACGGGGGCCGTGGGGCGCCGCCCGTAGGTCGCGTTCGAGGCCCCGAAGGTCCGCCGGTTCCCCGCCTTGTCGGTGACGGTGATCCGCGTCAGGTAGGTGCGGGCGCCGACGTTCCGGTTCGGGAACCAGGTCAGCGTCCGCCGGCCCGCCTTCAGCCGCGCGTTCAGCTCGTAGATCGGCTCGGCGACGAACGTCGTCCGGGCCACCTCGAAGTGCACCTTCGCGTCCTCGTCCAGCCGGAACTCGAGCTTGGCGACGTCCCGGCGCCCGTCGCCGTTCGGCGAGATCGTGGTCAGGAGCGGGCCGTCGCCGCGGAAGCGGGCGGTGCGCGTGTAGGCGCGGAACGCGGTCAGTCGCGGGGCGGTCCGGTCGATCGTCAGCGGGGCCGTGCCGAGCGAGCGGCCGGCCGAGACGAGCCGGACGCGGTACTCGCCGTCCGCAGGGGTCTTGCCGTCGAGCTTCCCGTCCCAGCGAAGCCTGAGGAAGCGGCGACGCTCGGGCGGGGCGAGCCAGCCGACGACGCCACCGCCGCGCCGGTCGAGCCGGACGCCGACCCGCTGGACCTCCGGCAGCGCCACGCGGACGTCGAGCTTCGCGGCGGCCGGGGAGAACGCTCGCGGGGAGACGTGGATGTCCGCCGCCGAGGCGGCGGGGACGAGGACGAGCGAGATCAGCGCTGCGAGGGCGACGCGGCGGAGCATCCGGCCCAGCCTAGTCAGGGCACGTGATGGAACCGTAAGGCCCTCAGCCGTCGTTGCCGGGGCGCGTCTCCAGCTCGTTCGCCTTCGCCGTCGTGGCGCTGAAGCCGGCGAGCAGCCAGTCGTTGACGGCCCCCGCCGCGAGGATCGCGGTCAGGAACCGGCCGAAGCGGGGGGTGAGGACGGTGAGCGACGCGAGCCCGGCGCCGATCCACGTGCCGATGCAGCGGGTGCAGGTGACGAGCTCGCCGAGCGCCTGCTTCAGCTCGGTCTCGTGGGTCGGCTGCTCGCCGTCGCCGTCGTAGGCGTCTCCCTCGACGAACGGCTCGCGGACGAAGCTCGTCACCTTGTCGCGGGCGACCGTGTTCGACGCCTTGAACGTCGCCAGCCCGAGCAGCGCGAGGTCGAAGGGGCCGAACTCGGGCGGGGGCACCTGCTTCCGCTGCGCCAGCGCGGTCACCGCGCCGATCCCGGCGAGGTACGTGCCCATGATCCCGGCGTAGGCGCGGTAGGGGGGTTTGTCAGCCATCGTCCGTCCTCCTTTCGCGCGGCCTCCGGTCGCAAACTGCGAACGCACGTTCGCCCGGTACGATTCCCGCATGGCCGAGCTGAAGACCGCCGCCGCGTACGTCCCGACCGGCGACCAGCCCCGCGCGATCGAGCAGCTCTCGCGCAGCATCGCGGGCGGGCGAGCGCTACCAGACGCTGCTCGGGGCGACCGGGACGGGCAAGACCGCGACGATGGCCTGGATCATCGAGGAGCTCCAGCGGCCCGCGCTCGTGATCGCGCACAACAAGACGCTCGCCGCCCAGCTCTGCAACGAGTTCCGCGAGTTCTTCCCGGCGAACGCGGTCGAGTACTTCGTCTCCTACTACGACTACTACCAGCCCGAGGCGTACGTGCCCGCAGGCCGACCTCTACATCGAGAAGGACAGCTCCCGGAACGACGACATCGACCGGCTCCGGCACGCGGCCACGTCGAACCTGCTCTCGCGCCGCGACACGATCGTCGTCGCCTCCGTCTCCTGCATCTACGGCCTCGGCTCGCCGGAGGAGTACGAGAAGCGGATCGTCTACCTGACGGTCGGCGAGGAGACCGACCGCGACGTGATGCTGCGGAAGCTGATCGACATCCAGTACGTCCGCAACGACACGCTGCTCGGCCGCGGCCGCTTCCGGGTCAAGGGCGACGTCTTCGAGATCCAGCCGGCGTACTCCGAGACCGCCTACCGCGTCTCGATGTTCGGGGACGAGGTCGAGTCGATCAGCCACTTCGACCCGCTCACCGGCGAGGTCTTCGGGAAGCTCGACACGATCACCGTCTTCCCGGCGACGCAGTACGTGACCTCGAAGCCGACGATCGAGCGCGCCCAGGACGAGATCAAGCACGAGCTGGAGCAGCAGGTGTCGCTCTTCGAGAGCCAGGGCCGGATGCTCGAGGCGCACCGGATCCGGCAGCGGACCGAGTACGACCTCGAGATGATGCGCGAGCTCGGCTTCTGCAACGGGATCGAGAACTACTCGCGGATCCTCGACGGCCGCCCGGCGGGCACTGCGCCGCACACGCTGCTCGACTACTTCCCCTCCGACTACGTCGTCTTCGTGGACGAGTCGCACCAGACGATCCCGCAGATCGGCGGCATGTACGAGGGCGACCGCTCGCGCAAGCAGACGCTCGTCGACCACGGCTTCCGGCTCCCGAGCGCGCTCGACAACCGGCCGCTCCGCTTCGACGAGTTCCTCGCCAAGGTGCCGCAGCTCGTCTTCGTCTCGGCCACCCCGGGCGCCTACGAGCTGCGCCACTCGTCCGTCGTCTCCGAGCAGCTGATCCGGCCGACCTACCTCGTCGACCCCGAGGTGGAGCTGCGGCCGACGCGGAACCAGATCGACGACCTGCTGAACGAGATCCGCAAGCGGGCCGAGGCGAGCGAGCGCGTGCTCGTGACCACGCTGACGAAGAAGATGTCGGAGGACCTGACCGACTACCTGCTCGAGGCGGGCGTGCGGACGCGCTACCTCCACTCCGAGGTCGACACGCTCGAGCGGATCCAGATCATCCGCGAGCTGCGGCTCGGCGACTACGACGTCCTCGTCGGGGTCAACCTGCTCCGCGAGGGGCTCGACCTGCCCGAGGTGTCGCTCGTCGCCGTCCTCGACGCCGACAAGGAGGGCTTCCTCCGCGGCAAGACGGCGCTCGTGCAGACGATCGGCCGCGCCGCCCGGCAACGTGAACGGCCGCGTTCTCCTCTACGCCGACAAGCTGACCGAGGCGATCAAGGGCGCGATGGACGAGACCGAGCGGCGCCGCTCGATCCAGCTCGCCTACAACGAGGAGCACGGCACGACCCCGATCTCGATCGCGAAGGGCGTCTCCGACATCGCCGAGTTCCTCCAGCTCGAGAACCCGAACGTGCCCGGCAAGCGCCGGCGCGGCGGCGCGAAGCTCGAGGGTCTCTCGAACCGCGAGGAGCTGGAGAAGCTCCTGATCACGCTCGAGGAGGAGATGTTCGCCGCCGCCGAGGAGCTCCGCTTCGAGTACGCCGCGAAGCTGCGCGACGAGATCAAGGACCTGCGCCGCGAGCTGATGGCGATCGCCTCGCGGCCGGCTCCCGCAGAAGCACCCGCCTAGCTCCCGCGTCCCCGTAGGCTGGCGCCATGAGAGCGGATGCGGGCCTGCGCGCGAACGTCCGCCTGCTCGGCGACCTGCTCGGCCGGGTGCTCGTCGAGCAGGAGGGCCAGGATGTCCTCGACCTCGTCGAGCGCGTGCGTGCGCTCTCCCGCTGGGCGCGCCGCACCGGAGAGCGTGCCGGGCTCGAGGAGACGATCGCCGGGCTCCCGCTCGAGCGGCAGGCGACCGTGCTGCGCGCGTTCGGGATCTTCTTCCAGCTCGCGAACATCGCCGAGCAGCACCACCGGATCCGCCGCCGCCGAGCCTACGAGCTCGAGGGCCGGATCCCGCGGGAGTCGCTCGACGACGCCTTCGAACGGCTCGCGGCAGCCGGCGTCGGGCGAGGAGGAGCTCGCGCGCGGAGCTGAGGGCGTCCGGGTCGAGCTCGTCTTCACCGCGCACCCGACCGAGGCGACGCGGCGGACCGTCCTCCAGGCGCACCAGAGGATCGCCGCGCTCCTACGCGAGCTCGACGACTCCGGCGCTCCGCCCTCGCTCCAGGCGCGCGCGTCGAGGCGGCGCTCGCCGAGGAGATCACGATCCTCTGGCAGACCGACGAGGTCCGCTCGCGGCGGCCGCGCGTCTACGACGAGATCCGGCACGGGCTGTGGTTCGTGGAGCGGAGCCTCTGGGAGGCGGCGCCGCGGCTCGTGCGCGCGTACCGGCGGCGGCTCCCCGGCGCGCCCGCGCCGCTCCGGCTTCGGGACGTGGATCGGGGGCGACCTCGACGGGAACCCGAACGCCGGCCCCGAGACCGTCGAGGCGGCGCTCGAGCAGGCGCGGATGCTCGCGGCGCGCCTCTACCGCGACGAGGTCCGGGCGCTCGCGCGGCGCTGGGGGATGTCCTCGACGATCGTCGACTACGACCCGGCCCTCGACGAGCGGCTGATCGGCGTCCCCTCGGTCAGAACGACGACGAGCCCTACCGGCGCCGGCTCAGCTTCGCTCTGGGCCCGCCTCGGCGACCCCGAGTACTCCTCCGCCGACGACCTTCTCTCCGAGCTCGACCTGATCGACCGGAGCCTGCGCGAGCACGGCGGCACCCGCGTCGCCGACGGCGCGCTCGCCGACCTGCGCACGCCGCGTCGAGCTCTTCGGCTTCCACCTCGCCAAGCTCGACCTCCGCGTGCACGCGAGCGCCGTCCGCGAGCCCGACGAGCGGCTGCGCGAGACCCTGCGGGCCGGCGCGCGGATCCAGCGAGCGGCACGGGACGAGCGGCGCTCGACCGGCTGATCGTCTCGATGACCGCGTCGGCCGAGGACGTGCTGGCGGCGGAGCGGCTGGCGGCGGCGGAGGGGCTCGAGGTCGCCGGGGTGCCGCTCTTCGAGACGATCGCCGACCTCCGCGCCGCCCGCGGGATCGTCGAGGAGCTGCTGGACGAGCGGCCGCGCGAGCGGATCGAGGTGATGGTCGGCTACTCCGACTCGGGCAAGGACGGCGGCTACCTGACCGCGCAGTGGGAGATCTACCGCGCCCAGGAGGAGCTCGCGGCCGCGACCGCGGAGCGCGGCGTCGAGCTGACCGTCTTCCACGGTCGCGGCGGCAGCGCCGGACGTGGCGGCGGCCCGACCTACGCCGCGATCCTCGCCCAGCCGCCGGGCGCGGTCGAGGGGCGCCTGAAGGTGACGGAGCAGGGCGAGACGATCTCGTTCAAGTACGGCCTGCCCGGGCTCGCCGAGCGGAACCTCGAGGCGGCGCTCGCGGCCACCCTCCTGACCGCGTTCCCGGACGCGGCCCGCCAGGAGCCGCCGAACGAGGGCGCCCGCGACACGATCGCGGAGATCTCGGCCGCCGCGAACGCCGCCTACCGCGCGCTCGTCTGGGAGGACGAGGAGTTCGTCCCGTTCTTCCTCGACTTCACCCCGGTGCGCGAGCTGGCGCTGCTCGAGATCGGGTCGCGGCCGGCCGCGCGGCCGGAGAGCGCCGGCTCCGGCCAGCTCGAGGCGCTCCGCGCGATCCCCTGGGTCTTCTCGTGGACGCAGAACCGGTGCCTCCTGCCGGCCTGGTACGGCTGCGGCAGCGGCTTCGCGGCGTTCGGGCTCGAGGGCGAGCGGCTCGCGTGGCTCCGCCGGCTCTACGCGGAATGGCCGTTCTTCCGCGCGCTGCTCGACAACCTCGAGATGACGCTGGCGAAGTCGAGCCTCGAGATCGCCCACTCGTACCTCGGGCTCGTGCGGACGCGCCGCGCGCGACCGGATCTGGGGCGAGCTCGGCGCAGAGCACGAGCGGACGGTGGCGGCGGTGCTGGCGATCGCCGAGGCGGACGAGCTGCTCGAGCGGCAGCCGCAGATCCAGCAGTCCGTCAAGCTCCGGAACCCGTACGTCGACCCGATGAACGCGATCCAGGTCGAGCTGCTCCGGGCGTTCCGGGCCGGCGACGAGGGCGCCCGGCTGCCGCTCCTCCGCTCGATCTCCGGGATCGCGGCCGCGCTCCGGAACACGGGCTGAGTTTGACGCCGCGAGCACAGCGGTAGGGAGACCGCGTGCTCGGCTTCGTCCTCAGCCTGATCGTCTCCGGTCTCGTCATCGGCGCCCTTGCGCGCTTCGCCGTGCCAGGCCCGGATCCACTCTCGATCTGGAGGACGATCCTGCTCGGGATCCTCGGCTCGATCCTCGGCGGCCTGGTCGCCGGCGCCCTCGTCGACCCGAGCGACGGGCTGACCGGCGGCGAGGCCGCGACGAGCTTCCTCTGCGCCCTCGGCGGGGCGGTGCTGCTGCTGATCCTCTACCGGCGCTTCGTGCAGGGCCGCAGCATCACCGGCCCCGATTCCGAGGCCCTAGCCGCTCCGTCTACCGCGCCGTCGCAGCCTCTGCCCACCGCGCTTCGCTGTCGGGCCGCCACGCGAGGCGTGCGCCGGCGGCGGCCAGCCAGCCCAGCGCGAGGAAGTCGACGCCTGCCGCGCCGAAGGCCGTGGCCGCCAGCAACAACACCGCAACGGCGAGCGCGCTCCAGGCAAAGGCGCGACCGAGTACCCGCGTGCGACGCAAGCCGAGCCCGGTGCAACCGACGAACAGGGCTGCTGGCAGCCAGCTGAGGACATACGCCATCTGCCCCAGATCGCTGAGCGCGGCCGCCGTGGACGGCGTCAGCTCAGCCCCCCGGCTGACGAGTGCGCCGCCGGCGGCGAACGTGATCGTGCCGAGCGCGATCCAGAGGAGCAGGCCGCCGAGAGCCGCATCGGCGATCCAGCTCTCACCGCCGTCCCGAAGCCGGGAAACGAGGAGCGCCCCGACGACGACGATCAGGAGGTAGCCGATGAACTCGATCAGGCCGCCCGCGTAGACGCGGGTCTCGCCTGCGTGCTCGACATAGAAGCGACCGATCGCGGCCGTTCCGGTCGAGCGGGTCTGCCACGCGTGGTGGATGCCGAAGCCGATCACGATCAGAAGCAGGGAGAGCGGCCCACAGGCGGCCGCGAGACGATCGGTGGTGCGCATGGTGACCTCCGTGGTCAAGGTGAGAGGAGGGGACGCTAGAGCCGGCTCGGGCGCGGGTCGTCGGCCCCGACGCCGATCTCACTGCCACTTTCGGCCGATTCGCGCCAGCCCTGAGGTGGATGCGCGTCGGTCGCGCACGCGCTAGCGTCGGCGCATGCGGACGGAGATCGCAGGATTGCCGAAAGGCGATGTCGCGCTCGCAGTCGGGCTCGGACTCGTCAAGCTCGCGCTCGTCGCGAGCGGCGCCACGATGGAGGGGACTGCCCTGCCCGGGACGTATCTCGCCGCAGTCCTGCTCACGGCTCCACTCGCCTGGCGCACCCGGCGCCCGTTCGCCGTCGCCGTCCTGTGCGCAGTCGCGCTCGGGGGCGAGGTGCTGCTCCTTGGCTTCGAGCACGCTGTGATCGCGGTCGACAGCGTCCTCGTCGCGTCCTACTCGGTCGCGGCTCACTCCGACCGCCGCTCCGCGGCCGTGGCGGGAGCCGCCGCGCTCCTGCTGGGCGGATCTGTCTCGACCGTCGGTGAGCCAGGCGCCTGGGCGGCGAATGTGGCGATCGGCGCCGCTTTCGTCCTCGTGCCCTGGCTGGGCGGCATGGCTCTACGCAGCCAGCGACTGCTCGCGCAGCACCTCGAACGAGACCGCGATGGACGGGCCCGTGCCGCCGTGGCGGGCGAAAGAGCGCGACTCGCCCGTGACCTCCACGATGAGATCGCCCACTCCGTCACCGTGATCGCCGTCCAGGCCGACGCGGCCGAAGCGGCGCTTGCCCGCGATCCCGAGCTGGCGCGGGCGCCCCTGGTCGCGATCCGGAACACGGCCACCGCAGCGCTGGGGGAACTGCGGAGGACTCTCGGCGTCCTCCGCTCCGACGAGCCGGCAGCACGTTCTCCCGGGCCGAGCCTCTCACGAGTCGGCGTGCTCGTCGAGCAGGCGAGCACCGCCGCGCTCGAGATCGAGCTCGAGATCGAGGGCGAGCCGGATACGCTGCCGCCGATGCTCGACGGAACGGCCTTCCGCGTGATCCAAGAAGGGCTCACGAACGTCCGCAAGCACGCGGCGACTGCGACCACGGGACACGTCGTCGTGCGCTATCTGCCGGAACGGATCGAGCTGGAGGTCTCGGACAACGGTCGCTCGAGCGAGCTCCGGGCTGGCGGACACGGTCTCCTCGGGATGCGAGAGCGGGTGACGCTGCTCGGCGGAGAGCTCCACGCCGACTCCCACCCGGACGGCTTCGTGCTGCGCGTCACCCTCCCTCGGCCGTGATCGGTGTCCTCCTCGTCGACGACCAGGAGCTCGTGCGCTCGGGCTTTCGCCTGATCGTGGAGCTCCAGGACGACATGGCGGTCGTCGGGGAGGCGTCGAACGGCCGGGAGGCAGTCGAGCTCGCACGAGCTCACCGGCCGGATGTCGTCCTCATGGATGTGCGCATGCCCGTGCTCGACGGGATCGCGGCGACCCGGGCGATCGCGCACGCGTCACCCGAGGCGCACGTGCTCGTGCTGACGACGTTCGACCTCGACGAGTACGTCTACGACTCGGTCAAGGCGGGCGCGAGCGGCTTTCTGCTCAAGGACGCCGGGCGCGAGCAGCTGATCCACGCGATCCGGACCGTCGCCGCCGGAGACTCGCTCCTCGCCCCGGCGGTGACTCGCCGCCTGATCGAGCGCTTTTCGCGGCTCCCGCGCCCCGGCGACAGCCCGACGGAGCTCGCCGGACTGAGCGAGCGCGAGCTCGAGGTGCTCCGGGAAGTCGCCCGTGGCCGCTCGAACGCCGAGATCGGGAGGTCGCTCTTCGTCACCGAGGCCACGGTGAAGACGCACGTCAGCCGCATCCTCCAGAAGCTCGGTCTCAGAGACCGGGTCCAGGCGGTGGTGCTCGCGTACGAGACCGGGCTCGTCGAGCCCGGCTCTGAGGAGGCCTAGGTCGCGGCCAGCGTCCCCAGCTTGTCCTTCAGGTAGCGCACGTACGGGCCGGCGTCGATCGGCCCGCCGACGACCCGCTCCAGCGTCTCCTGCGGAGTGAACTTGCGCCCGAGCGAGTAGAGGTTCGTCCGGAGCCAGTCGTGCAGCTGGCCGAACTCGCCCGCCTCGAACTGCGCCGTCAGGTCGCCGAGCTCCGACACGGCCTTCTCCCAGATCTGGACGGAGACGATGTTCCCGAGCGAGTAGGTGGGGAAGTAGCCGAAGCCGCCGCCCGACCAGTGCACGTCCTGGAGGATCCCGAGGGAGTCGTTCGGGACCGGGATCCCGAGGTACTCCTCGAAGCGCGCGTTCCACGCCTCAGGCAGGTCGGCGAGCGCCAGGGTGCCGCCGAAGATCTCCTGCTCGAGCTCGAAGCGGAGGATGATGTGGAGGTTGTAGGTCGCCTCGTCGGCATCGACGCGGATGTACGTCGGCCGCACGCGGTTGATCGCGCGGTAGAAGCGCTCCTGCTCGACGTCGCCGAGCGCGTCCGGGAACGCCCGCTGCACCTGCGGGTAGAAGAAGTTCCAGAAGGGACGGCTGCGGCCGACGATGTTCTCCCACATCCGGCTCTGGGACTCGTGCAGCGCCGAGCTGACCCCGTGGCAGAGCGGGGTCCGCTCGAGCGAGGGCGAGACGCCGTGCTCGTAGAGGCCGTGCCCGCACTCGTGCATCGCCGTGAAGAGCGACGTGAGGTCGTCCTCCTTGTAGCGCGTGGTCAGGCGGATGTCCTGGGTGCCCGAGCTCGCCGCGAACGGGTGCACGGTCAGGTCCAGCCGGAAGAACTGCGGGTCGTAGCCGAAGCGCTCGATCACGGCGACCGACATCTCGTGCTGGCGGTCGATCGGGAAGGGGCCGCTCATGAAGCCGTCCTCCTCGTCGGACGAGGCGACCTGCGCGATCAGCGGCACGAGCTCCCGCTTGAGGTCGTCGAAGACCGCGCGGACCTCGGCGGTCTTCATCCCCGGCTCGTAGTCGTCGAGGATCGCGTCGTACGGCTCGTCGTAGCCCTCGAAGCAGTCGATGTAGCGCCGCTTCAGCTCGACGGCGCGCTCGAGGTGGGGGAGGAAGGAGGCGAAGTCGGACTCCTCGCGCGCCTTGGCCCAGACGTCGTGGGCCTCCGCGGCGGCGCCGACCATCTCGGCGGCGAGCTCGGCCGGAACGCGCCGCGACTTCTCCCAGTCGCGCCGGGTCGTCCGGATCAGCGAGGCCTCGTCGGAGTCGTACTCGAGGCTCTCCTCGTAGGGCGCGAGCTCGTCGAGCAGCTTCCCGATCTCGGGCGCGATGAACATCTCGTGCGCGACGCGGTCGAGGGTCGTCAGCTGGGCGCCGCGAACGGCCCCGCCGCCCGGCGGCATCATCACCGTCTGGTCCCAGAACAGGATCTCCTGGGCGCGGCGCAGGTCGTGGATCTCGGCCAGGCGGTTCTTCAGCTCAGCGAAACGCTCGTGCATCTTCTCTCCTCATCCGGGTCTCGGGGAACTCTAGTCGAGCCCGTCGTTTGTTACACGTGACCCCCGGGGACACCTCCTGCATGAACATCATCGGACTCATCATCGGAGGTCTCATCGTCGGCGCGCTCGGGCGGCTCCTCAACCCGGGCCCCGATCCGATGGGCTGGATCGTGACGATCGCGATCGGGATCGCAGCCATGCTGATCGTCGGACTCATCGTCGGCGGCTGGCTCGGCTTCATCCTCGCCGTGATCGTCGCCGCAGTGCTCGTCGCGGTCGTGCAGCGCGTGCTGCCGTCCGCCGATCGCCGCGTCACCAGCCTAGACGGGCTCGAACGCAAGGGGCTCGCGGCCGCGCGGAAACGTTCGTGCGGCCGCGAGCCCGAACCCGTCCTCGCGCCAGATGTACGTGAGGATCCGGAGCGACCGCTCGGACGCCTCGTAGACGTGGAGGCCGCGGGCCTCGCCGCGGCGGTTCGGGCGGGGCTGGCCGAAGCCCGGCGCGATCGAGGCGACGAACGCGCTCTCGCCTCCGGTCGAGATCTCGAACTCGCGCCGCTCGGCCACCGTGCTCTGGTGGATGTGGCCGGCGAGGACCAGCTCGGCGCCCGCATCGACGAGCGAGCCGAGGACGACGTTCCGGTTCGCCACCGGCTTCTTGCGCGACCGCCACGGGGCTCCCAGGAGATGGTGGTGGAGGACGGCGACCCGGAGCGCGCCCGGAGGAGCGGCGCGGAACGCCTCCTCGGCGCGCTCGACCTGGGGCGGCCGCACCTTCCCCGACTGGTGCCGCCACGGGCGGACCGAGTTCAGCCCCGCCGCCACGATCGTCTCCGAGACGTAGATCGGCTGCGTCGTCTCCCAGAGCCGCTCGAACTCCGCCCACGGCTGCGTGAAGCGCTTCGGGAACGAGTAGGGGATGTCGTGGTTGCCCGGGATCGCGAGCACCGGCAGCTCGAGGCCGCGCAGGAACGCGGCGGCCCGCTCGTGCTGGGCCCGGAGGCCGCGGTGGGTGAGGTCGCCGCTCGCGACGACGAGCTCGGGCTGCACCTCCTCGATCAGGCGCGCGAGCGCGTCGACCGGCTCGGGCCGCTCGTTGCGGCCGAAGTGGAGGTCGGAGATGTGGAGGATCCGGGTCGGCACGGGCGCGAGCCTACCCGGCGGCGGTCGCCCCGGAACCCCGCGCCGGGCGTGGGAACCGCCGATCGCGGCTATACGCACTCGCCAACGTGGCCGAGGAAACGCCGAACGACGCCGAGATCTTCGACGACCTCTACCTGGGTCTTCGGGCCGGGGGCGCGCTGCGCAAGCAGCGGCGCGGGGAGCCGCTGACGAGGGAGGAAGAGGAGGCGATCGGCCGCTGGCAGCGGCTCGGGGTCGGGCGGAAGGCGCTCGCGATCGGCGCGTTCTCCGTCGGCACCTTCGGGCTCGGCTTCACCCTCGGCGGCCTGATCTTCGGCCGCTGGCGCAAGGCCTGGAGTCAGCGGAGGTCAGGCGGTCTCGCCGTCCTTCGCGCTGAAGATCACGGCAGGCACCTCTTCCTCCGCCGGATCCTGGTCGCGGACGATCACGTTGATCAGCGTCGCGACAACGGCGGCGAGCGGGATCGCGAGGATCACCGCGAAGCCGCCGAAGAGGAGCCCGCAGGCGGTGACCGCGAAGAGGACGACGAGCGGCGTCAGCCCGACGGCGTCGCCGAGCACGCGCGGGATCACGAGGTAGTCCTCGAGCAGCCGGACGGCGAGGACCGCGAGCCCGGCGAGGACCGCGGTGTGCACGACGCGGTGAAGCCCGACGCCGACCGCGAGCGCACCGGCGGCGAACGGCCCGATCACCGGGACGATCTCGACGAGCCCGGCGAAGGCCGCCGACGAGCAGCCAGTACGGGAGCGCCGATCGCCCAGAAGACGAGGGAGAGCGACGGTCGCGACGCCGACGATCAGGAGCGCCTGTCCGCGGACGTACGCGCCGAGCTTGGCGTCGATCAGGTTCCAGGTGTCCCGGACGCGCTTCCGCTTCGGCCGCGGCAGGAGCGAGCAGAGCGAGGTTCTGGGCGCGCGGTCGCGCTCGAAGATCCAGTACGCGGCGCTCGCGAGCACGAAGAAGATCCCGAGCCCGATCTCGACGACGATGCGCGTCACCTCGACGGCTGGGTCGACGAGCTACGAGCCCGAGGGAAGCTCCTCGAGCCGCCGTTGCAGCCCGACGAGGACGTCGTGCTTGATCCCCGTGGACTGCTGCGCCTCCTCGCCGAGGCTCGGAGCCCGGCGCCGATCGCGTTGTCCACCTGGACGATCGCGCGAGGGACGACGACCCAGAGGAAGGCGACGAGCCCGCCGACGAGCGCCGACGTAGTGGAGGAGGATCCCGGCGCCGCGCGGGATCCCCTTGCCGGCGAGCCACTCGATCGCCGGCCGCATCGCGGCGGCGAGGATGAACGCGAGGAAGAGGAGCGCGAAGAGGAGCTTCAGCTTGCCAGACCGCGAGGGCGAGCGACGACGATCCCGCCGACGACGAGCGTGGCGATCGCGGCTCGCTTGGCGGTCTCGGCCATGGCGAGCACGGTTCCCCTCGCAGGGAGACCCGTAACCCCCTCTGCCCTCCCTACCCCTCGGCCCTCCCGTCTCCCCAAGAGCGGTGGCCGTGGCCGCGAAGCGGCCCCTTCAGGGGTCTTGCGCGTGGGCCGGCCGCTCGGCGGCCGGCCCACGTGCGCGGCAAACCTAGTGGACCGGGACGACTGCGAGGACGATCGTCAGCAGTCCGGCGATGGCGGCGAATGCTCTCATGAGGAGCACCCTCTCGCGCCGGTGTCAGGAAACTGTGACGGCTGCGTGAACTTTCGCGAAAGTCGCCCTAGGCGAACACACGTTCGCGCGCTAGAATGCTCGCCATGGCAACCGATGAGCTGATCGTCCACGGGGCGCGCGAGCACAACCTCAAGGACATCGACGTCCGGCTGCCGCGGAACGCGCTCGTGTGCATCACCGGCCTCTCCGGCTCCGGCAAGTCGTCGCTCGCGTTCGACACGATCTACGCCGAGGGACAGCGCCGCTACGTCGAGAGCCTCTCCGCGTACGCGCGCCAGTTCCTCCAGATGATGGAGAAGCCGGACGTCGACTCGATCGACGGGCTCTCGCCGGCGATCTCGATCGACCAGAAGACGACCTCGCGCAACCCGCGCTCGACGGTCGGGACGGTCACCGAGATCTACGACTATCTCCGCCTCCTCTACGCGCGGGTCGGCCGTCCGCACTGCCCCGTCTGCGGGCGGACGATCGCCGGGCAGAGCCTCGACCAGATCGTCGAGCAGATCCTGGCGCTCCCGGAGGGGACGAGGTTCACGGTCAACGCGCCGATCGTGCGCGACCGCAAGGGCGAGTTCCGGGACGTGCTCGAGGAGCTCCGCACCGACGGCTTCACCCGCGTCAAGGTCGACGGCGAGACCCGCCTCCTCGAGGAGGAGATCGTCCTCGACAAGAAGTTCAAGCACGAGATCGAGGTCGTCGTCGACCGGCTCGTGATGAAGCCCGACCTGCGGCAGCGGCTGACCCAGTCGGTCGAGACCGCCGCGACGCTCGCGGACGGGCTCGTGGCCGTCGACGTCGTCGACGGCGAGAGCCTCCTCTTCAGCGAGAAGTTCGCCTGCCCCGAGCACGGCGTCTCGCTCCCGGAGCTCCAGCCGCGGATCTTCTCCTTCAACTCGCCGCACGGCGCCTGTCCCCGCTGCACCGGGCTCGGCTCCCAGCTCGAGATCGACCCCGACCTGATCGTCCCCGACCCGAGCCTCTCGATCGGCGAGGGCGCGCTCGTGCCGTGGTCGGTCGGGAACGGCGGTTTCTACGACTCGGTCGTCCAGGCGATCGCCGACCGGTACGAGATCGACCTCGAGACGCCGTGGGGCGAGCTCTCGCGCGAGCACCAGGATCTCTTCCTCCTGGGCACGAACGGCGACCGGATCTACGTCCAGTACCGCAACCGGATGGGTCGGCGGCGCTCGTACACGATGGCTTTCGAGGGGATCGTCGAGTCGCTCCAGCGCCGCTACAAGGAGACCGACTCGTCCTCGCAGCGGGAGCGGATCGAGGAGTACATGAGCTTCCGGCCCTGCCCGACCTGCAAGGGCGCGCGGCTGAAGCCCGAGGTGCTCGCGGTCACGGTCGGCAGCAAGTCGATCCACGATTTCACCGGGATGTCGGTCACCCGGGCACTCGCCTTCGTCGAGGAGCTCGGCCTGACCCCGACCGAGGAGCTGATCGGGCACAGGATCGTCAAGGAGATCCGGGAGCGGCTGACCTTCCTCGACGACGTCGGCGTCGGCTATCTCGCAGCTCGACCGGGCCGCGAAGACGCTCTCGGGCGGCGAGGCGCAGCGGCTCCGGCTCGCGACCCAGATCGGCTCGCAACTCGTCGGCGTCCTCTACATCCTCGACGAGCCCTCGATCGGGCTCCACCAGCGCGACAACGACAAGCTGATCGGGACGCTGCAGCGGCTGAAGGCGCTCGGCAACACCGTCCTCGTCGTCGAGCACGACGAGCAGATGATGCGCACCGCCGACTGGGTCGTCGACATGGGGCCGGGAGCCGGCGAGCACGGCGGCTGGGTTGTCGCCGAGGGAACGGCGAAGCAGATCATGCGGAACAAGAAGTCGGTCACCGGGCAGTTCCTCTCGGGCACGCGACAGATCGCGATCCCGCCGCGCCGCGAGGACGATCGCGGCCACTTCACCGTGCGCGGCGCGGCGATGCACAACCTGAAGGGGATCGACGTCGAGTTCCCGGTCGGGAAGTTCGTCGCGGTCACGGGCGTGTCGGGCTCGGGCAAGTCCACGCTCGTGAACGAGATCGTCTACAAGGCGGCCGCGAACAAGCTGAACCGGGTCCGCGTCAAGCCGGGCGCCCACGACGACGTCGAGGGGATCGAGGCGTTCGACAAGGTGATCGACATCGACCAGAAGCCGATCGGCCGCACGCCTCGCTCGAACCCGGCCACGTACATCGACCTCTTCACGCACATCCGCGAGCTCTACTCGCTCACCCCCGAGGCGAAGGTGCGCGGCTACAAGCCGGGGCGCTTCTCGTTCAACGTGCGTGGCGGCCGCTGCGAGACGTGCAAGGGCGACGGGACGATCAAGATCGAGATGCACTTCCTCCCCGACGTCTACGTGCCCTGCGAGACCTGCCACGGGCACCGGTACAACAAGGAGACGCTCGAGGTGCGGTTCAAGGGCAAGTCGATCGCCGACGTGCTCGCGATGTCGGTCGAGGAGGCGCTCGGGTTCTTCGCCAAGATCCCGAAGCTGCACCGGCGGCTGCAGACGCTGCACGACGTCGGGCTCGACTACATCAAGCTCGGTCAGCCGGCGACGACGCTCTCCGGCGGCGAGGCGCAGCGGGTGAAGCTCGCGGCCGAGCTCTGCAAGGTCGCGACGGGGCGGACGCTCTACATCCTCGACGAGCCGACGACGGGCCTCCATTTCGCCGACATCGAGAAGCTGCTCGAGGTGCTGCAGCGGCTCGTCGACTCCGGCAACACGGTGATCGTGATCGAGCACAACCTCGACGTGATCAAGCAGGCCGACTGGGTCGTCGACCTCGGGCCCGAGGGCGGCGAGGCGGGCGGCGAGCTCGTCGCCTGCGGCACGCCGGAGGACGTCGCGGCGACCGAGGGCTCGTTCACCGGGCTCTTCCTGCGCGACGTGCTCGCGCAGCACGGCCAGGCCGTCGCCGCCTGATGGCGCCCGGGGCCGGCGCACGCAGGGCCCGCTTCCGGGAGCTGCACGCCGGGCCCGATCTCTTCCTGCTCCCGAACCCCTGGGACGTCGGCTCGGCGCGGCTGCTCGAGGGCATGGGCTTCGCGGCGCTGGCGACGACGAGTGCCGGGCTCGCGTGGTCGCTCGGCCGGCTCGATCAGCAGGTCACGCGCGAGGAGCTGGTCGCCCACGTCGCAGCGGTGGCGGGCGCGACCACGGTGCCGCTGAACGTGGACAGCGAGCGCTGTTTCCCCGAGGCGCCGGGCGGGGTCGCCGAGACCGTGCGGCTGCTCGCGGAGGCCGGCGCTGCGGGCTTCTCGGTCGAGGACTTCGACCCGGCGGCGGACACGGTCGAGCGGCTTGCGGTCTCCGTCGCGAGAGTGGCAGAGGCGGTCGAGGCTTCCCGGTCGCTGGCAGAGCCCCTCGTCGTCACCGGCCGCGCCGAGAACCACATCCATGGATCGGACGACCTCGACGACACGATCGAACGGCTCGTCGCCTATCGCGATGCGGGCGCCGACGCCGTCTACGCCCCAGGCCTGACCGACCTGACGCACATCGCGCGGGTGGTCGAGGAGGTCGGCATCCCCGTCAACGTCCTCCTCCGTCCGGGCGGCCCGACGGTGGCGGAGCTCGCAGGCGTGGGTGTCCGCCGGGTCTCGACCGGAGGCGCGCTCGCCTGGGCTGCGTACGGCCGCCTCGTCGAGGGCGCCCGCACCCTCCAGGGGGAAGGGGCGCTTCCTGCGACCGACGGGATCCCGTCCGACCTGTTCGGAGCTGCGTTCGGTCGGCTAGAGGACGGCCTGGGTCTGGGTGACCCGGGCGACGTGCCGGCCGTCGTCGTCGAAGAGGTCGGTCTCGAGCACGATCGTCGTCCGGCCTCGGTGGAGCGGCCGGGAGCGGCTGTGGACATGGCCCTCGCGGACGGCGCGGAAGAAGTTCGTCTTCGACTCGATCGTGGCGGTGCCGCCCGCGCCCTCGGGGAGGTTGAGGAACGCGAGGTAACCGCCCGCGGCGTCCGCGAGCGACATCAGCACGCCGCCGTGGAGAGCCCCGCCCGCCGTGCAGAGGCTCTCGTCCCACGCGAGCCGTGCCGTCACCTCGTCGGCGGAGGCGGCGACGATCTCCCAGCCGAGCCGCGCCCCGAAGGGCATCACCGCGTTCACCTGGTCGGTCTGTTCGGCGTCGAACTCCACCCCGCGACCCTAACGAACGTGTCCACGCCGGCTACCCCAACCCTGGCACCGTCCCTGGCCCGTGCCAGACACGGTGCCAGACACGGTGCCAGACACCCAGCCAGGTCCGTTTTGGGCGTCCCTCGTTCCAGGGTCGCGCCCCGCTGCGCCGTTGCCGATGGCGAAAACGTGCTCCGGCGCACCCTCTTCGTCGCGCTGACTGCGGGCCTCGCTGCTCGGCCTCACGGGCTGCAGCAAGGACGGGCTCCGCGCGCAGGAGCTGCTCGAGCAGGCCGCGGCGGCGGAGGCACGCCTCGAGTCGTCCACCTTCGAGGGCGAGCTCGCCGTCTCGTTCAGCGGGCAGCAGCTGAGCTTCGACTTCGCGGGTGGCCGCTCGGGCGCAGGGCAGTACGTGACGATGCGGAGCGACGGGATCCCCGGTGGCGGGCCCTTCGATGCGACCATGGTGATGCGCGGCGGCAAGGCGTGGGTCCTGGCGAACGGCAGCTGGACGAGCATGCCGGTGCCACCGCAGCTCGAGCATGCCGAGCGGTCGGCCTCCCTCGGCTCGGCCGCCTTCCAGGAGCTCGCGTCGCACGTCCGCGACATCCGCGTCTCCGAGCACCGGCTCGTGAACGGCAAGCCCTCGACGATCATCGCGGGCGAGATCGACACGGGCGGCCTGCTGCAGGCGCTCTCGAAGCTGAGCGCCGCCGCCGACCCGAGCGGGGCCGCTCCGCCCGAGCTGAAGGCACTCGAGGGGTTCGACCCATCCGACCTCTCCAGGTTCGGGATCGAGCTCGGCGACGTCACGGCCGTGCTCACGATCGACGAGTCGACACACCTCCTCAGCGCCGCCCTCGTCCGGCTCTCGGTCGGCTTCCGCAAGGAGAAGCTCGACCTCCGGCTCGGCTACCGGCTGACGGGCTCGAACACTTCGGTCGAGCTTCCGGCAGCACCCTCCTCCTAGCTCTCCGACGGACCTCCCAGCTAGCCTCACTGCATGAGCCCGGAGCGCCAGTGGTGGCTACGCGTGCCCGCGGTGCTGCTCGGGCCGGCGCCCGTCTTCGCAGCCCTCCGGAACGAGGAGCAGGACGACCTCGACGCCCGGCACGAGCCGATCCTCGCGCTCGTCTACCTCGCCGGGATCGCCTCGGTGCTCGCCACCCCGACCGCCGGCGTCCTCCTCGACGACCGTGAGTACGACGGACTCCTCGTCGCGGTCTGGGCCGTGATCGCGGGCGGGATCTACGGGATCGCCGGCTACTTCATCATCGGCGGTGCGCTCTACCTCGGCGCCCGCGGCCTCGGCAGCCTCGGCAGCTTCCGACGCGCGCGGCAGATCGTCGCGTTCGCGCTCGTCCCGCTCGTGCTCTCGCTGGTCGTGATCTGGCCGGTCCGGCTGGCGGTCTACGGGAGCGACGTCTTCCGCAGCGGCGGCGCCGACACCGGCGCAGGCGACAAGGTGTTCGAAGCGCTGGAGATCGGCTTCGCGCTCTGGTCGGCAGCGCTCGTCCTCGTCGGCGTGCGCACGGTCCATGGCTGGACGTGGTGGCGCTCCCTCGGAGCGCTCGGCCTGGTCGCGCTCTTCCTAGCCGCGTTCGCGTACCTCCCGAGCGTCCTCTAGCGCCTCCTCGAAGAGCTCGAGCTCGTCTGCCGGCATCGAGTAGGTGTGCTGCTCCTCGGGGAAGCGGCGCTCGCGGACGTCGGCGACGTACGTCGAGACGGCCCGGGTGATCTCCGTGGCGAGGTCGGCGTACTGCTTCACGAATCGCGGCGCGTGACCCTCGTAGAGGCCGAGCAGGTCGTGCCAGACGAGCACCTGGCCGTCGCACTCGAGCCCGGCGCCGATCCCGATCGTCGGGACGTCCAGGAGCTCGGTGATCCGTGCCGCCACCGGCGACGGAACGGCCTCGAGCACGAGGGCGAAGACCCCGGCCGCCTGCAGCGCGAGCGCGTCCTGGACGAGCGCCTGGGCCTTCGCCGCGGTGCGCCCCTGGGCCTTGAAGCCTCCGAGCATCGTCGCCGTCTGCGGCGTCAGGCCGATGTGGCCCATCACCGGCACGCCGGCGCCGACGAGCGCCTGCACCCGGGAGAGCGTCGTGCCGGCACCCTCGACCTTGACCGCGTCCGCGCCGGCCTCCTTGAGGAAGCGGATCGCGTTCCGCACGGTCTCCTCGTCCGAGACCTGGAACGTCCCGTACGGCATGTCGGCGACCACGAGCGGGCGGCGTGCGCCCCGGTTGACGGCGCGCGTCAGCACGAGCATCTCCTCGAGGGTCGCCGGCACGGTCGAGTCGTGGCCGAGCACGGTCATCGCGGCCGAGTCGCCGACGAGGATGATGTCGGCGCCCGCCGTGTCGGCGAGCCGGCCGGACGGGGCGTCGTAGGCGGTGATCATCGCGATCGGCTGCCGGCGCGCCTTCAGCTCGGCGAGCTCGGTCAGCGGCAGCTTCCCGGCGCGGGAGTGCCGGGCGCGGGCTGGCGGGGACGGGTGGTCATCGGGGCTCCTCTGTGAGCGGGACGTTGTCGATCAGGCGGACGGAGCCGACGCGGATCGCGCCGGCGAGGACGGGCGGGTCGACCTCGAGCACCTCGACGTAGTCGACGTCGAGGCCGTCGAGCGCCGCGAGGGCGGCGTCGCGGTCGCGGGTGGCGAGGGCGCGGGGGAGGGCGAGAGCGCGCCGCGCGCTCCTCCTCGGTCAGGCGCGTGTTCCGGGACGAGAGCGCGAGCCCGTCGGAGTCGCGCACGGTCGGGAGCACCCGCAGCTCCACCTCCAGGTCGAGGTCCCGGATCATCTGCCGGAGCACGGCGACCTGCTGCGCGTCCTTCTGGCCGAAGTAGGCGCGCTCGCGGCCGGACGAGGTTGAAGAGCTTGAGGCAGATCGTCGCGACGCCGCGGAAGTGCCCGGGCCGGAACTGGCCCTCGAGCACCGCGCCGAGCTCCGTCACGTCCACCCAGGTCTGGAAGCCGGGCGGGTACAGCGCCTGGGGAGCGGGGGCGAAGAGGACGTCGACGCCGGCTCGCTCCGCCAGCTCGCGGTCGCGCTCGAAGTCGCTCGGGTAGGCGGCGAGGTCGGTCTCCTCCGAGAACTGGGCGGGATTGACGAAGAGCGACATCACGACCGCGTCCGACTCGGCCCGGGCGGCGCGGAGGAGCGAGAGGTGACCCGTCGTGGAGCGCGCCCATCGTCGGCACGAGCCCGACCGACCCGTCCGGCCAGCACGGCGCGTGCAGCCCGGACCTCGGCGACGGTCCGGACGACCTTCACAGGAGCTCCCTCGTCGCATCCGCGAGTGCGACGACCATCGGCTCGAGCGCGGGCCGCTCCCGGCGCACCGCGGCGAGGTGGAGGTCGACGGTCGCCCAGTCGCCGCGCGCGATCGGGCCGGTCAGCTCGAAGTCGTTCTCGATCGTCCGGCGCATCAGCGGGTCGAGCGCCTCCGGCGGCGCTCCGGCGGCCTCGAGCAGCGAGCCCGCGGCCCGGCGGAGGGTGACGAGGTAGTTGGAGGCGATCGCGGCGCCGGCGTGGTAGGCGTCCCGCTTCTGCTCCGCGAGCGCGAACGGCTCCAGCCCGAGCACGCGCGCGAGCCAGAAGCCGAGCTCGCGGGCCTCGTCGCTCTCCGCGGTGACGGCGGCGAACGCGCCGTCGAGCTGCTCGGCGCCGCGCCGCTTCGTCAACGTCTGCAGCGGATGGAGGCCGAAGCGCCGCCGGTGTGGTTCGAGCGCCGCGAGCGGCGTCGCGCCGCTGACGTGGGCGAGCCACGGGCCGGGCTCGATCGTCGCGGCGACCTCGGCGATCGCCCGGTCGGGGACGCAGAGCAGCACGAGCTCCGGCTCGCCGTCCGGCCCCACGGCGAGGCCCGCCTCGGCGAGACGTGCTGCGAGCGCGGAGCCGACGCGCCCGGCGCCGACGACCTGGATTCTCTCGATCATGATGGTGGCTCCAGTTCCGCGCTCGCGGATACCGGGCAGGGGTCAGTCTAGCCGGTCTCGGACGGCCTGCCGAGGCGCCGGAGCAGGTTCGCTCGCACCTCGGGCCACTCGTCGTCGAGCACGCTGTACCAGGCGGAGTCGCGGCTCTCGCCGCCTCGGACGAGCATGTGCTTGCGGTGGATCCCCTCGAACCGGGCCGGGAGCGCCTCCATCGCGGCCCGCGAGCGCTCGTTCCGCGCGTCGGTCTTCAACTCGACGCGGCGGCAGCCGAGCCGCTCGAACGCGTCCTCGAGCATCAGCAGCTTCGCCTCGACGTTCGCGCCCGTCCGCCAGGCGAGCGGGTCGAGCCACGTCCAGCCGATCTCCAGGCTCCCGTGCTCGGGTCGGAGCGCGAGGAAGCGGGTGCTGCCGAGCACGCGCCCGTCCGCCTGCCGGATCGTCGCGAACGGGAGCTCGACGCCTGCGGCCGCGTTCGCGAGCGCGTCCTCGAGGTAGCGGTGCAGCTCGTCCCGCGTCGCGGGCTGGAGGATGCTCAGCCACGTCCAGGCCGCCGGGTCGCGCGAGGCCTCCCAGAGCCCGTCCTCGTGGGCGGCCGCGAGCGGCTCCAGCCGCACGAGCTCCCCTTCGAGGGTTAGCGCCTCCCACATGCGGCAAAGCATGCAGCAATGCCCTTCGACCAGTACCACGAGCCGCCCGAAGAGCTCTCCGCCGAGGTCCGCACCTTCGCGCGGATCTGCACCTCCTTGATCGAGGAGGCCGAGGCGATCGGCTGGTACGAGCAGCGTCTCCACGTCGAGCAGGACGCCGAGGCCCGGGCGATCATGGAGAACGCGCAGGGCGAGGAGTTCAAGCACTTCGCGATGGATCTCGAGTTCCTGACGCGCAGGACGCCGAAGTGGCGGGCAGTGCTCCAGCAGGTGCTCTTCAAGGACGGCGACATCGTCGAGCACGGCGAGCAAGCGGAGGATGCGTTGGATTAGGGGCCCGCTCCAGTAGGATCCGAGCGATGCCGATCTACGAATACGCGTGCATGGAGTGCGAGTCGCACTTCGAGGAGCTCGTCCGCAACGCCGAGCAGACGATCGCCTGCCCCGACTGCGGTGCCGGCAACGTGCTCAAGCAGATCTCCGCCTTCGCGATCTCCGGCACCTCGGCGAAGCCGAGCTTCGGCGGCTCGGGCGGCGGGTGCTGCGGCGGCGGCTGCGGCTGCTAGAGCCCGTCCGCCGCTCCTCGTAGACTCCGTTCCCGTGAGCAACGCCCTCGCCGCCTACCGGGACGAGACGCTCGGCTGCATGCGCTGCCCGCTCGCGGCGACGCGGACGCAGGTCGTCTTCGGCTCGGGCGACCCGAACGCCGACCTGATGTTCGTCGGCGAGGCACCCGGCTTCCACGAGGACGCGAGCGGCGTCCCCTTCGTCGGGCAGGCCGGGAAGCTCCTCGAGAAGCTCCTGAACGGGATCGGGCTCACCCGGGACGACGTCTACGTCGCGAACGTGCTCAAGTGCCGCCCGCCGGGGAACCGCGATCCCCTCCCGGAAGAGATCCAGGCGTGCGAGTCCCACCTCTTCCGCCAGGTCGAGCTGATCCGGCCGGCGCTCGTCTGCACCCTCGGCAACTTCGCGACGAAGCTCCTTTCCGGCAAGCCGACCGGGATCACCCGCGTCCACGGAGTCCCGCAGCAGGTCGTGCTCGGCGGGAATGCCGTCACGCTCCTGCCCCTCTTCCACCCGGCTGCGGCGCTCTACACGCCGTCGATGCAGAGCACGCTCGCCGACGACTTCGCCCGGATCCCGGGGCTGCTCGGCGGGATTCCCGGGCCTGCGCTGTCGGCCGCCGCGCTGCCTGCGGCCAAGCTGCCTGCCGCCCCGGTCGAGCGGGCGCTGCCGCTGCCGGAGCCCGCGCTCGAGCCCGCGGGCCAGCTCGGTCTCTTCTGACCGCGGGCCCGGAGCTCCTCTCCTCCTCGGCCGCCGAGACCGAGGCGATCGCCGGAGCGCTCGCGGCCGAGCTGCGCCCAGGCGATGTGGTCACGCTCGCCGGCGAGCTCGGCAGCGGCAAGACCACCTTCGTCCGCGGCGCGTGCCGGGCGCTCGGCGTCACGGCGCCGGTGACGAGCCCGACCTACACGATCGGGCACCGCTACGAGGGCGAACCGGCCGTCTCCCATCTCGATCTCTACCGCTTCCGGGGCGTCTCGCAGGCCGAGTGGGCCGATCTCGAGCCCTACTTCGAGGACGCGATCGCCTTCGTCGAATGGCCGGAGGCGGCCGGCAGCGGCCTACCGCCCGTCCGCGTGCGGGTAACGCTCGAGCACGTCGACGAGAGCCGTCGCCGGATCCGGCTCGACGGCGCCGACGCCACGTTGGTAGAACGGTTCGGACGTGCTGATCCTGGCGTTCGACACGGCGACTGACCGGGCCACGAGCGCGCTCGTGTCGGACGGCGAGGTGCTCGGGGAGCGCACCTCGCGGGCGCAGACGCTGCTCGAGGACGTGGACGCGCTCCTGCGCCAGGCCGGCGCCCACCCTCGCGACCTGGACGCGCTCGCGGTCGGGATCGGCCCCGGCAGCTTCACCGGCACCCGGATCGGCCTCGCCGTCGCCCGCGGGCTCGTGCTCGCGCTCGGGATCCCGGCCGCAGGCGTCTCGACCCTCGACGCGCTGGCCGCCGGCGCCCCGGGCGCGCTCGCCTGTCGTCGACGCGCGCCGGCGCGAGATCTTCGCGGCCGGGCCCGTCGTCCTCGCGCCGGCCGAGCTCGCGGTCGAGGGGGAGACCCTCGTCGGCGACGGGGCCGTTCGCTACCGCGAGCTCTTCGAGGCGGCCGGTGCCACCGTGCCGGCCGACGAGGACGAGCGCCACCTGCCCCGCGCGCGCTTCCACGCCGCGCTCGCGTCCGATTTCGGGCCGGTCGACCTGCTCCAGCCGCTCTACGTCCGGCTCCCCGACGCGCAGCCCACCGACGCCCGGCCGGCTGCCGCGAGGCCCGCGACCCCGTGAACGTCGAGCTACGCAAGCTGGAGCTCGGCGACCTGGACGCGATCGAGCGGATCGAGCGGATCTCCTACCCGACGCCGTGGTCGCGCTCGATGTTCGCGAGCGAGCTCGCCAAGCCGAGCTCGCTCTCGCTCGCCGCGGTCGAGCGAGAGACCGGCGAGCTCGTCGGCTACCTGATCCTCTCGCGCTACGTCGACGCCTGGCACGTGATGAACGTCGCGGTTGCGCCTGCCCACCGGCGTGCCGGGATCGCGCGCCGGCTGCTCGCCCAGCTCTTCGAGGTCACCGCCGACGACGAGCGGCGCGGCTACACCCTGGAGGTGCGCGTCTCGAACGAGGGCGCGATCAAGCTCTACGAGGGCCTGGGGTTCGAGGCGCGGGGCGTCCGGCGCGGCTACTACACGGACAACCGGGAGGACGCGTTGATCATGTGGCGCGACCCCGTCACGGCCCGGTCGGAGGAGACGGGGTGATCCTCGGGCTCGAGACCTCCTGCGACGAGACCGCGGCAGCACTCGTCACCGCCGACGGGGAGATCCGCTCCAACGTCGTCTCCTCGCAGGCCGACCTGCACGCTCGCTACGGCGGCGTCGTCCCCGAGGTCGCGTCGCGCCGGCATCTGGAGCTCGTCGGGCCGGTGATCGAGGAGGCGCTCGCGGCGGGCGGCGCCACCCTCGACGACGTCGAGACGATCGCGGTCACGCGCGGCCCCGGCCTGATCGGCGCCCTGCTCGTGGGGCTCTCGGCCGCGAAGGCGCTCGCCTGGGCGCGCGGGCTCCCGCTCGTGCCCGTCGACCACCTGCACGGGCACGTTGCGTCCCTCTATCTCGGGCCCGATCCGGTCGAGCCGCCCTTCCTCTGCCTGCTCGCGAGCGGTGGTCACACGCTCCTGCTCGACGTCCGCGACCACGGCGGCTACGAGGTCGTCGGGACGTCGATCGACGACGCGGCCGGCGAGGCCTTCGACAAGGGTGCGCGGCTGCTCGGGCTCGGGTATCCGGGTGGCGCCGAGATCGACCGGCTGGCGCAGGCGGGCGACCCGGAGGCATTCGCGTTCCCCGTCGCGCGCGTTCCCGGCCTCGACTTCTCCTTCTCCGGGGTGAAGACGTCGCTCCTCCATGCGGTCCGGGGCCTCGGAGACGACCTCGACGCGCGCCGCGCCGACCTGGCCGCCTCGTACCAGCGGGCGATCGTGCGGGCGCTCGTCGAGAAGGCGGAGGCGGCGGCGGAGAGCGCGGGGCTCGGCACGGTCGCCGTCGTCGGCGGCGTCGCGGCCAACTCGGAGCTGCGGGCCGCGCTTCCCGGCGCCCGCTTCGCGCCGCTCGCGCTCTGCACCGACAACGCGGCGATGATCGCGTCCGCGGGGAGGTACGGCAGATCCCTTCCGTATCCTCGGTACCTTGACCTCGACGCTTACGCATCGCGTGCCTGACCGGCTCGGGCTCCTCGCAGCCGCGGGTTTCGCCGTCGTCGCGCTCCTGACCGCGGGGGGCGGGCAGGGCGCGCAGAGCGCGGTGCCGGGGCCCGTCGGCGCAGCCGGCTGGCGCGGGTTCGTGGACGGCGACCGGCGTGCCGTCTCGGTCGGCCAGCGGATGATCGTCGTGATCCGCCAGCCGTCGCTCGCGGACCACGTGGCGGAAGCGGGCGGCCGCGGCACCGAGGCGGAGATGCGCCGCTGGACGGCCGCCGCGCTCGCCGCGCAGAAGCAGCTCGCGGCCCGCCTTTCTCGCCAGGGCGTCCAGATCGTCCCGGACTTCGTCTACACCCGCACTCTGAACGGCTTCTCCGCGGCGCTCGACTCCCGCGCGCTCGCGCTCCTCGAGCGCGACGAGGACGTCGTCGGTGTCTATCCCGTCCGCGTCGCGTACCCGACCGTCGCGCGAACCGGGCCGGTGCAGGCGGCGCATCTCGCCGAGACCGCCGCGGCGACCGCGAGCGCGCGCCTCCCCGGCTTCGACGGCGCCGGCGTCACGATCGCGCTCCTCGACACCGGGATCGACGCCACCCATCCGGCCCTCCGTGGCCGGCTGCTCGAGGGGATCGACATCCTCGACCCGAACGGCCGCGGGATCGCGCGGACGAACCCGCAGGACCCGTCTCAGCTCGAGCGGCACGCGACGCAGACCGCCGGGTTGCTCGTCGGCCGCTCGGTCGACCTGACCGGGATCGCGCCCGGCGCCATCCTCCAGCCGATCCGGGTCGCGGGCTGGCAGCAGAGCGCCGAGGGCGGCTACGCCGTCTACGGGCGGACCGACCAGATCCTCGCCGGGCTCGAACGTGCCGTCGACCCGGACGCGAACGGGAGCGCCTTCGACGCCGCCCGGGTCGCCGTGATCGGCGTCGCAGAGCCGTTCGCCTCGTTCACGGACAGCCCGCTGGCCCGGGCGATCGCCGGCGCGGCGGAGCTCGACACTCTGGTGGTCGTCCCCGCAGGGAACGACGGGCCGGCCGGCCCGGGCTACGGCAGCGTCGCAGGCCCGGGCGGTGCGCCCGACGCGCTGACCGTGGGCGCCGCCGACGGCCGCCGGCGGACCTCGAGCACGCGGGTCGTCGTCCGCGCGGGCCTCAGGATCCTGCTCGACCGCGAGCTCTCGCTGGCCGGCGCCGTCGTCCCGAACCGCGCTTTGACGCTCTCGGTCGTTCGACCTGCCGCGGAGGCCCGGACCGGGACGGGCGTCGAGCCGCTCGCGCGCTTCTTCGACGGGGACGGCTACAGCCTCGTCGCGGGTCGCGCCGCCCTGCTCGGGCGCGCGTCGGTGCCCGCGGACGTCGGGCGGCGCGCCGCAACGGCGGGTGCCTCCGCGATCCTCGTCGACGGGCTCGTGCCCGCGGGGGCGCTCGGCCTTGACGAACGGCTCGCCGTCCCCGTCGTCGGCCTGCCGGCCGATGTCGCCCGCGCCGCGCGGGAGGCGCTCGCCCGCGGCGTCGCGGTCACCGTCTCGCTCGGCGCGCCGGGTTGGCAGACGAACGACGGCGCCGGCCAGGTGGCGCCGTTCTCCTCCCGCGGGCTCGCCTTCGGCGGCGGGGTCAAGCCCGAGCTCGTCGCGCCCGGAGTCGAGCTGCTGACCGCCGACGCCGGCCGGAACGAGGACCGGAGCCCGCGCTACGCGACGATCAGCGGCACGAGCGCCGCGGCGGCGCTGGCGGGCGGGACTGCCGCCCTGCTCGCGCAGGCGCGGCCCGCTCTCGACGCGGCGGCGCTGAAGGGCGTCCTCGTCGGGAGCGCCGCGACGCTGCCGGGGACGGCAGCATCGGCGCAGGGCGGCGGCTTCGTCGATCCGGTCGGTGCAGCGGCGGCCGAGGTCGTCGCCGAGCCCGCAACCGTCGCGTTCGGCTCCGCCCCGACGGCCGGCTGGACGTCCAAACGCACTCTCGTCGTCCGCAACGTGTCGAGCCGCCGTCTGACTGTCGACGTCGCCGCTTCCGTCGAGGGCGTCGCGGGGATCGCGGTCGAGGCGACCCCGAAGCGGCTGCTCCTTCGCGGTGGTGAGGCTCGGTCCGTGCGGGTGACCGCGACCGTGGCGTTCCGCCCCCGCGGGCTGGGCGCCGTCACCGGGGCGATCCGGCTCGGCGTGGCGGGAGGCGGGCGGGTCCTCGTGCCGTGGGCGGTCGCGCTGCCGCAGAGCGCGCCGCAGCTGCTCGGCCGGATCGGGCTCTCGGCCCCGAGTTTCACCGCCTCCGATCGCGCACCGGCGGTGCTCAGCGTGCGGGCGGGCGGCGTGGACGAGTCGGGCGGGACGACGCAGCTGCAGCCGCTCGCGCGCCTCGACGTCGAGCTCTGGCGCGACGGGAAGCGGCTGGGGCTGCTCGCGCGCCTCCGCGACGTGCTGCCCGGCAGCTACGCGTTCGGGGTCACCGGTCGTGGCCCCCAGGGCGAGACGCTCGCGGCCGGGCCGTACCGGCTCCGGATCGTGGCAGTGCCGCCCGACGGCGACCCGGTGAACCGGGTCGTCCGCTTCCGGATCCGCTGAGCGTGGAGGCCGGTAGACTCCGGCGCGGCTCATGGCAGGCAGTCGACGATGACCGCGGCAGCGCCCTCGCATCTTCGCGAGAACCCGTACGCGATCGCACGGGAGCAGCTCCGCACCGTCGGCGAGCGGTTCGGGATCGACCCGAACGACCTCGACGTCCTCGCGCGCTGCAAGAAGTCCGTCGAGGTCTCCGTCCCGATCCAGATGGACAACGGGGCGGTCCACGTCTACACCGGCTACCGGGTCACGCACAACATCGCGCGCGGCCCCTCGAAGGGCGGGATCCGCTACCACCCCGGGGTCACCTACGACGAGGTCAAGGCGCTCGCGATGTGGATGACGTGGAAGTGTGCGCTGATGGGCCTCCCGTTCGGCGGCGCGAAGGGTGCCGTCGTCGTCGATCCGAAGGTGCTCTCACGTCGCGAGCTCGAGCGCCTGACCCGGCGGTACACCAGCGAGATCATCAACGAGATCGGCCCCGAGAAGGACATCCCCGCGCCGGACGTCGGCACGGACGAGAGCGTGATGGCCTGGATCTTCGACACCTACTCGATGAACAAGGGGCACTCCGTGCTGGGGGTCGTGACCGGGAAGCCGCTCGCGATCGGCGGCTCGCTCGGCCGCACCGGGGCCACCTCGCGCGGTGCTCTCTACTGCATCGAGTCCGTGCTCCGCGAGGAGGACAAGAGCATCGCCGGGATCCGGGTCGCGATCCAGGGCGCGGGCAAGGTGGGCGGCAACCTGGCGCGGATGCTCGACGAGGAAGGCGCGCTCGTCGTCGCGATCACCGACTCGAAGGGCGGGATCCACGCGCCCGACGGCCTCGATGTCACCTCCGCCCTCGCGTACAAGGGCGAGCACGACACGTTCGAGGGCTTCAAGGGTGCCGACGCGATCACGAACGACGAGCTGCTCGCGCTCCCGTGCGACGTGCTCGTCCCCTGCGCGCTCGAGCAGGTGCTGACGGCCGAGAACGCCGACACCGTCCGCGCCCGGATCATCTGCGAGGGCGCGAACGGCCCCGTCACGCCGGGCGCCGACGAGATCCTCGAGGACCGCGGCGTCGTCGTCCTCCCCGACGTGCTCGCGAACGCCGGCGGCGTCGTCGTCTCCTACTTCGAGTGGGTCCAGGGGCTGCAGGAGTACTTCTGGCGCGAGGACGAGGTCAACGAACGGCTCGGCGAGATCGTCTCCCGCGCGTTCGAGGAGACGTGGGAGCTGCACCGGCAGCAGAAGACGAGCATGCGTACGGCTGCCTACGGGCTGGCGGTGCGCCGGGTCGCCGAGGCCTCGAACACGCGCGGCCTCTACCCCTGAGCCGGGTCGTCGTCTACACCGCGCCCGGCTGCTCGCTCTGCGAGCCGGCGCTCGCAGCCGTCCGGGCGGTCTGCGGCGACGACTTCGACCGGGTCGACATCTCCGGCGACCCCGAGCTCGAGGCCGCCTACCGCGCGTCGCTCCCCGTCGTCGAGGTCGACGGCGAGCGCGCCTTCTCGTACTTCGTGGACGCCGAGGTGCTCCGCGCGCTCCTCCGCTGACGGTTCCCCGGCGCCGGTCTGGTGGGTCGCTGGCATCATGTGACGCTGTGTCACAAGCGAGGGGAGTAGGAGCAACGTGGCTGAACGTTTGACGGTGGGAGTGGCTGCCCGCCTGAGTCGGTACCTCCAGGTGCTGACCCAGGCGAAGAAGATGGGCAAGGACCGGATCTCCTCGCAGGAGATCTCGGACTACACGAACATCAACGCGACCCAGATTCGTCGCGACCTCTCCGGCTTCGGCAAGTTCGGGAAGCGCGGAGTGGGCTACAACATCGAGTCCCTCCTCGGTGAGATCCGCCGGATCCTGCGCACGCAGGGCCAGCACAACATCGCCCTGATCGGGGCCGGCCGGCTCGGCCAGGCGATCGCCAGCTCGCCGATCTTCGCCGAGCACGGGATCAACATCGCCGCCGTCTTCGACACCGATCCGGAGAAGGTCGGCCGCAACATCGGCTCGCTCCAGGTGACGCCGTATGGCGAGCTCCAGCAGGTCGTGCGCGACAACAACATCATCGTCGGCGTGATCGCGGTTCCCGCCGCGGGCGCGCAGGCCGCAGCGGACGACCTGATCGACGCCGGCGTCAAGATCGTCTTCAACTACTCGGAGGCGCTCCTCGACGTCCCCGCCGACGTGGCCGTGCACGCGTCGAACCCGGCGGTCGAGCTGCTGTACGCGTTGTACTTCCACCTCACCTAGTGACTCCGGGCAGCTAGGCCCCTCGCCGTGCGGATCCTCCTCTGGCACGGTTACCTGCTCGGCGGCACGGGCTCGAACGTCTACACGCGGGCGCTCGCCCGGGAGTGGTCGAACGCGGGCCACGACGTCACGGTCTTCAGCCAGGAGCCGCAGCCCGAGCTCTACGACCTCGGAGCGGCCCGGACGGTCCGGCCCGACGTGGGCGGGCTCCTGCCCGTCTTCGTGCTCGACCGGTACGAGGGCTACGACGTCCGGCTCGTCCACGAGCTCGCACGCGAGGAGCTCGAGCGCTGGGTCGAGGCGAATGCGGCTGCGGTCCGCGCGCACCTCCCGGCCGACGTCGTCTTCACGAACCACGTTCTCCTCGGCGGCCCGGTCGGCGCCGCGACGGGGTCGCGCTTCGCGGTCAAGGCACACGGCTCCGAGCTCGAGTACTCGCTCCGGGGGCGACCCGACCTCGCGGCGTGGGGGAGGGAGGCGCTGACAGCGGCCGAGGCGACCTTCGTGGGCTCGGCTCACATCCGCGCCGTGCTCGAGGAGGTCGTCGGGGAGGTCGGACGGGTGCACGAGGTGCCGCCCGGCGTGGATGTGGACGAGTGGCGGCCGCGGCCACGCGCCGAGGCGCTCGCGGGGCTCCTCGCGGAGGTCCGCCGCGACCCGCCGAACCCGGGGAACGCGGACGAGCGGCTGCCCGACGAGGGGAACGCCGAGAGGCTCGAGGCCTTCCTCGCCGGTGCGGAGCCCACCGTCGTCTACTTCGGGAAGCTGATCCGGAACAAGGGCGTGCACGTGCTGCTGGAGGCCCTGCGCGAGGTCGACGCGCGGGCCGTGATCGTCGGCTTCGGCGACTATCGCGAGGAGCTGGAGCGGCTCGCCGGCCCGCGCGTTCTCTTCACGGGGCCGTTCGAGCACCGGCACCTCGTGCACCTGCTCGCGCTCGCCGACGCCACCGTCGTGCCCTCGATCTTCCCGGAGGCATTCGGGATGGTCGCTGCCGAGGCGGCCGCCGCCGGCTCGCCGCCCCTCGTCGCCCGCCACTCCGGTCTCGCCGAGATCGCCGAGGGGCTCGAGGCGGAGTACCCGCCGGACCTCGCCCACCTGACGAGCTTCGCGAACGGCGACGTCGGCGAGCTCGCCGCGAAGCTGCGGGAGCTGCTCGCGTTGCCGCCTGCCGACCGCGCCGAGCTGGCGCTCGCCGCCCGGAAGGCCGTCGTCGAGCGCTGGAGCTGGGCCGGGGTCGCACGCCGCCTGCTCGACCCGTTCGTCTACCCTGCCGCGCATGGGTGAGGAGCAGAAGCTGCCCTCCGAGGAGCTCCTTCGCCGCGCGCGCGAGGCGTTCGAGGAGGGCGACGACCTCACCGTCGCCGTCGAGGAGGAGTTCGCGCTCCTCGACCCGGGCAGCCTGAACCTCGTCAACCGGTTCGAGGACGTGCAGGCGGCGGCCCGCGGCGGCGAGCTCGAGCCGAACCTCGCCGGCGAGCTGATCGCCTCCGAGGTCGAGGTGAAGACGGGCCGGCTCGCCACCTTCGCCGAGGTTCCCGCAGCCCTCCACGAGCGGCGCGCCCAGCTCCGCGAGCTCGTCGGCCCGCTCGGGCTCGCGCTCGGCGCCACCGGCACCCATCCCTGGGCGAGCTGGCGGGACCAGCGGATCATCGACACGCCCCACTACCGCCGGAACGACGAGATCCTCCGCTACGTCGTCTGGCGGAACAACACCTTCGGGCTCCACGTCCACGTCGGGATCCGGGGCGCCGACCGCGCGATCGCGGTCACGAACGGGCTCCGCAACTTCCTGCCCGAGCTGCTGGCGCTCTCCGCCAGCTCGCCCTTCCACGAGGGCGTCGACACCGGCCTCCACTCCGCGCGGACCCAGGTCTTCACGCGCTTCTTCCCGCGCTGCGGCGTCCCCGACGTGTTCGCGTCGTGGCAGGAGTACGAGGACTACGTGCGTTTCCTCTACGCGACGGGCTCGATCGACGAGCACACGCAGCTCTGGTGGAGCGTCCGGCCGCATCTCGCCTTCCCGACCGTGGAGATCCGGATCGCCGACGCCCAGCCCGACGCGGGCGAGGCGGTCGCGCTCGCGGCGCTCGCCCACTCCCTCGCGGCCCGGATCGCCCGCGCCCACGACGAGGGCGAGCCCGTTCCCGACCAGCCGCACCGGCTGATCGAGGAGAACACCTGGCGCGCGATCCGCTACGGCCTCTCCGGGGAGCTGCTCGACCTCGGGACCGGTGACGTCCTGCCCGCACGGGCCCGGATCGAGCGCCTGATCGAGTGGGTGCAGCCCGTCGCCGAGGAGACCGGCGCGGCGCCCCATCTCGTCCTCCCGGACGCGAACGCGGCCGAGCGCCAGCTCGCCCGGATCGAGGAGGGCGCGACGATCGAGCAGGTCTACGCCGAGCAGGTGGGAGTGCCCGTTGGCTGAGGACGACCGCGTCACCGAGGACGAGCTCCTGGAGGCGCTCGCGAACATCAAGGTCGCGGACCTGCTCGTCCAGTCCCTCTCGACGATCTCCTCGCTCGCCTACCACCGGCTCGCGGAGGACAACCGCGATCTCGAGCAGGCGCAGCTCGCGATCGACGCGATCCGCGCGCTCGTCCCCCTCCTGCGCGGGCACGTCCCCGAGGAGCTCGTCCGCGACTTCGAGCAGGTGACCGCGAACCTCCAGCTCGCCTACGCGAGCGCGCTCCCGTAGGCCGCTGCTCTCCGAGCACGGCCGGAGCTTGTGATACATAATCCCCCGCGCCGAGCCAGCTCGGCGTTCACTTTGTGACGCGCCCGTCGTGTCACCTCGTGACGGGTGCTTTCTTGCTGGGGACATCTTCGACGGAGGATTGATGGACTTCTTCAACGATCACGCCGTACTGTTCGCGCTTCTGTGCGCGGGCGTCGCGGTCGGCTTCGGGATCTACTTCACGCTTCTGGCTCCTGCGGCAGCCCGCGGGCTCCGAGAAGATGCAGGAGATCTCGCGCGCAGTCCAGGAGGGCGCAGCCGCCTACCTGCGCCGCCAGTACATGACGATCGCGGCCGTCTCGGTCGTGCCGTTCCTGCTGCTCGGTTTCTACGACAAGCTCGGGTGGGGCACAGCGATCGGCTTCGCGGTCGGCGCGCTGCTCTCGTCCGCGGCCGGCTTCATCGGCATGAACGTCGCGGTCCGCGCGAACACGCGCACCGCCGAGGCCGCGAAGTCGGGCCTCCGCCCGGCGTTCAACGTCGCCTTCCGCGCCGGTTCGGTGGCGGGCCTCCTCGTCGTCGGCCTCGGCCTCGCCGGCGTTGCGGGCTACTACTGGATCCTCACCGACTGGTTCGGGAACAGCCAGGATTCGGCGATCGACGACCTGATCGGGCTCGCCTTCGGCGGCTCGCTGATCTCGGTCTTCGCCCGACTCGGCGGCGGCATCTTCACGAAGGCCGCCGACGTCGGCGCCGACCTCGTCGGCAAGATCGAGGCGGGGATCCCCGAGGACGACCCGCGCAACCCGGCGGTGATCGCGGACAACGTCGGCGACAACGTCGGCGACTGCGCCGGGATGGCCGCCGACCTCTTCGAGACCTACGCGGTCACGGCGGTCGCGGTGATGCTGCTCGGGACGCAGTTCCCGGTCGGCAACCTCCCGCTCTATCCGATCGCGCTCGGCGGGATCTCGATCCTCGCGTCGGTGATCGGCGTCTTCTTCGCTCGGGTGGCCAAGAACGGCTCGATCATCAACGCGCTCTACAAGAGCGTGATCGTCGCGACCGTCCTCTCCGCGATCGGGTTCATCCCGGTCACGATGGCGTTCGACGGCGGCAAGTTCAGCTTCGGCGAGCTGTACGGCTCGGCGGTCGTCGGGCTCGTGATCACCTTCGCGCTCGTCGCGATCACCGAGTACTACACCGGGAGCCGCTGGAACCCGGTCAAGTCGATCTCCAAGGCCTCCCAGACGGGCCACGCCACGAACATCATCGAAGGGCTCGCCGTCGGCATGCGGGCCACGGCCGCCCCGGTGCTCGTGATCGCCGCGGGCATCGTCGTCGCCTACGAGATCGCGGGCCTCTACGGGATCGGCGTCGCGGTGATGGCGCAGCTCTCGATGGCCGGTCTGATCGTGGCGCTCGACGCCTTCGGCCCGGTCACGGACAACGCCGGCGGGATCGCGGAGATGGCGCATCTCGACGAGTCCGTCCGTTCGATCACCGACGCGCTCGATGCCGTCGGCAATACCACGAAGGCCGTCACCAAGGGCTACGCGATCGGCTCTGCCGGGCTCGCGGCGCTCGTGCTCTTCGACGAGTACACCCGCGGGCTCGTGGAGGCGGGTTTGAACGTCTCGTTCAACCTCTCCGACCCGTACGTGATCGCCGGCCTCTTCATCGGCGGGATGATGCCGTTCCTGTTCGCGGCGCTCGCGATGACGGCCGTCGGCCGCGTCGGTGGCGAGGTCGTGGTCGAGGTGCGGCGGCAGTTCGCCGAGAAGCCCGGGATCATGGAGGGCACCGACCGGCCGGACTACAGCCGGGCGGTCGACATCGTCGCCAAGTCGGCGATCCGGAAGATGCTCCTGCCGGCGCTGATCCCGATCGCGATCCCGATCGCAGTCGGCATCATCAGCCCGGAGGCGCTCGGCGGCCTCCTGATCGGCACGATCGTCACCGGGCTCTTCCTCGCGATCTCGATGACCTCGGGCGGCGGTGCCTGGGACAACGCGAAGAAGGCGATCGAGGACGGTGCCTACGGCGGCAAGGGCTCCGAGGCCCACGCTGCGTCCGTCACGGGCGACACCGTCGGCGACCCGTACAAGGACACCGCGGGCCCGGCGATCAACCCGATGATCAAGATCGCCAACATCGTCGCGATCCTGATCATTCCGCTCCTGATCTCGATCCACGTCTAGTCCGCGCAGTCGAGGGGCGGAGCCGGCCGGCTCCGCCCCTCCTGCGCTTCCTTGAGATTTCGGCAGCTTCGGCGTAGCATCGGGCCGGTTGAAGCAGGGCCGCGGTGGGCGGCCGAATGCATGTCTCATCCAGGGGAGAAAACAGTGGGGAAGTCACAACGGGCCGTCCGTCTCGGCGTGCTGCTCGTGCTCGATCGGGTCTGATCACCGCAGCGCTCAGCGGTGCCGCCAGCGGGGGAGCCACCAAAGCCTCGGGCAAGAAGCCCGACGAGGCGCTCGTCGCGAAGCTGAAGGGCAGCGCTCGCGGCTCCGTCTCGATCAGCACCAAGAGCAGCACCGACGCGGTCAGCTTCGTCGTGGCCGGCCAGAACGGCGACCTGCTCCCGTCGAAGAAGGGCTCGGCCCAGGCGAAGGCCGGCGCCTTCCTCGACGAGTACGGCTCGCTCCTCGGCGTCACGTCGAAGGATGCAGAGCTGATCCCGACCGCGCTGGTCGAGGACTCGCTCGGCTCCCAGCACCTGTCCTACCGCCAGGTCTCGAACGGCGTGCCCGTCTACGGCGGCGTCCTGCGCGCGCACGTGGACAGCGCCGGCAACCTGACCGCGGTCAACGGCACGATCGTGCCCGACGCCGCGATCGACACGTCCCCACGGCTCTCCGCCGCCCAGGCGGCCTCCCGGGCGATCGCGACCGTGGTCGCGAACCCGCCCGCGAGCGACCTCACCGGCGGCGCGGCCGACACGAGCGGGCTCTACGCCGCCTCGACCAAGCTCTACGTCTACCGGATGGGCCTGATCCGCGGCCGCGAGGGCCAGAGCCAGCTCGTCTACAAGGTCGAGGTCACGAACGGCGGCTCGATCCGCGAGAACGTGTTCGTCCACGCCCAGGTCGGGAAGATCGTCAACCGCTTCTCGCTCGCGTCCGACGCGCTCCATCGCCGCGTCTACGAGCAGGCGTTCACGCCCGCGAACAAGGTCTGGGAGGAAGGCGACCCGTTCCCGGGGCTCCTGAACGCCGACCAGCAGAACATCGTCCTCCACTCCGGGCAGGCGTACAACCTGTTCAGGGGCGCGTTCGGCCGGGACTCGTACGACGGGGCCGGCGCGTTCATGAACACCGTCAACAACGACCCGACGATCAACTGCCCGAACGCGAACTGGAACGGGATCACCACCAACTACTGCAACGGCGTCACCTCCGACGACGTCGTCGCGCACGAGTGGGGTCACGCGTACACCCAGTACACGGACGACCTGATCTACCAGTGGCAGCCGGGCGCCCTGAACGAGTCCTACTCGGACATCTGGGGCGAGACGGTCGACCAGCTGAACGGGACCGGCACCGATTCGCCGGGCGGGATCCGCACCTCGGGCGCCTGCTCGACGCACACGACGCCGGTGCCGGTGCTCAGGATCAACGCCCCGGCGTCGATCGCCGGTCTCTGCTCCGCGGGTGCAGCGTCCTTCGGGCCGCCGCTCACGTCGGCCGGAACGACGGGCAACGTCGTCCTCGTCGACGACGGTGTCGCCGACCCGTCGACCTCGAACGGCTGTACGGCGTCGACGCCGGCGAACGCGGCCGCACTCGCGGGCAACATCGCGCTCGTCGACCGCGGTGTCTGTGCGTTCACCGTCAAGGTCAAGAACGCCCAGAACGCCGGTGCGATCGGCGTCGTGGTCGCGAACAGCGCCCCCGTCGTCGCCGGGATGGGCGGTGGCGACGCCACGATCACGATCCCCTCGCTGATGGTCTCGCAGACGCACGGGAACCTGATCAAGGGCGAGCTCGGCAACGGTGCGGTCAACGTCACCCTGAAGCTCCGGGGCGGCTCGTCGCCCGCGCAGGACAACGTCAAGTGGCTGATGGGCGAGGACTCGGGCGCGTTCAACCCGACGGCGGGTCCCGGCAACCACGCGATCCGCGACATGTGGGAGCCGACCTGCCTCTCCGACCCGGGGAAGGTCTCGGACGCGGAGTACCAGTGCGACACCTCCGACGGCGGCGGCGTCCACACGAACTCCGGCGTGCCGAACCACGGCTACGCCCTGCTCGTGGACGGCGGCACCTACAACGGCCACACGGTCGCGGGGATCGGCCTCGTCAAGGCCGCGCACATCTACTGGCGGGCCCAGTCGGTCTACCAGACCTCGACGTCGGACTTCAACGACCACGCCGACGCGCTCGAGGCCTCGTGCACCGATCTCGTGGGTCAGTCGCTGAACGGCCTGAGCACGTCGAGCACGCCCGCGGGCCCGTCCGGTCAGATGATCTCCGCCGCCGACTGCGCGTCGGTGCGGGAGATGATCGCGGCCGTCGAGCTCCGCACCGATCCGACGGCCCAGTGCCACTTCTCGCCGCTCCTCGACCCGAACGCGCCCGACCTCTGCGCCAAGGCGAAGAAGGTCAAGGCGGGGGAGACGGATCTCGGCAAGAACCTGAAGAAGTGGACGCTGGCGCACACGAGCGTCTACGGCGGCGGCCTGGGTGCGAGCTGGGTCTACACCAAGGATGTCCCGGGCGGCGGGCCGAAGGACGCTGCCTACGCCAAGGATCTCGACGGCCAGTGTGACGGCAGCGCCAACGACGCGTCCGGCTACGTCAGCATGACGAGCGAGTCGATCAAGCTGCCGAAGCAGGACTATCGGAGCCCGCGGCTGACGTTCCAGCACTACATGGCCTCGGAGTTCGCGTACGACGGCGGGAACGTCAAGCTGAGCGTCAACGGCGGCCCGTTCGTCGTGATCCCGGCCACGGCGTATCTGTTCAACCCGCCGAACACCGTCCTCGCGACGACGGCCCAGGGCAACACGAATCCGCTCCAGGGCCAGCCCGCGTTCAGCGGCACCGACGGCGGCAGCGTCTTCGGAAGCTGGGGCGAGTCGCAGGTCGACCTCTCCCGGATGGGCGTCCTGCCGGGCGACACGATCCAGCTCCGGTTCGACTTCGGCCAGGACGGCTGCGGGTCGGTCGACGGCTGGTACGTCCAGGACGTCCTCGTCCAGGCGTGCGATCTCCGCAAGGAGCCGGCGCCGCCGGCCAACCTGACGGTGGTCGGCAAGCAGGACTGAGCGACCCGCTCGGCCTCGAGACGCGAAGGGCGTCGGCTCCGGCCGGCGCCCTTCGTCGTTCCTAGGGGACGCGGTAGCGGACGAGCAGCTTCGGCTGCGGGCCGCGGATCGACTGCTCCGCGATCCGGACGAAGCCGACGCCCGGGCTGAAGACGAGCTCCTCGGGGCCCGCGTCGGCGATCACGTTCGAGAAGAACGTCAGCCGGACGCAGTTCTGGTGCGAGTCGCCGTTCGCGTCGTAGACGGTGAGCGTGCGCGAGACGACGCGCGCCGAGACGCTGCGCCACATCGGCGTCTGGGCGAGGTCGATCTTGTAGGCGGTCCCGGCCTTCGCGCCGAGCCGGAGGAAGGGCTCCCAGCGGCGCTGCGTCGTGTCGTAGGCCTCGACGGCGCCGCCGCGGGCGCGCACCCGCAGCGTGCCCGCGCCGGGGAAGCCGCGGAGGGTGAGGCCCGCGGTCGTCCTGCGCACGGCGATCGTCGCCTGCGCGCCGGAGTCGTCCCGGAGCAGCCAGCTGCTGCCCGCGCGGAGCGGAAGCAGCGAGGCGGGGCCGCCCGCACAGGCCGGAGCCGCGAGGACGAGAGCCAGCGCGGGAAGAGCCAGTGCGCGTCTCATGCCGCCGACCACTGTAGCGCCGTTCGGGCGCGGCTCTAGACTCCGCACGTGCCCAGCCGACGCAGACGTCAGGTCGAGCTCGAGCGCGTCCTGGGAACGCCCGCGCTCTTCGCCACGGCCTACGGCAACGTCGGCTCCTCGATCTACTACGCCCTCGGCGTCACGGCGGTCTTCGCGCTCGGCCTGACCCCGCTCGTCTTCGTGATCGCCGGCCTGATCTTCGCCTGCACGGCGGCGACCTACGCCGAGGGGACGGTGCGCTTCCCGGAGGCGGGCGGCTCGGCGAGCTTCGCGCGCCACGGCTTCAACGAGCTGGTCTCGTTCGGGGCGGCCTGGTCGCAGATGCTCAACTACATCATCACGATCGCGATCTCGGCGTTCTTCGTCCCGCACTACCTCTCGATCTTCTGGACGCCGTTGAAGGACAACCCGTGGGACGTCGTGGTCGGGATCGTCGTGATCCTCGTGCTCGTCGCGCTGAACGTCGTCGGGATCCAGGAGGCGGCGAAGCTGAACGTCCTCCTCGCCGTCGTCGACTTCGCGACGCAGCTCCTGCTCGTCGGCCTCGGCTTCTTCCTCGTCTTCAGCCCCGAGATCCTGACGAGCAACGTCCACTGGGGCGTCGGGCCGACCTGGAGCAACTTCCTGCTCGCGATCCCGGTCGCGATGATCGCGTACACCGGGATCGAGACCGTGTCGAACCTCGCCGAGGAGGCCCGCGACCCGGTCCGCTCGATCCCCGGGTCGATCCGCCTCGTCGCGATCGCCGTCTTCGCGATCTACTTCACCCTGCCGGCGATCGCGCTCTCCGCAATGCCCGTGCGGCTCGTCGACGGGGAGTACCAGACGCTGCTCGCGCTGCCGCCGGAGGAGGGGGGCTTCGCGAACGATCCGGTGCTCGGGCTCGTCGAGAACCTCGGCCTCTCCGGCCTCGCGCTCGACGCGACGAAGATCTACGTCGGCCTGCTCGCCGCCACGATCCTCTTCATCGCCGCGAACGCGGGGGTGATCGGCGCTTCCCGGATCAGCTACTCGATGGCGAGCTATCGGCAGCTCCCGGAGGTGTTCCGCCGGCTGCATCCACGTTTCAAGACGCCATGGCTCTCGCTGCTCGTCTTCGCGGGCGCCGCCTCCGTGCTCGCGATCCTGCCGGGCCGGACGGCGTTCCTCGGGACGATGTACTCGTTCGGGGCGATGCTCTCGTTCACGGTCGCGCACGCGTCGCTGATCGCGATCCGGCGGCGCGAGCCCGAGCACGAGTCGCTCTTCCGGGCGTGGCCGAACCTCCGGGTGGGCCGCTGGGACGTGCCGCTCTTCGCCGTCCTCGGGGGCTCCGCGACGGGGATCGCCTGGCTGATCATCGTCGTCCAGGAGGCTGCGACCCGGTGGGCGGGGCTGGGGTGGCTCGCGCTCGGCTTCGCCGGCTACGCCGTCTACCGGCGCCGCTCGGTCCGGGAGCCGCTGACGAAGACCGTGCGCCTGCCGGCCGCGTTCGGGCCCGCGCTCGCGCTCGAGTACCGCCGCCTGCTCGTCCCCGTCCTCCCGGGCCAGGCCTCCGACGACGCGCTCGACGTCGCCGCGAGCCTCGCCGCGGAGCGCCGCTCCCAGATCGTCGCCGTGACCGTCCTCGAGATCCCGCTCGAGCTGCCGCTCGGGACGCCGATGCCCGAGGCGGAGGCGGAGGCCGACCGCGAGCTGGACGAGGCCGGCGCGATCGGCGAGTCGTACGGTGTGATCGTGATCCCGCGCCTGCTCCGCGGCCGCAGCGCCGGGCAGGCGATCGTGGAGGAGGCCGCGCGCCGCGGCACGGAGATCATCGTGATCGGCGCGCCCCGGAAGGGGATCGGCCGGCGCAAGCGCGCCGTCTTCGGCTCCACCGTCGACTACGTGCTCAAGAACGCGCCGTGCCGGGTGATGGTGACCGCCTCCGAGGCCATGGCGTGAAGGCGTACCGGACGCTCGTGACGGTGCTCGCGCTCGTCTTCGTCGGAATCGGGGCGACGCTGCTCGTGGTGACGACGCTCGCCGGCGGCGGCGTCCTCGGCTACGTCCTCGGCGGCCTCTTCGTCGCGCTCGGCGTCGGGCGGCTCCAGCTCCTGCGCTCGGGAGGGAGGTAGTGGCTCGCAAGCTGAAGGGCTTCGAGCGCGTCCTCGACGCCCCCGCCCTCTTCTCGATCGCCTACGGCGAGATCGCCTCGTCGATCTACTTCGCGCTCGGGATCGTCGCCGCCTACGCGCTCGGGTTCACCCCCGTCGTCCTGCTCGCAGCCGGCGTCCTCTTCCTCGTCGTCGCCCTCTCCTACGCCGAGGGGACGACCGCGATCCCCGAGACGGGCGGAGCCGCGACCTTCGTCCGGCGCGGGTTCAACGACCTGCTCGGCTTCCTGACGGGCTGGGCCTTGTTCCTCGACTACCTGATCGTGATCGCGCTCTCGGCACTCTTCCTCCCGCACTATCTCGGCGCTGCGCTCGACGCGCCGGGGCTGCGCGACTCCCCGGCAGACGTGCTCGTCGCCGTGGCCGTGATCGCGGGGATCGGCGCGCTCCGGCTCGCCCGGCACTCGAACCTCTACACGGCCGGGATCGTGGTCGCGGGCCTCGACCTCGCCACGCAGCTGCTGCTCGTCGTGCTCGGCGCGGCGCTGATCTTCTCGCCCGACGTGCTCAGCCAGGGCACGTCGCTCGGCTCGGCCCCCGGCTGGCACGACATCGCCTTCGCGCTCCCGCTCGCCATGCTCGCCTACACCGGGCTCGAGACGGTCGCCAACCTCGCGGAGGAGACACGCGAGCCGGGCCGGACGCTGCCACGCAGCCTCTTCTCGGCGATCGGGCTCGTCGTCCTGATCACCGCCGCGATCGCGGTCGTCGGGATCTCCGCGCTTCCCGGTCGAGGCGGGGCGGACGGCGCTCGGCGACGAGTGGGTGCGCGCGCCGCTCGCCGGGATCGTGGACGCCCTCCGCGGCCCGCTCCCCGACGGGCTCGCCGACCTCCTGCGCGTCTACGTCGGGCTCACGGGCGCGCTCGTCCTGCTCGCGGCCGCGACGACGTCGATCTCCGGCTTCACCCGGCTCGCCCACTCGCTCGGCGAGCACGGGCAGCTCCCGCGCGCCTTCGGGCGGCTGAACCGGCGGACACTCGTCTCGCCGCACGCGATCCTCGCCGCGACGGGGATCTCGATCGCGCTCGTGCTCGGAACGGCCCTGGTCGGCGACGACGACGTCGCCTTCCTGGCGAGCCTCTACTCGTTCGGCGTCCTGATCGCGTTCACCGCGGCCCAGCTCGCCGTGATCCGGCTCCGCTACAAGGAGCCGGGGCTCGCTCGTCCCTACCGGACACCGCTGAACGTCCGCATCGGCTCGGCGGAGGTGCCGTTGCCCGCGGTCGCCGGCTCGCTGCTCACCGGCGCCGTCTTCGTGACCGCGATGATCACGCATCCCGGCGCCCGCTATGCCGGCCCTGCCTGGCTCGTGCTCGGCCTCGTCGTCTATCTGCTCGTCCGCCGGGCGCGCCGCTTCGGCCTCTTCGAGGACGTCGACCCGCTCGGCCGGCTTCCGAGCGGCGCCGCCTTCCGGCGCGTGCTCGTGCCGATGAAGCTGGGGCCGATCGGGGAGGAGATGGTCGCGACCGCGATCGCCCTCGCCAAGGAGCGCGACGCGACGGTGGACGCCGTCTACGTGATCCGGGTCCCGCTCGAGCACGAGCTCGGCGCCGAGCTGATCGAGGCGGAGGAGCGCGCCGCCGCCTCGCTCGCCGAGGCCCAGCTGCTCGGGGAGGAGAACGGCGTCGAGGTGCGGCCGGTGCTCGTCCGCGCCCGCTCGATCGGCCGCGCGATCGTCGACGAGGCGCGGGCGCGGGACGCCGACCTGATCGTGCTCGGCTCGGCGCCTCGCTGGCGCCGCCAGTCGATGTTCTTCTCGCCCACCGTCGACTACGTGCTCCGGAACGCGCCCTGCGAGGTGCTCGCCATCGCCTTCCCGCAGGGGGTCCTCGAGGATGCCGGCTAGAGCTACGCTGCAGCCGTGAAGCTCGTGGTGATCGGATGCGGGCGTGTCGGCGCGGCGGTGGCGCGGCAGTTCCGCGACGAAGGCTGGGACGTGACCGCCGTGGACGAGCGGGAGGAGGCCCTCGCGCGCCTCGGGCCCGACTGGGACGGCGGCTTCGTCGTCGGCCACGGGATGGACTCCGAGATCCTCGGCCGTGCCGGCCTGCAGGACGCCGACGCGGTCGTCGTCGCGACGAGCGGCGACAACACCAACCTCGTGATCGGCCAGGTCGCCCAGAAGCGCTACGGGATCGAGAACGTCGTCGTCCGCGTGCTCGACCCCGCCCGCGCCGACTTCTTCGCGGAGCGGGGGATGCAGACCGTCAGCCCCACGCAGACCGCGATCTCGGAGCTCGCGACCCGGGTCCGGCGCCTCCAGAAGGCGATCGGCTGATGTACACGATCGTCGCCGGTGGCGGCAAGGTCGGGGCGAACGTCGCCCGCTCGCTCCTGGGGATGGGGCACGAGGTGACGTTGATCGAGCAGCGTCCGTCCAAGTACGAGCGGCTCCAGGAGGAGTTCGACCACCAGGTGGTGCTCGGCGACGCGACGGAGCTGCACATTCTCGAGCTGGCGGGGATCCAGCGGCCGCCGCAGCTCGTGCTCGCCGCGACCGGGGACGACGAGGACAACCTGATCATCTGCCAGCTCGCCCGCGAGGGCTACAAGGTGCCGAAGGTGGTCGCGCGCGTGAACGACCCGCGCAACCAGGAGCATTTCGACCTGCTCGGCATCGCCCAGACCGTCTGCGCGACCTCGAACATCCTCGGGCTCGTCGAGCACGAGGTGCCGCAGCACGGGATGGTGCATCTGCTCGAGATGCGGCAGGAGAACCTCGAGATCGTCGAGCTCCAGATCGACCGGGAGTCGCCCGCCGCCGGCAAGCGCGTGGCGGGGCTGAAGCTGCCCGACGGGTGCCGGCTGATCTCGGTGATGCGGAACGGCCGCTCCGAGCTGACGGAGGAGGCGACCGTGCTCCGGCCCGGCGACCAGGTCCTCGCCGTGCTCGAGCCGGGCAAGGAGGACGAGCTCCGCAAAATCCTGCTCCGGAGCTGATCGTCGCTCAGCGGTTGCGCCAGTAGTGGCGCGAGAAGAGCACGACGATCGGGATCACCTCGAGCCGGCCCAGCCACATCAGGCCGATCATCACGGCGGTCGAGAAGTCGCTGAACCGCTCGAACGACCCGTAGGGGCCGGCGAACCCGAAGGCGGGCCCGACGTTCCCGAGCGTCGTCGCGGCGGCCGAGATCGCCCCGAGCGTGTCGAGGCCGACCCCCGTCCGGGCCGAGTCGAGCGCGAGCAGCGCGGCGCCGACGACGAAGATTCCCATGTAGAGGAGGACGAAGCTCGAGATCGCGCGCAGCGTCCGCTCGTCCACGACCCGCCGGTTCAGGCGCACCGGCGTCACGATCTCCGGATGGACGGTCTGGTCGATCTCGCGGCGGAGGATCCGGCCGAGCAGGAGGTGCCGGACGACCTTGACCGACCCCGAGGTCGAGCCGGCCGACCCGCCCACGAACATCAGCGCGACGAGCGTCATCGCCGCCAGCACGGGCCACGCCGAGAAGTCCACGGTTGCGAAGCCGGTCGTGGTCATGGTCGAGATCGACTGGAAGACGGCCTGGCGGACGCCCTCCTCGCCGTGGGCGATCCCCTCGCTGAAGAGCGCCGCGCCGAGCACGAAAGCGCCGAGCGCGAGCAGGCCGACGTAGGCGCGGAACTCCTCGTCTCGGGCGAACACGACGGGCCGGCGACGGGCGAAGGCCTGGTACATCAGCGCGAAGTTCGCCCCCGCGAGCAGCATGAAGACCGCGATCACCCACTGCGAGGCCGGTGCGAAGGCGGCGAGCGAGTCGGAGCGGGTGCCGAAGCCACCCGTGGGCATCGTCGAGAGGGCATGCGCGACGGCGTCGAACGGCGTCATCTCGGGGTCGGCGCCGCTGAGCCCGAGCCCGAGCAGGATCGCGGCGAGGAGCGCGGTCAGCGCGAGGTAGAGCACCCAGAGTCGGCGTGCGGTCTCGACGATCCTCGTGCTCAGCGATTCGAGGTCGGGCCCAGGCAGCTCCGACTCGAGCAGTTGCCGGCCGCCGACGCGGAGCCGCGGTAGCACGGCGAGCGCGAGCACGATGATCCCGATCCCGCCGAGCCACTGCGTGAACTGGCGCCACAGCAGGATCGAGCTCGGCAGCGCCTCGACGTTCCCGACGACGCTCGCCCCGGTCGTCGTGAAGCCGGACATCGCCTCGAAGTACGCGTCGAGCGGCCGCTGGAGCTGCGGCTCGCCCGAGAGCAGGAACGGGATCGCCCCGAGCGCAGCCGCGACGAGCCAGGTCAGCGAGACGACGAGGAAGCCCTCGCGGACGCCGAGCCGGTGCTCGCCGCGGGTCAGTCGCTCGACGGCGAGCCCGACGCCGCCGCCCACGAGCGTCGTCGCCACGAACGGCCAGGGCGACTCGCCGTAGCCGAGCGCCACCACGACGAGCGGAAGCGCGGCCAGGCTCAGGTACTTCGTCAGGCTCGCGACGACGTTGAGCGCGGCGACGGCGTCGACCGCGAGCTTGCGGGGCCGGCGACGGCCGGCGACGACGCTCACAGCGTTCGCTCGACCTCGGCGACCCGCTGCGACTCGGTGAAGATGATCGCCCGGTCGCCCGGCCGGAGGACCTCGCTGCTGCGGGGGAAGATCGCCTTGCCGTCCCGCACGATCGCGCCGATCAGCGAGCCCCGGATGGGCATCTCCTTGAAGGTCATCCCGATGAACTCGCCGTTCGCGCGGGTCCTGATGTCGAGCACCTCGAAGCGGTCGTTGTCGAGCATCGAGACCTGCTGCGTCCGCGGGTCGTGGGCGAAGCGGACGATCTCCTCGGCCGTGACCTGGCGCGGGTTCACGGTCACGTCGACGCCGGCGTGCTCCAGCACCTCGGTCGCGCCCGTCTCGTGGACGATCGCGATCGTGTACCGGGCGCCGTGCAACTTGGCGAGCGAGGCCGCGAAATGGTTCTTGAGGTCGTCGCGCATCGCGAAGACCGAGACCTGCGCCTCGCCGATCTGCTCCCGGTCGAGGAAGTCGGGGTCCATCCCCGTCGAGTGGTAGACCCGCGCGTGCTGGAACTCGTCGGCGACGATCCGGGCGCGCTCCCGGTCGGCCTCGATCAGCCGGACTCCGACCCCCTGCTCGAGCAGGAGCCGGGCGATCGCCGTGCCGGTGCGGCCGGCGCCGAAGACGACGACGTCCGTGACCTTCTCGGTTCCCGGCGAGACGACCTGGGCCCAGGCCTGCGCCGCCTGGGGCGAGCCGATCACCACGATTCGGTCGCCGGGGCGGATCGAGTCGTCGCCGCCCGGGAGCCGCATCTTCCCCTCCCGGATGATGCTCGCGACCCGCGAGTCGGCGGGGATGCTCGCCTCGCGCAGGGGCCGCCCGACCACGGATACGTCGGCCCGCTCGCCGACGTCGAACTCCACGAGCTGCACCTGGCCCTCCGCGAAGAGGTCGGTCTGGCGCGCCGAGGGGACGGCGATCGCGCGCGAGATCGCATGCGCGGTCTCGACCTCCGAGGAGACGATGAAGTCGACGTCGAGCTGCCCCTCCCGCCAGACCTCCAGGTACTCCGGGTTCGCGGTTCGGATCAGCGTCGTCGTGCGTGGGGCCGCTCCCTTCGTGATCATCGCGCTGACGATGTTCGTCTCGTCGCGGGAGGTGCAGGCGATCAGCAGGTCGGCGGCGGCGACGCCCGCGCTCGAGAGCACCGACCGGCTCGCCCCGTTTCCGGTGATCGTGGCGACGTCGTAGCGGTTCGCGAGCGAGCTCAGCCGGCCCTCGTCCAGGTCGACGACGGTCAGCTCGTGCGTGTCGTGCAGGGCCTGGACGATCGTCGCCCCGACCTCGCCGGCTCCTACGACGAAGATCTTCACAGGTGCGGAGGTTACTCCCCGCTACCCTGACCGGTGTATGAGGCCGATCGCCGCGATCCTCGTCCTCTCCGCGCTCGTCGCCGCCTGCGGTGCCGGCGCGACGCCCCAGGCGCCCGCGCAGGCCGAGGCCGCGAGCTTCCGCGCGAAGCCGCTCGTCCGCGGCCTGAGCGCGCCGCTCTTCGTCACGAACGCCCCCGGCGAGGCGGGCAGGCTGTACATCGTCGAGCAGGCCGGCAAGATCCGCGTCTGGGAGAAGGGCAAGCTCCGGGCCGCGCCGTTCCTCGACGTCAGCGGCCTGATCTCGTCCGGTGGCGAGCGCGGGCTCCTCTCCGTGGCCTTCCATCCCGACTACGCGAAGAACCGGCGCTTCTACGTCGACTACACCGACCGCTCGGGGCACACGAACGTCGTGGAGTACCGCTCGAACGGCACCCGTGCCCTCCCGGGCAGCGCGCGCCGGCTCCTGCTCGTCCGGCAGCCCTACTCGAACCACAACGGCGGCCAGCTCGCGTTCGGCCCGAACGGGCGCCTCTACGTGGGCATGGGCGACGGCGGCGCGGGGGGCGACCCCGAGGGCCGTGCGCAGAACATGAGCTCGCTCCTGGGGAAGCTGCTCTCGCTGAACGTGGCGACGAAGGGCGTCCGGATCGAGGGGCTCGGCCTCCGGAACCCCTGGCGCTTCTCGTTCGACCGCTCGACCGGCGACCTCCTGATCGGCGACGTGGGGCAGGGGGAGCTCGAGGAGGTCGACTTCACCCCGAAGAGCTCGCCGGGCCTGGAGAACTACGGCTGGGACGTCTACGAGGGCACGCGCTCCTTCGAGCAGAAGCCGCTCGGGGCCGGCAAGCTCGTCCGGCCGATCGCCGAGTACACGCACTCGCAGGGCTGCTCGATCACCGGCGGCTACGTCTATCGCGGCTCCGTCAAGGCGCTGCACGGCCGCTACGTCTACGGCGACTTCTGCTCGGGCACCGTCTGGAGCTTCAAGCTGGTCAAGGGGAAGGCGACTGCGAAGCGCCGCGAGGCGTTCAAGGTCCCCAACCTGACCTCGTTCGGCGAGGACACCGCCGGCGAGCTCTACGCCGTCTCCGGCAACGGCACCGTCTTCCGGCTGACGCCCTAGGGGCTAGCCGGTACGGCGGCGCACGCCGACCGGGCTCTGGCCGAGCGCGGCGTAGGCGAGGCCGTTCAGCGAGTCGTTCAGCGTGCGGAGCTCGCGGGCGACGAGCGCGAACCCCTCGGCCGACTCGGCCTGCCGGTTCAGCCGTCGCAGCTCCTCCGCGATCAGGTCGAGCCGCTGGAGCACCGCCTCGAACTGACGATCGGGCATCTCCTTCGCATCCATGACGCGGAATCTAACTCGCTGCGCCTGACGGCACGTGCCCAGATCGCCAGCCCGATCGCGACGCCGCAGGTGTCGATCAGGACGTCGAGCGGTGCCGCGTGCCGGCCGGCGACGAAATGCTGGTGGAGCTCGTCCGAGGCCGCGTACGCCACTCCGAGCGCGAAGGCCGGCAGCGGCCGGTGCAGCGCCCGGAGCAGCAGCGCCCCCAGCAGCGCGTACTCGCCCACGTGGGCGAGCTTCCGCAGGACGAGGTCCCAGCCGCCGAGACCCGTCCCCAGATCCGGCACCGCGGAGAACGCGAAGATCACCGCCGCCCAGGCGAGGACGGGGAGCCAGAGTCGGGCGGCGGCGTGCACGGGTCGATGGTAGGCTCCGCGCCTCACAAGGAGCACGGTGAGGGAACCCGGTGCAAGTCCGGGACGGTCCCGCCGCTGTAAGGGGAGATGCCCCCGTGGAAGTGCCACTGGCGAGAGCCGGGAAGGCCGCGGAGGAAGGTCCCCGAGTCAGAAGACCTGCCGCGCTCCCCACATAGCCGAACCCCTCGCGGAAGGAGGATTCGATGTTTCGCAAACCGCTCGTTCTCTTGGTGACCGTGCTCTTCGCGGCCCTGCTCACGTCGGCCGCGCTCGCGGCGAACGTCAAGGTCCGGGTCGAAGGCAGGACGACCACGATCTTCGGGCCGGCCCAGGTCAAGGTGCAGGCCGACAACGCGCTCCAGGCGCTCGACGCCGCCAGCGTGGTCGGCGAGTTCTACTACCTCCTCACCTCGGCCTCGTTCGGCGACTACGTCAGCCAGATCGGCAAGTACCCGGCCGCAGGCTCGGCGGGCTGGGTCTTCAAGGTCAACGGCGCCTCGCCGCCCGTCGGCGCGGACAAGGTGGAGCTGAAGGACGGGGACGTCGTCCTCTGGTACTACGCCGTCTTCGGGCCGACCGGAGGCCCGCCGACCCTCGAGCTCCAGCGTCTCCCCGGCAACTGCTACCTCGTCCTCTCGGTCGACGACAACGGCAAGAAGACTCGGGCTGCCGGCGCGGTCCTTCGCGCCGACTCGAAGTCGTTCAAGACCCGGGACGGACGCGGCTGCATCGGCAAGCACACCGGCGCGGTGCGGGCGATCGCGCCGGGCGCCGTGCGCTCGAACGCGGTGGCGTGAGCTCGAGGCTCCACGCCTGGGCGGCCACTGCCGCGCTGGCTCTCCTCCTCCTCGCCGGCTGCGGCTTCCGGGCCGGCGGGGAGGAGGAGGGCACGGCGACGCTGTGGGTGACGAAGGATCGCGGCCGCACCGTCCTCGTCGATGCGCAGGTGGCAGCCGGGCAGACGCTGATGCGCGCGCTCGCGGCGGAGGTGGAGGTCGAGACGCGCTACGGCGGCCGCTATCTCCAGCAGCTGGACGGCCTCTCGGGCAGCCTCGATCGGCAGCGGGACTGGTTCTGGTTCGTGAACGGCTACGAGGGCGACCGGAGCGCGGCCGAGTACACGCTGCGGGACGGCGACGTCGCGTGGTGGGACTACCGCGCGTGGCAGCGGGAGGGCGAGGCCCGCGCAGTCGTGGGGGCCTTTCCGGAGCCGTTCCTGCACGGCTATGCGGGGAAGCGGCGCCCCGCTGCGGTTCGCTACGCGCCCGGGGCCCAGGCGCGTGCCCGCGAGCTCGCCGGGCAGATCGAGGCCGCCGATCCCCGGCCGCTCGGAGAGCCGGTGCCCGAGGGCGCGAACGTCCTCGTCGTCCGGACGGGCGCCGCCGCGGCGAGCGCGGAGCTGCTCGGCGAGAGCGCCGGTGACCCCGTCCGCGTCACGATCTCCGGTGAGCCGGAGCTCGAGCACCGCTACGCCGTCGGCGGAGGCGCCGGGTGAGCCCAGGCCCCGCAGCCGCGCTCCTCGCCGCCGCAGGAGTGGCCGCGCTCCTCGCCGACCGGATCTGGGGCGTGGCCGCGCTCGCCCTCGTCCTGCTCGTGATCTGCCTCCGCGCGCCTGCGCAACGCCGCTCCGTCTATCTCTACGGCGCCGTTTCGACCGGCGTGGGCGTCCTGCTCCTCTCGCCACTCCTCTGGTCGAGCCCGGAGGGGACGATCCTCTGGCAAGGGCCGACGATCCCCGTCGTCGGGCCGCTCGACGTCACGACGGCCGAGCTCGCCGAGGCTGCGCTGAACGCGCTCCGGCTGACGGCGCTCGCGCTCGCCTTCAGCGCCTACGCGCTCCTGCTCGACCACGACCGGCTCGTCTCCGCCGCCGGGTTCGCGCGCCGCTCGGCGCTCGCGGTCGCGCTGGCGACCCGGCTCGTCCCCTCGCTCGAGCGCGACGCCGCAGGCTTCGCGGAGGCCGTGCGCGGCCGCGGAGTGCAGCTGCGCGGCGCGCGCGGGCACGCGACGCTGCTCTCGCCGCTCGTGGCCGGCTCGCTCGAGCGCGCTTCGAGCCTCGCGGAGGCGATGGAGGCCCGGGGCTTCGGCGCCGGATGCCCCACGCGTGCGCCGCGGCCCCCGTGGAGCAGGCTCGACCGGCTCGCGCTCGCCGCCGTGCCCGTCCTCGTCCTCGGAGCGGCCCTGTGGCTCTAGTCGAGCTCCACGCGATCGAGTTCGCCTACCCCGGCGCGGAGCGCACGCTCGGGCCGGTCACGCTCGCGCTGGAGCCGGGGGAGGTCGTGGCGCTCCTCGGGCCGTCCGGCTCGGGCAAGTCGACGCTCCTGCGGGCCTTCTCCGGGCTCGTGCCGCACTTCCACGGCGGCCGGTTCTCGGGGCGGGCCGTCGTCGCCGGGCTCGACACCCGCGCCGTCCGTCCCGCGACGCTCGCCGGCACGGTGGCGAGCGTCTTCCAGGATCCCGAGGACCAGGTCGTGATGACGATCGTCGCGAACGAGGTCGCGTTCGGGCTCGAGAACCTCGGCACGCCGCCGGCTGAGATCTGGCCCCGCGTCGAGCGCGCCCTCGCCGACGTCGACGCGCTCCACCTCTGGGGCCGTAAGACGGTCGAGCTCTCCGGCGGCGAGCTCCAGCGCGTCTGCCTCGCCTCGGCGCTCGCGCTCGAGCCGCAGTTGCTCCTCCTCGACGAGCCGACCTCGCAGCTCGACCCCGAGGCAGCGGCGCTGTTCCTCGGCGCGGTCGAGCGTCTCGGCGCCACCGTCGTCCTCTCGGAGCAGCGCGTCGGCCGCGCCCTCGAGCTCGCGACCCGCGTCCTCTACGTCGAGAACGGCCGTGTGCTCCTCGACGCGCCGGCCGCGGCGGCGCGCGAGTGGCTGGCCGCCCACCGCCCGCGCTGGTCGGGCGCAAGTGTTGCTGCAACACAAAGTTCGACAGGTCCCGGCGAGACGGTGCTGAGGCTCCGCGGCGCCTCCTACCGGTACCTCCCGGCCGTGCCGCTTCTGGACGGGTTCGAGCTCGAGCTCCGCCGCGGTGAGATCGTCGCGCTCGAGGGGCCGAACGGCTCCGGCAAGACGACGCTGGCCCGGATCGCCGCGGGCCTGCTCGCGCCGCAGTCCGGCTCGGTCGAGCTCTCGGGACGCGCCGGCTACCTCTCGCAGGATCCGGGGCGGTACGTCGTCCGGGAGACGGCGCTCGCCGAGGTCGCGCTCGCAGTCGGCGGCGACGAACGGCTTGCCCAGGCGGCTCTGGAGCGCTTCGGCCTCGGCCACGCAGCCGACCGTCATCCGCGCGATCTGTCCAGCGGGGAGCGCGAGCGGCTCGGCGTCGCAGCCGTCGCCGTGGCCGAGCCCGACCTGCTCGTGCTCGACGAGCCCACCCGCGGCCTCGACCCCGACCGGAAGGCCGAGCTCGCCGCCTGGCTGCGCGAGTACGCCGACGCCGGCCGCGCCGTCCTCCTCGTCACTCACGACCGCGACCTTCCGGCCGACCGGCGAATCGGACTTTGTGTTGAAACAACACAAGCGCTCTCTCGGCCGGACGCGCCGGTGGAGGTGCCCGTTGCCGTCTAGGGCCGTCGCGATCTGCGCCGGGGCGGCGCTCGTGCTGGCCGCGTGGGCGGCGCTCGACCCGGCGCGCGGGGCGCTCGCCGTCCTCCTGGCGGCGTTCGCGGTCGTCGCGGCCGGGTTCGCGTGGCTCGAGGGCGGGACGGTGTCGGCTCGTGACCTGACGCTCGTCGCCACGCTCGCTGGCCTCGCCGCTGCCGGGCGCGTCCTCTTCGCACCGGTCCCGGGTGTCCAGCCGGTGACGGTGCTCGTGGCGGCGACGGGGGTCGCGCTCGGGCCGCGGAAGGGCTTCGCCGTCGGCGCGATCGCCGCGCTCGCCTCGAACTTCTTCCTCGGTCAGGGGCCGCACACGCCCTGGCAGATGCTGGCGTGGGGCGGCTGCGGGCTCGCCGCCGGGCTCGCGCGCCCGCTCCTGCGCGGCCGCCTCGCCTTCGCCGCCGCGACCGTGGCGCTCGGCTTCGCCTTCGGCGCGGTGATGGACGTCTGGCTCTGGTACGGCTTCTACCCGCACACCGAGGCGGCGCTGCTCGCCCGGCTCGCCGCGGGGCTGCCGTTCAACGTCGCGCATGCGTCGGGCAACCTCGTGCTCGCCCTCGTCGCCGGACCGGAGTTACGGCGCGTGCTGGAGCGATTCGACCGCCGCTCCCGGACGGAGGTCGTATGGGCCTGAAGCTCCTCGTGGCGACGCTGACGGCGACTGTCGCAGCGACCACTCCCGTCTCCTACGTCCAGTCGCAGCAGCGGCCGGACGGGGGCTTCGGCGACGCCCAGCTGACCGCGTGGGCGACGCTCGGGCTCGCCGCGGCCGGTGCCGACCGGGCGGCGCTCGTCCGGGCCTCCGGCGCGCTCGCAGGTGCCGAACCGACGGAGACGACCGACGTCGCGCTCGTCGCGATGGCACGGCTCGCGGCCGGCGACCGGCCGGAGGCGCTGCTGGCGCGACTCCGCGCGACGAAGCCGACGAAGGCGCTGAACGCGACGATCTGGACGATCCTGGCGCTCCGCCAGGCCGGCGAGCCGGCGCCGCCCGCGCTCGTGCGCTCGCTCCGGGGCGCGCAGCACCGCACCGGGGGCTGGTCGTGGCACGCGGGCGGCCTGCCCGACACGAACGACACCGCCGCGGCGATCCAGGCCCTCCGGGCAGCCGGCGTCAAGGGGAAGCCGATCGACCGCGGCGTCGCGTTCCTCCGCCGCCACCAGAACACGGACGGAGGCTTCGAGCTGGGCGCCGGCCGCGGCAGCGACGCTCAATCCACTGCGTGGGCGATCCAGGCCCTCCTCGCCGCCGGCCGGCCGCCGGGCCAGGCTGCGTTCCGCTACCTCGCCGGCCTCCGCCGCTCCGACGGCAGCTACCGCTACTCCGCCCGCTACGCGACGACGCCGCTCTGGGTGACGGCGCAGGTGCTGCCCGCGCTCGCCCGGAAGCCGTTCCCGCTTCAGGGCACAGACCGCCCGCCCAGCTAGCATCGACGGGTGTCCTCCGTCGCCTCGCCCGAGCGCTATCTCGCGGGTCTGAACCCCGCCCAGCGGGAGGCGGTGCTCCACACGGAGGGCCCGCTGCTCGTGATCGCAGGCGCCGGCTCGGGCAAGACGCGCGTCCTCACCCATCGCGTCGCGCACCTCGTCACCGCGATCGGCGTCAAGCCGAACGAGATCCTCGCGATCACCTTCACGAACAAGGCGGCCGGGGAGATGCGCGACCGCCTGACCTCGATGCTCGGGCCGACAGCGCGCGCGATCTGGATCCTCACCTTCCACGCTGCCTGCGGCCGGATCCTCCGCAGCGAGGCAGAGCGGCTCGGCTACCGCTCCAACTTCACGATCTACGACTCGCAGGATCAGGTCCGGCTCGTCAAGCTGTGCCTGGAGGAGCTGGAGAAGGATCCGAAGCGCTTCGTCCCGCGCGGGATCCACGCGCAGATCTCGAACGCGAAGAACCTCCTGCTCGACCCCCGCGGCCTACGGGGAGCGCGTCGCCTCCTTCTACGACCAGACCGTCGCCGAGGTCTACGAGCTCTACCAGCGCCGGCTGCACGCCTCGAACGCGGTCGACTTCGACGACATGCTGATGCTGACCGTGCAGGCGCTGGAGCGGTTCCCCGAGGCGCTCGCGAAGTGGCAGAAGGCCTTCCGCTACGTGCTCGTGGACGAGTACCAGGACACGAACCACGCCCAGTACCGGCTGCTCCAGCTGCTCGCCGGAACCCATCACAACGTCTGCGCGGTCGGCGATCCCGACCAGTCGATCTACGCCTTCCGCGGCGCCGACATCCGCAACATCCTCGAGTTCGAGCGCGACTTCCCCGAGACGCGGACGATCGCGCTGGAGCAGAACTACCGCTCCACGAACTCGATCCTCGAGTCCGCGAACGCCGTGATCTCGCACAACAGCGAGCGGAAGGAGAAGCGGCTCTGGTCGGAGCTCGGCGACGGCGACCCGGTTCGCGTCGTCGAGGTCGAGGACGAGAACGCCGAGGCGCGCTACGTCGCGTCGCAGATCGCCGCGCTCGTCGAGGACGGCTACAGCGGCAGCGAGATCGCGATCTTCTACCGGATGAACGCGCAGTCGCGGGTGATCGAGCAGGTGCTGCGGCTCTCGCAGATCGCGTATCAGGTGATCGGCGGGCCGCGGTTCTACGAGCGCGCCGAGGTCAAGGACGCGATCGCCTACCTGCAGGTGCTCGACAACCCGACCGACGCGATCTCGCTGCTCCGGATCGCGAACCGGCCGAAGCGCGGGATCGGCGACACGACCCTCTCGCGGCTCGTCACCTACGCCGAGAACCGGGGGATCTCGCTCTACGAGGCTCTCGGCCACCCGGAGGAGGCGGGGCTCGGCTCGGCGGCGGTGAAGGCGGTCACCGGCCTGCGGAACCTGCTCGACTCGCTCCGCTCCGCGGCGATGGAGATGGAGGTGCCCGAGCTCCTCGAGGAGCTGCTCGCTCGCACCGGCACCCTCGAGGCCTACGAGGCCGAGCGGACGATCGAGGCGCGCGGCCGGGTCGAGAACCTCGAAGCCTTCGTCGACGGCGCCCGCGAGTACCAGCAGGGCGCGGAGGAGCCGACGCTCTCGAGCTTCCTCCAGGAGATCTCCCTCTTCTCCGCCCAGGACGAGCTCGACGCCGACGTCTCGAACGTGACGCTGATGACGCTCCACAACGCGAAGGGACTCGAGTTCCGGGCCGTCTTCCTGGTCGGCGTCGAGGAGGAGATCTTCCCGAGCTCGCGCTCGATCGAGGAGCAGGGGATCGAGGAGGAGCGGCGGCTCTTCTACGTCGGGATCACGCGCGCCGAGGAGCGGCTCGTGCTCACGCACGCCGCCTCGCGGCTGCTCTGGGGCCGCACGACCCACAACCTCCCGTCCCGCTTCCTCGAGGAGCTCTCCGACCGCCACGTCGAGCGGGAGCGCCTGCGCGCCTCCTCCTGGCACAACTACGGCTCACCCGCGCAGACGCGCGAGATCGAGCCGCGCAGCGACGCGCCGGCGCTCTCCACCGGCGACTCCGTCCGCCACGGCACCCTCGGCGAGGGCGTCGTCACGCGGCTCGAGGCCGGCGGTGTGGTCACCGTCCGCTTCGCCTCGGACGGGAGCGAGCGGAAGCTGATGCTCGACTACGCGCCGTTGGAGAAGATCGGCTGATGGAGATCCGCCCCGTGACGACGATCGAGGAGTTCGGCTCCGCGGTCGGCGCGATCGGGCACTACTTCGGCGGCTGGCCGGCCGACACCGAGGCGGCCGAGCGCTTTGCGCGGAACCTCCCCTTCGAGCGGATGCACGCGGCCTTCGACGGCGACGACGTCGTCGGCGGCGCCGGCGCCTTCCCGTTCGAGCTGACCGTGCCCGGCGGGCCGGTGCGCTGCGCCGGGGTGACGGTGGTCGGCGTCCTCCCGACCCACCGCCGGCGCGGGATCCTCTCGCAGCTGATGCGCGCGCAGCTCGAGGACATCCGCGGGCGCGGCGAGCCGATCGCGGCGCTCTGGGCCTCCGAGGAGGCGATCTACCGTCGCTACGGGTACGGGCTCGCGTCTCTGGACTGCGAGGCGACGCTCCCTCGCGGCCATCACGCGCTCCGCGTCGAGGCGGATCCCGCCGCCCGGATCCGGCTGATCTCGCTCGACGAGGCGAAGGAGCTCTTGCCACCGGTCTACGACCGGATCCGGCGCTCGACCCCCGGCATGCTCGAGCGCACGCCGACCTGGTGGGAGACGCGGATCCTCGCCGACCCGCCCGACCGGCGCGAGGAGGGCGCTGCCCTCAACGTGGCGCTGCTCGAGGTGGACGGCGAGCCGGCCGGGTACGCGCTCTACCGGATCGTGACCAAATGGGACGCCGGGGAGAACATCGGCTGGGTGAGCGTGCTGGAGGCGCAGGCCGAGCGGGCCGAGCTCGAGCTCTGGCGGTTCCTGCTCGGGATCGACTGGGTGCAGAGCTTCCGGCTCCGCCACCTGCCCGTCGACCACCCGCTCCTGCACGGGCTCACGTACCCGCGGCGGCTGAAGCTGCGGGTAGGCGACGGGCTCTTCGTCCGCCTCGTCGACGTCGGCGCGGCGCTCGCGGCCCGGGAGTGGGCCGGCGAGCCCGTCGTCTTCGAGGTCGACGACGAGCTCCTGCCCGAGAACGCGGGCCGCTGGCGGGTCGGGCCGGGCGTGGCCGAGCGCACCGGCGACACGGCGGATCTCGCCCTCGACGTCCGCGACCTGGGCTCGCTCTACCTCGGCGCCTTCACGGCGTCGGAGCTGGTACGGGCGGGCGTCGTCCGCGAGCTCGTCGAGGGCGCCGCGGAGCGCGCCGACCGGCTCGTCGCCACCCCGCGCAAGCCGAGCTGCCCCGAGATCTTCTAGCGGCGCAGCTTGTGCAGGGCCGCGCGGGCTGCGATCGCGCCGGGCCCACCGTGGACGCCGCCGCCGGGATGCGCCGAGGCGGAGCAGAGGAAGAGCCGCTGCACAGGCGTCTCGGGCCGGCCGAGCCCGGGGATCGGCCGGAAGACGAGCTGCTGGTGCAGCTGCGCGGTGCCGCCGTTGATCGCGCCGCCGCGGAGGTTCTCGTCCGCCTCCTCGAGCCGCTCGGGCGTCCAGACGTGGCGGTTGCGGACGAGCGCGCCGAAGCCGGGTGCGAGCGCCTCGATCCGCGCCTCCATCCGCTCCGCGAGGTCGCCCGGGTCGGCGCCCTGGGGAAGATGGGTGTAGGCCCAGGCCGTCTCCTTGCCCTCGGGCTGCCGCGTCGGGTCGGCCATCGAGTACTGGCCGACGAGCAGGAAGGGGTCGGTCGGCACGAGCCCACGGGCCAGCTCGCCGGCGGTCGCGGTCAGCTCGTCGACCGACTCGGCCACGTGCACGACCGGCGAGCGGCGGGCGTCGGCCGCGCTCCAGGGGATCGGGCCGTCGAGTGTCCAGTCGAGCTTGAACGTGGACGGGTCGAGCTCGAAGCGCCCGAGCCGAGCGAAGACGCGGGACGGGACGGCGTCGGCCGGGAGGAGGTCGTGGTAGAGCGCGAGCACGTGCACGTCGGCGAGCACCGCCTTCTCCGCCGAGACCTCGCCGGCGGCGGAGCGGACGCCCTCGGCCCTGCCCTTGCGGACGACGATCTCGTGCACACGGGCGTTGCAGGTGACCCGGCCGCCCTTCGACTCGAGGCGGCGGACGAGCGCCGCGGTGAGGTTGCCCGACCCGCCTTCCACGCAGGGGTAGCCGACTGTCTGTGCAAGCGCCGAGAGGAACCAGCCGAAGAAGCCGCCGAGCGCGGACTCGGGGAGCAGGTCGGTGTGGAGCGCGTTCCCGGCGAGCAGGCGCCGCCCGCCCTCGCCCTCGAAGTGCTCCTGACCCATTCGCCGGACGGGGACGACGGCGAAGCGGGCGAAGTCGAGCAGGTCGCGCCGTAGTCGCAGCGCCATCCGGGCGGAGGCACGCACCGGCGGGAAGGGCGTCGTCAGGGCGTCGAGGAACGGCTCCCGGATCCGCTCGTACCGCTCCATCAGCGCGCGCCACGCGTCCCCGTCGCCCGCCGCAAAGGCATCCAGCGAGGCGGCGGTCTCGTCGAGGTCGCGTGAGATCACGGCGCACGTCCCGTCGAGCGCGGGATGAGCGAGCGCGAGCGGCCCGTGGCGCAGGCGCAGTCCGTGGCGCTCGAGCTCGAGCTTCCGGATCACCGGCGAGGCGGCCGTCAGCGGGTAGAAGGAGCTGAAGGCGTCGTTGACGAAGCCGGCCTCGACGTGCTCGCCGCTCTTGACGGCGCCGCCGGGCTCGGGCTGGGCCTCGAGCACCTCCACCGACCAGCCGGCGTCGGCGAGGAGGTTCGCGGCGACGAGCCCGTTCGGGCCTGCGCCGATGATCACCGCGTCCGCCACGAGAGGACCGTAGCCCAGCCGCGTTTCCGGCAAACGAGAGTGGGACAGAAGGGGTGCTCTGTGGCAGTGAACGAGATCGAGATTGCAGCGTCTCCGGCGCAGGTCTTCGCCGTGCTCGCCGACCCCTTCGCCTACGCGGAGTGGGTCGTCGGCGCCAAGGAGATCCGCGGCGCCGACCCCGGCTTCCCTCAGAAGGGGACGCGATTCCACCATTCGGTCGGCGTCGGCCCGTTCGTGATCAAGCACCACTCGCGCGTGCTCGAGGTGGAGGCGAACCGCCGGCTCGTGCTCGATGCGCGCCTTCGCGCGCTCGGCAGCGCGATCGTGAGCCTGCAGCTGCAGCCCTCGCGCGCGGGCACGCGGGTCGTCATGACGGAGCGGGCCGGAGACGGGATGCCGGCACGGGTCGCGCACAAGGCGGGCAACCTCGTGCTCCGTGGCCGGAATTTCCTCTCACTCGAGCGGCTGAAGGCGCTGGCGGAAGCGCGTGCCTGAGCGGCCCGTCCTCGTCACGGGTGCGACGGGCCACGTCGGCTCGGAGCTCGTCGACGAGCTGCTGCGTCGGGGGAAGCGGGTGCGGGCGATGTCCCGGAGCCCGCTCGACCGGGACGGCGTCGAGACGGTGGAGGCGGACGTGCTCGACCGCGAGTCGCTCGATGCGGCCCTCGACGGCGTCGGCGGGGCGTACTACCTCGTCCACGCGCTCGCCTCCGACGGCGGCTTCGGCGAGGAGGAGCGCACCGGCGCGGAGAACTTCGCGGCCGCCGCGGAGGCCGCCGGCGTCGAGCGGATCGTCTATCTGGGAGGGATCGCCAACGGCGACGACCTCTCCGAGCACCTCCGCACACGCCAGGAGGTGGGGGAGATCCTCCGCGGCTCGAGCGTGCTCGCGATCGAGCTGCAGGCGTCGGTCGTGATCGGCGAGGGGAGCGCGTCGTTCGAGCTCGTGCGCACGCTCGTCGACTACCTGCCGGTGCTCGTGCTGCCCGACTGGATCGAATCGCACTGCCAGCCGATCGCGCTCGAGGACGTGGTCGCCTACCTCGTCGAGGCGCTGGACGTCGACGTGCCCGGAAGCGCGGTCTTCGAGGTCGGTGGCGCCGACCGGATCACGTACCGGGAGCTGCTCGACCTCTACGGCAAGGCGGTCGGCTCCAACCGGCCGACGATCGCATTGCCGGCCTTGCCGATCCCGCTCTCGGGCTGGCTGACGAGCCTCGCTCCCGAGCGCGCCCGGGTTGCCGCGAAGCTCGTGGACAGCCTCCGCTTCGACTCGTCCGTCCACGACGAGGCCGCTCTGCAGGCCTTTTCGGTGCAGCCGGTCGGGGTGCGCGAGGCGATCGAGCGCGTCGTTTCGCCCTGACGAAATGCCCTGCTAGCGTGTTCCGTCAATGCGGCGTCTCACTGCGGCTTGCGCCGCGCTCCTCGTCATGCTCTGCCTCGCTTCCCCGGCCGGTGCCGTCCCCGACGGCCCCCTCGCCGAGTACCTGACGCACTCCGAGCGGCTCGACGGTGCCCCGATCGAGCTCGATTGGCCGGCGCACGGCACGGTCACCGACGGCTTCGGGCCGCGCTGGGGACGGATGCATTTGGGAATCGACGTCGGGATCCTCAGCGACCTCCACGTCGCCGCGGCCGCGGCCGGGACGGTGCTCGAGACGGGCTACCTGACAGGCTACGAGGGCTACGGGAACGTGGTCACGGTCGACGTGGGCGGCGGCCTGACGATGCTCTACGCCCACCTTTCGGCGATCGGCGTCTTGCCCGGTGTCTGGCTGAACGCGGGCGACCCGGTCGGCGAGGCGGGCTGCACGGGCTCGTGCACCGGCACGCACCTCCATTTCGAGCTGCGCCAGGACGGAGTGCCGGTCGATCCGGCCCCGTTCATGCGCTGATCCGCACGACCTCGATCTCCCTCGATCGAGGGAGGCCGCCGTCCGAGGGCGAGGCTACGGTGCGACCTTCTCATGACACGGACGCTCCTTTCACGGAGCGCGCTCGTCGTCAGCTTTCTCGCTCTCGTCGCCGTCCCAACGGCCTCGGCACGCTCTGACCGCGCTGCGCGCATCCAGATGATCTGGCCCGCCCAGGGCACCGTCACGGCCCGCTACGGCGAGCACCGCGGCAGCCACCGCCACGCGGGGATCGACATCGGGATGCTGCGGACGCTGCGGCTGCGCTCGATCAGCGAGGCGGTCGTGAAACGGACGGGCTACGTGAGCGGCTACGCCGGCTACGGCAACGTCGTGATCCTCGACCTGCCCGGCCCGTACACCGCCCTGTACGCGCACCTCTCGCGCGTCGCCGTTCGCCCGGGCCAGCATCTGCGCAAGGGCCAGCCCCTCGGCCTCGCCGGCTGTACCGGCTCCTGCTCGGGCACCCACCTCCACTTCGAGATCGAGCGCCGCGGCGTCCCGGTGAACCCGCTCCGCTTCCTCGGCCGCTGACGACCGCTAAGATGGGGCGTCGCACCACCGAGGGCGGTTAGCTCAGTTGGGAGAGCACCAGCTCGACAAGCTGGGGGTCACTGGTTCGAGCCCAGTACCGCCCATATTTTGCAGCGCAAGATGTGGGCTCCCCTCGCGGGGAGCCCACATCGCGCTAAGACCCCTGAAGCTGCGTGGGTCGGGAGCAAGGCTCGGGTACCGTCGCGCCACCTCGTTTCGTCTCGTACTTCCGGGGGCTGCGAGCTCGAGACTCAGATCGGGACACTGTGGGGTGGTGGTCGTCCGCGCGGTCAGACGGCGCCGAGTAAGCGTGGCGGCTCCCCGCCCGTCAGCACCAGGACAGCGCCGGAGAGCGACTCGTCCTCGATCAACCGGCGGACGCCGTCGATCACTTCCTCGAGGGCGAGGATCGTCGCCGGCGGCGGGGCGATCTCCTCAGGCGTGCGGGTCTCGAGCGCTTTCAGCACCGACTCCGTGGCGACCGTGTGTGGGCACACGGAGTTGACCCGCACGCCGTCGATTGTGCCGAGCGCCGACGTCAGCCTGATCACGCCCGCCTTCGCGACCGCGTACTCGACGCCCTTGTACGGCTCGCTTCCCAACCCGGCCGAGGACGCGACGTTGACAACGCAGCCCGGCAGGCCCGCGAGAGCGGGAAGCGCGTGCTTGATCGCCTCCATCACGGCGCCGAGATTGAGCTCGAGCGTTGACCGCCAGTCGTCGTTCGCCGGGTACGTCGGCGACGAATAGCCGCCCGCGTTGTTGACGAGCACGTCGAGCCCCGAGAGAAGCTCGGTTGCCTCGGCGACCATCTGGCGCGCGCCGCCTGGTCGGCTCAGATCCACGACGATCTCGGCCTCCTCGCGGTCGGCGACGACCACGCGCGCGCCCCACGCCCGCAGGTCGGCGGCGATCGCGGCGCCGATCCCCGCGGCGCCTCCGGTCACGAGCGCTCTGAGGCCAGAGATCTCCATGCCGACGGCCTACCCGGAACCTCGCCGCCCAACGCGTCGGCTGGAGCGCACGGAGGCTCGCCCGCGCGAGAAATCACCGCCCGCGTCTGTGGGGACGGGCGGGGGCGTGCTGCCGCGCCAGATCGAGCGCGACCGTGAGCAAGAGCGCTCCGGCCCAGACGTTCACGGGTGCAAAGGTCAAGTGCTCGGAGTCGCCGATCGAGTTCGCGATCGGCCAGACGACGAACCAGACGATGGTCAATTGATCCACCCTTCCTCATGACACGGTCGTGCGAGCATGTCGAAGCTCGGCCGGGTGCGCATCCGGGTCTCCACGCAGCCCGCGCGGCGAACTACGGACTGCGCCGGGCCACGAAGCGGCCCGCGAGCCCAACCGCCAGCACCGCGATCCCCGCGACGACGGCCGATCCCGGCAGCGTCGCGATCAGCACGACGCAGCCGCCCAGCCCGAGCACGTTGAGCGCCCGCGGCCAGCGGCGGTGCTGCCCGCTCCTGCGTGAACGCCGAGGCGTTCGCGATCGCGTAGTAGATGAGCACGCCGAACGATGAGAAGCCGATCGCGTGCCTGAGGTCGGTTGTTGCCACGAGAACGCAGACGACTGCGGCGACCGCGAGCTCCGCGTGGTCGGGCACGCAGTGGCGCGGATGCACGGAGTCGAGCCAGCGAGGGCAGGTCGCCGTTCCGGGCCATCGCGAGCACCGTGCGCCCGATCCCGGCGATCAGCGCCAGCAGCGAGCCCGAGGCTGGCCACGACGGCACCGGCCGGACGACCGGCGAGGCCCACGCGGCGCCGGCCGCGTCGACCGCGGCGACGAGTCGGGGTGGCGCTCGCCCCGAGCCGGTCCGGCCCTGCCGCCAGGAGCGCCGCCGACGCCGACGACGAGGTAGAGCACGACGGTCAGCCCGAGCGCGATCTGGATCGCCCGCGGGATCGTCCGCGCCGGCTCGCGCACCTCCTCGCCGAGCGTGGCGATCCGCGCGTACCCCGCGAAGGCGAAGAAGAGGAGGCCCGCCGACTGGAGGATCCCGTAGGCCCCGCCCGAGCCGAGCGAGTCGAGCCCGCCCAGGTTCGCCGTCGCCGCGCCGCCGCCGGTCGCGATCGCCGCCACGACGACGAGCAGCGCGAGCACGGAGAGCGTCACGAGCACCCGCGCGAGCGCGGCCGTCCGCGTGATCCCGCGCAGGTTGACCGAGGCGAGCGTGACGACTGCGACCACCGCGACTCCTCGGCGCAGCCACTCCGGCCCCGGCACCGCGTACGCCGCGAACGTCAGCGCCATCGCCGCGCAGGACGCCGTCTTGCCGATCACGAAGCCCCACCCGGCCGCGAAGCCCCACCACTCGCCCAGCCGTTCGCGCCCGTAGACGTAGGTGCCGCCTGACGTTGGGTACTGAGCTGCGAGCTGGGCCGACGCGACGGCGTTGCAGTACGCCACACCCGCCGCGAGCACGAGCCCGAGCAGGAGCCCGCTCCCCGCAGCCGCGGCCGCCGGGCCGAAGGCCGAGAAGACGCCCGCCCCGATCATCGAGCCGAGCCCGATCACGACGGCGTCGCGCGTCCCCAGTCTGCGCGCGAGCGCTCCTGCCGGCGGGGTGCTCACGGCCCGAGCGTTGCAGAGACAAGCCGGGCGTGCGGCGCGCGTAGACTCGCGCGATGCCGCCGAGACTCCCCTGGCGCCGGCCGCGAGGCAAAGAGGCTCGTGCCGCGTTCTTCCAGGCGGCCTCGGAGCACACCCCGCTGCTCGGCGTCGAGGGGGACGGCGTCCTCTTCCTCGCGCCGACGTGGGATCAGGCGGTCGGACGCAAGCTCTTCGTCGGGCGCCGGCGCAAGGAGATGCGCGCCCTCGCTCAGGTCGTCGCGGAGCTCCGGCAGCGCGGCTTCTCGACGGACGGCGTGTTCGTCGACGTCGGAGCCAACATCGGCACGACGACGTTGCCGGCGCTGCTCACGCACGGGTTCGAACGGGCGCTGGCGATCGAGCCCGAGCCGCGCAACGCCCGCATGCTCCGCGCCGCGGCAGCGCTGAACGGGATCGGCCTGAGCGCCTACTGGTGCTCGAGGCGGTCGCGGCGGCGGAGGCGGGCGTCCTCCGGCTCGCGCTGCACCCCCGCAACTCCGGCGGGCACCGGGTAGGGGAGGGAGAGGGGATCGACGTCAGAGCCGCGACGCTTCCCGAGCTGCTCGCCGAGGGTGAGGTCGAGCAGGACGAGATCGGCCTCATCTGGATGGACGCCCAGGGGAGCGAAGAGGCGATCCTGGAAGGGGCGCCCGAGCTCGTCGGAGCGGTGCCTGCGGTCGTCGAAGTGCGGCCGAGCGACTGGCGCGATCTCCAGGGCGTGCTCGACGCCTACGCGGAGGCGATCGACCTGCGGACGGGTGAGGCCGTCGACGGCGGGAAGGTCGAGCCGGCCACCTACACCGATCTCCTCCTCGTTCCGGCGCGCCCGAGCCTCGGGCGTTTCTCGTAGGGTGACTCCCTCAGGCGACGAAAAAACGGGGGGAACGCGCGTGGACGGAAAGATGCTCTTCTACAACGCCGACGGCGATTACGGCTTCATCCGCACCGAGGACGGGGAGCGGATCGCGGTCAGCCGGGCCGGGTTCGTCGACGATTGCCCCGAGGGACGCATCGCCGGCAAGGCGGTCACGCTCGTCCCCGTCGAGACGGCCGAGGGCCGGATCGCGACCGAGGTCGCCTTCGTCGAGGAGAAGCTCGGCAACCGCGCCCGTAGGCGCTCCCACTAACTAGGCGAGCTCGCGCCGGAGCACCGACGCGACCGCACGCAGCGCGACCTGCGTGTCCGCGAGCGCCGGCTCCCGCGTCGTCACGCGCTGGAGCGCGAGCCCGGGGAGCAGGAGCCCCCGGAGCAGACCGCTCGGGTGCTGAACGGCCTTCCAGAGCTCCATCGTCACGGCGATCGAGAGCACCGCGAGGAAGAGGCCGGTCACCGGCGCATAGGCGAAGGGCCAGCTCTCGTCGACGAGCGCGGTGACGGGCAGCGCGAGCGCGGCGAAGTTCGTGCCGCAGCGGGGCGAGAAGCGGGTCGGTCTCGCCTGGCCGGCCCACGATCGGCGGAGCGAGCGGCACTCGGCGGCCGCGATCGCGCGGTGCTCCGCGCCGTGGAGCCGCAGGGTGCGGCCCCGGAAGAGCCAGACGACGAGCAAGGCCATGAACGCGAGCCCCGCCGGCAGCTCGAGCGCACCCGGCAGGAAGGTGAACGCGAGCGGCGCCAGGAGCGCGGCTGCGAGGATCGCGCGTTCCCGCTTGCGGGCGACGCCGCGGCCGCTGAAGAGCGGCGCCATCGACGCGGTGAGCTGGAGCAGGCCCCGGACGAGCGGGATTCGTGCCGCCCACGTTCGGCGGACGGGCATCGCGCCCTCCCGCAGCTCGCCGTCGATGGAGGCGAAAGCCCAGAAGCGCTCGCTGACGATCACGACGCCGTTCGGCCGGGCCATCCCGCCGAGCTTCGGGAGCGAGGCCTCGGCGTCGGCTCGCTGGAGCACGTCGAGGTCAGGGGAACACTCCACAGGCACACCGTGCCTGAAGAAGGGCCGCCCGGCAATGGGCCGGGCGGCCCTGATCGCTGCAGTTGAGGCCTAGAAGCGGCCGCGGCCGAAGAAACCGAGCAGCGCGAGGACGAGCACGACGATCAGGATGATCATGAGTAGGCTCATTGGAGCTCCCTTCGGACGAGGTGTCTGAGAGAGAACGACTGCACCCCCGAATTCGGTACGGGGGTTGCGATTCCTGGTCCTCGTGGCTAGTGCTCGTCGTGTGGGGCCGGGTCGGGCATCGTCGTCCCGAGCGGATCGAGCGGCGCCGCGGGCTCGGCAGGCGCAGCCGGATCGGCGGCAGGCACGGCATCGTGCGAGTGGTCGTGTCCGGCGTGGTCGTGCCCGGTGTGGTCGTGGTCGTCGGCCGAGGAACCGCCGCCGAACATCGACTTGAGCTTGTCCATCAGGGACATGCGAACTCCTTCGAGAGCAGGGCCACCGATGCTACTCGGGTTGTCGGAAGGAGCGCAGGGTTGGGGCGAAAGAAAGGTGGAGCCTCCGCCGCAACGGAGGCCCCACGCACACGGGTATTGAGCACGCCCGGCTCGACGAAAGTCAAGCGGGCCGGACGAGCAGCGTGGCGCTCATCCCGCGGGCTCGGTGCCCCGGCAGCGAGCACCAGAGGCGGAACCGGCCCGGCGCGAGCCGCGTCTCGAGCTCGGCGATCCCGCCCGGCCGCACCTGAGGGAGGCGGTACGTGCGCGTCCCGCCGATCCGGCGGAACCGGAGGTCGTGCGGATCCTCGCCGCAGTCGCGAGCTGGATCGATCGCCGGCCCCGCGACGAGCGTCGTGCGCGAGAGCGTGAAGCGGAACTCGGTCCGCGTCGACCTGGAGCCGGGCGGGCGGCAGGCGGGCGCCGCGAGCGCGAGCGCGCTGAGGGCGAGCGCGATCACTTGAGGATCACCGGCCGGCCGAAGCTCTGCGCGTCCGGGAGGATCGCGGCGGCGTCGACGCCGAACCAGTCGCCGCAGGAGCGCGCCGTAGAGGCCGCGGATAGTCGGAGGTCGCGCGCAGGTTGCCCGTGCTCGTCGAGCTTCGCGAGCCCGGGGAACTCGCCGATCATCCGGCCCGCGGCGCGGCGTGCCGATCAGGAAGCCGATGCCGGCGGCGCCGTGGTCGGTGCCGCGAGCCGTTCTCCTCCGCGCGGCGGCCGAACTCCGACCAGACGAGCGACGAGCACGCGGTCGGCGAGCCCGCGCGCCTCGAGGTCGCGCTGGAACGCGAGCAGCGAGTCGAACGTCAGCTGCAGGTTCTTCGGCAGCGCCTGCGGCCTGGTCGGCGTGCGTGTCGTAGCGTCCCGGGAGCGCTGAGCGCGGCGGCGCGGATCGGCAGCCCGGCGGCGAGCATCGCCGCGAAGCCCGGCGAGCCGCCTCGGGAAGGCGTCGTCGCTCTGCGGGTAGGCGGCGGCGGGCGTGTAGGCCGGGCTTGCCGTCCTTCGCCGAGCGGCGCGAGCGCGTCGCGCACGCCGCCGGCGAACGCCGGCGGCGCCGCGCGGCCTGCGCGATCGCGGCGTCGCCCGGCCGCTGAGCGAGCGCGCCGATGCGCGGTGAACGCGCGGCACGCCAGCGTCCTCGACGGCGCCCCAGGCGCCGCGGCGCCCAGAAGCCGAAGTCCTCGGGCTTGTCGATCGCCGCGACCGGGTTGCGGGCGGTCGCCAGCGACGGCGCGAGCTGCGCCGTCGAGCGAGAGCCCTGGAGCGGGTTGTCGGCCGAGCCGACACGGTCGAGCACGCGCCCGAGCCAGCCCGTGCGCAGGTCCGCGTCGAGCGCGCCGACCTCCCAGAAGTGGCGCGAGGTGAAGTGCGACTGGTCCGCGTCGGTGTAGCCGACCGCGGGCAGCACGGAGACCTTGCCCTCGCCGTGCAGGTCGGCGAGCGGCGCGACGCGACGGGTGCCAGCGCAGCCGCGCGTCCTCGGTGAACGCGCCGCCCGCCGACGCGGCGAGCGCCAGCCTCGGCCGCAGCTTGCGGTAGAGCGGGTCGCCGACCGGGGCGAGCAGCGAGAGCGAGTCGACGCCGCCGTCGAGGAAGACGTGAGCGAGCACCGCGCTGCGGGCCGGCGGCCTGCGGCGGAGGCGACCCCGTCCTCGAAGCGCGCGGCAGGAGCGAAGCTGCCGGCGCCGTAGACGGCGAGCCCGAGCCCGGCGCAGCGCAGCAGGAAGCGAGCGGCGGGACAGGCCGGTGCCGGCGGGCGCGGCATGCCGGGCTCGATCGCGGGGAGGCCTCGGCCCGCTTCGGCGATCCCGGCGGAGCAGGTCGGCGCGGGCGAAGTCGGTGCAGCAGCGGGCCATCGCTCAGCTCGTCAGGTAGTCGGGGGACGTGGCGACGAGCATGCCGCAGCGCGTTCAGCGCGAGGACGGGGTACGCCCGCTTCTCCCAGCGCGCGCCGGCGTCGCCGAGCGCCTGTCGGCGGCGTAGCGCGTCGAGGCCGCCGCGGGTCTCGGGCCGAGAGCGCGGGGGAGCCCCAGAAGCCGATCGCGTCGTCGACGAGCTCTGCGGGTCGGTCGGCACGGAGCCGGTGTCGCTTGTCGGGTCAGCGCCGCCCGGCGGTCGCAGATGTGCTGCGGCCATCTGCCAGCGGGCGCGGAAGGTGGCGGTGTCGAGCCAGCGCGTGTCGTCCCAGCCGGCGACGTTCGGCGGCAGGAAGAGGTACTGGCCGGCGCGCTCGCACAGCCACGCCCAGGCGGCGGTGTCGATCCCGCGGCCCGACGCGCGCGCAGCATGCCCGCGGCCTGCACGACCGGCGGCTTGACCATCCGCTTGCCCGCGTCGTAGAGGTCGGGGTGGAGCGAGGATCGCCTCGAGCAGCGGGCGCACCTCGCGGTCGCTTGCGACGTAGAGCGCCTCCAGCGCGCGCCGTGGTCGCGGCGGCGGCGTGGTCGGGATGAAGTAGCCCCACAGCTTCGTCGACGATGAACTCGGGGTGGCGCCGATGGCGCGTGACGAGCCGCACGCCGTCCTGCCAGCCGAAGTTGCCGCGCCGGCCGTAGATCCTCTTCGTGCCCGGGTCGTGGAGCTTCGCGTCGAAGCGGAAGCGGCGCGGCCCGGCGTCGCGCCCAGTCGTTGCCGAAGCCGGTCAGCGCGCGGGCCAGCTCGCGCACGTCGCGCTCGCTGTAGCCGTTGCCCGCGCCGAGGCAGAACAGCTCCTGCAGCTCGCGCGCGTAGTTCTCGTTCGGCGTCCCAGCGTGTGTTGTCGGTGCCGTTGAGCCACAGCAGCATCGCCGGGTCCTGCGTGATGTCCAGCGCGAGCTGCGTCGAAGTTGCCGAGCGCGTGCCGGCGCAGCAGCGCGTTCTGGCGCAGCATCAGCCGCTGCGGCACGCCCGCCTTCGACGGTCGCGAACCAGTCGTGCCAGACGAGCGTCATCCGCTCGACGAGCGGCGCCTGCGTGCGAACCATGCGGTCGAGCCACCACAGGTGGTCGTGGCCCCAGGCGTCCGCCGGCGCGAGCGCGCGGCCCTCGTCGTCGTGCGGGGCGGGCCCGACGAGCCGCTTCGGTCCGGGCCGCGTCAGCGAGCGGACCGCGCCCTCGAGCCCGAGCTTCGCGAGCGCCTCGGCCTCGCCGGGCCGCGGCCCGAAGCCCGCGCGCCACAGCAGCCGCTCCGCCTGCTCGCGCGCGAACGGTCCCTGGTAGACGGCGGCGGCCACCTTCCCAGTATCGAGCCGTTTCGGGCCGTTTTTACTGCCCGAAAGGGGGAAAAAGTGTAAAGAGTTCGCGGCGGCGCCGCCGGGGGCGCCGCCGCCGCGGACAGCTAGTCGTTCTTCTTCGCGGTCGCCTTGCCGCCCTTACGGCCGGCTGCAACCTTCTGGGCGTGCGTCCCGCCCTGGGAGGCGTTGCCGCTCCCCGAATGCGACTTCTCGCCGCCGTGCTTGGACGCGTCGGGGAGTTCGCGATCTTCGCCGCGCGCTCCTTCGACATGCCCTTGTCCTTCAGCGCCTCGTACTGCTTCTCGTTCTTGACGTTCGCGCTCTTGCTGGGCATCGAGCCCTCCTTTCCCTCGTCAGTCCGCGCCGGGAACGTCCTCGGCGTCGCCCTGCTCCTCCTCGGGGTCCGGGATGGGGAGCCGTCGACCTCTTCGTTCCGGTCGTCCTCGCGCGGGTGCGTATCCTGATCCGTCATGAAGGTGGTTCTTCCCGACGGCAAGGAACTCGAACTTCCGGACGGCGCGACCGGCCTGGACGCCGCGCGCGCGATCGGGCCGAAGCTCGCCGAGCAGGCCGTGCTCGTCCGCTCGAACGGGACGACGCAGGACGTGCGGGCGCCGCTCGCCGACGGCCAGCCGATCCAGTTCCTGACCACGCGGGACACGCCAGGACCCCGACGCGCTCGCCGTCCTCCGCCACTCCGCCGCGCACCTGCTCGCGGAGGCGGTGCGGAAGCTCCATCCCGGCGTCAAGGTCGCGATCGGCCCCGCGATCGAGAACGGCTTCTACTACGACTTCGAGTTCCCCGAGCCGATCCGGGACGAGGATCTCGAGGCGATCGAGGCCGAGATCCACAGCGCGCTCGCCGAAGGGCCGCGCCTGGGAGCGGGAGGAGCTGAGCGCGGAGGAGGCGAGGGCGCGCTTCGAGGCCGAGGGCGAGCGCTACAAGGTCGAGCTCGTCGACACCGCCGAGGGGCAGATCTCGCTCTACACGCAGGGGGCGACTTCACCGACCTCTGCCGCGGCCCGCACCTCCAGGACTCCTCGCCGATCAAGGCGGTCAAGCTGACCTCGCTCGCGGGCGCCTACTGGCGCGGCGACGAGCGGAACACGCAGCTGACGCGGATCTACGGGACGGCGTTCTACTCCCAGGCCGACCTCGACGCGCACCTGGAGCGGCTCGACCAGGCGCGGGCCCGCGACCACCGCAGGCTCGGCGCGCAGCTCGACCTCTTCCACTTCGACGAGCTCTCGCCCGGCTCGCCCTTCTGGCACCCGAAGGGGATGGCGATCTTCAACGCGCTCGAGGACCTGCGGCGGCGCGAGAACGCCCGCCGCGGCTACGTCGAGGTGAAGACGCCGCTGATCTACGACAAGGCGCTCTGGGTCACCTCGGGCCACTGGGAGAAGTTCCGCGAGAACATGTTCCTGATCCCGCTCGACGACGAGCACGCCTACGCCGTCAAGCCGATGAACTGCCCCGGGCACATGGTCCTCTTCGGGAGCACGCTCCGGAGCTACCGCGATCTGCCGCTCCGCTACGCCGAGGCCGCACCGCTGCACCGGAACGAGCTCGCGGGCGCCCTGCACGGCCTGACGCGGGTGCGGTACGTCACCCAGGACGACGCCCACATCTTCTGCACCCGGGAGCAGATCGACTCGGAGCTCGACGGCTGCCTCGAGTACCTCACGCGATCTCTACGCGCTCTTCGGGATCGAGCCGCGGGCCGAGCTCTCGACGCGCCCGGAGAACAAGCTCGGCACCGACGAGGAATGGGACTTCACCGAGGGCGAGCTCGTGCGCGCGCTCGAGCGGAACGGGATCGAGTACTTCGTCGGAGCCGGCGAGGGGTCGTTCTACGGCCCGAAGATCGACCTGCACGTCACGGATGCGCTCGGGCGTTCGTGGCAGCTCGGGACGATCCAGCTGGACGCGCAGATGCCGGCACCGGTTCGGCCTCACGCTACATGGGCGCGGACAACACCGAGCACCCGGTCTTCGTGATCCACCGCGCGCTCCTCGGCTCGTTCGAGCGCTTCATCGGGATCCTGATCGAGCACTACGCCGGCGCCTTCCCGTTCTGGCTCGCGCCGGTGCAGCTGCGCCTGATCCCGGTCGCGGATCCCCACCGGGAGGCGGTCCGCGCCCTGAAGCAGCGGATCGAGGCCGAGGGCTTCCGCGTCGACGTGGACGAGCGGGAGGAGACGCTCGGGAAGCGGATCCGCGAGGCCGAGATCGAGAAGATCCCGTTCACGATCGTCTACGGCGACCGCGAGTCGGACGAGTCGCTCGCAGTCCGGGAGCGCGGCGGCGGCCAGTCGACGAGGAGCCTGGGCGAGCTTCTGGCCGATTTCCGGGCCGCTGCTGCTACGATCGGCACCTGAAAGTAGGAGCGGACCACGCACCTCACCTCCTGGGCTTCGCGGCCTTCGGAGGTTCAACCGAGTCGGTTGGTGAGAAAACGTGGCCGCTGCTTGCAGCGGTTTTCGTCGTTTAGAGGAGAGGATTCCAGCTTGGTGAAGGCCCTTTGAGACCGAGACGCCGTCCGGAAGACCGGCGGGTTCCACAGCCGCAGGACCGGATCAACGAGAACATCCGCGTCGCCCAGGTGCGCCTGGTCGGCGAGGACGGAGAGCAGATCGGGATCAAGTCGACCGACGAGGCGCGCGAGTACGCGTACTCGAAGGGACTCGACCTCGTCGAGGTCGCTGCGCAGGCGGATCCTCCCGTCGCGCGGGTGATGGACTACGGCAAGTACCGGTACGAGCAGGAGCAGAAGGCCAAGCTCGCCCGGAAGCACCAGCAGCAGATCAACATCAAGGAGATCAAGTTCAGGCCGAAGATCGGCATTCACGACTACGAGACGAAGAAGGGCCACGTCGTGCGCTTTCTCCATCAGCGCGCGAAGGTCAAGGTCACGATCATGTTCCGGGGGCGGGAGAACCTGCACCCGGAGCGCGGGACGCGACCTGCTCCTCCGTCTCGCCGACGAGCTCAAGGAGCTCGCGACGGTCGAGTCGCCGCCGCTGCTGGACGGCCGCAACATGGTGATGCTGCTGGGCCCCACGAAGAACGCAGGAGTGAAGACTGATGCCGAAAGTGAAGACGTCGAGCGGAGCGAAGAAGCGGTTCAAGCTGACGGGAACCGGAAAGCTGACCCGCCGGCACGCGATGAAGAGCCACAACCTGGAGAGCAAGTCGCCAAAGCGAAAGCGGGCGCTCGGAAAAGCGCATCCGGTGTCGAAGACGGACACCCCGCGGGTCAAGCGGCTGCTGGGGCTGAAAGTAGATGCCAAGGGTCAAACGCTCCGTCCACGCGCGCAAGAAGCGCCGCAAGGTCCTCGGCCAGGCGAAGGGCTACTGGGGGCTGAAGAAGTCCTCGTACAAGTACGCCAAGGAGCAGGTCGAGCACTCGCTCACCTACGCCTACCGCGACCGCAAGAACAAGAAGCGGACGTTCCGGCAGCTCTGGATCGTCCGGATCAACGCGGCCGCCCGGGTGAACGGGCTCTCGTACAACCAGTTCATCTCCGGGATCCACCGGGCCGGGATCGAGCTCGACCGGAAGGTGCTCGCCGACCTCGCCGTCAGCGACCCCGCCGCGTTCGCCGCGGTGGCCGAGCAGGCGAAGGCCGCGAACGCAGCCGCCGCCTCCTCCCGGGCCGCCTAGCCCTGATCAGCTCGGCGTCGAACCCGACGCTGAAGCTCGCCCGCAAGCTCCTCGCGCAGAAACGCAAGCGCGAGGAGCTCGGGCTCTTCGCCGTCGAGGGCGAGGACCTCGTCGAGGCCGCGCGCGCCGCCGGGATCGAGCCGATCGAGCTGCTCGTCGCGGGTGACGAACGTGGAGGCGGAGCTGCTCGCGGCGATCTCGACGTTGGCACACCCGGCGAGGTGCGTCGGCCTCTTCCGGACGGCGGCGCTCCCGCGCGAGCCGCGCGAGACGACGCTCGCGCTCTGGCAGGTGAGCGACCCCGGCAACGTGGGCACGCTCCTCCGCGCCGCCGACGCCTTCGGGGCGGCGGTCGCGCTCTCGCCCGGCTGCGCAGACCCGCTCGGCCCGAAGGCGCTGCGTGCCTCGGTGGGGGCGATCTTCCGCGTCCCGCTGCTCCCGTTCGACGAGACGCCGGGCGAGCGCGTCGCGCTCGTCGCTCACGGCGGCACCCCGCTGGACGAGCTCGAGCTGGCCGGGCCCGTGACGTTCCTCCTCGGGGCCGAGCGCGAAGGGTTGCCGGAGGACGTGGTTGCTCAGAGCACCTCTGTCGCGTCGATCGCCACGCCCGGCTCGGCGGAGTCGCTCAACGTCGGCTGTGGCCGGAGCGATCGCGCTCTACGAGCGCTCGCGGCGCCGAAAAAGCTGAAGAAACATCAGCTAAAATGAGCGAGAATGTCGACTGTGACCGCTCATGACCCCCTGATCCAGCAGACGCTGCTCGGGGAGGCGGTCGACGAAGGCCCCGCCGGCGTGTTCGTGATGGGCGAGGAGCGGAAGTACGCGGCGGTCAACGAGACCGCCTGCGCCCTGCTCGGCTACGACCGCGGCACGCTGCTGGCCCTGCATCCCGACGAGGTCTCGCCCGGGCCCGATGCGATCCGCTGGGACGAGGGGGCGTTCGGGGAGGCCGCGCTCCGCACGAAGGACGGCGGCACCGTACGGGTCAGCTACCGGGTCGCCGAGACGACGGTCGCGCGCCTGCGCTTCTGGGTCGCGGTCGTGCTGCCGCTCGGCGCGTAGGCGCTACCAGGCGCCGCCGCCACCACCGCCTCCGCCTCCGCCGCCACCCCCCGAGAAGCCGCCGCCGCTGCCGCCCGACCCCGAGGAGGGCGGGGCGAGGGCCGAGCCGAAGCCCGCGGCCAGGTCGCCGATCCCGAGCGAGGTCGGCCCCGAGCCGAGGTCGCCGTGGGGGCCGATCCAGTAGAGCGTGCTCGCCTGGGCGAGCGCCTCCGGCATGTGCAGCTGCGCGCCCTGGAGCACGCGCTCGGCGATCCCGAACGCGATCCCGTAGACGAGGAAGCGCTCCCAGAGCTCGATCGTCGCCGGCGGCGCCTCGTGGAGCCGGGGGAAGTCGGTCAGGTAGCGGCGGAAGGCCTCCCACCGCTCGGCCTCGGCCTGGGCCTCCGGCGAGCGGCGACGCCAGAGCCGCCGGTTCAGCGCGGCCCCGACGAGCACGACCGCGTTCACGAGCGCGCAGACCGCGAGCGCGATCAGGACGACGTTCCCCCAGCGGGGCGCGACCGAGTCGTACGCGGCGGCGCCACGCCACAGCGCGAGCCCGCCGGCGATCCCGAAGAGCAGCGCGCCCGCGACGAGCACCGTCAGGCCGTCGTTCCTGAACCAGCCGCGGGCCTTGACGGTGCTGCCGACGGTGGACTTGAAGCTCGCGAACTGCTTCGAGTTGCCCTCGCGGTCCTGCTCGATCCGCTCCCGGAACTCCGAGAGCCGCTCGGGGCCGCCCGCGAGGATCCCGTCGATCACGCTCGCCACCGGCGCCTCGAACTCCTCGACCGGCGCCTCGACGTCGTCGAGCGCCAGCTCGAGGTCGGCGACCTGCTGCGTCTTCAGGCCGCCCCAGATCTTCCGCTCGGTCGTGACCGGCGTGGCGCGGTAGCGGTTGCGCCGGATCAGGTCGAAGAGCGTGGCCGTGAACTCGAGCGAGCCCGGGGTGCCGCCCTGGGCGAGGAGGGTCGGCACCAGCGCCGGCTGCGTCTCGGTCGGCGGCTCCTGCTCGTACTCGCGGTCGTAGCCGGGCGTGTCGCGCTCGCGGCCGTAGCGCCACCAGACGAGCCCGACGAGGAGGAGGGCGGGCAGGAAGGCGAGCGCGAGGAGCTTCCCGAGCGTGCGGGGGAGATCGGCGAGCGCCTCGTCGATCCGCTGCTTGTCGCGCTCGTACGCAGCGGCGTCGTCCCGCTCCTGCGCGACGATCTTCGCGAGGCCCGACCCGCCGACGACCTCCATCCCCGCCGTGGAGTCGAAGAAGCGGCGGGGGATCAGCGCGCGCAGCTCGACGAAGCGGTGCGGCGGGATCTCGAGCGCCCGCAGGGTCGCGCGGCGGCCGTCGAGGGTGACGTCGCCGCGGATCGAGACCGGATGGCCCCACGCGCGCTCGACCTCGCCGGGGGCGATCAGCGAGCCGGTCAGGCGGTCGAGCCCGACGTCCCATTCGTCGCCCCAGACCTTGAGGTTGACGTCGACGACGTCGTCGTACGCCTTCGCGAGCCCACGGAGGCGGTAGTGGATCCGGAAGCGGCGGTCCTCGGAGAGGGCGGAGTAGTGCCAGACGATCCGGAGCGCCCCGTCGAGCCGCTTCGTCCCGAAGGTTCCCGGAGCGCCGGCCGAGCCGAGCTCCGCCGAGGCGCCGTCCCGGTACGCGACGTCTCCCTCGGACACGCGGACCTGGTCGATCGTCTCGCCGCCGGCGAGCGGGATCTCGCGGAAGCCGCCGCTGAAGGGGCCGTCGAACCGGAAGGTGATGCTCTCGTCGACGAGCAGGCTGCCGTCCGAGGCGACCTGGACGACCACGTCCGCGGCGGGCAGCGCGAACGACTTCGCCTCCGCGACCCCCGGCAGCAGCACGGCCGCGAGGAGCGCGAACGCTAGAACGCGACGCGTGGTGCCTCCCGGGCCGCTTCCTCCGCCTCGAAGAAGTCACGCTTCGAGAAGCCGAAGAGGCCGGCGACGAAGACCGCGGGGATCGTCTGGATCGCGTTGTTGTAGGTGAGCACGGTGTCGTTGTAGACCTGGCGCGAGACGGCGATCCGGTTCTCCGTCTGGGCGAGCTCGTCCTGGAGCTGGCGGAAGTTCTCGTCCGCCTGCAGCTCGGGATACGCCTCGGCGACCGCGATCAGCCGGCCGAGCGCCTGACTGAGCATGTTCTCCGCGCCGGCCTGCTCCGCCGGCCCCTGGGCGGCCTGCGCGCGGCGAGCGCGCCGCCGTGACCGCCTCGAAGGTCTCGCGCTCGTGGCTCGCGTAGCCCTTGACCGTCTCGACGAGGTTCGGGATCAGGTCGTAGCGGCGCTTCAGCTGCACCTCGATCTGCGCCCAGGCGTTCTCGACCCGGTTGCGGAGCTGGACGAGCCGGTTGTAGAGCAGTGCCAGCGCCAGGAGCAGGACGACGACGACCGCGAGCAGGATCCAGATCAGCACTCGCCGACCGTATCGATACGGTGCGCCGGTGGCAACCTCGGTACGCCGGATCAACCTGACGCCCGTCAAGTCGCTGGGGCTCTCCCACCCGGAGCGCATCGAGCTGGGAGGCCACGGGGCCGCGGGCGACCGCGCGTTCTACGTGACCGACGCGGACGGCCGGCGGGTCGGCGGAGTGACCCACGGCTCGCTCGTCCGGGTCGCCCCCGACTGGGACGGCTCCCGGCTCGCGCTGACGTTTCCCGACGGCACCGTCGTCGAGGACGAGCCGGGGCTCGGGGACGCCGTCGAGACCGACTTCTACGGCGTGCGGAACGTGCGCGGCAACGTCGTCGCCGGCCCGTGGGCCGACGCGCTCTCCGACTTCGTCGGCACCCACCTCCGCCTCGTGCGGGTGGACGAGCGCTCCCACGCGAAGGACATCGCCCCGGCCACGCTCGTCTCGGACGGCTCGCTCGCCGCTCTCGACGGGCTCGACGGGCGCCGCTTCCGGATGACCTTCGAGCTGGAAGGCTGCCGCGCGTTCGAGGAGGACGAGTGGGACGGCCGGCTCGTGCGCGTGGGGGAGGCGGTCGTCCGGCTCGCCGGGCCGGTGCCGCGCTGCGCGGTGACGACACAGGATCCCGACACCGGCGTCCGCGACCACGACACGCTCGGCGCGATCCGCGCGCTGCGTGGGCCGCAGGAGGGCGGGATCTACTTCGGGATGTACGCCGAGGTCGTCGAGCCCGGCGCGGTCGCGGTCGGCGACGCGGTCGCGCCGGCCTAGCGGCCGGTCGAGGCGGGGCGACGCTTCGCTGCGAGCTCGGCCTCGATCCGCTCCCGTTCGGCGATTCGGGCTCGCACCCGTCGCGTCAGGGCGTCGAAGCGGGCCCGATCCTCAGCCGTCAGCTTCGGGATCTTCCTCTTCTTCATGCCTCCTCCACGAAGGTCTCGCGCAGCAGGCGGACGTCGTCCCGGATGTCCGCCAACAGGGCCATCGTAGTCGTGACGTCCTCGAACGTGACGATCGGCTCGTCCATTCCCCGATCCTGACGACGACGCTCGTCGAGCGGAAGTGGCCGGCCTAGCCGGGTCTGCGGGCGACGAAGACGAAGTCCTCCTCGCCGGCGTAGGGGCGCCGGTCGAACCAGCCGTAGAGCTCCTCGACCTCGAAGCCGGCGCGCTCGAGCAGGCGCTGCCACTCGATCGGCGAGAGCCAGGCGAGCAGCATCGTCGCGGCCTCCTCGCCCCGGCGGACGGACAGCGTCAGCGTCCGGGCGCCCGCGTCCCAGTCGGCCCGCTCGAAGATCCCCGTCTCGCGCTCGAGCCACTTGCCGTGCGTGGCCTCGACGTCCTCGACCCCGGGCGCGAAGACGTCGAAGACGAGCCTGCCGCCCGGCTCGAGCAGGCCGAAGCACGCGGCGAGCGCCCGCTCCCGGTCGGGCTCAGTCGTCATGTGCAGGAGCGAGCGGAAGGGGACGAGCACGAGCGGGACGCGCTCGGGCACCGGCGGGTTGCGCAGGTCGCCCTCGCGCAGGTCGACGAGCGCCTCGACGCCGGCCGCCTCGGCGCGCTCACGGGCGACGGCGAGCATCCCGGTGGAGCGGTCGACGCCGATCACCGGCAGCCCGGCCCGGGCGACCGGCACCGTGATCCGGCCGGTGCCGCAGGCGAGCTCGACGACGGGGCCGCCCGCAGCGAGCGCCTCCTCGACGTAGAAGTCGATGTCCTCGACGACGCTCGCGCTCCACGGGTCGTAGAGCCGGGCGATCGGGTCGTACTCGCTCGGCGATGATGCCCGCAAGGGGTCGTAGGCGCCCACGAGGCCGATGCTACAGTCGCCCGCGTGGACGTCCCGGCGCTGGAAACCGAGGCTCTGGGCGCAATTGCGGCGGCCACGACGGTCGACGAGGTCGAGGAGGCGCGGCTGCGCTACCTGGGCCGGAAGGCCGACCTGCCGCAGGCGCTGAGGGCCGTCCGCGACCGGGAGACCGGGATGGCGCTGAACGCCGTCCGGCAGGCGATCGAGGGCGCGCTCGAGGAGCGTCGTGGGAGCCTGGAGCGGGCCGAGCTCGACCGCCGCCTGCGCGAGGAGCGCGTCGACGTCACGCTCCCCGGCGAGGAGCTCCACGTCGGCACCCTGCATCCGATCACGCAGGTGCGCCGCGCGGTCGAGGACGCCTTCCTCGGGCTCGGCTACGAGGTGCGCGACGACCGGGAGGTCGAGACGGTCGCCTACAACTTCGACAAGCTCGGCTTCGCGCCGACGCACTCGGCCCGCTCGCCCCGCGACACCTTCTTCTTCGAGAACGGGACCGTCCTCCGCACCGAGACCTCGCCCTCGCAGATCCACATGCTCGAGGAGCGGGAGCCGCCGATCTACATGGTCTCGATCGGCCGCGTCTACCGCCGCGACGCGATCACCGCGACGCGCTACCCGATCTTCCACCAGTTCGAGGGGCTCGCCGTCGACAAGGGCCTGACGCTCGCCGATCTGAAGGGGACGCTCCTGCACGTGATGAAGCAGCTCTACGGCCCCGACCGGCGCGTCCGCTTCCGCACCCACTACTTCCCCTTCACCGAGCCCTCGATCGAGCCGGACGTCTCCTGCGGGATCTGCGGCGGCGAGGGCTGCCGCACCTGCAAGTTCTCCGGCTGGATCGAGATGGGCGGCGCGGGGATGGTCGACCCGGTCGTCTTCGAGAACGTCGGCCTCGACCCCGAGGAGTGGTCAGGGTTCGCGTTCGGCTGCGGGCTCGAGCGCACCGCGCAGCTCCGCCACGACATCCCCGACATCCGCGCCCTCTGGGAGGGCGACCTCCGCGTCCTGAGGCAGTTCTCGTGAAGGTGCCGGTCAGCTGGCTGCGGGAGTACGTCCCGGTCGAGATGCCGTTCGACGAGCTCGCCACGCGCCTCTCGGTCGCAGCGGCCGAGATCGAGGGCGTCGAGCGCCGCGGCGTCGCCGACGAGGGCGGCAACCTCGGCCTCTTCCGGGTCGGAAAGGTGCTCGAGGCGGTCAAGCACCCGAACGCCGACCGGCTCCAGCTCTGCCAGGTCGACCTCGGGACGGGCGAGCCGAGCCAGATCGTCTGCGGGGCGTGGAACTTCGGGGCGGGCGCGACGGTCGCGGTCGCGCTCCCCGGCGCCGTCCTCCCGAACGGTCTCCAGCTCGAGGTCCGCAAGGTGCGTGGGGAGGCCTCGAACGGGATGATCCTCGCCGAGGACGAGGTCGACCTCGGCCAGGACCACGACGGGATCATGCTCCTGCCGGAGACCGAGCCCGGGACGCCGCTCGTGGACGTGCTCCCGCTCGGCGACACCGTGCTCACCGTCGAGGCGACGGGGAACCGGCCCGACCTGCTCTCGATCTACGGGCTCGCCCGCGAGATCGCCGCGCTCTACGACCTCGAGCTCGCGCCCTGGCCGGGAACGGACCCGAAGCGGGCCGCCGACGAGCCCGTCGCGGTCGAGATCGACGACCTCGCCGGCTGCCCGCGCTACATCGGCCGGCTCTTCCGGGACGTCGCGATCGCCCCTTCGCCCGTCTGGCTGAAGGCGCGCCTCCTCGCCGCCGGAATGCGGCCGATCTCGAACGTCGTCGACGTGACCAACTACGTGATGCTCGCGCTCGGCAGCCCGCTCCACGCCTTCGACTGGCAGACGGTGCAGAGCGGCAAGATCGTCGTCCGGCGCGCCCGCGGCGGCGAGACGATCCGCACCCTCGACGGCGTCGACCGTCCCCTCGACGCGAGCGACCTCCTGATCACCGACGGCGACCGGCCGCTCGCGCTCGCCGCGATCATGGGCGGCGAGGAGACGGAGATCGGCGAGGGCACGACGGAGGTGCTGCTCGAGGCGGCGAACTTCGAGCCGCACGGGATCTTCCGGACCTCCGAGCGGCTGCGGCTGCGCACGGAGGGGTCGAACCGCTGGGAGAAGGGCGTCGACCCGCACCTGGCCGAGCGCGCCGCCGTGATGGCGACCGAGCTGCTCGTCGACCTCGCCGGCGCCTCCTGGGTGGGCGAGGCCGACGTCCACGGCGGCCTGCCCGAGCGGCCGGTCGTCCGGTTCCGGCCCGAGCGCGCCGACGCGGTGATCGGGATCGAGACGGCCCCGGCCGAGCAGGAGCGGATCCTCGCGAAGCTCGGCTTCGAGCGGCAGGGGGAGGACGTGCTCGTCCCGACCTGGCGCGCGCGCGACGTGACGCGCGAGATCGACGTGGTCGAGGAGGTGGCGCGCTTCCGGCTCGAGGATGTCCCGTTCACGTTGCCCGTCCGCCGGGCGATGTTCGGCACGCTCACCCGCGAGCAGGCCCTGCGCCGCCGCGTCGAGGACGTGCTCGTCGGCCTCGGCTTCCACGAGACCTACACGCCCTCGCTGCTCCCGGCCGGCGCAGAGGGGGCGTGGAGCCTCCCGGAGCCGATCTCGGTCGAGCTGACGACGCTCCGCACCTCGTTGCTGCCGAGCCTCGTCGAGGCGGCGCGCCGGAACACCGACGCCGGGGCCGAGCGGATCGCGCTCTTCGAGGTCGCCCGCGTCTACCACGAGGGAAGCGACCTTCCGGACGAGCATCGTCATGTCGCGGGGCTCGTCGAAGGCGGCTTCATGCGGGCGAAGGGCGTCGTCGAGGCCCTCTACGCCACGCTCGGGGTCGAGCTCGAGCTCGAGCGCGCCGAGGATCCGCGGTTCCACCCCGGCAAGACCGCCCGCACGGCCGCAGGGGTCTTCGGCGAGCTGCATCCGGCGCTCCTCGACGGCGAGTGGGGCGCGTTCGAGCTCGACCTCGGCCCGCTCCTCGCCGCCGCGGGCGGCCCGGTCGCCTACGAGGACGTGATCAGCTTCCCGCTCGTCCGCCAGGACATCGCCGTCGCGGTCGCGGAGGACGTCGAGGCCGGCGCGCTCGTCGCCGCCGCCCGCGAGGCAGGTGGACCCGAGCTGCGCGAGGCACGCGTCTTCGACGTCTACCGCGGTGAGCAGCTCGGCGAAGGCCGCAAGTCCGTCGCGCTCCGGCTCGCGTTCCAGTCGTCGGAGCGCACTCTCTCCGACGAGGACGCCGCCGCCCTGCGCGGCACGATCGTCGAGGCGCTCGCCAAGCAGTTCGGCGCCGAGCTGCGCGCGTAGCCCGAGCGCTGAAAGCAACCGCTCGTCAGCGAGCTGGTCGGGCGGCGAAGCCGCCCCTTTAGGGGTCTTCGCGCGGAGGTCGTCCGCCGTGAGGCGGATGTCCGCCTTGCGCCGCTAGCAGGGGTCTTCGCGCGGTGACGTCCGCCGTGAGGCGGATGTCCACTGCGCCGAGATTACAACGCGGACGGCGCCAGACGGTCCGCGAGCGCTTCGAGGACGCGGAGCTGGATCCGGGGCGAGTGGTCGAGGAGCGCCCGGAAGGCAGTCGCGGTGATCACGAGCAGCTGGGAGTCCGCGGTCGCGGTCACCGTCGCGGTTCGGGGCGAGCGGGAGACGAGCGCGATCTCGCCGAAGAAGTCGCCGGGCTCGAGCGTGTTCACCTTGCGGCCGCCGCGGCGCACGTCGGCCGCACCCTTGACGAGCACGAAGAACTCGCGGCCGCTCTCACCCTCCTGGGTCAGGACCTTGCCGGCCTTGACGTCGACCTCGTCCGCGATCGACGCGACCTCCGCGATCTCCTGTCGCGAGCAGCGAGCGAAGAGCGGCACGCTCGTGATCGCGTTCACCTTGGCGTTCTTGGCGAGGCCCATGGACGCGATCCTTACGGGATTGACCGGCCCCGTCAACCGGTTGGTGCTCAGCTGCGGCGACTCGGCCGGATCAGGCCGGCGTCCTCGCCGCCTGCGGCGTTGATCTCCGCCTGCCGGTCGAGCTCCGAGTTCAGCTCCGCCCCGAAGAGGAGGGCGTAGGCGGAGTAGTTCAGCCACAGGAGCAGCACGATCCCGCTGGCGAGCGCGCCGTACGTCTTCGAGTACGAGTCGGAGAAGCTCGTGTAGAGCGAGAAGAGCCCGGAGAGGGCGAGCCAGCCGAGTGCGCCGACCAGCGAGCCGGGCGAGACCCACTTCCAGGTCCGGACGTCGAGGTTCGGCGCCAGGTAGTAGACGAGGGCGAAGAAGAGCAGGATCCCGACGAAGGCGATCGGCCAGCGGGCCAGGTTCCAGACGAGGTCGAAGGCGCTCCCGAGGTGCGCCTTGCTCGCGATCGCGTTGCCGAGCGGCCCGCCGAAGACGATCAGGAGCAGCAGCGACGCCAGCGTCAGGCCCGTCAGGACGACGAGCAGCGCCGCGATCAGGCGGGTCTTCCAGAACGGGCGAGTCTCGACCTGCTCGTAGGCACGGTTGACCGCCTTGATCACCGAGCCCATGGCGCCGCTCGCCGCCCAGACGGCGCCCGCCGCGCCGAGCACGAAGGCGACGACCGACGTCCCCTTGGACGTCTCGCTCTGGAGCGTGTCGATCGTCGTCAGCACCGCACCCGGAGCGATCGGGGCGAGGAAGTCCTTGAGCGTCGAGTACGCGCCGGCGAGGTCGAGCAGCCCGACGAGGAAGACCATGGCCGGAAAGAAGGCGAGGAGCGAGCTGTAGGCGACCTGCTGGGCGAGGCCCATGCAGTCGTCGCCGAGGAACCCGCTGACCGCCCGCTTGAAAGCCGCCACCCAGTCGTGGCGGGAGAGCTTCTCGGGACCGGCCGGAATGCGCCCGACCCGAGGCTGGTCGCCCACTAGTCCTCGCGGCCCTTCCGCGCGAGGAAGCGCATCGAGGCGCCGATCCCGCCCGCGAGGAAGAAGCCGGCGCCGAGCGCGCCCGCCGCGACGACCGGCAGCTTGCCCCGGAGCTTCGCGGCGACGTCGGTCGCCGCCCCGAGCCCCTCGCGGAGGTCTTCGACGGCGTGCGCAAGCTGCTCTCGCTCGGCCTCGATCTCGCGGCGGATCGTCTCGGGCGTGCGCCCGTTCAGGCTGCTAGCGGCCATCGGACTTCAGCGCCTCCGTTGTCAGCTTCGCCTCGTGGATCGCCTGCTCCGGCACCGGCGGCGTCCCCTTCCTGATCCGCCCGAGGGCGAGCAGGCCGAGGAGCCCGGCGAGCGCGAAGAGGCCTACCGTGACGAGCAGCAGCGCGAGCCAGGTCGAGAGGAAGAGGGCGAGGGCGGCCGCGACCGTGGCGAAGAGGAAGCCGAGGCCGTAGAGGGCGAGCAGGCCCGCGCCGATCCCGAGGCCGAGCCCCGCTCCGAGCGCGCCGACCTTCTTCTTCAGCTCGAGCCCGGCGAGCTCGAGCTCGAGCTTCGCCAGCGAGCTCGCGTGCTCTGCGACCTGCTTCGCCGCGTCACCCACGCCCGGCTTCGGGGGCGGCGTCGTCCGGTGGTTCTCAGCGACGGGGGTGGGCATGGCCCCTCCAGTCGATCGCCTTCGCGAGCAGCGTGCCGAGGCCGAAGGCCGCGCCCGCGACGAGGAACGGGTTGGGACCGCGCTTCCGCTTCGCCGGCTCGGGCTTGTGCTGCGGGCCCGAGGGGGCCGCCGGACCGCTCTGCCCGGGTGGCGCGTTCTTGGGCAGGTCGCCCTTGGCGCGCGCGACCATCAGGGACGGCTTCAGCTTGCGCAGGAACGCGGCGTCCTCCGCGAGCTCGTCGGAGACCTTGCCCGCGACCCCGCCCTTGGCGGCAGCCTTGTCGGCGAGCGCGTCCAGCTTGTCCGCGCCCTTCTCGACCGCTCCGTCGCCCTTCGTCATCGCTTCGCTGGCGGCTGCTCGCCGGTGGCGATGCGCCAGATCCCCGACGCGGCGCGCCGGGCCGCCATCGTGGCCGCGGCGCCGATCGCGCCGTACAGGCCCATCCAGAGTGCCTTTCTCAACATGGACAAAGGGTTACCGGGCCTCCGCATCGGCAAACGTTCTGAGTACGTTCCCGCCATGCATCCCGATTCCCGAGCCCTGCCGAAGGCGGAGCGCCAGCGCCTGATCGAGAGCATCGTCACCCGTCGAAGGGTGGGGACGCAGCTCGAGCTGCAGGAGGCGCTCGCGGCGGCGGGCTGCGACGCGACCCAGGCGACGCTCTCGCGCGACCTCCGCGAGCTGGCGGTGGAGAAGGTCGAGGACGAGCTGGGGCGTCCGCGCTACGTGCTGCCCGGCAGGCCCCGGCGCGATCCCGAGGCGGCGCTCGCGTCGATCCTCGCGCAGTACGCCCGGGAGCTCGTCCCCGCTCAGAACATCGTCGTGATCCGCTGCGAGCTGGGCTCGGCGCCGGCGATCGCCCGGGCCCTCGACCGCGTCCGGCACCCGCTCGTCGTCGGGACGCTGGCCGGGGACGACACCTGCCTCGTGATCGCGGCGAGCGGGGAAGACGCCGCCGCGCTCGTCGGCGAGCTGGCTCCCTCCTAGCGCGACGAGGGCGGGCTGGCGTCGAGCGCGTCGTAGCCGGCGGCGTCGAGGTCGAGCTCGACGCGGCCCTCGAAGATCCGGCCGACGCGCTCCGAGGGGACGTAGACGGACTGCCGGAGCAGGCCGTGCGAGACGGTCAGCCCGTTGAAGATGTCGCTGCCCGCGTCGCCGACGACCTCGTCGACCTTGCCGAGCTCGCCGCCGTCGCGGTCGAACACGTGCCAGCCCGGCTCGATCAGCACCCACGCAACCGGATCGGCGCTCAAACCGCTTTCCCGCCCACGCGCCAGACGGGGCCCTGGGTGTCGACGTTGTGCGTGTCGGAGAGCGCTCGGAGCACCGTGACGCTCGCAGGGATCTCGTCCCCGTCGAGCCGGCGCAGGCAGGTGGAGACCATCTGCGGCGAGGCGCCGTAGCCGAAGCGGCGCGCGACGCGGAAGGTGAAGGCCGAGCGCCCGGGGACGCGATAGGGGTTGACGGGCGCGAGCAGGAGCGCGCCGCGGTCGAGGTGGTCGCTCGAGCTCAGCTGGAGCTCGCAGAGGAGGTCGCTCCAGTCCGCCGGCAGCGTCGCCAGCGTCGCGGCCCAGCCGTCGGCCGCGGCGGGCGGCGCAGGTGCTGCGGGCGGCGGCACGGCAGCCGTCTCGTCGACCCTGAGCGTGCCGCGAATCCCTTCGCCGTCGATTCGGTGGAGCAGCCGGCGGACGGCCTGAGGACCTGCCGCGCCGCCCCTCGGCGTCACGGAGAAGCGGAGCTCGCCCGCGCCCCGGCCGGGGTTTGCAGGGCCGAGCAGCGCGGCTGCGCGGTCGAGCCGGCGCCCGTCCGGGACCTCGAGCGCCACGCGCGCGCTCGACCAGTCCGCGGGCAGACCGCGCTCGATCTGGTGCCATTGCTCGACCAGGTTCATGCGCGCGTCAGCATAATGGAGGTCGAGATGGCGAAGGTCGAGGAGAAGACGGCGCAGGGGGCGGGCCTCTCGGACGAGAGGCTGCACGACCTGTTCCGCGAGATGCTGCTGATGCGGCGGTTCGAGGAGAAGGTCGAGGAGCGCTTCCGCGCCGGCGAGCTGCCGGGCTTCCTCCACGTCGCGATCGGCCAGGAGGCCGTCGCGTCGGGTGTGATGTCGGCGCTCGAGCCCGACGACACGATCATGTCGACCCACCGCGCGCACGCGCACACCCTCGCCAAGGGCACGCACCCGAACGCGGTCATGGCCGAGCTCTACGGGAAGCTCGAGGGCTGCTCGCACGGCTACGGCGGCTCGATGCACCTCTACGACGTCGCGAACGGGATGCTGGGCGCGAACGCCGTCGTCGGCGGCGGCCTGCCGCAGATCACCGGCACCGCGCTCGCCTACAAGTTCCGCAAGCAGCCCCGGGTCGCAGTCGCGTTCTTCGGCGACGGCGCCACGAACACGGGGGCGTTCCACGAGTCGCTCAACCTGGCGCAGCTCTGGAAGGTGCCGGCCCTCTTCGTGCTCGAGATGAACGGCTGGGCCGAGTCGACCCCGATGAGCCAGCACCTGCCGATCACCGACCTCTCCGAGCGCGCGAAGGCCTTCGGGATGAAGGCGATCTCGGTCGACGGCCAGGACGTCGAGGCCGTGCACGACGCGGTCGTCGAAGCTCGCGCCTACGCGGTCGAGGGCAACGGCCCCGTCTTCCTGAACGTCCGCACCTACCGGCTCGTCGGCCACTACATCGGCGACCCGCAGGTCTACCGCGAGAAGGACGAGATCGCCGAGCTGCGCGACACGAAGGACCCGATCGAGCTCCTGCGCGCCCGCCTCGAGCTCTCGGACGAGGACTTCGAGGCGCTGGACACCGAGGTGACCGCGATCGTCGAGGCCTCCGTCGAGTTCGCCAAGGCCGGCACCGACCCGAACCCCGAAGACGCGCTCAAGTACGTGTATGCCTGAGATCACCTATCGCGAGGCCGTCCGCGACGCGCTCTCCGCGGCGATGCGCCAGGACGAGGACGTCTTCATCATGGGCGAGGACATCGCCGAGATGGGCGGCTCGATGGGCGTCACCCAGGGGATGCTCGCCGAGTTCGGCCCCGAGCGCGTCCGCAACACCCCGATCTCCGAGATCGCGATCGTCGGCGCCGGGATCGGCGCGGCGATGCAGGGGATGCGCCCCGTCGTCGAGATCATGTACCAGGACTTCCTGACGATCTCGATGGAGCAGCTCGTCAACCAGGCCGCGAAGCACCGGACGATGTCGGGCGGGCAGCTGAAGGTGCCGTTGACGCTGCGGACGCAGGGCGGCGCCGGCTGGAGCCCGGGCGCGCAGCACGCGCAGCAGGTCGAGTCGTGGTTCTGCCACGTCCCCGGCCTCAAGGTCGCGTACCCGTCGACCCCCGAGGACGTGCGCGGCCTGCTCTGGAGCTCGATCTACGACGACAACCCCGTCGTCTTCTTCGAGCACCGCCTCCTCTACCCGCTGAAGGGCAACGTCCCGGACGAGATCGAGCCGATCCCGTTCGGCAAGGCCCGCGTGATGCGGGAGGGGAGCGACGTCACCGTGATCGCGATCGGCCGGATGGTCCCCGAGGCGATGCAGGCGGCCGAGGACGCGGAGAAGGACGGGATCTCGGTCGAGGTGATCGACCCCCGGACGCTCCTGCCCCTCGACGAGGACGCGCTGATCGCGTCGGTGAAGAAGACGACACGCTGCGTCACCGCCCACGAGGCGGTCACGCGCGGCGGCTTCGGCGCCGAGCTCGCAGCGGTCGTCCAGGCGGGTGCCTTCGACTATCTCGACGCGCCGATCGAGCGCGTCGGCGCCAAGTTCGCCCCGCTCGCCTTCGCACCGGCGATGGAGCAGTGGGCCGTCCCGCACGCCGCGGACGTCCTCGAAGCCGTGAAGCGCACCGTCGCGAGGGCGTAGGCCGTGGCGACCGAGGTCAAGCTCCCGCGTCTCGGCCAGGGCATGGAGTCCGGGACGATCGTCAAGTGGCTGAAGGGCGAGGGCGACGCGGTCAAGAAGCGCGAGCCGCTCTACGAGCTCGACACCGACAAGGTCACCCAGGAGGTCGAGGCCGAGGCCGACGGCGTCCTGCTCAAGATCGTCGTCGACTCCGGCGAGGTCGACGTCGGCTCCACGATCGCCTTCATCGGCAAGGAGGGCGAGGAGGTCAGCGCCCCCGAGCCGTCCTCCGGGAACGGCGCGGCTCCCGCAGCGGCCGACCAGGAGGAGGCGGCGGTCGAGGACGCCGACGAGCCCGAGACGGAGGGCTCGTCCGCCCCCGCGATGGACGACCAGCGCGAGCGCGGCCAGGAGGCCGCCGCCCAGACTGCTGCAGCCGAGACCGAGCAAGTTGCTCAGAGCAACAACGTCTCGGACGGCCGGGTCAAGGCCTCGCCGCTCGCCCGCCGGCTCGCCCGCGAGAAGGGGATCGAGATCTCCGAGGTCTCGGGCACCGGGCCGGACGGCCGGATCGTCGCCGACGACGTCGAGAAGTTCACCCCCGGCGCGGCGGCTCCCGGCGGCCGCGCCGTGAGCGCGCCCGCCGGCGAGGTCGAGCGGATCGAGCTCTCGAGCACCCGCAAGACGATCGCGCGCCGCCTCACGGAGGCCTGGCAGGCGCCCGTCTTCCAGCTGACCGTGAGCGCCGACATGACGCGCGCGAACGACCTGCGCGAGCGGCTCGTCGCCCGCCTGCGCGAGGGCGAGACGAAGCCGACCGTCAGCGACCTCCTGACGAAGGTGGCCGCCGCAGCGCTCCTCCGCCATCCGGCCGTGAACGCGCACTTCACCGGCGACGCGCTCCTCCGCTTCCCGGCCGCGCACGTCGGGATCGCGGTCGCGGCGCCGAACGGGCTCGTCGTCCCGGTGATCCGCGACGCCGACCGGCGCACGATCGGCGAGATCGCCGCCGCCCGCGCCGAGCTCGTCGGCCGCGCCCGCGACGGCAAGCTCCAGCTCGCCGACATGGAGGACGGCACGTTCACGATCTCCAACCTCGGCATGTTCGGGATCGAGCAGTTCGTCGCCGTCCTCAACCCGCCGCAGGCCGCGATCCTCGCGGTCGGCGCCACGGTCGACACGCCCGTCGCCCGCGACGGCGAGGTCACGGTCAGGCCGATGCTGACGATGACCCTGACCTGCGACCACCGCGCGATCGACGGCGCCGAGGGGGCGGACTTCCTCCGCACCGTCAAGGAACTGCTCGAAGAGCCCGCGCTGGCGCTGTGACCGGTGAGCAGCATCGCCCCCGTCTGGTACCGCGTCCGCGACCTCGACGCAGGCCGCGCCTTCTACCGCGACGTGCTCGGGTTCGAGGAGACGTTCGTCGACTTCGACGACCGCTGGTCGCGGCTCAAGCACGGGGTGATGGAGGTGGCGCTCGCGGAGGGCGAGCCGGAGGAGAGTGCCGGCGTCGCTCACGTCGACGTCCTCGACGTCAAGGCCGAGGCCGAGCGGCTGCGGGCAGCGGGCGTGGAGGTCGGCGTCGTCTTCGAGCTGACCGGCGAGATCCGGCTCGTGGACGTCTTCGACCCCGACGGCAACCGGATCCAGCTCGCCCAATCACTTGCGTAGATGAGCATCGTCGTCCGCCGCGGTGGGGCGCAGGACGTCCGTTTCCTGCGCGACATGCTCCACCATGCGTACTACTGGCGCGAGCGTGTCCCCGGCTCGCTCGCCTCGCGCTACGTGCGCGGCTGGGGCAGGCGCGGCGACACGGCCGCGATCGCGCTCGAGGACGGCTTCCCGGTCGGCGCCGCCTGGTTCCGCACCTTCAGCGCCAAGGAGCCCGGCTACGGCTTCGTCGACGAGGCGACGCCCGAGCTCGCGATCGCCGTCGTCCCCTCGAAGCGCGGCCGTGGGGTCGGCGACGAGCTCCTCGTGGCGCTCTGCCGGCGGGCGACGCAGGCGGGCTACGAGCAGCTCAGCCTCAGCGTCGAGCCGGGCAACCCGGCGCGGAAGCTCTACGAGCGGCACGGCTTCCGCATCGTGGAGGAAGGCCCCGAGGCGTGGACGATGGTCGCCTCGCTAGCATCGTCACCGACCGACTGAGGAGTTGAGGCAGAGATGGAAGTTGACGTCGCCGTCCTGGGCGGAGGCCCCGGCGGGTACACCGCCGCGATCCGCGCAGCCCAGCTGGGCGCGAAGGTCGCGTGTGTCGAGAAGGAGCCCGAGCTCGGCGGCACCTGCCTGCGCGTCGGGTGCATCCCGACGAAGGCGTGGGTGCAGACCGCGCACGCGATCCACCAGGCCGAGGACACGTTCGCGAAGCTCGGCGTCAACGTCGGCGCCCCGGAGCTCGACTTCGGCAAGGCGGCCGAGTGGAAGGACGCCGTCGTCAAGCAGATGACGGGCGGCGTCGCCGGCCTCCTGAAGGCGAACGGCGTCGAGTGGGTCAAGGGCACTGGCCGCTTCAAGGACGCGAACACGATCGCGGTCGAGGGCGGCGAGGACATCACCTTCAAGTCGGCGATCGTCGCCACCGGCTCCTACCCGCTCCGCCCGCCCATCGAGGGGCTCGACTCGCCCCGCTGCATCGACTCGACCGGCCTCCTCGCCGCGACCGAGGTGCCGAAGCGGCTGGTCGTGCTCGGCGGCGGGATCATCGGCTGCGAGTTCGCCTCGATCTTCCACCGCTTCGGCTCCGAGGTGACGATCATCGAGCTGCTCGACACGCTGATCCCGCAGGAGGACGCGGACGCGTCCAAGGAGCTCGCGAAGGCCTTCGGCAAGCGCGGGATCACGCTCCACCTCGGCAAGGGCTGCACGAAGGTCGAGGACGACGGCTCGCAGCTGACGATCCACTTCGGCGAGGAGGGCGAGACCGTCCAGGCCGACCAGATGCTCGTCGCCGTCGGCCGCGGGCCGGTCGTGGAGAACCTCGGGCTCGAGGAGATCGGCGTCGAGCTGGACAAGCGCAAGGGGATCGCCGCGGACGAGCATCGCCGGACGACCGTGCCGCACATCTACGCGGTCGGTGACTGCGCCGGCTACTGGCAGCTCGCCCACACCGCGTTCCGCGAGGGCGAGGTCGCGGCGGAGAACGCGTGCGGCCACGACGCGATCGTGGGCACTCCTGCGGTGCCGCGCCCGATCTACACCGACCCGGAGATCGCCGGCGTCGGCCTGACCGAGGCCGAGGCGCGCGAGCTCCACGGCGACGACGTCGCGGTCGGGGTCTTCCCCTGGGTCGCGAACGCGCGCGCCGTGATGCAGAACGAGACGGTCGGCTGGGTCAAGTCGATCCACGAGACGAAGTACGGCGAGCTGCTCGGGCTCGTGATGGTCGGGCCGCACGTGACCGACCTGATCGAGGTCGGGACGGTCGCGATCGACGCCGAGTCGACGGTGGAGACGGTTGCCGACGGCGTCGCCGCCCACCCGACGCTCTCGGAGGCGATCAAGGAGGCCGGCCTCGTCGCGCTCGGCCGCGCGATCCACCTCCCGAACAAGAAGAAGAAGGCCCCGGCCGCCAGGCCTGCGACGGGCGACGAGGGTCGTCGCTGCACCTGCCGGCGGGCGGCATCCGCCTGACCTGGCAGCGCAGGGATTCGGTCGGGAGGCGGAGCCGACCCTTTAGGGGTCTTGGCGCGCGGGGGTCCGCCGTGAGGCGGATTTCCTGCTTGCGCAGATCCAAGCAGCCGGAACGGCCGCTCCGCAACGCCGAGAAGCTCTCCGCACGCGCCCGGATGTGCCTGTTCCCGGGGCCCGGTTCCGCGCGACCGTGCGCCATGGCGACGCCTCAGGTCGCGACCCGGGGACAGTCCCCGCCTCGTGGACCTGAGGCGTTCGGGGCCTGGCTGAAACGGCCTCTCATCGCACCGCCCCTCGGGTGCCGGCGGAGGCGGAGCCGACCCTTCAGGGATCTGCGCGACGGGGTCCGCTGCGGCGGATCCCGTTCTGCGCCGGCAACAAAGCGAGACGCCCCCCTCTGCGGCAAGGGGGCGTCTCTGGGAGAAAGCGGGGCCGGCGGGCGGCGCGGCCCCATGGGGACGAGGGCACGTCCTTGCCCATACAGATGCCGTGCCGGCGGAAAGCTTGCGCACGAATTTCGCGGGAGCGGTAGCCTGCCTGCATGAGCATCTTCAACAGGCGGAATGCCGCCATGGGCTGGCTGTCGTGGATCGTGGCGAAGCGCGTGCTCCGCAAGAAGGCGAAGGACGCATTGCCGGGCACGGTCGAGGGCTCGAAGCGGCCGAACAAGGGCGCGCTCGTCTCGGCGCTCGCCGCGGTCGGGGGCGCCCTCTGGTTCTGGCGGAAGAAGGCGTCGGACGACTCGTCCGAGGCCTGATCCGCCGGCAGCCCGCTCCGTGACCCCGTTCCGCTCCTCCCTCGACGGGCTCGTCCCGTACGAGCCGGGCAAGCCCGAGGAGGAGGTGCAGCGCGAGCTCGGCCTCGACCGGGTCGTCAAGCTGGCCTCGAACGAGGGGCCGTGGGGCCCGTTCCCGGCCGCGCTCGAGGCGATCGCTGCGAGCGCCGGCGGGCTCAACCGCTATCCGGACGGCGGCACCTACCACCTGCGGCGCGCGCTTGCGGAGCTGCACGGAGTGGCGCCGGAGCAGGTCGCGACGGGCGCCGGCGCGGACGCGCTGATCGGCTTCCTCTCGGTCGCGGCTCTTGGCGAGGGCGACGAGATCGTCACGGGGTGGCCGTCGTTCGTCTCCTACGTCCTCGACGCCCTCAAGCTGGGCGCCGTCCCCGTCCGGGTGCCGCTCCGCGACGACCATCTCGATCTCGGCGCGATGCTCGGCGCGATCGGCCCGCGGACGAAGCTCGTCTACATCGCGACGCCGAACAACCCGACGGGGACGATGACCGGTCGGGCGGAGCTCGACGCCTACTTCGAGCAGGTCCCCGAGCACGTGCTCACCGTGCTCGACCAGGCGTACTTCGAGTACATCGATCACCCCGACTATCCGGACGGGATCGCCGAGTACGCGAAGGCGGGGAGGCGCGTGCTCGTCCTGCGCACGTTCTCCAAGATCTACGGCCTCGCCGGCCTCCGAGTCGGCTACGGGATCGGGCCCACCGACGTGATCGCCGCGATCGGCAAGGTCAGGCGCGCCTTCGACGTCTCGACGCCGGCCCAGGTCGCGGCGCTCGCGAGCCTCGACGGGACAGCCGAGCTGGAGCGCCGCCGCGCGCTCACCGCGGAAGGGCGGGTCGTGCTCGAGGCGACGCTGCGCGAGCACGGGCTCGAGCCGGCAGGCCCGGCGGTCGGGAACTTCCTCTTCGTCGAGGTCGGCGAGGACGCCCCCCGGCTGTACGAGGCGCTGCTCCACCAGGGCGCGATCGTCCGGCCGATGGGCGGCTTCGGGGCGCCGACGGCGCTCCGGATCACGGTCGGGACGCCCGAGGAGAACGCGTTCTTCGCCGCCGCGCTCGCCTCCGCGCGAGCTGCGACGGCCTAGCCCTCGGGTATCCTGGCCCCCACGGGCGGTCACCGCCCTTTTTCATTCATGCGGACGACGTTGAAGAGAGGGATCGGGCGCGGCGCAGCCGTGAACGGGACCGGCAGGCCGGTCCTCCCGCCCGGGGCCCTCTCCCCGATCACGATCTACCGCCAGCCGGAGCCGCCTCGCCGCTCGCGCTGGGCCGCGGTGCGGACGGTGCTCGCCTGGTCGTTCGTCGGCCTCCTGATGTGCGCCGGCTCGGCCGGTGGCGGGCTCTACCTGTGGGTGCACGAGGACGTGATCGGCGAGGTCGCCCCGAAGTCGACCGACGTCAAGGTCGCGGCGAAGCGGCTCGACGTCGCGCTCCCGGGCGCGCCCGCCAACGCCCTGATCGTCGGCTACGACCAGCGGAAGGGCGTGGACAGCGGGGCAACGTCCCGCTCGGACACGGTCATGCTCGTCCGCGCCGACCCCGAGACGAAGTCGATCTCGCTCCTCTCCTTCCCGCGCGACCTGATCGTCGACGTCTCCTGTCCGGGCAAGCCGAGCTATCGCGGCCGGATCAACGAGGCGTACAGCGAGTGCGGGACGAAGGGGACGCTGGAGACCGTCCGGAAGCTGACAAACGTCCCGGTCAACTACCTCGTCACCGTCAACTTCCGCGGCTTCCGCCAGCTCGTCGACGCGCTCGACGGTGTCTGGGTCGACGTCGACCGCCGCTACTTCAACGACCGGGGCGGCCCCTTCGGCTTCGCGACGATCAACCTGCAGCCCGGGTACCAGAAGCTGACCGGCTACAGGGCGCTCGACTACGTCCGCTACCGCCACACCGACTCGGATCTCTTCCGCGTCGCCCGGCAGCAGGCGTTCCTGCGCGGGATGAAGGATCAGGTTCGGAGCGAGTTCAGCCCGCTGAAGCTGCCGAAGCTCGTGCGGACGGTGACGACGAACGTGGAGGTCGGCGTCGGCGGCGGCAAGGAGCTCGACCTCTCGACGCTCCTCTCCTACGCGCTCTTCGCCTACGGCCTGCCGCCCGGGCACTTCTTCCAGTCGAAGATCGAGGGGCTGGAGGGCTACGCGGAGCTGAGCACGGCGCCGGAGAACCTCAGCAGGGCCGTCCAGGAGTTCATGCATCCGGACGTCGAGTCGCCCGAGAAGGCGACCGCGGTCGCGCTCGGGGAGAAGCCGAAGGCGAAGGCGGCCGCGCCGGTTCCCTCGGCGACCACGATCGCCGTCCTGAACGGGAACGGCGTCACCGGCTCCGCCTCGACGGCGAGCTACCTGCTCTCGCAGCGCGGCTACTCGATGGTCTTCCCGCCCGACGGGAAGCCGGCGAACGCGCCCAACTGGGACTACTTCCAGACCCAGGTCGCCTACGACCCGGCCCAGACGGGAGCGAAGCAGGCCGCGGCGAAGGTGGCGACGCTCTTCGCGACGACCGACGTGATCGCGCAGACGCCCGAGCTCGGCGCGTTGATGAACGGCGCCATGTTGGCGGTGATCGTCGGCCAGACCTTCCATGGCTCGATCGCGGCGGCGCCGGTCGACAAGACGCCGACCCGGCAGAAGCCGAACGTGAAGCCCGGCGCCGACGCCGCACTCCAGGTCCTGCGCGACCGCAAGCAGCGCGTCCCCTTCCAGCTGATGGTGCCGACGGTGCTCGAGGCGAACTCGTGGATCGACTCGGAGAAGCCGGTCCGGCTCTACCGGATCGACCCGGCCAAGAAGCACAAGACGATCAGGCTCACCTACCGGACGGGTGCGCTCGAGTACTGGGGCGTCCAGATGACCGACTGGGAGGACGCGCCCGTCCTCGCCGAGAACAACTTCGTCCGGACGATCAAGGGGCGCCGCTACGAGCTCCACTACGTCGGGCCGAAGCTGCACATGGTCGTCCTCCGGGAGAACGGCGCCACCTACTGGGTCGTGAACACGGTGCTGGACGCGCTCTCGAACGAGACCATGCTCGCGATCGCGAAGGGTCTCAAGCCGATCTCGAGCATCAGGTAAGTAGGCTCGCAGCTGTGAGCAAGGTCGCTGTCTTCGGCGCGGGCTACGTGGGCCTCGTCACGGGCGCCTGCTTCGCCGACCTCGGGCACGAGGTCGTGATCCGCGACGTGCTCAGCGACCGGATCGCGGCGCTGCAGCGGGGCGAGGTCCCGATCTACGAGCCGGGGCTCGGCGAGCTGCTCGAGCGGAACCGGGAACGGCTGCGCTACACACTCGACGTCGGCGAGGCCGTGCGCGGCGCCGACTTCGTCTACGTCGCGGTCGGGACGCCGCCCACCTACTCCGGCGACGCCGACCTCGCGGCGGTCTGGACGGTCGTGGACAGCCTCGACGAGCTGGCCGGCCGGGCCGTCGTCGTGATGAAGAGCACCGTGCCGGTGGGGACGGGCGAGAAGGTGCGGCACCGGCTCGCCGAGCGCGGGCTGCCCGACGTCGGTTACGCCTCCAACCCCGAGTTCACCGCCGAGGGCACCGCGATCCGCGACTTCCAGCAGCCGGACCGGATCGTGATCGGCTCCTTCGACGACGCCGACGGCGACGCCGTCGCGCGGCTGCACGAGGGGATCGACGGCCCGATCGTCCGCTGCGACGTCGCCTCGGCGGAGATGATCAAGCTGGCGGCCAACGCGGCCCTGATGACCAGGATCAGCTTCATCAACGAGATCGCGAACGTGTGCGAGGCGACCGGCGCGGATGTCGTTCGGGTCGCCGAGGGGATCGGGCTCGACCGGCGGATCGGCGCGGCGTTCCTGCGCGCGGGGATCGGCTTCGGCGGCTCCTGCTTCCCGAAGGACTCGCTGGCGCTGAAGCAGCTCGCCGCGAACTCCGGCTACCACTTCCAGCTCCTGAACGCGGTGATCGAGGTCAACGAGCTCCAGAAGCGGCGGGTGATCGGGAAGCTCCAGCAGCACCTCGGGACGCTGCGCGGCAAGACCGTCGTCCTGCTCGGGCTCGCGTTCAAGCCGAACACCGACGACGTGCGTGAGGCGCCGAGCCTCGTTCTCGCCGGCCGGCTCGTCGCGGAGGGTGCCGACGTGCGCGCCTGGGATCCCGTCGTCCGCGGCGAGGACGTCCTCCCACAGGCATCGATCTATGCGGACCCGCTCGAGGCGCTGGACGGCGCCGATGCGGCCGTGCTCGTGACCGAGTGGCCGGAGCTCGCCGAGCTCGACTGGGCAGCGGCCGCCGTCCGCATGCGCAACCCGCTCCTGATCGACGGCAGGAACATGCTCGACCCGGACGACCTTCGTGCGGCGGGCTTCACCTTCGAGGGGATCGGTCGGGCGGCCGGCGGGTGAGCCTCCCCGCTGTGATCCTCGTCGGCGGCGAGGGCACCCGCCTGCGGCCGCTGACGACCCGCACGCCGAAGCCGATGCTCCCGCTCGTCGACCGCCCGCTCCTCGCCTACACCTTCGAGCACCTCGCGCGGCACGGGGTCGACCGGGCGATCCTCTCCTGCGGCTATCTGCCCACCGAGCTCGAGTCCCATTTCGGCGATCGCTACGGCGAGCTCGCGCTCTCGTACCGCGTCGAGCCGAGCCCGCTGGGGACGGGCGGCGGGATCCGCTTCGGGGCCGCGCCCGGCGAGGAAGGGGGGATCGCCGAGACGTTCGTGGCCCTGAACGGGGACGTCCTCCACGGCGCCGATCTCGGGGCGATGCTCGCGTTCCACCGCGAGAAGGGCGCGGCCGGCACCGTCCTCCTCGTCCCGGTCGACGACCCGAGCCGCTACGGGCTCGTCCGCCGCACCCCCGACGCCCGCGTCAGCGCGTTCGTCGAGAAGCCGCGGGCCGAGGAGATCGACACGAACCTGATCAACGCCGGGCTGTACATCCTCGAGCCGGAGGTGCTCGACCTGATCGCGCCGGATACGGTCGTCTCGATCGAGCGCGACGTCTTTCCGCGTCTCGTCGAGGCGGGCTCGCTCTACGGCTTCGAGCTGGATGGCTACTGGCGGGACGTCGGCACGCCCGAGAGCTACCTGGACGCGCATCGCGACGTGCTCGAGCGGACCTTCGCCACGGAGCTCGGCGAGGCGCTCGGCTCCGGCTACTCGCTCGTCGAGGACAGCGCGCAGGTCGACCCCGCGGCCCGGCTCGTCCCCCCGGTCTACGTCGGTGCCGGCGCTGTCGTCGAGGCGGGAGCCCGCGTCGGCAGCCTCGCGGTCGTCGCTGCGGGCGCCCGGGTGTGCGCCGGGGCAGAGATCGACTCGTCCGTGATCGCCGCCGGCGCCGTCGTCGGGCCGCGCGCCGTCGTCCACGGCTCCCTCGTCGGCGAGCGCGCCCGGATCGGCGCGGACGCTCACGTGCGGGGGCTCGCGGTCGTGGGCCCGGACGCCGAGGTGGGCGAGGGGAATATGCTCGACCACGGGATCCGGGTCGCCGCCGGCGAACGGATCGCCGACAGGACGCTGGCCTTCTCGTGAACCTCGACTCCTCCAACATCGACTCCCTCGACCGCTGGGGCTTCGACGTGCGCAAGGTCGAGAAGCCGTGGGGCTACGAGCTGATCTGGGCGCTGACCGACGTCTACTGCGGCAAGGTGCTGTTCGTGCAGGCGGGCGCCTCGCTCAGCCTCCAGTTCCACCGTGAGAAGGACGAGTCCTGGTACGTCCAGTCGGGCCGCGCGAAGCTCGAGCTGGGGGAGGTGGGGCAGGGGGTGCTGAGCGAGGAGGTGATCGCCGCCGGCGCCGCGTTCCACTACGTCCCGGGCACCGTCCACCGGGTGACGGCGATCGAGGACACGACGATCCTCGAGGTCTCGACCCCGCATCTCGACGATGTCGTCCGGCTCGAGGACAAGTACGGCCGAGAGGGCACCTCCCAACCCTGACACAGTTGTGGTAAGGTCTGCGCGATGGGATTGAACGTCGGAGAGGCCGCCACCCAGACGGGTTGGTCGGCTCGGATGCTGCGGTACCTCGAGTCCGTCGGGCTCGTCGTTCCGGAACGGACCGCCGGCGGGTACCGCGTCTACCGGGACGGAGAGCTGCAACAGCTCACCGAGCTCCGGGAGCTCCGCGCGCGCTTCGGCGTCGAGCTGGACGAGATCGCATTCGTGGCCCGGCTCCGGCGCGAGCCGGAGCTGCGGACAGCCCTCGACACCTGGATGGGCACCGCCGGGCCGGGCGCCGACTGGGTCGACTGGGAGCAGCGCAAGCACGAACGGCTCCTGGTCGCCTGACCTCTTACCGGAAGGACTGCATGGCAACGACACGCAAGCACGACGTCAAGGATCTCTCGCTCGCCTCCGAGGGCAAGCGCACGGATCGAGTGGGCCGACCGGCAGATGCCGGTGCTCGCCGCGATCCGGGAGCGCTTCGAGTCCGAGAAGCCGCTCGACGGCTACCGGATCTCGGCGTGCCTCCACGTGACCACGGAGACCGCGAACCTGATGCGGACGCTGAAGGCGGGCGGCGCGGACGTCGTCATCTCCGCCTCGAACCCGCTCTCGACGCAGGACGACGTCGCCGCCGCGCTCGTGGACGAGTACGACATCGCCACGTTCGCGATCAAGGGCGAGGACAACGACACCTACTACCAGCACATCGAGGCCGCGGTCGACCACAAGCCGCACATCACGATGGACGACGGCGCCGACGTGATCGGCGTCCTCCACAGCGCCCGCCGCGAGCAGCTCGGCGACGTGATCGCGGGCACCGAGGAGACGACCACCGGCGTGATCCGGCTGAAGGCGCTCGAGCGGGACGGCAAGCTCGGCTTCCCCGTGATCGCCGTCAACGAGGCGCGCACCAAGCACCTCTTCGACAACCGCTACGGCACCGGCCAGTCCACGATCGACGGGATCATCCGGGCCACGAACGTCCTGATCGCCGGCAAGCGCTTCGTCGTCGCCGGCTACGGCTGGGTCGGGCGCGGCGTCGCGATGCGGGCGAAGGGCCTGGGCGCGCACGTGATCGTGACCGAGATCGATCCGATGCCGGCCCTCGAGGCCGCGATGGACGGGTTCGAGGTGCTGCTCGATGGAGAAGGCCGCCCCGATCGGCGACATCTTCTGCACCGCGACGGGCGACAAGCACGTGCTCGCCCGGCAGCACATGGAGCAGATGAAGGACGGGGCGATCCTCTGCAACACCGGCCACTTCAACGTCGAGATCGAGATCGGCGCGCTGCGCGACCTCGCGAGCGAGACGCGGGAGGCCCGCCAGTTCGTCGAGGAGTTCACGATGGCGGACGGCCGGCGGCTCTACCTGCTCGGCGAGGGGCGGCTGATCAACCTCGCCGCCGCCGAGGGGCACCCGGCGATCGTGATGGACATGTCCTTCGCGAACCAGGCGCTCTCGGCCGAGTACGTCGTCCAGAACGCCGCCTCGCTCGAGCGGAAGGTCTACGTCGTCCCGAAGGACATCGACGACGAGATCGCCCGCCTCAAGCTGGCGACGATGGGGATCGAGATCGACCAGCTGACCGCGGAGCAGGCCAAGTACCTCGCCTCCTGGGACGAGGGCACCTGATCCAGCCCCTGTCCCGCCGGGCCATGTCCAGGGTCTGACCCCGGACATGGCCCCGGCGGGCCAGTACGGTTCGCGCATGCCCGATCTCGACCCGGAACGGATCGTCCGCCTCGAGCCCGGCGCCGTCGTCCTCCTCGACCAGCGCCGCCTGCCGGAGGAAGAGGTCGAGCTGCGGTGCACGACGGCGGCGGAGGTCGCGGAGGCGATCAAGACGCTTGCCGTCCGGGGCGCGCCCGCGATCGGGATCGCCGCCGCCTACGGCTACGTGCTCGCGCTCGAGCAAGGGGAGGACGAGGCAGCGGCGTACCGCGTCCTCGCCGAGTCTCGCCCGACGGCCGTCAACCTCGTCTGGGCGCTCGAGCAGATGCGGCCGGAGCCGACCCCCGAGCGGGCGCGGGCGCTCCACGAGGACGAGGTCGCGCGCTGCCGCGCGATGGCCGCGCACGCCGCCTCGCTCTTCGGCCCCGGGACGCGGGCGCTGACGCACTGCAACGCCGGCGGGCTCGCCACGGGGGGCTACGGCTCGGCCGTGGGCGCGCTCCGCGCCGCCTGGGAGCAGGGGCTCCTGGCGCACGTGCTCGTGGACGAGACGAGGCCGCTGCTCCAGGGAGCCCGCCTGACCGCCTGGGAGCTCGAGGCGCTCGGGATCCCGCACGCCGTGATCGCCGACTCGGCCGCCGCCCACCTGATGTCCCGCGGCGAGGTCGACTGCATCGTCACGGGCGCCGACCGGATCGCCGCGAACGGCGACGCCGCGAACAAGATCGGCACCTACGGGCTCGCGGTCGCCGCCGCCCACCACGGCCTGCCGCTCTACATCGTCGCCCCGACCTCGACGATCGACCCGGCCACCGCGACCGGCGCCGGGATCCCGATCGAGGAGCGCGACGGCGCCGAGGTGACCGACCCGCTTCGCAGCCCGGAATCCCGCCTTCGACGTCACTCCGGCGGCGCTGATCGCGGCGATCGTGACGGAGGAGGGTGTCCACCGGGCGCCGTACGAGGCCAGCCTGCCGCGGGTCGCCCGCGCCGCATGAGCGTCCTCGGCGAGATCGACCCCGAGACCCGGGCGGTGCTGGAGCGCTTCGGCTTCGACGAGGAGCGCTTCGAGTCCCTGCGGGCGAGAGTCGCCGGCGGACTGCTCGGCCCGGACACGAACGTGGCCGGCGGGAAGGTGGAGCCGCTCGTTCGCAGCGACGTCGTTCGCCTGCCGGAGCCAGGCGCCGACGCCGCCGTGCGCGCAGCCGGCGAGGCCGCGCTCCGCGAGGGTGCACTCGGGATCGTCGTCCTCACCGGCGGGATGGCGACCCGCTTCGGCGGCCTCGTCAAGGGGCTCGTCGAGGTAGCGGACGGCCGCACCTTTCTCGAGCTGAAGCTGGCCCAGGCAGCCGCGGTCGGCCGCGAGCTGGGAGCGTCGGTGCCGGCCGCCCTGATGACGAGCTTCGCGACCGACGAGGCGGTACGAGCGTTCGTCGCCGCGCCGTGGTCTCGGGGAGCCACTCGTCTTCTCGCAGTCCGTCTCGCTCCGGCTCGAGCCCGACGGCAGCCTCTTCCGCGACGACGCCGGCCGGGTCTCTCCCTACAGCCCGGGTCACGGCGACCTGCTCGAGTGGCTGATGCGCTCCGGGACGCGCGACCGCCTCCTCGCCGAGGGGGTTCGGCACGTGCTCGTCTCGAACGTCGACAACCTCGGTGCCCGTGTCGATCCCGCCGTGCTCGGCGCGCATCTCCGGTCCGGGCGCGCGGTGACCGCCGAGGTCGTCGCGACCACCAGCGATCCGGGTGGCGCGCCCGTGCGGCTGGACGGCTCCCCGCAGATCCTCGAGAGCCCCAGGTTCCCGCCGGGCGTCGACCGCACGCGGCTCGGCTACGGGAACGTGAACACGCTGACGATCGACCTCGCCGTCCTCGACCGGCTCTACGACCTGACGTGGCTCTACGTCCGGAAGGAGGTGGACGGGCGGGCCGCGGTCCAGCTCGAGCGGGTCTACCACGAGCTGACGCGGTTCGTGCCCGCGACGTTCCTCGAGGTCCCGGCCACGGGGCCGCAAGGCCGCTTCGTTCCGGTCAAGACACCTGAGGATCTGGATCAGTCACGGGAAGCCCTGCGCGAGCTGGCGCAGGCACCGCCTGTGGACTGATCGTCACGCTTCCGGCACGAAGCCGGTCACCCCTGCGTGACGGTTCCCGGCGTAGCGTCGGACACGTGCTCGATCTGCTCCTGCCCCAGCGCTGCGCGGCCTGCGCCCGGCTCGGCCCGGCACTGTGCGAAGGCTGCGGCGACGCGCTCGTCCGGCTCGCGCCGCCGCTCTGCGAGCGCTGCGGCTCGCCCGGGGCCTGGCCCGTCCGCCGCTGCTCCGAGTGCCGTGGGCGACGGCTCTCGTTCGCGACCGCGCGGGCGGCGATCCTCTACGACGAGACGGCCCGCAGGGTCATCGCTGCGTGGAAGGAGCACGGTCAGCGGCGGCTCGTCGCGGTTCGCGGCGGCGCTCGTGGCGGAGACGCTCGCACGCCCCGACGTGGCAGTGCTCGCCTTCGTGCCGGCGAGCCTCGACCGGGCGCTCCAGCGGGGCCACCGGCCAGCGGAGGCGCTGGCGCGCGAGCTCGGACGGCACTGGGAGCTCCCCGTGCGAGCCGCTCCTGCGGCGCGCGCGCTCGCCCGCCCGGCAGGCGGGGCTCGGCCTGAAGGAGCGGCGCCGGAACGTCGCCGGCGCGTTCGCGCCCTCCGCGCGGGCCTCGCCGGACCGCGTCTGCCTCGTCGACGACGTCTACACGAGCGGGGCCACGGCCGCGGCGGCCGCTGCCGCGCTCAGGAAGGGAGGTGCGCGCCGCGTCGACGTGGTCACGTTCGCCCGAGCCGTCCGCTGAGCCCCGCGGTTTCGTTACGCTCAGGTCTCTCACCCGGACGGAGGGAGACGCGATGCGACTTCAGGTCAAGGGCCGTAACGTCGAGGTCACCGATGCGATCCGGAGCTATGCCGAGGAGAAGCTCGCCCGGCTGGAGCGGCAGCTCGCCGATCCGACCCAGGTCGAGCTCGAGCTCTCGCTCGAGCAGAACCCGTCGATCGCCGACGACCACGTCGCGGAAGCGACGATCTGGACGAAGGGCCCGACGCTCCGTGCGAAGGAGTGCTCGACTGCCTTCGAGGCGTCGATCGACCAGCTCGTGGACAAGCTCGAGCGCCAGGTCACGCGCTACCGCGACAAGCGGAGCCGGCGCAGCCTGGGCCGCCGCGCGAACGGGCACGCCGAGGCCAGCGAGCCGAACTTCACGGCCGAGCAGCTCGACACGATGATCGTCAAGTCGAAGCAGTTCGACCTGCAGCCGCTCTCCGCGGAGGAGGCGGTGCTCGAGCTGGAGCTCGTCGGCCACGACTTCTTCGTCTTCCAGAACGAGGAGACGAAGCAGACCGAGGTCGTCTACCGCCGTCGCGACGGCGGCTACGGGCACATCGGGCCGTCGGAGCCCTCGCTCTAGGTGGGGCTTTTCCGCCGCCGCCGCCCGCTCCACGAGCAGCTGGCGGACGAGGCCGGGATGGACATCGGCCAGGAGCCGCCGCGGGCGGAGGGCCTGCTCCCGGAGCGGCTGCTCGAGGTGGGGATCCACGGCGTCCCGCGCGCCCGGGAGTGGGACGCGGTCGTCCCGGTTCGAGCCGACGCCGAGGGCACGAGCCTCGCGTTCGTCGCGCTCCCGGACGGCACGCTTCTCGTCGACGACACGGTGCCGGACGGCGCCGTGCTGCCCTTCGCCGAGGGGCTCGACGGCGAGCTCGAGCCGCCGTATCGCGCGCTCGCACAGCGTCAGGACGAGGAGGGCCTCTGGATCGTGGGCGCGAAGCGGATCGACGTGCGTGAGCTGCCCGGGCGCTTCGGCGACGAGCTCGAAGAGGTCGACGGCGACGAGGTCATGCTCGGCCGGCGGCTCGACGGCGACCTGTTCGAGGTCGAGGTGAGCCGGCTCTAGCCGGCGGGGAGGACGCGGACGGTCCGGCCCCAGCCGATCGCGACCTGGGCCGGCTCGATCTGCGCCGACGAGCCCTTGCCGTAGCTCTGCTGGGCGCCGGAGCGGAGGACGATCCGCCGCACGATCCGGTTCGAGGTGACGGCGAGCGCGTACGAGCCTTCCGCGTCGGTGAGCCGCATGCCTGCGGGAAGGGGATACGTCGTGATCTCGCCGACGTCGTCGACGACGACCAGCTCGCGGCTGCGCTGGAGGACGGCCCCCTTGCCCCACGCGAACGCGGCCAGGATCGTGCCGCCGCCGAGAGCGAGCTCGCGGACGACGCGGCCGCGTGCGTCGAGGATCGTCGCGTTCCCGTCCGCCCGCCCGACGACCACCCGGCCGGCGTTCGCGCCGAGCGCGGTCACGCCGACCGGCGCCGTCCAGGCGAACGCCCGCGAGCCGTTCGCACGGAGCGCGTAGACCTGGCGCCCCACGGCGTAGGGGAGGAGGCCGCCGGAGGCGCCGTCGCCTGGCCCGATCACGATCGGGGCGGGGTCGCCCGCCTCGGTCGCTGCGCTGCGCACCCGGACGGGCGACGGCCGCGAGGTGGTCGCAGTCCAGAGCGTCCAGTCGCGCTGGTTCCCGCCCACGTAGTGGAGCCAGAGCGCCCGCGTCCCGGCGAGCGAGAGCGACGCGATCGCGTTGCCGGTGCTCGTCCGCTCGCAGTGCGTCTTGCGGCCGAGCCGCGTGAAGCTCCGCTTCGCGACGTTCCAGACGTAGACCCGGTTGCAGTCGGTCGCGGAGAAACCGGTCGCGTAGGCCACGCGCGTCCCGTCGGCGGCGACGCCGGTCACGGGGGCGGGCGCGGTCACGGTCTGCGGCACCGCCGCGAGGGCCGCCGGGACGGCCACGAGGGCGAAGGCGGCGAGGAGCGCGCGCTTCATGTCTCGAACCGTACAACCCGGCTGTAAACGCGCCGGTCAACCCGTGTAAGAGCGCGATGAAGATCGGCCCTACCGGCTACCCTACGCCGATGGCTTCCGCAGACCTCGGCAAGCTCGAGAAGGTCCTCCGCTTCGGCGAGGGCCGCCGGATGAAGCGCCTCCAGCAGCAGGCCGCGTACATCGCCACGCTGGAGCCGGACTTCCAGGCGCTCTCCGACGAGGAGCTCCGCGGCGAAGACCGCCGAGTTCCGGCAGCGGCTCGAGAACGGCGAGCCGCTCGACGACCTCCTCTTCGAGGCCTACGCCGCGGTCCGCGAGGCCCGCTGGCGCGAGTCGCAGCAGCGGATGTTCGACGTCCAGATGATGGGCGGGATCGTCCTCCACGAGGGCGACATCGCCGAGATGAAGACCGGTGAGGGCAAGACCTTCGTCGCCTCGACCGCCCTCTTCTTGAACGCCCTGCCCGGCACCGGCGTCCACCTCGTCACCGTCAACGACTACCTCGCCGTGCGCGACGCCGAGTGGAACCGGCCCGTCTTCGAGCGGCTGGGGATGACCGTCGGCGCGATCCAGAACATGATGCCGTTCGCCCAGCGCAAGGTCGCCTACGGCGCCGACGTCACCTACGGGACGAACTCGGAGTTCGGGTTCGACTATCTCCGCGACAACATGGCCGTCTCGCGGGACGGGCTCGCCCAGCGCAGCCACAGCTTCGCGATCGTCGACGAGGTCGACTCGATCCTGATCGACGAGGCGCGGACGCCGCTGATCATCTCCGGCGAGCCCGAGACCGCCGCCACGACCTACTACGACTTCGCGCGGATCGCCAAGGACCTCGATCGGCGCGCCCGCGACGCGAAAGACCGAGAAGGGCGAGGACGAGACCGAGCTCTCGGGCGCCGACTACCTCTACGACGAGAAGCACAAGGTCGTCTCGCCGGCGCAGACCGCGATCGACGCCGTCGAGCGCGCGCTCCGGATCGAGAACCTCTACGACCCGCGCAACGTCCAGCTCGTCAACCACCTGTCCCAGGCGCTGAAGGCGCAGTCGCTCTACCGGCGCGACGTCGACTACGTCGTCCAGGACGGCGAGGTCAAGATCGTCGACGAGAACACCGGCCGGATCATGGAGGGCCGCCGCTGGAGCGAGGGCCTGCACCAGGCGGTCGAGGCGAAGGAGGGCGTGCGGATCCAGGAGGAGAACGTCACCCTCGCCACGATCACGCTCCAGAACTACTTCCGGCTCTACGAGAAGCTCGCCGGGATGACCGGCACGGCGAAGACCGAGGAGAAGGAGTTCGTCGAGATCTACGACCTCAACGTCGTCGAGATCCCCACGAACGTCGTCGTCGCCCGCCGGGACGAGAACGACTACATCTTCAAGACGAAGGACGCCAAGTTCGCCGCCGTGATCGACGACATCGCGGAGCGGCACGAGCGGGGCCAGCCCGTCCTCGTCGGCACGATCGCCGTCGAGGCCTCCGAGTACCTCTCCGCAGCTGATGACGCGCCGCGGGATCCCGCACAACGTCCTGAACGCGAAGGAGCACGAGCGCGAGTCGGAGATCATCAAGGACGCGGGCCAGCCCGGTGCGGTCACGATCGCGACGAACATGGCCGGCCGCGGTGTCGACATCAAGCTCGGCGAGGGCGTCGTCGAGCTCGGCGGGCTCTACGTGCTCGCGACCGAGCGGCACGAGTCGCGCCGGATCGACAACCAGCTCCGCGGCCGCTCGGGCCGCCAGGGCGACCCCGGCGAGACGCGCTTCTACCTCTCCGCCCAGGACGACCTCGTCCGGCTGTTCGCGGGCGACCGGATCCACGGGATCATGGAGCGCTTCAAGCTCCCGGACGACCAGCCGATGGAGGCCGGGATCCTCTCGCGCCAGATCGAGAACGCGCAGAAGAAGGTCGAGGAGCAGAACTTCGTCGCCCGGAAGAACGTCCTCAAGTACGACGACGTGATGAACACGCAGCGGATGGTGATCTACGAGCAGCGCCGCCGCGTCCTCGACGGCGACGACCTCTCCGGCGAGGTCAAGCAGTGGATCGAGGAGCTGATCACGGTCACCGTCGCCAACTTCACCGAGGGCGAGTTCTCCGAGGAATGGGATCTCGACGCGCTCGTCGCCCAGATGCACGCCCTCTACGGGACGGACATCACGGTCGAGGAGCTGCGCGAGGAGGTCGAGCTCGAGCGCACCGCCCTGACCGAGGAGTTCGTCGAGGACGCGCTCGAGGTGTACGAGGAGAAGGAGAAGGAGCTCGGCTCCGAGCTGCTCCGCGAGGTCGAGCGCTACGTGATGCTCCAGGTCGTCGACGCCCGCTGGCGCGAGCACCTCGACAGCATGGACTACCTGCGCGACGGGATCCATCTCCGCGCGATGGCGCAGAAGGACCCGCTCGTCGAGTACCGCGGCGAGGGGCACAAGATGTTCGAGGAGCTCGGCGGCGTGATCCGCGAAGAGGTCGTGCTGACGCTCTTCCACGCTCAGATCGAGGCGCAGGAGCCCCCGCAGCTGGAGCCGGAGGAGCCGCCGCAGAACCTCGCGTACCGGCACGACTCTCTCAGCGGCGCCGACGCGATCATGGCCGCCGGTGCCGGCACGAGCACCGGCGCGCTGCTCGCGGCGGCCCCCGCCGAATCGAACGGCGCCTCCCAGGGCACGGTCGTCAACGACGACGCCAAGGAAGTCGGCCGGAACGACCCGTGCTGGTGCGGCAGCGGCAAGAAGTTCAAGCGCTGCCACGGCGCCTAGCGCCGGCGAACCGTCAGGCGGCCGGGAGCCGGAGCACGAACGCCGAGCCGTCGTAGACGACCGAGCCGCCGTTCGCCTCCGCGAGCGAGCGGGAGATCGGCAGTCCGAGGCCCGTTCCGACCGCAGACTCGTTCCAGCGCGCGAACGGCACGAAGATCTCGTCGTGGAGGTCGGCCGGGATCGGCTGTCCCTCGTCCGCCACGACCAGCTCCACCTGGTCGGCGTCGCGCCGGCCTTCGACCCGAACGCGCCCGGCGCCGTGCGCGAGCGCATTCCCGAGCAGGTTCGAGACGATCTGGACGAGCCGGCGCTCGTCGATCCGCGCCCTCAGCTCATCCGCGACGTCCACGTCGAGGGGGCGGCCGTTGCCGAAGGGGAGCTCCCGGGCGGCCAGGTCGACCGCGGCCCGCACCACCGCCAGGGCGCCGCCCGAGCCCGCCTGCCCTTGGACTCGGGCGAGCGTGAGCAGATCGCCCACGAGCGCCGCGAGCCGCTCCGCCTGCTCGCGCGCGATCCGGAGGAAGGTCGTGCGCTCCTCCTCGTCCAGCTCGAGGTCGTCGCGCTCCAGGGTCTGCAGGAAGCCGATCGTCGAGGTCAGCGGCGTCCGGAGCTCGTGCGAGACGTTCGCGATCAGCTGCTCGCGCAGGCGGGCGACCCGCCGCTCGTGCTCGAAGGCCGCGGCCTGTGCGATCGCCGCGCCCACCTGGGGCGCGACCCGCTCGATCAGCTGGACTTCGGCGCCCCAGCGCCGCGGCCGGTCGTCGTGCAGGCCGAGCACGCCGATGACTTCGCCGTGCCAGAAGATCGGCACCGCGGCCACCGAGCTGGTCCCGACCCGGGTCAGGTACTCGAGCAGGGAGGAGGGGAGGTCGTCGGTTCGAGCCTCGATCAGGAGCGGCGCCCTCTTCTCCACGACCTGGAGCACCGTCGCCGCGAGGCTCGGCGTCTCGACCGGGGAGACGCCGGGCCGCGTCCACTGGTGCAGCTTCCCGGGCTCGTCGACGAGCTGGCAGAGCGCCCGCGCACTCCCGGTCGCCCGTCCCAGCTCCTCGACGGCCGCGTCGAGGACGGCGTCGACCTCGAGCGTCGAGCGCACCTGGCCCGCGATCCGGAGCGCGGCCGCGTCGAGCTCGCTCTCCACCCTCAGTGCCTCCTCGGCATGGCTGCGTCGGTCGGAGAGGACCGCGAGCAGGCCGCCGATCAGGGCGAGCACGACCGCGTCGGTGAACACCACGACCGCGTCGCTGCCGAAGTCGCCGAGGTAGGGCACCACCGAGGCGCACAGCGTCGCCAGCACCGTCGTCGCCAGCGTCTCCCGGGCGCCGAAGAAGAACGCGGCGATCCCGATCGACCAGAAGTAGGCAATCGCGAGCTGGTCCGGGCGCCCCAGGGCCGCAGTCATCCCGGCGAGCAGGAGCGTGTCCACGACGAGGAGGGCGCGCAGCACGGGCTCGGGCCCGATCCGGCGAGCCGTCCCTGCGTACGCGAGCCCCGCAAGCACCGAGAGGCCGAGGACGGGGAGGATGCGGAAGGCGTTCGTCTCCGGCTTCAGGAGCGCGAAGATCCCGTAGGCAGCCAGACAGACCGCCGGCGCCGCCGGTCGTGCCCACATCAGGAACACCCGCTGAACTTGACCCCTCAAGCGAGCCGCAAAGCTACCATCGACCGGATGACCGAAACCGGGATTCCGCTCGACCAGCAGCTCGAGGAGATCAGTGCCCAGCTTGCCTGGGTTCGTGATTACCTTTGACCCCGCTGCGGTCGCTCTCCGGATCACCGAGCTCGAGGGCGAGATGGGGCAACCCGGCTTCTGGGACGACCAGGCCGGCGCGGCTCGCATCTCGACCGAGCACTCCCGCCTGACCAAGCGGCTCGAGCGCTACGAGCGGCTCCAGCGCGAGCACGACGACGCCGCCGAGCTGCTCGAAATGGACTCCGACCTCGGAGCCGAGCTCGAGGGGCAGCTCGCACCGCTCCGGCAGGAGCTGGAGCGGCTGCAGGAGGACGCGCTCTTCACGGGCGAGTACGACGGGGGCGATGCCGTCGCGTCGATCCATGCCGGCACCGGCGGCACCGATGCGCAGGACTGGGCCGAGATGATGCTCCGGATGTATCTCCGCTGGACCGAGGATCGCGGCTTCAAGGCCGAGCTGATCGAGGCGAGCCCGGGGGAGGAGGCCGGCCTCAAGTCGGCCACCTTCACCGTCAAGGGCGAGAACGCCTACGGGATCATGAAGGCCGAGCGCGGCGTCCACCGGCTCGTCCGCCAGTCCCCGTTCGACAGCGCCCACCGCCGCCACACCGCCTTCTCCCAGGTCGTCGTCGCTCCGCTCCTGCCCGACGAGGCGGACGTCGAGGTCGACGAGAGCGACCTCCGGATCGACACGTACCGGGCCTCTGGCGCGGGCGGCCAGCACGTGAACAAGACCGACTCCGCCGTCCGGCTCACGCATCTGCCGACCGGGATCGTCGTCCAGTGCCAGAACGAGCGCTCCCAGGCCTCGAACAAGCAGACGGCTCTCCGGATCCTCCGCTCGCGGCTCGTCGAGCTGCAGGAGGAGGAGCGCGAGGCCGAGCTGGCGAAGGAGCGGGGAGCGGCGCAGGACATCGGCTTCGGGAGTCAAATCCGCAGCTATGTCCTGCACCCGTACCAGCTCGTCAAGGATCACCGGACCGACTTCGAGGTCGGGAACGCCCAGGGCGTCCTCGACGGCAACCTGGACGGGTTCGTCCGCGAGTACCTGCTCGCCAAGGCCGCGGGCCGGGCGGTCTAGCCGAGAGGGTCGGCTAGACTGATGCCCACTCCAGAGACCGGAGCGCGACCCAGCGCCCCCCTTTCCATTCCGGTGCAGGAACACGATCTCGACACCCAGCTGACCTCTCCCGCCGACGGCGTGCCTCAGAACGGCGCCAGCGGGGCGGCGACGCTCGCCCCGGAGCCGGGCTCGAGCCCGCTCGGCACCCCGCAGGGCCCGGGGACGATGATCGTCTTCGAGAACGTGACCAAGATCTACGAGCCGAACGTGATCGCGCTGAACGAGGTCTCGTTCGTGATCGACAAGGGCGAGTTCGTCTTCGTCGTCGGTGCCTCGGGCTCCGGGAAGTCGACGATGATCCGCCTCCTGCTCAAGGAGATGGAGCCGAACGCGGGCCGGATCCTCGTCGGCGGGCGCGACCTCTCCCGGCTCAAGGGCTCGAAGGTGCCGCTGCTGCGGCGCAACGTCGGCTGCGTCTTCCAGGACTTCAAGCTGCTCCCGAACCGGACGGCGGCCGAGAACGTCGCCTACGCGCTCAAGGTGCAGGGCGAGAGCAAGCAGAGCATCCGGCGCAAGGTGCCCGAGGTGCTCTCGCTCGTCGGCCTCCAGGAGAAGACGGAGTCGCTCCCGGACGAGCTCTCCGGCGGCGAGCAGCAGCGCGTCTCGATCGCGCGCGCCGTCGTCAACCATCCGCCGCTCCTGATCTGCGACGAGCCGACGGGGAACCTCGACCCCGACACCTCCGTCGGGATCATGCAGCTGCTCTACCGGATCAACCGCGCGGGCACGACGATCCTGATGGTCACCCACGACCGCGAGATGGTGGACAAGATGCGCCGGCGCGTGATCGCCCTCGAGGACGGCCGGCTCGCCCGCGACGAACGCCGCGGAGGCTACGAGAGCGAATGAGGTTCCGGCTGCTCGTCTCCGAGTCCGTCCGCTCGCTGCTCGCGAACACGTCGACCACCGTCGCGGCGACGATGACCGTGCTGATCGGGATGTTCCTGCTCGGCCTGTTCGTCGCGCTCGGCTCGTGGATGCTCGCGTTCAGCGACAACACGAAGGACAAGCTGCTCGTCAAGGTCTACTTCTGCACCGAGGTCTCCTGCAAGCAGCCGGCGACGCTCGACCAGATCAACTTCGTCCGCAAGAAGCTCGACTCCGACCCGCTCGTCAAGGAAGTGGTGTTCGTCTCCAAGGCGGAGGCGCTCGACCGGATGCGCAAGCGGACACCCGAGATCGTCGCGGGCCTGACGTCGAACCCGCTCCCCGACGCCTTCGAGGTCAAGGCGGTCGACGGCGCCAACGTCAAGCAGATCGCGCTCAACCTGCAGGCGCCTGTGCTCCCGCCCGGGGTGGAGAAGGTGAAGGACGGCGAGGAGGTCTCGGAGCGCGTGCTCCAGGCGGCGAAGATCATGTCCACCGCGTTCGGGATCGCGACCGTCGTCCTGCTCGTCTCCTCGGCGCTCCTGATCGCGAACACGATCCGGCTCTCGATCTTCTCCCGGCGCCGCGAGATCGAGGTGATGAAGCTCGTCGGGGCGACGAACTGGTTCGTCCGCGGCCCCTTCATGCTCGAAGGGCTGATCTGCGGCCTCGCGGGCTCGATCCTCGCCGTGCTCCTGTTACTGATCGGCAAGGAGCTCGTCCTGCCCCAGATCCTGGGGCACATCGACTCGTCCTCGGGCGTCCAGTCGCTCGCGTTCGGCCTGAACGCGCTGATCGTGATCGGCGTCGGCCTGACGATCGGCGTCCTCGGCTCCGGCCTCACAATCCGCCGCTTCCTGGACGTCTAGCCCCGTGGCTCCTGGCCGGTCGGCTCCCGCCAGGCGGAGCCCGGCTCCGCCGACCGTCCAGAACCACGTGGCCCGCGAGGTAGCGTAGAAGCGTGGCGGCCAGGAAGGAGCACCGCGGCCGCAGCAAGCGGCCGAGCCGCGCGGCGCGGCGGGCCAAGCAGGACCGGCACATCTCGCGCCTCGCCGAGCCGGAGATCCGGCTCCCGACCCGCTCCTTCGAGCCCGACTCGGTCGTCGCGCACCTCGGCCCGACGAACTCCGGCAAGACGTACGCGGCGCTCGAGTTCCTGAAGGAGTCCGGGCGCGGCGTCTTCGCGGCGCCGCTCCGGATGCTCGCGCAGGAGGCGCACCGCCGGCTCGTCGCCGAGCTGGGGGAGGGGAAGGTCGGGCTCGTCACCGGCGAGGAGCGGATCGACGAGGACGCGCCGATCATCTGCTGCACCGCCGAGATGGCCCCGCTCCGCGGCGAGGTGCTCGTGCTCGACGAGCTCCAGTGGGCCGACGACGAGGAGCGCGGCTCCGCCTGGACGCGGCTGCTGCTCGCCGGGGAGTACCGCCACATCCTCCTGCTCGGCGCCGTCGAGGCCCTCCCGCTCGTCCAGAACGCCTTCCCCCAGGCCGAGATCCGCTTCTTCGAGCGCAAGGCGCCCCTCGACTGGAAGGGCGAGGTCGCCTTCAACGCGCTGACGCCCGGCACCGTCGTCGTCGCCTTCAGCCGCCGCGCGGTGCTCGCGCTCGCCGGCGAGCTGAACCGGCGCCATCCCGGCCGCGTCGCCGTCCTCTACGGAGCGATGCCGCTCGCGTCGCGCAGGACGGAGATCGACCGCTTCATCAACGGCCAGGCCGACTACTGCGCGTCCACCGACGTGCTCGGGCACGGAGTCAACCTCCCCTGCGAGACGCTGCTCTTCGCCGAGACGAACAAGTTCGACGGGACGGAGCGGCGGGAGCTGCACCCGTGGGAGATCGCGCAGATCGCGGGCCGCGCCGGCCGCTTCGGCCTCGTCGAGCGCGGCCACGTCGGCGTGCTCACCGGGATCGTCTGGGCGAACGCCGACCCGGACGTCGTCCAGGCGGCGCTCGTCCCGCACGTCGAGATCGCGCCCGGCCACTTCGGCTACCGCGTCGTCGAGGAGGCGCGGATCCGGCCCCGGCTCGAGGACCTGCCGATCGAGAGCCCCGTCCAGCTCCCTGCGGCCCTGCGCGCCTGGAGCATCGCGGCGCACCGGCAGTGGGCCACCGAGGGCTGGCTCTCCGTCGAGTCGATCGGCCCACTCCTGAACCGGCTCGACGCCGTTCAGCGCCGGCTGCGCGAGCGCGGCCGCAAGCTCGCGGTCGAGCAGACGTGGAAGCTCGTCAACGCTCCTGTGGACGAGGACAACCTCGAGCTGCTCGCCACGCTCGCGCTGGCGCTCGCCGGCGACCGCGCGCAGCGGCCGATCCTGCAGTACCTGCTCGACGCGGGCCGGCTCCGCGACGCGTCGCTCGAGGACGCCGAGCAGGCCGCGCGCACCGCGAGCATCCTCCGCTGGTTCGCGCTCCAGTATCCGGACGTGGGCGGCGTCACGATCGAGAAGGCCGCCGAGCTCGAGCTCGCCGCCTCCGAACGGGTCAGCGCCCGGCTCGCCGCCGAGGTCCGCGCGCCGACGGTCGGCCGGTGCAAGTCGTGCGGCCAGAGCTGCGCGCCCTGGTTCCCGCTCTGCGACCGCTGCTTCTCAGGCCGGCGCTAGCCGGAACTTGCGGGTGACGACGATCGTCACGGCCGAGACGACCATCGCGACCGTGTTCGGGATGATGATCGCCCAGTTGTCGCTCGCGACTCCGTAGGCGAGCCAGAGGACGAACCCGACGAGCAGAACCATCTGGTAGCCCGCGGAGACGCCGTGCGAGCTCCGGTGCTGGAGGATCTTCCGGATCTGCAACGCGGGCGAGATCGCCATCAGGATCCCGTACGACGAAGCGATGAAGGCGAGGGCGGTCTCGGCGGTCACGGTTCGGGACGCTACCTACAATCGTCCGATGGCCAGACCGATCGGAACCAAGCTGATCGCCGAGAACCGGCGGGCCCGGCACGACTACGAGCTGCTCGACCGCTACGAGGCCGGGATCGTCCTCACGGGCAGCGAGGTCAAGTCGCTCCGGGAAGGGCGCGTCACGCTTGCGCAGGCCTACGCGGACGTCCGCGACGCCGAGGTCTGGCTCGTCGGCGCCGAGATCTCGATCTACAAGCAGGCCGGGATCCAGAACCACGAGCCGACGCGCGACCGCAAGCTGCTGCTGAAGCGGCACGAGATCGCCTCCCTGATCGGGACGGTGAAGGAGAAGCGGCTGACCCTCGTCCCGACGCGGCTCTACTTCAAGGACGGGAAGATCAAGCTGGAGCTCGCGGTCGCGCGGGGCAAGGAGCGGATCGACAAGCGTCGCGATCTGGCCGCGAAGGACGCGAAGCGGCAGATGGAGCGCGCACTCAGGGCGCGTCGCTAGACCCGTAGACTCCTGGCATCGTGGGGCGACCGCCGTGACCCTGCGCATCGCCAGGCCCTCCGGGTCGCGGGGATCTACGCGGTCGCTGGCGGTCGCCTGGATCGCCTTCTCCGACCGGGTCGCCGACTGGATCGTCTCGCCAGAGACGCTCAGCGCCGTGCAGACGGCGAAGGGGATCGGCTTCGTGCTCGCGATCACGGCCGTCTCCTCTACGTCCTGACCCGGAACGCGATCCGGTCGACGCTGCGGGCCGAGGGGGGAGCGCGGGCGGCGTCCGAGCTGCTCCAGGCGGTCGTCGAGGCGTCGCCGCTCGCGATCGTCGTCGCGGAGCTCGACGGGACGGTGCGGATGTGGAACCCGGGCGCCGAGGCGATCTTCGGCTGGACGGCGGAAGAGCTGGTCGGGAGCAAGGTGCCCGAGCTGAGCGAGCGCGAGCGCAGCCAGTTCCTGGCGTCGCCGCGGCGCGCAGTCCGGCGTGATCGTGTCGCGCCAGACGAAGGACGGGCGTCCGATCGAGCTCGAGGTCGCGACCGCCCCGCTTCTCGACGAGACGGGCGCCGCCGTGGGCGATCGTCGCGATCGCGCGGGACATCACGCGTCGAGCGCGAGCTCGGCCGAGCAGGTACAGCAGCGCCGAGACGTTCGACGCCGTCGGACGGCTCGCCGGCGGGGTCGCCCACGACGTCAACAACCTGATGACCGTGATCCTCGGCCACGCGGAGCTGCTCCGGCTCGACCGGCGCCGAGGCGGCCGCCGACGTCGGCCAGATCGAGGCCGCAGCGCGGCGTGCGACCGACCTGGCGCGGAAGCTGCTCGCCTTCTCGGGCCGCCAGCCCTCGGCCGAGACGCTCGCTCGACCTGAACGACGGCGTCCGCGAGCCGCGGTGGAGCTCGTCGGGGGCGCGCTCGGAGTCGGGCCGGACGGTCGAGCTCGACCTCGCCGAGGAGCTCCCGTCCGTGCCGCCTCGACGCGCGAGGCGATCGAGCGGATCGTCGTCAACCTCGTCCTGAACGCCCGCGACGCGACCGCCGAGGGCGGCGGCATTCCGTGTCCGCACGCGGCTCGAGCAGCGACGCGATCGTGCTCGAGGTCGAGGACGAGGGACCGGGGATGGACGCGAAGACCCGTGAGCGGGCCTTCGAGCCGTACTTCACGACGAAGGCCGAGGCAGGGTGGCACGGGGCTCGGCCTCGCCTCCGTCTACGGGCTCGTCACCCAGGCCGGCGGCTCGATCGAGCTCGACTCCGAGCCGGGCAGGGGCACGCGCGTCGCGATCCGGCTTCCCGGTCGCCGAGCCGGCTCGACGACGCCCGGGCGGCGCCGTGCTCGTCGTCGAGGACGAGGATCAGCTGCGGCATCTCGTCTGCACGATCCTCGTCCCGCGACGGGTTCGAGTGCCTCGAGGCGCGCGATGCCGACGAGGCCGAGGAGTGCTTTCCGCGAGCACGAGCGGATCACGCTCGTGCTCACCGACGTCGTCATGCCGGGCCGGAGCGGCTACGAGCTCGCGGACCGGCTGCGGACGCTGCGGCCCGGACGTCGAGATCGTGTTCATGTCCGGGTACGCCGCACGTGGAGCAGCCGCCCGAGCGGCGAGGCTGCTCGAGAAGCCGTTCCTGCCGCACGTCGCTGCTCCAGGCCGTGCGCGCCACGGCGGGCTCGCGTGCGGCCCGATCGCGGCTAGAATGGGGGCAACACACATACGGGGGCGACCTGGTTTCGACGTGGTCGGTTCTCCGGCAGAGCTGCAAGCCGAGGTCCCCGGTCGGCCTCGTAAATCCACCGGGAAACGAAACAAATGCGAAGAATGACCTCGCACTCGCTGCCTAGGTAACTAGGAATCGGCGACGCCGGCCCGGGTTCGCTCGAGGCCAGGGATCCGGCGCCAACAATCGAGCTCGGCACCGAGGGAGAGCCATTCGCCCGAGGCGCGACGTCAGCAGGAGTGGCTAGTCCGTCGGTAGGTCGTCTGCGAACCGGCCGCCGGGCGAAACCAAAGCGCAGACTACGCTTGTAGACGTTCTGTCCGGTGCGTCCGCGGACGCGGGTTCGATTCCCGCCGCCTCCACTCCAGGGCTCGAAGGCTCAGCTGTGACTTCTGTTTCAAGCGTCGTCCAATCGGGCGACGCTTGTATGTTACGAGAGAACTCGCTGCGCGTGAGCGCATCTGACGAGTTCGTCGAGCTCGACTTCGTCGGTGTACATGCTGCGTCGTGTCGATCCGCGAGTGACCCAGGAGGGGCCGCAGCGCGCCGACATCGCGGCCGCTCTCCCTCAGAAAGCGATTCGCGAATCCGTGCCCAATTGGTGGGGCGAGAGTCGTCGTACGCCGGCGCGCTCGCACACTCGGCGAACCATCCGCCACAGCGCTTGTTCGCTCGCCGGGCGCTTCGGATCCTTCCGCCTGCGCCTCCGCTCGTACTGCGAAACCCACTGCTCAACCTCAACTGTGAACACATGGTCGTCAAGCTCGGGCTGTAGCTCGCGGAGGCTTGTCCGAAGCTCGTCGACAACGTCGGGATCGAGTGGAAGCGCAATGCCAGTGCTGCCCTTCCGGAACACCCGGACACGCCCTCGTACGATGTCGAAGTCCGCCCACCGGCACGCGATCACTTCCGACCGTCGCAGTCCCGCTCCTTCCATTAATACGAGTGCCGGTCGCTCACGCGGAAGCGCCGCGGCCCGAAGGTGCCGAAGTTCATCGAGGCTCGGCCGATAGATGTCGGGTTCCTCTTCGTCGGACGGCGGATCTTCGCAGAAGGGTCGATATCGATGACGTCTTCGACGAGTGCCCAGTCGAAGAAGGAGTGCAGAACCGAAACAACGTTCGACCGCGTGGAAGAAGCCTCTTGCTCAGCCCACCTATTCAGGAAAGCCCGAAGGTCGCCGGTCGTGAGGGCGCCCAGACTAGCTTCGGGATACTCCTGCGCAAGCTTCCATAAAATCCGTCGATAGGAGTCCGTGGACCGGGGAGTAGCGTCACGTTCCAGCCGGCGCCAGTCGAGGAACGCGTCGATTGCCCGCTCGATCCGCACTACGAATCTCGCCCCAACACCTGGGCTTCAGCGCGGCGGAGATCCGCGTCCGCTGACTCTGTGACCTCGAACCCGCTGAGCGCTAGCTCTGTGACCCTCGTGGTGCCGTCATCTTCGTGCCGGGGTATCCTGAAGTCAGGATTGCTCGCTTGGATGTCCTTGTAATCCGCACGAGCCATCTCCAACAGCCGACCGTCAGTGATCGTCTGTCGCAGCGCGGCGCTCATGTTCCCGCCGAGGCTGTCCGCCCGCTTCTGTAGCCACTCCATCTGCTCAGCGGTGATCCGCCCGTTCACCATTGATGTGTTTCTGAGTCCGCGAGGCCTACCCATATAGTATTTGTAGTACAACAAAAACTATCTGTCAACCGCTCCTCCAACACTTGCACTGCTGCCAGATGTACGCGATGCTCAACCGGGTCGTGATCCAACTGGGCTAACACTGGGGAGTGCGTGGGTTACCGAAACAAGACGTTCGTGAGCTTTGCGAGTGAGGACATCAGGTCATATCGGTTGATGGAGGCCTGGCGAGACAACAGGCACATCGCATTTGACTTCCATGACGCCCATGACATCAACACGGCCCGAGACTCAAGCCAAGCCGACACCATTCGTCGCCGCCTTCGTGAGCGGCTCGTCAACACGAAGCAAGTGGTATTACTGAGTAGGAGATCAAACGCGCACCATCGCCGCGCAGCCGTCAAGATTTCTGTACTACGAAGTTGAGGCCATCCGCCGGCTCGGTCTTCCCGTTGTCTTCAGCAACCTCAACGGGTCTAGGGTTGTGGAGCGATCACGTCTTCCCCCTTCCCACGCTCTGGGAGGCGTACACAATCTCGGTGTCATTTCAGCCGGCGATCATCAAGTACGCCCTCGACAACTATGCAGAGGGGTATCACCACTCAAAGGCTCGAAGTCGGGCCCGTACCAGTACCCGACTTCTGTCTATAGACGGTTGGGAATCTGATCGGCCAAGACAAGCTCCGGCGGATTCGCAAGCAGTACTCTCGGCGGTCGGGTCGGAGAGCATTCGCATCCGCGCCGCGGTGGGCGCATTCGGAGTCGGGTGGCAGTTCCTCGAACCCCTTGGACTCTTTTCCTCGGGAACTGTCCTGGGGATGGCCGGGCTACCTCGGACTGCTAGCGCTCAGCGCCGCATGGGCGTGCTATGCCGCCCGGCCCCGGCGGGCCATCCAGACCACGCCTTGCCGCCTACAGACGTCACGATCACGATTAAGGTCGGAGACCTCCTTGATCAGGACGGAAACCTTGTCATAGGCAGCAATGACGTCTTCGACACCCAGTTCGACGACGACGTCATTAGCCCGAACAGTGTCCAAGGACAAATGCTCCTGAAGCTGTTCGACGGCGACCGGGTCGAACTCGATCGCCAGATAAACGCGTCTCTGGTTCACCTTGTCGGTAAGGACGATCCAGGCAAAACCTTCGGCAAGACGGTGCGATACGACATTGGAACAATCGCGGTAGTTAGGCAGGGGCGTGCACGAGTCTTCCTGAGCGCGTTGCGACGAGGCTTCCACTCCCCCGCGCACGTTCAGACGACCATTGAGGGCTTGCAAGTCAGCCTAGCCCGCACGTGGGAGGCCATAGCGGTGGCCGGCCAACGAGAGCCCGTTCACATGCCTGTCTCGGGGTCGAAACCTAGCTCGCCTCGGACTCTCGCGTACGTTGTTCATTCAGATGATCCTTCTTTCGTTCATCGCGGCAGAAACAAGGGGAAGAGTCGCCTCGACCTTAACTCTCTACATCAGCCCGAGCGACTGGGAATTAGTCGATATGGCCGCACTCGATGACTGGCTCGCCGGGCTGTGCGCGAAGTAGCTCCCACGGTTCAACTAACACGTTCAGATTTGTCAGCAATCAGGGGTGTTACAACACCCCCGCGTAGTCGAGGCAGTCGGGTGGATGGCCGGCCGCGACCACACCTAACGGAGTGGCGCGCCGTCCGGCCATCCTTCGGCAGACAGCGCCGCTCAAGGCGACCAGCTACTGACACCTCCGTGATGGGAGCAAGTCCCGGATCGACTTTGGGAGTAGCTGTAGCTGCCGTCGGCGCAAACTGCGGTTGGTCCGCCGGGAACGGGTAAGTTCGGGTCATAGCTTGGGCCCGGGATGCAGTCTCCGTTGACGTTTACATACGAACCTGCAGCACAGCCCCCGGAGTCGTAGCTAGGAACTGCGTAGCTTGGTTCGGCATACGTGGACGAGTCGTCTTCGGGGATGCTGAAGTAGGGATTTGGAGCCTGCAGAGGCGCGTATGAGGCAACTTCGCCACCCGACACCACATATTCGTGTTGGTCGTCGACTGCCCACGATTCGCTGGGCTGGTTCGAACCGCGCGTTCGCACGATGTACCAGGTCGCATCAGCCTCCAGCTCGACCGGGAACGTCTGCCGATACGACTCGGCGTACGCCTGCGGCTTGACATTGCTCACCGCAGACTTTTGCGAGGAACTCCATGCCTCGGCGCGTTGAGCCGTCAGTTCCTCGACTTGCTCCTCGGTGGAGTCCAGGCGCCGCTCAAGCTTTCTGCTCGATGCCCGAAGTGACGCGGCCTTCGAATTGTGGGCCTTGACCGTGGCCGGTATGCCCGCTAACGAAGCCCGCGCAGACTCCCGGCTGTCCCGCAAGTCCCCCGACTGCGCGAAGCCCACAAGGCCGATCAGGCATGCGGTTGCTGAAATACCCGTGACAGCAAGCCGACGATACTTCGCTTTCATTCGGTTGTATCTCGATGGAAGGGCTCGCCAGACTTCACGTAGTAGGCCAGCCCGTCGCCCGCGTCCAATGTCCAATAGTTCTCGACGATCGGCAGGCCGTAACTCCAGCCGATCTTGATGAGGTACCAACCATCTTCACTACCGAAGAGACGCGCCCGTCGAATCGCCTCGCGCCGACCCTCGCTTCTCCCAGCTGCTAGCCCGGCCTTCTCGCCGGCGCGCCACCCCGATGTACGTGCATCGTCGAACGAGCCCTCAGCCTGGGAGCGAAGGCTGGCAAGCGCCTTTGTTTCGGTTCGCAGTCGGCGCGAGACCACCGTGTGCTTGCTCTGGGCGTCGTTCAGCCCGTCGCGAGACTGATCGCGCCAGTCCTCGGCTCGCGCTACGGCGGCCTGCGTCTTACTTGCGTCATTCCAAGCAGCTCTCCAGCTGGCGACGCCACTTGCAAGGAGTCCGAGAGAGCCTACGAGTACTACCGACTCGACTACCCACAACGCCCAACGCTTCATCATCCCACCATCCGATCTTGTGCCATTTGACACCCTGAGGTGCGCGTGAGTCAAGGGGACAAGTGCGATGCGCAGCTACGCCAAGCTGACCTCGGGGTCGCCAACAGTTCATCGAGGTTCACGGCTAGAGCCGCTTCGTCGCCGTCTGCAGGCGAGATCCCAAGAGTCTTTGCGAGCGAGCGCCGACGACGGGCCGTTTCCGGCCGGTAAACCTGATCCGCCACTCCCAGTCTCTCGGCGTCTAAGAAGCCCGTCAGCTGTTCAAACTGCGCCACCTTGATGTCTCCGATTTGGACTCTTTCGATGAGCCGCATCGTTTGTTGCTCCCGGGGGATCCGCAGTACTTTTCCGGCAACTCGCCCGTGGCCGAACACCGCGGCCCAGAAGAGGCCGGCGGCGCTTTCCCGCTGGAGATCACTGAGCGGCCGTTGATCCTGCCAGCCGAAGCGCTGCTCGCTCTCGAAGCGAAGTTTTCCCCATCGTGCTTGGCCATTATTGAGCTTGGTGTTTCGACAGTAGACCCGACCGACTGTGTGCCGACGCCTCTTGACAGCGACGGTGGTGTAGGGCGGAGCCCCCTGCCATTCGGCGTACCACGGATGGGGCCATCGTGCGTAGCGCAGAACTTCAAGCACGCGGCTGTCCTTCGCGCGGGTCGTCGTATCGCACGTCGACGGCGGGATCGACTCGTACGTAGACGGGTTCCTCTGGCGGCAGAACGCCGATCATCGCCATCAGCCGCTGCGCCCTCTCCCAGCGTGGCTCGAACTCTTGACGGTGGGCAGAGATCGTCCTCACCGGGATCCCCAGGTGAGCTTGGAGCTCGAGCCGGCGTATCAGGCCGTGGGTAGGACTCTCGACCGTGTAGCTCAGGAGAACGTGGTTCGGCCCTAGCAGGTGCTGCCACTTCCCGAATCGATCTCGCTCCGCGTAGAGCTTCTTTCCTGGGCGCCGCAGAGAGCCCTGGCCCGGCAGCGCTTCGAGGCGAGCGGTGACGGCCTGAGGAGTCGAGATGTCCCAGCGAAAGTAGGTGTCGTGCCATCCCGCACCGACGACCTCAGCCGACGACATCGGGCCGCTCCGTGTCTAGTTTGTGACGCGGTTCTGCGGAGAACTCAGCGACCCACTCCCCCAGTAAGTCCGGTTCCGCTTCCGAGTCAGCGGCAGAGGCGGCGCGACGCGGGTTCGATTCCCGCCGCCTCCATCTCTTCCCGAGCACCGCTTCGCGGCGCGCCTGTCGGCGCGCCGCTCTCGCTTTCCTGCTCGGGGGTGGGTGAGCAGAGGGCTTCGAGGGCGGCACGTGTTGATTTGCGTGGATGCAAGACCTGACCCCCGGTCCTACATACCGGCCTACGGCCGTGACGGGCCCCGACCGCGCAGCAAAGGCGCGGTTACGAGGGCACGGCGCGCGAGCTGTTACTTGCGACGTCGGCGGCGCTTACGTGAGCGGGGTGATGGAGGAGGCGACGACCTGGCGGGAGTTCCAATGGGTTGCGACCTCGGCCCCGTCAGCCCTTCGCCGGCTCCAAGCGCCGCGAGTTCGATAGTGGAAGCCCCACACGCGTCGCAGACCAAGCCCACGGGCGTCCAGCGTGTCTCGCGTCGCACGTAGAGGCGGCGAAGCCAGCCGTCGCAGTCAGCCTCACCGCCGCGAGCCTTGATGTAGTTCCTGTGCCGCCACGCACGCGCCATCGCTCAAACGATACGATTGAGTGGACAGTCGTAACCAACGTAGACGATTGTCGCGAGACGTCACGCCCGAAGTCTCGCAGACTGGCTCAGTCAGGCCGTTTTAGCCAGAGTGCGCAATTCCCTCATGCAGATCAAGGGGTTGGGCCGGATAGCTGGGCTTGGTGTAGCCGTCGCTGCCTGTTAGAAGTCAAGCGTGTCCGAGGAACTCGCCGCGCAGCTCGACCTACGCTTGGCGTGGCATCGAGTGAAGAACGACCTCGACCATCGAACGTTCGTCAAGTTCCCATTCGAGGTCCAGATGGATCGAGCTTGATCTTGACGCATGGCTCGGTGACCTCTATGACCGTATTCGGAACGACCGCTATCTCCCATCTGCGCCGATTCTGCGAGATCCCGAAACCAAAGGGCGCCATTCGACCGGGGATGCACCTCACGTTCGCGGATAGGGTGATCTACCTCGCCGCCGTCGGTGCATGCTTGCCCAAACTTCATGAGGCATTGCAGTGGGCGCAGGGATCCGTGGACTTCTCGTATTTGCTGGCCGAGGACGCTGAGGAAGAAAGCTGGATGCGAGGCCGGTTCTACGGATGGAAGAGTTTCCGCGACGAGAGCCTCAAGCTCTTGGACGAGGGAGGCTACAGCTACGTCGTTACCGCCGATATTACCGCCTATTACGACCTAATTGACATCGGTACGCTAGTTTCGGATCTTCGAGCGATCGGCGCTCCCCCCGAGTCGATTCGCCAGATCAGCGAGTGCCTCAACCGTTGGGCGGCTGCCGTAGGCCCTAGTCGAGGTATTCCGCAGGGCAACAGCGGTTCCGACCTTCTCGCGAAGCTGTACTTAAACTCCGTAGATCGGGCGCTAGCGGACGGTAACTTCAAGCACCTCCGCTACGTCGACGACATTCGAATCTTCTGCCACTCCCGTGTTGAGGCGCAGCGCGCTGTAATGCTGCTGGCGAAGTTGCTGCGGTCAGCGTGGACTACACATTGCTTCAGACAAGCTCGCCATGCTGCCGGCGGACGAGGCGCGCACGAAGATCGAAGGAATCGTTCCCACCCTACGCGCAGTCCAGACAAGACTCGCACAGCGACTCATCGAAGAACTCGAATTCGAAGAGGAAGATCCTTACTTGGATCTGAGCGCCATCGACCAACTCCTCGCCGACAATCCTGACGACACTCCCATCGAGGTCATCGAGGAGGCATACCAGGCCTACTTCATCGATCGTCATGACTTGTTCGACAAGACGCTTTTTCACTATCTCCTAAATCGACTGCGAAAGGCTCGGAGCACAGCTGCAGTGCAGGACTGCGCCCGGGTGATGGAGGAGCATCCTTATGAGACGTGGCCGATACTTCAGTCTGGGCGGGTGTTGACGTCGCTGCGCGCGTAATCTCAGAGGTCCTTGTGCCGTTCCTGCAGTCGGAGCGATGCGTCTACGACTTCCAGCGATACCAGTTCCTCAGTTGGATGCTCGGCCTGGATGTGCCGCTTCCCGACGAGGCTATCGGCTGCGCTCGCGAGCTAGCCTTTGATGCTCGCAAGCCTCCCTTTGTGCGTGCTGTCGCACGACGGTTGCTGGGTAAGTATGGAAGCGACGCTGACCTGGAGCAGCTTCTGTTTGCGTATACGGATGCCGGCGACGGGCTTCGATCGCGCAGGACTGATCGTGAGCCTGGGACGCCTCGAGGCCGGACGTCGGAATGCGTTCCTCGGCCGCGTTGAGCGCGATACGGCTCTCATTGCGAGAGCGACGTCATTGGTCCGGTCGGGGACGGCGTAGCGGGTTCGGGGCTGACGTCACCTGCGCGGCGAGTTATTGTGCTCGTATGGCTGATGACGATGCATTGCGCCGGCTTGACCTCGCTGTCGATGAGATCGCGCAGATGCACGGCGCCCGCGTCGACGCTCACCAGGCCGGTCCGAATTCCTGGGTTGTCTCAATCGAGACGGATGACTGGGCGGTGACGGCTGAAGGAGCTTCCGAAGCGCAAGCGCTCAGCAACTTGATAAGTAACGCGAGGGCTGAGGGCCGCGCGAACTGAACCAGGATCTCGGTTGCACGCCCTATCCCTCAGGCGATTGAAATCTTGCGCGGGTTCGATTCCCGCCGCCTCCATCTTTTTCCCGAGCACCGCTTCGCCGCTCTCGTTTTCCCGCTCGAGGTAGCTGCTAGATGCGCAGGCTCTGACCGCTGGTCTCCGTAGGCTGTGCTTTGTGGACGGAGAGACTCCACTCGAGACGATGGAGCGCCTCGAGGTCCGGGGAATCCTCTCGGCAGCTTGCCCGAGATGGCCAGCTCGTCGATGTCCGGTGCGAGATGCCTCAGTGCTACTGCTTTCGCGGTCGCAGGCACTTCGACCCGAGGTCGACGACGGGCTCCGATTGGGAGCTGACCGCCGACCACTATCCGCGCCTCAAGATGCACGGAGGACACCTCACACCCGACAACGTACGGCTCGGGCATCGGCTTTGCAACGCACGCGATTACCGGTGGCGGGTGAAGATCAACGCGATGCTCGGAAAGCGGATGTCCCTCGAGGCGATCGCCGAGCAGCTGAACCTGGAGCAGGTCCCGACGATTCACGGCACGAACCGCTGGACAGCAGCGTCCGTTCGCAAGGCCTTCGTCTCCTAGTTCGAGGCACGCCGCCCTCAAGAGCGTTCGTGGCGGCCGGCACAGCGGCGACCGCTAGAGCACAGGACAGGCGGCGACGGCGAGCTCGTCGCAGCGCTGGTTGTAGCGCTCCGCCTCGCTCGACTCACGACCGAGCAGGTTCGCGTGCCCCTTCACCTTCGCGAAGCTGACCTCGTGACCGCCGGCCTCGACGGCGTCGAGCAGCGCCTCCCAGAGCTCGCGGTTGGCGACCGGCTGCTTCGACGAGTTCAGCCAGCCGTTGCGGCGCCACTTCTCGAACCAGCGCTGGTTCATGCAGTTGACGACGTAGGACGAATCCGAGTGGACGGTCACCCGGCAGGGCTTCTTCAGCGCCTTCAGGCCCTCGACGACCGCCCGGATCTCCATCCGCTGGTTCGTCGCCGGGCTCTCGCCGCCGGAGAGCTCCTTCACCTGGTCGCTGCCGTCCGCGACGAGGATCGCGGCCCAGCCGCCGCTGGCGCGGGCGGTGCCGTTCCCCGAGCAGGCGCCGTCGGTGTAGATCGTGACCTTCGGGCCTGGCGGATCTCCCACGGCAGCAGCCTAGTGCGGGGACGAGACAGCGGCTCCTATACATAGCTCTGCTATGTATAGTGCTGCAATGCACATCGACAAGGATCTCGTCGCCGCCTCGGCGACGCCGCTCGTCCTGGCGATTCTCGCCGAGGGGGAGAGCTACGGGTACGCGATCCTGAAGCGGATCCGCGAGCTCTCGGCGGGACAGCTCGAATGGACGGACGGGATGCTCTACCCGTTGCTGCACCGGCTCCAGCGGCTCGGGTACGTCACGACGGAATGGCGGGCGCCGGCCGGGCAGCGGCGACGGCGCTACTACACGCTCACGGACGACGGACGCGACGCGCTCGCCGAGCAGCAGCGCCAGTGGCTCACCGTCGCGCGCACGTTCGGCCACGTCTGGCCGGGAGCCTTCCGCACGGCGCTGGGGGAAGCGTGAGCCTCTCCCTGGACGAGCGGATCGAGGAGTGGCGCGCGTACGTCGCCGCCGCGCCCGCGGTCGAGGGGCGGGACGTCGACGAGCTCGAGGATCATCTCCGGCAGCAGATCGCGGAGCTCGAGGCGGCGGGGCTCTCCCCGGACGAGAGCTTCCTGATCGGCGTCAAGCGGCTCGGGGACGTCGACGCGTTGTCGCGGGAGTTCGCCCGGGAGCACAGCGGCCGGCTCTGGAAGCAGCTCTTCCCCGCGGAGACCGTGCCCCCGGCTCGCGGCGGAGGTGGCTGGGTCGACGCGCTCCTGTTCGGCGGTGCCGCGGCCGTCGCCGTCCAGGTCGCCCGGCTGCTCGCGGAGATCCCGTCGGCCGAGCCGTCCTGGCCGATCCGGAACGCAGCCCTCTTCGTCCTGCCGTTCCTCGCCGGGTATCTCGCGCGGCGGCGGGCACTCGGGCTCCGGGGAACGCTCGTCGCGCTGGCGCCGTTCGCGCTGGCCGCGCTCGTCGTCAACCTCTACCCCTACGGCGAGGAATCCGGCACGGAGACTCTCGTCGCGCTCCATCTTCCCGTCGTCCTGTGGTTCGCGGTGGCCTCGTCGTACACGGCGGGGGCGCTGCGCTCGCACGAGCGACGGATGGACTTCGTCCGCTTCACAGGCGAGTGGGTCATCTACTACACCCTGATCGCGCTCGGCGGGATGGTGCTGATGGGCCTGACCGCCGGGATCCTCGGGCCGACGGAGATCGACTTCGAGCAGGTCGCGAAGTGGGTGATCCCGTCCGGGGCGGCCGGCGCCGTCGTCGTCGCGGCGTGGCTCGTCGAGTCGAAGCAGCAGGTCGTGGAGAACATGGCGCCGGTCCTGACGATGATCTTCACGCCGCTCTTCGCGGTGATGCTCGTGCTGGCGACCCTGGTGTACGCCGCGACCGCGCTCGGAACCTTCGACCGCGACCTCCTCACCGTCGTGGATGCCCTCCTGCTGGTGGTGCTCGGCCTCGTCCTCTACGGGATCTCGGCCCGAGACGCCGGCGGCCCCGCCCGGCTGGATGGACTCGCTTCAGCTCGTCGCCGTCGCCGGTGCGCTCGTTCTCGACCTGATGGTGCTCGGTGGGATGATCGCGCGGATCGGCGAGCTCGGCTTCACGCCGAACCGCACCGCCGCGCTGGGCTTGAACGTCGTCCTCCTCGTCAACCTCTCGGGCGCCGCCTGGCTCTCGCTTCGCTTTCTGCGGCGCCGGAGCGGGCTCCATCGCCTCGTGCGCTGGCAGACCGCCTACCTGCCGGTCTTTGCCGCGTGGGCGGCCGCGGTCGTGCTGCTCGGGCCGCCGCTCTTCGGTTTCGCCTAGGGCGCAGACGAGCCCAGGCGCTACGGCACGGTGACGGCGACCGTCAACGGCTTCTCGCTGGGACGGACGAACGAGTCGACGGCCCAGACCGACAAGCAGTAGCGGCCCGGCGCCGCAGGGGGCGTCACGGTGACGTCGGCCGCGCTCCCGGTGTCCGCGGGCCAGCGATGGCGCGGCGTCGACCTGAGGTCGATCTGCGTCGCGCACGTGTCGCGGCTCCACGTATAGGCGAACGCCTCGTCGCTCGAGTACCGATCGAGGAGATACCAGGGGATCGTGGGGGAGACCGGCCGGCGAAGCTCGAGCAGGAGCTGCCGGGCCGGTGTCCACGTGCCCGACTCGAGCGTCGGCGGTGCAATCGCGCCGTAGAGGAGACAGGCGGCAGCGCCACCGGCCCTCGTCGTTCCCCCGTACACGGCAACAGCCCCGGCCACGTCGTCGTGCTCGAGGAGGCGGCACCGCCACTCCCACCGCTTCACGGGCTCGCACTCGCCCGGCCCGAACTGCGAGAACGTCGGGTTCATCGCAGCACAGGCGCGACTCTCGTGTTGGAGACCGAGGACGTGCCCGAACTCGTGCGCGAGCGCGGTCGCGGCCATCTGCGGCAGGCACGTGGCGCTCGGCGCCTTCCGGGCGCTCCAGATGCGCACCGTGCGCCGCGGCCCGTAGCCGATGGTGGCCTCTGCTCGTTCGCAGGACGCCGCGCCCGAATAGACGATCGTCAGCTTCGCCTGCTGCCGGGAGACCGGCACGAAGCGGACGCGCGCGCCGCTCGTGTTCCACGCTGCGAGAGCTCGCTGAACCGCCCACTCCTGATCCGGGGCGGCGTTGAAGTACGGGACGACTCCTCCGGGCCAGAGCGTGCCCTTGACGCGGTAGCTCGACGCCAGGCGATGCGGTGACACCGCACAGACCCAGAGCCGCGAGCAGCACGGCAGCGAAAGCGGCAGGACGAGCCATGAGATCCTCATCGGCAGACGGCCGCGCCCGCGAGAGGCTCGTGCGCGTTCGGGGGAAACGGCCGGGCCGGCGGCGGCCTTGTAACACCTGTCGCAACGGTCTATAAGAGCGCCGAGCGTTCGAACATCCACGCCCGGGAGAGGCCGGCTCACTGACCCGGTTCCTGCCGGAAGACCGGACGGAGGTCACACGTGAAGGTCAAGCTCGCAGCCGTTGTCTCGGTGCTCTCGCTCGTTGGCTTCGGTGCTGCTGCCGTCGCTCACGCGCTCGGCGATGCTGATGGCAATACGTCGGCGAAGATCATGCTGCACTACACCGGCGACGCGATCGCGAACACGCACGCCGCGCCGAGCACACCCACGTTCACGGCGTGGTGCGGAACGGCGTGCGCGCCGTCGGTGATGCAGCCGGTCTACGACCCGGCAACCGGGAACCTCAGAGGGACGATCTACGTCTGGACGAAGAATTTCGTCTTTTCGGCCGACGGGAACTCGCTCTGCTTCGGCGAGTTCATCTGGTTCGCGCTCTCCGAGGGAAGCCTCTACACGCATTCCGGCAGCAACGGCACCTGCGGTGCGTTCATCGACCCGTCGCTGAAGGCTCCCTCGCACATCTCCGGCGCCCTGGAGATCGCCGGCGGTGGCGACGGGACGATCGTGGGCGGCACGGGCAGGTTCGGGAAGTGGACGGGGACCTACACGGACCGCGTCTTCGTCGAGTTCAGCCTGACGGGTGGCGCGAACTACTACGACCAGATGTTCTTCGCGATCAGCAAGACGAACTGACCCGGCCGGAACTAGTCGGGAGGGCTGACGAGGGCGCCGCGTGGTGCCCTCGTCAGCGCCACCGGGAGAGGTCAGACGCCGCTGCAGGTGCGTGTCCCGAAACGCCGCCGGGTACTTGAGCCCGTAGCCGAGCGCGCGGTCGACGCCGATGTGGAGGAGCCAGACGAGGGCGACGGCGATCGCGCGCTCGCTCCCTGCGAGCACACCCACGACCCCGAGCGCGACGGGCCAGGCCTCCGTGTGCGCGAGGTCGTAGGCGACCGCACCGGCCCTGTGCCGGCGAGATAGCCGAGCATCGCCAGATCGGGAGCCAGCACGAGCAGCACGAAGAGGAGCCAGGAGTAGCCGCCGTCGACGTAGAGGGCGACCGCCGCCGCTCCCACGACGAGGCCCTCCAGCCGGAGCAGGAGGTGGGGGAGCCGGTCGATCACGCGCCGAGTCTACGACGGTGGGCGCCGCGCCACACGCTCCGTTACTTTAAAATGGATAGCGAGGGCGGTACGATCGCCACAGGACTTGCCCACGGCCGCGGCCGGGGCGCGACGAAGGAGACAGAGATGACGCTGCAGATCGGCGAGACCGCGCCCGACTTCCAGGTCGAGAGCACCGACGGCCCGCTCAGCTTCCACGAGTGGCTGGGCGACTCCTGGGGCGTGCTCTTCTCGCACCCCAAGGACTTCACCCCGGTGTGCACCACCGAGCTCGGCTACATGGCCTCGATCAAGCCGGAGTTCGACAGGCGCAACGTCAAGATCGTCGGCCTCTCGGTCGACTCGACCGACGACCACGAGCAGTGGGCGAAGGACATCGAGGAGACCCAGGGCACCGCGCCCAACTACCCGCTGATCGGCGACCGCGACTTCAGCGTCTCGAAGCTCTACGGGATGCTGCCGGCGAGCGTCGAGGGCGACCCGAAGGCGCGCACCGCCGCCGACAACCAGACCGTGCGGAACGTCTTCGTGATCGGGCCGGACAAGAAGATCAAGCTCGTGCTCGTCTACCCGATGACGGTCGGGCGCAACTTCGACGAGGTGCTGCGCGTGATCGACTCGCTGCAGCTGAACGCCAAGTTCAAGGTCGCGACGCCGGCGCAGTGGCAGCCGGGCGAGGACGTGATCATCGCGGGCTCCGTCTCGAACGACGAGGCGAAAGAGCTCTTCCCCGACGGGTGGGAGTCGCCCAAGCCCTACATCCGGATCGTGCCGCAGCCGAGCTGACCAGGGCCGGGAGGAGCGGCGCTTGCAGGCGCCGTCCTCCCGCTCTAGTCTCTCCATCCGGCGCCCCCTGACCTCGGGCCCAAACGAGCAATCACTCCAGCCCGATGTCAGACACGCACACCGTCAGCGACCACAGCAACGCCTTCGTGCAGCAGCTCCTGCTCGGGGAAGCCGTCGACGGTGCGGACGCGCTCGTCTTCGTCGCCGACGACGAGATGCGCTACCTGGCCGTCAACGACGAGGCGTGCAAGACGCTCGGCTACACGCGCGCGGAGCTGCTCGGCCTCCGCGTCACCGATGTGGTCGAGACCGAGGCGGCGCCCGCGCTGTACGGGTCGATGATCCGAACCGGCACGAACAACGGCGGCGTCGTCCTGCGCCGGAAGGACGGGGTGACGCTGTCGTTCAACTATCGCGCGCGTCGCGTCCAGGTCTCCGGGCTGACCTACTACGTCAGCGTCGGCTTCGTCGAGGGCTGACCCCGACGTTTTGCGTCCGAGCCCGGCGGCTAGGGCTGAGGGGTGGAGTTCGAAAGCACCGTCGAGTTCGCCGGCAAGGCGATCGACGCAGCCGGTGTCGCCGCGGTCGTGCTCGGGATCCTGGCCGCCTCGGTGGGCTTCGCGCTCGCCTCGGTTCGCCAGGGCTTCTCGGAGGAGGTGTACCGCTCCTACCGGCGTGGCGTCGGCCGCGCGATCCTCCTCGGCCTGGAGTTGCTCGTCGCCGCCGACATCATCCGCACGGTCGCCGTCTCGCCCTCGTTCCGGTCGGTCGGGGTGCTTGCGATCATCGTCGCGATCCGGACGTTCCTCAGCTTCACGCTCGAGCTCGAGCTGGCCGGCCGCTGGCCGTGGCAGCAGGCGGCAGGGGCAGCGAGCCGACCCCGATGAAGGACCTGCGCGCCTGGAACGCCTTTCTCGCCTTCGCGCACGCCGCGCAGGGAATCGTGATCCTGCTCCTCGCGAGCGACGCGACGATCCCGATCACCTGGAGCTACCTCGACGGGCCGCCGTCCACGGGCGGGCAGCAGACCGACGTGCTCTGGAACGTGCCCTTCGGGGCCGCGGTGGCGCTCTTCCTCTTCCTCGCAGCCGTCGACCACGGCCTGATGGCCGCGCCCCGGATCCACGGCTGGTACCGGCGCAACCTCGAGGCCGAGCAGAACCCGGCCCGCTGGTGGGAGTACTCGCTGAGCGCGTCGCTGATGATCGTCCTGATCGCGATGCTGACGGGGATCCGCGACGTCAGCGCCCTCGTCGCGCTCTTCGGCGTCAACGCCGGGATGATCCTGTTCGGACTCGTGATGGAGCGCGCAAATCGTCCGGGGCAGCCCGTGGACTGGCGTCCGTTCGTCTACGGCTCGATCCTGGGCGCAGTGCCGTGGCTCGCGATCGCGATCCAGCTCTACCGCGGCAACGACCAGGCCGACGTGCCGGGCTTCGTGTTCGCGATCTTCTTCTCGCTCTTCGTGCTCTTCATGAGCTTCGCGGTCAACATGCTGCTCCAGTACCTGCGGGTCGGCCCGTGGCGGAGCTACCTCTTCGGCGAGCGCGCCTACCTGGTGCTCAGCCTCGTCGCGAAGAGCGTCCTCGCCTGGCAGGTCTTCGCCGGCGCTCTCGCCTAGACCCGGACGCTGCTCAGTCGCTCGACTGCCGGACGGGCGGTTGGTGCGACCTGCTCGATCAGGTCGGCGGCGAGCGGCGGCCCCGCCTCCGCGCGAAGGCGGGCTCCGAGCGCGGCGGCCCGGCGAGGGGCGTCGCCCGTCAGAATCGCGCGCGCCTTCGCGGCGAGCTCGAGCGGCGGGATCGTGTTCGGGTCGAAGACGTCGCCGAGCCCGGCCCGCCGGACTGCCTCCGCGCCGGCGAACTGATCGGTCGAGAACGGGCCGACGAGGAGCGGCACGCCCGTCCAGAGCGCCTCGGTGACGGTGTTGTTGCCGCCGTGCGTGACGACGAGATCGCACGAGCGGAGCGCCGCCGGCTGGGGGAGATACGGGCCGATGTGCCAGCCGGGCGGAAGCTCGCCGAAGTGCCCGGGAGGCGTCACCCCCGACGCGACGAGGAGCTGCACCGGCTCCTGGCGAAAGGCGGCGACGATCCGGTGGAGAACGTCCGAGCGAGCGGAGAGGAAGCTGCCGAGCGAGACGTAGACCCGCGGCAGGCCGGTGTCGGTCGCCGCGAGCAGCCGCTCGAGCTCGGGCGCAGGCTCGTCCCTGACGCTCGCGCCGACGAACCGCGCAGACCGGGGGAGCAGCCCGGCGCGAGCCTCGCCGAGCTCGGCCGGGTAGTTGAGCAGCGTCAGGAGCGGGGAGGACGCCGACAGAGCGGAGACGACGCGGGGCGCACGCGGGTTCAGCTCCCGGAGAGTGCGGTTGAACGTCTCCGTGAAGCGGTCCGACACCTCGGCGCAGAGCTCCCAGAGCCGGGCCAGGCCGGTATCGGGCGCGTCGAGCTCGGCCGGCCGCAGGTGGGGGAAGCCGTAGAGCTCGCCGGCGCCGGGGATCGCGCTCGGGTGGCCGGGATGGAACGCGACGTACGGCTGCTCGAGCGCGCGAAGCGCCAGCGTGGCCCCGAACGCGAGCTGGTCGGAGACGACCACGTCCGGCTCGAGCTCGGCCAGGATCCGCCGGAGGTCGCTCGTCACCTTCCTCGGCTCCCAGAGCAGGTCGTGCAGGCGCGCCTCGGCCTGGTAGCGGAGCGTCGGGAGCATCCCCGAGCGGGTCGCCCGGAGAAAGCCCTCCAGCCGGTCGGCCTCGTCGCCCTCCTGCTCGTCCGTCCGGATCACGCCCGGGTTGCGGCCCGCGCCGAGCACGAGCAGGCGGTGCGCGAAGCCGTCGCCCTCGATCCGTGCAGCGAGGCCCGGCCCGGAGGCGACGACGACCTCGTGGCCGCGCCGCTGCAGCTCCAGCCCGAGCGCGGAGAGGGGCAGGTAGTGCGAGGCGTAGTCGGGGCTGAGGAGGAGCGCTCTCATGCGACCGCGGCGAGCCGGTCCGGCGCTGCGAGCCCGAGATAGAGGGAGGCCAGCTCGGCCGCCATGGTGTCGACGGAGTACTCGCGGCGGACGAGCTCGGCGGCCGTGCGGGCGCGGGCCTCGTCGAGCCGGACGGACGCGGCGCCGGCGAGGCCCGCGCGCAAGGCCGGGATGGAGGAGGTGTCGACGAGGAAGCCTGTGACCTGGTCCTCGACGTAGCTCCCGGGGCCGCCGGTGCGCGGCGCGACGACGGCGAGGCCGACGCCGAGCGCCTCGAGCAGCGCGAGCCCGAACTCCTCCTTGAGGCTGGCGCAGGCGTAGATTCCGTTCGGGGCGACGTGGCCAGGGATGCCCGAGCGCGTCGCGTGGAGGATCTGCGCGACCTCACCGTGCGAGCGGTGCCCGAGCAGCAGCAGTCCCTGCGCGGCACCGGGATGCCGGTCTGCCGATGCCTGGATCGCGTCGAGGACGCTCTGCTCCTCCGCGGTTGGGCGCCGAAGGTCGCCGCCGACGATCGCGAGGTTGAAGCGCGAGCGGAGGTCATCGTCCCCCGCCCAGGCCTCGACGAGCCGCTCGAAGCCCTTGACCCGATGCAGCCTTCCCACGGAGAGCAGGAGGGGCAGTCCGGCACGGCGTGGTGAGAGCGAGGCGACGGCGGCGCGGAGGGCTGCACGGCCCGACGGCTCGGGTCGCGCGCGCGCTGCGATCGCCGCGGCGTCCAGCGTCCGGAGCGAGATCCCCTCTGCCACCGGGCGCAACCGCTGTCTCACCGGGTCGGCTGTGTCGAGGCCGAGCAGCTCCGGGGCGTCCGCCTCCGCGGCCGGTCGCGGGAAGACGACGAGGCCGTCCGCCTGCTCGAGCATGGACTCGACGAGGTGGAGCCGGAAGAGCAGATGGTCGCGCCGGTCGGCTGCGGCCCAGCCCGCGCGGTCGAGCGTGCCCGCGCGCTCGGCGGCAGCGACCATGACGTGGGGGTCGGCGGCGAGGGTGAAGACGACGGGGATCCCGAGCCGCCGGCAGACGCGCGCGGCGGCGAGCGTGCCGACGTCGGCGAAGCGGAGGTGGACGGCGTCGAGCGGCAGCAGCGCGCGGAGGGCGCGCTCGAGTGCCTGCTCGGCCTCGCGGCGGTATGCCCAGAGCTCGCCGGTCTCCAGGTAGCCATCCGGCCCGAAGGCGATCCGCTCGATCGAGGAACGCTCGTCGAGGAGCTCGCGGCTCGGTCGGTTGCGGTCGACGGCGCGCGTGATCGTGACGGCGTGCTCGACCTCGGGCCGCCGGCCGAGCGCGCGCGAGAGATGGACGACGAGGGTGGCGAGCCCGCCGCCGTCGCCTGCGCCGGCCTCGGAGAGCTCCGCGTCGATCCGGCCCTGGAGGAACACCTGGGCGATCCGGAGCCCGCGCCGCCGCTCGTCGTCGTGGCGCGGCCGGGGGGAGGGGGCCGACCAGTCGTCGAGCGTCAGCTGGGCGACCACCGCGCCGAAGCCGCCACGCAGTGCGAGGCGGAAGAGGGGCGCCAGGGCCGCGTCGAGGGGCGCACGGTCGGCGAGGGCGAGCGCGGCGGCCTCCTCGAGGCAGGGCTCGCCGGAGGTGAGCAGACCGAGCAGCGCCCGGCCGGCCTCAGGCTCGGACCGGCGCCCGAGCGCCAGGGCGGCGGCGGAACGGGCAAGGGCATCGCCGCCGCCGGCGAGCTCCACGAGCCCGCCGAGGTCGGCGTCCCCGGGGCGGCGACGGAGCCGAGCTGCCGTCTGTAGCGCCTCGAGGACGCCCCCGTGGGAAAGCGCGGCGAGAGGATCGGCCGCGAGCGGGGCGGATGCCCTAGGCATTGACCGGCCGGATCGGCTGGTCACCGCGGGCCGCCGCCTCGTCGGCGGCCCGGTGGGCGTCGTTGTAGCGGCCGTCCATGATCGCGCCCCAGACGAGGATCCCCATGGCGAAGAGGACGATCAGCGTCACGAGCGAGCCGACGACGAAGAGACCGAGATTGCTCATCAGCGGACTCCTCTTCCGGCGGGCGGCCTCGGGGAGACCATCGCCCCGAGCGCGAGGATCGAGGGCACCCACAGCCCGACGAAGATCCCTTGACTCTCGTTCCCGGAGAACCAGAGCGAGACCGAGAGCACGAACGAGATCGCGGCGGCGACGAGGATCAGCGCCTGGGCGCTCCCGTGACGGGTTCGCACGTACTCGGCGACGGGCGAGGCGCGGTGCCCGGTGGCGGCCATCAGGCCGTCACCGCCCGGCCAGACGACCAGCGCCGGCGGATGGCCGCCTGCTGGGCGATCTGATAGACGGCGCCGAGGCCGACGAGGCCGTAGACGATCCGCGTGGCCGCGTTCGTCTGGCCGAAGTCGAGGCCGAAGATCGTCGCGACGAGGTCGAAGTCGGCGAGCGCGACGAGGCCCCAGTTGAGCCCGCCCACGATGACCAGCACCGCAGCGAGAACATCGAGCTTCTTCATGGCTTCCTCCTTGAGTGTGTACAGGGTTTGTCTAAGGAGTGTATGACCGGCACCCCTCTATGTCAAACCTTTGTCCATTCTCTGTACACTGATGCAGTGCCCGCCGTCCTCCGTATCGGTGAACTCGCCCGCCGCACCGGCGTCAGCCCCGAGCTCCTGCGGGCCTGGGAGCGCCGGTACGGGCTGCTTCGCCCCGAGCGGACTGCGGGCGGCTACCGGCTCTACTCCGCGGAGGACGAGCAGCGTGTCCGCTCGATGACCAACGCGGTCGCCCGCGGGCTCTCGGCCGGGGAGGCGGCCCGGATCGCGCTCGGCGCCGAGTCGGATCTCCCGTCCCCCAATTCGCTGCTCCAGGCGCTGCTCGACTACGACGACATCGGCGCCCACCAGGCCCTCGACACGCTTCTCACCTCGCTCACCCGCGAGACCGTGCTGCGCGACTCGATCCTCCCGACGCTCCGCGAGCTCGGCGACCGCTGGCAGCTCGGCGAGATCACGATCGGCCAGGAGCATTTCGCCAGCAACCTCCTCCGCGGACGGATGCTCGGGCTCGCGCGTGGCTGGGACCGCGGAGGCGGCCCGCGGGCGCTCCTCGCGTGCCCCTCCGGGGAGCAGCACGACCTCTCGCTGATCGCATTCGGCCTCGCCCTGCGCGAACAGGGCTGGCGGGTCACCTATCTGGGTGCGGACACACCGCTTGCGACACTCGACGAGACCGCCACCGCTCTCCAGCCCGACCTGATCGTGGTCGCGTCGGTTGCTCCCGAGCGGCTCGAGGCGTGCGCAGACGAGCTCCGGGGCCTCGCGGAGCGGTTCCAGCTCGCGATCGCGGGCGGCGAGGCCCTCGAGACCTTGACGAGGGAGATCGGTGCCCGTTACCTCGGCGGCGGCCCGGTCGAGTCGGCGGAGCTCGTGGCCACAGGTCGGAAGCCTGGGCGGGCCTCGGCAGACGCCGCCTAGAGCCGCTTTTGCAGGAACGCGAGGTCGAGCCGGCGATCGCGAGGATCGCCTCGAGGTCGCGCTCCCCGGCCTGGCCGATCTGCACGGGGCGAGGCCAGCGCGGCGGGCCCCGCTCGGGAGCCCGCCGCGCGTTGGAGCTAGCCGGCCTCGTTGCCCGACTCGCTGCCGCTGTCCTCGTGGTCGCCGTCGATCGCGACGACGTTGTACGCCTCGTCGAGTCGGACGTCGACGGTGGTCCCGTCGGGCTTCGTCACCTCGACCTCGAAAGTGGCGCCCTTCTCGCCGTCGCGCTCCATCGCGTTGACCTCGCCGCCCTTCGTCGCCGTCAGCGCGGCGTCGCGCGCCTGGCTCTGCTCGGACGAGCTGAGGTGGCCGTTCGGGTCGTTGCCCTGCGTCGCGCCTGCGATCGCCGCGCCGCCCAGCCCGAGGGCCGCGAGCGCGCCGACCCCGATCGCGATCTTCTTGATGCTCTGCATGTCGCTCCTTCTGTCGAGGTCTACCGAACGAGATCCACGGTAGGAGGCGACGATGAGCCGGAGATGAGAAACCGGCCGCGGGCGCGGGCGAACGGCGGGGACTGTCCCCGAATGTGACAAAAGCGCAACAATTGCTCCACAGGGGGTCGGCTCTCATCTTCCTCTCATCCTGGAGCGCAGAATGGACAGGTGCGCGCTCTCGTCGTCGAAGACCACCTCAAGCTCGCCGCGCTGATCCGGCGGGGTCTCGCGGAGGAGGGCTGGGCCGTCGACGTCGCCCCCAATGGCACCGAGGCGTTGATCCGCGCCGGGGCGACCGAGTACGACGCGATCGTCCTCGACGTGATGCTGCCGGGCGCGGACGGGTTCGAGGTCTGCCGCCGCCTGCGCTCGGAAGGCGTGTGGTCGCCGGTGCTGATGCTCACGGCCCGCGACGCGGTCGAGGACCGGATCGAGGGGCTCGACAGCGGCGCCGACGACTACCTGACGAAGCCGTTCTCGTTCTCGGAGCTGTTCGCCCGGCTCCGGGCGCTGACCCGCAGGGGCGCGGTCGGCCCGACAGTGCTCGAGGTCGGGTCGCTCCGCCTCGACCCGCGCAGCCGGCAGGTGTGGCGCGGCGAGACGGAGATCGCGCTCTCCGCGAAGGAGTTCGCGCTCCTGGAGACGTTCATGCGCCGGCCGGGTCAGGTGCTCTCCCGGTTCGACCTGCTCGAGCACGCGTGGGACACGAGCTACGAGAACCGCTCCAACGTGATCGACGTCTACGTGCGCTACCTCCGGGAGAAGGTCGACCGGCCGTTCGGGGCGAGCTCGCTCGAGACCGTCCGTGGCGCCGGCTACCGGCTCCGGCGGGAGCCCGGTTGAGCAGGCTGCCGATCAGGATTCGGCTCACCGCGGCCTTCGCGCTGGCGATGGCCGTGCTGCTGACTGTCTCGGGGCTCGTGATCTACCTCCGGCTCGCCTCATCGCTCGACCGCACGCTCGATGCGGGGCTGCGGAGCCGGGCCGACGACGTCGCGGCCCTCGTCCGGCAGTCCTCGCGGGGCCTCGCGGAGACGCCTGAGGCCACGCTCGTGGAGGCGGACGAGAGCTTTGCCCAGGTCGTCCGGGCGGATGGCCGGATCGTCGACTCGAGCCCGCAGCTCCAGCGGAGAGCGGTGCTCTCCCGCCCGGAGCTCGCCCGCGCGAGACGGGCGCCCCTCTTCCTGGACGGACGGCTCGTCCCGGGCTCGGACGAGCGCGTGCGCCTGCTCGCGGCGCCCGTCACCGCCCGAGGGGAGCGGCTCGTCATCGTCGTCGGCTCTTCGCGGGAGCCGAGGGACGAGGCGCTCTCGTCCTTGCGGACGCAACTCGTGCTCGGGATTCCGGTCGCGCTCCTGCTCGCGAGCCTCCTCGGCTACGTGCTGACGGGCAGCGCCCTCCGACCGGTCGAGTCGATGCGGCGGCGGGCGGAGGAGATCGGCGAGGGCGCTTCGGGCCAGCGGCTGCCCGTTCCGCCTTCGCGCGACGAGATCGGCCTGCTCGGCGAGACCCTGAACGCGATGCTGGCGCGCCTCGAGGAGGCGCTCGAGCGCGAGCGCCGCTTCGTCGCCGACGCGAGCCACGAGCTGCGGACGCCGCTGGGGCTCCTCAAGGCCGAGCTCGAGCTCGCCCTGCGCCGGCCGCGGTCGCCGGAGGATCTGGAGGCGGCCCTCCGTTCGGCAGCGGAGGAGACCGATCGGCTCTCCCGCCTCGCAGAGGATCTGCTCGTGCTCGCCCGCGCGGACCACGGACGCCTGCCGCTCCGCGTGGAGGAGCTGGACGTGCGGGAGCTGCTCGCACGCGTCGCTGCGCGCTTCGGCAGGCGTGGGGAGGACGTCGAGATCGCTGCGCCTCCGGGGCTCACCGTTCCCGGCGACCGGCTCCGGCTCGAGCAGGCGGTCGGCAACCTCCTCGACAACGCGTTCCGGCACGGCCGGGGTCAGGTCGGGGCCTTCGCCGGCCGCGAAGGCGGCGAGGTCGTCGTCCACGTCCTCGACGAGGGCGACGGCGTCCCCGCGGCCGTCCTCGAGCGGCTCGGCGAGCGCTTCGCGCGGGGAGACGAGGCCCGGAGCGCCGGCGGCGTCGGTCTCGGCTTCGCGATCGTCGCCGCGATCGCGCGCGCCCACGGCGGCTCCGCGGCTCTCACGAACCGGCCCGGCGGGGGCGCCGACGCCCGGCTCGCGCTGCCTGCGCACTCCGACCGCCCCTGACCCGGCGGCAGGGAGAGCATCGGCAGGCGCGAAAGGGCGCGGCATGTGGTTTCGCCGGATCTTCCGGCGGCGTCGTCGGCCGCCCCCGCTCGATCTCAGTGCGCTCGACCGGCTCGAGGAGCTCGTCGCGCGCGTGGCCGGGCTGCTCGGCGAGCTCCCCTTCGATCCGCTTCCGCTCGACGCGCCGGGGCCGGCCGGGGAGAATGACGCTCCTGCGGCCCTACCCGAACCCCCTCTCCCGTCCCAGCCGTCCGGCTGCGTGCTCTTCCACCCGACCCCGGAGGGATACCGCCTGCTCGAGCGCGAGCACGAACCGCCTGCCGAGGGGGAGCGAATCGAGCTCGAAGGTGCCTCGTACCGCGTCCTCCGGCTCGGTCCCTCGCCGCTCCCGGGCGACCGGCGCCGCTGTGCCTTTCTCGAACGCTGAGCCGGCGTGAGCGCCCGCTCGCTGCTCCTCGCGCTCGTGCTCGCCGTCGTGGCGGCTCCGGCAGCCGCTGCCGGCGAGCGGCCGGTGCGCCTGACCGACTCCGTGGGCCAGACCTACGACGGCGCTCTCGTTCTGCCGCGGGGCTACGGGCCCGCCTGGAGCCCACCGTTGCCCCTCGTGCTCGTGCCGGCCGACGAGTCGCCGGCAGGCCGCTGGAGGGGGCTGCCCGAGCGGGGCGGCTTCGCGCTCCTGCGCCTGCGCGGCGGGCCTGCCCGTGTGGACGCAGCGGCGATCGAGCGGCTCGGCGACCTGCCGGCGTCGCTCCGGCGCTCCGTTCCCTGGCTGCGGCTCGCGCCGGGCCGGATCTACGCGTTCGGGGCGGGCGAGGCGGGAAGGCGGGCGCTGCGGCTCGCGGTCGCGCGGCCACGACTGCTCGCCGGGGTCGCGGTGGCGGAGCCGTTCGGCGCGGGCGAGACGATCCCGACGGGCGCCACGATCGCGTTCTCCCAGGTTCCGGTCCAGCTGTGGACGTCGACCGGGGCCGGGAGGCTCCGGAGCGCCGGGCTCGTCCGGTCGGTGCGGACGGCCCGGGCGGGGGGCCGCATCCTCGCGGGCCGGGGCGCGTGGCCGACGGATCTCGAGAAAGCGCTGCTCGGCTTCGGGCTGCTCCCGCTCGAGTCGAAGCCCGTCGAGCGTCGGGCCGCGGCCGCGCCCGCCTGCGCCCCTGCCGGTCCGCTCTCGTATGCGTGGCCGGTTCGGCCGTTCGGCCGGCCTCACCCCGTGCGCGGGAACGTCGGCGATCCGCGCACCCACTTCGACCTCGGCGAGCCCGCGAGCAGCGAGGCGGCCGGTCGCTTCGCCTTCCATGACGGCGTCGACGTCGTTGCGCCTGGCGGCACGCCCGTCTATCCGGTCGTGTCGGGTCGCGTCGAGCCGGCGGGGCGCTACGGGGTGATCGTCCGCGCAGCGGGCGGGCGCAGCTTCGTCTACCAGCACCTGCTCCCGGCCGTCCGGGCGGGCGCGGAGGTGCGGGCGGGGGAGACCGTGCTCGGGCACGTGCTGGCGCGCTCCGGTCACGTCCATCTCGGCGAGTTCGCCCCGAGCGGCGCCGTCGTCAATCCCCTCGAGCACCTGACCCCCTACCGGGACACGACCGCGCCGGTGCTCGCCCTGCTCGAGGCCCCGGCGAGCGCCCGGGGTCGGCTCGAGCTCTCCGCCCGCGCCTATGACGTCCCGGAGCTGGCGGCAGGAGGCGCGTGGACGGGGCTCCCCGTTGCGCCCTCACGGATCACCCTCTCGCTGCGGAATCGCGTGGGCCGGACGGTCACGCGAGCCGCCGCGGTCGACTTCGTGGACGGGCTCCCGGGCAACGCGGCCTTCCGTGACGTCTACCTGCCCGGGACGCGCCAGAACGCCTCCGTGGTCGGGTTTCACTACTTCACGGGGAGCCCGGGGAGCTACCGCTATCCGGCTCGGGCTCGACATCCGCCAGGTCGCGCCCGGCGGCTACGACCTCGTCGTCCGGGCCACCGACACCTGCGGCAACGCGGACGAGGCGACGCGCTCGCTGCTCGTCCTGCGCGACCCGAGCTACCGGCCCCCGCAACCGAAGCCGAGGCCGAAGCCGAAGCCCGTCCCCGTCCCGCCGGTTCCGGCCGAGCTACCGCCGCTCGACCGGCGCTACACCGTCGTGCTCGCTTCCGTGCGCGGCCCGGAGGCGCCGCGCGGCCGCCGCCGCGGCGGCTGCACGAGCGCGCGGGGCGGGGCTCGACGGGCGTCACGACGCTGCGGAGCGACCGCTACGGGGCCCTCACACCCGGGTATCTCGTCGTCGTCAGCGGCGCCTACGCGTCGGCCGGCGAGGCAGCCCGGGCGGCGCTGCCTGCGGCCCGGGCGTTCCCGAGCGCCTATCCCCGGTTCCTCGGGAAGGAACGGCCCGCGCGGGGTCGAAAGGGCCGCGAGTGAGAGAGGAGAGTCAGCTCGAGGAGATGCGGGCTGCGCTGCGCGGCGACCGCGAGCGGGCCGAGCAGGCGCGGCTGCGCTCCCAGGAGAACGTCCGGGCCCTGATCGAGCCTGTCTCGGATCCCGGGCAGGAGCCGCCTCCTGCCGAGCCGCCGAAGGCTCGCCGGGGCTTCTTCCGCCGCCGCTAGAGGCGTCGCTACCCTCGACGGGTGCGTTTCTTCGCCCGGCTGTTTCGCCTCGTCTGGGGCGCGGAGATCGACCGCGCGCTCCGGCCCATCCTCGCCGTCCGCCTCGCCGGGTCGGTCGCCGGCTCGTCCCTCTTCGTCTTCATGGGGATCTGGGCCACGAAGGAGCTGGGGGCCAGCGGCGCGCAGCTCGGGATCACGTTCGCGATCGGGGCCGTGCTCGCAGCGGTCTCCGGGTACCTCGGCGGGCATCTCTCCGACCACTTCGGCCGCCGGCGGCTGATGCTCGTCGGCTGGGGCGGGGAGGTCGTCTACATCCCGCTCTTCCTCTTCGCCGGAGACAAGCTCCTGCTCGGGCTCGGCCTGATGACGGGGATGGCGGTCTTCGGCTCGATCGGCGGTGCGGCCGACCAGGCGATGATCGCCGACCTCGTCCCGCCGGAGAAGCACGAAGCGGCGTACGCGGCGGCGCGCGTGGCGTCGAACCTCGGGGTGACGATGGGCCCGCCGCTCGGCGGCCTGATGCTGCTGATCGGCGACTGGCACGGCCTCTTCGTCGGGGTCTCGTTCCTCGCCGCGATCGCCGCCGCGATCGCCTTCAGGTTCCTGCCGAAGCGGGGGCTCTACGCGCCCGAGGAGCCACCGTCGCGCGGGTCGTTCCGGGTGATCGCCGCCGACCGGCTGTTCCTTCTCTTCCTGCTCTCGAGCATGCTCGCCTACCTCGTCTACGTGGCCTACGAGGTGGCGCTGCCGATCTCGCTCACGACCACCCACGGCATCTCGGCGTCGACGTGGGGGTTCCTGCTCGTGATCAACCCGGCGCTCGTGACGCTCTTCCAGCTGCGCCTGACCCACCGGGTGCGCCGCGTGCCGCCAGCCAAGAAGCTGATCGTGGCGATGCTGCTGATGGGGCTTCCGTTCACGCTGCTCTCGGTGAGCTCGGCGCTGCCTGTGATCGCGCTCACGATCGTGGTCTTCGTGGTGGGCGAGATGCTCTGGGTGCCGACCTCGCAGTCGATCGCCGCGGCGCTCGCACCCGAGGACATCCGGGGCGCGTACATGGGCGCGTTCAACGCCACGGGTGCGGCCGGGTTCGCGCTGGCGCCGCTCTTCGGCCTGCCCATCCGCGACGCGTACGGCGACTCCGTGATGTGGGGGATGTTCGCCGCGTTCGCGATCGTGGCAGGCGTCATCGGGCGCGCTCGCCTGCCGCGGCGTCCGCAACCGGCCGGTCAGCGAAGGGCTGGAAGCGACGGCGCCGGCCTGATGGACCGGCGCGAGCGCGAGCGGATCCTCCGGCAGGGGGTCGTGAAGCCCGAGACGCCGCGGCAGCGACGCGAGCTGGAGGGGCTGCGTGAGGATCTGACGGAGCACCCGCTGACGGGGAAGCCACTCCGTAGGCGGTATCGCAACTTCCGTCCCGACGCGGGCTCCTACTTCACTTCGCTGGGCGGCCCGCTCCCGTTCATGGCCCGGCTCCGCGAGATCGAGACCCTGACGGCCGAGCACGAGGAGCGGCTGGCCGAGGCGTATGCGGAGACGGAGGACGGGAGCTGGCGCGCTGTGGCCGAGCGCTGGCGCTTCACCGAGGTGAACGAGCTGATCGACCGGCACAACCGCTTCTACCCGATCGAGGCCCGGCTGCCGATGGATCCGCGGACGGGCGACTACGTGCTCGTGAACGGCCGCCCGTACTCGCGGCGGCGGCTCGGCCTCAGCTGGATCCTGGAACGGTTTCCCGCGCGTAGCTGACGCCGAGCGTGAGCAGGCAGAGCGCCGCGGCGAGCAGGTAGGGGAGCGCGTCTCCGCCGAGCGTCGGCGAGCCGGCCTCCGGCGGCGGGGCCGGTCATGTTCCCGAGTGCCCAGGCGCTGTTCATGACGCCGAAGCCGAGCGCCTGGGAGAGCCCGACCGACTCGGCTCGGTGCGAGACGAGCGCCATCCCGGGCGTGTAGAAGCCGCCGAAGGAGACGGCCGCGAGCGCGACGAGGACGACGAGCACGGCGGGGCGGCTCGCGAAGGCGAACGCGACGGCGACGAGGACGGAGGCGAGGAGCGCGGCGCGGATGGGGAGGAGGCGGCCTCTGCGGTCGGAGAAGCGGCCGAGCAGCGGGTTGACGATCGTCTCGACGAGCCCCGATGCCAGGAAGACGAGGCCGATCGCGAGCGCGCTCCAGCCGACCTCGTCCAGCGAGAGGGGAACGAGCACGACCATCACGCCGAAGAGGAGCGCGGGGAGGGTGTTCAGCCAGAGGCCACCCAGGAACCGGCGGTCGCGGAGGGCGTCGCGGATCCTGGCCGGCCGGGGCTGCTCGTGGGCAGGCGCCGGGCGGGTCGCGGCCCAGGCGCAGAGGCCGAGCGCCACGGTGCCGACGGCGGCGAAGGTGACACGGATCCCGACGAGCTCGGCGCCGGCTCCGAAGACGGGCCCGACGATCGCCCCGAAGACGGCGGCGCCGAAGGCAGTCCCGAGCAACTCGCCGCGGCGGTTCCGGGGCGTGGCGACGGTCAGCCAGGTGAGGGCTCCCGCCCAGGTGACGGTGCTCGAGGCGCCCTGGACGAAGCGGGCGACCCCGAGCGTCCAGACGTTGCCGCCGAGGGCGAAGGCGAAGCAGGCGGCGGCGAGCAGCACGAGCCCGGCGACCACCGAGCGTCTGGCGCCCCAGCGGGCGGCGGCGAGCCCGCCGGGGACCCCGCCGAGGAGAGCGCCGGCCCCGAATGCGCCGGCGAGCAGCCCGGCTCCGCTCTTCGAGAGCCCGAACTCGTCCGCGTACCCCGGCACGAGCGGCGCGAGCGCGCCGAACAGCATCGCGTCCACGAACACGACCACCGAGACGAAGACCACGAGCCTGCGCACGACCCGCGACGTTACCGGCGACGGCTCACGCAGCCCTGGTCAAGACCACGTCACGCTGGTCGTGGGAGGCGGAGCCGACCCTTCAGCGGTTGTGGCGAAGGAACGGCTCCCGTGAGGGAGGTGTTCCTTCTTGCGGATGAAGTTGGGAGGCGGGCCGACCCTTTAGGGGTCTTAGGCGAAGAAAAGGAGCCCCGCGAGGGAGCTCCTTTCTTCTTGCCAAATAAATTCAGCGAGCCGGGTGCGCTTTCGTCCTCCGCACCGACGAACTTTCGGCATCTGCCTTGCGGCTTCTTCCTACGGTCTCCCGGCGCGGACTCGACCTAATCGCGTCCCGTGCTCGCTGCAAGAGGGAAGATAGGGCAGGCGACCGTGGGGGTCAAGGGGCTGCGAAGGCCACATGTCGCAAATTGCGTGTTTTTTCGTTTCGCGCACGCCAATTGCGAAGTTCGCTCTGTGCTCTAAAAAGAAATTCAGCGAGCCGGTGGCGGTTTCGTCCGCTCCTCCGACTGACGTCTCCGCTTCCGCGTACTCGCCTTCCGGTGGAGCCTCGATCTACTCCCGCTCCGTGCTCGCTGCAAGAGGAAACCTAGCGCGCCGGCCCAGGAAGGCAACCCCCCGCGAACCCCGCTTCCCGCAAACACCGCCTTTTTTCTTTGACGACTCGCCAGCGTCCAGGGCGCGAGATCGTCGTCTCAGGCGACCTCCGGCAAACGCCGTGAACAGCGCGATCCGTCCCAGAGGTGTTGGGAGGCGGGCCGACCCTTCAGGGGTCTTAGGCGCGAAAAGGGCTCCCGCGAGGGAGCCCTTTTCGCTTGCCAAAGAATTCAGCGAGCCGGTGGCGGTTTCGTCCGCTCCTCCGACTGACGCTTCCGCTTGCGCGTACACGTCCTTCGGTGGAGCCTCGACCTAATCCCGCTCCGTGCTCGCTGCAAGAGGGAAGGTAGAGGGTCGAGCCCACCGGGTCAAGGGAGCACGAAGATCGCTTTCCGCAATTTGCGAGTTTTTCTTTCTACGCGCACGGCTTTGCCAGTTGTGCGGCATGCTCTAGGAGGTTCTGCGGGGCTCCTGCCGGCCCGGCGAGGGCGGCGGCGGTGCGGCCGACCCGGGAATCTAGACTGCGCCCGCGCCGGGTACAAGAGGGCGCCGGCACGAAAGTTCGCGCAAAGAGCGAGAGAGCGAGGGACGGATGGAGCGGTTCACGGGCAAGCACGTCGTCGTCACCGGCGGCGGAGTCGGGATCGGGAAGGCGATCGCCGAGCGGCTCGCAGCCGAGGGGGCGGTGCTGACGCTCCTGGCGCGCGACCTCGAGCGGGTCGAAGCCGTCGCGGCCGATCTCGGGGGCGGCGCCGCCCGCTGCGACATCAGCGACCGGGCCGCCGTCGACGCGGTCTTCGAGTCGGCTGCCGCGGAGCGCGGCCCGATCCACGCGCTCGTCGCGAACAGCGGCGTCGGCGGGCCGAACGAGGACGGCGAGGACGACCGCTTCGACCAGCTCGTCGCGACGAACCTGAACGGGACGTACTACTGCGTCCGCGCGGCGCTCCGGCACCTCGCGCCCGGGCCGGAGGCGCGCCACGTCGTCGTGATCGCGTCGATCCTCGCCCGGATCGCGGTCGGGGGCTACACCGGCTACTCCGCCTCGAAGGCGGGCCTGCTCGGGCTGGTGCGCTCGTTCGCGGCCGAGCTGGCGTCGGACGAGATCCAGGTGAACGCGATCTGCCCCGGGTGGGTCAACACGGAGATGGCGTGGGAGGGGATCGACGGCTTCGCCGGGGCGATCGGGGCCACGCGCGAGGAGGCGTTCCGCGAGGCGATGCGGGAGGTGCCGCTCGGGCGGATGGGCGAGCCGGCTGACATCGCCGGAACCGTGGCTTGGCTGCTCTCGCCCGACGCGCGGGGCGTGACGGGCCAGGCGATCGATCAGAACGGCGGCGCCTGGGTCGGCTAGCGCATCTGCTTGACCATCGTCCGGAGGGGGTGAGAGGATCGCGCGACTTGTGACATTCCACGCGTGGAGGTAGAGCTGTGGCAGAGCCTCGCAAGGTCGGTGGCGTGACGTACCGCGAAGCCGATGCGGACTATTTCGACCAGCGCAAGCTGCGGCGGCATGCGGGTGTCTGGTCGCTCTGGGCGCTCGGGGTGGCGGCGGTCATCTCCGGTGACTTCTTCGGCTGGAACTTCGGGCTCGCCTATGGCTTCGGCGGGCTGCTCGTGGCGACGGTGATCGTCACCGTCATGTACTTCGGGCTCGCGTTCTCGATCTCGGAGATGTCGCCGGCGCTCCCACACACCGGAGGCGCCTACTCGTTCGCCCGCTCGGCGATGGGGCCGTGGGGCGGCTTCACCACCGGGGTCGCGGAGACGATCGAGTACGTGATCACTCCCGCGGTGATCGTCGTCGGGATCGGCAGCTACATGAACACGATCAGCGACGACCTCTTCGGGTTCACGCTCTCCCAGCCGCTCTGGTGGGTGATCTTCTACGCGATCTTCGTCGGCCTCAACTACATCGGCGTCGAGGCGAGCTTCCGCTTCACGGTCGCGATCTGCTTCATCTCGCTCGCGATCCTCGTGGTCTTCTTCGCGGGGGCGCTCACCGAGCTCGACTTCACGAAGTTCGCGATCGACACGCAGGGAGGCTGGTTCACCGAGGGGGTGCCGGGGATCTTCTACGCGCTCCCGTTCGCGATCTGGTTCTACCTGGCGATCGAGGAGCTGCCGCTCGCGGCCGAGGAGTCGTCCGATCCGAAGCGGGACATCCCCCGCGGGACGATCTACGGCCTGATCACGCTCGTCGTCACCGCGTTGCTCGTCCTCTTCCTGAACGCGGGGATCTCGCCCGGCTCGAAGGAGCTGAGCACGTCGAGCGAGCCGCTGCTGGACGGGCTGAAGACGATCTTCGGCTCCGGGACGTCGGCGTCGCTGCTCGGCCTCGCCGCGGTCGCCGGCCTCGTCGCCAGCTTCCACACGATCATCTTCGCCTACGGCCGGAACATCTTCTCGCTCTCGCGGGCCGGCTACTACCCGCACCCTCTCTCGGTCACGCACGGGACGCGGAACACGCCGCACGTCGCGCTCGTGCTCGGTGCGGTGATCGGCTGGATCGCGGCCTACGTCCTCTACAAGTGGGGGACGGGCACCGTCGGCGCCGCCCTGCTCAGCATGGCCGTCTTCGGTGCGGTGATCTCGTACTTCATGCAGACGGTGTCGTTCGTGCTGCTGCGCCGGAACCTGCCGGACATCGAGCGGCCGTACCGGAGCCCGGTGGGCGTAGCTCGGGGCGGTCGTCGCCGGGGCGATCGCGCTCGTCGCGCTCGTGGCGCTGTTCTGGAACGACGACTACCGGCCGGGCGTCTACGGGGTGGCGCTCTTCTACGTCGTCGCGATCGCCTACTTCGCGGTCGTGGGCCGGCACCGGCTCGTGCTCTCGCCCGAGGAGGAGTTCGCGATGAGCCACGATCGCGTGGGCGGCGGGCTCGAGGCGCAGCACGACGACGTGCCCCCACCGGCATCGTAGAATCGACGCGTTCGAGCGACGGGGGAGCCGGCGCGGTGCCGGCTCCCCGGCTCGAGGGAGAGCGATGCTGAGCCGGGACGAGCTGCGAAGCGAGGTCGAGAGCGGCGCGATCGACACGGTCGTCGTCGCGTTCACGGACATGCAGGGACGGCTGCTCGGCAAGCGCCTCCACGGGGAGTTCTTCCTCGAGGAGACCGATGCCGGGCACGCGGTCGAGGGCTGCAACTACCTGCTCGCGCTCGAGATGGAGATGGATCCCGTCCCCGGGTACGCGCTCGCGAGCTGGGAGCGCGGTTACGGCGACTTCGGCCTCGCGCCCGACCTCGCAACGCTCCGGCGGATCCCCTGGCTGGAGGCGACGGCGCTCGTCCTCTGCGACGTCGTCTGGCACGACGGCTCACCGGTCGCTCCCTCGCCGCGCCAGATCCTGCGCGGGCAGCTCGAGCGGGCAGACGCGCTCGGCCTGACGCCCATGATCGGCTCCGAGCTCGAGTTCTACCTCCTCGGGGAGAGCTACGAGGAGGCGCATCAGAAGCACTACCGCGAGCTGACGCCGTCCGTCCCGTACATCCTCGACTACCACATCCTCGCGTCGACCTTCGACGAGCCGTTCATCCGCCAGATCCGGAACGGGATGCACGCCGCCGGGATCAAGGTCGAGACCTCGAAGGGCGAGGCGTGGCCCGGCCAGCACGAGATCAACTTCCGCTACGCGGACGCGCTGACGATGGCCGACAACCACACCGTCTACAAGAACGGCGCCAAGGAGATCGCGCACCTGAACGGCCGCTCGCTGACCTTCATGGCGAAGCCGGATCACACCTGGATCGGGAACTCCTGCCACATCCACTCCTCGCTCTGGCGCGGCCAGGACAGCGCGTTCGCCGGGGAGACGAAGGAGTTCGAGGGCTGGCTCGCCGGGCAGATCGCCTGCCTCAAGGAGCTGGCGCTCTTCCTGGCGCCGAACGTGAACTCGTACAAGCGCTACGCGGCGGGGAGCTGGGCGCCGACGACGCTCGCCTGGGGCCGCGACAACCGCACCTGCGGCTTCCGGATCGTCGGTCACGGCTCGGCGCTGCGGACGGAGACGCGGATCCCGGGCGCCGACGCGAATCCCTACCTCGCCTTCGCGGCGGTGATCGCCGCAGGGCTGCACGGGATCGAACAGGGGCTGGAGCTGCCGCCGGCGCTCGAGGGGAACGCCTACGAGTCGGACGCCGAGCGCTTCCCGCACTCGCTGCGCGAGGCGATCGAGGCCCTCGAGACGGGGACGATGGCGCGCGGCGCGTTCGGCGACGAGGTCGTCGACCACTACCTCAACTACGGCCGGACGGAGCAGCGTCTCTTCGACTCGGTCGTCACCTGCTACGAGCGGGAGCGGTTCTTCGAGCGTGGCTAGCTCTCGCGTCGGCAGGCCGGTGATCGGGATCACCGCGTACGCCGAGCCGAGCGTGCGCTGGGGAGCCTGGGACCTGCCTGCAGCGCTGATCCCCCTCGCCTACGTCCGCGCGATCGACGCCGCGGGCGGTAGGCCGCTGCTCGTGCCCCCGAGCGAGGACGGCCTGGAGGAGACGCTCGCGGTCCTCGACGGGATCCTCTTCTCGGGCGGCTCCGACCTCGATCCCGCGCTCTACGGCCAGGCCCCGCATGCCGAGACGAACGGGATCCGGCCCGAGCGCGACCGGGGCGAGCTGGCGCTGCTGCAGGCGGCGCTCGAGCGCGACGTGCCCGTGCTCGCCGTCTGCCGGGGCTCGCAGCTCCTGAACGTCGCCCGCGGGGGCGACCTCGTCCAGCACCTCCCGGACGTCGTCGGGCACGAGCGGCACCGACACACGCCCGGCGTCTTCGCCGACCACGACGTCGAGGTCGTGGAGGGCACGAGGCTCGCGGCGCTCGTGGGCGACCGCGCTCCGGTGAAGTCGCACCACCATCAGGGCCTCGGGCGGGTGGGGGAGGGGCTCGTCACCTCCGCCCGGGCCGACGACGGCACGCCGGAGGCGCTCGAGGATCCGGCGAAGCCGTTCGCGCTCGGCGTGCTCTGGCATCCCGAGGAGGCGGAGGACCGCGCGCTCTTCGAGGGGCTCGTCGAGGCCGCGAGAGCCTACCGCGCAGCCCGCTCAGGTTGACGAGGTCTCGGTCGGCGCCGGGGCGGGCCCGCGCTCCTGACCGTCGTCCTCGCAGACGTCGACGACGGTACTGGCGAACAGGTCGCCCCGAAGCCTGAGGCAGTAGCGCGCCCCAGTCTTCGTGTCGCGCGTCTCGGCGAGCCAGATCTCGGCGTCGTTCACGTCTCGGCCGCGCTCGAGGCTGATCAACTGGACGCCGTGGCCCCTCGGGAGGGAACCGTGGACGGCCTGGAGTGTCCGCTCGAGCGCCTCGTCGCGGCTCATGCCCGCATAGGTGTCGGATGCAGCCGTCCCGCAGCCGCCGAGGAGGCCGGCTGCGAGGACGCTACACAGCGTCGTCGTCCGGGCAGTCATCCACATCGAAGACGTAGTTTCGCTGGAAGGCGGCCTTCGGGCCGGACCAGATCCAGACGCAGGTCGTGCTGGCGACGCCGTCGGGAGTCTCGTAGTGGATCAGCCAGGCATCGAACCCGGCCCGCGACGAGGGCTCCATCGAGCGAAAGGTCAGTGCGCGGCGATACACGGGGCTCGACTTCAGGGCCGTCTGCTCGGAGATCACCGTCCGTGCCGCCGCGGCAGCCTCGTACTGCTCGAGCCCGGCGTAGTAGTCGGGAATCCCGCTCCCGCCGCCGCAACCGCCGGCGAGCGCAGCTCCGGCAAGCATCGCGAGACGCCGTCTCATCGGCGGAAGGATACGGGCGTCTCAGTACGAGACGGGGGGCGAGAGCGGCGGCGCGGGGAAGGGCTGTCCTCCCGAGGCGGCGACCTGCTGCTCCGGCTGGGGGAGCGCCGGCGGCGAAGGAGGCGGCGCGGCGGGAGCATCGGCGGGTGCCTCCGGTGGTGGGGCGGGCACCGAGGTGAGCACGGGCGGCAGCGGCGGCGGCGACTGCGCGGGCGCGCCGGCCGGCCGCAGCAAGGGCGGCGACTGGGGCAGCGGAGCCTCGACCGTGCGGACGAGGGGCGGTGCCGGCGTGGGCGCGGGCACGTGCACCGGAGGCGCCGCCTGCACGGGAGCCGGTGTCGCTACGGGCGCGGGTGCGGGTGCCGGGGCGGGTGCGGCGGCGGGCGCCTGGACCTGGGGTGCCGCGGCCCGCGCTGCCTGGGCGCGCTGGGTCAGGGCCGTGACGAGCTGGGCCATCCGCGCGTCGCTCTGCGCGAGCCGGCTCTCGAGGTCGAGCTGGAGCCGCGCCTGCTCCGCCATCCGCTTGTACATCCGCGAGCGGGAGTCGCCGATCACGAAGCCGGCGAGCAGCCCGACGACGGTGCCGAGGAGGAGGGAGGCGAGCCCGAAGCTGGAGGGGATCGGGAGCGCGAAGTCGAGCGGGGTCAGCGGGACGGCGCCGAAGAGGGCGCCGAGGACGCCGCCGACGCCGATGCCGGCACGCCAGACGGCCGTCGACTTCGCCTCGTAGTGCTCGACGAGCTCGACGACTGCCCTCTGATCAACGGCGGCTCCCACGGTTCACTCATCGGCGGCTGGCGCGCCCGCCTTGAGGGTGTGTTCAGATACGCGGGTGCTGACCGTGCGCAACCCCGCGACCGAGGAGACGCTGGCGGAGCTCGAGCAGGCAGGCGTGCCTGAAACGGACGCGGTCGTCGCCCGCGCGCGGGCCGCGTACCCGGCCTGGCGGGCGGTCGCGCCCGCCGACCGCGCCCGGCTCCTGCGCCGGCTCGCGACCCTCGTCGAGGAGCACGGAGAGGAGCTGGCGCGGATCGAGTCGAGGAACGCGGGCAAGCCGATCAGCGGCGCCCGCGGCGAGATCGGGATGGTCGCCGACGTCTTCCACTTCTACGCCGGCGCGGTCGACAAGCACTACGGCGAGACGATCCCCGTCGGCGGCGGGGTCGACCTCACCTTCCGCGAGCCGCTCGGCGTCGTGGGCCTGATCGTCCCCTGGAACTTCCCACTCAACATCGCGAGCTGGAAGCTCGGGCCCGCGCTCGCCTGCGGGAACACGGTCGTCCTGAAGCCGGCCGAGCTGACGCCGCTCTCCGCGCTCCGGCTCGCCGAGCTGGCGCTCGAGGCGGGGATCCCCGAGGGCGTGCTCAACGTCGTCGTCGGCAAGGGCTCGGTCGTCGGTGCGCGGCTCGTCGAGCACCCCGACGTGGCGAAGATCGGCTTCACCGGGTCGACCGAGGTCGGGGTCGAGGTGATGCGAGGCGCAGCCGCCACGATCAAGCGCGTCACCCTGGAGCTCGGCGGAAAGTCGGCGAACGTCGTCTTCGCCGATGCCGACCTCGAGCAGGCCGCGGCGTCGGCGCCGTACGCCGTCTTCGACAACGCCGGTCAGGACTGCTGCGCCCGCTCCCGGATCCTCGTCGAGCGGAGCGTCTACGACCGCTTCCTCGACCTCCTCGTGGAGGCGACCCGCGGCGTCCGCGTCGGCGACCCGGAGGAGGACGCGACCGAGATGGGGCCGCTGATCTCGGCTCAGCACCGGGAGACGGTCTCGTCCTTCGTCGAGGGAGAGCCGCTCTTCCGGGGCGACGTGCCGGAGGGGAAGGGCTACTGGTACCCGTGCACGCTCGTCGAGGCGTCGAACGACGACCGGGTGGCGCGCGAGGAGGTCTTCGGCCCTGTCGCGGCGGTGATCCCGTTCGCGGACGAGGCTGAGGCCGTCCGGCTCGCGAACGACACGCCCTACGGGCTCTCCGGCTCGATCTGGACGCGCGACGGCGCCCGTGCCCTGCGGGTCGCCCGCGCGCTCGAGTCGGGAGTCCTCTCGGTCAACTCGAACAGCTCGGTGCGCGTCTCGACCCCGTTCGGCGGGATGAAGCAGTCCGGCTTCGGCCGCGAGCTCGGGATGCACGCGCTCGAGGGGTACTCGGACGTGAAGAACGTCTACATCTCGACGGAGGAGTGACCGTGGCAGGAAGGCTGGAGGGCAAGGTCTGCGTGATCACCGGCGCCGGCGGCGGGATGGGCCGCGAGGCGGCGATCGTCTTCACCGGCGAAGGGGCGAAGGTCTGCGTCGCCGACCTGGACGCGGCCGCAGCGGAGGAGACCGTCGGCCTCTGCGCCGGCGAGGCCTTCGCGGTCGCCGCGAACGTGGCCGAGGAGGCCGACGTCGAGCGGATGCTCGCCGCCACCGCCGAGCGCTTCGGCGGGATCGACGTCCTCTACAACAACGCGGGGATCTCGCCCGACGACGACGCCTCCGTCCTCGACACCTCGGTCGAGGCGTGGGACCGGGTGCAGGCGGTGAACACCCGGGGCGTCTTTCTCTGCTGCAAGCACGGGCTCCCGTACCTCCTGGAGCGGGGCGGCGGCTCCGTGATCAACGTCGCCTCCTTCGTCGCGATCCTCGGCGCCGCGACCTCGCAGATCTCCTACACGGCCTCGAAGGGCGCCGTCCTCTCGCTCACGCGCGAGCTCGGCGTCCAGTTCGCCCGGGAAGGCGTGCGGGTGAACGCGCTCTGCCCCGGGCCTGTCGAGACGCCACTCCTGCTCAACATCTTCGGAAGCGACCCGGCAGCGCTCGAGCGGCGGCGGGTCCACTGGCCGATGGGGCGGCTCGCCAAGCCGCGGGAGATCGTCAACGCCGCCCTCTTCCTCGCGAGCGACGAGAGCTCCTACGTCAACGCCTCGACGTTCCTCGTCGACGGGGGGCTGACCGCCTCGTACGTGACGCCGGAGTAACCATTTCGGCTCCTGATCCGTTCAAGAGGCATGTGCCTCATGTGTGATCAGCCAGATGCGCCCGCACTCGACGGCTTCTGCCCCGCCTGTCTCGTCCCGTTCCGGATCGAGGTCGCGAGCGGCCTCCGCCAGCTCAGCGAGTACCTCACCGCGTGGGCGGCCTTCGAGGACTGGTGCGCGGGACAGCGGCTGAGCCGCGGACGCCTCGCAGCCGGTTAGCCGGACGCGCCGACGACCTGGACGAGCCAGCGCCGGTCGCGCTCGCGGTCCAGCTCCATGAACAGGATCCGCTGCCACTGACCGAGCATCAACTCGCCGGCGCGCACCGGGATCGACTCGCCGGCCGGCCCCAGCAGCATCGACATGCAATGCGAGTGGCCGTTGCCGACGTCCATGTCCTCGGGGCAGATGTTCTCGGTGCGGCGGTCCCAGTCGTCGTGCGCGTAGTAGTGGTCGCGCGGGACGAGCCGCTTCAGGAGGACGGCGAAGTCCTCGAGGAAGCCGGTCTCGAACTCGTTCACCCGGACCGAGCACGTCGTGTGCGGCGAGTAGATGCAGCAGATCCCGTCCTTGACGCCGCTCTCCTCGACCGCGTGCCGCACCTCGTCGGTGATGTCGGTGACCGTCAGGCCACCCGCGGTGCGGAGCTGCGTCTCGCGGTGGTAGGCCTTCACCTCCCCGGGCGCTCTCTCGAAGATCGTCACTGATGCACCATCGGCGCGGACATTGTGACAGCAACGTCACGAGTGGCGTGTGAGGAACGTGTTCGGGGCCGCCGGACGCAGTTGTAGGCTCACCGCGCGGGCCCGTAGCTCAGCGGTCAGAGCAGCGGACTCATAATCCGTCGCGCCCTGGTTCGAATCCAGGCGGGCCCATCCCGTAGCGGCGCTAGTCGCGCTTCGCGGTCAGCGCGAGGACGATCTTTCGCCAGAGCTCGTCCAGGAAGCGCAGCATCGCGCCCAGCCTATTCACTGGGGCTCCTTCACTGTCAACAAAGGTGGTGAACCACCGGTTGGGTGATAGGTCAAGTGGCGCCCCGTCGTGCAGGGTGTGGCCAGCGGCTTACAGAGAACGACGGGGCTCCTGCGGTGGCCCCGAGCTCTCTTTCATCGGACGGTGACGGGGCTCCTGCGGTGGCCCCGCATCCTCCTTCCCCTCTCAGGCGTTAGAGGAGTAGAGATGTCGAACGGTGCCTTTGCAATCGCGCTCGTCCTCGGTGCGGCCCTGCTCGCGCTCTGGCTGGACGTCCGCTTTCCGCGCGAGGGCCTGACGATGCAGCGGATCGTCGGTCACACGATCGCGGCGCTCGCCGTCCTCTACCTGATCCCCGGCTCGGTCGGCTCACCGGTCGTCGCGATGGCGACCGTGTTCGCGCTCGTCCTGCCGGCGCTCGTCTACCTCTGTCTCTCGGCCGTGTGGTTCGTGCGCCTGACGCAGGCCTCGCTCGGCTCGAGCGTCCGTTAGCTCAGCCGAAGCGCTCGATCGACCACGTTCGGTCGAGGTTGTCGACCCAGGCGCGATCCGTGCCTGCGCCGCCGTCGATCGAGTCGCGCGTCCCGTCCCAGGCCCAGATCGTGTCGTTCCCGGGCCCGCCGTGGACGATGTCCCGGCCCGCGCCGCCGTCGAGGCGGTCTGCGCCGGGGCCGCCCCAGAGGACGTCGTTGCCGAGCCCTCCGTCCAGTGAATCGTTGCCACCGAGGCCGCAGATCACGTCGTTCCTCGCCGTGCCGTAGATCACGTCGTCGCCCGGGGTGCCCACGATCGTGCACTGCGCGAGCGCGAGCCAGACGACGAGCGGCGCGATCACGCAGCCACCAGCCGGTCGCCGACCTCGAGCTCCCGGCGCCGGGACTCGCCGGCGGGGAGCTCGAGCGCGACCCGCGCCTTGCGGGCGGCGGCGGCGCGCCAGGGGCGCACGCCCGGCGCGATCGCGAGCACGGTCAGGTGCTCGTCGAGGAAGACGACGTCGATCGGGAAGCGCATGAAGGCCGTGTGGATCGAGGCCGCGGGGCGAAGGAGGATCCCCTCGCCCTGCGGCAGCTCGCTCCGGCCCAGCAGGCCGCGCATCCGCCGGAGCGGGCGCGCCGCGACGAGACACCGCTCGACGACGACGCGCCCGTCCGGCCGGGCCAGGGTGACGACCTCAGTAGCCAACGTGGATGTGATCCGCGTGATCCGCGAGCGGGAACGAGGGGCCACCCAGGCCGAGCAGCGAGATCACCTGTTGCGGCTGGAGCTCGGCGGGGAGGAGGAGGATCGAGCGCACCGCCTCCTCGGTGAGGCCTCCCGGCGCCTGGTTCCCGGCGATCGAGCGGCCGCCGACGGCGGCGATGTCGACGGCGTGGCCGTAGACGTGGGCCGAGACGACGCCGGGGCGCGCGTACTGCCGGTGGCCGCTGAAGAGGCTCGAGACGGTGACCGAGCCATGCCGTTCGGCGAGGTACTCGAGCAGGACGACGATCCTGACGTCGATGCGCCCGGCTTCGAGATCGGCCCGGCCGCCCCCATAGATCGTGACGCGGGCGTCCGCGAGGAGGCGCTGGGTGAGCCGCTCCTTCGCTGCCTCGAGCCCCGTCACGAGCGTCTCGAGCCCCTCGGCGCGATAGAGGTCTGCGAGCGCCTCGGTGCGGTCGGCGAAGGCGGTCCGGCCGGAGAGCGCGAGCGCCCCACGCCAGGAGTCGCCGTGGAGGCCCGCTGCGAGCCGGTCGAGGGCCTCGCTGCCGGCGGGCTCGGAGCCACGCGCGCCCTGGGCGCGGAGGATGCCGAGCACCGACGCCCAGTCGGCCCCCTGCTGCTTCGACGCGAGTGCGAGCGAGCGGGCGAAGTCGCGCGTCAGCCGTGCCGACGGCGGGGTCGGATCCGGGAGCGCGCGGTTCAGCCAGACGGTGGCGGCGCCGGCGTGCTCGATCTCGGCGGGCTGCGCTGGTGCGAGCGTCGCCCGCTTCGCGACCCAGTTGCGCGTCGGGGCGGCCTTCGCGGCGCGCACGAGCGGCTTCCGCGCAGGCTTCACTGCCGCCTGAGCAGTCGTCGGGCTCGCGGTCGCGGGCCGAACGGCTCTCGCCGAGCCTGCCACCGCGTCTGCCTCCGTCTCCGTGCCCGTGCCTGCACCGTCTCTGCGACCGTCTCTGGCACCGTCTCTGGCACGGTGCCAGACACGGTGCCAGGCACGGTGCCGGGGACGAGGTCGTTCGGTTGCGCGATCGCCACGTCCTGGGCGGACGTGACCGGAGCCTGATCCGCTGCCGCGGGAGCGGGCACGTCGGCCTGCGCGGCCGCGACCGCAGCCGGAGCCTCGCCGGCGGCGACCGCGCCGATCTCGCCGGCGGCAACGACGTCGTCGCCCTCGAGCGCGGCGGCGAGCCTGTCGCCTGCTCCTGCCGTGAAGGCCGCGCCTGCGAAGAAGATGACCGTGAACGTCGCCGCGAGCGCGACCCGGAACGCGGCCGGGCGTGGCCGCGGCTGCTGCGGTGGCCGCGGATCGCCCGCAGGCTCGAGCATCGGCGGACGTGCGCTTGCAGGGGCACTCTCGGTGCCACCCCGGCTCCGCGTGCGCAGCGAGCCGAGCAGGCCCCCGGCGAGAAGAGCGAAAACGATTCCCCAGATATTCCGATTCCGTTTAGGCACGAACCCCAGCTCCTCGAGTCGAATGACGCGCCGGAATTCGCCGGCGCTTTGATCTCGACCGCGCCGCCAACGGTTCTGAATCAGATCTATCGGCACCGGCTTTAGCGCCCGTCACCCGTTTGGGGGAACTTGAGATTTCGGCGCAAGAACTCACCCTGTTGAGGCTTCTCACCTTCCGAATGCTGTTGCAACGTTGACAGCAAGACAGCACACCAGTTAGGCGGCGCGGCACGCCGAGCTCGACAGGGAAGGGACTTTCCCGCGTGACGCAAGCACTGCCTGACAGCACCGCACTTTCCACCTACCACCATCCGGAGCCGAAGTCTCCCGGCTCACTCAACCGTCTCTCTCCACGAAGGGAGGTGAACTCCATGCTGAAGTACTTCGTCGCCCTGCAGTCGTCCGCCATGAACGCGATGGACGATCTGCGCGAGCGTGAGGACGGTCAGACGATGGCCGAGTACGGCGTCGTCCTCGCCGTGATCACGATCGGTGCCGTCGCCGTCTTCACCGCCCTCTCGGGCGGAATCACCGGCGCAATCAACAAGGTCATCGGCCTGCTCCCCAAGTAGGTCGCAAACGAGAAGCGAAGGAGGTGTCACCAGATGAATCGTCCCGATCTCAGCACGACGCTCCACTCTCTCCCGGAGCGCGAGGACGGCCAGACGATGGCCGAGTACGGGGTCGTCCTGGCTGTGATCACGGTCGCGAGCGTCGCGGTCTTCACCGCGCTCTCCGGCGGGATCCAGGGGGCCATCAACAAGGTGATCAGCCTCCTTCCGACCTAGACGCAGTCGGCGGCGGGCCCCGCCCCTGGGGCCCGCCGCACCACCCCACCACACAGAAAGCCGCCATGAGCAGCCGCAGACTTCGACACGACGAGAAGGGACAGACCGCCACGGAGCTCGCGCTCGTGCTCCCGGTCTTCTGCCTGCTGCTCTTCGGTGTGATCCAGTTCGGGATCCTCTTCAACAACTACGTGACGCTCACCGACGCCGTCCGCGCCGGGGCACGGAAGGGCGCCGTCAGCCGCCGCGAGGCCAGCCCCGCGGGGGTCACCGAGGCTCAGGTCCGCGCGTCGGCCGGCAGCCTGACCCAGGCGAAGCTCGGCGTCACCGTCACCTCGACCGGTTGGACGCACGGCTCGGACGTGACCGTCCAGGCCACCTATCCCTACGAAATCAACCTGCTCGGCTGGGTCGCCGCGTCCGGGAGCCTGAAGAGCTCGACAACGGAGAGAGTCGAATGAACGACGTCCGCTCCGAGCGCGGCCAGGCGGCCGTGCTCACCGTGGTCTTCATCACCGCCCTGCTCGGGATGACCGCCCTCGTCCTCGACGCCGGCTCCTGGTTCCGCGCGCAGCGCGGCACGCAGGCCGCTGCCGACGCAGCGGCGCTCGCGGCCGCCCAGGCGCTGCCGCCAGAGCACCGGCCAGGCCGGCGTGCTCGCCGCGTCCTACGTCGGCAAGAACGGCGCCGGCAGCTCGACCGTCACCTTCAAGAGCGTGCTCGTCCCGAGCGACACGGTCACCGTGCACGTCTCCCGGAACGCGCCGGGGTTCTTCGCCAAGCTCTTCGGCGTCGACTCGGTCGACGTCGGCGCCACCGCGACCGCCCGCTCGGGCGGACTCGCGAAGGCGCGCTACGCGGCGCCGATCGCCGTCGACGTCAAGCACCCGATGCTCGCCTGCAAGCCCGACCCGTGTGGGGACGAGACCAGCCTCGACCTGGAGAAGGTCGGCCCCGGCGCGTTCCGGCTGCTGAACCTCGACGGGTCGCGGGGAGGCACCGGTCCGGGCACGCTCGCCGACTGGATCCTCCAGGGCTACGACGGGTACATGCCGCTCGGCTGGTACTACTCGGACCCCGGCGCGAAGTTCAACTCGTCGCAGGTCAAGTCGGCGATGGACGTGCGGATCGGCGACGAGCTTCTCTTCCCGGTCTACCGCTCGACCCGCGGAAACGGCGCGAATTTCGAATACGAAGTGATCGGTTGGGTGGGCTTCGTCGTCACCAGTTTCTCGGCGCACGGAAACAATGGCGCTGTCAATGGGCATTTCGTGCGTGTGATCTGGGAAGGCATTCAATCCGAGTCGGGAAGTCCCGACGATGATTTCGGCGTCCATAGCGTCGAGCTCGTCGAATAGCGAACGAAACAACGACAGGAGAAGGACAGACGCTCATGACGTACAGGCTGAGAAATATTCTCGTCGCAGTCGCGCTCGCGCTGGTCGCGGCTCTGCTGACGAGCTTCTACGTGACCAACTACCAGCGCGACGTGCGCGCCAACGAGACGAACGTGACGGTGTTCGTCGCCGCCCAGGACATCCCGGCCGGCACGACCGGAGCCGACGCGGTCCGCAAGGGGCTGCTCGACAAGACGGAGCTCGTCCGCCGCTCAGTGGTCCCCGGCGCGATCTCCGATCCGGCCCAGATCGACGGCCTCGTCGCGACCCAGCAGATCCTCGCGGGGGAGCAGGTCTCGACCCGCCGGTTCGCGACCCAGGCCGAGCGCGGGATCCGGGCCCAGTTGAAGGGGACGATGCGGGCCTTCCAGACCCCCGGCGACCAGCATCAGCTGCTCGCGGGCACGCTGAAGGCCGGCGACCGCGTCGACGTCGTCGCCTCGATCAAGGTCGACCCCGACAAGGACATCTACGCGACCCGGATCGTCCTCCGCGACATCGAGGTGCTGAAGCCGGCCGCGAGCGTCGGGTCGGGCGACGTCCAGCTCGCCTCCACGACCACGAACCTCTCCGTGCTCCTCGCGGTCACGGACACGCAGGTGCAGAAGCTCTTCCACGTCCTCAAGCACGGGGACTGGTCGCTGGAGCTGCGCCCGCCCGTCAAGGCAAACGACAGCCCCGAGTCCGTGGCGTACGCCGGCTCGATCCTCACGGACGGCCTGCGCGGCGCCCAGCTCGAGCGGCTCCAGGCAGGAGGATCCCGATGAGCACTTCCGACGGCACCCCGCGCGAGCGGGTCCGCATCTACGTGACCGGATCCTGCGACGGCCTCGACCGGCTTCGCGACGGCCTCGCCCAGCATCCCGATCTCGACTTCGTGGGCTGGAGCGAGCACGTCAACGACGCGGCCGCCGCGCTTGCGGGCGGGCACCTGCAGGTGGTCGTCCACGGGACCCGCGAGACGAGCCTCCCCGCGGACGAGCTCGCGCTGATCCGCGAGCACACCCGCTCGCCGATCGTCGTCCTCGCCTCGGGCGAGTCCTCCGCGCTGCTCGAGGACGCCCTCGACGCCGAGGTCGCGGACGTGATCCTGCTCCCGCAGCTGGCCGAGAACGTCGTCTTCGCGCTCCGGAAGGCCGCCCACGCCGGGCGCCGCCTCCAGGCCGAGGGTGGCACCGGCCGGCAGGGCCGGATCATCACGGTCTTCTCGCCCAAGGGAGGCACCGGCAAGACCGTGACCGCCACGAACCTCGCCGCCTCCTTCGCGAAGTACGAGAAGAAGCGGACGCTCCTGCTCGACCTCGACCTCCAGTTCGGCGACGCGGCGATCATGCTCGGGCTCGAGCCCGAGAAGACGATCTACGACCTCGTCGTCGCACCGGGCGAGCTCGACTCCGAGAAGCTCGCGGGCTACGTGACCACGCACACGTGCGGGCTCGACATCCTGCCGGCGCCGCTTCGGCCCGAGGACGCGGAGCTCGTCACCGAGACGAAGCTCGCGCGGCTGCTCGAGGTCGCAAGGGAGTCGTACGACGTGATCGTCGTCGACACCTCGCCGTTCTTCCACGGGCCGATGCTCGCCACCCTCGACCGGACCGACGAGCTCGTGATGCTCTGCGGGCTCGACGTGCCGACGCTGAAGAACGTGCGGCTCTCGATGCAGACGCTCGAGCTGCTCTCGTTCCCGGCCCACCGGATCCGCTTCCTCCTCAACCGCTCCAACTCCAAGGTGGGGATGAAGAAGAGCGAGGTCGAAGGGGCGCTCGACGTGAAGATCCGCTTCGAGGTGCCCTCGGACCGGGCCGTGCCGCTCGGGGTCAACCGGGGCGTGCCCCCGGTGCTCGGCGAGACCAACTCCGACTTCGCGCGGGCCGTGCGCGAGGTCTCCAAGTCGCTGCTGACGCCGGACGCGCCCAGGAAGCGGCGGCTCTTCGCCGCGCTGGCGCGGGCGTAGGGGAGAGGTCATGGGACTCCACGACAGGCTCTCGAAGCAGAACGGCAACGGGGCGGGCAGCGCGACCGCCGAGCGTCCGGCCGCGCTCGCCGGCCCCGTTACACCCAAGCAGCCCTCCGTCGACTCCGGCGCGGGCGATCCCTACGCGGAGCTGAAGACGAAGGTCCACCACGCGGTGATCGCGAAGCTCGGCCCCGAGCTCTTCAAGCGGGAGACCGACGGCGACCTCGGCGAGCGGGTGCTGCACGCCGTCACGGAGCAGCTCGCGCTCGATCGCACCCCGCTCACCCGCGAGGAGCGGCGCCGGATCCAGCAGGAGATCTCCGACGACGTGCTCGGGTACGGGCCGCTCGAGCCGCTGCTCGCCGACGACTCCGTCAGCGAGGTGATGGTCAACGCCCACGACAAGATCTTCGTCGAGCGCGACGGCCGGCTCGAGCGGACGGACGCGTCCTTCGTCGACGACGCCCACGTGATGCGGATCATCGACAAGATCGTCTCCCGCGTCGGCCGCCGGATCGACGAGGCCTCGCCGATGGTCGACGCCCGCCTCCCCGACGGGAGCCGCGTCAACGCGATCATCCCGCCGCTCTCGCTCAGGGGCCCGACGCTGACGATCCGGAAGTTCTCGCGCGACCCGTACACGATGGACGACCTGATCACGTTCGGCTCGCTCACCCCGCAGGGGGCGCAGTTCCTCGCCTCCTGCGTCAAGGGGAAGCTGAACGTCCTCATCTCGGGCGGTACCGGCACCGGCAAGACGACGATGCTGAACGCGCTGTCGGCCTTCGTGCCGGACGAGGAGCGGATCGTCACGATCGAGGACGCCGCCGAGCTCCAGCTCCAGCAGGAGCACGTGATCACGCTCGAGTCCCGGCCCGCGAACATCGAGGGCCAGGGCGAGGTGCGGATCCGCGAGCTCGTCCGCAACGCCCTCCGGATGCGCCCCGACCGGATCATCGTCGGCGAGGTCCGCGGCGCCGAGACGCTCGACATGCTCCAGGCGATGAACACGGGCCACGAGGGCTCGCTGACCACGATCCACGCGAACACCCCGCGCGACGCCCTCTCCCGCCTCGAGACGCTCGTGCTGACCGGCGGCGTCGAGCTGCCGCACCGCGCGATCCGCGAGCAGATCGCGAGCGCCTTCGACCTGCTCGTCCAGATCACCCGGCTCGTCGACGGCTCCCGCCGCGTCACGCACATCACCGAGGTGCTCCGGATGGAATCGGACGTGATCACGCTCCAGGACCTGTTCGTCGCGCAGCCAGCCGGACGAGGAGACGGCCGCGCTCAACCGCGGCTCCCGGCTGCTCAGCCCGCTCGCCTGCACGGGGCTGAAGCCGCACTTCCTCGAGAAGATGGCCGCGAACGGGGTCGTGCTCCCGCCCAGCTTCTTCCGGACCGACACGGCCTCCCGCGCCGACGTTCGGGGCGACCTACGGCGGCGCCGCAGTGAGGGCGGAGGCGGTGAGACGGCTCGCGCTCGCTCTCGCGGCCGTCGCGGCCGTGGCTCCCGGCGTCGCCACGGCGGCCGGCCCGCGCTTCTCCGGCGTCGACACGAGCGGCTACCCGACCGTGCGCGCCACGGTGGTCACGCCCGTCGCCTCTGAACGGGCGCCGGCGCTGACCGAGAACGGCAAGCCCGTCGTCGGCCTCCAGGCCGTGAACCTCGGCCGGGGCAAGAGCGTCGTGCTCGTCGTCGACCGGTCGCGCTCGATGAAGGGGGCGGCGCTCGCCGATGCGACGGCCGCCGCTCGCGCCTTCGTCTCGGCGAAGCCGGAGGCCGACCGGATCGCCGTCGTCACCTTCGGCTCCCGCGCGACCGCGCTGACCGGCTTCTCGACGGCGCGGATCGACGCCGACAGCGTGCTCGCGTCGCTCGAGATCGACCGCCGCCAGGGAACCGCGCTCTACGACGGCGTCGTCGCCGCGGCCGAGGCCGTCGGCGGCGAGTCGCTGCAGGCGCGCGTGATCATCCTGCTCACCGACGGCGCCGACGTCAGCAGCCAGGCGACCTCTCCGGCTGCGCTCACGGCCGCGAGCGCAGCCGGCGCGTCGGTCTACGCGATCGGGATCGAGGGGAAGGGCTTCCGGTCGGACGCGCTCCGCCGGCTCGCCGACGGCACGGGAGGCCGCTACTTCGCTGCCGCCGACTCGGGCGCGCTGACCGCCGTCTACGCGTCGATCGCAGGTGAGCTCGCCCGCACCTGGCAGCTCAGCTACGTCACCTCTGCGCGGCCGGGCGAGCGCCTCGAGCTCGCCGCTGCGGGGACGAAGACGACGGTCGTGGCGCCGGGAGCGTCGATGGTCGTCCCGGTCGTCGAGCCTGCCCTTCCGGACGCTGCTTTCAGGGTCGGGCCGCTCGTGACCGCGCTCGCCGTCGCTGCGTGCATCTTCCTCGCCGCGCTGCTCCTGCTCAAGGCTCCGGCCGGGAGCGAGCTCCGGCGGCGGCTCTCGCCGCACCTCGGCGAGCGGGAGCGCAAGCGCGCCCGTGGCCCGGTCCAGGAGCGGTTCGCGACCGCGTCGACCGTGATGCGCGCCACCGAGAAGGCGTTCGGGCACCTGCGCGCGTGGCACTGGCTCCATCGCCTGCTCGAGCGCGCCGATCTCCCGCTCCGCACGGTCGAGCTCGCCTACATCTCCGTGGGCGCCGGGCTGGGGCTGGGGCTCGTGACCGCGGCGGGCGGCACGGCGTCCGGCGTCACGCTCGTGGCGATCGCCGCCGGCGGCACGGCGCCGGTCTTCTTCGTCTGGTTCAAGGCGAAGCGCCGCCTGACGGCGCTCGAAGACCAGCTGCCCGACCTGCTGACGACGCTCGCCGCCTCGCTCAAGGCCGGGCACAGCTTCCGGCAGGGGATCCAGGCCGTCGTCGACGAGGGCGCCGAGCCCGCGAGCAAGGAGTTCAAGCGGGTGCTGACCGAGACGAGCCTCGGCCGGCCGATGGACGACGCGCTCGCCGAGATGGCGGAGCGGGTCGGCTCGGAGAACCTCTCCTTCGTCGTCACCGCCGTCACGATCCAGCGCCAGGTCGGCGGCAGCCTCGCCGGGATCTTCGACATGGTCGCCGAGGCTGTCCGGCAACCGGCAGCAGTTCGCGCGCAAGATCAAGTCGCTGACCGCGATGGGGAAGATGTCCGCCTACGTCCTGCTCGGGCTCCCGTTCTTCATCGCCGGCGCGCTGACGCTGATGAACCCGGAGTACATGGATCCGCTCTACCACACCTCGTCGGGCCACATGCTGATCATGGTCGGCCTGACGATGATGTTCTTCGGCACCCTCGTCCTCAAGAAAATCGTCTCCTTCAGGGGCTGATCAGATGCTGCTCGTACTTGCCACCGTCCTCCTCGCCGTCGCCGCCTACCTGACGAGCGAGATCGTCACCTACCCCGCCCGCGAGCGGCACCGCGCGCTCCGCCGGGCCGCCACCTACGGCCGCGTTCGCCTGCCGGGAAGCGGCGCCGGGCAGTCGCTCCGCTTCCGCGAGCGGGTGATCGCACCGCTGGCCGAGCGGCTCGCCCGGCTCGCGCTCCGGCTGAACCCGCGAGTCTCGGTCGAGAGCGTCCGGCTCCGGCTGCTCGCGGCCGGGATGAGCCAGACGATGACCCCGACCGCGTTCCTCGCCGCCAACGCCGGCTTCGGCGCCTGCGGCGCGTTCTTCGGGTTCCTGCTCGGCGCCAGCTCGTGGGGGCCTGTCGGGGCGATCTTCCTGGCCGCCCTCTTCGCCGCGGGCGGCTTCGCGCTCCCGGGCGTCTACGTCTCGGGGAAGGCCCGCCGGCGTCGCGAGGAGATCCGCTCCGAGCTGCCGGACGCGCTCGACCTGCTCGCGGTCAGCGTCGAGGCCGGGCTCGGCTTCGACGGCGCGGTCGCCAAGCTGACCGAGCACATGGAGGGCTCGCTCGCGGAGGAGTTCTCGCTCACCCTCGGCGAGATGCGGATCGGCGAGTCCCGGCAGGACGCGCTGAAGAAGCTCGCCGAGCGGGCCGCGACCCCCGAGGTGGCGACGTTCACGCGGGCGATCATCCAGGCCGACCAGCTCGGGATCTCGCTCGGCCGGATCCTGCGTCTCCAGGCCACCGACACGCGCCTGAAGCGCCAGGCCGCGGCCGAGGAGAAGGCGATGAAGGCGCCGATCAAGATGCTCTTCCCGACGGTCGCGTTCATCTTCCCGGCGATGTTCCTCGTCATCCTCGGACCGGCGTTCATCAACCTGGCGAAGCTGTTCTGATGGCGGCTCCCGAGCACGAGATCGAGCAGGGGTTCGGGACGGGGCTGCGCGCGCAGCTCCGCAAGGTGCGCGAGGAGGGCGACGCGCCCGAGGCGGCGCCGCCGGAGCAGGCGCCGCCGATGGCGATCGAGGCCACGGTCTACGTCCACCATGCGCCGGACGAGGAGGAGCGCGGCGAGAGCGAGCAGCTGCGCGCCGAGCTCGGCGCGACGCTCGCGCGCGAACGGGCGCTCCGGGACGAGCTCGACGAGCTCCGCGCCGCCGCCGAGCAAGAGCGCGCAGGCGCTCAGAGCGTCTCGCTCCGCTCCGCGGAGGTCGACGACCGGGCCGCGAAGGTGGCAGCGCTGGAGATGAGCCTCGCCGAGCGCGAGCTCGAGCTGACGCAGCGCGCGGAGGCCGCCGCGTCCGAGCAGGCCCGGCTCGCCGAGCGGAAGTCGGAGCTCGCCGCCGCCGAGGCCCGGACCGCGGAGCGCGAACGGCAGATCTCGACGAAGTTCCGCGAGCTCCAGACCGCCGACCGCGAGCGGACGGAGGCGACCGGCGCACTCGCGAAGCAGGAGGCGGCGCTCGCCCAGCGGGAGCGCGCACTCGACCGCGCGCTCGCCGAGCTCGCCGGCCGTGAGGGCGAGCTGACCGCGCGGCTGGAGGCACGCGAGGCCGTCCTCGTCTCGCGCGAGGGAGTCGTGCGCGAGCTCGAAGGCGAGCTCGGCGAGCGCGACCGCCGGCTGGCCGAGAGCGAGCGGGAGGTCGTGAAGGCCCGGGCCGTCGTCAGCGCCCGGGAGGAGCATTTCGAGGCCCGCGAGGCCGAGCTGCGAGCCCAGTCCGACCGGCTCGCCGCCGACCTCGAGGCGCTCGCCCAGCAGCGCTCGAGCGCGGGGCAGGACGAGGGGGCCGCCTCGGCCCGCACCGCCGAGATCGCAGCGAAGGAGAGCGAGCTCGTGGCGCGCGAGGCCGAGCTGAACCGGCGCGAGTCGCAGCTGCGCCGCGACGAGCAGGACGAGCAGACCGCCGCGACGCTCGAGGACGAGGCCAGGAGGCTCGACGAGCTCCGCCGCGACCTCGCCGCCCGCGAGGCCGAGATCGCGTCGACCGAGACGCTGCTCGAGTCGAATCGCGCCCGCGTCGAGCGGCGCGAGCAGCGGCTTGGGTCGACGGAGGAGCAGATCTCCGACCGGATGCGAGAGCTGGACGAGCGCGAGGCCGAGATCGAGACCCGCTATGCCCGGCTCGAGGCCGACTTCGAGGTCCGGGACATCAAGCTGGAGGCGCGCGAGCGGAGCGTCGCCGACCTCGAGACCCGCCTCGGGAAGAAGGAGAGCGACCTCGCCCAGTACGTCGGCCAGCTCCAGACCGAGATGGACCGGCGCGAGTCGGACTGGTCCGAGCAGCGGAACGGCAAGCCGGTGGGAGCGCGGGGCTAGCGGTTCCCGGCAGGCGCGAGTAGGGTCCGCCCGTTCGTCATTCGAGGGGGAGGTTCAGCTTGTCTCGCACACGTCTCGCGCTGCTCGCAGCGCCGCTCGTCACTCTGGCCGTGCTCGCCGGCGTCGCCGGAGCCGCCAAGCCCGGAAACGGGGCCACGACCGGATCGGGGCGGGTGTTCTACCCGAACCCCGTCGCCCAGCTCCAGGATCAGAGCCTGACCGACCAGAAGGACGCCGACTACGCGGCGCTCCAGCCCGCCTACCGCCTCGTCACGCTCACGAACCTCGACGGCAGCGGCACGCTGACCGGCGACTGGGCGAACGTGACGAGCGAGACCGGCACGCCGGCGTACTCGCCCGACAACACGTTCCACTACGGCCGCGCCGACGATCGGTTCGAGCAGGTGATGGCCTACTACTGGGTCACGGAGGCGCAGAAGTACATCCAGAGCCTCGGCTTCGGCACCGGCCGCTATCGCGCGGTCAACAAGGAGTCGCAGGATCTGCGGATCAACCAGTACGGCGCCGACAACTCGTTCTCGTGGGACAAGAAGGACCTGCTCCGCTTCGGCAAGGGCGGCGTCGACGACGCCGAGGACGCCGAGGTGATCCTGCACGAGTACGGCCACGCCGTCCACGACGCCCAGGTGCCCGGGTTCGGCTCCAGCCTCGAGGCCGGGTCGATCGGCGAGGCGTGGGGCGACTATCTCGCCGTCACCGTCTCGGCCGTGATCGCGCCGACGCCGGACGCACCGTGCGTCGCCGACTGGGACGCCGTTTCGTACACGAGCTCGACGCCGCACTGCCTCCGTCGCGTCGACGGGAACCTCCACTACCCGGAGGACGTCCGGGGCGAGGTGCACGCGGACGGCCGGATCTGGTCGCGGGCCCTCTGGGACATCCGCGGCGCGCTCGGCCATGTCGCGGCCGACACGGTGATCATCGAGTCGCAGTTCGACTACGCGCCGGACACGTCGTTCCGGGCCGCGGCCGAGGCGACGATCGCGACGGCGCGGCGCCTCTACGGGCCGTCGGCCGAGAAGAGCGTGCGGGCGGCCTTCGCGGCCCGCGGCTTCCTCGGCTAGCCAACGGGAAGAGGCGAGGGGCCCGTCCGCGAGGACGGGCCCCTCTACCGAACGCTCCTGTCTGGGCCAGACGGCACCGCCGGCAAGCGGCAGAAACGTCTGGAGGGGGAGAGGAGTCGCGTCCGGTCGCTAATGAATGGCAGATTCGGGCGCGGGATGGAAGAGGGGCTACACTCTTTTCGATGAGCGAAACAGGCACGATGCGGGTAAAGAGCGGCCTCGCCGAGATGCTGAAGGGCGGCGTGATCATGGACGTGGTCAACGCCGAGCAGGCGAAGATCGCGGAGGACGCCGGCGCGGTCGCGGTGATGGCGCTCGAGCGCGTCCCCGCCGACATCCGGCGCGACGGCGGCGTCTCCCGCATGTCCGACCCGGCGATGATCTCCGAGATCCAGGCGACCGTCTCCATCCCGGTGATGGCGAAGTGCCGGATCGGCCACTTCGCCGAGGCGCAGATCCTGCAGGCGCTCGAGATCGACTACATCGACGAGTCCGAGGTTCTCACCCCGGCCGACATCGCGCACCACGTGGACAAGTGGGGCTTCGCCGTCCCCTTCGTCTGCGGGGCGACCAACCTGGGCGAGGCGCTCCGGCGGATCGCCGAGGGCGCCGCGATGATCCGGACGAAGGGCGAGGCAGGCACCGGCGACGTCGTCAACGCCGTCACCCACATGCGCGCGGTCTTCGGCGGGATCCGGCGGCTGCAGTCGCTGCGCCCCGAGGAGCTCTACGCCGAGGCGAAGGAGCTGCGCGCGCCCTACGACCTCGTCCGCTGGGTCGCCGAGAACGGCCGCCTGCCGGTCGTCACCTTCACCGCGGGCGGGATCGCGACCCCCGCGGACGCGTCGCTCTGCATGCAGCTCGGCGCGGACGGCGTCTTCGTCGGCTCCGGCATCTTCAAGTCCGGCGATCCCGCGCTCCGCGCGAAGGCGATCGTCGAGGCGACGACGCACTACGCGGATCCCGAGATCCTCGCGCGCGTCTCCGCCGGCCTCGGGGAGGCGATGGTGGGCATCTCCACCTCGACCCTCGAGCCGAGCGAGCTGCTCGAGACCCGCGGCTGGTAGCGCTCCGTCCGGCTCGGGCGAGCCGAACGAGAGCCTCCTAGGGCCAGCCGTCGGCCGAGAGAGCGGCGGCGGCGCCCGCGGCGCACGCCCGGGCGAGAGCTTCCGCGTGACCGAGCCCGCCGGCGAGTGCGACGAGCAGGGTCGCGGCGAACGCGTCGCCGCTACCCGGCCCGTCCGGGCCCGCGACGCCCTCGTGACGGAGCAGCGCTCCGCCGGCGCAGATGAGGGCTCCCTCGCGCCCCAGCGTCACGCAGGCGACCTCGTGCGTGTCGGCGAGGAGGCTGGGCCGCCTCGGTGGGCTCGGCCCCGGTCAGCGCGCGGGCCTCTGCCGCGTTCGCAACGAGCACGCGGGCGGTTGCGAGCGGAGCGCCGCCCCGGGCGGCGAGCGCGGGCGAGCCCGCCGTGGCGCCCGTCCAGCCGGACGCGGTGGCGAGCGCCGCGCGCGCGGCCGGCGCGGAGTCGGCGTGGAGGAGCGCGAAGCCCGAGACGAGCACCGCGTCCGCCTCGAGGCCCGTCAGGTCGGCCTCCGCGAGCGCGCGGTTCGCACCGCGGTCGACCGCGAGCTCGCCGTCCACGAGCGCGACCGATCCCGTGGGGGCGGCGAGGTCGCGGGCGAGCGCCGTCCGGACGCCGCGGGCGTGGAGCGCGGTCTCGAGCGCGTCCGCCGCGAGGTCGTCGCCGACCCGTCCGACGCACGTCGCCTCGGCTCCGGCGGCCGCCGCCCACACCGCCGCGTTGGCCGCCGTGCCGCCCGCGCGCAGCCGGATCGACGCCGCGTGCGCCTCGGCTCCTCGCGCGACGACGAGATCGAGCATCACGTCGCCGACGGCGGTGAAGGAAGTCGGCACCCGCGTGAGGATACGCGCCGCTCCTGCATACTCGAGCCGTGCCGTACGAGCTCTCCACCTTCGACGTCGACGCGGTCCGCGCGCTCACCGCGGAGCTCCGGGAGCTCCCCGCCGCAGCGACGATCGAAGAGGACGCCCAGCAGATCGCGCGCCGGCTGTGGGAGTCGCTCGTCGGCCCCGACGGCGAGCCGGCGCTCGCGCTCGCGCGGGTCTACAAGACCGAGCGCTTCGAGCGGCTCTCGCCCGACCTCCAGGAGTTCGCCGCCGGCGTCCTCGGCGAGGTTCCGGAGGCGCGCGTCCGCTGCCTGACGCTGCTCGGCACGGCCGGCGACGAGCCCGCCTGGAACGATCGCGCCCTCTCGAACGGCCATCGCGCGATCCCGCTCCCGAGCGAGCACTTCGTCGAGCGCCTGCCGATGGTCGCCGGGCTGATCCAGAACCTCGGCCTCGACCTGGGCGTCGTCGTCACTGCGCCGGAGGGCCACGAGGCACGCGAGCTCGCCGGGCGGACGCACAACGTCTTCCACGTCGCGGAGGCGGTCGGCGATCCCCGGCTGCCGGCGCAGGACGAGTTCATCGTCCCGTACGCGATCCGCTCCGCGGTCGGGTTCGGGGGGATCCTGCTCAACGGCGACTTCTTCGCGATCGTCCTCTTCGCGCGGGTTGCGGTCTCCGACCCGGTCGCCCGGACGCTGAAGATCCTCGCGCAGCCGATCGCGGGGCGGTTCCTCCCGTTCGGCGTTCGCGTTCGCCCGCGCTAGACCGCTCCGGGGTTCGGCGCGCGCTTCCTACAATGGGCCCATGACGATCGGTGTTCTCGCCCTGCAGGGAAACTTCCGCGAGCACGTCGCGATGCTGCGCCGGCTCGGCGCCGACGCGGTCGAGGTGCGCCTGCCCGAGCAGCTGGACGGGCTCGACGGGCTCGTGATCCCCGGCGGGGAGTCGACCGCGATCACGCGCCTGATGCGGCTCTACGGCCTCGAGGACGCTCTTCGCGCGTTCACGGCGCCCGTCTTCGGAACGTGCGCCGGGATGATCCTCGTCGACCGCGCCCACCTCGGGCTCGCCGACCTCGAGGTCGAGCGGAACGCCTACGGCCGGCAGCTCGCCAGCTTCGAGGCCGAGCTGGAGCTCACCGGCGACGACGAGCCGCTGACCGGCGTCTTCATCCGCGCCCCGAAGGTGGCGGAGTGGGGGCCTGGCGTCGAGGTGCTCGCGAGCCACGCGGGCGCGCCCGTGCTCCTGCGCGACGGCCGCGTCCTCGTCGCGTCGTTCCATCCGGAGCTGACGGGGGATACGCGGGTGCACGAGCGGTTCTTGGAACTCGTACGGGAGGAGCAGGGTGTCCGGGCATAGCAAGTGGTCGACGATCAAGCACAAGAAGGGCGCCGCCGACGCGAAGCGCGGCCAGCTCTTCACCAAGCTCTCGAAGGCGATCATCGTCGCGGCAAAGGAGGGCGGGCCCGACCCCGACAACAACCTCTCGCTCCAGAACGCGATCGAGAAGGCGCGCTCCTACTCGATGCCGAAGGACAACATCGAGCGCGCGATCGCCCGCGGCGCCGGCACCGATGCCGACGGGGCCTCGTACGAGACCGTGATCTACGAGGGCTACGGGCCGGACGGCGTCGCCGTGCTCGTCGAGGCGCTGACCGACAACCGGAACCGCACCGCCTCCGACGTGCGTCACATCTTCGCCAAGAACGGCGGCAACCTCGGCACCACCGGCTCGGTCGCGTGGCTCTTCGAGCGGCGCGGCGTCGTCCTCGTCGAAGCAGGGGCGACCGACGAGGACGAGTTGACGCTCGCCGCGGCCGACGGCGGCGCCGACGACATCGAGCTCGACGGCTCCGTCTTCCAGGTCTCCTCCGCACCGGAGTCGCTCGCGGCCGTACGCGAGGCCGTCCAGGCCGCCGGAATCGAGATCCAGTCCGCCGAGCTGACGATGATCCCGAAGACGACCGTCGAGGTCGCCGAGGAAGCGTCCGCGAGGAAGCTGATCCGCCTGATCGAGGCCCTGGAGGAGAACGACGACGTCCAGGAGGTCTCGGCGAACTTCGACATCTCCGAGCAGGTGCTGGAGGCCGTCGCCCTCTAGCCGATCTGCACGGGCTCGTTGACCTCTGCGAGCTCGAGCTCGAAGGAGAAGCCGGCGCCGACGGCCTCTTCGCCGAGCGTGCCGCGCAGGCTCTCCGGCACGTCGGCGCCGACCGTGAAGTCGAGCGCGAGCTTGCGGAGGAGCCTGTCCTTCGACCCGGTCAGCAGCTCGAAGTGCGACTCCTCGACGGCGTCGGCGACCTGGCGGCGCTGCTCGGGGGTCAGCGTCACGTCGCGCTCCAGCAGCCCGGAGAGCGCCGAGGAGCCCGGCCATCGCCGCGGCGACGTCGAGCTCGCCGGTGACCTTGTCGGTGCCGTCGGGGCCGTCGGTGCGCTTGGGGTCGCGGATCCAGCGCTCGAAGTCGATCGAGCCGAGCCCGCCGGGGCCGAGGACGATCCCGGACTGGGCGAGGAGAGCGGTCTGCTCCTCGGAGAGCTGGGTGCGCCGGCCGTCCTTGACCACGTAGCCGGTGCCGTCGCCGGGGAGGACGAGCCTGACACCGGCCTGCTCGCCGTTCGCGACCTGGGTGTAGGTGACGTCGGCGGCGGGCTGGGCGCCGTCGGCGCCGAGCCGGACGGGGCCGTCGATGTCGTAGCCGAACGGCTCCCCGTCCTTCGGAGTCATCCGGACGGAGAGCGAGAGCCGGGCGCTCTCGATCCGCTCCAACTTCGCCGCCGTGTCTGCGGAGCGCCGGGGCGGCCGGGCCCGTCTCGCGGGCCCCGCAGCCGGCGAGGGCCGGGACGAGGGCGAGGGCGAGAGCGAAGAGGAGGCGCGGTTCATGGAGTGGTGGTGGTCGTCGTGGTGGCGGGCTCGGTCGACGTCGTCGTGCCAGTGGTCGTGGCGCCGGTCGTCGTCCCGCCGGTCGTCGCCGGCGTGGTCGTCGTCCCCGAGGTCGTGCCGCCGGTCGACGTCGTCCCTGCCTCCGTCGTCGCGGGCGGCGGCGCCGGACGCTGCTCCTCGTCCGTCTCCTGCTCGTCGCCGGGATCCTCCTCGTCGTCGCCCTCCTCACGATGGGTGACGAGCTGGGTCTTGAGGACGGTGCGGAGGCGCGCGGCGAGTGCGTCGGTCTTCGCCTTGAACTCCTCGGCGGTGTAGTCCTCCTTCTTCAGCGCCCTGAACTCCTTGAGGATCGCCTTCAGCTCGTGCTTGCCCGCCTTGGTGAAGCCGACGTCGGCGCTCGGGACGCCGATCACGAACTGGTACGCGGAGGCGAACGTCTGGCAGAGGGTGCAGCTCTCGTTCAGCGCGATCGCGTAGTTCGCGGGCGTGACCGTGGTGGGCGAGCCGACGACGAACACGATCTGGATCGCGATCGCCGTGGTGCGGCACGACTCGCAGCTCGCGTAGGCGACCGCCGCGTTCTCGTTGTCGACGACGTCCCCCAGCACCTTGCGGATCGAGAACGCGAACTTGAAGAGCGAGGAGCCGTCCTTCGTGTTGATCGCGACCGCGGCGTTGTCCCCGCCGTTGCCGCCGTCCTCGGCGTGCGCGAGGCCGGGCGCCCAGAGCGCGAGGGACAGGAGTGCGAGGAGGAGGGCAAGGCGGTTTCTCACGGGGTCGTCTCCGTCGTGGTCGTGGTGGGCGTGGTCGTGGTCGTGGTGGTCGTCGTCTCGGCCGGTGTGGTGGTGGTCGAGGTCGGGGTGGTCGTCGTCTGCGCGGGAGTCGTGGTCGTCGTCGTCTGCGCGGGCGTCGTCTCGGTCGGCGCGGTGGTGGTCGCGGGCGTGGTCGACGTCGTGGTGGCGGGCTCGGTCGTCGTGGGCGCCGACGGGGTGCTCCCGAGCTTGGGCTCGGGCTTCGGGGCCTTGCCGGAGCGGACGGTGGGCGCGCCGCCGAGATCCTGCTCGCGCTGCTCCGTCAGGGCCGGGCGACCGGAGGGTACGGAGGCGAACTGCGAGACGCCGCCCTGCACCGTGCCGCGCTCGCCTGCCTGGATCGGCTTGTACTCGCCGTTCGGGAGCAGGACGTAGACGGCGAGCCCGGCGAGAGCCGCCGAAGAGACGACGACGAGCCCGCGGCGGAGCGGGGCGCCCGTCGACCAGCCCCAGGCTCCCTTGCCGATCCGGCCGAGGACGCGGGTGATGCTGTAGCTCCCGCCCGCGATCGGGAGCACGAGCGCGAGCGACTGGACGACGCCCAGCGCGACCGCCCCGGTGCCGCCGCCCTGGATCTTGTGCAGCTGGACGCCGAGCGAGTCCCACGCCGTCGCGAGCATCCGCGGCGCGTTGAAGATCATCATCCCGAACACGAAGAGCAGCACGGGGAGGAGGAAGAGCACCCAGGCGAGCGTGACCCGGCGGACCCAGGGCTTCAGCTCCTCGACCTCGGGCTCGTTCTCCTTGCCGGGGACCGCGCTCTTCAGGGTCGGCTTGATCCGGTTGAACATGTCCGGGACGCCGGTGAGGTCGCTGAGGATGTAGTAGCCGTCCAGCCGCAGGAAGGGGAGGAACTGCTGGAGGATCTGCATGTGCTGGACGATGATCAGCACGAGCAGCGGCTCGTAGCGCGTCAGCGCGTAGGCGCCGGTCACGAGCAGGATGAAGACGACGTTGAAGTAGACGCCGCCGAGGTCGACGCGGAGCCGGCCGCCGCGGTTGAGCCGGTAGGCGTCGGTGACGTCGGTGTAGAAGGCGGGCCAGACGATGTAGATCCCGGCCCCCATCACGCCGGGCTCGGCGCCGCCGTAGCGGGCGGCGGTGGCGTGCCCGATCTCGTGCAGCGCGGTCGCGATCACGACGAGGCCGAGCACGAGCAGCAGCAGGAGCGGGTTGTACGCGATCGCGCGGAGCGGCTGCGCGACCCCGTGCATGAAGAAGAACCAGACGTCGACCGCGATCAGGCCCGCCAGGACGGCGAGCACCGCGAGAGGGTTGAAGAGGGGGTAGAAGACCGTCGTGATCGCGCGGGTGACGCCCTTCGGGATCAGGGCGGCGCGGAACTTGAGCGCGAGCAGCGGGTCGAGCTTCTCGACCTGCGGCTCGGCGCCGTCGGGCCCCCGGAGGACGCCGAGCGGCATCAGCTTCTCCTCGACGAGCATCTGGACCTGCTCGGCGGGGACGTCGCGCTCGATCTTCTCGGAGAACGCCTGCGAGAGCTCCTCGTAGGAGCGCTTGCCGTCGATCGTCTCGAGCAGCGAGTAGAGCATCGGCGGCAGCTGCACCATCTGGCCGTCGGCCCGCCGCGCAATGTAGGGAGCGTCCTTGAAGCCGGACTCCTGGTACTCGCCCACGAGCTCGAGGCCCTCCGCGAGCTGAGGCGGAGCGCCGGTCGCCGCCGGAGCCGCGGGCGCGTCCTGGGCGGGCTGCTCCCCGTCCGGGCGGGCGATCTGAGTCTTGTCCTCGGTGCTCGTCACTGTCGCCCGTCTCCCGTCAAGTGGCTGTGCGTCTTGGGGTGTCGAGAAGATCGCTGAGCCGGCTGGATGCGCCAGACGGCAGGTGGGCCGCGGAGCGGCCCCTTCAGGGGTCTTCGCGCGATGGACGGACCGCCGAGAGGCGGCCGTTCATCTTGCGCAGCGAACTCAGTTGCTCTGGTCGATCGTGACGTCCTGGGTCGCGTTGGCGTACGCGACCGAGTTGTCGGAAAGCACGTTCGCGGCCACGGCGGCGTTGATCGGGGCAGCCAGGTTCGCGTTGATCAGGCTCATGGCAGCCCGCTCGGGCAGCTCCTCGCCTGCGAGCTCGTTCAGCTCCTCGTGGCTCAGCTTCTTGTACTCGTCGGACATGTTCATGGCTCCTTCCGTCGGTCTTCGGGCGAGTGGGGCGCGGAGCGCCCCCTTCAGGGGTCTTCGCGCGGTGGGTGGCCGCTCCTGGCGGCCACCCACCTGCGCGTGAATCAGTTGCTCTGGTCGATGTCGGCGGTCTGCGTCGCGTTGGCGTACGCGATCGAGTTGTCGCTCGCGACGTTCAGCGCAGCGGCGAGGTTCACCGGCGCGGCGACGTTCGCGTTGATCAGGCTCATGGCGGCGCGCTCGGGGAGCGCCTCGCCGGCGAGCTCGTCGAGCTCCTCGCGGGTCAGCTTCCTGTGTTCGCTCATGTCGGTCTCCTCTTCGGTGGGGCGTGTCCCGTCAGGTGGGCCGCGAGAGCGGCCCCTTCAGGGTCTTGCGCGGTCGGCAGCCGCTCGGCGGCTGCCGACCTTGCGCGGCTGAATCAGTTGCTCTGGTCGATGTCGGCGGTCTGCGTCGCGTTCGCGACGCCGTCGAGTTGTCGCTGAGCGCGTTCAGCGCGACCGCGGCGTTCACCGGCGCGGCGACGTTCGCGTTGATCAGGCTCATGGCGGCGCGCTCCGGCAGCTCCTCGCCGGCGAGCTCGTTCAGCTCCTCGTGGGTCAGCTTGCGATGGTCACTCATCTGGGTTCCCTTCTGTCGGTCGTTCTCCGGGCTGGCGGGCCGCACGTGCGACCCGTTCTGGGTGCGCCGGCTAGCAGGTGCTACTGGCTCTGGTCGATCGGGGTGTCCTGCGCGGCGTTCGCGTAGGCGACGGCGCCGTCGGAGAGGACGTTGGCCGCGACGGCGGCGTTGATCGGGATCGCGATGTTCGCGTTCACGAGCGACATCGCGGCCCGCTCGGGCAGCTGCTCGCCGGCGAGCTCGTCGATCTCCTCGCGGGACAGCGACCGGTACTCGGACTGCTCGGACATGTGGGCTCCTCCTTCGTGGATGGGTTAGTCGACGACCGGGTCGGTCTGGTAGACCGGCGGCTCGGGGAAATCGGGTGGCAGGGCGATCTGCGGCCCGCCGGTCGAGATGAGGGACATCACCTCGCGGGCCGGAAGCTCGCTCCCTCCTGGGCCGCGACCTCCTCGGGACTCAGCTCGCGCGGTTCGTCTGCCATCTCGACCTCCTTCGTTCGATGCTCGTCGCTTTCTGCAACGCGCAGACCTCGGAAACGGTTGCTCAGCTGCCGCGGGGCTCGCGGCCGGGAGGCGTGGCCGGGCTACTCGAGGACGCGGTCGTCGTGCCGCGCTCGCCCACGTTGGCCGAGACGACGGCGTTCACCTCGCTCGCCAGGTCGACGCCTCCGAGCTTCCGCCGGACGCTCTTCTGGATGATCTTGCGGACGTTCACGCGACCGGTTTTCTCCCGGCTCCGAGCCCCTCAAACGGAGGTGCACCAGGGAGTCACCAGGGTGTCGCTAGAGCCAGCCCTGGGTGCGCGCGACGCGGCAGAGCGCCCGCCGTTTCGCGTGCGGAGGCAGCTCCGAGAGCCCTGCCTTGAGGTAGACCCTGCGCAGGGCGGCCTTCACGGACGCCTCGGCCCCGGGGGTCCCGAGCGCGGCGGCGATCTGTGCATTCGAGGCGATCAGCTCCCGGCCGCCCTCGCCGAGCCACGCGCCGCAGAGGGCCTGGACGACCTGCAGCTGGAAGGGGGAGAGGGGCGCGCTTGCGGGGTCGATCGCCTCGTGGGCGTCCGTGCGGTCAGGGTCGTCCCGCTCCGCCGGCCATGCGAAGGCGAGGTTCGCCGAGCCGATCCCGACCCGGTCGCCGTCCCGGAGCGGGTGGGGAGCCCCGAAGGGGACACGGACGCCGTTCACGAACGTGCCGTTCGCGCTGCCGAGGTCCTCGATGCACCAGCGTCCACCTGCGAAGGTCAGCCGGGCGTGGTTCCGGCTGACCGTCGAATGGGCGAGCACGATCTCGTTGCTCTCGTCGCGACCGATCGAGAGCTCGTGGCGGAGCGCATGCTCCTTTCCCTCGGCGACCAGGATTCCGTCGGAGGCCATGCGGTTCCCGTTCCCCGTGGAGCCGGGGGAGGAACGTCCGACTGCCCTGCCTAACCTTTCCTCGTGAAGGTTCTCGGCATCGACCCAGGGACTGCTGCATGCGGGTACGGGATCGTCCACGAAAGCGGAGGCCGTATCAGGCAAGTCGACCACGGCTGGTGGCAAACGCCCGCCCGGGAACGCCCGGAGCTCCGCCTCAAGACGATCTTCGAGGGAGTGCAGGCGCTCATTGCGGAGCACGAGCCGGACGGCGTCGCGCTGGAAGAGTCCTTCGTGGGGGCAGACGCCCGCACCGCGCTCTCCGTCGGGCAGGCGCGCGGCGCCGTCCTGGTCGCGGCCGCGTGCGCCGGCGTCGAGTGCGCTGAGTACGCGCCCGCCCGCGTGAAGCAGGCGGTCTGCGGCTACGGCCGCGCCGAGAAGGCCCAGGTGCAGCGGATGGTCCGCGCGATCCTGGCGATGGACGCGATCCCCACCCCGAACCACGCGGCCGACGCCCTCGCGGTGGCGATCTGCCACGCGCTGGCGCCGCCACTGCTCCGCATCTCGGCATGAGCGGGAGCTCGGGATGATCTCGCGGCTGCGCGGCGCGGCGACCGCCGTCCCCGAGGGCCTGATCGTCGACGTGGGCGGGGTCGGTTACCTCGTCGCGGCCTCGGCCGGCGCGCTGCGGAAGGCGGCGCTCGACACCGAGGTCGTCGTCGAGACCTATCTCCACGTCCGCGAGGACACCCTCCAGCTCTACGGCTTCGCCGACGGGGCCGAGCGGGAGCTCTTCACCCAGCTCCTGACCGTGAACGGGATCGGCCCGAAGGTCGCGCTCGCGATCGTCTCCGGCTCGTCCGTCGGGGAGCTGCGCCGGGCGATCGCGCTCGAGGACGTCGCGCGCTTCCAGGCGATCCCGGGGATCGGGAAGAAGACCGCCGAGCGGATCGTGCTCGAGCTGAAGGGGAAGCTGGGAACGGAGGAGGTGACGCCGATCTCGGCCGCGGCCGGGACGCCCGCGCACGTGACCGCGCGCGAGGCGCTCGTCGAGCTCGGCTACACGCTCGTCGAGGCCGAGCAGGCGCTCGCCTCGATCGACCCCGAGCTCCCCGCGACCGAGCGCGTCCGGCTGGCGCTCCGGCAGGCCGCCTAGATGTCGGCGGTCGCGGCAGAGGTGCTCGGCCCGGAGGAGGAGGAGCTCGAGCGTTCGCTCCGACCGCGGCGGCTGCAGGATTTCGTCGGGCAGGAGAACGTCAAGGAGCAGCTCTCGATCGCGCTCACGGCCGCGAAGGCCCGCGGGGAGGCGCTCGACCACGTCCTGCTCGTCGGCCCTCCGGGGCTCGGCAAGACGACGCTCGCCCAGATCGTCCGCGAGGAGCTCGGGGTCGGGATCCGCACCGTCGCGGGGCCGGCGCTCGAGCGCAAGGGCGACATGGCGGCGATCCTGACGGGGCTCGACGACCGCGACGTGCTCTTCGTCGACGAGATCCACCGCGTCAACCGCGCGATCGAGGAGATCCTCTACCCGGCCCTCGAGGACTTCCGGCTCGACATCGTCGTCGGTCAGGGGCCGGCTGCGCGCACGCTGACGCTCGACCTGCCGCCCTTCACCCTGATCGGCGCCACCACCCGCGCGGGCCTGCTGACGACGCCGCTCCGCGACCGCTTCGGGATGACCTTCCGGCTCGGCTACTACGACCCGGAGCAGCTGCGCGCGATCGTGACCCGCTCCGCCGGGATCCTCGACGTCGGGATCGACGACGCGGCCGCCGTCGAGATCGCGGGCCGCTCGCGCGGCACCCCCCGGATCGCCAACCGGATCCTCCGGCGCGTCCGCGACGTCGCCCAGGTCCGTCACCAGGGAGCGATCACGCACGCGATCGCCCGCGAGGCGCTCGACCTGCTCGAGGTCGACGAGCGCGGGCTCGAGCGGACCGACCGCGAGCTGCTGGAGGCGATCGCGCACAAGTTCGAGGGCGGTCCCGTCGGGCTCTCCACGCTCGCCGTCACCCTCGGCGAGGAGACGGACACGATCGAGGACGTCTACGAGCCGTATCTGCTCCAGCTCGGCTTCCTCCAGCGCACGCCCCGCGGACGGATCATCACCAAGCTCGGCCGCGCCCACGTGGGTGCGCCGCCCGCCCCCGAGCCGCGCCTGTTCGAGCTAGCGAGAGCCTCGTTAGGCGTCGGGCTGTGCCGCACCCCGACCTCCCCGCGGAGCAGGCCTACGTCGACCGCGCCTACGCGGCGCTCGAGGGGATGCGCGACCTCGTCGCCCGCGCCGCGACGGCGACCGACCAGGAGGTGGCCGCGCTCGCGCTGGAGGCGTGGAGCGCGAAGCGGCTCGAGACCTTCGAGGAGGCAGAGCGAGGGCTCCTCTTCGGCCGGATCGACGTCGAGGACGTCGAGCAGCCGCTCTACGTCGGCCGCCGCTGGGTGCAGGACGATGAGGCGCGCCGCCTCGTCATCAACTGGCAGGCGCCTGCCGCGCGGCCCTTCTACACGGCGACGCCCGCCGACCCGCAGCGCGTCACGCTCCGCCGCCGCTTCCGCGCCGAGGGCCGGAGGCTGCTCGATCTCGCCGACGAGACGCTGGACGGATCGACGCTCGACGGCGCCACGGTCGGAGACTTCCTGCTCGAGGAGCTCGACCGCAGCCGCGAGTCGCGGATGCGCGACATCGTCGCGACGATCCAGGCCGACCAGTACCGGTTGATCACCCACGATCCGGCGCGGCCGCTCGTGATCCAGGGCGGCCCCGGCACCGGCAAGACCGCAGTCGGCCTCCACCGCGCCTCGTGGCTCCTCTACACGCACCGCGAGGAGCTCGGCCGCTCGCGCGTGCTCGTCGTCGGGCCGAACCGGCTCTTCATGGAGTACGTCTCCCACGTGCTCCCGGCGCTCGGCGAGCACTCCGTCGAACAGCGGGCGGTGCACGACCTCGTGGACGGCGTCGTCCCGACGCTGACCGACCCGCCGGACGTGGAGCGGCTGAAGGCCGACCCGCGGCTCGCCGAGGTGCTCGCGGCCGCCGCCGAGCTGCGGCTCGCCGGCGAGCCGGAGGAGCTGTACCTGCGGCTCGACGGGGAGCCGGTCCGCGTGCGCCCGCGCGAGCTCGCCGAGCTCCTCCGCGAGACCCGCGAGCAGCACGGAACGGGCTCGCTGGCCCGCGAGCGCTTCCGGATGGCTGTCGTCCGTGCCTTCTACGCCGCCTACGGGCAGGCGCTCGGCGGCGCGGCGTTCCGGGACGGGGAGGAGGTCGAGAAGATCCTTCGGCAACAGGGCGGGCTCGCGGACGTGGTCGAGGCCGCGTGGCCGCTCGTCGCCCCGGACCGGCTCGTGCGCTCGCTCTTCACCCAGCCCGCGTTCCTCGCCGAGGCGGCCGAGGGGATCCTGGACGAGGACGAGCAGGCGCTCCTGCGGCGCCGGGCGTCGGGCTGGAGCGGCGCGGACGTGGCGCTGCTCGACGAGGCAGACGCCCTCGTCGGCGAGCCGCCGCGCTCGTACGGCCATGTGATCGTGGACGAGGCGCAGGACCTGACCCCGATGCAGCTGCGCACGATCGCGCGACGCGCGCGCGACGGCTCCCTGACGATCCTCGGCGACGTCGCCCAGGGGACGGGGGCCGTCCTCTACCGGAGCTGGGACGAGGTGCTGCCGCATCTCCCGCACGGCGACGAGGCCACCGTCGAGGAGCTACGGCACGCCTACCGCGTCCCACGCGAGATCATGGACGTGGCGCTGCCGCTCCTCGCCGAGATCGCGCCGGGCCTCGAGCCGCCCCTCGCCTACCGGACCGGGGCCTCCGAGCCGCTCGTCGTCGAGGTCGCCGAGGACGAGCTCCTGCGCGAGGGGTACCGGCAGGCGGCGGAGCTCGCGCGGCTCGACGGCCTCGTCGCGCTGATCGTCCCGGACGAGCTGGCGGCGGTGGAGCTCGCCGAGGTCGGGTACGAGGGGATCCCACTCCTGACCCCGCGCGGCGCGAAGGGGCTCGAGTTCGACCACGTCGTCGTGGTCGAGCCGGCGCTGACCGCCGCCCGCGAGCAGGGCCTGCGCGAGCTCTACGTCGCCCTGACCCGGCCGACGAAGACGCTCGTCCTCGTCCATGCGCGCCCGCTCCCCGCCGCACTCGCAGAGAGCGAAGCGCTCAGGAGGACTTAGTTGCTCTGAGCAACTATCTCTGCCCCGCGCCGGCGGCGGATCAGCGCCAGGATCGGCGGCGCGGCGGCGAGGGCGACGATGTCGAACCAGACGTAGCCGGAGGCGACGCCGCTCGGCGGGTTCCCGTTCGCGATCCCCGTCCCCGGGATCGTCTCCGCCCAGCGCCACGTCCCGAGCGCCGTCCCGTAGAGCTCGAGCCAGGCCACGACGAGGAAGACGCCGGCATAGACCTCGGGCGCGCGGCCCCGAATGAGGTAGATCGCGAGCAGCACCGCCCCGAGTGCGCCGCCGACGTCGGAGCGGGGGAGGACGGTGACGCCCGCGAGCCCCCAGGCGACCACGGCCGCGAGCGCGACCCCGACGAGCAGCCGCCGCCGCGGAGCCGCCCAGGATGCGAGCGCCGCTCCGGCCAGGTAGACGAGCCCATGCGCCGGTGGGACGAAGCTGGGCAGGTTCTCGAGCCGGTAGGTGTACGCGCCCCAGATCAGCGAGCCCACGACCTCGGCGCAGGTGGCGACGACGACGACGACGAGCGCCTGGACGCGGAGCAATGGCGAGATCCCGCGGCACGCCGCCGCCAAGGCGGCCCAGGTCAGCGCGCCGAGGACGAGCTGGAGCCCCGCGCCGACCTGCGTGTCGACGGCGAGCAGCGCCGCGACGTAGGCGACGATCGCCAGCGCACGGGGAAGCTGCGCCCGAGTCATCAGCGTCTGAACTGGAGCTCGTGCCACGAGGGCACCGGCGCCAGCTCGAGCAGGGCGCGGCCGCCGCGCGGCTCCGCATAGCCGAAGTCGTTCGACTCCTCGTCCCAGGTCACCTCGAGCAGGCCCTCCTTGACGCGGTGGTCGAGCCAGGCGCCCCGGAACACGAGCTTGCGCAGCCAGTAGACGAGCGATTCCCCCTCGAGTAGGCCCACGCGCTCCCAGTGGCGGACGAGGTAGCGGCCGAGCGGCGAACGGGCGTCGGCGATCCGGCCGTCTGCGGCGAGCTCGACGAGGTCGGCGGTCTCGTCGACGTCGAGGTCGTTCCCCTCGATCAGCCCCAGGCGCACCGCCGCCGCGGTGATCCGCTCCTCGAAATCGTTCGCGTTGAAGCCGAAGCGGTAGCCCAGGAACTCGACGACGTAGTCCTCGCCGGAGCCGTAGTTCGCCTCGCTCATGGGGGCGAAGGGTACCCTGGGCCTCATGCAGTGGCGCCTCGTGATCCCGATGACAGCTTTCGTCCTGGCGGTCTGGCTGGTCGGGACCTGGGTGACGAAGTACTCGCTCGAGGAGATGGCGGTGCTCGCCCCGATCGCAGTCGCCGCACTCGGTGCACTCGCCGCAGTGATCCTGCTCTGGGTCAAGATCGTTCGTGATCTGACGCGGAAGCGTCACACTTCCGAGACGTAGTTTTCGCTGCATTTCCCGGGTACCGTCCGACGGCGCCCGTACCGTCCAGAGCCCATGCACGACGGCTCCTGGACGATCACCCCCTGTGCGCACGCCGATGTCGCGACCCTCGTGGAGGCGCTCGGAATCGGCGAGACGACGGCCTCGATCCTCGTCCGGCGCGGCTACGCGGACGTCGAGAGCGCCCGCTCGTTCCTCCAGGGGGAGCGGGCACCGCACGACCCCTTCCTGCTCGGCCAGATGGAGGCGGCGGTGGGCCAGATCCGGGCCGCGATCGCCGCCGGGAAGCGGATCTGCGTGCACGGGGACTACGACGTGGACGGCATCTGCGCGACCGCGCTCGCCGTTCTGACGCTCCGCGAGCTCGGCGCCGACGTCGAGTGGCACCTGCCGAGCCGCTTCGAGGAGGGCTACGGCGTCTCCGGGGAGACGATCGCCCGGCTCGCCGACGAGGGCTGCGGCCTGCTCCTCACCGTCGACTGCGGGATCACCGCCGTCGCCGAGGTCGCCGACGCGCAGGCGCGGGGGCTCGAGGTGATCGTCACCGACCACCACCGCCCCGGCCCCGTGCTCCCCGACTGCACGATCGTCGCCACGCGCCCCTCCGACTACCCGTATCCCGAGCTCTGCGGCACCGGCGTCGTCCACAAGCTCGCGCAGGCGCTCCTGGGCGTCGACCACGAGGTCGTCGCCCGCCACGCCGACCTCGTCGCGCTCGCGACGATCGCCGACGTCGTCCCGCTGCTCGACGAGAACCGCTCGCTCGCGATTGCGGGGCTCCGTTCCCTCGCCCGCACACAGAAGCCGGGGCTGCGGGCGCTGATGCGCTCCGCCCGCGTCGACCCCGCCGCGATCGACGCGAGCGCGGTCGGCTTCCGGCTCGCGCCGCGGATCAACGCCGCCGGCCGGCTCGGCCGTCCCGACGCCGCGCTGGCGTTGCTCCTGACGAAGGACGAGGCCGAGGCGACCCAGCTCGCCGCCCAGCTCGAGAGCCTGAACCGCGACCGGCAGGCCGTCGAGGACCGGATCCTCCGCGCCGCAGTCGCCGAAGTCGAGTCGTGGCCCGAGCCGAAGCGCCGCCGGCGCGCCTACGTGATCTGGGGCGAGGACTGGCACGAGGGCGTGATCGGGATCGTCGCCTCGCGCCTCGTGGAGAAGTTCAACCGTCCCGTGGTGATGATCGCGGGCGGGGAGCCTGACGGAGCAGACGCAGAGTGGAAGGGCTCGGGCCGGTCGGTACCGGCGTTCGACCTCCACGGCGCCCTCGCCGCGTGCTCCGACAGGCTCGAGCGCTTCGGCGGTCACCGGGCCGCAGCGGGGCTCTCGATCCGGCCCGAGCAGCTCGAGGCCTTCGCGGCCGAGTTCGCCGCCCACGCGGAAGCCAACCTCGGCGAGAGCGACCTGGCGCCCGTGACGAAGGTCGACGCGATCGTCCCCGGCCACGCGCTCACGCTCGCGCTCGCTCACGAGCTCGACCGGCTCGCTCCGTTCGGGCTCGGCAATCCGGACGTGACCCTGCTCGTCCCGAGCTGCGAGGCCGTCGACCCGGGTGTCGTCGGCGAGGGCAAGCACCTCCGCTTCCGCGTCCGCCACGGCGGCCTCGACGCGGGCTCCGCGATCGCGTTCGGCCTCGGGCCGGAGCTCGACCGGCTGCGCCGAACCGACGGCAGCGGCCTGCTCCGCTACGACCTCGTGTGCCGGCTGAAGGAGAACCGCTGGAACGGCACGGTCGCGCCGCAGCTCCTGATCCGGAAGCTCTTCGACTCCCCGCCCGGCTACGACGACCTCCGCGCGCACCTCGCCACGCTCTGGAAGGCGGGGGAGAGCGCCTGGACCGCGGATGCCCGGGCCGTCTTCGAGGAGCTCGAGCTGCCGGTGGGTGCCCGACGCCAGCTCTACGAGTCCGAGGTCTTCCGGGCGCTGCTCCTCCCGGAGGCGCTGCCGCGCGCCGCCTGAGCGGCCCTCCTAGCGAAGCGCGAGCGAGGTGGGCACCGCCCTGCGGCGCGGTGCGGGCCTCCGCTCGGCCGCGGCGGCATCGAGCGCGACGAGGGCGCGCGCGAGGCGCGTGGCCTTCCTGATCTCCCGACGTCGTCTCAGCACGGATCCACTCATTCATCGGTGGAACGGGTCCTCCTCCCGAGCAGATACGGCTCCCGGACGAGGGATTCGGCTTCTGGGGCCCGGAGTACACTGAATCCCTATGGCCGTGCTCGACGTCCAGAAGCATCATCAGGACCTCGTCGACGAGCTGATCGCCGCGGCGGAGTCCTATAACCCCGGGGTCGACCGGGAGCTCCTGGCGCGGGCGTTCCACTTCGCCGCGGCCGCCCACGAGGGCCAGCTCCGCCGCTCGGGCGAGCCGTTCATCCACCATCCGTGGGGCGTCGCCAAGATCTCCGCCGAGCTGCATCTGGACGAGCAGTCGCTCGCCGCCGCGCTCCTCCACGACGTGGTCGAGGACACCGAGGTCGACCTCGACGAGCTCCGGGCCGAGTTCGGCGACGAGATCGGCGTGCTCGTCGAGGGCGTGACGAAGCTGACGCGGACGAGCTTCCAGAGCCGTGAGCAGGCAGAGGCCGAGAACTACCGGAAGATGATCGTGGCGATGGCGCAGGACGTCCGCGTGATCCTGATCAAGCTCGCCGACCGGCTGCACAACATGCGCACGATCGAGTACCAGGGCAAGCAGACCCAGGTGCGCAAGGCGAAGGAGACCCTCGAGGTCTACGCGCCGCTGGCCCACCGGCTCGGGATCCACGCGCTCAAGTGGGAGCTCGAGGATCGATCGTTCGAGGTGCTGCACCCGCGCAAGTACGCCGAGATCCGCGAGATGGTCGCCGACCGCCGGGCCGACCGGGAGTCGCAGGTCGAGAAGGCCGCCGAGGTCCTGAAGGCCGAGCTGGACAAGGTCGACATCCCCGCCGACATCTCGGGCCGCGCGAAGCACTTCTACTCGATCTACGACAAGATGGCCAAGAAGGGCCGCGAGTTCAACGAGATCTACGACCTGACCGCGATGCGCGTCACCGTCGAGCGGTCCGGCGACGAGGGAACACGCGACTGCTACGGCGCTCTCGGCCTGATCCACGCGCTCTGGAAGCCGATGCCGGGCCGGTTCAAGGACTTCATCGCGATGCCCAAGTTCAACCGCTACCGCTCGCTGCACACGACGGTGATCGGGCCGGAGGGCGCGCCGCTCGAGATCCAGGTCAGGACGCGCGAGATGCACGAGGAGGCGGAGTACGGGATCGCCGCGCACTGGCTCTACAAGCGCGGCAAGGGCGCGAAGGCCGACGACGAGTGGCTCTCCTGGGTCAAGTCGCTGCTCGACTGGCAGCAGGACGAGGCCGACCCGGGCGAGTTCATGAAGACGTTCCGGACCGACCTCTTCGACGACGAGGTCTACGTCTTCACCCCGAAGGGCGAGGTCAAGACGCTCCCGGCCGGTGCGACCCCGATCGACTTCGCCTACGCCGTCCACACCGACGTCGGGCACAAGACCGTCGGCGCGAAGATCAACGGCCGGATCGTGCCGCTCCACTACCGGCTGAAGAACGGCGACTTCGTCGAGATCCTGACCTCGAAGTCGGGCCGCGGCCCCTCGCGCGACTGGATGTCACTCGCCACCTCCTCCCGGGCGCGGAACAAGATCCGGCAGTGGTTCCAGCGGGAGACGCGCGGCGAGACCGAGCAGAAGGGCCGCGAGCAGCTCGACCAGGCGCTGAAGGCTCAGAACCTGCCCTACCGGAAGCTCCAGGGCTCGGCGGTGCTCGCGCAGGTGATCCGCGACACCGGCTTCAAGAAGGCCGAGGACTTCTACGTCGCGCTCGGCTCCGGGAAGCTCCAGGCCGGCCAGATCGTGAACAAGGTGCTGCAGCGGCTGAAGACCGAGGAGGTCGCCGAGGAGCCGATGGTGCCGCTGAAGCCGCCGCGGGCCCGCTCGAGCGTCGCCGGCGACTCGCTCGGGATCCGGGTGCACGGGGTCGAGGACGTGCTCGTCCGGATGGCCAAGTGCTGCACCCCGGTGCCGGGCGACCCGATCCTCGGCTACATCTCGCTCGGCAGGGGGATCACGATCCACCGCGAGGACTGCCCGAACGTGAGAGCGCTGATGAAGAACCCCGAGCGCTTCACGCCGGTCGAGTGGGACGGCGACGTCGCCGCGACCTTCCGCGTCCAGATCGCCGTCGACTCGTTCGACCGCCCGCGTCTGCTCGAAGACGTGGCGCGGACGTTCGCGGAGCACGGCGCGAACATCGTCAGCTACGGCGGCGTCACCGAGGACGGGATGGCGCGCAACTGGTACACGGCCGAGGTCGGCGAGGTGAAGGAGCTGCGGACGCTCCTGAACGCGCTCCGGCAGCTCGACGCGGTCTTCGACGCCTACCGGGTGACGCCGACGTGATCCTCCGGGGCCCGCGGCTGACGCTGCGCGCCCTCACAGCCGACGAGGTCGAGGCGCTCCGCTGGGACCCCTCGGAGGTCGACGCACAGGTGTTCTTCGCGACGCAGCTCAGAGCCGATCCCGACGCGCGCGGGTGGTGGATCTGGGGCGCGACGCTGGCCGGTGGCGATGATGTCGGGAGCGGCGGCTTCGGCGGCCGCCCGGCCGAGGACGGTCGGCTGACGGTCGGCTACGGGATCCACCCCGAGCACCGGGGTAGGGGCTACGCGACCGAGCTGCTCGACCTGCTCGCGACCTGGGGGCTCGCCCAGCCGGGGATCGAGTCGATCCGGGCCACGATCCGTCCCGACAACGTCGCCTCGATGCGGGTCGCCGAGAAGGCGGGGTTCCGGCCGACCGGCGAGCGGCTCCAGGACGAGGAGCACGGGGAGCTGCTCGTCTTCGAGCGCCACCGTGAGTCCGGCGTCACCCCGCCAGGCCGCGGCCGAGCGGGCCGAGCGTGAGCGCGAGCACCAGCTCCGCGGCGACGATTCCCGCGGAGCCCGTCGCGAGCCCGACCGCCCAGGCCGCCGCCCGCCGGGTCACGGCGACGCGGTGGGCGGTGGCACCCGCGACGGCTCCGGCCGCGAGGACGTAGACCGCCACGGCCCACCTCGCGTCGCTGTCGCTGCCGGCAGCGATCCCGTGCAGGAGGACGAAGCTCCAGACGAGGAAGTTGACCGCGTGGGCCCGCCGCCAGAACGCGTACGGGAGTCGCTTGCGGTAGTGATTCGTCAGCGCGAGAGCGAGCATCAGCTCGAGCGCGACGACGCCGACCGCCGTCCAGAAGGGCCGGTACGACGCGAGCCCGGGAACGACGAGGTCGGCGAGCCCGAGCCCGAGGTAGCTGTCGAGCAGCAGCCCGCCGACGTGGATCGAGACGAACGCCCCGGTGAGCAGGCCGACGTAGCGGTGAACCTCCTCGAGCGCGAAGCGGGGCCAGCGTGCCGGGGCTCGCCTCGCGGAGAGCGAGAGGCCGAGGAGGACGCCGAACGAGAGGAGGACGAAGCCCAGGACGCCGCCGGCGCGCACGACATACCAGGCGATGTTCACGCCGCCTCCGCGTAGCCGGCCGTGAGCTCGCGCCACGTCCGGTTCTCGGCGATCACGCCGTCGGGTGCGGCGAACGAGCCCGCGAGCCCGAGGCGGTCGAGCCACGCCGGCCCGGCGGCCGAAAGGAGAAACGCGCCGCGCGCGGCGACGTCGGCGGCGAGGCAGGAGCCGGCGGCGACGGTGACGTCGGTCCAGCAGGAGTCAGCCGGGCGGCCGGTGCGCGGGTCGATCAGATGGTGCTGCAGCTCGCCGCCGCGGATCCAGCGCCGCCGCGAGCTACCGCTCGTCGCGATCCCACCCGAGCGCAGCTCGACGACCGCGCCGCCGGGCGCGTAGACGGTCAGTGGGACCCTGGCCGCGAGGTCGCCTCCGGCGGAGACGAATCCGTCGTCCGGTAGGAGGTCGAGCGCATCGTCCACCGCCATGCTCTTGACGACGCCGTTCAGATCGAGCTGGAGCCCGGGCGGCCGGAAGAGGAGCTCGCCGAGCACGCGAACGGAGCGCCAGGCCCCGACGCTCGCCGGGCCGGCGGGCTCGGGATCGGGCCGAAGCTCGGCGAAGTCGCGGTCGTACCCGGCTGCCTCGAGCGCCGCGCCGAGCGTGGGGTCGACCAGACCGTCGGTCGCCCTGGCGGCGGCGAGTGCGACCTCCACCGCTCGGGCGAGCTCGGGCGAGACCTCGAGGACGCCGGCCGGGCTCCGGTTCAGCCGGGAGAGCTCGCTCTCCGGCCGGAAGCGGCTGAAGCGCGCGTCCCGCGCTGCGAAGAGCGCCCGGATCCGCCGGAGCGCTGCGCGATCTGCGCCGCCCACCTCCACCCGGACACCCATCGACTCGAACGAGTCGGGCTCAGGAGGCATGTGTGGCACTCGTGCCGCCGCTGCTCTCGCCCGTCGCCCGACCGAGGTCGCTGCTGCCGAAGTCGAGGCCGCTCGAGAGCGAGTCCGTCCCCACGATCGTTCCCGGATCGGGCTGGGCCGCCACGGCCGGCGCGGTGCCGGGATGCGTCAGCCCGACGGCGACCACGGTGGCGCCGAAGAGACCGACGGCCGCCGCGGTCAGCTTGCGCTTGGCCGCGGCGGCCCGGTCCCGGGCCTCCTGGATCCTGGACGGAGGCACGGTCATGGCCTAGGCAGCCGCCGGAGCGTCGGACTGCTCGCCGCCCCAGGAGCTGGAGGGGCCGTCGCCCGAGGGCTTCTCGCCCGGGCGTCCGAAGCCCTTCGGGCCTCCGGCCGGGCGCTCGCCGTTGACCATCGCCGTGATGCGGGCCTCGACGCCGGTGAGCAGCTGGTCGCGCTGGGCGGCCGTGAGCTTGCCCGCCGCGACCGCGGCGTCGAGCTCCTTCTTCTCGTCGGCCACGAGCGCCGCGACGACCCCGGCGACCGTCTTGCCCTGAGCCTTCGCCACGTCGGCGAGCGTCTTCCCCGCCTCGAGCTGCGTGCGGAGGGCGGCCGGCGTGACGCCGAGGTAGGTGGCGGCGGCGTCGAGGTGCTGACCGAAGCCGCGGCCGCCGTGCCGCCCGTCTCGGTCGCCGCCACGGGGCGAGGCGAAGAGTGGGACGTCGCCCGCCGCGATGCGTGCCTTCAGCTGCGTCGCCTGCGCCTCGGTGAGGGTGCCGTCCTTGACGCGAGCGTCGATCCGGTTCTCGAGCGCCTGCTCGAGCGCGTCGTTCAGCTTGGTCGGGTCGACGCCGAGCTGCTTGGCGGCGTCGGCGACGATCGCCTTGTTCTCCTCGGCCGGCGAGAGCTGCGTGGCCGCGATCGCCACACCGCCTCCCGCGGCCGCGAAGACCGCTCCTGCTCCTGCGATCAGCTTCGTCTTCATCCTGTTCACCGTGCTCCTTTCGTTGAGGGTGGTGGATCCGCGGGGCCGATTTGGGGGGAGATCCGGCCCCGCGGGTCGTGGTGGCCGAGGTCAGGCCGTGGTGGGCCTCGTTCCGAGGGTGACCTCGAGCGAAATGGTCTGGCTCCCGCGGACGACGGTGAGCTTCACCGTGTCGCCGGGGCGGTGGGCGTCGATCGCCGTGCGCAGCGCGTCCGACGTCGCGATCGCCTTACCGTCGATCGCGGTGATGCAGGTCGCCCGTCCGGAGGCCGGCGGCTGCGGCGGGCGTCGACGCGCGCACCTGCGCGACCTGGGCGCCCGTGCCGCCCACGGGATCCGAGGTGGCCACGCCGAGGTAGGCGTGGTCGACCTTGCCGGTCGCGATCAGCTGCTTCGCGATCGAGGCGACGGTGTTCGAGGGCACCGCGAAGCCGACGCCGTCGCTGCCGCCGCCGTCGCTCTCGATCTGCGAGTTGACGCCGACGACGCGGCCCTCGAGGTCGAGGAGCGGCCCGCCCGAGTTGCCGTGGTTGATCGCGGCATCGGTCTGGATCGCGTCGTCGATCGCGAAGTTGTTCGGCGAGGTGATCTGACGGTGGAGGGCGCTGACGATCCCGGCGGTCACGGTCAGGTCGAGCCCGAAGGGACTGCCGATCGCGATCACGCTGTCGCCGACCTGGACCTGGGAGGAGTCGGCGAGCTCCAGCGGTTGGAGCGCCGACGCCGGTGCGTCGATCTTGATCACCGCGACGTCCGTGGACGGGTCGGCACCGACCAGCGTCGCCTTGTAGGTGGAGCCGTTCCCGAACTTGACGGAGATCGCGGAGGCGCCGTCGACGACGTGCTGGTTCGTGACGATGTGGCCGTCCTGGTCGAGCACGAAGCCCGACCCCTGGGCCTGGGCGCCCTGGGCGCCGCCGAGCTGGCCGGAGCTGCCGGAGGTGACCGTGATCTCGACGACCGACTTCGACGCCGCCTTGTAGACGGCACCGATCGTCGTCTCGGACGTGGCGGCGGGCGTCGCCGACTGGACGGTGACCTCGCGCACGGTGGCGGAGGCGGGGGAGTCGAAGAGGGTGACCGCCGCGGCGCTCCCTGCGGCGCCGGCGATCGTGGCGGCGGCGAGCGCGGCTGCGAGCCCTGCGCGGCGGGGCCGGCGCGGTCGGGTCTGGAGGGTCGGGGTCTCGTTCATCGGGGCGTGCCTTTCTGTGGCGGTCGTGGTGGTCAGAGGACACAGAAGACCACCGCCGCCTAAGGCGACCCTGAGACGAGGCTAAGGATCCTCCTAAGAGTCCGAGCGGCTTGCAGGCCCGGGGCGGACGCCGTTCAGCGTCAGCCGCATCCGGGTGCCGCCGCCCTCCGCGCGCTCGGCGCTGACGGAGCCGCCGTGGGCCTCCGCGACCTGACGAACGATCGCGAGCCCGAGCCCGGAGCCGGGCAGGTCCCTGGCCGCCGGCGCCCGGTAGAAGCGGTCGAAGACGAACGGGAGATCCTCGACGCCGATCCCGGGGCCGTGATCACGCACGACGACCTCGCCGCCGGCCACCGAGACCTCGACGGCGCCGCCGGGCGGGCTCCACTTCGCCGCGTTGTCGAGGAGGTTCGAGATCGCGCGCTCGATCGTGGCAGGGACGCCTCGCACGACCGACTCCTCGAGTTGCGGCCGGAAGTCGATCCCGGGCCGGTTGCGGCGGGCGCGCTCGATTGCGTCGGCAGTGGCGAGGTCGAGCCTGACCTCTTCCGGCTCGGCGGGGGCGCTGTCGCCTCGTGCGAGCTCGACGAGCTCGGCCACGAGGGCCGTCATCTCGGTCAGCTGCTCGGTGACGTCGTGGAGCAGCTTGCCGCGCTCGCCCGACGGGAGCTCGCGGCCGCGTGCGAGCACCTCGATGTTCGTGCGGAGGCTCGTCAGGGGCGTTCGCAGCTCGTGCGAGGCATCCGCGACGAGCTGCCGCTGGCGCGCCGCCGAGTCCTCGAGGGCGGCGAGCATCGTGTTGAACGTCGTCGCCAGGCGGCCCAGCTCGTCGCTGCCGCCGGCCTCGATCCGGCGGGAAAGGTCGCGCGTCTCCGAGACCTGCTCCGCCGTCGCCGTCAGCCTGCGAACCGGCACGAGCACGCCTCGGGCAACGAGGAGCCCGAGCCCGGTCGCGAGCCCGATCCCCGCGAGCGTGATCGCGAGCAGCCAGCGGCTGATCCGCCGGAGCGGGCCGTCGACCTCGTTCAGGGGGCGAGCGATCTGCAGCGCATAGCCGGGCTCGCTGAGGGGGATCGTGAGCAGCCGGAGATGCTGGCCCGAGACATGGGCGTCCTCGAAGAGCACGCGCCGCTCGCCGCCTGCGACCTTGCGGGCCGCGCTCGAGACCGGGAGCGTCACGTAGGTGTCCGGGGGCAGGATCGGCTTCCCCGTCGGCCGGATCAGCTGGGTCGTCCCCTCCGCGCCGCCGAAGCGGTCGCGGGGGACGACCAGCGCAGGCCTGCCGGTGTCGGGGTCGTTGGCGATGCCGACCCGGAGAGTCGCCGCGCGCTCGCGGAGCGCGGCGTCGACCTGGCCTCGAAGCTCGTTGCGGACGAGCAGGTAGGTGAGGGCCGAGGCGCCCGCGATCGAGACGGCGACGGCGATCGCGACGAGGAGCGTCAGCCGGGTGCGGAACGTCATGCGTCTCGGAGGGCGTAGCCGACGCCCCGGATCGTCTGGATCAGGCGCGGCTGCCCGCCCTGCTCGGTCTTGCGGCGCAGGTACCCGATGTAGACGTCGAGCGAGTTGGAGCCGAAGCCGAAGTCGTAGCCCCAGACGCGCTCGAAGATCACGGAACGGGTCAGCACCTGGCGCGGATTGAGGAGGAAGAGCTCGAGCAGCGAGAATTCGGTCCGGGTGAGGTCGATCTGCTCGTCGCCGCGCCGGACGAGACGCGTGGCCGGATCGAGCTCGAGGTCGCCGAACCGGAGCGCCTCGCCCTCGGCCGGAACCGCCCGGCGAAGCAGGGCGCGCACGCGCGCGAGCAGCTCCTCGAGCGCGAACGGCTTGACCACGTAGTCGTCGGCGCCCGCGTCGAGGCCCGCGACGCGGTCGGAGACCTCGTCCCGGGCGGTCAGCATCAGGATCGGCAGCTTGCTCCCCGTGCGCCGCAGCCGCCGGGCCGTCTCGAGCCCGTCGAGCTCGGGCATCGAGACGTCGAGAAGGACGGCGTCGACGTCGTCTGCCCGGCCGAGCCGCTCGAGCGCGGCCAGGCCGTCGCCCGCCTGCTCGACCTCGTACCCCTCGAGCTGCAGGGCACGCCGGAGCGACTCGCGCACAGCGGTGTCGTCGTCGACGATCAGGATCCTCATCGCGGCCCATTGTCGCGCAGGGGCGGGACCGGCCGGATAAGAGCGGGCTAAGACTTCGCCGCGGTCCGAATCCCTCGAACGAGGGATCGTCCCTCGATCGGGTGACGTCCCTCGAATCAGGGATGGACGGCCCGGGCCGATCTCAGTACAACGAGAGAGGAAGGGGAGAGGGGCTGCGGGCTTGCTGCGTCGCCCGTCCGAATCGGCGGACTCGGACGGGCGCGCGCCCCGCGGAAGGGGGTCACCCGATCGGGTGAGACGGATCGCGCCGAAACGGGGATGGGAGATCCCGCGCCCGGGGCCGAATCCGTGAGCATGCCTCGTTTCGCTGTCTCCAGCCGCGCGCTTGCGGCCCTGGCCGCTCTGGCGGCCGGCTCCGGAGTCGTCGGTCTGACGTCGTCGTCCGACGCAACGAGAACCTGGTCGTTCAACCTTTCCTGGACGCTGGCAGCTCTGTTCGCGCTCGTCGCGACCCACCGCGCGGCGCAGCGGCTCGGGCAGCCCGAGCAGCGCCGGCCCTGGCTCTTCCTCCGAACTGCGTGCGCCTTCTGGCTCGCGGGCCAGCTCGCCTGGAACGCCGCCAGCGCCGCAGGGGTCGGGGTGCCGTTCCCGTGGGTCTCCGACGCCGCGTGGCTCCTCTTCGCGCCGATTGCGCTCGCGGGCGTCTACCGGCTGTCCCCGGCCTCGAGCGGCGAGAGGTTGATCGCGCTCTTCGACGCGCTCGGCTTCGCGACGGCAGTCGGGACCGCGGTCGCGATCGTCTACTACGACGAGGCCGCAGCCTCCCCGTTGAGCCCGTTCGCCGTCGGGATCGCGCTCGCGTATGCGGCGTTGCATTCCGCCGCCGCCGCAACGATCTGCCAGGCGGTGCTGACGCGCAGGGCCTTGCTTCGCCGGCCCGAGCTCGTCGCCCTCTGCCTCGGGTTGCTGATCGAGGCGCTCGCGTTCAGCCTCTGGGCGGGCGAGCTCTTGCGGGCGGACTACCACCCGGGCACGTTCCTCGACCTCCTCTGGACGGTCGGCCTGATCGCGATCGGGATCGGCGGGATCCTCGCCGTCGACGGGGCCCCGATCGAGCCGGCGACCGAGCGGGACATCCGCACCCGCAGCGTGCTGCCGTACCTCGGCTCGCTGGCGCTCGTGGTGCTCGTGGTGGTCGCCGTCACCACCCAGCAGCCCTACCGCGAGCGGTACATCCTCTTCGGCGCCGTCGTCGTGACGATGGCTCTGCTTCGCCGCACGCTCCTGGCTCGCCTCCGCCGAGTACGCCCGGCTGATCGGAAGCGAGCGCTGGGCGCGCGAGCACGCCGACCGCTTCTTCGACCTCGCGCCGGAGATGTTCGCCGTCGTCAGCGGCGACGGCTTCGTGCGGGTCAACGACCGCTTCGCCGAGGTGCTCGGGTACAGCGAGGAGGAGATCCTCTCGCAGTCGTTCGTCGAGCTCGTCCATCCCGACGATCTCGAGGTCGACGATCGCAGGAGCTGGCGCGGCTCGCCGCCGGTCAGGCCACCTTCGCCTTCGAGAACCGGTACCGGCGCAGCGACGGCAGGTACGCCTGGATGCTCTGGAACGCTCGCCCGGACCCGGCCAGCGGGCTCGTCTTCGCCGCCGCCCAGGACATCACGGAGCGAAAGCAGTCCGAAGTGGCGCTCCGCGAGAGCGAGAGCCGGTTCACGGAGCTCGTGACCACGATCCCCGAGGTGTTCTTCATCTCGGACGCCAACCTCAAGGGCACGATCTACGTCAGCCCCGCGTACGAGACGATCTGGGGGCGCAGCTGCGAGAGCTTGATCGACGTCCCCACCTCCTGGCTCGAGGCCGTGCACGAGGAGGATCGAGCCCGGGTGCTCGCCGGGCTCGAACGGGTCAACCTCGAGGGGAGCGTCGAGCATGAGTTCCGGATCGTCCGGCCGGACGGTGAGGTGCGGCTCGTCAAGGAGGTCGTCACGCTCGTTCTCGACGAGCGAGGGCAGGCCCGCTCGGCACGTGGGGATCTCCTCCGACGTCACCGACCAGCGTCAGCTCGAGCAGGAGCTCCAGCACTCGCGCCGGCTCGACGCGGTCGGCCGGCTCGCCGGCGGCGTCGCCCACGACTTCAACAACATCCTGACCGGGGTCGCCGGCTACACGGAGCTCGCGCTCGCGCGCGACGACGTCCGCGGCGGCCTGCGGGAAGACCTGGAGGAGGTGCTGGGCGGCGCCCGGCGTGCCAGCGAGCTCACCCGCCAGCTGCTCACCTTCGCCCGGCGCCAGATCGTCCAGCCCCGGATCGTCGACCTGAACGCGTTGATCGGCGGCATGAACGGTCTGCTGCGAGGCGCGATCCGTGAGGACGTCGTCGTCTCGACCGACCTCGCCGCCCGCCTTCCCCGCGTCAAGGCCGACCCGCAGCAGCTGGAGCAGGTGCTGATGAACCTCGTCCTCAACGCGCGGGACGCGATGCCGGACGGCGGCGCCCTCGCGATCTCGACCGCGTCGATCGGCGACCGCTGGGTCGCGCTCGCGGTCTCCGACACCGGCGTCGGGATGTCCGAGCAGGTTCTGTCCCGCCTCTTCGAGCCGTTCTTCACCACCAAGGACGTCGGCAAGGGAACGGGCCTCGGCCTCGCGACCGCCTACGGCATCGTCGAGGACTGCGGCGGCCGGATCGCGGTCGACAGCACACCGGGAGGCGGCAGCACCTTCACGGTCGTCCTGCCGGTCACGACCGAAGCGGCGGCCGACCCCTCCTACGCCGAGCTCGATCCGGGAGAAGGCGGGAGCGAGCGGATCCTCTTCGTCGAGGACGACGACCTCGTCCGCCGCCTCACCCACGAGATGCTGGAGCGCGATGGCTACTCCGTGACCGTCTGCGCGAGCCCCGGAAGAGGCGCTCGCGCACGAGGGCGACTGGGACCTCCTGCTGACGGACGTGGTCATGCCCGCGCTGAACGGCCCGCAGCTCGCGTTTCGGCTCGCCGAGACCCGGCCGCCGTTCCGCGTCCTCTTCACCTCCGGCTATTCCGGCGACACGATGATCGAGGAGGGAGCGCTCGACGCGGACATGCCGCTCCTGCAGAAGCCGTTCTCGCGCGACGAGCTCACGCGCCGCGTGCGCGAGGCGCTCGACGGGCCCGCCGGGATCCGGATCGCCCGCCAGCCGGCGCGGGCCTGAGCCTCAGCGCTCGAGGTCGGCGCCCTCGAAGGCGGCCAGCGGGTCGCCGAAGGACGCGGGGATCTCGGCCGGCCGGCGCTCGTCGAGGTCGATCAGGACGAGCGTCTGGGTCGCCGTCACCATCAGCAGGTCGTCGGCGGTGCGGTAGGCGGCGCACTCGTACGTGAGGCTCGTCCGGCCGATCCGGGCGGGCCGGACGAAGATCTCCAGCTCGTCGTCGAAGCGGGCCGGGGCGTGGTACTCGACCGCCGACGCGCGCATGACGAAGTCGCGGCCGGCCACCCACGCGCTCTCGAAGCCGAGGTGGCGGTGGTACTCCGTCCGGGCGTGGTCGAAGTAGGGGAGATAGCGCCCGTAGTAGACGACCCCCTGCGCGTCCGTGTCCGAGAACCAGACGCGGGTCGTCGCGGAGAACTTGAAGGGCGGCCGGCGATCGGTGGGGCCGTTCACGCGCGGATCAGCCCGAGCACCTCGTCGCGGCGCGCCACCATCTCGGCCTCGGAGAGCGCCTCGAGGTTGAGGCGGAGCAGCGGCTCGGTGTTCGACGGACGCACGTTGAAGTGCCAGTCGTCGAACTCGACCGAGAGCCCGTCCAGGTGGCTGACGCGCCCGTCGGCGTAGCGCTCCTCGAGCTCGCGGAGCTTGGCGGCCACGTCCTCGACGGGCGTGTTCAGCTCGCCGGTGATGAAGTAGCGCTCGCGGAAGGGGCGCAGGATCTCCGAGAGCTTGGCGCCGCGCTTCGAGATCAGCTCGAGCATGAGCAGGAAGGGGACGACCCCCGAGTCGGCCTGGGAGAAGTCGCGGAAGTAGTAGTGCGCCGAGACCTCGCCGCCGAAGACGGCGTCGCTCTCGCGCATGCGGTGCTTGATGTACGCGTGGCCGACCCGATTGATCAGGGCCTCGCCGCCCGCAGCCTCGATCGCCCGCGGGACGGCCCAGCTGGCGCGGACGTCGTAGATCACTCTGCCGCCGGGCTCCTTCTCCAGCACCGACTGGGCGAGGAGGGCGGTCACGAAATCGCCGGGGACGAACTCGCCGGTGTCGTCGACGAAGAAGCAGCGGTCGGCGTCGCCGTCGTAGGCGACCCCGAGGTCGGCCCCCTCGGCGAGCGTCCGCTCGACGATGAACTCCCGGTTCTCCGGCAGGAGCGGGTTCGGCTCGTGGTTCGGGAAGCTGCCGTCGGGGTCGAAGTAGCACGTGACGGCGTCGATCGGCAGGCGTTCGAGCACGGGCGGGAGCATCACCCCGGCCATCCCGTTCGCTGCGTCGATCACGACGCGCAGCGGCCGGATCGCGTCGAGCTCGACGAACGAGAGCACCTTCTCGACGAAGCCGGCGGTGACGTCCTTCGACTCGACCGAGCCCCGGGACGAGGAGACATAGTTGCTCTGAGCAACTAGGTCGAGCGCGCGGTCGCGGATGTCGAAGAGGCCCGACTCGCCGCCCACTGGGAGCGCACCGGCGCGCACGATCTTCATCCCCGTGTACTCCTTCGGGTTGTGCGACGCGGTCACGCACACGCCGCCGTCGAGGCCGAGCTCGCCGACCGCGTAATAGACCATCTCCGTCCCGACGAGCCCGAGGTCGAGCACGTCCGCACCCGCGTCCGCAGCGCCCTCGATCAGCGCCGCGGCCATCGCCGGGGACGAGAGCCTCGTGTCTCGGCCGACCGCGATCGAGCGGGGGCGGAACTGCTCCACGTAGGCACGGCCGATCGCGTACGCGCCCTCCTCGTCCAGCTCGGAGGGGTGGAGCCCGCGCACGTCGTACGCCTTGAAGGCCTTGGGGTCGAGCACGCCCCGATGCTAGGGGAAATCGGCCGCGGCAAGCCGATGGGCGCGCCTACACTGACGGAGGCGTGGAACGGAAGCTGGCAACCGTGGTCTTCGTCGACCTGGTCGGCTCGACCGAGTACGTCTCGTCCCGCGACCCCGAGGTCGTCCGCCGACGCGTGACCTCGTTCTTCGACCACGTCGCCCAGTGCGTGACGCGCTACGGCGGGATCGTGGAGAAGTTCGCGGGCGACGCGGTGATGGCCGCGTTCGGGATCCCGCAGGCGCACGAGGACGACGCCGAGCGGGCGCTCCGCGCCGCCGAGGCGATCATGGAGGCCGTGCACGGGCTCGGGCTCGACGCCCGTGTCGGGGTCGAGGCGGGCGAGGTCGTGGCGGACGAGTCCGAGTCGACCTTTGCGACGGGCGAGGCCGTCAACGTCGCCGCGCGGCTCCAGCAGCTGGCGGCGCCCGGCGAGATCCTGCTCGGCCCGCTCGCGCACCGGCTCACCCGCGCCGGGATCGAGGTGGAGGATCGCGGCTCGGTCGACCTGAAGGGCCTCGGCTCGCCCGTCCCGGTGCAGCGGCTCGTCCGGATCGTCGACTCGGCCGAACGCCCCCAGAGCGTCCGCGCCTCGTTCGTCGGGCGCGAGGAGGAGCTCGAGCTTCTGCACACGACCTTTGCCCGCACGATCCGCGACCGGCGCGCGCATCTCTTCACGATCTACGGCGAGCCGGGTGTCGGCAAGAGCCGCCTCGCCCGCGAGTTCGTGGACGGCGTCGAGGGCGCGACGATCCTCGTCGGCCGCGCGCTCCCCTACGGCGAGGGGATCACGTACTGGCCGATCGCCGAGATGGTCAAGGTCGCGGCGGGGATCACGGACGACGACCCCGTCCAGCAAGCCGTCTCGAAGCTGCGCGCGGCCTGCGGCGACGACGCGGTCGCCGACCTGCTCGCGCTCGCCGTCGGCGTGCTCGAGGGAATCGAGACCGAGCGGAGCCAGCAGGAGATCGCCTGGGCGGCGCGCGAATGGGCCGCCGAGCTCGCCTCCGCCCAGCCGCTGATCCTCGTGTTCGAGGACATCCACTGGTCGGAGGATCCGCTGCTCGAGCTCGTGGAGCATCTCGCCGAACGGGTCAAGGACGCACCGCTGCTCGTGATCTGCCTCGCCCGGCCCGAGCTGCTCGACCTCCGGCCGGGGTGGGGCGGTGGCCGCGTGCGCGCGACGGCGATCGAGCTCGAGCCCCTCCAGCCCGCCGAGAGCGAGGAGCTCGTCGAGGCGCTGCTCGCCGACCGCGACCTCTCCGTCTCCGAACGGCGGACGCTGCTCGACAAGACCGAGGGAAATCCGCTCTTCGTCGAGGAGACGATCCGCGTCCTCCTCGACGGCGGCGCCTCCTCGAAGCGGATCCCCGACACCGTGCAGGCGATGATCGCGGCCCGGATCGACCGGCTGCCGCGGGCCGAGAAGGCCGCGCTCCAGCGAGCGTCGGTGATCGGCAGGATCTTCTGGAGGGGGTCGCTGGAGCGGCTCGCGCCCGAGCTCGAGCTCGAGCCCGTGCTCGCCGCGCTGCTCGAGCGCGACTTCATCACCGCTCGAGAGCCGCTCGACGATCTCCGGCGAGCGCGCATACCGGTTCAAGCACGTCCTGATCCGCGACGTCGCGTACTCCGGCCTGACCAAGAGCGGGCGCGCCGAGCTGCACCAGCACGTCGCGGAGTGGCTGCAGGCCCGGGCCGGCGAGGAGCTGCTCGAGATCCGGGCCTACCACCTCGACCAGGCAGCCACCCTGCTCGAGGAGCTCGACGGCCACGTGCCGGAGGAGCTGGCCCATGCCACTGCGGTCGCCCAGGAGGCCGCGGGCCGGCGCGCGCTCGCCCGCGAGGCGAACCGCGCCGCGCGTCGCCTGCTTCTGCGCGCACACCAGCTCGAGCCCACCCTCGAACGCCGCTACCAGGCCGCGAAGGCGGCGGGCCGGCTCGCCGACCTCCCGGCCTCGGCGGCGGAGATGAGCGTCGTCTTCGAGGAGGCGACCCGCGCGGGCGACGCGCGCCACCAGGGGTTGTCCCTCGTCGCGCTCGCGGAGGTGGCGCTCCTGCGCGACGCCGAGCTGCCGCGCGGGCGCGAGCTCGTCGAGCAGGCGCTCGTCCTCCTCGACGACGCGGATCCGGAGGATCGGTTCGAGGCGCTCTCGGTGCGGGGGCGGATCTCCTGGTGGCTCGGCGACCTCGACGACGACGAGCGCTGGATCGGCAAGGCGCTCGAGATCGCGCGCGCAGACCGGGCGGAAGGACTTCGAGGCGAGCGCGCTCGAGGAGCTCGCGAGCGCTGCGATCGCCCGCCTCGACCTCGACCGCGGGACCCGTCTGAACGCGCAGGGGCTGGAGCTCGCGGAGGAGAGCGGGAACATCAGTTCGATGGCGTGGGTCCTCACCTCGCAGGCGAAGATCGACGAGCTGCGCGGCCGCTACGACGAGGCGGCGGCGACCCTCGCCCGCGCGGAGGAGCTCTTCTCCCAGTCCGGCAGCGCCTGGGCGCTCGCGCGCGTCAACAACCTCCAGGGCTGGGTGACGTGGAAGTCGGGGGACGCGGTCGGGGCCGAACGGCGGTTCCGGGACGCGATCCGGATCCTGCAGCCCGTCGAGGACCGCGGCACTCTCTGCGAGAGCCAGCGCGCGCTCGCGCAGGTGCTGCTCGAGAACGGCAAGACCGACGAGGCCGAGCGGTACGCGCTCGAGGCGCGGATGACGGTCGGGCAGCACGACCACAGCTCGCGGGCGACGACCCGGATGGCCCTCGGGCTCGTGCGCGCCGCACAGGGCCGGGACGAAGAGGCGGAGACGCTCCTCCGCGAGGCACTCGCCGTGATCGTGGACACCGACCTGCTCCATGTCCGCTGCGAGGTGCTGACCGCCCTCGCCGACTTCCTGCGCGACCGCGGGCGCGACGAGGAAGCCGCCCTGCTGCGCGGGGAGCTCGCGGGTTACACGCTCTCGGTCGCGTAGAGCGCGCGGCGGATCGCCTGGGTCGAGGCCTCGTCGGGCGACTCGGAGATCACCGTGGCCGGCCGGTCGAAGCGCGCGAGCGCGTCGCGGAGCGGCTCGGCGCGCAGCGAGCCCTCGCCGTACGGCAGGTGGTGCTTCTCGTTCCGGTTCGCCCAGGCGATGTCGGAGAAGTGGATGTGGAACGGCGACCCCGGCTCGATCACGGCGTCGGCGGCCTCGAGGGCGGCGGCGAAGGCCTCCGTCTCCGTGTAAGCGCCGTCCGAGGTGGCGTGCATGTGCGCGAAGTCGATCACCGGGCGCACCCAGGGGACGCGGCCCGCGATCTCGACGGTGTCCTCGAGCGAGCCGAGCTCGCTGACTCGGCCCATCACCTCGACGCCGAAGGCGACGAGCCGGTTCTTCGCCTCGAGGCGCTCGTGCAGGAGCCCGAGCCAGTCGACGACGTCGCCGATTGCCCGCTCGCGGTCGCGGCCGAGCCAGAAGCCGGGGTGGACGACGACGACCTCCGCGCCGGCCGCGGCGGCGATCCCCGCGCTCCGGTCGAGCGCTCCGAGCGCCATCTTCGACTTCTTCGGATCGGGATGGCCGGGGAAGGCGAAGAGCGGGGCGTGCACGGAGAGCGCGACGTCGTGCTCCCGCGCGATCTCGCCCAGGCGCTCCGCCCACGGATAGTCCATCCAGAAGCCGCCTTCGAAGTCGAGCTCGCAGGCGGTGTAGCCGCGCTCGACGACGATCCGGATCGCGTCCTCGGGCGACTCGCGGGAGGGACAGCGGGCGGGCCCGAGGCGAAGGCGTCCCATGCCCCTGACGCTACCGGACATGTCCAGTGCCAGACCCCGGACAGGTCCAGTGCCAGACCCTGGACATGTCCGCTGCGGACGGGTGGGGAGGAGTCCGTCCGACGCGGGACCTACCCTTTTCGTCATGGCACAGCGTCCTTCTCGCATCGATCTGCTCGAGCTCGACATCGACCTCCGGCTCGCCGACCTCTGGCGGGAGGCGGCCGAGGTGGGCGAGTGGAACCTCGAGGTGATGGCGGCCTTCATGCGCGCCGCCTACGGCAAGGGCTACTGCGACGCCCTCACCGAGGACTCGCCCGGCTCGCTCTGCCACGACCACGGCTACCGGGTTCCCGGGCGCCGCGCCGAGCCGCTCCACAGCACGCCTGCGCAGCAGTCGATCCGGCAGCAGTAGACCTGCGACCCGGGGTGCTGCTCCGGCGCTACGATCCCCCCGTGGCACGACAGCGGAATCCGGCGCGCCTCGTGATCGCTCTCTCCGTCGCGGCGGTGCTCGCGGTATTCCTGCTCTACACCTCGATCGCGGGTGGAGGAACGCCCTCCGTGACCCCCAGCCAGCTCGCGGGCCAGCAGGGCGTCGTCACGCTCGCCGGCAAGGTGGAGCCCGGCTACAAGGGCGACCCCTACGGCTCGGGCCTCCGTTTCGCCCTGCGCGACCGCAGCGGCGGCTCGACGAAGAGGGTCACGGTGCTCTACAAGGGCTCGGTGTCCGACCAGTTCCGCGCCGGGCGCGAGGTCTCCGTCAAGGGCAGGCTCCAGAACGGCACGTTCGTCGCGGTCAAGGACTCGCTCGTGACGAAGTGCCCGTCGAAGTACACGGCCGAGAAGTCCCCGGCGTAGATGCCTGAGCTCGGCCGTGCGGCGCTCGTCGCCACGCTCGGGCTGGTGCTCTACGCGCTTGTCGCAGGCGCCTGGGCGGCCCACACCCGCAGGCGGCGCCTCGCCGCGTCGGCGCAGAACGCGCTCGTCGCCTCCTTCGCGACGACGCTCGTCGCCTCGCTCGTGCTCGTCGCGGCGCTCGCCCGGCACGACTTCTCGTTCCGGTACGTCGCCGAGCACACGAGCCGCGAGCTCCCGACCGGGTACACGATCTCGGCCTTCTGGGGCGGGCAGGAGGGCTCGCTCCTGCTCTGGCTCCTGATCCTGACCGGCTACGGCGCCACCGCCGTGCTCCTGAACCGCCGCAGCGCCCGCGACCTGATCGCCTGGGTCGTGCCGGTGCTCGGGGCGGTCGCGACCTTCTTCGGCCTGCTCGTCGTCGCCGTGGCCAGCCCCTTCGCGACGCAAGCAGCCCCCGCCGACGGCGCGGGGCTGAATCCCAGCCTCCAGAACCCGTACATGATGGCCCACCCGCCGCTGCTCTACCTCGGTTACGTCGGCCTCACCGTGCCCTTCGCTTTCGCGATCGGCTCGCTGCTCGCCCGGCGTTCCGACGAGCGCTGGATCGTCGCGACCCGGCGCTGGACGCTCGTGGCCTGGACGGCGCTCGGGGTCGGTCAGCTGCTCGGGTCCCACTGGGCCTACGAGGAGGTCGGCTGGGGCGGCTACTACGCCTGGGATCCCGTCGAGAACGCGGCGCTGATGCCGTGGCTCGCCGCGACCGCATTCCTCCACTCGGTGATGATCCAGGAGAAGCGCGGAATGCTGAAGGTCTGGAACGTGATCCTCGTGATCCTGGCGTTCAGCCTCTCGATCTTCGGCACGTTCCTGACCCGCTCGGGGATCGTCAGCTCGATCCACGCGTTCACGCAGAGCTCGATCGGCCCCTGGTTCCTCGGCTTCATCATCGTCGTCGTGCTCGGCTCGGTCGCGCTCCTCTTCGCCCGGCTGCCGCTCCTGCGCTCCCGCACGAAGCTCGAGTCGCTCGTCTCCCGGGAGGCGACCTTCCTCTACAACAACCTGCTGCTCGTGGCGCTGACGCTGACGATCCTCTGGGGCGTCGCCTACCCGATCCTCTCCGAGGCGGTCCGGGGCGAGGCGGTCACGGTCGGGCGGCCCTACTACGACTTCTTCCTCCGGATCTTCGGGCTCCCGCTCCTGCTCCTGATGGGGATCGGGCCGCTCGTCGCCTGGCGGCGCGCCTCGATCCGCAGCCTGCTCTCGATCTTCGCCTGGCCCTTCGGGATCGCGCTCCTCGCCGGTGTCGCCCTGCTCGCGCTCGGGGCGGGCTCGTCGATCCCCGGACTCGTCGCGTACACCTTCTCCGCGTTCGTGCTCGCGTCGATCGCGCTCGAGTTCGTCCGCGGCACGCGGGCCCGGCACGCGCTTGCTCCCGGCTCCTGGGCCGGGGCATTCGCGGGGCTCGTCGCCCGGAACCGCCGCCGCTACGGCGGCTACGTCGTCCACGCCGCGATGGTGCTGCTCGCGCTCGGGATCGCCGGCTCGAGCGCCTACGACAGCGTCCAGGAGGGCCGGCTCGCGAAGGGACAGACGCTCGCCGTGGGCGGCTACGACCTCACCTACCGTGGCCTCTCCGAGCGGGAGGCGGCGAACGCGACCGAGGTGCGGGCGCTGCTCGCAGTCCGGCGCGACGGCGAGGCGCTCGGCACGATCCGTGCGGGCAAGAACGCCTACACGGCCGAGCAACAGGTCTCGAACGAGGTGGGGATCCGGACGGACTACCTCACGGGTGAGAACCTCTTCGTGATCGCCGAGCAGATCAATCCGGACGGGACCGTCTATCTGCGCGTCTTCGTCCAGCCGCTCGTCAATCTGATCTGGCTCGCGGGCTTCGTGTTCCTGCTCGGCTCGCTGATCGCGCTGTGGCCCGACGCGCGCGAGCAGCGCCGGCTCGTGGAGCGCTATGCGAGCGCCGGCCTGCCCGTCCGGCGGCGGTGACCGCGGCGATCCTGCTCGGTGCGCTCCTCGCCGCCGCGTGCGTCCTCCTCGTCGCCCTTCCGTACCTGCGGGAGCCGCAGGCCGCGGAGGACACGTTCGACGAGCCGGACGCGCCGGAGCGGCGGTGGCTCGAGCTCGCCGAGGCGCGCGACCGCGCCCTCGCCTCCCTGAAGGAGCTCGAGTTCGACCACCGCACCGGCAAGGTCAGCGACGACGACTACCGTGCCGCTGTCGGCCCGCTCCGCCGCGAGGCCGCGGAGACGCTTCGCGCGCTCGAGGCCGCCGACGTCGAGGCGGCCGATGTGGAGGCAAGTGGGGTCGACGCAGGTGGTGTGGCGCGGCATCCGAACGGGTAAGCCATCTCCATGGAGCCGATCGAGCCACTGGGCCCGACCCCGCCGCAGGTGCCGGAGCCGTATCCGCCGCCCGGCGAGCTGGAGCCGCCGAGCCCGCCGCAGGTGCCGGAGCCGTATCCACCACCGGGTGAGCTCGACCCGCCGGTGCCGCCGCAGATTCCTGAGCCCGGCCCGCTCTAGGCCGCGCGCACCAAACCTGCCGAAAACGAGGCTAGACTGACGCGGTCGCTCGCCCCGGCAGGGACGACCGGCACGGGCACGAAACTACCCTCGTATGTCGAGACGACTCCTCATCGCCGTCGCGCTCCTGTGCATGCTGTTCCTGGCTGCGCAGGCGACGGGCGACCCGGGGATGGGGGAGCGCAAGGCTCGCATCGACTCGAAGATCGAGGGGCTGCAGGACAAGATCGACGCCGCGAAGCAGCGCGAAGGGGTGCTCAGCTCCCAGATCGCGGACGTCACGGCGAAGATCCGCGCGCTCGAGGGCGACGTCACCACCGCGTCGAACCGGCTCGACCAGCTCGCCGACGTGCTTGCCCTGCACCAGCGGAAGCTCGACCACCTGAACGCGCTCTACGGGCTGCAGACGCGGAAGCTCGTCTTCCTCCAGCGCCAGCACCGGGCCGCCAGCCTGCGGCTGGACAAGCGGATCGTCGAGATCTACACGACGGACACGCCCGAGCCGCTCAGCGTCGTGCTCGAGTCGGCGAGCTTCGGTGAGATGCTCGACCAGCTCGAGTTCCTCAGCGACATCTCGAGCCAGGACCGGCGGATCGCGAACGAGGTGCAGCATGCCAAGCTGGAGATGCAGCGCACGCGGAACGCGACCCGGAAGACCCGGAGCGCCGTCGCGAAGACGACCGCCGTCTTCGCCGCACGCACTGCCGAGCAGCGCGCGGTCCGCGACCGGCTGGCCTGGAGCCAGCGCGAGCTCGCGACGACGCGCCGTGAGAAGTCCGAGGCGCTCGAGAACACGCAGGAGACCAAGGCCGAGTATCTCTCCGAGGTGGAGGGGCTGCTCGCCCAGAGCGCCGCGATCGCCGCCAAGATCCAGGCCGCGCAGGCCGCGAGCAGCAAGCCGGGCGGCGCCGCGGCCCCTGCGAGCGGCGTCCCGTCCTCCGCCGGCTACGTCTGGCCGGTCAGCGGGACGCTGACGAGCACCTTCGGCTGGCGCTGGGGCCGGATGCACGAGGGGATCGACATCGCCGTCTCCAGCGGGACGCCGGTCGTCGCCGCGGCCGCGGGCACCGTGATCGCGGCCGGCTGGATGGGCGGCTACGGCAATCTCGTGCTGATCGACCACGGCAACGGCGTCGCGACTGCGTACGGGCACAACACGAGCGTCGCCGTCGGTGCCGGCCAGTTCGTCGCGCAGGGGCAGTTGATCGCGTACTCCGGGAACACGGGGCATTCGACCGGGCCGCACGTCCACTTCGAGGTCCGCGTCAACGGCTCGCCCGTCGATCCGCTCGGCTACCTCTAGGGAGAAAGTCAACCGGCCGCCGTGGAGCGGGCGGCCGGTCGCGTCGGGAGACGAGGAGAACAGGGCCTGGGCGGGCACTGTTTCCTACTTGCAAAGGATAAACGATCACAGGCCCGGATTGGGTACGGGTACCGCCGCGCGGCGCTCTAGGCCGCGCGGTCGCGCCGGAAGCCGTCACCGGTCAGCGCGTCTGGGAGCTCCTGGGCGACGAGCACGTGGAGGTCGGGGAGCGCCCGCCAGCGCTCCTCGAGCCCGAGCCCGTAGCCGGCGAAGAGCTCGTCCGGGACGGTGAAGCCGACGTGCTCGAGCGGGATGTCGTCGACGAGCCGCCGGTAGGGCCGGTCGAGCAGCGTCACGGCGGCGAGGCTCGCCGGCTGCCGGGGCAGGATCGTCCGCGCGAGGTAGTTGAGGGTCAGGCCGGTGTCGACGACGTCCTCGACGATCAGGACGTCCCGCCCGGCGACCGAGAGGTCGAGATCCTTGAGCAGCCGGACGGCCGAGCCGCCCGCCGCGTCGTACGGCGCCAGCTCGACGAAGTCGATTCGGTGCGGCACCGGGAACGCCCGCGAGAGGTCGGCGAGGAAGATCACGCTGGACTTGAGCGGCGCCACGAGCACCGGCTCCCGGCCGGCGTAGGCGTCGGCGAGCTCCGCCCCGAGTTCGAGGACGCGGCGCGCGAGCTCCCGGCGGGAGAGGTAGACCTCCCCGATCGGGTCGCCCAGAGCGGCGAGCCGCTCGGCTAGGAGGCGAGGCGGAGGCGTAATCGCTGGGCCAGCCGCTCGATGTCGCGGCGATAGAAGAGCTTGATCTTGACGTCGGGGTAGAGCGCCCGCAGCTCTCGCAGCTTGCGGTTCTTCCTCGTCACGAGGGACTGGCGCATCACGGTCACCTCGACGTACAGATCCTGCTCCGGGAGGTAGAAGTCGGGCGCGAAGGCCTTCGTGACGCGGCCCGCCTCGTCCTGCTCGAGCACGAAGGTGCGTGGCTCGTAGTCCCACGGGACGCCGTAGTAGTCGAGCAGCTTGGCGCACTCGAGCTCGACCTCGTTGGCGAATCTCGGCGGGGCCGAGCCCGTGTACGCCTGGAAGGCGGGCAACTGCCAGGGCACGCTCTCCACGGTAGCGGGGCACCCGGACGGCCCCGGCTCCGGCCTCCTATGCTTGCGCCATGAGCGAGCAGCCGGCCGGCACCTTCACGATCGCCCATCTTTCCGACCTGCACTGCGGCGGCCAGTACTTCGTCCCCAGCCTGCTCGAGCGCGCGATCAGCGAGATCAACGAGCTGAAGCCGCAGCTCGTCGTCTGCTCCGGCGACCTGACCACCTTCGGGTTCAAGCACGAGTACCAGGAGGCGAAGCGGTACCTGGACGAGATCGAGTGCGAGTCGCTCGTCGTGATCCCGGGCAACCACGACTCGCGCAACGTCGGCTACGTCCACTTCGAGGAGCTCTTCGGGGAGCGGAACTCGGTGATGCGGGTCCAGGACGTCACCGTCGTCGCCGTCGACTCGACCGAGCCCGACCTCGACCACGGGCAGATCGGCCGCGGCCGTTACCGCTGGATCGAGGAGCAGTTCGAGCCGGACGCGCGGCTGCGGATCTTCGTCTGCCACCACCACCTGCTGCCGGTCCCCGGCACCGGCCGCGAGCGGAACGTGATCTACGACGCCGGCGACACGATCGAGACGCTGCAGCGGGCGGGCGTCCACCTGGTCCTCTCCGGCCACAAGCACGTCCCGTACGCCTGGAAGCTGGAGAACCTCTTCGTCGTCAACACCGGCACGGTCTCCTCGCTGCGGCTTCGCGGGAACACGCGACCCTGTTACAACGTCGTCGAGCTCTCGGGCAACCACGTCGACATCTGGCGCAAGCATCCCTTCCACGGGCAGGAGCGGATCATCCAGTTCTCGATCGACACGTTCGCGTACGAGAAGTACACCGGGCGGATCGAGGACGAGGTGACGAGCCGCTCGTGAGGCCCCGCGCCGTCGCCCTGATCGACGGGGAGCACTACGCCCCGGTCGTTCGGGCGGCGCTCGAGGAGCTGCCGTACGACTTCGTCGCGGCGCACCTCGTCGGCGGGACGGAGAAGCTGCGCGGCGACGGCGAGTACGGCGTCCCGCTGGCCGAGACCCTGGACCGCGCCCTCGCCGAGCACGCGCCGGAGCTCGTGGTCGACCTCTCCGACGAGCCGGTGCTCGGCCCGCGCGAGCGGATGCGCCTGGCGAGCCGTGTGCTCGCCCACGGGCTCCCGTACGTCGGTGCCGGCTTCCGCTTCGACCCGCCGGAGCTGGAGCCGTTCCCGCTCCCGTCGATCGGTGTCGTCGGGACGGGGAAGCGGGTGGGGAAGACCGCGATCTCGACCCACGCCGCCCGGCTGCTCTCTCGTGACCGCACGCTCGTCGTCGTCTCGATGGGCCGGGGCGGTCCGCCTGAGCCGGTGCTGATGGAGGCGCCTCCCGGCGTCGAGGCCCTCCTCCGCCTCTCGCGCTCGGGCCGCCACGCCGCCTCGGACTATCTGGAGACCGCCGCGCTGGCGGGGGTGCCCACGATCGGGTGCCGTCGCTGTGGTGGCGGGCTCGCCGGGGCGGTCTTCGCCTCGAACGTCCACGCAGGTGCCCGGCTCGCCGTCGAGCTCGCCCCTGACCTCGTCCTCTTCGACGGCAGCGGCGCCGCGATCCCGCCGGTGCAGACCGGCCGGCGGATCCTCGTCGCGAACGCCCAGGGCGACCTCGACGTGCTCACCGGCTACCTGAACGCGTTCCGCCATCTCATCTCCGACCTCGTCGTCCTGACGATGGCCGAGGCCGGGAGCGGATGGGAGCGAGCCCGGGACGCCGTCGCCGAGCTCGCGCCGCGGGTCGTCGGCACGGTCCTGCGCCCGCGCCCGACCACCGACGTGCGCGGGCGGCGGGTCGCGTTCTTCTCGACGGCGCCCGAGTCGGCGCACGGCCTGCTCGCCGAGCATCTCGCCGAGGCGCACGGCGCCGACGTCGTTCATGTCTCCGGGTCGCTCTCGGACAGGGCGAGGCTGCACGAGGAGCTCGCAGCCGTCGTCGCCGACGTCTTCCTCGTCGAGGTCAAGGCGGCCGCGATCGACGTCGTCGCCGAGGAGGCCGAGGCACGCGGGGTGGAGGTCGTGCTCGTCGGGAGCGACGTCCTCCCGGCCGAGGGCGAGCCCGACCTGGACGGCGAGCTGCTCCGGCTCGCGGCGGAGGTGACCGCGTGAGCGAGCGGCGCCACGGCGACCGCGCCTTCCTGGGTGGAGAGGGAACACCGTTCTCGAAGGGCCTGATGGCGCGCGTCCTCACGGCGCTCGGCTGCGCCGACGACCGGGCCTACGAGCTTGCGCGGCGCACGGAGCTGGATCTCGCGGAGCGCGGCGAGACGACCGTCGACCTCGAGCGGCTCCGCGAGCTCGCCGGCGACGTGCTCGGCGACGAGGCCGGCGCGCGGGTGATCCGCGGCGTGCGGCGCTATCGGGCGCTCCAGGAGCTCGACGTGCCCGTGATCCTCCTCGTCGGCGGAGGCACCGGCACCGGCAAGTCCACGGTCGCGACCGAGGTCGCCTACCGGCTCGGGATCACCCGCGTCACCTCGACCGACTTCGTCCGCCAGACGATGCGCGCGTTCTTCGTCAAGGAGTTCATGCCGTCGATCCACTACTCGAGCTTCGAGGCGGGCCTGGGGCTTTCGAAGGCGGAGGAGGAGGAGTCGGGCGACGCAGCTCTGCTCGGGTTCCTCGACCAGACGCGGAACGTGCTCGTCGGGGTCGACGCCGCGCTCCAGCGGGCTCTCCAGGAGGGCTGGTCGATGGTGCTCGAGGGGATCCACCTCGTCCCGGGGATGCTCTCGCTCGACGTCGGCGATGCGCTCGTCGTCCAGTGCGTGCTCGCGATCCACGAGGAGGAGATCCACCGCACCCACTTCTGGATCCGCGACGCGACCTCCGACGGCCTGCGGGCGTCGGACCGCTATATCGAGGGCATGCCCGAGATCAGGATGATCCAGGACTACATCGTCGACCGAGCAAGGAGGCGCGACGTGCCCGTGATCGAGAACGAGGCCCGGATGGACGCGATCGGGGCCGTCATGGACCTCGTGCTCGAGCAGGCCGAGCGCCGCGCGCAGGAGCGGCGATGAGCGCCGAGGAGCACACCCACGCCTGCCCGTGTGCGCTCTTCGCGCGCGCGACCGAATGGGCGGCGCTCGCGGGTGCCCGCTGGCTCGGGCGGGCCGACCAGGACGCTGCGGAGGAGGCCGCCGAGGGGGCGATGCTCGCCGGGCTCGCCCAGCTCCCGATCGACGGCACCGTCGTGATGGGGGCACGGGACGGCGGCGCGATCGCCGAGGGCGCCAAGGTCGGGGCCGGGGGCCAGGCGTTCGACCTCGCGGTGGACGCACTCGAGGGGCGCGGCGTCGTCGCGCGCGGCGGCAACGGTGCGATGTCGATGATCGCGGTCGGGCCTCCCGGCTCGCTGCTCCGCCTGCCCGACATGTACATGCGCCGGATGGCCGTCGGCCCGCGCGCGAAGGGCCTGATCGACCTGACCCGGCCCGTCGGCGAGAACATCGACGCGATCGCCCGAAGCTACGGGCGGCAGGTGAACGACATCACGACGCTCGTGCTCGACCGGCCGCGCCACCACGACCTGATCGAGGAGATCCGCGCCGCCGGTGCCCGGATCAAGCTGATCCAGGACGGGGACGTGACCGCCTCGATCTCTGCGGCGATCCGAGGCACGAACGACCACCTCGCGATCGGCGTCGGCGGCACCCGCCAGGCGGTGCTCTCGGCGGCTGCGCTGCGCTGTCTCGGCGGCGAGCTGCAGGCGCAGCTCTGGCCGACCACGCGGAGCCAGATCGAGGAGGCGGCCGAGCACGGGCTCGGCGACGTCAACCGCGTCTTCTCCTCCGAGGATCTCGCACCAGGCGAGGTGATCGTCGTCGCGACGGGGATCTCGAACGGCGACCTGCTCCGCGGCGTCCGCTTCCTCGCGGACAGCGCCCGGACGCACTCGCTCGTGATGTGCATGCGCTGCAACTGGGTGCGGTTCACCGACGGGATCCACTTCTTCGCCCGCGAGCGCAAGGAGGAAGTACGGCTGCTCGGTTAGCCGGCGCAAGCTGGACATCCGCCTCACGGCGGACGCCCAGCGCGCAAAAGACCCCTAAAGGGTCGGCCCGCCTCCCAACACCCGAGGGACGAGCCGAACCGACGATCGTCAGGTGGCTCGCCGGTCCGTGGCTAGACTCGAGGCATGCCAACGAAGGAACAGATCGTCGAGGCTCTGCACACGGTCGAGGATCCGGAGCTCGGGATGGACATCGTCGAGCTCGGTCTCTACTACGACTGCGAGATCGACGGCCCGAACGTGAAGGTGATCCACAGCCTCACCTCGATGGGCTGCCCCGCCGGCCAGATCATCCAGGACGGCATCCACGACGCCGCCAAGTCGGTCGACGGCGTCGAGCAGGTCGAGGTCGAGCTGACGTTCGAGCCGCCGTGGACCCGGACCTGATGTCCGAGGACGCGAAGTTCATCCTCGGCTTCGGCTAGCCGCTTCCCTGGCCGCGCCGAGCCGGAAAAGCGGCTGAGGTCGGAGCAGGATCGATCGTTCCCGCTCGCCCCAACGGCCGTCAGGGGATCGAGAGGACGATCTTCCCGAGCTGCTCGCCGGCCTCGAGCCGGGCGTGCGCGGCGCTCGCCTCGGCGAGCGGGTAGACCGAGTCGACGTGCACGCGGGCCTTGCCCGAGCGGATCAGCTCGTAGGCGCCGAGGAAGTCGGCGCGCGAGCCCATCGTCGAGCCGAAGAGCGTCAGCTGCTTCCACCAGAAGCGGTGGAGCTGCGCGGGCGGGTTGGGGCCGCTCGTCGCGCCGCAGACCACGATCCGGCCGGCCGGCTTCGCGGCGGCGAGCGTCGTCTTCCAGGTCGCCTCGCCCACGGTCTCGACGACGACGTCGGCGCCGCCGGCCTCCTTGACCGCCGCGAGCACGTCGCCTGTCGCGTGATTGACCGTGACGTCCGCGCCCCAGGCCTGCGCCTGCTCCAGCTTGGCGTCGCTGCCCGAGGTGACGATCGTGCGGGCGCCGACCGCACGGCAGAGCTCGAACGCCGCCGTGGCGACGCCGCCGCCGATCCCCCAGATCAGCACGGTCTCGCCCGGCTGGAGGTCCGCCTTCGCCACGAGCATCCGGTACGCCGTCTCGTAGACGAGCGGGAATGCGGCGGCGGTTTCGAAGTCGAGCGCGTCGTCGAGCGGGAAGACCTGCTCCGCGGGGAGCGCGATCAGCTCGCAATGCGTCCCGTCCGAGTGCTCGCCGACGACGGCGATCGTGTGCCCGTGCTCGAGCCCCGGGTTGATCACGACGCGGTCGCCCTCGGCGAAGCCCTCGACGCCCTCGCCGAGCGCGGCGATCACGCCGGCCCCGTCCGCCCCCAGGATCCGCGGCTTCGGCACGGAAGGAAGCCCCTTGCGGATCCAGAGGTCGAGATGATTGAGCGAGGCGGCGCGCAACGAGATCAGGATCTCGCCGGCCTGCGGCACCGGATCGGGGACATCCTCGTAGCGCAGCACCTCGGGGCCGCCCTCCTCGTGGATCCGAATCGCCTTCATCCGGGCAGAATCCTCGCATGACTGTGGCTGAGTTGGAGCGGTTGGGGGTGGAGCTCGGTCTCGACGCGGTCGGGGCGGCGCCGGCCGGCCCGTACGTGGAGACCGAGCGGCACATCGTCGAGCGGCGCGAGCGAGGCCTCTTCGCCGGGATGCGCTTCACGATGGCCCGGCCCGATGTCTCGTGCCACCCGGAAACGCTGCTCCCCGGCGCACGCACGGTGATCTCCGCCGCGCTCTGCTACTACGCTCCCGCGCCGGAGCCGGAGCCGGAGCCGGGGCAGGGGACGCTCTCCCGCTACACCTGGGTCGACCGCTACGAGGACCTGCGGGAGCGGCTGGACGACCTCGGCCGCCGCCTCGGCGGCGCCTACCGCGTGCTCGTGGACGCGAACCAGCACGTCGACCGGGAGGGCGCCGCCCGCGCCGGGATCGGCTTCTACGGCAAGAACACGCTCCTGATCACCCGCAGGCACGGCTCCTGGGTCGTGCTCGGCACCCTCGTGACCGACGTCGAGGTGGAGGCGGGCACGCCGTTTCCGGGCGGGTGCGGCACGTGCACGCTCTGCATCGACGCGTGCCCGACCGGGGCCCTCGACGAGCCGGGGACGCTCGACGCGACGCGCTGCCTCTCGTACTGGACCCAGGCGCCGGCGCCGATCCCGGAGCCGTACCGGGAGCCGCTCGGGGCGTCGGTGTACGGCTGCGACATCTGCCAGGACGTCTGCCCGTGGAACCGGGGTGTGGAGAAGCGCCGCTCCGGGGACGCGGTGCCGGTGGAAGCGGAGCCGACGATCTCGCTCGTGGAGTGGCTCGAGGCCGACGGCCAGGAGCTCGTCGACCGCTACGAGAGGCTCTACGTGCCCCGGAACGACCCGCGCTACCTCCGCCGGAACGCCCTCGTCGCCGCCGGCAATGTCGGTGGGCCCCGGGAGCGGGAGTCGGTCGCCGCGTACCTCGACCACGAGGACGAGCTCCTGAGGGAGCACGCTCGCTGGGCCGAGGCCAGACTCGGGGAGCGGCTCGGTGAGTAGGCTCCACGTCACTCCCGAGCGGTGGATCGCCTGGATCCGCGTGGCCGCCGCGGCCTTCGGCGTGCTCGAGGTCGGGATCTTCACCGAGAGCTTCCCGGCGGGCTACGAGCGGCTCGCCTGGCTTCTCCTCGCCGTGTTCGCCGTGGGCTCGCTCGCGATCCTCGCCCTCACCCGGAACGAGCCGCCACGGGGTAGCGGGCTGGCGGCGCTCGTCCTCGACACGCTCGTGATCGGCTCCTTCGGGATCCTCTTCTCGTACGAGTACGGGAGCCAGACGCGCTGGGCGCTGATCTTCGTGGTCGTCGAGGCGGCGCTCCGCTACGGGATCCGCGGTGGGATCGCGATGCCCGTCGTGCTGCTCCCCTACCTCGCGTTCGCGGAGTGGTGGCGGGCCGACCGGTTCGGGCCGCCGGACTTCAACCTGGACCACGTCTCCTTCCCGGTTGGGATCCTCCTGCTCACCGGGGCGATCGTCGGCTGGCTCGTCTCGGAGCTCAGGGCGGAGGCGGGCGGCGCCCAGACGCGGATCGCCGAGGCCGAGCGGCTCCGCGACGAGCTCGGGCGGCGCGTCGACGTGCTCGAGGCGACGAGTCGTTGTGCACGGGCGCTCGCGTCCTCACTCGTCCTCGACGAGGCCTTCTCGGCGTTCATCGCCGAGTTGCGCGGCGTCGTCCCGTTCGACCGGGCGGCGATCCTGCTGGTCGACGAACACGGGGCGCGGGTGATGGCGACCGCGGGCCTGGCCGCGGACACGCTGTTGCCGCCCGGCTCGGAGCTGACCGTGCCGGGCTCGATCCTCGACGAGGTGCTGGAGGGCAAGACCGTCCTCCGCGAGGACATGGCCGATCCCCTCTACCCGGAGGAGCCGCCGCTCGTCGAGCTGGGTCTGCGAACGCGCGTGATCGCACCGCTCCAGCTCGGCGTGCGCACGATCGGGGCGCTCTCGCTCGTCCGCACCGAGCCCGGCTCCTTCGCCCCCGAGGAGGTCGAGCTCGTCTCCCTGCTCGGCCGGTTCGTCGCCGCCGCCGTCCAGAACATCCGCACCTACGACGCCGAGCGGACGACCGTGGAGGAGCTGCGGCGCCTGTCCGAGCTCCGGGCGGACTTCGTCTCGCTCGTCTCGCACGAGCTCCGCAGCCCGATGGCCGCGGTGATCGGCTCGGCCCGGACGCTGCAGCAGCGCTGGCGTGAGCTGCGGCCCGAGCAGCGGGAGGCGTTTCTCGCCGTGATCGGCGACGAGACCTCCCGGCTCGCCGCCCTGATCGGCGACGTCCTCGACAGCTCCCGGATCGACGCGGGCACGTTCGGATACACGTTCACCGACGTCGACCTCGCCTCGGTGGTGCGCGAGGCCTCGGCAGCGGCGGGCCTCGGGCAGGACGACGTCGCGATCGAGCTGGACGCTCCGCCGTTGCTCCCGACCGTCCGCGGTGACCGCGAGCGGCTGCGTCAGCTGATCGACAACCTGATCTCGAACGCGCTCAAGTACTCGGAAGCCGGTTCCTCCGTCGATGTCGTCGCCGCCGCGTCGAACGGCGCGATCGAGGTGCGAGTCCGGGATCGCGGGCCTGGGGTCGCGCCGGAGCACCAGCGCCTGATCTTCGAGAAGTTCGGCAGGGCGAACGTTCGCGACGCCAGGCCGGGAACCGGGCTCGGGCTCTTCATCTCCCGCTCGTTCGCCGAGGCGCACGGGGGATCGCTCACGGTCGAGTCGAGCCTGGGGGAGGGAGCCACCTTCGTGCTGCGGCTCCCGGTCGCCGGCTAGCGCGCGGCTCGGAGCCTGTTCACCTTCAGCTCGCGCAGAAGCTCGGCCGCGCGCTTCGCGACCATCGCCCGGAGCTCGACGGGCTCGAGCACGACCGCCTCGCCGCGGTCGTGGAGGATCTCGCCGACGAGCCAGTCCTCGCCCTTGAAGCCGAGGTCGGCGACCGCGGCGCCGTCGGCGAGGGGGCGGGCGCCCCGCTCGCGCTTCCAGCGCGCGATCTCCTTCGAGTACCAGACCCGGGCGATCCCCGGGTCGCGGAGGTAGTTCGGGTCGAACCCCTCGCGCGGCTCGAACGTCTTCTCGGTCAGACGGGCGGAGCGCATCCGGTCGACGCGATACGTCCGGGCGTCGCCCGCGTTGCGGTCCCACGTGTGGACGCGCCAGTAGGGCAGCTCGCGCATCAGCTGGTACGGCTCGACGAGACGCGTCGTCGGCGTCTCCTCGCCCTCCTTCAGGTACTCGATCTCGACGAGGCGATGCTCGTCGATCCCCTCGGAGAGGACGCCGATCAGCTGCTCCTCGTCGTTCGGCTCCAGGGGAGCGCGCTCCGCTCCGTCCCCGCTGACGCGCTCGAACTGCCCGAACGTCTCCTCGAGCTTGCGCCGCACCCGGTCGAGGGTGGTGTGCGACTCGGCGGCGATCGAGGGGCCGACGTACTCGAGGGCGAGCCTGATCGCCCGTGCCTCGAGCGGGGTGAGGCGGGGCGCAAGCCGGAAGACGTCGCCGTAGAGCTCCTTGTCGACGCGGACGGCGTCGCCGTCGAGCTCGGCGTAGACCGTGTAGCAGCCGCCCCCGAAGTTGACGAGGTTGAGCAGCGAGAGGTGCTCCTGGAGCTCGCCGCGCGGAATCGAGAACCGCTCGGCGATCTCGTCGGCGGAGAGCTGGGCCTCCTTCGTGTCGCCGCAGGCGTCGAGCAGGTAGGCGAGCAGGGACTGGAGCACGGCGAACCGCTCGGGCGCGACGGGCGGGGCGGGGCGGTCGGGCGGAACGACCTCGTCGAGCGGGCGTTCCTTCGCCACGGAGGAGGCGGGCCCCTCGTGACCCTCTCGCACCTTCGTCAGCGCGCCGGCGACGAGATTGCGGAGCTCGTCCGGCTCGAGCGGGATCGCACGGCCGTTCTGGCGGAGGACCCAGCCCGCGAGCGGCTCCAGCGAGGCGTACTCGGTCTCGAAGACCTCCTCGTCGAGCGTGCCGGACTCGCCCGAGCGTGCGCCGCACCCACCACGCTGTGTCGCCCGAGACGGCCACGCGCGCCGTCCCCCGGATCTCGCCGATCTGCCACGGCGAACGCCGGCGGTGGCTCTCGACGTCGAAGTCGGGCGGAAGCTTGAAGTCGCGCTCGCGGCGCGTCGCGAAGCGGATGTCGCTCCGGAGCCGGGAGACGCGGAAGGTCTTCTCGCGGTCGTCGTCGAGGTCGTGGCCGATCACGTACCAGACGCCCTCGTCGTGCCGGAGCGCGTAGGGGTTGAGCGTCCGCTCGGCCACCGTGTCCCGCTGGGGCGACCAGTAGCTGAACTTGATCGTGCGCTGCTTCGAGATCGCGGCTTCGAGCTTCGAGAGCCGGCCGGCCATCTCGGGCGAGTAGTCGGGGTCGCTGACCTTGACGCGGTCGGCGGTGTCGACGGCGCCCTCCTCGAAGCCGGGCCGGCCGAGCGCGAGGTTCTGGAGCGCGAGCCGCAGCGGCTCGGCGTACGCGAACCGGCCTTCGAGCAGGTGCAGGCTCGTGAGCAGGGCGGCGAGCTCGTCGTCGGTCAGCTCGAGCTCGGGGAGGAAGTAGTTCTCAGACCTGAGTGTGTAGAGCTCCTCGCCCGTGAACTCGTCCCGCTGCGAGTGGAGCGGGACGCCGAGCGCGATCAGCTCGGCGCGGTCGGAATAGAAGCGGCGCGCGAAGGCCTCGTCGGACATCTCCGAGTAGCCCTCCACGTTCCCCTTGACGTCCCGAGCCGTCAGCGGACGGCGCTCCGCCATCAGGAAGGCGACGAGCGAGAGCTGCCGGATCAGCTTGTCGGTGTCGTGCGACATCGTCAGGCGAGCCTAGCGGCTGGGGCCGAGCAGCGGAGCGTGCGGTTTCGGGGTCGTCAGGCGGCGAGCGTCGAGCGCTCGAGATGCTGGTGCGAGGGGCAGTAGTCACGCTCCGGCAGCGGTGTCCGCTGGCAGGGCTTGCCTTTCCGCGTCGTCGCCCGGCAGCGGGCGATCCCACCGTCGAGCGCGCCGGCCTCGAGCTGCTCCTCGATGAAGCCGACGGCGGCGCCCACGCCCTCACGCACCGCCCAGGCGACCTGCGCCTGCGCCGTGATCGGGAAGTAGCGCCGAATGTCCTGGAAGAGGGCCCGGTCCGGCTTCGCGAAGTAGTGCGGGTCGGCGGCCAGACGCTCCATCGTCCCCTCGCACTGCTCGAGCACGGCGCGCCGGGACTCGAGCTGCGTGGTCGGATCGGAGTACGGATCGATCAGGTCTTTGATCGAGCGGTAGATCGCTCTCGAATACTGATACATGCAGGTCTGGAGGTGGAGGTGTTGTGCATCCATCTGGGCGATCAGTGCTCCCTGTCGAATCCCATGTTCAGGCGGTTTGCGCACGTTCGGCGAACGGGCCGGAGCTCAGTATACGGGGACCCTCGGCCTGTTACAAAGTCTTTCACGTAAGTTCTCCGATCTGCAAACACGGGACCGTGTTGCGTGGCTCGAGACTCCCCGGCTCCTCGGAGCAGCAAACGTCAGGGGACGATCGCGCGCTGGTACGCGTTGCCGAAGACGGCCCGGGCCGCTCTGAGCGAGCTCGCCGCGTCGGCGTCCGAGTCGTAGACGCCCATGAAGACGACGTAGTAGCCCGGGTGCAGGCTCGCGTAGCGGGACGAGTCGAGGATCCCGACCCGGCGCAGCCCGCGGTCGCGGGCCTCCTTGGCGCGCGCGGCGGCCGCGGCGCGGCCATTGGCCTTCGGGAGCGAGATCAGGACGATCGTCCAGCCGCGCTTCCCGGCGGGCCAGGTGATCGTGGCCGGCACGCGCGGACGGGCAGGCGGTGCCGTCGTCGCGGGCGGCGGGGCGGTCGTTGCAGCCGGCACCGTCGTCGTCGCGGCTCGGGCGCCGTCTGCTCCGGCGCCGTCAGCGTCTCGGCGGGCTCGGTCACGGTGAGGTTGCCGCCGGTCGCCGTCGAGACCGCGGTCGTCTCCTCCCCCCGGGACGAGATCGCGATCGCGGCGGCCCCGCCGAGCACGGCGATCACGAGCCCGAGCAGCGCCGGCAGGAGCCAGGGGCCTGCCCAGGACCTCCGCGCCGCGACGGACTCCGACGCCAGCTCGATCCGGCTCGGCGCGTTAGCCGGGAGCCGCAGCCCGCATTCGAGGCAGTACTCCTGGAGCGGCTCGACCGGCGCCGAGCAACGCGGGCACGCGAGCCCCGTGGACGTCCCCTCGCTCACGCGGAGCCCTCCGCCTGCGCGGACGCGGCGGGCCGGCCGCAGCTCGCGCAGAAGCGCGACCCCCAGAGCAGGGGCGCGCCGCAGTCACACCGAGCTGCGCGTGGGACGCCGGGCACGGGGGTGGTGCGTCCCATCAGGACGTCGAGCTCGTGCACGCGTGCCTCCAGCCCGATCAGCTCGGCGCAGCGCTCGAGCACGAGGTCCTCGCGAAAGCGGTCGCGGCGGTACATCTCGAGGGCGATCCCACCGAGGTCGCGCAGCCGGTCCTCCCGGATCCGGAGGAGGGCCCGCCGCTCGCGGCGGAGCTCGCTCGGAGGCGGAACGGGCCGGCGGCGGGGTTGCGGAGACCTCGCCGCGGCGGGGGAGTCTCCCTCGGAGACGGGTCGCTGCAGCAGCAGACGTCGGAGCAGCGGAAGATGCGCCACGGGCGGGGCGAGTCTACCAGTGGCTCCGGCGGGACTACGACGCGCGGGGACGCTCGCGGCGGCCGCCGACGAACGCGAGCACCAGCACGACGAGCCCGGCGACGGCGACCAGGAAGCCGAAGGGCGGGATCAGGATCCCGAGCACGATCCCGGCGAGCACGAGGGCGATGGCTGCGGCGTACACGGCCGGTGGAGTTCCCGGCCCGGGCACTCTGAAACCGGCCGGGCTAGAGATCGATCACGACGAGCCGCTCTTCGGTGAGCTCGCGGACCGCCCAGGCCGGGCCCTCGCGGGTGTTGCCCGAGTCCTTGACGCCCCCGTACGGCATCTGGTCGGCCCGGAAGGTCGGCGCCTCGTTGATCGTGACGCCGCCGAACTCGAGCCGGCGCGCCGCGTCGAGCGCCGTCCGGAGGTCGCGCGTGAAGATCCCGGCCTGAAGGCCGTAGCGCGTCCCGTTCGCGAGGGCGATCGCCTCGTCGAGCGAGTCGTACGCGTTGACGGTGCAGACGGGGCCGAAGACCTCCTCGCACGAGACGTTCAGCTCGGGGCCGGTCTCCGCGAGCACCGTCGGCTGGATCAGCTCGTCCACGAGGCCGCCGCCGGCCAGCACCTCGGCTCCCGCGGCTCGCGCCTCCTCGATCCACGCGAGGATCCGGTCGCGGGCCTCGCGGTCGATCACGGGCCCGACGTCGACCTCCTCGTCGGCAGGGTCGCCGACCTTCAACGCCGCGACCTTCGGCAGGAACCGTTCGAGCAGCGCGTCGCGGACCGAGCGGTGGACGTAGACGCGCTGGACGGAGATGCAGCTCTGGCCCGCGAACGAGAACGCGTTGGCCGCGAGCTTCGTCGCCGCCTCCTCGAGGTCTGCGTCCGCTTCGACGATCACCGGCGTCGCGTTCCCGAGCTCGAGCGCGACGCGCTTGCGGGGCGCGCGCTCGGCAAGACTCCAGCCGACGCGGCCCGGAGCCGGTGAAGCTCAGCACGGCGACGCGCTCGTCCTCGACCAGGACGTCGCCGATCTCGGAGGAGGCGCCGGCGACGACGTTGAGCCATCCCGGCGGGAGCCCGGCGTCGGTCGCGAGCTCGGCCAGCAGCAGGGCGGAGAGCGGGGTCTGCGAGGCGGGCTTGAGCACGACCGCGCAGCCGGCGGCGAGCGCGGGCGCGATCTTGTGCGCGACGAGGTTGAGCGGGAAGTTGAACGGCGAGATCGCGCCGACGACCCCACGGGGCAGGCGCAGCGTGAAGGCGAGCTTGCCGGCGCCGGCCTGGGAGCCGTCCATCGGCACCATCTCGCCGGCGAGCTTCCGGGCCTCGACCGCCGCCATCGTGTACGTGGACATCGCGCGCGCGGCCTCGACGCGGGCTGCCTTCAGCGGCTTGCCGGCCTCGGCGCAGATCGTCTGTGCGACCTCCTCGTGCCGGCGGCCGAGGCCCGCGGCGACGCGCACGAGGATCTCGGCCCGCTTGTGGGCCGGGAGCGGCTCGCGCATCGCCTCCTCGGCCGCGTCGATGGCCCGGCGCGCCTCTGCGGCCCCTGCTCTCGGAATGCGGCCGACGACGTCGCCGGAGTAGGGAGAGCGGATCTCGATCCACTCGCCGGTCTCGATCCACTCGCCGCCGACGAGGAGCTTGCGCTCGATCACCCGACCGCCACCTGCGGCAGGTCGAGCTGCACGCCGGCGCACACCTCGGCCGCGAGCGCGTGGAAGGCGCGGGCGGCGGGCGAGCGATGGCGGTCGCGATGCCAGGCGAGGGCGATCCGGCGTTCCGGGATCGCGGGCTCGAGCTCGAGGATCCGGATCCGATCGTCGTGCGGGTCGACGGTGAGGAGCGGCACGAGGGCGGCGCCGAAGCCGGCGCCGACGAGCCCCTGGACGGTCCCGTTGTCGTCCGAGCGGAAGGCGAGCTCGACGCTGACGCCGCGGAGGGCCAGCTCGCTCTCGGCCAGGGACGTGCCCCGGCAGAGCCGGTTCCCGATCAGCGCCAGCCCGTCGAGCGCGCCCATCTGCGCCCGGTCGTGCCGGGCGAGCTCGTGGTCGGCGGGGACGACGAGGACGAAGGGGTCGCGCATCAGCTCCTCCGCCTCGAAGGGGCCTTCGGGGAGCGGGAGCATCGCGAACGTGAGGTCGAGCTCGCCCCGTTCGACGAGGTTCAGCATCTCGTCCTCGGCGGTCGTCTCGGTCAGCCGGAGCTCGATCCGCGGCCACTCCTCGAGGAAGCGGTGCATCACCTCGGGGAGCACCTTGGCGCCGATCGACTGGAAGATGCCGATGCGGAGCGCCCCGGCCTGGCCCTCCACGAGGGCGGCCATGTCCGCCTGGGCGGCATGGAGGCGGGCGACGATCGCCTCCGCGTGCCGGAGCAGGAGGCTGCCGGCGGCGGTCAGCGAGACGGCGCGCGGTCCGCCGGGCCGCTCGACGAGGCGCTCGCCGACGATCCGCTCGAGCGTCTGGATCTGCTGGCTGACCGCGGACTGGGTGTAGCCGAGCGACTCGGCCGCGCGCCCGAACGAGCCGGCGCGGGCGACGGCTTCGAGCGCGGCGAGGTGCCGGAGCTCGACGCCCAACCACGAGGGGCCCAGCGAGGAGAGGTTGAGCAAGCGATCAGGTTCCATGATCGAATTCAATCACAACACGACTTGCGCTAATAGTCGCTGCAGAGGCACCATTCGGTCATGGAGATCGTCCTCATCCTCTTCCTCGTGGTGGTCGGCCCGCTGGCCGTCCTCCGGGGCGCCGACTCTCGCATCGACGAGGTCGAGCGCAACCGGCGCTGGCACGGCAGCACCTGAGCCTCGCGCCCCGGTAGGATCGCCGCCGATGGCGGAGGTGCGCAAGGTCGGAGTCGTCGGGCTCGGCGCGATGGGCGCGGGGATCGCGCAGCTCTGCGTCGAGGCGGGGCTCGAGGTGGTCGGCCGCGAGGTCGCGCCCGAGCTCGGCGCGAAGGCCGCGGAGCGGATCGGCCACTTCCTCACCCGGAAGGTCGAGAAGGGCACGCTGGAGCAGGCCGCCCGCGACGACGCCGTCGCGCGTCTGACCACGACCACGGAGCTCGCCGACCTCGCCGACTGCGATGTCGTGATCGAGGCGATCGTCGAGGAGCTCGAGCCGAAGCGGGAGCTCTTCGCCGAGCTCGACCGGATCACGCGGCCCGACGCCGTGCTCGCGACGAACACCTCCGCGCTCTCGGTCACCGAGATCGCCGCTGCGGCGTCGCGGCCGGAGCGGGTCGTCGGCATGCACTTCTTCAACCCGGCGCCGCTGATGCCGCTCGTCGAGATCGTCCGCGCCGAGCTGAGCGGCGACGAGGCCGTCGAGACCGCCTACGCGCTCGGCTCCCGGATCGGCAAGACCCCGATCCGCTGCCACGACACCCCAGGCTTCGTCGTCAACCGCGTCCTGATCCCGCTCCTGAACGACTGCATCCGCGTCCTCGACGAGGCCCGGGTCACCCCCGAGGACCTCGACACGGGGATGAAGGGCGGCGCCGGCTGGCCGATGGGGCCGTGCGCCCTCGTCGACCTCGTGGGGATCGACGTCCACGTGCACGCCTCCGAGGCGCTCTACGAGAAGACGCGCGAGCCCCGGATGGCGCCGCCGCCGCGGCTCGTCGCGATGCGGAACGCGGGCCTGCTCGGCCGGAAGTCCGGCCGCGGCTTCTACACCTACGACGCCTGAGCGTCGGGCCGCGCGAGGGCGCGCAGGAGCGGCGGGGCCGCCAGGGTCGTCAGGATCGACATCCCGACGATCACCGCGAAGAGCTGGTCGTCGATCACGCCCGCGGCCCGGCCGATCCCTGCGACGATGATCCCGACCTCGCCCCGGGGCACCATCCCGACGGCGACGAAGGCCGCGTCGCGGCTGCCGAGCCTGCGCGCGCCGAGCCAGGCACCGGCGAACTTCGTTGCCGCCGCGAGCGCCGTGACGCCGGCGAGCAATGCCAGCGTGCCGGCGTCCGCGAACGCGCCGACGTCGACCTGGATCCCGATGAAGACGAAGAAGAACGGCGGGAAGAACGCGTAGAGCGGCGCCACCTCGTCCTCGATCGGATGCTGTTCCTTCGTCTCGGCGACCATCATCCCGGCGAGGAAGGCGCCGATGATCGCGGCCAGGCCGATCTGGGCCGCGAAGGCGGCGAGGCCGAGCGCGATCAGCACGGCCGGGAGCAGCGGCGACTCCGAGAAGCGCGGCGTGGTGAGCAGCTGCGGCTGCCGGCGGAGGAGGCGCGTCCCGCCGAGCCCGAAGAAGGCGACGAACCCGAGCGCGAGCGCGACGACGACCACGATCTCCGTCGCGGCGACGCCGCCCTCGGCGGCGAGCCCGGCGGCGACCGCGAGCAGGATCATCGCGAGGATGTCGTCGACGACGGCGGCGCCCAGGATCACCCGGGCCGGCCGGCTCTCGAGGGCTCCGAGCCCGATCAGGACGGCCGAGGTGATCCCGACGCTCGTGGCGACGAGGGCCGCGCCGATGAAGATGCTCGTCGCCGCCGACTCGCCGAGCCCGGCGCCGAGCGCGATCCCGCCGCCGAGCGGGAGCACGAAGCCGAGCGCACCGACGAGCGCGGCCGTCCCGCCGACCTCGGCCAGCTCGGAGGCCTTCGTCTCGAGCCCCACCCAGAAGAGGAGGAAGACGACGCCGAGCTCGGCGAAGACCTCGAGCGTCTCGGTCGGCTCGACGAGCCCGAGGACGGACGATCCGACCACGACACCGGCGAGGATCTCGCCCACGATCGTGGGCTGGCCGAGGCGCTTGAACAGCTCGTCGCCGAGCTTGGCGGCGAGCAGGACGACGAAGAGATCGACGAGCGCGCCGGCGACGGCGCCGTCGGCGGCCGCGGCGAGGATCACGACTCGGTGCGCCGCCGGAGCATCGCCAGCGCGAACTCGGCGCGCGGGAGCATCCCGACGAAGCGGTCGTCGTCGTCGACGACGGGGAGCGCGCCCTCCTCGCAATGGAGGAAGCGCTCGGCGGCGTGAGCGGTGCTCGTCTCGATCTCGAGGTCTGCGCCCTTGCGCATGTGCTCGGTGACCGGCTCGTCGGCTGCCTCGAGGGCGCGCTCCGTCAGGGCGTCGTCCGGCAGGAACGAGGTGTGCTTGAGCTCGCCGAGATAGGCGGGGAAGAGGCCGCGGAGGAGGTCGACGTCCGTGAAGAGGCCCTGCACGTGCCCGTCGGCGTCCAGCACCGCGATCGCGGGCAGGCCGCTCTCCCGCAGCGCCGTCGCGGCCTCGCGGAACGTCGCCGTCGCCGGGACGGACGCGGGCACGAGGGTGATGTCGCGCAGCGTCACAGCTGGAAGACAAGCAGGTATGCGGTCGCGATGAGCAGCGAGACGAACGTGACCGGGATCCCGACGGCGAGGAAGCGCAGGAACGAGATCGGCTGGTGGGCTCGGTCGAGCACGCCGGCGGCGGCGACGTTCGCGGCGGCGGCGACGAGGGTCGCGTTGCCGCCGAAGCAGGCGCCGAGCGCGAGCGCCCACCAGAGGGCGTCGTCGAAGGCCTCGCCGGGTGGGTTGAGCGTCTCGACCACGGGGATCATCGCGGCGGTGAAGGGGATGTTGTCCACGAGCGCGGAGCCACCGGCCGCTCCCCAGAGGATCACGAGGGCCTCCGTCGGCCTCGAGCCGCCGGTGAGGTCGGCCATCCCCTCGGCGATCCGGTCGATCACGCCCCTCTCCTCGAGCCCGCCGACCATCACGAAGAGGCCGATGAAGAAGAAGAGCGTGGACCATTCGACCCGCTCGAGCGCCCGCTCGACGTCGTCGGCGGCGACGAGCAGCATCACGGTCGCGCCCGTGAGCGCCACCACGGCCGGCTCCAGGTGGAGCAGCGTGTGGAGGAAGAAGGCGAGGATCGTCCCGAGGAGCACCGCGAGCGAGCGCTTGACGTAGGCCGCCTCGCGCATGTCCCGCGCCGGGTCGATCCGCGCGATCTCCGCCGCGCGTTCCGGGTCGACGCGCAGCTGTTTTCGGAAGGCGAACGCGAGCCCCGCCGTCACCGTCACGAGCGTGAACACGCTGACGGGGGCGAGGTTGACGATGAAGTCGAGGAAGGAGAGCTCCTCGACGGCCGTCCCGATCATGATGTTCGGCGGATCGCCGATGAGTGTCGCGGTGCCGCCGATGTTGGAGGCGATCACCTCCACGAGCACGAGCGGGATCGCCGACACCCGCAGGAGATCCGCGAGCAGGAGCGTGATCGGGACGATCAGGAGGATCGCGGTCAGGTTGTCGAGGAACGCCGAGAGCAGCCCCGTGACTCCTGCGAGCAGGAAGACGAGCCGCAGCGGCCGCCCGCCGGAGAGCTGCGCCACCCGCAGCGCGAGATAGGTGAAGACGCCGGTCGGCTCGACCAGGCCGACGATGATCATCATCCCGGCGAGCAGCCCCAGGGTGCTCCAGTCGACCGCGGCGATCGCGCCTTCCTCGTCGATCACCCCGAGGATCGCCATCAGCGCCGCGCCGGCGAGCGCGAGCTTCGTCCGGTGCACCCATTCGAGCGCGACGAGGGCGAGCACGACCACGAAGATGAGGACGGCGACGAGCTCCACGGCCCCTATAGGATCAGGATCTCCGCGCCCGTGCGGCGGTTCAGACAGCGCGGCGGTTCGCAGAACGCTCCCCCGAGCGCTGTGCGAGTCGATGGACATCGCCCTGCAACTCTTCCTCTTCGTCGGGGGCCTGGTCGTCGCGCTGCTCGCGAGCGACCGGGCGGTCGCGTACACGCGCGCGCTCGCGGCCGGGCTGGGGGCGCCCGCGTTCATCGTCGGCGTCGTGCTGGTCTCGCTCGGGACCGACCTGCCCGAGATGGCGAACTCGATCGCTGCGCATCTCCAGGGCGAGGGGGATGTCAACGTCGGCGACTCGGTCGGCTCCGCGCTGACCCAGTACACCTTCGTCCTCGGCCTGTTCCCCCTCGTCACGGTGGTCGCGATCAACCGGCTCCAGGTCGGGCTCGTCAGCGTCCTGACGATGGCGGGCCTCGGGATGACCGCGCTGCTCGTGGCGGACGGCTGGCTCGGACGCTGGGACGGCCTGGCGCTCGTGCTCGCCTGGGCGGTCGCCACCTTCGTCGTGATCCGGACCCTGCCGAACCTCGGGGTCGACGAGCCGCCGGAGGTCCGTCACCAGTCCCGGCTGCTCCAGTCCGGGATCATCCTGCTCGCGCTCGGGATCGTCGGCTTCGGGGCGACGGTCGCGGTCCGGGCGCTCGTCCGGATGGCAGAGCTCTTCGGGGTGCCGGAGTTCGCGATCGCGTTCTTCGGGGCCTCGCTCGGCACCTCCGCTCCGGAGATCGCCGTCGACATCACGGCGCTGATGAAGGGGTCGCCGGGGATCGCGCTCGGGGACGCGCTCGGCAGCTCGATGATCGATGCGACGCTCTCGATCGGGATCGGGCCGCTCGTCGCGCCGGCCGAGGTGACGCCGCGGCTCGCGATCGCGGGCAGCGTCTACGCGCTCGCAGCCGTCGCCGTCGTCGGGGTGCTGCTCGCCGTCCGCCGCCGGCACGACAAGCTGAGCGGCGTCGTCCTAGTGGGCCTCTACGCCCTCGCCTACGTCGTCCTGATCCGGGCCGCCTAGCCGCTTCGCGAGCCACGAGGCGCCGACCGTGTCGGTCAGCCCGTGCGCCAGGATCGAGGCGAGGACGGTGAAGGAGGCGATGTCGAAGACGAGCGAGCGCTGGATGTCCGTCGAGTTGAGCACGAGCAGGGCGAAGAGCATCGAGGCGACCCCCTTCGGCCCGAACCAGGCGATGAAGAGCTTCTGGGAGCGGGGGAGGGCGACGCCGAGGAACGAGACGAGCACGGCGAACGGGCGCGCGAGCACGAGGGCGAAGCCGACGAAGAGGAGCAGCTTGACCGTGCTTCCCTCCCAGCCGGTCGCGACGATCAGCGCGCCGAAGACGAGGAACGTGATCGCCTGGAACGTGGCGCTGACGCTCTCGTTGAACTCGGAGAACGCCGCGGGGATCTCGTGGCGGGCGACCGCGAGTGCGATCCCGGCCACGAAGACCGAGATCAGGCCGTTCCCGATCGTCACCTCCGCGAGGCCGAAGGCGGCGAACGCGATCCCGAGCGCGTAGACGCCCTCGTACTTGTGCATGATCCCCCCGCCCGGGAGCCGGACGATCGTGCGGCCCGCGACGAACGCGAACGCGACGCCGATCACGCCGCCGGCGACGGCCTCCCCGAGCAGTTGCGCCGCGGCTCTCCCCGCGCTGCCCGAGTCGGTCGCGAGGACGAGGAAGAAGAGGACGAACGGGAGCGCGAGCCCGTCGTTGAGGCCGGACTCGAGGTTGAGCGTGTGTCGGACGGCCCCCGGGATCCGCTTCGCGGTCACGACGGCGGAGGTGACGACGGGATCCGTCGGCGAGAGCACGGCTGCGAGCAGGAACGCCTCGGGCCAGCTCAGCACGCCGAAGAGGAGCTTGGCGGCGAAGGCGAGGAGGACGAGCGTCAGCGGCATCGCGATCACGAGCGCGCGGGCCGGTGGCGCCCAGTGCTTCTTCAGGAGCTCGTCCTCGACGAGGAGGCCGTCCGCGAAGAGGGTGAGGATCAGCGCGAGCTCGACGAGCAGGACGACGAACTCGCTGCCGGGCTCGATCGAGATCACATCCGCCCAGGAGAGCCCGACCCCCGCGACCACGGAGAGCACCGAGATCGAGAGCACGGTGCCGTGGAGCCAGCCGGAGAGCCCGGCCGCCGCCACGAGGAGCACGCCCAGGATCAGCAGCGCCTCGGGGAAGGAGATCTCCATCGCGGGGACTCTAGGCGAGCGGGGAATCCTGCGGGGCTGCCTGCGCCCCATACACTTCCCTTACATGATTCTGACCCTCGGCACACGCACGAGGCCGATACTGAGCCCATGCGGAAGTCGCTCGTCCTGCTCCTGCTCGTCTGCCTCGCCGTTCCCGCGGCGGCGTTTGCCGCCGTCCGCACAGGCGAGGGGATGTTCTCGGTCGAGGGCGGCCGGGGCAAGGTGACGCTGATCGCGCGCGGCGCCTTCATCGGCCGGATCGACCGCGGCAGCGTCGTGATCACCGACCTGACGCCCGACGACACGTTCGTCCCGTACGTCTTCGGGGACGACAATCCCGTCCGCCTCGTCGGGGACACCGGGATGCAGTACAGCGGCCGCAACGTCCGCTTCCGCCTCGGCGGCGGCTTCTACCGGCTCGTGATCACCGCGAAGGGGATCGACCTGTCCGCGGTGGGTGTCGGCACGGCGCTGATCCAGGGCGACGGCCTCGACGGCCCGGGCGTCTACACGACCGAGGGCGCGAACTGCACCGCGACCCCGTCGGCCTGCAAGGCGTTCTCCGACAAGCTCAAGGTCGTCAAGTTCGGCACCGGCGACCGGGGCTAGCCCCGTGGCCGCCGGCGCTCAGTCGATCCTCGTCGTGGAGGACGAGGCGTCGATCGCCTCGTTCGTCTCGCTCTACCTGAAGAACGCGGGCTACGACGTCCGCGCCGTCTCGACGGGCAGCGCCGCGCTCACGCACGTCGCCGCCGACCAGCCGGCGCTGATCATCCTCGACCTGATGCTCCCCGACATCGACGGGATCGAGATCTGCCGGCGGGTGCGCAAGACGTCGGACGTGCCGATCCTGATGCTGACGGCGCGGGACGAGGACGTGGACAAGATCATCGGGCTCGAGGTCGGGGCCGACGACTACCTGACGAAGCCGTTCAACCCGCGCGAGCTCGTCGCCCGGGTCAAGTCGGTGCTGCGGAGGTCTGCGCCCGAGCGGCGCCAGGACCGCGAGGAGCAGGAGCTGCACCACGGTGAGCTCTCGATCAACGCGGGCCGGCGCGAGGTCAAGGTCGGCGAGGAGGAGATCCAGCTCGCGCCGAAGGAGTTCGATCTCCTCTGGGAGCTGCTCGACCACAAGGGCCTCGTGCTCACGCGCGACCAGTTGCTCGAGCGGGTCTGGGGCTACACCTTCGCGGGGGACACCCGCACGGTCGACGTGCACGTGCGGCAGCTCCGTCGCAAGCTCGGCGACGCGTCGCCGATCGTGACGGTCTGGGGGGTCGGCTACAAGGTCGGACCCGACCGCAGCACGGCTCCGGCCGCCTGATGCGCCGCCGCTGATGTTCCGGTCGCTGCGAGTCCGCCTGCCGCTCCTCTTTCTCGCGGCGATCGGGCTGGCCTTCCTCGTCGCGAGCCTGATCGCGCTCCGGCTGTTCCAGGACTACGCCCGGACGCAGTCGATCATGGAGCTGCGCCGCGAGGCCCGCGGGCTCGCGCAGCTCTACGGCGACTCGGCCCGGGCCTCGAGCGACGAGGGCCGGACCGCCCCCACGTACGCCGCGGCGAAGCTCGAGGCGGCGACCGGCGACCGGCTCTACTACATCGGCGGCAACTTCGTCCCGGGGCAGGAGGCCGGCCTGAAGCGTGTGACGGCGGCCGACCTCGGCCGCGATCTCGCGTTCTCGCCCCGCCCGGTCACGTTCGAGTTCCAGCCACCCGGCGAGAACCGGCCCTTCCTGGCGGTCGCCCATCCGCTCCGGCTCGAGCCCGGCAGCATCCCGATCGGCCAGCTGATCGTGGCGAAGCCGAAGAACGAGCTCAGGAGCGCGTGGGTGACGCTGATCTCGCGGCTCGCGCTCGCCTTCCTGGGCGCGATCGTGCTCGTCGGCGGCCTCGCCTGGTACCTCTCGCGCCGGATCACCGCGCCCGTGAGCGCGCTCGCTCTCGCGGCCGACGCGGTCGCGCGCGGCAACTACGACGTGGACGTCCCTCGAGTCCCGGGCGGCGGCGAGATCGGGCACCTCGCCGAGCGGTTCGAGGAGATGGCGGCCCGGCTCGCCGAAGGCGAGGAGATGGAGCGGAACTTCCTGATGTCCGTCTCGCACGAGCTGCGGACGCCGCTGACCGCGATCCGCGGCCACGTCGCAGCCCTCCGCGAGGGCGTCGTCACCGATCCGGAGCTCGCGGAGGCCTCGCTCGAGATCGTCGCCCAGGAGGCCGAGCGGCTGGGCCGGCTCGTCGGCGACGTGCTCGACCTCGCGAAGCTCGACGCCCACCGGTTCACCGTCCTCACCGAGGAGGTGGACATGGGGCGGCTCTGCGACCGCGCCTACTCCACGTTCCTGGACGAGGCGCGCCGGCGGGGGATCGACTACAACCGGCACGCCGACCAGGAGCCCGTGATCGCGACGGACGGCGACCGGGTGCTCCAGATCATCTCCAACCTGCTCTCGAACGCCTTCCGCTGGACGCCCGACGGGGGCAGGATCGAGCTGGAGCTGGCGAGCGCGAACGGCTCCGTCACGGTCGGGATCGCCGACACCGGCCCCGGGATCGCGCCGGAGGAGCGCGAGCGGATCTTCCGGCCGTTCTGGTCGCTCGACGGTCGCGGCACGGGGCTCGGCCTGCCGATCGCTCGGGAGCTCGCGCTCGCCCTCGGCGGCCGGATCGAGCTCGAGAGCGAGCCGGGCGAGGGCAGCCTGTTCCGGCTCGTGCTCCCGGCTCGGCGGCTGTAGCTCCGCCCGGGTCTACGATCGGGCCCATGTCCGCCGCCCCGGAGCCGCTCGCGGAGGTCGTCCCGCTGCACCCGCGCCGCTCGCCGTCCCGGGCGCTCGTGTCCGCGCTGCGGCCGCGGCAGTGGACGAAGAACCTCCTGCTCTTCGCCGGGATCGTCTTCGCGGCCCAGGTCGGGGACGCGAGCCGGTGGGCTCAGGCGCTCGCCGCCTTCGCGGCGTACTGCGCAGCCTCGAGTGCGGCCTACCTGCTCAACGACCTGCGCGACGTCGCCGCCGACCGAGCGCACCCCGTCAAGCGGCGGCGGCCGCTCGCGCGCGGGGAGCTCTCGCAGCGCACGGCGCTCATCGCCGCGGCCGGGCTCGTCCTGGTCGCGCTCGCGCTCGCCGTGGCGCTCGGGCCGGCGGCGCTTGGCCTGCTCGTCCTCTTCTTCGCGCTCCAGGCGGCGTACACGCTCGGGCTCAAGCACGTCGTGCTGGTGGACGTGCTCGCGATCTCCGGGCTCTTCGTCGTCCGGGCGGCCGCCGGCGCGGAGGCGGTCGACGTCCGGATCTCCGTGTGGCTGCTCGTCTGCACCGCGCTGCTCGCGCTCTTCCTCGCGCTCGGCAAGCGCCGTGGCGAGCTGGTGCTCGTCGACGCGGACGCGACGCCGGGGCGGCCGGTGCTCGCGGGGTACTCGCTCGCCCTCGTCGACCAGCTGATCGCGATCGTGGCCGGGACGACCGTGGTCGCGTACACCGTCTACACCCTGAGCGCCCGGGAGAGCCAGGCGCTCGCCGCCACGATCCCGTTCGTCGTCTTCGGGATCTTCCGCTACCTCGTTCTGCTCCACCGCGGCGGCCGCAGCGAGGAGCCGGAGAACGTGCTCCTGCGCGACGGCCCCATCCTCGCCACGGTCGCGGCGTGGGCGATCGCGTGCGCCGCGATCCTGCTCTGGGCAGGGTGAAGGCGGGGGAGCCGGGCTAGGCGGCGCGGACGGTGCGTGCGTCGCCCTGGCGCTCCTCGAGCCGGGCGAGCCGATCGTCGACGCCCTTCCACCCCGAGGAGACGAGGTCGACGAGGAGAGCGAGATCGTCGATCCGGGCGTGGCGCTCCGCGAGCAGGTCGCCCTCGAGCCGCTCCAGCCGGCGGATCGCCTGGTTGAGCAGGCCCCGGATCTCGGCGATGTGCCGGGCGACAGGGAGTACCTCGGCACGGAGCCCGTCCTGGACCGCGGCGCCGATCTGGGCCGGGAGGGCTCCCTCCAGCTCGGCCGCCGACTGCGCCAACGACTCGATCTGGGCGCGGGAGCGCTCGAGCGCCGCCTCCAGCTGCGCGGGCGCGACCCGGCCTGCTGCCGCGTCGGCGATCCGGGCCTTCGCCCGCTCGAGTGCCTGATCGTCCACGGGCAGGAGGCTACGCTCCCCATCGGATGGAGCGCTGGCGGATGGAGCACTGCCGGATGGAGCACTGCCGGATGGAGGCCTGAACCGATGGACGCGACCGAACTCGACTACGAGCTGCCGGCCGAGCTGATCGCCCAGCGGCCGGCCGAGCGGCGGGACGGCTCCAGGCTTCTCGTCTACGAGCGCGCGACAGGCGCTGTGCGGCACCGCAGCTTCGCCGAGCTCGCGGACGAGCTCTCCGGCGAGCTCGCCGTGCTCAACGACACCAAGGTGGTGCCGGCGCGGATCCGGATCGAGCGGCCGCGCGGCGAGGTGCTCCTGCTCGAGCACGAGGGAGACGGGACCTGGCTCGCGCTCGCCCGGCCGACCCGGAAGCTGCGTGCGGGGGAGGCCCACGGCGCCGTGACCCTGCTCGAGCACCTGGGAGAGGGCCGCTGGCGCGTGCGGCTCGACGGCGAGCCGGACGGGGAGGCACCGCTGCCGCCGTACATCACGGAGCCGCTCGCCGACCCGTCCCGCTACCAGACGGTCTACGCGGCCGAGCCCGGCTCGGCGGCGGCGCCGACCGCGGGGCTCCACTTCACGCCCGAGCTGCTGGCCCGCGTCCCCCACGAGCACGTCACGCTCCACGTGGGGCTCGACACGTTCCGCCCGCTCGTCGCCGAGACGGTCGAGGAGCACGAGCTCCACGGTGAGCGCTACTCGGTCGCCCCGGATGCGTGGGCGCGGATCGCCGCGGCGGAGCGGGTGCTCGCGGTCGGGACGACGAGCGTGCGGGTGCTCGAGACCGTGGCGGGGGGCGGCGCGTTGAGCGGCAGGACGCGGCTGTTCGTCACGCCCGGGTTCGCGTTCCGGCGGGTCGACGCCCTCCTCACGAACTTCCACCTGCCCCGCTCGACCCTCCTCGCGCTCGTGATGGCCTTCGCGGGAATCGAGGAGACGAAGCGCCTCTACGAGCTCGCCGTCGCGGAGCGCTACCGCTTCTACTCCTTCGGCGACGCGATGCTGCTCCTGTGAATCGGCACACTTTCGATGCCAGATCGTTGCGAATCGTTGCGATTCCGGCGATTACGATGAAATCGGGTGGAGGCACGGGGTGGCCCCGCGGGCGCGGCGCGCGCACCGGGGCGCGGGAGCGGCTCGGATGAGCACCTTCGAGGTCACCGCCACCGACGGCGCGGCGCGCGCCGGAGTCCTCCGCACCGCCCACGGCGAGATCCGCACCCCCGCCTTCATGCCCGTCGGGACGAAGGGGACGGTCAAGAGCCTCGACCCGGGCGAGCTCCGCGCGGTCGGCTCCCAGATCATCCTCGGCAACACCTACCACCTCCACTTCCGCCCGGGCGACGAGACGATCGCCGAGCTCGGTGGCCTGCACCGCTTCATGGACTGGGACGGGCCGATCCTCACCGACTCGGGCGGCTTCCAGGTGTTCTCGCTCCGCGACACCCTGCTCGAGGTGGACGACGAGGGCGTCACCTTCCGCTCGGTCTACGACGGCGCCCCGGCCCGCTTCTCGCCCGAGGTCGCCGCCGCGATCCAGCGGAACCTCGGCTCCGACATCGCGATGTGCTTCGACATCTGCCCGCCGGCCGGGGTGCCCCGGGCGGAGCTCGAGGAGGCCGTCCGGCGCACGAGCCTCTGGGCCGGCCGCCAGCGCGAGGCCGAGCGCGCGCCCGGCCAGCTCGTCTTCGGGATCAGCCAGGGCGCCGCCGACTCCGAGCTGCGCCGGCGCTCGATCGAGGAGCTGACCGCGCTCGGGTTCGACGGCTACGCCCTCGGCGGACTTGCGGTCGGGGAGGGGCGCGAGGAGATGTTCGAGGCGACCGGCTGGGCGGCGCCGCTCCTGCCCGCGGAGAAGCCGCGCTACTTCATGGGGATCGGCGACGCCGAGGGCATCCTGCGCGTGCTCTCCGCGGGGATCGACATGTTCGACTGCGTCCTGCCGACCCGCACCGCCCGCACCGGCTCCGCACTCACCGGCACGGGGCGGCTCAACCTCCGCAACGCCCGGTTCGCCCGCGACCCCCGCCCGCTCGAGGAGGGCTGCACCTGCCCCGCGTGCGCCCGCTTCTCGCGCGCCTACGTCCGGCACCTGGTCAACCAGGAGGAACTGCTTGGCCTCCGCCTGCTCAGCCTGCATAATCTGCACTTCTTGCTCGAACTGACCGCGGGCGCGCGGGCGGCGATCGAACGGGGTGAGCTCGAGGCGTACGTCTCGGAGCGACTCTCGCGGCTCGCCGGCGGCCCTCAGGAGGATCCTTGGGACAGCTGATCATTCTCGTCGCCATGTTCGCCCTGCTCTGGCTGCTCTTCATCCGGCCGCAGGCCCGCCGGAGGCAGGCGCAGCAGCACCTGCTCTCCTCGATCGACGTCGGCGACGAGGTGCTGACGGTGGGCGGCATGTACGGCACCGTGCGCTCGCTCGGCGACGAGGACGACCTCGAGCTCGAGATCGCCGAGGGGACCACCGTGCGGGTCGCGCGGCGGGCGGTCGCCACGATCGTGCCGCCCGACGAGGACGACAGCCGGGGCGAGTTCGAGCCGGTCGACGCAATCCCCCGCTAACCTGTTCATCCCGCTCCCGTGACCCGCCGACCGCACCTCATCCTCGTCTCGCTGATCGCCGCCGCCCTCGTCGGCGTCGGCCTGATCGCGGTCCCGGGCTCGCCGCTCGAGCGGACGCCCACCCTCGGCCTCGACCTCCAGGGCGGGCTCGAGGTCACCCTGCAGGCGGTGCCGCCGAAGAACCGGCCGCTCGAGAAGGCCGACCTCGACCGGTCGGTCGAGATCCTCCGGAACCGGATCGACAAGCTCGGGGTCGCCGAGCCGGACATCCGCACCCAGGGGAGCGACCAGATCGTCGTCGACCTCCCCGGCGTCAAGAACCCCGACGACGTGATCCGGATCCTCGGGCAGACCGCGCAGCTCGAGCTCTACGACCTGCAGCGGAACCTCGTCCGGCCCTCGAAGGACATCAACGGCTTCCCCGTCCCGACCGAGTCGCGGTACGCGCTCCTGGCCGGCCAGCAGTCGCTCGTCAAGAGCACCGACGCCTGGTACCTGTTCGACTCGAAGAAGAAGCTCCGCGCCGGCCCCCTCACCTCGAAGGAGGCCCTCCTCCAGACGAAGGTGGTGGGAGAGAACGGGACGAAGGGCGAGCTGCCGAAGGACTGGAAGGCGTTCGGCGTCCCGGACGACACGGTGATCCTCGAATGCGGGATCGGCGAGGTCGTCTGCCCCGGGGTCAACACGGAGAACCCGCAGCGGAACTTCTACTACCTGATCAAGTACGACCGGTCGCAGAAGGCAGTGGACGACGGCACCGCCGTGCCGGAGATGACCGGCGAGGACCTGAAGCTCTCCGGCACGCGGCAGGACTTCGACACCCAGAGCGGCCAGCCGATCGTGACGATGCAGTTCACGAACAAGGGCGCGAAGCGGTTCGGCGAGATCACGGCCCGGGAGGCCCGCGCAGGGAAGCTGCTCTCCAACACCGTCGGCGGCGGCCAGAAGATCACCCAGAACTTCGCGATCGTGCTCGACCGCGAGATCAAGTCGTGGCCGTCGATCGACTGGGAGCAGTATCCGAACGGGATCAGCGGCTCGAACGGCGCCCAGATCACCGGGATCGGCGATCTCACCGAGGCGAAGAACCTGGCGCTCGTCCTCCAGACCGGCGCCCTCCCCGTCACGTTCCAGACGCTCGAGCAGACCGCGATCTCCGCCTCGCTCGGTAAGGACTCGCTCGCCGAGGCGAAGCTGGCCTCCCTGATCGGCCTGCTCCTCGTCGCGATCTTCCTGCTCCTCTTCTACCGCGTGCTCGGGATCGTCGCCGTGATCGGGCTCGGGATCTACGCGGGCTTCCTCTACGCGGCGATCATCGCCTTCAACGTGACGATGACGCTTCCGGGCTTCGCCGGGATCATCCTCACGCTCGGGGTCGCGGCCGACGCGAACGTCGTCATCTTCGAACGCGTCAAGGAGGAGTACCGCGCCGGGAAGTCCGTGCGCGCGGCGATCGCGGCCGGGTACGGCAAGGGCTTCGCGACGATCATCGACGCGAACGTCGTCACGGCGATCACCGCGATCGTGCTCTTCCTCGTCGCGACCGCCGGGGTCAAGGGCTTCGCGCTGATGCTGCTGATCGGGACGGTGATGTCGCTCCTGACGGCGGTCGCGGCCACCCGCGCGATCCTCGGGCTCCTGGCAGGCTTCAAGTGGTTCGACAACCCGAAGCTGATGGGTGCCGAGGGCGAGCCGCCGAAGTTCATCCGCCGGGACTTCATCGGGATGCGGAACCGCTGGTTCGCGATCTCGGCCGCGATCCTCGTCGTCTCGACCGCCGCGATCGCGATCAACGGGCTCAACCTCGGGATCGACTTCCGGGGCGGGACGCAGATCACGTTCACGACCCCGCAGCCGACCGCCCTCGAGGACGTGCGCGGCCGCGCCGCCGACATCGGCCAGCAGAACGCCGTCATCCAGGGCCGCGGGCAGGCGCAGGGGACGAGCTACCGCGACTTCCAGATCCGCACCGAGTCGCTGACGCAGGCCGAGCAGTCGCAGCTCACCCGCGACCTCTCCCGCGAGTTCAACTCCCAGTCGGTCAGCGTCAAGAACGTCTCTGCGAGCTTCGGGCGGCAGATCGCGGAGGGCGCGATCCTCGCCGTCTTCGCGTCGCTGATCCTGATCGTCCTCTACATCTCGCTCCGCTTCCAGCTCAAGTTCGCAGGCCCGGTGATCGTCGCGCTGCTGCACGACGTCCTGATCACGATCGGGATCTACGCCCTGCTCGGCCGGGAGGTGTCGACCGCCACGGTCGCCGCGGTGCTGACCGTGCTCGGGTACTCGATCTACGACACGATCATCATCTTCGACCGGATCCGGGAGAACATGCCGCTGATGCGGCGGACGTCGTTCCGTGCGATGGCGAACGTCTCGCTCTGGGAGACGATCCCGCGCTCGCTCGCGACCACGTTCATCACGCTGCTGCCGATCACGGCGCTCTACTTCTTCGGCGGCGACACCCTCAAGGACTTCGCGTTCGCGCTGCTCGTCGGGATCGGGGCCGGGGCGTACTCCTCGATCTTCATCGCCGCGCCGCTCGTGGCCGTGCTCAAGGAGCGCGAGCCGGAGTACGCGCGCCGGAAGGACGAGACCGAGCTCCGCGACGCCACCTCCGTCGGGCTGCTGCTCGACGAGGCGGAGTCGCTCGCCGCCGCCGAGCCGACCCCCGAGCTCGTGCCGGCCGCAGCGCCCGGCGAGCCCGGTGACGTCGAGCCGCGCGGGGCGACGGACGCCAAGCGCGAGCGCCGGCGGCAGCGCCGCAAGTCGCGTCCCCACGGCAGGGCCCGCTAGCGCCCATGCCGCCGCAGGAGAGCTCGGGCAGCTTCGCGCTCCGCCAGCTCTTCGAGGAGCTGGGCTCGCAGATCCGCTCCGGCGCCGAGAAGCTCACCGATCTCCCGCAGGAGACCGGCGACCGCGTCGCCCGAGAGCTCGGCCTCGTGACGCGGGACGAGTGGGACGCGCTCGAGCTGCGCCTCGCGCAGGTCGAGCATCGCCTCCGCCTGCTCGAACAGCAGGACTGACCTTTCCGGCCAACGTCCCGGGCTTAAAGCCTCGGACAGTGTCCCTCCGGGACGAAAGACCTGGAAATCCGGGGGTCGACTGGCCCAAAGGGACGATCGGGGGCTTTAAGCCTCGGCCACGTCCTGCAGGGACGGGCCGAGGGTGGCGACGGCGGTCGCGCGGCCGGCGGCCTGGAGGGCTCGCCGGTACGCGGCGCCGACGGTGGCGCCGCTCGCCATCACCTCGCCCGTCGAGCGCATCTCGACCCCGCGGTCGGCGGCGCCGGCGAAGCGCTCGGCGGGGAAGATCGCCTCCTTCGCCCACGCGAGCGCCGGCACGACCCGCTCGGGCAGCTCGAGCGCGGAGAGCGGCTCGCCGAGCAGGAGCCGGCAGGCGTGGTCGACGAGCGGAAGCCCGGTCGCCTTCGCCACGAAGGGCACGGTTCGCGAGGCGCGCGGGTTCGCCTCGAGCACCCAGAGCTCGCCGTCCTGGAGTGCCAGCTGGAGGTTGAGGAGCCCCCGGGCGCCGAGGCCGCGGGCGATCTCCGTCGCGAGCTCGCGGATCCGCTCCTCGAGCGCAGGCGTCAGGGACGGCGCGGGGAGGACGCAGGCGGAGTCGCCCGAGTGCACGCCCGCTCGCTCGACGTGCTCGAGGATCGCCGCGACCCAGGCGCCGTCGCCGTCGCAGAGCGCGTCGACGTCGAGCTCGACCGCCCCGGTGAGGTAGCGGTCGACGAGCGCGGGCCCGTCGAGGACGAGCTCGTCGGGCGAGGTGCAGACGCGCATCCCGCGGCCGCCGAGGACGAACGAGGGCCGGACGAGGACGGGGTAGCCGATCTCCTCGGCGAACGCCCGCGCCTCCTCGGTCGTCGTCGCCATCGTCCAGGCCGGCGCCTGCACCCCGAGCTCGGCGAGGAGCGCGCCGAAGCGGCCGCGGTCCTCGGCGGCGTCGATCGCGTCGACGGGGTCGCCGAGGAGCGGCACGCCCGCGGCTGCGAGGCCCTCCGCGAGCCGGAGCGGGGTCTGGCCCCCGAGGGAGACGACGACGCCGAGCGGCCGCTCGATCGCGACGACGTCGAGCACGCGTTCGAGGGTCACCGGCTCGAGGTAAAGGCGGTCGCAGGTGTCGTAGTCGGTCGAGACCGTCTCCGGGTTCGAGTTGACGAGCACGACCTCGTGGCCGAGCTTGCGGAACGCCTGGACGGCCCGGACGCAGCAGTAGTCGAACTCGATCCCCTGGCCGATCCGGTTCGTCCCCGAGCCGAGCACGACGATCGCGCCAGGCGCGGTCTCGTCGCCGTCCCCCTGCTCGTGCGAGAGGTAGTAGTACGGCGTCCGCGCGTCGAACTCGCCGGCGCAGGAGTCGACGGCGAGCCGGCCGGGCAGCCCGCGCCGCGCGCGAACCTCCGCCTCCGGGATCCCGAGCGCCGTCGGCGATCCGCGCGTCCGGGAGCCCGAACCGCTTCGCCGCCGGGACGTCGCCCGTCGCCGCGACCTCGGCCTCCGCCGCCCGGATCGAGTCGAGCTCGGCGGCGAAGTAGGGGTGGAGGCCGGGGAGCTCCGGGAGCCTGTCGCCGGCCTCGACGCCGTCGAGCGCCTTCAGCAGCGCCTCGGGGAACGTGCGCCCCAGCCCGAGTGCCTCCCCGACGGCGCGCATCTCGGTGCCGAGCGTCGCGTCGGCGCCGGGGAACTTGACGAAGTCGAAGCGGGGCGCCTTGACGGCGACGTAGTCGAGGGCCGGCTCGAAGGCCGCCGAGGAGACGCCCGTGATGTCGTTCGGGAGCTCGTCCAGGGTGTAGCCGACCGCGAGCAGCGCCGCGAGCTTCGCGATCGGCATCCCCGTCGCCTTCGAGGCGAGCGCGGAGGAACGAGACACCCTCGGGTTCATCTCGATCAGCGCCACCTCGCCGTTCGCGGGGTCACGGGCGAACTGGACGTTGGCGCCGCCGGTCGCGACCCCGACCGCGCGGATGCAGCCGAAGGCGATGTCGCGGAGCTCCTGCAGCTGCCCGTCGGTGAGCGTCTGCTGGGGCGCGACCGTCCAGGAGTCGCCCGTGTGGACGCCGACGGGGTCGAGGTTCTCGATCGAGCAGACGATCACGCAGTTCCCGGCCGTATCCGCGATCACCTCCAGCTCGTACTCCTGCCATCCCTCGAGCGAGCGCTCGACGAGCACCTGGCCGATCGGGCTCGCCTCGAGCCCGTGCGCGACCCGGCCCGCAAGCTCCTCCGAGCTGCGCGCGATCCCGCCGCCGCGGCCGCCGAGCGTGTAGGCCGGCCGCACGACAGCGGGCACGGGACACTCCGCGAGCTGGTCGAGCGAGGTCACGATCACGCTGTGCGGCACCGGTAGCCCGGCCGCCGTCATCGTCTCGCGGAAGAGCTCGCGGTCCTCTGCGCGCCGGATCGCCTCCAGGTTCGCCCCGATCAGCTCGACCCCGTACTCGGCGAGCACCCCCGCCTCGGCGAGCTCGACCGCGAGGTTGAGCGCCGTCTGGCCGCCGAGCGTGGGGAGGAGCGCGTCGGGCCGCTCGCGCTCGATCACCGCGGCGACGGTCGGGAGGTCGAGCGGCTCGAGGTAGGTCGCGTCCGCCCACTCGGGGTCGGTCATGATCGTGGCCGGGTTCGAGTTGACGAGGACGACGCGGTAGCCCTCGGCGCGGAGCACCCGGCAGGCCTGCACCCCGGCGTAGTCGAACTCGCAGCCCTGGCCGATGCGGATCGGCCCGGAGCCGACGATCAGGATGCTGCGAAGGTCTTTGCGCTTCGGCATGCGGCCGCGATCTCGTCGAAGAAGGGCAGGGCGTCGTGCGGGCCGGGCGCGGCCTCCGGGTGGAACTGGAGGGTGCGGAAGCCGTCGCCGGCGAGCCCCTCGACCGTCCCGTCGTTCAGCGAGACGTGGCTGACCTCGGCGCCGTCGCCCGGCGCGACCGCGAAGCCGTGGTTCTGGACGGTGACGAGGACGCGGCTCGAGCCGGTGACCCGGACGGGGTGGTTCGCGCCGCGGTGGCCGAACGGGCAGCTTGTAGGTCTCGAGCCCGAGCGCGAGCCCGACCAGCTGGTGGCCGAGGCAGATCCCGAAGAGCGGCACCCGGCCGAGCAGCTCGCGGACGGTCTCGACCGGGCCCTCGAGCTGCGAAGGGTCGCCGGGCCCGTTGCCGACGAGGACGGCGGCCGGTTCGAGCTCGAGCACCTGCTCGGCCTCCCAGGTTCCCGGGACGACGACCGCCTCGACGCCGCTCTCGACGAGCCGGCGGACGATCGAGCGCTTGCAGCCGTAGTCGAGGAGCACGACCCTCGGCCCGGCGCCGACCGTGTAGGGGACGGAGATCGCGGCGTCGAGCGCGGGGGAGGGGGCGGCGAGCGCCGGCTCCTCCAGCATCCGCGGCCAGTCGAGGTGCGGGGTCGCGAGCGCGCGGGCGTGCAGCTCCTCGGGCGCGGCGGTGCCGAGGGCGCAGCGCATGGCACCGTCGTCGCGGAGGCGGCGGACGAGCGCGCGCGTGTCCACGTCCTCGAGCGCGACGACGCCCCTCGCCGCGAGCCACGCCGACCACTCCGGGCGCGCGCGGCGCATCACGACGCCCTCCGTCCAGACCCGGTCGGACTCGAGCAGCGCCTCGTCGACGCCGTAGTTGCCGACGAGGGGGTAGGCGAACGTCAGCACCTGGCGCGCGTAGCTCGGGTCGGTCACGGCCTGCTCGTAGCCGGCCGGCGCCGTGGTGAAGCAGGCCTCGCCCGTGGCGACGCCGGGCGCCCCGACGGAGCGGCCGGAGAAGACGGTTCCATCTTCGAGCACGAGTGAGGACTGCATAGGACTTTGCATGATACGCATTCTATCTGCATACTACGCACATGGGGATCGCAACCACCATCGTCGGGGCATCGGGCTACTCAGGCCAGGAGACACTCGACCGCGTCCTCTCCCACCCGGCGCTCGACCTCGTCGCGCTCGGGTCGGACTCGCTGGCCGGCCGGGCTGCGGGGGTGCTGGACCCGCGGCTCGGCGCCGGCGTGCCGGACTTCGTCACGAACGAGGAGGCGCTCGCGAGCGGGGCGGAGCTCGTCTTCTGCTGCTTCGACCACGAGCGCGCCGCGGCGCTCCGGGTGCCGCCCGGCACCGTGGTCGTCGACCTCTCCGGCGCGCACCGGCTCAAGGACGCCTCCCTCTATCCCGCCTGGTACGGCTTCGAGCATCCCGTGCCCGGCTCGCTCGGCGACTGGAGCTACGCGCTGCCGGAGCTCTTCCCGCCCACGGGGCCGCTCGTCGCCAACCCTGGCTGCTACGCCACCGCCGTCCTGCTGGCGCTGGCGCCACTCGTCGGCTCGATCGAGCCGGACGGCGTCGTCGTCGACGCCAAGTCCGGCGTCTCGGGCGCCGGGAAGACCCTGAAGGCGAGCTCGCACGCCGGCCACGTGCTCGAGAACGTCTCGCCCTACAAGGTCGGCTACCCACCAGCACGCGCCGGAGCTCGAGCAGGCGCTCGGCTTCCCCGTCTGCTTCGTCCCGCACCTGCTGCCCGTCCGCCGGGGCCTGCTCGCCACGTGTTACGTGCGCCCGACCGCCGACCTGCGCGACGCGCTCGAGGCCGCCTACGCGACCGCTCCCGCCGTCACGGTGCTGCCCGAGGAGGTCGTGCCGGAGCTCTCGCGCGTCCAGGGGACGGACGGCGCCGAGATCGGCGTCTTCACCGATCGCTCGACGGGCCTCGGGATCGTCGTCTGCGCGATCGACAACCTCGGCAAGGGCGCGGCCGGCCAGGCCGTCCAGAACGCCAACCTCGCGCTCGGGCTCCCCGAGACCGCGGGGCTCAGGCTCTCCGGGGTGCTCGTATGAGCGTCACGTCCGCGCAAGGCTTCGCCGCCTCGGGGATCCACGCCGGGATCCGGCGGGCGCAGAAGGACCTGGCGCTCGTCCGGTCGACGGTGCCGGCGGTCGGCTCGGCGATGTTCACCGTCAACCAGGTGCAGGCCGCACCGGTCGTCGTCTCGAAGGCGCACCTCGAGGCAGCCGAGCCGCAGGCGATCGTGATCAACTCCGGGGTCGCGAACGCGGCGACCGGCGAGCGCGGCGAGCTCGACTCGCTCGCCACCGCCGCGGAGACCGGCCGCCTGCTCGGGCTCGAGGCCGAGCAGATCCTCGTGCTCTCGACCGGCGTGATCGGCGCGCTGCTCCCGCTCGACAAGATCCTCGTCGGGCTCCGCAGCGCCTCGTCGGCCCTCTCCGAGACCGGCGGCGGCGATGCAGCGGAGGCGATCCTGACCACCGACACGAAGACCAAGCAGGCCGCGATCTCGGTGGACGGGTTCACGGTCGGCGGGATGGCGAAGGGCTCGGGGATGATCCACCCGCAGCTCGCGACGATGCTCGCGGTGGTCACGACCGACTACCCGCTCGAGCCGGGCGAGGCGCTCGACCTGCTCCGCCCGGCCGTGGACGCCAGCTTCAACTCGATCACGGTGGACGGCGAGTGCTCGACGAACGACGCCGTCTGCCTGCTCGCGAACGGGGCGAGCGGGATCGTGCGGACGCCCGCCACCGACCTCTCCTTCGCCCTGGCGCTCGCGCAGGTCTGCCGCGACCTCTCCGAGCAGATCGTCGCCGACGGCGAGGGAGCCACCGTGCTCGCCGAGATCGAGGTCTCGGGCGCCGTCGACGACGTCCAGGCCCGCGCGATCGCCGCCCGGATCGCCACCTCGCCGCTCGTCAAGACCGCGCTCTTCGGCCACGACGCGAACTGGGGCCGGGTCCTCTCGGCGGCGGGCTCCGCTCCCTACAACGGCGGCTTCGCGACCGTGGACGCCGCCCGGGTCTCGCTCTCGTACAACGGCACCTCGGTGCTCGACCGCGGCACGCCACAGGGCACGGAGCCGGACGTGTCGAACGGCGTCTGCCGGATCGAGCTCGACCTCGGGCTCGGCAGCGGGGCGGCGAGCTATCTGACGAGCGACCTCTCCTACGACTACGTCCGGATCAACGCGGACTACCGGACATGAGCGTCGTCGTCGCCAAGCTCGGGGGCGCGATCGCGGCCGACGCAGCCGGCGCCGTGCTCGCCCTCGCCGAGCGCCACCAGGTCTGCGTCGTCCACGGCGCCGGGCCGCAGATCTCGGCCGAGATGGAGGCGCGGGGAATCCCGGTCGCCTTCGTCGGTGGGCGCCGGGTCACGACCCCCGAGGGGCTCGAGGTCGTCCGCGCGTCGCTCGCCGCCGTCAACGCCGTCGTCTGCGCCGCGCTCGGCGATCGTGCCGTCCCGCTCTGCGGGGACGAGATCGGCCTGCGCGCGACACCGGTGCCGGGGCTCGGGCTCGTGGGGGAGGCGCGGCCGAGCCTGCCGCCCGCCGTCGTCGACGCACTCGCCGCCGGCCTGATCCCCGTCGTCACCCCGCTCGCCGCCGGCCCGCTGAACGTGAACGCCGACGACGCGGCAGCCGCGCTCGCGATCGGCCTCGGCGCCGAGCGGCTCCACTTCCTCACCGACGTCCCCGGTCTGCTCCTCGGAGGCGCGGTTGCCGCGTCGATCGGCTCGCACGAGGCCGAGCGGCTTCTCGACGCGGGCGAGCTGATCGGCGGGATCGTCCCCAAGCTCCGCGCTGCGATCGGCGCCGCGCGAGGCGGGGTCGAGGCCGAGATCGGCGCCACGGCGGTGCTCGCGTGAGCGCCGTCGCGGGGATCGCCGGGCTGCTGCCGACCTACGCGCGCGCCGACGTCACGCTCGTCGAGGGCGACGGCTGCTGGGTCACCGACGCGGACGGGAAGCGCTACCTCGACCTGCTCGCCGGGATCGCCGTCGTCTCGCTCGGCCATCGCCATCCGGCCCCGCTCGCCGCCGCGCAGGCGCAGCTCGACCGCCTCTGGCACACGTCCAATCTCTTCGGCACCGAGCCGATGGCCGCGCTCGCGGGACTGCTCTCCGCCCGGTTCGGCGGCTCGCGGGCCTTCTTCTGCAACTCGGGGACGGAGGCGATCGAGGCGGCGCTCAAGTGGGCGCGGAAGGCGACCGGCCGACCCGAGATCGTCGCGCTCGAGAACTCGTTCCACGGCCGCACGCACGGCGCGCTCGCCGTCACCGGGCAGCCCGGCGAAGCGCGCGCCGTTCGAGCCGCTGGCGCCGCAGGCCCGCTTCGCGGTTCTGAACGACGCCGACTCGCTCGCCGCTCTCGTCGGTCCCCAGACCGCCGCGATCCTGATCGAGCCCGTCCAGGGCGAGGGTGGGATCCACCCGGCGTCCTCCGAGTTCCTGGCGGCCGCCCGCGCCCTCGCCGACGAGCACGGCGCCCTGCTGATCCTGGACGAGATCCAGTGCGGCGTCGGGCGCACCGGCACCTTCTTCGCCTGGGAGCAGGCCGGGGTCCGGCCGGACGCCGTCGCGCTCGCGAAGGGGCTCGCGAACGGGCTCCCGATCGGCGCGCTCCTCGTCGCCGACGAGGCGCCGCAGGGTCTCGTCCCGGGCGACCACGGCAGCACGTTCGGCGGCAATCCCGTCGCCTGCGCCGCCGCCTGCGCCGTCCTCGAGACGATCGACGATGAGCTGCTCGCGCAGGTCGGCGAGAACGGCGCCTTCCTGGCCGCCGGGCTCGCCTCGCTGCCCGGGGTGCTCGAGGTTCGGGGCCGCGGCCTGATGCTCGGCGCCGAGCTGGACCGCTCCGCCGGTGAGGTCGCCGCCGCCGCTCTCGACGCGGGCCTCCTCGTCGGCACGGCCGGCGACACCGTTCTCCGCCTCGTTCCGCCCCTCACCGTCAGCCACGACGAGCTCGCCCACGGGCTCGCGCTTCTCCAGGAGGTGCTCGCATGAGCCTGCCCACGCCCCTGCCCGTTCAGCTGGGCGGTCGCTCGCTCCTGCGCACGACCGACCTCACCGCCGCCGAGCTCGAGGCGATCCTCGACCTGACCGACGAGCTGAAGGCAGCTCCGCGCGGCGCCCACCGGCCGCTCGAGGGCCGGACGCTGGGCCTGCTCTTCCGCAAGCACTCGACGCGGACGCGCGTCTCGCTCGCCGCTGCCGCCGCGCATCTCGGCGCGACTGCGATCGACCTCCCCGGCGACCAGCTCCAGCTCGCGCGCGGCGAGTCGATCGAGGACACGGCCCGCGTCCTCTCGGGCTACCTCGACGCGATCGCGATCCGCACGTACGAGCACGCCGAGCTCGAGACGTTCGCCGAGCTCGCGGACGTCCCCGTGTTCAACGCCCTGACCGACGAGGCGCATCCGCTCCAGGCGATCGCCGACGTGCAGACGATCCGGGAGCGGCTCGGCGGCGTCGAGGGCGTCAAGGTCGCGTGGGTCGGGGACGGGAACAACGTCTGCGTCTCGCTCGCCGAGGCGTGCGCCCTGCTCGGCGCCGAGTTCGCGTGCGCCTCGCCGGAGGGCTACGAGGCCCCGGGCATCGCCTGCGTGCGCGACCCGTACGAGGCGGTCGCCGGTGCGCAGGTCGTCGTCACCGACGTCTGGGCGAGCATGGGCCAGGAGGCCGAGCGCGAGGCGAGGCTGCAGGCCTTCGCCGGGTACACCGTCGACGCAGAGCTGCTCGCCGCGGCCGACCGCGACGCGATCGCGCTCCACTGCCTGCCCGCGCACGTGGGCGAGGAGATCGCGGCCGACGTCCTCTACGGGCCGCAGAGCGCGGCGTGGCAGTCCGCGGAGAACCGGATGCACACCGTCGAGGCGCTGCTCGCGCTGACGCTGGGCTAGACGCGTCTTACACGCGGCGGCGCCAGCGGGCAAAGACGTCCTCGAGCTCCCGCCGCTTCGAGTGCGGGGCCAGCACGTAGAGCAGGTCGCCCGCCTTGATCGTCGTGCTCCCCCGCGGCGGCAGGGCGTGCCCGTCGCGGATCACGACGGCGATGATCGCGTCCCGCGGCAGCCCGGTCTCCCGCACGGCCGCGTCGGCGATCGCGTGGTTCGGGGCGACGGCGAAGTCGACGAGGTCGAGCTTGCTCTCGGGCCCGACCTCCAGAGGCGCGACCGCCGGCGGCGTCACCGTGGCGAGGAGGTCGAGGGCGCCCGCGACACGCTCGAGCGTCGAGCCCTGGACGATCGTCGAGATGACGACGACGAAGAAGACGGCGTCGAAGATCAGCTTCGCGTCGTCCACCTGCGAGGAGAGGACGAACGTCGCCAGCACGATCGGGACCGCGCCCCGCAGGCCGGCCCAGCCCAGCAGCAGCCGCTCCCGGAACGTGTAGCCGAAGAGCACGGTCGAGGCCCAGACGGCGAGCGGTCGGACGACGAGGACGAGCAGGACCGCGAGCGCGAGCCCCGGCACGGCGATCTCGGCGAGCTGGCGCGGGAAGACGAGTAGGCCGAGGACGACGAAGAGTGCGACCTGGGCGAGGAACGCGAGGCCCTCGTGGAACGCGACGAGTTGCCGCCGATAGCGGGACGGGGTCGAGCCGACCGCGAGCCCGACGAGGTAGACGGCGAGGAAGCCGCTCCCACCGACCACGTCCGCGGCGCCGTAGGAGAGCGCGGCGGCGGCGACCGAGGCGACCGGGGCGAAGGCGCCGATCGACGGGGGCACGCGCGCGAAGACCCACGCCGCGAGGACGCCGAGCGCGACCCCGGCGACGAGCCCGAGGCCGATCTGCCGCACGACGAGGAGCGCCAGCTCGGGAAAGCCCTCCTCGTCCGGGCGCTCGATCCAGGCGATCAGCCCGAGCGTGAGCGCGATCGCCATCGGGTCGTTGCCGCCCGACTCCGCCTCGAGCGTGCGGGCGACGCGCCGGCGGATGTGCGTGAACCGGAGCGTCGCGAAGACGGCCGCCGCGTCGGTGGAGGAGACGACGGCGCCGAGCAGCACGGCCTCCAGCCAGGTGACGTCGAAGAGGAGCCGCGCGGCGACGCCGGTGAGGAGGGCGCTGACGACGACCCCCACCGTGCTCAGCGCGGCGGCGGGAGCGGCCACCTGCCGGAGCCGCCTCCACGAGGTCTGGAGGCCGCCCTCGTAGAGGATCAGGGCGAGGCCGACGATCCCGACCGTCCGCGCCAGCTCGGCGTCGTCGAACGCGATCCCGATCCCGTCCGAGCCGAGTGCCATCCCGAGGCCGAGGAAGGCGACGAGCACCGGCAGCCCCGTGCGGGCCGCCCCGAGCGCGACGACGATGCTGGCGGCGAGGACGGCGCCGACGACGAGGAGGATCAGACCTTCGTCCATGCCCCTATCCTCGCGCTCCGGCGAGCTCGGCGCAGCGTGCAACACTGACGGGGTGTCCGCGCCCCCGCGCCCCCGGACGTTCGGCAGGCTCTCCGAGATCGCCCAGGTCGCGGTCCGGCACGGGTTCGGCTACTTCTTCGAGCGGCACCGGATCACCGACGTGCTCCCCTGGTCGGCGCGGGGCGAGTCGCAGCCCGAGCTCGGCTCCGAGCGCGGCCGACGGTTGCGAGAGCTCCTCGACGAGCTCGGCCCGACCTTCGTCAAGTTCGGGCAGCTCCTCTCGATGCGCCCCGACGTCGTCCCGCCCGACATCGTCGCCGAGCTGCGCGGGCTCCAGGACGACGTCCGGCCGTTCCCGTTCGAGCAGGCCCGGCTCGTGGTCGAGGCCGACCTCGGCCTGACGCTCGAGCAGGCGTTCCTCCGCTTCGACGAGGTGCCGATCGCCGCGGCCTCGATCGGCCAGGTGCACCGCGCCACGCTCCCGAACGGCGACGAGGTGGTCGTGAAGGTGCAGCGGCCGGACGCGCCCCGGCAGGTCGAGTCCGATCTCGCGCTCCTCTACCAGGCCGCACGCCTGATCCGGGAGCGGGTGCGCGCGCTCGACTTCATCGACGCCCACGCGCTCGTGGACGAGTTCGCGCGCTCGATCCGGCAGGAGCTGGACTACCGGCTGGAGGCGCGCAACGCCGAGCTCTTCCGCCGCACCTTCGAAGGCTCCGAGCTCGTCCGGATCCCGAAGCTCTACCGCGACTACTCGGCGACGCGGATCCTCACGCTCGAGTTCCTCGACGGCGTCCAGCTCGCCGACCTCGAGCTCGACGAGCGCGCCCTCGACGAGCGGCGCGAGCTCGCCTACCGGATCACCGAGACCTGGATGGAGATGATCTTCCGCCACGGCGTCTTCCACGCCGACCCGCACCCCGCGAACATCCTCGTCCTGGAAGGCGCCCGGATCGGGCTCGTCGACTTCGGCCTCGTCGGCAAGCTGACCGACGCGGACATGGGCAAGCTGACCGCGCTCTTCGTCGACGCCGCGACCGAGAACGTGGACGCGATCCCCCGGCGGCTCGCCGACCTCGGGCTCCGCTACCCGAAGGAGCGGGAGGAGGAGTTCCGCGCGGCGCTGCGCGAGCTCTTCTACCGCTACTACGGGGTCGGGCTCGCCGAGATCGACCCGATCGGGGTGATGCGCGAGGGCTTCGCGCTGATCTACGCGATGAACCTGCGCCTGCCGACGCGCTTCGTGCTCCTGGACAAGACGCTCGCGACGCTCGGCTCGGTCGGGATCGAGCTCTACCCGGGCTTCAACGTCTTCGAGGTGGCGCGGCCGTATGCGCGGGCGCTGATGCTGGAGCGGTTCGCGCCCGGCCGGGTCGCGGCGCGCGCGACGAAGGAGGGGCGCGAGCTCCTGGGGATCGCGCGCGACCTGCCGTACCAGGTCCACGACGTGCTCCAGGAGATGCGGGACGGCCAGATCGAGGTCGGCTTCGTCCACAAGGGCCTCGACGACTTCATGCACAAGCTCGACGTGGCGATCAACCGGATCGTGGTCGCGCTCGTCGTCGCCGGCGGGCTGCTCGGCTCGTCGCTGATCGGGATCTTCGCCACGAACGGCCCTCAGCTCTTCGGCGTCCACGCCCTCTCGGTGATCGGCTTCCTGCTCTCCGGCGCGCTCGGTGTCTGGCTGCTCTGGGGCGTCGTGCGCTCCGGCCGTCTCTAGCGGACGGCTGGGGACGAAGCTTCACGAATTCGACGCAAAGGACATCTGGCGCGGACACGGAGTGGGGGCTAGCGTCGATCCCGTGAGCACCGCGGTCGTCCTCGCCGATCCGGAGCCCGAGACCCGGGCGTATCTCGAGCGGCAGCTGGCGACCGACGGCTTCGACGTCCTCGGCGCCTGCTTCGAGGGCGAGGCGCTCGAGCTCGTGGAGCGGCGCCGGCCCGACCTCGTCGTCGCCACCGAGCTCGCGCTCTGCGCGCGCCTCCGCGAGGGCGAGCCCGGCCGGTCGTGGAACCGCTCCGTGCCCGTGATCGTGCTGGGGCCGCAGGAGGCCGATGCCGTCGACCGCGTCCGTGCCTTCCAGCGGGGTGCCGACGACTATCTGCACCGGCCCGTCGTCTACGAGGAGCTGCTGGCGAGGATCCGCGCCGTGCTCCGCCGGACGGCGCCCGCGACCGCCGACCGCCATGACGTCGGCGAGCTCTCGATCGACCGGGCGACGCACCGGGTGACGCTACGCGGCGAGCCGATCCACCTCGCCGGCAAGGAGTTCTCGCTCCTCGCGCAGCTCGCCACCGATCCGCGCCGCGTCTTCGGCAAGGAGGAGCTGCTCCGCGACGTCTGGGGCTACCGGACGCACTGCCGGACGAGGACGCTCGACAGCCACGTCTCGCGCCTGCGCTCGAAGCTCTGCCGCACGCCCGACGACCGCTTCCTCGTCAACGTCTGGGGGGTGGGCTACAAGCTCGTCGACTAGGCGTCCGGCTCGCTGCTACGTTATGGACTAGATCTAGTCTAGTTCAGGGGCTGCAATGAAGCCGATCGTCGTCGGGATCCACGAAGCGAAGACGAAGCTTCTCGAAGCTGTTGAAGCGGGTCGAGGCCGGCGAGGAGGTCATCGTCAAGAGCTACGACAAGCCGGTGGCGAGGCTCGTTCCGTACACGCCGAGCACCACCGATCGCACGTCCCGGCCTCCTCGCCGGCCAGATCACGATCAAGCCGGGCTTCGACGAGCTGCCCGCCGGCTTCGAGGCCTTCACGGAGTACGTGCTCGTCCTGCTCGACACCCACGCCTTTCTCTGGTGGAACGCCGACGACGCGGCGCTCGGCCCGATCGCCCGCGCCGCCATCGCCGACGGCGAGAACCTGGCCTTCGTCAGCGCCGCCAGCGCCTGGGAGATCGCCACGAAGCGCGCGAACGGCAAGCTCGATGCACCCGGCGACATCGCCGACTCGGTCGAGCGCGGCGGCTTCACCGACCTCGCGATCGATCTTCGCCACGCCGTGCGCAGTGCCGAGCTACCCCGGCACCACCGCGACCCGTTCGACGGCTGCTCGTCGCCCAGGCCCAGCTCGAGGACCTGACCCTGATCACGAGCGATCCCGACGTCCGCAGGTACGACGTCAGGATCCTCGACGCGAGCACCTAGAGGATCGCGCCCTCGAGCCGGAGCAGGTGCTCCTTCGTCGGCAGGCCGCCCGCGTAGCCGACGAGGCTGCCGTTCGCGCCGACGACGCGGTGGCAGGGGAGGACGATCGGGATCGGGTTGCGGTTCATCACGGTGCCGATCGCCCGGGCGGCCTTCGGCCGGCCGACGCGCGCTGCGAGGGCGCCGTAGGTCGTCGTCTCGCCGAAGGGAACCTGGGCCAGCTCGGTCAGCACCTCCTGGGCGAACGGGTTGACGCCACTGAGGTCGGTCTCCAGCTCGAAGGCCTCGCGACGGCCCTCGAAGTACTCCGAGAGCTGCCGGTCGGCTCGCTCGACCGCGCGGCGCGAGCGAAGGACACGGGGGCCGTGGAGCCGGGCGAGCACGTCGACCTGCTCCTCGGGGTCGGGCCGGAACCAGATCCGGCAGACACCGCGCGGGCGTGGCCGCGAGCAGGAGCGGGCCGACGGGGGAGTCGACGACGTCGAAGCCGGCGTCGAGCAGGCCCTCGGCGGCGGCCGCCTCGCGGAAGCGGGCGTCGAGCTCGGGTGGAACGGTCATGGCGTGGCTCCTCCTGCGCGCAGGCGCCGGATCCCGGACGAGGCTGCCTGGCGGGCGGCCTCCGGGCTCGAGTCGAGCGCTGCGGCGATGTCGTCGTAGGCGAGGTCGTAGGCGTAGCGGAGGACGACGGCGGCGCGCTCGGTCGGCGGCAGCGCGCCGGCGAGGTGCTCGATCTGGGCGTACGCGGGACGGCCGTCCTCCCAGGGGATCTCCGGCAGCTCGTGCGAGACCGGCTTCGCGCGCCGGCCGGTGTCGATCGCGAGCCGGGCCGCGATCGTCAGCACCCACGCCTTCAGGTGCTCGCCGTGCTCGAGCCGGTCGTAGGCCCGCAGCGCCCGCAGGAAGGTCTCCTGGAACGCGTCCTCGGCCGCCTCGCGCGGCAGCCGCTTGCGCAGGAAGCCGAGCACGATCGCGCGGTGCTCGACGTAGAAGCGCTCGAAGGGAGGGATCGGGGTCACCGTCGTCATCATCCCCTCTAACGCGACCGGGCCCGGATCTGTGAGAGTGGCTGGATGAAGGTGGCGGTGGTCGGGCACGTCGAGTGGGTCGAGTTCGTCCGCGTCGAGGTGATGCCCCGCTCCGGCCAGATCGTCCAGGCGGAGCAGACATGGGAGCAGGCGGGCGGCGGCGGTGCGGTCGCCGCGCTCCAGCTCGCACGGCTCGCGGGGGAGGCGCACCTCTTCACGGCGCTCGGCGACGACGAGCTCGGGAAGCGCGCCACTGCGGAGCTCGAGGCAGCCGGCGTCAGGGTGCACGCGGCGATCCGGCCCGAGCCGACGCGCCGGGCGGTCTGCCACGTCGAGGCACACGGCGAGCGGACGATCACGGTGCTCGGGCGGAAGCTCCTGCCCCAGGGCGGCGACGGAGAGCTGCCGTGGGAGGAGCTGGACGAAGCGGCGGCCGTGCTCTTCGTCAGCGGGGACGTCGAGGCGCTGCGGCAGGCCCGGCGGGGCGGCGTGGTCGTCGCGACGACCCGGGAGCTGGCGACGCTCGCCGCGGCCGCCGTCCCGCTCGACGCCGTCGCCGGGAGCGGGGAGGACGAGCGGGAGCGCTACGCGCCCGGCGACCTGCATCCCGCTCCGGCGCTCGCCGTCTCGACGGCCGGCTCGCTCGGCGGCTGGGCCCAGCCGGGCGGCCCCTACGCTGCGACCGCGCCCGACGCGCCGATCGTCGATGCCTACGGCTGTGGCGACTGCTTCGCCGCCGGGCTCGCCTATCGGGCTCGGCAGCGGGCTCGAGCCCGCCGCGGCGATCGCGCTCGCCGCCCGCTGCGGCGCCGGCGCGCTCACCGGGCGCGGCGTCCACGCCGCCGCCGTCCGGGTCTAGATCCCGCGCGATCCGGCCGCCCCGAAAGGGGGATCTGTGGGCCTCTGGGGTGGACAAGTGGGGCGTGGTGGTTTAGAGTGGGGCGTAGTGGGAGACTCAGCCCCTGTGAAACCTCGTGTGAAACCATGTTCTTCGGCGCCTACGAACACACCATCGACGAGAAGAACCGGCTCACGTTGCCGGCGCGGTTCCGCGACGACCTCGCGGCCGGCGTCGTCGTCACCCGGGGCCTGGACGAGTGCCTCGACGTGTTCGCCCGCGCCGACTGGCAGCGCCTCGTCGACGCGCGGCTGGCGCCGCTCGATCCGTTCTCGAAGGAGGCGCGCGAGTTGAAGCGGTTCTTCTTCGCCGCGGCCGCCGACGCGGAGCTCGACAAGCAGGGCCGGGTGCTCGTCCCGCCGGCCCTCGCCAAGCACGCGCGCCTCGGCCGTGAGGTCGTCGTCGCCGGCGTGCACGACCACCTCGAGATCTGGGACCGGGCGGCCTGGGCCGAGCACACGACGAAGGTCGAAGGGAGCGCAGACGATGTTGCCGAACGTCTTGCAGACAAGCGCAGCTGATCACGTCCCCGTGCTCGCCGAGGAGGTGCAGGAGCTCCTCGCGGTGCAGCCCGGCGAGACCGTCGTCGACGCCACGTTCGGCGCCGGCGGCCACTCGAGCCTGCTCGCGGCCGCGCTCCGGGGCGAGGGGAAGCTGATCGCGATCGACCGCGATCCCTCCGTCCGCGCCTACTTCGACCGCTTCAAGGCCTCGACGGGCGTCCAGGCGCGGCTGCTCCGGGGCGAGTTCTCGCTCGTCCTGAACCAGCTCGCCGCGAACGACGTCCAGGCCGACGCGATCCTGCTCGACCTCGGCGTCTCCTCGATGCAGCTCGACCGGCCCGAGCGCGGCTTCTCCTACGCCGCCGACGCGCCGCTCGACATGCGGATGGACAGCTCGGCCGAGCTCTCCGCCCGCGAGCTCGTCAACGGGGCCGACGAGCGCGAGCTGACGCTGATCTTCCGCCGCTTCGGCGAGGAGCGGTACGCGAAGCAGATCGCCCGCTCGATCGTCCGCCGGCGGGTCGAGCGGCCGTTCGAGCGCACCGGCGACCTCGCGGACACGATCAAGCAGGCGATTCCCACCCCGGCGCGCTTCGGCGACGGCCATCCCGCGAAGCGCGTCTTCCAGGCGCTCCGGATCGCGGTCAACGACGAGCTCGGCGCGCTCGAGGCAGCTCTCCCGGCGGCGGTGCGGATGCTCCGGCCCGGAGGCCGCATCGCCGTCATCAGCTTCCACTCGCTCGAGGACCGGATCGTCAAGCAGTACATCCGGGAGCAGGCCCGCGGCTGCACGTGCCCGCCGGAGTTCCCGATCTGCAACTGCGGCAACGAGCCGGTGCTGCGCGACCTGACGCGGAAGCCGGTGCGGCCGGGCGCCCGCGAGCTCGAGCAGAACCCGCGCTCGGCCTCCGCGAAGCTCCGGGTGGCGGTGAAGGCCTGATGGTCGCCTGGTCGAACGCGCCCGCCGAGGCGCCCGCCCTCCGACGGCCCCGGCCTGCCGCCCGGCCCAAGGCGGCCCCGCGCGCGGCGGCGAAGCCGAAGGCCTTCGGCGGGGTCGTCTGGATCGTCCTCGTCGGCGCGCTCCTCGCCGGCGTCGTCGCCGTGAACGTGGCGGTGCTGCAGCTCAACGTCAGGCTCGACGGGCTCGGGCGCGAGCGCGTCCAGCTTCGCGCCGACAACGCCCGCCTGCGCTCGCAGCTCTCGAGCGCGGCCGCGGGAGCACGGATCGAGTCGCAGGCCGAACGGCGGCTAGGACTCGTGCAGGCGGACGCGAACTCCACGGCATACGTGCAGCTCGCGCCCACCCCCAAGTGACGCTCCGCTCGTCGAACCGCCGGATCCGGCTGCTGCTCGGGCTGTTCGTCCTCGTCTTCGCGGGCACCCTCGCGCGGGCGGTCTGGCTCCAGGCCGTGCAGGCCGGGACGCTCGACGCAGATGGCCTCGCGCCAGCACCGGGAGACGATCGAGATCCCGGCCGGGCGCGGCACGATCTTCGACCGGACCGGCGAGCCGCTCGCGATCGGCGAGCAGGCGACGACCGTCTACGCCGACCCTCGGCAGATCAAGGAGCCGATCCGCGTCGCCGCCGCAGCGGCGCAGGCGCTCGGCGTCGACGCGAACGAGCTCGCGACCGCGCTCGCCGACAAGACGCGCCACTTCGTCTACGTCAAGCGGAAGGCCGACCCGGCCAGGGCGGCGAAGCTCGAGCAGAAGGGATTCGCCGGGCTCGGCTTCTACGCCGAGGAGCTCCGCACCTACCCGCAGCGCTCCGTCGCCGCGCAGGTGCTCGGGTTCGCGGGCGTCGACAACAAGGGGCTGGAAGGGCTCGAGGGCTCGCTCGACGGCGCCCTGGCCGGCCGCCCGGGCAGCGAGACGATCGTCAAGGACCCGCTCGGCCGTGCAATCGACGTGATCTCGACGAAGCCGGAAGAGGCGGGCGACGACGTCTTCCTGACGATCGACCACGCGATGCAGGCCCGGACCGAGGACGTGCTCCGCGAGACCGTCCGCAGCTCCGGAGCCAAGGCGGGCACCGCGGTCGTGCTCGACCCGTCCACCGGCGCCGTCCTCGCGATGGCGACGGCGCCGACCTACGACCTGAACGCCTTCGCGAAGGCTCCGGCCGACCGGCGCCGGAACCGCGCCGTCACCGACACCTACGAGCCGGGCTCGACCTTCAAGCTCGTCACCGTCGCGGGCGCGCTCTCCGAGCACCTCGTCACCCCGTCGACGCCCTTCACGCTCGAGTCCTCGATCCAGGTGGCGGACCGGGTGATCCACGAGCACGCGCCGCGGCCGACCCAGCGGATGACGGTGGCGCAGATCCTCTCCCAGTCCTCGAACGTCGGCACGGTCACACTCGCCCAGCTCCTCGGCCAGACGCGCCTGACCGACTGGATCGGACGGTTCGGCTTCGGCAAGCAGACCGGGATCGACTACCCCGGCGAGTCGGGCGGGATCCTGCCCTCCTACTGGTCGGGCTCGACGATCGGGAACGTGCCGATCGGACAGGGGATCGCCGTGACGCCGATCCAGATGGCGGCGGCGTACGCCGCGCTCGCGAACGGCGGCACCCTCCACCAGCCCTATCTCGTCGAGCGGATCGGCGGGATGCGCCCCGAGCGCGCGAAGAGCAAGCGGATCGTCTCGCGGGTGGTCTCCGCGCAGGTGATGACGATGCTGCGCGACGTCGTCTCGGCCGAGGGCGGTACGGGCGCCGCGGCCGCGATCCCGGGCTACACCGTCGCCGGCAAGACCGGAACCGCCGCGAAGCCGGAGCCGGGCGGCTACTCGACCTCCCGCTACGTCGCCTCGTTCGTCGGGATCGTGCCCGCCAAGGACCCGCGGCTCGTCGTCCTCGTCTCGATCGACGAGCCGAGGACGGCGATCTGGGGCGGCGTCGTCGCTGCGCCCGCCTTCTCGAAGATCGCCCAGTTCGGCCTCCAGGAGCTCGAGGTCCCGCCGGACGCCGTTCCCTCCCGGTAGCTTTCCCCGCTGATGGAGCTGGAGCGCCTGATCGAAGCGCTCGCGCCGGAGGCGGTCCTCGGTCCGGATTCCGCCGAGGTGCGTGACCTCGCCTACGACGCCCGCAGGGGGATGCCCGGCGCGGCGTTCTTCTGCGTCCCGGGCTCGGTCGTCGACGGGCACGACTTCGCCGCGGACGCCGTCGAGCGGGGCGCCGTCGCCCTCGTCGTCGAGCGGGCCGTCGAGGTCGACGTCCCCCAGCTCGTCGTTCCGGATGCGCGCGCCGCGATGGCGACCGCCGCCGACATCTTCTTCGGCGAGCCGACGCGGGAGCTCCAGGTCGCGGGCGTCACCGGCACGAACGGCAAGACGACGACGGCGTTCCTCCTGCACGCGGTGCTGACCGCGGCCGGCCGCCGCCCGGGGCTCCTGGGCACGGTCGAGAGCCGGGTCGGTGGCCAGGTTCGCGCGGTCGAGCGGACGACACCCGAGGCGATCGACCTCCAGCGCACCTTCCGGGAGATGCTCGACGCCGGCGACCGGAGCGTCGCGCTCGAGGCCTCCTCGCACGCGTCCGTGCTCCACCGGCTCGACCGCGTCCGCTTCGACGCGCTCGTCTTCACCAATCTGACCCAGGACCACCTCGACTTCCACGAGACGATGGAGGACTACTTCAAGGCCAAGCGGCGGCTGTTCGCGAACGCCGCGCCGCCGCCCGCGGCGGTCAACGTCGGGGACGAGTGGGGCCGGCGGCTCGCGCACGAGCTGGCCGACCTGCACCGGGCGCCGCTGATCACGTTCGGGTTCGCGGAGGACGCCGAGATCCGGCCCGAGGGGCTCGTGCTGGACGGCTCCGGCGCGCGCTTCACGGCCGGCGGGATCGAGATCCAGTCGCCGGCTGCGCGGCCGCTTCAACGTCGAGAACGTCCTCGGCGTCGTTGCCGCGGGGATCCTGCTCGACATCGACGAGGACGAGATCCGGGCCGGGATCGAGGCGCTCGACGGGCATCCCGGGCCGGTTCGAGGCGGTCGACGAGGGGCAGGCCTTCACCGTGATCGTCGACTACGCGCACACGCCGGACTCGCTCGACAACGTCCTCCGGACAGCGCGCGAGCTGACAGCGGGCCGCGTGCTCGTCGTCTTCGGCGCCGGCGGCGACCGCGACCGGGGCAAGCGCCCGCTGATGGGCAAGGTGGCGGCCGACCTCGCCGACGTCGTGATCGTCACCTCCGACAACCCGCGCAGCGAGGAGCCGCTCGCGATCATCCAGGACGTCCTCCAGGGCACCGGGACGGACGTCGAGATCGACCCCGACCGCCGCGCCGCGATCCAGCGCGGGATCGCGCTCGCGGAGCCCGGCGACGTCGTCGTGATCGCCGGGAAGGGGCACGAGCAGGGGCAGGAGATCGCCGGAGAGAAGTTCCCCTTCGACGACCGCGAGGTCGCCCGCGAGGCGCTGCGGCCGCTGGTCGCCGGCTCGTGATCCCGGTTCCGCTCGACGAGCTGCGCAGCCTGGGAGAGCTGCACGGCGAGGGCGAGGTGACGGGGCTGACGATCGACTCGCGGACTGCCGGCCCGGGCGACCTCTTCGTCGCGATCCGTGGGGGACGCGCGTTCGTCGCCGCTGCGCGCGCTGCTGGCGCCGCGACGCTCGTCCCGGACGACGAGCACGCGGCGATGGCCGCGATCGGCCGCGCGCTGCGGGCGCGCAGCGCCGCGCGCGTCGTCGGGATCACCGGCTCGACGGGGAAGACCTCGACCAAGGACATCCTCGCCGCCCTCTGCAGCCCCGTGGCGCGCACCGTGGCGACGCGCGCCAGCGAGAACGCCGAGCTCGGCGTGCCCCTCACGCTCGGCCGGCTCGAGCCCGAGACGGAGCTGTGCCTCGTCGAGATGGGGATGCGCGGCTTCGGCCAGATCGCGCAGCTCTGCGAGATCGCCCGGCCGGACGTCGGCGTGATCACCGCGATCGGCCCGGTCCACCTGGAGCTCGTCGGCTCGGTCGACGGCGTCGCGCGCGCGAAGGCGGAGCTCGTCGACGCGCTCCCGGAGGGCGGGATCGCGATCGTCCCCCGCTCGGCCGAGCTGGAGCCGTACCTCCGCGAGGACATCGAGGTGCGGCGGGTGGGGGAGGTCGACGCCGAGCTGCGGGACGACAGCGCCTGGGTCGCGTTCGCCGGCACCCGGATCCGCTTCCCCCTCCGGTCCCGCCACCAGGCGCAGAATGCACTGGCCGCGCTCCACGCCTACGACGCGCTCGGGCTGCCGCTCGACCGCATCCAGGAGGGCGCGGACCGGGTCGAGCTCTCGCGCTGGCGCGGGGAGGAGCTGCCGCTCCCCGGGGGCGGCACCGTGATCAACGACGCCTACAACGCGAACCCGACCTCGATGCGGGCCGCGCTCGAGGATCTCGCGCGTCGCGGCGGGGCCCGGAAGCTCGCGGTGCTCGGCGGGATGGCGGAGCTGGGCGAGCACGCCGAGCGCCACCACGCCGAGATCGGCGAGCTCGCACAGAGACTCGGGATCGAGGTGATCGCAGTCGGCGAGCTGGCCGGGGCCTACGGCGCGCCGCTCCTCGTCCCCGACGCTGCGGCCGCGCTCGAGGCCCTCCGGGCGTCGCTCGAGCCCGGCGACACCGTCCTCGTCAAGGCCTCGCGCGCGCTGGCGCTCGAAGGGGTGGCCCCGGCTCTGGCGAACGGACTCGGGTAATGGTCCGCGTCCTCATCGCCGGGCTGATCGCGATGGTGATCTCGATCGTGATCGGCCCGAAGTTCATCGAGTTCCTGCGCCGGAACGAGATCGGGCAGCAGATCCGCGAGGAAGGCCCGGCCGGGCACGTCGTCAAGCAGGGGACGCCGGTGATGGGCGGGCTCCTGATCCTGCTCTGCGCGTTCGTCCCGTTCCTCGTCCTCTCGAGCTACACGCTGCCGGCGCTGACCGTGCTCTTCGTCACGGTGGGGTGCGGCGCGATCGGCTTCCTCGACGATTTCATCAAGGTCCGGCATCGACGCTCACTCGGGCTCTCCGGACGCTGGAAGCTGATCGGGATGGTCGCGATCACCGCCGTCGTCGGGTTCGCGGTGCACGAGCAGGAGCGCGTGGGCACCTCGATCTACCTCCCGATCGTCGACGTCGACCTGCCACTCTCCTATGCGTTCTACGGCTTTCTCTTCTTCGTGATCGCCGGCGCCGCGAACGCCGTCAACCTCACGGACGGCCTGGACGGGCTCGCGGCGGGGACGACGATCATCTCGCTGATGACCTTCCTCTCGATCAACGTGATCGCGTACATCCGCTCGGCGCCTGCGTCCGGAGAGCGCTCGACGTTCCAGCTCGACCTGGCGATCCTGGCGGCGGCGCTCGTCGGGGGCACGGTCGGGTTCCTCTGGTACAACAGCTTCCCCGCCGAGGTCTTCATGGGCGACACCGGCTCGTTGGCGCTCGGCGGCGCGCTCGCAGGCTTCGCGATCGTGACCGGGACCGAGGCGCTGCTGCTGCTGATCGGCGGGATCTTCGTCGTCAACGCGCTCTCGGTGATGATCCAGGTGATCTCCTTCAAGTACGCGGGCCGCCGGGTCTTCCTGATCGCGCCGCTGCACCACCACTTCGAGATGAAGGCGTGGTCGGAGACGAAGATCATGGTTCGCTTCTGGATCGTGGCCGCGATCCTCTGCGCCTGCGGCTTCGTCCTCTACTACCGCTACTACCTCCAGTTCAGGCTGTGACCCGCGTCCTCGTGCTCGGGCTGGCGCGCTCGGGCCGGGCCGCCCGGGCCGCGCTGGAGCGGGAGGGGCTCGACGGCCGGGCGGTGGAGGTGGTCGCCGCCGATCGCGCGCTCGGGAACGACGAGGACCTCGCGCTGCTCGACGGCGTCGACGTGCTCGTCAAGAGCCCCGGCGTTCGCGGCGACGCGCCGCTCCCCGCCGCGGCGCGCGAGCGGGGGATCCCCGTCTGGTCGGAGATCGAGCTGGGCGCGCGCCTGCTCCCGAACCCGCTCGTCGCCGTCACCGGCACGAACGGGAAGACGACGACGAGCGAGCTCCTCGGCCACATCCTCGGCGCGCCCGTCGCCGGCAACGTGGGCCGGGCGCTGACCGAGCTCGTGGGCGCGGTCGACCCGGCGAGCCCGATCGTCTGCGAGGTCTCGAGCTTCCAGCTCGAGGACGTGGACGCGTTCGCCCCCGCCGTCGCGGTGCTGCTCAACCTCGAGCCCGACCATCTCGACCGGCACGGCAGCTTCGAGGCCTACCGCGACGCCAAGCTCCGGATCTTCGAGCGGGCCGAGGTCGCGGTCGTCCCGCGCGGCTTCGGGCCGGTGCCGGGCGAGGGACGCCGCGTCGAGTTCGCCGCCGACGACGTGCTGCCCGCCGAGCCGTTGATCCCCGGCGCCCACAACCGCGAGAACGCCGCGGCCGCCACCGCCGCCGCCCGCGCGCTCGGGATCGCCGACGACGCGATCGCGGAGGGCCTGCGCACCTTCGAGGGCGTGCCGCACCGGCTCGAGCTCGTCGCCGAGCGAAACGGCGTCCGCTACGTCAACGACTCCAAGGCGACGAACACCGCTGCCGCCCGGCGGGCGCTCGCAGCCTTCGCCCAGCCGCTCCACCTGATCCTCGGCGGCTCGCTCAAGGGCGAGCGCTTCGACGAGCTCGCCGCCCAGATCGCTCGCGCCAACGTCGTCACCGCGTACCTGATCGGGGAGGCCGCAGAGCCGCTCGCGACCGACCTCGGCTACGCCGGGGTGCCGTTCCTGCTCTCGACCACGCTGGAGCGGGCGGTCGCCGAGGCGGCCTCTGCTGCCCAGCCGGGGGAGATCGTGCTGCTCTCGCCGGCGTGCGCGAGCTTCGACCAGTTCAGGGATTTCGAGCACAGGGGAGAGGAGTTCGGCAGGCTCGTCCAGAACCTCTCGGAGTGAAGTCGGGCCAGCTCTCGCAGCGCATCCTCGTCCTCGTCACGCTCAGCCTCGTCGCGTTCGGGCTGGTGATGGTCTACAGCGCCACCTCCGCCGCCGCCGCGATCGGGAACGGCGACCCGATGAACTACCTGAAGCGGCAGGTGATCTACGCCTGCGCCGGGATCGCGTTGATGGTCGCCGCCTCGCGCTTCGACAACCGCAAGCTGCGCGCGCTCGCACCGGGCCTCGTGCTCGCGGCGCTCGGGCTCTGCGCGGTCACGCTCCTCGTCGCGCCCGAGATCAACGGCGCCCGGCGCTGGCTCAACCTCGGGCCGGCCTCGTTCCAGGCCTCGGAGCTCGCCAAGCTGGCGCTGCTCGTCTGGGCAGCCGCCTATCTCGCCCGCAAGGGCGCGCCGCGCACGCTCGGAGAGCTCTGGAAGCCGATCGGGATGCTGACCGCGCTCTTCGCGGGGCTGATCATGCTCCAGCCCGACCTCGGGACGACGATCGCGCTGATGCTGATGCTCGCCGGGATGCTCGTCGTCGCCGGCGTCCCCGCGACCACGCTCGGGAGCGCCGGCGGGCTCGCCGTCGCGATCGGGCTCGCCGCGATCTGGGTCGAGCCGTACCGCCGCGCCCGCTTCCTCAGCTTCCTCGATCCCTGGCAGGACGCGCAGGGCGCCGGCTTCCAGACCGTCCAGGCGATCATCGGGATGGGCTCGGGCGGGCTGACCGGCGAGGGGCTCGGGCACGGGATCCAGAAGATCAACTACCTCCCCGAGGCCCACACCGACATGATCTTCGCGATCGTCGGCGAGGAGCTCGGGCTCGTGGGGACGACGCTCGTGATCTCCGCGTTCGCCGCGTTCGCCTTCGCCGGCTTCACCGTCGCGCTCAAGTGCCGTGACCCGTTCGGGAAGCTCCTCGCCGCGGGGATCACGTCCCTCGTCTGCGGGCAGGCCGCGGTCAACCTCTCCGCCGTGCTCGGAATCGCGCCGCTGACCGGGATTCCGCTCCCGTTCGTCTCCTACGGGGGCTCCAGCCTCGTGGTCCTGCTCGGCTCGGTCGGGATCCTCCTTAACATCGCTGTCGATGAACGAGCGCCCCAACGTGCTGCGGTGCCTGATCGCAAGCGGCGGAACAGCCGGACACGTCCTCCCGTCGCTCGCGATCGCCGAGGCGCTCCGGCGGCGCGGCGTCACGGTGACGTTCGCCGGGTCGCCGGATCGCGTCGAGGCTGAGCTCGTCCCGGCCGCCGGCTACGAGTTCGACTCGTTCCGCGTCACCGGCTTCCCGCGCCGTCCGTCACTCGCCCTCCTGCGGGCGCTCGGGCTCGCCGCCCGCGCCCCCGTCGAGTGCCTGGCGATCCTGCGGCGCCGCCGGCCGCACGTCGTCCTCGGCGGCGGTGGCTTCGTCGCAGGGCCGATGGTGCTCGCGGCCCGGCTGCGGGGGATCCCCGCCGCGCTGACGGAGGCCGACGCCCACCTCGGGTTGGCGAACCGGCTCGCAGCTCCCTTCGCCCGCCGCCTCTTCCTCTCGTACGAGATCCCCGGCCGCTCGGGCGAGAAGGTCGACGTCACTGGCCGTCCCGTCCCGGCCCGGACGCCGCGTCTCCGCGCCGAGGCGCGCCGCGAGCTGGGACTGCCCGAGGGCGGGCAGGTGCTCCTCGTTGCCGGCGGCAGCCAGGGAGCGCAGGCGCTGAACGAGCTGGCGCTGCGGACCTGGGGCGAGTCTGGGCCTGCCGTCCTCCACCTCGCCGGGCAGCGCTACCACGACGAGCTCGCGGCGCGGGTCTCGCGCCCCGACTATCGGCTGCTTCCCTTCGTCGACGACTTCGGGCTCGCGGCGGAGGCCGCCGACCTGACCCTCTCGCGCGCGGGCGGCACCGTCTGGGAGCTCGCCGCCGTCGGCGCGCCCGCGGTGCTCGTGCCGTCGCCCAACGTGACCGCAGACCACCAGACGCTGAACGCGCGTCACTTCGAGGCGGGCGGAGGAGCCGTCGTCGTCCCCGAGGCGGAGCTCGCGCGTGTCCCAGCGCTCGTCGACGAGCTGCTCGCCGACCCCGAGCGGCTGCGCGCGATGAGCGAGGCGATGCGTGCGATGGCCCGGCCGGACGCTGCCGACCGGATCGCGGAGGAGCTGATCGCACTTGCCTCCCGCTGACGTGGGCAGGCTGGACGGGCGCCGGCTCTGGTTCGTGGGGATCGGCGGTGCAGGACTCTCCTCCTACGCGGCCCTCGCCCGCGCCCGCGGCGCGGAGGTGGGAGGCTGGGACCGGGTGGAGACGCCGTACCTGCGCGGCCTCGAGGACGTCCGGGTCGAGGTGGGGGAGAAACCCGGTCGTGCCGGACGGCTGGGAGGTCGTGGTCTCGACGGCGTACGCCGGCCGGGTCGAGGGGAAGCCTCGCGCGGAGCTGCTGGCGGAGCTCGTCTCCCTCCAGCCCTCGATCGTCGTCTCCGGCGCGCATGGCAAGACGACGACGACGGGGATGATCGCGTTCACGCTCGCGGAGCTGGGCCTCGATCCCGCCTGGCTCGTCGGCGGGGAGATCCCGCAACTCGGCTCGAACGCGGGCGCGGGGGAGGGCTGGCTCGTCGTCGAGGGCGACGAGTCCGACCGGACCGTCGAGCGCCTCCGCCCCCGGATCGCAGTCGTCACGAACATCGAGCTCGACCATCACGCGACGTTCGCCTCGGCGGCCGAGGTGGAGGAGCTCTTCGACCGCTGGCTCGCCGAGGTGCCGGAGGTGGTGCGCGGCTGGGAGCTCGACCCGGTCGCCTTCGAGCTCGCGATCCCGGGCGAGCACAACCGACGCAACGCCGCCGCGGCGCTCGCGGCGCTGGAGCTCGCGGGCGTCCCGCGCGCGGACGCCGAGCCGGTGCTCGCGCGCTTCCGCGGCGCGGGCCGACGCTTCGAGCTCGTGGGCGAGCGCGACGGCGTCACCGTCGTCGACGACTACGCGCACCACCCGTCCGAGATCGCTGCCACGATCGCCGCCGCGCGCGAGCGCACCGAGGGTCGCGTCCTCGTTCTCTTCCAGCCGCACCTCTACTCCCGGACGCGCCATCTCGCCCACGAGTTCGGTGCGGCGCTCTCGACCGCGGACGCGGCCGTCGTGACGGAGATCTACCGGGCCCGCGAGGAACCCGTCGAGGGCGTCGGCGGCCGGCTCGTGCTCGAGGCGCTCCGGCCGGGCCTGCGCGCGGGGTGGGCCCCCACCGTCGAGACCGGCGCTGCGATCGTCCGCGGCTGGGCCCGGTCCGGCGACCTCGTCCTGACCCTCGGCGCCGGCGACGTCGACCGTGCGGGCGCGCTGATCCTGGAGCGGCCGGCGTGATCGAGATCGAGGAGGGCGTCGCCCTCGCACGGCTGACCACGATCGGGACGGGCGGCCCGGCGAGCGCCTTCGCCCGGCCGTCGACGGTCGCCGAGCTGGAGCAGGCGCTCGCGTGGGCCTCCGACCGTGGGCTCGCGGTGGCGACCGTCGGGCTCGGCTCGAACCTGCTCGCCGCCGACGACGGCGTCGACGCGTTGGTGCTCAAGCTCGCGGGCGAGCTCGCCGCGGTCGAGAGCGAGGGCGCCCTGCTCGTCGCCGGTGGCGGCGCCTCCAATGCGGTCTGCCTCCACCACGCGCGCGGTGCGGGCCTCGGCGGGCTCGAGTTCGCCTGCGCGATCCCCGGCACCGCCGGCGGCGGCGTCTGGATGAACGCGGGGGCCTACGGAAGCGACTGGAGCGAGATCCTCGTCCGCGCGCTCGTCGTCACCGCGGAGGGATCGGGCTGGCTGACCCCGGCGGAGCTCGGCCTCTCCTACCGCCACTCGAACCTTCGCCACGGGCAGGTCGTCGCTCGCGTCGAGTACCGGCTGCGGCCGCGGCCGACGGACGAGATCAAGGCCGAGGTGGCCGATCTGATCGCGCGGCGCAAGGCGACCCAGCCGACGAACAAGCGCACCTTCGGGAGCGTCTTCAAGAACCCGGAGCACGAGCTCGGAGCGGGTCGGATGCTCGAGGCCTGTGGGCTCAAGGGGCACGCGATCGGCGGCGCGGTGATCTCGCCGATGCACGCGAACTTCATCGAGAACGCGGGCGGTGCGACGACGGCGGACGCACTCGCGCTGATGACGGAGGCCCGCCGGCGCGCCCGCGAGGCGTACGGCGTCGAGCTCCACCACGAGGTCGAGCTGCTCGGCCCGATCGAGCTGCCCGCCGCCGAGTAGAGCCGCGACGTAGGAGGCGGGGCCGCGGCGGCGAACTCGCCCTCGTGGCCGGCAGGAAGCCAACCCGAGCGCGTGCCCGCCCGCGGGCGCGTGCAGTCGCCGTCTCCGCGCCCCCGCGCGCGACGCCGGGGCGGCTGGAGCTCGCCCGCTTCGCCCCCTCAGGCCCCTCGATCCTGACGGGCTTCCTGATCCTCGCTGCGGCCGCCGGCGCCTACGCGCTCGCGCGCGGCACCTCGGCCTTCGCCGTCCAGTCGGTCGCCGTCCAGGGCGCGCCTGCTCACGTCGCGGCCGACGTCCGCACGGCGCTCGCCGGCGCCCAGGGTCAGAGCCTGCTCGCACTCGACCTCGCTCAGCTCCGTCGCCGGGTCGAGTCGGTCCCCACCGTCGCGACCGTCCGCTTCGACCGTGCCTTCCCGCACACCCTCACCGCCGTCGTCGTTCCCGAGCGACCCGTCGCCGTGCTCCGGCGCGGGCCGGACTCCTGGCTCGTGGCCGCGAGCGGGCAGGTCCTGACGGAGCTGCGGAAGGGCGACCGCGCCGGCCTGCCGCGGATCTGGCTCTCGCGCCGGACCGAGATCGAGGTGGGCACTCCCGTTGCCGGCGATGCGCGCGCCGCCGTCTACGCCGTCGTGCCACTCGTGCGCCGGCCGCTGCCCCGTCGTGTCACCGCCGTCCGGGCGAGCGGGGCGGAGCTGACTCTCGTCCTCCGCTCGGGGCTCGAGCTACGGCTCGGCGATCGCTCCGACCGGGCGCTCAAGCTCGAGATCGCCCGCCGGATCCTGGCCGTCGCGGGGACGTCGACGGGGTATCTCGACGTCAGTGTCCCCCAGCGTCCTGTGTTGGGTTCAACCCTCGACTCTCAGGTAGAGGTACAGCCTTGAGCCTCGACCTCGGCTCAAGGTTGGCGTTGACAGTGCCGACAAGGAGACATACCCTCGACGGGGAACGGTACGATGGTGACCCGATCCTCGACTCGAGCTTCAGGTTTAGCGCCCTCGAGCCACTGACATGGAGCCCCCCGCTATGAGAGACACAACCGGCAACTACCTCGCCGTGATCAAGGTCGTCGGCGTCGGCGGCGGCGGCACGAACGCGGTCAACCGCATGGTCGACGCGGGCGTCGGCGGCGTCGAGTTCATCGCCGTCAACACGGACGCGCAGGCGCTGCTGATGGCGGACGCCGACGTCAAGATCCACATCGGCTCGAAGGCCACCCGCGGCCTCGGCGCCGGCGCCGACCCGAACGTGGGCCAGGCCGCCGCGCAGGAGAGCCGCGACGAGCTGAAGGAGGCGCTGAAGGGCGCCGACATGATCTTCGTCACCGCCGGCGAGGGCGGCGGCACCGGAACCGGCGCCGCGCCGATCGTCGCCGAGCTCGGGCGAGAGCTCGAGGCGCTCACCGTCGGCGTCGTGACGAAGCCGTTCGGGTTCGAGGGGCGGACGCGCGCGAGCCAGGCCGAACAGGGGACGCAGAACCTCCGCGACCGGGTCGACACGCTGATCGTGATCGAGAACGACCGGCTGCTCCAGGTCGTCGAGAAGAAGACGCCCGTGACCGAGGCCTTCCGGATCGCCGACGACATCCTTCGCCAGGGCGTCCAGGGGATCACCGACCTGATCACCGTCCCCGGCGTGGTCAACCTCGACTTCGCCGACGTGCGCACGATCATGCGCGACGCCGGCTCCGCCCTGATGGGGATCGGCACCGCCTCCGGCGAGAACCGCGCCGCCGAGGCAGCGCGCACCGCCGTCTCGTCGCCGCTGCTCGAGCAGTCGGTCGACGGCGCCACCGGGATCCTGCTCAACATCACCGGCGGCAAGGAGCTCGGCCTCTTCGAGGTCAACGAGGCTGCCGAGGTCGTGACGAGCGCCGCCGACGGGAACGCGAACGTGATCTTCGGCGCCGTGATCGACGAGACGCTCGGCGACGAGGTCCGCGTCACCGTGATCGCGACCGGCTTCGGCGCGAACCGCCGCCGCCGCCGCGTCGAGACGCCCGCGCAGGCGACGCCGGGAGCCCCCGCGCCGAGCAGGCCGGAGCGGTCCGACTCCGAGCTCGAGATCCCCTCCTTCCTCCGCGAGAGCTAGCCCGAGGTTTCGTTTCCGGGCGGTACGGCGAGAAGCCGTGCAATGCCCTCTTGGCTGACTTGCCCGGTCAGCCCAGGAGACCCGGTCCGACGCCCCGGCTTGCCGGGGCGTCGTGCGTAACGGAGTCGTTACAGTCGGACCCGTGCAGACCTTGCTGAGGACGCCCTTGCACGAACGCCACGTCGCCGCGGGCGCTCGGCTCGTCCCGTTCGCCGGCTGGGAGATGCCCGTCCAGTACGAGGGCGTGATCCCGGAGCATCGCGCGGTGCGCACCGACGCCGGCGTCTTCGACGTCTCCCACATGGGCGAGCTCCACGTCGAGGGGCCGAAGGCGGAGGAGCTGCTCCAGGGGCTGCTCTCCAACGACCTCGGCAAGATCGGGGACGGCCAGGCCCAGTACACGCTGCTCACGAACGAGCGCGGCGGGATCGTCGACGACCTGATCGTCTACCGGATCGACCCGTTCCATTTCCTCGTCGTCTGCAACGCGTCGAACCGCGAGCCGGTCTACGCCTGGCTGAAGGAGCGCGAGATCCGCGGCTCCGAGGTGCGCGACGCCTCCGACGAGTACGCGCTCCTCGCCGTCCAGGGGCCGCGCGCCGCCGAGCGGCTGGGGCTGCCCGAGGCGAAGCCGTTCACCCACGCGATGGGCGAGGTGGGCGGCGTCGAGGTGATGGTCGCCCGCACCGGCTACACCGGCGAGCGCGGGGTCGAGCTGATGTGCGCAGCCGAGGACGCCGTCGCGCTCTGGGACGCCGTCCTCGCCGCCGGGGTCACGCCGGCCGGGCTCGGCGCGCGCGACACGCTTCGGCTCGAGGCCTGCTACCCGCTGCACGGGAACGACATCACCCCGGAGACCGACCCGATCTCCGCCGGGCTCGGCTGGACGGTCGCGCTCGGCAAGGAGTTCACCGGCGTCGACGCGATCCGCCCCGTCAAGGAGGCGGGCCCCGAGCGGAAGCTCGTCGCGTTCACGATGGACGAGAAGGCCGTGCCCCGGAACGGGATGGCGATCGCCGGCGGCGGCGAGGTCACGAGCGGCACCCATTCCCCGACCCTGGACCGCGGGATCGGCCTGGGCTACGTCCCCGCCGCGAGCGCCGAGCCGGGCACCGAGCTGACGATCGACGTCCGCGGCAAGGAACGCCGCGCGACCGTGGTTCCCAAGCCGTTCTACAAGCGAGAGGAGAGCTAGCGTTGGCCGCAGAGGAGAGCTACCCCGAGGGGCTCAAGTACCACCCCGAGCACGACTGGGCGCGGATCGACGGCGACGAGGCCACGCTGGGCGTCACCTGGTTCGCGCAGGAGGCGCTGGGCGAGCTCGTCCACTTCGAGGCGCCTGAGGTCGGCGCGACGGTGACGAAGGACTCCTCCTACGCCGAGGTCGAGTCGGTCAAGGCCGTCTCGGATGTGATCGCGCCGCTCTCGGGCGAGATCCTCGAGGTGAACGAGAAGGTCGTCGACGCGCCCGAGACCGTCAACGAGGATCCGTACGGCGAAGGCTGGCTGATCCGGATCCGCCTCTCCGACCCCGCCGAGGCCGAGGGCCTGCTCGACCAGGCGGCGTACAAGCAGATCGTCGACGAGTCTTGAGCCAGCTCTCGCTCACCGACGCCGACCGCGAGACGATGCTCGCGGCGATCGGCGTCGACTCCGTCGAGGAGCTCTTCCGCGACATCCCGAAGAGCCTGCGCTTCGAGGGGCGGCTCGATCTCGAGCCCGCGCTCTCGGAGCCCGAGCTCGTCCGGCACCTGGAGGAGCTCGCGGCGAAGAACGTCGACACGACGAAGGAGCTCTCGTTCCTCGGCGCGGGGGTCTACGACCACTACGTGCCCGCGGTCGTCGACGCCGTCCTCCAGCGCGGCGAGCTGCTGACCGCGTACACGCCGTACCAGCCGGAGATGAGCCAGGGCGTCCTCCAGGCGATCTTCGAGTACCAGACTGCGATCTGCGAGCTGACCGGGATGGACGTCTCGAACGCGTCCGGCTACGACGGCACCACGGTCGCGGCAGACGCCTGCCTCGTCGCGCGCGACGCCACCGGCCGGAAGAAGGTCGTGCTCGCCGAGACCCTCAACCCGCAGGTGCGCCAGGTGGTCAAGACCTACGCCGTCGGCTTCGGGCTCGAGGTCGTCGAGGTCGCGCACGAGGGCGGCCGGGTCGACCCTGCCGCCGTCCGCGCCGCAGCGGAAGGCGCCGCCGCCGTCCTCTTCCAGCAGCCGAACTTCTTCGGCGTGCTCGAGGACGCGCCCGAGCTCGCGGCCGCCGCCAACGACGCGGGCGCGCTCGCCGTCGCCCACGTCGACCCCGTCTCGCTCGGCGTCCTCGAGGCGCCCGGCAACTACGGCTGCGCGCTCGCGATCGGCGAGGGCCAGAGCGCCGGCAACTACCAGTCCTACGCCGGTCCCCACTACGGCTTCCTCGCCTCGAAGCAGGACTACATCCGCCGGCTCCCCGGCCGGATCATCGGCGAGACGACCGACCTCGACGGGGAGCGGGGTTACGTGCTGACGCTGCAGACGCGCGAGCAGCACATCCGCCGCGAGAAGGCGACCTCGAACATGACCACGAACCAGACCCTGCTCGCGCTCGCCGGGCTCGTCCATCTCTCCTGGCTCGGCCCGCAGGGGCTGCGCGAGGTCGGCGAGACGTGCATGAGCCTCGCCGCCTACGCCGGCGAGCGGCTCGGGCTGCCGGCGGCCTTCCCGGGGACGACCCCGTTCAAGGAGCTCGCGGTGCGGGTGCCCGGGAGCGCGCGCGAGACGATCGCCGCCGCCCGCAAGCACGGCGTCCACCCGGGCTACGCGCTCGGCCGCGACTACCCGGGGATGGACGACGTCCTCCTCGTCGCCGTGACCGAGAAGCGCTCGCCCGCCGACATCGACCGGCTGGCCGAGGTGCTCGCGGAGGTGGCCTCGTGAAGCTGATCTACGAGCAGAGCGAGGCGGGTCGCCGGGCCTCGACGCTCCCCCGCTACGACCTCCCGGCGGTCGAGGTACCCGCTGCGCTCCGGCGCGAGGAGGCGCCGCGGCTGCCCGAGGTCGCCGAGCCCGAGCTCGTCCGCCACTTCACCGCGCTCTCGAACCGCAACTACGGGATCGACAACGGCTTCTACCCGCTCGGCAGCTGCACGATGAAGCACAACCCCCGCGTCAACGAGCGCGTCGTCGGCCTGCCCGGCTTCAAGGACCTCCATCCCCACCAGGAGGAGGACGGGGCCCAGGGCGCGCTCGAGCTGATGTGGCGGCTGCAGGAGATCCTCCAGGAGGTCGCCGGGCTCGACGCCTGCTCGCTCCAGCCCGCCGCCGGCTCGCAGGGCGAGCTGACGGGGCTGATGCTGATGCGCGCCTACTTCGCCGACATCGGCGAGGGCGACCAGCGCGACACGATCATCACCGCCGACACGGCGCACGGGACGAACCCGGCGAGCGTGGCGATGGCCGGCTACAAGCTGGAGAAGGTCGCGACCGACGCCCGCGGCAACCTCGATCTCGACGACCTCCGCGCGAAGGTGAACGAGCGCACGGCCGGGCTGATGCTGACGAACCCCTCGACGCTCGGGCTCTTCGACGAGCACATCGAGGACGTGGCGGCGATCTTCCACGAGGCGGGCTCGCTCCTCTACTACGACGGCGCGAACCTGAACGCCGTCTGCGGGATCTCGCGCCCGGGCGACATGGGCTTCGACATCGTCCACATCAACCTGCACAAGACGTTCTCGCAGCCGCACGGCGGCGGCGGGCCGGGCGGCGGCCCGGTCGTCGTCCGCAAGCGGCTGGAGCCGTTCCTGCCGGTGCCCGCGGTCGTCCGCGACGGCGACGCCTTCCGGCTCGACTACGACCGGCCGAAGTCGATCGGCAAGGTGCGAGGGTTCACGGGGCCGTTCGGCGTCTTCGTCCGCTCCTACGCCTACATCCGCTCCTACGGCCCGGGGCTGCGGGAGATGTCGGAGACGGCCGTCCTGAACGCGAACTACCTGCTCGCCCGGCTCAAGGGCGCGTACGACCTGCCCTACGACCGGCTCTGCATGCACGAGTTCGTGCTCTCGGCCCGGAACCTGAAGCGCGAGCACGGGATCACCGCGCTCGACGTGGCGAAGCGGCTGATGGACTACGGCTACCACCCGCCGACCGTCTACTTCCCGCTCGTCGTGCCCGAGGCGCTGATGATCGAGCCGACCGAGACGGAGCCGATCGAGCGGCTGGACGACTTCTGCGACGCGATGCTCGCGATCGCGGCGGAGGCCGCGGAGAGCCCGCAGCTGCTCAAGGACGCGCCGACGAGCCGCCCGGTGCGCCGGCTCGACGAGGTCAAGGCAGCGAAGCGCGCGGTCGTCAAGTACGGGTTCGACGAGCACCCGGATCTCTCCGGCGAGGTCGCCGAGGGCCGGCAGCTCGAAGCCCAGAAGGGGGCCTGAGCCACGCGAGCCGAGCTGGAGCGCCGCGTCGCCACGCTCGCCTCGGAGCACGAGGGCGACGCCTTCTCGGCCGCCGTCGCCGACTACGCGGCGACCCTCGACGGCGACGCGCGCGCCGAGCTCGCGGACGTGCTCCTGGAGCGCGCCGGCGGCCCCGAGGGCGCGATCCGCGCGCGCTGGGCCGAGCGCGGCTGGGCCCGGCGGCTGCTGCGCCGGATGAGCGGCGAGCGGCCCTAGGCTGCGAGCGTCGTCGCGCGGGCGAGCCCGAGCGAGCCGAAGAGCGCGTCGAGTTGCGCGGCGACGGGCTCGAAGTGGGCGGCCGGCCAGACGACGCGGTCGTCAGCCGCCTGCGCCGCGGCGAGGCCGGCGACGAGCACCGGGTCGTCCGAGCGCAGCACGACCCACTGGGCGTAGCTGCGCGCCCAGAGCTCGCGCCAGGAGGAGAAGTAGCGCTGGTGGCCACGGCTCGCGAACGCGGGCGCCCGCTGCTCGAGCGCGCCGGCGGCGGCCCGCCACGGCGCGAAGGCGGCGAGCCGCGGGCTCGCGAACGAGCGCGGCGCCGGCGCGAGCTGGTGGTCGAGCAGGTGCCCGAGCTCGTGCAGGAAGCTGAGCGCGACCCGGTCGTGCCGGCTGGAGACGCGGAGGTCGACGGGGTCGCCTTCTCGCAGCCGGTAGCAGCCGCCCTGGCGCGTCGTCGCGGTCACGCGGACGGGGGTGGGGAGCAGGTTCGACTCGAGGACGTGCAGCGCGTCGGCGGCGGCGAGCGCGCGGGCGAGCTCCGGGTGGAGCGGACTGCGGCGCGGGAGGGCGACGAGCTCGGCGAGCCGGCGCGGACGTGGTTCTCCGCTGCGAAGCACGGTCGGTGGGCGGCGGCGGCGCACGGCAGCCCAGGCTACGGCCGGACGCGGACGGCGCCGATAGAGAGGGAATGCGCTGGCTCGCCGTCCCCGTCCTCCTCGTCACCCTCCTCTGGGGCTGGCAGAGCCTGCGCCTGAGCCAGAACGAGCACCGGCTCGCCGTCGTCGCCGCGGCCGTCTCGCACCGCGACGTCGCGCGTCAGCTGCCCCGGCTTCTGGACGCGTCTCGTCGAGATCACCCCGAACGCGGGCTGGGTCGACTTCGGCGCCGACGGCCGGCCCGACCCGGTCGCGAACCTGAGCTCGAAGACCTGCGAGCGCCTGGAGCGGTTCGCCCGGAGCGACGGGAGCAAGCCGATCGACGAGGGCACCGCGATGGCGCTCGTGACGCTGGCGCACGAGTCCTTCCATCTCGCCGGCGTCACGAACGAGGCCGAGGCGCAGTGCTACGCGATCCAGATGACGGCGTTCACGACCGAGCGGCTCGGCGGCAGCGTCCGCAACGCCCGCGCCGCCGCGCTCTGGGCCCTGTCGGCGTCTCCGTCCGTCCTACCGGCCGAGTACTGGGACCCGCTCCGCTGCCGCGACGGCGGCCCCTGGGACCTCCGGCCGGGCTCGCGCGGCCTGGCCCAGCTAGCGCGGTTGTCCTACCGGGACGCTGCGAGCTGGCCGCAGGCGGCGGCGATGTCCCGGCCGCGGGTCAGGCGTACCGTCGCCGGGATCCGGGCGGTGTCGAGCACGCGCTTGAACGCCTCGATCGTCCCCCGCGAGGAGCCGTCGTACATCCCGGTCGGGTTGTACGGGATCAGGTTGACCTTGAAGACGCCCTCCCCCAGCAGCGCGGCGAGGTCGCGGGCGTGCGAGACCGAGTCGTTGACGCCGGCGAGCATCACGTACTCGATGTAGACCCTGCGGTTGCGCAGCTCGTGGTAGCGGCGGCACTCGGCGATCACGTCGGCGAAGGGGGTAGCGGTCGTTCACCGGCATGATCCGCGAGCGCAGCTCCGGGTTGGCCGCGTGAACCGAGAGCGCGAGCCGGATCGGCTCCTCGACCTCGTCGACGAAGCGCGTCAGGCTCGGGAGCCAGCCGACGGTGGAGATCGTCGTCCGCCGGTGGGTGATCCCGAGGTCGGGGAGCTTGCGGGCCGCCTCGAGCACGTTCTCGTAGTTGAGGAACGGCTCGCCCATGCCCATGAAGACGAGGTGGTTGACGGGCTCGATCCGGCGGAAGTGGAGCGCCTGGTCGAGGATCTCGCCGGGGGTCAGGTTGCGGCCGAAGCGCATCGCGCCCGTCGCGCAGAAGGAGCAGGTGAGCGGGCAGCCCGACTGCGAGCTGACGCAGATCGAGCGGCGCCCGTCCCGGTAGCGCATCAGCACGGCCTCGACCGGATGGCCGTCCGCGGTTCGGAAGAGCGCCTTGACCGTCCCGTCCGCCGAGTGGGCCTCGTCCGCGAGGGTGAGAGTCGAGAACGGCACCTCGGCGGCCAGCGCCTCTCGCAGCGGCGCGGAAACGTTCGTCATCTCCTCGTAGCCCGACACTCCGCGGGCGGCCCACTCCCACACCTGACCGGCGCGGTACGCGGGCTCGCCGCGGCCGGCGAGCGTCTGCTCCAGGAGGCTCAGGTCCATCGACCCAGGGTACCGGGGGCCGAACGGAGCTTGTGTTTCCGAAACACAAGCTCGTCCTCCCGGGTCGCGATCCCGCTCGCCGGCCCGGCCACTGTCACGGAAGCGACACGAAAGCGGGCCGCGAGGTGCGCTTGTGTTTCGGAAACACAAGGCTCGCGCCGCGCTAGGCTGCGCCCCGTGAGCGCCTCGTGATCGACCTCCGCTCGGACACCGCGACCCGGCCCTCCGCCGCGATGCGCGCCGCCATGGCGGAGGCCGAGGTGGGGGACGAGCAGAAGCGCGAGGACCCGACGGTCAACCTGCTCGAGGCGCGCGCGGCCGAGCAGCTCGGGCAGGAGGCCGCCGTCTACCTGCCGACCGCGACGATGGCGAACCAGATCGCGCTCCGGCTCCACACCGAGCCCGGCGACGAGCTGCTCGGCGAGGAGAACTGCCACGTCTTCATCTCCGAGCTCGGCGGCCCGGCCGTCCACTCGGGCGTCGTCACCCGCGGGCTTCCCGGCGTCGCGGGCCGGTTCACGCCCGAACAGGTGCGCGCCGCCTACCGGCAGCCGGGGATCCACTCGCCGCGGACGAAGGTGGTCTGGGTCGAGAACACCCACAACTCGTCCGGCGGCCGCATCTGGCCGCTCGAGGAGATCGACGCGCTGCGCGAGACCTGCGCCGAGCTCGACCTCCGGCTCCACCTCGACGGCGCCCGGCTCTTCAACGCGGCCGTCGCGAGCGGGGAGGAGGCCGCGACGATCGGCCGGCGCTTCGACACCGTCACGCTCTGCCTCTCGAAGGGGCTGGGCTGCCCGCTCGGCGCGATCCTCGCCGGGACAGAGGAGGCGATGACCCGCGCGCGCCGCTTCAAGCACCTCTTCGGCGGCGCCTTCCGCCAGGCCGGGATCGTCGCGGCCGCCGGGGTCTACGCGCTCGAGCACAACGTCGCGCTCCTCGCCGACGACCACGCCCGCGCCAAGCGGCTCGCGCTCGCCCTCGCGGACGCGGGCCTCGCCGTCGACCCCGACCGCACCGAGACGAACTTCGTCCAGGTCGACGTGGCGCCGCTCTCGGCTGCCGAGGCGATCGCCCTCCTCGCCGAGCACGGCGTGGGCCTCTCCGGGACGATCCACCCGACGATCCTCCGCGCCGTCACCCACCTCGACGTGGACGACGAGCAGATCGACCGGGCCTGCGAGCTGATCCCCCAGGCTTTCGGAGCTCGTGTCCGCGCCTGAGACTCTGCGCGACGAGCTCGTTCGCACGCTCCGCGCGGCCCAGGTGGAGCAGCGGCTCCCCTCCGTCAGCGCGGCCGTCTTCCGGGACGGCGAGATCGTGTGGCGCGACGCGATCGGGCTCGCCGACGTCGACGCGGGGCAGGTCGCGTCGCCCGACACCCAGTACCGGATCGGCTCGATCACGAAGACCTTCACCGCCGCCTGCATCCTCCAGCTCCGCGACGCCGGCGAGCTCTCGCTCGACGACCCGCTCGACCGCTTCATCCCCGAGAGCCCGCACGCGCCTACCCTCGGCCGGATGCTCTCCCACTCCTCGGGGCTCCAGCGCGAGCCGCCGGGCGAGATCTGGGAGACGATGCAGGCCCCCAGCCGCGAGGAGCTCGTCGCCCGCACCGCCGACGCCGAGCAGCTGCTCGAGCCCGGGACGTGGTGGCACTACTCGAACCTCGCCTTCGCCCTCCTCGGCGAGGTGGTGGCGCGGCTCTCGGGCTCGACCTGGGAAGAGGCGCTGCAGACCCGGATCCTCGACCCGCTCGGCCTCGCCCGCACCTCGCCGACCGCGCAGGAGCCGGCCGCCCGCGGCTACTACGTCCAGCCCTACTCGGACGCCGTCGCGCTCGAGCCCGAGCCCGACCTCGGCGGCTCGGGCGCGCTCGGGAAGCTCTGGTCGACGACGGGCGACCTCGCTCGGTGGGGCTCCTTCCTCGTCGAGGGACGGGAGGACGTACTCGCCGCCGCGACCCTCGAGGAGATGTCGCACGTCCGTGCGATGGTCGACCACGGCGGCTGGACGCTCGCCTGGGGCACCGGGCTCGAGCTCTACCGTCGCGGGGAGCACGTCTTCGTCGGCCACGGCGGGGCGATGCCGGGCCACCTCGCCGCACTCGTCGCCGACCGGCGCACGAAGACGGGCGCCGCAGTCCTGATGAACACGAGCGCGGGCGGGATGCCCGAGAAGCTGGCGCTCGACCTCGCCGTCGCCGCGATCGGCGCGCTGCCCGCCGAGCGCCTCGCCTGGAAGCCGGGCCGGCCCGCCCCGCCCGAGGTCGAGCCTCTGCTCGGCCGCTGGTGGACGGAGGGCGAGGAGCTCGTCTTCTCCTGGCACGGCCGGCTGGAGGCGAAGGCGGTCGGCTACCCGGTGGGCCGGGACACGTCGGTGTTCGCGCCGGAAGGCGACGGTTACCGCTGCGTCGAGGGACGCGAGCGCGGCGAGCACCTGCGGATCGTGCGCGACGCCGACGGCACGATCGAGAAGCTCTACTTCGCGACCTACCCGCTCCGGCGCGAGCCCTCGACGTTCTAGCGGTCGCCCGCGGCGAAGAACCCGACCGCGATCGCGAGGTAGACGAGGATCAGGATCGCGCCCTTGAGGCGGCTCGAGCGGCCGTCCACGAGCAGGGCGGCCGCGACGGCCGTGGCGACCACGAGCGAGAAGATCTCGATCTCGCGGAAGGCGAGCGAGAGCGGGTCGATCAGGAGCGCGAGCAGGGTGACCGCCGGGATCAGGAACACGGCGACCTGGGCGCTCGAGGCCAGCGCGATCTCGGCGGCGAGCGCGATCTTCCCGCGGGCGGCGACGACGACCGCGCCCCCGTGCTCGGCCGCGTTCCCGACGATCGCCACGATCACGGCGGCGACGAAGAAGTCGCTCAGCCCGGCGTTCTCCGCGAACACCTCGAGCGTGCCGACGAGGATCTCGGCCACGAGCGCGGTCAGCACCGTCGCCCCCGCGAGCACTCCCAGCGCGAACCGCAGCGACCAGCCGGTGACCTCGGCGTCGCTCGCCACGTGCAGCGCCCGGTGCCGCCTGAGCGAGAACCAGGTGAGGACGACGTACGCCAGCAGGACGACGATCGAGACGGGGATCGAGAGGTCGGCGAGCGAGCTCCGCTCCGGATCGCCGCTCCACCCGGGGATCGAGGGGATCAGGAAGACGAGCGTCGCGCCTGCGACGAGGCCGAGCGCGAGGTAGCTCGAGCGGCGATCGATCTCGCCGCGGCCGCCGAAGAGGAGCGAGAACCCGAGCACGAGCAGGAGGTTCCCGATCACCGAGCCGGTCAGGGAGCCGCGGACGACCTCCGTCAGGCCCTGGTTCACGGCGAGCAGGGCGATGATCAGCTCCGGCGCGTTGCCGAAGGTCGCGTTGAGGAAGCCGCCGATCCCGGGGCCGGTGTGCTCGGCGGCGTGCTCGGTGGCTTCGCCGATCAGCCACGCGAGCGGGACGAGCGCCGCGGCCGCGAGCACGAACTCGAGCGTGTCGGCCGGATGGAACACATAGTGGACGAGGATCACGAGCGGAGCCGCCGCGACCGAGCCGAAGAGGAAGCGCTTCACCATCGGCGGCACCCTATCCGCTCGCCTCTGGGCGGCTCCGGGTTCAACTGCTCCCCCGCGACTGCCTGAAACGGGTCGAAATGTCAAGTCTTGCGGCGGGCCGTGCTCACCCACACACTTACGGTGTGGAACAGCATGTGCAGGCCCCGGTCGAAGAGCTGCCGCTCCGTCCGCAGGACGAGGTGGAGTGCCGCCGCTGCGACGTCCACTGCGACAAGGTCGTCTACCCGGGAGCCTGCGTCGAGCGGTCGTGCCCCTTCGTCTACGCCTACGAGGCGTGGGGCCACACCTACATCGGCTGCATGCAGAAGGTCTACGACGTCGAGATCGACCTCGATCTGCTTCGCGCCGCCGAGGCCCGCAGCGACGGCTTCGGCGCGATCCGCTCGGCCCGTGCGCCGCTGCCGATGTGCAAGGTCGAGGTCCAGGAATGCTTCGAGGCGCGCGGCGACGAGCTCGGCTGCCGCAACCCGGAGTTCCAGGAGATCCCGAGCGCCCGCCCGAGCTTCCGGGTGTTCGCGTTGGTCAACCCCAGCTAGGGGAGCTCGACCCAGCGGGCGTGCAGCTCACGGAGCTTCGCCATCTCCGCCAGGTCGGGCCCGTGCTTGTCTGGGCCGGGCGTCTCCATCACGGCCGGCAGCCCCTGGAGCCTCGGGTGGCCGAGGAAGACGCCGAGCTCCTCGCCGAGCTCGCCCTCGAGCACGTTCGCGTGCCGGTCGCGGTTCGAGCCGAGCGGGGTGGCGCTGTCGTTGACGTGGAGCGCCCGGAGCCGGTCGAGCCCGATCCGGTCGTCCAGCTCCGCCAGCGTCGCGTCCAGCACCGCCCGGTCGGTCACGTCGATCCCGGAGACGTAGAGATGGCAGGTGTCGAGGCAGACGCCGAGGCGCGGGTGCCCGTCGAGCGCCTCGACGAGCAGGGCGAGCTCCTCGATCGACCGGCCGATCGTGCCGCCGGCCCCGGCCGAGTTCTCGATCAGGAGCCACGTCCGCTCCGAGCAGCGCTCGAGCACCTGGCGCAGCGCCGGCACGACGCGCTCGAGCCCGTGCTCGAAGCCCGAGCCGAGGTGGGAGCCGACGTGGAAGACGACGCCGTCCGCCTCGATCGCGCACGAGGCCTCCATCGTCGAGCGCATCGTCTGCACCGACTTCGAGTAGATCGACGGGTCCGGCGCCGCGAGGTTGCAGAGGTAGAGCGCGTGCACGAGCACCGACTCGATCCCGGCCTCCTCGCGCCGGGCGCGGAAGCGCGCCAGGTCCTCCTCGGCGTGCGCCGGGAAGCGCCACATCCGGGGGCTCTGGGTGAAGAGCTGGAGGGCGTCGGCGCCGATCTCGACCGCGTGGTCGAGCGAGCCCTTGACGCCGCCCGAGCAATGGGCGCCGAAGATCACGCCGCTAGGCTAGTCGCATGAGCGTCCGCGTCCGCATGGCACCGAGCCCCACCGGCTTCCTCCACATCGGGGGCGTCCGCACGTTCCTCTTCAACTGGCTCTTCGCGCGCGGCCGGGGCGGCGAGTGCCTGCTCCGGATCGAGAACACCGACACCTCCCGCGAGGTCGCCGAGGCGGTCGAGCAGATCGAGCGCTCGCTGACCTGGATGGGGATCGACTGGGACGGCCCGACCACCTTCCAGCTCGACCGGCTCGAGCGTTGTGGCGAGGAGGCGCGGCGACTCGTCGCGGAGGGCGCGGCCTACGAGGACGAAGGCGCGATCCGCTTCCGGATGCCCGACGACGGCGTCACCGGCTGGGACGATGCGATTCGCGGCCGGATCGAGTTCCCGAACGCCGAGCTCGAGGACGTCGTGCTCGTGCGCTCCGACGGCCGTCCGACCTACAACTTCGCCTCGCCCGTCGAGGACTGGCTGGACGGGATCACCCACGTGATCCGCGGCGACGACCACATCTCGAACACGCCCAAGCAGATCCGGATCCTGCGAGGCGCTCGGCTCGCGAGCTCCCGGTCTACGCCCACGCCCCGAACATCAACGGGCCGGACGGGAAGAAGCTCTCGAAGCGCCACGGCGCCGTCTCGGTGGACGAGTTCCGGCACGCCGGCTACCTGCCCGAGACGATGCTCAACTTCCTCGCGCTGCTCGGCTGGGCGCCCGACGGCGAGACGACGCTGATGAGCCGCGCCGAGCTCGTCGAGCGCTTCTCGCTCGAGCGCGTCGGCGCCAGCGCCGCCACCTTCGACTACGACAAGCTCGACTGGATGAACGGCGTCTACCTGCGCGGCCTGTCGCCCGAGGCCTACGCCGACCGCCTCGTGGCCTTCCTGCGCGAGCAGGGGATCGGACTGGCCGGCGGAGGACGTGCGCGCGGCGGCTCCGCTCGTTCAGGAGAAGATCGCGCGCCTCGCGGAGTTCCCCGCGTTCGCCGGCTTCCTCTTCGAAGACGTCGAGCCCGATCCCGCCCAGCTCGACCCGGCCGTGCTCGAGGCGGCGGCGGGGGCGCTCGAGACGGTGGAGCCGTTCGAGCCGGAGCCGATCGAGGCGGCGCTCAAGGCTCTCTGCGAGCGGCTCGAGCTGAAGCCGCGGCAGGCGTACGCGCCGATCCGGGTCGCCCTGACCGGCTCGAAGGTCTCGCCGGGGCTCTACGAGAGCCTGGCGCTGATGGGGCGGGAGCGCTCGCTCGTCCGGCTCAGGGCCGGGGCCGCGGCAGCGGCTTAGGCTGCGCCAGCGGGTCGAGCGCCCTCTGGAACTCGAGCCAGGCGCGCCGCCGGAAGCTCGCGGAGGGGACGGGCAGCTCGATCGCTGTGCCCCGCGTTCTGGCGAGCGTGCCCTGCCACGTCTTCGAGAGTCGCTTTCTCATTTCTAAGTGATAAACGCCGGCGGTGGCGAACCGGTTACGGCCGCGAGGTGACGAGCGCGTGCGTGCGGCCGACGACGGCGGCGACGACGACGAAGCCGGCGAGCCAGAGCGGCCAGACGTGGACGAGCGCGCCGCCGACCACGGCAGCCACCCCGAGCACGAGGGGGAGCACGGGCAGCTCGAGGCGGCGGGGGGCCGCGAGCCCCGGCGGCCCGGCGATCAACTCCTCCTCGACCTCGCGCAGCGCGAGCCGGACACCGAAGAGGGCGGCCCGCCACTCCCAGACGAGCCCCGCCGCGGCCTCCCGGCCACCCAGCGCGAGCGCTTCGGACACGTAGGCGGTCTCGTCCCGCGCGTCCGCGAGCGCCAGGCTCAGCCGCTCGTAGCCCTCCTCGACCCAGAGCCAGGGCGCGAGGGACGGTGTCCGCTCGGCGGCGACGTGGAGCGCGTAGCGAAGCCCCGCCAGGTCGTCCTCGAGCTCCACGAGGAGGTCGGGATCGCTCGCGGCGCGCTCGAGCAGGGCGAGCGTGGGCCCGAGCTCGCGGCGCAGGCGTCCCAGGACCGGCTCCTCGACCGGCCAGGCGCCAGATCGTGCCACCGGCCTCACGGTTCGAGTCTACGTGCGCGGACACCTCTCTCTACACTCGCTCGGTGACGGATTCCCCCGCCGACGCTCGTCCCACCGTCCTCGTCGTCGACGACGACGCGTCGATCCGGCTCCTCTGCCGGGTCAACCTCGAGCTCGACGGCCACCGAGTGCTCGAGGCCCCGTCGGTCGCGGCCGCGCGCGAGCTGCTCGCGACGGAGCCGGTGGATGTGGTTCTCCTCGACGTCCACGTCGGCGCGGACTCCGGGCTCGACCTGCTCGACGACCTGGAGCAGGGTGCGACGTCGACCAGGGTCGTGATGCTCTCGGGCACGTCGGAGATCTCCGCCGAGGTTCGCGCCAGGGTCGACGGCGTGCTCGGCAAGCCCTTCGCGCTGGAGGACCTCGCGGCGGCCGTTCGCTAGGCTCGACGCATGAGCACCACCTCTCTCCGCACGCCCTTCGAGTTCGAGGACCGGCTCGCCGAGTACCTCTACGAGCGCTCCGAAGAAGGCCGCGCCGTCCGGGTCGGCGAGAAGGAGACCTCCGCGCAGGCCGAGATCGTCGAGCGCTACCGCGACCTCTTCACGCGCGAGCAGCTGGACGGTCTCCGCGACGCCGAGCAGGCGGCCGCCGGGGACGAGCGCGAGCGGATCTACCGGCTCCGCAAGACCTGCGAGTCGGGGATCGTGGCGAGCGAGCTCGCGGCGCGCGAGGACGAGCTCGAGAACGCGATCCTCGCCGCGCGCGTCGAGTGGCAGGGGGACGAGTTCCCGCTTCGCACCGCCCAGGCCCGCCTCGCCGTGCTCCCGTCCTATCGCGAGCGCGACGAGCTCGGCGCCCTCGTCAACGAGGCGAACGCGCGCTTCAACGAGTCGAGACGCGAGCTCCTGACCGCCGGGGAGGAGCTGGAGGCCGAGCTGACGGGGATCGCCGACGCGGTCGACCGGAACGGGGACGACAAGGGGATCTCGCTCCGCGAGCTCGAGCGCGCCCTCGACGGCGCCTCCCGCTCGACCGGCGCGGCCTACCGGGAGCTCCGCGAGCGCTGGTTCGAGCGGCTGCTCGGCGAGGACCGGGACGAGGTGCCGACCTCGAGCCACACGAGCTGGCTGCGCCGGCTCTCGCCGCTCCAGTCGACCTACACGAAGGAGCGCGGGGTCGAGGTCTGCGTCGCGACGCTCAAGCTGCTCGGCTTCGACATCGAGCGCATCGAGGGGATCCGGCTCGACCTCGACGACCGGCCCCAGAAGTCGCCGCGCGCCTGCGTGATCGCGACCGACCCGCCGAACCTCGTTCACCTGATCACCCGGGCGCAGGGCGGGCTCCACGACTACCAGGCGTTCCTGCACGAGGCAGGTCATGCCCTCCACTACGCCGGCTGCGATCCCGCGCTGCCCTACACCTTCCGCAAGCTCGCCCGCGACCACGCGCTGACGGAGATCTACTCGTACATCGTCGAGGCGATCTCGCGCGAGCCGGGCTGGCACGCCGAGCACTTCGGCCTCTCCGACGAGCAGGCGCTCGAGAACGCCGAGGCGACCACGTTCCTCGAGGCGCTCCTCTATCGCCGCTACACGGCGAAGCTCCAGTTCGAGCTCGACTTCTGGGGCCGGTTCCGGGAGGACGGCGGCACCGCCGACGGCTATTCGGACCGCCTGACCGAGGCCACCGGGATCCGCTACCCGAGCGAGAACTTCCTCTCCGACATGGACTCCGGCTTCTACTCGGCCGACTACCTGCGCGCGTGGATCAGGAGCGCCCAGCTGCGGGAGCACCTCGTCGCCGAGGTGGGCGAGGACTGGTGGCGCAGCCCCGAGACGGGTGAGCGCCTGCGCGCCCTCTTCGCGGAGGGTACGCGTCCTATCGAGCGAGGAGATCGCCGCCCGGATCGGCTTCCACCCGCTCGACACCGCGCCGCTCCTGCACGAGCTCGGCGCCTGACCTCGTAGCGCGGGACCCTTGACTTTGCCCTCGCGGGCCCGTATAGCTCACACCTGAATCGGGTCTCAGGTTTTGGATTTGGGATCGAAGCGCTTCTGAGCAACGGAGGTCGGGAGAGATGCAGCGCAAGCAGTGGAGCGGGATCGCGGTACTCGCAGCGACGGCGGCGGTCGTGGCGGGTCTCGCGAGCGGGGCGAATGCTGCCCCCGCGAAGAGCACCGGCGCGTCGGCGAGCGCGTCGTACAAGGTCGGGATCGTCTACTCGCGGACCGGCCTGCTGGCCGCCTACGGCGCCGAGTACATCCAGGGGCTCCGCTACGGGCTCGCGTACGCGACCAAGGGCACGATGAAGGTGAACGGTCGGCCGATCGAGCTGACGCTCGCGGACGACGGCACCGATCCGACCAAGGCCGTGTCGGCAGCGAAGGACCTGATCGGCCAGGGCTACAAGATCATCGCCGGCACCGTCTCGTCGGGCGTCGCGCTCCAGCTGGCCCCGCTCGCCGAGCAGAACAAGATCCTCTACATCTCGGGGCCGGCCGCCTCGGATGCGATCACCGGGATCAACAAGCACACGTTCCGGTCGGGTCGCCAGACCTACCAGGACGTCAAGACCGCGGCCACGTTCCTCCGGGGCGTCGGCAAGAAGGTCACCGTCTTCGCGCAGGACTCGGCGTTCGGGGCGGGCAACTACGCCGCCGTGAACGCGATCGTCGGCTCGCAGGGCCACAGCGTCGGCAAGCTGCTCGTGCCGCTCTCGGCGCAGGACTTCACCCCCTTCGCCCAGCAGGCGAAGCAGGCGAATCCCGACCTGCTCTTCATCGCCTGGGCCGGGAGCACGGCGCCCGCGATGTACCGGGCACTGACCCAGCAGGGCGTCTTCGGCGTCTCGAACAAGATCGTCACCGGGCTCGCCGAGCGGGCGACCTGGTCGGCGTACGGCGAGGCGGCGACGCGGATCGACTTCCTCTCGCACTACGTCTACACGGCCCCCAAGAACAAGGTCAACGACTTCCTCGTCAAGTCGATGCGGAAGCGGAACCAGGTGCCGGATCTCTTCACCCCGGACGGCTTCGTCGCCGGCCAGATGATCGTCCAGGCGCTCTCGGGCGCGAAGGGCGACGACGTGGACAAGATGATCGCCGCGCTCGAGGGCTGGAACTTCGTCGGCCCGAAGGGCCAGCAGACCGTCCGTGCCTCGGATCACGCGATGATCCAGCCGATGTTCCAGGTCAAGCTCGTCCAGAACGGGAACGAAGTTCAGTCCGAAGGTGATCGCCCGGATCAAGGGCCAGTTCGTGGCCCCTCCGGAGAAGAAGTAGCGAGCTACCTCCTGACCTCCGAGGGGATCGTGAGCACCTCCGACACCGATCCTCGCCACGCGGAACCTCGGGCTCGACATCGGCGGCGCCACCATCGTCGCCGATGTCTCGCTCGAGGTCCGCGCGGGCGAGCTCGTCGGCATCATCGGCCCGAACGGGGCAGGGAAGACGACCCTCTTCAACCTGCTCTCCGGGCTGCTGCGCCCGACGGCCGGGACGGTCGAGCTGCGCGGGCGCGACATCACGGGCCTGGCGCCGTTCCGACGGACGAAGGCCGGGATCGGCAGGACGTTCCAGGTCTCCAGCGTCTTCCCGCTCCTCTCCGTGCACGAGAACGTGCGGCTCGCGGCCGAGGCGGACGTCGGCGGCTCGCTCCGCGTCTGGCGGCGCGCCGCGTCGGTGCGGGAGGCGCAGGAGCGCGCGGCGTCGGCGCTCGAGCGGGTCGGGCTCGCCCTGCGGGCCGCCTGGCCGGCGGGGATGCTCTCGCACGGGGACAAGCGGAAGCTCGAGCTGGCGATGCTGCTCGCGGGCCGGCCCGACGTGATCCTGCTCGACGAGCCGATGGCCGGCGTCTCGGCGGAGGACGTCGACGACCTCGTCGAGCTGATCCGGGCCGTCCACGTCGAGGAGGGCAAGACCGTGCTGATGGTCGAGCACCGGATGGAGGTCGTGATCGGGCTCGCGCAGCGGATCGCGGTCATGCACCACGGCTCGCTCCTCGCCTTCGACGAGCCGGACGCCGTGATGGCGAACGAGACCGTCCAGACCGCCTACCTGGGCGAGCCGCTCTAGATGTCGCTGCTCGCCGTCAGCGACCTGCACGTCCACCTGGGCGAGTCGCACATCCTCCAGGGCGTCTCCTTCCACGTTCCCGAGGGCGGCGTCACCGCGCTCCTCGGCCGCAACGGCGTCGGCAAGACGACGACGCTGCGCGCGCTGATGGGCCTCGTCCCGGCGCGCGGCAGCGTCCAGCTCGCCGGGCACGAGCTGACGAGCCTGCCCACGCACCGGATCGTCCAGCGAGGCGTCGGCTACGTCCCGGAGGACCGCGAGGTCTTCTCCGGCCTGACCGTCGAGGAGAACCTCCGGCTCTCCGAGCGGGGCGGCGAGCCGCGCTACGAGCTCGTCTACGAGCTGTTCCCGGAGCTGAAGACCCGTGCAGCGCAGCGCGCCGGGACCCTGTCGGGAGGCCAGCAGCAGATGGTCGCGATCGCGCGGGCGCTCCTGAACGACAACCCCGTCCTGCTCGTGGACGAGCCGACGAAGGGGCTCGCTCCGCTCCTCGTCACCGAGGTCGCGGCCGCGCTCGAGCGGGCCGCCGAGCTCGCAACCGTGCTCCTCGTGGAGCAGAACCTCGCCGTCGTCGCGCGCGTGGCGCAGCAGGTCGTCGTCCTCGACGGCGGGCGGGTCGTCCACGCCGGCCCTGCGGACGAGCTGCTCGGCGACCCGGAGCGGATCCGGCAGCTGCTCGGCGTCCACGGAGCGTCGCATTGAGCACCTTCGTCCTCCTCACCGTCACCGGGCTCGGCCTCGGCGCGATGTACTTCCTGATCGCCTCCGGCCTCTCGCTGATCTACGGCCTGATGGGCGTGCTCAACTTCGCCCACGGCGCCTTTCTCACGGTCGGCGCCTACTCGACGTGGTGGGTCTCGACCCATGTCGGGGGCGGCGCCGGGACGAAGCTGCTCGTCGGGGCGGCCGCCGGGCTCGCGGTCGGCGCGGTGCTCGCGGCGCTCGTCGAGCTGATCCTGATCCGGCCGCTCTACCGGCGCCCGGTCGAGCAGGTGCTCGTCACGGTCGGGCTCGCGCTGGCGCTCGGCGCCCTCGTCGAGGCGATCTGGGGCTTCGACTCGCGGCCCTTCCCCGTGCCGGGCTGGATGATCGACACGACGACCGTGCTCGGCGCGCGGATCCCGAACGACCGCTTCGTCGAGATCGCCTGCGCCGCGCTCGTCCTCGCGGGGCTGACCGCCTTCCTTCGCTTCACCCGCTACGGGCTGATCATCCGGGCCGGCGTCGAGAACCGGTCGATGGTGACCGCGCTGGGGATCGACGTCCGCAGGGCCTTCACGCTCGTCTTCGCGCTCGGCGGGCTCGTCGCGGCGCTCGCGGGCGTCCTCTCGGGCGTCTACTTCGGCGCGGTCGACCCGGGCCGCGGTACCTCGCTCCTGATCTTCGCGTTCATCGTGGTCGTGATCGGCGGGTTCGGCTCGATCGGCGGCACGGCCGTCGCGGCCGTCGTCGTCGGCCTGATCCAGCAGTACGCGAACTACTACGCCTCGAGCGGGCTCGGCGATCTCGCCGTCGTGCTCCTGCTCGCGCTCGTCCTGCTTGCCCGGCCCGAGGGGCTCTCGCCGAAGGTGGCGCATTGAGGAGCCGCCTCGCCCTCGCCGTGCCGGTCGTCCTCGTCGCGGTGCTCGCGGTCGTCCCGACGCTCTCGGTCGACGTCCCCGTCGTCTTCAACGGGACGCTCGACAGCCCCGGCACGCTCGGCCTGCTCGCGCTCTGCCTCGTCTTCGCCGGGGTCGCGCTCACCTACGACCTGCTCTTCGGATTCACCGGGCTGCTCTCGTTCGGCCACGCGCTCTACTTCGCGCTCGGCGTCTACCTGACCGCGATCGCGCTGACGAAGTGGGAGTGGGGGCTGCCTGCGAGCCTGCTCGTCGTCGCCGCGGCGGGGATCCTCGTCCCGCTCGTCCTCGGCGGGATCTCGCTGCGCGTCGGCGGGATCGCCTTCGCCATGGTCACGCTCGCCTTCGCCCAGGCAGGCCAGGTGCTCGTGCAGAAGAACCCCGGCAACCTCACCGGCGGCGAGGAGGGGCTCGGCCTCAACTACGACGCGATTCCGGACGCGTTCGTCGGCGTCCTGAACACGAAGCACCTCTACTGGCTCGCGCTCGCCTACGCGGCCGTCGTCTTCCTCGTCGTCCGCTGGACCGTCGGCAGCTCGCCGGGGCACGTCCTCCAGGCGATCCGGGAGAACGAGCAGCGGGTCGAGGTGATCGGGCTGCAGCCGTTCCGGTTCAAGCTGCTCGCGTTCGTGCTCGCCTCGTTCCTCGCCACGCTCGGCGGAGTCGTCTGGCTGCTCGTGCTCGGGACGGGCGCGACGCCGCAGGTGACGACGGCCAACTTCACCCTGACGCTGCTCGTGATGGTGGTGATCGGCGGCGCCGGCACCCGCTACGGCGCCCTGCTCGGCGGCTTCCTCTACACGCTCCTCGACCAGCGGCTCGGCTCGCTCGCCGGCTCCTCGCAGGTGCAGGATCTGCCGAACGTGATCCGGACACCCCTCTCGGAGCCGCTCTTCATCCTCGGGACGCTCTTCGTCCTGCTCGTCTTCTTCGTCCCCGGCGGGCTCGCGAGCCTGGGCCACCGCGTCCGGCACCTGCGCCGGACCGCGGGCCTCGAGGGCGGCGGGTCGCGATGACCATCGCCTGGGAGCGACGCGGCTCCGGCGACTCTCTGCTCCTGATCCAGGGGCTCGGCTATGCGCGCTGGGGCTGGGAGCCCGTCCTCGAGCCGCTGGCGGAGCGCTTCGACGTGCTCGCGTTCGACAACCGCGGGATCGGCGAGAGCGACGCGCCCGCCGGGCCGTACTCCGCCGCAGAGCTCGCTCAGGACGCGCTCGCCGTGCTCGACCGGGCCGGGGTCGAGCGGGCGCACGTGCTCGGGACGAGCCTCGGCGGCATGGTCGCGCAGGAGCTCGCGCTCGCCGCACCCGAGCGCGTCCGGAGGCTGGTGCTCGCGAGCACGACGCCCGGGGGCGAGTCGGCCTGGCCGATGCCGCAGGTGACCGTCGACCTGATGCTCGCCGGGGCGAGCCCGCGCGAGTACGTCGTCAACGCGCTCCAGCCGGATCCCGACCCCGAGCTCGTGGAGCGGGTCGTCGCCCACCGGGAGCGGACGGCCCAGACCCAGGAGGCGTGGGCCGCGCAGGCGGCCGCGGGGATGACGTTCGACGCGAGCGGCCGCCTCGGCGAGCTCGAGGCGCCCACGCTCGTGCTCCACGGAGACGCCGACACGGTCGTCGACTGCCGCAACGCCGAGCTGCTCGCGCAGCTGATCCCGGACGCCCGCGTCGAAGTGATCCCGGATGGCAGCCACCTCTTCTTCTGGCAGCGTCCCGAGGCGCTCGTGGAGCCGGTCGTGAGGTTCCTCGCGTGAGCGGCGAGCACACGATCGGCCGCTGGATCCGCGACCGGGCCCGCGTCGACGCCGGACCGGGTCGCGATCGACTTCCTCGGCGTCGAGACGACCTACGCCGAGCTGGACGAGCGCTCCGAGCGGCTGGCCGCCGGGCTCCTCGGCGCCGGGCTCCGGCGCGGCGACCGCGTTGCGACCCTCACCGGCGTCTGCCCCGAGCACGTCGTCGTGCTCTACGCCTGCGCGAAGGCAGGGACTGACGCTGCTCCCTCTGAACTGGCGGCTCGCCGGCCCGGAGCTCGCCTACCAGCTCGCGGACGCCGAGCCCGCCGTCCTGCTGGCCTCCGCCGAGCAGCTCGAGGCGGCGCGCGGCCTTCACCGGACGGTGGCAGGGCTCGAGGAGCTCGCCGCCGGCGCCGCCGGGACGCTGCCCGAGGTCGAGGACGACGACGGCCTGCTCCTGATCTACACCTCCGGGACGACGGGCCAGCCCAAGGGCGCGCTCCTCTCGCATGCGAACTGCTTCTGGACGAACCTCTCCTTCGACCGGGTCGCCGGGGTCGCGGACGACGACGTCGTCCTCCAGGTGCTGCCGCAGTTCCACGTCGGCGGCTGGAACGTGCATCCGCTGCTCGCCTGGTGGAAGGGCGCCCGCGTCGTCCTCGAGCCCGCCTTCGACGCCGCTCGCGCGCTCGCGCTGATCGAGGAGAAGCGCGTGACGACGATGATGGGCGTCCCCGCCAACTACCTGTTCATGGCGCAGCAGCCGGGCTTCCACGAGGCCGACCTCTCCAGCCTCCGCCGCGCGGTCGTCGGGGGAGCGCCGATGCCGGAGGCGCTGCTCGAGACCTGGCACGAGCGCGGGGTCGAGATCGTCCAGGGGTACGGGCTGACCGAGGCGGCGCCGAACGTGCTCTGCCTCCCGCCCGAGGACGCGGCGCGCAAGCGCGGCTGGGCCGGCAAGCCCTACCCGCACGTGGACGTCGCGCTCCGGAGCCCGGCGACCGGCGCGCTCGTCGACGGCCCGGGAGAGGGCGAGCTGGTCGTCCGGGGCCCGAACGTCTTCGCCGGCTACTGGCGCAACCCCGAGGCGACCGACGCCGTCTTCGCGGACGGTTGGCTCCTGACGGGCGACCTGGCCGAGCGGGACGACGAGGGCTACTACCGGATCGCGGGTCGGCTCAAGGAGCTCGTGATCAGCGGCGGCGAGAACGTCTACCCCGCCGAGATCGAGAACGTCCTCCACGAGCACCCCGCGGTGGCCGAGGCCGCGGTCGTGGGCGTCCCCGACGAGCGCTGGGGCGAGGCCTGCGTGGCCTTCGTCGTCCTCCGGGCGCCTGCCGGGGAAGAGGAGCTGCTCGCCTTCTGCCGCGAGCGGCTCGCGCGCTTCAAGGTCCCGCGCGAGGTGCGCTTCCTCGACGTGCTGCCGCGGAACGCGATGAACAAGGTGCTGAAGTCCGAGCTCGTCCCGGAGGTCGTCCGGTGACCGACGTCGCGTCCCCCACCGGCGTCGGCGGCCGCACGCTCTCGAAGCGCGGCGTCGCGACCCGGCGGAAGCTGCTCGAGGCGGCGGAGGCCGTCTTTGCCGACCTCGGCTACCACGAGGCGTCGATCGTCAAGATCACCGAGGCCGCCGGCGTGGGGCAGGGCACCTTCTACCTCTACTTCGACGGCAAGAAGCGCGTCTTCGACGAGGTCGTGCTCGACCTCAACTCGCGCGTCCGCCGCGCCATGTCCGAGGCGTCGGCGGAGGGGGAGACCCGGGCCGAGGCGGAGCTGCTCGGCTTCGGCGCCTTCTTCCGCTTCACCGCCGAGCACCCGGCCCTCTACCGGATCATCCGCCAGGCCGAGTTCGTCTCGCCCGAGATCCTCCAGCTCCACTACGAGCGCATGACGTCGAACTACGTCAGCGCCCTGAGGTCGGCGATGGAGGCCGGCGAGATCGCGACCGCCGATCCCGAGGTGCTCGCGTGGAGCCTGATGGGGATCGGCGAGCTCGTCGGGATGCGCTGGATCCTCTGGAACGGGCGCACCGAGCTGCCCGAGGAGGTCTTCGACGAGCTGGCGCGGATCATCGTCCGCGCACTCGGCGCCCGGGACCTCGACCCGTGAGCCGCGTCGCCCTGGCCGCGACCGCTTCGTACCTGCCGGAGCGGTGGCTGACGGCTGCCGAGATCGGCGAGCGGAGCGGGATCCCCGAGCAGGTGATCGTGGAGAAGTTCGGCCTGCGCGGCAAGCACATCGCCGGGCCCGACGAGCACGTCAGCGACATGTCCGTTGCGGCCGCGTCGCGCCTGCTCGACGAGCAGGGCCTCGACCCGGCGGAGATCGACGTCGTCCTCTACTACGGCTCGATGTGGAAGGACTACGAGGTGTGGCAGGTGGCGCCGTGGATCGCGCACCGGCTCGGCTGCGTCAACGCCTACGCGCTCGAGTACGCGAACGTCTCCTGCGGCACGCCCGTGGCGCTCCGCCTCGCCAAGAACTTCCTCGTCGCGGAGCCGGAGCTGCGCAACGTGCTCGTCGTCGCGGCCTGCCGCGAGTCGTACCTCCTCGACTACCGGAACGAGCGCTCGCGCTTCATGTTCAACTTCGGCGACGGGGCGGTCGCCGGCCTGCTCACGCGCGACGGCGCCCACGAGTTGCTGGCGTCGCACGCGATCACGGACGGCTCGTTCTCGCTCCAGGTCAAGGTGCCGGCCGGCGGGTCGGTCGAGCCCGCCTCGGCGGAAACCGTCGCCACGGGACGGCACAGCCTCGACGTCGCCGACCCGGCCGAGATGAAGGGCGGCCTCGACGAGGTCAGCCTCCCCAACTTCGTCGCGGCCGCCCGTGGCGCGCTCGAGCGCTCGGGTGCGAAGATGGAGGACGTTGCCTATCTCTGCGGGATCCACATGAAGCGCTCGATGCACGAGGCGATCGTGGCCGGGCTCGGCGCGCCGCGGGCGGCCTACCTCGACGACACGGGCCACATGAGCGGCGTCGACCCCCTGCTCGCGCTCGACCGGGCCGGGCGGGCGGGCGAGCTCTCCGAGGGCGACCTCGTCCTCCTCCTCGCCGCCGGCACCGGCTACACCTGGGCAGCGAGCGTGGCTCGATGGTGACAGCGCGATGGTGATCGGCGACCTCGTCGGGCAGGAGCTCGTCTCCCCCTGGCTCGAGGTGACGCAGGCGCGGATCGACATCTTCGCGGGCGCCACCGACGACCCGCAGTGGATCCACGTCGACCCGGAGCGGGCCGCCAACGGGCCCTTCGGCGGCACGATCGCCCACGGGTTCCTCTCGCTCTCGCTGCTCGTGCCGCTCTTCGCCCAGGCGCGTCCCGAGCTCGATGAGGTCGGGATGGGCGTCAACTACGGCCTCAACCGCGTCCGGTTCACCGCACCTGTTCGCTCGGGCAGCCGCGTCCGGGGCCGGTTCACGGTCGAGTCGGTCGAGGACGTTCCGGGCGGGAGCCAGGCGACCGTGGGAGTCGTCGTCGAGCGCGAGGCCGAGGAGAAGCCCGCGCTCGTGGCCGAGTGGCTGATGCGCTTCTACGCCTGAGCGGGGTTTCGACCGACGGCGGCCCGGGGTAGGCGGACCCCGACGATGGAGACGACGTGCCCCAACTGCGGTGCCCAGGTCGACGCGGTCGCCGAAGACCGCTGTCCCTCGTGCAGCATCCCGCTCAAGGTCACGTGCGCGAACTGCGGCGAGCACGCGCCTGCGGACGCCGAGGAGTGCCCCGCCTGCGACGCGCCGCTCACGCACGCCGTCGACCCCGCCTAGTAACCGGCGCAGGACACGCGCACGACGTGCCGAGAAGCACCCGCATCCAAAGCGGGGCGAATCCCGTTTACGACTCGGAATGCGCCGGCTCGGGATCCTCCTCGTCTTCTTCGCGCTCGCCGCGCCCGCGGCGGCCGCCCCTGCCGTGCTCCCGGGCACCTTCCGGGTGGGCGACGGGGTCACCTGCTCGCTCGCCGGGCGCGCCCTCGTCTGCGAGGGGACGCGCTCCGGCTCGATGGCGATCCGCGCCACCGGCGTCCCAGTCAGCACCCGCCACCGCGTCTCCTCGACCACGGCGACGCGTGTGCTCCGCCGCGGCCAGGTCTGGCGGAGCGGCGGGATCGCCTGCCGGGCGCTCGGGGCCGAGGTCTCCTGCACGAACCGGAGCGGCTCGGTCCTCCGGCTGAGCCCGTCTCGCGTCGTCGTCCTTGCCGAGAGCGGCGGCGCGAGCTACCCGTAGAGCTAGGCAGCGAGGCAGACGACGACGGGCCGAGGCGTCGCCGGCCCACGGGCGCGGGCCAGGTCCTCGGTGTGGTCGACGACCCAGGTCGTGCCGTCGTCGAAGCTCAGCTCCTCGCCTCGCGCGGGCAGCCGCTCGAGCTCGCGCTCCCGCACGTCCCAGCGGCCGTCGCCGTGCTGGAGCTTGCAGAGGAAGCGGCCGTAGGGGATCCGGGGGCGGCCTCCGGGGAGCGGCTGGCGCAGCATCGAGATGTACTGCTGCAGGTGCTGGACGGCTTCGGGCTGCGCTTTCGCGCTCGCGGCGAGGGCGCCTTCGAGCCGTTCGGCAGTCCGCCGGGTGAGGTCGGGGTCCACCAGCGGATCTTGGGCGTGACGACAGCTGTCGTCGTCCCTCTAAAAGGGGATGCCCACGCGGTCGGCCACAGGGAGCCCGAATGAGCGTAGACTGAGCAGGTCGGTCGGTCTTCGCTTTCGACGCCCTGCCCCCGGGTCGTATCGAAACCCCGATCGGAGGCCTTGCCCCTGCCTCTCACGGGGTGATCGGGAGGACAATCGACGTGTCGACCACCGATGGTGGTCCGGACGAGCTCCGGCAGGTGCGGCTCGCCCGGAACCAGGCGCTCTACCGTGAGGTGAACGAGCGCGTGAAGGCGATCACGCGGCAATTCGGCGGGAACGGGCCGCTGAACGTGATGTGCGAGTGCCCGGCACCCGAGTGCGCGACCCATCTGACGCTGAGCGTCGAGCAGTACGAGGCGGTGCGCGCGGACCCGACCCAGTTCGTCGTCCTGCCGGGCCACGTCTACGACGAGGTCGAGGTCGTCGTCGAGAGCTTCCCGACATACGTCGTCGTCGCCAAGGTCGACGTGGCAGGGCAGATCGCGCGGGCGAGCGACCCGCGCCGCCGCTCCGCGTGACCGTTCCCGAGGGCTTCACTGCGGACGGTGTCGAGCCCGAGGTGTACAGGACTGCGATCGCCCGGCTGATCTCGGTCGCGGGCGCGGGCCTCGAGCGCCAGGCGCAGCTCGAGCACGCGCTCGAGTCGCGGGTCGCGATCGAGCAGGCGAAGGGCGTCCTCTCCGAGCGGTTCGGGATCACCGTCGAGGAGGCCTTCGAGCTCGTCCGGCGGGCGTCGCGGAACCAACGCGTCCCGGCCCGTGAGGTCGCCCGGGAGATCCTCGCCTCACGGGAGACGCCTCCGTCGGTCGTGGACGCGCGTGGCGAGTAGCATCGCGCGGTGATGGCGCTCGACTGGCTCTCCGAAGATCGCTTCACGATCGACCAGCTGATCCGGCCGGTCGTCAACCTCTACCGGATCCAGGCCGGTGGGCGTCCGATCGCGTTCGTCCGCCAGAAGCGGATGGCGATCAAGGAGGACATCCGCTTCTTCGCCGACGAGAGCGAGACGGAGGAGCTCTTCCGGATCAAGGCGCGGAAGGTGATGGAGTTCAGCGGTCGCTACGACGTGACCGCCCCGGACGGCGAGCGGATCGGTGTCCTCGGCAAGGTCTTCGGCAAGTCGCTGCTCCGCTCGACGTGGGAGATCCTGGACGGGAACGAGCAGGAGCTCGCGATCGCGAAGGAGCGCTCGGTCCCGATCGCGATCCTCCGGCGTGTGATCGACGTCGTCCCCTACGGCGACTTCGTCCCGATCCCGTTCCACTTCACGATCGACGCCGGGGAGCGCCACATCGGCGACCTGAACCGCCGCTTCGGGATCAAGGACACGTACGACCTCGACGTCTCGGGCGACGTCGAGCGGGCGATCGACCGCCGCCTCGCGATCGCGCTCGGGATCGCCCTGGACGCGCTCCAGAGCCGCTGATCGATTCTGGTTGGACGAGCGACTTAGTTGCTCTGAGCAACTAACTCGTGCCGGCGGTCTTCGCCGAAGCGAGCGAGCAGCCAGCCGCCGAATACGAGCAGCGCCCCGAAGAAGAGGAACCCGAGATCCCAGGCGGTCTCGTTGATCCCCGCGCCCTCGCGGACGTGGTGGATGCCGAGGATCTCGTGGTCGACGATCCCCTCGACGAGGTTGAAGAGGCCCCAGCCGGCGAGGATCCACCCGAGCAGCGCCCGGCCGCTCACAGCCCAGCGCCACTAGGAGGTGCGGCTCCACAGAACCCAGAGCCCGGCCACGACGAAGAGCCACGTGGCCGCATGGAAGAGACCGTCCCAGAGCGTGTTCGTCTCGAGCCCTACGACCGTCGTCTTCGGATAGCTGCCCTCGCTCGTGAGCATGTGGTGCCACTGGAGAATCTGGTGGAGCACGATCCCGTCGACGAATCCGCCGAGGCCGACCCCAAGGAGGATCCCGGGCAGGCGGGGTCGCGAGGCAGCCTCTCCCGCGGCAGCGCCAGGAGCCGGAGCGGTGGTCACGCCGCCGTCATCACCGCCTCTCCGCCCGCTCAAACACGACCGCCTCCAGCCTAGCGGTGCTCCGGGTTCGGGAAGTCGAACCGGCAGCCGGCGTCCCATTTCGAGCGCTGGTTCCCGTGGGCCGGGAAGCCCCCGGCCTCCTTGAGCAGCCGTGCTGCGTGGAGCAGGTTCCAGGTCATGAAGGTCGTGTTCCGGTTCGTGAAGTCGTTCTCGGGGCCGCCCGAGCCCGGGTCGAGGTAGGAGGGACCGGGGCCGGCCTCGCCGATCCAGCCGGCGTCGGCCTGCGGCGGGATCGTGTAGCCGAGGTGCTGGAGCGAGTAGAGGACGTTCATCGCGCAGTGCTTGATCCCGTCCTCGTTGCCGGTGACGAGGCAGCCGCCGACCCGGCCGTAGTAGGCGTACTGGCCCTGGTCGTTCAGCTGGCTCGAGTTGCCGTAGAGCCGCTCGATCATCCGCGTGCAGACCGACGACTTCTCCCCGAGCCAGATCGGCGTCCCGAGGACGAGGATGTCGGCGGCCTGGACGCGCTCGTACAGGGCGGGCCACTCGTCGCTGCCGGCGCCGTGCTCGGTCATGTCCGGGTAGACGCCGGGGGCGAGGTCGTGGTCGACGGCGCGGAACTGGTCGACGGCGACCCCGTTCGCCTCCATGATCGCGACGGAGAGGTCGATCAGCCCCTGCGTGTTCGAGACGTCAGGCGAGGGCTTGAGCGTGCAGTTGACGAAGAGCGCGCGCAGGTTCGAGAAGTCCCAGGTGCTCGTCGAGCAGAGCTCCTGCTGGAAGTCGTTCAGCGTCGCCATGAGAGCCTCCGGGGTGGGGAGGCCTAGCGTCTCATGCGCGGGCCGGCTGCCGGAGCGTCAGCGCTTGCGCTTGGACGGAATCCACGCGTCGTCGCGCAGCTCGCGGAAGCGCACCCAGCGCGGTATCCGGAACCAGGCCGCCCGCTTGGCCTTCTGGTCGCGCTGCCAGCTCTCGGCCTTCATGTAGTCCCGGTCGGCGAGCCCCATGGGCGAGCTATCGGCCGGTCGTACGACGCGCTTGAGATCCCCAGGTTGTCATAGCGACGCTGGAGAGGGCATCATCAGCGTCTCACGAGGTGCGCGTCCGCGGCGCTGTAGGAACGACTGGCTCGCGTCACCTTCTGCAACGTCGGCGCACTTGCGCGAGACGCAGCGACGCGTGAGCGAGATCGCGCTGGCATCGGATACAGCCGCGAGACGGCTCTGGCATCGCTGCGCTGCGCCGGCGATCCAAAGTGCGTCGCTGTATTCGCGTGTGCGATACGGCGATCTGCGCGACACTCGCGCGCTCTTGAGAATCTGAAACCTGAATTTTCACGTTCTCGTCACCGCTTTTTGTTTCATCCGGTTGTCGCATGCCATGCGGTGTTTCAACTAAGTGATTGTGCGACGAGCTTCATGAGTGCGAAGCTGCGTGCAGACGTGAGCTTCAAGGCACATCGCGCGAGTGTGAGCATCATCAGCTGTCTCACGAGGTGCACTGCCCGCGGCGCGCGCAAGACGCCAGAGCACGCGCGATCGCGTACAGCCGGCACCTGAACAAGCTGATCGACCACCTCGAGCGGTCGAAGCCGGATCCGGACGTGCGGGAGGTGACGGTGAACGACTGCCGCACGTTCCTCGACAAGCTGGATCGACAGCGTCACCGTCGACCCTCTGCACGGTGCACAGCGCGATGATGGGGCTCTTCGAGTGGCTGTACCTCGAAGGCGAGATCGACGCGAACCCGATGCTGCGGGTCGCGCGTCCACGCCGGCAGCGGCCCGAGGACGTGACGGTGGTCACGGTCACGCGCGCGGAGGTCGAGCGGATGCTGGCCGGCACGAGGGCTGGCAGGAGTTCCTCTGCCTGACGATGCTCGCCTACACGGGTGTCCGTCGCGATGCGGCGAGTCGGCTGCGCTGGAAGGACGTCGACCTCGACGCCGGCACGTGCGCCTTCCGCGACAAGGGCAGCAAGTACGCCGAGTCAAGCCGCTGCCGTACGATCTGGTGCGATCCTGAACGCCGCGCGTGAGTCAGGCGATCTCGCCTGCCGGCCGAACGACTACGTGATCCCGAATCGGCGCGGCGGCGACCGTGCGTCGAGCCGAGCGCTCGCAACAAGGTGATCTGGAGACACGGTCGTCGATCGTGGCCGAGCGGGTCGGCGTCGATCGCGACCGCCCACGCGCTGCGTCGAGCCTTCGCGGTCGCCTTCCTGAGAGCGCATCCGGGCGCGATCGAATCGCTCCAGGCGCTGATGAATCACTCGCGCGATCGACACGACGCAGGTGTACCTCCGAGCGCTCAATCAAGTCGAAGGCGATGGAGGCGGTGCGAGACCTGCGTTGGGGCTCCAGGTTTCAGTGGAGAACGCAGAGAAGGCCCATACGGGATTCGAACCCGTGCCGCCGCCGTGAGAGGGCGGTGTCCTAGGCCACTAGACGAATGGGCCGTGCAGCGGCGCAGTGTAGCGAAACCCGTTCCCGCCTCAGCACGGGAGGGGCGGACGTAGAGTCCCGGGCGTGACGGCGACCGACGACCGCGTGCGCGAGAAGCGCCGCCTGATCCTGCGCGCGGCGATCACCGTGTTCGCGCGCAAGGGCTACCACGCGAGCAAGGTCAGCGAGATCGCGACCGAGGCCGGCGTCGCCTACGGGCTCGTCTACCACTACTTCGGGTCGAAGGAGGCGCTGCTCGAGACGATCTTCCAGCGGACCTGGCGGCGGATGCTCGAGGCCGTCGAGGCGGTCGAGGCGGCCGGCGGCACCGCCCAGGAGCAGATCGCCGGGGTGGCGGAGATCGTCCTCGGCGCCTGGGAGGCCGACCCGGAGCTGATCGGCGTCCTCGTCCGCGAGGTCGCGCGCGGGCCGCAGCTGCAGCAGGAGGTGGACGAGATCGGGCACGCCTTCGCCGCGCTCGAGCGGATCGTCGTCCGCGGCCAGGAGCGGGGCGAGCTCGACCGCGACGCTCGAGCCGCGCCTCGCCGCCTGGGTGCTCTACGGCGCCCTCGAGGAGATCCTCACCGGTTGGACGTTCCAGCAGCTGACTCGACTCCGGACGACGTCCGGCGCGCCAAGGACGCAGTCGTCCGCATCCTTTCCCGCGGAATGGCGGCCGACTGATTCATCAGTCAATTGCGATTGACATATCAGTCAATTGCAACGCATAACGTTCTGATTTTCGGGCTACAATGGCCGGCGTTAAGCACACGCTGATTTTCCCGACTTCAGGAGGATTCATGCGTTTTCGCCACTTGCTGGCCCTTGCAGCTCTCGCCGTGGGGCTCCTGCCCGGAAGCGGGGTCGCAGCGACCCCGACGGCCGGTGCGGTCTCGTCCGCGACGACGACGACGAGCTGGACCGGCGGGCCGTTCGTCACGTCGAACCCCTCGGGGCTCTGCGTCGCGCCCGACCCCGCCTGCGACACCTATGCGCTCTCGATCACCGCTCCCGCGAGCGGCGACTTCACCGTCGAGATCGCGATCACGCCCTCGAGCGAGGGCGACGACTACGACCTCTCGGTCGCCGGCCCGGACGGGAAGACGGTCGCGAGCTCGGCCAGCTCCGGCGGCCATGAGTCCGTCACGCTCACGAACCCGGCGACGGGCACGTACCTCGTCCGCACCCTGGCGTGGCTCGTCGCTCCGGGCGGCACCTACAGCGGCACCGCGACCCTGAAGTCGGGGACGGCGCCCCAGGCGCCCACCGGCTCCGTGCTCTACACCTACGACACGAAGGCGCCGCAGGCCAAGGCCCAGGTGCCGCTCCGCGTGATCGCCGTCGGCTTCAAGCCCGGCGAGCTCGACGAGTCGACGGTGCTCGGCCAGATCCCGACGAGCCAGCGGCCCGGCGTGATCATCCCGCGCGGCAAGAACCCGAGCGGCGACAACGGCACGCTGTTCGGCCTCGAGACGCTCGTCAACCACGGGCGGCGCTACTACGACAGCTCGACGCCGTTCCTCGTCCCCTACGAGTACGACTGGAAGCCGCAGCTCGTCTACGCGTCCGACGCCTTCGCGAACGGGCTCTTCGCCGCGATGGCCGCCAACTCGACGACCGGCGAGTTCTCGAACTCGCGCAACCGCGCGTTCATCGAGACCTACAACACCTCGCGCGGTGCCTATCGCGGCGCCGGGAAGCTCGTGGCTCCGAACGCTCCCGTCCGCTTCGTGGACGGCGAGAAGACCGAGGACTGGATCGCGGCCAACGCGCCGTCGCTCCTCGGCTTCGACTTCGCCGCCCGCGGCAAGGGGCCGGGCAAGGACTTCGGCTACACGGTCTTCCTGATCAACTCGTGGGACTCGCCGCAGGCGGTCTCGCAGCTGAAGCCCGAGCACGAGTACCACGTCTGGAAGATCAACCGGACCGATCCCGACACGGGCGACTTCGACGGGATCGACTGGGCCCGCGTCTGGGGCGGCCGCTACCGCTTCATGATGGTCGACTCCGGCGCCGCGCCGAACCCGTACGAGGCCGAGACGTGGGGTAACCGGAACCGTTCGGTCTACGGCTCCGCGATCGCCGCCGGCTGATGGCGAGCGGCTCGTCCCGCTCGACTACGAGCGGCCGGAAGAGCAGGAGCAGGTCCGCGCCTCGGCTGGGTTTCTCTCCCGGCTGCGGCGGCGCCGCTCGGTGCGGCAGTTCTCCACGGAGCCCGTCCCCCGCGAGCTGATCGAGAACGCGATCGCCGCCGCGGGCACCGCACCGTCGGGTGCCCACCAGCAGCCGTGGACGTTCGTCGCGGTCACCGACCCCGAGCTGAAGCGGCGCCTCCGCGCCGCCGCCGAGGAGGAGGAGCGGCGCAACTACGACGGCCGCATGTCCGACGAGTGGCTGCAGGCGCTGGCGCCGCTCGGTACCGACGCCGTCAAGCCGCACCTCGAGGACGCGCCCTACGTGCTCGTCGTCTTCGAGCAGGTCTACGGCCTCGCAGAGGACGGCGCCAAGGTCAAGCACTACTACGCCCGCGAGTCGGTCGGGATCGCGGTCGGGCTCCTGCTCGCGAGCCTGCACGAGGCCGGGCTCGTCGCGCTCACCCACACGCCGAGCCCGATGGGCTTCGTCCGCGAGCTGCTGGAACGGCCCGCGAACGAGCGCCCGTTCTGCGTGATCCCCGTCGGCTACCCGGCTGAGGGCTGCACCGTCCCCGACCTCGCCCGCAAGCCGCTCGAGGAGATCGCGGTCTGGCGCTGACCCTCTACCGGATCCCGTTCTCGACCAACGTCGAGCGGGTCGCGCTGGCAGCGGCGCACAAGGGGCTCGAGGTCGAGTCGGTCTGGATCGACCCGGCCGACCGGAGCGAGGTCGTCCGCGTCTCGGGCCAGGACCTGCTGCCGGTCGTCGTCCTCGACGGCGAGGTGCTCGTCGACTCGCCGCTGATCCTGGAGACGCTCGAGGCCCGCTTCCCCGAGCCGCCGCTCCTCCCGGCCGATCCGGCGGCACGCGCGGGGATCCGCGTCTTCTGCGACTGGTTCAACCGCGTCTGGAAGCGGCCGCCGAACGACTACGTCGCCGAGGAGACGAAGGCGAGCCCGGACGCGGAGCGGCTCACGGCGCTCGGCGCCGCGGTGACCGGCTCGCTAGCGCTCTTCGACGACCTGCTCGCGGGGCGCGACTTCCTCTTCGGCGAGCTCTCCCTCGCCGACGTGACCGCGTTCCCGTTCCTCAAGTACGCCGTCCTCTGGGAGGACGGGGATCCCGATCGCTTCCACGAGGTCCTCCGCGACCACCTCCGGCTCGACGGCCGGTTCGGCCGGCTCGAGGCCTGGATCCACCGAGTCGACGGGCTGCCGCGGGCCTAGCTCGTGCTCGCGCGCGTCGAGCCGGCGCTCGAGCTGCAGCCGGAGCTTCTCGCCGTCCGCGAGCACGTCGTCGTAGCGCTTCCGGCGCGGCGGCAGCTTGACGATCCGGACGTCCGGCGACGCGCGTCCCGTGGCAGCGCTCGTACGCACTCGCCTCGTCGAAGGGCGCTGGGGCGTTGCGGCGTCCCGGCAGTCGCATGGGGAGGATGTAATCACGCCCGGGCCCGGCCGGTCATCCCCGTTTCGGGCGGAGACGAGAAAAAGGCCCCTGAGCGGGGCCTTTTCGAGCTGCGGGACTAGGATTCGAACCTAGATAGCTGGCGCCAGAAGCCAGAGTCCTACCGTTAGACGATCCCGCAACGGCGACCAGTTTAGCCACAAACGCGGATCAGGTTTCCAGCTTGTAGACCTCGACGAGCCGCTTTTCGGCGTCGGTGTCGATGTGCGCGATCACCTCGACGTAGGGCTCGAGGCCCGACCCACGCAGCTTCGCCTTCAGCAGGCCGTCGACCTGGAAGAGCCCGGAGGAGTTGTTCATCACGATCTCGATCCGGACGGGATGCGTCTCGCCGTCGCCGATCGAGACGTCGTCGATCGCGGCGGCCGAGAGCGAGTGCATCGAGACGCGGCCGCGCTCGAACGGGATCCGCGAGCGGCCCTCGGCCATGTCGAGCGCGTCGGCGACGCGGAGGATCCCGGCCTCGAGCGCGAGCGGCTGCCCGTCGGAGCGGTGGCTCGTGATCGCCTGCAGGACCTCGGAGATCACCACGGTCAGCTCGGGCTCCTCGTAGAGGCCGGCGAGCAGCTCGCGCATCTTCGGCTCCGCCAGGAAGAGCGAGAAGTCCTCGTGCCCGTGCCGGTGCACCGACATCCCGATGCAATGGAGGAGCGCCGAGAGGGTGACGACGACCTCCGCGTCCTCGCGGCTCATCCCGTAGTCGCGCACCATCGACGGCTCGACGCCGTGCTTGAAGAGCTGCCGGAGGATCTTCAGCGCGATGTTCGCGACGATCTGGATGTGCACCCAGGAGTGGTCGTTGATCTCCATCCGGGCGACCGCGTTCACGTTCGAGACGTGCCACCAGGCCTTCAGCTGCCGGTCGCCGTCGACACGGTCCATCAGCTTGCGCAGCTTCTTGTTGCCGCGGACCGGCAGGTTCAGGTGCATCTTCTCGATCGCCTCTGCGGGCGTCAGCCGGATCTCGTTCCGAGCCTCCTCCGAGACGGGCTCGGCGATCCGCTCCTCGATCTCGGGATCGAGCTGCTCCTCGTCGCTCACGGCGTCCTCACGACGACGCTGTGCGCGAGCTTGTCGTGCCAGCGTCTGCCGGCGGCTGTCGCGGAGGGGCCAGAGGTGGTCGAGGATCCCGGGGACGAGCCAGAGCGCCCAGAAGATGCTCGTCGTCACCCAGCGGAGGAACGCGCGGCGGTAGCCGATCCGGCCGCCGCCGCCCGCGTCCACGACCGCGATCCGGAAGGCCATCTTGCCGAGCGTCTGGTTCCGGCTGCCGATCATCAGGGTGTCGTACAGAGCCTCCGGGACGACGAAGAAGAGCAGGGCGACCATACCGCTTCCCGAGAGGGCCTCCTCGTTCAGCTCGGCAGGCGAGACGCCGCCCGCGACCGCCGCGAACGAGATCGTCAGGGCCAGGATCACGCCGTCGAGGAGAAGGGCGCCGGCGCGGCGGCCCCAGCTGGCGAGCGGGAGCGCGGTCACGCGACCTCGGCCGCCCAGTCGCCGTAGAGGCGGGTGTAGAGGCCGCGGCGGGCGAGCAGCTCCTCGTGCGTGCCCTGCTCGACGACGACGCCGTGCTCGAGCACCACGATCAGGTCGGCGTCGCGGATCGTCGAGAGCCGGTGGGCGATCACGAAGGCGGTGCGGCCCTCGAGGAGGGTGCGGAGCGCCTGCTCGATCTGGCGCTCGGTGCCGATGTCCACCGACGAGGTCGCCTCGTCGAGGATCAGGATCCGCGGGTCGGCGAGCAGGGCCCGCGCGAACGCGACGAGCTGCCGCTGCCCGAGCGAGAGCCGGGTGCCGCGCTCGCCGAGCTGCGTCTCGTAGCCGGCCTCCAGGTCGTCGATGAACCGGTCGGCTCCCACGGTCCGCGCCGCTGCGACGATCTCGGCGTGCGGAGCGTCCGGCCGGGCGAACGCGATGTTCTCCGAGACCGTGCCGCCGAAGAGGAAGCCCTCCTGCGGCACGATCCCGAGCTGCCGGCGGAGCGAGCCCTGCGTGACCGTGCGGAGGTCGTGCCCGTCGATCAGGAGCGCGCCCTCGGTCGGGTCGTAGAACCGGGCCAGCAGCTTGGCGATCGTCGACTTGCCCGCGCCGGTGTGGCCGACGAGCGCGACCGTGGTGCCTGCCGGCACGTCGAGGTCGAGCCCGTGCAGCACCTCGGGGAACTCCGGCCCGTAGCCGAACCGGACGCCGGAGAACCGAACGTTCCCTTCGATTCGCGGCAGCGCGGACGCGCCCGGCTCGTCCACCACCTGTGGCCGCTCGTCGAGCACGCCGACGATCTTGTCCAGCGCGGCGATCGCGGCGAGGAACGTGTTGTAGAGCTGCGAGAGCTGCTGAACCGGGTCGAAGAAATTCGAGACGTAGAGCGCGAACGCGAACAGCGTCCCGGTGCTCATCTGGTCGTGGTAGACGAGCCAGCCGCCGTAGCCGAAGACGATCGCCGTCGCGGCCGACGCGAGCAGGTCGACCGCCGGGAAGTAGATCGCGTTCAGGATCGTCGTCTCGTAGTTCGCGTCCCGGTAGCGGGAGTTGACCCCCTGGAACGCCTCCTCCTGGACGGGCTCGCGGGTGAACGACTGGACGACGCGCATCCCGGCGATGTCTTCGGCGAGCGTCGCGGTGACGAGGCCGAGGCGCTCCCGCACGTTCCGGTACGCGCGGTTCGAGCGAGTCCGGAACCAGGCGGTGGCGAGCGCCATCAGGGGCAGGACCGTCAGCGTCGCGAGCGCGAGCCGCCAGTCGAGGAAAAAGAGGACGACCGCTGTCCCGAGCAGGAGCAAGGTGTTCTGGACGAGGCTCGTGACGCCGTCCGTGACGAGCTGGTCGAGCGCCTCGACGTCGTTCGTGATCCGGCTGATGATCACGCCGGCCCGGTTCCGCTCGTAGAAGCCGAGCGAGAGGCGCTCGAGGTGCGCGAAGAGTGCGTTTCGGAGGTCGGCGAGCACCCGCTCGCCCGTCCAGCCCGTCAGGTACGTGTTCGCTCCCGAGAAGCCGAGGGCCACGACCGCGGCGCCGAGGAAGAGGATCACGATCGTGGTCAGCCGGGCGAGGTCGCGGCTCTGGATCCCCTCGTCGATCGCGAGCTTGGCGAGGTACGGCGGCGCCAGCGCGACCAGGGTGTACGCGAGCAGCGTCACGAGTGCGAGCCCCGTGCGCGTCTTGTAGGGGAGCGTCAGCCCGACGAGCAGCCCGACCCGGCGTCGGGTCCGCTGCCACGACCAGTCGCGCACCTCGCCGCCCCGCTCCTCGGAGAGGTGGCCTCCCGGCTGCCAGACCTTCACGCGGTCTCCTCGAGCAGTGCCCCGAGGAGCCCGTGCTCGTGGATCTCCCGGTAGACCGGGCTCGTCTCGAGCAACTCGCTCTGCGTCCCGCGCGCCTCGATCCGGCCGTGGTCGAGGACGACGATCTCGTCCGCGAGCGAGATCGTCGAGAGCCGGTGAGCGATGATGATCGTCGTCCGGCCGCGCATCGCTTCGGCGAGGCCGGTTCGGATTCGCGCTTCCGTCGTCGCATCCACGGAGGCAGTTGCGTCATCGAGGATCAGGATCCGCGGGTCGATCACGAGCGCCCGGGCGATCGCGAGCCGCTGGCGCTGGCCGCCCGAGAGCGTGATCCCGCGCTCACCGATCACGGTCTCGTACCCCTGGGGCAGCGCCTCGATGAACTCGTGCGCCTGAGCGGCTCGTGCCGCCCGCGCGACGTCCGCGTCCGTCGCCCCGAGGACGCCGAAGGCGATGTTCTCCCGGATGGTCGCGGAGAAGAGGAACGGGTCCTGCGAGATCACGCCGATCTCGCGCCGGAGCGACCGCCGGGTGACCTCGCGCACGTCGACCCCGTCCACGAGCAGCCGACCTTCGCCGATGTCGTAGAAGCGTGGGACGAGCGCCGCGAGCGTCGTCTTCCCGGAGCCGGTGTGGCCGATCAGGGCGACCGTCGTCCCGGCCCGGACGTCCAGGTCGATCGCGTGCAGGACGGGGCGTCCTTCGACGTAGGAAAAGTCGACGCCCTCGAAGCGAAGCTCCCCGGGCCCGACGGGCAGCTCTCGCGCGTCGGGGCGGTCCCCGATCCCCTCCGGCTCGTCCATCACTTCGAAGATCCGCTCGCCGGACGCCGTCGCCCGCTGCGCCTGACCGACCCACATCCCGAGGCTCCGGAGCGGCACGATCAGCATCGCGAGCAGGAGGTTGAAGATGAAGAAGCCGCTCAGCGAGAGCGATCCCGAGACGACCATCCTCCCGGCCGCAAGGAGGACCGCGCCCTGGGCGAGCAGCGGCAGGAAGGAGAGGAGCGGCACGTAGACCGCGCGCTGCCGGAACGCGCGCACAGTCGCGTCGAAGACTGCCCCCGACGCACGCTCGAAGAGCTCCTGCCGCCGCCCCTCCTGCGCGAACGCTTTGACGACATGGACGCCGACGATCGATTCCTCGGTCACCGTCGCCACCTCGCCGAGTTGCTGCTGGACGTCCCGGAGCACCGGATGCGAGACGTGGCTGTAGCGGTACGCGACGGCGATGATCACCGGGGTGATCGCGAGCGCGACGAGCGCCAGCCGCCACTCGACGACGAACAGCACGGCCATCACCGAGACGACGGTGAGCACGTGCTGGAAAAAGAAGATCAGCCCGAAGCCGAGGAAGAAGCGAACGGCCTGAAGGTCGACGGTCGCCCGCGACATCAGCTGGCCCGTCTGGTGGCGGTCGTAGAAGCCGAACGAGAGCCGCAGCAGGTGGCCGTAGAGGCCCTCGCGCATGTCCCGCTCGATCCCGAGCGCCTGGCGTCCCGAGATCACGCGCCGGCCCACCATCAGCGCCGCCTTGAGGATCCCGACGCCGACGATCGCCGCGACGACCCACGAGAGGGTGTGCGTGCCGCGCTGCGCCTGGATTCCGTCGATCGCCTCGCCGACGAGGAGGACGATCCCGATCGCCGCCGCCTGCGAGCCGACCGCGAGGACGGTCGAAGTGATCAGCGAGCGTTTGTACGGCCGCAGGAAGCCGAGGAGACGGCGGAAGGTGCGGCGGTAGGGGACGGCGCTCACCGATGGAATCTAGCCGTCGCCTAGGCTGTGGCCGTGGTCGTCCGAGGCGGCACCGTCGTCACCCCCGCGGGGAGCGTTCGCGCGGACGTCGCGATCGAGGACGGCGTGATCGTCGAGGTCGCTCCCGGCCTCGACGAGCAGGCCGAGGAGATCGACGCCGACGGGGCTGCACGTCCTGCCCGGCGTCGTCGACGCGCACGTCCATTTCAACGATCCCGGCCGTACGGAGTGGGAGGGGGCCGCGACCGGGAGCGCCGCGCTCGCCGCGGGCGGCGGCACCTGCTTCCTCGACATGCCGCTGAACGCGCACCCGCCGACGCTCGACGCGGCCTCGTTCGACGCCAAGCGCGCCGTGCTCGAGGCCGCGGCGGTCGCGGACTTCGGGCTCTGGGGCGGGCTCGTCCCCGGGAACGAGGGCTCGCTGGAGGAGCTCGCGGCCCGTGGCGTCGTCGGCTTCAAGGCGTTCATGTCGCCGAGCGGGATCGACGACTTCGAGTCCGCCGACGTGCCGACGCTGCGCCGCGGGATGGAGATCGCGGCCGGGCTCGGGCTCCCGGTCGCGGTCCACGCCGAGGATCCCGGCAGCCTCCTGCTCCCGTCGGGCACGGGCTGGCTCGACTGGTGCCGCAGCCGGCCCGTCGACGCCGAGCTGGCCGCGATCGAGACGGCGCTCGGGCTCGCGGAGGAGACCGGTTGCTCGCTTCACGTCGTCCACGTCTCGAGCGGCGCCGGGATCCGGCTCGTGACCGAGGCCCGGGCGCGCGGCGTCGACGCCACCTGCGAGACCTGCCCGCACTACCTCGCCTTCACCGAGGAGGACGCCGAGCGAGCTCGGCGCGCTCGGCAAGTGCGCGCCGCCGCTCCGGGACGCGGCGCACCGGGACGACCTGCTCGCCGAGCTCCGGGCGGGGCAGGATCGACCTCGTCGCGAGCGACCACTCGCCGGCGCCCGCGTCGATGAAGGGCGGCGACGCGTTCGCGGCCTGGGGCGGGATCTCCGGCTGCCAGACGCTGCTGCCGGCGCTCCTCACCCACGGCGGCGTCGGGGTGGAGGAGGCCGCGAGGCTGACGGCCACAGCTCCGGCGGAGCGCTTCCGCCTCGCCGGCAAGGGGCGGATCGAGCCCGGCGCCGACGCCGATCTCGCGCTCGTCGCGCTCGGCGAGGAGTGGACGCTCGCCGCGGCCGACCTCCGCTACCGCCATCCGCACAGCCCCTACGTGGGCCGCGGCTTCACCGGCCGGGTCGTGGAGACGCTGCTCCGCGGCGGCGCGACCCGCGGGCGGCTCGTCACTCCTCTCCCAACCGCCTGACCTCGCGCCGCACGTGCGTGAGCGCCTTGCCGAGACGTGCCTTGTTCTCGGCCACGTTGAGCCAGCCGCTGGCGCCGGAGGGGTGGGGGAGCGGGACGACGATCGCGTCGTCGCCCGGTCCAGAAGGGAGCGTGTAGCTCTTGCCGATGCACTCGGTCAGGGTCGGGATCCCGAGCAGCCGCTTCACCGCGAGCCCGCCGACGGTGACGATCAGCTGCGGCCGCAGCAGCCGCAGCTCCCAGTCGCGCCAGAACTCGCAGAGCTGCTGCTCGCGCGGTGTCGGCGTCCGGTCGCCGCGGCCCGAGGCGGGCCGGCCCGGGTAGCAGCGGGTGACGGAGGCGCAGTAGAAGGTCTCGTAGAGCTCGTCGCCCTCGACGCCGAGCCAGCGGCGCAACGTCGCGCCCGCGCGCCCGCGCCAGGGGAGCCCTTCCTCGCCCTCGACGATCCCCGGCGCCTGCCCGAAGAGGTAGGCGCGCTGTCCGGCCAGAGGTGCTCGTACGGGCCACGACTCGAGCGGGTACCCCGCCTCGACGCAGGCGCGGCAGACGGCGGTGTCCCGCTGCAGCGAGGGCAGCGAGCGGTACGACGAGCGGCGAACGGTCACGCGCGGACGGCGACGAACCAGGTGCCGGCGAGGAGCACCTCGCCGCCGCCGAGCTCGCGCGGCGAGCCCCTCGGCGTCGAAGTAGCGCTTGTAGACCTCCCAGCGGGAGCCGTCGTTCAGGATCCGCTCCTGCCACTCCTCCGGCTCGACGTCCGGCCGGAGGGCCGAATCGACGACGACGAGCTCGGGAGCGACGCGGCGCGCCTCGGCGAGGAATCGCGTCCGTGCCGGCTCCTCGAGGTGCCCGTAGAAGTGGCTCGTGAAGACGCGCTCGAAGGTGCCGTCCTCGAAGGGGAGGCGGAGCGCGTCGGCTTCGACGAATGCCGTCCCCGGCAAGCGAGCCGCCGCGAGCTTCAGCGAGGAGGGGCTGCCGTCGAGGCCCGTGATCTCGCCGGGCAGGTGCTGGGTGAGGAACCCGGTCCCGCAGGCGACGTCGAGCGTGCGCGCGGGCGGAAGCGCGCGCAGGAGCCCGGTGAGCTGCTCCCGCTCCTCGTCCCAGCCGGGCCGGTCGCGATCGGCGAAGCGGCCGGTGCCGAGCCACCAGTCGTCGTACTCGGGGGCACGGGCCTCGTAGTACTGCTGCACGCTTCCAGAGTAAGCAGACCTAGAGTAGGCCGATGCTCGAAGCGGTGCCGAACTTCTCCGAGGGCCGCGACGGCGCGGTGATCGAGGCCCTACGGGCGGCTCTCGACGGGCCCGCCCGGCTCCTCGACGTCCACGTCGACGGCGACCACAACCGCTCGGTCTTCACCCTCGTCGGCGAGCGCGGCGACCTCGTCGACTCGCTCCTCGCCGGGATCGCCTGCGCGCGCGACCGGATCGACCTCCAGGCCCAGGAAGGGGCGCACCCGAGGATCGGCGCCGCCGACGTCGTCCCGATCGTCCCGGTTCGGCCCGGCGACCTGCCCGCGGCGAAGGAGGTCGCGCTCGAGCTCGCACGCCGCATCGGCGAGGAGCTCGGCCTGCCCGTCTTCCTCTACGGCGAGCTCGCGCCCGGCCGCGGCCCTGCGTTCTTCCGTCGGGGCGGCACCGCCGAGCTCGCGCGCAGGCTCGAGGCCGGGGAGCTGCAGCCGGACTTCGGACCGCCTGCGCTGCACGAGCGGGCGGGCGGCGTGATCGTCGGGGCGAGGCGGCCGCTGATCGCCTTCAACGTCAACCTCCGGGGCGACCTGGAGACGGCGCGCGAGATCGCCGCCGTCGTCCGCGAGACGGGTGGCGGTTTCCCGGGCGTCCGCGCGCTCGGGCTCGACCTGCCGCGCGCCGGGGTCGTCCAGGTCTCGATGAACGTCGAGGACTACGAGGCGGCGGCGCTGCACGAGCTCGTGGAGCGGATCGGCGAGGAGGCGGCGCAGCGCGGGGCGGAGGTCGTCGGCTCGGAGCTCGTCGGGCTGATGCCGGCGGGCGCCGCGCTGGCCGCCGCCGGGGCGGCACTCCGGATCGACCGCTTCGACGCGCGTCATGTGCTGGAGCTGCGGATCGCCGACCTAGAATCGGGGCATGGACGGACCTGACGAGACGCGCGAGGCGCCGCTCCCGAAGCGGCCCTACCGGGACACGCTCCTGCTCAACCTCGGGCTCGGCGGCCTGATCCTGCTCCTCGCGTGGGCGACCGGCGGCGAGCTCGCCCGCGCAGTCGAGGTCGCGATCGGGTTCGTCGTCGTCGCGACCGGCTGGAGCTGGTGGCGGTTCCACCGCCGGCTCGGCGGCCGTCACTAGACTCGACGCATGCCTTCGAAGAAGCAGAAGCGACGCCGCGAGAAGCTGAAGCGCCACGAGTGGGAAGAGGTCTACGTCGACGCGGACGGGAACGAGCTCGACGCGGACCAGGCGGCAGAGCTCGTCGAGCCCGCGAAGGCCGCGAAGGGGAAGGCGCAGCCCCAGGGCCGCGCCCGCAACCGGCGCACCGTCGAGCCGCCCTCGTGGAAGCGGACGGCCAAGCGCGGCGCGCTCTTCTTCCCGCTGATGCTGGTCGTCGTCTTCGTCCTCGGCGCGAGCGACGAGACCACGGTCGCGCAGAAGATCGTCTCGACCCTCTTCCTGATGGCGTTCTTCCTGCCGTTCAGCTACTTCCTCGACACGATGGTCTGGCGCGCGACGCAGCGCCGGCTGAACCGGCCGTCCGAGACCAAGCCCCAGCGGAAGAAGCGCTAGGTCGAGCCGCGGTAGTGGCCCTCGCCGGGCCACGGCGCCAGCAGCAGCAGCACGCGGGCGCCGCCCGACGAGGCGAGCGAGTGCCGCTCGTCCGGGTCGAAGCGGCAGAGGGAGCCGGGGCCGGCCTCGATCGACTCGCCGCTGGCCGAGATCGTGACGTTGCCCTCGAGCACCGTCACCCACGCGTTCTCCTTGACCTGGTGGTCGCCGAGCTCCTGACCGGGGTTGAGCACGATCAGGATCGCGCGCGCCTCGTTCCCCGAATGGACGACGATCGGGTCGCGCGTCCCGTCGGGCGCCTGCATCTCGTTCAGGTTCCAGCTCTGCATGGGAAAGGCTCTTCCCCCTCGTCGTTAGACTCAACCGCCCATGGCGCTCGCGGTCGAACAGCTCTCGCTCGGCGCCATCGGCACGAACTGTTACCTCGTCCGGCAACACCCTAACGCCCCCGAGGCCGTCGTGATCGACCCCGGGGCGGAAGCGGGGCGGATCCAGGAACGTCTTGCGGAGCTGGGCGCGACCTGCAGCGCGATCCTGCTCACGCACTCGCACTGGGACCACTGGGGCGCCCTCGCGGAGCTCGCCCGGGCGACCGGCGCACCCGTCTGGCTGCCGGAGGGGGAGCTGGCGGTGTTCGAGCGTCCGGACGAGTTCTACGGCCCGTTCGGAATCGAGGTCCCCGCCTACGCGGGGCCGAGCACGCCGCTCGCCGGCGGCGAGACCCTCGACGCGGCGGGCGTCTCCTTCCGCGTCGACGCGGCCCCGGGCCACTCGCCCGGCCACATCACCTACTGGGCCGACGGGCATCTCTTCGGCGGCGACGTCCTCTTCGCACGCTCCGTCGGCCGCACCGACCTCCCCGGCGGCGACTGGGACACCCTGCTCGACTCGATCCGCCGGCTCGCGGACGCCTACCCGCCCGAGACCGAGGTGCACCCGGGCCACGGCGCCTCGACCACGCTCGGGGCCGAGCTCGCAGCCAACCCGTTCCTCGACGAGCTCCGCGCGTGAGCCGGATCGAGCCCCCGCGCGGCACGCACGACATCGTGCCGGCCGACCAGCCGCTCTGGCAGCGGGTCACGGGCGAGGCCGAGCGCCTCTGCGCGCTCGCCGGCTACCGGCGGATCCAGACGCCCGGTCTTCGAGGACACCGACCTCTTCCAGCGCACCTCCGGCGCAGGGCTCGGACGTCGTCCAGAAGGAGATGTACACCTTCACCGACCGCAGCGACCGCTCGCTGACGCTCCGGCCCGAGGGCACCGCGCCGATCTGCCGCGCGTACCTCTCGAACGGGATGCAGCAGGAGCCGCAGCCGCAGAAGCTCTTCACGATCGCGCCGATGTACCGCTACGGCCGCCCGGGCAAGGGCCGCTACCGCGAGCACTGGCAGCTCTCGGTCGAGGCGATCGGCTCGGACGATCCTGCCCTCGACGCCGAGGTGATCCACCTCTACGACACGCTCCTGCGGAACCTCGGCGTCAGCGACTACCAGCTGGAGTTGAACTCGATCGGCGACGCCGCCTGCAGGCCGGCCTACGTCGAGGCGCTGCGAGCCTGGCTGGGCGAGCGGGAGGAGGAGCTGGACGCCGACACGCGTGCCAAGCTCGCGGTCAGCCCGCTCCGCGCCCTCGACAACCTCGCCGCGAAGCCGCCGGCGGTGCAGGAGCTGCTCGCGGGGGCGCCCACGATCGGCGACTCGCTCTGCGAGGCCTGCGTCGAGCACTTCGCGCAGGTGCGCGGCTTCCTCGACGAGCTGGGTGTCGCCTACACGCTCGTGCCGACGCTCGTCCGCGGCCTCGACTACTACACCCGCACGACCTGGGAGTTCGTCGGCCCGATGGACGGCGCCAACTCGACGATCTCGGGCGGCGGCCGCTACGACGGCCTGATCGAGGAGATCGGCGGCCCGGCGACGCCCGCCGTCGGCTTCGGCGCTGGGCTGGAGCGGCTCGTGCTCGCGCTCGAGGACGCCGGCGTGACCGCCGAGCCGCCGGCTCTCGACGTCTTCGTCGCGGTGGAGCCGGAAGCGTCCCGGACCGCCGCGCTCGCGCTCGTGCAGCAGTTGCGCGAGGCCGGGCTCGCGACCGACACGGACTACGCGGGCCGCTCGCTCAAGGGTCAGCTGACCCAGGCCGGCCGGACCGGCGCGGCGACGACGGTGATCGTCGGAGCGGACGGCGCCACGCTGCGGCGGCGCGGCTCGGCGGACGAACCGCTCGGCCTCGCCGAGGTTTTCGCCAGACTGACCGCGTGACCACCTGGCGCACCCACATGTGCGGCGAGCCGACCGCGGCACTCGTCGGCGAGCGCGTGACCCTCTCCGGCTGGGCCGCCCGGCGCCGCGACCACGGCGGCCTCGTCTTCATCGACCTGCGCGACCGGACGGGCGTGACCCAGCTCGTGCTCAACCCCGAGACGGCGCCGGAGGCGGCCGAGCTCGCGCACGGGATCCGGAACGAGTTCGTGCTCCGCGCCGAGGGCGAGCTCGTGGCGCGCTCGCCCGAGACGGTCAACCCGAACATGCCGACCGGCGAGGTCGAGCTGAAGGTGGAGACGCTCGAGATCGTCAGCCGCTCGACGCCGCTTCCGTTCCAGCTCGACGAGGAGAACGTCGACGAGACGCTGCGCCTGCGCTACCGCTGGCTCGACCTGCGCCGCGAGAAGCTCCAGCGCAACATCACGCTGCGCGCGCAGATGGTCGGGATCATCCGGCGGACGATGGAGGAGGCCGGCTTCCTCGACATCCAGACCCCGATCCTCTTCAAGCCGACCCCCGAGGGTGCCCGCGACTTCATCGTCCCGGCGCGGCTCCAGCCCGGCCGCTTCTACGCGCTCCCGCAGAGCCCGCAGATCCTCAAGCAGCTGACGATGGTCGCCGGCTTCGACCGCTACTACCAGATCGCGATCTGCTTCCGGGACGAGGATCTCCGCGCCGACCGCGTCCAGGAGATCACCCAGCTCGACGTCGAGATGAGCTTCCCCGACCAGGAGCTCCTCTTCTCGCTGATGGAGCAGATGTTCGGCCGGATCTGGCAGGAGTGCCTCGGGATCGAGATCCCGGCGCGGTTCGAGCGGATGACCTACGAGGAGGCCGACCGCCGCTTCGGCTCCGACAAGCCCGACACGCGCTTCGCCCTCGAGCTCGAGGACGCGACCGAGGCCACCCGCGGCTCCGAGTTCGGCGTCTTCGCGGGTGCCGAGGCCGTGCGCTTCCTCCGCGTCCCGAAGGCGTTCAGCCGCGGCGAGCTCGCGAAGCTCGAGGAGGTCGCGAAGGAGTGGGGGGCCAAGGGGCTCGCCTACCTCGTCTTCGACGGCGGCGAGGTGCGCTCGCCGATCGCCAAGTTCCTCTCGGAGGCCGAGCTCGCCGTCGTTCGGCGGCAAGGACGGGGAGACGCTCCTCTTCGCGGCCGACCGCCACGAGCTGACCTCGCGCGTCCTCGGCGCGCTCCGGCTCCACCTGGGCCGGGAGCTGGGCCTGATCGACGAGAGCGTCTTCACGTTCCTCTGGGTCTACGACTTCCCGATGTTCGAGCGGGACGACGAGGAGAGTCGCTGGACTGCGGTGCACCACCCGTTCACCCGCCCGACCGACGGGTGGAAGGAGCGGTTCGGGGAGGAGCCCGGCCAGGCGCTCGCCCATGCGTACGACCTGATCGTGAACGGGAACGAGCTCGGCGGCGGCAGCTTCAGGATCCACGAGCCCGAGATCCAGGGGAAGGTGTTCGAGCTCCTGGGGATGGCGGAGGCGGAGCAGCGCTCGAAGTTCGGCTTCCTCCTCGACGCCCTGGCGATGGGCGCGCCCCCGATGGGTGGGATCGCGCTCGGGATCGACCGGATGACGATGGTGCTCGCCGGCGAGCCGAACCTGCGCGACGTGATCGCGTTCCCGAAGAACCAGGCCGGGGCCGATCCGATGAGCGGGGCGCCGTCCGACGTGACGGAGGAACAGCTCCGCGAGCTCGGAATACGGCTGTCGGCGCCTCAGACGTAACGAATTCCCGCCAACGGCCGATACACGAGGCATACTTTCCCTTACCGCCGGGTCTCGGCGTGCACTCGAACCGGAGCAGATGATGTCGTCAGGTGAAACAGATCGTCCCGCAACCGCAGGCTCGTTGACAGCACTGCCAACGGTCGACCAGCTTCGGCGGTCGGGCGAGGGCTTCGACGAGCAGGCCGTTCGCGAGGCGTTCGACGCCTTCCGGCGCCACACGACCCAGCTGCAGGCGCAGCTGCGCGTGCTCCAGGCCGCCCGGACGACGACGAACGTCGAGCCGACCGGCCACGCCGTCCGGATGGACGCGCTCCACCTGATCCGCGCCGCCGCCGAGTTCGCCGACGTGCTCGAGCGCGACGCCCAGACCGCCTCTGCCTCCCAGCTCCAGCGGACCGAGGAAGAGGTGCGCGAGAAGCAGCGCGAGCTGCAGGAGCGCGAGGCCGAGATCGAGCGCTATCGCGCCGAGTCGGACCGCCAGCGTGCCGAGATCCTCAACGCCGCCAAGACCGAGGCGCGCGAGCTGCTGGCGAAGTCGAACGCCGACGCGACCCGCGAGTTGCGCGAGGCCGAGACCCGCGGCACCCGCCTGCTCGAGCAGTCGCGCCACCAGGCGACCGAGCTGACCAACTCCGCCCGGGCCGAGGTCGAGCAGACGCTCGAGTGGGCCCGTGCGCAGGCTGCCGCCGTGATGGCGCGCGCCCAGAAGGGCGCCGAGCAGCTGCTGACCGCGGCCGGCCTCGGCGAGCCCCACATGTCCCGCGTGATCGACGCGATCATGGAGGCGAACGAGAGCGACAACGTCCGCGCCGGCACCGTGCCGCCGCAGCGGCCCGCGGGGGCGTTCGCAGGCCCGCAGTCGACACCCCCGATGTCGGCGCCGCCCGCATTCGAGCCGCCCGCCTCTGTTCCGCCCGCCTCGGTACCGCTGTCGGAGCCTCCCGCTTCGGAGCCGCCGTTCGCGCCGCCCACCGTCTCGGCGCCGCCGCTCTCCGGCCCGCCGCCGGCCGCGGACGAGCACACGGAGCAGCACGAGGCAACCGAGACCGATGACGGGCCCGGTGAGCACGAGCCCCGCCACGATGGCGGCTCGGAGCCCGAGCCCGGGCAGTAGGTCCGCGCGTGCTGCGCCGGACGTGGCCCCGTTTCGGGGCCGAAGCGCTCTTCATCGTCGCCGCCGCCGCGGTAGCCGCGTGGCAGAACCTCAGCGTCACCGGGGTCGTCATCGTGATGGCTGTCGCCTGGCTGGCAGTCGTGGCGGTCGAGTGGACGCTCTCGCGCCCCGCTGCTGGATCGTCCGGCTTGGTCGCGGTCGACCCGCTTCCCGGCGACGTGGTCGCGCTCGGCCCCGCCGGGATCCCCATGGACGTGCTCACCGCGATCGCCGCCTCGGAGGGCGACCCGCTCGACCTGACCTGGGACGACGAGCGCCCGGAGCCGGAACCGGAACCGGAGCCAGAGCCAGAGCCGGTCGTCAAGCCCGACCGCTGCTCGAGGAGCCTGCGTCCCCCGACGAAGGCGAGCACGAAGACGAACATGCAAGTGTTGCTGCAACACAAAGTCTGCCTTCCGCCGAGCTCCCCGTCCTCGAGCCGGAGCAGGTCGCGCCGAGCCCGAGCACCGAGCCCGAGCCCGAGCCCGAGCCCGAGCCCGAGCCCGAGCCCGAGCCCGAGCCCGAGCCCGAGCCCGAGCCCGAGCCTGTCGTCCTCCGTGCACTGCCCGATCCCGATCCCGATCCCGAGCCTGAACCCGAGCCGGTCGTCGAGCCCGAGCCGGAGCCTCAGCGGATCGTGACCCTGCCGCTCTCGTCCGAGCCGCGCGCCTGGAACGTCTGGGAGCTCGAGCGGCTCGTCCGCGACACCTCCGGGGAGGACTCGGCCCGCGACGAGGAGCGCTCGTTCCTGCTCGTCTACCTGCGTGACTTCGCGTCCCCGGACGGGCTGTTGCCGACCGACTTCGACTCGCTCGTCCGCGAGTCGTTCGGCGATCTGCTCGCCGGCAGCGTCCGGTGAGCGTGACCATGCTCCAGCGGGTGGTCGCGCTCGCCGCCGTCGCCCTCGTCGCCGGCCTCGGAGCGCTCGCCCTCGCTTCGACCGGCAAGGACGCCGCCGCCCTGGAGACAGGCCCCAGGCCCGTGCCCGTCCTCGACGGCGGCTGGTACACCGCGCTCGCGGGCTCCCGCGGCGCCACCGAGCCCGGGACCCGGACGACCTGCCGCACGATCCTCACGGGCCGATCGCTCGGGGTCAGCCATCCGGTGCTCCCCTGCGGCGCCAAGATCTACCTCTCCTACGGCGGCACCGAAGTGCTGACCGAGGTGATCGACAACCGGATGGGCAAGGCGGGCCGGCAGTTCGAGCTGACCGACACGCTCGCGCAGCGGCTCGGGATCGCCGGGACCCAGGAGATCCGCTGGCGCTTCGCCACCCGCTAGGGCTCTGCCGCACCCGGGCGGGCTACACTGCGGATGCTCGACCCTGTGCGTGGCCTCGCGTTCCAACGTGAACCAAGGATCACGTAAAGGGAGCCTGGGTCCGGTCTAGACCTCACCCGTCGACGTCCGGCACGGCACCCACCTGGTAAAGCCAGGTTCGCATCGGCGCGAGGAACATCGGCAGGGTGGGGCGTTTGTTTTCGGCGCAAGTTGGTGGGATCCGCAGCGCGCCCCTAAAGCGTCGCTCCCCGCTGCGCAAGATCGGGCGCTGGGAAGACCCCTAAAGGGTCGCTCCGCTCCCGTTTGTTGGCGCAAGATCGGGATCCGCAGGGGCGGATCCCGATCGCGCGAAGACCCCTAAAGGGTCGCTCCGCTCCCGGGCTCGCAGATCGGCCGCGAGGGATGGCCGGCCCGAGTCGTGGCGTAGGCCTCGGTAGGCTGATTCGATGCAGGAGATCCTCGGAGACTCGGCGCGCGGGGAGGAGTTCGCGCTCGTCCGGCTGACGGTGGACGGCGACCGGATCGTCTCCGCCGACGCGCCCGGGCTCGCCCGGCCGCTCGACGGGCTGACGCTGCTCGAGGCCGCCGCCGTGCCGGGCGAGACGCTCGCCGCCGACGCGCTCGCGAACGCGCTTGCCCAGGTGTTCACCGCTCCGGCGTCCCCGGGCCGGATCGCGGTCGCGATGAGTGGCGGCGTCGACAGTGCCGTCGCGCTCCTCCGCGCCGGCCCCGAGGCGATCGGCGTCACGCTTCGGCTCTGGCTCGACCCAGCAGGCCCCGACACCGAGCGCGCCTGCTGCTCTCCCGCCGCCGTGATCGCGGCCCGGGAGACGTGCCACGCGCTCGGGCTGCCCCACGTCACGCTCGACCTGCGGGAGGGCTTCCGGAAGGCCGTCGTGGCGCCGTTCGTCGCGGCCTACGCACGAGGGGAGACGCCCAACCCCTGTGGCCGCTGCAACGGGAGCTTCCGGTTCGGCGAGCTCCTGGGATTCGCCGCCCGCGCCGGCGCCGCGAAGCTGTGGACGGGTCACTACGCGCGGATCGTCGAGCGGGACGGGATCCGCCTGCTCGCCCGCGCCGACGATCCCGAGAAGGACCAGTCGTACATGCTTGCGCCGATCGATCCGGCCGAGCTCGAGCGGGTCGAGTTCCCGCTCGGTGCCCAGGACAAGGCCGCCACCCGTGCGGAGGCGGCGAAGGCGGGCCTCGCGGTCGCCGAGCGGCGCGAGAGCCAGGAGGCGTGCTTCCTCGCCGGCGACGACTACCGCGCCTTCCTCGAGCGCCAGGGCGCCGTCCCCGCGCCCGGGCCGATCCTGGACGAGGACGGGAACGAGCTCGGCCGCCACGAGGGCTTCTGGCGCTACACGCCGGGCCAGCGTCGCGGGATCGGCGTGGCCGCACCCGAGCCGCTCTACGCGCTCCGGACCGACGCTGCCACGAACACGCTCGTCGTCGGCCCGCGCGACGCGCTCCTCTCGAGCGAGGTCGAGGTGGAGGGCCGCCTTCACCTCCCGGTCGAGCGGGCCGAGGCAAAGCTCCGGTACCGCTCTCCGGCGCTCCCGGCACGCGTGTACCGCACCGACGCCGGGTTCCGGCTCGAGCTCGAGCGGCCGGCGTCCGCAGTCGCGCCGGGCCAGGTCGTCGCGCTCTACGACGACGGCGCGGTCGTCGGCGCAGGTGTCGTGGTGCCGTCCGGGAGACGTAACTAGGATCATGGGCGTGCCGCTCGTAGCCCTCAGCGCCGGGGACCTCGCCCGCTACGCGCTCGCGCTGTTCCTGCTCGCCGTCGGGCTCGGCCTCGGGTTCATGTTCTGGCGGCTCGGCGGAACCTTTGCCCGCCTTTCCTCGTTGATCAGGGGAACCGAGCGCGAGCTCCTGCCCGTGATCAACAAGGTCGGAGTCAGTGTCGACAAGGTCAACGGGCAGCTGGACAAGGTGGATCGGGTGACGGACAGCGCAGTGGATATGGCAGACAGCGCGGACACGGCCGTCCGGGCCGTCAGCATGGCGATCGCGAAGCCCGTGCAGAAGCTCTCCGGGCTCGCCGCCGGGCTCGCACACGGCGCCTCCGCCTTCAAGGCCGAGCACGATTTCGGTGCCGCGGTACGGGTCGGCAAGGACGCTGCCGCGCGCCGCGAGCGCGACCTCGGCGACGAGCTGAGGCACGCGGGCGGAGACGGAGAGATCTGATGGACGAGATCCAGATCGCCCTGCCGCGCGAGCGAGGATTCGGCGCGGTGGCCGGGCTCGTCGTCGGCGGCGTCGCCGCCCGGCACGAGCTGACGATCGAGGTGCTCGACGACCTCCAGCTCGCCTTCGAGACGCTCCTCGAGCACGAGGACAGCGAGCAGGAGATCACGATCGTCCTCCGGATCGGACCGGGCACGGTCGACGCCGACGTCGGCCCGTTCACCATCGACTCGGTGGTGGAGCTCCGCGCCGACGCGGGGGAAACGCTCGGGCTCCGGCGCCTGCTCGACACCGTCGTCGACGAGGTCTCGGTGGACGAGCGCGCGGACGGCGCCTGGGTGGGGCTGCGCAAGGCCTTCGCTGCGGCGGGAGAGCCGGCCTGATGCCGCGCGAATCCGACAAGATCCTGCTCCGCCGCTATCACGAGCACGGCGACCTCGCCGCCCGTGAGCAGCTGATCGAGCAGTACCTCTCGCTCGTCCGCTCGCTCGCCCGCCGCTACAGCTACCGCGGCGAGCAGCTCGAGGACCTCGTCCAGATCGGCTGCATCGGCCTGATCAAGGCGATCGACCGCTTCGATCTCGAGCGCGGGGTCGAGCTGACCACGTACGCGACGCCGAACATCATCGGTGAGATCAAGCGCCACTTCCGGGACAAGGGCTGGGCCGTGCGCGTCCCGCGCGGGCTCCAGGAGCTGAACGTCCAGCTCTCGAAGCTGATCGAGCAGCTGACCGTCCAGGAGGGCCGCTCCCCGACGATCCCCGAGCTCGCCAAGGCAGCCGGCGTCGAGGAGGAGGCGGTCCTGGAGGCGCTCGAGTCGGGCCGCGCCTACACCTCGCTCTCGCTCTCCGCAGGCGGCTCCGACGAGGACGGCGAGCTCGATCCGCTCGAGTCGCTCGGGACGGAGGAGCACCAGTACTCCGTCTCCGAGGATCGCGCCGTCCTGGCGCCCGGCTTCCGCGCGCTCGACGAGCGGGAGCGCCGGATCCTCCACCTCCGCTTCTTCGACGGCCTCACGCAGTCGCAGATCGCCCAGCAGGTCGGGATCTCGCAGATGCACGTCTCCCGGCTGATCCGCCGCGCGCTCGAGAAGATCCGCGAGGAGATCGGCGCCGACGTGGACGTCTACGGCGAGCCGATCGACGGCACCGACGCGCTCGAGCGCGAGCGCGCCGCCGGCTAGCCGGCTCAGGCCCGCCCCTACAATCCCAGGGTGCGTACGACCGCAGAGATCCGTGAGGGCTTCCTGTCCTTCTTCGAGGAGCGCGACCACAAGCGCTTTCCCTCGTTCCCCCTGATCCCGCCCGCCGAGGATCCGTCGACGCTCTTCATCTCGGCCGGGATGCAGCCCCTGAAGCCGTACTTCTCCGGCGCGAAGCAGCCGCCGGCGCCCCGCTTCACGACGGTGCAGAAGGTGCTGCGCGCGGGCGGCAAGGACACCGATCTCGACGAGGTCGGCCTCACCGCCCGGCATGCGTCGATGTTCGAGATGCTCGGCAACTTCTCGTTCGGCGACTACTTCAAGGACGGTGCCGTCGACCTCGCCTGGGAGTTCGTGACCGAGCGGATGGGACTCGAGCCCGACCGGGTGTGGGCGAGCGTGTTCTCCGGTGACCCCGAGCTCGGGCTCGAGGAGGACGAGGTCGCCGTCCAGGCGTGGCTCCGCAAGGGGCTGCCGCGCGAGCGGATCGTGGCCTTCCCGCGCAAGGACAACTTCTGGGGTCCTGCGGGCGAGACCGGCCCGTGCGGGCCCTGCTCCGAGCTGCACTACGACCGGGGCGAGAGCTACGGCTGCGGCGAGGCGAGCTGCGGCCCGAACTGCGAGACCTGCGACCGCTTCATCGAGTTCTGGAATCTCGTCTTCATGGAGTACGACCTCCACGCGGACGGGACGCTGACGCCCCTCCCGAAGCAGAACATCGACACGGGGATGGGCCTGGAGCGGGCGGCGATGCTCGTCCAGGAGGTCGAGACGCTCTTCGACACCGACGGCTTCCAGCTGATCATGGCCTGGATCGAGCGCGAGTCCGGCGTCGGCTACGGCACCTCGCCGCAGGCCTCGAAGGCGCACCGTGTCCTCGCCGACCACGGCCGCGGCACGACGTTCCTGATCGCGGAGGGCGTCACCCCGTCGAACGAGGGCCGCGGCTATGTGCTCCGCCGGCTGATCCGCCGCGCCGTCGTCCAGGGCCGCCGGATCGGCCTCGATGCGGTCTACCGGCTGCCCGCGCTCGTCGTCGAGCAGGTCGGGCCGTGGTATCCCGAGGTCGTCGAGCACGCAGAGACGATCGAGCGCGTCTTCCGCCAGGAGGAGGAGCGCTTCCGCGAGACGCTCGACCGCGGCCTCCGGGAGTTCGAGGCGCTCGCCGCCCAGGAGTCGATCGGCGCCGAGGACGCCTTCCGGCTCGCAGCGACGCACGGCTTCCCGATCGAGCTGACGGTCGAGCTCGCGGAGGAGCGCGGGCAGGCGGTCGATGTCGACGGCTACCGCCAGCAGATGGTGCAACACCGCGAGATCTCCCGAGCAGGCGGCGAGTCGAGCGGCCAGCGCGCGGCGGACTTCGGTGCTGCCGCCGGGTTCCGAAGCGAGTTCGTCGGCTACGAGAAGACGGACGTGCTGACCCAGATCGGCGCGCTCGAGCCCGCCGGCGAGGGGCTCTTCCTCGCGAAGCTGCGCGAGTCGCCCTTCTACGCGGCCGGCGGAGGCCAGGTCACCGACGCGGGCGAGCTCGTCCACGAGGAGACCGGCGCGACCGCGACGCTCCGCGAGGCCCATCGCCTCGGCGACGACCAGGTGCTGCTCTTCGAGGGGGAGGGTTTCGCCGCGGGCGATCGCGTCCGCGCGCTCGTCCCCTGGTCGACCCGGTTCCCGACGACGGCGAACCACACCGCCACCCACCTCCTCCACGAGGCGCTCCGCCAGGTGCTGGGCGAGCACGTCCGCCAGGCCGGCTCCGCGGTGCGCCCCGACAAGCTCCGCTTCGACTTCACCCACGACGCCGCGCTCACGACGGAGCAGCGCGAGGAGGTGGAGCGGATCGTCAACGAGCAGGTCTTCCGCAACCTCCCCGTCCGGATCTACGAGACCCCGATCGACGAGGCCCGTGCGCTCGGCGCCCAGATGCTCTTCGGCGAGAAGTACGGCGAGATCGTGCGCGTCGTCGACGTGGACGGGTTCTCGCGCGAGCTCTGCGGCGGGATCCACGTCCGCTCGACGGCCGAGATCGGCCCGTTCGCGATCGTCTCGGAGGGCTCGGTCGGCTCCGGCGCGCGCCGCATCGAGGCCGTGACCTCGGGCGAGGCGTACGCCCTCCTGCGGGGCCGGGCGGCGGAGGCGGAGGCGCTCCGGGCGGAGCTCGTGGACGCGCGCAAGGCGGCCAAGACCGCGAAGGCTGCGCCGGCCGCCGAGGACACGTTCTCGATCACTCGGCAGACGTCGTCCGGCGGGGTGGAGGTGCTCGTCGTCGAGGTCTCCGCCGGCGATCCGCTCGACGTCTCCGACCGACTCAAGCAGCAGCATGCGCCTGCGGCCGTGATCGTGGGCGCGCAGGAGAACGGCACCGCCCAGCTCGTCGTCAACATCGACGCGTCGCTCGAGAGTCGCGGCGTCCACGCGGGCAACGTCGTCCGCGAGGCGGCGGCCGTGATCGGCGGCGGCGGCGGCGGCCGGCCGACGATGGCCCGGGCGGGCGGCAAGATCGTCGAGAAGCTGCCCGAGGCGCTCGCGACCGCGGAGCGACTGATCCTGGAGGCGCTGTCCACATGAAGGGGCCGCGTGAAGGTGATGGCGCTGGACTACGGCTCCGCGCGGACCGGCGTCGCGGTCTCCGACGCGACGGGCACTCTCGCCCGGCCCGTGACCGTGGTCGAGCGCGCCGCCGGGAAGGCCGGGCTCGCCGAGCTCGTCCGGCTCGTTGCGGCCGAGGCCCCGGAGCGGATCGTCGTCGGGCTCCCGCTCACCCTCCGCGGCGACGCGGGCGCCCAGGCGGAGGAGACCGCTCGCTTCGTCACGCAGCTCGAGGCGGCGGTCGACATCCCCGTCGAGCGGTTCGACGAGCGGTTCACCACCACCCTTGCCGCCCGCGACGGCGGCCGAGCCCCCGAGGACGCGCGGGCGGCGGCACATCTCCTCGAGACGTATCTGGCATGGTCGAGCGCACGGGCGTGATCCCGCCGCGCCCCGGCGGCCCGCCGGTGCGTCGTCGCCCCTCCCGGCGCGCGCTGATCCTCCGGCGTGCGCTCGCGGCGTTGCTCCTGTTCGGCTTCCTCGGCCTCGCGCTCTGGCTCGGGCTCGCTGCGCTCGGCTCGGGCGGCGGCAGCGAGCCCGCGCCGACTCCGACCGTCGTCGTCCGGGCGCCGTCGCTGAAGATCGTCTTCCCGGAGGGGTTCACCCGCAAGGAGATGGTCGCCCGCGTGGCGGCGGTGCGGAAGATCGCCCTGACGAAGCGGAAGATCAAGCCGAAGCTGACCGGCGACGCCTACGCGAAGGAGACGAAGGCCGCGAAGGTTCCGCCCGCGTTCCGCAAGCAGGCGAACGGGATCGAGGGCTTCCTCTTCCCGGCGACGTACGACTTCACCGCCCGGACGACCGCGAAGGAGTTCGTGGCCAGCCAGATCGCGTTCTTCGAGAAGAACTTCGCCCTGCTCGACCTCGCCTACGCGAAGACGAAGAACCTGACGGCGTACGACGTCCTGATCATCGCCTCGATGGTCGAGAAGGAGACGATCGCCCCCGACGAGCGCCCGAAGGTCGCCGCCGTGATCTACAACCGGCTCAAGGCCGGGATGCCGCTCGGGATCGACGCGACGATCCGCTACGGGCTCGACGTCCCCGGCACGGAGCCGCTCAAGGTCTCGCAACTCGAGAGCGACAACCCCTACAACACGCGGAATCGGACGGGCTTGCCGCCCACCCCGATCGCGAGCCCCGGGCTCGCCGCGATGCAGGCCGCGGCCCACCCGGCCAAGGTCGACTACCTCTTCTTCGTCCGCAAGCCCGACCGGATCCATCACTTCTTCACCGCGAGCGAGTCGGAGTTCTACGCGAAGGCCTGCGAGTACGGCTTCGGCTGCAACTAGGGAGGACTTTGTGTTCCAGGAACACAAAGTCACCTCATGACGATCTCCGGCTCGACCCGGCTCGTCGGGATCCTGGGTGACCCGGTGGCGGCCTCGCTCTCGCCGCGGATGCAGAACGCGGCCTTCGCGGCGCTCGCGCTCCCGTACGCGTACGTCCCGCTCCACATCCCCGCGGAGCGGCTCGAACAAGCCATTCGCGGGCTCGTTGCCCTGGGCTTCGCCGGCGCCAACGTGACGATCCCGCACAAGCTCGCCGTCGTTGCGCTCTGCGACGAGGTCGAGGACGGCGTCGAGTCGGTCAACACCCTGGTCGTCCGCGACGGCCGGCTCGTCGGCTCGAGCACGGACACCGAGGCGCTTGTGTTCCTGGAACACAAAGTCCGCACTGCAGCGGTCGTCGGCGCCGGTGGGGCGGCGGTGGCGTGGATCGCCGCGCTCGAGGCGCGCGGGGCCGAGGTCGCCGTGTTCTCGCGGCGTGGAGAGTGGCCACCGGTGACGGACGGCGCCGATCTCGTCGTCCACGCAACGCCGGTGAAGGACGCGCTCCTCTTCGAGCCCCGGGGCGGGCAGTGCGTGATCGACCTCGCCTACAACGCCGACGGCCGCCCGACGGCGCTCGCGGGCGCCGCGCGGGAAGCTGGCTGCGAGCTCGTGGACGGGCTCGAGGTGCTCGTCCGGCAGGGCGCGGCGTCGTTCACGCGCTGGACGGGGATCGAGGCTCCGGTCGAGGTGATGCGTGCGGCAGTAGATTGGCGCAGGTGACGCTCGGGCTGACAACGGCGGGGGAGTCGCACGGGCCGGCGCTCGTGGCGATCGTGACCGGCCTGCCCGCGGGACTCGAGCTCGACCGCGCCGCGATCGACGCCGACCTCCACCGCCGCCAGCAGGGCTACGGCCGCAGTCCGCGCCAGCAGCTCGAGCAGGACGTGGTCGAGGTGCTCGCGGGTCTCCGCCACGGCCGCACGCTCGGGACGCCGCTGGCGCTCGTCGTCCGGAACCGCGACCACAAGAACTGGACGTGGGGCATGAATCCGTGGCCCCCCGAGGGCGAGCCGGAGGGGAAGGGGACGAAGCCGGTGACGCTGCCCCGGCCCGGCCACGCCGACCTTCCGGGCGTGCTCAAGTACGGCCACGACGACGTCCGCAACTCGCTCGAGCGTGCGAGCGCGCGCCACACCGCCGTCTTCGTCGCGGCCGGGTCGGTTGCCAAGGCGCTGCTCGCCCGGATCGGGGTCGCCGTCACGGGCCACACGCTCGAGGTCGGCGGCGAGACCGGGGAGGAAGCGCAGCGGGAGATCACGGACCGGGCCAAGCAGGATCGCGACACACTCGGCGGGATCGTCGAGGTGCGGGCGACCGGGCTGCCTCCGGGGCTCGGCTCCTACGCGAGCCGCGAGGACCGGCTCGACGGGCGGATCGCAGGGAACCTGATGGGGATCCAGGCGGTCAAGGGCGTGGAGATCGGGGACGGGTTCGCGCTCGCGCGCAGGCGCGGGGTCGAGGCGCACGACGAGATCGAGCCCGGCCTGAAGCGCCGTTCCAACCGGGCCGGCGGGCTCGAGGCCGGGATCACGAACGGGGAGGAGCTGATCGTCCGCGCTGCGATGAAGCCGCTGCCGACGCTGATGAAGCCGCTCGACTCCGTCGACCTCTCGACGGGCGAGGCGGCCCAGGCCCTCGTCGAGCGGAGCGACGTCCACGCCGTCGAGGCGCTCGCCGTCGTCGCCGAGGCGGCCGTCGCCTGGGAGCTCGCGCGCGCTGCTCTGGAGAAGTTCGGCGGCGACGCGATCGACGATCTCGTGGGCGCGCATCGCGCCTACCTCGAGCGCATCCAGTGGCCGCGAACGCCCTAGGCCGCCACGTCGCGCTCGTCGGCTTCATGGGCGCGCGGAAGTCCACCGTCGGGCGGGAGCTGGAGGAGCGGTACGGCTTCCCGTTCGTCGACGTCGACCACGAGCTCGAGCAGCAGACCGGCTCCAGGATCGCCGAGCTCTTCGCGGAGCACGGCGAGGCGGAGTTCCGGCGGCTCGAGACCCGGCTGACCGTCGAGCTGCTCGCCCGGGAGGAGCAGGCAGTGCTCGCCCTCGGCGGCGGCGCGGTCACGAGCCCCGAGATCCGGCGTGCGCTCGGCGAGCGCGCCTTCACCGTCCTCCTCCACGTCGAGGTCGACGACGCCTGGGCCCGCGTGCGGGCGAGCGACCGGCCGCTCGCGCAGGACGAGGACCGCTTCCGGCGGCTCTATGCCGAGCGCGAGCCGATCTACGCGGAGGTCGCCGACGCCGTCGCGGAGGGCGCGCTCGGCGCCGTCCTCGCTGCGGGCGCGGTTCACGTCGAGAGTGGCGCGCTCGAGCGGCTCGGCGAGCTCGTCCCCGGCGACGGCCCGGTCGAGATCGCGGCGGACGCCCGGGTCGGCGGGATCCACGGGATGGACGCCCAGCTCGCCCTCGGTGGGCGGGTCCGCGCGCTGCACGAGCTGCCGCCCGGGGAGGAAGCGAAGACGATCGCGGTCGTCGACCGGCTCTGGCGCGAGCTTCGGCTCGACCGGAGAGGAACCCTCGTCGCGCTCGGCGGCGGCGCCACCACGGACGCGGCCGGGTTCGCGGCCGCCACCTACCTGCGCGGGATCGACTGGGTCGCGGTGCCGACGACGCTCGTCGGCCAGGTCGACGCCGCGATCGGCGGCAAGACCGCGATCGACCTCCCGGCCGGGAAGAACCTCGTGGGCGCGTTCCACTGGCCCGCGCGGACGGTGATCGACCCCGCGCTGCTCGCGACCCTGCCCGAGGAGGAGCTCGCGAACGGCCGCGCCGAGCTCGTCAAGACCGGGCTCCTGCTCGGCGAGAAGCTCTGGGAGCAGCCGCTCCCGCAGGCGATTCGCTCCTGCGCCGCCTTCAAGTCGGCCGTCTGCATCCGCGACCCCCACGACCGCGGGATCCGGAACCAGCTCAACCTCGGGCACACCTTCGCGCACGCGCTCGAGGCCGCGGCCGACTTCGGGCTCCCGCACGGGCGTGCTGTCTCGCTCGGTTTGCTCGCGGCGCTCCGGCTCTCCGGGCTCGACACCACCGTGGTCGAGGAGGAGCTCCGCCCGGAGAAGGTGCGGGTCGACCGGGAGCGCGCCTGGGCGGCGATCGCCCGCGACAAGAAGACCGAGAACGGTGTCCCGAAGCTCGTCCTGCTGGAGGCGCCGGGCAGCCCCCGGATCGGCGTCGAGCTCCCCGAGGCCGACGTCCGAGCGGCGCTCGACTCCCTCATCGCCGGTTAGAGTCGACGGCGAATGCGGATCGCCGTCCTCAACGGGGTCAACCTCGACACGCTCGGCCGCCGCGACCCGGCCGTCTACGGGACCGTGACCCTGGCCGAGCTGGAGAGCCGGATCTACGCCTGGTCGAGGGAGCTCGAGCTGACCACCCGCTGCCGCCAGACCAATCACGAGGGCGCCTACGTCGAGTGGTGTCACGACGCCGCCGACTGGGCCGACGGGGTGATCGTGAACCCCGGCGCCTGGTCGCACTACAGCTACGCGATCCGCGACGCCGTCGACGTCCTCACCGTCCCCGTCGTCGAGGTGCACCTCTCGAACATCAAGGAGCGCGAGGAGTGGCGCCGCCACTCCGTGATCGAGGAGCTCGCCGCCAAGTCGATCTACGGGAAGGGGCCGGACGGGTACCGCGAGGCCCTGGCCTACCTCGTGGAGCAGACGGCATGAGCAGGCTCGAACGCCTCGCCGCCCTGCTCGACGAGCCACTGCTCGTCACGAGCCTCGTCAACGTCCGCTACCTGACCGGGCTCTCGAGCTCGAACGCCGCACTGCTCGTGGAGCCGGACGGGCAGACGACCCTCTTCACCGACTTCCGCTACGCGAAGAAGGCGCGGACGATCGAGGGCGTCACCTTCGAGCAGACCGCACGGGCCGTGCTCGGCGACCTCGCAACGAGGCTTGCAGGCCGGACGATCCAGGTGGAGCCGCACGTGCTCACGCTCGCGGCCTCCGAGACGCTCCGGCAGGGCGGGGTGGAGATCCAGCCGTCGGGGGGTCTCGTGGAGCGGCTCCGCGCGATCAAGGAGCCGGGAGAGCTCGAAACGATGCGAGAGGCCGCCGCGATCTCCGATCGCGTCTTCGGCGCCCTTGCCGAGGAGAAGTTCACCGGCCGGACCGAGGTGGAGCTGGCGTGGCGCGTTCGCGAGCTCTTCCACGAGCACGGGGCCTCGGAGCTCTCCTTCGACACGATGGTCGCGGCCGGCGAGAACGGCGCCAGTCCGCACTCGGACAACCGGGACGTCGCGATCGAGCCCAACACGCTCGTGATCGTGGACACCGGCTGCCGGGTCGACGGCTACGCCTCCGACTGCACCCGCACCTTCGCGACCGGCGAGCTGCCCGACGAGCTCGCCCGTGCCTACGAGGTCTGTCTCGAGGCGCAGCTCGCGGCGCTCGCCGCCTACGGCCCCGGCGTCAGCGGCCGGGAGGCCGACGCGGCGGCCCGCGACGTGATCGCGGCGGCCGGGTGGGGCGAGGAGTTCGGGCACGGGCTCGGGCACGGGATCGGGCTCGAGGTGCACGAGGCGCCGACGGCCCGCCCGGAGTCGACCGACACGCTCGAGGTCGGAAACGTGCTCAGCAACGAGCCCGGGATCTACCTCGCGGGGCGGGCAGGCGTCCGGATCGAGGACATGGTCCTGATCACCGACGACGGCTGCGAGCGGCTGACCCGGGCGGGCAAAGAGCTCGTCACGGTCAGCTAAGCTGGCCCGCTCCGATGGCCGACGTCGTCTCCACCAACGAGTTCAAGAACGGGATGCACATCGACATCGACGGCTCGGTGTGGCGCGTCGTCGAGTTCCAGCACGTGAAGCCCGGCAAGGGCGGCGCCTTCGTCCGCACCAAGCTGAAGTCGATCGACTCGGGCTCCGTCGTCGACAAGACCTTCCGGGCCGGCGAGAAGTTCCCGCGGATCTTCACCGAGGTCAAGAACATGCAGTACCTCTACGACTCGGGCGACGAGGTCGTCTTCATGGACGAGGACACCTACGAGCAGCTCTCGCTCCCGCATGCCTCGCTGGAGGCCGAGCTCCCGTACATGCAGCCCTCTAGCTCGATGCAGCTCCTCTTCGTGGGCGGCAAGCCGAGCGGCGTCCAGCTGCCCGCCTCGATCGAGCTCGCGGTCACCGACACCGAGCCCGGGGTCAAGGGCGACACCGTCTCGAACGTGACGAAGGCGGCGACGCTCGAGACCGGCGCGGTCGTCCAGGTGCCCCTCTTCGTCAACGTCGGCGACCGGATCAAGGTCGACCCCAAGGAAGCCCGGTACATCTCCCGCGCGTGACGCCGGACTTTGTGTTTCTGAAACACAAGCTCCCTCGCCCGCGCACTCGGTAGGCTCCCCCGCGTGACGCGCCTCGTCGATACGACCATCCGCCTGCTCTCGCAGGAGCCGCTCGCCGGCCGGATGCCCACGGCCGACCTGCTCGAGCTCGCCGCGATCCTCGACACCGCCGGCTTCGGCTGCCTCGAGGTCTCCGGCGGGGGCGTCTTCGACCACGCGGTCCGGCGCGGCCTCGAGAGCCCCTGGGAGCGGATCCGGGCGCTGAAGGCGCGCACGTCGACGCCGCTCGGGCTCGCGCTGCGCGGCCGCTTCCTCGTCGGCACCCGGCCCGTCGGCGCGGACTTCGTCCGCCGCTTCGTCGCCTCGGCGGCCGAGAACGGGATCGACGTCTTCCGGCTCCACGACCCCCTCAACGACGTCTCCAACCTGCGCGAGGCCGGCGAGGCGATCGTCGGTGCCGGCAAGGAGTTCCACGCGGGGCTCGTCTACAGCCCCGGCCAGGCCGACGTCATGGACACCCTCGTCGAGCAGGCCAAGCGGCTGCGCGACCTCGGCGCCTCGCGCGCCCTGATCCACGACCCGACGGGCGGGCTCGAGCCGCACCAGGCAGGCGAGCTCGTCGGCCGGATCCGCGAGGCCTCGGGGCTGCCGGTCGGCTTCTACAGCCAGGGCGCCGCGGGCACCGGCCTCGCGGACGCGCTCGAGGCGGCCCGGGCGGGCTCCGACCTGATCGCGTGCGCCGTCTATCCCGTCGCGCTCTCGCTCTACCGGGTCTCCGGCGAGTCGCTCGCCTCGGCGCTCGCGGGGATGGGGATGGACACGGGCGTCGACGTGGACAAGCTCTGGGACGCCTCCGACCTCGTCGACGAGCACATCGGCGACGAGCCGATCGCGCCGCTCGCGCCCCGGCTCGCGGTGCGGGCCGCCGAGTACGACCTTCCGGCCGGGCTCGTCGCGGCGCTCGACCAGCAGCTGCGCGCCCACGCCGCCGGCGACCGGCTGCTCGAGGTGCTCGACGAGCTCGCCAAGATCCGGGCGGAGGCCGGCTGGCCCCCGCTCGCGGCGCCGATCGGCCAGATCCTCGCCTCCCAGGCCCTGATCCACGTCCTCGCCGCGCGTCGCTACGGGACGGTCGTGGACGAGTTCCGCGCCCTCGTCCAGGGCGGCTACGGGGCCACGCCGAGCCCGATCGACGCCACCGTCGCGCGGGCGGTCACGCTGCTCTCCGATGGCGCCCCGCTCGAGGACGACCCCCCGACCGCCGAGGACGTCCGCGCCGAGGCCGCAGGGCTCGCCGCGAGCGAGGAGGAGCTCGTCCTGATCGCGCTCTTCGGCGAGGAGGCCGAGAGCCTGCTCCACTCGATCCGCTCGCGTCACACCCGCGACGACAACCTGGGCGGCGGTGTCGAGGAGACGCGGGCCGAGCGGATTCGCGAGATCGTCCGGATCGTCCAGGAGAGCGGCGTCGCGGAGGTCGAGATCGAGGACGACGGGATGCGCGTGTCCGTCCGCCGCGCCGGCGAGCCGTCGACCGTCCAGCTCGCCGCGCCGCTCGCCGACTACGACCCCGGGGAGCCGCCCGTGGTCTCGGCGCCGGCCGTGTCCGCGTCGCGGATCGAGTCGCCGATGGTCGGCGTCTTCTACCGCGCTCCCGAGCCGGGCGCGCCCTCGTTCGTCGAGGTGGGCGACGTCGTCGCCCCGGGCCAGACGCTGTGCCTGCTCGAGGCGATGAAGCTGTTCAACGAGTTCAAGGCCGAGAACCCCGGCCGGATCACCGCGATCCACGTCGAGAACGGCCAGCCGGTCGAGTTCGGCCAGCTCCTCTTCGAGCTCGAGCCGATCGCCCCGCCGCCGGCGTTCTGATGTTCTCCCGCGTCCTCGTGGCGAACCGCGGCGAGATCGCCGTGCGCGTGATCCGGGCGATCCACGAGCTCGGGGCCGAGGCGGTCGCGGTCTACTCGACCGCGGACGAGGAGTCGCTCCACGTCAGGCTCGCCGACCGGGCGGTCAAGATCGGCCCGCCGGCCGCGAACCTGAGCTACCTGAGCATCCCCGCCGTGATCGCGGCCGCCGAGACGACCGGCTGCGAGGCGATCCATCCCGGCTACGGCTTTCTCTCCGAGAACCCCGACTTCGTCCGGGCGTGCGCGGACAACGAGCTCGTCTTCGTCGGCCCCACCGCCGACGTGATGGAGCGGATGGGCGACAAGGCCCGCGCGAAGGAGGAGATGCGCGCGGCCGGCGTCCCGCTCGTCCCGGGGACCGAGGGTGCCGCGACGCTCGCCGAGGCGAAGGCCGCCGCTGCCGAGCTCGGCTTCCCGGTCCTCCTGAAGGCGACAGCGGGCGGGGGCGGCAAGGGGATGCGGCTCGTCCACGCCGCGGAGGAGCTGGAGGCCGCCTATTCGACCGCCCGCGTCGAGGCCGAGGCGGCGTTCAACGACGGCTCGCTCTACGTCGAGAAGGCGATCTCCCCGGCGCGCCACGTCGAGATCCAGGTGCTCTGCGACAGTCAGGGCGGCGTCCTCACCCTCGGCGAGCGCGAGTGCTCGGTCCAGCGGCGCCACCAGAAGCTGATCGAGGAGTCGCCCTCGCCCGCGCTCGACCCGAAGCGCCGCGAGGAGATGGAGGATGCGGCCGAGCGCGCCTGCCGGGCGATCGGCTACGAGAACGCCGGCACGTTCGAGTTCCTGCTCGGCCCCGAGGGCGACTTCCATTTCATCGAGCTGAACGCGCGGCTCCAGGTCGAGCACCCGGTCAGCGAGCTCGTGACCGGGATCGACGTCGTCCGCGAGCAGCTCCGCGTCGCCGCCGGCGAGCCCCTGTCCCTCACCGGCCGGGCCCCAAGGCGCGGGCACGCGATCGAGATCCGGCTGAACGCGGAGGATCCCTCGCACGACTTCAGGCCTGCTCCCGGCAAGATCACCCGCTTTCGAGCGCCGCTCGGGCCGGGCGTCCGGGTCGACACCTTCCTCGAGGAGGGCTCGACGATCTCGCCCTACTACGACTCGCTGATCGCCAAGCTGGTGGTCTGGGCGGAGGATCGCGACAGCGCGATCGCGCGGGCGATCAGGACGCTGGAGGAGCTCGAGCTGGAGGGGATCCCGACGACCCGGGGGCTCGCGCTCGACATCCTCCGCTCCGGCCCCTTCGCGAGCGGCGAGTACTCGACGAGCTTCCTGGCCGAGTCCGAGGCCGAGCTGCCGTCGCTGGCCCCGGCATGACCCAGCAGGGGCACACGATCCGGGGTGCCGGCGGCGCGATCCGGATCGAAGGCGACGCGCTCGCCGCACTCGTCGTCACGGCGGCGGAGCTCGTCGCCGGCGCCCGGGTCCGGCGCCCCAAGCGCGGTGTCGACGTCGTCGTCTCCGGCGGTCGGGTGCGGGTCGAGCTCGAGCTGACCGCCCGCTTCGGCGCTGTGCTGCCCGATCTGGCCGCTCGCGTCCAGGAGAGCGTCGCCGAGGCGCTGAGCAACTCTGCAGGGCTCGACGTCGGAGCCATCGACGTCCAGATCGAGGAGCTCGACGCGTGAGCGCCGCCGTCGGCAGGCGCCAGGCGCGCCGCACCGCCCTCTTCCTGCTCTACCAGTGGGATCTGACCGGCCAGCCGCTCGCGGCGCTCTACGAGGGGACGCCGGACGACTTCGCGCGCGGGCTGGCGGACGACGTCTCGGCGAAGGCCGAGGCGCTCGACACCCGGATCACGGCAGCTGCCGAGGGCTGGACGGCGGACCGGCTCGGTATGGTCGAGCGGAACATCCTGCGGATCGGCGTGCACGAGCTGGAGACGTCGTCGGTGCCGCGGGAGGTGGCGATCAACGAGGCCGTCGTGCTCGCGAAGCGGTACGCCTCGGAGGAGGCTGCCAGGCTCGTGAACGGGATCCTGGCGCGTGTGGCGAGAGACAGCGAGGAGGGACAGTGAGCGGAGAGGAGACCGAAGAGGCGCTCGGCAAGGCCGAGGAGCTGCTGGAGCGGCTGAAGGCGACGCGCGAGGAGCTGGAGCGGCTCGCCGCGGCCGAGAACGCGGAGAACGCGGTCGACGTGCTCGCCGAGCTCGCCGAGCTCGCGAAGGAGGTCGAGACCGAGCTCGCCAAGGCGCGCGCCCGTGCGGACGCGCCCCCGACGACCTGATGGCGCACTCGCCCGACGAGCTGCGCGGTCTCGTCGAGGAGGCGCTCGGCGCGCTCGACCTCGCACCGGAGCTCGGTGAGCTCCAAGAGGCCGTTCGCTATCCGCTCGAGGCCGGGGGCAAGCGGGTTCGGCCCGTGCTCTGCCTCGCGGTCGCCGAGGCGGTGGGGAGCGAGCCCGGGGAGGCCCTCGCAGCCGCCGTCGCGCTCGAGCTCGTCCACACCTTCTCGCTCGTCCACGACGACCTGCCCGCGCTCGACGACGACGACGAGCGACGCGGCCGGCCGAGCGCGCACATCGCCTATGGAGAGGGCGTGGCGCTCCTCGCCGGCGACGCGCTGCTCGCCGAGGCGTTTCGGCTGGCGCTCACGTATCCCGCGAGCACGGTCGGCCGCGAGCTCGCGCAGGCGACGCTGGCGATGATCGGCGGCCAGTACCTCGACATCTCCGGCGCGACGACGGATCTCGCCGCCCTGCACCGGCTGAAGACGGGCGCGCTCTTCTCCGCGAGCGTCGGGCTGGCGCTCGCCGTCGCCGAGGTCCCGGCGCGCGAGCAGGAGCCCTGGCGCGCCTTCGGGGACGAGCTGGGGCTGCTCTTCCAGATCGTCGACGACGTCCTCGACGGCGACGGCTACGTGCTCGACCACGGCGTCGAGGGAGCGAGGGCGCTCGCCGACGAGGCCGCGGCACGGGCGCGAGCGCGGCTCGACGCCGTCCCCGCGGATACCTCCGTGCTCGCGGAGATCGTCGTCGGCCTCGCGGCCCGCACTACCTGAGCTCCCGCGCGAGCAGATCGAGGAGGAGCCCGTCGTGGCGGACGCCGTCCAGGTCTGTCCAGTACTCGCGCAGGATCCCGACGCGGCGGAACCCGACCTTCTCGTAGCAGCGGATCGCCGGCTCGTTGTCCGCCGCCGGGTCGATCGTGAGCACGTGGTGGCCGCGATCGTCGATCAGGTGCCGGGCGAGCGTGCGGACGGCATCAACGCCGAGGCCGCGGCCCTGGAACGCCTCGGCGACGAAGAGGTCGATCCCGGCGCTCCGGAACTCCGGCGCGGTTTCCTCGTGATACTCGATCAGACCGGCGAGCTCGCCGTCGACGACGATCGCGAACGGGGTCGCCTCGTCCCGGCCCTCCACCTTCGCCAGTGTCTCCTCGGCCGTGACGTCGCTCCACCAGCGGCGAACCGACGGCTCCGCCCCGATCTCGACGATCCGAGCGACGTCCGCCTCCTCGAGCGGGCGGAGGACGACGCGATCTCCACGCAGTTCCACAGCAATGGTGTAACACGGGCGGCGTCTACGCTCCCGGGGATGAAGAAGCGCCTGGACGTCCTGCTCGTGGAGCGCGGGCTCGCCGAGAGCCGGGCCCAGGCGCAGGCGCTCGTGATCGCGGGGCTCGTCCGGGGCCACGACAAGCCTGGGCATCAGGTCGACGAGCACGCGGAGCTCGAGGTCGAGCGGCCGCCCCGGTTCGTCTCCCGCGGAGGCGAGAAGCTCGCCCACGCGCTCGAGCTCGTCGACATCGGGATCGAGGGACGCTCCGCCGTCGACCTCGGCGCCTCGACGGGCGGCTTCACCGACTGCCTCCTCCAGAACGGGGCGGCGCGCGTCGCCGCGATCGACGTCGGCTACGGGCAGCTCCACCCGAAGCTCCGGAACGACCCGCGCGTGACCGTGCTCGAGCGGACGAACGCCCGCGCGCTCACCGAGCTGCCGTTCCCGGCCGACCTGCTCGTCTGCGACGTCTCCTTCATCAGCGTCCGGATCGCCGTTCCGCCCGTGCTGCGGCTGCTCGAGCCCGGCTGGGACGCCCTCGTGCTCGTGAAGCCGCAATTCGAGGCCGGGAAGGCCGACGTGCCGAACGGCGGCGTCGTCCGCGACCCCGAGGTGCACCGGCGGGTCCTCCGCGACGTCACCGCCGCGGCCCTCGGGCTGGGAGGGACAGGCGGTCGGGGTCGTAGACTCCGGGCTGCCGGGCCCGAAGGGGAACCGCGAGTTCATCGTGCACCTGATCCACCGCGAGGAGGCCGTAGCGCTGGATGACATCGACGACCGGATCGAGGCAGCAGTTGCCGGCTGAGCCCGCGCCGCGCAGGATCGAGTGCGTCGCCGTCTTCACCCACGGCAAGGCCGAGGCGATCGGCCCGGCGCTGGCGCGGCTCTCGTCCGTCGCCCGCGACCACGGGGTCTCGCTCCTGCTGGACGAGGTCGAGGCCGCGAAGCACGAGGTCGCGCAGGCGGACGGGCGCGACGGCCGACCTCGCCGTCGTGCTCGGCGGCGACGGGACGATGCTGCGCGCGCTGACGCGGTTCCTGGGGACGGGCGTGCCCGTGCTCGGGGTCAACTTCGGCCGCGTCGGCTTCCTCTCCTCGATCCCGGCCAAGGAGCTCGAGCACGGCCTCGCGCGCGCGTTCGAGGGCGAGCACACGGTCGTGGAGCTGCCGACCCTCGACGTCGAGGTCGCGGGCGAGCGGCTCGTGGCGGTCAACGACCTCGTGGTCACGAGTGCCCTCGTCGGCCGGATGATCCAGCTCGAGTGGGCGGTCGGGGACGAGCCGCTCGGCCGGATCGGCTGCGACGGGATCGTCTGCGCGACCCCATCCGGCTCGACGGGCTACAACTTCTCGAACGGCGGCCCCGTGCTCGTCTGGGGCCTCGACGCGATGGCGGTCGCGTTCGTCGCGCCGCACTCCCTGAACGCCCGGCCGCTCGTCGTCCCCCGCGGCCGCGACGTGATCGTCTGGAACCGGACGCCGGACGTCGCCGCTGCCGTCCTCGTCGACGGTCACAGGGTCGCGGAGATCCCGCCCGGCGGCCGCGTGGTCGCGCGGATCGGCGAAGCGCGCTCGCTGCTCGCCACGCTTCCCGAGGTCACCTTCTTCAGCCGCTACAGCAGAACCTTTGCTTCGTAGCCTCCGCATCGAGAACCTCGTCCTGATCCGCGAAGCGGAGCTCGTGCCCGCTGCCGGCCTGAACGCGATCACGGGCGAGACCGGCGCCGGCAAGACCATCCTCGCGCAGGCGCTCGGCCTCCTGCTCGGGAACAAGGGCGACGCGGGGCTCGTCGGCGCGGTCGGCACGGAGGCGTACGTGGAGGCGGAGTTCGACCTACCGGAGGGGTTCCTCGACGACGAGGAGCTCGCAGCGCTCGCGGAGCTCGCGCCCGAGGACGAGCCCGGGCTCGTGCTGGCGCGGCGGGTGTTCGCCGACGGCCGGACGCGCGCGTACGCGTGGGGGCGGGCGGTGGCGCGAGAGGATCTCGCGGCCGCCACGGAGCGGCTGCTTGCGATGTCGGGCCAGTTCGAGCAGCGCCGCCTCGCGCGGCCCTCGTACCAGCTCGACGTCCTCGACGCCTACGCGGGCGAGGAGCAGGGTCGCCGCCGCCGGGCGCTCCGGGCCGCCTGGCGGGAGCTCGGCGCCGCCCGGAGGCGCCACGACGAGCTGACCCGGGACGCCGCCGCCGAGGAGGCGCGGCTCGCGGAGCTCGCGGCGCTCGTCGAGGCGGCCGAAGGGCTCGAGCCGGGCGCCGAGGAGAGCCTGCGCGTCGAGCGGGAGCGGCTCCGGCACGTGACCGAGCTCGCCGAGGGCGCAGCCCGGGCCGCCGACGCGATCTCCCCGGAGGAGGGCGAGGGCGCCGCGACGCTCGCGGGCGCCGCCGAGCGCTCGCTCGCTCCGCTCGAACGGCTCGCGCCCGAGCTCGAGGCCGCGGCGCGGGAGCTCCGCGACGTCGCCGTCCGGCTGCACGAGCTGGGCTCCGACCTGCACGCGTTCCTGGCGTCGCTCGAGGCCGACCCCGGGCGGGTCGAGCAGGTCGAGGAGGAGCTGGAGCGGATCGCCGACGCGAAGCGCCGCTTCCGGGCCCAGACCTACGAGGAGCTGCTCGAGCGCGCGAGCGCGGCGCGGGCCGAGCTGGACGCGCTCGCGGGCGGGCTCGATCCCGCAGCGGCGGCAGCCGAGGCGCTCGCGGCCGCGCAGGCGGAGGTCGACCGGCTGGCGGGCGAGCTGCACGAGGGCAGGACGCAGGCGGCCGAAGGCTTCGCCGCCGCCGTCGCGGAAGAGCTGCGCGGCGTCGGGATGGGCGAGGGCGAGTTCCACCTCGAGCTGCGCGAGCGCGATCCCGGCGCGAGCGGCCACGACGAGGCGGTCTTCCTGATCCGCCCGAACGCGGGGCTCCCATTCGGCCCGGTCGCCGAGACCGCCTCCGGTGGCGAGCTCTCGCGGGTGGCACTCGCGATCGCCGCGGTCGCGGGCGGCGAGACGATGGTGTTCGACGAGATCGACGCCGGGGTCGGCGGGACGACGGCGCATGCAGTCGCGGAGACGCTGCAGCGGCTCGCCGGGCGGGCGCAGGTGATCACGATCACGCACCTTCCGCAGATCGCGAGCGTCGCCGAGCGCCACTTCCGCGTCGAGAAGGTGCCGGGCGACCCCACACACACGCGGATCGAGACCCTCGACGACGCCCAGCGCCGGGACGAGCTCGAGCGGATGCTCGGCGGCCGCGAGTTCCTCTCCGCGCTCCAGTGAGAGCGGCATGAGCCTCGTCGAGCACAGCGGGGTCGCGCGGCTCGGGCGGCGGACGAAGGAGCTGACGCCCCGCTTGACGCCGGAGGACGTCGCGATCATCGATCACACCGACCTCGACCGGGTCTCGGCCGAGGAGCTCGTCGAGTCGGGCGTCCGCGTCGTCGTCAACGTCGCCCCCTCCCAGAGCGGCCGCTTCCCGAACCCCGGCCCGCTGCAGCTCGTCCGCGGCGGCGTGCGGCTGATCGACGCGCCCGGAGCGGACCTGTTCGAGCAGCTCTCGGACGGCGACCGGATCACGATCAGGGGCGCGAGCGTCTTCCGCCGAGGCGACTGCCTCGTCAACGGCCACGCCTTGGACGAGCGGGAGCTCGAGGCGGCGCTCGCCGAGCAGCAGAGCCGGGTCACCACGGCCCTGCGCGAGTTCGCAGACAACACGATGCGGTACCTGAGGGAGGAGGGCGAGCTCCTGACGGCGGGGATCGAGTTCCCCGCTCTCCGGACGAGCTTCCGCGGCCGGCACGCGCTCGTCGTCGCGCGCGGGCCCGGGCACAAGCGCGACCTCCGGATCGTCCGGCCGTACGTCCGCGACTTCAAGCCGGTGCTGGTCGCGATCGACGGCGGCGCGGAAGCGCTCCGGGAGGAGGGCTGGCGGCCCGACGTGATCGTCGGGGACATGGACTCCGTCTCCGACGAGGCGCTCCGTGCCTGCTCGGACGTCGTCGTCCACGCGTACCGGGAGGGGCACGCGCCCGGCGAGGAGCGGCTGCGGGCGCTCGGCGTCCCGTTCTCGACCGTCTCGGCGCCGGGGATCTCCGAGGACGTGGCGCTCCTGCTCGCCCAGGAGAAAGGGGCGGAGCTGATCGTCGCCGTCGGGACGCACCTGAACCTCGTCGAGTTCCTGGAGCGGAACCGGGCCGGGATGTCCTCGACCTTCGTGACGCGGCTGAAGGTGGGGGAGATCCTCGTCGATGCGAAGGGCGTCTCCCAACTCGTGAGCAGGCGGGTCGGGATCTGGCCGCTCGTCGCGCTGACCGCCGCCGGGCTCGCCGGGATCGTGGTCTCGATCGCGGCGTCGCCGGCGCTGCGCAGCGTCGTCACCGGCCTCGCCGAGTCGCTGATCGGCCGCTGAGCCGGCCCGCCCTGCGACACTTCGAGTCGTGCTGGACTTCCGCTACCACGCGTTCTCGCTCGTCGCGGTCATCCTGGCCTTCGTGATCGGGATCCTCGCCGGCGTCGGGATCTCGGGCCGCGGCTACATCGACGACGCCGAGCGTGGCGGGTACAACCGGAGGATCGCGGACCTCGAGACGCAGGTGACGGCGGCCCGCGACCGCTCCGACGAGCTCGAGCGCCGCCAGGCAGCTGCGCAGGACTTCGTCGTCTCCGCGTACCCGGCGCTCGTCGAAGGGCGGCTGGCGGGCAAGCGGGTCGCGGTGCTCGTCGTCGGCTCGCTCGATCCCACCTACGACGCGCTTCGCCGCGCCGTCTCGGACGCGGACGGCACGATCGTCCGGATGCGCGCGGTCGACGTCCCGCTCGATGTCGACCGGGTGGAGCGGGCGCTCGGCGCCGACCCGGACTTCGGCGGCTACGTCGGCGTCGACGAGCTGGACAACGTGGGCCGCGACCTCGCGCGCGAGCTGGTGGCGGGGGGCGAGACGCCGCTCTGGGACGCGCTCTCGGACGACATCGTCGAGGAGCGCACCGGGGCGTCGACGCTGGTCGCAGATGCCGTCGTCGTCCTTCGCACCGTCGAGCCGCAGCAGGCCGAGACGGCCCAGTTCCTCGCCGGCGTCTACGGCGGCCTCGCGAGCACGAGCGCCCCCGCGGTCGGGGTCGAGCTCTCGCGCGCCCAGCAGAGCGCGATCCCGATCTTCCAGAAGCACCGGCTCTCGAGCGTGGACGGGCTGGACACACCGCTCGGACGGCTCGCGCTCGTGCTCCTGCTCGGCGGCGCCGCCCCGGGGAACTACGGGATCCGCGACACCGCCGACTCGGGGATCCTGCCGCCGATCGAGCCGCTGCCGGCCGCTCCCGCGGGTGGCTGAGCCGCCCCTCACGATCCTGATCGCCGCCCGCGACGAGGAGGAGCGGATCGGCACCACCGTCCGCGAGCTACGCCAGGCCTTCCCCGAGGCGCAGGTGATCGTCGCGGACGACGGCTCCCGCGACGCGACCGCCCACGTCGCCGCGAGTGCCGGAGCGCGGGCGCTGCGGCTCCCGCACCGGGGCAAGGGCCAGGCGCTCACCCTTGCCGAGCGGCTCGCGCCTCCGGGCCGCCTTCTCCTCTGCGACGCCGACCTCCGCGGCGACCTCCGACCCCTCGTCGAGGCCGAGGGCGATCTCGTCGTCGCCGCGTTCGCGCGCAAGCAGGGCGGCGGCGTCGGGCTCGCGAAGGGAGTCGCGCGCCGGCTGATCTCGCTCGCCGCAGGCCGGGAGCCGCGCGAGCCGCTCTCCGGTCAGAGGGTGCTGTCCCCGGCCGCCAGGGACGCCTGCTTTCCTGTCGCGGCGGGCTTCGGCGTCGAGACCCGGATGACTGCGGACGCGCTCCGGGCCGGGCTCGAGGTGCACGAGCTCGAGCTCGACCTCGAGCACCGCGCCACCGTCCGAGACCTCGTCGGCTTCGTCCATCGCGGTCGGCAGCTCCGCGACCTCGTGCTCGCGTTCGGCCCCGAGGCCCGCAATCACCGCGGGCTGCGGCTGCCGCTCGTCGGCTGGGTGGTCGGCCTCGTGGACCCTCGCGTGCTACCCGTGGCCGTCCTCGGGGTCGCCGACGACCTCTGGAGCGGGGAGGAGCGGGGCTTCCGCGCCCACCTCCGCTCGGGCTCGACGACCGGTGTGCTCAAGCTCGTCGGCATCCCCGCCTACGCGCTCCTGCGCACGCGCTCGCTCTCCGGTGCGCTCCTCGTCGGCCTCGCCGCGAACGCGCTCAACCAGCTCGACACACGCCCCGGACGGGCACTGAAGGCCTTCGCGCTGGGGTCGCTGGCGCTCCGCGGCGGGTGGACACGAGGCCGCGCAGCCGCCGTCCTGCTCGCGCCCTACGATCTGCGGGAGATGGCGATGCTCGGAGACTCCGGCTCGAACGCGCTCGGCGCCATGCTAGGTTTCGACTCCGTGGAGCAGTTGACACGGAGGCAGCGTTGGAGCGCGATCGTGGCGCTTGCGGGCCTCACCGTCCTCGGAGAGCGCCGCTCGCTCGGCAGCCTGATCGAGTCGACGCCCGTGGTTCGCGAGCTCGACCGGCTGGGCAGGCAACCGGTATGAGCGAGCAGCCGACGACGAAGTACGTGTTCGTCACGGGCGGCGTCGTCTCGGCACTCGGGAAGGGGATCGTCGCCGCATCGCTGGGGCGGCTCCTGAAGGCCAGGGGGCTGCGAGTGCAGGCGCAGAAGTTCGACCCGTACCTGAACGTCGACCCCGGGACGATGAGCCCGTTCCAGCACGGCGAGGTCTTCGTGACCGAGGACGGGGCCGAGACCGATCTCGACATCGGCCACTACGAGCGCTTCGTCGACGAGAACATGTCCCGGAACGCCAGCCACAGCGCCGGCTCGATCTGGGAGGCCGTGCTCCGGAAGGAGCGCAAGGGCGAGTTCCTCGGCGCGACCGTGCAGGTGATCCCGCACATCACGAACGAGATCAAGGCCCGGATCAAGCGCGCCGCGAAGGCTGCGCCGGTCGACGTCGTGATCAGCGAGATCGGCGGCACCGTCGGCGACATCGAGTCGCTCCCCTTCCTCGAGGCGATCCGCCAGTTCCGGCGCGAGGTCGGCCCGGAGAACGTCCTCTACCTCCACTGCACGCTCGTGCCCGTACATCGAGGCGGCGGGCGAGCTGAAGACGAAGCCGACCCAGCACTCCGTCAACGAGCTCCGCCGGATCGGCATCCACCCCGACGTGATCGTCTGCCGCTCGCACGAGGAGCTCGACCAGGGGATCAAGGACAAGATCGCGCTCTTCGCCGACGTGGACATCGAGTCGGTGATCGCCTGCCCTGACGTCAGCGACGTCTATCTCGTCCCGGCCGTCCTGCAGGAACAGGGTCTCGACACGCTCGTCTGCGACAAGCTCGGGATCACGACGGGCCCGACCGAGCTCGGCGAGTGGCAGACGCTGATGGACCGGATCGGAGAGTCGCGCGACGAGGTGACGATCGCGCTCGTCGGCAAGTACGTGAAGCTGCACGATGCCTACCTCTCGGTGCACGAGGCGCTCAAGCACGCCGGCCTGCACGAGGGCTGCGACGTGCGCGTCCAGTGGGTCGACGCCGAGAACATGTCCTACGAGGAGGCGGCCGCCCTGCTCGACGGGGTCGACGGCGTCCTCGTTCCCGGCGGCTTCGGCTCGCGCGGCTGGGAGGGGAAGATCCTCGCCTGCCAGGTCGCGCGCGAGCGAGGAATCCCGTACCTCGGGATCTGCCTCGGGATGCACGTCGCGGTCTCCGAGTTCGCGCGCCATGTCGCCGGGCTCGAAGGTGCCAACTCGACGGAGATGGATCCGGAGACGCCGTACCCCGTGATCGACCTCCTGCCGGAGCAGAAGGAGATCGAGGACCTCGGCGGGACGATGCGGCTCGGCGCCCAGGCCGTCGAGCTCGCCGAGGGGACGCGGACGCGCGAGGTCTATGGCGACGCCGTGATCCACGAGCGCCACCGGCACCGGTACGAGGTCAACAACACGTACCGCTCGCACCTCGTCGAGCACGGGCTGGTGATCTCGGGCACGTTCCAGGAGGGACGGCTCGTCGAGATCGTCGAGCTCCCGGATCACCCGTGGTTCGTCGCGAGCCAGTTCCATCCCGAGTTCAAGTCCCGCCCGACGCGGCCCGCGCCGCTCTTCCGGGAGTTCGTCGGGGCAGCGCTCGACCGTGCCCGCGCGCGGGGCGCCGTCGTCGAGCTGCGCGCCGCGGGCTAGAGCCCCGTGTCCGCAGCCCTCCCGCTCTTCCTGGAGCTCGCCGCGCTGCCGAGCCCGCCCGGCCGGGAGCGGGCCGTCGCCGACCGGGTGCTCGCCGAGCTGCACGGCCTCGGGCTCGAGGTGGACGAGGACGACGCGGGCGGGCGGATCGACTCCGAGATCGGCAATCTGCACTGCCGGCTCCCCGGCCGCGGCGGAGGGCGGGACGCCGATCTTCTTCTGCGCGCATCTCGACACCGTGCCGCCCGCAGGCCGCGATCGAGCCGGTGGTCGGCGAGGACGGGATCGTCCGGAACGCCGCGGGCACGATCCTCGGCGCCGACAACAAGGCGGCCGTCGTGGCGATGGTCGAGGCTGTGCGCCGGATCGTCGAGGAGGGACGGCCGCACGCCGGGGTCGAGCTCGTGCTGACGCCGAAGGAGGAGGTCGGCCTCGTCGGCGCCGGGGCGTTCGACCACACGCGGCTCGAGGCGCGAGCTCGGCTTCGTCTACGACCAGGCCGGGCCGATCGGCGAGATCGTGCTGGGCGCGCCGTGGTCGCGGACGATGCAGGTGCGCTTCCACGGCCGCGCCGCCCACTCGGGGATGGCCCCGGAGGAGGGCAGGTCCGCGATCGCGGCCGCTGCTCGCGCGATCGCCGACCTCCGACTGGGCCGGATCGACGAGGTGACGACCGCGAACGTCGGTGTGATCGACGGCGGCAGCGCCCGGAACATCGTCCCGGAGTGGTGCACGCTTCCAGGCGGAGGCGCGCTCTCACGACGAAGCGACGCTGATCGGGCTCGTCCAGGAGATGCAGGAGACGTTCGCCTTCGCCGCGAGCCTCGAGGACTGCACCGTCGAGACCGAGATCAACGAGTCGTTCGGCGGTTACCGGCTGCAGCGCAGCGACCGCGTCGTCGCGCTCGCCGAGGCGGCCCTCTCGCGCTGCGGCTACGACGTGCGGACCGCGCTCAGCGGCGGCGGCACCGACGGGAACGTCTTCAACGGGCGCGGCGTCCCGTGCGTGACCCTCTCGAACGGGATGACCGAGATCCACACCCCGGACGAGCACATCGCCGTCGCCGACCTCGACGCGATGGTGGACGTCACCCTCGCCCTCGTGGATCTGGCGCTCGCCGATGCCCCTCGGCCTTAGACGCGGCACCGTCACCGCGGTCACCGAGACGCGCGAGCGCCTCGTCCGGCTCGAGGTCGACGGGATCGCCTGCGTGGCCTATCCCCGGCTGACCGGCTCCGTCGAGGTGGGCGACGAGGTGGTCGTGAACGAGCAGGCGCGCCTGCTCGGGCTCGGCTCGGGCGGCTTCGACGTCCTCTACGCGAACCTGACGCGCGGGCTCGGCCTGGAGCCCGAGCGGGGCGCGCACGTGATGGCGCTGCCGTACACGCCTGGCCAGGTCGCGCTCCGCCGCGCCGAGGAGGAGGGCGAGCTCACCGGAGAGCTCGACGGCCGTCCCGTCGTCCTCTGCACGCTGCACAGCCAGCTGGCGCCCGTCTGCGCTGCGCTCGCGGGCCTCCGGGTCGCGTACCTCCAGGTCGGCGGCGGCGCGCTGCCCGTGTCGCTCTCGGACACCGTGGTCGCGCTGAAGGAGCGCGGCCTGCTCGAGGCGGCGGTCGCGGTCGCGCCCTGCCTCGACGGCGACGTGGACGTCGTCAGCGTGGCGGCGCGGCCTCGCCTGGGCGGCCACGCAGGGGAACGAGGCGATCGTCTGCGGAGTCGGTCCGGGAATCGTCGGCACCGGCACCGGGCTCGGCCACGGAGCGCTGGCGCTGGCCGAGGCCGCGAACGCCGCCGGGACGCTCGGTGGGACGCCGGTGCTGGCCGTGCGGACATCGGAGGCCGACCCCCGCGGACGCCACCGGGGCGTCTCGCACCACGCCGAAGCGGTGCGGCGCTTCGCCCACGTCCCTCTACACGTCGCCGCCGCCGAGGACGGCGAGGGCTGGGAGCAGGCGTGCGCCGGCCTGCCGCTCTCCCACATGGGGCGAGGCCCCGACGAGGATCCGGCGTTCTTCCGGGCCGCCTACGCCGCCGGGCGTCGCGGCGCGCAGCCTGATCCGCTGATGGAGGAGCGCCGCCTCGGGCCGGTCGTCGGGCTCGGGACGTGGAACACGTTCGGCGGCGACGCGGACGCTCGCGCGCGACGTCGTCGCCGCGGCGCTCGACGCCGGCGTCCGCAACATGCGACTCCTCGCCGATGTACGGCGGCGCGGAGGCCTCGCTCGGGCAGGCGCTCGACGGCCGCCGCGAGGAGGCGAGCGTGTTGACGAAGATCTGGACGCCTCCGCCGAGGAGGCGCGGGCGCAGCTCGCCGCGCAGCTCGGCCGGTACGGCCGCGTCGACGTCGGAACAGGTGCACAACCTCGTGGCCTGGCGCGAGCACCTGCCCTGGCTCGAGGAGGAGCGGGCGGCCGGCCGGATCGGGCGGATCGGCGTCACCCACTACGCCGCGAGCGCGTTCGACGAGCTCGAGACCGCGCTCCGAACGGGCCGGTTCGAGACCGTCCAGGTGCCGCTGAACCCGCACCAGCGCGAGTGTGAGAACCGGATCCTTCCGCTCGCGGCGGAGCTCGGAGTCGCCGTGATCGTGATGCGGCCGCTCGGCGAGGGCGCCCTGCTGCAGCCGACCGCCTGCCTGCCGCCGCACTCGAGCCGCTCGCCCCCTTCGGCGTCACGACATGGGCGCAGGCGCTGCTCAAGTGGGCCCTCTCCGACCCGCGCGTCGACCTCGTGATCCCCGCGACCTCGCGCCCCGAGCGGACGAGGGAGAACGCTGCCGCCGGCGAGCCGCCCTGGTTCGGGGCCGACGAGCGCGCGCTCGTCGAGCGGCTCGCCGCCTGAACCGCCGCCGAGCACCACACGTTCGCTGGTCGAACGCAACGGCCACCATGCGTTCGCCGCCTCGTGCTCGCGCTGTATCGTTGCGCCCGCATGAGGATCGGAGTCGCCAAGGAGATCAAGCCCCAGGAGTACCGCGTCGCGCTGACGCCTGCCGGCGCGCGCGAGCTCGCCCAGCGCGGGCACGAGGTCGTCGTCGAGGCCGGCGCCGGGCTCGGCAGCTCCTTCTCCGACGAGGCCTACGAGGCCACGGGCGCCCGGATCGCGAGCGTGGACGAGGTCTGGGAGAGCGCCGACCTGCTGCTCAAGGTCAAGGAGCCGATCGCCTCCGAGTACCCGCGCCTCCGCGAGGGGCTCGTCCTCTTCACGTACCTGCACATCGCCGCCGACGAGCCGCTCACGCGCGCGCTCGTGGACAGCGGGATCACCGCCGTCGCCTACGAGACCGTGGAGACCGACGACCGCCGGCTGCCGCTCCTGGCGCCGATGAGCGAGGTCGCGGGCCGGCTCGCCGCCCAGGCGGGCGCCCACTACCTCGAGAAGCCGAAGGGCGGCCGTGGCCTGCTGCTCGGCGGCGTCCCCGGCGTCCAGCCCGGCAAGGTCGTCGTGATCGGCGGCGGGATCGTGGGCTACAACGCCGCCGTGATCGCGCTCGGGCTCGGCGCGCAGGTGACGATCCTCGAGCGCTCCGTCGACCGGATGCGCCACCTCGAGGAGACGATGCACGGCCGCGTCAGCCTCGTCATGTCCTCGACGCTGCAGATCGAGGAGTCGGTCGCAGGACGCCGACGTCGTGATCGGCGCCGTCCTGATCCCCGGCGCGCTCGCGCCGAAGCTGCTGACGCGCGAGATGGTCAAGGGGATGAAGCAGGGGAGCGTCTTCTGCGACGTCGCGATCGACCAGGGCGGCTGCGCCGAGACCTCACACGCGACCACGCACGACGACCCGATCTACGAGGTCGACGGCGTCATCCACTACTGCGTCGCGAACATGCCCGGCGCCGTCCCGATCACCTCGACGATGGCGCTCACGAACGTGACGCTCCCCTACGTCGAGGCGATCGCGACGCACGGCCTCGACGAGGCGATCGCCCGCGACGCCGCGCTCGCCCGCGGGGTCAACGTCGTCGAGGGACGCATCACGTACGAGGCCGTCGCGCAGGCGCACGACCTCGAGTACTCGCCGCTCGGCGTCTAGGCCGCGATCGGGCGTCGTCGGCGGCTTGCGCCGCCTTCGCGCTCTTGGACGGGCTCAGCTTGACGACGGCCCACGTCACGGTCGCCGCGAGGCCGACGATCGCCGACCATGTAGACGACGAGCAGGATGAGGCCGAGGACGGTGTCCATCGCGCCGTAGACTACCGGCATGCCGCGTGCGTGCGTGATCGTGCTCGACGCCGTCGGTGCAGGGGAGTTGCCGGACGCGGCCCAGTACGGAGACGAGGGGTCGAACACGATCGGCAACGTCGCCAGCGCCGTCGGAGGCCTCGACCTGCCCGCGCTCGAGGCGCTCGGGCTCGGCAACGCGCTCCCGCTCGAGGGCTGCCCGCCCCAGCCGGGCGCGCCGGCGGTCGCGGGCCGCCTCGTCGAGCGCTCGAAGGGGAAGGACACGACCACGGGGCACTGGGAGCTGATGGGCGTCGTCACCCCGACCGCGATGCCGACCTACCCGCACGGGTTCCCGCACGACGTGATCGACCCGTTCATGAACCGGACGGCGCGCGGCGTGCTCGGGAACAAGCCCGCGTCCGGCACGGACATCATCGACGAGCTCGGCGAGGAGCACCAGAAGACGGGCAAGTGGATCGTCTACACGTCCGCCGACTCCGTCTTCCAGATCGCCGCCCACGAGGAGACGATCCCGCTCGAGGAGCTCTACGACGGGCTGCCGCGTCGCGCGCGAGATCCTCACCGGCAAGCACGCGGTCGGCCGGGTGATCGCCCGCCCGTTCACCGGCGAGCCCGGAGAGCTACGAGCGGACAGCGAACCGCCATGACTTCTCGCTGGAGCCTGCGCCGGCCGAACTACCTCTCCCTCGTTCGCGACGCGCGGGAACACCGTCCACGGCGTCGGCAAGATCGGCGACATCTACGCGGGCTGCGACATCGACGAGTCGCATCCGACGAAGTCGAACGTGGACGGGATCAACCAGACCGTCGAGCTGCTCCAGACGGTCGACGACGCGTTCGTCTTCACGAACCTCGTCGAGACGGACATGCTCTGGGGGCACCGCAACGACCCGGTCAACTTCCACCGCTGCCTCCAGGACTTCGACCGCCGGCTGGAGGACATCCTCGAGGCGCTGCGGCCGGGCGACCTGCTGATCATCACGTCCGACCACGGCTGCGACCCGACGACACCGTCGACCGACCATTCGCGCGAGCACGCGCTGCTCCTGGCCTACGCGGCGGGGCGGAACGCGCGCGGAGCCGTGCACGAGGGCGAGTTCGGCGACGTCGGCGCCACGGTGAACGCCTGGCTCGGCGGCAAGTCGCCGGGCCGCGGGATCCCCGGCACCCCGATCCTGACGCCGTGAGGCTCGACAACCCGCTCGTCGTCCAGTGGGAGTACGCGAGCGAGGAGCGGCTCGCGACGCGGAACCAGGTCGTCCGCGCGCTCGATCCGGGGGACGAATCCCGAGGAGGTCGCGTTCGCGGCCGTCGCGGAGGCGCGGCCCGCCCGCGTGCTGGAGGTCGGCTGCGGGATGGGCGAGATGGCGGTCCGGATCCGCGACGAGCTCGGCGTCGAGGTCGTCGCGCAGGACATCTCGCCCCGGATGGTGGAGTCGACCCGCGCGGCGGGGATCGCGGCGGAGATCGGGGACGTCGAGAGCCTCCCGTACCCGGACGAGAGCTTCGACTGCGTCGTCGCGAACTGGGTGCTCTACCACCTTCCCGACCTGGCGCTCGGCGTGCGCGAGGTGGCCCGTGTCCTGCGCCCGGGCGGGCGGCTGGTCGCGGCCACCCTGGGGGACGGGAACATGCGGGAGCTCTGGGAGCTGATCGGCGGCACTGCGACGAGCGGGCTCTCGTTCAGCTGCGCCAATGGCGCGAGCGTGCTCGAGCCGGTCTTCACCCGCGTCGAGCGGCAGGCCGGCGGACGGGCAGATGAGCTTTCCCGACCGCGAGTCGATCCGGCGCTACGTCGCCGCGACGACGACGCGCTCGCACCTCGCGGACAACGTGCCCGAGCTCGACGGCCCGTTCACGGCGAGCTCCGCCGCACTGCGTCTTCGTCGCGGAGAAGCCGGCGTGAGGCTGAACGACCCGGAGACGGTTGCTCAGGAGTACGCGAGCGAGGAGCCGCTGCTCGGACGGCGCGACGCGTTCCGCTACTCCGAGGGGCCCGACGCGCCCGCCCTCGCGGTCGCGGCAGTCCTGGAGGCACGTCCGGGGCGCGTGCTCGAGGTCGGCTGCGGCCCCGGGGAGGCCGCGCAGAAGATCGCCGCGAGCGGCGCGGCGGTCGAGGCGGTCGACGTCTCGGAGCGGATGGTCGAGCTCGCTCGCGCGCGCGGCGTCGACGCGCGGGTCGGCGACGTCCAGGAGCTGCGCCTTCGAGGACGGGGCCTTCGACTGCGCGTGCTCGCGGCCTGGATGCTCTACCACGTCCCCGACGTCGACCGCGGGCTCGCCGAGCTCGCTCGGGTGCTCGCGCCCGGGCGGCCGACTCGTGGCCGTCACGAACCGGCGCGAGCACCTCGGGAGCTGCGCGACCTGCGTCGGCGGGGTCGAGCAGCCGGCACGTCTTCGCGACACCAGACGGCGCGCGAGCTGCTGGCCGCCAGCTTCGCGCGAGGTCGAGGAGCGCGACGCCGTGAGCACGGATCGCGTTCCCGACCGGAACGCCGTCGACGCGGCTACGTCAGGCGTCCTGGGGGCTCGGGCGAGCGACCTCGCCGGCCGACTGCTCGACGGGCCGTTGCGTCGTGCGTGCGGCGCCGGTGATCTACGTGGCGACGAAATGATCCGCCCGCGGAGCTGATCGAGCGCAAGCGGAACGGCGAGGAGCTCTCGGCCGGAGAGCTCGTCGGAGCTGATCCTCGGCTACGCGCACGGCGAGGTGTCCGGACTACCAGCTCGCCGCGTTCTGCATGGCCGTCTACTTCCGCGGGCTGACGGCGGCCGAGACGTTCGCGCTCACCGACGCGATGATCCGGAGCGGCCGCGACGACTCGACCTCGGGTCGCCGCGCTCGGCCGCAAGGTCGTCGACAAGCACTCGACGGGCGGCGTGGGCGACAAGACGTCGATCGCCGTCGGCCCGATCGTCGCGGCGTGCGGCGTGCCGGTCGGGAAGATGAGCGGCCGCGGCCTCGGCCACACCGGCGGCACGCTCGACAAGCTCGAGGCGATCCCCGGCTTCCGCGTCGACCTCTCCGTGGACGACTTCGTCGCGCAGGTGCGCGAGATCGGGCTGGCGATCGTCGGCCAGACCGACGACCTCGTGCCCGGCCGACAAGCAGCTCTACGCGCTCCGCGACGTGACTGCGACCGTCGGACATCGTCCCGCTGATCGCCTCCTCGATCATGTCCAAGAAGCTCGCCGGAGGCGCCGACGCGATCGTGCTCGACGTCAAGGTCGGCGACGGCGCGTTCATGAAGACGCTGGAGGACGCACGCGTGCTCGCGCACGCCGATGCTCGAGCTCGGGCAGGAGGCGGGCAAGGAGGTCGTCTGCCTGCTCACCGACATGGAGCAGCCGCTCGGCGCCGCGGTCGGGAACGCGCTCGAGATCGCCGAGGCGCGCGACACCGTCCGCGGCGAGGGCCCGCCCGACTTCACCGAGCTCGTGCTCGACGCCTGCGCGCGGCTGCTCGCGCTCTCCGACCTCGGGATCGACGCCGAGGAGGGACGGCGGCGGGCCGAGGCGGCGGTCGCCGACGGCTCGGCGCTCGACGTCTACGAGCGCTGGATCCGGGCGCAGGGCGGCGACCCCGATCCTGACGTGCTGCCGCGTGCTCCCGTGATCCGGGAGGTGACGGCTCCGCGGGCGGGAACGGTGACGCGGCTCGGCGCGATCGACGTCGGCATGGCCGCCGTGCATCTCGGGGCCGGCCGCCAGGCGAAGGGCGACGCGATCGACCACGCCGTCGGCGTCGTCTGCCGCGTCAAGCGGGGACAGGCCGTCGAGCAGGGGGAGACGCTCGCCGAGATCCACGCTCGTGACGAGGCGGCGGGCGGAGCTGCCGCCGCCGAGGTGCTCGCGGCGTACACGCTCGGGGACGAGGCGCCCACCGAGCATCCGATCCTCCTCGACGTCGTTGCCTGAGCTGCCCGAGGTCGAGACCGTCCGGCGGCGGATCGCCCCGGCGCTCGAGGGCCGGCGGCTGGACGAGGTGGAGATCGAGGACGCGCGCCTGACGCGGCCCCACGACCCGGTCGAGGTCGCCGCCGAGCTGCGCGGGGAGCGCGTCTCCGAGGTCGACCGCCGGGGCAAGTACCTGATCGTCCGCTTCGACTCCGGCCGGGCGCTCCTGATCCACCTGCGGATGACGGGGTCGCTCCGCGCCGACGCGCTCGAGGGCGATGCCCACCGCCGCGCGCTCCTGACGCTCGACGACGGCTCGCGGGTCGCCTACAAGGACGTGCGCCGCTTCGGGACGTGGCTCCTCCTCGAGCCGGACGAGGTCGAGCCCGTACCTCGCGCGAGCGCCTGGGCGAGGAGCCGCTGCTCGAGCGCTTCACGACGCGGAGCCTGCGCGAGCGGCTCGCCGGCCGCCGGGCACCGCTCAAGGCGGCGCTGCTCGACCAGCGCGACGCTCGCGGGCCTCGGGAACATCTACGTCGACGAGGCGCTCTGGTACGCGAAGCTGAATCCGCTCCGCGAGGCCGGGCACGCTCGCCGCCCGGAGGCCAGGCGGCTGCACGCGGCGATCCGGAAGGCGCTCGAGCTCGGGATCGCCCGCCAGGGCTCGACGCTCTCCGACTACCGCCTCCCGGACGGCTCCAGCGGGACGATGCAGCAGGAGTTCAGGGCCTACGGGCGCACGGACGAGCCGTGCGACCGCTGCGGCACGACCCTCGTCAAGACACGGGTCGGCGGGCGGAGCACCTGGTACTGCCCCTCCTGCCAGCCGCTCTGACGGGAGTTTGTGTTGCAACAACACAAGCTCTTGTCCTCCCGCTCAGCTCAGGGAGAGAGCAGAACCTTGTGTTGTTGCAACACAAAGTCCCGGCTCAGGCGGCGAGGCGCTCCTCGAGGTCGCCGGAGCGATCGAGCCGGTAGAGCTCGGAGTAGCCGCCGACGGGCTCGCCGTCGATCAGGATCTGGGGAACCGTCGTTCCGCCGGTGAGCTCGCGCAGCCGCTCGCGGAACCGCGGCTCGTCGTCGAGGAAGATCTCCTCGTAGTCGAGGCCGCGCGAGTCGAGCAACATCTTGGCGCGGACGCAGAACGGGCACCATCTCGTCGTATAGAGCTGAATCGTCTTCATATGCGTTACAACGCATAAGCGGCCGAAACGGTTCCCCCGCCCCCGTCTCTAGACTCGCTGGATGGGACGGACGCTGAAGACGGAGGCGGTGGTGCTGCGCTCGTTCCGGCTCGGGGAGGCCGATCGCGTCCTCCACGTCTACACCGCCGACCGGGGCCGGGTCGGCGCCGTCGCCAAGGGGATCCGGAAGACGAAGTCGCGCTTCGGCGCGCGGCTGGAGCCGCTCTCGCACGTCGAGCTGATGCTCCACCAGGGCTCGGGCGAGCTGGGCACGGTCACGGGCGTCTCGCTGATCCGCTCGCACCACGAGATCCGGGAGGACTCCTACCGGCTCGCGGTCGGGATGGTCGGCGCCGAGGCGATGCTGCGGCTCTTCACCGAGCAGGAGGGGAACGAGCGGGCGTTCACGGCCCTGACGCGCTTCCTCGACGGGCTCGACGTGCCTGCCGTCGCGCGCCCCGGCGCAGCCCGCGCTCGACCCGCTCGCGCTCGTCGTTCCAGCTGAAGCTGCTCTGGCTCTCCGGTTACCTGCCGCATCTCGAGAGCTGCGTCGAGTGCGGCGCGACGGAGGGACTCGCCGGCTACCGGCCCGCGGCCGGCGGCGCGGTCTGCCGCTGACTGCGGCCCGGGGAACGTCACGCTCTCGACCGAGGGGCTGCTCGGGATCCAGGCCCTGCTGGGAAGCCCGCTCGCGGACGCGCCGCCGCAGGCCTCGAGCGAGCGAGGAGCCCGCGAGACGCTCGGCGTCGTGATGGCGTCGTACGAGCACAGCGGGGGCTTCCGCCTCCGCACGCTCGCCTAGACGCTCGTCAGGACGGAGAGCGGAACCGCTGCCGGAGCGTCCGCACGAAGCGGCGGGGCGGGATCAGCTGCTCGCGGTTCCGGATCGAGACGGTGCCGAGCGTCACCCCGAGCGCGACGATTCCGATCAGCGCGAAGATGTCGGCGAGGTTGAAGGCCGCGACCTCGGTCGACGATTCGAACACGATCGGGTTCGGGATCCCTTGCGACCAGGCGAGAGCGGCGATCCCGTTTCCCGCCGCCGCAGCCGCGAGCGGCGCCGCCGTGATCGCGACCGCCCGCGAGGGCACCCGCGTCAGCGCGAGGCAGCCGACGACGACGAGCCCGGAGAGCACGATCCACGCGGTTCCCCGCGGGTGGTAGGCCCAGACGGGTGTCGTCCCGAAGGCCTTCAGCGCGAGGTCTGCCGCGAGGAGGGGCAGCGCGACGCCGAGCAGCAGTCCGAGGCGAGCGAGCATCGTCACAGGGTACGTTCGTCCCGATGCGCCGCGCGGTTCCGCCCTTCGAGCTGGACGACGACCCGACCCGGATCGACCGCGCAGCCGTGCACCGGTTCATCTCCGCGGAGTCCTACTGGGCGAAGGGCCGGACGCGGGAGCAGATGGACGGCCTGATCGAGCGCGCCGACCGCGTCGTCGGCGCCTACGGGGAGGGCGAGCTCGTCGGGTTCAGCCGCACCGTCGACGTCCCGGATGCGCGGCTGACCTACCTCGCCGACGTGTACGTCCTCGCCGGAGCACCGCGGCCACGGGCTCGGCGTCGAGCTCGTCCGCTTCACCGTCGAGGAGGGGCCGTTCGCGGGCCGGCGCTGGATCCTGCACACCGCGGACGCCGCGGGAACTGCTACGCGCGCTTCGGCTTCGGGCCCCTGGCGAGCGCCTGCTGCGAGCGCCCGGCGCCGCTAGTCGGTCTTCGGCGAGCGCCAGGGCTGCGCGAGCCGGTCCTGCAGCGAACGCGCGGACGCCCCCGATCGGGATCCGCTCCTGGGCGAGCGAGTCGCGGTCGCGGATCGTGACGGTGTCGTCCTCGAGCGTCTGCGTCGTCGATCGTGAGCGCGTACGGCGTCCCGATCTCGTCCTGGCGGCGGTAGCGCCGGCCGATCGCGCCGCTGTCGTCGTACTCGGCGCTCATCGTCGCCGCGCAGCTCCTCGAAGAGCGCGCGCGCCTTCCCGACCATGTCCTCGTTCTTGCCGATCAGCGGCAGGACGGCGGCCTTGACCGGGGCGAGCTGGGGGTGGAGGCGAAGCACGGTCCGCTCGCGCTCGGCCACGACCTCCTCGTCGTAGGCGTCGATCATGAACGCGAGCATCGAGCGGTTGACGCCGAGCGCCGGCTCGATCACGTGCGGGGTGTAGCGGGAGCCGTCCTGCTCGACCCACTCGAGCTTCGTCCCGGAGGCGTTCGTGTGCTGGGTCAGGTCGTAGTCGCCGCGGTTCGCGACGCCCTCGAGCTCCGACCAGCCGATCGGGAAGAGGTACTCGATGTCGCTCGTCCCGCGGGAGTAGTGCGAGAGCTCGTCCGCGTCGTGCGGGCGCAGGCGCAGATGCGAGTCGCGGAGGCCGTAGCGCTTGTGCCAGGCGAGCCGCTCCTCCGTCCAGTAGCGGTACCACTCCTCCGCCTCCGCGGGCGGGACGAAGAACTCCATCTCCATCTGCTCGAACTCGAGCGTGCGGAAGATGAAGTTCCCCGGCGTGATCTCGTTCCGGAACGACTTCCCGACCTGCGCGATCCCGAAGGGCGGCTTCCGCCGGGCGATCTGGGCGACGTTCTTGAAGTTGATGAAGATCCCCTGCGCGGTCTCGGGCCGGAGGTAGACGGGGACACCGGTCTCCTCGACGGCGCCGACGCGCGTCTCGAACATGAGGTTGAACTGACGCGCCTCGGTCAGGTCGCAGTCGGAGGTCTCGCCCGGCCGCTTGCTCGGCCGCTTCCCGCAGCTGAGGTCGTGGCTCGAATCGGCGAGGTGGTCGGCGCGGAACCGCTGCTTGCAGGTGCGGCAGTCGACGAGCGGGTCGGTGAAGCCGCCGACGTGTCCGGAGGCCTCCCAGACCTGCGGGTGGAGGATGATCGACGAGTCGAGCGCGAGGATGTCGTCGCGCTCCTGCACCATCGCCGAGAGCCAGCGCTGCTTGACGTTGTCCTTGAGCAGGACGCCGTAGTGGCCGTAGTCGTACGAGGAGCCGAGGCCGCCGTAGATCTCGGACGACGGGAAGACGAACCCGCGCCGCCGCGAGAGTGAGACGATCTTGTCCATGGTGACGGTGTCGGCCACGAGACGAGAGAGGCTACCCGGATGACGCCCGCGGTCGTCGCAGCGGAGCGCGCCGGGATCGCGTTCACGCTCCACTGCCTACGAGCACGACCCGAAGGCGCCCTCGTACGGCCTCGAGGCGGCGGAGCGGCTCGGCGTCGACGCCGATCGGGTCTTCAAGACGCTCGTGGTCGAGCAGGACGGCGCCCTCTCCGTCGTCGTGCTCCCCGTCGCCGACCAGCTCGACCTGCGCGCGCTCGGGAAGCGAGCCGCGCTCGCCGACCCCGCGGCCGCCGAGCGGGCGACGGGCTACGTGCTCGGCGGGATCAGCCCGCTCGGGCAGCGCCGGAAGCTGCCGACGGTCGTGGACGAGACGGCCGAGCTCCACGAGACGATCCTCGTCAGCGCGGGGCGGAGGGGGCTCGAGCTCGAGCTCGCGCCCGCCGACCTCGTCCGGCTCACCGCCGCCCGTGTCGCCGCTGTAGCCTCAGCGCGGTGAACCCCGCCCGCGAGATCGTCGAGCTCCACATCCTCTCCGACTCCACGGGCGAGACGGCGACGCGTCTCGTCCAGGCGCTCGAGGCCCAGTTCCCCGACCAGCCCTTCGAGGAGATCCGGCACCCCCGCGTCGAGACGATCGACGACCTCCAGCTCGCGATCAACCGGGCCAAGGGAAGGCCGGCGGTGATGGTCTACACCCTCGTCGACCGCGACCTGCGCGAGTCGATGCGCTCCCTCTGCCGCAGCTCGAAGATCCACTACTGCGACATCCTCGGCCACCCGATCGAGTCGATCGCGAAGGTCTCCGGGATGGCGGCGAAGATGAAGCCTGGCGCCCGGCCACCGCTCAACTCCCTCTACTTCAAGCGGATGGAGGCGATCGAGTTCGCGGTCAAGTTCGACGACGGGGTCGGCAGCGGGCTCGCGGAGGCGGACATCGTCCTCGTCGGCGTCTCGCGGACGTCGAAGACGCCGCTCTCGATCTACCTCGGCTACCTCGGCTACAAGGCGGCGAACGTGCCGCTCGTCAAGGGGATCACGCCCCCGCCGGAGCTGCACGAGACCGACCCCACCAAGCTCGTCGGGCTGACGATCGACGCCGAGAAGCTCTCCGAGATCCGCGGCCTGCGGGTGAAGTCGATGGGCGGAGGCTCGAACCGGCAGTACGCGGAGCTGCTCGAGATCTACGAGGAGCTCGACGAGGCCGCCGCGCTCCACCGCCGGCTCGGCTGCCCCGTGATCGACGTCACGGGCCTCTCGATCGAGGAGACCGCGCACCGGGTCGTCCGCCTCGTCGACCGGCGCCGCCAGGAGGCCGGGACCGCCCCATGAGCAAGCCGCGGGTGCCGCGCTGGCGCTGGGGCCTCTGGTGGACGATCCTGGTCGCCGCCGACGTCGTCTTCTACGTCCTCCTGACCCCGATCTGGCTCGGGCTCCGGGCCGCCGCCTGGCTCGCCGAATGGCGCTCGCGGCTCACGAGGGCTTGACAGCACCGCCAGGTTTTAGTCAGATGTCTATGACAACTGACTAAGGAGGCTCACGGTGGAGGCAGGAACGGCCGAGCGCACGCAGGAGCAGGCGATCGTGGAGGTGGCGCTCGACTACTTCGAGGGCTGGTTCACCGCCGATGCCGAGCGGATGCGCCGCGCGCTCCACCCGGAGCTCGCGAAGCGTCGGCTGGCCGACGACGCGGCGGGACTGAACGAGGCGACCGCCGCCCAGATGATCGAGGGCACCGCCGCGGGAATGGGGCTCTCCGCCGGTGATCCGGGCGAGATCGAGGTCGAGGTCGTCGAGGTCTACGACCCGATTGCGACCGCCGTCGTCCGCTGCGACGTCTACCGCGAGTACCTCCACCTCGCGCACACCGCCGACGGCTGGAAGATCGTCAACACGCTCTACGCCAAGGTCTGATGGCGACGCGGCGGATCGCGCGGAACTCGGTCGAGGATGCGTTCCTGGACGCGGCGGAGCGGCTGCTCGTCCAGGTCGGCTACGCCGGGATCACGACCCGCAAGCTCGCCGAAGAGGCGGGCGCGAACCACGGTCTCGTCCACTACTACTTCGGCTCGATGGAGAACCTGCTCGTGCGGGTGCTCGAGCGGTTCACCGAGCGGCTGACCGAGCGCCAGCGCGAGCTCTACGCGACCGACCTCCCGTTCGTGGAGAAGTGGCGGACCGCGATGCGCTTCCTCGTCGAGGACGACATCGCCTACCAGAAGGTCTGGCTCGAGCTGCAGGCGCTCGGCTGGAACCGGCCCGAGCTGCGCGAGCACGTCGCGCGGGTCTTCGCCGAGTGGCGGGCCGTGCTGCTGGAGGCGTTCGAGCAGGCCCGGGCCGAGCACGCGATCGAGATCCCCCCGCAGGTGCTCGTCACGCTCGTGGCGACGTTCAACGAGGGCGTGATGCTCGACCGCGCCTCCGGGGTGACCGACGGGCACGAGGAGCTACTCGACTGGATCGAAGGATGGCTGAGCGGTGGCGACGACAGAGCGGCGTAGCGCCCCGGAGCAGTCGCGCGCCCTCTACCCCGACGAGGAGGGGTACGTCGAGCGCGACGGCGTGCGGGTCTTCTACGAGGTCTACGGGGAGGGCGAGCGGACGATCCTCTTCCTGCCGACGTGGACGATCGTCCACTCGCGGGTCTGGAAGCTGCAGATCGCGCCCCTGGCGCGGCACGCGCGGGTGATCACCTTCGACCCACGCGGGAACGGCCGCTCCGACCGGCCGACCGACCCACGCGCCTACGACGAGGCCGAGTTCGCGGCGGACGCGATCGCCGTCCTCGACGCGGCCGGCGTCGAGCGCGCCGCGGTCGTGACGCTCTCGCAGGGCGCGCAACGCGGCCTCCTGCTCGCCGACGCGCATCCCGAGCGGGTCGAGACGGCTCGTCTTCGTCGCCCCCGCGGTGCCGCTCGGCGACTCGGTTCCGGAGCGCCTCGGCCACGACTGGGACGCCGAGCTCGACCCCGATGCGGAGGGCTGGGCCCGCTCGACGCGCGCCTACTGGCTCGCCAACTGGCCGGGCTTCACCGAGCACTTCTTCTCCCGCTGCTTCACCGAGCCGCACTCGACGAAGCAGATCGAGGACTCGGTCGGCTGGTCGCTCGAGACCGATCCGGAGACGATGCTCGCCGACGTCGGCTCGGAGGGGATCTCTCGCGACGAGGTGATCAGGATCGCCGGCGAGCTGCGCTGCCCGGCGCTCGTGATCCAGGGCACCGAGGACGCGATCACCGGGCCCGACGAAGGGGGTCGAGCTGGCGGCGGCGATCGGGTGCCCGCTCGTCACCGCTCGAGGGCGCCGGCCACCTGCCGCAGGCGCGCGACCCCGTCAAGGTGAACGCGCTGCTCGAGGAGTTCCTGCTCCCGCCGCGGCTCGCCGCGCCGCTGGACGCGCGGCAGGGTGCGGCCGCCCGCGGGCGCTCTACGTCTCGTCGCCGATCGGCCTCGGGCACGCGCGCCGCGACGCCGCGATCGCCGACGAGCTGCGGAAGCTGCGCCCCGACCTCGCGATCGACTGGCTCGCGCAGCACCCCGTCACGGCCGCGCTCGAGGCGCGGGGCGAGCGGGTCCACCCGGCGAGCGTCCACCTCGCGAACGAGTCGCGGCACATCCAGAGCGAGTCGGCGGGCCACGACCTCCACTGCTTCCAGGCGATCCGGCGGATGGACGAGATCCTGCTCGCGAACTTCACGGTCTTCCGCGACGTCGTCCGCGAGGAGCCGTACGACCTCTGGATCGGAGACGAGGCGTGGGAGCTCGACTACTACCTGCACGAGAACCCGGAGCTGAAGACGGCGCCCTACGTCTGGCTGACCGACTTCGTCGGCTGGCTGCCGATGCCGGACGGGGGCGAGCACGAGGCGTACCTGACCGCCGACCTGAACGCCGAGATGATCGGGCACATCGCCCGCTACCCCTGGATCCGCGACCGCGCGCTCTTCGTCGGCGACCCCGACGACATCGTCCCCGAGCGCTTCGGCCCCGGCCTCCCCGAGATCCGCGACTGGACGTGCGACCACTACGACTTCACCGGCTACATCACGGGCTTCGACCCGGGCGAGCTGCCCGCGCGTGACGTGCTGCGCGCCGAGCTCGGCTACGGCCCGGACGAGCGGGTCTGCATCGTCACGGTCGGCGGCTCGGGCGTCGGCGGCGACCTGCTCCGCCGCGTGATCGACGCCTTCCCCGAGGCGGCCCGCCAGGTCGACGGCCTGCGGATGGTCGTCGTCGCGGGGCCGCGGATCGACCCGGCGAGCCTGCCCTCGCACCCAGGGCCTCGAGCTCGCGCGCCTTCGTCCCCGACCTCTACCGGCATCTCGCGGCCTGCGACCTCGCGGTCGTCCAGGGCGGCCTGACGACGACGATGGAGCTGACCGCGAACGGCCGGCCGTTCCTCTACTTCCCGCTCGCGCACCACTTCGAGCAGAACTTCCACGTCCATCACCGGCTCCAGCGCTACGGCGCGGGGCGGAGGATGGACTTCGCGGCGGACGGGCCGGACGAGATCGCAGCCGCGATCGCCGGGGAGATCGGCCGCGAGGTCGACTACCGGCCGGTCGCGAGCGACGGGGCGGCCCGAGCCGCAGCCCTGATCGCAGAGCTGCTCTAGCTCGGGAGGCTCTGCCCGCCGCGCAGGACGGGCTCGAAGAGGTCGCCGCGCTCCTCGACCCGCTGGAGCACGGCCGCCATCGTGAAGCGGGCCGGATCGAGCTTCGGCGTCAGCTCCTCCCACTCGACCGGCGTCGAGACCGGCGCGCCCGGCTTCGGCCGCACCGAGTACACCGACGCGATCGTCTTGCCGGCGCCGTTCTGGTGGTAGTCGAGCAGGACGCCGTCGCGCTTCTTCTTCAACCACTCGGTGGTGAGCACGCCGGGATTCGCCTCCGCGAGCCGCTTCGAGACCTGCTCCGCGAAGGCGTGCGTGCGGTCGAAGCCGTAGCGGCGCGTGACCGGGACGAGGACGTGGATCCCCTCGGAGCCGCTCGTCTTCGCGTAGGAGCGGAGCCCGAGCCGGTCGAGCTCCTCGCGCACGAGCAGTGCTGCGCGGACGCAGAGCGGAAAGTCGCCGTCGGGCGGGTCGAGGTCGAAGAGGACGAAGTCGGGCCGGTCGGGCTTGTCCACGCGCGAGTACCAGGCGTTCATGTCGATGCAGTGCATCTGCACCATCCAGAGCAGCGCCTCGCGGGAGTTGACGAGCGGGAAGTCGACCTCACGCGAGCCGCCCTCTCTGGGATGGGTCGTGAACGTGCGGGTCGGGATCCAGTCCGGGATCCCCTTCGGCGCCTGCTTCTGGAAGAACGAACCGCCTGCGATCCCCTCGCGCCAGCGCTTCATCGTGAACGGCCGGTCGCGGAGGTGGGGGACGAGCACCGGCGCGATCCGGCCGTAGTAGTCGAACAGGTCGCCCTTGGTGATCCCGTCGCCGGGGAAGAGCACCCGGTCGGCGCTGCTCAGCCGAACCTCGCGAGCCACGTGTCCACCTCCCTCGGGGAGCGGAGCCGGACATGGGGGTACGGGGCGAGCTCGACCGGGTTGACGCGGCGCCGCCGGAAGTGGCTCCGGAGCGCATACGGGAAGAGCGCGTCGCGCCCCCAGACGGCGTTCCGGAGCGTCTCCCGGTTTCCGTTCCAGAGCTCCTCGCGCCGTCCGATCCGGCGGGCGGTCCGGCGCACGAGCCGCGTCAGCCACACCCGGAGCGGGAGGTCGAGCCAGACGACGAGGTCGGCGCTCCGCAGGACGAGGTCGCCGAGCTTGCGGCTGTAGGAGCCGTCCACGACCCAGCCGTCCCCCGCGAGCACGGGCTCGACACGTGCGCGCAACTCCTCGTCCGAGTCTCCGCCCAGCCGGGGCCGTGGTACGAGCGCGTCGAGCTCGAGGAACGGCACACCCAAGCGGTCCGCGAGCTCGCGGCCGAGGGTCGTCTTCCCGTTCCCGCTCGCGCTCGCGACGATCGCGACCCTGCGTGGCGTCCCGTCTGACACGTCACCGAGTATCGCAGCGGCCGCTTGTGGCAGGATCAGCGCCGGATGCGTTACGTCTACGGCTTCGACGAGGAGACCACCGGGGGGCGCGAGCTCCTCGGCGGCAAGGGGATCGGCCTCGCGGAGATGACGGCGCTCGGCGTGCCGGTTCCCGCCGGCTTCACGATCACCACCGACGCCTGCCGTGCGTACATGGCCGGCGGCGACGAGCTCCCCGAAGGCCTCGAGGACGAGGTCGCCGAGCACATCACGGCGCTCGAGCAGCGCTCGGGCAAGCGCTTCGGCGATCCGAACGATCCGCTGCTCGTCTCCGTCCGTTCCGGCGCGGCGGTCTCGATGCCGGGGATGATGGACACGATCCTCAACCTCGGCCTCAACGACGACGCCGTCGCAGGTCAGGCCAAGACGACCGGCAACCCGCGCTTCGCCTACGACTCCTACCGCCGCCTGATCCAGATGTACGGCGAGGTCGTGGAGGGCGTCGACGGCCACCGCTTCGAGCAGGCGCTGACCGACCTCAAGGCCGCGCGCGGCGTCAAGCAGGACGTCGAGCTCGGCGAGGACGACCTGCGCGAGCTGATCGAGACCTACAAGCGGATCTACGCCGAGGAGACCGGCGGCCCGTTCCCGCAGGACGCCCGCGACCAGCTCGAGCGCGCCGTCCGGGCTGTCTTCGACTCCTGGAACTCGCCGCGCGCCCAGGTCTACCGCCGGACGTACGAGATCCCCGACGACATCGGCACCGCGGTCAACGTCGTCCAGATGGTCTTCGGCAACAAGGGCGACGGCTCCGGGACGGGCGTTTGCTTCACCCGCGACCCCTCCACGGGCGAGAACAAGCTCTACGGCGAGTTCCTCCAGAACGCCCAGGGCGAGGACGTCGTCGCCGGGATCCGCACCCCCGAGCCGATCGAGCGGATGGGCGAGCTCATGCCCGAGGCGTACGAGCAGCTCCTCTCGACGATCGCGCGGCTCGAGGAGCACTACCGCGACATGCAGGACATCGAGTTCACCGTCGAGGACGGCACGCTCTTCCTCCTCCAGACGCGCACGGCCAAGCGGACTGCCGCAGCGGCGCTGCGCGCGGCGGTCGAGATGGAGGGCGACGGTCTGATCTCGAAGGAGGAGGCGGTCGCCCGGATCGATCCCGCCCAGCTGGACCAGCTCCTCCACCCGATGATCGATCCCGCGGCCGACGTCGAGGTGGTCGCGAAGGGCCTGAACGCCTCACCGGGCGCCGCGTCGGGGACGATCGTCTTCGACGCCGACACGGCCGAGGAGCGCGGGAAGGCGGGGGAGGACGTGATCCTCGTCCGCTGGGAGACGACCCCCGACGACTTCCACGGGATGCTCGCCGCGAAGGGGATCCTGACCGCGCACGGCGGCCTCACGTCGCATGCTGCGGTGGTCGCGCGCGGGATGGGCACGCCCTGCGTCACCGGCTGCGAGGCTCTGCACGTCGACGTGGCGACGAAGACCGTTCGGCTCCCCGGCCACGAGCTCCACGAGGGCGACACGATCACGATCAACGGCGGCACCGGCGAGGTGATCGTCGGCTCCGTCCCCCTCGTCCCGCCGCAGATCAACGACGACTTCGCCTCGATCCTCGAGTGGGCGGACGGGCTCCGGCGCCTGAAGGTGCGCACGAACGCCGACACTCCGGCCGACGCCGCCCGCGCGCGCGAGTTCGGCGCCGAGGGGATCGGGCTCTGCCGGACCGAGCACATGTTCGCCGAGGCCGAGCGCCTCGAGCTGATGCGCGAGATGATCCTCGCCGCCGACGAGGAGGGCCGCCGCTCGGCGCTCGACCGGCTGCTCCCGATCCAGCAGGGCGACTTCGACGGGATCTTCGAGGCGATGGCGGGGCTGCCGGTGACGATCCGCCTCCTCGACTGGCCCCTGCACGAGTTCCTCCCGTCGGTCGACGAGGCGCGTGACGAGGCGCTGCGCGAGCGGATCCGCGCGCTCGCCGAGGCGAACCCGATGCTCGGCTGGCGCGCCTGCCGGCTCGGGCTTTCGTTCCCGGAGATCTACGAGATGCAGGTGCGGGCGATCGCCCGGGCCGCGATCGCCGTGCGCGAGCGCACCGGCGCGGCGCCGCTCGTCGAGATCATGATCCCGCTCGTCGGCTTCGGCGAGGAGCTCCGGCGGATCCGCGAGCTCACGATCCGGGTGATCGAGGGGGAGGGAGAGCTCGAGTACCTCGTCGGGACGATGATCGAGCTCCCGCGCGCCTGCATCCGGGCCGACGAGATCGCGGAGCACGCGGACTTCTTCTCCTTCGGCACCAACGACCTGACGCAGACGGCGCTCGGGATCTCCCGCGACGACGGCGGCCGCTTCCTCTCCCAGTACCTCGAGACCGGCGTGCTCGAGCGCGACCCGTTCGAGTCGATCGACCAGGCCGGCGTCGGCGACCTGATGCGGATCGCGGTCGAGCGCGGCCGCGGCCGGCGCGAGGGGATCAAGCTCGGGATCTGCGGCGAGCACGGGGGTGAGCCGAGGTCGATCGCGTTCTGCCACGAGCTCGGGCTCGAATACGTCAGCTGCTCGCCCTTCCGCGTCCCGGTCGCGCGCCTCGCCGCCGCCCAGGCCGCCCTCGCCGAGCAGGGCATCGGCGCCGTCGCGATCGGCGGCTAGCCGCTTCCGGCAGGCCGGACTTTGTGTTCCAGGAACACAAGCTCGGCGAGAACGGCTGGATCAAGCGGTTCGATGGGCAGAGAGACTTTGTGTTCCAGGAACACAAAGTCCTCGCCTACGCGTAGCCGCGGACCTTCAGGAGCGCGACGGCGACGCTGATGACGCCGATGGCGGCAAGGCCGGCGTAGCCGAGGAGATCGTGCCGGGAGTAGGCGACCTTGCGCGTCCCGAAGCGGGAGAGCGCGAGCATCGCGAGGGCGCCGCCGACGAACCCGCCCAGGTGGCCGCCGATCGAGATCCCGGGGTAGAAGATCGTGAAAGCGAAGTTGATCACGAGCAGCGGGATGATGCTGCCGCCGAAGACATAGGTGCCCTGGCGCTCGAGCACGAGCATGGCACCGAAGAGCCCGTAGATCGCCCCTGAGGCGCCGACGGTGGCGCTCAGCGGGGTGAAGAGGAGCGCCCCGGCGGAGCCCGCGAGCCCGGCGACGAGGTAGAGGAGAAGGAAGCGGCCCGCGCCGAGGACGTTCTCGAGCGGCGGCCCGAAGAGCCAGAGAACGAGCATGTTCATCGCGAGGTGGATCGGGCCGTAGTGGAGGAACGCGGCGGTGATCAGCCGCCACCAGTCGCCGTCGGCGACGAACGGGCCGAAGAGGACGCCGTTCGTGTAGATCGAGCCGCCGTTCCCCTGCATCGGCGCGCCCTGCCCGAGTTGGGCCAGGTAGACGAGCACGTTCAGGCCCACGAGCCCGCGCGCGACGAAGCCCGGGCCGCGCGCCGTGCGCCCCTGCACCTTCTGGACGACGCGGGCCGCGCCGGTCGCCTCGCCGGCGTGCTCCGGGCAGCGGATTCCCACCGCGGCGAAGCGCATGCAGTCGGGGCAGAGCCCGCGGCCGCACTCCGAGCAGGAGACGCCCGTCTCGCGGTCGGGGTGGCGGTAACAGGTCAGCTGCTCGCTCATCCGGTCTAGCCTAGCCATCGTGCGCGTCCATGCCGCCTTCGTCCCGAGCGAGGCCGCCGCCGCCCCGGTGGCGATCGTGATCGACGTCGTCCGGGCGACCTCCACGATCGCGCAGGCGCTCTCCGCGGGCTACGAGCGCGTCCTCTGCGTCCCCGAGATCGACGCGGCCCGCGCCCTCCGGGCGGAGCTCCCGGACAGCATCGTCGGCGGCGAGCGGGACGCGGTCCGGGTCGAGGGCTTCGACGTCGGCGCCTCGCCGCGGGAGTTCCTCGAGCCGCGCGCCTCGACGCTGATCCTCTCGACGACGAACGGGACGCGGACGATCGTGGGAGCCGCCGAGCGCTGCGACGCCGTCTTCCTCGGCAGCCTGCTCAACCTGGACGCGCTCGCCGAGCACGTGCGCGGACTGGGGGAGGACGTCGTCCTTCTCTGCGCGGGGTTCAACGGCGCCTTTGCGCTCGACGACGCCTACTGCGCCGGGAGGTTCGTCCAGCTGCTCGGCGGCGAGCGCACGGACGCGGCTGTCGCGGCGGAGCTGCTCGCCTCCGCGTATCCGGATCCGCTCGAGGGCCTCGGCGCGCGCACCTACGGGCCGCCAGGGATGGCCGACGACATCGCCTTCTGCGCGCGAGAGAGTGTGCTCGACGTGCTCCCTCGGCTCGCCCGGATGACCGGCTCGGCGGCGGAGATCGTTGCCTGAGCCCCGCACCGCCGTCGTCCTCCTCACGCGCGACCTCCGCACGCACGACCAGCCGGCGCTCGCTGTGGCCGCCGCGACCGCCGAGCGCGTCGTGCCGCTCTTCGTGCTCGACGACGGGATCCTGGGGACGACGTTCGCCGCTCCGAACCGCGTCGGCTTCCTGCTCGAGAGCCTCGCCGACCTCGCGCGCCGGCTCCCGCTCGTCGTCCGCCGGGGCGACGTCGTCGCCGAGACCGCCCGTCTCACCGCGGAGGTCGGCGCGGTCGCCGTCCACCTGAGCGAGGACGTGAGCGCCTACGCGCAGGCGCGCGAGGAGCGGCTCCGCGAGGCGCTCGCCGTTCCGCTCGAGGTGCATGGCGGCGTCACGATCGTCCCTCCCGGGGCGCTCGCGCCGCAGGGCCGCGACCACTACGAGGTCTTCTCGGCCTACTGGCGCGCCTGGCAGCGGGTCCCGCTCGGTGAGCCGCTCGACCCGCCGGACCTGCCGGCCCACGGAGTCGAGCCCGGCGAGCTCCCCGAGCCGCCTTCGGGCCGCTCTCCCGCCGTCGTCGCGGGCGGGGAGGCGGAGGGGCGCCGTCGCCTCGACGAGTGGGCCGACACGGGTCTCGCGGGCTACGGGAAGCGGGATGGACGAGACCTCCCGGCTCAGCCCTTATCTCCACTTCGGCTGCCTCTCGCCGCGTGAGGTCGCTGTCCGCTGCGCCGCGAACGAGACGTTCGTGCGGCAGCTCTGCTGGCGGGACTTCTACGCCCAGCTCCTCGCCGCCCGCCCCGAGACGTCGCACGAGGACCTGCCGCCCGCGCGGGGACACCTGGCCGGGCGGCGCGGAGGAGCTCGCGGCCTGGAAGGAGGGGCGAACCGGCTACCCGCTCGTCGACGCCGGGATGCGCCAGCTCGCCCTCGAGGGCTGGATGCACAACCGTGCCCGCCTCGTGACCGCCTCGTTCCTCGTCAAGGACCTCGGGGTCGACTGGCGCGAGGGCGCGCGGCACTTCTACGGGCTCCTGCTCGACGGCGACGTCGCCCAGAACGCCGGCAACTGGCAGTGGGTCGCGGGCACCGGCACCGATTCGCGCCCGAACCGGATCTTCAACCCGGTCACGCAGAGCAGGAAGCTCGATCCGGACGGGCACTACATCCGCCGCTACATCCCCGAGCTGATGGACGTTCCGGACGTGCACGAACCGGGCCTGCTCGCGCCGGACTACCCGGCCCCGATCGTCGACCACGCCGAGGCGGCCGAACGGTTCAGGCGGCGGCGGAGCCGTTGAGCAGCGGAGCCTGGGGGAGCAGAACGCGGAACGTCGAGCCGCCGCCCACCTCACTCTCGACCTCGATCTGACCACCGCTCTGACGAACGACCCCGTAGACGGTGGCCAGCCCGAGCCCCGTTCCCTTGCCGGTCTCCTTCGTCGTGAAGAAGGGCTCGAAGATCCGCTCCAGCGTCACCGCGTCCATGCCGGTGCCGGTGTCGGAGAGCTGGATCGCGACGTGGGGCTCATCCGCGAAGGTGGCCGTTGCGGTCGAGATTCTCAGCCGGCCCCCACCGGGCATCGCGTCCCGTGCGTTCAGCGCGATGTTAAGCACGACCTGGGTCAGCTGGTCCGGGTCCGCCTCGACCGCGGCGAGGCCCGGATCGAGTCTGATCGAGACCGCGATCTCCTCGCCGAGCGTGCGGCAGAGGAACGGCTCGAGCTCGCTGAGGATCTCGTTCACGTCCAGCCGCTGGGGCAACAGCATCTGCTTGCGACTGAACGCGAGCAGTTGTCGCGTCAGATTCGCCGCGTGGTTGGCCGCATGCTTCAGCTCCGCGACATCCTCGAGCCGGGGGTCGCCCTCGTCGAACGAGTAGCCGAGCAGCTCCGCGTAGCCGGTGATCGCGGTCAGCATGTTGTTGAAGTCGTGAGCGATCCCTCCGGCGAGCTGGCCGATCGCCTCCATCTTCTGGGACTGGCGTAGCAGCTCCTCGAGCTCCTTCTGCTCGGTGATGTCGAGCAGGAAGCCCTGGTGGCAGACGATCGAACCCGAGGCGTCGCGGAGCGGGATCGTCTGGTCGAGCACCCACACGACCCGACCGTCCCGGGCGTGGAAGCGGAACTCGGAGCGGGTCGGGATTCCCAGGCGACGGCCGTCGCGAGCGAGCTGGCGGACCCGCTCACGGTCGTCGGGATGGACGCCCTCGCGCGCGAGCTCCGGGTTCGCGTGCCACTCCTCCACGGAATAGCCGAGGAGCGACTCGATCTGCGGGCTCGTGTAGAGCGTCCTGAAGGGCTCGTCGATGCTGTTCATGTAGGTGACGAGCGGGATGTTCTCGATCAGCGTTCGGTAGCGCGCCTCCGCGTCCGCGAGCTCGCTGACCATTGCCAGCCGCTCCTCGGCCTGGCGCGCGGCGGCGGCGATCGTGGTACGTAGGCCGATCTCGGTCATCACGGCTGCGGCGAGGCCCTCGGCGATCTCGACCTGCGTCTGCGTCCACTCCCGGGGATGACGTTCGACGAGGCAGAGTGCACCCACCACCTTTCCCTCCTCCGTTCGAAGCGGGACCCCGAGGTAGGCGCCGATCCCGAGGAGCTGGAGTTGCTGCTCACCTTGCGCGAGGGGGTGTGACTTCGTCTCGGCGACCACGAGCGGCTTGCCGGAGGCGACGACGTGCCGGCAGATCGTCCCCGAGAGCTTGGTCTGCTCGCCCGGCTCGACCTCGGGCAGTCCCGTGAGCCCGGCGAAGACGAGCTCGTCCGCGCAGGAGTCGGCCAGCGAGACGAATGCCGCCGAGCTTCCGACCGCTTTCGCGGCGAGGCGGGCAAGCCGGTCGAACGTCTCGTCGACCTGGATGCGGGCGGTCCGTTCGATCGCAATGGTCATGGCGTGTTCTTCGGCACGAAGCCAAGGAGTTTGACAGGAACGTACGTTCGGGTATAGAACATACGTTCCTGTGATCGCCTGTCTCGTCATCCCCGGATTCACGTTGCGCGCAGCGCTTCGCTCCCGGCCGAGGCTGGCGCTGGAGCCCGCGGCGCTCGCGCCTCTGCCCGGCTCGGAACCGCTGCTCGGCCCGGTCACGGCCGCCGCGGAGCGGCTCGGAGTCGAGCCCGGGATGCGGATGGGCGAGGCGCTCGCGACCTGCCCGGGGCTCGTGCTCGTCGAGCAGGACCCCGCCGCCGTCGAGCGCGAGTGGGAGGGGGTGCTGCAGCGGCTCGAGGACTCGGGCTTCGCAGTCGCACCCGAGGAGCCGGGCCGCGTCTACTTCGAGACGAAGGGCGTCGAGCGGCTCTACGGAGGATTGGAGGCGGCGCTGGAGCGGGCGCTCGCCTCCGTCGGATCTGCCTGGGACCCCCGTGCGGGCGCAGCTCGGCGCCGGTTTGCCGCCCTCGCGGCGGCGAGCGTCGCACGGCCCGGGCAGGCACTCGTGGTCGCGGACGGGCAGGAGGAGAGCTTCCTCGCTCCCCTGCCCCTCTCACTCCTGCCGCTGCCGGCCGACCGCTATGCGGAGCTGGAAGGGCTGGGCGTGCAGAAGCTCGGAGAGCTGGCGGCGTTGCCGGGGGGCTCCGTCGCCGAGCGGCTCGGGCCGGAAGGGCGGCGGGCGTGGGCGCTCGCTCACCACGGTTGGAACAAGGACAGTGGCGAGACGAGCCGCGTCCACGGCCGCCGCCCGCCCGCCGAGCTCGTCGAGGCGCTCGAGTTCCCGGAGGCGGTCGGGAACGAGCTGACCCTGCGCCGGGCCTTCGGCGCGCTCCTCGACCGGCTGCTCGCCCGGCCGGAGCGTGCGGGCCGCCCCTTCCGGAAGGTGGCGCTCTCCGCCAAGCTCGTGGGTGGCGGCTCCTGGCGGCGCACCGTCACACTGCGCGACCCGACGGCCGACCGGCCCCGGCTGCGCGCGGCCCTCGGGTCGAAGCTGCTCGAGATCCCTGCCCCTGTCGTCGAGCTGCGCCTGGAGGCGGTCGAGCTCTCCGAGTCCGTGGGCCAGCAGCTCGAGCTCGTCAAGCCCGTGGGCGACGAGGTCAACGCCCGCCTGAGCGACGGCCTGCGCCAGGTGCGGGCGAGCACGGGCTCGGGCTCCGTCGTCGCCGTCGTGGAGGTGGCGCCGTGGTCGCGGATTCCCGAGGCTCGCGCGCTGTTCGTCCCGCGGGACGAATAAATGCGCCCCGGCCGGTGCTCGTCGAGGCCTCGCCGGTCGGCGTGCCCGTCCGGGTGAACCGGCTCGGCGTCGCCGTCCTGCGCGAGGAGTGGCGTGTCGTCGACCGCTGGTGGACGGACGATCCCGTCGACCGGCGCTACTTCGACCTCGTGCTCGAATCGGGCCAGAACACCTGCGTCTTCCGAGACGAGGAGGCCGGCGGCTGGTTCAGCCAGCGGGCCTGAGCGCGTGGTCGGCGAAGCCCTCCCAGCTGTCCGCGTGCGCGGCCGGCACGACCACCCATTGCTTGAACGGCTTGCCCTGGCCGGAAGGGTCGAAGAGATGGGCGCCCTCGAGTGCGAGCGCGGCGGCGTGCGTCTCGGGATCGACGAGCTTGAAGACCGTGCCGCCCGCGACGAACGCGAGCACCATCTTCCCGCGGGCCTTGACGCAGGGAGCGCCCATCATCTGCGAGAGCTCGACGAAGTCGTGTCGGAACGCGAGGAAGTCGGCCAGGTCGTCGTAGCGCTCGCGGGGATCCACCCGTCGAGTATCGCGCTGCTACCTCGAGGCGGCAATCGCGGGCGCAGACGCGTGGCCTGCGGTCGCGAGTGCATGCGCGAAAAGCCCCGTGGTCAGGGCGGTCATCACTGCCATGAGGGCTGCGAGTCGGCGCATCTGGGAAAACAACGCCACTCGGCCCGGATCGGGTACGTGTGACGTACGCGGAGCTTCACGCCCACTCGGCGTACTCCTTCCTGGACGGGGCGTCGCACCCGGAGGAGCTCGTGCTTCGCGCCGCGGAGCTCGGCTACGAGGCGCTCGCGCTGACCGATCACGACGGGGTCTACGGCTCGCTCGAGTTCGCGCATGCGGCCAAGCTCGCGGGGATCAGGCCGATCACCGGCGCCGAGGTCACGCTCGAGGGCGGGGCGCACGTGACGCTGCTCGTCGAGTCGGCGCGGGGCTACGCGAACCTCTGCCGCCTGCTCACGGCGGCGCACGCGGGGACGCGGCCACAGGAGGGAAGGGAGGTGCTGCCGCCGCAGCTCGACCCCGCCCGGTTCGAGGAGCTGCACGAGGGCCTCGTCTGCCTGTCCGGCTGCGCCCGGGACGGCCTCGGCGTGCGCGATCCGAACGCGGCGGCACGGCTCGCGCAGGTCTTCGGGGAGCGCTTCTACGTCGAGTTGCAGCGCCCGTTCGAGCGAGGTGACGCCGCTCGGAACGCGCGCCTCCGCGACCTCGCCGGGCACGTCGGCGCGCAGACCGTCGTCACCGGCAACGTCCACGCCCATGCGCCGCACCGGACGGCGCTCCAGGACGTGCTCGTCTCGATCCGGCACCGCACCTCGCTGGACGGGAGCGAGCGCGAGCGCCGCGGCAACCGGGAGAGCATCCTCCGCGCCCCCGCCGACCTGCTCGAGCTCTTCCCCGACGACCGCGACGCCGTCCGGCGGACGGCCGAGCTCGCTGGGCGGCTCGAGTTCGACCTGACCGAGGAGCTCGGCTACCGCTACCCCGACTTCTCTGACGGGAGCGAGCCCGCGATCCGCCGGCTCGCCGAGGTCTGCGAGAGCGCCTTCGCCGACCGCTACCCGCCGCGCGACCGGGCGCTGCTCGGCAAGGCCCGGAGCCGGCTCCGAGAGGAGCTGGCGCTGATCGACGAGCTCGGGCTCGCCGGCTTCTTCCTCCTCCACTGGGAGGTGCTCGAGCTGGCACGGGAGTGCGCGAACGAGGTGCGTGGCCGCGGCTCGCCGCGCCATTCGCTCCCGCCGGGGCGGGACGGGGGAGCTCGGTCGGCTCGATCGTCTGCTACCTGACGGGGCTCTCGCACGTCGATCCCGTCGCGAACGAGCTCTCGCTCGGCCGCTTCCTCAACCGCGAGCTCTCGTCGGTGCCGGACATCGACCTCGACTTCCCGCGCGACATCCGGGAGAAGCTGATCGTGGCCGTGACGGAGCGTTACGGCCGCGAGCACGCCTCGCTCGTCGCCAGCTTCGCCACCTACCGCGCCCGTGGGGCGATCCGCGACGTCGGCAAGGCACTCGGGCTCCCGTTCTCGGAGCTGGAGCGGCTCGCCCGGATCTCGAATGGCTGGGACGCCCGCCAGATCGCCGAGGAGCTGAAACTGCTCCCCGAGGTGGAGCGCAAGCTGCTCTCGCCGCGCTGGCGGGCCTTCGCCGAGCTGACGGGCCAGATCGCCGGCCTGCCCCGGCACATCTCCCAGCACCCGGGCGGGATGGTGATCTCGTCGCGGCCGCTCGTCGAGCTGGTGCCCGTGCAGCCGGCGGCGATGGCCGGACGGCAGCTCTGCCAGTGGGACAAGGACTCGTGCGCCGACGCCGGCTTCCTCAAGATCGACCTGCTCGGCCTGGGGATGCTCTCCGCGGTCGAGGACTGCGTCGACCAGATCGCCGAGGCGTACGGCGAGCCGATCGACCTCTCCCGGATCCCGCTCGACGACCCTGCGGTCTACGCGGAGATCCAGCGCGCCGACACGGTGGGCGACTTCCAGATCGAGAGCCGCGCGCAGATGCAGAGCCTGCTCCGGACGAAGCCCCAGAACCTCGACGACCTCACCGTCCAGGTCGCGCTCGTCCGGCCGGGGCCGATCCAGGGGAAGGCGGTGCACCCGTACATCGACGCCCGCGAGCGGATCCGCGTCGACCCTGCCTACGTGCCGCCGGTCGACCACGAGCTCCTGCGCGAGCCGCTCCGCGAGACCCACGGCGTCGTCGTCTTCCAGGACCAGGTGCTCGAGGTGGCGATGGCGCTCGCCGGGTTCACCGTCGGCGAGGCGGAGGGGCTGCGGCGCGCGATGAGCCGGAAGCGAAGCGTCGAGGCGCTCGAGTCCTTCCGCGCCCGCTTCGTCGAGGGAGCCGAGGCCAAGGGCGTCGACTCGGCGACGGCGGACCTCGTCTACGACAAGCTGACGGGTTTCTCCGGCTTCGGGTTCCCCAAGTCGCATGCGGCGGCGTTCGGCCTGCTCGCCTACCAGTCCGCCTGGCTCCGCCACCACTATCCGGCCGAGTTCCTCTGCGCGCTCCTGAACGCCCAGCCGATGGGCTTCTATCCGCCGGCCTCGCTGATCCGGGACGCCCAGCGCCGGCAGGTGCAGGTGCGCTCGCCGGACGTCAACCTGAGCGAGGCGCGCTGCTCGCTGGAGGAGGGCGGCGTCGTCCGGCTCGGGCTCGCCTACGTGCGCTCGGTCGGGGAGGAGGACGCGAAGCGGCTCGTGGCGGAGCGGGAGTCGAACGGTCTCTTCTGGGACGTCGGCGATCTCGCCCGGCGCGCTCCGCTCGACGCGCGCGAACTGGAGGCGCTCGTCCGCAGCGGCGCCTGCGACGTCTGGGGGAAGCGCCGTGACCTCCTCTGGGAGCTCGGGCTCGCGACCCGGCCGAAGACGGTGCGCGAGCACGTCCAGCTGACACTCCCGCTCGATCCGACCGCGGCGACCCCCGAGCTGCGCGACCTGACCGAGTGGGAGCGGATGCTCGCCGACTACTCGACCACGACCGTCTCCGTCGGCAACCATCCGCTCCGACTCCTCCGCCCGCACCTGCCCCCGGGCGTGCTCTCGAGCCCGCAGCTCCTGGAGGCGCCGCACCGCAGCCGGGTCGCCTTCGCCGGGCTCGCGATCGCGCGGCAACGGCCGGCGACCGCGCGCGGGATCGTCTTCATGCTGCTCGAGGACGAGCACGGCCAGGTCAACCTGATCGTCTCGCCGGAGCTCTACGAGCGTCACCGGGCGCTCGTCCGTGGAGAGCCGATCCTGCTCGCCCGCGGCCGCTACGAGCGGATCGGCGAGAACCGGAACATCGTCGTCGCGGAGCTCGAGAGCCTCGGCCCGCTCGCCCGGACGGTCGCGGAGGCGGACGTCGGCGCCGCGCTCCCGCCGGCGCACCACTTCGGCCATCGCTAGGGCTTGTGTTGTAACAACACAAACTCTTTCGCGCGCGTCCCGTCACCGAGTCGACACGAACGGCCTCACCGGCTGCGCGACCCTGGGGAGATGCGCTTCGCGGTCTCGCCCAACCATCGCTTCATCCGCGAGCTCGTCGTCGCGCTCGACCGGGACGGCGTCTCGATGGCCCAGACTTGGCGCGAGGTCGGCGACGCCGCTTCCCGCCTGGGCTGGCGCCGCCCCGGCTACCACCTCGTGCGCCGGCTCGTCCGGGTGGAGCGGGCGCGCAGGGACGCCCGGCGTGAGACGAGGAAGGCGACCGCGGGAGCCGCGCTGGCGGTCGGATCGCCCTATGTCGTCCGGCTCCTCCAGGGCCTCGACGAGCTCGACCGCGCCCGAGCGCGCGAGGCGCTTGTGTTGCAACAACACAAGGACGTGTTCGGCGCGGAGCCGCGCGGTGGGGGGCCTGCGGCGCCCGAGTGGGGCGAGCCGCCCGAGTGGGGCGAGCCGCCCTAGCTAGGCGCCGGCGCTCGTGGATGGCGGCTCGCCCTCGAGCAGCCGCTCGAGGATCATCGCGGTCGAGACCAGGCCGATGTGGGAGAACGCCTGCGGGAAGTTCCCGACCATCCGGCCCCTGGTCGCGTCGTACTCCTCGGCGAGCAGCCCGAGGTCGTTGCGGAGCGCGAGCAGCCGCTCGAACATCGCCACCGCCTCGTCGAGCCGGCCCGCGAGCGCGAGGTTGTCCACGTACCAGAACGAGCAGAGGAAGAAGGCGCCCTCACCGGGCGGGAGCCCGTCGACCGAGTCCGACTCGCCGTCGTGGGTGTAGCGCATCACGAAGCCGTCCTGGAGCAGCGTCCGGCCGATCGCGTCCAGCGTCCCGGCCACGCGCGGGTCGTCGGCCGGGAGGAACCCGACGAGCGGGATCGTCAGCAGCGACGCGTCGAGCCGCTTCGAGTCGTAGGACTGCACGAACGAGCCCAGGTCCGGATCGAAGCCGCGCTCGAGCACCTCGGCGTGGACCTCGTCGCGGAGCGACCGCCACCGCTCGACGGGGCCGGAGGCGCCGAAGTGCTCGACGGCCTTGATCGCCCGGTCGAACGCGACCCAGGCCATCACCTTCGAATGGGTGAAGTGGCGCCGCGGCCCGCGCACCTCCCAGATCCCCTCGTCCGGCTCGCGCCAGCGCCGCTCGAGGTTGGCGAGGAACGCGAGCTGGAGCGCCCACGAGCTCTCGTCGTTCTCCAGCTCGTGCACCCGCGCCTCGTGGAGGACGTCCATCACCTCGCCGTAGACGTCGAGCTGGAACTGGTCGCTGGCGCCGTTCCCGATCCGGACGGGCTTCGAGCGCTCGTACCCGTCGAGCCACGGCAGCTCCTGCTCCGTCAGCCGCCGCTCGCCGGCAGGCCCGTACATGATCTGGAGGTCGTCCGGATCGCCGGCGACGGCACGGAGCAGCCAGCGCCGCCAGGCACGTGCCTCGTCGATGAAGCCGTTCTCGACGAGGACGTCGAGGGCGAACGTGGCGTCGCGGAGCCAGCAGTACCGGTAGTCCCAGTTCCGGACTCCGCCGATCTGCTCCGGCAGGGACGTCGTCGGCGCCGCGACGATCCCGCCCGTCGGACCGTAGGTGAGCGCCTTCAGCACCATCAGCGACCGGACGACCGCCTCGCTCCAGCGGCCGCTGTAGCTGCAGCCGCCGACCCACTCGCGCCAGAAGGAACAGGTGTCCTCGAGCGCGTGCTCGGCGTCGATCGGCTCCGGCGTCGCGTGGTGCGAGGGGAACCAGGTGAGGACGAACGGGACGCGCTCTCCGGCGGAGATCGTGAAGTCGGCGACCGTGCGGAGGTTCTCGCCCCGGACATCCACCGGCGTCCGCAGTGCGAGCGCGTCGGGGCCGGCGACGGCGATTCGCGCGTCGTCGACATGCCGCACCCAGGGGACGATCGAGCCGTAGCCGAACCGGATCACGAGCTCCATCCGCATCCGCACCTCGCCGGAGACGCCCTCGACGATCCGGACGACGTCGGGCTCCTGGCCGCGCGGAGGCATGAAGTCGATCACCCGGACGGTGCCGCCCTCGGTCTCCCATTCGAGCTCGTGCACGAAGGTGCGGGGCCGGTACGACCTCGCGCAGCTGCGGATCTCCTCGTCGGGCCGGAGCACCCAGCGGCCGTCCCATTCGTCGCCGAGGAGGCCCGCGAAGCAGGCACCCGAGTCGAAGCGCGGGAAGCAGAGCCAGTCGATCGACCCGTCCTTGCCGACGAGCGCAGCGGTCTGGAGGTCGCCGATGAGACCGTAGTCCTCGATCAGCATTGGGGGGAGCCTAGGCGCCGAGCCCGACGGCGAGCTTCCGGAAGCGCCGGGTCGCCGCCTTGACGAAGGCCACCTCGTACTCGTCGGCCGCGTCGTCGTCGAGCGTGCTCCGGTACGCGGTCGAGGATCTCGCGAAGCCGGTCGGCACCCGACTCCAGCGACGAGCTGGAAGTCGGCATACGCCTCCTCCGCATCCTCCCGCGCGGCCGCGTCGTAGGCGCGTTCGGCGGCGTCGGCCTCCTCGAGCAACTCTGCCTCCTCCTCGGCGAAGAGGTCGAGCTGGCGCTTGACGAGGTCGTCGAAGCGGCCCCGGCGGAGCCTCACACGAGCTCCCGGTAGAGCTCGAGATGGGCGGCGGCGGCGGCCTCCCACGTCAACTCCTCGCGAGCTCGGAGCGCGCCCGCCCGGGCGGCTGCCAGCGCCTCCGGATCGGCGAGCAGCTCGGCCACCGCTTCGGTCAAGGCTTCGACGTCGTCCGGGGGCACGACCCGTCCGGCGCCGAAGGCGCGCACCGTCTCGCCGAGCCCGCCCACGTCGTAGACGACGGCCGGCAGCCCGGCCCCGAGCGCGCGGAGCAGGGCGCCGCTCTGGTCGAGCTCGGCCCGGTAGGGAAAGACGGCCACGGTCGCCTCGGCGAGCGCCCGGTCGATCTCGCTCTCCGGGAGGAAGGCGGCACGGTCCCCGGCGACGGCGAGCCGCGCGCCCGGAACGCCTGCGACGGCTCTCTGTGCGTGCTCGAGCTGCTTGTACGGCCGGACGAGGCCGAGTGCGAGCACGGTCGCGCCGTCGTCCCGGCGCTCGCAGGAACCTCTGAAGACGGGGTGGGGGATGACGTGGAGCCGCTCCGGCGCGACCCCGAAGCCCGTCAGGGTCTCGCGGCCCCGCTCGCTGTGCACGACGACGCGCTCGAAGCGGTCGAAGAGCCGGCGCCACAGCTCGACCTTCGCGGCCGTGCGGCGCGGCAGGAGGTCGTGGGCGGTGAAGACGAGCGGCGCCCGGTGCCGCAGCAGCCGCGCATCGAGCTCGGGGGCGGCGAGCCACTGCAGGTGCACGACGTCCGCACGCCGCCGCGCCAGTCGCGCCAACCCGAGCGGGTGCTCGAGGGCCTTCAGCGGCAGCCGCAGGCGCGAGCGCCGGAAGAGCCGAGAGGAGAGCGGGTAGAAGAGCTCCTCACGCCGGTAGCCCTCCGCAGCGGGCGCCGCCCCGAACCGGAAGCGCGACGTCACGAGCTCGACATCGGCGCCCGCGCGCGCGAGTGCTGCGGCCAGCTCGTGGTCGTACGGCGGCGTGAACGCGGGCGGGTCGGCGATCGTGATGCGCACGCCTCCTAGGCTAGTGCGCTCGTAAGCTGCAGGCCGTGCTGATCCGGAGCTGGAACGTCTTCCACGGCAATGCCCATCCGCCCGACCGCGCGAGCCACCTGCGCGCGATGATCCGCCTGGCGGTCGCCGACGGGCCGGACGTGCTCTGCCTGCAGGAGGTGCCGCTCTGGGCGCTGCCCCGGCTGGCGCGCTGGAGCGGGATGCGAGCGCGCTGGGTGGTGACGAAACGGCCGTGGCTGCCGGCGTGGATCGCCGGGCTCCTCACCCGCCTGAACAACGGCCTCTTCCGCTCGGCGATCGCCGGGCAGGCGAACGCGATCCTGCTCGCGGACGGTCTCGTGCCACTCGAGCAGCACGTGCTCCGGATCGACGAGGGCCGCGCGGAGCCGCGCTGGTGCCAGGCCGTCCGGCTCGAAGGCATCGTCGTCGGCAACCTGCACGCCACGAACGACTTCGACGACCCGCCGAGCGTCGCGGCCGAGGTCGCCCGGGCGGAGGCGTTCGTCTCCGGCCTCGCGGGCGACCTGCCGGCGGTCCTCGCGGGCGACTTCAACCTCCGGCGCGGCGACCTCGACGCGCTGCCGGGCTGGTCGGCGCTCGGCCCCGGGATCGACCACGTGCTCGTCCGGGGCCTCGAGGCCGGTCCGCTCGAGGTCTGGCCCGAGGAGCGCCGCAGGACGGGTGGCGTCGTCCTCTCGGACCACGCACCGGTCGAGGTGAGCGTCCGGTGACGTTCGACGAGGCGCGCGCCCTCTTCCCGGCGCTGGAGCGCGTCGCGTACCTGAACGCCGGCACGTTCGGCCCGCTCGCGCGGCCGACGGTCGAGGCGATGGTGCGCCAGGAGGAGCAGAGCCTCCTCGAGGGCCGCCTCGGGCGCGCGTACTTCGAGCGCCTGCTCGCGACCCGGGAGGAGGTGCGCGGCCGGCTCGCCGGGCTCGTCGGAACCGGCCCGGAGCAGGTGGCGCTGACGGGCTCGACGACGGACGGCTGCAACATCGTGCTCGCCGGGCTCGGCCTGGGGCCCGAGGACGAGGTGATCACGACGTCCGAGGAGCACTTCGGCCTGCTCGGGCCGCTCTGGGCGAGCGGGGCCCGCGTGATCGTCGCCGCACCCGACCCGGACGCGATCCTCGCCGCCGTCACGCCGCGGACGCGGCTCCTCGCCCTCTCGCAGGTGCTCTGGACGAGCGGCCGCGTGCTGCCCGTGCGCGAGCTCCGCGAGCAGACCGGCGTCCCGATCCTCGTCGACGGCGCCCAGTCCGTGGGCGCGATCCCCGTCGAGCTCGCGGGCGTCGACTTCCTCACCGTCTCCGGCCAGAAGTGGCTCTGCGGCCCCGACGGAACCGGAGGGCTCGCGGTCGCCGATCCCGAGCGGCTCCGCGTCGCGGGGCCGAGCTACTTCTCGCAGGCCTCCTATGAGCAGACGGGGCAGTTCGTGCCGAAGGAGGGTGCGGCGCGGTTCGACCCGGGCCCGGTCCCGCTCGCGAGCCTGCTCGGGCTCCGGACCGCGATCGAGCTCCGGCCGAGCTGGGCGTTCGAGCAGGCGGCTGCAAGCGCGCGGCTCTGCCGGGAGCTGCTGGAACCGCACGTCGAGGTGGTGGAGGGCGGCGCGACGCTGGTCTCGTTCCGCGCCGACGACCCTGCCGCCGTGGTCGAGCGGCTTGCCGAGGCCGACGTCTCCGTCCGGGAGATCCCCGGCACGGGGCTCGTCCGCGCGTCGTGCGGCTGGTGGACGAGCGAGGACGACCTCGCGCGGCTCGTCGCCGGGCTGCCCGGCTAGATCGAGGTCTCTAGATCGAGGTCTCGGAGCGGAGCCCGAGCTCCTCCGAGATCGGACGCAGCGCCGCGACGACGTTCCGGATGTGCTCGTCGAGCTCGAGCCCGAGCAGCTCGGCGCCCGCGTAGACCTCGTCGCGGTGGACGCCCGCGGCGAAGGACGGCTGCTTCAGCTTCTTCTTGACCGACTTCGGCTCGAGCCCTTCGAGCCCGAGCGGCCGGACGAGCCCGCACGCATGGACGAAGCCGGAGAGCTCGTCGCAGGCGAACAGGGTCCGCTTGAGCTGCGTGTCCCGTTCCATCCCGAGGTGCTCGGCGTGGGAGAGGATCGCCTCGACCATCCACTCCGGGTAGCCCGCGTCGCGCAGGATCGGCGCGCCGTTCTGCGGATGCTCGTCGAGCGTGGGGTGGATCTCGTAGTCGAAGTCGTGCAGGAGAGCGGTGATCCCCCAGAGCTCCTCGTCCTCGCCGAAGAGGCGTGCGTAGTGCCGCGTCGAGGCTTCGACAGCGAGCGCGTGCCGGCGCAGCGACTCGCTCTTCGTGTACTGCGTGAGGGTCTCCCACGCCTGGTTCCGCGTCAGCTCCATCGGCCGTCTACCATACCCGGCCGCCGCGCCGAGGCACCGTCGCCCATGACCACTACGCTTGCCACAGAGAACCTGATGCAGTCCTTCGCCATCGAAGGCGGCAAGCCGCTGAGCGGGACCGTGCGCGCCGCCGGGAACAAGAACGGCGCGCTGCCGATCCTGGCCGCGACCGTGCTCGCGACCGAGCCGGTCCGGATCACGAACCTCCCCCGGATCCGCGACGTCGAGACGATGCTCGCGCTGCTCACCGACATCGGCGCCGACGTGGCGTGGGAGGGTGAGAACGAGGTCCGGATCGATCCGGCCAACGTGACGAAGACCGACCTCGACGAGGAGCTCTGCCGCCGGATCCGCGCCTCCTTCCTGCTCGCCGGCCCGCTGCTCGCGCGCTTCGGCCGCGTGGTCGTGCCGCCGCCGGGCGGAGACGTGATCGGGCGTCGCCGACTCGACCCGCACGTGCACGCGCTGAACGCGCTCGGGGCCGAGATCTCGATCAACGGCACCTACGAGATGCGAACCTCCGGCCTCCGCGGAACCTCGGTCTTCCTCGACGAGGCGAGCGTGATGGCGACCGAGAACGTGATCATGGCCGCGGTCACCGCCGAGGGCGAGACGATCGTCGGCAACGCCGCCTGCGAGCCCCACGTCCAGGATCTCTGCCGGTTCCTCGTCTCGCTCGGCGCCCAGATCGACGGGATCGAGTCGAACGTGCTCCGGATCGAGGGCGTCCCTCAGCTCGGCGGCGGCGACTGGCGGGTCGCGCCCGAGCACATCGAGGTCGGCTCCTTCATCGGTCTCGCGGCCTGCACCGGCGGCGACCTCACGATCGAGGACATCAACCCGAACGACCTCGTTTCGATCCTGCCCGCGTTCGAGCGGCTCGGAGTCCAGGTCGAGGTCGGCACGTCGAGCCTCCGGGTACCGCCGAAGCAGGAGCTCGTGATCCAGGACGACCTCGGCGGCCAGATCTCGAAGATCGAGGACGGCCCGTGGCCCGCCTTCCCGGCCGACCTGACCTCGATCGCAGTCGTCACGGCGACCCAGGCGCGGGGCACGATCCTGATCTTCGAGAAGATGTTCGAGAGCCGCCTGTTCTTCGTGGACAAGCTCGTCGGGATGGGCGCCCGGATCATCCTCTGCGACCCGCACCGGGCGGTCGATCACCGGCCCAGCCCAGCTCTACGGCGAGCGCCTGACGAGCCCGGACATCCGGGCCGGGATGGCCATGCTGATCGCGGCGCTCTGCGCGGAGGGCACCTCGATGATCGGCAACATCGGCGAGATCGACCGCGGCTACGAGCGGATCGACGAGCGGCTCAGGTCGCTCGGCGCGTCGATCGAGCGCGTCGACAGCTAGACGCGCAGGTCGACCGCGGCGCTCGTGGCGCGGGCGACGTCGTCGCTGCCGGCGAACGTGACGCGGAGCCGGTACTCCCCGCGCGCGAGCGCGAGTCTCCACCGGGCGTTTCCGGCCGCATCCGTCACCGCGTGGTCGGCGGTGAGCCAGCGTTGCCCGTCGTAGCCCTGGAGCAGGAGCGTTCGCCCGCCCGGCGACGCGCCGGGGACCGCGAGCGACGCTCCGAACCGTGACCCCGCGCGCGGTCCCGCACGATCGCGACCGTGAGCCGCGAGCCCGCCTGCACGAGGGAGACCGTCCACGGCTCCGAGACCTCGCCGTTCGACTCCGGCCTCGTCCAGAGCAGCGACGCGGAACCGGTAGACGCTCCCCGGGGGAGCGAGTACGTCGCCGACGTCGAGCGGGTCGCCGACGTCAGGATCTCGTCGGCCCGGCCGTCGCGGGAGACGGTCACCCGCCAGGAAGGGGCGGGGGCGCTCGCCCAGGAGAGCGTGACCCGGCGGCCGCTGCGCCTGCCGGCAAGGCGGAGCCCGTCGGCCGGGACGCCCTGGGCGCGCGCGACGGCGGCAGCCGCGTCGAGGACTCCGAAGCCGAGCTCGGCAGACCAGCCACCGGCGCCGGTCGCGGTCTGCTCGATCACGTTCGCGACGTCGGCTGCCGTCAATGACGGGTTCGCGGCCCAGACGAGCGCGGCAGCGCCGGCGACCTGAGGCGCGGCGTACGACGTGCCGCTCCCGACCCCGTAGAAGCCGCCGTTCGCACCGGGGAGAGGGACGCGGGGATAGCTGACGCCGAGGCGAGGCCGGAGACGGCGCCGAAGACGTTCTCGCCAGGTGCGGCGAGCGAAAGAAAGCTGCCCGTGTTGGAGAAGGAGGCGCGGGCGCCGGACCGGCTCGAGGCGCCGACTGCGAGCCCGCGACCGCCGATGCCACGCGACCCGGGGGGCTGGAGCAGCGCGGCCGGATACTGGAGGCGGTTCCCGCTGTCGTGGTCGTTGCCGACCGCCGCCACGAGGAGCGCCCCCTTGCCGACCGCGTAGTCGACGGCCCGGCGCTCGACCGCGGACGTGTCGGGCCCGCCGAGGCTGAGGTTGAGGATCCGCGCGCCGTGATCGACGGCCCAGACGATCGCGGCCGCCTCGTCCACGTCCGTGAAAGTCCCGTCGGCAGCTCCGGCCTGAACGACCAGCAACCGGGCGTCCCCGCCCGCACCCGCGATCCCGTCCCCGTTCGTGACCGAGCCGGCGGCGAGCGAGGCAACGAACGTCCCGTGGCCGTTCCGGTCGCGGACGTCGTCGGAGCGAGTCCGGATGCTGTACGCGAGCGGCGCCTTGGCCGCCAGGTCGGGAGCCGTCGAGGTCGGCGCCCGTGTCGATCACGGCGATCGTGGTCGCGGCAGCCGCACGGAGGACGGCATCGGGGACACCGTTCAGGCGCGTCGCCGCGTACTGCCACTGCGGCACGGCTCCGGAGGGCTGGGCGAGGAGCGCGGGCTCCGTTGCGGCCCGGCGCAGCACCTGCCGCTCGACCCGGGCGATCCCGGGGAGCAGGGAGACCGTGGCCGCGAAGGCACCCGGATCGCCCGCAGGCCTGACGACGGCGGCGCGGAGCGCCGGGAGACGCCGGAGGACGAAGCCGGGATGCGACGCAGCGCAGCCGAGAGCGCGGCGGGGCTCCGGTAGGTGACGACGACGGTCGCCTGGCTCGAGGCGCCGGGGGATGCGTCGGCGCTCGCGCCCGCGGTCGGGACGGCCACCAGTGCTGCGGCCAGCGCGGGAAGGATGAATTTGGTCAACGGCTACGCATGGTCGAGGGCGCCCGGCCCATGGCCCGACTCGGGTTTCATCGACGCCGGCAGGCGACCGGGGTATCCCTGAGCCGAGGTAGGCTCCCTGCCCGTGAGCGCTCGTCTCAGCCGCAGCGGCAGCGGCTCCGTCAACGTCACGACGGGCCTGCCCGTGCTCGACCATCTCCTGACGCTGCTCGCGCGGAGCGGTGGCTTCGATCTCGCGCTCGAGCTGCCGCCCGGGGATGCCGAGCAGGAGGTCGTCGAGGCCGGGACGTCGATCGGCGAGGCGGTCGGGCCGCTCCTGCGGGCACCCGGCGCGAAGGGCCACGGTGCGGCCACACGGCCCGCGCAGGAGGCGCTCGCCCACGTCACGCTCGAGACGTCCGACCGCCCGCTCCTGGCGTCGAACGTCGACCTCAGCGCCGCGCGCGCCGGCGGGCTCCGCTCCGATCTCGCCGCGCGCTTCCTCGACTCGGTCGCGAAGGCGGCCGGGCTGACGCTGCACGTGCGTCTGATCGACGGCGACGACTCCCAGAACGTGCTCGAGGCGATCTTCAAGGCACTCGGCTCGGCACTCGCCGAGGCGAGCGCGCCGCGACCCTAGAACCCGACTGGAGGCCTCATGGCAGAGAAGGAGATCGTCCGTACCGAGAATGCGCCCGCCCCGTTCCAGGGAGCGCCCTACAACCAGGCCGTGATCGCCGGCGGTCTCGTCTTCGTCGCGGGCCAGCTCGGCCTCGATCCCGGCAAGGCGGAGATGGTCGGCCCGGGGATCGCGGAGCAGACCGAGCAGGTGCTCGCGAACCTGACCGCGATCCTGGAGGCAGCCGGGAGCGGGATCGACAAGCTCGTGAAGACGACCGTGTTCCTCGTCGACCTGGGCGACTTCAAGGGGATGAACGAGGTCTACGCCCGCCACGTCGGCGACCGGCCGCCCGCGCGCTCGACCGTCGAGATCTCGGCTCTGCCGTCGGGGGCGCGCGTCGAGATCGAGGCCGTCGCCCACCTCTAGGCACGAGACTGCCCGCATGTGGGCCTCGATCGCCGAGTACGTCCGCTCCCTCGAGCTCGACGCCTGGGTCGTCGGCGGGGCGGTCCGCGACGAGCTGCTGGGGCGGCCCGTCGACGAGCTCGACTTCGTCGTCCCCCGGGTCGGCCAGGCCGAGCTGAGGGCGGCGCTGGAGCCGCACGGCAAGGTCGAGGACCTCGTCGTCGCGGACCGGCGGGTCGGCGCGCGGCTGCTGCCTCGCGACCGAGACGTGCGCGCGCTCCAGCCCGCGGGGATCGAGTTCGCGCCCCCGCGGGTCGAGCGCTCGACCGGCCCCGGCCGCCACGACTTCGAGATCGTCGCCGACGCGTCGATCTCGCTCGAGCAGGACATGGAGCGGCGGGACTTCACGATCAACGCGATGGCTCGACGGCTCTCGACCGGGGAGCTACTCGATCCCCTCGGCGGGCAGGCAGACCTCGCGAGCCGGCTGCTGCGGACGACAGGGCCGACCTCGTTCCGCGACGACCCGCTCAGGATCGTCCGGGGCCTGCGCTTCGTCTCGCAGCTCGGGTTCGACCTCGATCCCGTGACCGAGGCGCAGATGCGCGAGTGGGCGCCCCGGCTCGAGCACGTCTCCGCCGAGCGGATCGGCGGCGGGCTCGCGAGCGACGGGCTCGGCGAGCTGTCGAAGCTCCTGCTCGGCGCCGAGCCGGCGCGGGCACTCCGGCTCGCCCGCGACACCGGCGCGCTCGTCCAGATCCTCCCCGAGCTCGGCCCGACGTTCGGCTTCGAGCAGGAGAGCCGCTTCCACGATCTCACCCTCGACGAGCATCTCTTCCAGGTCGTCCAGGCGGCTGCCGACGCCGGCGTGCCGCTGCGCGTCCGGCTGGCCGCGCTGCTCCACGACACGGGCAAGCCTGCCTCGGCCTGGAGGGGCACCGACGGCCGGCTCCACTTCTACGCGAGCGAGCGGTGGCGCAAGCGCTCGCACGAGGAGATCGGCGCCGAGCTGGCGGTTGCGGCGCTCTCCCGCGCTCCGCTACCCGACCCGCCTGCGCGACGCCGTGCGCCGGATCGTCCGCGAGCACATGTTCCACGTTCCCGAGCCGGGCGACGGCGTCGCCGCACGCCGCTTCCTTGCCCGGCACGGGCGCGAGACCGCCTTCGACCTCGTCGCGCACAAGGCGGCGGACCGTCGCGGCAAGCGGGAGGACGAGACGAGCCGCGCAGAGCTGGAGCGGCTGGCGGGGTTCGAGGCGACCCTCGAGCGCGAGCTCTCGAGCCCCTATCGACTGGAGGACCTCGATGTCGACGGCGGCGACCTGATCGAGCTGGGGTGGAAGCCGTCGCCCGCGCTCGGCGAGGCGCTGCAGCGGCTGCTCGCCGAGGTGCTCGTCGACCCGGCCCTGAACCGGCGCGAGTGGCTGCTGGCCGAGGCGCACCGGCTGCGCGAGGCGAGCCCGTGATCCGCTGGGACGCAGGCGCCGCGTACGAGGTCGCATTCTCGACGCGGGTCGGCGGGGTCAGTGAGGGCCCGTACGAGTCGCTCAACCTCGGCCGGATGACCGGCGACGACGTCGAGCGGGTGGACGAGAACCGTCGCCGTCTCTGCGCCGAGATCGGGACGACGCCGGAGCGGCTCGCCCTCAATCGCCAGGTGCACTCGGCCGAGGTCCTTCGGGCGGAGGCGGGGCTGCGGGGGAGCCCTGCCGACGGGCTCTGGACGGACGAGCGGGACCTGCCGATCCTCGCCTTCGCCGCAGACTGCCTCCCGATCGCCCTGGCCCGAACGGACGGCGAGCCCGCGGTCGCCGTGGTCCACGCGGGCTGGCGCGGCCTCCTCGACGGGATCGTGGAGGCAGGGGTGGAGGCGCTCGGCGGCCGCGTGGCGGCGTGCGTCGGCCCCGCGATCGGCCCCTGCTGCTACGAGGTCGGCCCGGAGGTGGAGGGACCGTTCGCCGAGACCTTCGGCTCCGACGTCCTCGACGGGCCCCGCCTCGATCTCTGGACATCGGCGGAGCGCGCCCTCCGCGCCGCCGGCGTCGAGCAGGTCGAGCGCACCGATCTCTGCACCGCCTGCCACCCCGAGCTCTTCTTCTCACACCGGCGCACCGGGAAGCCGCGCGGCGTCCAGGGGGTGATCGCCCGTGTCGCCTGAGGGCGTTCGCGCGGCGTACGAGCGGATCCGGGCCGAGGTCGGGCCGGACGTGACGGTCGTCGCGGCGACGAAGTACGTCTCGCTGGAGGAGATGGCCGTGCTCGTGGAGGCGGGCGTCGAGGTGGTGGGGGAGAACCGGGCCCAGGAGCTCGAGCGCAAGCACGCCGTCTACGGCGACGCCTTCCGCTGGCATTTCATCGGACACCTGCAGTCGAACAAGGCGAAGCTCGTCGACGGGATCTGCGAGCTCGTCCACGCCGTCGACACGGACAGCACCGCCCGCCGGCTGTCGATCCCGTTCCTGGTCGAGGTCAATCTCAGCGGCGAGGAGAGCAAGGCCGGGATCGCGCCGGAGCAGCTGCCGGAGCTGCTCGCGGCCTACCCCGTACGGGGCCTGATGACGATGCCGCCGGCCACGGCCGACCCCGAGGCGTCCCGTCCGTTCTTCGCCAGGCTGCGTGCGCTCGCGACCGAGCACGGGCTCGCCGAGGTGTCGATGGGGACCTCGCAGGACTACCGTGTCGCCGCCGAGGAGGGCGCCACGCTCGTCCGCGTGGGTTCGATCCTGTTCGAGGGGTAACATTCCCCCGCACATGGGCTTTTCCGACGTCTGGAACCGCACGCTCGTCTACTTCGGCATCGCCGAGGAGGACGACTGGGACGAGGACGGGTACGTCACCAACGAGGAGCTCGAGCGCAGCTACGGCGCCCGGGAGCGCGCGAACGTGCGCCGCCTCCAGCCGCGGCGCGGCCGCGACTTCGACGACTGGAGCGACCCCGAGCCCTCCGGCGCCAGCACGGCGGTGATCCGCCCGGCCGCCCGACTTCGCGGGGTGGAGGCGGTCCCGAACCCCGCCAACGTCAAGGTGCACCTGATCCTGCCGCGGAGCTTCAACGACGCCCAGCAGATCGCCGACCGCTTCAAGGACAGCGTCCCGGTGATCCTCAACCTCCAGAGCGCCGACCAGGAGCTCTCGAAGCGGCTGATCGATTTCGCGAGCGGGCTGACCTACGCGCTCGACGGCGGGATGCAGCGGGTCGCGGACAAGGTCTTCCTGCTGACGCCGCGCAACGTCGAGGTCAGCGCCGAGGAACGCGCGCGGATGCTCGAGCGCGGCGGCTTCTTCAACCAGGCCTGACCCGAGGCCCGACCGGGCAGGAATCGCCGTCCCGCAGGCGAAGGTGCCGACGATGGGCGATCTCGCCACTCCACTGCTGCTCGCCGACACCGCGTCCTCGGTGCAGGCGTTCGTGGGCACGTTCATCTACGTCTACGTCCTCCTGATCTTCGCGTACATCATCACCTCGCTGATCCGGCTGCCCTATAGCCCGTGGCTCAATCGCGTCCAGCGGTTCCTCTACGACGTGTGCGACCCGTACCTCCGCCTCTTCCGGCGGTTCCTGCCGCCGCTCGGCCCGCTCGATCTCTCGCCGATGGTCGCGGTGATCAGCCTGCTCGTCCTGCGCGGGATCCTCTTCGCCCTGATCGACGCCGTCCTCTAGGAAGGAGCTCCGATGGCTCTCACCCCGGTCGAGATTCGCCACATCCGACTCAAGAACCGCTTCCTGCGCGGCCACAAGCGCGCGACGGTCGAGAGCCTCCTCCAGGAGATCGCCGAGGACTTCGAGGAGGTGTGGCGCCAGCGCGCCGACCTCGCCGACCGGGTCGAGCACCTCGAGGGCGAGCTCCAGCGGCACAAGGAGCTCGAGGGCCTGCTCCGGACGACGCTCGTCTCCGCCGAGAGCGCCGCCCAGGAGATGAGGGAGGGCGCCCGCAAGGAGGCGGCCGGGATCGTCTCGGAGGCGCACGCCGAGGCGCGCGCGATCGCCCGCCGCGCGTCCGCCGAGCGCGAGCGGCTCGAGTCGGAGATCCGCAGGATCAAGGCGCTGCTCTCCGCCGCGCTCGAGACCGTCGCCGAGACCGAGGTCGACCGCCGCGAGCCCGTGGGCGAGTCGACCGGCGAGATCCGCCGGTTGATCTCGTAGCCGGACTATCCTTGGCCGCGTGACCGGCCTCTCGACACGCGTTCGGCTCAGGGTCTCGCCCGGAGCGGCACGTTCCGCCGTCGTCGGCCGGCACGGTGACGCCTGGAAGGTCCGGGTCGCCGCCGCACCCGAGCACGGCAGGGCGAACGACGCCGTGCTGGCCCTGCTCGCCGAGACGCTGACGCTGCCACGTGCGAGCGTCTCGCTCGTCTCGGGCGGCGCCTCCCGCGACAAGATCGTCGAGCTCACCGGCCTCGCGCCGGACGAGATCGACCGACGCCTCGCCTCGGCGGGGGGACTGGAGACACGATGACCGTCGACACCGACCGCTTCCGCGGTGCGCTCTTGAAGGAGCGCGAGCACCTGACCTCGACGCTCGCCCATCACGACCTGGGCGCGGCGTCGCAGACCGAGGAGACCGGGGAGCTGACGTCGTCGTCCTCCGACAACCACCTCGCCGACGCCGCCAGCGAGACCTACGAGCGCGAGCTCGAGGAAGGGCTCGAGGAGGACACCCAGGCGAAGCTCCGGGAGGTCGAGGACGCGCTCGAGCGGATCGACGCGGGCACGTACGGCACCTGTGAGATCTGCGGCAAGGAGATTCCCGAGGAGCGGCTCGAGGCCGTCCCGTGGACGAAGCTCTGTATCGACGACGCCCGCAAGCTCGGCCGTTGAGCGAGCCCGCACCCCGTCAGAGCCCTCGCGGGCCGGACATCCGGGTCGGATCGTCCACGAACGCCCTCCGGCCGATCTCGGCAGCAGAGCGGCCGCTCGGGGCGGGGGTGCGCCAGTGGGTGGCGCTGGGCCTCGTCGCCTCTGCCGCAGTCGGGGCCGACCAGCTGACGAAGCAGGTGGTCGCGCGCACGCTCGACCTCGGGGAGTCCGTCCACGTCGCGGGGCCGTTCTCGCTCCACCACGTCCAGAACTCCGGGATCGCCTTCGGGCTCTTCTCGCAGGCGACGACGCTCGTGATCGCGCTGACCGGGATCGCGGTGGCCTGGATGCTCGTCTTCTTCGCGCGCTCGGCGCAACGGCACCCGATCCTGCCGGTCGCGCTCGGGTTCGTCCTCGGCGGCAGCGTCTCGAACCTGCTCGACCGCGTCCGCCTCGGGCACGTGACCGACTTCCTCGACCTCCGCTACTGGCCGGCCTTCAACCTCGCCGACTCGTTCATCGTGATCGGCGTCGCGATCCTCTTCGCCGCGCTCGCCGGTGGCGACAGGCGATCGCACCGGCCGCGGCCCCTTGGCCACTCTCCGCTTTCCCGCCCCTGAGGCCGACCGCCTCGACCGTGCCCTTGCGGCCCGGCCGGAGGTGGCGTCGCGAGCGCTGGCCGAGCGGCTGATCGCCGCGGGAGCCGTCCTCGTGAACGGCACGGCGAAGCCGAAGAGTCACCGGTTGGAGGGTGGCGAGGAGATCGTTGCCGAGCTGCCGGAGCCCGAGGCGCCGATCGAGGCCGAGGAGATGGACATCCCGGTCGCGTGGGAGGACGAGCACCTGCTCGTCGTCGACAAGCCGGCCGGGCTCGTCGTCCATCCGGGCACGGGACATCGCGAAGGGGGCACGCTTGCGCACGGCCTCCTGGCGCTCGACGCGGCCGGTGGGGACGAGGACCGGCCCGGGATCGTCCACCGGCTCGACCGCGACACCTCGGGGCTGCTCGTCGTCGCGCGGTCCGAGGAGGCGTACGAGCGGCTCGCCGACCTGATCCGGCGCCGCGAGGTCGAGCGGCGGTACCTCGCGCTCGTCCGTGGCCGTCCGCGCTCGCGCACGGGACGGATCGAGGCGGAGATCGGTCGCGACCGCACCGACAAGTCTCGCCACTCGCTCGACACTGCGACCCCGCGGGAGGCGGTCACCTGGTTCGAGATCATCGAGGAGCTGCCGCGGCACACCCTCCTCGACGTCCGGCTCGAGACCGGCCGCACCCACCAGATCCGCGTCCACCTCGAGGCGATCGAGCTGCCCGTCGCCGGCGACCCCGTCTACGGCGCCCGCGGGGATCTCGGTCTCGAGCGCCAGTTCCTCCATGCGGCGCGGCTGTCGTTCACGCATCCGTTCACGGGCGAGCGGGTCGAGGCGGAGTCGCCGCTCCCGGCCGACCTCGCCGCGGCGCTCGAACGCGCGCGGGCGGGCTGAGCGAGCCGTCCCTTGGGGACGTGACCAGGGTCAGACCCTGGACGTGGCCGCCGAGGACGTCCCGCGCGGCTGCCGCTACACTTTTCGCGTCCAGTTCCTTCTCCCCGGTGGGGTAGAGGCGCGTGGGGGATGCCGAGGCCTCAGCCCGGTTCCACTCGTCGCCCGCCGGCAGCAGCGCCCAACCAATCCAGAAAGGGGCAGAGCCCTTGCCAGTCGTCTCCATGCGTGAGCTGTTGGAGGCCGGAGTCCACTTCGGCCACCAGACCCGCCGGTGGAACCCGAAGATGAAGCGATTCATCTTCACCGAGCGCGGCGGTATCTACATCATCGACCTGCAGCAGACCTCCGAGCTGCTCGAGGAGGCCTACGACTTCGCGAAGAACATCGCGAACCGGGGCGGCACGATCCTCTTCGTCGGCACCAAGAAGCAGGCCCAGGACTCGATCGCGAGCGAGGCGGCGCGCGTCGGCATGCCGTACGTGAACAACCGCTGGCTCGGCGGTCTCCTGACGAACTGGAAGACGATCACCGACCGGATCGCCCACCTCCACGAGCTGCGCCGGCTCAAGAACGAGGGCCAGCTGGAGCTGCTCCCCGCGAAGGAGCGGATCACGATGCTGAACGAGCTCGAGAAGCTCGAGTCGAACCTCGGCGGTGTCGCCGACCTCAAGCGCCAGCCTGACGCGGTGTTCATCGTCGACCTGAAGAAGGAGCAGCTCGCGGTGCGCGAGGCGCGCCGGCTCGGGCTGCCGATCATCGCGCTCGTGGACACGAACTGCGACCCGGACGAGGCCGACTTCATCGTCCCGGGCAACGACGACGCGATCCGCTCGTGCAGCCTGATCGTCCGCGCGATCGCCGAGGGCATCGCCGCGGGCCAGAACCGGGTCACCGAGGCCGAGCTGACCGCGACCGCGAATGGCAACGGGAATGGCAACGGCGGCCGAGGGAGCCTGCGGCTGCAGCCGACACCCCGGCCGCCGACGAGACCCCGGCCGAGCACGAGGTGCTCTCCCAGGGCGAGTCGACCGTGGAGCCGACGAGCCCGAGCGAGATCACCGGCGAGGCCGCCGCGGCCGAGCCGAACGTGATCGCCGAGGACACGGCGGAGGCAGCGCCGGCCGAGCCCGCCCCGGCCGCCGAGACCGAGACCGAGACCGAGAAGACCGAAGGGGAAGTGACGCAGTGAGCACGACGATCTCCGCCAGCCTCGTCAAGGAGCTCCGGGACGCCACCGGCGCCGGGATGATGGACTGCAAGCGCGCGCTCGAGGAGACGAACGGCGACGTCGAGGCCGCCCGCACGATCCTGCGCGAGCGCGGGATGGCGCTCGCCGGCAAGCGCGCCGGCCGTTCGACGAGCGAGGGGCTCGTCGGCTACCGCCAGAGCGACGACCGGATCACGATGGTCGCGGTCGGCTGCGAGACCGAGCCCGTCTCGAAGAACGAGGAGTTCGCGGCATTCGCCAAGAAGGCGCTCGACCTCGTCGAGGACCAGGGCCCCGAGGCGGCGGCCGAGCTCGAGGCGGAGCGCGTCGAGCTCGTCGGCAAGCTGGGTGAGAACATCGTCGTCACCGGTGCGGAGCGCTACGAGGCCGGCGGGGGTGAGATCCTCGGAGCCTACGTGCACCCGCCTGCGAACAAGCTCGGCGTGATCGTCAAGCTCGAGGGCGGCAGCCCCGAGCTCGCCCGCCAGCTCGCGATGCACATCTCGTTCGGCCGGCCCGAGTGGCTCGCCAAGGAGGACGTCCCCGCCGACGTCGTCGACGCCGAGCGGCAGATCCTGCTCAACTCCGACGAGCTCGAGGGGAAGCCCGAGCAGGCCAAGGAGAAGATCGTCGAAGGGATGCTCGCAAAGCGCTTCTTCGCGGCGCAGCCCGGCGGCGCGCTCACCGAGCAGCCCTGGATCCACGACTCGGCGAAGACGGTCGGCCAGGCCCTTGCCGAGGGTGGCGCGACGGTCCGCGCCTTCAAGCTCCTGTCTGTCGCAGAATAGGCAGGTGACGGTTCATCCGGAGGAGACGGAGCCGGCGCCCTCGGGCGCCGCTCCGGCCTTCCGGCGAGTCCTGCTGAAGCTCTCCGGCGAGGCCCTGATGGGCGAGCAGGAGTACGGGATCGACCCGGCGACGGTCCAGCGCGTCGCAGCGGAGATCACCGAGCTCCAGACCGAGGGCGTCGAGCTGGCGATCGTCGTCGGCGCGGGCAACATCTACCGCGGGATGGCGGCGGCGGCCGAGGGGATGGACCGGGCGACGGGCGACTACGCCGGGATGCTCGCCACCGTCCTGAACGCGCTCACGCTCCAGGACGCGCTCGAGCGGCTCGGCTCGGACACGCGGGTGCTCTCCGCACTCGAGGTCTCGGAGGTCGCGGAGCCGTACATCCGCCGCCGCGCGATGCGGCACCTCGAGAAGGGCCGGATCGTGATCTTCGCCGCCGGCACCGGCAACCCGTTCTTCACGACCGACACGGCCGCGGCCCTGCGTGCGCTGGAGATCGGCGCCGAGGCGATCCTGATGGCGAAGAACGGGATCCGCGGCGTCTACGACGGCGACCCGCGCACCGACCCGAACGCGACGTTCCTGCCGCAGCTCACCCACCTCGAGGCGATCGAGCGCGGGCTCCGCGTCATGGACACGACCGCGCTCTCGCTCTGCATGGAGAACCACCTCCCGATCCACGTCTTCGAGCTCGCGGAGGGCAACATCCGTCGCGTCGCCGGCGGCGAGCAGGTAGGAACGATCATCTCGACACCGACGAAGGAGCGTTGATGGCGACCATCGAGGAGTTCCTCCAGGACGCGTCCCGGAGGATGGACAAGTCGATCGAATCGACCCGCACCGAGTTCAACGGCGTGCGCACCGGCCGGGCCTCAGCCGCCCTCCTCGACCGGATCTCGATCGACTACTACGGCACCCCGACGCCGTTGAAGAACATGGCCACGATCGGCGCCCCCGAGCCGCGGCTCCTGACGGTGCAGCCGTTCGACCCCTCGCAGGTCAAGGCGATCGAGAAGGCGATCCAGGAGTCCGACCTCGGCCTGACGCCGTCGAACGACGGCAAGGTGATCCGGCTCCCCATCCCGCAGCTGACCGAGGAGCGCCGCAAGGAGCTCGTCAAGCTCGTCCGCAAGTCGGGAGAGGACGGGAAGATCGCGATCCGGAACGTGCGGCGCGACATCATGAAGCACCTCGAGGAGCTCGTCCGGAACGGCGAGGTCGGTGACGACGAGGAGCGGCGCGCCGAGACGCAGGTGCAGAAGCTGACCGACGAGCACACGGGCACGATCGACGACCTGATGAAGCACAAAGAGCAGGAGATCATGGAGGTCTGAGGTCCCTCGGGATCGAACCTCTGACACCGTGGAGACCAGGGAGCTGAGCGCTCCGGGCGAGGCCCGCAGCGTCGCGATCATCATGGACGGGAACGGCCGCTGGGCGGAGGCTCGCGGGCTGCCCGTCGCCGACGGGCACCGCGCCGGGACGCGCGCGCTCCGGCGCACGGTCGAGGCCGCGATCGACCTCGGTGTCCGTTCGCTGGCGGTCTACGCCTTCTCGACCGAGAACTGGTCGCGGCCGATCGGCGAGGTGGACGACCTGATGGAGATCTTCGCCGAGACGATCGAGCGCGAGCTGCCCGACCTCGCGGAGCAGGGTGTGCGCACCCGGTTCTTCGGCCGTCGCGACCGCGCGCCCGAGTCGCTGCGCGCCCAGATGGAAGGGCTCGAGGCGCACACGGCCTCGAACGACACGCTCGATCTCTGGATCGCGTTCGACTACGGCGGCCGGGACGAGATCGTGGAGGCGGCCCGGCGACTCGTCGAGGACGGCATCGCCGCGGTCGAGATCGACGAGGACGCGCTCGCCGCCCGGCTCTCGGCCCCGGGTTTGCCCGACCCCGACCTGCTCGTGCGCACCTCGGGCGAGCTGCGGCTCTCGAACTTCCTCCTCTGGCAGCTCGCCTACGCGGAGCTCGTCTTCGTGGACACGCTCTGGCCGGACTTCGGGGCGGACGAGCTCCGGGAGGCGCTCGGCGAGTACGCGAGCCGCCAGCGGCGGTTCGGCGGGCGATGAACCAGCTCCTCTCGCGCGTGCTCGTCACGCTCGTCGGCCTCCCGATCCTGCTCTACCTCGTCTGGCTCGGCGACTGGTGGCTGACGGCGCTCCTCGTCGTCGCGACCCTTGCGGCCCTCCACGAGCTGTACGTGATGGCCCGCTCGCTGCGACCGCTCGTCCTGGCGGGCTACGCAGGGGCGATCGCGACGATCGTCGGGGCGCAGCAGGGCGGCGCCTCCTGGATGCTCGGCGGCTTCATGCTCACCCTGTTCCTGGCGTTCGTGCTCTACGGGATCGCGGAGACGCGGCAGACGGCGACCGTGACGATCAGCTCGACCGTGATGCCGGTCGCGTGGATCGCACTCGGGCTCGGGCATCTGCTCCTCCTCCGACAGATCCCGGAGCACGGCCGGCTGGCGGCGTTCACCGTCCTGCTCGCCGTCTTCGCGGACGATACGGCCGCCTACGGGGCGGGTCGGCTCTTCGGCCGGCACAAGCTGGCACCGGCCCTCTCGCCGGGCAAGACCTGGGAGGGCTTCTTCGCCGGGACGGCGGTCGCGATCGCCGTCGTCTTCTTCGCGCTCTACGAGACGGGCTTCATGGACGGGTGGCACTCGGTGGTGCTCGGCGGCGCGATCGCCCTCGCAGGCGCGGCCGGCGACCTCTTCGAGTCGGCGTTGAAGCGCGACCTGGACGTCAAGGACTCCGGGCACATGCTCGGTGGGCATGGCGGAATGCTCGACCGGATCGACGCAACCCTCTTCGCCGTGGTCGCGGCGTTCTACGTCGTGCTCGCCTTCGGTCAGGCCTAGCGCGTGCGCGCGGTCGCCCTGGCGCTCGCGGCGCTGGCGCTGGCGCCGCTCCTGCTCTCCGGCTGCGGCGGCGACGACCCCGGCCCACCGATCCCGCTCGAGCGCCGTCCCGTGGAGTACCGGGGCGCGTACGCGATCTGCTCGCTCGGCTCGGTCGAGTACATCGCCGAGCGGTACGGCGTCAAGGAGGCGACCCCCGACGCGGTCGCCGACGCGGCCGCCGCAGCGGTCGGCTACACCTCACCGGAGAGCGCCACGAACGCCCGCCGCGGTTGCCTGGACGCGATCGAGGCCCGGAACGCGCGCGGCCCCGGCAACCAGGCGCCCTGAGCAGCGCGACACCCGGCGACCGCTCCCTAGACTGTTCCGGTGCGGCGGATCGCCCTCCTCGGAGCAACCGGCTCGATCGGCCGTCAGGCCATCGACGTCGTCGACGCCTCTCCCGATCTCGAGCTCTGCGCGCTCGCGTCCGGCTCCAGCGACCTGACCGCGCTTGCGGCCGCCCACGGCGTCCAGCACGTCCAGACCGGGGGAGACCTCATCGAGCTGCTCGAGCGAAGCGAGCCCGATGTCGTGCTGAACGCGGTCGTCGGCTTCGCCGGGATCGGCGCCACCCTCTGGACGCTCGAGCGCGGCCTGACGCTCGCGCTTGCGAACAAGGAGAGCCTCGTCGCGGCCGGCGAGCTCGCGCTGGCCGCCCAGCGCCGTGGGGGAGGCCTGCTCCTGCCCGTCGACTCGGAGCACTCGGCGCTCTTCCAGTGCCTCGAGGGACGCGCCCCCGAGACGGTCGACTCGCTCGTCCTGACGGCCTCCGGAGGCCCGTTCCGCGGCCGCACCCGCGACGACCTCGCCGACGTCACGGTGGAGGAGGCGCTCGCGCACCCCACCTGGAGCATGGGCCCGAAGATCACGATCGACTCGGCGACCCTGGCGAACAAGGGCCTCGAGCTGATCGAGGCGCAGACGCTCTTCGGCGTCCCGTACGACCGGATCGAGACCGTCGTCCATCCGACCTCCGTCGTCCACGCGCTCGTCCGCTTCCGCGACGGGGCTGCCCTCGCGCATCTGGGGCTGCCCGACATGCGCGTCCCGATCTCGTTCGCGCTCGGCTACCCCGACCGGCCGCCGACGCCCGTCCCCGCCCTCGACCTCGCGTCCGGTCTGACGCTCGAGTTCTCGGCGCCCGACCTGGAGACGTTCCCACTGCTCGCCCTCGCGCGCTCGGCCGGCGAGGCGGGTGGGACGATGCCGTGCGCGTTCAATGCGGCCAACGAGGTCGCCGTCGCCGCCTTCCTGGCGGGCCGGATCGGCTTCCTGGACATCGCCGAGGTCGTCGCGGACGCGCTCGGCGCGGTCGACGGTGCACCCGCCCGCGACCTGGACGAGCTGCTCGAGGCGGACGCGGACGCCCGGCGGGCCGCGGCTGCGGGCAGGAGCGTGGCATGAGCATCCTGATCTCGATCGTCGGGCTCGGGCTTCTCATCCTGATCCACGAGGCCGGCCACTTCTTCGTCGCGCGCGCGGTCGGGATGAGCCCGCGCAAGTTCTACATCGGCTTCCCGCCCGCGCTCGTGAAGACGCAGCGGAAGGGAATCGAGTACGGGATCGGGACGATCCCGCTCGGCGGCTACGTGAAGATCCCCGGGATGCACCGGCCCGCGCCCGGCGACCTCGACGCGCACTTCGGGCGGGCGGTCGCCGAGGAGCGCGAGCTGCGTGCCCCCGTCGAGGAGCTGCGGCGGCGGCTCGAGTCCGAGGACTACACCGACGCGCGCCCGCCGATCGAGCAGCTCCGCGAGCGTCTCGCCGATGCGGCCCTGAGCCCGGCCGCCCGGAAGTCGGCAGAGCGCGGTGTCGTCGAGATCGGCGACTCCCTGGCGCCGGACGCGTACTGGCGGGCCCGCACCTGGAAGCGCGTCGCAGTGATCCTCGCGGGCCCCGGGGCGAACCTCCTCCTCGCCGTCGTCCTCTTCGCCGGGCTCTTCATGGCGGGTGGGGGGAAGGCGACCCAGGTCGTCGGCAGCGTGCTGCCCGACTCGCCCGCGCTCCAGGCCGGGCTCCAGCCGGGCGACCGGATCGTCGGCGTCGCCGGCGCCGCCGTGAACGAGCCGGCTGACATCCCCGCGCAGATCTCCGGCTCGGACGGTCGCGCGATCACGGTCGAGGTCGTCCGCGACGGGAGCCGCGTCACCCTCGGACCGGTCCGCCCGGAGCTGACGGAGAACGTCTACCGCTTGGGCTTCGCGCTGCAGGGGAAGCCGCTCGGGGCCGTGGAGTCGTCCTGGCAGGCGGTCCGCGTCACCGGGCTCGTGACGAAGGAGATCGGCAAGTCGCTCGGCCGGCTCGTCACCGGCTCGGGCCGGAACGAGATCTCGAGCCCGGTCGGGATCGTCCAGGGCTCCTCGCAGGCCGTCGACCGGGGCGCGGAGGACTACCTCTGGGTGCTCGGCCTGATCAGCCTCTCGCTCGCGCTCCTCAACCTGCTGCCGCTGCTGCCTCTGGACGGCGGCCACATCACCTTCTCGCTGATCGAGGGGATCCGAGGCAAGGCGGTTGCGCGGGAGGTCTACGAGCGCGTCTCGGTGGTCGGGATCGCGCTCGTGCTGCTGCTCTTCGTGATCGGCCTGACGAACGACATCGGCCGCCTCGGAGGGTGAGCGACAGCGGGCCGCCGAACGGACTTAGTTGCTCTGAGCAACTAAGTCCTCCCGGGTACCCTGTGCAGTGATGGGCTCGCAGGTGCAGATCAAGGTCGGAGGCGTCGCGATCGGCGGCGGCGCGCCCGTCGTCGTCCAGTCGATGACGCTGACGCCGACGCGCGACGTCGAGGCGACGACCGCGCAGATCGCCGCGCTCGCCTCCGCGGGCTGCGAGATCGTCCGCTGCGCCGTCCCCAAGCTCGAGGACGCCGAGGCGCTGAAGCGGATCGTCCGCTTCTCTCCGATCCCCGTGATCGCCGACATCCACTTCAACGCGTCGCTCGCCCTGAAGGCGATCGAGGCCGGCGTCGCCGCAGTCCGGATCAACCCTGGCAACATCGGCGGCCCCGACAAGGTCGCGCTCGTCGTCGAGGCCGCGAAGAAGGCGGGGATCGCGATGCGGATCGGCGCCAACTCCGGCTCGCTGCCCAAGCACCTCGAGGAGCTCGCGCAGGCCGACCAGGCCGAGGCGCTCGTTGCCGCCGCGCTCGAGGAGGTCGAGCTGCTCGAGCGGCTCGACTACCGCGAGTTCAAGATCTCCGTCAAGTCGAGCCATGTGCCGACGATGATCCGCGCCTACCGGATGCTCTCGGAGAAGGTGCCGTACCCGCTCCATCTCGGCGTCACCGAGGCCGGGACGCCGTTCTCCGGCTCGATCAAGAGCGCCGTCGGGATGGGGGCGCTGCTCGCCGACGGGATCGGCGACACGCTGCGCGTCTCTCTCACGGCCGACCCGGTCAAGGAGATCGAGACCGCCTTCGAGATCCTCAAGGCGCTCGGTCTGCGCGAGCGCGGGCCCGTGATGATCTCCTGCCCCTCCTGCGGCCGCGACAACGTCGGCGTCGAGAACCTCGCCGTCGTCGTCGAGGAGCGCCTGAAGGCGTACCCGCAGGCGTTCGAGGTCGCGGTGATGGGCTGCGCCGTGAACGGGCCGGGGGAGGCGGGCGACGCCGACTTCGGGATCGCCGGCGGCCGCGACGTCGGCTTCCTCTACGCCCACGGACGGGTACTGAAGAAGGTCAGCTCCGACATCCTGATCGACGAGCTCTTCTTCGAGATCGACCGCTGGATCGAGCACGGGATGCCCCGCCCCAAGCGCCTGAAGATGGCCAAGCCGGCCGCGCTTGCGATGGCCGAAGCCTCGCTCATTCCGCTCGACTGACTTGCCGCGCAAAATCGGGATCTGCCGAGCAGATCCCGATCGCGCAAAGACCCCTGAAGTGCCGCCTCCGGCGGCAGCTGCCGACGGGCTTTGACTAGGCTCGCACGATGATCCAGCGCGCCTCCCAGCTGCACCTGCCGACCCTGCGCGACGCGCCGGCCGACGCCGAGGCGCTCTCGCACAAGCTGCTCGTCCGGGGCGGGTTCATCCGTCAGGTCGGCGCAGGGCTCTGGACGTTCCTCCCGCTCGGCTGGCGCGTCCACCGGAAGGTCGAGCAGATCATCCGCGAGGAGCTGGACGCGATCGGCGCCCAGGAGATGTTCGCGCCCGTGCTCACCCCGGCCGACCTCTGGATCAAGACCGGCCGCTACGGGATCCCCGAGCTCTTCAAGCTCAAGGACCGGAACGAGCGCGAGTTCGTCCTCCCGCTCACGCACGAGGAGACGTTCGCCTTCCACGCGCTCGAGCTGCAGAGCTACCGGCAGCTGCCGCAGTCCTGGTACCACTTCCAGACGAAGAACCGCGACGAGCCGCGCCCACGCGGAGGGCTCCTGCGCGTGCGGGAGTTCATCATGAAGGACTCGTATTCGTTCGACCGCGACGAGGCCGGGCTCGACGCGAGCTTCCAGGCGCACAAGGGTGCGTACGAGCGGATCTGGGAGCGCTGCGGGCTCGAGGCGCGCGGCGTCCAGGCGGAGAGCGGGATGATGGGCGGTGACGAGTCGCTCGACTACCTCGCCCCCTCCGGCTCGGGCGAGAACACACTCGTCACCTGCGAGAACGACGATTACGCGGCCGACCTCGAGATCGCGCTCGCCGTCCCGCGCGCACCCGACTTCCCTGCCCGGCTCGACGCGCCGGAGGAGATCGAGACCCCCGACACCCGCACCTGCGAGGCGCTCGCCCAGCTGCTCGGGATCGACCTGGCGGCGACCTCGAAGGCGATGCCCGTCGTGACCGACGACGGCACGCTCGTGCTCGCGCTCCTCCGCGGCGACGACCGGCTCGAGGAGGCGAAGCTGCAGGCCGTGCTCGGCTCCGACTTCCGGCCGGCAACCGACGAGGAGATCGTGGCGGGCTTCGGCGCCGAGGGCGGGTCGCTCGGCCCGGTCGGCTTCGGCGGGCGGATCGTCGCGGACGAGACGCTGCGCGAGGGTCAGTTCGTCGCCGGGGCGAACCGGACGGGCTACCACCTGCGCGGCGTCGAGGCCGGGCGCGACTTCGAGCCCGAGTTCGCCGACATCCGCCAGCCCCGAGAGGGCGACGCCTGCCCCGTCTGCGGCGGCGCCCTCGGGTTCCAGACCGCGATCGAGGTCGGCCACATCTTCAAGCTCGGCACGCTCTACTCCGAGGCACTCGGCGCGAAGTACCTGGACGAGGACGGCGTCGAGAAGCCGATCGTGATGGGCTCGTACGGGATCGGCCCCGGCCGCGTTCTGGCGGCCGCCGTCGAGCAGCGCGGGGGAGAGGACGGGATGGTCTGGCCGGCGGCGATCGCGCCTTACGACGTCCACCTCGTCGTGCTCGGCTGGGACAACCCCCGGATCGTCGAGATCGGCGACGAGGTCGCAGGAGCCCTCTCCGGAGCAGGCCTCGACGTGCTGCTCGACGACCGCGAGCTGCGGCCCGGCGAGAAGTTCGCCGACGCGGACCTGATCGGGTGCCCGATCCGGATCACGGTCGGCAAGAAGACGCTCGACGACGACGCTGTGGACGTGCGGTTCCGCGAGGCCGGAACCGAGGAGCGGGTTACGCGTTTGGAGGTGGAAAAACGGGTAGTCGCAGGTCGATGACCCGCCGCAAGCGCTACAGCGACGACCCGTTCGGGCCGACGATCGAGCGGCTGATGGCCGACACGGGGCTCACCTACCGGGGCCTGGCCGCGAAGACCCAGCTCTCCGCCGGCTACCTGAACCACCTCGTCCACGGCAACCGGCCCGTCCCCTCGATGGACGTCGTCGAGCGGCTCGCCGAGGCACTTTCGGTGGAGCCGGAGCATTTCCGCGAGTACCGGCTGAGGGTGATCACCGATCGGCTCGAGACGATGCCCGCTCTCGTCGACCGGCTCTACAAGCGGCTCAGCGCCTGACCTGCGTTTCCGGGCCGGTCAACACGGGCACTGTTCGCCCGTGGACGGTGTGCAGTTCGCGCATCCGGTGGAGAAGGAGCTCGCGGCGGTCTTCGACGAGCTCGGTCTCGTGTGGGAGTACGAGCCGACGACCTTCGTCCTCGAGCGCGACGAGCACGGTCGGATCACCGAGGCGTTCACCCCGGACTTCTTCCTCCCCGAGCAGGACGTCTACGTCGAGTGCACGACGATGCGGCAGAAGCTCACCGGTCGCAAGAACCGGAAAGTCCGGAAGCTGCGCGAGCAGGGCGTGATCGTCGGGATTCTCTACCGCCGCGACTTCATCCGGCTCCAGGAGCGCTTCGGCTTCCCCTTCGACGTCGCCGCCTAGCGGTTGTGGCAGACGACCTCGACGTTGTTGCCGTCGGGGTCGAGCACGAAGGCGCCGTAGTAGCCGGGGTGGTAGACCGGCCGCTCGCCGGGGGCGCCGTTGTCCGGGTGGCCGGCGCCGGTGAGCGCGGCGTGGAAGGCGTCGACGACGGCGTTCGACGCGCCCGGGAACGCGAGGTGCACGTTCCGCGTCGGCTCGCCCGGGACGAGCGAGAAGCTGGCCGACTCGGTGCGGAAGAACGCGTAGTCCTCGTCGATCCGGCCGACCTCGAAGCCGCCGAACGGCGCCACGCGCTCGTAGAAGCCGGCCGAGGCCGCGACGTCGGAGACGCGGAGCCAGAGGTGGTCGATCCCACCGGGCCGGACGCGGCCGTGGTGGACGGCCTCGGCGCTGTTCCCGTCCGGGTCGAGCAGGAAGCCGCCGTAGTAGTCCTCCGTGTACTGGGGCCGGGGCCCGGGCTCGCCGTCGCTGCGGGCGCCCGCGTCGATCCCGGCCTGCCAGAACCGGTCGACGTGCTCCCGCGAGGGCGCGGCGAAGCCGATGTGGAGGCCGGTGGTGGGCGGGACCTCCGCGCTCGCCGCGCCGAACCCGAAGTCGTCCCACTCCGAGAGCTCGGAGTCGGAGGTGGTCTTCTCGATCCCGAGCTCCCCGAGCACGGCGTCGTAGAACGCGTTCGAGGCGGCCAGGTCGGCGACCCGAAGGGTGACGTGGTCGAACACGCCGCGACTCTGCCAGATCGAGCCCGCGACCGTGCTACCGTGCGGGGCGTCGCGGGGCGTGGCGCAGCCTGGTTAGCGCGCTAGTCTGGGGGACTAGAGGTCCCGAGTTCAAATCTCGGCGCCCCGACTGCGAAGACCCTGCTCAGGCGGGGTTTTCGTTCTTCTCGACAGTGTTCGGCAGCCGTTGTTACCGTCCGGGGATGACGGAGTTCGAGCTCTATCGGACGACCGACGTCAGCGCCGACCGGCAACGGCTGATCGAGTTGATCGCCGGCTTCGCGGCGCGACGCGACACGATGACCACGCGGGAGCTGACCGCGTACGGCGAGGAGATCGCGACCCTCACGGCGACCCTTCGGGAGCAGCGCGACGAAGTGCACGCCGCGCTCAGGAGCGACGGCCTCGCCCCGGCCCCGGCCGCGCGCGAGGTCAACCGGAACATCCACGCGCTCGCCGGGCGCTTCGGCGACCCGGAGAGCGTCGGCTTCATCTGCGAGTGCGCGGATCTCGGTTGCGTGATCCCGGTCACCCTCACCGCAGCGGCCTTCGAGGCGATCCTGGCCGAGCCCGGTGCCGCCGTGCTCGCCCCGATCCACCAACCAGGGGGCAGGCCGTCGTGAACGACAGCGTCGGACAGCAGCGGAGCATGCTGATCATCCTGATCGCGGCGTGCGAGGCCGCGCAGACCGCGTTCGAGGCGGCGGACAACGAGCTCGACGTGGAGCTCCGCGCGGACTTGGCGCGGATGATCGACCGCTCGAAGAGCGAGCTCGAGCGGCTTTCGGGCCGGCTCGCCGATCGCCCAGCCGGCGAAGCGCCCGCAGATCCTCCCGGAATCTCCCCAAAGGGGTAGAAACCGGCCGACGCACCCTGTAGCGTCCGCCAGCGGTGAGATCTGCGGCGCTCGTCCTCCTGCTCCTGCTCGCGTCCCTCGGCGCCGTCTGCGCCGGTCCGGCAGCGGCACAGCCCGCGCGCTTCGGCGGCCCGACCGAGGCGGCGATCGGCGAGACGGGGATCTTCTACTACCCCTGGTTCTCGACCGAGAAGCGGGACGGGGCCTACGCGCACTGGCAGCAGGGCGGGGCCAGGCCACCCGCGGCGATCTCGTCCGGCTACTACCCGTCCCGGGGCCCGTACTCCTCTGCCGACGAGCTCGTTCTGGCCGCGCAGATGCACGAGATCGCGCAGACCGGCGTCACCACCGTGATCGTCTCGTGGTGGGGCCGGGGGACGCTCGAGGACCAGCGGCTCCCCAAGGTGATCGCGGCGGCGAGCCGGCGCGGGCTCAAGGTCGCCGCCCACATCGAGCCGTACGGCGGCCGGACGGCTGCGAGCGTGGGGGAGGACATCGCCGCGCTCCGACTGCTCGGCCTCCGCGACTTCTACGTCTGGGCTTCGCCGCTCACCGCCGACGACGAGTGGGCGACGATGAACGCCGCGCTCGACCCGGACGTCAGGGTCTTCGCGAACACCAACCTCGTCGGGAAGGCGGCCGCCGGCGGCTTCGAGGGCGTCTACACCTACGACGTCCTGCTCTTCGACGGCAACCTCTTCGCGCGTTTCTGCGACCAGGCCCGGAGGCTGAAGCTGCTCTGCGCGCCCTCGGTGGGGCCCGGCTACGACGCCCGCCGCGCCACGGGGGACACCCGGCTGAAGCCCCGGCGCGACGGCGCCACCTACGACGGGATGTGGCAGGGCGCGCTCGAGTCGAAGGCCGACCTCGTCACGGTCACGAGCTACAACGAGTGGCACGAGGGGACGCAGATCGAGCCCGCCCGGGCCAGGCGGCGCGGCTACGAGAGCTACGAGGGCGCCTGGGGGAGGCAGGGGCGCGCCTCAGAGACCGCCTACCTCGACCGAACCGCCTACTGGACTGCCCGGTTCGCGCGCTCGCAGCTCGCGCGCTGACTCAGCCGGGCGGCCGCCACTCGTAGAGCGCGTCCGGCGACCGCTCCTCGTTCCCGCTCCCGTCGGTCAGGCGGACGACCCGCGCGCCCCGGGCCTCGTAGAAGCGGCGTGCCCGCGCGTTCTCCTGGAAGACCCAGAAGCTGAAGCCCTCCGGCCGCCGAGCCTGGACTTGGGCGAAGAGAGCGGAGCCGGCCCCGAGCCCCTGGGCGGCGGGGTCGACGTAGAGGTGACCGAGCAGGTCGTCGTGGATCGCGGCGAAGCCGACGACCCGGCCCTCGTGCTCCGCGACCCACACCTCGTCGCGGACGAAGAGGACGTCGCGGACGAACGCCAGCCGCTCCTCGCCGGAATGGAGCCGCGGCAGGAAGGTGAGGGTCGCGAAGGAGTCGCCGAGGACGTCGGCGACCCGCTCGAACTCGGAGGGGAGAGCGCGGCGGACGAGCATCGGCGGGATCGTCGCACGGGAGGCCGTATCCTTGGGGCATGGCAGCCCGCGCAGTCTCTCCGCCGCTCGCACACCTGCCGAACGCGCTGACGATCCTCCGGCTGGCGCTGATCCCGTTCTTCATCGCGGTCTACGTGGCGGCGGGCGACGGCTCGAGCTGGGCGGCGGGCTGGATCTTCCTCGTCGCCGGGGTGACCGACCAGGTGGACGGGTATCTCGCGCGACGCTGGCACGTCGAGTCGCGCTTCGGGAAGCTCGCGGACCCGCTCGCCGACCGGCTGATGATCGACGCCGCGGTGATCCTGCTCTGGGTCGAGGGCAAGCTGCCCTGGTACGGCGCCGTCCCGATCCTCCTGCGTGACGTGATCCTCGTCGGCGGGTACAGGCTGCTCATGCCCCGCGGTGTCGAGCTCTCGGTCAGCACCCTCGGGAAGGCCGCGACCTGGCTGCTCTACCTCGCCGTCGGGATCCTGACGGTGACCGGGCACGCGACCGAGTGGCCGCTCTGGCTCTTCTGGGTCGCGCTCGGGCTCGCGCTCGCGGCGGCGGCGCTCTATCTCCGGGATGCGCGCCGACTCGTGGGCGGGGAGCAGGCGACATGAAGGCTGTCGTGATGGCAGGCGGCGAGGGGACACGCCTGCGGCCCCTGACCTCGAACCAGCCGAAGCCGATGGTCCCCATCGTCGGCAAGCCCTGCATGGAGCACATCCTCGACCTGCTCAAGCGGCACGGCTTCGAGGACGTGATCGTCACGCTCGCCTTCCTGCCCCAGGCGATCCGCAGCTACTTCGGGACCGGGGAGGCCCTGGGCCTGAACATCCAGTACTCCGTCGAGGAGCTCCCGCTGGGGACGGCCGGGTCGGTCGGGCTCGCCAGCGACGCGCTCGACGAGACGTTCCTCGTCATCTCCGGGGACGCCCTCTGCGACGTCGACCTCGGCGCGCTCGTCGCCTTCCACAAGGAGAAGGGCGCCTCGGTCACGATCGGGCTCAAGTCGGTCGACAACCCGCTCGAGTTCGGGATCGTCGTCACCGACGAGGACGGCAAGATCGAGCGCTTCCTCGAGAAGCCGTCGTGGGGCCAGGTCTTCTCGGACACGATCAACACCGGGATCTACGTGATCGAGCCCGAGGTGCTGAAGCACATCCCGAAGGAGGGGCCGTACGACTTCTCCAAGGAGCTCTTCCCGCTCCTGCTCGAGATGGGCCGGCCGCTGTACGGCTTCGTGATGGACGGCTACTGGCAGGACATCGGGAACCTCGACCAGTACCGGCGAGGCGAACTTCGACGCCCTCGACGAGAAGGTGCACCTCGAGATCTCCGGGATCCGGCTCCGCGGCAACGTCTGGATCGGGGAGGGCGCCGAGGTCGACGACGTCGAAGGGCTCGACGGGCCGGCCTACATCGGCAACAACGCCCGGATCGCTCGCGACGCGACCGTTGCGCCCTACACCGTCCTCTCGAACGGCGTCACGTTGCGCGAGCGTGCGCGGACGACCCGCACCGTGATCGACTCGTCCACCCACGTCGGCCGCAGCACCGTGATCGAGGGCGCGATCGTCGGCCGCTCCTGCGACATCCGCGACCACGTCCGGATCCAGGAGGGCGCCGCGATCGGCGACGAGGTCACGATCGGCTCCGAGTCGAGCATCATGCCGCACGTCCGGATCTACCCCTACAAGGAGGTGGAGACGGGCTCGCAGGTCTACGAGAACCTGATCTGGGAGTCGCGCGCGTCGTCGAGGCTCTTCGGCAAGGACGGGGTGGAGGGGCTCGTCAACGTCGACCTGACCCCCGAGACGGCCGTCCGGCTCGCGGCGGCGCTCGGGACGGCGCTCAAGCGCGGCGCCCGCGTCGTCGCCAGCCGCGACTCCGGCGGCGCCTGTCGGATGATCAAGCGCTGCCTCATCTCCGGCCTGAACGCGACGGGCGTGAACGTCGCAGACCTTCGCGTCTCCTCGCCGGCCGTCAGCCGGCACGTCCTCAAGACCCAGGCGTTCGCCGCCGCGATCCACGTGGGGACGAGCCATCTCGACCCCGAGGCCGTCTTCATCCGGATCTACGAGCCGCCGGGGATCCTCCTCACCGCCTCGCTGCAGAAGGAGATCGAGAAGAACTTCACCCGCCAGGAGATCCGGCGGGTGGCCTCGGACAGCGTCGGCACCGTCTCGTACCCGGCCAGGGTGCGCGAGAGCTACGCGCAGGACCTGCTCGGCCAGATCGACGCCGAGGCTGTCCGCGAGCGCGGCTTCCGGCTCGTCGTCGACTACGGCTACTCCGCGGCCTCGTTCGTGCTGCCGCTCGTCGTCGGCCCGCTCGGGGTCGAGGCGATCTCGGCCCACGGCTTCTTCGCGGAGGAGTCGGCGAGCCGGCAGACGATCTCCCAGGCGATCGGGAACACGAAACGGCTCGTGACGGCGATCGGCGCCGACCTCGGGCGCGGTCTTCGACACGGCGGCAGAGCGGCTCTTCCTCGTCGACGACGCCGGCAAGGAAGTCCCCGTCGACCAGACGCTCCTCCTGTTCGTGAAGCTCCTCGGCGACCGCGGCGCCGAGGGGAAGATCGCATTCCCGGTCACGGTCACGAGCCAGGTCGACGCCCTCGCGAACGGCAGGCTCGAGGTGGTGCGGACACCGCACTCGCTCGCCGACCTGACCCGGGCCGCCGCCACGGACGGCGTCGTCTTCGCCGGCGCCGTCGGAGGCGGCTACGTCTTTCCCGAGTTCCTGCCGGCCTACGACGCCGTCGCCTCGCTCGTCAAGCTGCTGGAGCTGTTGGCGCCGGCGGGCCGGCCGCTCTCCGAGCTCGTCGCCGAGTTGCCCGCGTCCACGCTCGTCCACCGCCAGATCGCGTGCCCCTGGGCCAAGAAGGGGCTCGTGATGCGGATGCTGAACGAGCAGCTCGCCGGGCCGCGACCTCGACCTGACGGACGGGATCAAGCTCACCTCGGAGCGGGGGTGGACCCAGGTGCTCCCCGATCCGGACGAGCCGCTGCTCCACCTCTACGCCGAGGGCGGCTCCACGGGCGAGTCGGCCGAGCTCGAGCAGGAGGTTCGCGATCTCGTCGAGGCGATCATGCAGGGAGACGGCGATCCGGGGCGAACTCCCCAGGAAGCCTCAAGCTGAGGTTGACCCCTCGGCCCGTGTGCTGCTTTACTGAGTTCCCCCGGAAGAAAGGCAGACCGTGTCTCAACGTCCGCTCGAAGGCTCGCTCGAACCGCTGCCCGACCTGGGATCGCTCTCCGACGACGATCTCAAGGGGCTGATCGAGCGGCTCGAGGTGGAGGAGAACGAGGTCTCGTACCGCCGCCGGCTGCTCCAGGGCCGGATCGACATCCTCCGGGCCGAGCGGACCGCCCGGCTGAAGGGCTCGGGAGGCGGCGGCAGCGTCGACGTCGACCGGCTCACGGACATCCTCGCCGCCCGGGCGACGCCGCCGAGCACGGACGAGAGCTCCTAGCCTGTGAGCCACGTCTATTGCCCGGAGTGCGGCTTCCAGAATCCCGTCGCCGCGAATTTCTGCTCGAAGTGCGGTGCCCCCCTGAACAAGGAGGAGGCCGGTGAGCAGACGATGACGTTCACGCCCGAGGAGGTGGCGGAGGACGCCTCCGCCGTGCTCAGCGATCCCGCGATCAAGGGGCCGGCGCTCGTCGTCCGCTCCGGCGGCGGCAGGGCGGGGGAGAGCTTCTTTCCGGACGGCGAGAAGACGCTGATCGGGCGCTCGCCCGACTGCGACGTCTTCCTCGACGACGTCACCGTCTCCCGGACGCACGCCGAGCTGAACCGGGACGGCGACCGCTACCGCATCCACGACCTCGGCAGCCTCAACGGCACCTTCGTCAACCGTCGCCGGATCGAGGGCGAGCCGGTCGAGCTCGACGACGACGACGAGGTGCAGATCGGCAAGTACCGGCTGACCTTCCTGCGGGGACGCTCGTGAGCACGACCGCGGCCGACCGCCAGGGATCCGTCTCGGGCGAGCGTCTGCACACGATCGGCGCTGTCTGCGCGCGCCTCCAGCCGGAGTTCGAGGACATCTCGATCTCGAAGATCCGCTACCTCGAGGATCAGGGGCTGCTGACGCCGAAGCGGACGCGCGGCGGCTACCGGCTCTTCAGCGAGGAGGACGTCGAGCGCCTCGAGACGATCCTGCGGCTGCAGCGCGACGAGTTCCTGCCGCTGCGCGTGATCCGGCAGGAGCTGGCCACCGGCACGACGGGCGCGGAGCGCAAGCGCCGCCGCCCGGCCGCGCTCGGCGAGCGCGAGAGCGAGCTCGATCTCGGAGAGCTCTGCGACCGGGCCGGGATCGACGCGAGCCTCGCGCGGGCGCTCGAGGAGTTCGGGCTGCTCCAGCCGAGGATCGAGGGCGGGGAGCGGCTCTATCCCGAGAGCGACGCCGAGATCGCCGCGGCCTGCGGCCGGCTCGCCAGCTTCGGGATCGACGCCCGGCACCTGCGCACCTTCCGCAACTCGGCCGGCCGCGAGGCCGGCCTGCTCGAGCAGCTCGTCTCGCCGGCGCTCCGCTCGCGGAACCCGGAGCGGCGCAAGGGCGGGCTCGACGACCTCGAGTCGCTCGCGGGCGCCTCCCAGGAGCTCTCTCGGCTGCTCTTCTGGCGCGAGCTGCGCGCCCTCGTCGACCGGTAGGTCCGATCGGTAAGGTGCGGACGCCGTGAGCACGAACCCCGCCGAGCTCGACCTGCGCGACCGCGTCCGCGACGTCCCGGACTTCCCCAAGGCGGGGATCGTCTTCAAGGACATCATGCCGCTCGTCGCCGACCCGACTTACTTCCGACGACGCGATCGACCGGCTCGTCGAGAAGGCGCGCCCGCTCGAGCCCGACCTGATCCTCGGGCGCCGAGGCTCGCGGCTTCATCTTCGGCGGCGCGCATGGCCTACGAGCTCGGCTGCGGCTTCGTCACGGCCCGCAAGCCCGGGCAAGCTGCCCTGGGAGACGGTCGAGGCGACCTACGACCTCGAGTACGGGACGGACAGCCTCCAGGTGCACTCGGACGCGATCCAGCCCGGCGCCCGCGTGATCGTCCACGACGACCTGCTCGCCACCGGCGGCACGGCCAGGGCGAAGATCGACCTCGTCGAGCAGGTGGGCGGCACCGTCGTGGGACTGCTCTTCGTGATCGAGCTGGCGTTCCTGAACGGCCGCGAGAAGCTCGACGGGTACCACGTCGAGTCGCTGATCTCCTACTGAGCCGGTTCCGATTCGCGAGCGTGGGGGAGATACTGCCCCGACCCCAGCGAACGGAGGCTCCAGCATGATCGGCATCACCCGAGGGATCTCGACGCTCGTCGGCGCAGGCATTGCCGGCTTCCTGATCTGGCTCGCCGCCCAGATGGGCTCCGACACGGCCGGTGGCTACTGGGCCACCTACGGGCTCGTGGCGGCCGCCGGGGTGACGATGGCGCTCTCGCAGATCGTCGGCGGCTGGACGAAGTGGGGGTGGCCGCGGCTGACGCCGGGCGTCTTCGTGCTGGCGTTCCTCCCGACGCTCCTCGTCGGCGGCTGGGTGTTGCTCGCCCGGATGCCGGCCCAGAACTTCAACACCTCGAACTGGTCGCGCGACCTCGGGATCGACGGCGTCGTCGGCGACCTGGGGGAGGTGCTCGGGGCGCTCGCCTTCGGGATCGGGCTGATCCTCGGGCTCACGTTCGACACGGCCGGGCCGCGCCAGAAGGTCGTCGTGGCGCCGGAGCGCGTGACGCCGACGCCGGTTGCTCCTGTGCCCGTCGAGACCGAGCCCGTGGCCGTCGAGCCTGTCGAGCCGCTCGAGCCCGCCGAGCCGGTGGCGTCCGAGCCCGCGGACGCGTGGAGCAACGACAGGCCCGTTCCGCCGGCTGTGGACGAACGCGACGAGCGCTGAACTTATTCCCTCGCGCCAGGGATCTTTCGCGGGAGGCCGGCGCGGCGATAGTGAGGGTGATGGAAGCCGCCGCCGTCAACCACGGGAAGCCGGGAGCCTCGGACCTTCTCCTCGCGCACTGCTCCGCGCTCGATGTCGACCGGGATCGGCCCGCAGCCAAGCTGCGGCTCGAGGCCCTCGTCGGCAGCGAGCTGACACGCAAGCTCCTGCTCGCGCTCTGCTCGAGCCGGACTGCTGCCTAGGAGCTCTCGCTGCCGGGGGTGTCGTCCCCGCGCAGGCGCACGAAGAGGAAGATCGCTCCCGCTGCCACCAGCGCCAGGATGAACGCCGTCGCGCCCGAGACGCCGATCGCCAGCATCCCGACCCAGAGGAAGAGGAAGAAGAAGACGGCCCAGAGGCCGGCCTGAACGCCCTGGTCGATGCTCGGTGCGCGAAGGTGCACGGCGCGGATCGTACCCCGACGGCCGGCTGCGAGGTGCGCGAACCGGCACCGTGCGAAAAGTTGACGCAATTTGCGCAGATCCAGCGCGGACGACCTTGAACGGCGACGCCGCGGCGGCTAGCTTGCCGGGTGCAGGGAGCACGGAGCGCGAGTAGGTCGAAGCCGAGCTCGAGGGCCGTACGCGAAAGCGGAAAGTCAGCGGGCACGGTGGACGAAAGCGCCACCGGCTCCTTGAACTTTGCAGAACGACAGAGGCCCCTCACGGGGCCTCTGTCGTTCGCGAAGACCCCTGAAGGGTTTCGGTTCGTTGTCGAGCCGCGCTGAAAATTCGGGGACTGTCCCCGAATGTGAAAGAAGTGCAACTCTTTGTCCACAGGGGGCCGGCGGGGGCAGGGTCGGGTCGGATCGCGCTTCCTTCGACTTGACATAACGCCGGTTATCGTGCGCGCGTTTCGAATGCAGGACGAGCCCCTTGTAACGATTGATGTTGCCTACTAGAGTCAGCACCACTCGTGGCCATACGACAAGAGAGGGGTCTCCTCATGCTGTCGAAGCCGATCGTGTTGCTGCTTGCGGCGGTTACATGTCTCGCGCTCGCGCAGGTCGCGGGCGCAGACGCGAGCTTCACCGATCCGGTCGGCGACTCCGGCGCCGCCGCCGACATCACCGCGGTGACCGTCGCGAACGACGCGGTCGGCAACCTGACCTTCACCGTCCGGACGAACGCCTCCACGCTCGGGGACGCGCAGCTCGTGATCCTCTGGATCGACTCGGACCGCAATGCGAAGACCGGTGACGACGGGATCGAGGCCTTCTTCGGGATCGGGAGCGCCGGCTGGGAGCTGAACCGCTGGGACGGGAGCCAGTACGTCGCCGGCGCCCCGTCGGCCAATGCGACCTACATCAACGGCGTCGCGACCTTCAAGGTCAACAAGGCCGACCTCGGCAACACCGAGGGCCTGGCGTTCTGGGTGGACTCGTGGCTCGTTGACGCCGAGGGCCACATCTCCGACAGGGACACCTCTCCAGACGGCAACAACATCTACGAGTACACGCTCACCAAGCCGGCGCCTCCTGCGCCGCTCCGGCTGACGGCGGGCACGGTCACCTTCAGCCCGGCGAAGGCCGCGGCCGGGAAGCCGCTCTCAGCCAGGACGACGATCACGCGCAGCGACACGCACGGCCCACTCGCCTCCGGCACGGTCAGCTGCCGCGTCCAGGTCGCGGGCAAGGCCGTCCGGTTCTCCGGGGCGCTGCGTGGCGGCGTCGCGACGTGCACCGGCAAGCTCCCCGCGAGTGCGAAGCGCCAGGTCGTCCGCGGGACGATCACCGTCGTGTCCGGCGGCGCCTCGGTGACGAAGTCGTTCTCGATCAGAGCCGGCTAGACGGCAGGACCGCGCCCGCGGCTGGACACGGGCGTTTGAACAGCAGAAGGTGCAGGTACAAGGGGCTGAGCGGCTCAGGGGCCTCTCCTTCATATGACGACCGTCGATATCGAACATCTCCTGTCGCACGAGGAGATCCGGCAACTGCTGGAAGCCTCCGAGCAGGCCGGGTCGCTCAGGGCCGCCGAGATCGCGGAGATCGTCGAGCAGCACGAGCTGAACGAGCTCGAGCAGGACGCGTTCATCCGCGAGCTCGAGCAGCGCGGGATCGACGTCGTGGCCGACGAGCCTGCAGGCGCGCCGAAGCGCGAGGAGCCGACGCCGGCCCCCGCCACCGCGAGCGTCCAGGAGATGACGACCGACTCGCTCCAGCTGTTCCTCCGCGAGGCCGGCCGCCACGCGCTGCTCACGGCTGCGCAGGAGGTCGAGCTCGCGAAGAAGATCGAGGCCGGGGACGCGCTCGCCAAGCAGCGGATGATCCAGTCGAACCTGCGGCTCGTCGTCTCGATCGCGAAGAACTACCGCAACCAGGGCCTGCCGTTCCTCGACCTGATCCAGGAGGGCACCCTCGGCCTGATCCGAGCCGTCGAGAAGTTCGACTGGCGCCGCGGCTTCAAGTTCTCGACCTACGCCACCTGGTGGATCCGGCAGGCGGTCGCGCGTGCCCTCGCCGACAAGGCCCGGACGATCCGGATGCCCGTGCACATCGTCGAACGGCTCCAGAAGATGAACCGCGCCGAACGCACGCTCTGGACCCAACTCGGCCGCGAGCCGACCCTCGAGGAGATCGCCGAGGAGGCCTCCCTCCCGCTCCAGCAGGCGATCGAGGTCCGGGCCGCCGCCCGCGCGTCGACGAGCCTCGACCAGCCCGTCGGCGAGACCGAGGACGCCGTCTTCGGGGACTTCGTGGCCGGCGACGGCCCGCTTCCCGAGGAAGAGGTCGAGATCTCGCTCCGCAGCCAGGCGCTCCGGGATGCCCTGGAAGCCCTTTCCGAGCGCGAGCGCCAGGTCGTCGTGCTTCGCTACGGGCTCGCGGACGCGGAGCCGAAGACACTCGAGGAGATCGGCCGCAGACTCGGCCTGACCCGGGAGCGCGTCCGCCAGATCGAGATCGACTCCCTCAAGCGCCTCTCGACGCTGCGCGAGATGGAGTCCGTCGGCCGCTAGCTAGGCGGCTGCACGGGCGGCTGTGACGCCGAGCGCCGACCCGTCGAAGAACCGGTTCGCATCCGCCCCGAACCGCTTCGAGGCCACGCCGTACGCCTCGTCGAGCTTTGCGGGCCGGGCCTGGCGATGCCCGTCCGACGCGACGAGCGACGCCGTCCCGGACTCGAGCAGGTTCCAGCCGAGCTGCTGCGAGCCGAGCCCGTGCCGGCCGAGGAGCGAGGAGCCGTTGACCTGCAGGAGCCAGCCGCGCTCCGCGAGCTCCGTGGCGCGGCCGGGCCGGGTCAGCACGTCCTCGGCCCGCTCCGGATGCGCGATCACGGGCCGGAGCCCTGAGGCCTCGGCGTGGGACGCCACGGCGAGCAGCGTCGTCCAGCCACCCACGAACGGCACCTCGATCAGGATTCGGTCGGTCCCTCCGAGCGCGTAGCGGCGCGGATCCTCGTCGAGCAGCCGCTCGTGCGGCGTCAACTCGAACCCCAGCCGCAGCTCGACCTCCACCGAGCGGGCCAGCCGCTCGAAGCTCGTGCGGATCTCTGCCTCCCGCTCGTCCGAGAGCCCGAGGTGCGGCCAGACGTGCGGCGTGGCGAAGAGCACGCCGGTGCCGGCGCGGGCGGCGTCGCGGCAGAGCACGATGCCTTCCTCCTGCGACTGCGCCCCGTCGTCGCCCGACGGGCACACGTGCGAGTGGCAGTCGACGAAGGCAGGACGAGTCATCTCGTCCAGCGTAGCCGTCAGGTGCGGAGGTAGAACTCGAGCCCGGGAGCGACCGTCCGGAGCTCCCGGAGCGCCCGCGACTCGAGCTGGCGGACCCGCTCCCGGGTGACGCCCAGGTCGGCGCCGACCTCCTCGAGCGTCTGCGGGGTCGCGCCCTCGAGGCCGAACCGTTGCGCGAGCACGTGCCGCATCCGCGGGTTCAGCCGGTTCAGCGCGGCCGTGATCTCCTCGGAGCGGAGCCGGTCGGCGGTGACGACGTCAGGGCCGGCGGACTTCGTGTCCTGGATCAGGTCGCCGTAGAGGCTCTCGCCGTCGCCGACGGGGGTCTCGAGGCTGACCGAGTCCTCGACGAGCTCGAGCAGCTCACGGACGCGGGTCGCGGCGAAGCCGCTCTCCTCCGCGATCTCGTCCAGGGTCGGGTCCCGGTTCAGCTTCTGCGCGAGCTCGCGCCGGGAGCGCGTCACCCGCCGCACCTGGTCTGCGACATGGACGGGCAGGCGGATCGTCCGGCCCTGCTCGGCGAGCGCGCGACTCACCGCCTGCCGGATCCACCAGGTTGCGTAGGTCGAGAGCTTGAACCCCATCGTGTAGTCGAACTTCTCGACCGCGCGGATCAGGCCGAGGTTGCCCTCCTGGATCAGGTCGAGGAGCGGCACCCCCGCCTTCGTGTAGTTGCGCGTGATCGACATCACGAGCCGGAGGTTCGACTCGATCAGCTTCCGCTTCGCCCGCTCGTCACCGAGATCCTTGAGCCGGGCGAGCTCGCGCTCCTCGCTCGCGGTCAACAGACGTCCGTCGCCGATCGCGCGGACATAGAGCTTGAGGGGATCCTGGGTCGCTTCGGCCGCTGCGGCCGGCGGCATCTCGGACTCGTCGTCGCCGTCCGCGTCGTCGTTCGCATCCTCGACCTCGACCTCGTCGGGGGCGTCGAGCGCGGGCAGCAGCTCGAGCCGGGGCTCCGGTGCGGCGGCAAGCGGCTCGACGGCGTGGTGCTTCATTGCGCGCTGTATCGGCGTCCGGGGCCGTGGGCTTGAGGATGTGGCAGGACCCAGGAGCTTTCGGGCGAATCTGTCCTAACTTCATCAAAACACCTGTCGTCTACGTTGAAAGAGACAAACGCCCTTCAGCCGACCTCAATCCTAGGATTGCGACATGTGTGGGATCGCCGGATACAGCATCAGCCCAGCCTCCAGCGTCAACCGGACCCTGGCTGCGCAGGCCCTGCTGGCCGGGATCGCCGAGCGAGGCGCCGACGCCGTCGGGTACGCGCACCGCTCGCTCGACTCGGGGATCACGGTCCACAAGCGCCGCTCCGGCGCCTCCGCGCTCCTCGACGAGGTCTTCGTGCCCACCGAGGCGACGCAGGTGCTCGTCCACGTGCGCGACTACACGAAGGGCCACCCCACGATCGAGGCGAACAACCACCCGATCCGGCACGGCGCCGTCGTCGGGATCCACAACGGGATCATCGTCAACGACGAGGAGATCTTCGAGCGCTACGGCTTCGAGCGCGCGCATCCCGACATGACCGTCGACTCCGAGGCGATCTTCGCCCTCGCCGAGCACGCGGAGGGCCGTGTCGAGGCGCTCGAGGAGCTGCACGGGGCGATGGCGACGAGCTGGCTCGACGACCGCTTTCCCTCCACCCTCTTCCTCGCACGCGCGGTCGGCCGGCCGCTCTGGATCGGCACCGCTCGCGACGAGCTCTTCTTCGCGTCCACGCGGGCCGCGCTCGAGGTGCTGGAGCAGACCCTGCGGCTGACGCTCCGCAAGCGTGAGCTCGACGAGGGCGTCTTCCTCCACGTCGAGGACGGCCGGATCGCCTCCACCGAGCGCTTCCTCCCGGACCGCTCCTACATCGAGGACACGATTCTCCCCTCGATCCGCGCCCCGCACGAGGGCGCCACCAGCCTGCAGCGGCTCGCCGCGATCGTCGTCGCCGCCGCGGCCTAGTCGAGCCGCCTCCTAGCTCAGGGAGCCGTCGGGGCCGACCCGCGTCCCCTCGTCCTGCAGGCGCTGGGCGACGAGGAACTGGAACGCGGCCCAGGCAGGCTGGACGTCGATCATCCGGTAGATCTGCCATTCCGTCAGCAAGCCTGCGTTCGCCTTGCGGGCGCTCTTCCAGTCGTCCATCTTGGGTAGCCGGCCCAGGCCGCGGGCGATCGTCACGCCCTGCTCGACGGCTCGTTCGAGGCGTTCCTCGCCGATCGGGACGTCGAAGCCCGCCTCGCGGAGTGCCTGGGCGAGCGAGCCAAACGTGTGCCAGATCAGGGACTTCGACGGCATCGAGCCCTTCCGTTCGTCCAGGTCCTTCGCGGTCGGGGTCCGCCCCAGCTCGGCGCCGAGATCGCGCAATCGGCCGAGGAGCTCCTCCCTCGTCGCGAACCGGCGCGGGACGAGCCCCGCCTGCCGCTTGGCCGCGTTCCAGCTGCCGAAATGCTCGATCACGGTCTGTGGGTGCACGCTCGTCTGTGTGTCGGCGGCGAACTCGCGCATCGTCGGCGACCGTCCGAGGCGCTCGGCGCACTCCCGAAGCTGGGCCAGGATCTCCTCGTTGGAGTACCGCTTGCGGATACCCGCTTGGAAGGCGGCCAGCGCTTGCGGGTCGATGCCTGCCACCGCAGGGTGGCGGCGTCCTCGTGCCATGCAAACAGTGTAGAGCATCCTGGCGTGTTTGCAAGCTTGGGCGAGCGGACGAGCCGTCGCCCTCCCCCACCCCGGCCGGACGCGGTCGCTAGGAGACGGCGACGAGCGTCGTGCGCTCGGGCTGCGGCACGAGCTCACCGACCGTGTCGAGCGGGAGGATCCGCTCGAGGGCGGTGACGCACCGCGGGCAGAACTGGCTCCCGGCGGCGTCACGGAGCTCGCCGAGCGCCTCGTCGAGCGGCCGGGCAGCGCGGTAGATCCGCGTCGTCAACATCGAGTCGAGCGCGTCCGCGACGTGGATGATGCGGGCGCCGAGCGGAATCTCCTCGCCGCGCAGGCGATCGGGGTAGCCGGTGCCGTCGAAGCGCTCGTGGTGGTGGCGGATCGAGGGGACGGCGTCGTTGAGGAAGCCGAGCCGGTCGATGATCCGCGCGCCCTCGTCGGCGTGGCGCTGCATCAGCGCCCACTCCTCCTCCGTCAGGCTCGCCGGCTTGAGCAGGATCGAGTCGGGGATCGCGAGCTTGCCGATGTCGTGAAAGAGAGCTGCGTGTCCGAGCAGGTCGAGCTCGGCCTGCGAGAGGTTGAGCTCCCGCCCGATCGCGAGGGCGAGCTGCTGGACGCGGCGCGAGTGGCCGGCGGTGTACGCGTCGCGGGCGTCGACCGTGGCCGAGAGGCTCTCCATCGCCGCCGTCGAGCGCTCCTTGAGCAGCCGGTTCGCCTGCTCGAGCGAGACGTTCTGCGTGTGGATGGTCTCCGCGGCCGCACGGAGCTTCTGGGCGCTCTTGCGGGTGTGGGAGAGGTACGCCTCCTGGGTCTTCCGCATCAGGAGCAGCGGCACGGCGAAGACGGCGAGCGCGTAGAGGTTGGCCGCGTGGTAGCCGATCGCGATCACGCCGCCCACGAAGCCGTAGACGACGTAGTGGGGCGCCAGCCAGAGGAAGCGCTCGTGCCAGATCCGCCACCAGCTCTCCCGTCCTTCGGCCGCGAGTGCGAGCGCGAGCAGGCCGGTGTTGACCGCGAAGTAGACGGTGCCCGCGACGAGGCCGGCGAGGACGGTGATCAGCTCGCCGAGGTTCCCGGCGAAGCCCGCCGTGAAGACCGCAGCCGCCGCGAGCGAGGCGAGCGAGAGCGCGCCGACGTTGAAGAGCACGGTATGGATCTGGGTGCGCCGTGCGCTCCACTCGACGACGGAGATCGCAAGTGCGAGTGCGAGTGCCGCCCGCGGGCCGAAGAGCGCCGCCCCGGCGAGCGCGCCGACCGCGCTGACCGAGATCGTGCCGTCGTCGACCTCGAGCGCGAGCGCCTGCCCCACGCCGACGAGCGCGATCACGGCGAGAAGGCCGATCACGTCGGTGCTGGCGCCGAAGACGAGCCCGAGCACGCCCGCCGCGACACCGATCGTGCTGACGAGCCCGACGAGCACGCCGAGGCGCGCGGAGAGCTGGAGGAAGCGCGGCCCGTTGACCGTGTGCTGGGTGTGGCGGCGCTCCTCGACCGGCATGGCCTCGGGGACGCGCGCGAGCGGGACGCGGTGCTCACCGTCCTCGGGGACGGCGACGAGCCGCTGGGTTCGGTCTTCGGGCATCAGCAGCGGCTCGGAGCTGGCGCCGAGGACGCGGTTCCGCCCCTGGAGCTTGGCGCGGTAGACCGCGAGGTCGGCCTGGTGGATCAGGCCGTTCGGATCCTCCGCGTCGCGCGGGTACGAGGCGACGCCGATCGAGACGGTGGCCCTGATCGGCTCGCTCGAGGTCTCCACGTCGTACTCCTTCTCCGCGACGGAACGCCGGATCCGCTCGGCGATCTCGAGCGCCTTCTCCGCCGACGTCTCCGGGAGGAGGATCGAGAACTCCTCGCCGCCGAAGCGGGCCGGCACGTCGTAGTGGCGGAGCTCGCTCCGGAAGACCTCGGCAATCCCCTTCAGGACGGCGTCCCCGGCGAGGTGGCCGTAGGTGTTGTTGATCTCGCGGAGCAGGTCGAGGTCGGCCATGATCAGCGACATCGGCCGGTCGAAGCGCTGGGCCCGGCCGAGCTCCTCCGTCAGCGCCGCCGCGAAGTGGCGGGCGTTGAAGAGGCCCGTCTTCGGGTCGACGCGCGCCTCGGCCTGCAGCTGCGGGACGGAGAGCGCCCGGTGGATCAGCAGCAGCGGGGCGATCGCGAAGGGGACGAGCCACGGGTTCGCGTTCCAGAAGGCCGCGAGGACGACCCCGAGCACCGCGAAGACGAACTCCGTCGAGAGCGTCTGGAAGGAGAAGATCTGCCGCATCGGGTGGCCGTTGACCCAGCGGATCATCGGCGCGATCAGCGCGTAGTTGACGCCGACGAGCACCAGCGCCGCGGCGCCGCCGGCCAGGGCGAAGCGGATGTCGCCGCTCGCGATCAGCCCGTCCGCGTCGAGGATCACGTGCGCGACCGCCCAGGAGGCCATCACGGCGATCGTGAAGTCGAGGATGTTGAACGACTGCGTGTACCAGCTCCCACGGCTCCGCAACCACTCGGGCACGTGCTGGATCACCGCGAGCGGCGCCAGCAGCTCAGGCGGGAGGAGCAGCACCGCCGCGATCAGGAAGACGGCGGTTGCGTGGTAGCTCTTGTTACTGGGCGTCCGGACGACGAAGAACTGCGCCAGTGCGGCGCTCCCGCCCAGGATGCAGAAGGTGACCCAACCCTTCGTGTCCCCGTCCAGACGCATCAGGTACGGGACGCTCGCGGCGAGCGCGACGCAGGCGATCAGGCCGAAATAGGCGAGCGCGACCGGCGGCAGCTTCTTCGCCGCCTGCTTGGGCGCCTCGTGCTCGAAGCTCTCCTCGAGCGGGATTCCGTTCACCATGCCGCGTTGCCTCTGTCCATCGTCGCCGCGCACTCCTTCGATGCCGCAGGATCGAAAGCTCTCCGAAAGGCCCCTCGAGACCCGCCTCAGGGTAGATCGGCACGTTCGGCCGGTCATCCCCCGTTTGCGGTACCCCGCTCCACTGCTTGCGCGAGGCCCGGGACGCCGAAGTCGCGAGACCTGGGGGCCGGCCGCCGCCGGCCGGCCCCCGTCGTCTCGTGCCTTACGGGAGGAGCGTCGAGACCGTGGACGTCGTCGACGTCACGATGCTCGTGCTGCTCGTCGTGCTGACCGGCGCCGGAGCGTCCGGGTCACCGGATGCCGCCGCTGCGATGTCCGCGTCGGTGGCCTCGTAGCCGCCGACTCCGGCCTCCGCCTCGACTGCATCCTCCTGGGCCATGTCGCTCCAAGCCACGTCGCTCCAGGAGATGTCGCTCCAGGCAACATCACTCCAGGAGATGTCACTCCAGGAGATGTCGCTCCAAGCGATGTCGCTCCAGGCCACGTCGCTCCAGGCCACGTCGCTCCAGGCCACGTCGCTCCAGGCCACGTTGCTCAGGATCGCGTCCGTCCAGGCGATCGCGTCGAACGCCGTTCCGCTGCCGATGACGGGCTTCACGAACGTGCTCAGCCCCGCATTCGGCTTCGGCGGGTTGGCCCGCAGCGCCCGGTCGGCATTGACCTGGCCGACCCCGCAGGAGCCCTTGGGCGCCTTGGGGACCGACTTCGTCCCGCGCATGAGCGCGCCCTTGACCTGATCGGGCGTCCACGTCGGGTACTTCGCCAGGAGCTGCGCGGCGATTCCCGCGACGACCGGCGAGCTGAACGACGTCCCGGAGAGCTCGATGTAGCCCGGGCGGTTCTTGACCAGCTTGTCCGCCCGCTGGACCGCGAGGGTCGAGGCCGGGGGGATCGCGCCGATCATGTACCGGCCCGGTGCGCACACCTCGGGCTTCGAGAAGCCGTCCGGGGTCTTGCCCCAGGCCGACCAGGGAGCGATGTTGTCGTCCTTGGTCGAGAGGGAGCCTCCGATGTCGCTGGCCCCCACCGTGATCACGAACGGGTCACTGCCCGGCGCGTAGCGGACACCGCTGGCGGTGCTGCCCGAGCCGTAGTTGCCCGAGGCCGCGACCACCGTGACGCCCGCGAACCACAGCTTCTCGACGGCCCGGTTGAGCGGGTCGTTGTAGAAGTGGGTCACGTTGCTGGCGTGCAGCGAGAAGTTCGCCACCTTGATCCCGAGCCGGTCCTTGTTCGCCAGGATCCACTGCGCGCCGGCGATCACGTCCGCCGTCGTGCCGGAGCCCGAGTCGTCGAGGACGTCGACCGAGACGATGTCGGCCGACGGAGCGGCGCCCGCGGTGAGCGGAGCCGAGCCGGCCGCGATGCTGGCCACGAACGTGCCGTGCCCACGACCGTCACCGGACGAGTTCTTCGCACCGGTCGAGACGAGGTTGACCTGCTCCTTGACACGACCGACCAGGTCAGGCCGGGACGCGTCGACACCCGAGTCCACGATGGCGATCGTCGCCGCCTTCGCGTTCGAGGACCAGAGCTTGGAGACCGCCGACTCGTACGTCCAGAGCTGCGCCGAGGTGTAGCCCAGGCCCTGAGCGCGCACCGGAGCGTTCTCGGTGATCGTCAGGCCGGGGATCGCCTGCAGCTTCTCGAGGTACTTGACCGGCACGTCGGCGACGACGCCGTCGACGAGGTCGAGCTTCTTGGAGATCTTGCCGAAGAGCTTGGCCGACTTGTCCGCCATCACCGTGCCCGCGTCGGACGTGATGATGACGCTGACGGTCGCCTTCGGATCCTTCTTCGCCTTCTCCTTCAGTCCATCGGAGACGTACGAGTTGTGGTCGGAAGCCCCGTCGTAGCGCTTCCCCTTGCCGTCCTTACCACCGCCCGCCGACGCCGCAAGCGGCATCGCCAGGGCGAGTGCAAGAGCGGTCGTCAGGAGCCCGCGTCCTCCCTTGCCCCACAGGGCACTGGAGCGGAGCTCACCACCGCGGTTGCCGGAGCCCCAAAGGGCGCTCTGGCGCACATCCCCGCTGGTGCCGCTTGACTTTCTTCCCATCGTTCTCCTCTTTTCACGCCGAAGCGCGAGCCGCATTGCATTTCCGGAGCCCGCAGACCGCAGATGGACTCCCGGGAGTGGAACCGAGCGCAACCTATGCGCGGATCTGGTAGATCACGTCCCCCTTTCGGGTCAGGCCCGGTCAAGTTCCCTCGATCGAGGGAGGGGACCGGCGACTGCGGTCGTCAACTACGCTCGAAGCCGCATGAGCGCCCGCCTCGCCGTCGAAACGCTCGCTGCTCGCGCCGCGGCCCGCCTCTCTCGCCTCGCCGGCACCGGGGGCGGCACCACGGTGCCCGGGAAGCTGCTCTGGAAGCTCGATCCGGGCGCGATCGACGCCCTCGCAGCCCGGCTGCCGCAGGGTGCTGCGGTCGTCTCGGCCACGAACGGGAAGACGACGACGACGGCGATGGTCGCGGAGATCCTCGGCAGCGGCACCCGGCTCGCCTGGAACCGCTCGGGCGCGAACCTCGTCTCGGGTGTCGCATCCACGCTGCTGGCCGAACGGGACGCCGAGCTGGGCCTCCTCGAGGCCGACGAGGCGGCGCTCCCCGAGATCGCCCGTCGCGTCCGCCCGCGCGCGCTTCTGCTCGGGAACCTCTTCCGCGACCAGCTCGACCGCTACGGCGAGCTCGAGCACGTCGCCGAGGGCTGGCGTGAGCTCACGCGCGAGCTGCCGGACGGAACGACGCTCGTCGTCAACGGCGACGACCCCCAGGTCGGCGATCTCGCCCGGGAGCGCTCGCACACGGTGGTCTACGGGCTGGACGACCCCCGGCACGCCCGCTCGGGCCTCCAGCACGCGGCCGACTCCCGCTACTGCGTGCGCTGCGGCCACCCGTACGACTTCGCAGCCGCCTACGTCGGCCACCTGGGCGACTACCGCTGTCCTGCGTGCGGTCATGCGCGGCCCGCGCTCGACGTGGCGGCACGTGAGATCGACCTCCACGGGCTCGAGAGCGCGTCGTTTCTCCTGGAGACGCCCACGGGGTCGGTCCGGGTCTCGCTGCGTCTCCCAGGCCTCTACAACGTCTACAACGCGGTCGGAGCCGCCGCTCTCGCCCAGGCGCTCGGTGCCAGCCTGGACGAGATCGCCGCCGGGCTCGAGCGCTTCGGAGCCGCATTCGGCCGGTTCGAGCGGATCGTCAGCGGCGACAAGACGATTCTCGTCCTCCTGATCAAGAACCCGGCCGGCGCGAACGAGGTCGTCCGGACGCTCGAGGACGGCGGCGCCCCGTCACTCCTGCTCGTCGCGCTGAACGACGCCACCGCCGACGGAAAGGACGTCTCCTGGATCTGGGACGTCGACTTCGAGCCGCTGCTCGCGCAGGTCGACCACGTGATCGCCTCGGGCGACCGCGCGGCCGAGCTGGCACTCCGCTGCACGTACGGCGGGCTCGACGAGGCTGCACTCGAGGTCGAGCCGGAGCTCGAGCGGGCGCTCGACCGGGGCCTCGAGCTGACCCCATCCGGCGGTGAGCTCGTCGTCCTCCCGACCTACACGGCGATGCTGGCGCTGCAGCGGATCGTGACGGAGCGCGGGCTGACCCGGCCCTACTGGGAGAGCGCGTGAGGATCCGCGTCGGTCATCTCTATCCGGACTACCTCAACATCTACGCCGACCGCGGCAACATCGCGGTGCTCGACCGGCGAGCCCGGCTCCGCGGCCACGAGCTCGTCGTCATCGCCGTCGGGGTCGGCGAGCCGCTCCGCCAGGGCGAGCACGACCTGCTCTACATCGGCGGCGGTCAGGATCGCGAGCAGGCGTTGATCGCCCCTGACCTGGCGGCGAAGGGTGCTGCCGTGGAGGAGGCCGTCGCGAGCGGAGCAGCCCTCCTCGCGGTCTGCGGGGGCTACCAGCTGCTGGGCCGCGGCTACCGCGGCCTGGACGGCGCCGAGATGCCCGGCGTCGGCCTCTTCCCCCACGAGACGGTCGCGGGCGAACGGCGGATGATCGGCGACGTCTTGCTCGAGTGCGAGCTGGAGCCCGGGGAGCCGAGGACGCTCGCAGGCTTCGAGAACCACGCCGGGCGGACGCGGCTCGATCCGGGAGCCACGCCGCTCGGCCGCGTCGTCTCGGGCTTCGGGAACGACGGGGAGTCGGGCTTCGAGGGCTGCCGTGTCGGCCGGGCGGTCGGCACGTACCTCCATGGCCCCCTCCTGCCGCGCAATCCGTGGCTCGCCGACTGGCTGCTCGCGCAGGCGCTCGCGCACGCGAGCGGGGGCGACCCGCCCGAGCTCGAGGCGCTCCCGGACCGGCTCGAGGCCGAGGCACATCGCGTCTCGGCTGCGCGCGCCCGCGCCCGCGGCGGCCGCCGCTAGCGAGCTCGCAGGATCGCCTCGGTGCTCACGCGGACGTCGTCCTCCGTCGTCCGGAAGCTGGAGACGGAGATTCGCATCGCCGCGACCCCCTGCCACTCCGTCGCCCCGAGCCAGCACGTCCCGTCGGCCTGGACGCGGCGCACGACCTCCCTCGTCGTCTCGTCGTCGTCGCCGAAGCGAACGAGGACCTGGTTGAGCACGACGTCGTTCAGGATCTCGACCCCTTCCTCGGCGCCGAGCACCTCGGCGAAGGCGCGGGCGTGCCCGCAGCAGCGCTCGACGAGCTCCGCCACGCCCGAGCGGCCGAGCGCACGCAGCGCCGCCCAGACGGCGAAGCCCCGGGCACGCCGAGACGACTCGGGGACCCAGTCCGAGGGGCTGCGGCCGTCCGCCCGCTGGAGATAGCTCGCAGCGACCGCCATCGCGTCGCCGTGGGCCTGCGGATGCCGGCAGAAGACGACGCCCGAGTCGTAGGGGACGTTCAGCCACTTGTGCGCATCCGTCGCCCACGAGTCGGCGCGCTCGGAGCCGGCGGTGAGGTGCCGGAAGTGTGGGCTGGCGGCGGCCCAGAGGCCGAAGGCCCCGTCCACGTGCAGCCACGCGCCGGCCTGCTCGCAGGCGTCGGCGATCTCGGCGAGCGGGTCGAAGGACCCGGTGTTGACGTTGCCGGCCTGGGCGCAGACGATCGTCGGCCCTGCAGGCCCGTCGAGGGCGTCGCGGAGCGCGTCCGCACGCATCCGGCCCTGGCCGTCCGCGGCCACGGGCTCGAGGCAGGCGGTGCCGAGCCCGAGCAGGCGGAGGGAGCGGTCGATCGTGACGTGCCGTTCCGCGCCGGCGAGAACCCGAAGGCGCGGTGCGCCGGCGAGCCCGTCCCGCGCGACGTCCCACCCCGTCGCGCCGAGCACGTGGTTGCGGGCTGCGGCGAGAGCCGTCGTGTTCGCGCCCTGCGCCCCGGTGACGAAGCCGCTCGCGACCCCCGGAGGCAGCTCGAGCAGATCCACGAGCCACCGCGCCGCGACAGCTTCCGCGGCGGCTGCGGCCGGCGAGGTGACGACCGAGAACCCGTTCTGGTCCCAGGCGGTCGCGAGCCAGTCGGCGGCGACCGAGGCGGGCAGCGCGCTGCCGATCACGAACCCGAAGTACCTCCCGGTCTGGGAGCCGACGAGCCCCGGCTCGGCCGCGGCGACGAGCTCGGTGACGACCTCGACATCGGTGCTGCCCTGCTCCGGGAGCGGCCCGCCCAGGCTCTCGACGAGCTCGTCGAAGCCGGCCTCCGCTCGCACGGGCCGCCCGGAGAGCGTGCCGTGGAAGCGCGACGCGGCGTCGGCGGTGAGCCCGAACAGTTCCGCTAGGGGATCCACAGGGCCCCGAGGTAGACGGCGGGGTCGCCTGACTGCCAGCGCTGGAGGAAGCGCTGGATCGGCGGATGGAGCACGATCCCGTCCAGCTCGTCGAGCGCGAAGAGCCGGTGGCCGCTGACCGCCTCGTCCGTCGAGGAGACGGCCTCGAGCGAGCCGTCGACCTCGCCCGCGAAGATGATGTGGACGACGTGCTTCGTCGAGAGGCTGCGCGCCGGGGCGATCGAGTCGACGAGTGCCACAGGCCCTTCGACCGGCGGCGGCACGATCCCGACCTCCTCCGTCAGCTCGCGGCCGAGCGCCTGGTGCAGGCTCTCCCCCGCCTTGACGCCGCCGCCCGGGAGCAGCCAGACGTCCTTGCCCCGCTTCTCGTGCCGGCAGAGGAGCAGCCGGTCGTGCCAGCGCAGCATCGCGGAGACGCGGATCCGCGGCTCGGTCCTCATCAGGCGCGGGAGGACCCGAAGCCGCGGACGCCGCGCTCGCTCTCGGGCAGCTCGTCGACGACGACCAGCTCCACCTCCGGCAGCTCGACGAGTACCAGCTGTGCGATCCGCATCCCCGGCTCGACCGTGAAGCTCTCGTGCGCGTCGGTGTTCTGGAGGATCACGCGCAGCTCGCCCCGGTAGCCGGCGTCGACGAGCCCGGGCGAGTTGACGATCGTGATCCCGTGCTTGGCGGCAAGGCCAGAGCGCGGCTGCACCCAGCCCGCGTGGCCCTCGGGGATCGCCACCGCGAGGCCGGTGCCGACGAGCGCCCGCTCACCGGGCGCGAGCACGACGTGCTCGCACGAGGCCAGGTCGAGCCCGGCGTCTCCCGCGTAGGCCCGGTCGGGGATCGTCGCCTCCGGCCGCAGCCGCGTGATCGGAAGCTCGATCGCCGGCCGCCCGCTCACCGGCGCCCGGCCGCAGGGGGCTCGTCGGCGGCGTCGACTCCCGTCTCGACGGCGTCGGCGACGAGGTACTCCGCGAACCGCCGCACGTCGCGCTGGGGGAGCCGCGCGCGGACGAGGACGCCGTCCTCACCGTCCTCCCGCTCCTCGATCGGGGCTCCGAGCGCGTAGAGCTCCGCGAGCTTGCCCCCTTCCTCGTAGGGAAGGAACAGCCGCACGTCCTCGAAGCGGTCGGCGAAACGCTCGGCGATCCGTTCCATCAGGCCGTCGATCCCCTGCCCGCGCGCCGCCGAGATCTGGAGCGCGTCGGGATAGCGGTTGGCGAGCCGCCTGCGCCCGAGCGGGTCGACGCGGTCGATCTTGTTCAGCACGAGCTCGAGCGGGACGTCGTCGGCGCCGATCTCGTGCAGGACGTCGTCCACGGAACGGATCATCTCCGCCAGACGCTCGTCGGGCGCCGACGCGTCGACGACGTGGAGGATCAGGTCGGCGACGAGGGTCTCCTCGAGGGTGGACGCGAAGCCCTCGACGAGCTGGGTCGGCAGGCGCCGGATGAAGCCGACGGTGTCGGTGATCAGATAGCGCTTGCCGTCGTGCTCGAAGCCGCGCGTCGTCGGGTCGAGCGTCTCGAAGAGACGGTCGTCCACCGAGACGTCCGCCTGCGTGAGTGCGTTCAGGAGGGTCGACTTGCCGACGTTCGTGTAGCCGGCCAGGGCGACCGTCGGGGTCTGCGTCCTGCGGCGCTCCTTCCGGCGGAGGTCGCGCTGCTTCCCGATCTCCTTCAGGCGCCGGCGCAGGACGGTGATCCGCCGGTTCGCGAGCCGGCGGTCGGTCTCGAGCTGCGACTCGCCGGGGCCACGGGTGCCGACGCCCGCCCCGACCGCCCCGGTGCCGCCGCCGAGACGCTCGAGGTGCTTCCACATCCCGCGCATCCGCGGCAGGTTGTACTCGAGCTGGGCGAGCTCGACCTGGAGCTTGCCCTCGGCGCTGACGGCGTGCTGGGCGAAGATGTCGAGGATCAGCTGGGTGCGGTCGACCACCCGCGCGTCGAGGGCGTTCTCGAGGGTGCGCTGCTGGGTCGGGTCGAGCTCGTCGTCCACGAGCAGGACGTCCGCCTGAGCCTCGGTGTAGGCCTGTTTCAGCTCCTCGAGCTTCCCCTTGCCGACGTAGCTGCGGGCATCCGCGCGCTGGCGCTGCTGCACGAGCTCGGCGACGGGCTCGACGAGGGCCGTCCGCGCGAGCTCGCGCAGCTCACCCAGCTCGTCCTCCGCGTCGGCCCCGCGGGCGAGGACCGCGAGCACGAAGCCCCGCTCGGGCTCGAGCCCCGCGGTGACGTTGTCGGTCGTGCGCTCCCCCACTCCTCGATTGTGCCACGCTTCGGCCCCATGGCATCCCTCGCCGACCGTCTTGCCGCGCGCACGCTCGAGCTCGTGGACATCCCCTCCGAGAGCCGCAACGAGGCGGAGATCGCCGCGCACGTCCGCTCGCTCGTGCCCGTCGTCGTTCGCGTTCGAGTACGAGGCGGAGGACGCGTTCGTCGCAGCGAGGCCGCGCCGCGAGGGGCGGCCGCTCGTCGTTCTCGCGGGGCACTACGACACCGTGCCCGCGCAGGCGAACCTCCCGGGCCGCATCGAGGACGGGGCCGTGCACGGGCTCGGGGCGGCCGACATGAAGTCGGGCCTCGCCGTCCTGCTCGAGCTGGCACGCGAGCTGGAGGAGCACGCCGTCGAGCCCGAGATCGACGTGGCGCTCCTCGCGTTCGGCAAGGAGGAGCTGCCGGCGGAGCACAGCCCCCTCCCCCACCTCTTCGAGCACTCGCGGCTCGTCCACGAGGCCGGGCTCGCGATCCTGCTCGAGCCGACGTCGAACGCGATCCAGGCCGGCTGCCTCGGCAACCTGAACGCCCGCTTCGTCTTCCACGGCGTCAGCGGGCACTCGGCGCGGCCGTGGCTCGCCGAGAACGCGATCGAGAAGGCGCTCGCCGGGCTGGCCGCGGTCGCTGCGATCGAGCCGCGGCCCGTCGAGGTCGGCGGCCTCACGTTCACCGAGGTGGTCAGCGTGACGCGGATCGCCGGTGGGATCGCCGACAACGTGATCCCCGACCGCGCCGAGGCCCACCTCAACTTCCGCTACGCCCCCGACCGGACGCCCGAGAGCGCGGAGGAGTATCTGCGCGGCCTCGTCCCCGCGGACGCCGAGTACGTCGCTGCGGGCGACTCGCCGCCCGCGCGGGTCGTGACCGACTCGCCGCTCGTCCAGCGGCTCCGGGGCGCCGGCGACCTCGCACTCGAGCCCAAGCAGGCCTGGACGAACGTCGCCGACTTCACGATGCGCGGGATCGACGCGGTCAACTTCGGGCCCGGTGCTCCCGCCTTCGCGCACCGCCGTGACGAGCAAGTGGAGGTCGCCGCGCTGGAGCGCTGCTTCGCGTCGCTCTGGACGTTCCTCACCGGTACGGTCTGAGCGTGCCTCTCTCGCCCGTGCTCGAGCGTCAGACCGTCTATCCGTTCGTGCGCCTCGGCGAGGCGGCGCGGCGGGTCGAGGCAGCCGGGACGCGGGTGATCGACTTCGGCACCGGCGACCCGCGCGAGCCGACCGACCCACTGATCCGGCAGGCGCTCGTCGACGGTCTGCGCGACCGGATGGGCTATCCCGCGGCGGCAGGGCTTCCGGAGCTGCGCGAGGCGATCGCGGGTTGGGCGGGCCGGCGCTTCGGAATCGCGCTCGACCCCGACACGGAGGTCGTGCCCACTCTCGGGAGCAAGGAGGCGATCTTCAGCTTCGCCCAGGTCGTGCTCGCCGCCGAGCGCGGCAAGGACACCGTTGCGTACACCGAGCCCGGCTATCCGGTCTACGAGCGGGGCGCGCTCTTCGCCGGAGCGCGGCCGCTGGCGCTGCCGCTGCACGAGGACAACGGGTTCCTCCCCGACCTCGACGCGATCGACGAGGAGACCTGGAGCAGGCTGGCGCTTCTCTGGGTCAACTACCCGAACAACCCGACCGCCGCGTGCGCGCCGCTCGCCTTCTACGAGCGCGCGGCCGCCCTCGCCCGCGAGCACGGCTTCGTGCTCGCCTCCGACGAGGCATATACCGAGCTCTGGTTCGAGGAGCCGCCCGTCTCGGCGCTCCAACTCGAAGACCGGACGAACGTCGCCGTCTTCAACACGCTCTCGAAACGAAGCTCGATGACCGGCTACCGGAGCGGCTTCGTCGCCGGCGACCCAACGCTGATCGCCGCCCTGAAGCTCTTCCGACCGACGATCGGAACCGCGCCGCAGGAGTTCGTCCAGCGCGCGTCTGTGGCCGCCTGGGGCGACGAGGCGCACGTCGAGCGCACGCGCGAGCGCTACGCCCGCAAGCGGGCCCTCTTCCTGGAGCTCTTCGCCCGCAAGGGGATCCGCGTCGCCGGAAGCGAGGCGACGATGTACGTCTGGGTCGAGTGTCCCGCGGGCGAGACCTCGGAGGCGTTTGCCGACCGGCTGCTCGAGCACGGCATCCTCGTCGCCCCTGGGTCGTACCTGGGCGCCGCGGGCGAGGGCTACGTCCGGCTCGCGCTCGTGCCCTCGGAGGATGAGTGTGCCTCTGCCGTCGAGATCCTGGAGGGAGCCCTGTGACACCGGACGAAGCGATCGAGATCGTCGGAGCGCTCGACCGCGGCGAGCGTCGCGTCGCCGAGCAGCAAGGGAACGAGTGGGTGGTCGACGTCGAGGCGAAGCTGGCGATCCTCGAGTACTTCAAGCTGCGGAAGGTGGAGCCGATGGAGGTCGGCGGGCTCCACTTCCTGGACAAGATCCCCGTCAAGACGGACTACGCCGAGCGCGGGGTCCGGGTCGTGCCGCCGGGCGTGGCGCGCTACGGGTCATTCCTCTCCGAGGGCGTCGTGCTGATGCCCGGCTACGTGAACATCGGCGCCTGGGTCGGGCCGCGCACGATGGTCGACACCTGGGCGACGGTCGGCTCCTGCGCGCAGATCGGCGCCGACGTCCACCTCTCCGGCGGCGTCGGGATCGGCGGCGTGCTCGAGCCGCCGCAGGCGAGCCCTGTCGTGATCGAGGACGGCGCCTTCGTCGGCTCGCGCGCGATCGTCGTCGAGGGTGTCCGCGTCGGCGCCGGGGCCGTGATCGCCCCGAACGTCGTCCTCTCCGCGAGCGTGCCGATCATCGACGTCACCGGCGCCGAGCCCGTCGAGCACCGCGGCGTCGTCCCGCCCGGCGCGGTCGTCCTCCCCGGCGTCCGCCAGAAGGACTACCCCGCGGGCACCTACGGGCTCCCGTGCGCCCTGATCGTCGGCCAGCGGAGCGCGTCCACCGACCTGAAGACGAGCCTCAACGCCGTGCTCCGGGAGTTCGAGATCGCGGTCTGAGCCGGGCTTGTGTTTCCGAAACACAAGCTCTCGTTCTGTCCTGGCGCCCCTGGACGAATGCGGGCCTAGGGCGCCCGAAAGCGCGGCGAACGGACTTTGTGTTTCAGAAACACAAGGTCTCCCCCGCGCAGATCTGCTCGGCTGGGCCCGTGAGGGTGGCGCGGTTCTCCTCGTCGAGCGCGACGAGCAGCTCTCCGCCCGGCATCCGCACGGTGACGGGGCTCTCGACCCACCCGCCGACGATTGCCACCGAGGCGGCGGCGACGGCGCTCGAGCCAGAGGCGCTCGTCTCGCCCGCGCCTCGCTCCCAGACCAGCACGTCGAGCGCGCTCGGGCCGGTGACGCGGACGAGCTGGACGTTGGTGCGCTCGGGAAAGCGCTCATGTGTCTCGAGCAGCGGCCCCAGCCGGAGCAGCGCCTCCCTGCCCCCGTCCGTGCGGACGACGGCGTGCGGGTTCCCGACGGAGACGGGCGTCAGCTCGAGCCGCTCGGTTCCGACGTCCACCAGCTCCGACTCGCGCACAGCGACCGGCCCGACCTCCATCTCGAACAGGCCGCCGCGGGCGACGGCCGCGTAGGCCCGACCCCCGGTCTCGACCGCGACGCTCTCTCCGCCCTCGCGGAGCGCCCACGCGGCCGCGATCCGCGTCCCGTTGCCCGAGAACTCGGCGACGGAGCCGTCAGGGTTCCAGATCACAACCTCGACGCGTTCCCCTCCCGACGCCACCACCTCGAGCACGCCGTCCGAGCCCACGCCCCGCCGCGGGTCGGAGAGACGCTGCGCCTCCACCGCCGTCAGCGGCCGACCGAGCTCGGCCCGCTCGACGACGAGATAGCTATTGCCGTGCGCGTGCCACTTCGAGAATCGCATCCGTCACCTCCTCCACGGGCCGGTCGCCGTCGATCCTGACGATTCCCGGGATCCGGCGCAGCCACTTCCGCTGGTAGGCGGCGAGCCGCCGGGTGGCGAGCACGATCGCCTCCTCGGCTTCGGAGCGGGGCAGCGTCCGAACGGCCTCGAGCCCCAGGACTTCGGGGACGACCTCCCCGGCGGCGGCGACCTCGGCCTCCACCCCGCGCTCGAACATCTCCGTCGTCCGCGTGCGAATTCGCCGCTCGAGCACCTCCGGCGGCACGTCGAGCCCCACGACGAGCGTCGGGCGCCGCGTCTCGTCGGTCCACAAGCGGGAGCGCTCGGGGACGAGGGTCGCGCCCGCCGCGTGCAGCTCCAGCGCCCGGATCACCCGCTTGCGGTCGTTCGCGTGCACCTGCGTCGCCGCCCTCGGGTCGCGCTCCGCGAGCAGTGCGTGCGCTCCGGCCGCGCCGAGCTGGTCGTAGGCGCGCTCCCACTCCTCCCGCTCGGCCGGCTCCACGACCGGCGGGATCCCGACCTCGGTCAGGGCGGCCCGAAAGTACAGCCCCGAGCCGCCGACGACGATCGGCGTGCGATTAGCGGCGAGCGCGGCGTCGATCTCGGCGTGGGCGAGCGCTGCGAACTCTGCGACCGACCCCTGGCGGTCGAGGGGCCAGATCCCGACGAGCTTGCCCGCGCCCTGGTTCGTGAGGATCGGAAGGCCGCGGTAGAGCTGCATGGAGTCGGCCGAGACGAGCTCGGCGGGGATGCGGGCGGCGAGCGCCTGGGCGACCTCGGTCTTCCCGGAGGCCGTCGGGCCGAAGAGCGCGAGAACGCGCGGGGCGGCTTCGCCCCCTGCCATCAGGCGGGGTCGGTGGCGAGCGTCTTCCAGCCCGCGCCGGCCCCCTCGCTCTCGACCGGGCGGTCTTCCTCCGGATGCGCCGAGCGGTGGGACCGGAACCACTCGACGGAGGCGGGGATCCCGAGGTCGAGCGGCGTGCGGGGCTGCCAGCCGAGGAGGTCGTGCGCCTTGCTGATGTCGGCGACGTAACGCGTCACCTCGCCGAGCCGGGCCGGAGCCGTCTCGATCTGGGGCTCGACGCCCACCGCCGCCGCGATCAGCTCCGCGGCGCGCACGAGCGTGTTCCCTTCGCCGAAGGCGAGGTTGATCGTCTCGTTCGCGACCTCGCCCGAGCCGAGCGCCTCGACGCCGCGCACGATCCCGTCGACGCAGTCGTCCACGTAGGTGAAGTCGAGCACCTTCTCGGGGCCGTAGACGGTGACGGGCTCGCCGCGCAGCGTCCGGTGGATGAAGAGCGGCAGCACCCGTGTCATTCGGTGCAGGTCGTTGTCGAAGCGGCCGTAGACGTTCGAGAAGCGGAACGCGAGGTAGCGGAGGTCGTAGCAGCGCGCGTAGGCGTAGATGAAGGCCTCGCTTGCGATCTTCGAGGCCGAGTAGGGGCTCTCGGTGAAGGCGAAGTCGGCGGTCGCTTCTGCGTAGCCCTCGAACCGGTGGACGTCGCCGTAGACCTCGCGCGTCGAGGAGAAGACGATCGGGAGGCCCTGGAGCCGGCAGAACTCGAGGACGTTGAAGGTCATCATCAGGTTCTCGAGTGCGCGGTGCGGCTCGGCGACGAGCTGGTGCACCTTCGCGTGCGCGGCGAGGTGGACGACGAGGTCGACGTCCGGGTACTCGACGCCGCCGATCCCGCCCGGGAACGCCGGATAGTGGCCGGAGAGGTCCTGGAGCAGATAGCGGAACTCGTCTCCGTCCAGCCAGGCGTTCTGGCGCTTGTCGATCCCGAAGACCTCGTGGCCGTCCTGCCGGAGCCTGAGCGCGAGATTGGTGCCGATCTGCCCTGACGAGCCGGTGACGAGGATCCTCATGCGGCGACCACCGCGCGCTGGGCGCCCCGCAGCGTCGTCGAGGTCGAGCCGTCGATCAGGACGTCGACGAGCTCGCCCGGCGCGGCCTCGCCGGCGAAGACGACCGTCGTGTTCCGCCGCGTGCGCCCGCGCAGCGATCGCTCGTCGGTGCGGCTCGTGCCCTCGACGAGCACCTCCTCGGTGCGCCCGACCCGCTCGGCGTTGCGCTCGGCAGCGATCCGCTGGACGACGTCGACGAGCCGCTCGAGGCGCTCGTGCTTGACGTCCTCGGGGACCTGCTCGGCCAGCTCCGCGGCCTCGGTGCCGCGGCGCGGCGAGTAGATGAAGGTGAAGGCGCTGTCGAAGCGCACCGCCTCGACGACCTCGAGTGTCTGCGCGAAGTCGTCCTCCGTCTCGCCGGGGAAGCCGACGATCACGTCGGTCCCGAGCGCGAGGTCCGGAATCGCGTCCCGGAGCCGGGCGACGAGGTCGAGGTAGCGGCGCTGGTCGTAGGTGCGCCTCATCAGCTTCAGGAGCCTGGACGAGCCCGACTGGAGCGGCAGGTGGATCTGCTCGCAGACGGCGTCGCACTCGGCCATCGCCGCGATCACGGGCTCGCGGAAGTCCTTGGGATGCGGGCTCGTGAACCGGATCCGCTCGATCCCGTCGACCGTGTCGCAGGCGCGCAGCAGCTCGCCGAACTCGATCTCGAGCTCGGGGCGCAGGTCGCGGCCCCAGGAGTTGACGTTCTGGCCGAGGAGCGTGATCTCCTTGACGCCCTCGTCGGCGAGCCGCGTGACCTCGGCGAGCACGTCGCCCGGCCGTCGGCTCTGCTCACGGCCGCGGACGGCCGGGACGATGCAGTAGGCGCACTTGGAGTTGCACCCCATCGAGATCTGCACCCACGCCTGGAAGGGGCGCTCGCGATGCGCCGGGAGGTGGCCGGCGAAGTGCTCGTGGGTGCCGAAGCGGCCCGGAGGCGCGTGCCCGCCGGCGCCGAGCCATTCGCCGAGGTGTGGGATCGACCCTGGCCCGAATGCGACGTCGACCTGCGGGTAGAGCTCGAAGATCCGGTTCTGCTGCGCCTCCGCGTAGCACCCGCCGACCGCGACCACGAGCTCCGGGTTCTCGCGCTTGCGCGCGCCCGCGTCGCCGAGGTAGGCGGCCAGCTTCGTGTCCGGCTTCTCGCGGATCGTGCAGGTGTTGAAGACGAGCACGTCTGCGTCCGCCTGCGTCGGCGATTCGCCGAGCCCGAGCGACTCGAGCATGCCCTTGATCCGCTCCGAATCGTGGGCGTTCATCTGGCAGCCGAAGGTGGTGACGTGGTAGCGCTTCATCGCCGCGACAGTCTAGCCCCGGCCCCAAAGACGGCTGCCGAGGCGCGCCCGGCGCGGCGCCGGTCATTCGTCGCGGGGGCCGGCCTCCACGCGTTGGGGCATGAGCCCGTCGAGCATCCGCGTGAACTCGAGCGGGAAGAGGAACTTGGAGGACGGGCTCGCACCCAGCTCCTTCAGTGTGTCGAGGTACTGCAAGGTCATCGTCTTCTCGTCGATGTGCCGCGCTGCCTCGAAGATCCGGGTGAGCGCCTCGCCGAAGCCCTGGGCGCGCAGGATCGCCGCCTGCTTCTCGCCCTCGGCCCGCAGGATCGCCGCCTGCTTCTCTCCCTCGGCGACGGTGATGTTCGCCTGCTTGGTGCCGTCCGCCTCCAGGACGACGGCGCGCCGAACCCGCTCCGCCGACATCTGCCGGCTCATCGCGTCCTGGATCTCCCGCGGCGGTGTGAGCTCGCGGATCTCGACATTCGTCACCTTGATGCCCCACCGCGTCGTCTCCTGATCCAGGCGGGTGCGAATCAACTCGTTGATCCGGTCGCGCTGCGAGAGCACGTCGTCGAGCGGAATGTCGCCGATCACCGCGCGCAGGGTCGTCGTCGCGAGCCCGATCACGGCGCTGTGGTAATCCTCGACCTCGAGCACCGCGCGCTCCGCATCGTTCACGTCGATTCGCATGTAGATCAGGAAGTCGATGTCGATCGGCGCGTTGTCCTTGGTGATGTTGGTCTGGCGCGGGATATCGAGGACCTCGGTGCGCGTGTCCACCCACGTCTTCGAGTGAATGACGGGGAGCGCGACGACGATGCCCGGGCCTTTCATCCCCTCGAACCTGCCGAAGCGGAAGCGGGCGATCCGCTCGTAGTCCTTGACGAAGTTGAGGATGACCCCCACTGACTACCTCCTGGGTTGCTCCGATTCGTTGACCGGCTCTCCTGCCGATTCTGGGGCATCGACCGGCTCGACGACAAGCCCGACCTGCGAGATCTCCGCGACGCGAACATGGTCACCGACGTCCGCGGAGGCCGCACCCCGGAGCTCCGCGCTCCACGCCTCGCCCGCGACGCGCACCTCACCGCGCGGGTCCAAACGGACGCTGACCTTGGCGAGTTCCCCGAGCAGCCGCTCGTGGGTGAACGGGCTCACGTAGCCCGGATCGTGCGAACGCCTTACCTCGCGCGCGAGCAGGGCGGCACCCCCGAGACCGACGATTCCGACTGCGACGAGGAGCCACCGGCTCACTCCCGCTCCTGTGCCGGGAACCTCGGGCGGGCCGGTCACGCCGAGCATGAAGAGCCCTCCGAGCACGAGTGCCACGGTTCCGAATGCACCGAAGAGGCCGAGTCCCGGATGCAGCGCTTCGAGGACGAAGAACAGCACGGCGAGCACCAGCAGCACGACCGCCGCCCAGGAGAACGGGAGGTTCCCCACCCCGGCGAAGCCGAGGATCAACGCGATCAACCCGGTCGCCCCCGGCACCCAGAGGCCCGGGCTCCAGAGCTCGACGGTCAACGCGAGCGCTCCGAGCGAGATGAGCAGGAACGCGACGTTCGGGTCGGCGAGGAAGGCGAGCACGCGCTCGAACAGGTTCGGCTCCACCGTGTGGACGACGGCCTGGGCGGTCTGCACTCTGACGGGTCCGCCTGCTGCAGCCAGGGTGCGTCCGTCGAGCGCGATGAGCAGGGAGGCGAGCGTCGGCTCGATCAGATCGGCGATCCGGAGGTCGCGCGCCTCGCCGGCGGAGTACGAGCGCGCTTCTCGCACCGTCGCCTCCAACGCAGCGACCGGCCGGCCGCGGCGCGTGGCGATGCTCCGGATCAACGCCGCCGCGTCCTCCGTCGCCTTGCGGCCGAGCGTCTCGGGGAGATCCTCGCCCCCACCGCCGACCACGGCGGCCGCCCCGAGATTCGTCGCCGGCGCCATGGCGAGCAGCGACGCCGACGCGGCCACGAACGTGCCCGCCGACGCTGCTCGTGCCCCTTCCGGCGCGACGTAGGCGACGACCGGCACCGGGGACGCGAAGATCGAGCCGACCATCGCGCGAGTGGCTGAGACCAGGCCGCCCGGGGTGTCGATGCGAACCACGACGACCTCAGCCCCGTCCTCGGCCGCCCGGTCGAGCGAGCGCCGAAGGTAGCGGGCCGAGACGTTGTCGATCGGCGTGCGCAACTCGATCACGACGACCTGCCGGGGGGCACTCCCGGCGCGTGCCGACGCGGGAGCCGCGAGTGTGGCGGCGAGCACCAGGAGCGCGAGCCATCCCGCGCTGCGTGCGGTCACTACTTCGCGACCTCGATCGCGCGGCTCTCGCGGATCACGATCACCTTCACCTGGCCGGGATACTCGAGCTGGTCCTCGATCTCGCGGGCGATCTCGTGCGAGAGCAGGATCGCCGCCTCGTCGTCGATCTCGGTCGGCTCGACCATCACCCGGATCTCCCGGCCGGCCTGGAGTGCATACGCCTTGGCGACGCCGCGCTTCTGGGTTGCGATCTTCTCGAGCGCGCCGAGCCGCTTGATGTAGTGCTCGAGGCTCTCGCCGCGCGCTCCCGGCCGCGACGCCGAGATCGCGTCCGCAGCGATCAGGAGGACGGCCTCGACGGTCTGCGGCTCGATCTCGTGGTGGTGCGCCTCGATCGCATGGACGACGCCCTGACTCTCGCCGTATCGCTTCGCCCACTGGGCCGAGATCGCCGCGTGCGAGCCCTCGACCTCGTGAGTCATGGCCTTCCCGAGGTCGTGGAGGAGTGCGGCGCGTTTCGCCGTCTTCACGCTCGCCCCGAGCTCGGCCGCCATCACGCCCGCGAGGTGGACGACCTCGAGCGTGTGCTTGAGCACGTTCTGGCCGTAGCTCGTCCGGTAGCGAAGCCGGCCGAGCACTCGTGCGAGCTCGTCGTGGACGTCGCCGCAGTTCGCCTCGAACACGGCCTGCTCGCCGGCGAGCCTGATGTGCTCCTCCAGCTCGGCCTTGGCGCCGTAGTACATCTCCTCGATCCGGGCCGGATGGATCCGCCCGTCCTCGACGAGCTTCTCGAGGGTCATCTTGGCGATCTCGCGCCGGATCCCGTCGAAGGAGGAGAGGACGACCGCCTGCGGGGTGTCGTCGATGATGAAGTCGACGCCGGTCAGGTGCTCGAGCGCGCGGATGTTCCGGCCCTCCCGGCCGATGATGCGGCCCTTCATGTCGTCGGAGGGCAGCTCGACGACGCTGACCGTCGTCTCGGCCGTGTGGCTCGCCGCGACGCGCTGGAGGGCGTCGGCGACGAGGTTGCGGGCCTTGCGCCTCGCCTCCCCTCTTGCCTCCTCGTCGAGCTGGCGGACGGTGCGTGCGAGCTCGTGCCGGATCATGTCCTCGGAGCGCTCGAGCAGCTGGTGCTTCGCCTCGGTCACGGTCATTCCCGCCGCGCGCTCGAGCACGCGCATCGCCTCGTCGCGCGTCGCCTTCGACTCGTCCTGGAGCTGCCGCGCGTGCAGCTCGCGGTCGTGCAGGCCCTGCTCGCGGCGCTCGAGCTCGACGAGCCGGCGCTCGAGCTCGAGGGTCTCGGCCTGGGTTCGCTCCTCGACCCTGGCGATCTGCTCCCGCCGGGCGCGAACCTCGTCTTCGATCTCGGCGCGGAGCCGGACAGCATCCTCGCGCGCCTCGATCTGCGCTTCGCGGCGGATCGTCTCCGCCTCGCGCTCCGCGACGTGCACGCGCGAGCGGCTGCGGACGAGCAGGAGCGCGGACGCGAGGGCGATCCCTGCACCCAGCCCGCCGAGGGCCGCAATCACCGTGAGCATCCCGCCGCACCTCCTGAAGAAGGTCGTTTGGTGCGGGCCCAGACCGTGCCGCTGGGTTCCGCGTGCTCACATCCGGCGCTCGGCCTGCCGGCCGCGCTCCGGTCTCGTCGCGCGGCTACGCGCTCGCCGGCGTCTCCTTCGGGATGCCGAGGCGGGTCGTGGGCTGAACGTGGGGAGCCAGGTTTCGCAAGGGTTTCGGAAAAACGCAGCTATGCAGGAAAAACGTCAGATGGAAGCACGGTCATCCTACCGCGTCGCCGACGTCCGCCGCAACGGCGGCTTCGACGGCGTCCTCGTCGAACCCGCGCGAGGCCAGATACCGGGCCGTCTTGACGCCGGGCCCGCGCCGCTCGACGATCGCCTGCGCTCTGGCGCGCTCCGGCTCCAGCGCCGCGAGCGCCACCTCGACCGTCTCGGCGGCGATTCCCCGGCTCTCGAGGTCGTGCCGGATCAGGGCGTCCCCCGCCCCGCGCCCGGCGAGCGCCCGCGCCCGGGCGACCGCCGTCCGCTCGTCGTCCAGGAGGCCGGCGCCGGCCAGCGTCTCGAGCGTCCGCCCGCGCTCGGCAGCGGCGATCCCGCGCTGCTCCAGGCGCCGGTCGAGCTCGGCCACGGAACGGTCGCGCGCCCGCAGCGCCCGCGCCGCCACGTCGAGTGCTCGTAGCCGGCGGAGCTCACGCGCGAGCGTGCGTGCACGCCCGCGCTCGAGCGGCTTCCCGGGTGAGAGCCCGGCCCGGACGACAGCCTCGAGCGGCAGCGTTCGCCACCGCTCGCCGTCGAGCTCGACGGCGACGCGCCCCGGGCTCGAAGCCCGGAGCGCGGTCACCGTCCTCACACGCGTCAGCCCCTCGGTCGTCGAGCGGCTAGGCCGCGGACGCCTTCGCGTCCCCGAGGATCTGCTCGTCCACGGCAGCGGCGGCCTGCTCGGCAGCGACGCTCGGCAGGAGCCGGGCCGAGACGATCTGGTCGGCGGGAGCCTCGGCCTGGATCCGGGCGAGGATCTGCTGGACGACGTCCGGGTGCTCCTTGAGGAACGCCGAGGCGTTCTGGCGACCCTGGCCCAGGCGCTCGTCCCCGAAGCTGAAGTACGAGCCGGACTTCTGGACGATCTTCCGCTCGATCCCCACCTCGAGGACCGTGCCTTCCCAGGAGATCCCCTGGCCGTAGATGATGTCGAACTCGGCCTGCTTGAAGGGCGGAGCGACCTTGTTCTTGACGACCTTGACGCGGGCCCGGTTGCCGTACGCCTCCGCGCCGTCCTTCAGCGTCTCGATCCGGCGGATGTCGAGCCGGACGGACGAGTAGAACTTGAGCGCCCGGCCACCGGGAGTCGTCTCGGGGCTGCCGAACATGACGCCGATCTTCTCCCGCAGCTGGTTCGTGAAGAGGCAGATCGTGTCGGTGCGGTTGAGCGTGCCGGCGAGCTTGCGCAGCGCCTGGCTCATCAGCCGGGCCTGGAGGCCGACATGGGTATCCCCCATCTCGCCCTCGATCTCGGCCTTCGGGGTCAGCGCCGCGACGGAGTCGACCGCGACGACGTCGAGCGCACCGGAGCGGACGAGCAGCTCCGTGATCTCGAGCGCCTGCTCGCCGGTGTCGGGCTGCGAGACGAGCAGCTCGTCCACGTTGACGCCGATGTTCTTGGCGTAGGCCGGATCCATCGAGTGCTCGGCGTCGATGAACGCGCAGATGCCGCCGCGGCGCTGGGCCTCGGCGATCACGTGGTAGACGAGGGTCGTCTTCCCGGAGCTCTCCGGGCCGTAGACCTCGACCACCCGTCCACGCGGGAGCCCGCCGATCCCGAGCGCGAGGTCGAGCGAGAGCGAGCCGGTCGAGACGGCCCCGATCGACACCTGGGCCGAGTCGCTCATCTTCATGACCGAGCCCTTTCCGAACTGACGCTCGATCTGCCCGAGGGCGACGTCGAGAGCTTCCTCGCGGTTCATCCGCTCATCCTCCTAACGCACAACGATTGGACAGAGTAGGAAAGCAGGGAGGTCGGACGGCATGGGGCAAAACCTACGCCCCGAGGTCATACGTCTTTGTGCCGATTCCGTTCCAATAGTCGCCGCACCAGGTGGAGCGCCCCGACCACCGAGCGGCGCCGGATCGACTCACGGTCGCCCGGGAAGCTGAAGAACGAGCCCTCGCTCGCCGTCGGGGTGACCGCGTGGAAGTAGACGAGGCCGACGGGCTTCTCCTCGGTGCCGCCGCCGGGGCCGGCGATCCCCGTGACCGAGACCGCGACGTCGACCCCCAGCCGCTCCCGCGCGCCCCGGGCCATCGCCTCGGCCACCTCCGCCGAGACGGCGCCGTGCGCCTCGATCAGCTCCACCGGGACGCCGAGCTCTCGGATCTTGAGCTCGTTCGCGTAGGAGACGATCCCCCCGAGCGTCGTGTCGCTGAACCCGGGGACGGCGGTCAGGCGGGCGGCGACGAGACCGCCGGTGCACGACTCGGCCGTTCCGAGCGTCAGTCCCCGCTCCCGGCAGAGCTCGAGCACGACCTGCTCCACGAGGCGGCCGTCGTCGGAGTAGAGGTGCCGCCCGAGCCGCTCGCGCAGGCCCGCGGTCAGCTCCTCGGCCCGGCTCTCGGCGCGCGGCTCCGCGAGGATCTCGACGACGATCTCGAAGTCGCGGGCGCAGATCGTCACCTCCACCCCGTCTCCGTCGCCGCCCGCCTCCGTGAAGGCCTGGGCAACCGTGGACTCGCCGGTGCCGAAGAGCCGCAGAGTCCGCCGCAGCGGTGGCTCGCCGCCGTCGAGCACGCGGCGGACGGGCTCGGTCGTGAGGGCGTTCGGCCAGAGCCGCTGGAGCTCGGGCGGCGGCCCCGGCAGGATCACGACGGGGGTGCCGGCGACGTCGATCACCATTCCGGGCGCCGTGCCGGCGAGCCCGAGCGAGATCGCGCCGGCGGGCAGCGTCGCCTGTTTGCGCACGCCCTCGGAGAAGTCGGCGTACGGCCGCTTCATCCGCTCGGCGACCGCGCGGGAGACGGCCTCGATCTCGGCCTCGAGCTCGGGCCGGAGCTCCAGCTCGACGCCGGCGACCCGCCCCACCACCTCGACCGTGCGGTCGTCGTGCGTCGGGCCGAGCCCGCCGGAGACGGCGACGAGGTCGGCGCTCGCGACCGCCTCGCGCAGCGCAGCCTCGAGCTCGCCCGCGTCGTCGCCGACGATCTGGATTCGCGCGGGCTCGAGCCCCAGCGCGAGCAACGACCGCGCCAGGAACGGGCCGTTCAGGTCGGTTCGCTCGCCGCGGACGAGCTCGCTGCCCGTGACGACGAGCACCGCGCGCGGGCGGCGTCCCTGCGTGCTTGCGGCCGGGCTCAACCAGGCTCGGTCGCGGAGATGCGGGTGGCGGACGCGTAGAGGCCGTTCGTCTTGACGGCGAGCGGGAGCTCGACCCGATTCCCGTTCAGCCGCGTCAACACGTGCTTCGGCGTCCGGACCTGGAACCAGAAGACGGGACCGGTGAAGCGCTGCCGCTGGCCCTGCTCGATCGTGCCGCTGTACTCGACGGGGCCGTCGGCACCGCCGCGCCGCACGACGACGAAGGAGTCGCCGGTGCGGGCGATCAGCTCGAGCGTCGCCTTCCCGTTCGGCACCGTCTGCACGGGCGTCGGCGTGGGCGCCGGCCGGGTCGTCGTGCTCGTGCTCGTGCTGGTGCTCAGCCCCGGCACCGCCTGGGTGTCGGAGCCGCCGTAGCGCCAGGCCGCGATCACGAGCGCGGTCACGAGCGCGATCGCGAGCAGCGCCAGCAGGACGATGTTCGACTCGCGCCGCTCGCGCCGCCGGCCGCGCGCAGCCGGCACGCGGCGCGCGCGCATCGGCATGTCGTCCTCGCCGCCGACGAAGCGGGAGTTGTACTCGTCCACGTAGAGCTGGCCGTCGAGCCCCAGATAGTCCGCGTAGCTGCGCAGAAAGCCCTTGACGTAGGTGTGCGAGGGCAGCACCTCGAACCGCTCCTCTTCGAGGGCGCGCAGGTACTTGCCCCGGATCTTCGTCCCGTGCTCCGCCTCCGGAAAGTCAAGATGCTGGCGGAGACGAGCCTCCCGGAGGCTGTTTCCGATCTCGAACACGTGACGATCGTAGCGGCCTGGGGCCGCAGCGGCCTAGCCGGAGACCGCCCGGAGGACGAGATAGACGCCGATCGCACCGGCACCGGTGATCCCGATCAGGATCCCGGTGAGGCCGAGCAACCGGCCGGCGCGGACGCTCCGGGCCCCTTCGGCGCCTGCGATCGTCAGCCTGGCCCGCGCCCGAGCTCGCCGTGCCAGCGTCATGGCCGCGGCCCCGAGCACGATCGCGACCGGAATCGCGAAGCCCGCGTGGATCAGGCTGTAGGCGCCGGACCAGCGGGTGACGACGATCGCCGCGGGCAGAGCTGCCGCTGCGAGCAGCCCCACGAGAACGGCCCCCTTCGCCCCTGGCCCGCTTCGCTGTGGCTGGACGCGGGGAGCCGCCGGCGTTACTGCTTCCGGTACGGACGGCCGACCGCCGCAGGAGGGATCGAGCGGCCGATCACGCCGGCGACCGCGATCAGGGTGAGGACGTACGGCAGCGCCTGGAAGAGGACGGCTGCCGACTCGGAGTACGCGGGCAGCCGCTGGGCGAGCGCGCTCGAGAAGCCGAAGAGCAGGGCCGCGGCCGCGGCGCCCCACGGACGCCAGTTCCCGAAGATCACCGCCGCGAGCGCGATGAACCCCTTGCCGACCGTCATGTTCTGGTTGAACGAGTTGACGAAGCCGATCGAGAGGTAGGCGCCGCCGAGGGCCGCGAGCACGCCGGAGAGGACGACCGCGCCGTAGCGCGTCGCGTAGACCGGGATCCCGACCGTCTCGGCCGCGCGCGGATGCTCGCCGACCGCGCGGATCCGGAGGCCGATCGGCGTCTTGAAGAGCACGACCCACGAGACGAGCACGGTCACGAACGCGAGCCAGATCATCAGGTTCAGCTGGCCGAAGATCGGCCCGAGGAAGTACCAGTCGTTGAGGAACGAGAGATGGACGTCCGGGATCTCGGAGATGTCCGTCGGCGTGCCTTGGCCGCCGTAGACGTCGATGAAGAGATACCCGGTGATCCCGAGCGCGAGGAAGTTGATCGCGGTGCCGCCGACGATCTGGTCCGCACGCAGCTGGATCGCGAAGAACGCGTGGATCAGGGCCATCAGCCCGCCGGCGAGCGCAGCGATCAGGAGGCCGAAGACCCAGGAGCCGAGCTTGTCGGCCGCGAGGATCCCGAAGAACGCCCCCGTCAGCATCATCCCCTCGAGCCCGATGTTCACGACGCCGCTCCGCTCGGAGAAGATCCCGCCCATCGCCGCGAACGCGAGCGGGGTCGCGAAGCGGAGCATGGCGGCGATCAGCGCCGACCAGACGATCACCTGGTCGAGGTGGTCGACGCTCGACCGGGTCGCGAGGTAGCCGAGCCCGATCCCCGCGATCGCCGCGACGACGGCTCCCCAGCCGAGCCGCTTGACCCCCCGGGAGATCGCGTAGATCGCGAGCGCGAGCGCGACGAGCCCGATCACGACGGGGAGCAGGGGTGTCCGCACCTTCAGCGGCGGCAGCGCGACCCAGAAGGCGAGCAGGCCGAGGACGATCCCGAGCCACGCGAGCCCGCGCGGGCCCTGCGGCAGCCGCGTGAGCACGCTAGACATCGGCGCTCCCCGACGCCGGCCCGGCTCCGGGCGTGAGTGACGCCTGCCGTCGCCGTTTCCTGAGGTTGAAGAGCGAGAGGATGATCACGTCCGCGCCCACGAAGAGCACGACGAGCCCCTGGATCAGCAGCGTCAGGTTCGACGCGAGCTCCGGCCGGAAGATCTCGGGATCGAGATTCCGGGTCGACGTCCCGGTGACGAGAGCGGCGAAGAGCAGCCCCGCCAGCCCGACCCCGATCGCCGTGTTCCGCCCGAGCAGGGCGACTGCGATCCCGGTGAAGCCGATCGTCGTCGTCAGGACGTCGTTCGTGTTGATCCGGAACTGCCAGCCGAGGATGTCGACCGCGCCGGCGAGCCCCGCGAACGAGCCGGAGATCGCCATCGCGAGGAAGTAGTTGCGCCGGACGGAGATCCCGCCGTAGCGGGCCGCCTCGGGGCTGAAGCCGACCGCGCGGACCTCGTAGCCGAGCGTGGTGCGGTTCAGGGTGATCCAGTAGGCGACGAGCCCCGCGATCGCGATCAGGAAGCCGAGATGGAGCCCCTGGAGCAGCGGCTCGCCCCAGAACACCTTCAGCTTCGACTCGTCGAGGATGTCGTTCGAGACCGGCACCGACTCGCCGCCCGGATTCGAGTTCTGCAGGGGGCCGCCGAGCCCGAAGAGGAAGACGCCGGTCCAGATCGCGATCCAGTTGAGCATGATCGTCGAGATCACCTCGTGCGTGCCCACGAGTGCCTTCAGGATCCCCGCGATCCCGGCCCAGACCGCGCCGACGAGCGCGCCTGCGACGGCCGCGAAGAGGATGTGGACGGCGCTCGGGAGGCTCGGGAGCGAGGAGCCGATCCAGACGGCCATCACGGCGCCGACGAGGTACTGGCCCTGGCCGCCGATGTTGAACATGCCGCAGCGGAAGGCGAACGCGACGGCGAGGCCGGTCAGCACGAGCGGGATCCAGACGATCATCGTCTGCTGCAGGTTCAGCCCCGCGAGAAACGAGACCTCGTCGGTCGGGACGCTGCCGGTGTTCCAGGGGAACCACACCTTCGTGTCGGTGAACGGAAGCGTCGCCTCGTAGTTGCCGACGTGGAAGAACCAGTTGAGGCCGGAGCCACGGAAGATCGCCTCGTAGGTCGCGAGCGGGTTCTTGCCCGTGGTGACGAGCACGACGAGGCCGCCGATGAAGAAGGCGAGCAGCGTCGTCAGGAGGGGGACGAAGACTCCGCCCGCCTTCGACCAGACGTCGATCTTCGCCGCGACACTGGGCGCATAGTCACCCTCGGTGACCGGATTCTCGACCTTGCCGCCGTCCTCCGGGGTGCTCACGCCGCCTGCCTCCGCCCGCCGCCCGTCATCGCGACGCCGAGCTCTTCCTCGCTGACGCCCGGCGCGAACTCGCCGACGATCTCGCCCTCGTACATGACGAGGATCCGGTCGGAGAGCGAGAGGATCTCGTCCAGCTCGAGCGAGACGAGCAGGATCGCGCGGCCCTCGTCGCGCTCGCCGACGAGCCGCCGGTGGACGAACTCGATCGCGCCCACGTCGAGGCCGCGAGTCGGCTGCGCCGCGATCAGCACCTGCGGGTTGCGCTCGATCTCGCGCGCGAGCACGACCTTCTGCTGGTTCCCGCCCGAGAGGCCGCCCGCTCGCGTGAGCGGCCCACCGCCCCGGACGTCGAAGTCCCGGAGCAGCCGCGCCGCCTTGGCGATGATCCGCTTCGGGAAGAGCCAGCCGAAGCGTGAGGCGGGCGGCGAGTCGTAGTCGTGCAGGGCCAGGTTCTCGGCCAGCGAGAAGTCGAGCACGAGCCCGCGGCGCTGTCGGTCCTCGGGAATGTGGCCGAGCCCAGCGTCGAGGCAGTCGCGACAGCTGTCGCCCGTGACGTCCTCGCCCGCGATCACGATCGTCCCCCCTGCCGACTTCGTCAGGCCGGCGATCGCGTCGATCAGCTCGGTCTGCCCGTTCCCGTCGACGCCGGCGATCCCGACGATCTCGCCGCCGCGGACCTCGAACGAGATCCCGCGCACCTTCTCGATTCCCCGGTCGTCGAAGACGTGGAGGTCGCGGACGCCGAGCAGCGGCTCCCCGGGCGTGGCGGGGCCCTTGTCGACCTCGAGCAGCACCTCGCGGCCGACCATCAGCCGCGCGAGCCCCTCCTCGGTCGCCCCTGCCGCGGGGAGCGTCTCGATCTTCTTGCCCCGGCGGAGGACGGTGATCCGGTCGGCGATGTCGGTGACCTCGTTCAGCTTGTGGCTGATGAAGATGATCGACTTGCCCTGCTCGGTGAGGCTGCGGACGATCGTGAAGAGCTCCTTGGCCTCCTGCGGGGTCAGCACGGCGGTCGGCTCGTCGAGCACGAGGATGTCGGCGCCCCGGTAGAGCGCCTTCAGGATCTCGACCCGCTGCTGCTGCCCGACGGTGATGTCCTGCACCTTGGCCCGCGGGTCGACGGCGAGCCCGAAGCGCTGGGAGAGGTCGCGCACCCTGCTTTCGGCGGCGGCGTAGTCGAGAAGGACGCCGTCCTTGACGGGCTCGGTCGCGAGCACGATGTTCTCCGCGACCGTCATCACCGGGATCAGCATGAAGTGCTGGTGCACCATCCCGACGCCGTTCTCGATCGCCGCCTTCGTCGAGCCGATCTCGACCTTCTTGCCGTTGACCAGGATCTCGCCCTCGTCCGGCCGGTAGAGGCCGTAGAGGACGTTCATCAGCGTCGACTTGCCCGCGCCGTTCTCGCCCAGCAGGGCGTGCACCTCACCCTTGCGCAGATCCAGCGAGACGTCGTCGTTGGCGACGATCCCTGGGAAGCGCTTGGTGATGCCGCGAAGCTCGAGAACGGGCCGCTCGTCCATCGCGGCGATTCTACGGTGCCCGGCCGAACGCGCGCAGGGAAGCGGCTAGGAGCCGCCCACGGTCTCGGGGATCTCGATCCCTCCGGCGGCGATCCGCTCCTGCTGCTGCTTCACCTTGGCGACGAGCTCGCCCGGGACGCTCGCGGCGATCTTGCCGAGCCCCACGCCGCCCGAGGCGACGTCGAAGACGGTGTCGGTGCCGCCCGTGAAGCTGCCTTCCTGCGCCGCCTGGATCGTCTGGAAGACCGCGACGTCGACCTTCTTGAGCGCGCTCGTGAGCACGTGGTCGCCGAGGAAAGCCTGGTCGGCGTCGACGCCGATCCCGTTCACGTTCTGCTCCTTGGCGGCGTTGAGGGCGCCGAGACCGCACTGACCTGCGACCTGGAAGACGACGGACGACCCGCGTGCGATCTGGTTGAGCGCGATCTCCTTGCACTTCGCCTGGTCGACGAAGTCCTGCGAGTAGCCGTTCAGCGTCTTCACCTTCGGGTTCGCCGCCTTCGCGCCCGCCTGGTAGCCGGCGATGTACCGGTCGACCGGCGGGATCTTCTGACCCCCGACCGAGCTGATCGTCTGGTTCGAGCCGCCCGCCTCGCCGACGACGAGGCCGGAGAGGTAGCCGACGAGGTAGCCGGCCTCCTGCTCCTTGAACAGGAGCCCGCGCACGTTCTCCGGCTTCGAGGGCATCGCGGCCTGGGAGTAGTCGATGATCGCGAACGACGTGTCGGGGAAGCGCTTCGCCACCGTCTCGACGGAGTCCGCCATCAGGAACCCGACTCCGATCACGAGGTCGTAGTCCTGCTGGGCGAGCGAGGCGAGGTTGGGGACGTAGTCGGCGTTCGAGCGGGAGACGACGATCCGGCCGCGGACGCCGAGCTGCTCTTCGGCCCGCTTCAACCCCTGGTTGGCGAGAAAGTTGAAGGACCGGTCGTCGAGCCCACCGATGTCCGTGACGAGGCCGACGCGGATCCGGGTGGCCGTGGAGGCCGCGGTCGTCGCAGGCGTCGCTGTCGTGGCAGTCGGGCCGGAGCTCTCGCCGTTGTCGCTGCCGCCGCAGCCGCCCACCACGAGCGCCGCGCAGAGCGCAGGCAACACGAGGAAGAGGAGGCGGAGACGCATCGTCTCCTAAACCGTACCGGGAGGGACGGGCCTCGAGCCCGTCCCTCCCGTGTCCTTACGGATGCTTAACCGGTCGTGGCAGGCGGGCTCTGCGAGCGCACCTTGATCTTGCCCGACGCGATCTGCTGCCGGATCGACTCGATCCCCTTCTTCAGGTTGCCCGGGATCCGGGCCGAGATCTTGCCGTAGCCGACGCCGCCGGTCTTCACGTTGAAGATGGCGTCGTAGTTGGTCCGGAACTTCGCACCGGACTTCTGCGCAGCCGCAACCGTGCTGTAGACCGCGACGTCGACCTTCTTCGTCGCGCTCGTCATCACGTGGTTGCCGAGGTAGCCCTGGTCGGCGTCGACGCCGATCCCGAACACCTTCTTCTCCTTCGCCGCGGAGAGGACTCCGAGGCCGCACTGACCCGCGACCTGGAAGACGACGCCCGCGCCGTTGGCGATCATGTTCAGCGCCTGCTCCTTGCACTTCGCCTGGTCGACGAAGTCCTGGGAGTAGTTGTGCACGACCTTGACCTTCGGGTTGGCCAGCTTCGCGCCGGCGTAGTAGCCCGCGATGAAGCGGTCGACCGGCGGGATCTTGAGGCCGCCGACGGCGCCGAGCATCAGGTTGCCGCCCTTCGGATGCAGGGTGACCTCCTTCGCCGCGAGCCAGCCGACGAGGAAGCCGGCCTCCTGCTCCTTGAAGAGCAGACCACGGACGTTGGTGGGCTTGCCCTTGAGGCCGACACCCGTGTTGTCGATGATCGCGAACTTCGTGTTCGGGAACGCCTTCGCGACGGTGCCGATCGCATCCGCCATCAGGAACCCGACGCCGATGACCAGGTTGTAGCCCTGGCGCGCGGCCGTCGAGAGGTTCGGGACGTAGTCGGCGTTCGACTTCGAGATGAAGACGCGGCCGTCGACGCCGAGCTGCTTCTTCGCGCGGGTCAGGCCCTGGTTCGCGAGGAAGTTGAACCCGCGGTCGTCGAGACCACCGATGTCCGTGACGAGCGCGACCTTGTACTTCGCCGTCGCCGCGGGAGCCGCGGTCGCGGTCGGTGCCGCAGCGGGGCGAGCGGAGCTGGTGCCGGCGACGACGAGCGTCACCACGGCCACGAGCGCCGCTGCCACGAGCAGCATGATTTTGCGTGCCTTCACATACCCTCCTTAGGAATAACAACCACCGCAACTCTTCGACGTGTGATTACACCGCAAGTTGGCCGCGAAGGAAAGGCCTGGCGTTCCGGAGGGCGCTAGGACGCGGTGACGAAGCGCTCGAGCTCGGCCTCGTCGACGAGCACGCGGCGCGGCTTCGAGCCCTCGTAGCCGGAGATGATTCCGCGGCGCTCGAGCATGTCGATCAGCCGTCCCGCCCGCGTGTAGCCGACGCGGAGCCGCCGCTGGATCAGGCTCACCGAGGCGGTCTGCGTCGCGACCACGATCTCGATCGCCTTGTCGAGCAAGCGGATCCTCGTCCGGGTCGAAGTCGCCGTCGTGCGAGTCGTGGTCGTCCTCGAGCGCGCCCTCGGGCGCCTCGAGCAGGCTCTCGTCCAGCTCCTGCTCGCGCTGGTGGCGGCACTGCTCGACGACCAGCGCGACCTCGTCCTCGCTGACGTAGGCGCCCTGGACCCGCTGGAGCCGCGAGGTGCCGAGCGGCTTGAAGAGCATGTCGCCCTGGCCGAGCAGGCTCTCGGCGCCCGCGCCGTCGAGGATCACCCGCGAGTCGGTCTGGCTGGAGACGGCGAAGGCGATCCGGCTCGGCACGTTCGCCTTGATCATCCCGGTGATCACGTCCACCGACGGGCGCTGCGTCGCGAGCACGAGGTGGATCCCGACCGCGCGCGACTTCTGCGCGAGCCGGATGATCGAGTCCTCGACCGCCTGAGGCGCGATCATCATCAGGTCGGCGAGCTCGTCGATCACGACCAGCAAATACGGCAGCGCCTCCTCCCCGCGCGCCCTGAAGGCTCGGTTCGCCTCCGGCAGGTTGCGGGCGCGCACGATCGAAAGCCGCTCGTAGCGCCGCTCCATCTCGGCGACGACGTTCGTGAGGACGGCGGACGCCTCCTTCGGGCTGGAGACGACGGGCGTCAGCAGGTGCGGGATCGACTCGTAGTAGTTGAGCTCGATCCGCTTCGGGTCGATCAGGATCATCCGGACCTCGTCCGGGGTCGACCGGAGCAGGATCGAGGTCAGGATCGTGTTGATGCAGCCCGACTTGCCCGAGCCCGTGGTGCCTGCGATCAGGATGTGCGGCATCCGGGCGAGGTCGGCCCAGACGGCGTTGCCGGAGATGTCCTTGCCGAGCCAGACGGCGAGCGGGCTCGCGCTCGAGGGCAGATCGTCGTAGACGTCGCCGAGCGTGACGATCTTCGGCGAGAGGTTCGGGACCTCGACGCCCACGGCGGACTTGCCGGGGATCGGGGCGAGGATCCGGATCTCCGTCGTCGCGAGCGCATAGGAGAGGTCGTCCTTGAGGCCCGCGACCTTCGAGACCTTCGTTCCGGGCGCGAGCTGCAGCTCGTACCGGGTCACGCGCGGGCCGGCGATCTGGCCGACGATCGTCGCTTCGACCCCGAAGTTCGCGAGCGCGTTCACGAGCACCTCGGCGGTGCGGGCGTTCGCATTCGTCGTGTCCCCCGTCTGTGGAGCGGAGACCTTCAGCACCTTCCGGTCGGGGAGCACGTACTCCGCGTCGGGCCGGTCGGCGTCGAAGAGCGGCTCCACCCAGCCCTCGGCGGTCTCCTCGTCCGGCTCGTCGTGCACGAGCGGCGACGGCTCCAGCCCCTCCGAGATCACGTCCGGGTAGTCGTGGACGACGTCGACCGGCGGCTCGTGCACGAGGGCGGGCGGCGGCGCGAGGACGTCGGTGCTCCGAGCAGGCTTCTCCGGCCGCTCGAGCCGGCGGCGCGCGGCCGAGCCGGCGATGCGGAGCTGGTGATGGGAATGGCGGAGGATCGCCCCCGCGGAGGCGCCTGTGAGCAGGAGCGCCCCGGCGATCAGCGCGGTCAGCCCGACGAGGAACGAGCCGGTGCCGCCGAGCAGCTTCGCGAGCCCGCCGCCGAAGACGCCGCCGACGAAGCCGCCGTGCTCGGAGCCGAGCGTGGTCAGGAGCGCGACGATCGTGACCGCGAGCCCCGTCCGGAACGGCTTCACGTCGATCAGGGCGCTCCGGAAGAGCATCAGGCCGCCGACGACGACGAGTGCCACGGGCGCTGCATAGGCAGCGGCGCCGAGCGCGGCGTCCAGCCCGTCCTGCACCTTGCCGCCCACGAGCCCGCCGTCCCAGCCGAGATAGAGGAGCGACGCGAGGAAGAGCCCGGCGGCGCCGAGCCCGAGCCCGACGAGCTCGGGATGATGGTGGGCGCGCGCGGCCTTCCGCTTCTTGGACGTCCGCTTCGTGACGCGCGAAGGCGTACGGGGCTTCAGGGGGCGCGTCTTCTTCTTCGTGGCAGGCACAGAGAGGCCGTTCGACGCCTCCGCGCCGACACCTTCGTCACGCCGCCCGTCCGTTCGTCCAGAGTGTCCCCCGTGCCTGACCGCGCTCAGCCCTCCACGTCCACCGGGTCGATCCGGCCCGTGGCGACGTCGTAGACGAACGGATGCAGCGCGTAGCCGGCCGGAAGCAGCCCCGACTCGCGGATGCGGCGCACGCTCGCGGCCACGCGGGCGGCGACGTCCGGGAACGGCTGGAAGTCGAGATGCGCCGTCTCGAGGGATTGGCGCTCCCGCAGGGTCGTGCGCAGGTCGTCGTTCGAGAACGTCAGCATCCCGCAGTCGGTGTGGCCGATCACGAAGGCCTCCTCGGTCCCGAGCAGGTGATGCGAGATCACGAGCGAGCGGACGGCATCGTCGCTGGCGATCCCGCCCGCGTTCCGGATCACATGCGCGTCGCCCTCCTCGAGCCCGAGCGCCCGGGCTGGGTCGATGCGGGCGTCCATGCAGGTGAGGATCGCGAAGCGCCGGCCGGGCGGCATCGCCAGACCGCCCTTGTCGAACGCTGCGGCGTAGCTCTCGTTCCGGTCGAGCACCTCTGCGAGCTGGGTCATGCCGTCCTCACTTTCCTGATTGAAGTATCGAAGCTATACCAAATGAAGTCAGGTGTCGGAGCGCCAACGTGAGCCCTGCTGGTGCCCGCGGTGCCGTCACCGCCGTCTTCCTCGCGAGCGGCGCCTCGCTCGGGACCTGGGTCTCCCGGGTGCCGGCCCTCCAGGACCGGCTCGACGCCTCCAAGTCGGAGCTCGGGCTCGCGCTCTTCGGGCTCGCGGTCGGGGCGGTGATCGGCCTGCCGCTCGCAGGCTGGCTCGCACACCGGTTCGGGAGCAGACGCGTGACCCGGACGGCGCTCCTCGGGGTCGCGCTGACGATGCCGCTCCCGGGGCTCGCCCCCACGCTGCTCACGCTCGCCCTCGGCTTCGCCGCCTTCGGGATGGCGAGCGGGATCCTCGACGTGGCGATGAACGCCCACGGAGTCGAGGTCGAGGGCCTCTACGGCCGGCCGATCCTCTCCTCCTTCCACGCCGCGTTCAGCATCGGCGGGCTCGCCGGCGCCGGGGCCGGCGGCGCCGCAGCGGCGCTCGACGTCTCCCCCGCCCTCCACTTCGCCCTCGCAGGCGCCGCGTTCGCGCTCGTCTGGGCCTGGACGGGCCCGCGGCTTCTGCCCCACGCGGTCGACCGGGCGGCGGAGGGGCTCTCGCTGCGGGCGCTCTCGAAGGGGCTCGTGGCGGTGGCCGCCCTCACGTTCGCGGCGATGCTGGCAGAGGGCGCGGCGGCCGACTGGGGCGCCGTCTACCTCCACGACGTCGTCGGCACGAGCCAGGGAGTCGCCACGATCGGGTTCATCGCGTTCTCGGTGACGATGACGCTGGGACGCCTCGTGGGCGACCGGCTGACCGCCCGGATCGGCCCGGTCACCCTGACGCGCTCAGGCGGCCTCCTCGCGGCGCTCGGCGTCGGCGGCGCGCTCGCGATCCAGCAGCCAGTGGTCGTCGCGCTCGGCTTCGCCTGTCTCGGTGCCGGCGTCGCCGTGGTCGTCCCGATGGCCTACCGGGCGGCGGGAGTGCGCGCCGCGGCACCCGGGATCGCAGCCGTCTCGACCGTCGGCTACGGCGCGTTCCTGGTCGGGCCGCCGCTGATCGGCTTCCTGGCCGACGCGAGCTCGCTGACCGCCGCGCTCTCGGTCGTCGTCGCGCTCTGCCTCGCGATCGCGCTCCTGGCGCCCGCGACCGCGACCCGCTAGCGGGGAACCGACACGAACGCCGTGTCGCGCGAGACGCGCGGCGAGAGCGCCGTCGGCCAGGCGGAGAGGTCGACCTGCCCACCCGCGGTGGCTGGGAAGCGGGAGAACGTCTGGAAGTCGCTCTGCCAGAAGCGCAGCGTCTTTCCGCGCACCGAGGCGGGCAATGTCAGCGAGAAGCGCCCCTTCTTGTCGGGCCAGCGCGCAGCGATCGGCTTCACGACCCCGTTCGGGCCGGCGACGCCGACGAGCATGCCCCGGTAGATCGCCCCGACGACCGCGTCGGCGCTCGGCAACGGCATCGCGGTACCCGAGCCGGGGAGCTTGACGTCCATCCGGGAGCTGCGGAGCCGCTGGAAGTCGACGGTGCGCGTCCCCGAGGCGTAGGTCGTCCGGCCGAGCGCGACCTGGACGGTGATCGGGACGGGGTTCGCGGCGGTCTGGTCGGAGGCGGCGAAGAACGAGACGTAGTGGCCGTTCGCGCCGGAGGGCTCCGAGAACGTCCAGAAGTTCCGGTCCTGGGTGCGCGTGATCACGGTCGCGCCCTGGACGGGCTGCCCGCTCGCGTCCGTGACGGTGCCGTCGATCCGGTAGGAGAGGAGCACGACGGACGGCGCGGGAACCCCGTCCTGGCGGAGCGCGCGGCCCGTGACGACGACCGTGCCCTTGGCGCCGCGGCGCACGCTCAGGCCGGCGATTCGATAGCCGACCGTGATCCCGCTCGTCGTCTGCCGGAGCGCCGACTTCTCGGCGGGCGTCGCGGCCCGCGCGCCGACGCGGGCCCTGGTCACGTCGACGAGGGTGACGGGATGACGGCGTGCGAGGGTCGAGTCGACGCGGTACGTGAAGGTGCCGGCCGCGCTCGTGGCGGCGGGAACGACGTAGCGGTCGACCGCGACCCGGACGCCCGAGACGGGCTTGCCGCCCACGGTCACCTTGCCGGTGACCGCGACCTGGTTCGAGCTCGACGCCTTCCAGAGCGTGAGCGGGACCGCCCCACCCCGGATCGCGATCCGGACGCGCGCGGCGCTCGTCACCGCAGGAGCGCGCGTTGCCGGCGGGGACGCGTTCTCCGTCCGCAGCACCGCTGCCGGGCGCTGCTCACCCAGCGTGCTGACGAGCGGGAGCGGCTTCGGCGACTCCGTCTTGCTGCCACCGAGCGCGAAGACCTGGAGCTGCGAGGCGACCCCGCCGCCGGAGGACGTGGGCGTGCCCCCGACCGTGATCGCGAGGTACTCCTTGCCGCCGTTCGTGAAGAGCGTCGGCCCGGACGCGATCTGGCGGCCGGTCTGGAACGTCCAGAGCACCTTGCCCGTCCTGAGATCGAACGACCGCAGGACGCCGTCGCCGCCGCCGGCGAAGCCGAGGCCGCTCGCGGTGGTGGTCACGCCTCCGCGCTCGGGCTCGGGCGTCTCGAACTTCCAGACCCGCTTGCCGGTGTTGACGTCGATCGCGCTGATCGAGCCGTGGTCGTGCCACCCCTGGAGCTGGGCGCCGAAGTCGCTGTTCTCGAGCCCGAGGAACACATCCCCGAGCAGGAGCTTGCGGCGCTTCTGGGTCGGCGTCAGCTTCTCCTGCACGAGCACCGCCGCCGTCTCGGCCGCCGCGTTGAACACGTAGTTCGTCCCCGGGTCGTACGACGCCGGCGAGTAGTTGAGCCCGCCGAGCGAGGAGGGGAAGACCGTCACGGGCCGGCCGGGCTGGAGCGGCGGGTGCTCGACGCGTCCGATCACCTTGACGCGTTCGTGGAACGGCTGCCCGCTGCGGGCGTCGAAGGCGTACCAGACGCCCTCCATCGTCGCGACCGAGACGATCCGGCGGGACTTGCCGCCGACCTTGCCGTCGTAGACGAGCGGCGGCTGCGAGACGTCGTAGGCCCACTGGTTGCCCGAGAGCAGCTGCTGCCACCACTTCAGCTTCCCCGTGGAGAGGTCGACCGCGATCAGCGAGTCGGTGCGCGGGTTCGAGCCCGGCCGCAGCCCCGGGAAATAGAGCGGCGTCGCCGAACCGGTGCCGAAGAAGACGGTGTTGGTGGCCGTGTCGATCGTCACGGGCGTCCAGACGGCGCCGCCGCCGACGACGCGGGACGCGCGCCGCCACGACTGGAGATCGGGCGGGACGGTCCAGAACGCGCTCGGCCAGGCGGGCTTCAGATCGGCCGTGTACGCCATCACGAACCCGCGGATCCCGTACTCCGATCCCGCCGCGCCGATCACGACCCGGTTGTTGGCGCAGATCGGCGCGCTCGTCTCGGAGTAGCCGTAGTTCGAGGAGGCGTTCTGGACGTCGTTCGTGATCGAGGTGACCGCGAGGACCTTGCCGTCGCTCGGCCGCAGCGCGACGAGCTTCATGTCCAACTGCGCGACGAAGAGGCGGCCGCCGCAGTAGGCGAGCCCCCGGTTGGCGACGATCCCGAAGTTCTTGAAGACGGCGCTGTTCGGCGGCTTGTACTGCCAGATCACCTTGCCCGTGTCGCCTTCGAGCGCGAAGACGTTGGCGTCGTTCGTCGTCACGTAGAGCCGACCGCCGATCGCGAGCGGGTACGACTGCTGACCCCGGCGGACGTCCGGGTCGAGCTTCTGGAAGTCGATCGTGTAGACGCGGCCGAGGTCGCCGACGTTCTGCCGGTTGATCTGGGTCAGCGGCGAGTGGCGCATGTTGTCGGCCGTTCGGCCGAACGCGAGCCAGTCTCCCGTGGGCGCCGTGGCGCCGCCGGCCGAGGCCGCGACGAAGAGGGGAAGCGCGAGCAACACGGCCGTGAATGCCGCGAGCGCGCCGCGACGTGATCGGTGAATTCGCTCCCTCATGCCTGCCCAGCCGCATCGTACATCCGGCCTGTCCGACCGACGCGTTCCGGAAGGAGGCGGGTGAGCACGAGGCCGAGGACGAGGAGCGCCGCTCCGCCCGCGAGCCACGGAGCGAGCGGCCGCTGCGTCAGGTTCGCCGTCACCTGCCTTCTCGGCCCGGCCGAGGCCGCGCTCCGCACGGCGGCGCCCGCTGCGGCGAGCTCGGCCTCCGTGAAGGCCCGGCCGCCGGCCGCCGTCGCCAGGCGCTCGACGCCTGCCGCAGCGTCGGGGGCGGGCCGGTAGTTCGCCTCGGGGCTGCCGTCGGCGCGGAAGACGCGCTCGCCACCGTTCCCGATCCGAACGAGCACGAGCCTGCACCCCGCCGAGCTTCCGAGCGTCGTGCCGACACTGCCGGTCGCGAAGGGGGCGGTCTCGCCGTCGGTGACGACCACGCACGTCCGGATCTGCGCCCGGGGCGTGAAGAACCCGTCGCGCGCGAGCCCGGAGAGCGCCTCGAACGAGGTCGCGACGGTGGCCGTCGCCTGCGGGGGCGGCGTCTCGATCCCGACCGAGCGGCCGAGCGTGGCCGCGAAGACGCCCTGGTCGGCGGTCGGGAAGAGGTACGGCAGCACCCGGTCGGTGAGCCCGGCGAGGCCCGAGGGGACGTCCGGCACGACCCGCCCGGATCCGGACGATGGCGGCGCGCGCCCGCTCGAGCCGCGTCGGGGCGCCCGGCGCGCCGGCGGCGGCCATCGAGCGCGAGACGTCGACGACGAAGAGGAGCTCGGACTCGGTCCGCATGGGCCGGGACTGGCTCGTCCTCAGCACGGGTTGGGCGGCGGCGAGCCCGACGAGGAGGCAGGCCCCGACCGCCGCGAGAGCCGCCGGGAGCGCGGCCCGGGGGTGCGCCGGAGCGAGCCCGAGCGTCCGCGCCACCACACTCCCCCTCCGGACGATCGACCCGAGCGCGACGAGCGGTAGCACCGCGGCGAGGCCGAGAAGTGCGCCGGCGGGGCTGAGGAGCTCGAGCGAGAGGCCGGCCATCAGTAGCCGCGCCCCGGCGTTCCCGACCCGGCTCCACGTTGGGACTCGCCGCGCGGCCCCGCACCGCTCTCGGGACCTTCCCGCGTCCCGGTGGGGCCCTCCCGGCGGAGCAAGAGCTCGAGGTCGTACTTCGCATCCGTCCCCTCGGGGTCGATCCGGACGGCCGTCTCCCAGGCGTTCCGCGCCCGCTCGGACGCCGCCAGTCCCGCGACCCGGCCACCCGAGACGGCGAGGACGCCGAGAAGGGTCTGGGCCTGACCTGCTCGGCCGGGTCGCACGGTGATGGCGACCTCCGAGAGGAGCGCCTCGGCCGCGGAGCGGCTGCGGGCGCGCCGCTCGCCGTTGTCGAAGCCGCGCGGCGTTCGGACCGCGACGGCATAGGCGGCCAGCGCGCGGCGATAGGAGAGCTCCTCCCGGGCATCGAGCGCCCGGCCCACGGGATCGCCCGGGAGGAGCGCGTCGTGCGCCTGCGCGCGGCGCAACGCCCCCTCCCAGCCTCTGAGATCGAGCGCAGCGAGACCGCAGAGGACGGCGAGCGCGACGCACACCGCGATCGCGGCGACCCGGGCGCGGCTCATGCCTCGCTCCAGCGCAGCCGCTCGGTCACGACGAGCAGGCCCGCGAGAGCACCCGCGAGCACGACTCCCAGCGCCGCGAGGAGCCACGGCACGGATCCGCCCGACCCGGCGCCGCCTTCACCCGGCAGCCGCGCGGCCACGACGTCCGTCGAGCGCGCAACGAGCCGGCGCATGAACCGCTCGTCCTCCGGCGAGGCGTTCAGCGAGACGACCCGGAGTGTCGCGCCGGCGCGGCGCAGCCCGAGCGCGGCGCTCGTCAGGCTCTCGAGATCCGACGTGTCGTCGTCGAGATCGCTGACGAGGAGCACGGCCGGATCCGCGAGCCGGTCGCGGACGACGACGTCGCGGGCGACCCTGAGCCCCGTCGAGAGCCTCGTCCCCGCCGAGAAGGCTTCGACCCAGGGGCTGCGCGGGGGCCGCGGGATCTCGCCGGGCGCACCGGCCGGGGGGATCCGGAAGAAGCGGGCGAAGGAGCGCAGCTCGCCCGCCGGGGTGCCTGATGGGAGCGCCTCGTAGGCGGTGTCCGAGACGAGGATCAGCCCGTAGCGCCCGTCCGATCGAGCCAGCCGGTCGAGGGTGGCGCGGATCCGGCCGTACGTGTCGGAGGAGATGCTGGCCGAGACGTCGAGGACGACGATCCCGTTCGACCCGGACGGCAGGTAGGCGGATCGGTCCCCCCGGTGGGCTGCGGCTGCCGCGACGCTCCCGACGGCGACCGCGAGCGCAAGGCCCCCGGTCGCGAGCCCGAGGAGGCGCGTGCGGCGCGCCGCCCCGGCGAGCGCGTCGAGGCCTGCCAGCGGGATCCTCATCCGAGCTTCTCCAGCCGGCCGGCGAGCTCGTCGACCTCCGCCGCGTCCGGGTCGGGACGTGACCAGGCGACGCTGCCGGCCCGGGCCGCGACCGCGGGAGCGACCCGGCCGGCGAGGTCGGCGGCCCGGCGACGATCGGGAGCGGGACGACGCGCGGACTCGCGCAGGAGCCTGAGCGCTCGGGCGAGCGCGTCGTCCGGAGGGCCGGCGGCGGCCGGGCGCTCGCGGCGCCACGGCACCGCGACGAGCGCGGCCCCGAGCAGGAGCGCGAGCGCCGCGGCGAGCAGTCCGGCGGTCGAGCCACGGTGACCGGTGACGGGCGGCGGCTCGGTCGAGCGGCGATAGGCGGCCTTGGCGGCCGCGACGGCGGCGGCCGCCACGCGCGGCTCGACGAGGATGCGCGCCGCGGTGGCGCGGCCGGCTGCGCGCGCGACGGGCAGCGCGACGGAGCGCGTCCCGTTCGTGGGCAGGCACGCCTCCACGAGGCAGGTCACGTGCTGCGTCACCGTGACGCCCCCTGCGGCCGGCGACGTCTCGGGTGGCCCGAGCGCCGTCCAGGGTCCGAGCTCGAGCTCGAGCGGCTCGGCGCCCGTCGCTGTGACGAGCACGGGGTCGCCGAACGAGATCGTGGCGGGCGTCGCCGTCAGCTCGAGTGCGGAGGCGGCCGGTGCCAGCACGAGCGCCGCCGCGAGCAGCACGAGCGCCCTCACGCCGTTCTCCGGCGCAGGCGCCGCCGCCGCTCCGCCCAGGCGGCGAACGATGCGCCGATGCGGGAGGCGTCCGCGCTGTCCACGACCACCGGGTCGAACCCGAGGCGGCCGAATCCCGCCAGGGTCGCCTCGAGCCTGGCCTCGTTCTCCGTCCGGAGGCGCGCCGCCTCCCTCGAGCTCAGGAGGACGTCGGGGCCGCCGGCCGACGACGCGGCGGCGAGAGGAAGCACGACGCCACCGACCGGGGGGAAGCTCTGCTCCCACACCGGATCCTGCACGACGACCGGTGTCACGTCCCAGTGGGCGCCCCGGAGCCTCAACCACGCCCGCGCCGCAGGCGGGTCGAGGAAGTCGGAGACGACGAAGACGAAGCTGCCCGCGGGGAAGAGCCCGCGGTGCCGGAAGAGCAGCTCGAGCCCGCGGCCGAGCGCGCCGGGTGCGGCGTCGTCGCGGCGCTCCTCGAGCTGCCGCTCGATCGGCCCCGTCCGGCCGGAGCCGCCCGGGGCGATCCATGTCTCGTCGTCGACATAGGCGAGGTCTCCGCGGGCGGCCGCGGCGCTCACGGCCACGAGGCGTGTGACCCCGTCGGTCGCGGCCCGCTTGTCGAGCCAGGGGAACGGCGGTCCGTAGAGCGCCATCGCCGGCCGCCGGTCGACGACGAGCGCGACCCTCGGAGCCTGCTCGGCGAAGTGCTCGCGGACGACGAACTCGTCCTCCCCGCGCGCCGCCGAAAGCCGGGCGGAGGCTCCCCAGTCGATCGTCGTGACAGGGTCGCCCGGCCGGTACGGCCTACTGCCCGCGACCTCGCTGCCGGTGCCGCGGACGGGGCTCCGCCGCTCGCCGAACTGCGCGCCCGCGAACCGCCGGCGCGGGACGAGCGGGAACGGATGCATCGCCGCGGTCATTCATCCGTGCCGGTGCCGCGCGCATCCCAGTCTGGCTCGGGCCGGGGCGCCACGGCCCGGCACGCAGCCCAGACCCGGGCGAGGGCATCCTCGGGCCCGGTCTCGAGCAGCGCCTCGCCCGAGAGGAGGAGCCTGTGCCCGATCACGGCCGGGAAGAGCAGCTCGACGTCCTCCGGAGTCGCGTACGCTCGGCCGGCGAGGAGCGCCCAGGCGCGGATCGCTCGCTCGAGCGCCAGGCTGCCCCGCACCGACGCGCCGACGTCGACGAAGTCGAGGGAGCGCGTCGCCCGCACCAGTTCGACCGTCCATCTCTTCAGGATCGGGTCGACGTACACCTCCTCGACCGCGTCGAAGAGGAGCGCGAGCTCGTCCCGGGCCAGCACCGGCTGGAGCCGCTCGAGCGGATGCTCGTGGATCTGGGCGTCGAGGATGTGCAGCTCCTGCTCGAGCGTCGGATACCCGAGCGAGGTGCGCAGGAAGAACCGGTCGAGCTGGGCCTCCGGGAGCGGAAACGTCCCTTCGTACTCGATCGAGTTCTCGGTCGCGATCAGGAAGAAGGGGCTCGGGAGCGGTCGGGTCGTCCCGTCCACGGTCACCTGTCGCTCCGCCATCCCTTCGAGCAGGGCCGACTGGGCCTTCGGCAGCGCCCGGTTGATCTCGTCCACGAGCAGGACGTTCGCGAAGATCGGCCCGGGCCGGAACTCGAAGCGGCGCTCCTGCGGAGCCCAGACCGAGAGCCCGGTCACGTCGGTCGGCTGCAGGTCGGGCGTGCACTGGATCCGGGAGGCGGTCGCGCCCTCGATCGAGCCGGCGAGCGCGCGGGCGAGGACGGTCTTCGCAGTCCCCGGTACGTCCTCGAGCAGCACATGCCCGCCACTCACGAGCGACGCGACGACGAGCGACACCTGCTCGCGCTTGCCGAGCACGACCGACTCGATGTTCGCGAGCAGCCGGCCCGCGAGCTCTGTCGCCCGCTCGACCACCGCCGATCTCGCCGCCTCCCGCTCCACGCTGGTCACGTCGACCATCGTATTCGAGCCGTCCGGGGAGGCCGCGCGAGGCGGCCTCCCCGGAGGCGCGAAGCTCTACTGGGAGACGTTCAGGCTCCCGATCATGCCCCGGTCGATGTGGAACGGGACGTCACAGACGTAGCTGTAGCGCGTCGGGGGCAGCGCCACCGTCCAGGTCTCGGTCTGGCCCGGGTCGAGGATCTTCCCGGTCTTCACACCCTGGATCGAGAAGTTGTGCACCTCGCTGCCGTTGTTCTTGATCACGAAGGTGACCTGACCGGACGGCAGGCTCTGCGACGAGAGGTTGTAGCCGTACTCGAACATCCCGACCTGCACCGTCGAGTTCGCGCTGCCGAGCGTGCCCGTCGGGGGCGGCGTGGTCGGCACCGGCGTCGTGGGAGTGGGCGTCGTCGGGGTCGGCGTGGTCGTCTTGACCGGAGCCGTCCCGATCGCGTACTTGCCCTTCATCCCGGCGCCGGCGTGACCCGTCAGGGTGCAGATGAACGCGTACTGCCCCTTCTTCTTCAGCACGACGCGCAGGGTGGCGCGCTTGCCGGGCGAGAGCACCGGCGTCTTCTTGCCGCCGATCTTGAAGTCGTGCGAGATCTTGCCCGTGTTGATCACGGTGAACACGACCGTGCCCGTAGGGGCGCTCTTCTTCGAGAACGCGTACTTGAACTCCGACGCCTTCACGGTCACCTTGGTCGTCCCCGCGGCCTTGGTCGCGACGCTCGTGGTGCGGAGCGGCGCGGTCCCGACGGCGTACTTGCCCTTCATCCCGGCACTCGCGTGCCCGGCGAGCGTGCAGAGGAAGGCGTACTGCCCCTTCTTCCCGATCACGACCTTGAGCACCTGGCTCTTGCCGGGCGCCAGCACTTTGGTCTTCTTGCCGGCGATCTTGAAGTCGTGCGAGATCTTGCCGTTGTTGACCACGGTGAAGAGCACGGTCCCCGTCGGGGCGCTCTTCCGCGAGAAGGCGTATTTGAACTCGGACGCCTTCACCGTCACCTTGGTGACGTTGGCATCCACCGCGGCGGCGGCCTTCGGCGCGGCGCCCCCGGCGGGCAGGAAGACCCCTGCGAAGACACCGGCGAGCGCGAGCGCGGCCAGTGCCAGAACCCCTGTGACACGTTTCATCTTCGTACGTCCTCCCTGGTTTGTCCCGCCCCACGTTCGACGGGGGCGAAACGCTTCGCAAACAGCCCGAATATCGCTTCCGAGCCACTTTCATCGGGAGCGACGTGACGAGCCAAAGAGTAGCACCTGCTTTTCAGCCTGGGTTTCCCCGAAAAAGGTCCCCGGAAATGGAAGGGGCGGCGGTCTCGCGACCGCCGCCCCTTTGATCCGGTCGTTCAGCTCGCTACGGGAGCATGAACGTGTAGATCGCATCGCCGCGGAGCCGGGCCGGATTCGTCAGGCCGAGCGGACGCGAGACGTCGTTGTGGCTCTGGCCGCCGACGGCGACAGAGACGTACTGCTTGCCACCCACCGTGTAGGTGACGGGAGCTGCGGCGACCGGGGCCTCCATCGGGCCCGACTGCCAGAGCGACTTGCCGGTCTTGGTGTCGACCGCCTCGAGCCAGCCCTTGCCGTCCTGGCCGTTGCCGGTGCCGAGGTGACCGATGAACGTCAGGCCACCGGCCGTGTTCATCGAGCCGCTGTAGCACGGAGCGGGCCAGTGCAGATGCCAGGCGAGCTTCCCGGTCTCGACGTTCAGAGCCGCGAAGTTGCCCGTGTTCGAGGTGGACGTGTCGCCGACACCGAGGCGACCGGCGCCGATGCCGCCGAACGCGCCGATCGTCTGCGAGGCGGCCGGGATCTGCTCGAACGCCGTCGCGCGGTCGGTGACGCCGCACGTGATGAACGTCTTGTTCTCCGGGCTGTACGAGCTCGCCGGCCAGTCCATCATCTCGAACGGCTGCACGACGTACTGCGTCGTGTCGTACGGGTCGTAGACGCACCCGATCTTGAACGGCTTCCCGTCCGGGGCGGTCGCGGTCGCGTACGGCACGTACTGGTTGGTCTGCGTGACGTTGCCGTCGGTGCAGGGCCGGCGGTCCTTGTCGAGCTTGTTGAACAGGACGTTGTCGGCCAGCGGGATCGGCTGGGTCGGCCACGTGTTCACGTCGAGCGCGGAGCTCTGGGGCACCTTCACTTCCGGGATCGGCAGGAGCGGCTTGCCGCTCTCACGATCGAGGATGAAGGTCATCCCGTACTTGTTCACGTAGGCGACGCCCGGCCGGTTGACCAGCTTGCCGCCCACCTTGAACTTGCCGGTGAACATGACGCCGTTGTTCGGCAGGTCGGCATCCCAGAGGTCGTGGTGCGTCGTCTGGTAGTACCACTTCAGGTTGCCGGTGTTCAGGTTGAGCGCGACGATCGAGTCGGTGTAGAGGTTCAGCCCGGGCCCGCGCGAGTTCCACGGCACCGGGTTGCCCGTCCCGAAGATCGCGAGCTTCAGCTTCGCGTCGATGATCGGGGACTCCCACATCGAGCCGCCGCCGTAGTGGACGTTCGAGAAGCCCTTGGCCGCCGCCGCGCTGCTCGGCGCCCACGTCTCGTAGCCGGGCTGTCCCGGCCCCGGGATCACGCTCCACGACCAGAGCCGGCCGCCGTTGGCGGCCGAGAAGGCCTGCATCGTCGCGCTCTGGCCGCCGTTGTCGCCGGCCGCGTCGCTCGTGAGGACCTTGCCCTCGAAGTAGATCGGCGCGGAAGCGACCTTGCCGCCGGTCTGCCAGCGGGTGACGATCTGCGTCCACACGACGCCGCCCAGCATCTGGTCGAGCGCGTAGAGCTTGCCGTCGGCCGTGCCGACGAAGACCTTGCCCTCGCCGATCGCGACGCCCGGCTTGCGGCCGCCCGTGCCGAGGTTGAAGCCGGCCTCGTACGGAGGCGTCCACCTCCAGAGGGTCTTGCCGGTGGCACCGTCGAGTGCGAAGACGTCACCCTTCGGCGCCTGGATGTACTGGACGCCGCCGGCGACCACGGCGTTCGCCTCGAGGGAGCCGCACGCGGCGTCCTTCGTGGCGCAGGTGCCGAGGTTGATCTTCCACGCCTGCTTCAGCGTGTTGACGTTGCCCTTGTTGATCTGGGTCAGCGACGAGTAGCGCCAGCCCTTCGAGTTGCCCATGTGCATCAGCCAGTCGTCCCCGGCGGGGGCACCCAGCTGCGCTGCCGTGTAGATCGGCGACGGAGTGATCGTGACCTTGCCGGCGGCGGCGGTACCCGCGGAGGCGGCTCCCGTTCCGGCGACGATCACCCCGATGGCGCAAAGCAATGACACAAATCCAAAACGGTGCATCCTGTGTGACCCTCCTACGGGGATTCAGAGACGAGCGACATCGCCCGAACCGGCACGAACAGTGCTTCACCACTCACTATGGCACTCAGGCCGGTCGACCACAAGTGAAATGTCAGGTCGAGGAACGCCTCGCGGATCGTCGCTCCGATCGTCCCCGGGAGTGCGCGCCGATCACGGTGGAATAGGCGCTTGCAGAAGTGGGCGAATACTCAGCCGGCAATCGGGAGCCCGAACGCCACGAGCTCCGGCGTTCGCCCGCCCCGGGAAGGCGCACGCCGGCGCCGAGCACGAGCAGATCGCCGATCACGGCCGGGCAGGCGTTGATCCCCGCCCGGAGCCGGGTGCGCCAGAGCAGCTCACCGTCCGCGGCGGCGTAGGCGAGCAGCTCGCCCGTGAAGGTGGAGGTGAAGACGACGTCCCTCGCGACCGTCGCGCAGCCGAAGGTGGGCGCGTCCAGCCGCCGCTCCCACAGCACCGCCCCGCTCGCCGCGTCGAGGGCGACGAGCCGACCCCGCCCCTTGGAGAGGTCGAGGCTCGGCAGCTCCTGGCGCTCCGTCGCGCTCCCCCAGCCGCAGAGATCGACGACGGGGACGAAGAGCCGGCCGTCCGCGTAGGCCATCGGCGTCTCGACCCCGCCGAGCAGGCCCGGGCAGACCGTGACGCGCCGGTTCGGGAGCGGACCGACGTCGTTGCGATGCAGCCCGACTGCCCGTTCCCAGAGCCGCTCGCGCGTCCCCCGGTCCCACGCGATCACCCTCCCGGCCTTGCCGGCGCCGAGGACGAGCTCACGGCCCTCGAGGGTGGCCAGGATCGGCGTCGCCTGGAAGTCGTAGTCCCGGACGTCGTGGGGTGTCACCTGGTCGGTCCACAGCAGCTTCCCGCTCCGGGCGTCGAGCACGAGCAGCGAGTCGGTGTAGGGCATCGGGCCCGGGAAGGCGCCCCCGTTCGGCCGCTCGGGCGTCCCGCCCCACGGAGTCGGGTTCGAGTTGCCTGCGTAGAGGCGACCGTCGGCGTCGACGGAGACCGGGTACCAGAGCCCGCCGCCGCCCGATTCGAGCGGGAACCTGAGCGGGTCGCGGATCGTCACGAACCGCCAGCGGATCGCCCCCGTCGCAGCGTCGAGGGCGTAGATCGTGCCGCGCCCCCTCGGCGAGTAGCCGACGGTGCTGAGGAAGACGAGCCCCTCCCAGACGACGGGGGCGACATCGACGAACTGCTCGGTCGGGCCGGTCAGGTGCCGGCTCCAGAGCTCCTCCCCGGACTCCACCGAGAGCGCGAACGCGTCCGCGTCGGTGGCGCCGTAGACACGGGTCTCGTCGACGGCGAGGCCGTTCGGGCCCTCGTTGGGGGCGGCGTAGCGGTGCGTCCAGCGCGGCGTTCCCGTCGTCCGGTCGAGCGCATGGACGTTGCTCTGGAGATCCTGCGCGTAGACGGTCGTCGTCGTCCGCGACCGGCGTCGAGGCCATGATCCCGGAGTAGGTGGGCTGTCGCGGTCAGCGGGTGGCGCCAGCGCACCTCGAGCGTCCGCCACGTTGGCGGCATCGATCGGCGAGTCGACGGCGCGCGTGCCCGCGAGGTCGGCGTTCGGGAGCTGCCACGACGTGGGCTCGGGCTCACCGCTGCCGCACCCCGCGAGCGCGAGCGCCGCGAGCGCGGCCAGAAGCCGCGAGAGCACCCCTGGTAGACTTGAGGTCGTGATCTCACGTGCCGCCACCAGGTCGTCGCTCGTCGCGCTCGCCGCACGCGGCGGTGACGCTCGTCCCCGCGTCGCAGGCCGCGACGCACGCCGGGACCGGCCCGGCGACGACCGCCCCGCCGATCGTGACGACGGTCAAGATCACCGTCACGCGACACCGCGATCAGGATGACGCCCAAGGTGGCGCAGCGGGGCTCGATCGCCCGCTTCATCCTCGTCAACGTCGGCAAGAAGCGCCACACCTTCGCGCTCGGGCACGAGAAGCGCGGCACCGCGACCCAGACCGGGTTCACCAAGACGTTGAAGCCGAATCAGCAGAGCGTGCTGATCCTCTTCCTCGACTACCGCGGCATCCTTCCGTATCGCGCGACGCTCGAAGGCCGATCGCGCGAAGCCGAAGATGCGCGGCACCTTCAAGATCATCTGAGGCCCCGCCCAGGGTTAGCCGGCTCAGCAGGGCTGCCCGGCTCAGCGGGGCTGCCAGGCCGGAGGCGCGTCGCCGCCGGCGAGATGAGGCTTCGTCGAGATCGTCGTCGTCTTCCCCGTCGCGACGGTGCGGAGCGTCAGCGCCCCCAGGTGGACGTAGGCGAGCGTCCTCCCGTCGGGCGACCAGCCGGCAGGCCCCGTGTCGTTGACGAGCTTGCGCGGCCGGTGCGGCGCCGGGACACGTGCGAGGTAGAGCGCGAACTGCGGACAGCGGCCCTCGCCGCAGTCGGGCGCGCCGGTGCTGAGGCGCGGGCCGACGTAGGCGACGGTGCGCCCGTCGGGCGAGACGGTCGCGTTCTGCGTGCTCTGGAGGTCGAGGGTGAGGCCGTGGTAGGTCAGCGGCCGGCCGGTCCGGACGTCGAGGCGGATCAGGTCGCCCGCGGACGGGATCACGATCGCCTTGCCGTCGCGGCTCCAGCTCGGCCGGCCCGCAGGAGGTGCCTGGCGGAGCATCCGTGTCCCTTTCCCCGTCGCAGACGTGACGTGGAGCCGCCACGCAGCCTTCACCGGGCGCACGAAGGCGATCTGCTTCCCGTCCGGCGACCAGACCGGGTAGATGTCACGCCCGCCGGACGTGACCCGGCGCAGCCCACTCCCGTCGATGCCGACCCGGAAGATCCCGGAGCCGAGCCGGGTGAAGGCGACCTGCTTCCCGTCGGGGGCGAAGTCGGGCTGGATCGCGGGCTTGATCCCGGCGGTGATCTCGCGCAGCCCGCTCCCGTCTGCGCGCACGCGCAGGAGCTGGGCGGGATCGGTGGTCGCGCCCTCGAGGTGCCCGGAGAAGACGATCCACCGTGACGCCGGGGCGGCGCCGGGCGCGGTCTGGCCCGCAGCGAGCGCGACCGCGGCGAGCACAGCGACGAGGACGAGCTTCAGAGGCAGCCGAACCATGGGCTCAAGCAATAGCACAACCGTCCGGGGGGTCTACGACGGGCGAGGAGCCCGCGCGCGGGCCTCGTCGATCACGCGCTCCGCCTCGACCCGGTTGCCGAAGCCGCGGGTCTCGGTCTTCCCTTCCTCGAGATCCTTGTAGACCTGGAAGAAGTGCTCGATCTCGTCCCGGAACTCGGGCGGGATGTCGTGGACGTCGTGGACGCGCATCCAGGCGGGGTCCTTGAGCGGCACGCAGATCACCTTCTCGTCCGGCCCCTTCTCGTCGGTCATGTGGAAGACGCCGACGACGCGGGCGCGGATCCGGCAGCCCGGGAACGGTCGGCTCGCCCACGAGCACGAGCGCGTCGAGCGGGTCGCCGTCCTCGCCGAGCGTGCCCTCGATGAAGCCGTAGTCGGCCGGGTAGCTCATCGACGTGAAGAGGCGGCGGTCGAGGACGATGTGCCCGGTGTCGGGGTCGACCTCGTACTTGTTCCGGGAGCCGAGCGGGACCTCGACGAAGACCATCACCTCGTTCATCGGCCGGCCTTCGCCCCGAAGACGCTCCAGAGCAGGAGCGCGGCGCCGCAGAGCGCGACGAGCGCACCGAGGATCGCGCCGTTCAGCGCGGCGACGAGCCCGACGGCGAGCGCGAGCGCGCCGAGAGCGGCGAGCGCGAGCTTCCCCACGCCGGGCGGCCTCATCCGAGGCTCGCGACCCGTTCGAGCAGGAGCTCGAAGAACGCATCCGCGTCGACGTCGACCCCCACGTCCGCGTTCGGCGCGCGCTCGGTCCGGTTCCAGAGATCGACGACGGTGCGGCCGCGGCAGAGCTCCGACTCGAGCTCGACCTCGACGTTCCGGTGCACGGTCTCGACGAGGTCGGGCCGGAAGGCCTGGGCGAGCGCGACGGCGTCGTGGATCGGGGCGCCGTCCCAGCCGTAGGTGTCGGCGTGGTACTGCTTGAAGAACTCGACGAGCTCCGCGACGAAGACGCCGAGCTTGCCGGCGGTGCGGAAGCGCTCGGCCCACGCCGGCGTCAGCAGCGCGCGATGGGTGACGTCGAGCCCGATCATCGTCACCGGCAGGCCACAGTGGAAGACCTGTTGCGCCGCCTCGGGGTCGGCCCAGATGTTGAACTCCGCCGCCGGGGTCATGTTCCCCTCGGCGATCGCGCCGCCCATCAGCACGATCCGGTCCACGTTCTCGGTCCCGTGCTGCTCGAGGTAGAGCGCGATGTTCGTCAGCGGGCCCGTCGGGACGAGCACGGTGCCGGGGACGATCCGCTGGGCGATGAAGTCGACGGCGTGCTCCTCGACGGGCTGGGTGGTCGCCGCGGGCAGGTCGGGGCCGTCCATGCCGCTCTCGCCGTGCACGTGTGCGGCGACGTGGAGCTCGCGCGCGAGCGGCCGATCCGCCCCACGCGCCACGGGCACGTCGGTGCGGCCGGCGAGCTCGAGCACGCGGAGAGCGTTCTCGGTCGTCTTGTCGAGCGTCTGATTCCCGTGCACGGTGGTGACGCCCAGCAGATCGAGCTCGGGGCTCGCGAGCGCGAGCAGGAGCGCGATCGCGTCGTCGTGGCCCGGGTCGCAGTCGAGGAAGATCGGGGTCGGCATGGCTCTCCCGGTCAGGCGGCGATCGCGCGCAGGTCGTCGACGGTGGCGCCGAGCAGGGTGTCGCGGAGGTCGAAGAGCCCCGCCCAGAGCGACGAGGCGTCGGGCGCGACCTCCATCCGGGCGGCATCCGAGAGGCCCTGGAGCGCCCGGACGAGCACCGCCAGCTCGAGGTACGCGGCCGCGACTCGGTCGGGGCAGGCGCTGACGCCGGCCCGGGTCAGCACGGGCCGCCACTCGACGAGCTCGCCCTGGCCCGGCCCGCCGTACCAGGAGCGGCCCTCGGCCTCGTCGGCCTCGAGCTCGAGCAGGTAGCGGGAGAGCGGCGCCTCCAGGCCGGCGAGCGCCGTCTCGACCCGGTCGGCGGCGTGCCGGAGCGCCGCTTCGCGCCCGCCGGCGGTCCCGGGGTCGGCCTCGCCGCGACCCCAGCGCTCGAGCAGGCGGCAGAAGGCGAGCGCGGAGACCTCGCAGGCGCGCAGCTGGCCGACGAGGCGGTCGGCCGTCCTGCGGCTGGCGGCGTGGAGCTCGAGGATCTCCGCCCACTCGCCCATCTCAGCCTCGGATTCCTGACGCGGCGCTGGCAAGCGTCGGAGGGTGGGACAGTGCTCTGCACGGCCCACCCGACAGAGCGCAGTCCAGCGTCGCGAGCGCTGCGCGGAGCCCGGCTCCGCCGGGCGTGAGCGCAGGGCGGTCAGGGATGCGAGGCATTAGACCTCGACGACGACGGGGAGGATCATCGGGCGGCGCCGGGTGCGGTCGTAGACGATCTGACCGACGGCGTCGTGCAGATGCTCCTGGAGGAGCTTGATCTCGCTGATGTCGTCCGCGGCCATCTGCTCGAGCACTCGGAGGGCCTCGTCGCGCAGGGCGTCGAGCAGGTCGTCCGACTCGGCAAACCCGCGCGCGATCAGCTCGGGCGCCGCCACGCCGCTCCCGTTCGAGCTGCCGACGGTGGCGACGATGATCAGGACGCCGTCCTCGGAGAGGCGGCGGCGGTCGCGGAGCGCGACGTCACGGACGTCCCCCACTCCGAGCCCGTCCACGAAGGTGACGCCGGACTCGATCTTCTCGGGGAGGAGCCGCACGCCGTTCTTCGTCAGCTCGACGACGGAGCCGTTCTCGGCGATCACGATGTTCGCGGCGGGGACGCCCGCGTCGCGTGCCAGCTTCCCGTGCGCCGCCTGCATCCGATACTCGCCGTGGATCGGCATCACGGCGGCCGGCCGGAGGAGCGCAAGCATCGTCCGCAGCTCCTCCGAGTTCGCGTGGCCGGAGACGTGCACCGCGGCGACCTCCTCGTGCAGGACCTCGGCACCCGCCTGGGCGAGCCGGTTGATCGAGTCGTGGACGCGCAGCTCGTTCCCGGGAACCGGGCGCGCCGAGAGGATCACGGTGTCGCCGCGCTCGACGCCGATCGTCGGGTGGTCGCCGAAGGCGATCCGAGTCAGCGCGGACATCGGCTCGCCCTGGCTGCCGGTACAGAGGATCATCACGTCGCCGGGCGGAAGCGACATCGCGTCCTGGGGCTTGACGAGCATGTCGTCGGCAACGTCCAGGTAGCCGAGCTGGCGCGCGATGTTCAGGTTCTTCTTCATCGAGCGGCCGACGATCGCCACCTTCCGGTTCGTCATCTTCGCCACCTCGATCGCCTGCTGCATCCGGTGGATGTTCGAGGCGAACGAGGCGATCAGGATCCGGCCCTTCCGGACGGGGATCAGCTGCCGGAACGCTTCGCCGACGAGCCGCTCGGAGCCGGTCATTCCGGGGCGCTCGGCGTTCGTCGAGTCGCCGAGGAGGAGGTCGACGCCCTCGTTGCCGAGCGCGGCGAGCCGGCCGACGTCGGTCTTCTGGCCGTCGACCGGGGTGTGGTCGAGCTTCCAGTCGCCGGTGTGGACGACCCGGCCCGCGGGCGTCCGCAGCACGATCGCGACTGCGTCGGGAATCGAGTGGGCGACGCGGACGAAGTCGAGGTGGAAGGAGCCGACCCGGATCTCCCGGTTCGGCTCGACTTCCTGCAGCGTCGTCGCGGAGGTCAGGCCGTGCTCGTCCAGCTTCGACTTGATCAGGCCGAGCGTCAGCTTCGTCCCGATCACCTGGTCGCAGTCGACCTGGCGCAGGAGGTACGGCAGCCCGCCGACATGGTCCTCGTGCGCGTGCGTCAGCACGACGGCGGCGACCCGGCGGTCGCGCAGGTACGAGATGTCCGGGAGGACGAGGTCGACTCCGAGATGCTCGTCGCGCGGGAACGCCAGCCCGGCGTCGACGACGATGATCTCGTCGCCGAGCTCGTAGACGGTCATGTTCTTGCCGACCTCGCCGAGGCCGCCCAGGGGCACGATGCGGAGCGTTGCGTCCATCAGGGCAGTGTAGGGCCGCGCCTAGGCCGCTGCGGCTTCGAGGAGACCGAGGGCGGCGAGGCATTCGCGCACCCGGTCGAGCTCGTCCTGGCTCGCGGCGACGAGCGGGAGCCGGTGGCCGCCCACCTCGTGGCCGAGCAGCGTCAGCGCGGCCTTGATCGGGATCGGGTTCGGCGCGATCCGGAGGAGGTCGATCGAGGGGCGGATCTCGCGGTCGAGCGCGCGGGCCGCGTCGTGCTCGCCCGCGCCCCAGAGCCGGACGATCTCCGCGACCTGCGGCCCGACGACGTGCGTGTGGACGCAGACCCCGCCGACGCCGCCGAGCTCCAGGAACGGGACGACCAGGTCGTCGTCGCCCGCGTAGAGGTCGAGGCCGAGCTCGACGATCGCGCGCGCCTCGTCGAGGTCGCTCCAGGCCTGCTTGACCGCGGTCACGTTCGGGATCTTCGCGAGGAGGGCGATCGTCGCGGGCTCGAGGTTCAGCACCGACCGGCCCGGAATGTTGTAGACGACGACGGGCTTGTCCGTGACGGCTGCGATCGCCTCGTAATGGGCGACGATCCCTCGCACCGGCGGCTTGCTGTAGTAGGGCGTGACGACGAGGAACCCGTCGACGCCGAGCTCGTGCGCCTGCTCGGTCAGGTGGACGGAGTGGGCGGTCGCATTCGTGCCGGTGCCGGCAATGACGGTGGCGCGGTCGCCGACCTCCTCGACGGCGGCGGCGTAGAGCGCCAGCCGCTCCCCGTCCGAGAGCGTCGGCGACTCGCCCGTCGTTCCGGTGACGGCGAGGCCGTCGGAGCCGTTCTCGACGAGGTGCCGCGCGAGCCGGCGGAACGCGTCGAGGTCGACCGCGCCGTCCGCCGTGAAGGGCGTCACGATCGCGGTGAGGACGTGTCCGAGTGCCGGGGCCATCGAGGGATCGTACTAGCGGAGCAGGGTCTCGAGCCCGACGGTCAGTCCGGGCGGGAGCGCGCGAAGCCGCTCCAGGGCGAGCAGGACGCCGGGGGCGAACGCGTCCCGCGAGGTCGTGTCGTGGCGGATCGTCAGCGTCTCGCCCTGGCCGCCGAAGATCACCTCCTGGTGCGCGACGAGCCCCGGCAGGCGGATCGAGTGGATCGGCGTGCCCGGCCCGATCAGCGCCGCGGTCGCCTTCGCCGTCCCGGACGGGGCGTCGAGCTTCGTGTCGGCGTGGAGCTCGACGATCTCGGCCTGGTCGCCATGTGTGCCGCCGCCTCTCCCGCGAAGCGGAGCATCAGGACGGCGCCGAGCGCGAAGTTCGGGGCGAAGAACACCGGCAGCTCGTGGGTGCGAGCGAGCGCGGCGACGCGAGCCTCGTCGAACCCCGTCGTGCCGATCACCACCGGGACGCCGTCCTCGAGACAGAGGCGGACGTTCTCCTCGACGGCGTCGGGACGCGTGAAGTCGACGGCGGCGTCCGCCTCGCCGCTGCTCTCGACGAGGACGTGCCCGGCAGCCTCGAGCACGGGCGCGATCGCCGTCCCCACCTTGCCCCGCCGGCCGAGCAGGAGGACGTTCATGCGGCGGCGAGGTCGGGGTTGAGCCGCTTCACCGCCGCCCGGAAGCGCGACTCGCTCGGGCCGATCCCGGCGGCGGAGAGGCTCTCCGGCCGGAGCAGCTCGGCGGCGAGCGCGGCGACGTCCTCGGTGTCGACGGCGTCCACGCGCGCGATCGTCTCCTCCAGGGTCAGGAGCTCGGTGCCGGTCGAGAGCGACTTGCCGAGCCGGCTCATCCGGTTCGACGTCGACTCCATCGAGAGCAGCATCCGTCCCTTCAGGTTCTCCTTGGCGCGCTCGAGCTCGCCCGGACGCACGTTGCCCGCAGCGACGTCGGCGAGCTCGCGGGCCGCGATCGTCATGCACTCGGTCAGGTTCTCGGCTCGCGTGCCGAGGTAGAGGCCGATCTGGCCCGCGTCCGAGTACTGGGACCCGTAGGAGTAGACGGAGTACGCCATCCCGCGCTTCTCGCGGATCTCCTGGAAGAGTCGCGAGGAGGCGGAGCCGCCGAGGATCGCGTCGAGCAGCGAGGCGGCGAAGCGCCGGTCGTCCGTGCGCGAGACGCCGCGGCCGCCGAGGCAGACGTGGTACTGCTCGGTCTTCTTGCGGAGGAAGCGCAGGCCCGGGGCGCGCTCCCGGCCGAGCGGCTTGCGCGGGCGCGGGTCGGCGGGCGCCGTCTTGGGGATCCGCTCGGCGAGCAGGCCGACGAGGCGGTCGTGCTCGAGGTTCCCCGCCGCGGCGACGGCGATGTTCTTCGCGGTGTAGGCGTTCCGGTGGTACGTCGCGAGCGCCCGCTCCCCCACGCTGGCGATCACCTCGGCCCGTCCGATCACGGGGCGCCCGAGCGGATGCGGGCCGAACACCGCCTCTGCGACGACGTCGTGGACGAGGTCCTGCGGGTTGTCCTCCACCATCGCGATCTCCTCCAGCACGACCTCCCGCTCGGCGTCGACCTCGACGAACGCGGGCGCGTAGACCATCCCGACGATCACGTCGAGCGCAGCCTCGAGCCGGTCGTCCGGCACCCGCGCGTAGACGATCGTCGTCTCGCGCGACGTGGCCGCGTTCAGCTCGCCGCCCAGCCCGTCGAAGATCTCGGCGATCTCCTGGGCGGTGTGGGTGGCGGTGCCCTTGAAGAGCAGGTGCTCGATGAAGTGGGAGACGCCGGCGCGGGCCTCGGTCTCGTCGCGCGAGCCCGCGCCGATCCAGAAGCCGAGCGAGACGGACCGGACGCCGGGCACGTGCTCGCTGATCACGCGCTCGCCGGTGCGGAGCTTCGAGAGGTCGTAGTGCTGTTGCACGAGACGATCCTACTGTCGCTCCCGCCCGCCCTTGACTTCCCGCTCGGCGAGGAGTCTATTTCCGGCTAGCGATCTCACAAGGAGTGGGAGATGAGGGGAATCGTGCATCGCAGATCGTTGGTGTTCGTGTTCGGCGCAGCCTGCGCGACGATCGTCTTCGCGGGCACGTCGGCCTACGCCCGGCTCGACCGCGCCCGCACCGAGCGTGCTCTACGGCTGCGTCAAGTCGAACGGCGACCTCTACCTGGCCGGGATCGGCCGCAAGAAGGCGGAGTGCAAGAAGAACGAGGTCGCGGTCGACTGGAACGTCGTCGGGCCCGTCGGCCCACAGGGCGAGAAGGGCGACACCGGCGCCACAGGCCCCCAGGGGCCACCCGGGAGCGCAGCCGGGCTCTCGAGCCCCAACGGCAGGTTCTCGGTCGAGATCACGAACCGCGGCGTGTACCTGCGAGGGCCCAGCGGGACGGTCTACGTCGACCTGCGCGGCACCGGCAGCTCCCCCAACCCCTATTACGGGAGGTGAGCCAGGTGAGCAAGATGCCGTCCAACACGACGCGGGGCACCCTGCTCAAGCGAGCAGCGCTCCTCGCGGGCGCCGCGCTCGGCGTCGGCGCGGCCGGCCGGGCGACCGCAGGCAACCCGCCCACGACGGCCGCGGCCGTGCCGCTGCCGCGGCAGCGGGCCGAGCAGCTGACTCTCGGCGGCCGCGACTGGCGGCTGAGTCGCCCCGGTGCGGAGACACGGGAAGCTCCCGGACGCGAGCCGTCCAGGCCGTGCCGACCGGCCGGATCGTCGATGCCCGCGGACGAGAGCTCGGCCAGTTCCACGCCGCGGCGCTGCCGGGGCTCTCGACGTTCCATCTGCACACATTCGAGCTTGACCGAGGGAACGATCCTCGGGCTCGGAGGAAGCGCGCTCGGCCGGGGCACCTACGCGATCGTGGGTGGCACCGGCCGGTACTCCGGTGCCTCGGGCACCTACACGGCGCGGCAGTCGCCCCGCGAGCTGGGCGGCGACGGCACGGCCGAGTTCAACCTGAACCTCGATCGCTTGGGAGGCCTGAGCAATGGCAGTGGACATGTTCCTGAAGATCGCCGAGATCCCGGGCGAGTCCGTGGACCAGAAGCACAAAGACGAGATCGACGTCCTCTCGTTCAGCTGGGGCGTGAGCCAGTTCGGCGGCGCCGCTTCCGGCGGGGGCGGCGGGTCCGGGAAGGCCGACTTCCAGGACTTCTCGTTCGCTGTGCCGGTGAGCAAGGCGTCTCCGAAGCTGTGGGTCGCCTGCGCGAGCGGCCAGCACCTCGCCGACGCGACGCTTGAGCGTTCGCCAGGCAGGGGGCGACCCGAACGACTACCTCGTCTACAAGCTCTACGACCTGCTGGTCACGAGCTACCAGGAGGGCGCGAGCAGCGATGCAGGGCCGCTCGACTCGTTCAGCCTCAACTTCTCCAAGATCGAGGTGTCGTACAAGCAGGTCAACCAGAAGGGCGGCGTCGGAGCCGAGACGACGGCCGGATGGGATCTCAAGAAGAACGAGGGCGGCTGACCCCGGTTCCGGCCCCACCGACCGGGGCACCGGAGGAGCTCGCGCTGCTGCGCGGGCTCCTCCAGAACGCGGGCTACACGGGCCGACTCGTCCAGGAACGGCTCGGCACGGCCGAGGACGTCCTCTCGCGCACGGGCGACTTCCCGGCGCACCTGCGCCGGCTCGAGGGAGACGAGAGCGCGCTCGCGAGCCTGATCCGGCTCTTCGTCCTCGTCGCCAGCGAGGACGCAGCGGGCGGCCGACCGGCTGCTGTCGCCCGTTCGGCGCAGCGGGGCTCGAACGGCTCGGGCTCGTCCGCCGTGTCGGCGACCGGATCGTCGCCGCCGTCAAGGTGCTCCCCCACGACGACCTCGTGATCGCGTCCGACCTCCCGGAGACCGAGGCGGGCGGCGCCCACGTGCCCGGCGTCCAGCGCCCGTCGAACACGCTCGCGAACCTGACCGTCAGGCGGCGGGTCGGCCGCGCGCTCGACGTCGGCACCGGCAACGGGATCCAGGCCCTGCTCGCGGCCCGGCATGCCGACACGGTCGTCGCGACCGACGTCAACCCGCGGGCGCTCGCCTTCGCCCGCTTCAACGTCGCCCTGAACGGCGCCGCCGGAGTCGAGCTCCGCGAAGGCAGCTTCCTCGAGCCGGTCGAGGGCGAGCGCTTCGACCTGATCGTGGCGAACCCCCCGTACGTGATCTCACCCGAGTCGAGCCTGACGTTCCGGGACAGCGGCCTCGGCCGCGACCGGGTCAGCGAGCAGCTCGTCCGGGCGCTGCCGGGCTTCCTCGAGGAGGGCGGCCTGGCGACGATCATGGTCAGCTGGATCGACGGGGGAGGCGGCCCGGACGCGCGGCCGCGCGAGTGGCTCGACGGGTCGGGGTGCGACGCCTGGATCCTCCACACGGGCAGCGACGACGCGCTCTCCGCGGCTGCGAACTGGAATCGCACCGTCGGGGGCCTGGAGGAGCGCGGCGAGCGGATCGACCGGTGGGTCGACTACTTCCGGAGCGAGGGGATCGAGTCGATCGCGTACGGCGCGCTCCTGCTCCGGAAGCGCTCGGCCGCCTCGAACTGGGTTCGCTCGACGCCACTTCCGCTCGGCACGTTCGGCCCTTCCTCCGCCGCACTCGAGCGGATGATCGCCGCGCAGGACTTCCTCGAGCCTCTCACCGACGACGAGGCCCTGCTCGGGTGTCGGCTCCGGGTCGCCGACAACGTCGTCCTCGAGCAGCGGCTCGGCCCGGAGAACGGGGCCTGGGTGCTGCGCGAGGCCGAGCTCCGATTGCAGGGCGGGCTTGGCTTCACCGCCGGCCTGGACGAGAACGCGGCCCGGGTCGTGCTCGGCCTCGACCCGGCCCGGCCGCTGGAAGTGTCACTGGCGGAGGCGGCGGACGCCCTCGGTGCCGACCGCGCCGAGGTACGCAGCGCCGGCGCAGCCCTCCTCCGGCAGATGCTCACGCTCGGCTTCGCCGTCCCCGCCGACTGACCCCGGAACGCCGAGGGAGCGGCACGAGCCGCCCCCTCGGGTCACTCCGGTGTCGCGGTCGGGCTAGTCGCGGTCGCGACGCGGGCCGCGGCTGCCGCCGCCACCGCTCCGGCCGTCGCGGCGCGGGCGCTCCTCCTCGGGGGGCCGCGGCGGCGCGTTCTTCGCCCGCTCGATCAGCTCCTCCGGCTCGACGAGCCGCCCGTCCTCGTGCTTGTGGACGAGCTTGAGGCCGATCCGGCCCCGCGCCTTGTCCACCTCCTGCACGACGACGTCGACGACATCGCCGCGCGCCATCACGTCCTCGATGTGCGCGACCCGGCCCGGGCCCACGTTCGAGACGTGGAGCAGGCCGTCGGTGCCCTTCTTCAGCTCGACGAAGGCGCCGAACTGCGTCGTCTTCACGACCTTGCCGGTGAACGTGTCGCCCACCTCGGCCTCCTTGGTCAGCGCGGTGATCGCTGCGATCGCCGCGTCGCCCTTGGTGCCCTCGGTCGCGTAGACGAGGATCGTCCCGTCCTCCTCGATGTCGATCTGGACGTCGTAGTCGGACTCGAGCGAGCGGATCGTCTCGCCGCCCTTGCCGATCACCATCCCGATGAAGTCGGGGTTGATCTGGACGGACGAGATCCGCGGCGCGTGCTCGGCGAGCTGGTCCGGCGACTCCGGAATCGCCTCGAGCATGCTGTCGAGGATCGAGTTCCGGGCCCGCTTGGCCTGCTCGAGCGCGTTCCGCATGATCTCCTGCGTGACGCCGGTGATCTTGATGTCCATCTGGAGCGCGGTGATCCCGTCCCGGGTGCCGGCGACCTTGAAGTCCATGTCGCCCAGGTGGTCCTCCGCGCCCTGGATGTCGGTGAGGATGACGTAGTCGTCGCCCTCCTTGACGAGGCCCATCGCGATCCCGGAGACCGGCGCCTTGATCGGCACGCCGGCGTCCATCAGCGCGAGGGTCGACCCGCAGACCGAGCCCATCGACGAGGAGCCGTTCGACTCGAGCGTCTCCGAGACGATCCGGATCGTGTACGGGAAGTCCTCGACCTCGGGCAGGATCGCCTCGAGGGCACGCTGCGCCAGGGCGCCGTGACCGATGTCACGCCGCTTCGGGCCGCGCATGAAGCCCGTCTCCCCGACCGAGTAGGGCGGGAAGTTGTAGTGGTGCATGAAGCGGCGATCCGTCTCGAGCGAGAGGTCGTCGATCCGCTGGCCCTCCTTGGCGGTGCCGAGGGTCAGCAGGCTCAGCACCTGCGTCTGGCCGCGCTGGAAGAGCCCGGAGCCGTGCGCCCGGGGGCTGACGGTGACCTCGCACTCGATCCCGCGGATCTCCTCGGTGCCACGGCCGTCCGGCCGCCGCTTGTCCACGGCGATCTTCTTCCGCACGAGATCCTTGTAGACGGCCTCGGCGGCCTTCTTGACGTAGCCCTTGGTCAGGCTGTCCTTGACCTGGGGGCCGTCGCCGTCGACGGTGGCCGGGCCGACCGGGAAGGGCAGCTCGACGGTGTCGACGATCCGCTCGAAGAGCAGCGAGCGCTTGGCCGACTTGAGCTCCTTCGAGTCCTGCTCGGCGTCCGTGAGCGCCCGGAGGTCGTTCTCGAACTGCTCGCGCACAGGCCCTTCGACGGCCACGAGGCGCTGCTTCTCGAGCAGCGTCGCAAGGCTCGCGCGGACCTGCATCTGGCGCTCGACGTCCGACTCGGTCGAGTCCATCGAGGTCGCGCCTGCGATCTCGGTCAGGAGCTCGTCGGTGACGGCGGCACCCTCGCGGAGGCCGTCCTTCTGGAGCCGCTCCCAGATCGTGTGGCCGTGCGAGGCCTCGATCTCGGCGGTGACGTCGGAGTCGAGCCACTTCGCCTTGCCTGCCTGGCGGCGGAGATCCTCCTGCGCCTCGCAGAGCTTGCGGATCTCCGTGTGCGCCAGCTCGAGCGCCTCGAGCAGGAGCTCGTCGGCAACCTCGTCGGCTCCGGCCTCGACCATCGTCAGGCCGTCCTTGGTGCCGACCACGATCAGGTCGAGCGACGACTCCTCGAAGTTCTGCTGATGGGTCGGGTTGAAGACCCACTCACCGTCGATCCGGCCGACGCGCACGGCGCCCACCGGGCCGAAGAACGGCATCGGCGAGAGCATCAGCGCCGCCGAGGCGCCGTTGATGCACAGGATGTCGTGCGGGATCACCATGTCCGCGGAGAGGACGGTGCAGATCACCTGAACCTCGTTGCGGAAGCCCTTCGGCCAGAGCGGCCGGATCGGGCGGTCGATCATCCGGGCGGTGAGCGTCGCGCGCTCGGTGGCGCGCCCCTCCCGCTTGAAGAACCCGCCGGGGATCTTGCCGGCCGCGTAGGCCCGCTCCTCGACGTCGATCGTGAGCGGGAAGAAGTCGGCGCCCTCGCGGGCCTCCGTCCGTCCCACCGCGGTCGCGAGCACCATCGTGTCGCCCGACCGCATCACCACGGCGCCGTCCGCCTGCTTGGCGAGCTTGCCGGTCTCGAAGACCATTTCCTTGCCGCCGATCTCGACGGACACCGAGGCTGTCTGCCCCATAACCGTACTCATATCCTTGCCTCCACTTTGCTTGGTGGAGAGTGGAAGTTTGGATCAGCTCCGCGGCGCCGCGGGGCTCGTCCAAGCTTCCACCCTCCCGGGGAGAGCTGGCGCCCGAGGCTTACCGCCTCAGGCCGAGCTCCTTGATGAGGGCGCGATAGCCCTCGAGGTCGTGCTTCTGCAGGTAGTTGAGGAACCGCCGCCGGCGGCCGACGAGCTTGAGCAGCCCGCGCCGCGAGTAGTGGTCCTTCCCGTGCGTCCGGAGATGCTCGGTGAGGTCGTTGATCCGCCTCGTCAGCATCGCGATCTGCACCTCGGGCGAGCCCGTGTCGGTGCCATTCCGGCCGTGCTGATCGATCAGCTCCTGCTTGACTTCCTTGGTGAGGGCCATGTGGCCTCCTTCTGCTTGGGTTCTCCGGAGCCCCCGCGCGGCGTGAAGGAAGTCACGGCCGGCCGAGATCTCGGTCGTGCGTAGGCTAGCAACGATGCTGGAACCAGCGGTCGCAGCCGGTCATCCCGCCACGACCAGGGCCGGGATCGAGATCCTCGAGGCCGGCGGCAGCGCGGCCGACGCGGCCGTCGCCGCCTGCCTGGCCTCCTGCGTGGCCGAGACCGTGATGACGGGCCTGCTCGGCGGCGGCCACGCGATCTACTGGGACGGTCGCGAGGCCGTCAACCTCGACTGCTTCGTCGCCGTCCCCACGGGCGAGGGCGCCGCGCCGGTCGAGCTGCACGTCGGCTTCGGGGAGCAGCCCGTCCACTACGCGGTCGGGCCGGGAACCTGCGGCGTTCCCGGCGTCCCGGCGGGGCTGGGTGCGCTCTGGGAGCGCTACGGCCGCCTCTCCTGGGCCGAGCTCGTCGCACCTGCGCTCGAGCTCGCCCGCGGCCCGGTGCCGCTGCCGGCCGGGCACGCGGCCTGCCTCGCCATGCTCGCGCCCGTCTACACGCTCCAGGAGGCGGGCCGCCGGATCTACGCCCCCGCCGGCCCGGTGCTCGCGACGGGGGACGACCTCGTCCAGCCGGGCCTCGTCCGCGCGCTCGAGCTGCTCGCCGACGAAGGGGCCCGGAGCGCCTACGACGGGTCGATCGCCGAGGTGCTGCTGGCCGTCGAGGGGATCCCCGTCACCGCCGCCGACCTTCGCGCCTACGAGCCGCACTGGCACGTTCCGGTCGAGCTGTCCTACGCGGGCACCCGCTTTCTGACCCGCGACGGGCTCTCGGGCGTCCCCGAGACGCTCGGCCGGCTCCCGCGGCTTGCCGGCCTCCCGGAGGACGAGCGGGTGCTCGCGCTGCTCGCGGCGCTCGAGGGGACGGGCCCGGACGGGCACACGACGAACCTCGTCGTCGTCGACGGGGACGGCAACGCCTGCGTGCTGACGACGAGCCTCGGGCTCGGCACAGGCGACTTCCTCCCCGGGCTCGACCTCCAGCCCAACAGCATGCTCGGCGAGACCGATCTCGTCCGCGACCCGCTCGCGCCGGGCGAGCGGATGGGGAGCATGATGGCCCCGAGCCTTGCGTTCGACCACGAAGGGCTCGCGCTCGCGATCGGCGCCGCCGGGGGCACGCGGCTCCGGACGGCGCTGGTCGGCGTGGCCGCAGCCGTGCTCGACGAGGGCCTCGACCCGGTCGAGGCGGTCGCGCGGCCGCGCTTCCATCCCGTCGGCGAGCTGGTGCATGCAGAGCCAGGCGTGCCGGAGAGGGCGCTCACCCGGCTCGAGTCGGCGGGCCGCACCGTGCGCCGCTGGCCGGAGCAGCACCACTACTTCGGGGGCGTCAGCCTGGTGTCGCGACGCGGCGGAGCAGCCGATCCGCGCCGGAGCGGTCTGGCCGCGACGCCACGCTGACCGGCAGCGGGACCCAGCCGACGTAGCCGCAGGTGGGACAGCCCGGGTTGCGCGCGATCGTGCCGCCACCTACCGGCTTCGTGTAGACCGTCGCGCAGTCGAGACAGCGGACGTCGTCGGAGTGCCCCCGTTCCATACCCACGAAGATGCCCCTCGGAGGCGAAACTTGCGCCGTGCAGGCGTTTCTTCGGGTCAGCCGGGTCTGATCGCGCCCCGGGCCCGCTCGACGTCGCGCCCGATCTGCTCCACGAGCGCCTCCTCGCTCTCGAACACCGCCTCGTCCCGGAGCCGCTCCCAGAGCTCGACGACGAGCCGCTTCCCGTAGAGGTCACCCTCGAAGTCGAGGAGATAGGGCTCGATCCGACGCTCGCTGCCGCCGTAGTGCGGGTTCGTGCCGATCGAGATCGCAGCGCGGTGCTCGCCGACCGCCCCGGCGTAGATGCCGTGCAGGGGGACGAGCTGGGTCGGCTCGACGGCGAGGTTCGCCGTCGGGTACCCGAGCGTCCCTCCGCGCTGGTCGCCGGGGACGACGACGCCGTCCAGCTCGAGGGGCCGCCCGAGCAGGCGCCCCGCTCCTGCCATGTCGCCCTCGTGGGCGAGCCGGCGCACCTCCGTGGACGAGACGCCCTCGACGAGCGGCACGGCGACGATGCCGTAGCCGAGCGATGCCAGGAGCGCGAGGTCGCCGGATCGCCGCCGGCCGAACTGGAAGTCCTCGCCCGCGACCACGACATCCGCACCGGCGAGGTGGCGCGCGGCGAACTCCTCGGGCGCCAGCCCCGCCACCTCCTGCGTGAACGGGACGACGTCCACCTCGCCCACTCCCAGGCCGCGCAGCAGCTCGACGCGGCGCTCGATCGTCGAGATCAGCTCGACCTGGTGCCCCAGGACGACCGCCCTCGGGTGAGGGTCGAAGGTGACGACCCGCACGGGGCCGCCGAGGTCGAGCGCCGCCTGGATCACGCGGCGGTGGCCGACGTGGACGCCGTCGAACGTGCCGATCGCGACCGCGCTCATCCGAGCCGTGCCAGCGCCTCGTCGGAGGGAATCACGCGCTCCTCGTCGGCCTCCTCGACACCGAACGGGCCGACGGCCGTCCGCCGGAGCGTCCGGCAGTGCCCGCCGAGCGCCTCCGCGATCGAGCGGACGTACGTGCCCGAGCCGACGTGGAGCTCCAGGGTGACGGTGCCCTCCCCCATTCCCGCCACCTCGAGCGAGTGCACCTGCGACCGGCGAACCGGCATCTCGACCACGACGCCGCGCCGGTGCAGGCGGTAGGCACGCTCGCCGTCGATCTTGACCGCCGAGGCCGCGGGGATCGGCAGCTCGATCGTGCCGCGGAGCTCGTCGAGCCGCGCCGCGAGCTCCTCCCCTGCCAGCGGCTCGTGCTGCTCGACGACCTCGCCCTCGGGGTCTCCGGTCGTGGTCGTCGCGGTGAGGTCGATCTCGGTCACGTAGCGCTTGTCCAGGCCGACGAACGCCGGAGCGAGCTTCGTCGCGCGCCCGGAGAGGAGGACGAGCAGGCCGGTCGCGAAGGGATCCAGCGTGCCCGCATGCCCCATCTTCGTCCCGGTGCGGCGGCGGACGCGGCTGACGACCCCGAACGACGACGGGCCTGCGGGCTTGTCCACCAGGATGATCCCCGCCGGCTCGAGGCCCTTGGGCGGCATCAGGCGCGGGCGGCGGTGAAGGCGGCGACGATCTGCTCGGCCACGACCTCGATCGGCTCGTCGCTCGAGAAGCCGGCCGCCTGCGGGTGGCCGCCGCCGCCGAAGGAGCGGGCGATCGCGGAGACGTCGAGCTCGTCGTGGGAGGCGCGGAGCGAGATCCGCCGGGCCGGCGTCCCCGACCGCGGCTCGCGGATCAGCGCGGCCAGTTCCGCCCCCTCGACGGCGCGCAGCGAGTCGATGATCCCCTCCGAGTACGGCTCCTCGGCTCCCACCTCGGCGAAGTCGTCGCGGCGCAGGTACGAGATCACGATCGCGCCGCCGGCGTGGAGCTCGGCGCGCTCGAGCGCACGGGCGAGCAGCTTCAGCTTCGCGAACTGGACGGTCTCGTAGACGCTCTGGAAGACGCCGTGCAGGTCTGCGCCGGCCTCGACGAGCTCGGCGGCGAGCCGAAGCGCCTTCGGGGTCGTGTTCGAGTACTGGAACCGGCCCGTGTCGGTGACGAGGGCCACGTAGAGAGGCTCGGCGAGGGCGGGCGTCAGCTCGACCCCGAGCTCGCGGAAGACGTCGCGGAGCACCTCCCCGGTCGAGGACGCGGCGGCGTCGACGAGGTTGACGGCGCCGAAGCGTGAGTTGTCGTGGTGATGGTCGACGTCGAGCACCGAGGCGGCGCGGCTCAGCACCTCCGCGTCGGCGAAGCGGGACTCGTTCGCGCAGTCGACCGCGAGCAGGACGCGCTCGCCCGTGTCCGCCGGCAGCTCCCGGAGCAGCCCGTCGAGCGGGAGGAAGCCGTACTCGCCGGGCAGCGGAGTCGTGCCGCCGAGGTACATCAGCGTGTCCTTGCCGAGCCCCTGGAGCGCGAGGTGCGCCGCCAGGAGGGAGCCGAGCGCGTCCCCGTCCGGGTTCTCGTGCGTGGTGACGAGAAAGCGGTCGTGCTGCCGGATCGCGTCGGCGACCGCGGCAAGGTCAGTCAGTGTCGTCGTCTCCATCGGCGGTCGGCGCGAGCTCGTCGATCAGCGCGGACATCCGCACCCCCTGCTCGACCGTCGGATCGTATTCGAACGTCAGGAGCGGAGTGCGCTTGAGCCGGAGCTCGCTGGAGATCCGCCCCTGGAGCACCCCGTGGGCGGCCTCGAGGCCGGCGAGCGTCTTGCGCTGCTTCACCTCGTTGCCGAGCACGCTGACGTAGACGGTCGCGTAGCGGAGGTCCGGCGTCGTGACGACGCCGGTGACGGTCACGAAGCCGATCCGGGGGTCCTTCAGCTCGGGCAGCGACTCCGAGAGCACCTGGCGCACCGCCTCGTTCACGCGTCGCATCCGGTTGCTCATCCCTGCACCGTAGCGAGCCTCCCCCGCGTCGGCCTCACTCGTCGTCGAGGCTGACGAGCTCCCGCGTCACCGGCCCGAGCTCCCACTCGCGGGAGGAGAGGTAGCGCTCGGCGTCGGCGAGTAGCCGCTCGGCCTCACCCGCCTCGCGCGTGACGACGGCGGCGGTGAGGCGCGCCCGCTGCCAGACGTCGTGGTGGTCGACCTCGGCGACGGCGGCCCCGAAGCGGTTCTGGAGCTGGGCCTTCGCGGAGCGGACGTGCATCCGCTTCTCCTTCAGCGAGTGCGCCTCCGGGAAGTGGAGCTCCACGGAGAGGATCCCGACCCAGCCGGTGCTCACGGAGGGAGCGTACGCGGCGCCGCCCCGGCGGGGAGCGGCGCCGCGTCTCGCGCTAGAAGCGGATCGTCAGCGGCGTGGCGCCGCCCACGACCCTCAGGGTGCCGTGCGGGGTCGTCACCCGGAGGGCGAAGGCGCTCCGCCCCGCCGGGGCGACCGCGACGATCGTGGTGCGCGTCCGGCCGGAGCGGACGCCCGCGACGGTGCTGCCCGGCAGGAACCTCGCGCCGCTGACGGTGATTGCCCTCGTCCGCGCATTCCTCGGCGTCGAGTTCGGCGATCGGCTCCCGCCGGAGCTCGACGGCTCATTCGTGGAGCAGGACGGCCGCCGGCTCCACATCCGCGCGGTCGGGGGCACAGCCGAGACGGGGGTGCTCGTCCTCTCCACCGCACCGCCCCAGGACGCTCACGGGCTGACGCCGCGCGAGCTCGAGGTGCTCGCGAGCGCAGCGGACGGCCTGACCGCCGGGCAGATCGCGGCTCGCCTCCGGATCAGCGAGCGGACGGTCGAGCGGCACCTCCAGAACAGCTACCGCAAGCTCGACGTCCACGGCCGGGCGGCCGCCGTCGCGCGTCTCTTCGGCACCCCGCACGGAGCGCTGACCGAGCCTGCAGGCCCGGCGTCCCGTTAGGGCAGGAGCGTCAGCGTGAGCACGGTCCCCTCGGCGCTCAGCGTGGCCGGATCCTGGGCCGCGATCGTGAACGAGATCCGCTTCGCCTGGCCCGCGACCACGGTGAACGCGGCGTCGAGCGACGACTCGGCCGGCCCGGCGGCGAACCCGTAGCCACGGGGGTCGAGCTCGCCCGCGACCCGGCTCGTGCCGAGGTCGTCGTCGAACCACCGGTTGATCATCACGCCGACCCCGGGCATGCGATCGCTCCAGGCATCCCGGAACGCGACCAGCAGGGTCCCGCCGGACTCCGGGGTGACCTCGATCGTTCCGCGCAGCAGGAACGACTTGTTCGCCGCCTGCGTGAGCGCCACGGCGAGGACGACCCTGTCAGGGGCCGGCTGGCTGATCGAGTAGCTGCCCGTCGTCCCGCCAACCGTGACCGCCGAGCCGGAGACCGGCGGCGCCGTCGGAGCGGTCACGTCGTCCCGCCTGAACTCGGTCGACGGCTCCGTGCCGCCGGGAAAGCAGTTGCACGTGACCGAGAAGAGGGAGCGGATCGACGCCGTCAGGCGGAGCGCGACCGAGCAGCCGGAGCGGGCCGCGGTGGCGTCGGCCGTGAGCGTCGAGTCGACCGCTGCAGCCTGCGGCGCCCAGGAGAGAACCCGGTCGATCGTGGCCCGCGAGGCCGATGGGTCGCTGGAGCAGGTGGCGGACGCCGCGGCGAGCAGGCGGCGAAGGCTGTTCGCCAGCTCGCCCAGAGCGTCCGTCGACGCGGCGGGATAGCCGTACAGGAGCGCCCGCGCGGAGAGGTCGACGAGTCGCTGGAGCTGGGCGTCGGACGCGCTCGAGCCCGCGGCGGCGCCGGCCTCGTCGACGAGCGCGGCGAAGAGCGACGTGATGCAGGCCCGAACCGCGCTCACGTCCGCCCCAGGTGCCGCCGTCTCGACCGCCCGCCAGCGATCGACGGCCGCGTCGGTCGGGGCCGCGACGTCGGCTTCACAGCCCGTCGCGAGGACGACGGGCGGCCGCGTCGCGGGCGGCTGAGGCTGCGCGACCACCCGCACGCACGTCGCGGCCGCCGCGTCCGCCTCGCGCGCGAGCGCCGAGCGGCCGAGGTCGAGGGCCAGCTCCCGCGTCTCGGCGAGCCGCTCGCGGGCGACGACGGGATCGGCGGCGCAGCCTCCGGTCCGGTCGACGATGTCGGAGTGGAGCGCGCCGTCCACGCGCTCGAGGGCGAGCTCCTGGAGGTCGTCGAGCCCGAGCAGCTGGGCCCGACGCGCGAGCTCGACCGTCCGGAAGAGGTCGTCCTCGGCGTCGAGGATGAGTGCGCGCAGGACGCCTGCGGCGCAGGCCAGCGCCGCATCGGCGTCGGCGCCCGCCGCCTGCGCCACGGTCGCCAGCGCGAGCCACCGCTGCAGCGCGAGGTCGCTTGGATCCGCGACGTCGAACGCGCAGGCCTCGCGGTCGAGCGCGGCGACGATCGAGCCGGCCTTCGCCCGCACGGTCTCCGGGTCGAGGCAGCGCTCCGAGCACCCCGTCCGTTGCTGCAGCTCCAGCAGCTCGAGCAGGCTCGTCACCTCGGCGAGCGTCGGCCGCTCGGCGGAGCTTAGGATCGCGTCCGCCCAGGCCTGCAGGTCGGTGTAGATCGCCGGGTCGAGGCCGGCGGCCGTCTCGGAGAAGTGCGGGAGCAGCGCGGTCACGGTGCCGCGCGCCGGGTCGGCGGAGCCCGGCAGCGGCAGCCCGGTGAGCGGCGAGGTGACGAGACTGATCCGGTCGCCCGCGAGCACGCGCGCCCCTGTCCCCCCGTAGCGGAGCGTGAGGGTCGCGGGCCGCGCGAAAACGAGCCCGTCGGGCTCGAACCGGAGGCCGCTGCGGGCCGAGCGGCTGCCCGCGACCGCTCCGGCGAGGGGCACGACCCTGATCCGCGTGACGCGCGCAAGCGCGTCCCGCGGCACGGTCAGCGTCACCTCGGTGCCGTCGGCGTCCGTGAGCCGGATCGCCCCGCCGGCCGGCCCGATCACGGCCTCGCCCGCGTGTGCGAGATCCGGAACGCCGCGGGCGGTCGCCCGATGCCCGCGCGCGTCGAGGGCGCCCCAGTCGTCTCCGATCCGGAGCGCGAAGGCTCCGGAGATCCGGCGGAAGCGGTACGCGCGTGCCGACAACCGGATCAGCCCGAGCGTCCTCGCGTCCACCTCACGAGCGACCCCTGCTCGCACGAGCACGATCCGGTCGCGGCGGAGGTCGAGCGCTCGGCCGGGTTGGAGCGTGAGCCCGGTCCGGGTCAGGCACTCGAACGGCGAGGGCGTCGCCGCCGCCTCGATACGGTTCCGCGGCGCGGCTGCGGCCTCCCGGTCGACCTCGATCCCAGCCCCCGCCCGGCGGCCTCCCGCGGAGACGAGCACCAGATGCCTCCCGGGATCGACGTCCCACCGCCGCTCCACGACGTGGTCTGTGCAGCGGGTCGTCACCCGCTCGACGACCCGGCCGTCGAGCCGGAGCACGGCGCGCGGCGCCGAGACGACGACCTCGACCCGGACGGTGTCGACGTTGACGGGGGTCGGCCCCGATGCGGGAGCGAGCAGGGTGACCGGAGGAGCGGCCTGGACGGGCGCAGCGGCAGCCCCGGCGACAGCGAGCACGGTGACCAGCCGGCCGAGCCTCGCTCGACGCGACGAGACTGCGGGTGGCCGGCGCATCGGAGCATCATCGCGGTCGGCGGCGCCGCGCTCTATCCGTAGTTCTACGTATGTCCGGTGTGTCAGGATCGGCGGACATGCGCGCCCGCGGCCCGAGGTGGCTCTGATGGCCCCACGCGTCGGCCGGGTCACGCTGCAGCACGTCCTCACGCTTGCGCTCGAGGCGAGCCATGCGACCGGGACCCGCGAGTTCGCCGAGATCGCGCTCGACGGGAGCAAGCACCTCGTCGCGTGCGACGTGATCACCTACAACGAGATCTCGCCCGGCGGCCAGTTCGGGCTCAGCACCGCGGTGCTCACGGGTGCGGAGGAGACGTGGTTCACACCGGAGCTGCAGCGGGCCTGGGAGAGCCACGCTCACGAGCACCCGCTGATCGCGCACTACATGGAGACGGGAGACGGCCGCGCCCTGAAGATCTCCGACCTGCTCCAGGCAGGCGCGTTCCACGCGCTCGCGCTCTACCGGGAGTTCTTCGCGCCGCTCGGCGTCGAGCATCAGATCGCGGTCACCCTCCCGGCCCCGAAGCCGACGGTGATCGGCCTCGCCTTTAACCGGGGCGATCGCGACTTCACCGAGCGGGACCGGGCAGTGCTGAACACGCTCCGCCCGTACCTGGCGCGCGCGCACGCAGCCGTCCGCGAGCGGGAACGGGCCCGGCTCCGCCTGGACGCGCTCGAGCAGGCGACCGAAGAGGTCTCGGACGGCATCGTCGTCCTCGGCCCACAGGGCCGGATCCTGGACGCCAACCCCGCGGCGCGCGCGCTCGTGCTGCGTGTCCTCGGGATCGAGCTCGACGGTGTTCTCCCGGCTGCACTCGAGCGCCCCGTGGTCGAACGGGATGGGCGGCGGCTGTACGCGCGGCAGGTTGGCGGCGAGGCGGAGACCGGTGTCCTCGTGCTCTCGACCACCCCGCCTCCGGACACGCACGGCCTGACCCCACGCGAGCTCGAGGTGCTGGCGAGCGCCGCGGACGGCTTCACGGCAGGAGAGATCGCCTGGCGGCTCGGTCTCAGCACCCGAACCGTCGAACAGCACTTCCGGAACGCGTACCGCAAGCTCGGGGTGCACGGGCGGGCGGCCGCGATCGCCCGTGCGTTCGGGACGCCGCACCAGGCGTTCGGCCCTCCGGAGCCGGAGCGGCCCTAGCTCGTCGCGGCGGGCGCGGGCGCGGTCGGCGCCTCGTCGAGCGACGTCCGCTCGACCTGGCGCACCTCGTAGGCCTCGAGGACGTCGCCTTCCTTGACGTCGTTGAAGCCGTCGAGCAGGATCCCGCACTCGAAGCCGTCGGCCACCTCGCGGGCGTCCTCCTTGAACCGCTTCAGCTGGGAGATCGTCGTGTCGTAGATCACGGTGCCGTCGCGGACGACGCGAACCTGGCTGTTCCGGCGGACGACCCCGGACGTGACCATGCAGCCCGCGATCGTGCCGAGCCGAGAGACCTTGAAGAGCGCCCGCACCTCGGCCTCGCCGGTGATCTCCTCGGTCTGGACGGCCGAGAGCATCCCGACGAGCGCCTGCTCGATGTCCTCGGTCAGCTGGTAGATCACGCGGTAGGTGCGGATGTCGACGCCCTCGCGCTCCGCGAGCTGGCGCGCCTCGACGTTCGGCCGCACGTTGAAGCCGACGACGAGCGCCTGCGAGGTCGCGGCGAGCATGATGTCGCCCTCGGTGATCCCGCCGACGCCCTGGTGGATCACGTTGACGCGCACCTCGGGGTGCTGGATCTTGGCGAGCTCGGAGACCGCGGCCTCGACCGAGCCGCCGACGTCGCCCTTGAGGATCAGGTTCAGGTCCTGGACGGCGCCCTGCTGGATCTGGGCGAAGAGGCTCTCGAGCGAGATCCCGCCCGACTTCGAGCGCTGCGCCAGCTGCTCGGTGCGGAGACGGTGGCCGCGACGCTGGGCGATGGAGCGCGCCTCGCGCTCGCTCTCGACGACGCGGGCGAGCTCGCCGGCGGGCGGAGGCGTGTCGAAGCCGAGGATCTCGACCGGCGTGCCCGGCTTCGCGTCCTTGACCTTCTCGCCGCGGTAGTCGTAGAGCGCGCGGACCTTGCCGTGCGCGTCGCCTGCGACGATCGCGTCGCCGACGCGGAGCGTGCCGCGCTGGACGAGCATCGTCGCGACGGGACCGCGGCCGACGTCGAGCCGCGACTCGATGATCGGGCCGGAAGCCTCGGCGTTCGAGTTCGCGGTCAGCTCGAGCTCGGCGTCCGCGACGAGCAGGATCCGCTCGAGCAGGTCGTCGAGGTTCTGCTTCTGCTTCGCGGAGACGTAGGAGAACTGGGTGGTGCCGCCCCAGTCCTCGGGCTGGAGGCCCTCGGCGGCGAGGTCGGACTTGACCCGGTCCGGGTTCGCGTCCGGGCAGGTCGACCTTGTTGACCGCGACGACGATCGGCACGTCCGCTGCCTTGGCGTGCGAGATCGACTCTCGCGTCTGCGGCATCACGGAGTCGTCGGCTGCGACGACGAGGACGGCGATGTCCGTCACCTTCGCGCCGCGGGCCCGCATGGCGGTGAACGCCTCGTGGCCCGGGGTGTCGAGGAACGTGACCTTGCGGCCGTTGACGTCGACCTGGTACGCGCCGATGTGCTGCGTGATCCCACCCGCCTCGGTGTCGACGACGGCGGTCTGGCGGATCGCGTCGAGCAGGGACGTCTTGCCGTGGTCGACGTGGCCCATGATCGTGACGACCGGCGGCCGCGCGGTGAGGTCGGCCTCGGCGTCCTCGAAGATCTCGGGCAGCTCCTCCTCGTCGGCGGCGTGCTTGATCGTGACCTCGCGCTCGACCTCCGCCGCGATCAGCTCGACCTCCTCGTCGGAGAGCGACTGCGTGATCTGGAGCATGTTTCCCAGGCCCATCATGATCTTGATGATCTGGGCGGCCGTGATCCCGAGCGCCTGCGAGTAGTCGCGGACCGTGACCCCGGAGGGCACCGTCACGGGCCCGGTCGGCGGGACGATCTCCTGCTTCTCGCGCTTCGGCATCGCGTCGCGCCGGTCGCGCGCCTGGCGCGGATTCGGGCGGTTGCCGCTGTCGATCACGACCCGGCGCTTGCGGCCGGGTGCCCCCTGGCGAGGCCTGATCGGGCGGTTGGGCTTGTTCGGTTCGTCAGCCATTCAGCGTCCAGTGTAGTTGCGAGCGAGCTCCGGATCGATTGTCACGGACTGCCGGAGGACGCGATTGAACCCGCGGCTCGCCACCGCGCGCTCGAAACAGGCGAGCCGGCGGCACGTGTAGGCGCCGCGCCCCGGCAGCTGCCGGCCGGGTGCGAGGCGTCCCTCCTGCGCAACGAAGCGCAGGAGCTCCGGCTGGGGCGCCTTCCGCCCGCAGCCGGCGCACGTTCTCGTCGGCAGGCTCATGCCTCAGTGGGCTCGGCCTCCTGGACGGCCTCGGCCGACTGGTCGGTCTCTGCGTCGGGCTCGTCGCCGCCGCCGTCGGTCTCGTCGGCCGACTGCGCCACGGGCGGCTCGCCCTCGGCGGCGGTCTCGGCCTCGACCTCGCGAACGGCCTCGACCTCGGCCTCGAGCTCCTCGGGGCTGAGCTGCGCGGCAGGTGCCGGCGCCTCCGTCTCGGTGCCCGTGAGCGCCTGGTGCGCAGGGACGCCGCAGTACTTCGAGCCCGGGAGCGCCGTGTTCGGGCAGCGCTTGCCGTTCGTGAGCACGGCGCCGCAGCGGCCGGTGTACTCCTCGCCGTCGGCACCCTCCCCGCCGTAGGCCGCCTCGGCCTCGGCGCGGGCGAACTCCTCGTCCGACTGGATGTCGACCTTCCAGCCCGTCAGCCGCGCGGCGAGGCGGGCGTTCAGGCCCTCCTTGCCGATCGCGAGCGCGAGCTGGTCGTTGGGGACGACGACCGTCGCCTCCTTGGTGTCGTCGTCGATGTACACCTCGCGAACGCGGGCAGGCGAGAGCGCCTTGGCCACGAACCGGGCCGGCTCGGTGTTCCACGGGATGATGTCGATCTTCTCGCCGCGGAGCTCCGAGACGACCATGCGGACGCGCGAGCCGCGCGGGCCGACGCAGGCGCCGACCGGATCGACGCCCTGGGCGTGCGACTCGACCGCGATCTTCGTCCGGTACCCCGGCTCGCGGGCGACGCCGCGGATCTCGACGAGGCCGTCGGCGATCTCGGGGACCTCGAGCTCGAACAGCGTCTTGATCAGCTCGGGGTCGCGGCGGGAGAGGATCACCTGCGGGCCCTTCGTGCCGGAGCGGACCTCGGTGATCACGGCCTTGATCCGGGAGCCCTGCTCGTAGCGCTCGCCGTCGACCTGCTCGGAGCGCGGGAGCAGCGCCTCGACCTTGCCGAGGTCGACGAGGACGTTGTTCCGGTCGCCGGCCTGCTGGACGATCCCGGTCACGACCTCGCCCTGGCGGTCGATGTACTCGTCGTACATCATCGCGCGCTCGGCCTCGCGGATCCGCTGCTGGATCACCTGCTTGGCGGTCTGGGCGGCGATCCGGCCGAAGTTGTCGGGGGTGACGTCGGAGCGGCCGATCTGCTCCTCGGGCACCTGCGTCCAGTCGAGGTCGAGCTCGTCCTCGTTGATCAGGGTGTGCTGCTTCTCGCCGGTCTCGGCCTCGAGGCGCTCGAGCTCGTCGAGCTTCGCCTCCATGGCCTCCTCGAGCAGGCGCGTCTCGAGGTCGTGGGGGATCTCGAGCGCGTAGACGCGGTACTCGCCCTCGTCGTCGAGGACGACCTCGGCGAGGCGCGCGGCGCCGGGGCTCTTCTTGTACGCGGCGAGGAGGGCGTCCTCCAGCGCGTGCACGACCGTGTTCTCCTCGATGCCCTTCTCGCGTTCGAGGGCCCGGATGTGCTCGAGAATCTCCTGCGACATGTCGTTCCTACCCTTCGTAGACCAGGTTGCCGCGCACGATCGCGTCGTACGGGATCTCCATTGACTCGTCCCCCGCCCGCAGGGTGAGGGTGCGCTCGCCGGCGTCGAGGACCTCGCCGCGCAGCTTGTGCTTGCGCTCCTCCGTGCGGAGCGTGACCTTGTGCCCGACCGCGCGACGGAAGTGCTCCCGCGTCCGCAGCGGCCGCTCGATCCCCGGTGAGGAGACGTCGACCGCGTACTCGCGGCGGTACGGGGCGAGCAGCTCGGTGACGCGGACGCACAACGCGTGATCGACCCCTTCGGGGTGGTCGATGAAGACGGTGAACCGGTCGGGCGCGCTCAGCTCGACGGCGAGCACCTCGATGCCCGGAACCGCCGGCTCCACGTCCGTGCCGATCGCCTTCGTCAACGTCCTCTCCTTCTCGTGGGTCCCGCTCACCGTGTCCTCTCACAAAAAATGGGCGCCGCTCGGCCCCCATCCATCGATCAAACTCCCTCGTCCAGCAGGTGAAAATCTCGCAGGGCAGTGTAGCAAGGGCCTAGCCGTCGAGGACGATCGTGACCGGGCCGTCGTTGACGAGCTCGACCTCCATCGCCGCCCCGAAGACACCCGTCTCGACGGCGACGCCGAGCGCCCGCAGCGCCCCGGCGAAGCGGTCGACGAGCGGCTCTGCGTCGTCGGGGGCCGCAGCCGGGCCGAAGCTCGGCCGGTTCCCCTTCCCCGTGTCCGCGAGCAGCGTGAACTGGCTGACGACGAGGGCGCCGCCGCCGGTGTCGAGCAGCGAGCGGTCGAAGCGGCCGTTCTCGTCGGGGAAGACGCGAAGGCGCGCGACCTTGCCGGCGAGCCGGTCGGCCTGCTCCGGCCCGTCGCCGGCGGCGATCCCGACGAGGAGCACGAGACCCGCCCCGACCGAGCCGCGCACGACCCCCTCCACGCGCACCTCTGCCTGGGAAACCCGCTGCAAAACGACCCTCATGTCGGCTGCGACTATGACCGATACCGGGGGCAGCGTGGAAGCCGCCTCCTTCCCACCCCCACTTCCCGTCGAGGTGCTCGCGTCCGATACGCGGCCGCACCTCGGCTCGCTCCTGCTCCGGGACGGCCTGCTGACGGTCGAGCAGCTCGAGTGGGCGCTCGCGGCCAAGCAGGAGTCGGGCCAGCGGCTCGGCGAGATCGTCGTCCAGCACGGGCTCGTCCCCGGAGCCGCGCTCGCGCGGGCGCTCGCGGAGCAGCACGGCCTCGCCTTCGTCGACCTCGCGACCACGACACCCGACCCCGCCGCCGTCGCGCTCCTCCCGGAGCCGATCGCCCGCCGGCTCGGAGCGCTGCCGCTCGAGCTCTCCGGCGAGACGGTGCGGATCGGGGTCGCGGACCCGACGAACGTCCTCGCCTCCGACGATCTCCGGCTCGCGCTCGGGCTCCATGTCGAGCTCGTGGTCGTGCCGATCGACGATCTCGGCGCGCGCGATCGACCGCGCCTACCGCTCCGCCGCTCGAGGTCGGACGACGTCGCGCCGGCGGCGACACCCCTCCATGTCGTCGAGGACGTCCGCGACGGGAACTCCGGCTCGCCCGCGATCAAGCTCGCGAACCAGCTGATCGCCCAGGCGATCGAGGAGGGTGCCTCCGACATCCATTTCGAGCCGCAGGAGGACGGCCTCGAGGTGCGAGCCCGGATCGACGGGGTCATGCGCCCATCGCCACCGTCTCCGCGGCCCTCCAGCCCGCGGTGATCGCGCCGGCTGAAGAGTGATGGGCGAGCTCGACATCGCCGACCGGCGCGCGCCCCAGGACGGCCGGATCTCGATCCGCTACGGCGATTCGCCGATCGACCTCCGGATCGCCGTGCTGCCCACCACCTACGGCGAGCAGGTCGTGCTCCGGATCCTCCACCGCGCCTCCGGCCGCCTCGGGCTGCCCCAGCTCGGGATGAGCGCGCAGGCCGAGGAGATCTTCGCCCGCGCGATCCGGCAGCCGTACGGCGCGGTGCTCGTCGTCGGCCCCACGGGCAGCGGCAAGACGACGACTCTCTACTCCGCTCTGGAGCTCCTGAACGACGCCGATCGCGTCCTGATGACGATCGAGGACCCCGTCGAGTACCAGGTGAAGGGCGTCAACCAGATCGAGGTGAACCCTCGCGCGGGCCTGACCTTTGCGCGCGGGCTGCGGACGATCCTCCGCTCCGACCCCGATGTGCTGCTCGTGGGTGAGGTGCGCGACGAGGAGACGGCCCGGATCGCGATCCAGGCAGCGATGACGGGGCACCTCGTCCTGACGACCCTGCACACGCACAACGCGGCCAGCTCGATCGCCCGCCTGCGGGACATGGGCGTCGAGCAGTCGCTGCTCGCGACCTCGATCAACTGCATCGTCGCGCAGCGGCTCGCCCGGCGGCTCTGCGTCGAATGCCGGGAGCAGTACGTGCCCAGCCAGGCCGAGGTCGAGGAGCTCGCGGGCGACGGGATCAAGCTCGGGGCCGAGTCGCTCTTCCGCGCCCGTGGCTGCGCTCGCTGCGGTGGTACCGGCTACGCGGGCCGGGTCGCCCTCTACGAGGTGATGCCGGTGATCGGCCGGATCCGCCGGCTGATCGAGGCCTCGACCGAAGAGATCTTCGCGGCCGCCGTCGAGGCCGGGATGATCACGCTCCGCGAGGACGGAATCAGGCTGTGCGAGGCCGGGATCTCCACTCTCGACGAGATCCGCCGCGTCACCGGCGACCGCCTGGTCTAGCCTCACTTTCCCTGCTTCCCGGCCGATCACGGGGTCGTGGAAGCAGCCCTTCAGCCGTGGCCCGCCCTCGGCGCTCTCCTGATGCGGGACGGCGCGCTGACCGTCGAGCAGCTCGAGGCTTCGCTCCGTGAGAAGGAGCACTCCGGCGTCAGGCTCGGCCAGATCCTCATCGCCCGCGGCTTCGTGACGCCGACGCAAGTCGCGCGCGTCCTCGCCGAGCAGCACGAGCTCCCGTTCGTCGACCTGCCCCGCGAGGTGATCGACGTCGGGGCCGCAGGCCTCCTGCCGGAGGATCTCGCCCACCGCCTCTCGGCGATCCCGATCCGCTTCCTCGGCGACGGCGCCGTCCTCGTCGCGATCGGCGACCCGACCAACGTCGTCGCCGCCGACGACCTCCGTCTCGCCCTCGGTCTGCAGGTGCGGCTCGCCGTGGCCTCCCCGGACGCGGTCACGAGCGCGATCACCAGGATCTACGCGCCCGAGAACGAGGTCCAGGCCGAGCCGGTGCCTCTGGACACGGACGCGACCGTGATCGACCTTCGCGAGGCCGCCTCCAGCGCACCCGCGATCAAGCAGGTCAACCGCCTGATCGGACGGGCGCTCGACCTCGGCGCCTCCGACCTCCACTTCGCACCGCAGCGCGACCGGCTCCTCGTCCGGGTGCGCGTGGACGGGGTGATGCGCGACCTCGCGACGCTGCCGCGTACGCTCCAGCCGGCCGTCACGAGCCGGCTCAAGGTGATGGCCGAGCTCGACATCGCGGAGAAGCGCCTCTGCCAGGACGGGCGGATCTCGATCCGGTCCGGCGATCGCGCCGTCGACCTGAGAGTCGCTGTCCTCCCGACGAGCTTCGGGGAGAAGGTGACGCTCCGGATCATGAGCTCCGGCGACGGCGCCGGCACGCTCGCCGAGCTCGGGTTGAGCGCCGAGGCGGAGGCGTCGCTCACCCGCTCCGTCCGTCAGCCCTTCGGGGCCGTCCTCGTCGTCGGCCCGACCGGCGCGGGCAAGTCGACCACCCTGCACGCCGCGCTGGGGCTCCTCAACGACGAGGAGCGGCAGATCACGACGATCGAGGACCCGATCGAGTACCGCCTCGCCGGCGCCGACCAGATCGAGGTGAACACCCGGGCCGGCCTGACGTTCGCAGGCGGGCTCCGGACGATCCTCCGCTCCGACCCCGACGTGATCCTCGTCGGGGAGATCCGGGACGAGGAGACGGCGCAGATCGCCTTCCAGGCCGCGATGACGGGGCACGTCGTCCTCAGCTCGCTCCACGCGCAGAACGCCGCGAGCGCGATCGCGCGGCTCCGGGACATGGGCGTCGACTCGGGCCTGATCGCGACGTCGCTCAACTGCATCGTGGCGCAGCGGCTCGCCCGCAAGCTGTGCACCCACTGCCGTGAGGGCTACGTGCCCGACCGCGAAGAGCTCGAGGACGTGGGCCTCTCGGCCGTCGAGAGCGGCGTCTGGCTCTACCGCGGCCTCGGCTGCGAGGCCTGCTCCCAGACCGGCTATCACGGCCGCGTCGGCCTGTTCGAGGTGATGCCGATCCGCGGCCGGATCCGGGCGCTCGTCGAGAGCTCGACCGACGAGATCTTCGCGGCGGCCGTCGCCGAGGGGATGACGACGATGCGCGAGGACGGCCTCCGGCTCGCCCGGGCCGGGATCACGTCGCTCGCCGAGGTGCGCAGGGTCACCGGCGAGCGGATGATCTAGCCGCCGGATCGAGATAGTTGCTCAGAGCAACTATGTCTCGTCGGCCGGCTCGCTCTCGTCGGGCGGCTCGAGATCCATGATCCGGTCGGCGTACTGCTCCGTGCCGGGGCTCATCGAGCTCGCGAGCTTGTAGTGGCCGTTCGCCTCCGCGTCGCGGCCCTGCTTCTCGAGGGCGCGCCCGAGCGCGTAGTGGGCGTAGTCGTCGGTCGGCGAGAGCTCGAGCACCGCCCGGAACTCCGCCTCCGCCTCCCGCCAGCGCTGGATCCGGAAGTAGGCGATCCCGAGCGCCTCCCGGATCGAGGCCTTTTCGGGCTCGAGCCGCTTCGCCTTCTCGAGCGCGACGGTCGCCTGCGCCGCCATCCGGTTGCCGAGATGGGCGCGGCCCTGCTGGTAGAGGTCGTAGGCGTCGGTCACAGGCTGCGGAGGTAGGGGAAGTTCTCGCGGAGGAGGTCGTCAGGCGTCGTCAGGTCGCGGGTCGGGCCGATCTCGACGGCCCGTACCCGCTCTCCCGCGTCGATCGCAGCCTGAAACGCGGACGCGAGCTCGTAGGGCGGACGGCCGGGCAGCGCCTCGATCCGCGCTGCGATCGCCGGACCGGCGGCCCAGAGCGGGGCGCCTGCGAGCTCGCCCTCCTCGACGTGCAGCTGCTCGAGCCAGCCGTCCCGGACGCCGACGCCGTTCCGGACGGGCTCGCCGTCGAGGCGGCGGCGCACGGCCAGCACGCCCGCCGCGCCCTCCAGGGCCGCCGCGACCCGGGCGACGTCACCCGGCGTGAAGACCGTGTCCGCGCCGACGACGAGGTACGGGGCCTCCATCCGGGCGGCCGCGACCGCGTGCGCGGAACCGTCCGGCGAGGCCTGGCGGGCATAGGTGAGCTCGAGGCCGTACGCGGAGCCGTCGCCCGCGAGCCGCTCGACCTGCTCGGCGAGGTGCCCGGTCACGATCGTCGCGCGCGGGCAGCCGGCCGCCGCGAGCTCGCGCAGGAGGAGGGCGAGCACGGGCGTCCCGTCCACCGGGAGCACGGGCTTCGCATACGACTCCGTGAGCGGTCGGAGCCTGCTCCCGATCCCGGCGGCGATCACGACGGCCGGCAGGCTCATCGACGCAGCGAGGAGAGGGCGACGAAGCCACGGAGCCGCTGCGGGCGCGAGCGGCCGCGGCGGATGCGGCGGAGCAGTGCCCTCAGCTCCCGCCGGGCGAGCGTTGCGGCCGCCGCCGCGTGCTCGGGCGGGCCGAAGCGCGCCTCCGCGAGCGCGTGTGCGAAGGGCCGTCCGTCGACGCCGAGCTCGCGGTGGACGAGCCTGTGCAGCTCCTGGGGCGACGCGCTCGCCGCGAGCACGTAACCCTGGTCGGCCAGGAAGTCGACGAGCTCGCGCCGCGCCGCGCCGGCGAGCTCCCGCGGCCCGCGCCGGAGATAGCGGAGCCGGCGCCAGGCGAGCTTGCCGCCGCCGAACGCGAGGCCCAGCCCGAGCGCAACGAGGAGGACGACCCAGATCGCGCTCGTGCCACCAGGCGCAACGACGGGACGGCGCCCAGCCCGCTCGCGGAGGGCGTCCAACCGGTCGAGCTCGCCCGCGCCGCCCGGATCGGGACCGCCTGCCACACCCGTCCCCCCGAAGGCGGCGCCGACGGCGTCGCCCGCGTTGAAGACCGGCGACGACGAGCTGTAGCTCGCGGCGAGCTCGCCCCGGCCGGGCGTCGGGTCGAACGAGAGCCAGCCGTAGCCGGGGAACCACGCCTCGACCCAGGCGTGCGCGTTGTGGTCGGTCACAGTCCAGGTTCCCTGCCGGTACGTGCCGCTCGTGAACCCGGCTGCGACCCGGGACGGGATCCCGAGGAACCGGAGCATCAGCGTCATCGCGCCCGCGAAGTGCTGGCAGTAGCCGCGCCGGGACTCGTCCACGAAGAACGCGAGCGGCGAGGTCGAGCCGGCCGACGGCGGCTGCTCGTCATAGGTGAAGCCCCCGGTCGAGCGGAGCCAGGCCTCGATCGCGACGACGGCGCCGTAGGGGCTCCGGGCGCCGGCGGCGAGCCGCTCGGCCTGCCGGGCGACTCCCCGGTAGCCCCAGAGCCCGAGCTGCCGCTCGTCCTCGAAGAGGGCCTGCACGTCCGCGGCCCGTCCGGGTGTGCCGTACCCCGGCACCTGGGTCCGCTCGATCCGGAGGTACTCGTCGAGCGCCGCCGGGTACTCGGCGGGCGCCGCGGCGAGCTGCTTCGGAGTCGGTCGCGGCGCGTAGCTCCAGACCGTGTAGGTCTGGCCCCGGCGGAGGCCGCTCCCGAGCCGTCGGAAGATCCCGCCCTCGAGCCGGAGCAGGCGCCCGAGGCCGTCTCGCCTCGAGCGCCACCGGTGTCGTCGCCGCGACGAGGTGGTCGTCGGCGAGCGCGGCGACCTCGACCTCCTGCTGGAGCCAGTTCCCGCGGTCCGCCGCCTCCGGCGGGAGCAGCGGATCCAGCTCGAGGGGGCCGGCGAACCGGCGGGACTCGAGGGGGCCGTGGCTCTCGATCCACCGGTCCTGCGTGAATTGGTCGAGCGTGGTCGCCCGCCAGTAGAGGCTCCGCTGCGGCCCCTTCACCCGGAGCACGGTCGTCCGCTCCTTCGGGAACTCGACCCCGGCGTAGTTCGCGTCCCAGACGTAGTCGACGGCAACCGGGTCGCCGGAGCCGCGGGTCGGGTTCCACTCCTGCCAGGCGAGGACGCCGTCCTTCGCGACGGCGGCGCTGCTCGAGACGACGAGCGCGCCGGCGAGGACGAGGCTCGCCGCGACGAGCGCCGGGTGCGGGCCGGGAGGCGCGGAGCGAGGCGAGGATCCAGAGCGCGGCGCCGAGGAGGAGCGCGCCGTAGGCGAGCCCGTGGGTGGGCAGGAGCGCGAGCGGCCAGCCGGCGGCGAGGAGCAGGACGAGGACCGCTCCGAGGGGCCGGCGGGCTCCGACCGCCAGCACGAGCCCGGCCGTGAAAGCGAAGGCGGCGAGCACGAGCACGCCGTGCATCGCCGGCTGCTCCGCCCCGGCGAACGGCACCCGTACGTCGTAGAACGCGGCGATCCCCCGATCGAAGGACGAGAAGGCGTGGTCGAGGAAGCCCCGGCTCGGGCCGCCGTCCGCGACCGGGTCTCCGAAGGCCGCCCCGCCCGCCGCGAGCGTGAGCCAGGGCAGGGCGAGGAGCCGCAGGCGGGTCGAGGGCAGGAGCGCGAGCGAGAGCGCCAGCGCGAGGACGACGAGGCCGTCGCCGCCCGCCTGCCCGCTCTGGAGCCGGAGCCAGGCGACGGTGACGAGCACGGCGGGCGGGCCGGCGGCGGTGAGTGTCCTACGCACGGCGGGCCACCGGCGCGGCGCCGAGGATCGCACGGAGGTCGTCCCCCGCCCGCACGGCGGCGATCGCCGACGCCGGCCGCCGCGAGCCTCAGGAGCTCGGGATCGGCGGGCGACCTCCGGCCCGCGAAGCTCGCGGAGTCGACCCAGACGAGCGAGACTCCCTGGCTCGCCCCGGCGCGCCGCGCCAGCTCCCTGGAGAGACCCGGCGTGATCCGGGAGGCGACGACGACGAGCTCGTGGGCGCGGGCAGCGGGGCCTCCCTCGCGGGCGAGCGTCTCCTCGAGCGCGGGTGACGGCGACGGGTCGACTCCCGCAAGCGTGTCGAGCGCTGCCCGCCAGTCCCCCTCGAGCGATGCGACCGGGACGACGACCGGCGGCCGCGCGTTGACGACGAGCACGCAGCGCCGGCCCCGAGCGACGTGGGTGCGCAGGATCGAGCCGGCCGCGCGCACCGCCCCGTCGAGGCTCTCTCCGGCGACCCCGCGCTCGTCCGCGTCGAGCAGGATCGCGATCTCGTCGCGCGGCGAGTCCTCCAGCTCCTTGACCATCAGGCGGCCGCGCCGAGCCGTCGTCGGCCAGTGCACCTTCCGGAGCGACTCCCCCTGCTCGTACTCGCGGACGGAGTGGAGGTCGAAGCCGGTCGGCCGCCGGAGAAGCAGCCGACGCCCGTCCTGGGCGTGGGCGCCGGCCTCGGAGAAGAGGGAGCCGAGCTCGACGAGCCGCGGATAGACGACGAGCGCCGCCCCCGGCTGCAGGGCGACTTCGGCGTGGCTGAGCCCGAAGGGGTCTTCGAGCACGGCGATCGCCTCGTCCGCGCCGTACCGGCCCCGGCGCACGGCCCCGAGCACGTACGTGCCCCGATGCGAGCGGCGTGTGCGCGCGAGCGGGGTCAGGCGCTCGCCGAGCCGGGCGCCGCGCTCGCGAACCGTCAGCGCGGGTGCCGGCACGCGCGACTCCGGGATCGCCTCGAGCGTGACCCAGACGTCGTCCCCCTCGAAGTGGAGGCCGCGCCCGGCGCGCCGGCGCAGCGCGATCGGCCCCGCGGCGAGCCCGACCCAGGCTCGGGCGGCGAGCACGGCGAGCACGAGGCCCGTCGCGACCGGGTAGAGCGCCCGGACACCGAAGAGCCACGCCGCCAGGTAGGCGGCGAGCCCGATCACGAGCGTGAGCTTCCCCCGCTGCGTCACGCCGCCGCCGTCACCTAGACGGGGACGGGCGTCGCGTCGACGGCCTCCCGAACGACCTCGGCCGCCGTGATCCCGGCCGAGCGGGCCTCCGGAGCGAGGATCAGCCGGTGGGCGAGCACCGGCGCGGCGACGCCCTTGACGTCGTCGGGGGTGACGTAGTCGCGCCCTTCGGAGAGGGCCTGGGCCTTCGCGACCCGCAACAGGGCGATCCCCGAGCGGGGGCTCGCTCCCAGCGCGAGCCGCGGGCTCGCCCGCGTGTGCCGGAGCACGGCGACGACGTAGCGGTTGAGGCTGTCCTCCACGAAGATCCCCTTCGCCTCCTCGATCGCGGCCAGGAGCTCCGCAGCGGAGGCGACGGGCTCGAGCGTCTCGAGCGGCGGTGCCGTCGTCTGCTCGGCGAGCATCTTCGCCTCCTCGGCGAGTGCCGGATAGCCGAGCGAGAGCCGCATCGTGAAGCGGTCGAGCTGCGCCTCGGGCAGCGGATAGGTGCCCTCGTACTCGATCGGGTTCTGCGTCGCGAGCACCATGAACGGCCGCTCGAGCGGGTAGCTCTCGCCGTCGATCGTGACCTGGCTCTCCTGCATCGCCTCCAGCAGCGCGGACTGCGTCTTCGGGGAGGCCCGGTTGATCTCGTCGACGAGGAGGACGTTCGCGAACACCGGTCCCGCCCGGAACTCGAACCCGTTCGTGCGCTGGTTGAAGACGTTGACGCCGGTGACGTCGGAGGGGAGCAGGTCGGGCGTGAACTGGAGCCGCGAGAAGGCGACGTCCACCGAGCGGGCGAGCGCCTTCGCGAGCATCGTCTTGCCGACGCCGGGGAAGTCCTCGATGATCACGTGCCCCTCCGCGATCAGCCCGAGCACGGCGAGCCGGAGCGTCTCCTCGGGTGCGTGGACGACCTGGCCGACGTTCTGGACGATGCGGTCGAGCGTCTCGGCGGACGCGTCGACGGCCGGGCTCCTACGCGCTTCCATGGCCCTCCAGGAGTCGCTCGACCTCGTCGAGCACGGCGGCGGCGATCACGGACTTCGGCGCCCGTGCGACCTCGCGCTCTCCGGCCCGCGTCACGAGCACGACCTCGTTCTCGTCGCTGTCGAATCCGATCCCTTCGCGTCCCACATCGTTGTAGACGACGAGATCGACGTTCTTGCTGTGCAGCATCTCGCGTTTGCGTGCGAGCCCTTCCGGCCCCGACTCGGCCCCGAAGCCGACGAGCACCTGGCCGTTGCGGTCGCGCGCGCCCAGGGCGGCGAGCACGTCGACGGTCGGCTCGAGGGCCAGCTCCCAGCCCGCGCCGTCCTTGGGCCGCTTGCCGTCGAGAGGGGCCGCCGGGCGGTAGTCGGCGACCGCCGCGGCCATCACGACGACGTCGGCGCCCCCGGCGCGGGAGGTCGTCTCCCGCTCGAGCTCGGCCGCCGTCGCGGCCCGAACGACCTCCACGCCCGCGGGAGGCTCGACGGCGAGGTTGGCGGCGACGAGCGTCACCTCCGCCCCACGGCGGCGGGCCTCGGCGGCGAGCGCGACCCCCATCCGGCCGGAGGAGCGGTTGCCGAGGTAGCGGACGGAGTCGACGGGCTCGCGGGTGCCGCCCGCGGTCACGAGCACGCGGCGGCCGGCGAGCGAGGCGGAGCCACCGAGAAGCGTCTCGAGCGCCGCGGCGATCTCGGCCGGCTCGGCCATCCGGCCGGCACCGACCTCTCCCTCGGCGAGCTCCCCTTCCCCAGGCCCCACGACGACGGCGCCGCGCTCGCCGACGAGCGCGAGGTTTGCCTGCGTCGCGGCGTGCTCCCACATCCTGGTGTTCATGGCGGGCGCGAGCAGGAGCGGGCCGCGGTGGGCGAGCGCGGCCTCGGTGAGGACGTTGTCGGCGAGCCCGTGGGCGAGCTTGGCGAGCGTGTTCGCGGTCAGCGGCGCGACGACGAGCGCGTCGGCCCGCTCGAGATGCGGATAGGGATCCTCCGTGCGTGGCTTACGTGCGAGCGCGAAAAAGGTCTCCGCCGAGACGAAGCGCTCGGCGCCGGGCGTCGGCAGCGGGAGCACGTCGTGACCGGCCTTGACGAAGAGCCGGAGCAGCTCGCAGGCCTTGTACGCCGCGATGCCGCCCGTGATCCCGAGGAGGATGCGGGCCATGGGCACAGTGTGCCTCACAGGCGGGTGCCTACGGTTGTCGTTGCGAGAAGAATGCGGCCCGAGGCCGCGCGACTACTTGGACTTCTTGCCGGGCTTGCCGAGCTTGTAGTCGTACTTGATCTTGCCCTGGGCGACTTCCTCCAGAGACATGGTCAGGTAGTTCTTCGAGCGGGACTCGACGAGCGGCGGCGGGGCCTCTTCGAAGCCCATGCCCTCACCGAGCTGGTGGTGGTAGTTGTTGATCTGCCGGGCCCGCTTGGCGGAGACGATCACGAGCGCGTAGCGCGAGTCGACGCCGCCGTTCTCGGTGTCCAGCAACTGATCGATGCGAGGGTGGATCACGGGGCCATGGTACCTGCGAGCGCCAGCTCTCGCTCGACGAGCGCCGCGAGCGCCTCGGTCGCGCGCTCGACGTCGTCGTTGCGAACCATGTAGCGGAAGCGGTAGGCCTGCTCGAGCTGGTGCCGGGCGAGCGCGATCCGCTCCCCGATCTCGCCGGAGCTCTCGGTCGCACGCGCACGCAGCCGGCGCTCGAGCTCCGGGACGTCGGCCGCGATGAAGAGCGTGATCGCCTCCGGGACGTGCTCCTGGACGCGCAGCGCACCCTCGATCTCGAGCTCGAGCACGCAGACCCTGCCCTCGTCGGCGATCCGGCTCATCTCGGTCGACAGCGTCCCGTAGCGGCCGCCGACGTACTCGACGTGCTCGAGGAACTGCCCGGCGTCGATGCGGCGGACGAACTCGTCCTCGTCGAGGAACCAGTACTCGCGGCCGTCCTCCTCGCCGGGGCGCTGGGCCCTCGTCGTTGCGGAGACGGCGACCTCGAGCTCGGGCAGCCGGTCGACCAGCCGCTTGATCAGCGTTCCCTTCCCGGCACCCGAGGGGCCGGTGATCACGAAGACCGGGATCGCGCTACTTGTTGAAGAGGCCAATGAGCTCGGCCCGCTGCCGCTCCGACAGCCCGCCCACCGTCTTCGACTGGCTGATCCGGCAGTGGTTGAGCAGCCGGGCCGCCTTGACGCGCCCGAACTTCGGCACGGCCATCAGCATGTCGAAGACCTTCGCGGTCGACACGTACTCGGGCGGATCCATCAGGATCGCCTCGATCTGGACGTGACCGTCCTTGAGGTCCTTCTTCAGCTTGGCACGTCGAACCCGAATGTCGTTGGCCCGCTTGAGGGCTTCCATTCGTTGATCGAGCGAGCGCAGCGGGGCCTGGGCTTGCGTCTTCGACGTCACCATGAGCGCGGGATACTAGCAGCCCCGGGGATCCGGTCAAGCAGTCACTTTTTCGTGATTTTCCAGGCTTTTTGGCGATTTGTTGTCTTAGCCGACAACAAACGCGGGGTCTGCGGCGTGCGCCACGCCCCTCGCGTCGAGGGGATGTCCAAGGTTCCGGGCCGCCGCTTCCGCGGCCAGCTCGGCCCGGATCCGGACGGGCGCGCCGGGGTCGGAGAAGAGGACGGTGCCGACCGCGACGGCGCTCGCCCCGACGGCGATCAGCTCGAGCGCGTCGAGCCCCGAGGACACTCCGCCCATGCCCACGATCGGGAGCTGGACGGCGCCGGCGCAGGCGTGGACCGCGGCGAGCGCGACCGGCTTCAGGGCCGGGCCCGAGTAGCCGCCCGTCCCCCGCTGGAGCTTCGGGCGGAGCTCCGCGTCGAGGGCCAGGCCGCGCAGGGTGTTGACGAGCGAGAGCCCGTCGGCGCCCGCCGCCTCGACCGCGCGCGCCACCTCCGCGATGTCCCAGGCCGCCGGCGAGAGCTTCGCGTACAGCGGCAGTCGCGTGGCCGCACGGCAGGCCGCGACGATCTCGGCGGCGCCCTCGGGCGCCTCGTCCACGTTCGGACAGGACAGGTTGAGCTCGATCGTCACGTCCTCGAGCCGCGCACACGTCTCCGCGTACTCCGCGGCCGAGAAGCCGCCCACTGAGACCCAGAGCGGGACGCCGAGCTGGCGCAGCCGCGGCAGCACGTCGGCGAGGAACCGCTCGCGGCCGGGGTTGGCCAGCCCGATCGCGTTCAGCATCCCCGCGTCGGTCTCGGCGATGCGGACGGGCGGGTTGCCCCCGCGCGGCTCGGGCGTGATCGTCTTCGTCACGAAGGCGTCGAGCGAGCGCGCCACCTCGGGTGCGGTCAGCGCGTCCAGGCAGCCGGAGGCGTTCAGGAGCATCAGGCGGCCCGTCCCGAACACGGGGCCGGCGACGCAGAGCCGCTCGATCCGGCCGTCGATCTCGACCGCGCAGCCGTAGCAGGCGCCGTAGCCGCACGCCATCGGCGCCTCCCACGCGAGCTGCGCGTCGGGGACGAGCGTCCGGAGCGCCTCGAGCATCGGCTCCGGCCCGCAGGCGAGCACGTCGTGCGGCTCGTCCGGGAGCAGCTCCGTCACGTACGTCGGCTCGAGGCACACCTCCGCGTTCGGGACGAGGGCGGCGGCCTCCGCGTGCCAGGCGCTCCGGAAGCCGAGGAGGGCGGGCGGGCCGCCGAGCCGTTCCGACAGGTAGGGGAGCGGCGCGATCCCGATCCCGCCGCCGACGAGGAGCGGCCGCGGCACGCTCAGGTCGAAGCCGTTCCCGAGCGGGCCGAGGACGTGCAGCTCCTCCCCACGCCCCAGCTCGCAGAGCGCCCGCGTGCCCGGGCCGATCGGGTCGATCAGGAAGGCGACCTCGGTCGGAGTGGCGAGACAGAGGCTCATCGGACGCGGGAGGACGCGGCCGGGCGCCTCGAGCATGAAGAACTGGCCCGGCACGCCCGGGTCGAGGTCGCCTCGCTCGAGGCGGAGGAGCGTGTAGGGGCCGACCGCCTCGGCGCCGGCGACCCTATGCCGCCTGCGTCGCATCGAGCGCCTCCTCGGTCGCCGCGGCCTCCTCGAGCACGAGCCGCTCCTGGAGCGAGATCGGCACCTCGGGCCGGCCGTGGGCGATCGCCGCGACGGCGAAGCGCGCGGCCGCGAGGGTCGTGATGCAGGGAACGCGCGCCGAGAGGGCCGCCTCGCGGATCAGCGAGCCGTCGAGCCGCGCGCCCGACCCCTGCGGCGTGTTGATCACGAGGTCGCAGCGGCCGCCGCGGATCAGATCGACGACGTGCTCGGCTCCCCCCTCGGCCTGCGAGACCTTCGCCACGACCTCGGCGTCGATCCCGGCTGCGTCGAGCACCCGCGCGGTCCCGCGGGTCGCGAGCAGCCGGAAGCCGAGCCCGGCGAGGTCGCCCGCGAGCGGGACGATCCCCTCCTTGTCCGCCTCGCGGACCGAGAGGAACGCGGTCCCCTGGAGCGGGAGCGGGCGGCCTGCGGCCCGCTCGGCCTTCGCGAAGGCGGTCGGGAGGTCGTCGGCGCTCGCCATCACCTCGCCCGTGGAGCGCATCTCGGGCCCCAGGACCGGGTCGGCGCCGGGGAAGCGCGCGAACGGGAGCACCGCGGCCTTGACGCTGACGTGGCTGGGCCGCCGCTCCTCGGGCAACGCGAGCTCGTGCAGCCGGGCGCCGGCGGCAAGGCGGGCCGCCGCGTCGACGAGGTTGACCCCGGTCGCCTTCGAGGCGAACGGGACCGTCCTCGATGCGCGCGGGTTGACCTCGAGCACGTGCAGCTCGCCGGCGACGAGCGCGAGCTGGACGTTGAGCAGCCCGACGACTCCGAGTGCGGGGCCGAGCCGGCGGACGGCGCGGACGATCTCGGCGTACTGCTCGTCGTCCAGCGAGGGCGCGGGCAGCACGCAGGAGGAGTCGCCGGAGTGGATCCCGGCCTCCTCGACGTGCTCCATCACCGCGCCGATGTGGACGGAGACGCCGTCGCAGAGCGCGTCGACGTCGATCTCGAGCGCCCCTTCGAGGAAGCGGTCGACGAGCACCTCGCCGTCGATCCCCCGCATCGCGGCGCGCACCTGCGCCTCGTCGTAACAGACCCGCATCGCGCGGCCGCCGAGCACGTAGCTCGGCCGCACGAGCACCGGGTAGCCGACCCGCGTCGCGACCTCGACCGCGGTGTCGCCGTCGGCGGCGATCCCCCACTCCGGGCAGCGGATCCCGAGCTCGGCGAGGAGCTTCCCGAAGCGCTCGCGGTCCTCGGCGAGGTCGATCGCCTCGACGGGCGTCCCGAGCAGCGTGAACCCGGCCGCCTCGATCGCCCCGGCGAGCTTGAGCGGCGTCTGGCCGCCGAACTGGGTCACCACCCCGACGGGGCGCTCGCGCTCGAGGATCGGGAGCACGTACTCCTCCGTCAGCGGCTCGAAGTAGAGCCGGTCGGAGGTGTCGTAGTCGGTGGAGACGGTCTCCGGGTTGCAGTTGACCATCACGGCCTCGTAGCCCTGGGCCCGAAAGCTCTGGACGGCGTGGACGCAGCAGTAGTCGAACTCGATCCCCTGGCCGATCCGGTTCGGGCCGGAGCCGAGGATGACGACGCGGGGCGCGTCCCCACGGGGCGGCGCCTCGTCGGCCTCGCCCGTCGTCGAGTAGTAGTAGTTCGAGCCGGCCTCGACCTCGCCGGCGCACGAGTCGACGCGTCGGTAGGACTTCGGGCCGGCGGGCAGGCCGTTCGCCTCGAGCTCGCGCAGCTCCTGCTCGAACCAGGGATGGATCCCCTCGGGCAGGTCGGCGAGCGTCGCCCACGGCGTCACCGACCCGGCATCGAGCTCGCGGCTCGCGAACGCCTTCCCGAAGGCCTCCTGGAACGTCCGCCCGATCCCCATCGCCTCGCCGACCGACTTCATCTGGGTCCCCAGGGTCGTGTCGGCGCCGGGAAACTTCTCGAAGGCGAAGCGCGGGATCTTGACGACCACGTAGTCGAGGGTCGGCTCGAAGCTTGCGGGCGTCGTCTTCGTCAGGTCGTTCGGGATCTCGTCCAGCGTGTAGCCCACGGCCAGCTTGGCCGCGACCTTCGCGATCGGGTAGCCCGTCGCCTTCGAGGCGAGCGCGGAGCTGCGCGAGACGCGGGGGTTCATCTCGATCACGCGGATCTCGCCGGTGTCGCGGTCGCGCGCGAACTGGACGTTCGAGCCGCCGGTCTCGACCCCGACCGCGCGCACGATCGCGGCAGCGGCGTCGCGGAGCTCCTGGTACGCCTCGTCGGAGAGCGTCATCTGGGGCGCCACCGTGACCGAGTCGCCCGTGTGGACGCCCATCGGATCGAGGTTCTCGATCGAGCAGACGATCACGACGTTGTCGCGCCGGTCCCGGATCACCTCGAGCTCGAACTCGTCCCAGCCCTTGATCGACTCGTCCACGAGCACCTGGCCGATCGGGCTCTCGCGGAGGCCCCGCTCGACCTGGGCGCGCAGCTCGGCCTCCGTCCAGGCGAAGCCGCCACCATGGCCGCCGAGCGTGAACGCGGGCCGGACGACGGCGGGGATCGGTGCGCCCTCGAGCTCGTCGAGCGAGGTGACGATCCGCGAGTTCGGAACCGCGAGGCCGCAGCTCTCCACCGCGTCGCGGAAGAGCTGACGATCCTCGGCTCGCGCGATCACGTCGACGGAGGCGCCGAGGAGCTCGATCCCGAGCGCGTCGAGCACGCCCTCCTTCGCCAGCTCCATCGCGAGGTTGAGCGCCGTCTGGCCGCCGAGCGTCGGCAGGACCGCGTCCGGACGCTCGCGCCCGAGCACGTCGGCGACGCCCTCGAGGTCGAGCGGCTCCAGGTAGGTGCGGTCGGCGAAGCCGGGGTCGGTCATGATCGTGGCCGGGTTCGAGTTGACGACGATCGTCCGGAACCCGTCCTCGCGCAGGACCTTGAGCGCCTGGCAGCCCGCGTAGTCGAACTCGCAGGCCTGGCCGATCACGATCGGGCCGGAGCCGATCAGGCAGATCGAGTGGAGATCGGAGCGCCTAGGCATCCCGCACCTCCGCGAGCCACGTCTCGATCATCGGCCACGCGTCGTGTGGGCCCGGGACCGGCCTCGGGGTGGAACTGGACGGAGCGGGCGCGCACGTCCGGGAAGTCGAAGCCCTCGACGGTGCCGTCGTAGAGCGAGACGTGCGTCGCCTCCTTCGACTCGGCCGGAGCGACCGCGAAGCCGTGGTTCTGGCTCGTCACGAGCACCCGGCCCGTCCGGCGCTCCAGCACCGGGTGGTTCGCTCCGCGGTGGCCGAAGGGGAGCTTGTACGTCTCGTGCCCCGTCGCGAGCCCGAGCAGCTGGTGCCCGAGGCAGATCCCGAGCACCGGCACGCGGCCGAGCAGCTGCTCGATCTCGCGCACCTCGTCGGCGAGCGGCTCCGGGTCGCCGGGGCCGTTCGAGAGGAGGACGGCGTCGTAGCCCGCGAGCTCGTCGGCGTCGGCCTCGTGCGGGTAGACGGTCACCTGCGCGCCGGCGGTGGCGAGGCGGCGCAGGATCGAGCGCTTGCAGCCGTAGTCGACGACCGCGACCCTGACATCGCCCTCCTCCGCGTAGACGTAGGGAGCGTGGGTGGAGACCTGCTCGACGAGGGCGGCGCCGGCCATCGTCGGGAGCTCGCGAACCGCCTCGAGCGCGGCCTCTTCGCTCGTCCCGTCGGCGACGGCGGCTGCCCGGAGCGCCCCGCTGTCGCGCAGCTTGAGCACGAGCGAGCGCGTGTCGATCCCGGTGATCCCGACGAGGCCCCGGTCGGCGAGCCAGCCCGTCCACTCCGGGCCGCGGGCCTCGCGCATCAGGGCGGCGCGCGCATGGGCTCCCTCGGACTCGGCGCGCGTCTCGGCGACGCCGTAGTTGCCGATCATCGGCGCGGTGAAGCAGACGAGCTGCTCTGCGAAGCTCGGGTCGGTGACGGTTTCCTGGTAGCCCGTCATCGCAGTCGTGAAGACGGCCTCGCCGAACGCAACTCGCTCCGCGCCGACCGAGCGGCCGTGGAAGATCGTGCCGTCCTCCAGGACGAGGAAGGCATTCATCCGTGCACCCGCCGGCCATCGGCGACGGTGGTCACGACGCGGCCGCGGAGCGTGCGCCCGAGCAGCCAGGAGTTGACGGAGCGCGAGCGGAAGCCGTCCTCGCTCACCGTCCACTCCTCTTCGAGGTCGAGCAGGACGAGGTTGGCCCTCGCCCCCACCTCGAGCCGCGGCTCCGGGAGCCCGAGCGCGCGCGCAGGGCCGCCGGACATGCGCTCGAGGATCGTCGCCAGCGGGACGAGGCCGGGCTCGACGAGATACGTGTTCAGCGCCGCGAAGGCGGTCTCGAGCCCGGTGACGCCGAAGGGTGCGGCCTCGAAGGGCGCGTCCTTCTCCTCTCGCGAGTGCGGCGCGTGGTCGGTCGCGATGCAGGAGATCGTCCCGTCCCGGAGCGCCGCGATCAGCGCCTCGCGGTCGTCGGCTCCCCCGAGCGGCGGGTTCATCTTCGTGTTCGGGTCGAGCGAGCGCACGGCCTCGTCGGTGAGGACGAGGTGGTGCGGCGTCACCTCGGCCGTCGCGGCGACGCCGTCCTCGTGGGCGCGGCGGAGCGCAAGCACCGACTCGCGGGCCGAGAGGTGCATCAGGTGGAGCGGCCGCCCCTCGTAGGCTGCGAGGGCGAGGTCGCGCTCGACCATCACGCTCTCGGCGATCGACGGCCAGCCGGCGATCCCCAGCTCGGTCGAGAGCGAGCCGTCGTGCATGTGCCCGGCGCGCGAGAGCGACGGCTCCTCGCAGTGGAGGGCGAGCGGCTTCCCCGTCACCTCGGCGTACTGGAGCGCGCGCCAGAGAAGCGCGGCGGAGGTGACCGGGCGGCCGTCGTCGGTGAAGCCGGCGGCGCCCGCGTCGGCGAGCTCGCCCATCTCCGTCAGGGTCTCGCCCTCCTGGCCCTTCGAGATCGAGGCCATGAAGCCGACGGGGACGAGCGCCTCCTCCCGCGCGGTTGCGAGCAGGCCGCGCAGCACCGGCGCAGAGTCGACGACGGGATCGGTGTTCGGCATCGCGAGGATCGCGCAGTAGCCGCCTGCTGCAGCGGCGGCGGTCCCGCTCGCGATCGTCTCCTCGTCCTCGCGGCCGGGGGTGCGCAGATGGACGTGCGGGTCGACGAAGGCGGGCGCGAGCACGCGGGCGGTCGCCGCTGCGGGCTCGATCCGGGCGATCACGCCCTGCTCGACCGTGACCGCGACACAGTCGCCGCCGGCGAGCCGGCCCTCGAGCGTGAGCGAGTCGGAGTAGCCGTTCCGGGAGACGAGCATCAGGCGACCCTCATCTCGACCGGTGCCACCTTCTGCACGTTCGCGGCGACGAGGTCGTGGAGGACGGCGGCACGGACGGCGAGGCCCGAGCGCACCTGCTCCTGGATCAGCGACTCGGCCGAGTCGGCGACGCGCGGATCGATCTCGACCCCGCGGTTCATCGGGCCGGGATGCATGACCTTCTGGCCGGGCCGGAGCCGCTCCGGGGTCACCCCCCACCGGGCGGTGTACTCGCGCAGGCTCGGCACGTAGTTGGCGCCGGGGAGCATCCGCTCCTTCTGCATCCGGAGCACGTAGACGACGTCGGCGTCGGCGAGCGTGCGGATGTCCGTCGACCGCTCGCAGCCGAGCCCGGCGAGCGAGGCCGGGACGAGCGTCGGCGGCCCCACGACGGTTGCGTGCGCGCCGACGAGGGCGAGCGCCTGGACGAGCGAGCGGGCGACGCGCGAGTGGAGCACGTCCCCGACGATCGCGACGTGCAGGCCCTCGAGCCGGCCGAAGGCCCCGAGCAGCGTGTAGAGGTCGAGCAGGGCCTGGGTCGGGTGCTGGCGCTTCCCGTCGCCGGCGTTGACGACCGCGGCGTCGGAGTGGCGCGCGACGAGCTCCGGCGCGCCGCTCTGCGGGTGCCGGATCACGATCGCGGCCGGGTCGTACGCGGAGAGGGTGAGGATCGTGTCCTTGAGCGACTCGCCCTTGTCGACGGACGAGCCGGCGGACTTGATCGACATCGTGTCGGCCGAGAGCCGCTTCGCCGCGAGCTCGAAGCTGGACGAGGTCCGCGTCGAGGACTCGTAGAAGAGCGTGATCACGAGCCGGCCCGCGAGCGCCGGGACCTTGCCCGCTCCGTCGAGGGCGTGGGCGGTCTCGAGGATCCGCTCGACGTCGCCGCGCTCGAGGTCGGCGATCGAGATCAGGTGGCGCCTCGCGTTCGACGGCTCAGCCATTCGACTCCTCCTCCGCGACGTCGAGGAGGAGGATCCGCTCGACGCCGTCCGACTCCTCGAGCTGCACCTGGATCCGCTCGCTCCGGGAGGTGGGCAGGTTCTTGCCCACGTAGTCGGGCCGGATCGGAAGCTCGCGGTGGCCGCGGTCGACGAGGACGGCCAGCTGGACGCGGGCCGGCCGGCCGTGGGCGAAGAGCGTCTCGATCGCGGCGCGGATGGTGCGGCCCGTGTAGAGGACGTCGTCGACGAGGACGACGGTGGTGCCGGCGAGGTCGAAGTCGATCTCGGTCGCGTTCACGACCGGCTGGGCGGCCCCCGCCGGGCCCGGCGGCGTGGCGCGGTCGTCGCGGTTGAAGCTGATGTCGACGGCGCCGAGCGCGACCTCCTCGCCCGTCCGCTCCTCGATCAGCGCTGCGAGCCGCTCCGCGATCGGGACGCCTCGCGTGTGGATCCCGACGAGCGCGACCGAGCCGAGGTCGTCGTTCCGCTCGATGATCTCGTGCGCGATCCGGGAGAGCGTCCGCCCGAGCGCCTGCGCGTCCAGGAGGGTCTTCGTGGCCCTGCGGCCGGTTCCGGCCTCGAGGCCGGTGAGGTGCGTGCTCATCTGTCGCTCCTTCCCGGTCTCGCAGGACCGGCTTAAAGGGGTCGGCGGCAGTGTACGCGCGCCCCCGGACGTCGTCCACCCCGCCGTCGAATCGGTCCCGGTACCGTTTCGGGCCATGCACCGGCTCCCACGCGCCCCCGCGTGGGCCGTGCTCGCCGCGCTCGTCGCCGTCTCGACGGTGGCGCGCTGGATCGCCGCGTGGCAGGTCGGCTCGCCGTGGATCGCACCAGACGAGATCGTCTACACCCTGCTCGGCCGCTCCCTCTGGGAGACGGGCCGCCTCTCGATCCTCGGTGGCTCGACCGGGTTCTACAGCCTGCTCTACCCCACCCTCGTCGGCCTCCCGCTCGGGCTCGACGACGTCGCCACGGGACGGCGAATCCTCCAGGGCCTCCAGGCGCTCGCGATGTCCCTCACCGCCGTCCCGGTCTACCTCTGGGCCCGCACCGTCGTGCGCCGTCGCCTCGCACTCGGCGCCGCCGCGCTCGCGCTCGCCGTTCCCCCGCTCGCCTACAGCGGGCTCGTGATGAGCGAGACGCTCTACCTCCCCGTCGTCACGGTCGCGCTCTACGTGCTCGCGCGGACGCTCGTCGCGCCGACGCCCGCGAACCAGATCCGGCTCGCGGCCGCGCTCGCGCTCGCGCTCGCGACCCGGCTCCAGGCGCTCGTGCTCCTTCCCGTCGCGGTCACCGCGGTGCTCGCCTACGCCGCGCTCGCCCGCGACCGCACCGCCCTCCGGCCGTTCAGGCCCGCGCTCCTGCTGGCAGGGCTCGTCGGCGGCGTGGCGCTCGTGGGAGGGCGGAGCTCGCTGGGGGCGTACGCCGCGGCGGTGGACGGGCCGTTCGACCCGGGGACGACTGCGCGCTTCGTGCTCCTCCACGCGGGCGGGATCGTGCTCCTCTGCGGGATCGTGCCGGCGCTCGCGCTCGCGCTCGCGGCCGTGCCGGCGTTCCGTGGGCACGAGCGCTCGACGCCGGTGCTCGCACTCGTCGCGGTCACGCTCGCCTACCTGCCGTGGCTCGCGCTCGAGGTCGGCGTCTTCGCGGCGCACGAGATCGGGCATCTCGCCGGCCGCGACCTCGTGACCGCGACGCCGCCCCTGCTCGTTGGCCTCGTCCTCTGGCTCGGGCGGGGAGCGCCGCGGCCCCAGCCGCTCGCTGCCGTCCTCGCGGCGCTGACCGCCGTCGGGCTCCTGCTGATCCCGATCCGCACCGAGGCCGCCCGCGAGACGGTGCACGACACGCTCGAGTTCAGCTGGCTGGCCCGGCTCGAGCCTGGCGACCGTCTCGCCGCCTACGCGCTCGTCGTGCTGGTCGCCGTCGTGTCGACGCTGCTCGTGCCGCGGGCGAGAGCCGGCCTGCTGGCGCTCGCAGTCGGGCTCGTCTTCGTCGCCGGCTCCGTCGTGGCGTCGGACGAGATGCGGGAGCAGTCCGCCTACCGGGAGCGAAGCCTGCTCGGCAACGATCCGAACTGGGTCGACGCCGCCGGGGTCGGGCCGGCCGTGTACCTCGACGTCGGCGAGCCTCGCTGGACCTCGGTGTGGCAGCACCTGTACTGGAACCGGAGCATCGTCTCGGTCTGGTCGCTTGCCGATCTCCCCGTGCCCGGGCCGTTGCCGCAGACCCGGGTGGTCGCGCTCTCGGACGGCCGACTCGGCGACCGCGACGGGCTCCTGGACGCCGCAGCCGTCGTGGCTCCGACGACGGTGACGCTCGTGGGCGAGCGGGTCGCCGAGATCCGACAGGAAGGGATGCAGGCGGCGGGGCTCGCGCTCTGGCGGGTGCAGCAGCCGCTCCGCCTGTCCACCGCGACCGCCGGCGTGCTCGCGAACGGGGACGTCCACGACCGCGCCACCGTGACCGTCTATGGGTGCGAGCAGGGTCGGCTCGAGCTCACCCTCCTCGGCAAGTCCGGCCGCGACGTCGTCCTCTCCGTGGACGGCGGCAGCCGTCGAGTGCTCGCCCTCCCCGGCGGGACGGTGTGGCGGGGGTCGATCGCGGCACCCCCGGCGGCGGCAGGTGACGGTCGCTGCGATTTCGAGCTGGCCAGCGAGGCGCTCTTCGGCTCGACGCGGATCGAGTTCGTGCGGGGCTAGGCGCCGGGCTCGAGCTCGGGATCGGCGACGGTCTCGATGGCTTGGGTGGCGGCAGTGCGCCGCGTCCGGGCGCCGCTCTTGACGAGCTCCGGGCTGCCCCGCTCGGCGTAGGGGATCTCGATCACGTCGAAGTCGCGCGGGACGACGGTGTTGGCGAAGACGGCCCGCGCCTCGCGCTCGATGTCGCCGCCCGAGTAGCGGCTGGAGAGGTGCGTGAGCGCCAGCAGGGTCACACCGGCGTCCGCGGCGACCCGAGCTGCGGCGGCCGCCGTCGAGTGGTCGGTCTCCCGCGCGCGCTCGACCTCGTCCTCGCAGAAGGTCGCCTCGTGGACGAGCAGGTCGGCGCCGAGCGCGGCCTCGACGACGTCGCTGGAAGGAGCGGTGTCGCCGGTCAGCACGAGCTTCCGGCCGGGCCGCGCCTCGCCGAGCACCTGTCCCGGCTCGATCGTGCGTCCGTCCGCGAGGGTGACCGGCTCCCCGTGCTGGAGCGCGCCGCGCTCGCGCCCGGGCGGCACACCCAGCGCGTCGGCGGCCTCCACGTCGAAGCGGCCCGGCCGCTCGTGCTCGACGAGCGCGTAGCCGAGCCCCCAGTTCCCGTGCGGGACGGCGAACGGGACGAGGTCGTAGTCGTCGCGCGCCAGCGTGTCGCCCGGCTCGAGCTCGGTCAGCTCGACGGGATACGTCACCCGCCCGACGATCCGCTGGAGCGACGCCATCAGGTCGCGCAGGCCCGGCGGGCCGTAGACGGTGAGCGGCAGCTCGCGGCCACGGAGCGCGAAGGTCTTCAGCATCCCGGGCAGCCCGAGGAAGTGGTCGGCGTGGAAGTGGGTCAGGAAGACCTCGGGCAGGTCGACGAGGCCGACGTCCGAGCGCAGGAGCTGCCGCTGCGTCCCCTCGGCGCAGTCGAAGAGGATCCGCTCGCCGCCGCGGCGGACGAGCGTGGCGCTCGGTGCCCGCTGCGCCGTCGGCATCGAGCCGGACGTCCCGACGAAGACGACGTCCAGGTCCATGCGCGGATTCTAGGTCGCGGCGGTCTCCCGGAGGCGCAGCCGGGGATGACGATGACCTGCCCGGGGACGATCGTCGTCCCGTGCAGGTCGTTCCGGCGCCGGAGCTCGTAGACCCCTTCGCGCGGGTCGCCGTAGCGCGACGCGGCGATCGACCAGAGCGTGTCGGTCGGCTGCACGGTGTAGCGCACCTCCGGCCCGGTGGCGTGCGAGGTGCGCGCGAACGTGGCCCAGAGAAAGAGCACGAGCGCGGCGGTGAGAAGGATGCGTCCGAACATGTGTTCGCCAGTATGCACGAACAGGTGTTCGCTGTCAAGCGAGTCGCTCAGGCCAGGCGGCGCGGCCGGGCGAGGCTCCAGAGCGAGACCAGCGTCCAGACCCCCTCGAGCAGGAGGAATCCCCACTGGCGCTCGTGGTACGCGAGCACGGCGAGCGTGCCGGCGCCGACCACGTTCAGCCAGAGGTAGCGCCGTGCGTGCTGGTCGAGGACGTGGAACTGCGCGAGCGCGAACGCGGTGAGGATCGCGAGCGCGCCGAGGATCTGGAGCACCTGGGCCACGACGGAAAACTTAGTTGCTCAGAGCAACTAAGTCGGGCTCGATCTCCCCCGCCTCGATCCGGAGCTCGAGCATCGTGTGCCCGGGCGAGCGGCGGCGCTCGGTGGGGCTGCCGGGATTGAGGATCCAGACGCCCGCGTGCAGCTCCACCTGGGGCACGTGCGTGTGGCCGTAGACGACGGCGTCGCAGCCGGGGAAGCGGGCGCGCAGCCGCTCCTCCCTCCCCGCTCCTCGGCCCCGGGACGTGGACGAGGCCGATCCGGGCGCCGGCCGCCTCGACCACGAGCTCCTTCGGCAGCGTCTCGCGGAGAGCCGGCTCGTCCGCGTTCCCGAAGACCGCCTCGACCGGCGGGCCGAGGGCGCGCAGCTCCTCGAGCGCGCCGCACGGAGCAGTGGTCGCCCGTGTGCAGGATCAGGTCGGCCGCGCGGAGCCGCCGCACGCACTCCTCGGGCAGGGCCCGCGTCCCGCGCGGCAGGTGGGTGTCGCCGACGACCGCGACGATCACGGACGGGATCAGCCGGGGAGGAATGCTCCGTCGCGGTAGACGAGCGCCCCGTCGGCGAAGACCTCCGAGCCGGTGCGGAGATCGCAGATCAGATCCCAGTGGAGCCCGGAGCGGTTGAGCCCCCCGGTTTCCGGATACGCCGTCCCGAGCGCGAGGTGGACGGTGCCGCCGATCTTCTCGTCGAAGAGGACGTTCCGGGTGAACCGGTCGACGCCGTCGTTCAGCCCGAACGCGAACTCCCCGAGCCGCTTCGCCCCTTCGTCCATGGCGATCATCCCGCGGAGGAAGTCGACACCGTGGGAGGCGTTCGCCTCGACCACCTCGCCGCCCTCGAACCGGAGCTCGGCGTCCTGCACCTCCCGGCCCCCGTAGACGGCGGGGTACGTGAACCGGACGACCCCGTCGACCTCGGTCTCGAGCGGCGCGGTGAAGACCTCGCCGTCGGGGAAGTTCTCCTTGCCGACCGACGGCTCCCAGGTGCGGCCCGCGACGCCGAGGGTCAGATCGGTGCCCTCGGCGACGACCCGGAGCGTCCGGATCCCCTCGAGGAACCGCTTCGCCGCGACCGCGGTCGTCGCGAACTCGCGCCATGCGGCGACCGGGTCGGGCTGGTCGAGCCTGCCGGCGCCGGTAGACGAAGCTCTCGTACTCGTCGAGCGACATCTCGGCGTCCTGGGCCGCGGCCTCCGTCGGGTACGCCGTCAGCACCCACTTCAGCTCGCCGGCGGCCGCGCGCTCGAGGTAGCGGTTCCGGGACGCCTCCCGCGCGCGCCCGTGGCGGGCCTGCCGGGCCGGATCGACGTTCGAGCGGCTCTTCGTGTTCTCCTCGGCCTCGACGATGATCCGGGCGTCCGCCTGCTCGTTGACGGCGACGACGGACGGGTCGACCCAGTCGAGCTGGTGGTCGGCGCCCTCGGCGAAGAGGAGCTCCTGCTGGCGGGCCAGCCGGATGCGCGGCAGCGGGTGCCCGCCCGCCCGGATCACCTGGCGCTGGATCTCCACGAGCAGCGGCTTCGCGAGCAGCGGGCCCTCGATCGTCACCAGCTCGCCCGGCTGGACGTCGACCGAGTAGCCGACGAGCACCTCCGCGAGCCGCTCGATCCGGGCGTCAGCCATCGAGGAACCTCCCCGCCCGCCAGACGAGCTCCCCGTCGGCGTAGACCTCCCCGTCCGCGCGCAGGTCGCAGATCAGGTCCCAGTGGAGCTTCGAGTCGTTCCGGCCGCCGAGCTCGGCGAAGCTCGAGCCGAGCGCGACGTGCATCGTGCCGCCGATCTTCTCGTCGAAGAGGATGTTGCGGGTGAACCGGTCGATCTCGTAGTTGAGCCCGAACGCGACCTCGCCGAGGATCCGGGAGCCGGAGTCGAGGTCGAGCAGCGTTCGGAGGAACGCCTCGCCGCGGGCCGCCTCGGCGCGAACGACCCTGCCGCCCTCGAACACGAGCCGCACGTCCGCCACCTCGCGGCCCTCGAAGACCCCGGGAAAGCTGAAGCGGATCTCGCCCTCGGTCGCGTCCTCGTGCGGGCTCGTGAAGATCTCGCCGTCGGGCATGTTCGTCCGGCCGTCCGCGACCTGCCAGGTGCGTCCGCCGACCCCCACGCGAAGGTCGGTGTCCGGCCCGAGGATCCGCAGCTCGCGGACGCCCTCGAGGCGGGCGGCGTGTGCGGCGAGCCGGGCGGAGACTCCCTCCCAGTGCGCGACGGGGTCCTGGCCGTCGAGGACGTGGCAGGCGCCGAAGACGAACGCTTCGTACTCTGCGATCGACATCTCTGCGTCCTGCGCGTACGCCGGGACGGGCGCGACGGTGCCGACCCAGCGGAGCTCGCCCGCGGCGATCCGCTCCCAGCCACGCTGGCTGAGCCGGCGGCGGGCGGAGAGGAAGCGGCTGAGCCGCTCGGGATCCGCGTTCGTGAAGGCGCGCGTGTTCGCCTCCGCCCAGACCGTGGCGACCGCGTCCAGCTGCTCCAGCTCGTCCCACTCGATCTGGGCGACGTGCTCGAGCTGCTCCTCCGACCCCTCGGCGACCAGCAGCTCGGAGAGGCGCTCCACGGAGACGTCGAAGTACGGCAGCGCGCCCGCCCGCAGGCCGGCGCGGTAGAGCGCGAGCAGCGAGGGCTCCGCGACCTCCGCGCCTTCGATCCGGAACACGTCGTCCCGCTGGAGCCGGAGCGAATAGCCGACGAGCAGGTCTGCGAGCCGGTCGAGGCGGGGGTCGTTCACGCGACGCTTCTAGCAGAGAACGGGCCGGGAGCCGCTGTGCACGACCCCCGGATCCGCTCTAGGGCTTCTTCTTCGGCTTCGCAGACGTGCCCGGCTTGACGGGCTTGCCGCCCGGCTTCACTGACTTGCCCGGCTTGACGGGCTTCGCCCCCTTGCCGGCAGGCGCCGTCGCCGTGAAGACCTGCACCCGGTCGGGCGCGAGCGTCGCGGAGAGCGCGACCGCGAAGACCTGACCCGCCGCCGCCGTGCCCGAGTAGCTCAGGGTCGGCCTTCGGTTGGCATCGACGCGGCCCGCGGAGGCGAGCAGCCCCGGGATCGCGCTCGCAGCCGTCGAGGCGGGGACGAAGCCCGCCTTCACCGTCACGTCCTCGGCCGCCGATGGCTGGAAGCTGACACGTGCCTTCGCCTTCGACGTCGTCGCCTTCCCGAACGTGACGGAGGCACGGTCGGGCGTCTTCAGGGGCGTCCACGAGCGCATGGCTCCCTGGCACTGGCCGCCTGTGGCGGCGATCGCCGCCCTGACCGCCGCGTTCGAGGCTCGCTCGCTTCCGTCCGCGCGCCGGAGTGCCGACTGCCAGCCCGAGCGGCTCCGCTCGTCCCAGTAGCCGAAGAAGTTCAGCTGCGCGACGTCCGGGTCGCAGACGACATAGCGGATCAGGCCGTCGTAGATCGCAGCCTGATTCTCCTCGCTCGTCACCCTCACGTTCTCGCTGTCGGTGTAGACGGGGTTCCCCTCGGTCGACACCTGCCAGCCGACCTCGTCGAGGTAGAGCTTGAGGCCGGTCGCCGTCGTCTTCTGCGCCGTGCCGGCGAAGGCGTCGTGGAGCGCCTGCTTGATCCGGGGCAGCTCCTGGACGCTCGCGTTCGGCCAGCCGTAGGCGAACGAGAGCGGGACCGTGAAGTCGCTCGGATTCGGGTACGGGTGGAAGCTGAAGCCGTCCATCAGCGGCGCCGGGCGGCCGCTCGCGCGGTACCAGGCGCCGAGCGAGGCGAGAAAGTGCACGGGCGAGGTCTTGCCGGCCTGCGGGGGCGCCTTCTCGCCGCGCGGCGAGGAGCCGACGCCGAGCACGGTGGCGCCGCGCGCCTTCAGCGTGTCGTAGCCCGCGGCGAGGAACGGCCCGAAGCCCGCGCCGGAGAGGATCGTTCCCCGGCCGTCGCCCTGCGGGCGCCAGAACGAGTTGAGGTTGGGCTCGTTCCCGACGATGTAGGTCGTCACCTGCGGGTAGAGGTTCGCGAGGTTCGCGAGCCACTCGGACCAGGCGGCCGGTGAGGCGCCGCCGCTCTCGATCTGGCTCGGCGGGTACGGGTAGACGGCGAACAGCACCTTGATCCCCTTCGCCACGGCGGTCGGCACGGCCCGGTCGAGGAACTCCTTGTCCGGGATCGTGGTCGGCGCGCTCGGCGACCAGCGCACGGTCATCACGTTCTGCTTCAGGCCGGTCGCAGCCATCTGGCCGAAGAACGTCGCGCCGCCGTCAGCCGAGTACTTGCCGGTGTCGTCGTTGGCGCCGAAGTCCACCGCGGCGGCTGTGGCGGCGGCCGTGGCGGCGACGAGAAGCGCGCACACGAATGCGAGCACCGCAGTCAGGTTCTTCAACATGCCCTCTCTCTTGCTCCCGATGAAACGCCCTGTCGGGCGGACTATCGACTGTTCGACGCCGGAAGTGAAGGCCCTTGCGGACCATTTGCGCAGTCGCCGGGGCCTAGAGCACGCCGGAGGCCAGCGCTAGCCGTGTCGTGGCAGGCCGGAGCCCGGGGCGGCTTTCGCCTTCTCGGTCTTCTCCTTCGCCGCCTTCGCCTTCGCCGCCTTCTCCTTCGCGGCCTTCTCCTTCTCGGCCTTCGCCTTCGCGGCCTTCTCCTTCTCGGCCTTCCCTTCGCGGCCTTCTCCTTCTCGGCCTTCTCCTTCGCGGCCTTCTCCTTCGCGGCCTTCGCCTTCGCGGCCTTCTCCTTCTCGGCCGCAGCCTGCTCCTTCGCAGCCTCGGCCTTCGCTGCCTTCTCCGCTGCTGCCTTCTCCGCTGCTGCCTTCTCGGCTGCGGCCTTCTCCGCCGCTGCCTTCTCTGCTGCGGCCTTCGCCTGCGCCGCCTTCGCCTTGGCGGCCTTCTCGGCCGCCTTCTCTGCCGCATTCTCGGCGGCGGCCTGCTCCTTCGCGGCTTGCTCGGCAGCCGCCTTCGCCTGAGCGGCCTCCCGCGCAGCCTTCGCCGCAGCCGCCTTCGCGGCGGCGGCCCGCTCCTTCGACGCCTTGTCCTTCGCAGCTGCGGCCGCGGCCTTGGCGGCCTTGGCCTCCCGCGCTGCCTTCTCAGCAGCCTTCGCCGCCTCAGCCTTCGCCTGTGCGGCCTTCTGCTCGGCGGCGGCCTTCGCGTCCTCGGCTTCCCGGGCCGCCTGCTCGGCCGCTGCCCTCGCCTTCGCGGCGTCGGCCTTCTCCTTGGCGGCCTTCTCCTTCGCAGCCTTCTCCTTCGCAGCCTTCTCCTTCGCAGCCTGGGCCGCGGCCGCCGCAGCGCTGTCCGACGACTGGGCGGGCGGGGTAGGTGCCGTTACCCTGACCGGCGTGTCCGGCCGTCCGGATGTGAGCTCGACCTCGGTCGCCCTCGACTGCGTGTCGTTGCGGGGGGCCGGCGACGTGAAGACGACGAAGCGGTTCGGGTTCGAGGCGGCCGCCAGCACGATCGCGAAGAGCTGCGGGCCCGCCGTCCCAGCCGCACGAACAGTCCACTGCGGCCGGCGGTTCGCCGCGATCCGACCTTCCGGATCCAGCATCGCCGGGATCCGCGCGGTCGGCGTTCCTGCCGGAACGAATCCCGCGGAGACGACGACCGACTCGGCTGCCCTCGCGGAGTAGCGTGCGCTGAGCTCCCCGTCCCGGCGGGAGAGCTGGAAGCCCACGGTGGCGGCGTCGGGCCGGTTCAGCGGCTTCCAGGTGCGCAGCGCACCGCGGCACCGCCCACCGGTCTCCGCGATCGCCGCCGCGACGGTCGAGCTCGAGGCCCGTTCACTCCCGTCGGCCCGTCGGAGCCCTGCCTGCCAGCCGGCCCGGGACGAGTCGTCGTAGAAGCCGAAGAAGTTCAGCTGGGCCACGTCCGGGTCGCAGACCACGTAACGGACGAGCTCCGCGTAGATCGCGGCCTGACGCTGCTCGGTCGTGACGGCGACGTTCTCGTCGCCGGCGTAGCCGGGACGGCCGCGGGTGTCGACCTGCCAGCCGACCTGGTCGAGGTAGAGCCTGAGCCCGGAGACGGTCGTCGTCTGCGGCGTGCCCGCGAACGCATCCCAGAGCGCCTGCTTGACGCGGTTCAGCTCCTGGATCCCGGCGTTCGGCCAGCCGTAGCCGAACGAGAACGGGACGGTGAAGTCGCTCGGATCGGGATAGGGGTGGAAGCTGAAGCCGTCCATCAGCGGCGCGTCGCGCTTCGAGCTCCGGTACCACGCACCGAGTGCGTCGAGGAAGTGGACGGGAGACGTCTTGCCCGTGCCGTCCGGCGCGCGCTCGCCGCGCGGGGAGAGGCCGACACCGAGGACGGTCAGGCTCGGTGAGACCGCTTTGAGCGCGTCGTAGCCGGCCGCGAGGAAGGGGCCGAAGGAGGCGCCGGAGAGGATCCGGCCGGTCCCGTCGCCCTGCGGGCGCCAGAACGTGTTCGTGTTCGGCGCGTTGCCGACGATGTATGTCCCGACCTGGGGGTAGGCGCGGGCGAGCAGTGTCAGCCACGCGCCGAAGGCGCCGGGAGACGCGGCGGCCGCGAGCGCGCTCGCGGGAAAGGGATAGACCGCGAAGACGACCTCGACGCCGTGGGCGACCGCCGTCGGGACCGCGCGATCGAGGGCTGCGCGATCGGGGATCGTCGTCGGCTCGCCGGGGTGCCAGCGCACGGTGATCACGTTCTGGCGGAGCCCCGTCGCGGCCATCTGCCCGAAGAAGACGGCGCCACCGTCGGCCGAGTACTTCCCCGTGTCGTCGTTCGCTCCGAAGCCGACAGCGCCGGCCGACGCCGGTCCGCTCAGGGCACCCGCGAGCGCGAGCGCCGCAATCATCTTCCGCATGTCGTCCTTCCGAGACCCTCGGGAGCCGCCCTGTCGAAAGCGCTATCGGCAGATCGGGCCCCGACCGTGAGCGGGGCGCTAGGGGAGCGCGGCGAGCACGGCGTCGAGCAGCTTCTCCGGCCCGAAGCGGACCGGATCGTCCGCCGGCAGGCCCGTCTCCGCCTCCGCCGCTGCGACGGCTGCTCGGGCCTCGTCGTCGCCGAGGTCGCGCGTGTTCAGCGCGATCGCGCCGACCGAAGCCTTCCGGGCGGGCAGCGAGATCCGCTCGTAGAGCTCGACGAGCTCCGGCAGCGGCAGGAGCGGCTGGCCCGGGTAGCCCTCGATCTCCGTCTGGCCCGCGAGGTGGCAGAGGACGAACGCATGCGGCGCAGCGCCGTGGACGAGCCCGAGCGTCACGCCCGAGTAGGCCGGATGGATCAGCGAGCCCTGCCCCTCGACGAAGAGGAGCTCGCCGCCCCGCTCGACGCCCTCGAGCACGAGCCGCTCGGTTGCGCCCGCGGTGAAATCGGAGATCACTGCGTCGACGGCGATCCCCCAGCCTGCGATCGCGATCCCGGTCTGGCCGGTCGGGACGAACTCGGACGCGATCCCTCGCTCGCGGGCCGCCCGGTCGAGCTCGAGCGACACGGTCATCTTCCCGATCGCGCAGTCCGACCCGACGGTGAGGACGACCTTGGCGCCATGCGTGAGGTTGGCGCCGGTCGGGACGTCGAGGTCGGCCGGCGGCACGGCGCAGGTCGCGCAGCTCGGCTCCGTGCTCGCGGGCGAGCGCGGCGATCTCCTCGTCGTCGGCGAGGAACTGATGGAGCCCGTTCTCGACGTGGAGCCCCGCGGAGACGACCTCGCGCAGGAGCGCGCGCCACGCGGCGGGGAAGCGGCCGCCCTGGGTCGCGACCCCGACGAGGGCCGTCGTCGGGCCCAGCTCGAGCGCCTCGGCGACGGAGCCGACGACGGGGACGCCGCGCATCCTCTCTCCCACCCGCGTCGAGTCCAGCACCGCGACGACCGGCCGCTGGCCGTACGCAAGGACGCCGCGTCCAGTCTTCCCGTAGTGGACGTCGCCCGAGTAGCCCTCGGCCAGGATCAGGAGCTTCTCGTCAGACACCGAGACCGGGCGCGTCGGAGGGAACCTGGATCCCGTCCCGGAAGACGACTCCCGGCGAGGGATCCTCCGCGAGCAGGAGGTTGCCGTCCAGGTCGACGTGGTCGCAGAGCGGAGCGACGCAGCAGCCCGCCGCGATCCCGAGCCCCGACTCGACCATGCAGCCGAGCATCACCCCGAGCCCGAGCGCGCGCGCGGCGTGGGCCATCCGGATCCCCTCGCGGATCCCGCCCGACTTGGCGAGCTTGATGTTGATCCCGTGCGCGATCTCCGCGCACGCGGCGACGCTGTCGAGCCGATGGCAGTCCTCGTCCACGTAGATCGGGAGGGGCGAGCGCTCCTTCAGCGTCCGTCCGCCCTCGTCGCCCGCGCGGAGCGGCTGCTCGCAGTACTCGACGCCGAGCTCCGCGAGCTGCGGCAGCGCCGCGAGCGCCTCGTCGAGCGACCACCACTCGTTCACGTCCACCATCAGCGGCAGCGTCGTCACGCCCCGGACGGCGCGAACGCGCTCGACGTCCAGCCCGTCCCCGCCGCCGAGCTTCAGCTTCAGCCGCCGGAAGCGCGGCGCCGCGGCCTCGGCGCGGCGGGCCATGTCGTCGGGGTCGCCGAGCCACACCGTCCAGGAGGTCGGCGGCCCCAGCCGCGGCAGGCCGAGCAGACGCCACACCGGAATCCCGAGCAGCTTCCCTTGCAGGTCGTGGAGCGCCCCGTCGAGCGCTGCCTTCGCGGCGTTGTGCCCCGGCGTCTCCGCGAGCCGCGCCTCGATCTCCTCGAGCGCGAAGGGATCGTCGCCGAGGGCTGCCCGGCCGGCGTCTTCGAGGAATGCCACCGTTCCGGCGGGTGTCTCGTCGTAGCGGTCGAGCGGCGCCGCCTCGCCGCGCCCGACGAGCCCGTCGTGCCGCAGCTCCACCTGGACGACCTCCTCCTCGTCGCGCGACTCCCGCGAGATCACGAAGGTCTCGGCGAGCCGCAGCGTCAGGGTGCGGGCGGTCAGGTCCATGCGCCGCACCCTAAACGGCCCTTGAAGTCGGGGCCGGACGGACGTACGGTCAGCCGCTCAGTCACCTTCGAGGGGGAGGAACATGAAGCGGATCGTCCTGCTCGCCGCGGGCGTGGTCGCGGCCCTGGCGGCCAGTGCCGCCCGCGCGCAGGACTCCTGGCTCTACTTCCGGGCCGCCTGAGCCGAAGCGGCGAGGGGCGTCCTCCAGGGATGCCCCTCGCCGCGCCCCGGCTCTTGCCCGGGACGCAGCTACACTCCGAGCGTTCGCGCCCGTAGCTCAGGGGATAGAGCGCTCGCCTCCGGAGCGAGAGGTCGCACGTTCGAATCGTGCCGGGCGCATCGCGCGCTCTGACGGTCAGGCGAGTGCGTCGCGCAGACGGATCAGATCGGCCCGCTCGACGTAGGGAGCGACCGAGAACCGGAGCAGCGACCGGCCCTCCCACTCCCGGACGACCACCTCGATCTCGTGCTCGGCCAGCAGCCTCCGCTGGAGCGCGGCCGGGTCGTGCGCCTGCACCTCGAGAGCGCGCATCACCGGGGCCGGCACCCCCGGCAGGCGGGTGAGGCCGATCTCCTCGAGCAGCTCCACCCCTTCGTCCGCGAGCGCCGCTCCCGCGGTCAGGTCGACGCGGCCCCAGGCCTCGATCGCGGCCGGGACGGCGAGGTAGGCGGCGAAGTCGCGTGTCCCCTGGTAGGTGTGGCGGCGAGAGAAGCTCGACCCGTCCTCCCAGCCCCAGGAGACGACGAGCGGCTCGAGCCACGCCTGCTGCTCCGGCCGGACGTAGAGGAACGCGGAGCCCTTGGGCGCCGAGAGCCATTTGTGGCAGTTCCCCGCGTAGACGTCGGCGCCGAGGCTCTCGAGCTCGAGCGGCAGTTGCCCGGGGGTATGGGCGCCGTCGACGATCGAGAGCACCCCCGCGGCGCGCGCCGCCGCGCAGACCTCCTCGACCGGGAGGACGAGCGCGGTGGGCGAGGTGATGTGGCTGAGGAAGACGGCGCGCGTCCGCGGGCCGATCGCGTCCGCGAGCTCGTCCGGCTCGACGCGCACGACCTTCGCCCCGACGAACGCCCAGGTCCGGTCGAGGGCGCCGTACTCGTGCCGCGTCGTCAGGATCTCGTCCCCGGGCTCGAGCGGGAGCGAGCGGATCACCGCGTTCAGCGCCGAGGTGGTGTTCTGCGCGAGCGCCAGGCAGGCCGGGTCGGCGCCGACGAACGCGGCGAGGTCGGCGCGCACCTCGTCGAGCAGCCCCTCGAGGCGACGCGCGAGCAGGTCGACGGGGTTCCGCTCGAGCTCGCGCTGCCAGCCCTGGTAGGCCTCGAACACCGGCCTGGGGCAGGCGCCGTAGCTGCCGTGGTTGAGGAACGCGAGCCCGGGGTCGAGGAGGTACTCGTGGCGCATACCGCGGGTAGACTACGGCTCGCCATGCTGTCGACCGACGAGCCTCTGAGTACCTATGCCAAGCCTGCCCCGCATCCGGCGGCCACGGCCCGGCACGGCTCCGGTCGCCCGCCGCGCTGAGCGGCACCCGCTCGAGCTCTCCGGCTCCGGCCTGACGTGGCTCCATCTCGACCGGCCCGACCACCGGACGGTCGACGAGCTCGCCGAGCGCTTCGGCTGGCACGACCTCGACGTCGAGGACGTGCTCTCCAAGCGCCAGCGCCCGAAGATCGACGAGTACCCCGAGTACCTCTTCACCGTTCTCCACTTCCCGGTCTACGACAAGGCGGTGCAGCGCCTGAACGCGGCCGAGCTGGACGTCTTCCTCGGCCCCGACTACGTCGTCACGCTCCCGAACGTCGAGCTGCTCCCGGTCACGCGCCTGTTCCGGCGCGCCGAGGAGGACGAGTCGCTGCGGGCGGACCTCTTCGCCAAGGGCTCCGGCCGGCTCCTCTACGAGATCCTCGACGACCTCTTCGACTACTGCTTCCCGATCCTCGACAAGATCGGGCACAAGCTCGACACGGTCGAGGACCAGATGTTCGAGGGCGCCGCCGAGGACGTCGTCCGCGACCTCTCGAACGTGAAGCAGGAGATCATCTCCTACCGCAAGATCATCAAGCCCGAGCGCGCCACCCTGCGCCTGCTCGAGCGGCGCGTCGAACGGTTCCTGCCCGAGGAGCTCGACCTCTACTTCGACGACGTCGTCGACGCCGCCGAGCGGATCTGGGACCTCCTGGACAACTACAAGGAGGTCGTCGAGGCGCTCGAGGACACGAACGAGTCCGTGCTCTCGCACCGTCAGAACGACGTGCTCCGGCTCCTGACGGTCTTCAGCGCGATCCTGCTCCCGCTGACCCTGATCGCGAGCATCTTCGGGATGAACGTCCACTTCCCGGGCTTCGGCACCGCCGAGGCGTTCTGGGTGATCGTGGGCCTGATGCTGGGCGTCGGGATCGGCCTGCTCGGCTTCTTCCGCTTCAAGCGCTGGCTCTAGGCCACTCAAGCGGGGCTTCCGCGGCGCCGATCTTCCGGGGGTGGAGACCCTCGAGGCACCCGTCCGCCCGCCCCGCCGCCGCTCGATCCCGCTCCGCCAGGGCGTGGAGCCCCCGGCGCGCCGCCGCGCCGACGTCCAGGGCCTGCGCGCGGTCGCGGTCACGCTCGTCGTCGCCTACCACGCGGGGCTTCCCGTCCCGGGCGGATTCGCCGGCGTCGACGTCTTCTTCGCGATCTCCGGCTATGTGATCGCCGGCTCCCTGCTTCGCGAGCTCGGCGCGCAGAGGCGGCTCGACCTCCCGGCCTTCTACGCCCGCCGGGCTCGCCGCCTCCTCCCCGCGCTCGCGCTGGTGCTCGTGGCGACGGCAGCGCTCGGGACGCTCGCGGCGCCCCTCGCCGCGCAGGAGACGAGCGCACACACGGGGATCGCGGCCTCGCTCTTCGCCGCCAACCTCTACCTCGCACAGCTCCCGGCGGGCTACTTCGACCCTGCCGCGACCCTCGACCCGCTCCTGCACACCTGGACGCTCGCGGTCGAGGAGCAGTTCTACCTCGTCTTCCCGCTCGTCCTGCTCGTGGGGTGGGCGGCCCGCCGCCGGCTCGGCTCCGCCACGCTCGTGGCCGGCGCCACCGCGGGCTCGCTCGCGCTCGCGCTCTCGGCTTCCGGCACCTCCTTCGGCTTCTACGGGGCGCCGGCCCGCGCCTGGGAGTTCGGCGCCGGCGCCCTCGTCGCGCTCGCCGCCCCGTGGGCGGCGCGGCTCCCCGTCCTCGGCCTCCGCCCTCCTCGGGGTCGCCGGGCTCGCGGCGCTCGCGACGACGGGATTCCTGTTGCGCTCGAGCGCCGGCGACCCTCGTGACATCGTCCCGGCCGTCGCCGGCGCGTGCGCGCTTCTCCTCGCCGGCAGCGGCCCGGTCACGCGCCTCCTCACGCTCCGGCCGCTCGTGGCGCTCGGCGACCTCTCCTACAGCGTCTATCTCTGGCACTGGCCGGCGATCGTCTTCGCGGTCGCGCTCTGGCCGCGCACGCCTGGAGTGGCCGCGCTCGCGGCGGCGATAGCGCTCGTGCCCGCGTGGCTGTCGTACCGGTACGTCGAGGAGCCGGTCCGGCGCAGCCGCCGCGTCGCGGGCCGCCGGCTCGTCGCGCTCGCTGCGCTCTGCGTCCTCGTTCCCGTCGGAGCCTCGGCAGGCCTCCTCGCTGCCCACGCCGCGATCGGCAGGAGCGAGGCAGTCCGCTCCTGGAGCGCGGCCTCGGGGCAGCATGCGGACGAGCGCCGCGGCTGCAACTCGGTCGTCCCGCTCGACGAGCGCGCGCCCGGCTCCTGCACCTGGTCGCTCCCCGGCGCGACGGGGAGCGTCGCCCTCGTCGGCGACTCCCAGGCCGGGCAGCTGACCGAGCCGGTCGTGCGTGCCGCTCGAGCGCTCGGGCTGGCGACGGTCGTCGCGACCGCGAACGCGTGCCCCTTCGCGGCGGTCGCCGTCGAGGGCTCGACCGTCGCCGGGGCCGACTGCAGGCGGTTTCTCGCGGGAACCCTGGCGGCGCTCGAGCGGATGCGGCCCGAGCTCGTGGTGATCGCGTCGCGCTCGGACTACTACGTCTCGAGCCCCTCGATCTCACTGAACGGCGCCACGGGCACCGCCGCGAAGGCGGCGCTCTGGGAACGCGGCACCGCCGACGTGCTCCGCCGCCTCGAGCGCGCGGGCTCCCGCGTGGTGCTGGTGCATCCGATCCCGAAACTCGGCGCCGAGCCGCTCGGCTGCGCCGCCGTACGCGTGCTCCTCCACCGCTGCACGGGCGAAGTCGATCGCGCCCGCTCGGTCGCCGAGCGGCGGGCGGCGGTGTCGGCCGAGGAGACCGCGGTCGCCGGCTCCCGGGCCGCACTCGGGCTCGACCTCGACGGCCTGCTCTGCGAGCGCGAGCGCTGCCGCGGGGCGATCGGCGGGGTCTGGACGTACCGCGACATCGACCACCTCAGCGTCGCCGGGGCCCTCCTTCTCACCCGCCCGCTGCGGGAAGCGCTGTTTCGGGAGCACGCTGCCGGTGCAGGACTCCCCTAGCGCACCGGAGCCCCGTGCGCAGCGAGAAGGGGGAGTTCGTGCAGCTGAGTGACGACCGATCCGGTGTGAGCCCGGCCGTTCGCCTGGTGCAGCTCCGGCGGAACGCGGCGCTGCTCCGACAGGAGATCGCGAGCCAGGTTCGGCCGGAGTGGCGGCCGCTCTTCGACGCACTGCTCGACCGGGGCGAGGCTGCGATCGCCGACTGCGAGCTCGAGCGCTCCCGCGCCGGGCACGCTCGTACGCCCGCTCGCCTAGCTGTCCTCTGCTCGCTCGACGGCCGTCTCCGCCTCGCCGACGGCGGTCTCGGCCCGGGCCACCGCGCGTACCGCCTGCTCGAGCGCGCGAACTGCATCGCGGTGGGCCCGTCCGGCCGCTGTCCGCACTCGCTTCGCGTCCGCCAGCTGCGTGCGCGCGTCGGCCAGCTGCGTGCGCGCGTCGGCCAGCTGCGTGCGCGCCCGTTTCAGTCGCTCGCGCCGCCCCGGGGCCGCGGCGTCGGGCTTCGGCTTCGGCTTCGCCTTCGGCTTCGGCTTCGGCTTGGGCTTCGGCTTGGACGGGGGCGCGGCGACGATCCCCTCGAGGCCGAACCCCGAGGTGTCGAGCTCCCTCGCGAGGAGCCCGCGCTCGAGTAGCGACTGCGCCTCGGGGTCGACAGAGGCCGCACGCAGGGTGGCCGTGACCCGGTCGAGCACCGTGGCCGAGAGCTCGAGCCGGCGAGCCTCGCGGCGGACGCGGTCGAGGGCCTCTCTGTGCTCCGCGATCGCGGCCGGAAGATCCTCGCCGGGCGTCCCGGAGACGGCGTCCTCCTGCGCCGCCCGCAGCCGCTTTCCGGCCTGGACCAGCGCCCGCACCTCGGACGGCTCCTCACGGGCGAGCCGGTTCACCGCCGCGGCCGCGGCAGTGGGCTTCGGGAGGACGGCGACTGCGGCTCCCAGGTCGGGTTGCTTCGCCCGCAGCTGCTTGGCGCGAGCCGTCCGCGCGGCGGTGAACTCCGACGCGGGAAGCGCGTAGAGCTTCGCAGCCTCCGAGGCCAGGTCAGCGTCCACCCGTGCGTCGTTCCCCGCGTAGCGGCGGCCGGAACCTAGACGCGGGCGGCGTGCAGGTCGCGAGGTCGCGGATCGCGCAGGAGCCGCCTCGCGTAGAGCCGTTCGTCCGCGGCCCGGTAGAGCGAGAGCGCGTTCGCGCCCTCCTGCGGCGAGGCCGACCAACCGAAGGTCATCCGGGCGCCGGCGTCGACGAGCAGCCGCTCCAGCCGCGCGGCGAGCTTGCCCGCCTCCTCGAGGCTGCGGCAACTGCTCAGGATCGCGAACTCGTGCTCGCCGACCCGGGCGACCTCGTCCCCCGCCGCGACGATCCGCACGAGCTCGGAGCCGATCCGCCGGAGCGTGTCGTCCGCTGCGGTGTGCCCCAGCTCCAGGGTCAGTCGGAAGTCGTCGACGTCGCCGAGCAGGAGCGCGAACGGCGTCCCGGCGGAAAGCCGGCGGTCGACCGCCTGCTCGAAGGAGCGCGTGTTCGGCAGGTCGGTGACCGAGTCCCGCTCGGCGAGCACGCGCAGCTCCTCGAGCGCTTTCCGGTAATGCTTGGCGAACCAGCCGAGCATCACCCCCATCGAGACGAAGGTGATCAGCCGGATCGGGGTTGCGATCGTGAAGAGGTCGCGGGTCGGGACCGAGTGGTTGAAGATGACACTGATCGAGAAGAGCGCCGTCGCCGTCGTCCCCGCAGCCGCGCCCCAGATCGGCCCGAGCGCAAGCGCGGCGAGCGCGATCCCGATGTAGAAGAAGTGGCCGACGCCGTAGCCCGGCCGCTCGAAGACGACGAGCCCGACGGTCACGAGCACGTAGGCGACCGCCGTGAGGGAGAGGAGCAGGCGCTTGCTGGGGAGTGCCGCAGACACGTCCTCCCCAGCATCGCCATCCCTAGCTCGACCGGCGTCCCTCGAATGAGGGAATCGCTACGCGGGTTGCAATCTCCGGGCGGCGATCGACGCGACCGTGAGGGCACGCCACGTCAGGGGGCCTGCGACGCCGTCCGGCTCGAGGTCGTTGAGTGCCTGGAACGACTTGACGGCGGCCTCCGTGATCGCGCCGAAGTCGCCGTCCACCGCCGCGTCCTCCGGCAGGATCTCCTGCTGCCGGAGCAGCCGCTGGAGCCGCTTCACCTGCCACCCCGACGCGCCCCGGCGCAGGGTCGGCGGGTCGGCCTTGAGCGGCACGGTCGGCTCTGCGGGCACCGCCGCGCCGGTGAGGGCCGCGCGGACGAGCCCGAGATAGCGCTCGACCGGGAAGCCCTTCCCAGGATCCCAGTGCGTCCCCCGCTTGAACGCGTCGCTCACCGCGGCGTGGGTCGTGATCCCACGCTTGCCGGCGAGGAGCTCGGGCGCGGAGAGCCAGGTGACGGGGATCGAGTAGGCGCGGCAGAGCCCGGCGACGAGCCCGGCGGAGCGCTCGAGCATCGCGGTCGAGTAGGCATCGCTCCAGTCACGGCCGGTCTGGGCCGCCCGGCCGGCGTGCTCGATCCCGATCCCGTCGTGGTTCGCGCCAGGCGCGTGCCAACCGACGTCCTGGTCGCGGACGCACTGGACGATCGAGTTGTTGTCGACGCAGTAGTGCGCCGACACCTGCGCGGTCGGGTTCTGGAACCAGCGCGCGCAGCTCTCGGCGGTATCGCCCTTCTCGTCCATCTCCATCGTGTGGATCACGACCAGGTCGATCTTGCGCCCGTTCGTCCGGGTCACGTGCGGGCTGGGGACGAATGGATAGGCCACGGCCTTCCCTCCTTCGTGTTCGGGCCGCAGACCTCGTGACGACGGTTGCATGATCGTCCGCGGCGCGCCAGAATGCAAGCTCACCCGGCGATCTGCGGCCGCCTCGAACAGGGAGGGCCACATGGCCGCGGAGGAGAAGCGCGTCGACCTCGTCTTCGAGGGCGGCGGCGTCAAGGGGATCGGGCTCGCGGGCGCCGTGGAGACGCTCGAGCGGAGCGGCTACGTCGCGCAGAACCTCGCGGGCACGTCGGCCGGCGCGATCACGGCGGCACTGCTCGCCGCGGGATACTCGGCGGCCGAGCTGAAGGAGATCGTGATCGGCCTCGACTACCGCCAGTTCGAGGATCGCGGCTGGGAGGACCGGGTCCCGCTCGTCGACCGTTCGCTCTCGATCCTGCTCGACCTCGGGCTCTACGAGGGAGACCGGTTCCTCGAGTGGATCCGCGACCTGCTCGAGCGCAAAGGGGTGCACACCTTCGCCGACCTCGTCCACCCGGACTTCGTCGACGACCCGCGCTTCCGCTCCCGGCTCCAGGTGATCGCGTCCGACGTGACCGCGCACGAGCTGCTCGTCCTCCCGCGCGACGCGCACAAGCTGGGGCTCGAGCCCGACGAGCTCGAGGTGGCGCTCGCGGTGCGGATGAGCATGAGCATCCCCGTCTTCTTCGAGCCCGTGAAGCTGAAGGACCCCGCCACGGGGCGCACGCACCTGATCGTGGACGGCGGCATGCTCTCCAACTTCCCGGTGTGGCTGTTCGACAGCGCCGGCGAGCCCGAGTGGCCCACGTTCGGGCTCCTCCTCGTCGAGCCGGAGCCGTCGGTGCCGATCGGCGAGCGGCTCCCGGCGGGAGGTCTCGCGCACACGAGCGGGCCGCTCGCCGTCGTCGACTACGTCAAGGCGCTCGCCCAGACGATGATGGAGGCGCACGACCGGCTCTACGTCGAGCAGGCGAGCTACGCGCGGACGATCCCGATCCCCACGCTCGGCGTCGGCACGACGGAGTTCGACCTCCCCGAGGACCGGGCGCTCGCGCTCTACGACTCGGGGCGGGCGGCCGCCGCGAAGTTCCTCGCGACCTGGGACTTCGACGCCTACGTCGCCGAGTTCCGGACCGGGAAGACGCACTCGCGCCGGACGGCCCTCGTCACGGCGATGGAGGAGGCGCCGGTGCCCTCGGCCTAGTTCCCCGTCGGCGGCGGGCCCGTCGGAAGGGCCTTCTTCGCGAGGTAGCCCGCGTGCGAGATCGCGAGCAGCGTCACGACGGCCTCGTCCACCGTCGGGAGCGCGTCGAGCGTTCCCGACGTGGTCGCGAAGAGGTGACCCAGCGCGAGCCCGTAGCCGACGACGAGCACCACCGTGAACAGGAACATCTGCACCTTGCCGAGGTCGAGGTCGTCGTGGTCGGTCGTCTCCTCGCCGCGGAAGAGGTCGGCCATCCGCGCCTCGGCCGCCGAGGGCAGGCTCTGCACCTGGCCCGGCCGGCGCCGCGCCTTGGCCTGGAGCGCTGCCGGGGCGGCGACGAGCGACGCCGTCGAGATCCCCATCGCGATCCAGAGCTCGCTCGGCAGGGTCACGTCGAGCGGCGAGACGTCGCCCTTGCCGATGTTCGAGAGCGCAGCGGCGAGGTAGCCCGAGAGGACGAGCACCGTCCAGAGCAGCATCTGGAGCCGCGAGAGGCTGAGCCGGTGCCGGTCGTCGATCAGCACCCCGTGGGCGTAGCCGGTGACGCCGTGACCGGCGACGACGGCGAAGAGGGCCATCAGCGCGGCGATCGCGAGCCACGCGTAGAGGGCGCTCTCGCCCAGGAAGCCGAGCTGCTCCACGTTCGCGGGGAGGGCGATCCCGATCGTGGCGATCCCGACGACGATCGCAACGAGCCCCCAGGTGTGCGCACTCCGCCAGGTGGCCCGGTCGGTTTGCTCGAGCACGACTGCGGTGGTGGCCATGACGTTCTCCGTCCTGCCGCAGCGCTCGATTCCGAGCTTGTGTTGCAACAACACAAGCTCTGCAGACAGGGTCGACCTCACCGGCCGGTTTGTCAAGGGCCGGCTGGCCGAAGGGGGCGAGCTAGGAGATGAGCGCGCGGCGGAGCGCGATCGCAACGGCCTGCGTCCGCGTGGCCGCACCCAGCTTCGCCATCGCGACGCCGAGCTGCGTCCGGGCCGTGTCCGGGGAGATGAAGAGCTCCCGCCCCATCGACTCGTTCGAGTGCCCGTCCGCGAGCAGTCGGAGCACGTCCCGCTCGCGCGGGGTCAGCTTGATCCCGCCGTTCGCCGCCTCGATCACGGCGTCGGCCAGGGCCGGGTCGATGTACATCCCGCCTCCCGTGACCGTGTCGAGCGCGCGGAGGAGCGCCTCGAACGGCGCGTCCTTGAGCACGAAGCCGCGAGCGCCCGCGTCGAGCGCCTCCGAGAGGAGCGCCCCGTCGCCGAAGCCCGTGTAGACGACCGACGCGGTCTGGGAGGTCGTCCGCGAGACCTGCCGGACGACGGCCGCTCCCGGGAGGCGCGGCATCCGCAGGTCGACGAGGGCGAGCGTCGGCCGCTGGGTCTCGATCAACGCGATCGCCTCCTCCCCGTTCCGCGCCCTGCCGACGACCCGCAGGCCCTGCGTCTCGAGGTAGCGGGAGACGCTCTCGAGGACGGGCGGGTGGTCGTCTGCGACGACGATGGTCGGCTTCGCGTCCATGCAGCCGAGTGGTCGGCCGCGTCCGCGCAAAGTTGAGGGCTCTGATAGGACAGGCTGATGAGCAATCCCCTGCGTCATGCCTGACCCCCTCTGGGCACCCTGGCGGCTCGAGTACGTCGGCCGACCCGAGGAGCCCGAGGGCTGCGTCTTCTGCGCCGAGCAGGCCGGCGAGGTGGCCGAGAGCCTCGTGATCCACCGGGGCGAGCACGCCTACGTGCTCCTGAACAAGTACCCGTACGCCTCGGGGCACCTGCTCGTGGCGCCGAACCGGCATCTGGACGACCTGGCCGCGCTCACCGAGGCCGAGGCGCTCGAGCTGCACCGGCTCGCGGTCGACGGGATCGGGGCTCTGGCCCGGCTCTACCGGCCCCAGGGGCACAACCTCGGCTGGAACCTCGGCCGCGTCGGCGGGGCCGGGATCGTCGAGCACATCCACCTCCACGTCGTCCCGCGCTGGGGCGGGGACACGAACTTCATGCCGGTGCTCGCCGACACGAAGGTGATCCCCGAGCACCTGCTCGAGACCCGGGAGCGGCTGCGGGAGGTCTGGGGAGCCGAGGCGGACTAGGCGGCGGTGCCGCTCTGCTCGACGCCGGCGCCGGCCTCGAGCTCGAGCGCCTGCCGGATCCCGATCGTGAACGGCGTCTCTGGCCGGCCGCTCCGGTCGTGCTCGACGAGCTCCTGCCGGAGCCGCTCGAGAGCCTGCGCCGTCTCACTCTGGGCGTTCATGCGCCCATCTTCACCGGCCGGGCACTTTTTTACTCCTGGGTTTTCAAATCTGGGGTGTTGTCAAATCTGACTCGATCGGGTAGGAATCGCGCCGGAGAGAGCTGACGATGACGAGAGAGACGCGCAACGCAGAGGTCCAGGCGCTCTACCGCGAGGTCAACGAGCGCATCGCTGCAGTCAGCCTCGACTGGGAGCTCGGGCGGCTCGAGCTCCTCTGCGAATGCGGAGCACCCGGTTGCGCCGACCGCGTCCTGATCGAGCGGGAAGACTACGAGTTGCTCCGGGGACGGGCGACCCACTTCGTGCTCAAGCACGGGCACCAGGACCTGGGCGTCGAGGACGTGATCCTCGAGCGCGACGACTATCTCGTCGTCGCCAACTACGGCGCCGCCGCCACGGTCGCCCGCCGGACGGATCCGCGGGCGAACCGCCGCTAGGACACTCGACGCTTCCCAGCGGCTCGCTAGACTTCGCCCACCACGCGGGTGTAGCTCAGTTGGTAGAGCATCAGCTTCCCAAGCTGAGGGTCGTGGGTTCGAGTCCCATCGCCCGCTTCGTTCGCGTCAGGCGGGCCGGAGCTCGACGACGAACGTGGCGCCGGTGGTACCGCTCGGCTCGACCCAGATGTCGCCGCCCATGGCCCGGACGAGCTCGCGGGAGATGTGCAGCCCGAGCCCGGTGCCCGAGACCCCCTGTCGCTGCTGCGGGTCGAGCCGGTAGAAGCGGTCGAAGATCCGCTCGGCCTCCGGAGCGGGCACACCCGGGCCGAAGTCGGCGACGGAGATGCACACCGTGTCGTTTCCATTCGCGATCCGGACGAGGACGCGCCCGCCGGCGCGGCCGTACTTGATCGCGTTGTCGACGAGGTTCGCGAGCACCTGCTGCAGCTTGTCCGCGTCCCCGCCGACGAACGGGACGTCCTCCGCCTCGAGCTCGAGTGTCACCCCGTCGGCACGCAGCTCGGCGAGCTCGAGCACGGTGCGGGCGACGGCGACGGCGTCGACGTCGGCGCGGACGAGCTCCCTCGAGCGCACCTCCCACTCGCTCGCGGTCAGGATCTGGTTGAGCACGCGGTTCAGGCGCTCGGTCTCGGTCGCGATCATCTCGATGAACTGGTCGCGCACCTCCACCTTCGACACCACCTCGGGACGGGCGAGCGTGCGGGCGGCGCCGTAGACGGCCGAGAGCGGCGTCCGGAGCTCGTGCGAGACGGTCGCGATGATGTCGGAGCGCATCCGCTCCAGCCGGCGCTCCTCCGACCGGTCGCGGAAGGTGTAGACGACGCCGCCGCCGAAGCGGATCCCCGAGATCGCGAGCCAGAGCTCCCGTCCCCCGAGCGTGACGCCGACCGTCTGCGTCCGCCCCGCCGTCTCCGGGGCGGCGGCGGTGGGGAGCGCCGCAGTGGCTTCGGCGAGCGCGGGAATCGCCTCCGTGAACGGCCTGTCGACGACCTCTGCCGCCGGCACGCCCGTGATCGAGGCCGCCGCCGGGTTCCAGACCCGCGCGATCCCGTCCACGTCGACGAGGCAGACCCCGTCGTTGACGTGCTCGAGCGAGAGAGAGGCGTGGGCACGCTGCTCGGCTTCCGCCCGCGCCTGCTGCTCGCGGACGTAGAGCTGGGCGCGCTCGATCGCGATCCCCGCCTGCGGCGCGATCCCGCCGAGGAGCCGCTCGGCCTCGTCCGTGAAGACGCCGGGATCGGGGTGCCCGAAGAAGAGCCCTCCGAGCACCTCACCCTCGGTGTTCTTGACCGCAGCAGCCAGATAGCTTCGGACGGGCAGGTGCCCCTCGGGCATCCCGTTGAACGGCGCGTTCTTCCCGTAGCGGGGATCGACGAGCACGTCGTCGAGGCGGATCATCGCCTCCCCGCTGAAAGTCGGCTCGAAGATCTGGGTGTTGCGGGGCATCGGGAAACGCTCGAACGCCGACCGGGGCGCACCGGAGAGGGTGTAGAGCATGTACGCCTCGCCGTCGGCCCGGATCACGTTGTAGAAGAACGCGCCGAAGGCCGCGCCCGTCAGCTTCGTCGCCGCGTCGGTGACGACCTGGACGACCTCCTGGAGCTCGAGGCTCGCGTTGATCGCCTGCCCGACGCCGTGCAGCGCGTCGACGATCTCCAGGTTGCGCTCGGCCGCGGCGCGCGCGTCGCGCTCGGAGGCGAGCAGTTGCTCCCGCTCCTCCTCGAGCAGCTTCCGCTCGATCGCCACAGCGGCGGTCCTCGTCGCCATGTCCACGAGAAGCTGCTCCTCCGGACGCGGTCCCCGGGCGGTGCGGGCATAGATCGCGAACGTCCCGAGCACGTCACCGGCGGCGGAGAGGATCGGCGTCGACCAGCAGCCGCGCAGGCCGTGCTCGAGCGCGAGCTCCTTGAAATCCGCCCAGAGCGGATCGGTGGCGATGTCCTCGACGACGACCGTCGCACGCGTGAACGCGGCGGTTCCGCACGAGCCGACGGAAGGCCCGATCTCGATCCCGTCGATCGCCTCGTTGTAGGCGTCGGGCAGGCTCGGGGCCGCGCCATGCCGGAGATGGACGCCGTCGGCGTCGAGGCGGAGGATCGACCCGAGCGCGGCCCCACCGGAGTGCTCCTCGATCATCCGGACGATCCGCTCGAGTGCGAGCTCGAGCGGCGCCCCCTCCGCGATCAGCTCCAGCAGCTCCTTGTTCCGCTCGATCAGGATCGCGGTCCGGCGCTGCTCCGTCACGTCGAAGAACGTCGCCACCCCCGCCTCGGCAGCACCGTCGGTGACGACGGCGGACGAATTGACCTCGATGATCCGTGAGACGCCGTCCGCGCGCCGGATCGTCATCTGCTCGCCGGAGACGGTCTCGCCGGTCGCGACCGTCCGCGCGAGCGGGTACTCGTGGGCCTCGTACTCTTTGCCGTCGCTCCGAAGGGCGGAGAAGGCGGCGTAGCTCTCGATGTCGCCGAACCCGCCCGGGTCGACGCCGAAGAACTCGCGCCACTCGTTGTTCGCCGCCAGCAGCTTCCCGGACGGGATCTCGGCGATCACGACCCCGGCCGGCATCTGCTCGATCATCGCCTCGAGCCGCGCGCGCTGGCCGGTCAGCTCCTCCGCGAGCGCCTCGACGGTCCGGCGGGCGGTTACGAGCTCCGTCACGTCGACAGCGTGGACGAGGATCCCGTCCACCTCGCCGCTGTCGTTCCGGGTCGGCAGGTAGACGAAGTTGACGAAGGACTCGACGAGCTCGCCGCGCCCGTCCCGGTCGAGCAGTGCCGGCGTCTCGGAGCCGACGTAGGGCTCGCCGGTCGCGAGCACCCCATCGAGGAGCTCGATGAACCCCTGCCCCTCGATCTCCGGCAGCGCCTCGCGCAGAGCCAGCCCAACGACGTCCCGGCCGACGAGCTCCGCGTAGGCGTCGTTCACGAGCTCGAACCGGTGCTCGGGGCCGCGCAGCACGGCGACGGCGGCCGGCAGGTGCGCGAACACGGCCTCGAGCCGGCGTTCGAGCGCGGTGTCGTTCACCCCGGCAGGGGGACTCGCTCCCCCTCGAGAATCGACCCCCATTTGCGAATCGTACGCGGAGTCTCGCGGCGCCGCTACGTCGAGCGGGAGAGCTCTTCCATCTCGGCGCTGTACCGGCCGGCGACGGCGGCGCTGTTGCAGCGGGCGCGGAGCGCGAGGAGGCTCTGACCTGCCTCCACCTGCTCGCTCTTCCCGTTCCACGCCGCGATCGCCGGCGCCTGGAGTGCGCGCCCGTACGAGTACGAGAGCACCCACGGCTGCGGGCCGCGCGCGTTGATCGCGTTCAGGTTCTCGCTCGCCTGCTGGTCCGACTGCCCGCCGGAGAGGAAGACGATCCCGGGCACCGCCGCGGGCACGTGCTCGTGGAAGCAGCGGAGCGTCCAGTCCGCCACCTCGGCCGCGCTCGCCTGCGTGGAGCAGCCCTTGCCGGAGATGACCATGTTCGGCTTCAGCAGCATCCCCTCGAGGTCGACCCGCTGGTGGTGCAGCTCGTCGAAGACGTGGTGGAGCGTCGCCGACGTGACGTCGTAGCAGCGCTCGATGTCGTTGTCGGCGTCCATCAGGACCTCCGGCTCGACGATCGGGACGATCCCCTGCTCCTGGCAGAGCGCCGCGTAGCGGGCGAGTGCGTGCGCGTTGACGTGGATGCAGTAGTCCGACGGGATCCCGTCCCCGATCGTGATCACCGCGCGCCACTTGGCGAAGCGGGCGCCGAGGCCCTTGTACTCCTCCAGGCGCTCGCGGAGGCCGTCGAGGCCCTCGGTCACGAGCTCCCCGGGCGCGCCGGCGAGCGGCTTCGCCCCCATGTCGACCTTGATCCCCGGGATGATCCCGAGGCCGGCGAGGTGCTTGGAGAACGGCGTCCCGCCGCTCGTGGACTGGCGCAGCGTCTCGTCGTAGAGGATGACGCCGCTGATGAACTCCTCCAGGCCGGGCGTCGTGAAGAGCATGTCGCGGTACGCGCGCCGGCTCTCCTCGGTCGACTCCAGCCCGATCGTGTCGAATCGCTTCTTGATCGTCCCCGAGCTCTCGTCGGCGGCGAGGATGCCGCGGTCGTCGGCGACGAGCGCCCTGGCGGTGTCGTGGAGCTCACTCATCGTTGTCCTTTCATCAGGTGCCGGACCTTGTCCGAAGGATGGAACGCGGCGATCCGGCGGAAGGTGCCGGAGCGCGAGCGCATCACGATCGACTCCGTCTCCGCGCCGCTGCGCGAGACGCGCACGCCGCGGAGGAAGACACCGCTCGTGACGCCGGTGGCTGCGACGAAGACGTCGTCGCCGCGCACGAGGTCGTCGGTCGTGAGGACGCGGTCGACGTCGACGCCCTGCGCGACGAGCGCCTGGCGCTCCTCGTCGCTCCGCGGCCAGAGCTTGCCCTGGATCTCGCCCCGGAGGCACTTGATCGCCGCCGCCGAGATCACGCCCTCGGGTGTGCCGCCGATCCCCATCACCATGTCGACGCCGGCAAACGCCTGCGCGGCCGCGATCGAGGGGGCGACATCGCCGTCCCGGATCAGGTTGACCCGCGCGCCGGCCTGGCGCAGCTCGCCGATCAGATCCTCGTGGCGGTCGCGCTCGAGCACGACCACGGTGACCTCGCTCACGTCGAGGCCCTTCGCCTTCGCGACCGCCTTGACGTTCTCGGTGGGCGTCGCGTTGATGTCGATCGCGCCCGCGGCCTCGGCCCCGACGGTGATCTTGTCCATGTAGAACGCGGCGCCCGGGTCGAACATCGTCCCCCGCTCGGCGACGGCGATCACGCAGATCGCGTTCGGCTGGCCGAGGGCGGTCAGCCGAGTCCCCTCGAGCGGGTCGACGGCGACGTCGGTCTCGGGCCCGCTGCCGGAGCCGACCTCCTCGCCGTTGTAGAGCATCGGCGCCTCGTCCTTCTCGCCCTCGCCGATCACGACGACGCCCTGCATCCCGACGGTGCCGAGCACGACCCGCATCGCGTCCACGGCGGCGGCGTCGGCGCTCTCCTTCTCGCCGCGGCCGACCCAGCCGGACGCCGCGAGGGCGCCCGCCTCGGTGACGCGGACGAGCTCGAGCGCGAGGTTGCGGTCGGGGGCGGCGAGGCTCATGCGCAGCCAATCCTACGTCGGTTCCGCCCGTCGGTGTCCGGTTCGCTGAGTTTCTCGTGGTTCGGCAGTCTGCAGCTCGACACCCGACGACCAGGAGGCACCCCCATGGACTACAGGCTCGAGCTCGTGCTGATCCCCGTCTCCGACGTCGACCGCGCCAAGGCGTTCTACGTCGACACCTGCGGCTTCACGCTGGACGTCGACCACCGGCCCAACGAGGACTTCCGCGTCGTCCAGGTGACGCCGCCGGGCTCGGCCTGCTCGCTGACGTTCGGGGTCGGGCTGACCACGGCCGAGCCCGGCTCGTACCGCGGCACCCATCTCGTCGTCGAGGACATCGAGGCTGCGCGCGCCGAGCTCGCCGGGCGAGGTGTCGAGGTGAGCGAGATCCGCCACATGACCCCGAGCGGCTGGCAGCCCGGCGTCGACCCCGAGCACGGCGACTACAACTCGTTCGCCGACTTCGCCGACCCGGACGGGAACACCTGGGTCGTACAGGAGGTCAGGCGGTCCGGGCGCTAGGGCGTGCTCGGCTGCGACTTGAGGAACGTCGAGGGGTCGAGCAGGTTCCCCTGCCCGGCCGGAAGGAAGACGATCTGCGGCGGCGCCTCCTTGAGGATCTGGAGCGCCTCGAACTGGAGGTTCCGGTCGGTCAGCGAGCTCGCCCGGAGCCGCTGCGCCTGCGCCTGGCCGCGCGCGCGCTCGATCTCCTGCTGGGCCTCGGCCTTCGACTGCGCCACCTTCTGCTGGGCGGCGAGGGCGTCCTGGGTCGCGACCTGCTTGCGCTCGATCGCGCTCGTGAACTCCTCCGGGAACTTGAGGTCGTTGATCAGGAAGTCGACGACGTCGATCGAGAAGCCCTGGAGCTGGCGGTCGAGCTCCTTTTGCACCTCGGTTCGGATCTGCTCCCGGTTCGGGGCGACGTTGACCGACTTGAACTTGACCGTCTCGTTCTTGAAGACCTGGAAGACGCGCGGCGCGACCACCTTGTCGAAGTAGGCGGAGCCGACCTCGGTGTAGAGCTCCTGGATCGCCTTCTCGCTGACCCGGTAGTTGAGCGTGACGATCGCGTAGACGGGTTGCGTCTCCTCGCTGACCGCAGGCCCCGACGGGATCACGCCGGGCTCGGCCGTGGCGCGGTCGTCCATCAGGAAGCGCTGGCTCTCGACCTGGGTCGAGACCTCCTCGGCGCTCTGCCACGGGGCGATCGTCTGGAAGCCCGCCGGCCGCTGCCCCACGATCTCGCCGAACTGCCGCACCACGAGCACGTGGCCGGCGTTGACCGAGTGGAACGACCGGAACGCGCCCCAGCCGCCCACGACGACCACGAGCCCGAGCGCCGCGCCCATGATCCAGGCGGTTCCCTCGTCCGCCTTGCCCTGCCGGCGGAGGCCGATCCCGTTCAGGATCGCGACCACGGCGACCACGACCACGATCGTCGAGATGATCAGGTAGCTCACGGTCCGGAGATTTCGCGCCGGGCAGCCGATTCCTGCCGCGCCGCGTCTCTCCGCTCACGCGCTTCCCGGCTGCCGCGGCGGACGTTCACCACAGCGCGGACGAAGAACGCGAGGATCGCGAGCGAGCTCGCGACGATGCCGAGGATGACCTCGACCTTCAACATCACATGCTCTCGGGCGCCTCGACCCCGATCAGGTCCAGCGAGCGGGCGATCACGTCCCGCACCGCGGTGACGAGCGCGAGCCGGAACGCCTGGGTCTCCGAGCCGAGCACCTTGTGCTCATGGTAGAAGCGGTGGAAGTCGTCCGCCAGCCGGATCGCGTAGTTGGGGAGCGCGTGCGGGCCGCGCCGCTCGGTCGCCTCGGCGACGACGCCGGGGAACTCCGCGAGCCGCTTGACGAGATCGCGCTCCTCGGCCGCGAGCTCGGCCGGCGCCTCCGGCGAGACCTCCGCGTCGCCCGCGCTGCGAAGGATGCTCGCAATCCGGGCATGGGCGTACTGGACGTAGAAGACGGGGTTCTTGTTGCTCTTCTCGGCCGCGAGCTCGACGTCGATCTCGATCGTCTGGTCGTGGCCGCGGTTGACGAGGTACCAGCGCGCCGCGTCGAGGCCGATCTCGTCGACGAAGTCGTCCAGGAAGACGACGTCGCCGCGCCGCTTCGACATCCGGGTCGCCTCGCCGCCTCGCGTCAGGTTGACGAGCTGGTAGATCAGCACCTCGACCCGGCCGCGGCCGTAGCCGAGCATCTCCGCGATCGCCTCGAGCCGGCCGACGTAGCCGTGGTGGTCGGCGCCGAGGACGTAGATCGCCCGGTCGAACCGGTCGAGCTTGTGGGCGAGGTAGGCGACGTCGGCGGCGAAGTAGAGGTGGCTGCCGTCGGAGGAGCGGCGGAGCGGGCGGTCCTTGTCGTCGCCGTAGGCGGAGGTGCGTGCCCAGAGCGTCCCCTCCGCCTCGTAGGTGTCGAGCCGCGCGAGCGCCGGCGGGATCGCCTCCTCGAGCGCGGCCTCGTTCTGGAAGGTGTCGACCTCGATCCGGAAGCGGTGGAGCGACGCCTTGATCTGCTCGAGCATCCGCGGCACGGGATCGCCCTCGACCTCCGCGAGGGCCGCCATGTAGTCGCCGTGGTAGCCGTCCTCGGGCGGCTCCTCCCCGCGCCGGAGCGCGTCCACGGAGGCGCGGAACCGGTCCATCTGCTTGCCGACGTCGTTGAAGTAGAACTCGCGCTCGACCGTGTGCCCCGCGTAGGCGAGCAGGCGGGCGATGCAGTCGCCGTAGGCGCCGTTCCGGGCGGCGGCGACGGTGACCGGTCCCGTCGGGTTCGAGGAGACGAGCTCGACCTGCACACGCTCGGGGGTCGTGGCCGAGCCGGCGCCATAGCGATCGCCGGCCGCGAGGATCTCCGCGAGCGCGCCGCCGTACCAGGCCGGATCGAGGGAGAGATTGACGAAGCCGGGGCCGGCGACCTCTGCCCGCTGGACGCCCGGCAGCGCCCCCACCTGGGCGACGAGCTCCTCCGCGATCGCCCGCGGCGCCTGCTTGCGAGGTCCCGCGAGCCGGAGCGCGACGTTGGTCGCGTAGTCGCCGTGGCTCGGGTCGGAGGGGCGCTCGAGGACGACATCCGCCCCCGCCGCGGCTCCCACCGCATCCTCCAGCCGTTGTAGTGCCGAGACGCTCACGGCCTCCAGAGTGCCACGCCGGCCCGCAGGGCGTTATCGTTGCCCTCGTGGACGAGCCGAGCGAGGAGCGCAGCCTCAACATCCAGATCGACCCCGATCACGTCGTCGGCACCTACGCGAACTTCGCCAACATCTCCTTCTCCGAGTACGAGTTCACGCTGACCTTCGCCCGGATCGACCACGAGGCGCAGGAGGGGGACATCCCCGGCGTCGTCGTCACACGGGTGAACATGTCGCCCAAGTTCGCCAAGGAGCTGCTCGACGCGATGCAGGACTCGTGGTCGAAGTACGCGACGGTCAAGGGGATCCAGGACCTCCCCGAGGCGCCTCCCCGCGACTGAGGGGCCCGCGACCGAGGTCGATCCGCTCGACGAGGGTCGGGTGGGTGCCGAACAGGAGGTGGAGGAGCCGCGGCGGCGCCGGGTCGGTCAGGTTCGTGCGCGCGAAGCGGCGGAAGAGCGCCTCGGCGGACGCAGGGTCGGCGGTGAGCCGGAGCGCATCCCGGTCGGCCTGCCGCTCGTACCGCCGCGAGACGGCGTTCGCGAACGGGAGCAGCGCGAGCTGGAGGCAGAGGAGGACGAGCGCCGCGCGCGGGAGCGCCCGGGGATCCCCGAGCGCGACGAGCCGGGCGAGCAGCCAGGCGCCCGGGAGTGCGAGCAGGCAGAACCAGGCGAGCCCCTTCCGGACGTGGTTGCGGGCGACGTGCGCGAGCTCGTGCGCCGCCACGAATCGGATCTCCCCGCGCCCCACCTGCGGCTCGAGCAGCGTGTCCCAGAGCACGACCCTCGTCGTCGGCCCGACCCCGAGCGCCTCCGCGTTGACCGCGCGCGTCCGCTCCTTCGCCTTCCGCACCTCGACCTCGGTCCCGCCGAGCCCCTCCCGCTGCGCGAGCTTCTGGATCTGGGCGGTGAGAGCAGGGTCGCGCAGCGGCTCCAGTCGCGGGGCCAGTAGACCGGGAAGGACGAGGACGTAGGCAGCGGCCAGCACGGCGAGCGCGGGCCAGAGAGCGATCCACGCGCGGCGGCCGAGCAGCCGCCCGGCAATCACGATCGCGACCGCGGCGAGCGCGGCGAGGGCGAGCTCGCCGATGGTCACCGTCCACGTCCCGGCGAGCGCGTCGGCGTAGCCCAGCTGGGTCACGTCGTGGCGGCGCCGCCACCAGTGGGCGAGGGCCCGGGCCGGCAGCGCAGCCGCGTAGGTCGCGGCGAAGACGGCGGCTCCGGTCACCGCCGCCCGGACGAGGAGCGGCCCCGGCAGGCGAGGTAGCCGGCGGGCGAGCACGACGAGCGCGCCGCCCTGGCTCGCCACACCCGCGAGCCACAGGCCCGTCAGCACCTCGGCGTAGCGGCCGTTCCGCGCGAGCAACGCCGCGGAGAAGAGCTCAGCGGCGTCGAGGGACGGCACGGCGGGGCCGGACGGGACGCTCCGCCACAGCAGAACCGCAACGGCGAGCCATGCTGCCGCTAGGGTCGCGACGCCGATGCGGTTCGCAGTCATCTCGGACATTCACGCAAATCTGCACGCCCTCGAGGCGGTGCTGGCGGCGATCGACGCGGAAGGCGTCGACGAGATCTGGTGCCTCGGCGACGTCGTCGGCTACGGGCCGCGTCCCAACGAGTGCGTTCGGCTCGTCCACGAACGCACGTCCCTGGGGCTCGCGGGCAACCACGATCTCGCGGTGCTGGGCCGGATCGATCTCGAGACCTTCGTCGGCGAGGCGGGCGAGGCGGCCCGCTGGACCCAGACGGTGCTCGACCCCGAGGCGGCCGGGTATCTCGGCGCGCTTCCCTCGGCGGCGAGCGCGCACGGGATCGCGCTCGCGCACGGGAGCCCGCGCGACCCGGTCTGGGAATACGTGCTCACCGAGGCGGCGGCGGAGGCGGCGTTCGCGGCCACCGCGGACGACCTCGTCCTCGTCGGCCACAGCCACGTCGCGCTCTGGGTGTCGTCCCGCGCCGGCGCGCTCGCGGGCGGCCCGGCGGAGGCGGGGAAGGAGCTCGACCTGGGCAGCGGCCGGCACCTGCTCAACCCCGGCTCGGTCGGCCAGCCGCGCGACGGCGACCCCCGGGCCGCCTGGCTGGTGATTGACGTCGGCGCAGGCAGGGCAACCTACCGCCGTACCGACTACCCAATCGCCCGGACTCAGGCCGAGATGCGCGAGCACGGTCTGCCGCAGAATCTTGCGGAGCGGCTCGCCCACGGCGCCTGACCAGAACCCGAAGGAGCAACATGGCCGAACTGACGAATCTCGAGACGAAGCTCGGTGAGGTGATCGGCCTCGCGATGGCCGCCCAGGCCGCGATCGACCGGGTCTCGAAGCTCGATCCGCCGCGCGACCTCGCGAAGCAGATGAAGCAGATGAAGACCGAGGCCGCGAAGGCGGAGAAGGACGGCACCGCGCTGGCCGCCACGTTCGACGGGAAGAAGAGCAAGATCCTCGCCGAGGCCCGCTCGGTCAAGAAGAAGGGCGGCGAGATGCTGAAGACGTATCTCGACCGCGACTCGGACATCCTCGACGGGATGGAGTTCATGACGATGGCCGAGGCGGGCGAGGTCGGCCACTGGGCCGTGCTCGAGCAGATGAACAAGTCCGCGAAGCACGCCGGGATCCGGGCGCTCGTCAAGGAGCAGCTCCCGATCCAGAAGCGCCACCTCAAGGACGTCACCGGGGCGAGCCTCACGCTCGCCGCCAAGGAAGATCCGAACGCCGAGGCGTAGGCCTTTCGTCCTGCTCGCGCTCCTCGCCGCTGCCGGCTGCGGCGGCGGGGAGCCCGAGCCGGCGGCGGCCCCCTCCCTCCCCGCGCCGCTCGCGGCGCAGCTCGCCGGGCGGAGCGACGCGGTCGTCGAGCGCCTGGAGGCGGGTGACGCCTGCGCCGCGGCCGACGCGGCTCGTTCGCTCCAGTCCGACGCGGTCGCCGCGATCAACGAGGGGCGCGTGCCACCGGCGCTCCAGGAGGAGCTGCTCTCGGACGCCGGTGCCCTGGCGGGCTCGATCGAATGCCCCGGCGAGGCTCGTCCGGACGACGCGGAGCAGGCCCGCAGGCTGTCAGCCCGCGTGCGCGAGCTGGCGGCCTCGTATCCCGGTGGCCTAGGCGATCACGTCGGCCACGGGGCGCTCGAGCGCGCCGGAGCCGGACTCGGCCCCGAAGGTGATCCCCTCGCGCGCGAGCGCGAGCTGGACGTCCTCACGGGCCTTGTAGATCCGCCACTTGACCGTGGCGAGCGTGACCTCGAGCGAGTCGGCGATCTCCGTGTAGGAGAGCCCGACGACGTCGCGGAGCAGGAGCGCCATCTTCAGGTCGACGCTCAGCTGCTCGATCGCCCGCCAGACGGCGTCGATCGCCTCGACCCGCTCGAACGGCGCGTCCACGACCTCGAGCGGCGGGATGTCCTCGAGGTTGACGACCGAGCGTGGCCGCCGCTCGAGCGCCCGCAGCTCGTCGAGCACGCGGTTCTTCGTCACCTGGAAGAGCCAGGTCGTGAACCGGCTCCGGAGCGAGAAGCCCGGGAGGCCCTGGTAGACGCGGAGGAAGACCTCCTGCGTCAGATCCTCGGCGAGCGCCCGGTCCCCCACGAGCCGGAGCACGTAGTTGTAGACCGGAAGCTCATACGCGCGGACGATGAGCGTGAAAGCACGCTCATCACCTCGCTGGGCCTTCCGCAGGACGCCGTGATCTGGCTGGGGCAGCGACAAGTGGGAGGCACTATAACCGCGTTTTCGCGGAATGGAAGGCCTGCGCCTACTCCAAGCGGGCCAACTCGGTCCCGGTCATCTCATCCGGGATGTCCAAGCCGAGGAGCGCCAGCGCCGTGGGCGCCAGGTCGCGCAACTCGCCGCCGTCCCGCAGCTCGGCGCCGGCCGCGGTGAGGACGAGCGGGACCGGGTTCGTGGTGTGGGCGGTGTGCGGGCTGACCCCGTCCGGCTCGAGCATCTGCTCGGCGTTGCCGTGGTCGGCCGTGACGAGGCAGACCCCGCCGAGGGCGAGCGTCGCGTCGACCACGGTCGCAAGGCACCGGTCGGCGGTCTCGACCGCCGCGACGACGGCGGGGATCGACCCCGTGTGCCCGACCATGTCCGGGTTCGCGAAGTTGAGCACCGCGAACCGGTAGCCGTTACCGATCTCGGCCGCGAACCGCGCCGCCACCTCGGCGGCCGACATCTCCGGCTTGAAGTCGTAGCTCGGCACGTCCCGCGGCGAGGGGACGAGGATCCGCGTCTCCCCCGCCCACTCGTCCTCGACACCGCCGTTGAAGAACGAGGTCACGTGGGCGTACTTCTCCGTCTCGGCCACATGGAGCTGGCGCGCGCCCTGCCGGGAGAGTGCCTCCGCCAGCGTCTCCGCGACGCGCTGCTCGGCGAAGACGACCGGCACCTGCAGCTCGTCGCCGTAGCTCGTCATCGTCGTCAGGTCGATCCCGGCGTCGACGAGCTTCCGCGAGAGCTGACGGGCGCGGTCGGGCCGGAAGTTGAAGAAGATGGCCGCGTCCCCCTCGCCGATCCGGGGTCGGCCGCTGAGCACGACCGGCTCGACGAACTCGTCCGTGATCCCGGCGTCGTAGCTCGCCTGGACGGCGGCGACGGGGTCGGAGGCCGACTGGCCCTCGCCCACGAGCATGGCCGCGAGTGCTCGCTCGGTCCGGTCCCAGCGCCGGTCGCGGTCCATCGCGTAGTAGCGGCCGACGACGGTCGCGATCCGCTCCGCCGGCAGGGTCGCGAGGTCGCGGACGGCCGAGGTCGGGGAGACGTCGCGCCCGTCGGTGAACGCGTGGATCCAGGTTCGCTCCTCCATCCCCTCCCGCCGCGCCAGCTCGAGCAGGGCGCGCAGGTGGTCGAGGTGCGAGTGCACGCCGCCGGTCGAGACGAGCCCGAGCAGGTGGACTGCGCCGCCGCGCGCCTTCGCGCGCTCGAACGCGCCGACGAGCGGGGCGCTCGTGAAGAGCGTCCCGTCCGCGATCGCCGCGTTCACCCGCTCGAAGTCCTGGAAGAGGATCCGCCCCGATCCGATCGTCAGGTGCCCCACCTCGGAGTTGCCCATCTGCCCGTCCGGGAGGCCGACGGCCCGGCCGGATGCACGCAGGGTCGTGTGCGGGTACTCGCGCCAGAGCCGGTCGAACACCGGTGTCTCGGCGAGCTCGACCGCGTTGCCGGGCCCCGGCGGGGCACAGCCGAACCCGTCGAGGACGACGAGGGTTACGAGGGGGACGCTGCGCGGCAAATCGCGGCGAACGACTCGGGGTCGAGGGAGGCGCCCCCGACGAGGGCGCCGTCGATGCCCGGCGTCGAGAGCAGCTCGGCGGCGTTGTCGGGCTTGACGGAGCCGCCGTAGAGGACGGGCCGGTCGAGGATCGACTTGACGAACCCGTGCGCCTGCTCGGCCAGTTCGGGCGTTGCGGTCTTCCCGGTCCCGATCGCCCAGACGGGCTCGTAGGCGAGGACGAGGCTCTCGTGCTCTCCGGCCGCGAAGGCGATCGCCTCGACCTGGATCTTGAGCACGAGCTCGGTGTCGCCGGCCTCGCGCTGCTCGAGCGTCTCGCCGACGCAGGCGATCACGCCGAGCCCCGCCTCGAGGGCTGCTCTGGCTCGCCGCGCGACCGTCTCGTTCGACTCGCCGAAGAGCTGGCGGCGCTCGGAGTGGCCGACGAGGGCGCCTGCGACGCCGAGCTCGGCGAGCATCCCCGGCGCGATCTCGCCCGTGTAGGCGCCCGAGGGCTCCCAGTGGACGTTCTGCGCGTAGATCGTGTGCCCGCTCGCGACGGCGGCGGCGAGCGAGACGTAGGGCGGGCAGAGGATCGTCTCGACCCCGGCCGGAGGGTCGAAGCCGGCGAGGAAGGTCTCTGTCTCCACCGGGCCCTTGAACATCTTCCAGTTCCCGGCGATCAGCGTCACTTGGTGGCCTCCGGGATCGCCGCGACACCGGGGAGCTCCTTGCCCTCGAGCAGCTCCAGCGAGGCGCCGCCGCCGGTCGAGACCCAGCTGACCCGCTCCTCCAGGCCGAGCTCGGTGATCGCGCGGACGGAGTCGCCCCCGCCGACGACCGTGAAGCCCTCGCAGTCGGCGACGGCCTGCGCGACCGTCTTCGTGCCCTCGGCGAAGCGCTCCCACTCGAACACGCCCATCGGCCCGTTCCAGAAGACGGTCTTCGCCGCGCGGATCTTCTCCGCGAAGAGCTCGGCCGTCTCGGGTCCGATGTCGAGGCCGAGCCAGCCCTCGGGCACCTGGTCCCAGGCGACGACGCGGCTCTCGGCCTCGGCGTCGAAGGTCGCCGCGGCGACGACGTCGACCGGCAGGCGAACCGGCGCCTCGAGCGGGTTCTCGACCCGGAGCTGCTCGGCCATCTTGCCGCCGATCAGCATCGTGTCCACGTACTCGGCGAGGTTCTCGAGGACGCCGATCTTGTCCTCGACCTTGAGCCCGCCGACGATCGCGATGTAGGGCCGCTCGACCTCGCTGAGCAGGCGGCCGAGCAGCTCCAGCTCCTGCTCCAGCAGCAAGCCTGCGTAGGCCGGGAGCAGCTCTGCGACTCCGACCGTCGAGGCGTGGGCCCGATGCGCGGAGCCGAAGGCGTCGTTGACGAAGAGGTCGCAGCCTTCCGCGAGCTCCCGCGCGAACTCCGGGTCGTTCGCCTTCTCGCGGGGGTCGAAGCGGGTGTTCTCGAGCACCTCGACCCGCTCGTCCATCAGGAGCGCGCCGAGGTAGTCGGCGACCGGCTTGATCGCGAAGGCGGGGTCCTCGCCCTCCGGGCGGCCGAGATGCGAGCAGACCTGGACATGCGCCACCCCGTGCTCGAGCAGGTACTCGAGCGTGGGGAGCGCGGCCTCGATCCGCGTCGCGTCGGCGACCTCGCCGTCCTCGAGCGGGACGTTCAGGTCGGCGCGGACGAGGACGACCTTGCCCTCGACGTCGGCCTCGCGGACGGAGCGCGGCTTCCTCAGAGCAGCTTGCCCATCAGGTCGACGAGCCGGCACGAATAGCCCCACTCGTTGTCGTACCAGCCGAAGATCTTGACCTCGTTCCCGTTCGCCATCGTCAGCTGGCTGTCGAAGACGCACGAGTAGGGCGAGCGCTTGATGTCCGTGGAGACGAGCGGGTCCTCCGAGTACTGGAGGATCCCCTCGAGCGGGCCGGCCGCAGCTGCGGCGAACGCCTGGTTGACCTCCTCGACGCTCGCCTCGCGCCCGAGCGTGACCACGAAATCGGTCAGGGAGCCTGTCGGCACCGGGGCGCGGACGGAGACGCCGTCGACCTTCCCCTTCAGCCCCGGCAGGACGAGCCCGATCGCCCGGGCGGCCCCCGTCGAGGTCGGGATCAGGTTGATCGCCGCCGCGCGGGCCCGGCGGAGGTCCTCGTGCGGCAGGTCGAGGATCTGCTGGTCGTTCGTGTACGCGTGGATCGTCGTCATGAAGCCGCGCTCGATCCCGAAGGAGTCGTCGAGCACCTTGGCCATCGGCGCGACGCAGTTCGTCGTGCAGGACGCGTTCGAGATCACGTGGTGTGCCGCCTTGTCGTACTCACCGTCGTTGACCCCGAGGACGAGGGTGACGTCGGGCTCGGTGGCGGGGGCCGAGATCACAACCTTCTTCGCGCCGGCGTCGAGATGCTTCTGCGCCGCGTCCCGCTTGGTGAAGAACCCGGTCGACTCGAGCACGACGTCGACGCCGAGATCGCCCCAGGGGAGGTTCGCCGGGTCGCGCTCGGAGAGGAACTGCATCTCCTCGCCGGCCGCGGTGATCGTGCCGTCCCCGACCGTCACCTCGGACCCGAGCGGGCCCAGGTTCGAGTCGAAGCGCAGCAGGTGCGCCATCGTCTTCGCGTCGCCGAGGTCGTTGACCGCGACGATCTGCACGTCCGTGTCGCGCTCGAGCTGCGCGCGGAAGAAGTTGCGCCCGATCCGGCCGAAGCCGTTGATCCCTACCCGAATCGCCATGCCGCTCCCTGTTCGATTGCCGGGTCGAGTCTAAGCGAGCGTGGCGAGCTTCCGGCGCAGGTAGCGGAGGTACGGTTCCGGATCGATCGGTCCCCCCACGACCCGCTGGAGCGTCTCCTTCGGCGTGAACTTGCGCCCGTGCCGGTAGAGGCGGTCGGTCAGCCAGTCCCGGAGCGAGCCGAGCTGGCCGGCCTCGATCTGCGCGTCCAGGTCGGGCAGGTCTGCCGAGACGACCTCCCAGATCTGCGCCGAGATCACGTTCCCGAGCGCATAGGTGGCGAAGTAGCCGATGTGGCCGCCCGCCCAGTGCATGTCCTGGAGGACGCCGAGGCGGTCGTCGGGCGGGCGGATCCCCAGGAAGCGCTCCATCCGCTCGTTCCAGAGCTCGGGCAGCTCGCGCAGGTCGACCGACCCGGCGAGCAGCTCCTGCTCCAGCTCGAAGCGAAGGATCACGTGCAGGTTGTAGGTCGCCTCGTCCGCCTCGACCCGGATCAGCGAGGGCTCGACCCAGTTGACGGAGCGGTACCAGTCCTCGAGCGAGACGCCCGCCGAGCGCCTCGGGGAAGCAGCCCTGCAGCGCCGGATAGAAGCAGCGCCAGAACGGGAGGCTGCGCCCGACGAGGTTCTCCCAGAGGCGGCTCTGCGACTCGTGCAGGCCGAGCGAGGTGCCGCGGGCGAGCGGCGTCCGCTCGAGCGCGCGCGAGACGCCGTGCTCGTAGAGCCCGTGCCCGCACTCGTGCATGGTCGCGAAGAGGCCGTCGAGGTTGTCGTCGTGGTAGCGCGTCGTCAGCCGGATGTCGTCGATCGCGCCCGAGCTCGCGAACGGATGCACTGTCGGGTCGAGCCGCCACGACTCCCGGTCGAAGCCGAAGCGCTCCAGCACGTGCAGCTCGAACCGCTCCTGGGCCTTGCGCGGGAAGAGGCGGTTGCGAGCGGGTCGCTCGCCGTCCTGCGCGGCGGCTGCGACGAGCGGGACCTGCTCCTCCTTCAGCCGGGCGAAGACCGTGCGGACCTCGGCCGTCGTCGTCCCGCGCTCGAAGTCGTCGAGGAGGACGTCGTAGGGCTCGTCGTAGTCGTCGAAGCACTCGACGTAGCGGCGGCGGAGCTCGAGGTTCGCCTCGAGGTGTGGGAGGAAGGAGGCGAAGTCGGAGCGGGCGCGCGCGTCGGCCCAGACCGGGAGCGCGAGCGACGCGGCGCGCGACATCGCGGCCCGGAGCTCCGACGGAACGCGCCGGGCCTTCTCCCAGTCCTGCCGGGTGACGCGGACGAGGCTCGCTTCGTCGGAGTCGTAGGGCCGGGAGGCCTCGAAACCCTCGAGCCGGTCGAGCAGGCGACCGGTCTCGGCGTCGGTGAAGAGCTCGTGGGCGAGCCGGTCGAGCGTGGCGACCTGCTCGGCGCGGACGCCGCCGCCGCCCGCGGGCATCTTGACCTGCTGGTCCCAGGAGAGGATCGCGCGGGTCTTCTGGAGATCCTGGACCGTCGCCAGGCGCTCCTTCAGCTCCAGGTAGGTCGCATCCACCGCGCGCGAGCCTAACGGCCCACGCCTCCCGCAGCGCCGTCCGCGCGGACCAACGACTTAGTTGCTCTGAGCAACTAAGTCCGGACTGTTCCGTCCCCTCCCCTTGGCCTCCGGCGGTGGCTGCGCGTGCGCGCCCGGAGGGGATAATGCGCGAGCACAGACCCGGAAGGGCGCGTGCGCGCCCGGAGGGGATAGTGCGCGAGCACAGACCCGGAAGGGCGCGTGCGCGCAGACGCCCGAGGCGGACGGAGCCGGGCTCCGCCCGGCTGTGCCCGCCGACCGGTGGTCCCCCTGTGGCCCTCCCCTCCCCTTGGCCTCCGGCGGGTGGCTGCGCGTGCGCGCCCGGAGGGGATAGTGCGCGAGCACAGACCCGGAAGGGCGCGTGCGCGCAGACGCCCGAGGCGGACGGAGCCGGGCTCCGCCCGGCTGTGTCCGCCGGCCGGTGGTCTTCCCCCTCCCCTTGGCCTCCGGCTCGTCGCTGGTGGCGCGGAGCGCGGGTGGACAGTGCGCGAGCACGGACGCCCGCGTGGAGCGCCGCCAGCGACGAGAGCGGTGCTGGAGGCGGGCTCCGCCCGCCGCAGGCACCGCGCCCGGTGGGCAAGGGGCGGGCCGGAGGGGGAGCTCCGAGGACGACCTCCCCCTCCGCGGTACCGCGCTCCGAACCCGCGAGCGAACGGGGTCTGAATTCGCCCCCGGACGAGCACGGACCCGCCCCTCTGAAACCTACGCGATTCGCGCGGGGCTTGATACCAGAGTTACAAGTCGGAAACGAGCTCAACGACCTTTCGCAGCCGGCGGTGCACCGAGGCCTTCGTGGCGGGAGGGTCGCAGCGTTCCGCGAGCTCGCGGAGCGAGAGCGTGGGATGGCGGAGCCGGAGCGCTGCGACCTCGTGCAGCCGCTCGGGCAGCCGTTGGAGCGCGCCGGTGCGCTGCAGCTCGCGCAGCGCGTCGAGCTGGCGCTGCGCCGCCCGGCTCGTCCGGACGAGGTTCGCGTGGTCGGCGTTCGCGAGCCGGTTCGCCTCGGCCCGTGCGGAGGCGAGCACCGTCCACTCCTCGAGCGCAAGCAGCGTGTCGACCGCGCCGGCGGCCGCGAGCACCGCCTCGATCGCGTCGAGCCCCTTGGCGTAGGCGGCAGCGTGGCTGCCCCGGTCGACGACGCCGAGCGCGATCTCGTCGGCGCCGGCGACGCGTTGCACGAATTCGGCGCCTTCGAGCGAGGTCGTTCGCAGCTCGAGGTGCGGCGAGCGCGGCCCGGAGAGCGAGCCGCCCCCGAGAAGGGCGCCGCGGAGGTAGGCGCCCCGGCAGCAGGAGCGGCCGACGACGCGGCGCGGAGGCCGTTCGAGCGGCGCCCGGCGCGCGTCGAGCACGCCCGCCTCGACGAGCACGCGGAGTGCGTCGTCGCTGCCCTCGACGTGGAGCTGGTAGCGGGTGGCGCGGTCGAACGAACGGCGTCGGTACGTCCGGATCTCGGAGTGGATCCCGAGCTCGCGCAGCAGCGAGAAGGCACGGCGGGCCGACGGCGGGGCTGGAGAGGTCGAGGTGGAGGGCGATCTCCCCGCGGCCGCGGAGGTGGACGCTGCCGGCCGAGTGGAAGAGCGCCGAGACCTCCGCGAGCCGGCAGCACGCCCGGGCGGGCGCGATCGTCGCGAGCTCGTTGCGGAGATCCTCAGAGAGCATGACCCTCCAGCCGGAGCAGCCGTCGCTTGCGCTCGACGCCGTCGGCGCCGTAGGAGCCGATCCCACCGGCGGCGACGACCCGGTGGCACGGCAGGAAGAGGAAGTGCTTGTTCCCGGCGCAGAAGGTCCCCGCGGCGCGCGCCGCCCGCGGTGCCCCCGCGCGCTCCGCGAGCTCGCCGTAGCTGACGGTCTGGCCCCAGGGGACCGCCCTGAGCGCGTCCGCCAGCGCGCGCTGGAAGGGCGAGCACCAGTCGAGATCGAGCTCGACGTCGGCGAACGAGACCGGCTCGCCGGCGAAGAAGCGGTGGATCCTTTGCAGCAGTTCCGGCACGAAGCCGTTACCCGCCCGTCGCTGCTCCCCGGCTAGCGTTCCGGTAGGGGGGCCGGCAGCCCCCCTGGGGGCACGTGGGGCCTCGTGCGCGAGCACGATCCGGCCGTCGCCGATCCAGAGCTCCCCCACGCCCCAGCCCTCGATCGCGTAGGCCTCGTGCGTCACGCGCATCGACGCCGACGATACAACCGTCCGATTAGACTCGCCCCGTGAGCGCCGGGATCTATCGCCCTCCCACCCCGATCAACGAGCCCGTGCGCGGCTACGCACCCGGCTCGCCCGAGCGCGCCGAGCTGCAGGAGCGCCTGCGCCGGATGAGCGGGGAGCGGATCTCCGTCCCGATGGTGATCGGCGGGCGCGAGGTCGAGGCCGACCAGACCTTCGAGGCCGTGATGCCCCACGCGAAGGGGCACGTCCTCGCCGACGTCGCGAAGGGTGGCGCGGAGCACGTGCAGCAGGCGATCGACGCCGCCCGGGCCGCGCACGAGGGGTGGGCCCGGCTCCCCTGGGAGGAGCGCGCCTCGGTCTTCCTCCGCGCGGCCGAGCTGCTCGCGGGGCCGTGGCGCTCGACGATCGTCGCGTCGACGATGCTGAACCAGTCGAAGACGGTGCACCAGGCCGAGATCGACGCCGCCTGCGAGCTGATCGACTTCTGGCGCTACAACGTCGAGTTCATGATCCGGATGTACGAGGAGCAGCCCGTCTCCTCGGCCGGCGTCTGGAACCGGATGGAGTACCGGCCGCTCGAGGGCTTCGTCTTCGCGGTCAGCCCGTTCAACTTCACCGCGATCGGCGGCAACCTCGCGGGGACGCCGGCGCTACTCGGGAACACGGTCGTCTGGAAGCCGGCGTCGACGGCGGCACTCTCCGCGCACTACGTGCTCCAGGTGCTGCGGGAGGCGGGCCTCCCCGACGGCGTGATCAACCTCGTCTACGGCTCCGGCGCCGAGATCGGCGACGCGGCCCTCGCGAGCCCCGAGCTCGCCGGGATCCACTTCACCGGCTCGACCCCGGTCTTCCAGTCGATGTGGAAGACCGTCGGCGAGAACATCGCGCGCTACCGCAACTACCCGCGGATCGTCGGCGAGACCGGCGGCAAGGACTTCATCCTCGCCCACCCGACCGCGGACGTGGACGAGGTCGCCACCGCGATCGTCCGCGGCGCCTTCGAGTACCAGGGCCAGAAGTGCTCCGCCTGCTCCCGCGTCTACGCCCCGGCGAGCATGTGGCCGGAGCTGCGAGAGCGGCTCGCCGACCAGGTCGCCGGGCTCGCGGTCGGCGACGTCAGCGACCTCTCGAACTTCATGGGCGCCGTGATCGACGGCAACGCCTTCCGCACCCAGGCCGAGGCGATCGACGAGGCGAAGGCGGCGGGCGCCGAGATCGTCGTCGGCGGCGAGGTCGACGACAGCGAGGGCTGGTTCGTCCGGCCGACCGTGATCAAGACCGACGACCCCGGCTTCCGGCTCCTGCGCGACGAGCTCTTCGGCCCCGTTCTCACCACGTACGTCTACGAGGACGCGCGCTGGAGCGACACGATCCGGCTCGTGGACGAGACGGCCCCCTATGCGCTCACCGGCGCGGTGTTCGCGGACGACCGCACGGCGATCGACGAGGTCCACGACAAGCTCAAGTACGCGGCCGGCAACTTCTACGTCAACGACAAGCCGACCGGCGCGGTCGTGGGGCAGCAGCCGTTCGGCGGCGCCCGCGCCTCCGGCACGAACGACAAGGCCGGCTCGCTCTGGAACCTGATCCGCTGGGTCAGCCCCCGGACGATCAAGGAGACGTTCGTGCCGCCGACGGACTACCGCTATCCGTCGATGGCCCCGGATGACGAGCCGGGCCAACCGGGCCGGCCCTAGGCCGCGCTAGCCTCGGCGCATGAAGGACGTCTTTCATGCGATCGGGGTCTTCTTCGAGGAGCTGACCTCGATCGGCTGGACGGCGCTCGCGCTCGCGGTCTGCGCCCACATCGTCAAGACCGGCTGCACGAGCCGCGCCTGGTGGAACGTCCTCCTCGCCGCCTACCCGGACGAGCGACCCCGTTGGCGCTCGATCTACGGCTCGTACGTCTCCGGCGTCGGGGTGAACGCCGTGATCCCGGCGCGCGGCGGGGACGCGGTGCGGCTCGTGCTCGCCCACCGCTCGATCCCGAACTCGGGGTACACCACGCTGACCTCGAGCCTGCTCGTGATGTCGATCTTCGACTCCGCCGCGGCGCTCCTCATCTTCGGCTACGCGCTCACGCTCGGCGTCCTCCCCAGCCTCGGTGCGCTGCCGGGGCTACCGGGGTTCGACTTCGGCTGGGCGCTCGACCACGGCGCCTTCTCCGTCGTCGCCGGGGTCGCGATCGCGATCCTCGGGGTGATCGGGTTCTTCTGGCTCCGCTTCAAGATCCGCGACTTCAAGGAGCGCGTCCGCCAGGGGCTCGCCGTCCTCTCCGACCGCGGCCGCTACCTCCGCCACGTCGCCAGCTGGCAGGCGTGCGACTGGCTCCTCCGCTTCGTGGCGATCTGGTTCTTCCTCGGGGCCTTCGGGATCGACCAGACCGTCAAGAACGTCCTGCTCGTCCAGGTGACGCAGAGCATGGCCACGCTCGTCCCGATCTCCCCCGGCGGGATCGGCACCGAGCAGGCCTTCATCGTCTACGTGTTCCGCGGCGCCGTCGCCAGGACAGCGCTGCTCGCGTTCTCGGTCGGGATGAAGCTGACGCTGATCACCGTCAACGCGGTCGTCGGCTTCACCGCCCTCTTCCTCATGCTCGGGACGACGAACTGGCGCGCGCACGTCGGCCGAGGGACGACTCCTGGAGGCGCGGCCAACCGAGGATGACCGCCGCGCCTACGAGTGCGGGCAGGGCGAGCACGACCCCGGCGACGCGGACGCCGGCGACGGACGCGAGCGCACCGTCGAGCAGGCTGGCGAGCGGCCGCACGCCGAGGAAGGCGATGCTCCAGAGCGCCATGATCCGGCCGCGCTGGAACTCTTCCACCCCGAGCTGGAGCCGGGTCGTCGCGGACGTGTTCGACGCGAGGTAGCCGAAGCCGGCGACGAAGAGGAAGACGAACCCGAGCGGGAGCCACGGCGAGAGGGCGAAGAGGACGACACCGCCGCCCAGGGTCGAGAGCGTCAGGGTCATCCGGCGGGCGGATCCCTCGGTGCGGCCCGCGACGAGCAGCGCCGCCGTCACCGCACCGGCCCCGAAGACGCCGATGATCGCGCCCGCCCAGGTGTCGTGGCGCCCGAACTCGGTCGCGAACGCCGGTCCGAGCGTGTTGATCGGGTCGGAGGCCCAGCCGACGGCCGCCACGATCAGGAGGTAGGCGAGCAGGCGCGGCCGCTCGCGCAGGAGCCCGAGGCTCTCACGCAGGGACGCGTTCCGCTGCCGGGCCTGCGGGCGCGGCCCGATCACGATCAGCGCGACGAGGAGGAGCGCGTACGAGGCCGAGTTGATCGCGAACGCGGCCGGGATCCCGAGCGTGGCGATGCAGAGAGCCGCGAGTGCGGGGCCGGCCGCCCGGGCGATGTTGAACGTCATCGAGTTGAGCGCGACCGCCGTCGAGATCTGCTCCGGCGGGACGAGCGCGACGACGTAGGCCTGCTGCGCCGGCGCCGCGATCGCGCTCGTGATCCCGATCCCGAGCGTGACCCCGATCACCACCCAGGTCGTGGCGGCTCCGGCGAACGCGAGCACGGAGATCGCGGCCGCGAAGACGAGCGCGGCCGTCTCGGCGATCAGGAGCAGCTTGCGCCGGTCGAAGCGGTCGGCCCAGGCGCCGGCCCAGGGCGAGAGCAGCAGGATCCACGCGAACTGGGAGAAGTTGAGCACCCCGAGCAGGAGCTCGGAGCCCGTCAGGCGATAGATGAGGATCGAGGCGGCGAGGTTGTGGAACCAGCTCCCGCTCGCGCTGGCTGCGTTCCCGGCGAAGTAGAGGCCGAAGTCGCGCCCCCGGACGACGCCCCAGGCCGCGCGCGGGCCGACGGGGGCGGCGCTCATCCGCGCCCGGTCTTGTGCAGCTGCGCGTAGATCGCCCGCGCGGTCTTGGCGGGGACGCCGGGGACGCCCTCGAGCTCCTCCTGGCTGGCGGCGAGCACGCTCTCGGCCGAGCCGAAGTGGCGGAGGAGCGCCCGCCGACGCGCCGGCCCCACCCCGGTGAGCGTGTCGAAGATCGACTCCCGCGCCCGGGTCGCCCGCCGCTGCCGGTGGAACCCGAGCGCGAAGCGGTGCGCCTCGTCCCGGGCGCGCTGGAGCAGCTGGAGGCCGGCACCGTGGCTGTCGAGCAGGATCGGCTGCGGCGAGCCGGGGACGAACACCTCCTCGATCCGCTTCGCGAGCGAGATCACGGCGACGCGCGGGAGGTCGAACCCCTGCATCGCCCCGAGCGCGGCGGAGAGCTGTCCCTTGCCGCCGTCGATCACGACGAGGTTCGGCGCCGTCGCGAACCCCTCGTCGTACTCCTCCTCGGTTCCGCGGCCGAGCCGCGCAAACCGGCGCGAGATCACCTCGGCCATCGCGGCGAAGTCGTCCTGTCCCTCGAGCCCGCGGATCGCGAACTTGCGGTAGTGGGCCTTCTTCGGGAGCGCGTCCTGGAAGACGACCATCGAGCCGACGATCTCCTGGCCCTGGATGTTCGAGATGTCGTAGCACTCGATCCGGAGCGGGAGGCTCTCGAGATTGAGCGCCTCGCGGAGCTCCTCGAGCGCGTGCACGCGCCGGAGCCGCTTCTGCTCGGCCTGCGCCCCCTCCGAGTCGAGCGCGATCTGGGCGTTCTGCTGGGCCAGCTCGGCGAGGCGGGCCTTCTCGCCCCGCTCCGGCACCCGCACCTCGACGCGCGAGCCGCGCCGGCCCGAGAGCCACTCCGCGAGCGCACTCATGTCCCCCGAGCCCTGCGGGACGACGAGCTGCGGCGGGATCGAGGGCGTATTGCCGTAGTACTCGGTCGCGAACGCCTCCAGGATCGTGGTCGTGTCCTGCCCCTCGACGTTCTCGAGGTGGAAGCCATGCCGGTCGATCATCTTGCCCCCGCGGAGCGGGAAGACCTGAACGGCGGCGCGGTCGCCCGCGGCGGCGATCCCGATCACGTCGACCGAGCCGGTCTCCCGCCGGTCGGCGCCCTGCCGCTCGGCGAGCCCCTGGATCGCGAAGAGCCGGTTGCGGTAGCGCGCCGCGTCCTCGAAGCGCTCCTCCTGGGCGGCGAGCGCCATCCGCTCCTCGAGCGCGCGCACGATCGGCTTCGTGTCGCCGGCGAGGAACTCGATCACCTCGTCGATCAGCTCGCCGTAGAGCTCCTTCGAGATGTAGCCCACGCAGGGGGCGTGGCAGCGCTCGATGTGGTAGTCGAGGCACGGGATTCCCGAGTGACGGCCCGGCTTCGGGCCCTCGCAGGGACGGAACTGGAAGACGCGGTTGAGCACGTCCAGGGTCTCGCGCACCTTGCGCGCGTTCGCGTAGGGGCCGAAGTAGACGACCCCGCGCCGGTGCCGCTCGCGGGTGAACATCACCCGCGGAAACTCGTCCTCGACGGTGACGGCGATGTAGGGGAACGACTTGTCGTCGCGGAGGCGGACGTTGAACGGAGGCCGGTGCCGCTTGACGAGGTTCTGCTCCAGATGGAGCGCCTCGACCTCGGTGCGGGTCACGATCACCTCGAGGTCGTCGATCCGCGCGACGAGGCGCGGAATCGACGCGCGCGTGTCGCCGCGGCCCGACTGGAAGTAGCTGCGCACACGCGGCCGGAGCGACTTCGCCTTCCCCACGTAGAGGACGTCGCCCTTCGCGTCCCGGAAGAGGTAGACCCCCGGCTCGGCCGGGATCCCCTTGAGCTTGTCGCGGACATCGGCCATCGGCGGCTAGCGTACCCAGCGTGATTCGGGGTCTCGTCGCAGTTCTGGCCGTGCTCGTGCTCGCCCCTGCCGCCGCGGCAGGGGGGCCGCAGCTGACCCTCGGCGCGTCCGAGGACATCGTCCGCAGCTCGAACGCGAGCGAGGCGAAGGCGCAGATGACGCTGCTCCGGCTCGCCGGCTTCCGGGCCGTCCGGATCACGACGATCTGGGCTCCGGGCGCGACCGCTCCGTCGGCCGCCGAGCAGGAGATCCTGGGCAACGTCTCGACCGCCGCGGTGCTCTCCGGCGTCCGCGTCTACGTGACCGTCATGCACGCCGGCTCGCGGACGACGCCGCTGACGCCCGAAGCGCGCGCCGAGTTCACCGCCTATGCGACCGCGGTCGCACGCGCGAACCCCGCGTTCCACGACGTGATCGTGGCGAACGAGCCGAACCTCAACCGCTTCTGGCTCCCCCAGTTCGCGCCGGACGGGAGCGGCGCCTCGGCCCCCGCGTACCTGTCGCTGCTCGCCGAGACCTACGACGCGCTCAAGGCCGTCTCTCCCTCGATCCGGGTGATCGGCGGCGCGCTCGCTCCCCGAGGGGTCGACAAGGCGGGGACGGCGCGGGACACGATCTCCCCCACCCGCTTCCTCCGCGAGCTGGGCGCCGCGTACCGCGCCTCGGGCCGGACGCTGCCCGTGATGGACGAGCTGGCCTTCCATCCCTACGGCGACAATTCGAGCAAGCCGCCCGAGACCCCGCCCGCCGATCCCGACCACCTCGGGCTCGTCGACTATCCGAAGCTCGTCGGGCTGCTCGCGGAGGCCTTCGACGGCACCGCGCAGCCCGGGTCGACGCTGCCGATCCTCTACGACGAGTACGGGATCGAGTCGCTCGTCCCGGCCGGGAAGGCGGCGGTGTACACCGGGACGGAGCCGACGACGACGAAGCCCGTGGACGAGGCGACGCAGGCCGACTATTACCGGCGGGCGCTCGCCCTCGCCTACTGCCAGCCGAACGTGACCGGGATGCTCCTCTTCCACTCCCACGACGAGCCCGCGCTCGCCGCCTGGCAGTCCGGCGTCTACTACGCGGACGGGACTCCCAAGTCGAGCCTGGCCCCCGTGCGGGCGGCGCTCGAGTCGGTGCGGGGCGGCTCGATCGCGCGCTGCGGCGCCCCACTGCCCGTGACCGCCAAGGTCTCGTACGCGCCCCGCACGCTCTCGCTCGTGCTCCGCTGCAACCTCGACTGCGTCTACCGAGCGCGGCTCGTCCGGCTGCCGCGCTCGACGACGGCGGCGCAACGAGGCCGCTCCGCCGCAGGAGCGAAGACGACGATCGTGCTCGCCCGGAAGGTGCGACCCGGCCGCTACCGGCTCTGGGTCTCCGTCGTCCACCCCGTCAACCCCGCCGCTCCGACGGTGCTGCAGAGCGCGGCGTTTACAGTACGACCGTGAGCAGCGAGCAGGGAAGCGGCCAGTACGTCGCCTACACGTTCTTCAAGGTCGATCCGGCCTGGCGGCGCCTGCCCGACGAGGAGCGCGCCGCCGGCAAGGAGGCGTTCGCGGAGGTCGTCGAGGCGTGGGCCGACCGGATGGACGTCCGCGCCTACTCGACCGCGGGCGTCCGTCCCGACTGCGACTTCTTCCTCTGGAAGATCACCGAGCGCTACCTCGACCTGGGCGAGCTCGGCGCGGCGCTGAACGGGACGCCGCTCGCCGGCTGGCTCGAGACTCCGTACTCGTACCTGGCGACGACGAAGGCCTCGCAGTACAGCCAGGCCCGGCGCGCCCGCAAGGTCGTCCCGCGGGGCCATCCGTACCTCGTCGTCTACCCGTTCGTGAAGACGCGGCCGTGGTACGCGCTGCCGCAGGACGACCGGCAGCGGGCGATGAACGAGCACATCGAGATCGGCAGCCGCTACGCGACGATCCAGAACCACACCACCTACTCGTTCGGGATCGACGACCAGGAGTTCATGACCGCGTTCGAGTGCGAGGAGCCGTCCGACTTCATGCACCTGATGCTGACGCTGCGCGAGAGCGAGGCGTCCCGCTACACCGAGCGCGACACGCCGATCTTCGTCGGCCAGTCGGTCGAGATCCGCGCCGCCCTCGACGCGCTCGACGGCGCGGCGACCCGCGTCGCGAGTTAGTTGCTCTGAGCAACTAACTCGTTCCGTTCGGCTAGACGTAGGTGTGCTCGTCGCGCCAGACGCGGAAGATCGCGTACGCGCAGGCGCCGAGCACGAGGAAGAACGCGAGCGCGTCGCGCCCGTCGGCGCCGAGGCCGATCAGGGCGCCGATGTCGACGACTGCGAGCCCGATCGCCGCGTAGAAGACGCGCCGGTTCCGCTCCGACCAGGCCTCGATGTCGCTCCGGCGCTCCCGCCAGACGAGGAAGAGGAAGAACGCGATCGCGAGGAAGAAGGCGATCCGGAGCAGCCCGCCGACCGTGGCGAGCACCTCCTCGAGCGAGAGCACGACGACGACGAGCGCGACGAGCGCGATCAGGAGGAAGCCGCGGACGGTCGGGTTGAGCTCGGCGAAGAAGCGGCGCATCACGCCCCCGTCATGAAGGCGCGGACGGCGAGGGCCGCGGCGAGCGCGGCGGTGCCCGCGAACCAGGCGAGCCGCTTCGGGCCCTCGGTGGGGGCGTAGATCCAGGGGGCGAGGATCGCGCCGAGCGAGAGCGACCCGTAGAGGTAGTGGAGGCTGTCGCCGGCGCGGCGCTCGTCCGAGAGCAGGAGCAGGCCGAGGCCGACCTGCGCGACGAGGAGCGTCTGCGCGAGCGCGAGCACGTGGGCGAGGATCCGCCCGGCCCCGCGCCGCCTCCAGTAGGCGAGCCCGCCCCAGAGCGCCGCCAGCGCGGGAACGAGCACCACCAGGGCTGCGAGGGTGCGGTGCGCGGTTAGCATCGAGCGAGACCCTACCGAGGAGGAGCGAGAGCGTTGATCGAAGAGGGAGCACCAGCACCGGACTTCGAGCTGGCATCGGACCGCGGCACGACGATCAGCCTGTCCTCGTTGCGCGGCAAGCCGGTCGTCCTCTTCTTCTATCCGAAGGACGACACGCCCGGCTGCACGACGCAGGCCTGCGGGATCAGGGATGCCTGGGGCGAGTTCGAGCGCGCCGGCGCCGTCGTCCTCGGCGTCAGCCCCGACGGCGAGGAGTCGCATGCGCGTTTCCGCGACAAGTTCGAGCTCCCCTTCCCGCTCCTCGCCGACGTGGGGCACGAGGTCGCGGAGACCTACGGCGTCTGGGGCGAGAAGACGTTCGCCGGCAAGACCTACATGGGCGTGCACCGGACGACGTTCGTGATCGACGAGAACGGCACCGTCGCGGCGGTGATGGAGAAGGTGGATCCCAAGGCGCACGCCGACGACGTGCTGGCGGCGCTCGCGGGCTGACCCTTGGCCGGGTTCGTGATCCGGAGGGTGCTGGGAGCGGTGCCCGTGCTCCTCTTCGTGATGCTGCTCACCTTCGCGCTGATGCGAGGCGCCGGCGGCAGCCCGTTCCGGCTCGAGTACGGCGGCGTGCCGCCCTCGCTGCAGGCCCAGCTCGAGGAGTTCTACAACCTCGACGCCCCCTGGCCCGTCGAGTTCGCGACCTACGTGCGGCACGTCGCCACCCTCGACTTCGGGCCGTCGCTGACCGACCGCTACACCTCGGTCGACGACGTGATCGAGCAGCGGTTCCCGGTCACTGCGGAGCTGGCGCTGCTCGCGACGCTCTGGGCGGTACCCGTCGGGATCCTGCTCGGGCTCGCGGGCGCGACCCGGCGCGGGCCGGCCGTCGGACGCGGCGCTGACGTCGTTCGCGACCCTGCTCCTGGTCGTCCCCGTCTTCCTCTTCGCCGAGGTCGCGCAGGAGCTGTTGATCGAGCGCTGGCGGCTGTTCCCGGCCGGGTGGGCGAGCTGGGACTCGAAGATCCTGCCCGCGCTCGTGCTCGGGCTCGCCCCTGCCGGGTACGTCGCCCGGCTCGTCCGCGCCTCCGCGAGCCAGACGCTGCTCGAGGACTACGTGAGGACGGCTCGCTCGAAGGGGCTCGGACGCGAGCGGATCCTCGTCGCGCACGTGCTCCGGAACTCGCTGGGGCCGTTCCTCGCGGCTGCAGTGCCGGCGCTGGCGCTCCTCGTCACCGGCGCGTTCTTCGTCGAGCAGACGTTCGGGATCCCCGGCGCCTCGGTCGAGTTCGTCAGGTCGGCCAAGCTGCGCGACTACCCGATGGTGATGGGGCTGACCGTGGCGCTGACCGCCGTCGTCCTGCTCGGCGAGCCTGCTCGCGGACGTGGTCGCCGCCGCCCTCGACCCTCGGATCCGGGAGGGCCAGACGTGATCGCGCCGGCTCGCGCGGAACCGGGTCGCGCTCGCTCGGCGCTGTCGTCTTCGGCGCTGCTCGTGCTCGCGTGCCTCACCGTCCCGACCCTCTTCCCGCAGCGACCCGTACGCGGTCGAGTTCGACCAGAAGTGGCAGGGGCCGAGCCTCGCTCACCCGCTCGGCACGGACTTCTTCGGGCGCGACCTCGCGGTGCGGCTCGCGCTCGGCGGGCGCGCGTCGATCCTCGTCGCGCGTCGGCGCCGCGGTGCTGGTGCTGACGTTCGGGCTGCTCTACGGCTCGCTGGCGGCCCTCGTCGGCGGCCGGGGGGAGACGCGCGCTGCTCCGGCTCCTCGACGGTCTGCTCGCACTCCCGCGGCTGCCGATCCTGATCATGATCCTCGTCGTCGTCGGGCTGAACGGGAGCCTCTGGACGCTCGTGCCCGCGCTGGCGGTCACGAACTGGATGATCACCGCGCGGCTCGTCCGGGGCGAGGTGGCGGCGACCTTGCGGACGGACTTCGTGCGGGCGGCGCGCGCGCTCGGCGCAGGCCGCCGGCAGATCCTCGTCCGGCATCTGCTCCCGAACGCGCTCGGGGTGCTGATCGTCGCGATCTTCCTCGAGCTGCCCGCGCTGATCCTCGGCGAGGCGTTCGTGTCGGTGCTCGGGCTCGGGCCGGCGCCCCCGACGGCGACGTGGGGCACGCTGGCCCAGGACGCGATCCGTGCAGGGGCGGCTCTACGAGCTCTTCCTCCCGAGCGCGGCGATCGCGATCTTCGCGGTCAGCGCGAACCTCGTCGCCGACGGCCTCCTCGCGGCCCTCGACCCCCGCACCGACTGACCGAACGAGCCGTGGCCGAACGGCGGGGACTGTCCCCGAATGTGACAATTCAGCAACTCTTTGTCCACAGGAGCCCTTTTTCGACCGGGTGGGAGGGGCGCTAGGGGACGATCTCGATCCCGGCGGCCTCGGCGAGGAGCCCCGCGATCTGCACCACGTCGGGCCACGGCATCCGGACGCCGGCGAGCTGCGCGACGCCCGCCAGCCCCTCCAGCTCGCAGTCCCGCAGCTCCGAGCGCCCGAACGAGGCGTTCTCGAACGACGCGGCCGTGAGGCCGCACCGCTCGAACCTGACCGACGAGAGCGTCGCCCCGTGGAAGTCGGCCTCCTCGAGCCGGCAGTCGAGGAACGAGACGCGCGCGAGCGTGGCGAAGCGGAACGAGGAGAGGTCGAGCCGGCACCCCTGAAAGACGACGTCGCGGAGCTCGACCTCGGTGAAGTCGACACCGGTCGCGCGCACGTCCGCGAGCTCGACACGCGTCAGGCTCCCCCGCACGGCGCGCGCGTTCGACCAGCTCCCGCCGGCGACGACGACGTCGGCGAGGGTCAGCCCCGCCGCCTCGACGCCCGAGAGGTCGACGGCCGCGAGCCGGGACTCCGAGAGCCGCAGGTCGGGCGCCGCGCGCTCGCTCAGGTCGCCGCGCAGCTCGACCCGCTCGAGGCGAAGCCCGCCGAGCGGCGCGTCGCCCTGCTCGAGCTCGTCGAGCGCCGGCGGAATCTCGGGCGAGCGAGGCGCGAGGGGCGGGTCGATCTCCACCCCGGCACCGTACTGGGCCACCTCGAAACCATGCGGATGAGAGGACTTGAACCTCCACGCCCCGAAGGGCACACGGACCTGAACCGTGCGCGTCTACCAATTCCGCCACATCCGCGGGCGGTGGACAGCATAGCGCCGCGCCCGGAGCCGGATCGCCAGGGCCTTAACGCGGCCTTCACGCACCCCCGCTACGGTGCCCTCGTGCGCCGGGGTCTGATCGTGTTCGTGCTCGCCCTGCTCTCCTTGACGGCGAGCGCGTCGGCGAGCCGCAACGCCGCGTCCGGGCCGCTCGTCCAGGTCGTCGTCGGGCTCGAGGCACCGCCGCTCGCGGTCGCCCGTCCGGGCCGCACGCTCGCCGCGACCGGCGGCCGCCGGCTCAGCCTCGCCACCTCGACGAGCCGGAGCTACCTCCGGACGCTCGCGAGCGCGCAGGCCGCGGTCGGCGCCCGGATCGACGCTGCGATCCCCGCCGCCCAGGTGCGGTGGCACTACCGGATCGTCGCGAACGGCATGGCAGTCGTGCTCCCGCGCAGCGAGGTCGACCGTCTTGCCGCGGTCCCCGGCGTCGCGCGCATCTACCCGAGCGTCCGCTACCGCGCGCTCCTCGACCGGAGCCCGCAGCAGATCGGCGCTCCCAGCCTCTGGGGACAGGGTCTCGCCACCGCAGGACAGGGGATCAAGATCGGGATCATCGACGAGGGGATCGACCAGACCCACCCGTTCTTCGACCCGTCCGGCTACGCGATGCCCGCGGGCTACCCGAAGGGCCAGCCCGCCTACACGAACGCGAAGGTGATCGTCGCGCGCGCCTTCCCGCCGGCGAAGCCGGCCTACGTCGACGCGAACAAGCCGTTCGACCCGCGCAACTCGTCCCACGGCACCCACGTCGCCGGGATCGCCGCGGGCAACAACAACACCCTCGCCGAGGGCCGCCGCGTCTCCGGGGTCGCCCCGAAGGCGTACCTCGGCAACTACAAGGCGCTGACGATCCCCACCGACGCCGACGTCGGCCTGGACGGGAACTCGCCCGAGATCGCCGCGGCGATCGAGGCAGCGGTCGCGGACGGGATGGACGTGATCAACCTCTCGCTCGGCGAGCCCGAGATCGAGCCCTCCCGGGACCTCGTCGTCGCCGCGCTGACGGGAGCCGCGCGCGCCGGGGTCGTCCCCGTCGTCGCGGCCGGGAACGACTTCAGCGAGTTCGGTCGAGGCTCGATCTCCTCCCCGGGCTCGACTCCCGACGCGATCACCGTTGCGGCCGTGACGACGGTGCACAGCGGCACACCCGACGTCGTCGCCGACTTCTCGTCCTCAGGCCCGACCCCGCTCTCGCTCCAGCTCAAGCCCGAGGTCAGCGCCCCCGGCGTCTCGATCCTCTCGGCTGCGCCGCGCGGGGGCTGGGCGCAGCTCTCCGGTACGAGCATGGCCGCGCCGCACGTCGCCGGCGCGGCCGCGCTCCTGCTCCAGCGCCACCCGACCTGGACGCCGGCCCAGGTCAAGTCCGCGCTCGCGCAGACCGGCAACCCCGCGTATCTGGACGCGACCCGCACGACGGAGGCTTCGACGTCGCGCGAGGGCGGCGGCGTGATCGACCTCGTCCGGGCGGACACCCCCTACGTCTTCGTCTCCCCCGTCGCGCTCTCGTTCGGGCTCGTCGGCCGCGGCCAGAGCGTCACGCGCACCCTCACGCTCGCCGACGCAGGCGGTGGCGGCGGCCCCTGGTCGGCGACCGTCGAGCAACAGACCGCTGCGGCCGGTGTCACCGTCGGCGTTCCCCCCACGACCGCCGTTCCCGGCCAGCTCGCCGTCACCGTGACGACCGGTGCCGCCGCGCCGAGCGCCGAGCTGACCGGCTTCGTCGTCCTCACGCGCGGCGCCGACCGCCGCCGGGTCCCGTACTGGCTGCGCGTCTCCGTCCCGGCTCTCGCCACCGAACCTGCGACGACGCTGACGAAGCCCGGCACGTACAAGGCGACGACGAGGGGCGGCCGGTCGCTCGTCTCCCGCTACCGCTACCCCGAGAGCCCCACCGGCCTCGGCTTCGCCACCAACCTCGCCGGCCCCGAGCGCGTCTTCCGGCTGAAGCTCGCCCGTCCCGTCGCCAACTTCGGGGTCGTGATCACCTCGCGCGCGAAGGGCGTCAGAGTCGAGCCCCGGATCGTCCGCGACGGCGACGAGAACCGGCTCACGGGCTACGCGGCGCTCCCGTTCAACCTGAACCCGTACCTGCGCACGTTCCAGCAGCCCGTCCCCGCGTCCGGCGCGATCCTGCCCGGCGCCGGGACGTACGAGATCGTCTTCGACTCGCCGAGCGCCGGCACCGCGGGCGCGTTCAGCTTCCGCTTCTGGATCGCGGACACGAAGCCGCCGACACTGGGCCTCCGGACGAAAACCGTCAAGCAGGGCGGCCGCGTCGTCGTCCGGGCTGCCGACGGCGCCTCCGGGATCGACCCCGCCTCGCTCCACGTCACGGTCGACGGCAGCGAACGGATGGCCCGCTACGCGGCGGGAGCGGCCAGCTTCTCGACCGGCGGCCTCCGCCCCGGCAAGCACGCGCTCGTGCTCCAGCTCTCCGACTACCAGGAGACCCGGAACATGGAGAACGTCGCGCGGATCCTCCCCAACACCGCGGTGCTGAAGACGACGTTCACCGTCCGCTAGCGGCGGCTGTCCTTCTCCTCTGTGGTGAGGAGGCGGTCGAGGTCGCGCTGGACGCTCTCGGCGAACTCCTCCTCCTCGGTGCGGATCAGCGTCAGCCCCGCCTTCCGCTTCTGCCGCGTGCGGGCGTCCCGGGCGTCACGCCCGATCCGGCCGCCCAGCCGCTCCCATTCCGCCGCGACGACGAGCGCGGCGGCGAGCACGAGCAGGACGAGGAAGGGCCAGCTCACGGTCTCAGTCTACCTCGGCTGATTTTCGCCTCCGGCGCTCGCGCCAGGCTCCGCGACCGGCGAGCGCCGCCACGACGGCCCCCGCGAGACCGATGTCTCCGGCCCCGCCCGCCGTCGCGCCGATCGCGAGCACTGCGAAGCAGACGACGAGAAGCAGGTAGAGCTCGTAGCGTCCCGCGCGCCCACGCCCGGCCCGGGCTCACCGGGTGACGAGGGAGTCGGCGCGCAGAGGGACGAGCTCGAAGCGGTCGACGTCGACGAGCCCGTGGTCGGTGAGCTTCAGGCTCGGGATCACCGAAAGGGCAAGGAAGGCGAGCGACTGGAAGGGCGACTCGACCGTGGAGCCGAGCGCGTGCACGGCCGCGACGACGGCCTCGCTGCCGGCGATCACCTCGGCGAGCGGCCGGTCGGAGAGGAGCCCGGCGACCGGCAGAGGCAGCTCCGCGGTGACGGTGTCGCCGTCCACGACGACGAGCCCGCCGCCGAGCTCGACCGCGCGCTCGACCGCCAGGAGCATCTCGGCGTCGGACATGCCGACGACGACGAGGTTGTGCGCGTCGTGGGCGACGGTGGAGGCGACCGCGCCGCGCTGGAGCCCGAAGCCGCGGACGAAGCCGAGGCCGATCCGCCCGGTGCCCAGATGCCGCTCGATCACCGCGATCTTGGCGAGGTCCCGGGCCGGATCGGCGACCGCGAGCCCGTCCTCCTCGCGCGAGCTCCTCGACGAGCGAGTCGGTGACGATCTGGCCTGGGACGAGCCCGATCACCCGGGCGTCCCCGCCCTCCCAGGGCACGTCCAGGTCGCCGGCGCCGACGGGCTTGATCCGGACGCTGTGCCGGACCCACTCCGGCACCGGGGTCTGCGCGATCGCACCGACGGGCTCGCCCCGCTTGAGCACGACGTCCGGGACGAAGCGCTCGAGGTCGGGCAGGAGGAGCAGGTCGGCCTGGTAGCCGGGCGCGACCGCGCCGAGATGAGTGAGCCGGTGCCAGAGCGCGGGATGGTGCGAGGCCATCGTCAGGGCGTGCTCCGGGCGCACGCCGAGCGCGACCGCGTCGCGGACGATTCCGTTCACGTGCCCGTCGGTCGCGATGTGCTCCGGCTCGCGGTCGTCGGTGCAGAACGCGAGCCGGTTGCGGGCCGAACTCGACCGCGAGCGGGGCGAGCGCCTCGAGGTTGTGCGCGGCCGACGCCTCGCGGATCAGCACCCACATCCCCGCCCGGAGCCGTTCCAGCCCCTCCTCGTAGGTGTAGGCCTCGTGGTCGGAGCGGATCCCGGCGGCCGCGTAGGCCTGCAGCTCCTTGCCGAGCACGCCGGGGGCGTGGCCGTCGACGTGGTCGGCTCCCTCGACCGCGAGCTTCGCGAGCTCGCTCGGCGCGCCGGAGATCACGCCGGGGAAGTTCATCATCTCGGCGAGCGCGATCACCCGCTTGCGCCGCAGGAGCGCCTCGAGGTCACCCGGGTCGAACGGGCGGCGAGGCGACTCGAACTGGGAGGCCGGCACGCAGGAGGAGGCCGTGAAGTAGACGTCGAGCGGGAGGTCGGCGCAGGCGTCGACGAGCCAGTGGACGCCGTCGGTGCCGAGGACGTTCGCGATCTCGTGCGGGTCGGCGACGACCGCGGTCGTCCCGAGCGGGAGCACGAGCCGGGCGAACTCCGAGACCAGCACCTTGGAGGACTCCAGGTGCAGGTGGGCGTCGATGAACCCGGGCACGACCCAGGCGCCGTCGGCGTCCAGCGTCTCCACGCCCTCGTAGGAGCCCAGCCCGGCGATCGCGCCGTCGCAGACGGCGACGTCGACCTCGAGCCACTCCCGCGTGAACACGGAGAGGACCCGGCCGCCGCGCACGACGAGATCGGCGGGCTCGTCCCCGCGAGCGACGGCGAGCCGGCGGCTGAGATCGGCGTTCAGCGGCATCCGTCCCGGTTCACGTGCATCCGGCAAGTATGACCTCGCGGGCGCCATCGGCGCAGCCGTCGTCCGGTCAGGCGGCGTCGTCCGGTCAGGCGGCTTCGTCGGGCAGCGCCGGCCCGGACTCGCGTACGAGGCTGCCGGGCCGGAGGTTCCCCTCCTCGGCGGCCCGCTCGAGCAGCTCGCCGACGATCCCCTGCGCCGCCTCGAGCGTCTGCGTCACCCGCTCGAGCCCCTGCTCGACCTCGCCCCCCTGGAGCTCGATCTTCGCCAGCGCGAGCCCCTGGACGACGGTGTCGTTCAGCTCGAGCGCGCGCTGCCGGCGCTCGTCGATCTTCCGGCGGACGTTCAGGCGCAGCTCCAGCTCGTCGACGACGATCGCGGCCAGGTCGACGAGCGTCTCCACCTCCTGGGGCGTCACCTCGCGGGGCTTGACGTCGATCACGTTCAGCGTCCCGAGGTTGTAGCCGTCCCGCGTCCGCAGCGGGACGGCGAAGTAGAAGCGCAGCCCGAGCTCGCCCGCGACGAGCGGGTTGTCGATCGTGCGGACGTCCACGCTCGCGTCGGTGACGATCCACGGCTCGGCATGGCAGATCGCCGAGGCGCAGAGCCCGGGCTCGCGGTCGATCTGGTCGACGTCGATCCCGTGGTGCGACTTGAACCAGATCCGGTCGTGGTCGACGATGCTGACGATCGAGATCGGCACGTCGAAGACGCGGGCGGCGATCGCCGTGATCCGGTCGAAAGCACCGTCCGGCGGGGTGTCGAGGACGTCGTAGCGCCGGACGGCGTCGAGCCGTGCCTCCTCGTTCTCGGGTAGCTGCAGAGCGCTCACGAGCGGGCCATTCTACTCGTAGATCCTCAGAGGCAGACGGGAGAGAGACTCGCCGCCGTCGTCGGTGACGAGCCAGGTGTCCTGCATGTAGAGGCAGGTGTGGCCGTCCTCGGCGATCACGTGGGGATGCATCGAGAAGATCATGTTCGCGGCGAGGACGGTCTCGACCCCGGCGCCGATCTTCGGATGCTCGATCATGGTCATCCCGATCGAGTGCCCGGTGACGTGACCGAGGTGGTAGCCGCGGTCGGAGAAGCCCTTCGAGACGGCGACGTGGACGTCGTTCGCGGTCGCGCCGCGTGCGCATCGCCGTCCGGGCCGCGTCGTGGTACTCGTGGTAGGCCTCGAGCATCTTCTCCACCTCCGCGTTCGGCTTCCCGATCGCGCGCGAGACCTCGACCCAGTGCATCCCGGGCCCGGCGATCTCGAGCGACGGGACGACGTAGTCGGGCAGGACGTCGTCGGAGCGGGCGATCGTGAACTCGGCGCCCTGCAGGATCATGTTCATCGTCAGGCGGCCGCAGCCGCGCTCGACGAAGAGCTCCTCCGCCACGGCCATCACCTCGCCGGCCGTCTTCCCGGGCGCATAGGCGCCGTGGAAGGCCTCGAAGCCGTCCTCGTTGATCCGGACGCTCTCGCGCACGGACTCGAGCTCCAGATCGCTCTTGACGGCGCGCGCGAGGTCGAACTCCTCGTCCCAGCGGACGAGCTCGATCCCGTCGAGGGCCTGGTAGTCGCGCACGGTCATGATGTAGTCGAGGCCGTAGACCCCGACCCGGCCGTAGCCGCGGTCGCGGATCGTCGCGGCGAGGTGCTCGCCGGGCCGGTCGTGGAAGACCTGCTCCAGCTGCGCCGTCCCGTGCTTGCCGACGTAGCGCGCCTCCGTCGGGAAGACGATCTGCGCGTCGCCCTCCGCCGGAAGGAGCACGTAGGCGTACCGGTGCACGATCTGGAATCCGGACATGTACGTGACCGACCCCTCGAAGCCGCTGTACTCGCTGCCCGAGACGATCAATGCGTCGAGCCCGGACTCGGCCATGGCCGCCCGGACGTTCGCGTGCCTGCGCTCTAGCTCTGCGTCCAACTGTGCTCCACTCCCTTGATCAGGGCCACGACGGCCTCGTTGAGCGGGGTCGGCACTCCGTGCTCGCGCCCGAAGCGGACGATCCCGCCGTTCAGATAGTCGACTTCCGTGCCACGCCGCGCCTCGACGTCCTGGAGCATGCTCGCCTTGTGCTCGTAGGCGACCTCCGGCTTCGCGGCGTGGTCGATCAGCTCCTCCGGGTCCGAGTCGAGCTCGATCCCCTGGGCGGCCGCGACGGCCTTGCCCTCGTTCACGAGCCCGCTGACGAACGCGCGGAGCGGCGGCAGCTCGCAGACGCGCCCGTGCGTGAGCCCGGTGAGGGCCCCGACCGGGTTCGTGGACGCGTTGAAGATCACCTTCCGCCACTGGGGCCCGCGGGCATCCGCGACCGCCGAGGTCGGCATCCCACCCTCGGTGCAGGCTGCGGCGAGCCGGGCGATCGCATCCGCGTCGGCCGGCTTCGGCTCGAACGGGCCGAACGTCGTCTCGCCCTTGACGTCCCACTGCACGACTCCGGGCTCGACGATCTTCCCGGCCGGGAACGTCGTCCCGCGAATCACGCGCTCGGCGTGGACGGCGATCGTCTCCTCGTTTCCGACCCCGTTCATCACGGAAGCGACCGCGCCGTCCCGGAAGGCGTGCGCCGTGGCGGCGATCGCAGTCTCCGCGTGCATCGCCTTGGTGGCGACGAGCCCGAAGTCGCAGGCCGGGAGCGCGGCGGCGTCGCTCGTCGCCTGGATCCCGGTCGCGTGCACCTCCCCGGCACCGACGAGCCGGAGCCCGCGTTCGTTGATCGCGTCGACGTGCGCCTGCGCCAGGTCGTAGGCCCAGACCTCCACCCCCTCGACCTGTGCGAGCGCTGCCGCGAAGAGCGACCCCACGGCACCGCATCCGACGACGCAGACCTTCACCGAAACCTCCTTGGTAGCGTCAGCTCGCGCCCGCCGGTGAGCCCGGAGGGACGGAGGACGAGGACGAGAGCCATCACGGCTCCGACGACGACGAGGCGCGTGCCGGTGGGCGCGTCCCAGATGAACGATCCGGCCTCCGCCTTGGTCAGGAACGAGTCCAGCGCGCTGACCGCGAGCGCGCCCACGACCGCGCCCCACAGGCTCGCGATCCCACCGACGACGAGCATCGCGAGGGTCAGGAACGTCAGCTCGAGGTAGACCTGCTCGGTCGTGATCGAGCCGAGCATGTGGACGAAGAGACCGCCTGCGAAGCCGCAGAGGGCGCCGGAGAGCGTGAAGGCGAGGAGGCGCTGGCGGTGGACGCTGACCCCGACGGCCTGGGCGGCGGCAGCGTCCTCGCGGGTCGCGCGGAGGAGCCGGCCCGGCCGGCTGCGGGCGTACGAGCCACGCGACGAGGACGACGAGGCCGGCGCCGAGCGTCGCCTCCAGCGGCCCGGTCGTCTCGGGGACGAGCGAGAGCGTCGTCGCGCCCGGGCCGATCCGCGTCCACTCCCGCAGCAGGTTGTGCGTCACCTCGAGGACGGCGAAGGTCGCGATCCCGGCCGCGAGCCCGGAGAGGCGCATCAGCGGCAGTCCGACGAGGAAGGCGAGCACCCCGCCGGCGACGGCTGCGATCGCGAGCGAGGTCAGGTTCCCGACCGTCGTGTCGCGCAGGAACGGGTAGAGCCCCGGCAGGACGAACGCCTTCGACTGCTCGGGAACGGTGAGAACGCCCGCCGAGAACGCCCCGACGGCGACGAAGCTGATCTGGCCGAACGAGAGCACCCCCGAGTTGCCGACGAAGACGGAGATCGCGACGACGAAGGCCACGGCGACGAGCGCGTTCAGGAAGAAGATCTCGTTCGAGCGCGACGCGGTCGCAGCGAGCAGGCCGACGACGACGAGGAGGACGAGCGGCCCCAGCAGGCCGACGAGCGGCGCCACGCGCCTCATACGCGCTCCACCGACCTCGACGGGGCGAAGAGGCCGCCCGGGCGGAGCAGGAGCACGAGGATCACGAGCGCGAACACCGCCGAGGGCAGGAAGACGGTCTTGTCCGTGGGCAGCGCCCCGTTGATCACGCCGCTCGTGAACCCGATCGCGAAGCCGCCCAGGGTCGCCGTCCAGAGCCGGTCGATCCCCCCCACGACGACGCCGACGAGGACGACGATCGTCTCCTTGAGCGCGAAGTCGGGCGCGACGAGCGGCGTCTGCACGGTCAGGATCACGGCCACGGTCGCGGCGAGGAGCCCGGAGAGGAGGACGGCGGACAGGATCACGCGGTCGGCCTGCACGCCGAGCAGGCGTGCCGTCCGGAAGTCGGCGGCGGCGGCGCGCATGTGCAGGCCGACGGTGGTGCGTGCGAGCAGCAGCGCCAGCAGGCCGAGGGCGACGGCGGCGACCAGGATCGTGACGAGCGTGACCTTGCGGATGTCGACCCCGAGCACGGAGACCGCCCGGTTGAGGCCGCCGAGCGACCCGGCCGCCTCGCCGATCGTGCCGTCGCGGACGTCGAGGACGAGGGCGATGCTCTGGAGCAGGAACGCGACCGCGAAGGTCGTGACCAGCATCACCGCGGGCGACGTCGTGCGGAGCGGGCGGAAGACGGCCCGGTCGAGCGCGAGCGAGAGGACGAGCACGACCGCGAAGCACGCGGCGATGCTGCCGGCCGCCGGCCAGTCGGAGGTGAACGCGAGCGTGTACGCGCCGGCCATCACCAGCTGGCCGTAGGCGAAGTTGACGAGCCGGAGGACGCCGAAGACGAGCCCGATCCCCACGGCCATCAGGGCGTAGACCGAACCGAGCCCGACGGCGTCGACGAGGGTCTGGGCGTCGATCGCGGCGAGGATCACGGCAGGTAGGCCGAGAGCATCTTCTCGGTGTCGTCGGCGTCGGCAGGGGCGAGAGTCGTCCGGAGCTCGGCGTTCGTGAGCACGTAGGTGCGGTCGGCGAACGCGACGGTGCGCCGGGCGCGCTGCTCGACGAGCAGGACCGTCAGCCCACGCTCGCGGATCGCAGCGAGCGCCTCGAAGACCGCGTCCACGATGTTCGGTGCGAGCCCGAGCGACGGCTCGTCGAGCAGGAGCAGGCGCGGCGCCGCGACGAGGGCGCGCCCGATCGCGAGCTGCTGCTGCTGGCCGCCCGAGAGCACGCCGGCGTGGCGCTTGCGGAAGTCGGCCAGGATCGGGAAGAGCTCGTAGACCTCTGCGATCGCCACATCGGCGCCGCCTTCCTGGCGGGCGGCGAGGCCGAGGCGGAGGTTCTCCTCGACGGTGAAGTCGCCGAAGATCCGGCGCCCCTCGGGGACGAGCGCGATCCCGCCGCAGGCAACCGCCTCGGGGGTGCGTCCCCGGAGCATCGTGCCGGCGAACCGGATCGTGCCCGCGTGCAGCGGGACGACCGACATGATCGCGTGGAGGGTCGTCGACTTGCCGGCGCCGTTCGGCCCGATCAGGCCGACGATCTCGCCCTCGGCGACCGTCAGCGAGAGGTCGCGCACCGCCGGAACCGACCCGTACCGCACCTCGACGCCCTCGAGCTCGAGGAGTGCCTCAGGCACCGGCGACCAGCGCGCTCTCGCCGAGATAGGCGGCCGTGACCTCGGGGTTCGCCCGGATCTCGGCCGGGGTGCCCTCGGCGAGCGTGCTCCCGTGGTCGAGGACGTGGATCCGGTCGCAGACCTCCATCACGAGCGCCATGTTGTGGTCGATCAGCAGGACGCCCGCAGCGTGGTCGTCGCTGACGGTGCGGATCGCCGCTGCGAGCCCCGGGACCTCGGCCTCGGGGAGGCCGGCGGCGGGCTCGTCGAGCAGGACGAAGCGCGGCTCTGTCGCGAGCGCCCGGGCGAGCCCGAGCCGGCGCTCGTCGCCGTGCGCGAGCGTGCCGGCGGGCGCGTCGGCCGAGCCCGCGAGCCCGAGCTGGCGCGAGCAGGTCGCCCGCCCGCTCACGCGCGGCGGCCGGACGGGCGCCGCAACCGAGCGCGGCGATCTCGACGTTCTCCCGGACCGAGAGCGCGCGGAACGACCTGCTGTGCTGGAACGTGCGGGCCAGGCCCGCCCGCCCGCGCCGGTGCGGGCTCCAGCGGGTGACGTCCTCGCCCTCGAGCTCGACCCGGCCCTCGTCGGGGAAGTCGAACCCGGTGAGGACGTTCACGAGCGTCGACTTGCCGGCGCCGTTCGAGCCGATCAGGCCGACGACCTCGTGCGCCCGCACCTCCAGAGACACGTCGGCGAGCGCCTGGACGCCGCTGAAGGCACGGGACACCGAGGAGGCCCGGAGCGATCCGGGCCCCCTCTCGTCCGTCGAGGTCGTGCGGTCGGTCACCCGGTGATGTCGGGGACGGACTTCGCCGTGACCGGGCCCTCGTAGCTGCCCTGGTTGTTGTCGACCTTGATCACGCGGTACTCGCGCCCGAAGACCGTGTGCAGCTCGGGCGAGAAGTTGACGTTGCCCGAGATCGTCTCCACGGAGCTGAACTGCTCCAGCTCGTCGGCGAGCGCGGCCCCGTCGAGCGAGCCGCCGGCCCGGTCGATCGCGGTCGCGACGCCGTCGATCGCGGCGGCGCCGGTGATGAAGCCGCCGGTGCCGGGAGCCGCGTTCGCTGCCGTCATCTTCTCGATCAGGTCCTTCACGTCCTGGCTCGGGTCGTCCCCGAAGACCGACGCGTAGGTGACCGCGTAGTAGTTCGTCACCTTCGGGTTCTTCGTCACCCAGTAGGTGCCGTCGCCGGCCCAGGAGTTGAGGATCGGCGTCGTGTTTCCGAGCGCGCGGATGCCCGAGACGAGCGCGGGCAGCTCGCCGAACGCGGTCGCGGTCACGATCACGTCGGCCTTCTCGCCGTTCAGCCGGCTGACCGCCGCCTGGACGTTGTTGGCGCCCGTGGCGTAGGACTCCTTGCCCGCAATCGTGCCGCCGAGCTCCGTGAAGCGAGCCTCGAACGCCTGGACGACGTTCTTGAAGTAGACGAGGAGCGTGTTCGTGGCGAGCGCGGCCGACTTCCAGCCCTGCTCCCACGCGAACTCCGCCATCGCCGAGCCCTCGTCCTGGGCGACGTTACCGAAGCTGAACGCGAGCCTGCCCTTCTCGCCGAAGCGCTTCGGGCCCATCTGGTCGGTGCCGATGCAGGGCGCGATCGCGAGCTTGCCGTCGTTGATCGCCTCCTGGACGACCGGGGTCGCGAAGTCGACGTCACAGGTCACGAACATCACGTCCGCGCCGTCGCCGAGCAGCTGGTCCGCGCAGGCCTTCGCCTTGGCGGGATCGTTGTTCTGGGTGTCGCAGGTCTGGATCTCGAGCGGCCGGCCACCGACGCCGCCCTCCTCGTTCAGCTGCTCGACCCGGATCTTCGCCGCGGCGAGCGCCGGGTTGTCGAACGGCGCCATGTTGCCGCTCGAGTCGAACGCCCAGCCGATCACGATCGGCTCGCCGGTGGCGGGGCCGCTCGCCTCGCCGGTGTCGGCCGCCGTCGTGTCCGCCGCGGTCGTGTCGCCCGAAGCGTCGTTGTTGTCGTCGCCGCCGCAGGCGGCCCCCGCGAGCGCGAGCAGCGCCACGAGCGCTGCGAGCGCGAACCATCGCCTTCCGTTCATCCTTGCCTCCCTTTCGGTTACCCGGTCGTTAGTGCCCACGAGGCCTCCCTCGCCTTGATCAGCCGGTACATCGTCTCGTGCAGGGGCGCCGGCACGCCCAGCCGCCCCGCCTCGCGGAGGAGGGCTCCGGTGATCGGCTCGATCTCCGTCTGGCGCCTCGCCTCCACGTCCTCGAGCATCGAGGGCCGGTGCGCGCTTCCCCGCCGGGTCGCGAGCACGTTCATCTCCCACGGGTCCTCGTACAACTCGATCCCTGCGGCCGCCGCGACGGCCTTGCCTTCGTCCATCAGCCCGTGGACGAGATGGCCGAGGTCGCCGAGGTCGCCCTCGGCGGCGAAGTGTGGGTCGTGCGGGAGCTCGGTCAGGGCCGCGACCGAGTTCACCGTCGCGTTGAAGATCAGCTTCGACCACTGGGCCGGGCGCAGGTCGGGGAAAGCGCGCGCCTTCAGCCCCGACCGCTCGAGCAGGCCGGCCAGCTCCTCGACGAGCTCGTCGCCGGTGCCGTCATAGGGGCCGAGCCACGTCTCGGTGTCGAGGACGTACTCGACATGGGTGTCGTCGTGCCGCGTGCCGCTCATGAAGGTGACCCCGGAGACGATCGGCCACGAGCCGTGCCGGCGGACGACCTCCTCCGCGCCGATCCCGTTCTGGACGGTGACGATCGTCGCCTCGGGGAAGCGCCCCTCGAGCGAGGCGGCGGCCTCGTCGAGCGTCGAGCCCTTCGTCGCCAGGATCCCGACGTCGAAGGGCGGCAGCTCGTCCGGGTCGGCGGTCGCCTGCAGCGTGCCCGTGAAGTCGGCACGGCCCGAGATGCGGAGCCCGCGCTCGACGAGCGCCCGCGCGTGCTCGTCCCGCCGCGTCAGCACCCAGACGTCGGTGACCCGGCTGAGGTGAGCGGCCAGGAGGCTGCCGATCGTGCCGGCACCGACGACGCAGACGCGCTCGATCACGCGGTCGCGCCCGCGCTCTCGCGGCCGGAGGCGAACCGCGGGATCACCGTGTGCGCGAAGAGCTCCTGCGCCTTGATCGCCTGCCAGTGGTGGGCACCGCCGGCGTTGACGGTGATCGAGACCTCGGTCAGCCCCTCGCAGAGCTCCTGGACCGCCTCGATCCGCTCGCTGACGTCGTCGGGCGTCCCGACCCAGACGATGTCGTTCTCGATCATCTCGTCGTAGGGCGTCTCCGCGAGCTTCTCGAGGATCCCGGCCGCGTAGAACCCGTAGCCGGCGGCGTTGAGCTCGTCGGCGGGCGGCGGCGCGTGCTCGGTCAGCGGCGAGGCGTTGCCGGCGAGGAAGCCCTGCATCCACTGCTTGGCCTCGCGCTTCGCGACCTCGCGGTCCTCGTCGATGTAGCAGGCGTGGATCCAGACGATGTCCGGCTCGTTGCCGTGCTCGGCGCACTTGGCGCGGTAGAGGTCGAGCTGGTCCTTGAGCGCCACGTAGGGCAGGAGCGGCGGGACGACGACGGCCCAGCCGCGCTCGGCGGCGAGCTCGTACGTGCGGTCGGAGGTGCCGCCGAGGAAGACGCGGAACTTCCGGTCGGGCCGCGGCACGATTCCCGAGTCGTGCACCTGGAAGTACTTGCCGTCGAAGGAGACCTTGTCGTTCTCGAGCGCGGCGAAGAGCAGCTCCACCGACTCCTCGTAGCGCTCGCGCGACTCGGCGTCGAGCGGCAGGCCGGCCTTCGGCGGCAGCCAGCCGTGGCCGCGGCCGACGCCGAACTCGTAGCGGCCGTCGAGGAGCACGTCGGCGACGGCGATCTCGGACGCGAGGATCAGCGGGTTGTGGAAGGGCATCGAGTGCAGGAGCGTCCGGAAGTTGATCTGCTTCGTCCGCTGCGCAGCCGCGGCGAAGAGCGCGAGCGGGTTGGCGGAGACCGAGAACTTGGGGAAGAAGAAGTGCTCGATCACGCCGTAGGCGTCGTAGCCGAGCCGGTCGGCGTTGACGATCTGCTCGAGCACCTCGCCGTACAGCTGCGGCACGGGCTTCCCCGGCCAGCTCTGGATCTCGGAGTACAGGCTGAACTTCACGCGACCCCCTTGGTCTGACATGTCTCGGACGTGGGAGGAGTATCCCGCCTCCCTGTCATGTCAGTCAATTCGAACCGGCGAGAGCCCGAAACTCGGCGTCCGTCACGAGCCGCCGCTCGCGGGCGCCGAGCGCCTTCACCTCGGCCAGGACGGCGGCGTACCGCTCCTCGGCGAGGTCGAGCCCGAGCTCCTCGGCCTTGAGCCGGATCGAGTCGAGCCCGCTCTTCTTCCCGAGCACGATCCCGCGGGTGGCGCCGACGAGCTCGCTCGAGTACGGCTCGATCGCGGGCGGGTCGTGGAACTGGCTGGCGACGGCGCCGCTCTCGCGGGTGAAGAGGTTGTCGCCCGTGACGGGCTTCCAGGGCTCGAGCGCGAAGCCGGCCCGCTCCTGGACGAGCGCTGCGAGCGAGCGCGCCTGGGAGAGGTCGAGCCGGGTCTCGATCCCGTAGAGCGCCTCGAGCGCGAGCGCGACCTCGAGCAGGTTGGCGTTCCCGCCCCGCTCCCCCATGCCGCTGACCGTGCCCTGGATCCACGTGGCGCCCGCCTGGACGGCTGCGACAGCCGCGGCGGTGGCGAGCCCGAAGTCGTTGTGGCCGTGCCAGTGGACGGGGACGTCGAGCCACTCGGTCGCCATCCCCACGAGGTACGCGGCCGCCTCGGGCGTCGCAATCCCGATCGTGTCCACGACCACGGCCTCTTGCGCGCCCGCCTCGACCGCGGCCTCGTAGGCCCGGCGGAAGAACTCGAGGTCTGCCCGGGAGCCGTCGACGCCGAAGAAGGCGACGGCGATCCCCTCGCCGGTCGCGAACGAGACGGCCTTGCGGATCCGGCCGAGCATGTCCTCGTGCGAGACCCCGAGCGCGGCGAGCTTGGCGTCGGAGATGGGGCTCTCGACGACGGCGGCGCGCACCCCGAGCCCGGCGAGCTGCTCGACGTCGGCCTGGACGGCGCGCGCGAAGCCCCACACCTCGGCGCGCAGGCCGGCGGCCGCGATCTGCCTGATCGCCTCGGCGTCGTCCTCGGAGACCCGCGCGAAGCCGGCCTCGATCCGGTCGATCCCGGCGGCGTCGAGCGCGCGGGCGATCTCGAGCTTGTCCTCCGGGGTCAACACGACGCCGACCGACTGCTCGCCGTCCCGGAGCGTGGTGTCGTAGAGGCCGACCGCCGCGTGCGGCTGCGGCTCCAGCGCCCGCGCGTTCAGCTCGCCCGTCCAGACCTTGTCGCTCTCGATCATGCGCACCTCACGATTCCGTCGGGATACCGGCAGAGCTTCTCGAAGCCGGTCTCGGTGACCAGGAAGTTGTCCTCGACGCGGAGGCCGCCGCCCTCGGGCCAGTAGACGCCCGGCTCGATCGCGAGCACCATGCCGGCCTCCATGGTCGCCGGCACCGCCTGGTGCGCGTACGGCGGCTCATGCGCGCGGGCGCCGACGCCGTGGCAGATCGGATGGCCGGGCTGGCCCGGATAGCCGATCCCCGCGAGGCCCTCGCGGACCGAGCGGTCGAGCTCGGCGAGGCTCGCACCCGCGCGACAGGTCCCGAGCGCTGCGTCGTAGACCCCGAGCAGCTGCTGCTCGAGCTCCGCATAGCGCGCGTCCAGCTCGCCGGGGACGAGGTTCTTCGTGTGGTCGCACCAGTAGCCGTCGGCGCAGACCCAGATCTCGAAGAGCGTCGGCTCGTGCTCCTGGACGGGGCGGCTGCCGGTGGCGGTGAAGGTGCGGATCCCGGGGCCGGACCAGATCAGCGCGTAGCCGCGCGCCAGCTCGATCTGGTCCCGGAAGCCCGTGCCGGTTGCGCCGACGAACCCCTCCCACATCGCCGCGACCTCGGCCTCGGTCTGCCCGGGCCGGAGCCGCTCGGCGACGTGCTCCATCGCGAGCGCGGCGAGCTCGTTCGCGAGCGCCATCCGCTCCAGCTCCTGCGGGGTCTTCAGCGCCCGGGCCGCGTTCAGCAGCGGCGTCGCGTCGACCGCGTCCGGGAAGGCGTCGAACCACGCCTTCGGGAACGTCGTCGGCTCCCCGGCCATCTTGTCCGCCGCCTGAGTCCCGAGCGAGAGCTCGATCCCGACCCGGTCGTAGTCCGAGGCGAGCTGGCGCGCGAGGTCGAGCGCGCGCAGCGACGGCGGCCGCGGATCGCGCTCGTCGTAGCCCCTGAAGAGCCGCACGTCCTTCGTCCAGGCGGTGCGGGCGGCGTCCTCCTCGGAGGCCTCGAGGCAGATCAGCACCGGCTCGCCCTCGCGCGGGAAGACGACGGCGTCGTAGCCCTTCATCCCCCAGAAGCTCGTCAGGTAGACGACGTTGTCGGGCGCGCGGACGACGAGCGCGTCGAGGTCCTGCTCCGCCATCAGCGCGCGCACGCGCTCGAGCTTGGCCGTGTCGACGGGCCAGCTCACACGTACTGCTCTTCGACCTGCTCGCGCTCCCGGTCGGCGTCGACCATCATCCGCACGAGCTCCGGGAAGCGCACGGTCGGCTCCCAGCCCAGCTTCTCCTTCGCCTTCGCGTAGTCGCCGATCAGGAGGTCGACCTCGGAGGGGCGGAAGTAGCGCTCGTCGATCGTCACGTATTTCTGCCACTCGAGGCCCGCGTAGCCGAACGCCTCCTCGAGGAACTCGCGGACCGAGTGCGTCTCGCCGGTCGCGAGCACGAAGTCGTCGGGCTCGTCGGCCTGGAGCATCCGCCACGCACCCTCCATGTAGTCGCGCGCAAAGCCCCAGTCGCGCTTGGCGTCGAGGTTGCCGAGCGCGAGCGAGTCCTGCTCGCCCCGGAGGATCGCGCCGATCGCGCGGGTGATCTTGCGCGTCACGAACGTCGGCCCGCGGCGGGGCGACTCGTGGTTGAAGAGGATCCCGTTCGTGGCGAACATCCCGTACGCCTCGCGGTAGTTCCGGGTGATCCAGTAGCCGTAGACCTTGGCGACCCCGTACGGGCTGCGGGGGTGGAACGGCGTCTCCTCGTCCTGGGGGACCGCGTGCACCTTCCCGTACATCTCGCTCGAGGACGCCTGGTAGAAGCGGCAGTCCACCCCCTCCTCGCGGATCGCGTCGAGCAGCCGGAGCGTGCCCATCCCGACGATGTCCGACGTGTACTCGGGGATGTCGAAGCTGACCCGGACATGGCTCTGGGCGCCGAGGTTGTAGACCTCGGTCGGCTTGATCGTCCGCAGGAGCTGGTTCAGCACCGAGGCGTCGGAGAGGTCGCCGAAGACGAGCTCGATCTCCTTGAAGATGTGGTCGACGCGGGAGGTGTTGAACGAGCTCGAGCGCCGGACCATCCCGAAGACCCGGTAGCCCTTCTCGAGCAGGATCTCCGCGAGGTACGAGCCGTCCTGGCCCGTGATCCCGGTGATGAAGGCGGTGCGCTGTGCGGCCACGGACGAGAGGCTAGACGTTCTCGCCCCAGGGGCGCACGCGCGGCGGCGGCGGGGTGCCGTGCGCCTCCTCCCAGCTCACGACGGGGTTGCGGAGAACGCCGATCCCCTCGATCTCGGCCTCGATCACGTCGCCGGGCTTGAGGTAGAGCAGCGCCCGCTCCTCCGGTGACTTGAAGCCGGCGACGCCCGAGACGGTGCCGGTCGAGAGCACGTCACCGGCCGAGTAGGTCAGCCCGGAGAAGTTGGAGAGGATCTCGGGGATCGTCACGGCCATCCGACCGGAATGGGACGTCTGGCGCACCTCCCCGTTCACGCGCAGCTCCATCGCGAGGTCGTGCGGGTCGGGGATCTCGTCCGGGGTGACGATCCACGGCCCGAGCGGGCAGAACGTGTCGATCGCCTTGCAGAAGCTGAAGACGCCCGACTTCATCTCGCCGCGCTGGATGTCGCGCGCGGTGATGTCGTTGAAGATCACGTAGCCGCCCACGTAGTCCATCGCCTCTTCCGCCGAGAACCACTTGCCCGGCTTCTTCAGCACGACGGCGAGCTCGAGCTCGTAGTCGAGCTCCTCGGTCAGGTGCTCCGGGTAGACGACCGGCTCGTCCGGCCCGACGATCGCGTCCACGTTCTGGAAGAAGTTGATCCACGGCGCGATCGCGTGCGACCAGTCGACGTTCTTCGACTCCTCCTCGTGCTCCCGGAAGTTGCCGGCGGTGTGGAAGAACTTCTTCGGGACGATCGGGGCGCGGAGGCCGGTGCCGTCGAACGGGACGACCTCGCCGGTCTCCTCGGCGCCGCCGCGCTCGAACCACTCGCGCATCGTGGGGACGTCGAGGACACGGATCTCCTCCCCGACGACGTGCCCGACGCGCGGCTGCTCACCGAACGTGACGAGCTTCATGCGACCCCACACACCTTCTGCGCGACCCGTGCGTACGTCTCCGCCATCCTGACCAGCCCTTCGATCTCGAGGTTCTCGCCGAGCGTCGTGTCCATCAGCCCGGTCGACGTGCCGTAGTTGACCGTGGGGACGTCGTAGCGCGTCAGCGCCGAGGCGTCCGAGAACCAGCGGGTGACGTCGCGGCCCGGCGTCTCGCCGAAGACCTCGGCGTGCGCCTCGTCGATCGCGGCCACGAGCGGATGCGACTCCTCGATCTCGGCGCCCGGCGCGGTCACGTAGACCTCGCCCTCGACGCCGTAGTCCGGGAACCGCTCCGCGAGCCCGCGCACCATCTCCAGCACCTCGCGGCGCGCGACCGGCATCGGCTTCGTCGGCGGCACGCGCACGTCGAGGAAGAGGTCGGTGCGGTGCGGCGTCCGCGAGACGCGCCAGCCGAAGCCGCCCTGGAGCGCGCCGACGTTGACGATCGCCTTCGCGCCACGGTAGGCGTTCTCGGGATCGTCCTCCCAGGTCGGGATCCACTCGAGCACGGCGTCGAGGACCTCGCGCATCCGCAGGATCGAGTTGCGGTCGCGCAGCCCCTCGCTGAACGCGGTGTGGATGAAGTTGCCCTGGGTCGAGATCCGCAGCCAGAGCGAGCCGAAGTGGCCGAGCACCACCTTGCCCTCGGTCGGCTCGCCGAGCAGGCACATGTCGGCGAGCCCGCCGTGGGTGACGAGGTAGCGGGAGCCGGCCGCGTAGCCCCGGTACTCCGCGCCGGTCGCGTCGCCCTGCTGGGTCTTCTCGATCTCGCCGCAGACCGCGGCGATCAGGACGTCGCCCCGGAGCCCGATTCCGGCGTCCGCGAGCGCCGTCACCGCCTCGACGTAGCAGGCGAGCGCGCCCTTCATGTTCGAGATCCCGAGCCCGTAGAGGTGCCCGTTCTCGACGAAGGGGTCGGGCTGGAAGCCACGCACGCCGGCGAGCCACGGCTCGCGGCCCGAGTACGACGTGTCCATGTGCCCGTTGAACATCAGGCTGGGCCCGCCGCCGGCGCCCTCGCGGATCCCGAGCACGTTCGCGCGGCCGTCCTCGACCTGCTGCCACTGCACCCGCAGGCCGAGCTCCGCGAAGACATCGCGAAGGTGCTCGGCACAGGCCTGCTCGGAGCCGGTGAAGCTGGGGATCGCGACGAGGTCGGACGCCGTCCGCACCAGGCGGTCGCGGTCGATCGCGACCTCAGTCACGGAAATGGGGCAGGACCTTCTCGCCGAAGAGGCGGATCTGCTCGTGCCGGTCCTCGCCCCAGAGCTCGAGCATCACGTGGGTGCAGCCGGCGTCGCGGTACTCCTGGATCGCCTCGATGCACTCGTCGGGCGTGCCGGCGATCGGCTTGCACTTGTCCAGGATCGCGTCGGTGACCTGCTCCTTGGCGGCGAGCCGTCCTCCCCGCTCCATTGCCTCGGCGACGGGCCGGATCTCGTCCTGCTCGAGCCCGGCGAGGTCGAGGAGCGTGTCCGCCGAGCCCTGGATGTTCTGCACCTTGTTCGCGAGGTACATCCCGGCGATCTCGCGGGCGCCGTCGCGGCCCTTGTCCCGATCGGTCGCGTGGATCGAGGAGACGACGGTGCAGCCGACGTCGATCGCGTCGCCGACGAGCTGGCGGGTGTGCCGCACGAAGGCGGGGGTCGTGATCGAGGGCGTCAGGCAGCCGTCGGCGATCTCGGACGCGAGCCCCATCATCTTCGGCGCGGTCGCCGCCACGTACACCGGCGGGACGTCGCGGGGCGTGTGCGCCTCGGCCTGGAGCGCGGGGATCGAGGCGCTCCAGGTGTCGCCCTCGTACTCGAAGGCGTCGCCGCCGAGGATGCCGCGGACGATCTCGACCGCGTCGCGCATCGGCCCGAGCGTCTTCTTCGTCTGCATCTGGGCGTTGTTGAGGAAGATCTTCGACGTGCCGAAGCCGAGCAGGAAGCGGCCGGGACCGGCGGCCTCCTGGACGACGCGGGCGTCCATCGCGACCTGGACGGGATGGCGCGTGAACGGCGAGATGATCCCCCAGCCGATCGCGAGCCGCTTCGTCTCGCGCGCCATCAGGGCGGAGACGACGGTCGAGGAGCGCGCCTCCATCCCGTGCTTGCGCCACCAGGGGTAGGCCTCGGCGAGCCAGACCGTGTCCATGCCGGCCTCGTCCATGACCCGAGCCGACTCGAGCATCTCCTCGAGGGGCTCCATCGTCAGCTGCATGACGCCGATGCGAAACGGGATCGTCACTGCTCAGTCCTCCGTCGAGGTCGTGGGACCCTGGGGGTCCTCGTCGTACGCCTCGGGCGACCAGGGGCTGATCCCCTCGTCGGCGCCGCTCGTCCCGGACTCGGGCTCCGTGCTCTCGTCGCTCTCGGCCGGCGGGCCGTAGTCCTTCACGTCCTGCTCGGTCTCGGGCTCGGGCGGGGGCTTCGGCGCTCCGGCGTCGCCGCTCTCGCCGCTCATGCCTTCGCCTCGTCGATCTGGCGCTCGAGCGACTTGAGCACGTTCCCGACCTGCTGGTTGACGATCGGCTGGAGGACGCGCTGGCCCATCGATCCGACCGGCCCTGCGATCGAGACGTCGGCCGCCCACTTCATCGTGGTGCCGCCGTCGGCCTCCGCGAGCTCGAAGGACGTCTGCATGTTCATGATCGCGCCGACCCCTTCGCCCTTGGCGGAGAGCTGGGCGAACTCGGGCTCGCGCTCCTCGATCTTCTCGAAGTTGATCTTCATCCGCAGGCCGCCGAGCCCGAGCGGGATCTTCACGTTCGCGGTCCAGTGCTTGTCGTCGTGGATGTCGAAGCCCTCGACGCCGGGCATCGTCGCCGCCATCGACTCGGGGCTGTTCAGCACCTTCCACACGGTGTCGCGCGGGGCCTCGAAGCGCTTCTCTCCCTCGACCCTCACTGCGTACCTCCCCGCGACTCGACGGTGACGCGGCTGCGGGACTCCTCGGGATCGGAGAGCAGCTCCCAGACCCGGTGGTACGGGTTGAAGCTGTCGTAGATCACCGGCTTGCCGCTGCCCTTGAGCGCGTCCTGGAGCGCGGCGCAGACGGCGTGGATCCCGGCGCCGCCGCCCTCGCCCATCCCCTTCGTCCCGAGCGCCGTGAACGGCGAGGGCGACTCGATGTAGCCCGTCTTCAGCGGGGGCATGTCCATCGCGTGGGGCACGTGGTAGTCGTAGAAGTTCGGCGTCAACAGGTTCCCGTCCTCGTCATAGGTGAAGGCCTCGTGCGTCGCGGCACCGAGCGCGTGCGCGGTCGCGCCCATCACCTGGCCCTCGACGATCTGGGGGTGGATCCGGTTGCCGCAGTCGTCCACGGCGGCGTAGTCGACGACCTCGTAGACGCCCGTCTCGGGGTCGATCTCGACGACCGCGACGTGGATCTGGGCGGCGTAGGTCAGCGTCAGGTTCCCGTACTTCTTCTCGACGTCGGGCACCTCGAACGGCGGCCGGTAGACGTAGCGGCAGTTCAGCGTCACGTCGAGGTCCTCGGGGAGGCCCGCGTTGTTCGCGTTGATGATCGCGCCGCACGCCATCAGCGGCAGCGCCGCCTCGGGGTTCGCCTTCATCCGGACGTGACCCTCGGCGAGCTCGAGGTCGTCGACCCCGCAACCGAGGACGACGGAGCCGAGCTTCTTGATCTCGGCGGCGAGCATGTCCGCCGCGCCCTTGACGGCGCCGAGGCCGGTGACCGCGAACTGGCTCGCGTAGGTGCCGGAGAAGCCGGCATGCGAGTTCCAGTAGCTGTCGTGGCCGGCGCGGACGTGGACGTCGTCGGGGGTGACGCCGATGATGTCGGAGACGACGATCGAGGCGGTGGTCTCGTGGCCCTGCCCCTGCGGCGTCGTCCCGAGGGTGACCACGACCTCGCCGAAGATGTCGAGCTTGACCGTCGCGACCTCGTTGTTCCCCGAGAACTGCAGCTCCGGGTTGATCAGGCGCGACTGGCCGAAGTTGTTCGTGCCGGAGTCGAGGGTCGAGCCGATCCCGAGCCCGAGCAGCTTTCCGCGCGCCTTCGCCTCCGCGCGTCGCTCCTCCAGGCCGTCGTGGCCGATCAGCTCGAGGCCGACGTCGAGCATGCGGCTGTAGTCGCCGGAGTCGTAGACGCAGCCGTTCGGCGTCGTGTACGGCATCTCCTCGGTCTTGATGTAGTTGCGCTTGCGCATCTCGACGGGGTCGATCCCGAGCTCGGAGGAGACGATGTCGATCACGCGCTCGGTGAACCAGAGATGCTGCATCCGCGAGTAGCCGCGGTTCGGCGAGCACGGCGCCTTGTTGGTCACGACCTGTGTGAAGTCGAGGCTGACGTGCTTCCAGCGGTAGCAGCCGGGGGTCACCTGCGCCCAGATCACGCCGCCGAGCGGCTCGTAGCGGAGATACGCGCCCGCGTCGTCGAGGGCCTTCGTCCGGAAGCCGAGCAGCTCCCCGTCGGCCTTGACCGCGACCTCGGTGTCGAGGAACCAGCGCTCGTTCCCGTGCGACATCGTCAGGTGGAAGTCGGTCCGCCACTCCGTCCAGTTGATCGGGCGGTTCAGCTTGCGGGCGAGCAGGCAGCAGGCGACGAGCTGCGGGTGCGAGGTGATCTTGTTGCCGAAGCCGCCGCCGATGTCCTGGGTGACGAAGCGGAGCTTGTCCAGCCCCGTCCCGAGCGCCGGGCCCATCATGATCGCGGCGAACCCGGGGAACTGGTTGTTCGTCGTGATCGTCCACTGGCCGGTTCCGCGGTTGAACTCGACGAGGGCGCCGTCGCACTCGAGCGGCGTCGAGTTGAAGCGCTCGAAGTGGAGCTCGCTGATCTTGACGACGTGGTCGGCCTCGGCGAAGGCGGCGTCGATGTCGCCCCACTCGTAGAGCCCCTGCCACGAGAGGTTCGAGCCGGCCTCGTCGTGGAGCACGGGCGCGGCGTCGTCGAGCGCCTTGCGGGCGTCGACGACCGCGGCGAGCGGCTCGTAGGTGACCTCGACGAGGTCGGCGGCGTCGCGGGCGCGCTCACGGGTGTCGGCGACGACGATCGCCACCGGCTCGCCGACGTGGCGCACCTTGCCGACGGCGAGGGCGTAGTCCTTGATGTGGGCACCGGGCGGCGTCGAGAGCTGGAAGAACGGCTCGGTCAGCGCCGCGACCTCCTCGCCGGTCAGCGTCCCGTAGACCCCGGGGAGCGCCTCGGCCTTCGAGAGGTCGATCGCCGTGATGTTCGCGTGCCCGTACGGCGAGCGGACGAAGTGCGCGTAGCCCATCCCGTGGCGCTTGACGTCGTCGACGAAGACCCCCTCGCCCTGGACGAGGCGCTTGTCCTCCTTGCGCGGCACGTTCTGGCCCGCGAACCCGCGCTGCGGCGCTCCCGTCTCGTCGACGACCAGCGCCTTGTCGGGTGAGATCGTCGTCGTCTCACTCATGCGTGGGAACCTCCTGCCCTGACGCTGCGGTGACCGCGTCGACGATGTTCCAGTAGCCGGTGCAGCGGCAGATGTTCCCCTGCAGGCCCTTCTTGATCTCGTCCTGCGACGGCTTCGGGGTCTGGCGGAGGAGCGCGGTCGAGCTCATCAGCATCCCGGGGGTGCAGTAGCCGCACTGGAGTGCGTGGTGGTCGGAGAACGCCTGCTGGAGCGCGGTCAGCTCGCCGCCGGCCGCGAGGCCCTCGACGGTCTCGACCTTGGCGCCGTCGGCCTGGACCGCGAGCATCATGCAGCTCTTCACGAGCGTCCCGTCCACGATCACCGAGCAGGCGCCACAGTTGCCCGTGTCGCAGCCGACGTGGCTCCCCGTCAGGTCGAGGTCGTCTCGGATGAAGTGGATCAGGAGCCGGCGCGTCTCGACCTCGCGCTCGTAGGTCTCCCCGTTCACGGTGACGGCGATCGTCTGGCGGGTGGTCGGCTCCATCAGCTCCTCTCTCCTGCCTTGGCAACGGCGCGGGCGGCGACCACCTCGGCGAGATGGCGGCGGTAGTCGGCCGAAGCGTGGACGTCGCCCGGCGGGTCGAGCTCGGCGGCGCGGACGGCGTCGCGCACCGCGGCGGCGTCGGCGGAGGCGGGCTCGACGAGCACGGGCACCGCGTCGACGCAGCCGAGCGCGACGCGCACCGCCCCATCGGCGACCGACGCGGCCGCGCTGACGATGCAGGTGCCGTCGGCGCCGAGCGTGACGGCGTCGAAGGCGGCGCCGCGGCCGGCGGGGATCCGAACCTCGGTGAGGAGATCGCCGGGGACCTGCAGCGGTCATGTAGACGCCGAGGAAGAACTCGTCGGCGGAGACGGTGCGCTCGCCGCCTGCACCGATCAGCGCGAACTCGGCGCCCAGCGCGACCATCAGCGGCGGCAGGTGGTTGGTCGGGTCGTTCGAGCAGACGTTGCCGCCGATCGTGCCCCGGTTGCGGACCTGGACGTCGGCGATCAGCGAGCAGACTTCGGCGAGAACCGGCCGCGCCACCTCGACCTCGGAGCTCGCCATGATCTGGGCGTAGGTCGCCATCGCCCCGACGACGAGCGTGTCGCCCGAGACCGAGATCCGGCTCAGCTCGTCGAGACGCGCGAGATCGACCAGGAGATCGGGCGCAGCCGCACGGGCCTTCATCACGCTGACGAGGGTCTGGCCCCCGGCGAGCGCGCGGGCGCCGTCGTTCGACGCCAGCAGCCTCAGTGCATCCTCGACCGACTCCGGCCTGACGTACTCGACCTCACGCAGCAGCATGGGCGGGATCCTACGCAACATCCACCGTGACATGTCAAGGAAGTACGATCACCCGCATGGAACGGTACGACGCGGTCTTCGTCGGCAGCGGGATCAACTCCCTCGCAGGCGCCGCCCTGCTCGCGAAATCGGGGTGGCGGGTCTGCGTGCTCGAGCGCAACGACTGGCTCGGCGGAGCGCTCCGGACGGTGGACGGGCTGATCGAGCCCGGCTTCACCCACGAGCTCTTCGCCTCCTGGCACCCGCTCTGGACGGGCTCGCCCGCCTACGCCGAGCTGAAGCCCGACCTCGACCGGCTCGGCGTCGAGTACCTGAACACCGACCTGCCGACCGGGAGCGCCTTCCCCGACGGCTCGAGCGTCTTCCTCTCGACCGACGGGGAGGCGAACGCCGCCGAGCTCGGCGAGGCCTGGTCGCGCCAGTTCGACGAGTTCATGGCGAACGCCGACCTCGCCTTCGGCGTGCTCGGGACGGAGCTCTGGTCGGCCGCCGGGCTCGGGCTCGGCCGCCAGGCCTACCGTCGGCTCGGCCGCCGTGGGCTCGTCGAGTTCGGCGGCAGCGTCCTCTCGACGGCGCGCGACTGGCTGACCGAGACCTTCCCGGACGAGCGCGCGCACGGGCTCCTCGCCCCGTGGGTGCTGCACACCGGCCTCGGCCCGGACGCGGCCACGTCCGGATTCATGACCCAGGTGATCGCCTGCGCGCTCCAGCTCGGCGGGATGCCGGTGCCGAAGGGCGGCGGCGTCAGGCTCGTCGAGGGCCTCGCGTCGATCGTCCGCGAGGCCGGGGGCGAGCTGCGCACCGGCGCCGACGTCGAGCGGATCCTCGTGGCCGACGGGAAGGCGACCGGTGTCCGGCTCGCGGACGGCGAGACGCTGACGGCGTCCCGCGCCGTGCTCGCGAACGTGACCCCGCCCCAGCTCTACGGCCGCCTGCTCGCGAGTGGCGACGTGACGCCGCGGGTCCGCGAGGCGGCCGAGCGCTTCCGCTTCGGCCGCGGCGAGATGCAGATCCACCTCGCCCTCTCGGAGCTGCCGCGCTGGCGTGGCGACGAGCGGCTCGGCCGGACGCCGATCGTCCACGTCACCCCCGGCCTCGACGGCGTCTCCCGCGCGGTCAACGAGGCCGACCGCGGCCTGCTCCCCGCGGAGGCGACGATCGTCTGCGGCCAGCCGCTCACGGTCGACCCCTCCCGCGCTCCGGACGGCTCGTGGATCGTCTGGATCCAGCTCCAGGAGCTGCCCTCGACCCCGAAGGGCGACGCGGCGGGAGAGCTCGACACGTCGCGGGGCTGGACCGAGGAGCTGCGCGAGACGTACGCCGACCGGATCGTCGAACGGCTCGGACGACACATCGAGAACCTGGAGTCGGCGTCACTCGGCCGCGTCGTCCTCTCCCCCGTCGACATCGCCGCCGCCAACCCCAACTGGGTGGGAGGAGACATCTACGGCGGCTCGTGCGCGCTCGACCAGAACCTGCTCTGGCGACCGACGCCGGCGACCCCGGGGCACGCAACGCCGGTCGAGAACCTGCTCCACATCGGGGCGAGCACCCATCCCGGGCCGGGGCTCGGCGCCGGCTCCGGCTACCTCGCGGCGAAGCGCCTGACCCGCCCGCCGCTCCCCCGCCGTCTCCTCTCGAAGCTGCCGGGCCTCTGATGCTGTCGCTGAGCGAGATCTCGACCGTCGCCGCGACCTTCCGCGAGGACCTCGCCGCCTACACGGCCGCCGGCTTCGCGGGGATCGGGATCTGGGAGATGAAGCTGGGTGAGGACGACGAGGCGGACGCCGCCGCGCTGCGCCAGAGCGGGCTGAAGGCGACGAACTGCGTCCCGCTCGTGCCGACGATCCTCCCGAACCCGATCATCGAGGGGCCCGAGGACGTCGAGACCAGGATCCGCAGCCTCTGCGAGAGCATGCGCCGCTTCGCCCGCTTCGAGCCCGACTCCGTGCTCTGCCTGACCGGCCCGGCAGGCGACCTTGCCGAGGAGGAGGCGCGCAAGCTCGTGATCGACGGGCTGCAGCGCGTCGCGGCAGCAGCGGCCGAGGCGGGAATCCGGCTGGGGCTCGAGCCGATCCACGCGTCCCAGCGCGACCAGCTGACGCTCGTGACCTCGGTCCCCGAGGCGCTCGAGCTGCTCGAGGAAGCCGGCCTGCCGCAGGTCGGGGTGATGGTCGACCTCTGGCACGTCGGCGACACGCCGACGATCGAGCACGACCTGCGCGAGCACATCGACCGGATCACCGGCGTTCACGTCGCAGAGCATTGGGGCTCGGCACGCGGCGACCGGGCGCTCCCCGGCGAGGGCGTCACCCCGACGGCGCGACTGGCGGAGATCCTCGACAACGCCGGCTGGCGCGGCGCCTGGGACGTGGAGATCTTCGGCGACGCCGAGCGGGCCGACTCGATCTGGTCGCTCGGGCCCGTGGAGGCGGCCGAGCGCGCCTACGAGGCCGCGGTCGGCGTGCTCCCGTACGCCCGCCGGTAGTAGAGGATCGGCACCCGCTCCGGGTCGGCGGCGCGCCCGGCCTCGACGACGCCGAGCAGGATCAGATGGTCGCCCGCCTCGATCTCCTCGTCGGTGCTGCACTCCGCGATCGCGAGCGCGTCCGAGGTCAGGAGCGGCACCCCGCCGAGGCCAGGCTCCCACGCGACCTGCGAGAACTTGTCGTCCGCCTTCGAGGCGAAGAGCGCGCACACCTCGGCGCCCTCCTCGCCGATGAAGTTGACCACGAAGCGGCGGGCGTGCCGAAGCGCCGAGAGCGTGCGGCTCGTCCGGTCGACGCAGATCAGGAGCATCGGCGGGTCGGCGGAGACGGAGGTGACGGCGTTCGTCGTCAGCCCGCGGGGCTGCCCCTCCTCGTCCAGCGTCGTCACCACGGCGACCCCCGTCGGGAAGGCGCTCATGATCGCGACGAACTCCTCGCGGCTGACGGGCATGCGGGCAAGCTTACGGACCGGCGCGGGCGGCCCACGCCGTCGGCGAGGATGACCCCGTGCTCGCCCTCCTCGCCGCCGCGCTCCTCGGCCTCGCGTCGCCTCCCCCGGCCCCGGACGCGCCGCTGCCCTCCGCGCCGCGGGCCGTCGCGGCCCGGCTCGCCGCGACGACGCGTGCGCTCGACCGGTCGATCGAGGCCTGGCGCCGCACCGGGACCGCACGGCCGCCCCGGGAGACCCGGCTCTGGGCGCTCGACCAGCAGCGGCTCTACCTCGCGCTCGGGCTCGCGCCGGCCGCCCGCGCGGAGGCGACGCTCGCGGCGCTCCCGCCCGGCGTTCGCGCCGACGCCCGTCCGATCGTCGCCGCGCGGCGGGCGCTCGTCCGGCTGACCCCGCCCACCCGGCTCCCGCCTCTCCGCCTTTCGGACGGGCCCGGCCGAGCCACCCGACCGGCTCCTCCGCCACTACCGGGCCGCTGAGCGCCGCTTCGGGATCCCCTGGCACGTGCTCGCCGCGGTCAACTTCGTCGAGACGGCCTTCGGGAAGGTGCGCTCACGGAGCACCGCCGGCGCGCAGGGGCCGATGCAGTTCCTGCCGGCGACGTGGCGGGCGTACGGGCTCGGCGGCGACGTCGACGACCCCGGCGACGCGATCCTCGGCGCCGCGAACTACCTGCGCGCCTCGGGCGGCCGCACCGACCTCCGCCGGGCGCTCTCGCCTACAACCACTCGACGCTGTACGTGGACGCCGTCCTCGCCTACGCCGGCGCCATGCGCCGCGACGTGCGCGCCTACTACGGCTTCCACGCCTGGCAGGTGTTCGTCCGCACCCCGGCCGGCTACCGGCGCCTCACCAGCCCCTAGCTCAGGGCCGTAGCTCCCCGGGTTGGACTCGAACCAACAACCCTTCGATTAACAGTCGAATGCTCTGCCAATTGAGCTACCGGGGAAGGCGCGGGAGATTGTAGCGAGCCTGAAACGTGCGCTCAGGCGAGCTGCAGGATCGCCTCGCGCACCTGGGCGAGCGCCGCCTGGAGCTCCTTCACGCGCTCGAGCTCGGCGCCTGCCAGCTCCCGCCGGAGGCGCCGCTCGCGCAGGTTGAGCAGGAGCTCCTTGCCGGTGCGCTCGTCGATCCCCTCGCGGGCGGCCCGGGCGTCCAGCTCGGCCCGGAGCGCCACCAGCTCCGCGTCCTCGCCCCCGTGCACGAGCTGGTCGCGGAAGCGGCGGTGCAGGAGGTCGTCGAAGTGCTCGGAGCCGAGCTCGGCGAGCAGCTTGCCGAGCGAGGGGTGCGCGAGGCAGGCCGCGAGCGCGTCCCGCTCGAGCCGGTCGCCCTTCTGGAGCATCTTCGGGGTCAGCGCGTCGGTCAGCGTCCGCACTCCCCCCTTCGGAGCGAGACCGGAGAGCGTCTCCTTCGGCAGGCTGAGCCTGCTCGCGAGCAGGCGGAGCGCGTCCTGCCACTCGGGCGAGTCCTCGGTCCGCTGGAGGATCTCGCGCGCCCGCACGAAGGCCTCCTGGCGGTCGGGTGTCCGCTCCAGCTCGAGCCGGACGCGGTAGACGACGTAGCTCTCGGCCCGGGCGAGCCGCGCCTCGAAGCCCTGCGGCGCGTCCGCGGGATCCTGTCCCTCCGGCAGCGTGACGACGCGGACGTCGAGCCCGAGCGTCGTCGCCAGCTCCATCCCGCGCAGCGTCGCCTCCTCGCCCGCCGAGTCGGCGTCGAAGCAGAGATAGACGCGCCGGGTCAGCCGCTGCAGCTCCTTCAGCTGCCGCTCGGTCAGCGCCGTCCCCATCGAGGCGACCGCCGGCTCGAAGCCGGCCTGGCGGAGCGCGATCACGTCCGTGTTCCCCTCGACGACGACCGCCTGCTCCTGCTTCGCGATCGCCGTGCGCGCGAGGTGGAGCCCGTAGAGGACGGCCGACTTGTGGAAGAGCTCGGTCTCGGGCGTGTTCACGTACTTGCCGCGGAGCGGGTCGTCCTCGTGCAGCTTGCGCGCCTGGAAGCCGATCACGCGGCCGCGCGCGTCGGCGAGCGGGAACATCAGCCGGGGCGGGAAGTAGTCGTTGCCGCGGGCGTTCGTGAGGCCGGCGGCCCGCAGCTCGTCGGCGGTGAAGCCCTTTTCCTTCGCCTTCGCGGCGAGCCCGTTCCCGGGCGAGAGCCCCAGCCGGAACTCGCGGCAGACCTCCTCGCCGAGCCCGCGCGAGGCGAGGTAGGCGCGGACGGGCTCGCCCGCGGCCGACTCCCAGAGGGTGCGCTCGTAGAACGTCGTCGCCTGCTCGAGCAGTGCGTGGAGCCGGTCGCGGCGCTTCCGCGAGGCCTCGACCTGCGGTGAGGTCTCCTCGTACTCGAGGTTGACCCGGAACCGCTCCGCGAGCCACTCGACCGCCTCGACGAAGTCCAGGCTCTCTGTCTCGCGGACGAACGTGATGATGTCGCCGCCCTTGCCGCAGCCGAAGCAGTGGTAGAGCTTGTCGGCGGCGTTGACGGAGAAGCTGGGCGTCCGCTCCTCGTGGAAGGGGCAGCGCCCGCTCCAGCGCGCACCGTTCTTGCGCAGCGAGGTGCGCCCGCTCACGACCTCGACCATGTCCGCCGTCGCGACGACGTCCCGGACCGACTGCTCCTTGATCCGCGCCACGTCTAGAGGCGCCTCGGCGTAGGTGAGGGCGAACCGGTCGGTCATCCCCGAGACGAAGGCGCGGATCTCGTCCTCGGAGCGGCCCTCGTCCACGAGGTGCTCGAAGATCCGCCGCACCGTGGCGTGCGCGCGGCCGTGCTCCTCCCGGGCCTGCGGGCCGAGGTAGACGCGCTCGAACATGAACGAGCGGAGCGCGAGCATCGCCGTCCCGACCTCCTCGCTCTGGACGATGTCGCCGGCGCGCTCGGAGCGTCTCGACGAGGTCGTGGACGAGCCGTGTCGATCCGGGTCGAGCCCGTGTCGCCCAGCAGCTCGATCTCGGCCCGGCGGCAGGTCGCCGGGCGCGAGGATCCCGTGCCGGATCGCGTCGTCGATGTCGTGGTTGATGTAGGCGACGCGGTCGACGAGCCGCACGATCTTCCCTTCGAGCGAGGCCGGCTCGCCGCGGGCCGGTGTGCGTGAGGATCCCGTCCCGCACCTCGGCGGTCAGGTTCAGCTCCTCGGCGATCCGCAGCGACTGCTCGTTGTGGCGGAAGCCCGAGCCGAACCGCTCGCGCAGGCAGCGGTCGAGCTCCTCCTCGCCGGCGTGGCCGAAGGGCGGGTGGCCGGTGTCGTGGCCGAGCCCGATCGCCTCGGTCAGGTCCTCGTTGAGCCGCAGCGCCCGGGCGACCGACGCGGGCGATCCCGGTCGTCTCGAGCGTGTGGGTCATCCGCGTCCGGTAGTGGTCGCCCGCCGGGTCGATGAAGACCTGCGTCTTCCCCTTCAGGCGCCGGAACGGCTTCGAGTGGAGGATCCGGTCGCGGTCGCGCTGGAACGGCGTCCGGACGCCGCACTCGTCCTCCGGTCGGAGCCGTCCTGCGGTGTCGTAGGAGCGGACGGCGAGCGGCGAGAGCGCCTCCTCGGCCGCGCGGATACGAGCCTCGAAGGCGTCCGCGACACGTCCGGCGAGCTCCGGCATCACCCTCTAGCGTAGTCGCCGCTCAGGACTGCGCCGGCTGCAGCGCTCAGATGATGATCGGGACGGTGCCGCCGTCGGCCGACCAGGCCGCGCCGGTCACGTACGAGGCGCGCTCGGACGCGAGGAACGCGATCACCGAGGCGATCTCCTCCGGCTCCGCGAGCCGCCCGAGCGGCCTCCCCGCGCCGACCTTGGCGAGCACCTCGTCCCGGTCGCCGCCCTGCTGGTCGGCGAGCCCGCCTTCGCCGAGCCACGCGTCCGTCGCGACCGGCCCCGGCGTGACGGCGTTGCAGCGGATCCCGTCCTTCGCGTAGAGGTCGGCGACGAGCCGCGAGAGCGAGAGCAGCGCCGCCTTCGTGACGGAGTAGTGCGGCATCCCGCCGGACGGGCGCTTGCCTGCGGTCGAGGAGACGTTGACGATCGCGCCCTTCCGCTCACGCAGGTGCGGGAGCGCGGCGCGGATCGCGCGGACGGCGCTCATCACGTTCAGCTGGAACATCGAGTCCCACTCGGCGTCGGGAACGTCCTCGAAGCGCGCCTGGACGGCGAAGCCGACGTTGTTCACGAGCACGTCGAGGCCCCCGAGCGCCCGGACGGCCTCCTCGATCACCGCCTCGGGTGCGCCGGGCTCGGAGAGGTCGGCGACGACGTGCAGCGCCTCGCCGGCGCCGGGCGCGTCGCGGCGGCCGACGGTCACGACGTGCGCGCCCTCCGCCGCGAGCATCCGCGCCGTCTCGAGGCCGATCCCGGCCGTCGAGCCGGTGACGACGCATGCCTTCCCCTGCAGCCCCAGATCCATCGGTGGCTAGCGTACAGCCGTGACCGAGATCCTCTTCGTCAGGCACGGCGAGACCGACTGGAACGTGGAGCGCCGCGTCCAGGGGCACACGGACCGGCCGCTGACCGCGAACGGAGAGGCGCAGGCGCGTGCCCTCGCGGCCGAGCTGCGCGACGAGCGCCTGGACGCGGTGTACGCGAGCGACCTCGTGCGCGCCCGGGAGACCGCGCGGGCGGTGGCCGCCGAGCACGGGCTCGAGGTCGAGGAGCTCCCCGAGCTGCGCGAGAAGCACTTCGGCACCTGGGAAGGCCTGCTCGACACCGAGATCCGCGAGCGCTTCCCGGACGCGAGCACGGGCCCGTGGGGCGACTCCGAGACCTCCGAGGAGGTGTCGGAGCGGATCCTGGCGGCCCTGCACGAGATCGCGCGCCGCCACCCCGAGGGCCGGGTCCTCGTCGTCTCGCACGGCGGGCCGCTTCGCGCCGTCCTCCGCCATCTCGAGGCTCGAGCCGACGGGCACGTCCCCAACTGCCACGTGCTCCGGGTCTCCGCGCAGAACGGCTCGCTCCGCGCGTTAGACTGACCGGCCCGTGGAGGACTACACGAACAAGTACAAGGGCGAGCAGGTCGACGTGGCCCTCTTCGGCGGCGAGTACCAGGAGGGCGTCCTCACCGCCTACTGCTCGATCGAGGACGTCCCCCACATCGAGCTGAACGGGCACATCCTCGTGCCGCTCCAGAACGTGGCGTCGCTCCACTGCTCGAGCCGCTGCGATGCGCCGGAGCCCGACTGGCCGCCCCGCGGCCTGGGCGACGACGAGCGCGACGGCGACGACGAGTCCTAGCCGATGCGGCGCGCCGCCGCCCTGAACCTCGCCAAGGCGTGGCTGCTCGTGCTCTTCCTGACCGGCCTCATCGGCGTCATCGGCTGGGCGATCGGCGGACTCCGGACCGCGTCGCTCTTCGGCTTCTGCGCGCTCCTCGCCGCCGCGGCCGTCTACGCGTACGCCGACCGGGCGCTGCTCGGGATGCTCGGAGCGCGGGAGTTCGCCCTCGCCGAGGATCCTCGCCTTCGCTCGCTCGTCGACGCGCTCTCGGCGAAGCTCGGGATCGTGCCGCCACGGCTCTACGTGATCCCCGACGGCTACCCGCGGGCGATCGTGGCGGGGCGCGGGCCGAACGGCTCGGCGCTCGCGGTCAGCACGGGTCTGCTCGGCGCCCTCGCAGGAGCCGAGCTGGAGGCGGTGCTCGCGCACGAGCTCGCCCACGTCCGCTCGCGCGACGTCCTCACCCAGACCTTCGCGGTGATGCTCGCCGTGGTGCTGCTCGAGCTCTCGCGGATCGGAGGCTGGTTCCAGCGCATCCTGCTCGCGGTGCTCGCCCCGGTCGCAGCGGCCTTCGTGCATGCGCTCCTCTCGCCGAAGCGGGAGCTCGCAGCCGACCGGGTCGCCGCGGGCCTCGTCGACCCGGGCGAGCTCGCGCTCGCGCTTCTCCGCCTCGACCGGGCGAGCGATCTGGTCTCCTTCCAGGCGAGCCCGGCGACGGCGCCGCTGTACACGGTCAACCCGTTCGATCCGACCGGGCCGGCGGCGATCTTCGACACGCACCCGCCGCTCGAGCGCCGGCTCGAGCGGCTACGGGCGCTCTGACGCGGGAAGCTCGAGCACGAATCGGTAGGCGTCGTGCCGGCGGCCCTCCCGGTCCTCGATCTTCCCGGTCACGATCCCCTCGCGCCGGAACCCCACGCGCTGCGCGACCGCCTGCGAGCGGACGTTGTCGAGCAGCGTGTAGAGCTCGATCGCGCGGAGGCCGTGCGCGTCGCGCCCCCAGCCGACGAGGAGCCGGAGGGCCCTGGTCACCGCACCGCGACCGCGGCCCGACGGGGCCAGCCAGTACCCGACGTCCGCCTCGCCGCCGAGCCGGAGCTCGATCGCCCCGAGCGGCGCGCCCGTGCCCGCATCGACGATCACGAACGGGGCGGCACTTCCGTCGGCCCACACGGTCTCGGCGCGATCGAGCCACCAGACGGCGTCCGAGTGCGAGTACGGGCTCGGCAGGAGTGGCAGCCAGCGCTGGTTCTCCGGGTCGCGACATGCTTCCACGATCCAGTCGGCGTCGTCCCGGGCCGGCGGGCGGAGAGTGACGATCCCGTCGGTCAGTTCCATCGAGCGAGTGTAGGGAACGACCCTCCTGCGGAACGACAGAAGGGCCGCCTCTCGGCGGCCCTTCTCGTCAAAGACTTCGGCGGCGTCCTACTCTCCCGGGGACTCGCGTCCCGAGTACCATCGGCGCTATCGGGCTTAACTTCTCTGTTCGGAATGGGAAGAGGTGTACCCCCGACGCTATGACCGCCGAAATTGTGAAGTCGCGCGCCGTTTCGGCTGCACACCTTCAAAACTCCATAGCGACTCGCAGACGTGTTCAAAATCAAGACCTCGGGCAATTAGTACCGGTCAGCTGAACGCATTGCTGCGCTTACACCGCCGGCCTATCAACGTGGTGGTCTTCCACGGCCCTTACTCCGTCTAGCGGATGGGAAGTCTCATCTCGAGGTGGGCTTCCCGCTTAGATGCTTTCAGCGGTTATCCCGTCCAGACGTGGCTAATCAGCAGTGCTCTTGGCAGAACAACTGATACACCAGAGGTCTGTTCGTCTCGGTCCTCTCGTACTAGAGACGACTCCTCTCAAACTTCCAACGCCCATGGTGGATAGGGACCGAACTGTCTCACGACGTTCTGAACCCAGCTCGCGTACCGCTTTAATGGGCGAACAGCCCAACCCTTGGGACCTGCTTCAGCCCCAGGATGCGACGAGCCGACATCGAGGTGCCAAACCCTCCCGTCGATGTGGACTCTTGGGGAGGATAAGCCTGTTATCCCCGGCGTACCTTTTATCCGTTGAGCGACGGCAATTCCACTCTTAACCGCCGGATCACTAAAGCCGACTTTCGTCCCTGCTCGACTTGTCAGTCTCGCAGTCAAGCTCGCTTATGCTTTTGCACTCTACGCACGATTTCCGACCGTGCTGAGGGAACCTTTGCGCGCCTCCGTTACATTTTAGGAGGCGACCGCCCCAGTCAAACTGCCCACCTCACGCTGTTCCCGACCCGGATCACGGCATCGGGTTAGAAGCCCAGAATACGAAGGGTGGTATCCCAAGATTGCCTCCACCGAGACTAGCGTCCCGGCTTCAAAGTCTCCCACCTATCCTGGACAACGAACACCAGACTTCAACGTCAAGCTGTAGTAAAGGTGCACGGGGTCTTTCCGTCTAACCACGGGTACTCGGCATCTTCACCGAGACTACAATTTCACCGGATCCCTCGTTGAGACAGCGCCCAAGTCGTTACGCCATTCGTGCAGGTCGGAACTTACCCGACAAGGAATTTCGCTACCTTAGGACGGTTATAGTTACGGCCGCCGTTTACCGGGGCTTAGATTCAAAGCTTCGCCCGAAGGCTAACCTCTCCTCGTGACCTTCCGGCACCGGGCAGGCGTCAGCCCCTATACGTCGTCTTACGACTTCGCAGAGACCTGTGTTTTTGGTAAACAGTCGCTTGGGCCGTTTCACTGCGGCCCCCTCGAGCTCTCCGGCGTAAAGCCGGGTCACCCTACCGGGGCGTCTCTTCTCCCGAAGTTACGAGACCATTTTGCCGAGTTCCTTAACGAGGGTTCTTCCGATCGCCTTGGTATTCTCTACCCGCCTACCTGTGTCGGTTTTGGTACGGGCACGTCCAACCTCCCTAGACGCTTTTCTAGGAGGCATGGCTACTCCAACTTCGCCCTTGCTGGGCTCCGCATCACGTCTCAGCCTTAGTGACCGACGGATTTCCCTACGGTCGCCCTACGCGCTTAGCCCGGAATCCAATAACCGGGTTTCCATAGCCTACCCCGTCCCTCCATTGGTAATAGCGGTTGGGACGCGGTACAGGAATATTAACCTGTTGTCCATCGCCTACGCCTTGCGGCCTCGGCTTAGGTCCCGACTAACCCTGAGCAGATTAGCTTTACTCAGGAACCCTTAGGCATTCGGCGGAGGAGTTTTTCACTCCTCTTTCGTTACTCATGCCAGGATTCTCACTTCCCAGCGTCCACGGCACATCACGATGCCGCTTCGCTCGCCTGGGAACGCTCCCCTACCGCTCCACGAGAAGTCGTGAATCCGTAGCTTCGGCACGATGCTTGAGCCCCGTTACATTGTCCGCGCCCGAGCACTTGACCAGTGAGCTATTACGCACTCTTTCAAGGGTGGCTGCCTCTAAGCCAACCTCCTGGTTGTCTATGCACTCGGACATCGTTTCCCACTTAGCATCGATTTAGGGACCTTAGCTGACGGTCTGGGCTGTTTCCCTTTCGACCACGAAGCTTATCCCCCGCAGTCTGACTGCCGCGCTCTGGAATACCGGCATTCGGAGTTTGTCTGATTTCGGTAAGCTGGTAAGCCCCCTAGACCAAACAGTGCTCTACAACCGCTACGGAACACGTGAGGCTATACCTAAATATATTTCGGGGAGAACCAGATATCTCCGGGTTTGATTAGCCTTTCACTCCGATCCACAGGTCATCCGCCCCTTTTTCAACAGAGGTCGGTTCGGTCCTTCACGAGGTCTTACCCCCGCTTCAGCCTGCCCATGGATAGATCACCCGGTTTCGGGTCTACCGCACACGACTGAATCGCCCTA
>CAWJWW010000002.1:872500-2251953 GCA_963846665.1 uncultured Gaiellaceae bacterium
GAAGATGTGTTTGCCCCCGAAGGGACAAGCTTCTCTTCGAGCTTGAGCTCAAAGTGTCTCCTCACCCGGCCGGCGAACCGGCGGGATCGGTGACGAGTTAGTTAAGCCTCATCCGATTCACGCAGGCCGAGGCCCACGAGACGATGAGGTCTCGACGTAAACGCACGCTGCTGAGTTTTCAAAGACCGCTGCCGACTCTGATGACCGGCGTAAAAAAGCCTCCGACTCGCGCCAGAGGCCCACAAGCGAAGTACTGATCGTATCCGATCGCTGCCTGTTGGGCTCCAGTTGTCTCGAGGACGGGGACTTTTCCGTTGCCGCCCTTGCGGACGGCCGATGAACAGTAGCAAAACCGCAGGGGCTGTCAAGCGGCTGGGTCAGGCCGGGTCGACGAACCGGGCGAAGCGGCGCTTCCCGGCCTGCACGGTCGCATCCAGCAGCTCGGCTCGGGGCACGTCGAGCGCGGTCACCGGGGCGCCGTCCAGCTTGACCCCGCCCTGCGAGAGCAGCCGCCGCGCCTCGCTCGTCGAGAGCCCGAAGGCGCTTGCGAGCGCGGCCGGGAGGTGCACCGGGTCGCCCGCGGGCAGGTGCGCCTCCGGCACCTCGGCCGGCGCCTGACCCTCCCGGACGACCCGGGTGAAATGGGCCTCGGCGGCGGTGGCGGCCTCCTCCCCGTGCGAGCGGCCGGCGATCCAGCGAGCGAGCGCGAGCTTCGCCTGCATCGGCTCTCCGGCGGGGACGGGCTGCTCGACGACGAGGCGGTACCACTCGGGCAGCTGCTCGTCGGGGATCCGCATCGTGCGGCCGAACTGCTCCTCCGGCGGCGCGGTCAACGGGATGTTGTTCCCCTGCGAGGAGCTCATCTTCGCGCCGTCCCAGGAGAGGAGGAGCGGCGTCGTCAGGACGACCTGGGGCGCGAGCCCGTACGCCTCCATCACCATCGCGCCCCGCGAGCAGGTTGTAGAGCTGGTCGGTGCCTCCGAGCTCGACGTCGGCCTCGACCGCGACCGAGTCGTAGGCCTGCATCAGCGGGTAGAGGAGCTCGGAGACCGAGATCGGCTCGCGCGCGGCGTACCGCTTGGAGAAGTCGTCGCGCTCGAGCAGCTGCGCGACGGTGACCGTGCGCGTGAGCCGGAGGATCTCCGCGAAGTCGAGCCCCTGGAGCCACTCGCTGTTGAAGCGGATCTCCGTGCGGTCGCGGTCGAGGAGCTGGAGCGCCTGGTCGACGTAGGTCTGCGCGTTCCGGTCGATCTCCTCCTCGGAGAGGATCGGCCGCTCCGCGGATCGGCCCGACGGGTCGCCGATCCGGGTCGTGTAGTCGCCGACGATCAGGACGCCGGTGTGGCCCGCGTCCTGGAAGGCACGCATCCGCTGGAGCGGGATCCCCCGGCCGACGTGGATGTCGGGGGAGGTGACGTCGATCCCGAGCTTGACGCGCAGCGGCCGGCCCAGCTTCAGCTTGGCCTCGAGCCCGCCCGCGGGCAGGACGTCGACGGCGTTGCGGGTCAGGATCTCGATGCTCACGGGCCGCCGATTCTAGAGACGTGGGCCGGCGTGACCGCGTCCGGCGACGGGCAGCCGCAGAGCGCGAGCGCGAGCTCGGTCTCCTCGCGCAGGAGCTCGAGCACCCGCGCCGCGCCGGCCTCGCCGCCGTGCGCGAGCCCCCAGAGCACCGGCCGGCCGACGAGCACCGCCCGGGCGCCGAGCGCGAGCGCCGCGACGACGTCCACCCCGCGCCGGATCCCGCCGTCCACGTAGACCTCGAGCCGGCCGCCGACCGCCTCGACGCACTCGGGCAGCAGCTCGGCCGTGGGGGCGACGGTGTCGAGCTGGCGGCCGCCGTGGTTCGAGACGACGATCGCGCTCGCGCCGTGCTCGCAGGCGAGGTGCGCGTCCTCCCCGGTCTGGATCCCCTTCACGATCACGGGGACCGGCGAGTCGGCGACGAGCTGCTCGAGGTCGCGCCACGTGAGGGTCGGGTCGATCCGGGAGAGGGCGTCGAGCGGCGTCGCTCCCTCCCAGTGCCCCGCCGCCGCGGCGACGCTCGGGACGACGACCTCTGCCGGGATCCGGAAGCCGGTGCGGAGGTCGCGCTCGCGCCGGCCGAGCCGCGGCGCGTCCACGGTGAGCACGATCGCCTCGTAGCCCGACTCGACCGCCTGCTCGACGAGCGAGCGCGTCACCTCGCGCTCGCGGAAGACGTAGAGCTGGAGCCAGCGCGGCGCTCCGGGCGCCGCGGCAGCGACCTCCGCAGGACCGGCGGTGGCGAGCGTGGAGAGGCACATGATCGTCCCGGCCGCGGCGGCCGCGCGCGCCGTCGCCGGTTCTCCGTCCGGGTGCACCATCCGGTGGAAGGCGGTCGGGGCGACGAGGACGGGCATCGAGACGGGCGTTCCGAGCACGGTCGTGGCCGCGCTCGTGGAGCCGACGTCGACGAGGACCCGGGGACGGAGACGCAGCCGGCGCCAGGCCTCGACGTTCTCGCGCAGGCAGCGCTCGTCGTTCGCGCCGCCCGCGAAGTACCCGTGCGCGCCCGGCTCGAGCGAGGACTCGGCGAGCGACTCGAAGTCGGCGACGTTGAGGGGCTCGCTCACCCGAGCGATCTTAGGCCGAACCGCAGACGCACCCCCGGCGAACCACGGGTACGTGGCGCTGAACCTCACCCCCGCATTGCTAGCGTTCGGCGGCCGGCCCAGGCGGCAGGCGTCCATGCGCAAGCGCGACCTCGCCCATCTCTCGGACGAAGCCCTCGTCGCGCTCGTCGCGCGCTCGGAGGAGAGTGCCCTCGCGGAGCTCTACGACCGGCTCGGCGGCCCTGCCTACGGGCTCGCCTACCGGATCCTCCGGGACGAGTCGCTCGCGCAGGACGCCGTCCAGGAGGCGTTCCTCGGGCTCTGGCGCTCCGCGGCGACGTTCATCCCCGAGCGGGCGAAGGCGTCCACCTGGCTGCTGACCCTGGTGCACCGGCGCGCGGTCGACGTCGTCCGGCGCGAGGAGCGCCGCCGGACCGAGCCGATCGAGGACGCCCCCGTGAGCCGGAGACCGGCTCCGCGGAGCAGGATGCGTGGGCGAACCTCGAGCGCGACCGGATCCAGGCCGCGCTCAGGCAGCTTCCCGACCAGCAGCGCGAGGCGATCGAGCTCGCCTACTACGGCGGCTTCACCCAGAGCGAGCTCGCCGAGCGCCTCGGGCAGCCGCTCGGCACGATCAAGAGCAGGATGTTCTCGGGGCTCGCGCGCCTGCGCGAGCTCCTCGACGACGGAGCGGAGGTGACGGCATGGTCGACGAGCCCCACGAGCTGACCGCGGGCTATGCCCTCGACGCGCTTGACCCGCGCGAGCGGGAGCTCTACGAGTCGCACCTCGCGACCTGCGAGGACTGCCGCCAGGAGCTCGCCTCCTTCTGGACCGTCACGGGCTCGCTCGCGCGCGGCGCCGGCGGGCCTCCTCCCCCTCCCGCTCTGCGCGAGCGGATCCTCGAGCAGGCCCGGGCGGAGCGGCCGAACGTCGTCCCGCTGCGGCGCAGGGTCGCCGTCCCCGCGGTGGCGTCGCTCGCCGCCGTGGCCGCGGTGGCGGCGCTCGCTCTGGGCGTCTGGAGCCGCTCGCTGACCCAGGAGCTCGACCGGCTCCGCGGCAGCGACGCCGCCGTCGCCGTCCTCTCCGACCCACAGGCCCGCCTGCTCGCGCTCCGCGGCGCCAGCGGCGCGCTCGTGGTCACGCCGGACGGGCGGGCGGCGCTCGTGCTCGAGAACCTCGAGCCGCCCCCGGTCGGAAAGGTCTACGAGATCTGGGTGATGCACGACGGCGGCGCCACCCGCGCCGGGCTCCTGTCCGGGATCGAGCACCGGACGACGCTCGCGCTCGACCACACGGTGCCGGCCGGAGCGACCGTCGGCGTGACGGTCGAGGACGCCGGCGGGGTCGACGCGCCGACCGGGGCCCCCGTCTTCCAGTCGCCGCCGGTGTAGCGGTTTCGCGGCAAAGGCGTGACGAATGCGCGCCGATGCCACCCGTACACTCGTTCGGGTGAGCGAGCTTCAGCCTGCCCTCGAGCGCCTCTTCGGCTTCCCGGCCTTCAGGCCCGGGCAGGAACAGGTCGTCCGGGCCGCGGTCGACGGCCGCGACACGCTCGCGCTGATGCCGACCGGATCGGGAAAGTCGCTCACCTACCAGCTCGCGGCGATGCTTCGCCCGACGCCGACCCTCGTCCTCTCGCCGCTGATCGCGCTGATGAAGGACCAGGTGGACAAGCTGCCGCCCGAGGTCGCGGCCCAGGCGACGCTGATCAACTCGTCGCTCGACCCCGACGAGGCCGCCCGCCGGCTCCGGGGCGTCGCGGAGGGGCGTTACCGGCTGCTCTACGCGGCCCCCGAGCGGCTGCGGCAGCGCTCCTTCGTGGACGCGCTCGCCGAGATCGACGTCGGCCTCGTCGTGATCGACGAGGTGCACTGCGTCAGCATGTGGGGACACGACTTCCGGCCCGACTACCTCTTCATCCGGAGGGCGCTCGAGCGGCTCGGCTCGCCGGCGATCCTCGGGATGACGGCGACGGCGACGCCCGAGACCGAGCGGGGGATCGCGGAGGCGCTCGGCCGGACGCCCGAGGTGGTGCGCACCTCCGTCGTCCGCCCGAACCTCCGCTACGACGTCGAGATCGTCGCCAACGAGGAGGAGCGTCTGCGCGCGCTGGTGGGACGGCTCCAGGCGCTCCAGGGCGCGTCCGCGATCGTCTACGCGCGTTCCCGGATGAGCTGCGAGAAGCTCGCACGGACGCTGCGCGCTCACGACCTCGGCGCGGCCCACTACCACGCGGGGCTCGAGCCGGCGGAACGCTCGGCGACCCAGGAGGACTTCATCGAGGGCCGGACGCAGACGGTCGTCGCGACGACCGCGTTCGGGATGGGGATCGACAAGCCCGACATCCGCCTCGTCGCGCTCTACAACTATCCGGAGTCGCTCGAGAGCTACGTCCAGATGATCGGCCGCGCGGGCCGCGACGGCGCCCCGGCCGACACGCTCCTGCTCGCGAGCCCCACCGACGCCGGCACGCTCAAGCGCTTCGCGCGCTCCGACATCCCGAGCCGCGCCGACCTCCGCGCCGTCTACGGCCGCCTGCGGGGGCGGAGCGAGGTCACGCCCGACGAGCTGGGCGACGATCCCGACCCGCGCGTCCTCGTCGGGATGCTCGAGCAGGTCGGGCTCGTCCGCCGCGGGTTCGACGCCGGCCGCTCGATGCAGATCGAGCTGCCCGAGCCGCCCGCGGACGCCGGCGAGCGGATCGACGAGTTGCTGACCCGCTACGAGCGGGAGGCGATCGCCCGGGCCGACCGGCTCGTCCGCTTCGCCGAGTCCTCGCGCTGCCGGCACCGGCAGGTCGCGGAGCACTTCGGGGAGACCCACCCGGAGCGCTGCGGGATGTGCGACGTCTGCGCCCCCACGGCGGCTGCGGCTCCGACAGCGGTCGCCGCGGCGCCGCTCCCCGCCGACGTGGGCGCCGCGATCCACCGGACGGTGCTCGACCTGCGCTGGCCGCTCGGCCGGACGGGCCTGACGGCGCTGCTGCGCGGCTCGATCTCTGCGCCGCGCTCGGCCCGCCGCTCCCCCGCCTTCGGCGTCCTCGCCGCGGCCTCCCAGGCCGACGTCAAGCGGTGGATCCAGCTGCTCGAGGTGGCAGGCGCCCTGGAGCCGTTCGAGAGCGAGGACGGGTTCAAGCTGCTCCGCGCCGTCCCGGGTGCGGACGTCCCCGAGATCCGGCCCGCAGGCGCCCGCGGCGCGGCTGCCGGGCCGGCGGACGACGGGCTCTTCGAGCAGCTCCGCGCGTGGCGGCTCGAGCGCGCCCGCTCCGACGAGGTGCCGGCGTACGTCGTCCTCCACGACGCGACGCTGCGCGAGCTCGCGGTCGCCAAGCCGACATCCGAGGCCGCGCTCGCCGGGGTGAAGGGCTTCGGGCCCGCCAAGCTGGAGCGCTACGCCGACGATGTGCTCGCGGTGATCTCGGCCGCCGTCGCCTGAGCCGCAACCGGGCTAGAATCCTCCCCTTGCGGCAGCTCCGACAGCAGGACTCGCGTCCACAGCGCCGCCGGATACGCAAGAGCAGGCTCCTCGCGCTCCTCTTCGTGCTCTGGCTCCTCGCCACGATGTCCTTCGGCTTCGGGCTGGTCACGGCTGCCTCGGGCGAGGTGGGCAAGCTCGACCCGCGCCGGCAGCTCGAGCAGCAGGTGAACGGGACGATCTACGACTCGAGCGGCAGCCGCGTCCTCGCTGTGCTGCGCGGCTCCCAGGCCCGAACGCTCGTCGACCTCGACGAGGTCAGCCCGTGGATGCGCCATGCGATCGTCTCGATCGAGGACCGACGCTTCTGGGAGCACCGCGGCGTCGACATGCGCGGGATCGGGCGGGCGCTCTGGCAGGACATCAGCCAGCGCGGCGTCGTCGAGGGCGGCTCGACGATCACGCAGCAGTTCGTCAAGAACGCGCTCGACCGGAACCAGAAGACGATCGCCCGGAAGGTGCGGGAGGCGGCGCTCGCGTGGCAGCTCGAGCAGCGCTGGCCGAAGCCGCGGATCCTCGAGGCGTACCTGAACACGATCTACTTCGGCAACGGCGCCTACGGCGTCCAGCAGGCGTCGATCGTCTACTTCCACCACGGCGCGGCCGACCTGACCCTCGCCGAGGCCGCGCTCCTCGCCGGGATCCCAGCGAACCCGAGCGCCTTCGACCCCGTCGCGCACCCCGAGGCCGCGAAGGGCCGCCGCTCGGTCGTCCTCCAGGCGATGTTCGAGGAGCGGAAGATCACGCGCTCGCAGCAGGTCGCCGCCGACGGGGAGCCGCTCCCCGCTTCCCGAGGACGTCCGGCTGCCCGCAACCCAGGGCGGGGTCGCCCAGTACTTCGCCAACTACGTCAAGCAGCAGCTGATCGAGGAGTACGGCGCCGCGCGGGTCTACGGCGGCGGGCTGAAGGTGCGGACGACGATCGATCTGCAGCTGCAGGAGGCTGCGCAGAAGGCGATCGCCGAGCACCTGACCGACCCCGACGGCCCGACGGCGGCGCTCGTCGCGATCGACCCGCGCAACGGGGCCGTGCGGGCGATGGTCGGCGGGGCGAACTACCGGAAGAGCCAGTTCAACCTCGCCGCGCAGAGCGAGCGGCAGCCGGGGTCGGCCTTCAAGCCGTTCGTGCTCGCGACCGCGCTGCGGCAGGGGATCTCGCCCGCGACCCGTTTCGACTCGGAGCCGATCTCGATCAACCTCGGCGACCGGTACTGGGCGCCCTCGAACTACAACGACGTCTACCTCGGCTCCGTCGACCTCGAGACCGCGACGGAGCAGTCCGACAACGCGGTCTACGCGCAGCTGACGCAGCTCGTCGGCGCGAAGAACGTCGCCCGGACGGCCAAGCGGCTCGGGATCCAGAGCCGGCTCGAGGGCTTCTACTCGATCGGGCTCGGGACCGAGTCGGTCAACCCGCTCGAGCTGGCACGCGCCTACGGAGCGTTCGCGAACGGCGGCGACCGGATCGACGGCGCCATGCTCGGCAACCGCCCCCGGGTGGTCGAGACGATCGAGGAGGACGGGCACCGGAGGCTGAACGCTCCCGTGGCGAAGCGCGTGCTCAGCGAGCACGAGGCGGAGACGATGAACCAGATCCTCCAGAAGGTCGTCTCGAGCGGGACGGGCACTCGCGCCGCGCTGCCCGGCCGGTCCGTGGCCGGGAAGACGGGGACGACGGAGAACTACGGTGACGCCTGGTTCGTCGGCTACACGCCCCAGCTCGTCGTCGCGGTGTGGGTCGGCTACCCGACGACGTTGAAGCCGATGCTGACGGAGTTCGACGGCGAAGCGGTCTCCGGCGGGACGATCCCCGCCGAGATCTGGAAGAGCTTCGCGGAGCAGGCGCTCGAGGGGACTCCGGCCCTGTCCTTCCCGGCGCCCGCCTGGGAGTCCGTCGCCGCGAAGCTCGTCGTCCAGCGCTCGGGCGGGCTGATGCTCGACAACGGGATCTGCCGGACGCGGCGCGAGATCGTCTACTACGAGGGCCGCGGGCCGACCAGGGTCGCCAACTGCCGCGAGGACGAGGTCCAGGTCCCCGACGTCGTCGGCGAGACGCTCGCCGACGCCGACGCCCGGCTGACCGCGCAGCCGCTGACGACCGAGGTCGTCTACAAGCCGGCGAAGACGCTCGAGCGAGCGGGGGTCGTCGTCGACCAGCGGCCGCGGCGCGGGTACGCCGGCTCGTTCGACAAGGTGATCATCGTGGTCACGAAGCCGCTCCACGGCGTGATCCCGAACGTGATCGGCAAGAGCGTCGAGGTGGCGACGAGCCGACTCGAGCGCCTGCAGCTCGAGCCCTCGATCACGTGGGTGGACGGGAAGCCCGCCGCCGTGATCGAGCAGAAGCCGAAGCCGGGCCTCGCGGCGGCTCCCGGCGTCAAGGTCGAGATCGTCGCGACGCGCGGCTAGGTGGTCGGCCGCTCCACTACCGGACGCAGCGGCCGGCTGAGCCAGCGGCTGCCCGCGACCGCGTAGCGCCAGGGCAGCTCCACCGCGACGCTGATCCCGATCCGCGGCCCGGCGACGACCTCGACGGCCTCGGCCGCGGGCAGGAGCTCGAACGGGGGCGCGTCCAGGGGCAGCCCGTCGTGGTCACGCGTCACCGCGAGCGCCTGGCAGAGCCGGCCCGGGCCCGCCGCGAGCAGGCGCTCCTGCTCCAGCCCGCGGCGGGCCCGCATGGTCTCCAGGCCGTGCGCCGGCTCGAGCGCGCGCACGAGCACCGCCTCCGCCTCGCCCTCCTCGCCGCAGACGAGGTTGAGGCACCAGTGGATCCCGTAGGAGCGGTAGACGTAGGCGTGTCCGGGAGGGCCGAACATCGCCGCGTTCCGGGGCGTGCGGCCCCGGAAGCCATGGCTCGCCGGATCGGTGCCGTCGTAGGCCTCGACCTCGACGATCGGGCCGCCGACGCCGTCGACGAGCAACGTGACGCCGAGGAGCTCGGGGGCGACCTCGTGGACGCTCCGGGCGAAGAACGCCCGCGTCAGGCTCGGATCGCCGGGGCTCAGAAGAGCTTGGAGGGCTCGGGAGGCCGGGCCGAGGACTCGAGCAGCCTCCGCGCGCGCCGGCCGAGGTCGGCGAGATCGACCCGGCCGCTCGCGGCGTCGTCGGCGAGCCGTTCCGCGAGCGCGAGCGCCTCGTCGAGAAGCGGCGTCCCGGCCGCCGCCTCCTGGCCCATGTCCTGGAGGATCGTCCGCTCGGTGCGGGAGGCGACGACCGGGTCGGCGACGCCCTCGACCCAGACGAGCGTCCGCCGGCCGCCGCCCCGGTCGTCGCCCGTGATCGGCTGGAGCGCGTAGATCCGGTCGGCACGCGCGTACTTGCCGAAGCCGAGAAAGACCATGCGGGGGGCGTCCACAGGCACCATTGTGGCATGGAGCGCGTCGCCGACTATCCCCGTCCTCCCCGCGTCGAGCCGGTCCCCGAGCGGATTCGCGTCACGCTCGGCGGCGTCACGGTCGCGGACACGACCCACGCCCACCGCGTGCTGGAGACGACCCATCCGCCCGTCTACTACGTTCCCCGCGAGGACGTGCTCTCCGGCGCGCTCGAGCCGGCCGGCGGCACCACCTTCTGCGAATGGAAGGGCACCGCCCGCTACCTCGACGTTCTCGGCGGCGACCGGCGGGTCGAGCGCGGCGCCTGGACGTACCCCGACCCCTCCCCCGGCTTCGAGGCGATCCGCGATGCAGTGGCTTTCTACTGCGCTCCGATGGACGAATGCCTCGTCGGGGAAGAACGCGCCGAGCCGCAGCCGGGCGGCTTCTACGGCGGCTGGGTGACGGGCGGGATCGAGGGCCCCTTCAAGGGCGCCCCCGGCACACTCCACTGGTAGCCCCCTAGAGCGCGTTGCGCAGGGCGTCGGCGACGCGAGCCTGGTCGTCGGCGTCGATCTGGGCGAAGAACGGGAGCGCCAGCGTCCGCTGCGAGAGATCCTCGGAGACCGGGCAGAGCCCCTCGGAGAAGCCGTAGGTCTCGCGCATGTAGCTCTGGAGGTGGATCGAGGGCAGATACCGGCTCGTCGCGATCCCCTGGGCGTCGAGCTCGGCGATCACGCGCTCGCGGTCGGTGCCGCGGGCGAGCGTGACCACGTAGACGAACCACGAGCGGACGTGGTCCTCGTCGTCGGCGAGCGGGATCTCCAGCCCGTCCACGCCGGCGAGCAGGTCGTTGTAGCGGAACGCGGCCGCCTGCCTCAGCGAGAGGATCGTCTCGATCTTCTCCAGCTGGCCGATCCCGAGCGCGGCCCGGATGTCGTCGATGCGGTAGTTGAAGCCGAGCCGGGCGTGGTCGAGCCAGCCGCCGCCGTCGGCGCGGCCCTGGTTGCGCAGGCTCTTCAGCAGCGCCCACTCCTCCTCGGAGTGGGTCGTCACCATCCCGCCCTCACCCGTGGTCATCTGCTTGTTCGGGTAGAAGGCGAAGACCGCCGACGGCCCCTGCGAGCCGAGCTGGGCGCCCTTGTAGCGGGCTCCGAGCGCCTCGCAGGCGTCCTGGATCAGCGCCAGGCCGTGCCGGTCGCAGAGCTCGCGGAGCGGGTCGAGCTCGCACGGGTAGCCGAAGATGTCGACGGCGATCACTGCCTTCGTCCGCGGCGTGATCGCGGCCTCGACGGCCTCCGGGGTCAGGTTCATCGTCCGCTCGTCCACGTCCGCGAAGACGGGCGTCGCGCCCTCGTAGATCGCGCAGTTGGCGGAGGCGACGAACGAGTACGGCGAGGTGATCGCCTCGTCGCCCGGCCCGAGCCCCGCGATCCGGCAGAGCAGATGCAGGCCCGACGTGCCGGACGAGACCGCCGCGGCGTACGGGGCGCCGACCGTCTCGGCGAAGAGCTCCTCGAAGCGGTCGATCGACGGCCCGAGCGAGAGCCGCCCCGACCGGAGCACCTCGAGCACGAGCTCCTCGTCCCGCTCGTCGACGTACGGCGCCGAGAGCGGGATCGAGCGGACGGCGGCGTCGCTCATGCCCCGGCGGTCGCCCGCGCCGAGACGTCGACGTGGTCGCGCAGGTGGCCGAACCGGTCGTCCTTGCCGCGGACGGTGTCGAGGTAGAGCTTCTGCAGCTCGAGCGTGACCGGCCCGACCCCGATCTCCTGGTCGTCGATCTCGCGCAGCGGCGTCACCTCGGCCGCGGTCCCCGTCATGAAGACCTCGTCCGCCAGGTAGAGGTCGGAGCGGATCAGGTGGTTCTCCTCGACGACGTAGCCGAGCTCGCGGGCCATGTCCATGATCGTCTCCCGCGTGATCCCCGGGAGGATCGACGTCGAGAGCGGCGGCGTCGTGATCTTGCCGTTCCGGACGACGAAGATGTTCTCGCCCGAGCCGTCGGCGACGTAGCCCTCGTCGGTGAGCAGGATCGCCTCGTCGTAGCCGGCGCGCTGCGCCTCCGCGACCGCGAGCATCGAGTTCAGGTAGACGCCGGTCGCCTTCGCGACGTGCGGGATCGTGTTGGCGCCGATCCGCTTCCAGGTCGAGATCTTCGCCCGGATCCCCTTGGTCGCGTTGTCGTCGCCCAGATAGTTGCCCCAGGGCCAGCTCATGATCACGACCTCGACGGGGTTCCCCCGCGTCGAGACGCCGAGCTGGCCGAAGCCGTAGAACGCGAAGGGCCGGATGTAGCACTCCGGCAGCCCGTTGACGCTGACGAGCTCGTGCGTCGCCTCGCGCAGGTCGTCGACCGAGAACGGCAGGTCCATGTAGAGCAGCCGCGCGGAGTCGTGCAGCCGCTGGAGGTGCTCGCGCAGGCGGAAGACGGCCGGGCCCGCTCGGCGTCTCGTAGCAGCGGATGCCCTCGAAGACGCCCGTGCCGTAGTGGAGGCCGTGCACGCCCACGTGGATCTTGGCGTCGGCCCAGTCCACGAACTCGCCGTTCATCCAGATCTTCTCGGTCTCTTGCATCATCCTGTCGGGTCTCCTTGCCTCGCGTCGCCTGGCACCTCATCGTACGTGCCCTCCAGAACAGCGTCCATCGGTTCTCCCCGCGTCAGCCGCAGCAGCTCCGCGGGCCTGATCGCAGCCAGATGCCGCGGCGACCCTGCCCCGACCCAGACGAGGTCGTGGACGAGGAGCGTCCGGTCGACGAAGACGTGCGCCACCGCGCGGGAGAGCGCGAACGGCGCGAGCCCGCCCGCCTCGAAGCCCGTGAGGCCCACGAGCTCGTCGTCGCGGGCCGGCCGGGCGTCTGGCGCTCCGGCCGCCCGGGCGATCTTCGCCGCATCGGGACGGCGGCCGCCCGGGACGAGCACGACCACCGGCCGCTCGCCGCAGAGGAAGACGCTCGCGGCGCCGATCTGATCGAGCGGGCAGCCCGCCGCCTCGGCGGCGGCGCGGTCGCTCGAGACCGCGGTGCCGATCTCCTCCAGCCGTACCTCGGCCCCGGACCGCCTCAGGAACGCGGCCACGCGCTCGACCGGTTCGGGCCAGGACGCCATGACCCGAGGCTACCCGCAACCATCCGGAGCCTTCCGCCGTTTTCTTCCCGGCAACTGCTGCGAAGGGAGACATGGGTGATGGGTGAGAACAACGCCGAGCTGGAGCGGATCGGGCGGACCGAGGCGCTCTTCCGAGAGGTGAACGAGCGGATCGCCGAGAGCGCCGAGCGCTTCGAGGCGGACGAGGCCGAGTTCGTCTGCGAGTGCGGCGACCCGTCCTGCACGACGCGGGTGCTCGCCACGCTGGACGAGTACGAGGACGTGCGCGGCGACAGTGTCGCGTTCCTGCTCGCCCATGGCCACGAGGATGCGCGGGTCGAGGGCGTCGTCGAGATGGACGCCCGGCACTCGGTCGTCCACAAGACCCACCCGAACATCGTCCCGCTGGTGCGCGCGCTCGACCCCCGCGCCGCCTAGGAAGAGACCTACAGGAGCGGTAGGAGCCGTCCGCGGACCCGGCGCCGGTACTCCGCGTAGCCGTCGAAGCGGGCGGCGAGGTGGCGCTCCTCGACGCCGGACTTCGCCCACCAGAGCCCGCCGAGCACGAGCGCACCGGCGGTGGCGGGGACGCTCGCGAGCAGCCCGTAGCCGAGGAAGAGCAGCAGTCCGCCGCCGTAGATCGGGTGTCGGGCCAGCCGGTACGGCCCGCCGGTGACGAGCTCCCCGTCCCGGCGCGGCCGCGGGTACGGCGTCAGGGAGCTCCCCAGCGTCCGGCCCGCCCACACGGCGAGGCCGAGGCCCGCGAGCGCGACCGGGATCCCCGCGAGCCGGAGCACCGCCCGGCCACCGGGGGCCGAGGAGCCCCGCCGCGAGCACGAGCGCGATCAGGATGAACTGGGCGACGACCCAGCCGCCGCCCCGCGGCTCACGCGAGGAGGTCAGGTGAGCCCGATGAAGCGAACGTCGTCGAACCCCTTGCCGCGGATCTCCTCGACGAGCGCGGCCGGCGGCTCGGAGTCGATCGAGAGCGCCATCAGCGCCTTGCCGCCCTCCTTCGTCCGGGAGACCGCCATGTTGGCGATGTTGACCTCGGCGGCGGCGAAGGTCGTCCCGACCGTCCCGATCACGCCCGGGACGTCGTCGTAGCGGAAGAAGACCATCCGCGGCGAGAGCTGCAGGTCGATCGCGAAGCCGAGCGCGCCGGCCAGGAAGTGGCGGTGGTCGGGGCCGATCGTCGTCCCGGAGACCTCGACGCCGTCCACCTCGACGGTGACGAGGTTGGTGTAGTCGCGGGCGGTCTCGGAGCGCTCCTCGGTCACCTCGATCCCCCGCTCGGCCGCGATCACCGGCGCGTTGACGTAGTTGACGAGCTGGTCGACGCTTCCCTGGAACGCGCCGTTCAGGGCCGCGACGGTGAGCAAACGGGTGTCGTGCCCGGCGAGCGCGCCGTTGTAGCGAAGGACGATCCGGCGGGGGCTGCCGCCGGCGAGCCCGACGGCGAGGCGTCCGAGCCGGGACGCGAGCGGGATGAACGGGCCGAGCACCTCGAGATCCTCGGCGCCGACGATCGGGATGTTGACGGCGTTCGTGACGAGGCCCCCCTCGAGCGCGGCGACGACCTGCTCGGCCACGATCACGCCCGCCCGGTCCTGCGCCTCGTCGGTGGAGGCGGCGAGGTGCGGGGTGACGACGATCTCGTCCAGCTCCAGGAGCTCGCCGGTGTACGGCTCGGCGGAGAACACGTCCAGGGCAGCCCCGGCGATGTGGCCGCTCCGGATCGCGGCGACGAGCGCGGCCTCGTCGACGAGCTGGCCGCGGGCGGCATTGACGATCCTCGCGCCCTTCGGCAGCAGAGCGAGCCGCTCCTCGTTCAGGAAGCCGCGGGTCTCGTCCACGAGCGGGAGGTGCAGGGTCAGGAACTCGGCCGCGGCGAGCACCTCCTCGGGCGACTCGACGTGCTCCGCGCCGAGCTCCCGGAAGCGCTCCGGGACGACGAACGGGTCGTAGGCGACGACGCGCATCCCGAGCCCGAGCGCGCGCCGGGCGACCTGACGGCCGATCCGGCCGAAGCCCAGCACGCCGAGCGTCTTGTCCGCGAGCTCGACGCCGCCCCACTTCGAACGCTCCCAGCGGCCCTGCTTGAAAGCCGCGTGCGCCTGCGGGATGTTGCGGGCGAGCGCGACGAGCAGGCCGATCGTGTGCTCCGCGGCCGAGATCGACGGTCGACTCGGGCGCGTTCGCGACCACGATCCCCTTCCGGGTCGCGGCCGGGACGTCGACGTTGTCGACCCCCACCCCGGCCCGGCCGATCACCTTCAGGTTCGCGCCGAGCTCGATCAGCTCCGCGGTCAGCTTCGTGGCGCTGCGGATCACGATCGCGTCGTAGCGGCCGATGATCTCCTCCAGCGGCGAGTCGGCGTCGACGTCGACGTCGAACCGGGACCGCAGGAGCTCCACCCCGGAGTCCGCGATCGCTTCCCGGACGAGGACTCTCAGAGCCGGGTCATTCAGGCTCGGGCTCCTTCTGCGTAGACCTCGAGCGCGCGCGACGCGGCCACGCCCCGCTCGATCGGCGCGCCCAGCTCGGCGAGCACCAGCTCCACGGCGGAGAGCGCGGTGGCGATGTCGAACTCGTCGAACCAGCCGATGTGGCCGATCCGGAAGATCCGGTCCTTGAGGTCGCCCTGGCCGCCGGCGATCGTGATCCCGTGCTTGTCGCGGAGCGTCTTCGCCAGCTGCGACGAGTCGAGCCCGTCGGGCATCAGCGCGGCCGTGACGACGGCGGAACGGTCCTCGTCGGGCGAGAAGAGCTCGAGCCCCATCGCCTTGACCCCGGCGCGGCAGGCGCGGCCGAGCCGGGCGTGGCGCTCCCATGCGGCCTCGAGCCCGTCTTCGAGCAGGAGGCCGAGCGCGACGTCCATCGCGACGATCAGCGAGACCGCGGGGGTGAAGGCGCTGTCGAGCTTGGCCTGCGCCTTCCGCGTCCGCGCCCAGTCGAAATAGAAGGCAGGGCGTGACGAGCGCTCGGAGAGCTCGACCGCCGCCGGCGAGACCGCCACGGTCGCGAGGCCCGGCGGCGTCATCAGCGCCTTCTGCGAGCCCGAGACGACGACGTCGAGCCCCCATTCGTCCATCTCGAGCGGCACCGCGCCGAGGCTCGAGACGGCGTCGACGACGACGACCGCGCCCGCCTCCTTGGCGACCGCCGCGAGCGGCTGGAGGTCGGAGACGACGCCGGTCGAGGTCTCGGAGTGGACGAGGAAGACCAGGGACACGGGATCGAGCTCGGCGAGCCTGGCTCGGAGGTCGTCGGGCGACGGCGTCTCGCCCCAGGCGTAGCGGAGCTCCTCGACCTCGCAGCCGTACGCGCGCGCCATCGAGGTCCAGCGCTCGCCGAAGTTGCCGGAGGAGACCGAGAGGATCCGGTCGCCGGGCGAGGTCAGGTTGACGATCGCCGACTCGAAGGCGCCGGTGCCCGAGCACGTGAAGAGCAGGACCTCGTGAGAGGTGCGGTGCACCTCCTGCAGCCGGCCGAGGATCCGCTCGTAGACGATCCGGAAGTCGGGGGCGCGGTGATGGAGGACGGGCTCGCCGAGCGCGGCCAGGACCTGCGGCGGCACCGGGGTCGGGCCGGGCGTGAACAGGTAGCGCTTGGTCGGCATTCCGAGACACTAGCGACGAGGCCGTCGTCGTCCCGGGGCTCTGTCGTCTCGCCGGGACTAGGCTCCGCGGGATGGAAGCACTCCTCGCTTTCGGCGCCACCCTGCTCGCGCTCCGGCTCTCCGGGCTGCTCCTGCGCCGCCGGCGTGTGACCGGCGAGGCCCATCTCGGCGCCTGGAGCGCAGGGCTCGCGGCGTACGCGCTCGGGGCCGGAGCGCTCGCCTGGGGCGCCGCGGCGGGGTGGGACGGCGCGGCCTTCCGCGCGTACTACCTCTTCGGCGGGCTGCTCACGGCCCCCTTGCTCGGCGCGGGCTCGCTCCTCGGGACCGGCCGGCGTTGGGCGGGGCCGATCGTGCTCGCCTACGCCGGGCTGGCCGTCGGGGTCGCGATCGCGGTCCCGCTGACCGCGCCGGTGACCGGCTCCTCGATCCCCGAGGCGCAGGCCCACCTCGACCTGTTTCCGGCGCGGATCCTCGCGATCGCGGGCAACGTCGCGGGCTCTGCCGCTCTCGTCGGGGTCGCGCTGCTGACGCTGCGACGGCGCCCGCTCGGGAACTCGCTGCTCCTGGCCGGGTTCGCCCTGGCGGCCGCCGGCAGCGCGCTCGCGGGCCTGGGCGCGAGCGAGACCGCCGCGTTCGTGGCGGTCGCGGCGGCGCTGATCTACGCGGGCGCCACCGTCCGCTCGTGACGCTTCTTACTCTTTGCAAACAACATAACCTGCTAGCTTCCCTCGGCAACACATCGCTGCCCGGACACCCTGCGGCTCTTCCGTGTCCCGAGTGGCCCGTTCGTGTTCCCGATCGTGGAGGCTCGCTTGTCGAACCTATCCGTTCGTCTGCTCGTGCTCGGGGCGCTCGTGCTCGCCCTCGCCGCGCTCGTCCGTCCGCAGCACGCGGCCGCGACGCCGAGCCGCATCGACCTCGTCGAGCAGATCGACACCTACCGTGCGGCAACCTGGCGCTGGCAGCGCCTGATGGGGGCGCCGAGGACTCCGTCCCGCTTCACCGAGCGCTCGACCGAGAGCCGGGCCTACCGGGAGTGGACGCGCGACCTGTGGCGCAAGCGCGCCCTCGCCGCGCAGCACCGGGCGAAGAACCCGCCCCACCGCAACCAGTGGCTCTGCATCCACCGCTACGAGCAGAACCCGACCCAGGGCTGGGCGACCCGCACCGGCAACGGCTACTACGGCGGGCTCCAGATGGACATCTCCTTCCAGCGCTCGTACGGCGGCTTCCTGCTCGCCCGCAAGGGCACCGCGGACAACTGGACGGCGCTGGAGCAGATGTGGGTGGCCGAGCGCGCGCATCGGAGCGGCCGGGGGTTCCATCCCTGGCCGAACACCGCCCGCTACTGCGGCTTGATCTGATCCTCGTCGTCAGCGCGCTTCGCCCGCCGCTCCCGGACCCAGACGGCGGCGAAGAGCGCAGCGACGAGAACGGTGAGCGAGAGCTCGACGATCGCGCCGCCCACGCCCCCGTGGGCGAGCAGCGTCAACTCTGGGAGAGCAGCCACAGCCCGCCCACCGTATAGGCGACCATCAGGACGAGCAGCGCGTACTGCGAGCGCAGCGCCGCCCGGCCCGGCAGCACCGAGATCGCGCGGTCGTGGGCGATGGCGAGCCCGGCGATGTGACCGGCGACGAGCGCACCCACCTGGACGTACCAGACGCCGTTCGGCGAGATCGGCGTCTCGTTCGGCGCGTAGCCCGCCGTCCCGAAGATGTCCCAGCCCGTAGCCGAAGGGGTCGGAGGCCATCGGGATCGCGAACTGGCCCTGTACGAGCAGCAGCGTGAAGTAGTGCGCCACCGCGTAGACGAGCGCGATCGGGATCAGGCTCTGGACGAACTCCGGTGCCAGCGGCCGCTCCCGGCCGACGAGCGCCTCCGCGAGCCGGATCGCGCCGAGGTAGGCCACGACGACGACCGCGATCGCGAGCAGCAGGCCGCCGAGCTGGAGCAGCGTCGTCACCAGGTCCGCGGTCGCGGGCGAGTCCAGGACGAACGGCCCCTCGACGCGGGCGCGGAGATCCTGCCAGACCGTCGAGCGGCTGAACCCGTCGAAGCCGACGGAGCCGAGCATCACCGCGACGAAGAGGAGCAGGCCCGGCGTCCGGTCGCCACCCGCGAGGCCCGAGAACGGGAGGCGGGCGACCAGCCGGCCCTCCTCGTTCCGCCCGAAGGGGGCGACCCGGGCGAGCAGGCCGAAGTAGACGGTGAAGCCGTCCCCGCGCTCGGTCCACTCGCGCCGGCCGACGGCGGCCATCCCGATCCACATCGCGTAGCTGTACAGGGCGATCGCGAGCGCGAGCTTGCGGGGGCTCGCCGGGTCGGGGTACGCCAGCTCGAGGGCGGCGAACGCGAAGAGCCCGACCGCACCCGGATAGACCCCCCACCGCTCCGGCAGCGCGAGCGGTGGCGTCCACGAGCGGCCGAGCGCCCGCCAGGCGAGTGCGGCGCCGTCCGCGAGCGCGAGCCAGGGGTTGAGAACGGGCCAGACGTTCCCGAGCACGACCTGGAGCACCACGACCCCGAGCCAGAAGACGACGTAGACGAAGGTCGGGGCGAGATTGACCCCCGAGGAAGGCTCTCCGATCAGCGCGGTCAGGAAGACGAGCACGAGCAGCCCGGCGGAGAGCACCCGCAGGACGAGGTGGAGCGCGCGCGAGCCGGCGCTGCGCGCGAGCCAATCGGGCAGCGCCCGTCCGCGCGCGGCCGCCGCGAGGAGCGGCCGCTTCCAGAGCGTCCCCAGGAGCAGGAACGAGACGACGAGGACGACGGCCGCGGCCCACGAGAAGAGCCAGGTCGGAACCGGCAGGTCGCGAATCCCGCCGATCCCGTGCGCGACGATCACGGCCGGACCGTCAGCTCCGCGATCTGCACCCCGCTGTGCTCCAGCTCGACCTCGAAGCGGCCGGGGATCGTCGCGGTGAAGGGGATCCGGGCGACGCCGCCCGCCTCGACGTCGGCGGAGAGGTCGTAGCCGTGGAAATGGATCTCGTCGGCGACGTCGGAGTGGACGACGAGCACCGCGTCGGCGCCCGCCTCGACCGTCCGGCGCTGGATCCCGCCGGTCGGCTTGCCTCCCGCGACGAAGAGCTCGATCGTCGTGGGGCCGACCTGTGCGGTCGTGGTGATCCGCTCGGTCGTGACGGGTGGCTCCGGGGTCGCAGTGGTGGCGGTGGTGGCCGGCTCGACCTGCGCGGGGCCGGTCGCAGCGCCGGTCGTCCCGGGCGCCTCGTCCTTCGGCCGAAGCGCGACGAAGAGCGCGAGCAGGAAGCCGAGCACGGCGACGATCAGGGCGATTCGGCGGAACTCGGGTGTCATCTCAGCCTCCCAGCTGTGCTTTGACGAGGTCGCTGACAACGCGGGCGTTCGCCTTGCCGCCCGTCTCCTTCATCACCTGGCCGACGAAGAAGCCGAGCAGGCCCTCCTTGCCGCCGCGGTAGGCGTCCACCTGACCGGGGTTGGCCTCGAGGATCCGCGCGATCACCGGCTGGAGCTCCGACTCGTCGGAGACGGCCTCCTGCGCGAGGTAGGGATCGGCCGTGAAGCCGGGCTCCGCGACCCGGCCGAGCGCCTCGTCGAGCGCGGCGCGGGGAATCCGTTCCCTCGCGACGATCAGCTTCGCGAGCTCGGTCGCGTCGACGGCGCCTGCGTCGATCCCGGCGAGCCGGTTCGCGATCAGGTTCGCTGCGGGCACCCGCTCGGCACCCGCGGCGACGGCCGCCTCGTAGAGCCCGTCGAGCCCGCCGGTGACGAGGACGAGGGCACGGTCGAGATCGAGCTCGGCCTCGAGCCGGCGGATCCGGCGCGCAGGCGGCTCGGGCAGCTCGCCCCTGAGCCGCTCGACGAGCTCCCGGGACGGCTCGACCGGGACGAGGTCGGGCTCCGGGAAGTAGCGGTAGTCGTCCGCCTCCTCCTTCGAGCGGCGCGGGGTCAGCGTCCCGCTCCCCGCGTCGAAGTCGTAGGTCTCCTGGACGACCTCGCCGCCGCCCTCGTACACCGCGATCTGGCGGGCGACCTCGGCGTCGATCCCCTGCGCGACGAACCGGAACGAGTTCATGTTCTTCAGCTCGCAGCGCGTCCGCAGCTCGGACGAGCCGGACGGCCGGACCGAGACGTTCGCGTCGACGCGGAGCGTGCCCTTCTCCATCTCGGCGTCCGAGATCCCGAGCTCGACGATCGTCTGGCGCAGCAGCTGCAGGAAGCGGCGCGCGTCCTCCGAGGAGTGGATGTCTGGCCCGGTGACGATCTCGACGAGCGGCGTGCCGCCCCGGTTGAAGTCGACCCGGGTCTCGGACGCGCCGCCGATCCGGCCGGTGCTGCCGCCGACGTGGGTGTTCTTGGCCGCGTCCTCCTCGAGGTGCGCGCGGACGATCGCGATCTCGTGGTCGCCGTCGGCCGTCGGTACTAGCACCTTGCCGTTTATGCAAGAAGGTAGATCGTATTGCGAGATCTGATAGCCCTTGGGCAGGTCCGGGTAGAAGTAGTTCTTGCGCGCGAAGACGGACCGGTCGGCGATCGTGCAGTCGAGCGCCAGCCCCAGCTTGACCGTCCACTCGAGCGCGACCCGGTTCGGCACGGGGAGCGCACCCGGCATCCCCAGACAGACGGGGCAGGTATGCGTGTTCTCGCCGCCGCCGTACTCGTTCGGGCAGGAGCAGAACATCTTCGTCCGCGTCTTCAGCTGGACGTGGATCTCGAGCCCGACGACCGGCTCCCAGGCGGCCCCGCTCACCGGAGCCGCTCCGGGACCGGATCGAACCCGAGCGCGCCCTCCAGCGCGTGCCCGACGCGGAAGAGCGTGTTCTCGGAGAACTGCGGCCCGATCAGCTGCAGCCCGACGGGCATCCCGTCGGACAGCCCGCACGGGATGTTCAGGCCCGGGAGGCCGGCCATGCAGGACGGGATCGTCAGGAGGTCGGAGAGGTACATCGCGAGCGGGTTGGCGGCCTTCTCCCCGAACCGGAAGGCGACCGTCGGCGAGGTCGGCGAGACGAGGACGTCGAAGTGCTCGAACGCGGCGGCGTGCTCCCGGGCGATCACCGTGCGCACCTTCTGCGCCTGGCCGTAGTAGGCGTCGAAGTAGCCGGCCGAGAGCGCGTAGGTGCCGATCATGATCCGGCGCTTCGGCTCGTCCCCGAAGCCCGCGTCGCGGGTGCGCTCGACCATCTCCCGGTAGGTGTCGGCGTCGGCCCGTCGGCCGTAGCGGACGCCGTCGTAACGGGCCAGGTTCGACGAGGCCTCGGCCGGGGCGATCAGGTAGTAGCAGGCGAGGCCGTACTCGACCGACCGGGGCAGCTCGCACTCCCCCACCTCGGCCCCGAGCGAGCGCGCGAGCTCGATCGCAGCCTGGACGGACTCGGTGACGCCCGGCTCGATCCCCTCGGCCTCGTTCATCTCCTTCGGCACGCCGATCCGGAGCCCGGTCAGGTCCTGGCCCTCCGGCAGCCGCACCGGCTCGGGCAGCTCCACGGTGGTCGAGTCGCGCGGATCGCGACCCGCGATCGTCCCGTAGAGGAGGGCGCAGTCGCGCACGTTCCGGGCGACGGGGCCGATCTGGTCGAGGCTGGAGGCGAACGCGACGATCCCGAATCGGCTGACGGTGCCGTAGGTCGGGCGGAGGCCGACGTTGCCGCAGAGCGCCGAAGGCTGCTTGATCGAGCCGCCCGTGTCGGAGCCGAGCCCCCACGGGGCGAGCCCGGCCGAGACCGCCGCGGCGGTGCCGCCGCCGGAGCCGCCCGGGACGCGCTCGGGGTCCCAGGGGTTGCGCGTCGGGCCGTAGGCCGAGTTCTCGGTCGATGAGCCCATCGCGAACTCGTCCGTGTTCGTCTTCCCGAGCGAGGAGAGCCCCGCGGCCTTCACGCGTTCTGCGACGGTCGCGTCGAAGACGGGCACGTAGCCCTCGAGGATCTTCGAGCCGGCGGTCGTCTCGACCCCGGCGGTCGAGATCACGTCCTTGAGCGCGATCGGGATCCCGGCGCCCCCGTCGTGCTCCGTGGTGCGGAGGTAGCAGTGGAGCTCGGGATCGCGCTCGGCGATCGCGTCGCGGTAGGCGGCGTGGAGCTCGGCGGCGGTCAGCTCGCGGCGCTCGAGCAGGCCCTGGGCCTCCTCGGCGCTCAGGCGGAGGGTGTCGACGATCGCGCTCACGTCGTCGGGGGCACCGTGAAGAGGTCGCCGGCACGCGCGGGGGCGTTGGCGAAGACGGCGTCGAGCGGCAGCGGCTCGTGGGGCTCGTCCTCGCGCCACCCGTTGACGAGCTCGAGCGGATGCGAGGTCGGGGGTACGTCGGAGAGGTCGAGCTCCGAGACCTTGGAGACGGCGTCGAGGATCGCGCCGAGCTCGCCCGTGAGGCGCTCGAGCTCGTCCTCGGTCAGCTCGAGCCGCGCGAGCTTCGCGACGTGCAGGACCTCTTCACGCGTGATCGCCATGGTTCCATCCTTCCAAAAGAGAGCGGGCCCCCTGTCGGAGGCCCGCCGTCGAGCTCGAATCTGCGGAGCGAGCTAGGCCGCGGAGACGTTCGCCGCCTGGGCGCCCTTCGGGCCCTGGACGACTTCGAATTCCACGCGCTGGCCTTCGGTCAGCGACTTGTAGCCGTCCATCGTGATCGCCGAGAAGTGGACGAAGACGTCCTCGCCACCCTCGCGCTCGATGAATCCATAGCCCTTCTCGTTCGAGAACCACTTAACGGTGCCCTGCGCCAACTGTTGTTCCTCCTTGCTGAAGCGACGTGGTGCATGCACCGCAGCCGCTGACCTGTAAGCGCGCGAAACATAGCCTCATGTGGCAGGAAACGCAAGGTCGCCGCGGCGGTAGCGGGCGGCCTTGACGGCGTTCCGGAGCAGCAGCGCGACCGTCATCGGGCCGACGCCGCCCGGTACGGGCGTCAGGTGGGACGCGCGCTCGGCGGCGCCCGGGTGGACGTCTCCACGGAGCCCGTCGGGGGTGCGGTTGATCCCGACGTCGATCACGGTCGCCCCCTCCTTGATCCACTCCGGCCGCACGAGCTGCGGCACGCCGACCGCCGCGACCAGCACGTCCGCGCGGGCGATCTCGCCGGCGAGGTCGCGCGTGCGCGAGTGGCACATCGTCACCGTCGCGTTGCGCTGCTGGAGGAGCATCGAGATCGGCTTCCCGACGATCTCGCTCCGTCCGAGCACGACCGCGTTCGCGCCCTCGAGCTCGATTCCGTACTCGTCGAGGAGCGCCATCACCCCGAGCGGCGTGCCGGGGACGTGGGCCGGATGGCCGAGGTAGAGCTGGCCCGCGTTCAGGGGATGGAAGCCGTCCACGTCCTTGACCGGGTCGACGGCGCGGATCACCGGGCCTTCGTCGAGGCCTGCCGGGAGCGGCAGCTGGACGAGGATCCCGTCCACGTCCTCGTCGGCGTTCAGCTCGGCCACTTGGCGGAGCAGGTCGGCCTGCGAGATCGTCGCGGGGAGCCGCAGGTCGCGGGCGTCGATCCCCGCCTCGAGCGAGGCCTTGTGCTTGGCGCGGATGTAGACCTCGGAGGCGGGGTCGTCGCCGACGAGGACGGTCGCGAGCCCGACGTGCCCGAGCTCCGCGACCTCCGCCGCGACCTCGGCCCGGATCCGCTCCGCGAGCGCCTTCCCGTCCATGATCGTCACCGCCATCGGGGCCAGGATACGTCCGCCCGCGACAGGCCACGTGCCTGGCACCCGTGCCTGGCCCCGTGACTGGCACCGTGACTGGCACCGTGACTGGCACCGTGTCTGGCACCGTGCCAGACGTCGGGTGCGGGCTGGTTGCCGGGCGGCCACGTCTCTAGAGTCCACCCTCGATGGAGCGCTGGCCCAGGAAGAACGACGAGGCGTCGATCCGCGCCCGCCAGGACGCGATCCGGGCCACCGTGGGCGACGAGCCGCTCGCGCTCGGCGACGAGGCCTGGGGGCGGGCCCAGGAGTCGCACACCGGCGCCACCGTGATCCCCGTCTCCGTCGTCGGGCCGCTCGACGTCGAGCTGGGGACGTACGAGCTGGAGGAGCCTGCCGGCCGCCTCCGCGAGACCGGGCGCGCCCGCGAGGAGCTGCTCGTCCCGCTCGCCCACACCGAGGGCGGCCTCTCGGCCTCCGTCTCGCGCGGGATGAAGGCAGCGGCAACGGCCGGTGGGTTCAGAACGTACGTGCTCCACGACAGAATGACCAGAGCATCCTGCTTTGTCTGCAAGGACACCTACGACGCCGTGCAACTTGCACGATGGGTCGAGGACTCCGTCGACGCGGCCCGCGACTTCCTCGCCGCCCTCGACGACCCGTCGCTCTCCAAGCGCGCGAAGCTGCGCGAGGTCAAGACCCACGTCGTCGGCCCGATGTGCCACGTCCTCTGGAGCTGGACGACGGGCGACGCCTGCGGGCCGAACATGATGACCCGCAACAGCTACGCGTTGAACATGGCCTTCGTCCTCCCCCAGGCGCCCGTGAAGCCGGAGCGCGCGATCCTCGAGGCGAACATGGGCGGGGACAAGAAGCCCTCGCACGAGTTCTTCGACTCCGGCCACGGCAAGACGGTGATCGCCGAGGTGACGCTCGACGCCGAGACCGTCCGCCGCGTGCTCAGGACGACCGTGGACGACCTGCTCGAGCTCTCGTGGGCCGGCACGCACGGCGCCGTCGCCTCCGGGATGCAGTCGGTCGCCTTCACCCCCGCCTCCGCGATCGCGGCCCTCTTCGCCTGCACCGGCCAGGACCTCGGGATGGTCGGGACGAGCTCGATGGCCCACGGCACCGCCCATCGCACCGAGGACGGCGGCCTCCACGCGACGATCCGCTTCCCCGGCCTCGAGGTCGGCACCGTCGGCGGCGGCACCACCCTCCCCTACGCGCGCTCGTGGCTCGAGTTGCTCGGCTGCGCCGGGACGGGCAAGGTCTACCGCTTCGCCCAGATCGTCGCCGCGACCGCGCTCGCCCTCGAGATCTCCGCCTCCGCGGCGATGGCGACGGCGGGCTCCGAGAACTTCTTCCGCGCGCATCACGAGCGCGGCGGGCTCCGGTAGCCGAGACGCCGATAAACTAGACCCGATGTCCGCCGAGGAGCTCCCCGAGGAACCGCTGAACGCCCACGCGACCTATGCGCCGCTGATCGAGGCGGAGCGGCAGGCCGCCGACGACGCCGCGCACGACGACAAGGCCCGCGGCGTCCTCCGCTTCTACGAGCTCGCGAAGAAGCAGGAGTGGCAGGTCCGCGACCTCCCCTGGGGCGACATCCCCCCGATCCCCGAGACCCGCGCGGGCGCCTCGCCGGAGAAGAAGGAGCGCCGCCGGGCCGTCTGGCGCTCGGTGATCACGCAGCAGCTCCAGGCCGACGAGCTCGCCGTGATGATGGCCGGGCAGCTGCTGAACATGGCGCCCCACCCCGAGGCCCGCCTCTACTACTCGACGATGGTGCAGGACGAGGCGCGGCACGTCGAGGCGTGGCTGAAGCTCGCCAAGGAGGCCGGCGGCACCGCCGAGCGCGACCCGCACCTCGACAAGCTCGTCGACCTGACCCTGAACGCCGAGACGCTCGAGGAGAAGGTCTTCCAGATGCAGGTCTTCTTCGAGCGGCTGATCATCCCCCGCTTCCGCCTGATCGCGCGCTCGTCGCGCGGGACGGTGCTCGAGGACGTCTGCAACCGGCTGACGATCGACGACGGGATCCACCACAGCTCCGGCGTCGCCTACGAGCGGATCCTCCTCGACGGGGCCTCGAAGAAGACGAAGGACCGGCTGATCAAGGCCGCGAACCGGCTGCTCCCGATCTTCGTCGACCACGCGCTCTGGCGGCCGAAGGAGCGCGCCTGGATCGGGAACGTGATGCGCGACACCGACATCCGCCGGCTCCAGGAGGACGTGATGGACGGGGTCCGGATGGCCTCGAGCCTCGGCCTGGACGTCTCCGAGATCCAGCTGCCCTTCAGCACATAGCCGTCGAAACACCGGAGATCCCCCCGCATCACGACCCGGCCTGCTTCGGCTGCGGCGATCATCCGCACGGCCTGCGCCTCGTGCTCCCGGACGCCGTCGGCACGTCGACCTATTCGTCTGCCGTCACCTTCCGTCCCGAGCATCAGGGCGGGCCTGGCCTCGTCCACGGTGGGATCGTCGGCGCCGCGCTCGACGAGGCCTGCGGCCTGCTGGCGACCTGGCACCGCTTCCCCGCGGTGACCGCACGCTTCGCGCTCCGCTTCCGCAAGCCCGTCCCGATCAATCGGGCGCTCGAGGTGAGCGCGGAGGTGACGAGCGAGCGCGGGCGCCGGCTCGAGATCGCCGGCACGCTCCGCGACGGCGGCGAGGTGCTCGCCGAGGCCGAGGGGACGTTCCTGCACGTGCCGCTCGAGCACTTCCTCGCCACGCCGGAGGGCCGGGCGGCCGGCGAGGCGTGGCGGGAGCGGCTGGGCTCGTGAGCGACGCGGAGCTCCAGCGGACGCAGCTCGTCCCGCGCGGGCTCGAGGAGACCTTCGCCTTCTTCGCGGAGCCGCGGAACCTGGAGGCGATCACGCCGCCGTGGCTCCACTTCCGGATCCTGGAGGCGCCCGCAGACGCTCGAGGCAGCGGTCACTCCTTCGCTACCGGCTACGCCTCTTCGGGATCCCGGTGCGCTGGCTGACCGAGATCTCGGCCTGGCAGCCGCCGCGCAGCTTCACCGACCGGCAGCTCCGAGGGCCCTATCTCCTCTGGGAGCACACCCATCGCTTCGCGGCGGTCGACGGTGGCACCGAGATCTACGACAACGTCCGCTACCGCGTCCCCGGCGGGCCGCTGGCACCGGGACGCCTCGTCGGCCGTCTCGTCGACGAGATCTTCGACTACCGCGCCGCCCGCCTGCGCGAGCTCCTGCCCTAGACGGCTGCCCGGCGGCGCCGGAGCGCGATCCCCGTCAGCAGCTCGCGGACGCAGCGCTCGGCGACGAGCGCGGTCACGTCCGCCGAGCCGACCCCGGTCGGGATCACTTCGACGAGGTCGGCGCCGACGACGTCGAGGCGCTCGGCGACCGTCCGGCAGGCCCAGAGGAGCTCCCCTGAGGTGAGCCCGCCCGGCTCCGGCGTGCCCGTCCCAGGCGCGAACGCGGGGTCGAGCACGTCGATGTCGACCGAGACGAAGACGGGCCCCGCGCCGACCGCCTCGACCGCGCGCCGCGTCACCTCGGCGATCCCGAGGTCGCGGACGTCGTGGGCGAAGAAGCTCGCGATCCCACGCCCGGCCTGCCAGCCGAACTCCTCGGGGCCGGGCCAGTAGCCCCGGAGCCCGATCTGGACGTAGCGCGCCGGATCGACGTGCCCCGCCTCGACGAGCCGGAACATCGGCGTCCCGTGCGAGCGCTCGACGCCGAAGACCTCGCGGCCGGTGTCGGTGTGGGTGTCGAAGTGGACGAGGCCGACCGGTCCGTGCACCGCCGCAACCGCGCGCACGTCGGCCTCGGTGATCGAGTGGTCGCCGCCGAGGACGACGGGGATCACGCCGGCCGCTGCCACCTCCCGCACGAGCGCCTCGATCGCCCGGTGCGAGCCGTCGGGATCGGCGGGGACGACGGGGGCGTCCCCGTAGTCGACGACGCGCAGCTCGGCGAAGGCGTCGATCCCCGCCTCGAGGTGGGGACCCGGAGGACAGCTCGCGGCCCGGATCGCGCGCGGGGCGAAGCGGGTTCCCGGACGGTCGGAGACGAGGTCGTCCGCGGGGGCGCCGACGATCGCGACGTCCACGCCGGCGAGCTCCGCCGGATCCTGCGTGTAGGGCATCCCGCCGAAGGTCAGGAGCCCGGCGTAGTCGGGCTTGTCGGGTAGGCCGAGCGCGCGCCAGCGCTCGAGCGGGTCGATCATCCGAGCCGCTCCGCGAGCCGTTCCCGCACGCCCGCGACGCTCGTGGCGTAGAGAGGCTCTCCCAGAACCGCAGCGGCGAGCTCGTTCGCCTCGCGGACGACGCGCTCGCGCTCGGTCTCGACACCGCTCCGGGCCACGAGCACGGCGGCGTGCGCACGCGAGCCCCATTCGGCCAGCTCCGCCAGCCCCTCGCCGGGCGCGTCGGTCCGCGACGCGCGCGGCGCGTCGTCGAGCCGTCGCGCCAGCTCGGAGGCGCGGGAGCCGAGCGCGCTCGCCTCCGCCGCCGCCTGCTCGGCCTCCAGCTCCAGCGCCTCCCGCCGCGCGGCCAGACGCTCGACTCGCTCGGCGGCGGTGCGCAGGTCCGTCGCTGCATGGGCACGGTGCCGCTCGGCGGTCGCCCGGGCGTCCTCGCCGCGTGCTCGCTCGAGCGCGCGCTCGGCCTCGGCGAGCGCGGAGCGCGCGGCGTCGACGTCCTGCTCCGCGCCACCGTGCGCGTCCTCGAGGTGCTGCCGGTCGTCGGGAACGCGCGCGAGGAGCTCGGCGAGCTCCAGCGCGCGGACGCGGAGCCCGTCGACGGCGTCCCCCAGACCGAGCAACAGCTCGAGTTGGGCCGCGAGTGCTGCGTCCCGCTCCTCCAGCTCGGCGGCGAATGCGAGCGACGAGTCCATCTCCGGCACGTTAACGTGCTCGCGATGACGGTCGGCGCCACGCTCAGCGGGATCGAGGGCCTCGTGCGCCTGTTGCGCGGAGTCGCCCGGTTCGTCCGGGGGGTCGCCTTCGTGACACTGCTCGCCGTCGCGGCGATCGCGTCCGCACTCGCGCGCGGCGAGTTCTCGGTCGCCGACGGCGTGCTCACGGCGCTCCTGCTCGTGCCGGTGGCGATCCTGCTCCTCTTCTCGTTCGGGCTGCTCGAGGTCGCGCGCCTGCCGGAACGGCTGCGGCGCCTGCCGAACGAAGGACGCGAGCAGCTGGCCGAGCTGACCCGGATCGCGGGCGAAGCAGGCTCGTCGCGCCCTGGCTTCCGCCGGACGACGAGCCACCTCTGGCGGCTCCGCGGCGTCGCCGACGGTGCTCGCGGCCTCGTCGGGATCTCGCTCCCGCTCCGGGTCTTCGCACCGCCGTTCCTCGCCGCCACCTTCGCGTCGCTCTGGGCCAGCTTCCCGATCGTCTGCGCCGGCCTGATCGCGCTCGTCCTGCTCGCGTTCGGTTAGCGCCCGGCCCGCGCGGGCATTCCCGCAGCGTGGAGCCGACCGACGCGATCCAGCTGCTCGACCTCGTCGTTGCCCGCGTGCGCGGCGCCGACGCCCATCCGGGTGCCCGCGGGCCTTCCAGCCTCCTGCAGCTCGACCTCGGCGGGCGAGGCAGCCGCGAGGCGTCCGTCCCGATCGGTGTCGAGGACGCGCAGGCCTTCGTCGGCACGCAGGTCGTCTGTGCACTGGGGGGTTCCGACGCCGTCGTCCTCGCGGCTCATCCGCGGGAGGGCGGGATCGTCCTCCTCCGCCCTGCCGACGAGGTCGAGGACGGCGCCGCCGTCGCGTAGCTACCCTCCTTCGGTGCCGCGCCGCGACTATCCAGCCCAGCGAGACGACCTCCGCAACGTCGCGATCGTCGCCCACGTCGACCACGGAAAGACCACCCTCGTCGACGCGATGCTCTGGCAGTCGGGCTCCTTCCGCGCGAATCAGGACGTGAACGAGCGGGTGATGGACTCGATGGACCTCGAGCGCGAGAAGGGGATCACGATCCTCGCCAAGAACACGGCCGTCCAGCGCGGCGACGTCAAGATCAACATCATCGACACCCCGGGCCACGCGGACTTCGGCGGCGAGGTCGAGCGCGGCCTGACCATGGTCGACGGCGTCCTCCTGCTCGTGGACGCCAGCGAGGGGCCGCTGCCCCAGACGCGCTTCGTGCTCCGGAAGGCGCTCGAGTCCCGGCTCCCCGTCGTCCTCGTCGTCAACAAGGTCGACCGGCCGGACGCGCGCGCCGAGGAGGTCGTGAACGAGGTCTACGAGCTCTTCCTCGACCTCGACGCCGATGAGACGCAGATCGAGTTCCCGATCGTCTACTGCATCGCGCGCGAGGGGAAGGCCGGCCTCGCCGCCGACGCGCTCGCCGACGATCTGACCCCGCTCTTCGACACGATCCTCGCGACCGTGCCGCCGCCGTCGCATGACCCGGAGCACCCGCTCCAGGCGCTCGTGACGAATCTGGACGCCTCCCCGTACGTCGGCCGGCTCGCGCTCTGCCGCGTCCGCCACGGGACGCTGCGCAAGGGCCAGCAGATCGCGTGGTGCCGCGCGGACGGGACGATCCAGAACGCGAAGGCGACCGAGCTCTTCGTCACCGACGCGCTCGACCGCGTCCCCGCCGACGAGGCCGGCCCCGGCGAGATCGTCGCCCTCGCGGGCCTGCCAGACGTGACGATCGGCGAGACGATCGCCGACCCGGACGATCCCCGCCCGCTCCCCGTCACCGCGGTGGACGAGCCGTCGCTCTCGATCACGCTCGGGATCAACACCTCTCCGCTCGCCGGCACGGAGGGCGACAAGGTGACCGCCAGCATGATCAAGGCGCGCCTCGAGCAGGAGCTCGTCGGCAACGTCTCGCTCCGTATCCTCCCCACCGAGCGCCCGGAGGTCTGGGAGGTGCAGGGCCGCGGCGAGCTCCAGCTGGCCGTGCTCGTCGAGATCATGCGCCGTGAGGGCTTCGAGCTCACCGTCGGCAAGCCGGAGGTGCTGACGAAGCAGGTCGACGGCAAGCGGCACGAGCCCGTCGAGCGTGTCGCGATCGACACGCCGGAGGACTACATCGGCGTCGTCACGCAGATGCTCGCGCTCCGGAAGGGCCGGATGCAGCAGATGGTCAACCACGGCACCGGCTGGGCCCGGATGGAGTACCTCGTCCCGGCACGCGGCCTGATCGGCTTCCGGACGGAGTTCCTCACCGAGACGCGGGGCGCCGGGATCATGCACCACGTCTTCGAGCGCTGGGAGCCCTGGCACGGCGAGCTTCGCACCCGTCCGTCGGGCAGCCTCGTGGCCGACCGTCGAGGCCCGACGACGGCTTTCGCGCTCTCGAACCTGCAGGAGCGTGGCGTCCTCTTCGTCGCCCCGGGGGTCGAGGTCTACGAGGGGATGATCGTCGGTGAGAACGCGCGCAGTGAGGACATGGACGTGAACGCCTGCAAGGAGAAGAAGCTGACGAACATGCGGGCCTCGAGCTCCGACGAGCTCGTGCGGCTGATCCCGCCCCGGCCGATCTCGCTCGAGCAGGCGCTCGAGTTCATCCGCAACGACGAGTGCGTCGAGGTGACGCCGACCTCGATCCGGCTCCGGAAGGTCGAGTTCTCCGCGTCGAAGCGCCAGTCGGCGACCTCGCGGCGGAAGCGCGAGCTCGAGGCCGCGCAGGCGTGATCACCGGCGCGTGCGGGTGCGGCGCCGTCCGCTTCGAGGTCGACCAGCCGTTCGTCTCCGCCAGCTACTGCCACTGCACGCGCTGCCAGCGGCGCACCGGCACGGGCTCGTCGGCGAACGCCGCCACCGCGCCCGGCTCGTTCCGGCTCGTCGCCGGCGAGGAGCACCTCGGCTCCTGGACGCCGCCGGACGGCGCCGAGAAGGTCTTCTGCCGGCTGTGCGGCTCGCATCTCTTCAGCCGGGCGGGCGAGCGGATCGGCGTCCGGCTCGGCGCCGTCGACGGCGATCCGGGGATCGGCCCCCAGTGGCACCAGTTCGTCGCCTATGCGGCCCCCTGGGAGCCGCTTCCGGACGACGGGCTGCCGCGGTTCGACGAGCGCCGCCCGCCCGACTCAGCGCAGCCCGCCCAGCCCCTCGAGGAGCAGCCAGACCACGACGGCGAGTGAGGCGACGGCGGTGATCGCGATCGCGTAGCGCTGCGCGAACCAGAGCCGGGCAGCGCGATACGCCCCAAGAAGCGCGGCGATCATGGTCGTGCGCCAGAGCAACCACCACCCCTCGAGCCCGCGAGCCCTATAGCCGTGCTCGCCACCGACGAGCTCCCATCTCGGGTCGCGCGCCTCCCGCGAGCTCCGGGCACGAGCCTTCAGATCGTCGAGTGAAGGCTGCAGCAGCACGCCTCCGTGCGCTTGCTCGTAGCCGATCACGCCTTCCATCTCGGCCCAGACCAGGCGCGACTCGATGTCGAATGCGCCCCGCAGGCAGAGGAGGGCGACCAGGCAGGCGGGGAGAACGAGCCACGCGCTGCTTCCCCAATGGAGCGCGGCGAGGCTGAGCCCGAGCAGCGCGAGAGCAGGAAGCACGATCCACGACGCCTCCGGCCACATCTCTGTGAGCGGCGTCAACCTGCCCGTGTAGTCGAACGTGCGCTGGTCGTTCGCGCCGCCGCTGTACCCCTGGATCGCCACCTCGAAGGTCGGGAGACCCGTGGCCAGGAGCGCGATCGCCGCACAGAGCCCGAGCGCACCCGCCGACCACCGGCTCGACGTAGGAGCGTTGATCGCGCCCGATCGTAAGGGCCGGGAGAGAAGGCGCCGAGCAGATTCGAACTGCTGTACGAGGCTTTGCAGGCCTCTGCCTAACCACTCGGCCACGGCGCCGTACCGGCGGCCCATGCTACCCGGAGGCCGTAACCGATTTGTCCCCTCCACCGTTTCATCAGTAGCAACCACCAAGGAGGATCCGAATGTACATCGGCGGCGGACTGCTCACGCTCATCGTCATCATCATCCTTCTGGCCTGGCTCCTCTAGTCGAGCCGGCCGCGCCCGCGAAGGCGCCACGAGACCAAAGGGGGCCTACGGGCCCCCTTTTTCGTGCCCACGACGGCGCCGAACGACGGGGACTGTCCCCGAATGTCAAAGAAGCGCAACGATTGCTCCACAGGCGCGGAGGCGTGGAGCGGAGCCGGCGAACACCGGGGACTGTCCCCGAATGTGAAGAAAGCGCAACGATTGCTCCACAGGGCCGTCCCTGGGGAGCGAACGGGGCGCTACGCCTCGAGCTCGGAGCCGACGCGCTCGCGCTCGGCGGAGCTCAGAGACGTGGGGTGCAGATAGGTCACGAGGCCCGGGACCATCAGGATCAGCAGCACCGTTACGAGAAGCTCCATGCCTCCCTAACGGCGCTACCCCCGGTTCGGATACGGCCCGCTACGGCAGCGCGACGAACTGCCCGAGGAAGCTGCGCGCCCGGACGCTGTCGAGCCGCACCGCGTCCACGGAGCCGGAGCAGTCGTTCGAGCCGGAGCTCGTCAGCGACACGACGGTGTCCCCCAGGAGCTGCGGGCCGCCCGAGTCGCCCAGGCACGGCCCTGCGGCCTGCGTGGCGAGCGTGAGCGTGTCGGTCGCGACCTTCTTGACGGGCGACTCCGCCGCGTGGCGGAGCCCGTCGTAGACGAAGTCGCGCTTCCCCGTGACCGTTGAGTACCCGAAGCCGACGCTCGTCACCTGGGCGCCGCGGGTGAGCGAGTCCAGTGCCCCACGAACGGGCAGCGATGCCGGGAAGACGGGTGCCGCGCCGGTCGAGGACGACGACTGCGAGATCGCTGCGCGTCTTGCCGCGATAGGCAGGGTCGCCGAAGGCGGCCCCACCGAGGAGCGTCCAGCCTGCGGGGTCGAGCGAGGTGTCGAAGCTGACCGCCACCCGCCCGCCCTCCGGCAGCCCTTCGACGCAGTGGGCTGCCGTCGCGAACACTGCTGGAGCCAGGAGCACGCCCGAGCACTCGACCGCTCCGTCCACGACGAGCGCCCCGGCATAGGGATGCGCGTTGCCGTCGACCCGGCCGCCGACGATCGCGGACGCGGTCGAGACGATCGCGAGCGAGCCGACGAGCAGGGCGAGCAGGACGTGGACGGAGCGGTGCACGAGCGAACCTCCTGGGGGAAGGGAGACGAACCTAGTTACCGACGTGGAAGCCGTACTTGGCCTTCGCGAGGAAGGCCGCGGCGGCGACGAGCGCCGTAAAAACGGTCGAGAGCGTGAGCTGCTTGCGCATCTGAGTCACCCCCTTCGCTAGAAGTTGAAGTCCTGCAGCGCCTCGGCGGCGCGCTTGTAGAGACGAGCTGCACGATCGGAGTCGGCCTCCGCGAGCGCGAGATCGCCCTGGGCGACCCAGGCGGCGGCCTGCAGGCTGACGGACTCGAACTGCGCGAACGTGGCCTCGGCGGCCGAGAACCACTCGCCGGCCTCGTCGTGACGCTCCTGCTCGAGCAGCGACCGGCCGAGCACGAGCTGCACGTTGCCGATCTCGTCGAGCGCGTCCTCGCGCCCGGCGAGCAGCTCGAGCGCGTGCCGCGCCTGTGGCTCGGCGAGCTCGGGGCTGCCGGTACGGAGGTGCACCTGCGCGAGCGACGAGATCGCGTAGGCGGCGTCGAGATCGCTGCCACCGTCGAGCGCGATCCTGACGGCCTGCGTGAGGCATGCGACCGCGTCGTCGGGATCCCCGAGGAGGAAGTTGAGCCCGCCCAGGTTGTTCAGGAGCCGACCGACGTTGGCGTGGTCGCCCGCCTCCTCGTAGAGCTCCTTGGCCTTCTCGGCGTAGAAACGCGCGAGCAGCCACTCGCCGCTCCGCTCGGTGACGACGGACGCTCGGAAGTTGACGTGGGCGGCGGTCTGCGTGTCGCCGGAGCTCTCGACGAGCTCGAGTGCCTGCTCCACGTCCGCCCGGGCGGCCTCGAAGTCGCGCTGGAACTGGTAGGAGCGGGAGCGCCACTGGAGGATCTCCGCGCGGAGCCGGTCGGAAGGACGCCCCGACCGCTCGCAGAGCTCGAGCGCGAGGGACAGGTCGTTGACCGCCCGGGAGTTCGCGCCACGCTTGACGCGGACGCAGCCGATCCGGAAGAGCACCTCGGCCCGGTCGAGGTCGTTGAAGCCGGGCCGGTGCGCGACGGTCTTCGCCGTGCGCAGGAGCTCGAGCGCGTGGTCGAGCTCGCCGCGGTACATCTGCGCCCACGAGTGGGCGAGCAGCGTCCGGAGCGCGAGATCGGGATAGAGGCCCGGAGCGATCGTCAGCTCGGCGAGGAGCTCGACCGCGTCGTCGTAGCGCGCCTCGCGAACTGCCGCCTCGGCGGCCGCGACCTCCGGCTCGAGCGCGTCGAGGTCGCCCTCCAGCTGGAAGTCGGTGACGGGCGGGAGCAGGTAGCTCTCGGTCGGGGTGGGGAGCGCCGCAGGCTCGATCATCTGTGCACATCGTCGTCCAGGGCGCCCCGCGCCACGATCGCCCGCCCGGCCCCCGTGCCATCCCCGTTTTGCCGTAGCCGGGCTACCGGTGTTTCGTTCGCCGGGCGACGGGCACCACTGTCTCCGGACGGGTGGGACTGTCCTGTTGTGTCAGGAGTTGCACATGACCGAGAACACCACCACCCTTCCGGCTCTCGCCGAGCTCGATCTCGACGGCGCGATCCAGGAGACCGGCTCGCTCGTCGATCCGCAGACGCGCTCGTCGTTCCTCCGCAAGCTGGGCATCGGCGCGGGCACGCTCGTCGCCGGCAGCGCCTTCGCCGGTGCGATCCCGTCGCTCGCACGCGGTGCGACCATCCCGGCGAGCGACATCGCCATCCTCAACTTCGCCCTCACGCTGGAGTACCTCGAGGCGGCCTTCTATGCCGAGGCGAACAAGAACAAGATCTTCGGCTCGAACAAGGAGCTCTTCCGGTTCAGCACCGTCGTCGCGCAGCACGAGGCGACGCACGTGAAGGTGCTCGAGAAGACGCTGGGCGCCAAGGCCGTCGCGAAGCCGAAGTTCGACTTCAAGGACACGGTCACCGACGTGGACAAGTTCGCAGCGACCGCCGATGTGCTCGAGAACACCGGCGTCCACGCCTACCTCGGCCAGGCCGGGAACATCAAGTCGAAGGCCGTGCTCGCCGCCGCCGGGAGCATCCTCCCCGTCGAGGCGCGTCACGCCGCCTGGATCCGCGACATCCGCTTCTCGGGCGGCACGACGTCGCCGACAACGCCGGCTCCGGCCGCGTTCGAGGACGGCTTCACGAAGGCGAAGATCCTCGCCGCCGTCAAGGCGACGGGCTTCATCGTCGGGTAGAGCGAGAGGGAAAGGGGAACGAGGCGCGGCGGGTGGGAGTGTCCTAAGGACAGTGCCTGCCTCGTTCCCCCTCCTGATTCGCCACGGACGTTTTACTGGTTCAAAGTCGTAAGTCGTACCGGTCACGGAGGGCGTCCACCGCCGGCCGGTCGTAGAGCGGGGCGGCAGGATCGAGCCCACGGGCCTCGGAGTCGGTCGGTGGACGGCGCAGCTCGCGGGCGAGCCGGCGCAGCCGGGGCGCGCAGCCGGCGCAGAGGGTGAGGAGCTCGCCCGCCCCGGCGGCCCGCCGCTGCACGGCCCGGACGCCCTCGGTCGAGCCGCAGCGCGCGACCTCGCAGGCAGGCACCCGGGCGAGTTGCGCGCGCTCGAGTCTTCCCCACTCCCGGGTCGCCTCGTAGGCCGCCTGGTCGAGCGCGAAGAGCGCGGCGTAGACCTCCTGCTCGAGCCTCTTCCCCGCGTCGGGTGCCTTGCCGCCCGCACGCCAGGCCGTGACAACCGCCGCAGCGGCGGTTTCCGCCTCCTGCTGCCGGCGCGCAGCTTCGCGCCGCGCGAGCTCACCAGGGCTGATCAGCTTGCGCTCCGCCCGGCGCGCGCGGAGTGCGTCCTGGAGCGATCTCTGACGGTCCGGCCGGTCCACGCCCCTGAACGTACCGGAGCGAGCGCTGCGCGCCGGGCCGGCCTCTGGCCGTCGCGCTAGGGGGACCGACGCAGAGCCGAGACGGTGGGCTGCTGCGGATCGTCGATCGGTGCGGCCGCCGCGAGCTCGATCGTCTCCAGGGGACATGGATCTCACGAGCGATCACCTCGTGCCCGAGCCCGGTCACGACCTCGGCGAGCAGCTCGAGCCGGTCCGTTCGCTGTGGAACAGCCTGAGAGGGCGTATCTCGCCGAAGAGCGTCATTGTAACGAGCCGTCACGAAACTGGAGAAGCGCGCCGGCCCGGAGAACGAGAACGCCCCGCCGGGAGCGGGGCCTCGTCAAGCGGATGATGGGACTCGAACCCACGACCTTCTGCATGGCAAGCAGACGCTCTAGCCAACTGAGCTACATCCGCGTGGACGCCAAGTATAGCGACGCCCGGAACGGCCTAGACCGCGTCGAATGCCTCGACGATCGCCTCCCTCGCGGTGCGGGCGAGGAGCGCCCGGTTGACGGCGTTGACGACCGCGTTCAGCGACGCGGTGACGATGCTCGGGTGGACACCGACGCCCCAGAAGGCCTCCTCGTCCACGTCGGCCTCGACGTAGGCCGCCGCCTTCGCGTCCTCGCCGGTGCTCATCGCGTGCTCGTGGAAGCCCCGGACGTGGAGGTCGAGCCCGAGCTGCTCCCCGACCGCGTGCACGAAGGCGTCGATCGGCCCGGTGCCCGCGCCCTCGAGCTCGGCCTCCTCCCCGCCGACGCGCACGCGGGCGACGAGCCGGTCGCCGTCCGCGTCGGAGCTGTGCGTGTACTCGACGAGCTCGAGCGGCGCCGTGATCCCGAGGTAGTGCTGGTCGAAGACCTGCCGCAGCTCGGCGGCGGTCAGCTCGCCGCCGCGGGCGTCGGTGATCGCCTGCACCTTCTGCGCGAAGTCGACCTGGAGCCCGCGCGGGAGCTGGAGCCCGTGCTCGGCCTCCATCAGGTAGGCGACGCCGCCCTTCCCGGACTGCGAGTTGACGCGGATGATCGCCTCGTAGGTGCGGCCGAGGTCCTTCGGGTCGATCGGGAGGTACGGCACGTCCCAGACCTCCTCCCCGGCCCGCTCGCGCGCGTCCATCCCCTTCTTGATCGCGTCCTGGTGCGAGCCGGAGAACGCGGTGTAGACGAGCTCGCCGGCCCACGGGTGGCGCGGATGGACGGGCAGGTCGTTGCACTCCTCGACCGTGCGCTTGGTCTCGTCGATGTGCGAGAGGTCGAGCCCGGGGTCGATGCCCTGCGTGAGCAGGTTGAGCGCGATCGTGACGAGGTCGACGTTCCCCGTCCGCTCGCCGTTTCCGAAGAGCGTGCCCTCGACCCGCTCGGCGCCGGCCATCAGCCCGAGCTCGGCGGTGGCGACGGCGGTGCCCCGGTCGTTGTGCGGGTGGACGGAGAGGATCGCCGCAGTCGCGCTTCGAGAAGTGACGCCCGAACCACTCCATCCGGTCGGCGTAGACGTTCGGCGGGAAGTGCTCGACGGTCGTCGGCAGGTTGACGATCATCTTCGCAGCGGGCGTCGGCCCCCACTCGGCCGCGACCGCCTCGCAGATCTCGAGCGCGAAGTCGAGCTCGGTGTGGTGGAAGCTCTCGGGCGAGTACTGGAAGACGATCTCGCCCCTCGCCTCGGCCGCGAGCTCCCTGCACAGCCGCGTCCCCTTGACCGCGAGCTCCGTGATCCCGGCCCGGTCGAGCCGGAAGACGACGCGCCGCTGGGTCTCCGAGGTCGAGTTGTAGAGGTGGACGATCGCCCGCCGCGTCCCCTCGATCGCCTCGAAGGTGCGCGTGATCAGCTCCGGCCGGGCCTGGGTGAGGACGGCGATCGTGACGTCGTCCGGGATCAGGTCGTCGTCCACGAGCGTCCGGACGAAGTCGAAGTCGGTCTGGGAGGCGGCCGGGAAGCCCACCTCGATCTCCTTGAAGCCGAGCTCGAGCAGGAGGTCGAAGAAGCGGCGCTTGCGGCCCGCGTCCATCGGGTCGACGAGCGCCTGGTTGCCGTCACGGAGGTCGGTCGAGCACCAGATCGGCGCGCGGTCGAGGACGACGTCGGGCCAGGTGCGGTCGGACAGGTCGACGGTGTCGTAGCGGCGGTACTTGCGGTGAGGCATCGGCATCGCGGGTGGCTCCTCGGTCGGACGTGATCAGACAGTGGGCAGACGGGTCCCTGGGAAACGGGAACGGGTATGTCGGCACACGATTCCCCTAGCGGGGAAGGCCGAGGAGGAGCGCGATCGAGCTCGAGAGGGTGCGGAGGGGCTGCGCGATCGTGGTCATCCTGCCCTCACCGTAGACGAATCGGGCCGCGAGAGCTAGCCCTGGCTAGGCCGAGGGGCGTCGAGCGCGTCGTTCACGAGCTGGTCGGCGAGCTTGTTGTGCTCCCGGCGGACGGCGGTGTAGCGGACGCCGCCGACCGCCTGGGCGAGCCGGGCCGCGCGGAGCGAGAGCTCCTTCAGCGCCTCGTTCTTGACCTTGTACTCGCCCCGCATCTGCTTGACCATCAGCTCGGAGTCGGAGACGACCTCGACGTCGCGGAGCCCGAGCTCGAGCGCGCGCTCCAGCCCTGCGATCAGGGCGCTGTACTCGGCGACGTTGTTCGTGGCGATCCCGATCGCCTCCCCGTGCGCCGCGAGCACGTTCCCGTCCTCGTCCTCGAGCACGAAGCCGTACGCCGCCGGACCGGGGTTGCCGCGCGCGCCGCCGTCGGTGAAGAGCCGCACGCTCACAGCGAGTGGAGCCGGAGCAGGTCGAACGCGACCTCCTCGTACGGATGCGCCTCGCGCAGCGCGGCGACGACGGCGTCCAGCTTGTCCTCCTCGACGACGAGCTCGACCCGGTACTCCGGCACCTGCTCGTCCTTCCCCCGATCGCCGACCGCGGGGTCGGCACCGTCGCCGGGGCGGAACGTCCCTGTCCCCAGCGTGAACCAGGAGCAGCGCTCGTAGTCGCCGATCCGCCCGCCGCCGGCCGCGAACACGGCCTCCCGCGTCGCGTCGCGCGCATCCTCGGGGACGAAATAGACGAGCTTGAGCAGCTGGGTCAGGGCGAGGGGTGCTCGACGTTGTCGATCTGGGCGCGCTGGAGCTTGCCGGAGTAGTCGACGTAGAGCGACTTCCACTCGGTGAAGACGTCGAGCGCGGCCTGGCCGGCCTCGCGGTGCCCGTTGCCCGTGTCCTTCGTGCCGCCGAACGGGAGGTGCACCTCGGCGCCGGTCGTCCCGGCGTTGATGTAGGTGATCCCGGTCTGGAGGTCGCGCATCGCCCGGAACGCCTTGTTGACGTCGCGGGTGAAGATCGCGGAGGAGAGGCCGTAGCGGATCCCGTTCGCGACCTCGACCGCCTCGTCGAAGTCCTTGACCTTCAGGAGCGACGTGGTCGGCCCGAAGATCTCCTCCTGGGCGATCCGCATCTGCGGCTCCACGTCCGCGAAGATCGTCGGGCGGTAGTAGTTGCCCTTGCCGAGCTCGCCGTCCGAGGCGATCTCGCCGCCGGTGAGGAGCGTCGCCCCCTCGTCGGCGCCGATCCCGGAGTAGGAGTGGATCTTGTCGAGGGCCTCGCGGTTGATCACCGGGCCGAGGTCGGTCTCGGGGTCCCAGCCGGGGCCGATCCGCATCGCCTCCGCGCGCGCGACGAGCCGCGTCTGGAGCTCGTCGTAGATCCGCTCGTGCGCGATCACGCGGCTCGCTGCGGTGCAGCGCTGGCCGGAGGTGCCGAAGGCCGACCAGACGATCCCCTCGACGGCGAGGTCGAGGTCGGCGTCGTCCATGACGATGATCGCGTTCTTGCCGCCGAGCTCGAGGTGGACGTGCTTGAGCCCGTCGGCCGCGTTCTTCGTCACGAGCACGCCGGTCTCGCGCGAGCCGGTGAAGGTGATGATCGGGACGTCGGGGTGGCGGACGAGCCGGTCGCCGGCCTCCTCGCCGTAGCCGTGGACGAGGTTGACGACCCCGTCGGGGAGCCCCGCCTCTGCGAGCAGCTCGATGAAGCGCTCGGCGAGCAGGGGCGTGTCCTCGGCGGGCTTGAGGACGACGGTGTTGCCGCAGACGAGCGCGGGCGTCAGCTTCCAGGCCGGGATCGCGATCGGGAAGTTCCACGGCGTGATCGCGCCGACGACGCCGACGGGCATCCGCACCGACATCTGGAACTTGTCGCGGAGCTCGGAGGGCGTGGTCTGGCCGAACATGCGCCGGCCCTCGCCGGCCATGTAGACGGCCATGTCGATCGCCTCCTGGACGTCGCCGCCCGCCTCGGCGAGCACCTTGCCCATCTCGCGGCTCATCAGCTCGGTCAGCTCGTCCTTCTGCTCCTCGAGGAGGCGCGAGAAGCGGAGGAGCACGTTGCCGCGCTCCGGGGCCGGGACGAGGCGCCAGTCCTCCCAGGCGGCCTTGGCCGCAGCGACGGCGCGGTCGACGTCCTCGGCGCCGGAGCGCGGGAACGTCCCGAGTGCCTCGCCGGTCGCCGGAACGGTCGACTCGAAGGTCTCGCCGGAGGCCGCGTCGACCCACGCGCCGCCGATGAGGTTCTTGAAGCTCTTTGCGCCTGTGACCGCCATCCGGCGGCCAAGTCTAGTGGCTGAGCGCTATTCGGGCGTCGGCGTGTCGGGGAACGTCCCCGGGATCCGGGCGCGGCGCCGGTCGCGGATCTCCCGCTTTCCGCCGTACTCGCGGCCGTTGCGACGGTCGGGCCCGTCACGGCGGTCGACGATCACCGTCACGTTCGGGTTGTCCTTGTAGTACTCGACCATCTTGTCGTAGAGCTCGTCTTCGAGCTCTCGGGGGATCACGCAGTAGATCATCGTGGACAGAGCATACGGACGTGGGCGGTCGTGACTAGTGCCCGGCGAGCGGCCCGCTCAGACGCGGGCGATGTCGGGCATCAGCCGCCCGTCGTCGGTCAGCGCCGCATTCCACTCCTGGAAGCTCGTCTCGAGCTCCTCGAGATCGTGCCCCCGCTGCTCCAGGCGGACGGGCTGCGCCGCATCCGGCGTCACCCGGTACTGGTACCAGGAGATCTCCCAGGCGACGGTGACCACCATCTCGCCGCTGACGCCGGAGAGCGGGACGATCGACGCGCGGGGCGCCCCGAGGCTCTTTGCGATCCCGGCGACGGTCCGGCGGTAGGCGCTCGAGTTGAAGATGTCGGCGGCCTCGACGACCTCGAGCTCGGGCTCCGAGAGGCGGCGGAGGATCGGCTCGTCCGCGACGGGCGCCTCGGCGGGCCGGCGGTTCCCGAGCAGCCCACCCCACCCCCGCCGTTGCCGGTGCCGGTCGGCCGGGATCGTCGGGGTGGTCGGGCTCCCCTCGCGAATCCACCCGTGCTCGAGCGCGACCTCCTGGCAGAGCGGGCAGACGTCGACGTACTGCCCGCCGTCGGGCGAGAAGCGGACGGCATGCTCGCCCATGAGCAGCGTTCGCTCGCAGATCGCGCATGTCCGCGTGGCGGCCGATCTGGTCACGCGCATCGCCCGGACCGTAGCAAAGGCAGGTGGGTTTTCCACAGGTCCGGCACGGTCAGTGCGTGCCCGCCGTCTCCCGATCGCGCCGGGTCTCCTCGATCACCTTCTGGGCGACGTGCGCGGGAACCTCCTCGTAGCGGAGGAACTGCATCGAGTAGTCGCCGCGACCTCCCGTGATCGAGGTCAGCGTCTGCAGGTACGTGAGCATCTCCGCCATCGGCACCTCGGCCTTGATCGTCGTCATCCCTCGGGCCGGCTCCATCCCGTGCAGGCGGCCGCGCCGCGAGTTGAGGTCGCCGTTGACGGCACCCACCGCCTCGTCCGGCACGGTCACCTCCAGCTCCATGATCGGCTCGAGCAGGACGGGGTCGGCGTTCGCGTACGCCTCCTTGAACGCCATCGAGCCCGCGATCTTGAACGCCATCTCCGAGGAGTCGACCGTGTGGTAGCTGCCGTCGACGAGGAGGACGCGCACCCCCTGGACGGGTGCCCCCGCGAGCTCGCCGTGGTGCATCGCCTCCTGGATCCCCTTGTCGACCGCCGGCCGGAAGCTCTGCGGGATCACGCCGCCGACGATCTTGTCCACGAACTCGTAGCCGACGTTGCCGTCGATCGGCTCCAGGACGATCGTGCAGTCGCCGAACTGGCCGCGGCCGCCGGTCTGCTTCTTGTACCGGGCATGCGAGCGGGACTCCTTCCGGATCGTCTCGAGGTACGGCACCCGCGGCGGGTGCAGCTCGACGTCGACGCCGAAGCGGCGGCGGGCGCGCTCGAGCGCGACCTCGACGTGCATCTGGCTCATCCCCGAGAGGATCTCCTCCCCGGTCTGCCCGTCCCGGCGGAGCCGGAGCGTCGGGTCCTCCTCGGCGAGCCGCCGGATCGCGGAGGCGACCTTCTCCTCGTCCCCTTTCGCCTTCGGGGTGATCGCGAAGCTCATCACGGGCTCCGGGAAGCCGATCTCGGGCACGTCCGTCTCCACCTCCCGGTCGAGGAGGAGGTCGCCGGTCTGCACCTCCTTCAGCTTCGCGACGGCGCCGATGTCGCCGGGGCCGAACTCCTCGGCAGGGATGTGCTCCTTGCCCTGCTGGAAGAGCAGCGAGCCCATCCGTTCCTTCGCGTGGGTGCGCGCGTCCACGAGCGTCTGGTCGGGCCTGACGCTGCCCTGGAGGACGCGGAAGAGGTTGATCCGGCCGGCGAACGGGTCGGCGATCGTCTTGAAGACGAACGCTGCCGTCTCGGCCCCGTCGATGTGGGTGATCGAGCCCATCTTGGCGGGCGAGGGCACGCCCTCGACGATCAGGTCGAGCAGCGCCTGGGTGCCGAGATTCTTCGTGGCGACGCCGCACGCGACCGGGAACACGAGCCCCCGCGTGACCGCGTCCTTGAGCGCGTGCGCGACCTCCTCGACGGGGAGCTCCTGCCCCTCGAGGTAGCGCTCCATCAGCCCCTCGTCGGTCTGGACGACCTCGTCGAGGAGCTTCTCCCGGTACTCCTGGACGAGCTCGGCGAGCTCGTCGGGGATCGGCCCGGGCTTTCCCTCCATGCCGCCCTCGGCGCTCGTGTACGCGCACAGGTGGAGGACGTCGACGATCCCGGTCAGCTCGTGCTCGCTCCCGATCGGGAGGTGGACGGCGACGCAGCGCTCCGAGAGCTGGCTCTGGAGCTGCCCGAGCGCCCGGAAGAAGTCGGCGCGCTCGCGGTCGAGCATGTTCACGAAGAGGAGGCGCGAGAGCCCGAGCTCTTCGGCTCGCTGCCAGACCCGCGCCGTCCCGACCTCGACCCCCATCACGCCGCTGACGACGACGAGCGCGCCCTCGACCACGCGGAGCGCGCAGCGAGCCTCGCCCTGGAAGCCCGGGTCTCCCGGGACGTCGACCAGGTTCAGCTTCCGGCCCTGCCAGTCGCAGTGGGTCAGGGCCAGCGAGATCGACATCTTCCGGCTCTGCTCGTCGTCGTCCCAGTCGGCCGCCGTCGTGCCGGCGTCGATCGTCCCGAGCCGGTTCAGCTCTCCCGCCTGGAAGAGCAGGGCTTCGACCAGCGACGTCTTGCCGGTGCCGCGGTGGCCGACGACTGCGACGTTGCGGAGCTTTCCGGGCTCGAGAGCTGGCATGGGCGTCCATCCTCCTCGGCTGTCTGGGTCGGGACGCGAATCCTAACCCCCTCGTGGCATCCGTTTCGACCAGGCCCGAAACGCCTCAGGTCCCCGCCGCGGGGACTGTCCCCGGGGTGTGGACCTGAGGCGTTCGGGACGTGGCCGCGCTAGCGGGCGACCACCTCGCTCGGGACGATGTTCTGGTTGCCGCGGAAGAGGTTGCCCGGGTCGTAACGATTCTTCACGCCCACGAGCCGGTCGTACGACTCCCCGAACGCGGCGCGGATGCGGTCCTCGCCCTCGTCACCGACGAAGTTGAGGTAGACGCCACCGTTCCGCCACGCCGAGAAGACGTCGCGGCTCGCCTTGCCCCACGAGATGTGCTCGTCGTCCCGCTCCGCCCCGTCCCAGACGCAGAACGGGTGCAGCACCCACTGGGCGTCCCGCTTGGCGAGCGCGGAGCCCTCTGCGCGAGCCACGGCCCCGCCCCACGGCACGAGCAGCAGCTGGGTGAAGCTGAGGGGCATCTGCTCCCCGTAGGCGATGAACGCCTCGAGAGCCTCGTCCGGGAGGTCGTCGAGGTAGTCCGCCGTCCACCAGTTCCGCTTCCCCGGCGGGTCGTCGATCATCTGCTGCAGCCCCGCGTAGGGGAGCTCGCCGTAGAGGTCGGCGATCGGCTCGGCCACCTCGCGCAGCGGGCGGAGCGCCTCCTCCCCCTCGGCGACGGGCCCGTTCCACATCCCACCGGTGACGACGACGAGGCGCCCGCGCCACTCCTCCGGGATGAACTCCTCCGACGGGGCGTTGACGTAGCCGAAGACGAGGCCCGCCTCGTCGGGGCCGGGTGAGTGGAAGTCACGGAACGCGGCGCCGAGCGCGCGGGCGTGCACCGGGTCGTAGGCAGCGAGGCCGCCGAAGACCATCGGGCCGACCGGATGGAGCTCGAGCTCCAGCGCCGTCACGACCCCGAAGTTGCCGCCGCCGCCACGCAGCGCCCAGAGCAGGTCCTGGTGCTCGCCGTCGCCGGCGTGGACGAGCTCGCCGGAGGCCAGCACGACGTCCGCGCCGACGAGGCTGTCGCAGGCGAGCCCGTAGGACCGCTCGAGCCAGCCGGAGCCGCCGCCGAGGGTCAACCCCGCCACGCCCGTCGTCGAGACCCGGCCGCCCGTGGTGGCGAGGCCGTGCGCCTGGGTCGCCGCGTCGACATCGGCCCACGTCGCACCGGCGCCGACGCGCGCCCGACGCGCGCCCGCGTCGACCGTGACGTCGTTCAGGCCGCGGACGTCGATCACGAGGCCGTCGTCGCACAGGCACATCCCCGCCACCGAGTGGCCGCCGGCCCGCACTGCGAGCTCCGTGCCGCTGTCGCGGGCCCAGCCGACGCAGCGCCGGACGTCCTCGACGCTCGCGCAGAGCGCGATCGCGGCGGGGCGCCTGTCGACCATCGCGTTGAAGACCGCGCGGGCCTCGTCGTAGCGCTCGTCACCCGGACGAACCAGGTCTCCGTCGAGCGTCGCTGCCAGTGTGTCGTAGCCCATCTCGAAACCGCCTTTCGACGACTGAGGAAGCGCCGACCCTACTCCTCTCAGGAGATCGGCGCACGGGCGGGCGCGCCGCCGAGACGTGCCTTCAGGCGGAGGATCGCCTTCGTGTGCAGCTGGGAGACGCGGGACTCGGTCACCCCGAGCACCTCGCCGATCTCGCGCAGGGTCAGCTCCTCGTAGTAGTAGAGGGTGACCACGAGCTTCTCCCGCTCCGGCAGCCGGGCGATCGCCTCGCCGAGAGCCTCGCGCATCTCCGTCTGGGCGAGCGCCAGCTGCGGCTCCGGCCCCGTCGTGTCCTCGATCGTGTCGAGGAGCGCCACCTGGTCGCCGCCGTCCGAGACCGTCCAGAGCTCGTCGAGGGCCGCGATCGAGGACCGGGAGATCTCCGTCAGGCTCGCGTCGAGGTCGTCCGTCGACAGCCCGAGCTTCGCGGCGATCTCCTCGTCGGTCGGCGCGCGGTGCAGCTTCTTCTCCAGCTCGGCGATCGCGCGCTCGATGTCGCGGGCGCGCGCCCGCACCGAGCGGGGCACCCAGTCGAGCGCCCGCAGCTCGTCGATGATCGCGCCCTTGATCCGCGCGATCGCGTAGGTCTCGAACTTGATCTCGCGGCCCGGGTCGTAGCGCTCGATCGCCCCGATCAGGCCGAGCAGGCCGTAGGAGACGAGGTCTCCCTCGTCCACGTGCGCCGGCAGACCGCTGCCGAGCCGGCCCGCCACGAACTTGACGAGCGGCGCGTACGTCAGGATCAGACGGTCGCGAATCGCCCGGTCTCGGGACTTCTGGTACTCCTGCCACAAGGCACCGGTGTCTTCCGCGTTCACGGCCACGGAGAGAGAATACGCCGTGCGAGCCTGATTTCTTCTAGCTTCTCGCGCGCCTGCGTCCGAGCGCCCGCAACGCCGTCGATCCCATCCACAGAGCGAGCGCGAGCGCAGCCACCGCGATCACCCACTGACCCGCCCGCGCCGAGGCGATAGCGATCAGCCCGAAGACCGCCGCGATCACGACGAAGAGGGCGCCGAGAGCATGGCGTTGCTGCACGAAGCGAGCCTACTCGCCGCCGGGGACCGCGAGTACAATCCGGGCGACACAGGGGCGTAGCTCAGTTGGTAGAGCGGCGGTCTCCAAAACCGTAGGTCGCAGGTTCGAGCCCTGTCGCCCCTGTTCATGGCGCAAGCGGTGGGCATCCGCTCCCGCGGTTGCCCACCGCGCGCAAAATCCCTAAAGGGGCGGCTCCGCCGCCCGGCTCACAGCCCGAGCCGAATATCCGCTCATGTGCCGTTCTGGCGGAGAGTCAGACTGCGGCGGGGATGGGGGTGCGGCTCGGGGCGAGGTCGCGTGCGAGGACGCGCTCGAGGGCCTCGACGCAGCGGAGGTCGAACGCCGTGCCCGTCTCGGAGCGGAGCAGCTCGAGCGCACGCTCGTGATCCCACGCATCCCGGTAGACCCGGCGGGAGCGAAGGGCGTCATAGACGTCGCAGGTGGCGAGAACACGGGTCTCGAGCGGGAGCTCGGCGGCGCCCGCGCCGTGCGGGTAGCCGCTGCCGTCGAGCCGCTCGTGATGGTCGCGGACGAGCCGCCGCACCCGCTCGGAGAACCCGAGGCTCCGGAGCAGCGACTCGCCCCGAACGGGATGGCGCCGGACGATCTCGAACTCCTCGTCCGCGAGCGCACCCGGCTTCTTCAGGATCGCGTCGGGGACGGAGAGCTTGCCGATGTCGTGGAGCAGGCCGCCGATCGCGAGCTCTCTCAGCCTGGCCGGCGAGAGCCCCAGATCCTCGCCCACCCGCACGGCGAGCAGCGCGACCCGGCGGGTGTGCCCCTCCGTGTAGGTGTCCTTCTCTGCGAGCAGCCGGGTCAGCGTGCCGACCTGCGAGCCGAGGTACGCCTCCTCGGCAGCGACGAGGTCCGCCCCGCGGAGATCCCCCGCGAGCGGACGCGACGGCGCGCTCCGGAGCAGGTCGAGCGCGACGGGCGTGGCGACGAGCAGGATCCCGGCCACCTCGAGGCCGTGGCCGACCCACCAACCGAGCTCGAGATATGTCTGCGTCAGCGCGGGAACGAGCGCGCCCGCCAGCCAGACGATCCCGACGAGCACGACGACGTCGGCCGCGCGCCGGGCCAGGAGCACCGTGCGGAGCGCACGGAGACCGATCAGCGCGTAGAACGCGAAGCCCGCCGCGAGCAGTGCGAGCGCGGCGGGGCTGCTCGGCGCCGGCACCGAGGGCACGAGCGACGGCACCGCGAGCGCGATCACCCCAAGCGCGATCACCACCGCCATCAGCGCCGCCTGCAGCCAGATGATCCAGTCGAGGTTCCGGCGTGCTCGGACGCTCGGGAACGCAGCGAGCGCGAGGATCGCGCCACCTGCCGGCAGGGTCGCAGCACCGGTCAGGGCGACGACGCCGTTCATCCCGGTGAGCACACCGGGGCTCGCGAGGCCGTGCACGACGAGGAGCGAGGCCATGACGGTAAACGCCGTCCCAACGAGGGCGGGCCGCGCATCGTCGCGGCGCTTGCCTGCCCACGCGAGGGCGAAGCCGGCGACCGTCGCGACGAGCGAGCTCGCCCCGACCGCCCAGAAGTGGAAGGTGCTCGAGAGCGCAACCTGCTGGCCGCCCCAGAAATGGAGCGCCGCCGGCGGGAAGATCGCAAGAGCGCCGCCCGCAGCGAAGACCGGAACGAAGAGATCCCGCCGCACGCAGCGGTTATCGGCTCGGAGCCGAGCTGCCTTTACCCTTGCTCCCAGAGAATGGCCGCGCCGAGCGCACCCACCGTGCTTCCCCGCAGCGTTCTCGCCGACGGTCGCTCGCTCCGCTGGCGGAGCACCGGCTCGGGGCCACCGGTCGTGCTCGTCCACGGTGTGGCCGGCTCGTGGCGCTGGTGGCGCCCCGTCCTGGCGGACCTCGCGGCGGAGCACACCGTCCACCTGATCGACCTGCCGGGCTTCGGCGAGCTGCCACGGCCCCATCGCGTCGACCTCGACGCGACGCTCGCGTGGCTCGTGTCGTGGGCCGAGGCGGCTGAGATCGGGCCGGCCGCGTACGTCGGCCACTCGCTGGGCGGGCTGCTGTGCGCGCGCCTCGCCGCCCGGCACCCCGAGCTCGTCTCCCGGCTCGCACTCGTCACCCCCGCGGGCGTGCCGGGCCGGGGCATCACAGGCTCGGCGGTCCCGCTCGCGCAGGCGCTCCTGCGCAGCCGCCCGGCGTTCCTGGCCCTGCTCGCCCGCGACGCCGTCCGAGCAGGCCCGGTCGCGATCGGCTCGGCGGCGCTCGCCGTCGTCGCGGCCGACCTCTCGACCGACCTCCCGAACGTCCGCGTGCCGACCCTCGTGCTCATGGGCGGGCGGGACGCCCTGATCCCCGCCTGGCACGGGCACGAGCTGGCCCGGCCGATCCCGGGCGCGCGGGTGCACGTGATCGAAGCCGCCGGGCACGTGCCGATGACCGACACACCGGCGGAGCTCAGCCGCGAGCTGCTCGCATTCCTTCGCGCAGAGCCCTGATCTCCGCCGCCACCTCGCGTGGGTGCGAGTAGTGGACGGCATGGGCGCCCGGCAGTGTGACCAGCCTGCCCTGAGGGAGGAGCGCCGCCGCCCGCGCCCCCCAGGCGGCCGGGCAGAAGGGATCGCGCTCGCCCCTGAGCACGAGCGCGGGGAGATCGAGCAGCGGCAGACGCTCCTCGATCCGGTCCTCCAGCGCGTGCCTGGCCTGGCGCACGAGCGCGAGCGGGCCGTACCGGAAGTAGGCGGCGACGGCGATCAGGGTGAGCGACGGCGGCTCGAAGGGCGCGTCGCGGAGCAGGCGGCCGACGTGGCGGAGCGCGCTGTGCGCGTCGGGCTCGACCGTCGGGCCGATCAGGACGAGCGCCGAGACGAGCTCCGGCCGCTGCAGCGCCGCCTCCGTCGCCACCTGGCACCCGAACGAGTTGGCGACGAGCGTCGCCGGCCCGGGCAGCGCCGCCGCGAGCCTCCGGCCGAGCTCGGGAACCGGAAGCTGCTCGCGTTCGTCCGGACGGAGCACGGGCCCGTCGAGGAGTGCTGCGAGCGGGTCGAAGTAGCGCTGGCCGACGCCGAGCCCGGGAACGAGGCAGAACACCCGTCGAAGGTAGCGGCCCGGCAGGCGCGGTAGGCTCTGGTCATGGCGCTCCTGAGCTCCCGGGTCGAGCGGGACGAGACCTTCGCACGCCGGTCGGCCCGCATGGAGGAGCTCGTCGCCGAGCTGCGCGAGCGCACGCGCCCGGGTGGCCGCGCGGCGGCGGCGAGCAGGCTCTCGAGCGGCACCGCTCACGCGGCAAGCTGCCCGCGCGGGAGCGGATCGACCGGCTGCTCGACCCCGGCACGGCCTTCCTCGAGCTGAACGCCCTCGCGGCCTGGGAGCACTACGACAACGCGGCGCCAGCGGCCGGGATCGTGACCGGGATCGGCGTCGTCGAGGGCCGCGAGTGCGTCGTGGTCGCGAACGACGCCACGGTCAAGGGCGGCTCCTACTTCCCCCTCACGGTCAAGAAGCACCTCCGCGCCCAGGAAGTCGCCGCGCCAGAACCGGCTCCCGTGCATCTATCTCGTCGACTCGGGCGGCGCGTTCCTGCCGCTCCAGGACGAGGTCTTCCCCGACCGCGACCACTTCGGCCGGATCTTCTTCAACCAGGCGCGGATGTCCGCGGAGGGGATCCCGCAGATCGCGGTCGTGATGGGCTCCTGCACCGCCGGCGGCGCCTACGTCCCGGCGATGAGCGACGAGACGGTGATCGTGCAGGGGACGGGAACGATCTTCATCGGCGGGCCGCCGCTCGTGAAGGCCGCGACCGGCCAGGACGTGACGGCGGAGGAGCTCGGCGGGGCCGACGTGCACGCGCGGCGTTCCGGCGTCGCCGACCACTACGCCACCTCCGACGAGCACGCGCTCGCGCTCGCGCGGCAGATCGTCCGGACGCTGCACGGGTCGAAGCCGGCGCCGCCGTGGGAGCTCGCGCCCCCGGAGGCGCCCGCCCTCGACCCGGCCGACCTCTACGGGCTCGTCCCCGAGGACTTCAAGCACGAGCTCGACGCGCGCGAGGTGATCGCGCGGATCGTGGACGGCTCCCGCCTCTCGGAGTTCAAGGCGCTCTACGGCGAGACTCTCGTCTGCGGCTTCGCCCGGATCGAGGGGATGCCGGTCGCGATCCTCGCGAACCAGGGCGTCCTCTTCGCCGAGTCGGCTCAGAAGGGCGCCCACTTCATCGAGCTGGCGGCGAAGAGGCGGGTTCCGCTCGTGTTCCTCCAGAACATCACCGGCTTCATGGTCGGCAAGGAGTACGAGGAGGGCGGGATCGCGCGCGACGGCGCCAAGCTCGTGATGGCGGTCGCGTGCGCCGACGTGCCCAAGTTCACCGTCGTCACCGGCGGCTCGTTCGGCGCCGGCAACTACGCGATGTGCGGCCGCGCCTACGAGCCGCGGCAGCTCTGGATGTGGCCGAACGCACGGATCTCGGTGATGGGCGGCGAGCAGGCCGCGACGGTGCTCTCGATGGTCGGCGACGCCGATCCCGACGAGATCCGGGCGAAGTACGAGGCGGAGGGGAACCCGTACCACTCGACCGCGCGGCTCTGGGACGACGGGATCATCGACCCGCTCGACACGCGGCGGGTGCTCGCGCTCGGGCTCTCCGCCGCGCTGAACGCGCCGATCCCGGAATCGACGTTCGGGATCTTCCGCATGTGAGGAGGCAGGCGTGACCGTGAGACGACGACTGGCCGACGTGGTACGCCAGCCACCTTCATCGTCGAGCGGCTGCCCGAGGAAGCCGGCGGCGACGTCCTCCGCAGCCTGAAGGCCCTGCTGGCGAAGCTCGAAGCCGCCTGACGAGCCGTCTGACCGGGCCGTCTGCTGGGCGCTCCGGCGTCGCCCGTTCGGGGGATGCCGCCCAGGACCCGGCGCTGGCAAGCTGTATAGCAGCGGCAAACACAAGAAAAGGGGAACGATCATGAGACGAATGCTGCTCACTGCGGCGGTCGCATTCGCAGTCTGCGTCACGCCCGCCTTCGCCGTTCTCGGCGGCCAGCCGGACGGTGGAGCACACCCGTACGTCGGCTTCGTCCGGTCTGCGGCCCCTGGCCCCAGTCCGACCTGCAGTGGCACCGCGATCTCGGAGCACCGTTTCGTGACCGCCGCGCATTGCTTCCCTCCGGGCTTCCCGGTGCGGATCACCTTCGCGGAGAACGCCCGCACGGCCGGGCCGGCGGACTGGATCTCCGGCACGTTCGTCCCCCACCCCGGCTGGTGCGCCGGCTGCGCCCCCGGCGTCCCCGGCCTCGACACGAACGACGTCGCGGTCGTCGTCACCGGCACGGCGCTGCCCGGGCCGTATGCGCAGCTCCCGGCGCTCGGCCTCGCCGACCGACTGGCGGCGAAGACGCCCGTGACCACCGTCGGCTACGGGATCCGCGAGCGTGCGAAGGACGTCGTCGACGAGTTCGGCCAGCGCTACAACGCCGTCCAGCTGCTCAGCCCCGGGAACGGCGTGCTCGCCTCGCAGTTCCTCAAGCTCTCCGCGAGCTCCGGGGGCGCGTGCTTCGGGGACTCGGGCGGGCCCAACCTGCTGGGAACGACGCTGCTCGCGATCAACTCGTTCGGGATCAACCCGAACTGCGCGGGCGTCACCTACTCCGAGCGGCTGGACGTTCCCGTGACCAGAGACTTCGTCGACTCCTTCCCCCGCTGAGCCCCGACGGCGCCCGACCGAGACAGGTCTCGGAGCGCCATGTCTCCCTGGTGTGGGCACGCACACGAGCCTGGCACCGTGTCTGGCACCGTCTCTGGCACCGTCTCTGGCACCGAGCCTGGCACCGTGTCTGGCACCGGTAGAGCACGTTGGCTGTCTTGCAAGGAGGTCGGAGCGGTTAGGCTGCGCCGCATGGTGATCCGACTCGTCCTCTGGACCCTTGCCGACTCGCACACCACGATCGAGGAGCTCCGGCGCTACCTCCACGACGAGTCCGTGGATGCGTTCGAGGACGTCGAGGGGCTCCGGTTCAAGGCCTGGATCTCCGACGCCGCCGGGGAGCGCTGGGGGGCGGTCTACTTCTTCGAGTCGATCGAGGCCGCCGAACAGGAGCTGCCGAGTCGGGCGGGCGAGCTGATCGGGAAGGCCCCCGACCTCGTCGAGATCTTCGACCTCGAGGCGTCGATCGAGGGCCGATACGAGACGCACGAGCTCTCGCGGCGCGGGCTCGCCTTCGAGAGCTAGAGGACGAGCGACTCCGGGAAGAGCACGTCCCCCGAGAAGCGGTCGAGCCGGTAGGCGGAGAGGTCGAGGGCCGGCGCTTCCCCCAGCAGCTCAGCAGCGACCGCAGCACCCACTGCGGGCGATTGCATGAACCCGTGACCCGAGAACCCGCAGGCCGCGTAGACGCCCTCGCCGACGAGGCCGATGATCGGATGCGCGTCGGGAGTCATGTCGTAGAAGCCGGCCCACGCCCGCGTCACCGGCGCGCCCGCCGCGGCCGGGTAGCGATGCGCGAGGCGCCGCCGCCAGTCCTCGACGAGGTCGAGACGCACCTCCTCCGGGCCGTCCCAGCGCAGCTCCGGCTCCCCCATCGCGAGCCGGAGCGACGATCCCGCGGCGCGGAAGTGGAAACCGCTCTCCTCCACGACCATCGGCAGGTCTCCCGGGATCCCTTCGACCGGGCCGACCTCCGCGAGCTGCCGGACGAGCGGGCGCACGGGGAGCGCGACGCCCCGGCCGGCCGCGACCTCCGCGGACGCGGCGCCACAGGCGATCACGAGCACGTCCGCGTCGAGCGCGAGCGCGTCCGTCCGCTCCCGCACCTCCACGCCACGCTCGGCCGCGCGCCGGACGAGCTCACGCGTCACGCCCACGGGGTCGGCGATCCCGTCCGCACGGCAGATCACCGCGGCGCGCACGTCGTCCGAGCGCAGGCCCTCGATCGTCGCCGCCTCGATCGGCTCGACGGGGACGCCGAGCTCGCGCTGCACCTCCACCCGCGCGACCAGCTCGGCCGCACCGGCCTCCGTCGTCGCCAGGAAGAGATAGCCGACCGCCTCGAAGAGGGGCGCGCCGAGCTCCTCGAAGAGCCGGACGCTCTCCTGGGCGAGCCTCACCTCGGCCTCGGTCGTGAACTGCTGGCGCACGCCGCCCATCGCCCTGCCCGTCGCCCGCCCCGCGATCTCGCCGGTGTCGGCGAGGACGACGTCGTCCGCCCCGGCGAGCGCGAGGTGGTAGGCGATCGAGGCGCCGATCGCGCCCGCTCCGGCTACGACGACTCGAGCCATCCGAGCAGCTCCGACCGCTCCGCCTCGGTCAGCCCGCGCAGCGGCGCCCGAACCTCCTCCTGCACCGGCACTCCCTTCGCGGCGAGGACGCACTTGAGGGCCGCGTGCCGGGGGAAGCGCTCGATCGCCGCTCGCAGCTCGCCCAGCGCAGCCGACGACTCCGCGGACGGGGAGCGTACGCCGGCCACGACCTGCTCGGGGAACGCCGACGCGAGCGCCGAGACGGCACCCACGGCGCCCGCCTCGAGTCCGCGGGCGATCAGCGCCTCCGGCCCCACGAAGACGTCGAGACCGTCGAGCAGGTAGGGCGAGAAGCGCTCGAACGGCGCGTCCGAGACCTTCAGCCCCGCGAAGTTCTCGGACCGCTCACGCAGGTCGCCGAGCACGTGCACCGGCACGGCGTAGCCGCTTGCGCGCTCGAACTCGTAGACGTAGAAGGGCAGCGGCGCGCAGGCGGCGGCAGCGGCGGCGAAGTGCGCGAGCAGCGCCGCGTCGTCGAGCGGGAAGTACGGCGGCCCGATCACCGCGACGGCGTCGGCCCCGGCCTCGGCGGCGTGCGCGGCGAGCTCGACCGTGTCGCGGGTCGTCTGGGCGCCGCAGTGGGCGGCGACCTGGAGGCGGCCGGCTGCGGCGGCGACGTAGAGCTCGACGACCCGGCGGCGCTCCTCCGGCCGGAAGAGCACGCCCTCCCCCGTCGTCCCGAGCGCCAGGATCCCGTCCAGGCCCGCCCCGGCGAGGAAATCGGCGTACGGCCGGAAGGCGCCCTCGTCGAGCGCGCGATCGCGAAGTGGCGTCACCGCCGCTGCCAGTGCTCCCCGAAGCATGAGACGACTCTAAGCTGCCGGGCGTGAGCGCGCTCCGGATCGAACGCGACGGCGACCTGCTCCGGCTGACGCTGGCGCGGCCCGAGACCCGGAACGCGTTCGACGCGGCCCTGATCGCCGAGCTCTCGGAGGCGTTCGTCGACGTGGGCAAGTCCCGGGCGGTGCTGCTCGCGGGCGACGGGCCGAGCTTCTGCGCCGGCGCGGACGTCGAGTGGATGCGCGCGTCGGTCGACCTCGACTACGACGCGAACGTGGCCGACGCGAACGCCCTCCGGGGGATGCTCGACGCGATCGACCGCTGCCCCGCCCCCGTGCTCGCCCGGGTCCAGGGGCACGCGCTCGGCGGCGGCGCCGGGCTCGTCGCCTGCGCGGACATCGCGATCGCGCACCCGAAGACCGTCTTCGCCTTCTCCGAGGTCAAGCTCGGGATCGTCCCGGCCGTGATCTCGCCTTATGCGCTGGCCAAGATCGGCCCGAGCGCGGCGCGCCGCTACTTCGTCACCGGGGAGCGCTTCGACGCCGCGACCGCACTCCGTCTCGGGCTCGTCCACGAGGTCGACGCCGACCTCGACGGAGCCGTCGAGCGGATCCTCGCCGAGGTCCGGAGCGCCGGCCCTCGGGCGGCGCGGCACGCGAAGCGGCTCGTGCTCGACCGGCCGGACGGCCCCGAGACGTCGCGCCGGATCGCTGAGCGGCGGACGAGCGACGAGGGCCAGGAGGGCCTGAAGGCGTTCCTGGAGCGCCGCCGGCCGGACTGGTCTCGCTAGCGGACGAGGAGGACCGGGCTGTACGTGCGGGTCGGCGTGTGCAGGATCCGCAGCTTGGAGCCCTTGCCGGCGCGGACGTAGCGGTAGAGGTAGCCGTTCTTCGTCGTGCGGTAGGCGCCGTTCACGTTCCGCCACGTCCCTTTCCGGAGCTGCTGGAGGATGTAGTACTGCCGCCCCTCACCTGGCCGGACGTGGCCCCACACCGCCGTGGTGCTGCCGATCCGGTAGGCCTGCGCGGCCGCCACCATGAAGGCACGGCGGGCCGGCTTCGCCCCGCCCCGGACGGTCAGCAGCCCGCTCTGCCAGCCACCGACGTCGGGCTCGTCGCGGTAGAGGTAGTGGACGAGCATGTCGACGTTGCGGGCCTTGAAGACCCGGTGGGCGGCCTCGCCGACGTAGCGGGCCTGCAGGGCCGGCGAGACGCCGAGCCCGCGGTCGGGCGGGTTGGTCTGGTAGCCGTACTCGGTCAGCCAGATCCGCTTGCCCGAGCCCCACGCCCGCTTGACCTCGCGCTGGAGCCGCTCGAGGGAGGCCATCGTGATCGTCTTGCAGTGGCCGCACTCGCCCGAGCTCGGGGTCTGGAAGCGGGTGAGCGGATACGGGTTGTGCGCGTACGCGTCCAGCTTCGCGCCGGCGCTCCGCATCCCCCGGATCCAGTCGACCGGGGAGACACCGCCGGTGGAGCCGCGCGGGGCCGTGACGCCACCGCCGACGCGGGTGCCGCCGCTGACGCGGTGGATCGCCGCGTAGGCGGGGTTGAGCAGCTTCGAGACGTAGGTGCGAGGCGTCGTCGGCCGCAGCCAACGCCGCTGATTCGGCTCGTTCCAGACGAGCCAGTCCTTGACCCAGACGTAACGCGCGGCAGCGGCGGCGGCGAAGGCCGCGAACGACGATCCCGACGACGGCGCCCAGTTCGGTGAGCGGCCGCCGTTCGCCCAGCGCGGCGTGCCGTAGAGGGTGACGACGGCACGGATCCCGCGGGCGCGGAGCGCGTTCAGGACCGGATCGGCGCTGCTCCAGTCCCGCTTCCCGCGGGCCGGCTCGATCTCGATCCCAGTGGAGCGTGAAGCGGACGAGGTCGACGCCGAGCCGGTCGAGGGTGGCGACGCGGTCGTCGAGGGTGCCGTTCCCGTAGCGGAGCCAGGCGTCGTCCTGGATCCCGTAGCGGACGGACGGCGAGGCCTCGGCCGGGCCGGCGAGGACGGAGAGGACGGCGGCCGCGAGCGCGGCCAGGAATGCGATTCGAGCCATGCGCCCACCGTAGACAGCCCCGTGTGTGGGTCGTGTTAGTGCAGGTCAGGGTCGTGTAAGGCCGTCAGCGGCTGACGGTCACGAGCGCGCCGGAGGCCTCGGGCGTCCGCAGCCGGTAGCTCGTCGTCCGGCGCGGCTCGACCGCGACCGTGAAGCGCCCGTCGGCGGCAAGCCGGATCCGGCGCACCTTCGTCCAGGCGCCGCCGGCGATCTGCTGCTCGAGCCGGACGGGCGTGAGTCCCCGGACGAACCCGCTCAGGTCGACCTGCTTCGGCGCGCCCTTCGCTCGGGCGGCGCTGAGATGAAGCACTCGCACCGCGAACCACGTCGAACGGAGGCCGAGGGTCTCGCGGAAGTCCTGCGCCTCGATCCGCTTCCTGCCCGCGCTCGCGTCGACATCGACCTCCACGGCCCGGCCGGACGGGCCTCGCTCGATCACGAGGTCGCGCACGCCGCGCGTCCCCAGCCGGGCCGAGAGTTGCGCGGGCGTGAGCACGAGCGCGGGCCACCGGTGATGCTTCGAGAGCCTGTCGTACGGATCGGGGACGGAGGTGAGGTATGGCACCGCCTTCGCCTTCGGCCAGACCTCGGTCACCCCCGCGGTGCGGCCGCCCGAGGTCGAGTGGTAGAAGGTCGTCGCGACGCGCCCCTGCCAGGTGAGAACCTGGCCCGCGGTCGCGCCGAGCGCCCTGTTCGTCGTCGTCGACTCCGCGGCGATCCCACCGTAGACCTGGCTGCGCGTGTCGGCGTAGAGGTCGAAGGTCTTGCCGGGCTTCAGCGTCGCGAGCGCGTACGAGCGGGCGACCACGGCCTGCGCGCGCAGCGCCTCCGGATGCCAGTCGTCCGGCATCTCCCACGGGACGACGCCGCGCAGGTAGCGGTCGAGCGGGAGCCTGTTGACGACGGAAAGCCGGGCGCCTGTGCGGTGCACGAGCAGCGCGCCGCGATATGCCGCCCCGTCGAGCAAGAGCGGCGTCGCACCGGCCTCGAACCGCAGCGGCCCCTTCAGGCCGCGCAGGAGCGGCCCGGCGGCCGTGACCGTCTTCCCGCTCCGGAGGCGCCGCTTCTTCCCCGTCGCGTCGACGACCCGGAACGGCTTCGCCGAGGAGATCCGGACGCTCGCCCGGCCCTCGGCGAGGAGGACGCGAACGTCGCGGGCGGGCACGACCTGGAGCCGCGTGCCGCGGTAGTAGTGCGCGAGGATCCGTGCGTAGCCCCAACCGGCCTGCGCGTAGCCGCGCGCGCCGTACTGGCTCATTCCGATCCCGTGCCCCCAGCCGCGCCCGTCGATCACGAAGGTCGTCCCGGCGGAGGCGGGAGCGGCCCACAGAAGAGCCAGGGCGAGGAGCACGAGGAGCCGCCGCATCGGCGGGGGAGGTTAGCAGGGCTCTACGATCCCCATCCGATGGCGATCCGGAAGCTTCTGGTGGCGAACCGCGGCGAGATCGCGCTGCGGATCTTCCGCACCTGCGGCGAGCTCGGGATCGCGACCGTCGCCGTCGTCGCCCCTGACGACCGCGGCTCGCTCCACGCTCGTTCGGCCGACGAGACCGTCGACGTCGCGAGCTACCTGGAAGCCGCCGAGCACGTCCGCGCGGCGCGGGAGACCGGCGCGGACGCGATCCACCCCGGGTACGGGTTCCTCGCCGAGAGCGCCGAGCTCGCGGAGGCGGTCGAGGCCGCCGGGCTCACCTGGGTCGGGCCGTCGCCGGCCGCGCTCCGCGCCGGCGGCGACAAGCTGGCTGCGAAGCGGATCGCCCGCGAGGCCGGCGTGCCCGTCGTGCCGACCGGAGAGCCCGCCGAGCTCGGCTACCCCCTCCTCGTCAAGGCAGCCGCGGGCGGGGGCGGGCGCGGGATGCGCGTCGTCCACGCTGCCGCCGAGCTCGAGGACGCGCTCGCCGCAGCGAGCCGCGAGGCCGAGGCGGCGTTCGGGGACGGGACCGTCTTCTGCGAGCGCTACGTCGAGCGGCCCCGGCACGTCGAGATCCAGCTCCTCGGCGACACGCACGGGACGATCGTCTCGCTCGGCGAACGGGACTGCTCGGTGCAGCGGCGCCACCAGAAGGTGCTGGAGGAGTCGCCCTCCCCCGCCCTCGACCCCGAGCTGCGGGCGGCGATGAGCGCGGCCGCGGTCGCCTTCGCCCGCGCGATCGGGTACACGAGCGCCGGCACCGCCGAGTTCATGCTCGCCGGCCGCGAGTTCTGGTTCCTCGAGCTGAACGGCCGGATCCAGGTCGAGCACCCGGTGACCGAGCTCGTCACCGGCGTCGACCTGGTCGCGGAGCAGATCCGGATCGCGGAGGGAGAGCCGCTCGGCGCCGGGACCGCCACTCCCCCGTCGGGCCATGCCGTCGAGGTTCGTCTCTACGCCGAGGATCCGCGCACGTTCCTCCCCCAGGCCGGCACCGTCGAGCGCCTCCGGTTGCCGGCGGGGATCCGCGTCGAGGCGGGGGTCGCCGAGGGCGACGAGATCGGCCTCGGCTACGACCCGATGATCGCGAAGCTGATCGCCCACGGCCCAACGCGCGACGAGGCTCTCGCTCGCCTCGCCGACGCGCTGGCCGCGACGGAGGTCGGCGGCGTCGTCACGAACCTCCCCTTCCTCCGCTGGCTCGTCGCTCATCCGGCCCTGCGGGCGGGCGAGACGACGACCGCGTTCCTGACCGAGCACCCGCCGCTCTCCGAGCCGCCGGTCCGCCTGCCCGAGGCGGCCTGGCGCGGCCCCTGGCGGCTCAACCTGCCGCCCGCCGCCGTCGCGCCGCCACCGGACGTCGACGACGACGCCCATGCGCGGGCCGCCGCGGGCTCCCGCAGCGAGCTGACCGCCCTGATGCCGGGCACCGTGATCCGGGTCCTCGTCGCCGCCGGGGACGCCGTCGCGCCGGGCCAGCCGCTCGTCGTGCTCGAGGCGATGAAGATGGAGACGCCCGTGACCGCGCCCTACGAGGGCACGGTCAAGGCGGTCCACGTCGAGGAGGGCGCGCGCGTCCCCGGCGGCGCCCTCCTCGTCGAGCTCGAGGCTCCTAGCTAGTCCGCCGGGACGCTCGCGGGCAGCTCGCGCGGGGCCGAGCCCCGCAGCTTCGGGACGCCCCACACGAGCGCCGCGGCCAGCACGACACCGGCGACGACGAGCGCGGCGGTGTCCTCACCCGAGGGCTTGAGCGCCATCGTCCAGACGACGAGGTAGAGGATGGCGAGCTCCATCCGCGAGACGACGTTGATGCGGCGGACGTGGAACGCTGCCTCGGCCGAGTCGGGGCCGTGCTGCTCGATCGCGGCGTGGATTCGCTTCCCCTCCGGCTCGATGAAGCCGATCCCCGTCAGGAACGAGGCGGCGTAGCCGATCAGGGCGAGCACGATCCAGAGGTCGCCGAAGCCCCAGGGACCGTCGATCGTGAGCAGGATCCCGAGCACGAGCACGGAGAGCGAGGCGGGGATGAAGATCCGCTGCGCCATCCAGCCCGAGTGGCCGCTGAACTGCCGCAGGAGCAGCTTGTCGCCGACCGACTCGGCCCGGAAGATGATCGCCTGCACGAACAGGCCCGAGCCGAGCCAGATCACCGCGGCGGTGATGTGCAGGAAGAGCAGAACCCCGTAGTAGGACATGCGAGAAACCCCCGATCCAGACGTCGCTGTCGGGCGGGAGCCTACGAGGCTAGAAGAGCTTCTGCAACTTCATCGCCGCGCCCATGTCGCCCTTGATCTTCAGCTTGCCCGTCATGTAGGCGGTGGTCGGGTTCAGCTCGCCCCGCGAGATCGCGAGGAAGTTCTCCTCCGACGTCGTGATCGTCACGTCCGCGTCGCCGGCGCCCTCGGTCACGTCGACCTTCCCGTCCTGGACGTCCACCTTCCACTGGCCGGCGCCGTCGATGTCGAACGCGTACGAGTTGGTCATCCCCGCCGTCTTCGACTCGTCCACCTTGCTGCCGAGCCCGTCGAAGAACTCCTTGACGCTGTCAGCCATGCTCTCTCCTTTGTTGACTGGTCGTTCAACGCGTGGGGGTGGAGCCTAGCGGGTAGCATCCCCGCCGCGCGTGGATCTCGACCTGACCCCCGAGCAGGAGCTCATCCGCGACACGGTGCGGGACTTCGCCCGCACCCGGATCGCCCCGGTGGCCGAGGAGCTCGACCGCGAGTCGCGCTTCCCCTACGAGCTCGTCGCGGAGCTCGGGGAGCTCGGCCTGATGGGCCTCCCGATCCCCGAGGAGCACGGCGGCGCCGGCGGCGACACGGTCTCCTACGCGCTCGCTGTCGAGGAGCTGACCCGGATCGACTCGTCGGTCGCGATCACGGTCGCGGCGCACACCTCGCTCGGGACGATGCCGATCCTCCTCTTCGGCGACGAGAAGCAGAAGCAGCGGTGGCTCCCCGACCTCGCCTCCGGGCGCAAGCTCGCGGCCTTCGGCCTCACCGAGCCCGACGCCGGCTCGGACGCGGGCGCGACGCGCACGACGGCGGAGCTGCACGACGGCAGCTGGATCGTCAACGGCTCGAAGATGTTCATCACGAACGCCGGCACCGAGATCACGGGGCTCGTGACGATCACGGCCCGGACCGGCGAGGACGAGATCTCGAACATCGTCGTCCCGAACGGCACCCCGGGCTACGAGATCTCGGAGCCGATGAAGAAGCTCGGCTGGAAGGCCTCCGACACGCGCGAGCTCTCGTTCGCCGACGTGAGCGTGCCCGAGGATCACCTGCTCGGCCCGCGCGGGCAGGGCTTCCACCAGTTCCTCCAGATCCTGGACGGCGGCCGGATCTCGGTCGCCGCGATGGGGGTCGGGCTCGCCCAGGGCGCCTACGACCTCGCGTTCGACTACGCGCAGGAGCGGCGTCAGTTCGGCAAGCCGATCGCCCGCTTCCAGGCGATCCAGTTCATGCTCGCGGACCTGGCGACCGAGATCGAGGCGGGCCGGGCGCTCGTGCTCAAGGCCGCGTGGCTGAAGGACCAGGGCCGGCCGTTCGCCCGCGAGGCCGCGATGGCGAAGCTCTACACCGGCGAGCTCTCGAACCGCGCGGTCAACTGGTCGCTCCAGATCCACGGGGGCTACGGCTACATGGACGAGTACGCGATCTCGCGCCTCTACCGCGACCAGAAGATCCTCGAGATCGGCGAGGGCACGAACGAGGTCCAGCGGCTCGTGATCGCCCGCCACCTCGGCGTCTAGCGACCGGACCGACCGGACATAGTTGCTCTGAGCAACTAAGTCGGCTGCGCTCGGCGTCGGGCGCTTACAGTCGGCGCCGCTCGACGATCGGGCTGTCCCGGAGCGCCGTCGTGCAGCCGCCGACGGTGTAGAGCGCGTTGCCGATGTGGAAGAGCTTGAGGGCGTGGCGCGTCACACCGGGGGTGGGGCCGTCGCGCCAGGCGCCCGTCCCCGTGTCGAGGATCTGGTAGGTCGACTCCCAGACGGCGTGGATCTCGTCGCCGACGACCGCCGCGCCGAGCAGCTCCATCGGCTTCGGCATCGCCGGGCCCGCCCGCCAGCCACCGCCGCGGGGGTCGAAGATCTCGACCTCACGCAGGAGCTCCTCCCCGCGCCGGCCGCCGATCGTCCAGAGCTCGCCGCGGAAGGCGACGACGCCGAACGCGTGGTTCGGGCGCGGCAGGGGCGCCGAGCTCCGCCAGCGGTCCGCCTGCGGGTCGTAGACGAGCACCTCCCGCAGCTCCACCCCTTCCCGGAAGCCTCCGAGCACGTAGATCTCGCCGTCCAGGGCGACCGCCGCGTGGTTGAAGCGTGGAGACGGCAGCGGCGCTCGCGGGCTCCAGCTCTCGCCGTCCCACGCCCAGACAGCCGCCGTGTTCCCCTCGTTCGTCGTGCCGCCGATCACATAGACGACGCCGTCCACGGCGGCGGCCGCCGCAGCGCGGGTCGCGACCGGCAGCGCCGGCAGGTTCTGCCAGCGGTCGGCGCGCGCGTCGTAGCGCGAGAACGTCGCGAGCGGCCTGCCCGAGTCGCCGACCATCCCGCCGGCGGCGTAGATCTCGTCCCCCACCTGCGTCGAGGCGATGTAGCTGCGCCGCTGCGACATCGAGGCGACCTGCTCCCAGCCGGCGCCGGCCGACGGCCCGTCCGCGAGGAGGAAGAAGAGCGCGAACGCGCCGACCGACGCGAGCACGGCGCCGATCGCCAGCCTCATCGCCTCAGGCTACCCCTCGGCGAGTGCGTGCCGGAGCTTCCGGCGCTGCGCCTTGCGCTCCTTCATCGCCCGCGGGTCCGGAACCGGCACCGCGGAGAGGAGCGCCTGCGTGTACTCGTCCTTCGGGTTCGTGTAGACCTCCTCGGCCGGGCCGACCTCGACGAGCTTGCCGCGGTTCATCACCGCGATCCGGTCGCTCATCGAGCGGACGACCGCGAGGTCGTGGGCGATGAAGAGGTAGGTGAGCCCGAAGTCGCGCTGCAGGTCCTTGAGCAGGTTGAGGATCTGGGCCTGGATCGAGACGTCGAGCGCGGAGACCGGCTCGTCGCACACGATCAGCTTGGGGCTGAGCGCGAGCGCACGGGCGATCCCGATCCGCTGCCGCTGGCCGCCGGAGAACTCGTGGGGATAGCGGTTGGTGAAGCTCGGGTCGAAGCCGACGACGTCGAGCAGCTCGCGGACCCGGGAGCGGCGGTCCTTCTTCGTCCCGATCCCATGGACGACCAGCGGCTCCGCGACGATGTCGCCGACGGTCATCCGCGGGTCGAGCGACGCGTAGGGATCCTGGAAGACGATCTGCATCTCCCGCCGCATCTGCCGCAGCTCCTCACGCTTGAGCGTCGTCAGCTCCTTGCCCTCGAAGACGATCGAGCCCGAGGTCGGCTTCAGCAGCTGGATCACGCAGTAACCGGTCGTCGACTTGCCGGACCCGGACTCGCCGACGAGCCCGAGCGTCTCGCCCTCGGCGATCTCGAAGCTGACGTCGTCGACGGCCCTGACCTGGTCGACGGTCCGCTCGAACAGCAGTCCAGACCGAATGGGGAAGTGCTTCTCCAGCCCCTTGACCACGAGCAGGGGTGCCTTGGCGGGCGTGCTCATGCGCTCACCGGCTCCCGGTCGCCGTGCCGCTCGCAGGCCGGGTGGGCGGACCGGACGAGGTGCCCCGGGCGGACCTCCCGCAGCTCGGGCATCACGGTCGCGCAGCTGTCGTTCGCGTTCGCGTAGGGACAGCGGGGCGCGAAGCGACAGGCGGGCGGGGGGTTCTTGAGGTCGGGCGGCCGGCCGGGGATCGCGGTCAGGCGGCCTTCGCGGATCCCCTCGCCCTCGATCTGCGGCAGGGCTCCGAGCAGCGCCTCCGTGTAGGGGTGCTCCGGCCGGTCGAAGAGGTCGAGCACGCTCGCCTGCTCCACGATCTGACCCGCGTACATGACGACGATGTCGTCCGCGGCCTCGGCGACGACGCCCATGTCGTGGGTGATGATGATCATCGCCATCTCGTGCTGGTGGCGGAGATCGTCGAGGAGGTCGAGGACGGACGCCTGCACGGTCACGTCGAGCGCAGTCGTCGGCTCGTCCGCGATCAGGAGCTTCGGGTCGCACGAGAGCGCGATCGCGATCATCACGCGCTGGCGCATCCCGCCGGAGAAACGGTGCGGGTAGTCGTCGAGCCGGTCGGCCGCGCGCGGGATCTGCACCTCCTCGAGCAGCTCGATCGCCTTCTTCCGCGCCTGCGCCTTGGGGACGTCGTAATGGCGGCGGATCGTCTCGGTGATCTGCGTCCCGATCGTCAGCGTCGGGTTGAGCGACGTCATCGGGTCCTGGAAGATCATCGCGATCTCGCGGCCGCGCAGGTCCTCGAGCTGCCGCTCGGGGATCTTCGTCAGGTCGCGGCCCTCGAAGAGCACCTCGCCCGTGACGATCTTCGCCGGGGGCTGGGGGATCAGGCCCATGATCGAGAGGGCCGTCACGGACTTGCCGCAGCCGGACTCGCCCACGATCCCGAGCGTCTTCCCCGCCTCGACCGCGAACGAGATCCCGTCGACGGCGCGCACGACGCCCTCGCGGGTGAAGAAGTGCGTCCGCAGGTCCTTGACCTCGAGCAGCGGCATCTAGGTCTCCCGGGTCCGTGGGTCGAGGGCGTCGCGGAGGCCGTCCGCGATGAAGTTGGCGCAGAGGATCAGGGTCGCGATCGCGATCGAGGGGACCGCGATGATGTGCGGCGCGACCCGGTAGGCGTCACGGCCCTCGTTCGCCATCTGCCCCCACGACGCGTCCGGAGGGCTGATCCCGAGCCCGATGAACGAGAGGATCGCCTCACCGAGGATCACGCCCGGCAGCTCCAGGAAGATCGCGATGATCAGGACGCCGAGCGTGTTCGGGAGCAGATGCCGCGCGAGCACCCGGAACCAGCGCGCGCCGACGGCGCGGGCCGCGCGGACGTAGTCGTTCTCCTTCAGGGTGATGATCTGGCCGCGGACGATCCGCGCCGTCGTGAACCAGCTCACGACCGAGAGCGCGACGACCATCGTCCAGAAGGTGACGTTGCCGAAGATCGCCGTGACGATGATCGCGAACGGCAGGTACGGCAGGCCGTAGAGCGTGTCGAGCAGGCGCATCATCGCGTTGTCGAGCCGGCCGCCGACGAAGCCGGCGATCGAGCCGTAGGCGACGCCGATCAGCAGGATCGCGATCGTGGCGCCGAACCCGATCCCCATCGAGACGCGGCCGCCGACAGCGGTGCGCGTCATCATGTCGCGGCCGAAGTTGTCGGTGCCGAAGGGGTGACGGAGGCTCATCGTCTGGTTCTTCAGCCCGAAGTCGACCGTGTCCGGGTCGTACGGCGACACGAACGGGAAGATGATGCAGAAGAGGAGCAGGAGCAGGAAGACGCTGGCCGCGAAGACGGCGGCCTTGTTCCGGACGTAGCGTCCCCAGGCGTCCTTCCAGAGGTTCGACTGGCGGAGCGGCGCGCCCCCGTCCGCACGCACGACCGGGTCTCCGTCCGCCGCGGCCGGCGGCGGGGTCTGGGTCGGGTCGACGACCACGTTAGGCCCGGGCGTCCCGCGTCCGGGGGTCGAGGATCCCGTAGAGGATGTCCACGATCAGGTTGGCGAGGATCACGATGATCGCGAGCAGCACCGTCAGGCCCATCACGACCGAGTAGTCGCGGGCGGTGACCGCGGTGACGTAGTAGCGGCCGATCCCGGGGATCGCGAAGATCTGCTCGATCACGAAGGAGCCGGTGATCAGGAAGCCGAGGGTCGGCCCGGCCGCCGTGACGACGGGGATCAGCGAGTTGCGGAGCACGTGCAGGCCGACGACGCGGCGCCAGCGGAGGCCCTTCGCCTTCGCGGTCCGGATGTAGTCCTGCTGCAGCGTCTCCAGCATCGTGCCGCGGACGAGGCGCGCGAAGGCGGCCATCGGCCCGAGCCCGAGGGCGATCACGGGCAGCACCTTGCTCTGCCACGTCGTCCAGCCGCTCGTGGGCAGGCCGACGTCGACTTGGAGCGCGAAGACGTAGATCAGCAGCGTCCCGACGAGGAAGCTCGGGAGCGCGTATCCCACATTGGAGAAGAACATCGCTCCGTAGTCGAAGGCGCTGTTCGCTTTCAGCCCGGAGAGCGCCCCGAGCAGGACGCCGAAGACGAAGGCGAAGAGGAAGGCGAGCCCACCGAGCTCGAGCGAGCGGGGGAAGTGCTCCTTGACGATGTCGTTGACGTCGCGATTGCGGAGCACGAGCGAGGGGCCGAGGTCGAAGGTGGCCACGTTGCGGACGTAGGTCACGTACTGGACGTACCAGGGCTTGTCGAGCCCGAACTTCCGCTCGAGGTTCCGCTGGATCGCCTCGGGGACGTTGCGCTCCGAGGTGCGGAACGGATTGCCCTTGATCTGCCGCATCAGCGCGAACGTCATGAAGATGACGAGCAGGATCACGGGGATCGTCCAGAACACCCGTCTGATGATGAACGTGGTCACGTGTCCTCCGTGCGTACCCTCGCGCTGGAATCGTAAGCGGGCGGGGCCGGAGCCCCGCCCGCCTGACGACTGTGCCTTACTGGGTGACGACGACCTTGGTCAGGTCGACCTGGTCGAGCAGGTTCAGGTTGAACGTGTCCTGGACCGACGGGCGCTCCAGGTTGACGTACGTGTAGAAGTAGATCGGGGACACCGGCACCGCGCCGTTCTCACCGAGGAGCATGTCCTCGAGCTCGGCGTAGATCTGGTACCGCTCGTCGTTGTCCTGCGTCTGACGCGCCTTCTCGACGAGGGCGTCGTACTTCGGATCGCAGTAGTTCGTCGAGTTGTTCCCGGAGTCGCACTTCCACAGCTCGAGGAAGTTGATCCCGTCGACGAAGTCGCCGATCCAGCCGTACCGGTACACGTCGATCGACTTGTCCGGCGGCGGACCGATGAACTCGAGGAACTGGGCCCACTCCTGCTGCTTGATGCTCACGGTCAGGCCGATCTTCTTCCACTCGGCCTGAATCGCCACCGCGATGTCGCGGTGGCCCGGCGAGTCGTTGATGAGCAGGGTGATGTTCTTCTTCGGGTTCTGCACCTGATCCATCAGCGTCTTCGCCTGCTCCGCGTCGCCGTTCTCCGGCAGCCACGGCGACGGCGTGATCATGTCGTAGCCGGGCATGCCCTCCGGCACCCAGCCGGTGGCGGGGAGCTGGTCGGCCTGGGCGATGTTGTCGATGATCTCGCGACGGTTGATCGCGAGCGACATCGCCTTGCGCTGGTTCACGTCGGTGATGTTCTTGACGTTGAACCCGTACGTGTAGGTGCCGAGGCCCGGATACTGCTGGTAGTCCTCGGTCTCCTTCAGGCGCGGGATCTCCTCCGTCGGGAGCCCACCGTTCATGACGTCGATCTCGTTGGCCTCGAAGGCCTGCACGGCGGTCGTGCCGTCGCTGATCATCCGACCGTTGACGCGCTCGAGCTTGACGCTCGCGGCGTCACGCCAGTCGGGGTTCTTGACGATGTTGATCTGCGAGTTGTGCGCCCACTTCTCGAGCGTGAAGGGGCCGTCGGTGACGATGTTCCCCGCCTCGGTCCACTTCTCGCCGAACTGATCCACGGCCTTCTTGTTCACGGCCAGGAACGAGTGGTGCGCGACCTGCTGGATGAACCACGGCTGCGGCGTCGTCAGCTCGACCTCGAGGGTCGTGTCGTCGATCGCCTTCACGCCGACCTTGTCGGCGAGCGCGTCGCAGTTCTTCTTGCAGGAGTTGTACTCCTGGGCGCCCACGATCCCGTAGAACTGGTACGCGTAGTCGGCGGCGAGCTCAGGAGAGATCGTCCGCTTCCACGAGTACTCGAAGTCCTGGGCGGTGACGGGGTCGCCGTTCGTCCACATGCCGTCGTCCCGCAGGTTGAACGTGACGGTCTTGCCGTCCTCCGAGACGTCCCAGCTGTCGGCGAGGCTGGGCACGGGCTCGAGGTTGTCGTCGAGCCGGACCAGCGGATCCATGATGTTCAGCAGGATGTTCGCCGACGTGGTGTCGCTCGCGAGGCCGGGGTCGAGCGACGGCGGCTCGGCTCCCCAGTTGACCGTGATCGTCTGATCGGCGGCTTCGCTCCCCCCGGAGCTCTGAGTGGTGTCGTTCCCGGTCCCGGCTGCGTTCCCACCGTTGTCGTCGCCACCGCAACCGGCTGCGACGAGAGCGAGGGACGCGATCAGCCCGGCCAGGAGCGGCCACAGGGTTTTCGTCCTCATCAAGTGTTTCCTTCCTTCCTTCGCGTTGGTACGCGCGTACGCTGGAGGCGCTGTGGTTCTTGTAACCGTGTTTACCACCTCCAAACGTGAAAACGCCTGTCCTTACCTTGCGCTAACGCCGCGGGCGAGGATAACGGGATGAGGAGGCTCCTTGTCGCAGTTGCCGCGGGCCTGGTGCTGACCCCCACCGCGGCCGCGCACGTGAGCGTGCTCCCGTCCCTCCTGCCCTCGGGCCGGGAGGTCGTGCTCCGGATCGAGCTGCCGGGGCTCCGGCCGGGGTTCGAGCCGACCGGCCTGGACGTCACCGGGGACGGGATCTCGACCCTGACGACGGCGCAGTCCGGCCGGATCGGCGAGGAATCCCGGTGGCGCGTCCGGGTCGACGTCGCCACCCCGCCCGGCCCGCTCGAGCTGCTCCTCGTCGCACGCTACGCGGACGGCCGCTCGATCACCGTCCGCCAGACGGTCACCGTGGTCCCGCCGGCCGAGGCCGTGGCGTCCGGCTCGTCGGGCCACACGCTCCTCTGGGCGGCTGGAGCGGGCGCAGCCGTGCTGCTGGGCGTCGGCGCGCTCGTGGGACTCCGGCGGCGAGCCGCAGCGCGCGAGCGAAACGGGGCGGGCTGACGACGCGTCCGTTCGGGACGTGTCCAGTGCCAGACCCTGGACACGTCCGCCAGGGACGCCTGCGCACCGGCGGCTGAGCCCCGCAACGCTTCAAGAAAGGAAGCCGAGGCGCGTGCTAGCGTCGCCCTGATGCTCTTCAAGCAGCTCGTGGACGACGATCTCGGCTGCGCGTCGTACCTGGTCGGTGACGAGGAGGCCGGCATCGCCGCCGTCATCGACCCGCCCTACGCCGTCGAGCCGCTCCTCGCCGAGGCCGCCCGGCGCGGTGTCCGGATCGTCCGCACGATCGAGACCCACACCCACGCCGACCATCTCTCCGGCCACGGACGGCTCGCGCTCGACCACGACGTCCCCGTCTCGATCCATCCGGCTGCGGAGGCGGCGTATCCGCACGACGCGCTCGAGGACGGGTTCGAGCTCGAGCTCGGCCGCGTGGTGCTCCGCGCCCTCCACACCCCGGGCCACCGGCCCGAGCACACCTGCCTCGAGGTGATCGATCGCTCCCGGGCGGACGAGCCCTGGCTCGTGCTCACGGGCGACTCCCTCTTCGTCGGCGACGCGGCGCGGCCCGATCTCGCCGTCGGCGCGCAGGAGGGGGCGACGATGCTCTACCACTCCCTCCGGCGCCTGCTCGAGCTGCCGGACGGGGTCGAAGTCTTCCCCGGGCACGTCGCGGGCTCGCTCTGCGGGAAGGGGATGAGCTCCAAGTCCTCGTCCACGATCGGCTTCGAACGCCGCTTCAACCGGGCGCTCGAGCTCGAGGACGAGCTCGAGTTCGTCGCGGGGGCGGCGGCGACCGGGGCCCCGAAGCCGCCCAACATGACGCGGATCGTCGAGCTGAACCGCGGCCCCTGGGTCGGCGCCCCTGCGGCCGTCGAGGCATTGACCGACCACCGGATCCCCGGGGACGTGACGGTGCTGGACGTCCGCCCCGCCCGGGACTTCGCCGCCGGGCACCGGGCCGGCGCGCTCAACGTGCCGGTCGACGGCGGCTCGTTCTCGACCCGGGCGGGCTTCGTCCTCGACGCGGAGGGCCCGGTCGTCGTCCAGGCGGGCTCGGAGAGCGAGGCGGCACGGGCGATCGCCGGCCTGCGCGCGGTCGGCTTCCTCGAGCTCGCCGGCACGTACCTGGGTGGCGGTTCCGAGTCGGTCGAGCCCGTGGCGATGGACGAACTGCGCGGGCTCCTCGACGCCGGGGCCGAGCTGCTCGACGTCCGCGAGCGCGAGGAGCGCGACACCGGCTACATCGCGGGCAGCCGGAACATCCCCTATCGCCTCCTCCCCGTCTGCGGCGCCGAGGTCCCGGACGATCGGCCCCTGATCACGATCTGCGCCTCCGGCGCCCGCGCAGGGATCGCGGCGTCGATCCTGCGGGCGCGCGGGCTCGATGCCCGGCCCGTGCTCGGCGGCGGGGTCTCGGACTGGGCGGCCAACGGCGGCCGCGTCGTCGAGTTCCGCCGCTGCGGCAGCGCCTGACCTCTAGCTGAGGCGCTCGACCTCGTAGCCCCGGTCGGCGAGCGTGCGCAGGAGCTCGGCGCAGTGCTCCTCGTCCCGCGTCCCGAGCGTCAGCTCGACCTCGGTCTTCGAGATCGGGATCGCCATCCCCTCGCGGTGGTGCTCGACCGAGACGATGTTCCCCCGGGCCTCGGCGACGAGCTGGAGCAGCTTGATCAGGCTCCCGGGCCGGTCGTCGACCTGGGTGCGGACGACGAGGTAGCGACCCGCGGCGGTGAGCCCGAAGCGCATCACCTGGATCAGGAGCGTCGGGTCGATGTTCCCGCCCGAGAGGATCGCGCACGCCTCGTCGTCACCGGGGATCTTGCCCGCGAGGAGGGCGGCGACCGAGGCGGCGCCCGCCCCTTCGACCAGCAGCTTCGTCCGCTCGAGCAGGAGCACGATCGCGTGGCTGATCTGCTCGTCGGTGACCGTGACGATCTCGTCGAGCCGGTCGTGCAGGATCGCCGAGGTGAGCGCGCCCGGCTGCTTGACCGCGATCCCCTCCGCGATCGTGAACCCATGGGTCGTGCCGCCCGCCAGCGGGCAGACCGCCTCGGCCTGGACGCCGATCAGGCGCACCTCGGGCCGCAGCTCGCGCAGGGCGATCGCGACGCCCGCGCCGAGCCCGCCGCCGCCGATCGGGATCACGACCGTGCCGAGCGTGGGGATCTGCTCGACGAGCTCCAGCCCCAGCGTCCCCTGGCCTGCGATCACGCGCTCGTCCTCGAAGGCATGGAGGAACGTCGCGCCGGTCTGCGCCACGCGCTCCTCCGCCGCCGCCACCGCCTCGTCGAAGAACGAGCCCTCGAGCTCGATCCGGGCGCCGTAGCCGCGGGTTGCCTCGACCTTCGCCATCGGCGAGTCCTGCGGCATGAAGACCGTCGCCGCGATCCCCGCCTCTCGCGCCGCCCAGGCGACCGCCTGGCCGTGGTTGCCGGCGCTCGCCGCGATCACCCCGGCCGCCCGCTCCTCCGGCGAGAGCGTCGCGATCGTGTTGACGGCGCCGCGGATCTTGAAGGCGCCCGTCCGCTGGAGGTTCTCGGCCTTCAGCCGCACGGGGCGCCCCGCGAGCCGCGAGAGCGTGTCCGAGGGATAGACCGGCGTGACGCGCGCGACCCCGGCGATCCGGGCCCGCGCCGCCTCGAGGTCAGAGAGCCTGGGCGCGGCTGCCGTCGCCAATCCCATACACCTTCTCGAGGATCTCCCGGACCGCGGAGAGCGGGTCGAGCTCACGGGCCTGCACCTCGTCCAGGAGCCGCCGCAGCTCGGCGTTCCCGGAGACGGTCTCCTGCAGGTGCTCCTTGGCGCGGCTCGTCGCCAGCGCGAAGACCTCCCCGGCGAGGTTCCGCCGCCGCCGCTCCTCGAGGCCACCGTCGCCTTCGAGATACGCACGGTGCTCCGAGACGCGACCCCAGAGCTCGGCCACGTTCTCGTCGCGCGTCGCCTCGGTCAGCACGATCGGCGGCTTCCAGGCGCGCTCGCGGTCGAGGGAGAGGATCGAGCGGATCTCGTTCAGCATCGTCTTCGCGGCCGGGTGATCCATCTTGTTGATCGCGATCACGTCGGGGATCTCCATGATCCCCGCTTTCAACGCCTGCACGGAGTCGCCCGAGCCGGGCATCAGCACGAGCAGGACGGTGTCGGCGATCCCGATCACCTCGACCTCGCTCTGGCCGGCGCCCACCGTCTCGAGGAAGACGACGTCCTTCCCGGCCGCGTCGAGCAGGAGCGCGGTCTGGAGCGTCGCCTCGGAGAGCCCGCCGAGATGGCCCCGCGTCCCCATCGAGCGGATGAAGACGCCGGGGTCGAGGAAGTGGTCGGAGAGCCGGATCCGGTCGCCGAGCAGCGCGCCCTGCGTGAAGGGGCTGGACGGATCGACCGAGACGACGCCGACGCTCGTGCCGTCGGCGCGGAGGTGGCGGACGAGCGAGCTGATCAGCGACGACTTGCCGACGCCTGGCGGGCCGGTGACGCCGACCACGAACGCCGAGCCCGTCTCGGGGTAGAGCTCGCGGACGAGCTCGTAGGAGAGCGGGTCGCCGTTCTCGACGAGGGTGATCGCACGGGCAAGCGCCCGGCGGTCACCGGCCCGGACTCCTGCAGCGAGCTCGTCGAGGGTCCAGTCGGCGCGGGCCACGCCTCAGACTCTAGAGGCCTCGGCCGGGATCCCGCGGGCGAGGACGAGCCCGGTCGACGCGGCGGCCGCGAACGCGATCGCCGCACCGCCCCACAGCCAGCGGGCGCCGAACGCGTCCACGAGCGGCCCCGCCGCGGCCATCCCGAGCCCGAGCACCGCGTAGTTCGAGGACATGATCACGGTGAACGCCCGCCCCCGGAGCTCGTCCGGGGCGCCGCGCTGGACGAGCAGGGAGTTGCAGACGATCGCGATCCCGTTCCCGATCCCCCCCACGACGACGCCCGCGACGGCGACCGCGAGTACCGGGGCGACGGCACCGAGGCCGAAGCCGACCGCCATCACGCCGATCGCAAGACCGTAGGCGGTCCGCACGCCGATGCGTTCGAGCAACCCGGCCGCGCCGAAGCTCCCGACTGTGAGCCCGAGCCCGGACGCCCCGACGAGCACGCCGAAGCCGACGTTGCCTGCGTCGAGCGAGACCTTGGCGAGGACGATCTCGGCCACGTTGACCGCCGCGTTGCCGAGCAGGACCACGTTCCAGACGATCAGCACGGTCCGGAGCGCCGGCGAGCCGAGGACGAGCCGGAAGCCGGCCCGGAGATCGTCCCAGTGGCCGGCGCTCTCCACGTGCCCCGCCTGCATCCGCCCGGCGGGGATCCGCGCGAGCAGCCCCGCCGAGACCAGGAAGGTGGCCGCGTTGATCCAGTAGGCGAGGTCCGGGCCCTGAGCCGCGATCAGGATCCCCCCGACGACCGGCCCGATCATCCAGGTCAGGTTCTCCGCCGCCTGGAGCAGCGAGTTCGCTGTCGGCAGCTCCTCGTCGGAGACGAGGTTCGGCATCCCGGCGTAGACGGCGGGCCGGAAGAATCCCGTGGCGACGCCGGAGAGGAAGGCGAGCGCGACGATCTCCGCGGCGCTGTCGGCAAAGGGGAGCGCCACGAAGATCGCGGTGCGCGCGAGGTCGGAGGAGATCAGGAGGCCGCGACGCGAGAGCCGGTCGACGAGCGGGCCGAGCAGGAGCCCGATCAGGATGATCGGGAGGAAGTCCGCGATCAGGAGCGCGCTGACCCACTTGCCCGATCCGGTCCGGTCGAAGACGTCGACCGTCAGCGCGATCGCGGCGAGATAGGTGCCGGCGCCCGAGCCCAGCGTGGCGAGGAAGAGCCGCCGGTAGTCGGGAGCGCGACTGACGAGGCCCAGGCGACGCACGCCCGGACGCTAACACCCTCGAGCGCGGAGCGGTATGCCTAGAGGCAACTCAGCGGGGCTCGTAGCCGAGGTTCGGCCCGAGCCACCGCTCCGCCTCGGCGGCGGTCTGCCCCTTGCGGCTCGCGTAGTCCTCGACCTGGTCGCGGCCGATCCGCCCGATCGAGAAGTAGCGCGACTCCGGGTGCGCGAAGAGGAGGCCGCTGACGGCGGCCGCGGGGAGCATCGCGAACGACTCGGTCAGCGAGAGGCCGAGGCTCGGCGCGTCGAGCAGCTCGAACAGCCGCCCCTTCTCGGTGTGGTCGGGGCAGGCCGGGTAGCCGAAGGCCGGGCGGATCCCACGGAAGCGCTCGGCCGCGAGCTCCTCCGGCGTGGGATCCGCGTCCGGCTCGTACCAGTCCCGGCGGGCCTGGAGGTGGATGTGCTCGGCGAACGCCTCGGCGAGGCGGTCGGCCAGCGCCTTGACCATGATCGAGCGGTAGTCGTCGTGCTCGGCCTCGGCGGCCGCGGCGAGCTCGTCGGCGCCGTGGATCCCGACCGCGAAGGCGCCCAGATGGTCGCCCTCGGGGGCGACGAGGTCGGCGAGCGAGCGGTTCGGCCGCGAGTCGCCCCAGGCCGCCTGCTGGCGGAGCATCGGGAAGCGGACGCCGTTCCCGAGCACGAGGTCGTCTCCCTCGGCGTGCGCGGGCCAGAACCCGTAGACGCCTTCGGCGCGCAGCAGCTCCCCGTCCACGATCTCGGCGAGCAGCGCGAGCGCGTCGTCGTACAGCTCCTTGGCCGCCGGCAGGTCGAGGATCGCCGGGAACTTCCCCTTCAGCTCCCAGGCGTGGAAGAAGAACTGCCAGTCGATCAGGTCGGCCAGCTCCTGGAGCGACGGGCGCACGATCCGCGTCCCGGTGAACGCCGGGACGGGCCGATCGTCGTAGGCGAGCTCGGGCCGGTTCGCGCGCGCCTCGTCGAGCGGGAGCAGCGGGCGCCGCTCCTTCTCGGCGTACTGCTCGCGCAGGCGCTCCTGCTCCTCGCGGTTCTCGGCGTCCAGCACGAGTGCGCGGCCGGGGTCGAGCAGGTCGGAGACGACGCCGACGACGCGCGACGCGTCGAGGACGTGCACGGTCGGCCGCGGGTACGCGGGCGCGATCCGGACGGCGGTGTGCTGGCGCGAGGTGGTGGCGCCGCCGATCAGGAGCGGCAGCTCGAGCCCCCGCCGGTCCATCTCCTTCGCCACGTGCACCATCTCGTCGAGCGACGGCGTGATCAGCCCCGAGAGCCCGACCGCGTCCGCGCCCACCTCCACGGCGGTGTCGAGGATCCGGTCGGCCGGCACCATCACGCCGAGGTCGATCACCTCGTAGTTGTTGCAGCCGAGGACGACGCCGACGATGTTCTTGCCGATGTCGTGCACGTCGCCCTTGACGGTGGCGAGCACGATCTTGCCCTGGACGCGGCCGCCGTCCGTCCGCCCCTCGGCAGCGCGAGCTCCTTCTCGGCCTCCATGTACGGCTCGAGGTACGCGACCGCCCGCTTCATCGCGCGAGCGCTCTTCACCACCTGCGGCAGGAACATCTTCCCCGCGCCGAAGAGGTCGCCGACGACCTTCATCCCGTCCATCAGCGGCCCCTCGATCACGTCGAGCGGCCGGGCCGCCTCGGCACGCGCCTCCTCGGTGTCCTCCTCGATGAAGTCGACGATACCGTGGACGAGCGCGTAGCGAGAGCCGCTCGCGCACGGGCGCCTCGCGCCACGAGAGGTCGAGCTCGCGCTTCGTCCCCTCCCCCTTCACGTTCTCGGCGAACGAGACGAGCCGGTCGGTCGCGTCGGGGCGGCGGTCGAAGATCACGTCCTCGACCCGCTCGAGCAGGTCGGGCGGGATGTCCTCGTAGACGACGAGCTGGCCCGCGTTGACGATCCCCATGTCGAGCCCGGCGCGGATCGCGTGGTAGAGGAACGAGGAGTGCATCGCCTCGCGGACGACGTCGTTGCCCCGGAACGAGAAGGAGAGGTTGGAGATGCCGCCGCTCGTGTGGACGCCGGGGCAGCGCTCCTTGAGCAGCGGCAGCGACTCGATGAACGCCTTGGCGTAGCCGTTGTGCTCCTCGATCCCGGTCGCGACCGCGAGCACGTTCGGGTCGAAGACGATGTCCTCGGGCGCGAAGCCGGCCTTCGTCGTGAGGAGGTCGTAGGCGCGGCCGCAGATCGCGACCTTGCGCTCGACGGTGTCGGCCTGGCCCTGCTCGTCGAAGGCCATCACGACGACGCCGGCCCCGTAGTCCTGGGCCAGCCGGGCCTGCTCGAGGAACTGCTCCTCGCCCTCCTTGAGGCTGATCGAGTTGACGATCCCCTTCCCCTGCACGCACTTGAGCCCGGCCTCGAGCACGCTCCAGCGCGAGCTGTCGATCATCACCGGGATCCGGGCGACCTCGGGCTCGGTCGCGATCAGGTTCAGGAACGTGGTCATCGCCTGCTCGCCGTCGAGCAGGTCGGCGTCCATGTTGACGTCGAGGATGTTGGCGCCGCCGCGCACCTGCTCGAGCGCGACGTCGACCGCGCCCTGGTAGTCCCCCGCCTCGATCAGCCGCCGGAAGCGCGCGGAGCCGGTCACGTTCGTCCGCTCGCCGATCATCACGAAGCCGACGTCGGGGCCGAGCTCGAACGGCTCGAGGCCGCTGAAGCGCGTCCGGTGGGGTGTCGGTGCGACCCGGCGCGGCTCGAGGTCCCGGACCGCGGCCACGATCTGACCGGTGTGCTCGGGCGTCGTCCCGCAGCAGCCGCCGACGACGTTGACGAACCCGGCGGTCGCGAACTCGTGCAGGAGCGATGCGGTCTCGTGCGGCTGCTCGTCGTAGCCCCCGAACGCGTTCGGAAGCCCGGCGTTCGGATGGGAGCTGACGTACGTGTCGGCGAGCCGGGCCAGCTCCTCGACGTGCGGCCGCATCTCCTTCGCGCCGAGCGAGCAGTTGACGCCGACGACGAGCGGGCGGGCGTGCGCGATCGAGGCCCAGAACGCCTCCACCGTCTGCCCCGAGAGGGTCCGGCCGGAGAGGTCGACGATCGTGACCGAGATCCAGAGCGGCAGCTGGGGCGCGGCCTCGCGCGCCGCAGCGATCGCGGCCTTCGCGTTCAGCGTGTCGAAGATCGTCTCGACGAGGAGGAGGTCGACGCCGCCCTCGGCGAGCGCGGCGATCTGCTCGGCGTAGGAGGCGCGGACCTCGTCGAACGAGACCGGCCGGAACGCGGGGTCGTCCACGCGCGGCGAGAGCGAGAGCGTGACGTTGAGCGGCCCGACGGAGCCGGCGACGAACCGCCCGCCGGCCTCGTCCGCGGCCTGCCGGGCGAGCCGCGCCCCCTCGAGGTTCATCTCCCGGACGGCGTGCTCCAGCCCGTAGTCGGCCTGGCCGATGCTCGTCGCCGTGAACGTGTTCGTGGTCGTGATGTCCGCGCCCGCCGCGAGGTACTGCCGGTGGACGTCGAGGATCACGTCCGGGCGGGTCAGGTTGAGCAGATCGGGGTCGCCGGTGACGTCCAGAGGGTGGTCGACGGAAGCGCTCGCCGCGGTAGTCGGCCGCCTCGAGCCCGGCGTTCTGGAGCATCGTCCCCCAGGCGCCGTCGAGAACGACGATCCGCTCGTCGAGCAGCTGCCGCAGCCGTGCCTCTGCGCTCGCTCCGGTGCTCACGTCCACGTCCCTCCGCGGTTGCCGCAAGAGGGCGGAACGCGGCTCCGCGGGCTCTTTAGGCGTTTTTTCTCCTGGTCGCCAAGCTGCCGTCAAAGCTCTCCAGGTCGGAGAAAGGCTAGCGGACGAGACGGAGGCGGCGGAAGGCGACTTAGTTGCTCTGAGCAACTACGTCCGTCGTCGGCGCTCTCGCTGCTCGATTCGCTCTCTCGCTCGGGCGGCGACGTCCGCGACCTCGTAGGCGTTTGGCGGCGCGTACGGCAGCCGCCGCACGACCTCGCCCCACGCAGCCCGCCGTACCTCCCGGTCGTCCGCCCGCAGCCGCCGGAGATCCGCAACGAGCCGCCGGACATGCACCGGGCTGGGTCGCGTCATCCCTTCCGCCTGAGCCGCATCCGCGACGCGCCGCGCGATCTCGGCCAGCGACTCGCGCTCGTCGTCGAGCTGCTCGATCAGCGCGTAGAGCCGATCGGGGTACCGAGGCGCGAAGCGGTGGTGCACCTCTCAACGGTGCCCGCGCAGGAGCGACGAAAGTGTGCCTGGATCGACGCGAAAGACGACATAGTTGCTCAGAGCAACTAAGTCCGCGTCGTGGCGCGGGTTAGTAGCCGCTGAAGGAGTCGGCGGTGACGCGCTCCTCGGGGACGCCGGCGCCGTGGAGAGCGGCGACGACCGCCTTCGTCATCGGCGGCGGGCCGGCGACGAGGAACTGCTTCCCCTCGAGGCCGCCGAGCAACTCCGCGAGCACGGGGCCGTCGAGCCGGCGCGACTCCCCCTCCCACCCCTCGTCCTCGGTCATCGTCAGGACGAGGTGGAAGTCGGGCAGCTCCCGCTCGAGCTCGGCGAGCTCGTCGAGGAACGCGGCGGAGCGGCGGTCGCGGTTCGAGTAGACGAGCGTGACGCGGTACGGCTCGCCGCTCGCGTGGATGTAGCGGAGCATGCTCCGGAAGACGGTGATCCCGATCCCGCCGGCGACGAAGACGTACTCCTGCGACGTGTCCTCGGGGAGCAGGAACGAGCCCTTCGGCTCCTCGACCTCGCACCTCGTCGCCGACCTCGAGCCCGGCGAGCGTCCGCTTGAAGGCGGTGTCACGCAGGCGCGTCGCGAGCCCGACGACGCCCTGCTCGGTCGGCGAGGTGACGAGCGAGATGTGCCGGCGCAGCCCCTTCTCGTCCTCGTGGCCGCGGTCGGGCAGCTCGACCCAGAAGTAGGCGCCGGGCCGGTAGTCGGGGTAGTCGTCGACCGCGAAGGCACGGCACCGGCGATCGTCAGACGTCCCCTCTCGGGCGCACCTCCGAACGGGTCGCAGGTGCTTCAGGCACGACCGAGAGCTGCGTCCGCAGCGCACGTCGGCGCGACGCCGTCGGTGCGGCCGGAGACGGTGAGCTGGTTCTCGGCGTGCTTGATCCGCTGCTCGAGCTGCCAGCGGTCGGAGGTCGAGTCGCCGGCCTCGACCTTCTCGAGCTCGGCCTTCGCCGTCTCGAGCTGCTCCTGGGCGCGGGCGTCGTCGATCTCGCGCGACGTCGACGGCGTCGTCGACGAGCGCGATCGCCTTGTCCAGCTCGACCTTGAAGAAGCCCGGGCCGGTCGCGAACTCGAGCACGTCCTCGGCGGCACGGTCGACGTAGACGCGGGTCGAGCCCGCCCGAGCGTCGCGACGAGCGGCGCGTGCCGCGCGAGGACGCCGATGTCGCCGGCGGCGCCGGGAACGATCAGCATCTCCGCGTCGCCCCGGAAGGCGTCGCCCTCCGGGGTGACGAGCGAGACCTCGAACTTCGGATGCGTGTCCGCCACGGGCTAGGCGGCCGCGGTCTGGCCGGCGGCCTTCTCGACCGCCTGCTCGATCGTGCCGACCATGTAGAAGGCCGACTCCGGCAGCTCGTCGTGCTTGCCCTCGATGATCTCGCGGAAGCCGGCGATCGTGTCCTCGAGCTTGACGTACTGGCCCGGGGTGCCGGTGAACTGCTCGGCGACGAAGTTCGGCTGCGAGAGGAAGCGCTCGATCTTGCGGGCACGCGAGACGGCGAGCTTGTCCTCGTCGGTCAGCTCGTCCATCCCGAGGATCGCGATGATGTCCTGCAGGTCCTTGTAGCGCTGGAGGATCTGCTGCACCTCGCGTCGCCACCGCGTAGTGCTCGTCGGAGACGATCCCGGGCTGGAGCGCGCGGGAGGTCGAGTCGAGCGGGTCGACGGCCGGGTAGATCCCCTTCTCCACGATCGCGCGCGAGAGCGTCGTCGTCGCGTCGAGGTGGGCGAACACGTTCGCCGGCGCCGGGTCGGTGAGGTCGTCGGCGGGGACGTAGATCGCCTGGATCGAGGTGACCGAGCCCTGGCTCGTCGAGGTGATCCGCTCCTGGAGCTGGCCCATCTCGGTCGCGAGCGTCGGCTGGTAGCCGACGGCGCTCGGCATCCGGCCGAGGAGCGCCGAGACCTCGGAGCCGGCCTGCACGAACCGGAAGATGTTGTCGACGAAGAGGAGGACGTCCTGGCCCTGCTCGCGGAAGTACTCCGCCATCGTCAGCCCGGAGAGGCCGACGCGCAGGCGGGCGCCCGGCGGCTCGTTCATCTGGCCGTAGACGAGCGCGACCTTGTCGATCACGCCCGACTCCTCCATCTCGAGCATCAGGTCGTTGCCCTCGCGGGTCCGCTCGCCGACGCCGGCGAACACGGAGACACCGCCGTGCTGCTGGGCGATGTTGTGGATCAGCTCCATGATCGTCACGGTCTTGCCGACTCCGGCGCCGCCGAAGAGGCCGATCTTGCCGCCCTTGATGTAGGGGGCGATCAGGTCGATCACCTTGATCCCGGTCTCGAAGATCTCGACGGACGGCGAGAGGTCGCGGAAGGCGGGCGGGTCGCGGTGGATCGACCAGCGCTCGACGTCCGAGCCGGCGGCCTCCTTGTTGTCGACGGGGGCGCCGATCACGTTCCAGATCCGGCCGAGCGTGGCGTCGCCCACGGGGACCGAGATCGGCTTGCCGGTGTCGACGACGTCGACGCCGCGGGCGAGCCCGTCGGTCGTGTCCATCGCGACGGCGCGAACGCGGTCGTCGCCCAGGTGCTGCTGCACCTCGGCCACGAGCGTCGACGCCTCCGTGCCCTCCGCTCCGGAGATCGAGATCTCGAGGGCGTTGTAGATCGCGGGCAAGGTGCTCGGGAACACGGCGTCGATCACGACGCCCTTGATCTCGACGACGCTGCCGACGTTGCTGCCGTTGCCGTTCTGGGCCTGCTCAGACATGGGTCTCCTGTGGTCGTCCCCCGGCTGCTCCAGGGGCCTCGCTCGGGTGCGGGGACGCGGCGAGGAACCGCCGCAAATGCGCGCTCATCGTACCGGAGCGCCGAGGACGCCGATCCGGTTCACCGGCGGTCGCGGCGAGGGCCAGGGACGACGCCACCCGGGCGTCGTGGTCGAGGCGTCAGCAGTAGACGGTGACCTGGCTCGCGAGCACGCGTCAGGCCGGCTGGTCGCCGAAGTGCCGGACCGAGCTCGGCGGGCCCTGGACGAGCATCTCGCGCCGGAAGTCCCGGAGCTCGTTCAGCTCGCGCGCCTCGTCCGTGAGCCTCGCCGGAGCCGGCCGGAGGGCCTGGGTGCTCGAGTCCATCGGCAGCGGCGACCGCGCGGCGATCCCGAGCGCCATCACGGCGACCGCCGCGGCAGCGCTCACCGTGCGGATCCGGGCGTACACGCTCGGCCGGCGCCACATGGCGACCTCGAGCGGATCGGGCAGGGGAACGAGCGCCTCCCGCCGGAGCACGTCGGTGATCTGCGCCACGTGGACGGCGAACCGGCGGCAACCGCCGCAGCGCGCGAGGTGCGCGTCGAGCAGGCGCTGCTCGAGCTCGGAGAGCTCGCCGTCGGGTGCCAGCGCGGCCCAGCTTCGGGCCCGCTCGCACAAAACCGCTCGCGGGTTGCGCGTCATGACTATCTAGACGATAGCGACCGGCTGAAGTTAGAGCAGCCCCCCGGAAGGGTCAGATCAGGCGGACGCGCGGGTCGACCGCGACCGCGAGCACGAGGATCACGACCCCGATCAGGACCATCAGCGCCGAGCCGTTCATCGAGTCGCGCTGCTCGGAGAGGCCCGCCGCGCGCAGATGGCGCGGCCGGCGCAGGCCGACGAGCGACTCCTCGTTGGTGATCCGCATCGGGCCCCGGTTGCCGAGGAAGAAGCCACTGACGAGGAGGAAGCAGCCGACGAGGTAGTAGCCGACGGCGAGCGAGCGCGTCGCCGAGGAGCCGAGGGCGAGCCCCGCGAGCAGGGAGACGGCGGCGGTGCCGGCAACGGCTCCCCCGAGGACGAGCACGAAGCGGCGGGCAGCGGCGCGGAGCACGCGCTCCTGCCTAGCTCGAGGCGGACGTGGTGCGGACGGCCTGGCCGCCCATCCGCATCTCGTCGGCCTTCATCGGCCAGTGCTCGAGCGGGTAGTGGCAGGCCGCGACGTGGCCTCCGCCGAACGAGCGCAGGAGCGGCTCCTCGACGTCGCAGTGGCCCTCGTGGAAGCGGGGGCAGCGGGGATGGAAGCGGCAGGCGCTCGGCGGGTTGATCGGGCTGGGGACGTCGCCGTCGAGCACGATCGGCTGCCGGCGGCGGCCGAGCTCCGGGTTCGGGATCGGCACCGCCGAGAGCAGCGCGCCCGTGTAGGGGTGCTTGGGCTCGACGTAGAGCTGGTTCCGGTCGGCGATCTCCGCGACCTTGCCCAGGTACATGACCATCACCCGGTCGGAGATGTGGCGGACGACGTTGAGGTCGTGCGCGATGAAGACGTAGGTGAGCCCGAACTCCTTCTGCAGGTCCTTGAGCAGGTTGAGGATCTGCGCCTGCACGGAGACGTCGAGCGCCGAGACGGGCTCGTCGCAGACGATCACCTTGGGGTTGACCGCGAGCGCGCGGGCGATGCCGATCCGCTGCCGCTGGCCGCCCGAGAACTCGTGCGGGAAGCGGTTGTAGTGCTCGGGGTTGAGGCCGACGACCTCGAGCAGCTCCTGGACGCGCCGCTTGATCTCCGCCTCGGTGCCGATCTTGTGCACCTGGAGCGCCTCGGCGACGATGAAGCCGACGCGCTTGCGCGGGTTCAGGCACGCGTACGGGATCCTGGAAGATCATCATCAGCTCGCGCCGCACGGGCCGCATCTCGGTCCGCGAGAGGTGGGTGATGTCCCGGCCGTCGAAGCACGATCCGGCCGCCCGTCGGGTCGAGCAGGCGCATGATGCAGCGGGCCATCGTCGACTTGCCGCAGCCCGACTCGCCGACGACGCCGAGGGTCTCGCCCTGCTTGACCGAGAAGCTGACGCCGTCGACGGCCTTGACCGACGCGACCTCCTTCTGGAAGACGATCCCGCGGGTGACGGGGAAGTACTTGGTCAGGTTCTCGACGACGAGCAGGTCGTCGCTCGAGCCGCTGCCGCCGTTGCTGCTCGAGGTCTGGGCGAAGTCGCTCACGTCGCCTCCGCCAGCGCGCCGGCCATCAGCTTCGCGACCTCGCGGTCCTTCGTCGCCTCGTCGAGGTGACACGCCTGCAGGTGGTGCGCCTGGTCGGTCACCGGCGTCAGCTTCGGCTCCTTCTCCTTGCAGACCTCCATCACGTACGGGCAGCGGGGATGGAAACGGCAGCCGTTCGGCGGGTTGAGGAGCGACGGCGGCTGGCCCTGGATCTGCATGAGCCGCTCGACGTCGGTGTCGAGCCGCGGCAGCGAGCCGAGCAGGCCCCACGTGTACGGGTGGTGCGGCCGCGTGAAGATCTCGTCGACCGTCGCCTCCTCGACGACCCGGCCGGCGTACATGACGACGACGTCGTCCGCGATCTCCGCGACGACGCCCAGGTCGTGCGTGATCATGATGATCGCGGTGTCGGAACTCCTCCTGGAGCTTCAGCATCAGGTTGAGGATCTGCGCCTGCGTGGTCACGTCGAGCGCCGTCGTCGGCTCGTCCGCGATCAGGAGGTCGGGCTCGTTGATCAGCGACATCGCGATCATCACCCGCTGGCGCATCCCGCCCGAGAACTGGTGCGGGTAGTCGTCGATCCGCCGGTCGGCCCGCGGGATCCCGACCGCCTTCAGGAGCTCGAGCGCCCGCGCCTTCGCCTCCTTCTTGGAGACGTCGCGGTGCAGGAGTCACCGCCTCGACGAGCTGCTTGCCGATCGAATGGACCGGGTTCAGCGACGTCATCGGGTCCTGGAAGATCATCGCGATCGTCGTTGCCGCGCAGCTCGCGCAGGCGCTTCGAGTCCATCTTCAGGAGGTCTCTCGCCCTTGAAGATCGCCTCGCCGCTCGAGATCGAGTTCCGCTTGGTTGTTCAGCCCCATGATCGAGAGGCAGGTGACGCTCTTGCCGCAGCCGGACTCGCCGACGATCCCGAGCGTCTTGCCGCGCTCGACGCTGAAGGTGACGCCCTCCACCGCCTGGACGACGCCGTCGTCCGTGCGGAAGCTACGTCCGCAGGTCGTTCACCTCGAGGAGCGCCATCAGTCGCTCACACGACGGTGGCCGAGAATCGACGCGGCGGCGCGCCGCAGATCGCGCGCCGACGGCACACTGGTTGTTGCCTGGTGAGCCACTTAGGTGAGTCTAATCCGCGGGTCGATCCAGGCGTACAGGAGGTCGACTGCCAGGTTGAAGATGATGATGCAGAGGGTCGAGAAGACGACGATCCCCTGGATCACGGGCAGGTCGAAGTTCTCGTACGAGACGAGCACCTGTCTGCCGAGGCCCGGGAGCGAGTAGATCGACTCGGTGAAGATCGCGCCGCCGAGCGCGAGCCCGATGTCCATGCCGAGGATCGTGACGACCGGCAGGAGGCTGTTCCGGAGCACGTGCGAGCGGACGACCTGCGACTCGGGGGCGCCCTTCGCACGCGCCGTTCGGACGTAGTCCTCGTTCATCGTCTCCATCACGTTCGCCCGGATCAGGCGCACGTAGAGGGCGGCGAAGAGGATCGCGAAGGTCGTCCACGGCAGGATCATGTGGTAGGCCCACTGCACCGGGCCACCCGCCTCCGTGGTCGGGTTGAAGAAGTCGGCGTAGCCGGTGATCGGCGTGTGTGGGAGCCCCCACTCCTGGAACTTGAAGCCGACGAAGTAGGCGAGGATCAGCCCGATCCAGACGGGGTGCGCCGAGATTCCGAGCAGGACGAAGACCATGCCGGCCCGGTCGATCAGCGACCGCGGCTTCAGCGCGGAGATGATCCCGATCGGCATCGAGAGCAGGAGCCAGAAGATCGCGCCGCCGAGGACGAGCGAGGCCGTCACGGGCGCGGATCGGATCACGATGTCGTTCACGTCCTGGCGGTTGACGAAGGACGTGCCGAGGGACTGGTGGCCGACGAGCTCCCAGAGAAAGCGTCCGTACTGCTCGTAGACGGGCTCGTCCAGGTGAAGCCGTTCGGCGACCTTCTGCACGTCCGCGGGCGTCGCGCCCTGGCCTGCGGCCAGTCGCGCCGGGTCGGACGGCGTGATGAAGAAGATGACGTACGTGACCAGCGTGACGGCGAGAAAGAGAACGATCGCCCAGAGGATGCGTCTGATCAGGTACTGGAGCACGGAGGGCCTCGCTTGCTGGGGGGTTGGTGGTCGCGCGGGTCGAGCGAAGTATGTCCGGAGGAGGCGCCCCGTGCAGGGCGCCTCCTCCGGTGCAGCAGCGTGTTACTTGATCGCGGCCGCGTTGATGATCATCCCGGAGTAGACCGGGTGGTAGATGTAGTTCGTGATGCGGTCGGAGATGAACTCCCGCGTGTTGCCGTTGTTGATCGGCGCCCACGGGGCGACGTTCTTCATCAGGTCGACGTCCAGCTGTCCGTACGCGCTGTAGCGAGCGTCGCCCGAGAGCTTCGCCGCCGCCAGCATCCGCTTGTTGTACGTCGGATTGTTCTGGTACGCGTAGTTCGAGTTGTTCGCGTCCTGGATGTTGTTGCCGTCCAGGAGCACGTTGATGAAGTCGAACGGATCCGGATAGTCGGCGAGCCAACCGATCAGGAACATGTCGAAGTCGCCGGCCTGGGCCTGGGCCTTGGTGCCGGCGGTCTTGATCGCAACCGCGAACGGCTGCGGCTTCAGCTTCACCTTGTAGCCGGCCTGGGTCAGGTTGTACTGCAGCACCTGAGCCTGGGCCTGCGACGTCGCGCTGGTCGTGTGCAGGACGGTCAGCTCGGAGTTGTCTCCACCGGAGATCTCCTTCGCCTTCGCCGGGTTGGCCCCGACGATCGGGTACAGCTTCGCGTCCTTGAACCCGCGCATGTTCGGCGGGAGGATCTGGTCGGTCCGCTTACCGGCGAACTTGCCGCGCACGCGGAGCAGCGCCGGGCGGTCGATCGCCCAGTTGACTGCCTTCCGGTTCGAGACCTTGCCGAGCGGCCCGCCGATCGAGTTCAGGGCCAGGTAGAACGTCGAGACGCCCGTGTTCACGAAGTAGCGGTACGGGCCGTCCTTGTGGACGCCGTACGTCTTCGAGAGATCCTCGTGCGCCGTCGGCGGAAGGCCGCCCGCGTCGTAGTCGACCTGGCCAGCGCGCACCTGCAGGAGGCTCTGGTTCTGGTCGGTGTTGACCGTGTAGACGATCCGGTCGGCGTTCGCGGGGCGGTTGCCCTTGTAGAACGTGTTCCGCTCGAGCACGAGCTGACGACCGACGTCACGGCTCGTGATCTTGTACGGACCGGCCGAGGCGAAGACGTTGACGCCCTTCGGATCGATCGGCATGTTCGCCTTGACCGCGGCGAAGAACGGCATCGCGACCTCCGCGAGGAAGGTCGGGTCGGCCTGCGTCAGCTTGACGACGAGGGTCTGCCCCTTCGCCGTGACGCCGCTGACCTGGCCGGCCTTGCCCGCGTTCCGGGCGTCAGCGCCGGCGACCGTGTGCATGAACGCGATCGCAGGCGACGCCTGCTTCGGGTCCGCGGCACGCTCGAACGCACGCTTGAACGACGCGGCCGTCAGGGCCGAGCCGTCGCTGAACTTGATCCCCTTGCGGATCGTGAACGTGTAGGTCTTGCCGTCCTTGGAGACCCGCGGGAAGCCCGCAGCCGCCTCGGGGACGAGCCGCGAGCCCGCAACGCCCGGCTTGTCCGGGTAGTTGAGCAGGTTCATGTTCACGGCGAAGAGCATCTGCCAACCCAGCGAGTCGTACGCGAGCGACGGGTCGGTGAACTCGAAGTCGGTGTTCGAGGCGTTCAGCCGCAGGGTCCCGCCCCGCTTGACCTCGGACGAGCCGGACTTGCTTGCACCAGCGCTCGCCGCACCAGCAAAGCTGGATGCCACGAGCAAGCAGGCTCCGATCACCATCATGGTGACCGAGAGCGACAGCTTCTTGTGCATCGGACTCCTTCCGTTCATTTCGGGCGTCCGGACAGGCCGGATCCACCCACGATTTGCAACCACCGCGGCTTTAGACGATCTCGTCTGTGTTTAGTTAGGTCGAGGACGACGTCGACAGGGGTGAACGCCGAGAGGGTCGCGCACGGGGGTCTCTAGCGGGCGTGGCGCGGATCGAACGCGTCGCGGAGACCGTCGCCGAGGAGGTTGAACGCGAGGGTCGTGAAGAGGATCGCGAGGCCGGGCCACACCATCAGCCACGGCTGCGAGAGGTAGTAGTCGGGACCGGCGGAGAGGAGCGTCCCCCAGCTGGCGGTGGGCGCCTGGATCCCGAGGCCGAGGAAGGAGAGGCCGGCCTCGCCGATCACGTTCGAAGCGACGATCAGGGTCGAGTAGACGATCAGCGGCGCGACGAGGTGAGGGAGCAGGTGCGAGCGCATGATCCGGAAGTCGGTGGCACCGGTCATCCGGGCGGCCTCGACGAACTCCTTCTCGCGGAGGGAGAGGATCTGGGAGCGGATGATCCGGGCGGGATAGAACCAGCCGAAGATCCCGAAGATCAGGACCAGCGTGAACACCCCGGGTTGGATCGCTCCGCCGAAGGTGACCGTGTTCAACCGCTCGCCGACGGTCGCGGCGACGGCGATGATGAAGAGGAGTGCCGGGAAGGCCATCACGATCTCGGTGAGGCGGGAGACGATCGTGTCGACCCAGCCGCGGTAGTAGCCGGCCATGAGCCCCATCACGAGGCCGATGAAGACGGAGAGGATCGTCGCGAGCACCGCCACCTCGAGCGAGGTCTGGGCGCCGTAGAGGAGGCGGAGGAACATGTCGCGCCCGAGCTGGGAGTCGGCCCCGAGGACGAAGAACGTGTCCTTGAACTCGCCGGGAGCGCCGGGATAGGGCTCGGTCGTGATCGAGGTGAGGGGGCCGACGGGGAGCTGCGAGTTGGCGTCGAGCCCGCCCGCGAAGATCTCGTTCGGCCCGTGGCCGAGGATCTTCGCCGCGACCGGCGCGCCGACGAAGCGCGATCAGGACGAGGAGGATGATGAAGATCCCGCCCGCGATCGCGACCTTGTCGCGGCGGAAGCGGATCCAGACCTGCTCCCAGTAGCCGCGGGCCTTGACGGCCTCGACCTCGCCGAGCTCGCCGTGGCTCTCGAGCGCCACCGCGCTCGCCAGCCCGGCGCCCGACGACATCAGCTCGCTGTCTTTGTGCTCCGCCACGCCGGAGAGCTTAGACGAGTGCAAGGAGGCAAATGTTTGCGGTCGTGTTAACCGCTGCGGAGGAGCCTCCGGAGACCCCGCTCTCGGCCCCTCAGGAACGGTGGCGATCGAGCTGGCGCCGCCGGACGGAGCGGATCTTCGTCCACCGCGAGCCGACGCACGGAACCGCCGACCAATGAACAGGTGGCGTTGCGAAGCAACGCCCTTTAGGGGTCTTAGCGCGATGGACGGCCGCCGAGAGGCGGCCGTCCATCTTGCGCCAGACTAATTCAGCGCTTCGGCGCCGGCGACCACTTCCAGGATCTCCTGGGTGATCTCGGCCTGGCGCGCGCGGTTCATCTGGAGGGTGAGGCCGTCGATCAGCTCGCCGGCGTTCTTGGACGCGTTCCGCATCGCGGTCATGCGGGCGCCCTGCTCGGAGGCTGCCGACTCGAGCAGCGCCCGGTAGATCTGGGTCTCGAGGTAGACGGGCAGCAGCCGGGCGAGGATCTCCTCGGGCTCGGGCTCGAAGATGAAGTCGCCGCGCATCGCGTCGTCCTTGCGCTCCTCGTCGTCGGTCTCGAGGATGTCGGCGGAGATCGGGAGCAGCTCCTGCTCGGTCACGCGCTGGACGAGCGGGGACTCGTAGGCGTTGTAGACGAGCACGACGCGGTCGACCTGGCCCTCGACGAAGAGCTCGGCGATGCCGTGGGCGATCGCCTGGGCATCCGAGTAGCCGGGCCGGTCGGTGAAGCCGACGAACTCCGCCACGGTGTCGTAGCCGCGGAAGGCGAGCGTCGAGCGGCCCTTCTTGCCGATCGCGACGAACTGGACCTGCTTTCCCTCCCCGCGCAGCTGCCGCTCGAGCGCGAAGGAGCGCCGGAGGATCTGCGAGTTGAACGGGCCGGCGAGGCCGCGGTCGCCGGTGAGCGCGACGATCGCGACCGTCTTCGTCTCCTCGCGCTGCTGGAGGAGCGGCAGCCCGCGGACGGACGAGGCCGAGCGGCCGACGCCGGCGATCAGCTCGCGCATCGTCTCGGCGTACGGGCGCATCGCCTCGATCCGGGTCTGCGCGCGGCGCAGCCGGGCCGAGGCGACGAGCTCCATCGCCTTGGTGATCTTGCGCGTGTTCCGGACCGACCGGACGCGCCTCTTCAGATCCTGGACGGAGGCCATCTAGCCGGCGAGCCCCTTCTCCTGCTCGACGTCGAAGCCCTTGATGAACTTGGTCAGCTCCGCCTCGAGCTTCGTGACCGTGTCGTCGCCGAGGTCGTTCGTCTCGTCGATCGCCTTGTAGACGGTGCCCTCGCTGCGCAGGTACTCGCGGAGCTCGTCGTGGAAGCGGCTGACCTGGTTCGCCGGGATCTCGTCGAGGAAGCCGTTGACGCCCGCGTAGAGGGCGACGACCTGCTCGGCGTGCGGCCACGGCTTGTACTGCGGCTGGTTCAGCGTCGCGACCATCCGCTCGCCGCGGGCGAGCGTCTTCTGCGTCGCCGGGTCGAGCTCGGAGCCGAACTGCGAGAACGCCTCCAGCTCGCGGTACTGGGCGAGCTCGAGCCGCAGCCGCCCGGCCACCTTCCGCATCGCCTTCGTCTGCGCCGAGCCGCCGACCCGCGAGACCGAGGTGCCGACGTTGATCGCCGGCCGGATCCCGGAGTAGAAGAGGTCGGCCTCGAGGAAGATCTGGCCGTCGGTGATCGAGATCACGTTCGTCGGGATGTAGGCGGAGATGTCGCCGGCCTGCGTCTCGATGATCGGGAGCGCGGTCAGCGAGCCGCCGCCGAGGTCGTCGCTCAGCTTGCACGCGCGCTCGAGGAGCCGCGAGTGGAGGTAGAAGACGTCGCCGGGGTACGCCTCGCGGCCCGGCGGGCGGCGGAGCAGCAGCGAGAGCTGCCGGTAGGCGTCGGCGTGCTTCGTCAGGTCGTCGTAGACGATCAGCGCGTGCTTGCCGTTGTAGAGGAAGTACTCGCCCATGGCGGCACCGGCGAACGGCGCCATCCACTTGATCGGGGCGGCCTCGTGCGCGGCGGCGGAGACGATGATCGTGTAGTCCATCGCGCCCTCTTCCTTCAGGCGCTCGTACACCTGCGCGACGGTCGAGCCCTTCTGCCCGATCGCGACGTAGATGCAGATGACGTCCGTGTCCTTCTGGTTGATGATCGCGTCGATCGCGACGGCGGTCTTGCCGGTGCCGCGGTCGCCGATGATCAGCTCGCGCTGGCCGCGGCCGACGTTCGTCATCGAGTCGATCGCCTTGACGCCGGTCTGGAGCGGCTCCTTGACCGGCTGGCGCTCGACGACGCCGGGCGCCTTGAACTCGAGCGGCCGGGTCTCGGACGTCTCGATCGCGCCGACCCCGTCGAGGGGGTTGCCGAGCGGGTCGACGACGCGGCCGAGCAGGCCGTCGCCCACGGGGACGCTGACGACGGCGCCGGTGCGGCGGACGGGCTCGCCCTCCTTGACCTCCTGCCAGTTGCCGAAGAGCGCGACCCCGACGTTGTCCTCCTCGAGGTTGAACGCGATCCCGACGACGCCGTGCTCGAACTCGAGCCGCTCGAGCGAGACACAGTTCTCGAGCCCGTGGACGCGCGCGATCCCGTCGCCGATCTGGAGGACGGTGCCGACCTCGGACAGGTCGGTCTGGACGTCGTACTGCTCGATCCGGGACTTGAGGATCGAGGTGATCTCTTCGGGGCGTAGCTTCACGTGGGCTCCTTGCTCTGTGTCAGGTGAACGGGGCAGCTCGGCTGATTGGGCGTGCTCAGCGGAGCCGGATCGTGGCGCAGCCGCGGGAGCTCTCGTTCCCGGAGGCATCGGTGGCGATGGCGCAGACGCTGACGGCGCCGCGCAGGCTCTTGGGGGCGCGCCAGGCGGCGCGGGCGACGGCGCCGGGGCGCGCGGTCACGGTTGCGGTCCTGAGGAGCTTGGCGCCGCGGCGGACGGTGAAGGTGACGGTGAGGGCCGTGGGCGCGTTGTCGGTGACAGCGGCCCGGAGCGGGATCGTCGCCCCTGCCTTGCCCGTCCAGCCGGTGACCTTGACCCGAGGCCGGGCGAGGTCGGGGGCGATCCCGGGCTTGGGCGCCTCGGGCTGCGCGGCCTCGGTGAGGGCCTTCGGCGGGTCGAGCTGGCCGCACCAGTCCGTGACGACGCCGTCGTCCTCGAAGTACTTGCCGAAGAAGATCCGCGGCGAGTCCTTGATGATCTTCACGTCGAAGCTGCCGGAGCGGAAGTCCTCGCGCCCGTTGAAGCGGCCGACGAGCCGGCGACCGTCCGCGCCGACGGTGCAGGCGATCAGGTCGCCGCCCTCGACGTAGTGGCCCCGGAAGAAGCGGGCCGGCCCGGAGTCGCAGCCCTCGAACTCACGGCCGCCGAAGCCGACGCCGATCATCGCGCGGCCCTCCTCCTGCCGGATCTCGCGCCAGGTCAGCGTCCCGAGCGGCTCGGAGCCGGGCATCAGCTGCGCGGGCCAGACGCCCGACCAGACGTCGTCGAAGGTGACGGCGGCTCGAACCGGTGTCGAGCCGGCGGCGCCAGGCAGAATCACCGCGATGAGCGCGAGCAGTGCGAGGAAGGCGAAACGGCGCATCGGGCTGAAGCCTACCGGCGCGCTCTGCCGACTCTGGGGCGCTCGTCCTGCTCGCCGGCTGCGGGGGCGGCGCGGCGAGCGCGCCCGTGGACGAGGTGCGGGCCGGGATCGCCGGGTTCGGGAACACGCAGGAGATCCGCTGCGAGGACGCGAGCGCGGAGCTCGAGGGCCGGGCGGTCGTCCGCTGCGGCTTCGAGCAGGAGGTGAGCGAGTCGGGGGTCATGAGCGCACAGGCCCGCTGCTACGTCGTCCGGGACGGCGTGGTCGTGGACGTGACGCGCTCGCTGCCGATCGGCGACCTGCGCACCTGCGACCTCAGCGCCCCTTGACGAGCTCGTGCCGGAGCCGCTCGATGCGGCCGCGGACGCTCGCGTCCACCCGGAGCGAGCCCGCCTGGAGCACGATCCCGCCGATCAGGGCCGGGTCGACCTTGCGCGTCGCCTCGACCGAGCGGCCCGAGGCCTGCTCGATCTTCCCGAGGATCGAGGCGGCCTCGTCGTCCGAGAGCTCGTAGGCGGTCGTCAGCTCGACGGTCAGGCGCTTCTGCTCGCGCGCGACGAGCGCGTCGAGCTCGCGGTAGATCTCCTCGAGCTCGCCGCCGCGCCCCTTCTCGGAGACGAGCAGGACGAAGTTGCGCGTCAGCTCGTCGGCATCGCCGAGCACCTCGCCGAGCACGTCCGCCTTGGCGCGGGTCTCGAGCTCGGGGTTCTCGAGCAGGGCGCGGAGCTCCGGGACCTCGCCGATCGCGGTCGCGAACTCGCCGAGCTCCCGGTGCACGACCTCGAGGCTGCCCTTCTCCTGGGCGGCCTCGAAGAGCGAGCGGGCGTAGAGGCGTTGCGAGACGGCCAAGGAGGCTAGGCCCGTTCCTGCTCGAGCTGGGAGAAGTCGAGGTCGCCGATCGCGTCCTCGATCAGCTTGCGGTGGTCGTCGCGGTCGAGCACCTTGCCCGTGACCTTCGAGGTCGCGATCAGGGTCAGGTCGGCGACCTCGCTGCGGATCTGGTCGAGGGCGCGGGCCGTCTCGGCCTCGATCTGCTTGCGGGTGTCCTCGAGCCGCCGCTGCCGGTCGACCTCGATCTCCTCGCGGGCGCGCTCGCGCTGCGAGTCGGCGACCTTGCGGGCCTCGGCGAGGATCTCGCCGGCGTCGCCCTTCGCCTGCCCGATCAGGGCCTTGTGCTCCTCGAGCAGCCGCTTCGCCTCGGCGCGGGTGTGCTCCGCCTCCTCGACGGCGGTGCGGATCCGCTCGCGCCGGTCGTCGATCGTCTTCTGGATCGGCCCGAACGCGAACTTGCGCAGGACGACGAAGGTGATCGCGAAGCAGACGAGCGTCCAGATCATCAGACCCGGGACGACGTCGATCAGAGGTGATGCTGCGACGATCATGCGTTAGACGAGGACGTAGGCGAGGAGGCCGCCGATCAGGCCGTAGAAGACGACTGCCTCGGTGAGGGCGAAGCCGAGCCACTGGATCCCGGTCAGCTCGCCGCGCAGCTCGGGCTGCCGGGCGACGGCCTGGATCATCGAGCCGAAGATGTTGCCGATCCCGATCCCGGCGCCGAGCGAGCCGAGGCCGATCCCGAGCGCGAGGGCGATCGCCTTGCCGGCGTCGGTGTTGGCCACCGCGTCGGCCGCGAGAAGAGTGAGTGACATGCTGGTCGTTCCTCCTTGTTCCGTTTCGTTCTGGGTCTGTGGTTTCGTCTGGGGTGGGCTTCGAAGAAGCCCCTTCAGGGGTCTTGGCCGGTCGACGCGGGCTCTGCCCGGGTCGACCCTGGCAGAAAACTCAGTGCTCCGGCTCGATGGCCGAGCCGATGTAGATGGCGGAAAGGGCGGCGAAGATGAACGCCTGGATCGAGACGACGATCACGACCTCGAAGAGGTAGAAGAGGGTCGCGGCGCCGATCACGAGCGGCGCGATGAAGAGGTTGCCGAGCACGAAGATCAGGCCGATGAAGGTCAGGATCAGCATGTGGCCGGCGAGCATGTTCGCGTAGAGACGGACGCTCAGGCTGACGAGGCGCATGAACTGGCCGAGGATCTCCAGCGGCACGATCAGCGGGTACATCACCTTGGGCACGTCGGGGATCCAGCTCTTGAAGTACTTGACGGGGCCGTTGTGCCGTAGGCCTTCGACATGGGTGAAGACGAACGTCATGAACGCGAGCGCGAGGGTGACCGAGATCGAGGAGGTCGCCGCGTAGAGCGCCAGCGTCGGCAGCTCGAGGTCGGTGCCCGGCACCGTGAACTTCTCGTTCGAGAGCGGCAGCGGGATGAAGGAGATCATGTTGATCACCCAGATGAAGAGCATCAGCGAGGCCACGTAGGGGAACCAGCGGCCGATCGCCTTGGTCGGCAGGCCCTGCTCCGCGACCTGCACCTGTGCGACCTCGTAGATCATCTCGCCGACGGCCTGACGGCGCTGCGGCTCGTTGCGGTCGCCGACCTTGACCCGCATCAGCAGGAGCCCGAGCCCGATCGTCACGACGGTGCCGAGCAGGAGGTACGCGACGGCCTTGTTGATCGAGAGGTCGAGCGGGCCGAGGTGGATCGGGATCCACTCGCCGACCGCGAAGTCGTGCTCCGGGTTGAACTCCTCGCTCTCGGCCGCGAGCGCGAGCGCCGGGAACGCGAGCAGCAGGAAGAGCGTGAGGGCGGTCAGGCGCCTAAGCATTGCGGGGCCCCGTCCGCGGCTCGGCGCCGAAGTAGAGCGCGAGCGAGAGGCCGAGCTCGAGCGTGTAGGCAAGGGCGTAGAGCAGGACGACGGCGAGCGCGAGTCGCGCGTCCGTTGCTGCGAGCACGACCGCGACGACCAGCACCGCGAGCGCTCGAAAGGTCATACCGAAGCCCATCACGCCTGAGGCGGCGAGGGTACCGGAGCCGGGCAGCAGGCGCGTCAGTAGATAGGAAAGAAGCGCGCGAGGCGCCCCAGAGCGTCGCCCCGATCACCCAGCCGTCGAGCCGCCAGCCGGCCGCGAGGAAGACGGGGAGCGCCAGGAGGATCACGGCCGCGCCCGCGAGCAGCGGGACGAGCAGGCTCGGCAGTGGCCGCGGGGTCGCGAAGAGCCCGGCCATCAGAGGGCGTGCCCGTAGCGCTTGACCACGGCGACGATCCCGGCCGGGATCCCGAGGATCGCGCCGGCGAGGAAGCCCCAGGCCGTCGAGCCCGCGAGCCACCCGATCAGGACGGCGACGGCGATCACGGCGAGGGTCGTCCCGATCAGGACGGAGCCGGCAGCCGCCAGGCTGAGATTCGCGCGAGGGGCGGGCTCCATTCCGCGCCGAGCATAGCAGGCGCCTCCGGAGATTGTGACACCTCAAAACCGCACCTCTTGGGGATTCCCGGGCACTTTGTACGATCCGCACATGGCGCCGGCTCGCAGCTGAGCCCATGCACTAGTCGTCGATGCGGGGCGCCTCGACGGTGCGCCGGAAGCGCGGGTTCGTCAGCTTGACGATCTCGAGCAGGTAGACGACGTAGAACGAGTAGGCGAGCGCGAGCAGGCCGATCGCGGCGGCGAGGAGCGTCTCGGGCAGGTGCCAGACGCCGCCCTCACGGAAGGGGATGAACCGCGTCGCGAGCGCCGCCGCCGCGAGCGTCGCGCACCAGCCCCACATGGTCAGCGCGGCACGGCGCTGCGAGAAGCCGCGGCGGAGGAACCGGAAGTGCAGGTGCGCCTGGTCGGGCGCGCTCACCCGCTCCCCGTGCTTGAGGCGGCGCGCGACGACGAACGAGGTGTCGAGGATCGGGACGGCGAGGACGAGCAGCGGCAGGAAGAGGACGACCGTGGAGGCGGTCTTCAGCAGGCCCTGGACGGAGACCGCGGCGAGCAGGAAGCCGAGCCCGAGCGCGCCCGAGTCGCCCATGAAGATCCGCGCCGGGAAGAAGTTGTGCCGGAGGAAGCCCGCGCAGGCGCCGGCGACGATCGCCGAGAGGATCGCGGGATCGGTCTTCCCGAGCGAGAGGGCGAGGATCGCGTAGGTGACGGCGGCGATCGCGCAGACGCCGGCGGCGAGCCCGTCCATCCCGTCGAGGAAGTTGACCATGTTCATCACGGCGACGATCCAGAGGACGGTCAGCGGCATCCCGACGACGGCGGGCAGGTCGACGGCGCCGAGCAGCGGGAAGGTGAAGTGGTCGATCCAGACGCCGAAGGCCGGCAGCACCGCCGCAGCCACGATCTGGCCCGCGAGCTTCATCCCGGGCTTGAGCACGCGGAAGTCGTCGATCGCCCCGACGGCCGTCGCGAGCGCGGCGCCGGCGAGCACCCCCTGGGTCTCGCGCCCGAGGTCGAGGAAGACGAGCGCCGGCACGAAGATCCCGACGAAGATCGCGAGCCCGCCCAGGCGGGGGATCGGGTCGACGTTCAGCCGCCTGCGGTCGGGGACGTCGACGACGCCGAGCGCCCGGGCGGCGCGGCCGACGAGCGGGGTCAGCAGGACGACGAGCAGGAGCGCGACCACGGCGCCGTAGAGCACCTCCGGGTGGTCCTGCAGCTCCTGTGGCACGGCCCTCCCTACTTCGTGCCGTACAGCCGGTCGCCTGCGTCGCCGAGGCCCGGGACGATGTACCCCTTCTCGTTCAGGCCCCGGTCGATCCCGGCGACGACGACGTGCACCTCGGGGTGGTCGCGATGGATCCGCGCGATCCCCTCCGGGGCCGCGATCAGCGCGATCAGCCGGATCGAGGTGGCGCCGGCCTCCTTCACCTTCGCGACCGCGGCGGCGGTCGAGTTCCCGGTCGCGAGCATCGGGTCGAGCAGGATCACGTCGCGCGCGGCGATGTCGCCCGGCAGCTTGACGTAGTACTCGACCGGCTCGAGCGTCTCCTCGTTCCGGTAGAGGCCGATGAAGCCGACCCGCGCGCCCGGAGATCAGCGAGAGGACACCGTCGAGCATCCCCATCCCGGCCCGGAGGATCGGGCAGACCGCGACCTTCTTGCCCGAGATCCGCTGGGCCGAGGTGCGCTCGATCGGCGTCTCGATCTCGACCTGCTCGGTCGCGAGGTCCTTCGTCGCCTCGTAGGTGAGGAGCAGGGTCAGCTCGTTGACGAGCTGCCGGAACATCTGGGTCGTGGTCGTCGTGTCCCGGAGCAGGCCGAGCTTGTGCTGGACGAGCGGGTGGCGGACCTCCGTGACGTTCGTGCCCGTCATGCGCCGCTCATCATGCGTAGGAGGCGTAGCCGCGGAAGCCCGGGTAGAGCGGCCGCTTCGCGCACAGCGCCTCGGCCCGGCCCGCGAGCTCGCTGACGTCGCCGTCGGCGAGCGCGCCCGCGATGATCCGGCCGACCTCGCGGAAGTCCTCCTCGTCGAAGCCCCGCATCGTCGCGGCCGGCGTCCCGATCCGCACGCCCGAGGCGACGGTCGGCGGGCGCTCGTCGAACGGGACGGTGTTCCGGTTCACGGTCAGCTTCACCTCGTCGAGCCGCTCCTCGGCGTCCTTGCCCGTCCACTCCGTCGCGCGGAGGTCGAGCTGGAGCACGTGGGTGTCGGTGCCGCCGGTGAGGACGTCGAGGCCCTGGGTCATCAGCTCGGCGGAGAGCGCGTCCGCGTTGGCACGCACCTGGGTCTGGTACTCGCGGAACGCGTCGGTCGCGGCGATCCGGAAGCAGGAGGCCTTCGCTGCGATCACGTGCTCGAGCGGCCCGCCCTGCATCCCCGGGAAGACCGCGCGGTCGACCGCCTGGGCGTGCTCCTCGCGGCAGAGGACGAAGCCCGAGCGCGGCCCGGCGAGCGTCTTGTGGGTGGTCGAGGTGACGATGTCGCAGTCCTCGACCGGGTTCGGGTGCAGCCCTGCGGCGACGAGCCCGGAGAAGTGGGCCATGTCGCACATCAGGAGCGCCCCGACCTCGTCCGCGACCTTCCGGAACTCGGCCGTCTCGACCGTGCGCGGGTAGGCGGAGCCGCCGCAGACGATCAGCCGCGGGCGGTGCTCCTTGGCGAGGGCGAGCACCTCGTCGTAGTCGACGAGGTTCGTCTCGGGCGAGACCCCGTAGTGGACGATCGTGTAGAGCCGCCCGGAGAAGTTGACCTTGAGCCCGTGGGTCAGGTGGCCGCCGTGGTCGAGGCGGAGCGAGAGGATCGTGTCGCCCGGCTGCAGGAGCGCGAAGTACGCCGCCATGTTCGCCTGCGCGCCCGCGTGCGGCTGGACGTTCGCGTGCTCGGCGCCGAAGAGCTCCTTCGCCCGGTCGATCGCGAGCTGCTCGATCTCGTCCACGACCTCGCAGCCGCCGTAGTAGCGCTTGCCGGGGTAGCCCTCGGCGTACTTGTTCGTGGGCACCGAGCCGACGGCCTCGAGCACGCTCGGCCAGGTGAAGTTCTCGGACGCGATCAGCTCGATCTGGTTCCGCTGCCGCTCGACCTCGCGCTCGATCAGCGCGGCGATCTCGGGGTCGATCTCGGCGAGCCCCGCGGTGCGGAGCTGATCGAGCGTGTGCTGTGCGACGGCCATTGCGGGCTCCTTCCGGTGGGCTCCCCGACTCTAGAGGACGGAGGCGACGAGCCGGAGCGCCTCGGCTGACGGCTCGGCGCCCTCGCGGACGACGACCGGCTCGGCGCCGCGTGAAGTCGAGCACGGTCGAGGCGGTGCCGGGAAGCTCGCCCCCGTCGAGCACGACGGCGGCCGCGGTGCGGATCTGCACCGGCACGTCGGCGAGGCTGCGCGGGTCGGGGCCGCCCGGGAGGTTCGCGCTCGTCGCCACGAGCGCGCCGACGCGGGCGAGCAGCTCGGCGGCAGCCCCGGTGAGCGCGGGGACGCGGACGCCGATCGTCTCCGGCCTGGAGCCGGTCAGCCAGCGGAAACGCTGCGCCGGGTTGGAGAGGATCAGCGTGTAGCCGCCCGGGAGGAGCGCCGCGGCAATCCGGCGGTCCCGGTCCGCGAGCTCGGGGAGCAGCTCGAACAATCGGTCGAGACTCGCGACCACGAGCGCCGTCGGCTGGACGTCGTCCCGGCCCTTGGCCCGGTAGAGCCGGCGCGCCTGCTCCTCCCCGTGCGGGCTCGCCGCGAGGCCGTAGACGGTGTCGGTCGGGACGACGACGAGCTCGCCGGCCTCGATCGCCGCCGCAGCGGCGTCGACGGCGCTCAGCGCTGCCCCTCGACCACGCGGTCGCGTCCGGCGAGGTCGGGCGTGATCCTCCCGTCCCGGTAGCCGAGCCCGTCGAGGAGCGAGAGAACGCCGGCGGCCTGGCCCTCCCCCACCTCGAGCACGAGCCAGCCGCCCTCACGGAGGACGGCGTGCGCGGCGCGGGCGACGGCCTCGGTCGCGCCCTCGCCGACGAGGGCGACGTGGGGCTCGTACTCGCGGACGTCGGCCATCAGCGTCGGGAGGTCGGCGGGCTCGACGTACGGCGGGTTCGAGACGACGAGGTCCCAGGGGCCTTCGGGCAGGCCGTCGCGGAGGTCGTGCCGCAGGAGCTCGACGGCGAGGCCGGTGCGCTCGGCGTTCGCGGCCGCGAGCGCGAGCGCGTCCGGGGAGACGTCGATCGCGGTCACGCGCGCGCCCGGGTGCTCGTCGGCGAGCGCGAGCGCGATCGCGCCGGTGCCGGTGCCGACGTCGAGGACGGCCGGGGCGTCGGCCCCGTCGAGCCTCGCAAGGCAGCGCTCGACCACGATCTCCGTCTCGGGCCGCGGGATCAGCGCCCGCCCGTCGACGGTCAGGGTCAGCCGGCGGAAGCCCCACTCGCCGAGGATGTACGCGACGGGCTCGCTCCGCGCGCGGCGGGCGACGAGCGCCCGGTAGGCGGCGAGCTCGCCCTCGTTCAGCGGCCGGTCGAAGTCGGTGTACAGCTCGATCCGGCTCCGCTCGAGCGCGTGCGCGAGCAGGAGCTCCGCGTCGAGCCGGGCCGTCTCGGAGGTCTTCGCCAGGTGCTCCGTGGCGAGGCGCAGAACCTCGCCGATGCTCACGCCGAGGCGGTCTCGAGCGCGCGGCGGCGATCCTCGGCCTGGAGCGCCTCGGTGAAGTCGTCGAGGCCTCCCGGCAGCACCTTCTCCAGGTTGAGCGTCACCTTGACGCGGTGGTCGGTGACGCGGCTGTCCGGGTAGTTGTAGGTGCGGATCTTCTCCGCGCGCTCGCCCGAGCCGATCTGCGACTTGCGCGCGGCGGAGAGCTCGGCCTGCTGCCGCTCGCGCTCCGCCTCGTAGATCCGGGCGCGGAGGACGCGCATCGCCTTCGCCTTGTTCTGGAGCTGCGACTTCTCGTCCTGCATCGCGACCACGATCCCCGTCGGCAGGTGCGTGATCCGGACGGCGGAGTCGGTGGTGTTGACGCTCTGGCCGCCCGGGCCCGTCGAGCGGTAGACGTCGATCTTGAGGTCGTTCTCGTGCACCTCGACGTCGACCTCCTCCACCTCGGGCATGACCGCGACGGTCGCGGTCGAGGTGTGGATGCGCCCCTGGCTCTCGGTCTCCGGCACGCGCTGGACGCGGTGGATGCCGCCCTCGTACTTGAACACGGAGTAGGCCCCGTCGCCCTTGACCGCGAAGACGACCTCCTTGAAGCCGCCGGTCTCGCTCTCGTTGGCGCCGAGCACCTCGGTCGTGAAGCCGCGCTTCTCCGCGTAGCGGGTCAGCATCTTGAAGACGTCGCCGGCCCAGAGCGCGGCCTCGTCGCCGCCGACGCCGGAGCGGACCTCGAGGATCACGTCCTTCGAGTCGGCGGGGTCGGTCTCGACGAGCGCGAGCTGCAGCTCCTCCTCGAGCCGCGCGACGTCCGCCTCGAGCCCGGCGGCGAGCGACGCCAGCTCCTCGTCCCCCCGGGCGGCGGCGAGGTCGTCGGTCGACTGGCGCCATTGCTGGGCGAGCTTGTAGGCGCCCTCGAGCTCCTTCAGCCTCCGTCCCACCTCGGCCGCCTCCTTGTGGTCGTTGTAGACGGAGGGGTCGGACATGCGCTCGCGCACCTCCACGTAGGAGCGCTCGAGCTCGGTGATCAGCTCGTCGATCGCGGCCATGCGACGATGCTAGCCGTGGAGTGGCGCATCCGTCCCGGCCGGAAGGAGGACTCGCAGGCGGCCGCCGGGGTCGTGCGGACGGTCTTCGCGGAGTACGGGTTCACCTGGGACGAGCACGGCTACCACGCCGATCTCGCCGACGTCGAGGCGGGCTTCGACGCGTTCTGGGTGGCGGAGGAGGTCGGCGGACGCGTCGTCGGCTGCGCCGGGCTGCGGCGGCGCGAGGCCGGGCTCGGCGGTGCGGAAGGGTCGCTGGAGCGGCTCTACGTCCTGGCGGAGGCGCGAGGGACGGGGCTCGGCTCGGCGCTCCTCGCCGCCGTCGTCGAGGGCGCGCGGGCGCGGGGATGGGAACGGCTGGAGATCTGGAGCGACAAGCTGTTCGAAGACGCCCATCGGCTGTACGGGCGCCGCGGCGCGGTCGTCGTCGCGGAGCGGGTGAACGACGATCCGGACGAGAGCGCCGAGTGGGGCCTCGTCCTCGAGGTGGGCGCGAACGGCGGGGACTGTCCCCGAATGTGACAATTCAGCAACTCTTTCTCCACAGCACGGTTCGGTGACGATTCACGGCGTACCGTTGGAGCGATGGCCCGCCTGCCCCGCTCGGTCTTCCCCGCCCACGGCACCTTCCACCTGACCACCCGCGGGGCGGGCAAGCGGGACGTCTTCGTCACGCGCGCCGACCGGCACGAGTTCCTTCGCCTCCTCGGCCTGGCCGCGACGAAGCATCGGTTGCGCACCCACGTGCTCTGCCTGATGACGAACCACTACCACCTCGTCCTGCGCGGCTCCCGCGACCGGATCTCGGAGGCGCTCCGCTTCGTCAACGGCTGCTACGCCCAGGGCTTCAACCGCACCCACGACCGCTGGGGGCACCTCTGGGGCGACCGGTTCTCGCTCTGGCAGGTCCGCGACGACGAGCACCTCGTCGAGACGTGCGCGTACGTCCGGGCGAACCCGGTGCGCGCCGGGCTCTGCTCGAGCCCCGAGGAGTGGCCCTGGACCTGGGGCTAGCTAGCCGGCGAGCTGTGCGTCGATCGTGATCTCGCCGACGCCGGCGAGCGCCTGCGAGACGGGGCAGTTCGCCTTCGCGTCCTCGGCCGCGGCCCGGAAGCCGTCCTCGTCGAGCCCGGGAACCGTCCCCTCGACCGTCAGCGCGATCTTCGTGATCCCCGTGCCGGGGACGAAGGTGACGGTCGCCGACGTCCGGAGCTGCTCCGGCGGCGTGCCCGCGCGGGCAAGGCCCCCGGAGAGGGCCATCGAGAAGCACGAGGCGTGCGCGGCGGCGATCAGCTCCTCCGGCGAGGTCTTGCCGCCGGAGGCGTCCTCCGACCGGGCGGGCCAGCTGACGTCGAGCGGCCCGAACGCACCGGAGCCGACGCTGTCGATCGTTCCCGACCCGCCGAGCAGGTCGCCGGTCCAGGTCACGTCAGCGCGGCGGTCAGCCATTGGTGTCTCCTCTAGTTCGAGTCGAGGTGTGGGCGAACCGTCACGGAGGCGGTCGCCTTGATCAACGTGGAGAACGGACAGCCGTCGTCGGCGATCTCGACGAGCTTCGCGAACGTCTCCTCGTCGATCCCCGGCACCCGGCCGTGGATGTCGACCTCGGAGGCGACGATCAGATGGCCCTTGTCCGGGACCTCGTCCATCACGATCCGCGCGGTCACCGTCAGCACCTCCGGCGGCGTCCCGTTGCGGGAGAGCTCACCGGCGATCCCGGTCGTGAGGCAGCCGGCGTGAGCAGCGGCGAGCAGCTCCTCCGGCGAGGTCTTCCCGTCCGGGTTCCCGACCCGCGAGGGCAGCGAGAACGGCAGCTCCGCGAACGCGCCCGTGTCGGCGGAGATGTGGCCTGCCCCACGGGCGAGCGTCCCCTCCCACGTCACGTGCGCCGACCGCTCGATCCTCGGCATCAGGCCATCACCTCGACCTTGCGCTCGTTGCCCTCGATCTGCCCCTCACGACGGAGCACCTCCTGGAGCGCCCGGATCCCGACCTCGATCTGGTCGAGCGTGGGCTGGCGCGTGGTCAGCCGCTGCAGCCAGAGCCCCGGCGCGAGCAGCGTCATCAGCAGCTTGTTCCCCTGGTGCTTGCCGGCGTAGCGGATCAGCTCGTAGGCGATCCCGGCGATCACGGGCAGGAGCAGGATCCGGCTGACGATCAGCCAGTACCAGGCCGGCTGGCCCACGAACGCGAAGACGAAGATCCCGATCACCATCACCCAGAGCAAAAAAGCTGTTCCGCAACGCGGATGGATCAAACTGAAGGTCTGCACGCGCTCGGGGGTGAGCTCCTCCCCCGCTTCGTAGGCGTTGATCGCCTTGTGCTCGGCCGCGTGATACTGGAAGACGCGCCGGAGGTCGGGCAGCAGGGAGATCAGCGTCAGGTAGAGCAGGAAGATCGAGACCCGGATCAGGCCCTCGACGATCACGAACCAACCGGTCCCGTCGATCGGGAGCCAGTTCGTGATCAGCGCCGGCGTCACCTTGAAGAGCATCAGCGCGAAGCCGATCGCGATCGCGAACGAGAAGATGATCTGGCCGCGCGTGATCTCGGTCTGGACCTCGGCGCTCTCCTCGGCGTCGGCGTCCTGCGCGGCGTAGTTCGCGGAGATCGCGAGCGCGCGGAAGCCGATTGCGAGCGACTCGCCGAGAGCGATCACGCCGCGGACGACGGGCAGGCGATACACCCGGCGGCGGGCCATCGGCGAGGAGATCTCGTTGACGACCTCGGCGATCTGGCCGTTCGGCTTCCTGACGGCGACCGCCCAGTTCGAGGGCGTACGCATCATCACGCCCTCCAGGACTGCCTGGCCCCCGACCGTGTTGCTCAAACCGGTCTAGCCGCGGCGCGCGCCGCCGGCCTTCTCGAGCCGCTTCTGGAAGCGCTCGACCCGTCCGCCGGCATCCATCAGCTTCTGCTTGCCCGTGTAGAACGGGTGGCAGGCGGAGCAGATCTCGACGTGGAGGTCGGACTGCGTCGAGCGCGTCTCGAACTCGTTCCCGCAGGAGCAGCGGACGTGCGTGAGGACGTACTCGGGATGGATGTCGGCCTTCATGGTCGAGCCAGGATAGCAGAGGCGGTCTGGGCGGTTACGTTGCCACCGGAGACAACAATGGCCACATTCTGGCCAGAGACTTTCCCGGCGAGGAACGCCGCCACTCCGACCGCCGCGGCGGGCTCGCAGGCGAGCTTCGCGCGCTCGTAGAGGAAGCGAAAGCCCCGCTCCAGCTCGGCCTCGGTCACGAGCACGCTCTCCGCCCCGGTCGCTCGGAGGATCGCCAGTGGGTTCTCCCCCGCGAAGGGCGCGGAGAGCCCGTCCGCGATCGAGTCGGGCTGGACCGGCACGGAATGCCCGGCCTCGAGCCCCGAGCGGATCGCCGTCGAGCCCTCGGGCTCCACGGCGAGCACGCGCCGCCCCGGCGAGGCCGCGGCGATCCCGGCGACGAGCCCGCCGCCACCCACGGGGACGACGATCGTCTCGGTCGCCGGGGCGTCCTCGAGCAGCTCGAGCGCGACCGTGCCCTGGCCCGCGATCACGAGCGGGTCGTCGAACGGGTGGACGAGCGTGCGGCCCGTCTCGGCGAGCAACAGCTCGAGCCGCTCGAACGCGCTCGCGGCATCGGCCGACTCGAGGTCGACGGTGGCGCCGTAGCCGCGCGTGGCGTCGATCTTCGCGGCGCTCGAGCGCCCGAACATCACGATCAGGCAGTCGATCCCCTCGGCCGCTGCCGCCCAGGCGAGCGCCTGGGCGTGGTTCCCGGCCGAGATCCCGATCACGCCGCGCGCCTTCTCCTCGGGCGTGAGCGACGCGAGCTTGTTGAGGACGCCGCGCACCTTGAACGAGCCGGTCTTCTGGAAGAGCTCCGCCTTGAGCACGACCGAGGGGCCGAGGGTGCTCGAGCTGAAGGTCGGCGTCCGGTGGACGCGGCCGCGGATCCGCTCCGCCGCCGCCTCGACGTCGGCAAGCGTGACGGGAGCCTCGCTGGCGGTCGGATCGGTCATCGCCCTCGATCCTACGCACGGTCCATACTCCGCCCCGATGGAAGCGCATCCGGTCCGGCTGCATCTCGAGGGCGACCTCCGCCGCTCCCGCCTGACCGTGTTCTTCCGGCTCCTCCTCGCGCTCCCCCACTTCGTCTGGATCTGGCTGTGGGGGTACCTCGCGCAGACGCTCGTCGTCGTCGGCTGGGTGATCGCCCTCGTCACCGGTCGCGTCCCCGTCTGGCTCCACGACTTCCTGACGGCGTACGTCCGCTACAACGCCCACCTGCTCGCGTTCCTGTCGCTCGCGGGAGCGCCCTACCCGGGCTTCACCGGCGCCGAGGGGAGCTATCCGGTCGACGTCGAGATCCCCGCCCCGGAACGGCAGAGCCGCTGGACGATCCTCTTCCGGCTCCCGCTGCTCCTCCCCGCGCTCCTGCTCGTCGCCGCGATCACCGCGGTCGTGTGGGTCGCCGCGATCCTGGGCTGGTTCGCCGCGCTCGTGCTGGGCCGGATGCCCAAGGGCCTCCGCGACCTCGCCGCCTACGGCGTCGGCTACAGCGCTCAGCTGAACGCGTACGTCTACCTCCTGACGAGCCGCTACCCCACCTCCGACCCCGAGCGGAGCGGACCGTCCTGGCACCTGTCCCCGGAGCCGCTCGAGCTCGTCGTCGAGGAGACCGACCGGCGGTCGCGCCTGACCGTCCTCTTCCGCTTCCTGCTCGCCCTCCCCCACGGCTTCTGGCTCTACCTCTGGACGATTCCGGCGGTGGCGGCCGCGGTCGCAGCCTGGCTCTCGGCTCTCCTGACCGGTCGCGTCCCCGCCGTCCTGCATCGCTTCCTGGCCGCGTACGTCCGGTACATGGTTCACGTCTACGCCTTCTTCTTCCTCGTCGCGAACCCGTTCCCCGGCTTCACGGGGAAGGCCGGGAGCTACCCGGTCGACCTGGTCGTGCCGCCGCCGGAGCGACAGAGCCGCTGGGTCACGCTCTTCCGCGTCGTGCTCGCGATCCCGGCGCTCCTGCTCGGCAGCGCGCTCTCGTACGTGCTCTACGCGATCGCGTTCCTCGGCTGGTTCGCCGCGCTCGTCACGGGCCGGATGCCGTCGGGCCTGCGGAACCTCGGAGCGGCGGCTCTCCGTTATCACGGGCAGACATGGGCATACCTGGGCCTTCTGACGAGCCGCTACCCGCACGCCTCGCCGGCGATCGCGCCGGCCCGCGACGACGCGCCTCCCGCACCGGATCCCGTCCCCTGAGCCGCCTCGCCGTCCTCGCCTGCGCCGCCGGCGCGTGGGCGCTGGCCGCCGTCCTGCTCTGGGGGTCGGCCGTCCCGGACGACCTCTCGACGCCGTCGCTCTCCGCCTCGGCGGTCTTTCCCGCAGCCGCGCTCGCCCGCGCCCGGACGTACGAGTCGTTTCTCCGCTGGGACTACCTGCTCTCGCAGCTCGTCCTGCTCGCCGTGCTCGCCGTCTACGCGCGGAAGGGCGTCCGGTTCGCCCAGGAGTCGGCGGCGGGCCGGATCGGGACGGGGATGCTGCTCGGGATGATCGGGCTCGCGCTCGTGTGGCTCTCCCAGCTGCCCTTCCGGCTCGCCGAGACGTGGTGGGACCGGCGCTACGACCAGACCGAGGCCGGCTACGTCGAGACGCTGTTCGCCAACTGGTTCGCGCTCGGCGCCGAGTTCCTGTTCATCTGCCTGACCCTCCTGATCGTGATGGCGATCGCGGGGCGGTTCCCGCGCCGCTGGTGGCTCGGCGCCGCCCCCGTCTTCGTCGGGCTGGCGACCCTCTTCGCCCTGATCACGCCCTACCTCTACCCGACGACGCCCGCGCCGGCCGAGCTCCGAGCCGACGGCCGCCGCTACGCCCTCGCCCAGGGCGAGAAGCCGATGCCGATCCGCGTCGAGGACGTCTCCGCCTACACGAAGGCGCCGAACGCGTACGCCGCCGGCTTCTCGGGCACGCGCACCGTCGTCCTCTGGAGCACGCTGCTCGACGGGCGCTTCTCCGACGAGGAGATCGAGGTCGTGCTCGCCCACGAGGTCGGTCACCACTCGAGCAACCACATCCTCGAGGGCCTCGCCTGGTACGCGCTCTTCGCCCTTCCGGGAGCGTGGCTGATCGCGGTGGCGACGCGGCGGCGCGGCGGGATGGCCTCGCCCGCGGCGGTGCCGCTCTCGCTGCTCGTGGTCGTCGCGCTCGGGCTCGTCTCGGCGCCCCTCCAGAGCGCGATCTCGCGGCACCTCGAGCAGGAGGCCGACTGGAAGGCGCTCGAGACGACCCGCGACCCGGCCGCAGCCCGCGCGCTCTTCCGCACCTTCACGATCGTCGCCCTCTCCGATCCCGACCCGCCGGCCTGGTCGAAGCTCGTGCTCGGCAGCCATCCCAGCGGGCTCGAGCGGATCGAGCTCGCGGAGGCCTGGCGGCACCGAGCCGAGAGCAGTCGAGCCGAGGGCGAGTAGGCCGAGGGGGCGCAGGCCTTTGCCTGCGCCCCCTCGAGCCCGTGAGCTAGTTGACGCTGACGGCCGACCAGGCAGCCGCGACCGCGGCCGACTCGGCGCTCGCCGCGCCGTAGAGGTCGTTCGCGGCCTTGATGCAGGCCTGGCGGGCACCGGCGTAGTTCGTGCCGGAGGTCATGTAGACCGTGAGCGCCCGGTAGTAGATCCGGGCGGCCTTGTCGCTGCCGATCCCGGTCACCGTCGAGCCGTTGCAGGTCGGGCTCGCCGGACTGGCGTTCGAGCCCTGCGCGAGCAGGTAGTAGAAGTGGTTCCCGACGCCCGAGGAGTAGTGGACGTCGAGCGAGCCGACGGTCGGGCTCCAGCAGTCGGCCGACTTCGTGTCCTGGCTCGGCTTGTACATGTAGCGGAGCGCCTTCGTCTCACCGGGGTTCGACTTGTAGAGCTTCTCCCCGATCTTGTAGTCGCCGAGGTCGTTCGGGTTGGCGGCGTAGTACTCGACCATCGTCCCGAAGATGTCGCTCGTGGCCTCGTTCAGGCCACCGGACTCGCCGGAGTAGGTGAGGTTCGCCGTGCGGCTCGTGACGCCGTGGGTCATCTCGTGCCCGGCGACGTCGAGGGAGTCGAACGGGTTGTAGGTGACCCCGTCGCCGTCCCCGTAGGTCATGCAGAAGCAGGAGTCGCTCCAGTAGGCGTTGTTGTACTTGCGGCCGTAGTGGACGCGGTTGTACGCGCCCTTGCCGTCGTTCGCGATCCCGTTCCGGCCGTGCACGTTCTTGTAGTAGTCCCACGTGACGGCGGTGCCGTACTGGGCGTCGACCGCGACGGTCTGGACGTTGGCGAGCGTCCCGTCGCCCCACGAGTTGTCGGCGTCGTCGAGGTAGTAGCACGACCCCTGACGGTTCCTCATGTCGCACGTGAACTGGTTCCCGCGCGTCGGGTCGGTGAGGCGGTAGCCGCCGCTGATCGGCGTCGTCTGGAGCGTGACCGTCCCGTTGAAGAAGCCGCGGCCCGTGCCGGCGGCGTTCTCGATCCCGTCCCACGAGTCGAGGATCTCGCCGGTGCCGGCGCCGACGATCACGTGCAGCTCGCTCGGCGATCCGTCCGCGAGCTCGCCCTCGACGACCGCCTCGTAGGCGAGCACCGGGGTGAACGAGCGGGCGTAGACGACGAGCTCGGCGCGGGCGGCCCCGGTGGGCCGGCCGGCGAACCGGGCGGCGGCGCGACGGGCTGCAGCCTCACCGGAGAGACCCGGGGACGTGGCGACGGCCGGGGTCGCATCGAGGGTCTGTGAGAGCCCGGCCAGGCTCCCGGCGGCGTCGCTGTGGACGACGAGATCGCCGCCGAGCACCCGCAGCCCCTGGTAGAGGCGGTCGAAGCGGACGTGCTCGGCGCCGTTCGCGTCGGCGACGACGTCGCGGACGACGAGCGCCTGGCCGGCGTCGAAGTTCGCCGCGCCGGCGTGCGCGCGGACGTGGTCGAGAGCACGGTCGGCGGCGTCGGAACCACCCCGACCGGCGGCCTGCGCCCCCGAAGCGAGCGTGAGCGCAAGCAGAGCCGGCACGGCAAGCCGGCGAAGGAAAGACGGCATCTGTTCCCCCCTGATCGATGACCCGGAGACCCCGGGAATCGGCGGAGCGTACGCCTCTCGACGGACGTTGTCCAGACCCGATTCGGGTGACGCTACGTCAGCGTGTACTCGGGCCCGGAGCCGCCCTCGGGAGGCGTCAGGCGCCCGCCCTTGGCGGTGATCGCGCCGCACTGGACGCAGTTGGACGGTGCGAGCTTGACGGTCACGGTCCCGTCCCCGTCTGCCGCGCCGACCTCGTAGACCTGCGCGGGGCACATGTGCTCCCACATCTGCGCGAGCGCGAGCGGGACCTGGGTCTGGACGCGGATGTGGTTCGGCTGGTCGTCGCGCGTCCGGTTCCCCGAGAGGAAGACCGACGAGAGCTTGTCGAAGGTGAGCTTCCCGTCGGGCGCCGGGTAGCGCTTGGCCCGATCCGAGCGGAGAAGCGGCGCGTCCGCGTTCGCCTCCGAGTGATAGTCCTTCGGCGGCAGGTTCCCCTTCGTCACGGTCATCGCGCTGGAAAGGGCACCGCCGAAGAAGAAGCCCTTGTCGAAGGCCTGGCGCATGTTCCGGACCTCCTTCAGCTCGTCGACCACGTAGCTCGACCGGAGCGCCTCGTCGTAGGAGTCGAGCGCGCCGACGCGCGACGGGCTCTCGCCGCGCTGGAGCGCGCGGAAGGTCGCCTCCGCGGCGAGGATCCCCGACTCGATCGCATAGTGGATCCCCTTCAGGCGCGGCACGTTGACGAGGCCCGCGCCTTCGCCGACGAGGAGCAGCCCCGGCGCGTTGAACCGCTTCGGGAGCGCGTGGAAGCCACCCTCGGTGATCGTCTTCGCGCCCCAGCCGACCCGCTCGCCGCCCTCGAGGATCTTCCGGACGAGCCGGTGGGTCTTGAGCTCCTGGAGGACGTCGTGGACGGAGAACTCGACGTCGCGGTACTCGAGCCCGACCACGAACCCGAGGCTGACCATGTCGTCGCCCATCGGATAGATCCAGGATCCGCCGAACTCGCCGAACCGGGCCGACTTGCGGAGCGGCCAGCCGAGCGTGTGGACGATGTGGCCGAGCGGCTTCGCGACCTTCCAGACCTCTTTGACCCCGAGCGCCCAGATCTGCGGGTCGGCGCCCTCGAGCCCGAAGCGCGAGATCGCGGCTCCGGTCAGGTGGCCCTGCGTCCCCTCGGCGAGCACGGTCACCTTGGCAACGATGTCGCGAGCCGGCCTCGAAGTTCCCGAGCTGCTCGCCCTCGCGGCCGCGCCCCTTGTCGCCGGTGCGGATCCCCTGCACTCGCCCGTCTGCGACGAGGAGCTTCTGCGCGTCGGTCTCGGGCAGGATCGCGGCGCCCGCGGCCTCCGCCTGCTCGGCGAGGAAGCGGCCGAGCTGGGAGACGGAGACGACCATGTTGCCGTGGTTCCGCATCGTCGGCGGCGGCGGAATCCGGAGCGCGGCCTTCTTCGTCAGGAGGTAGACCGCCTCCCCGTGCACGTCGCCGAAGGTCGGCACCTCGCCGAGCTCGGCGCGGCCGTGGAAGAGCTTCCGGAGCGAACGCGGGTTGAGGACGGCGCCGGAGAGGAGGTGGGAGCCGGGCTGCTTGCCCTTCTCGACGACGGCGACCGGGACGTCGCCCAGCCGCTCGCGCCGTCTCGGGCGACTCCTCGAGCAGCTGGCCCAGCCGGATCGCGCAGGCGAGCCCGCCCGGGCCGGCGCCGACGATCAGGACGCCGACCTCGATCCGCTCGTCGGCGGGGTCGGTCGGAGCGGCGATCGCCTCGGCCGGCGAGAAGGGCGGCGGGTAGTCCGCCGGGCGTACGCCTCGGGGAGCTCATCCCTTGCGGGCCCGGACGAGCTCGGTGAGCTTGGGCACGATCTGGTGGAGGTCGCCGACGACGCCGAGATCGGCGTACTCGAAGATGGGCGCGTTCGGATCCTTGTTGATCGCCACGATCGTCTTCGACGACTGCATGCCGACCTTGTGCTGGATCGCGCCGGAGATCCCGCACGCGACGTAGAGCGTCGGCGACACGTTCTTGCCGGTCTGGCCGACCTGGGCGGCGTACGGGTACCAGCCGGCATCCACGACCGCGCGGGTCGCGGCGACCGCACCGCCGAGCGCCTTCGCCAGCTCCTCGACGAGCGCGAAGCCCTCGGGCGCGCCGAGACCCCGGCCGCCGGCGACGATCACGTCGGCGTCCTCGATCGAGGGGCCGCTCGACTCCTCGTGTGCCTGCTCGACCATCTCGGCGGCGAGCGAGTGCTCCTGGAAGGTGACGTCGAGCGTGTGGACGGTCGCCTCGCCGCCGCTCTCGACGGGATCGGCGATGCCGGCGCGGAAGAGCGCGAGCCGCGGCGTCGAGGTCCAGCCGACGTCGACGACGACCGAGTCGCCGAGCGCGGACTGCTTGCCCACGAGGGTGTCGCCGTCCGCGACGATGTCGAGGAGCTGCCAGTTCAGGCCCGCATCGAGGCGCGCAGCGAGCGCGGCGGCGACGTCGGCGGACAGGATCGACTGCGCGAAGAGGACGGTGTCGAAGCCCTCCTGCTCGACGAGCTGGGCGAGCGCGTCCACGCGCGGCTGCGGCAGCGGCGCCTCGAGCTTCGGGTCGTCCGCGACCCAGACGGTGGAGGCGCCGAAGCCACCTGCGCGGCCCGCGAACGACTCGACGCCCGAGCCGAGCACGGCCGCCGCGACCTCGCCCGCCCCGAGCGCAGCGGCCTTGGAGAGGATCCCGAGCGAGCTCTTCTGGAGCTCGCCCTCGTGGTGCTCGACGAAGACGAGGATCTTCACAGGAGCCTCTTCCCGGCCAGGAACTCGACGATCTGCTCGGCGCCGGAGCCGTCGTCCTCGATCTTGCGGGTCTCGCCGCGGGGCGGCGGATCGGAGAGCGCGAGCACCTCGGTGCGCGACCCTTCGACACCGGCCTGCGCAGCCTCCACTCCGAGGTCGGCGAGCGAGAGGACGTCCTGCGGCTTCTTCTTCGCGCCCATGATCCCCTTCAGGGACGGGTAGCGCGGCTCGTTGATCGAGTCCGCGACCGCGATCACGGCGGGCAGTGGCGCGTCGGATGACGTCGTAGCCGAACTCGGTCTGGCGCTTGCCCGTGACCGAGGCGCCGTCGAGCGTGAGCTCGGCGACCTGGGAGATCATGGGCCGGCGCAGGCGCTCGGCGACGGCTGCCCACAGGACGGCGCCGTCGGAGTCGGACGCCTGCTGGCCGAAGAGGACGAGATCGGCGCCCTCGCGCTCGACCGCCTGCGCGAGCACACGGCTCGTGGCGACGAGGTCGGAGCCGGCGGCGCCCGTCGTCGGAGACGAGCACGGCGCGGTCGGCGCCCATCGCAAGCGCCTTCCGCAGCGAGTCGAGCGCCTTCTCCGGGCCGAGCGAGAGCACGACCACCTCGCCGTCGCCCGTCGCCTCCTTGAGCCGGAGCCCCTCCTCGACGGCGTTCGCGTCGACGGGGTTGAGCGCGCCCTCTCCGGAGCGGTCGAGCCGCTTCGTGCCGGCGTCGATCCGCTTGGTCACAGTCGCGTCGGGCACCTGCTTCACACACACGGCGATCTTCATGGGCGAGACACTAACGATGCGCACGACCGGGGAGCGCCGGTTGCCGGCGACGCGTCTTTGCGCTGGGGCACGCCGGAAGTAAGCTCCCCCGACAACACGGCGGCTGGGGGTCGGTTGGGAGAGATCGGGGTGTACCTGTGTGACGACGTGGCCGCGATGCGGCTCGTCGTGCGGACGGTCCTGGAGCTCGAGGAGGGGCTGACGATCGTCGGCGAGGCCGCCGACGGCCGCAGCGCGCTCGAGGAGATCGGTCGCCTGCAGCCCGACGTGGTCGTGCTCGATCTCTCGCTGCCGGAGCTGGACGGGCTCGAGGTGCTCGAGCAGCTCCCCAGGGTCTCGCCCCAGACCCGCGTCGTCGTCTTCTCCGGCTATCCGCGGGAGCAGCTGGGCTCGGCCGCGCTGGCCCGCGGGGCCCGGCGCTACGTGGAGAAGGGCGCCGACATCGGCGCCGTCGTCCGCGCCGTGCGCGAGGTCGCCGAGGAGACGACGACATGAGCCGCGCCCTCCGCCGGATCGAGCGCGTGTTCACCGGCGCCTCGGCCCGAAACCGGACGACCGCGGTCGTCGGTGCCGTCCTGATCGTCGCGATCTTCGCGATCGGCCTGATCGCCTCGGATCCTCGTGAGCCGGCGGCGATCCTGTTCGGGATCCCCGTCGTCCTCGTCGCACTCGCTCTCGGGGGCGGCGCCGGGATCGCAGCCGGGCTGGGCGCCGGCATCCTCTTCAGCATCGCGGCCCTCGCGCAGGACGACACCGTCTCCTCCTTCCAGATCGGCTACCGCGTGCTGATCCTGACGTTCCTCGGGGCGCTCACGGGCTGGCTCTCGCGCCGGGTGGACGAGAGCGAGCGGGAGGCCGAGCACCTGCTCGAGCTCGCCCACGACGGGATCTGGACGATCGACGAGGAGGGCCGGACGACGTACGCGAATCCCCGTCTCGCGGAGCTGCTCGGCACGACGACGGACGAGCTCCTGCGCACGCCGCCGGAGCGCTGGCTCGGGGACAAGCGGGAGCTCCCAAACCGGCTGGCCCGCAGGCGCGAGGGGATCTCCGAGCAGTACGAGACGACGTTGCACCGGGCCGACGGGACCACGCTCTGGGCGCTCGTCTCCGCGACGCCGCTCCACGGGCGAGGCTCGCTGAAGCTCGTCACGGACATCAGCGACCGGCGGCGCGCGGAGAAGGAGCTTCGGCGGAGCGAGGCGACACTCGCCGAGGCGCAGGCGACTGCGCATCTCGGGAGCTGGGACTGGGACGTGCGGGCCGACGTCGTCCGCTGGTCGGACGAGCTCTACCGGATCTTCGGGATCGACCCGGCCGAGGGCGACGTCAACTACGACGAGTACCTCGCGCGGATGCACCCGGACGAGCGCGACGTCGTCCAGCAGAACGTCCGCAGGGCCTTCGAGACCCACGAGGGATTCGCGTTCCGCCACCGCGTCGTCCGGAGCGACGGATCGATCCGCGTGGTCGACTCGACGGGCAACGTCTCGGTCGAGGACGGCGAGGTCGTCCGGATGAACGGGACGACGCTCGACGTGACCGAGCGGGTCGCCGCCGAGGATGCAGCCGTCGCGGCCCGCGAGGAGCTCGCCCTCCAGGGAGAGCTCGCCCGGCGCGCCGTCGAGCTGAACGACGACGTGGTGCAGGGGCTGGCGCTCACGGGGTACCTGCTCTCGGCGGGCGACACCGTCGGTGCCCGCGACGCGCTCGCGACCACGCTGGGCCAGGCCCAGGATCTCGTCGGCGACCTGATCGGCGCCGAGGTCGCGGCCGGCTCGCTGCGGCGCGAGCGGCCGGCCGAGCCCGGCCCTCCCGAGAGCGAGGCCTGAGGCTTTTACGTGTTTCGAGAAGTAATCTGCCGGAAGCGCTGCTAGGCTTCCGCCCTTCGAGCGCGAACCGGATCACCATGACCGCACACCGGACGACATCTCGAGGGATCCTCTTCCTCCTCCTCATCGCCCTGCTCGGCGCGGGCGCAGCGGCCGCGTCGCCGGGCGCGAAGGTGCCGCGCCTCGTCTTCCCGGTGCTCGGCCACGTCGACTACACGAACGATTTCGGGGACGCTCGCGGCCAGGGCTCTCACGAGGGCAACGACCTGATGGCGCCGCGCCGCGCGGTGGCCGTCGCCGCCGAGGCCGGGCGCGTCAAGTTCTGGACGACCTCCGCCCGCGCGGGCTGCATGCTCTACCTCGACGGGGACAGTGGGACGGAGTACCTCTACATCCACCTGAACAACGACCTCGGCAAGACGAACGACAACAAGGGCTCGTGCGTGGCCGGCGTCGCCTACGCCAACGGCCTGCGCAGCGGCGACCACGTCGAGGCCGGGGAGCCGATCGCGTTCGTCGGCGACTCGGGCGACGCCAACGGGATCTCTCCCCATCTCCACTTCGAGGTGCATCCCGGCGGCGGCGGTGCCACCAATCCCTTCCCGCTCCTGAAGAAGGCGCGCCGGCTCCTCTTTGCCGCGCAGCCGGGGACGACGTTCACCCTCGCGCTGACCGGCACGGTCGTCGGCGCCACCCCGGCGGGGCTCCAGCTGAAGCTGCAGCAGGTGCGCTCGTGGCCCGGCGGCCGCCGCACCGTCGGGACGGACCAGACCGTCGAGGTCTCCGTCGCCCCCGAGACGTTCGTCGAGACGGCAGGCGCCGCCGCCGCAGCGCTCGTCGCCCCCTCGGTGCAGGAGCTCGAGGCAGGCGCGACCGTGACCGTCTGGACGGCGCCCGCGAAGGTGACGCTCGCCGCGCAGACCGGCGCGAAGGGCGCGCTCGCCGCGTCGCGCGTCGTCCTCAAGAAGTAGCGCGGCTCAGACGGGGATCTGCGCGCGGAGGAAGTCGACGATCTCCGTCGTCGGCGCCCCCGGGGTGAAGACCGCCGCGACGCCCTGCTCCTTCAGTTCGGCCGCGTCGTCGCCCGGGATCGTTCCCCCGACGACGACGACCACGTCCTCGACCCCGTTCTCGCGGAGCCCGGAGAGAATGCGGGGCACGAGCGTCATGTGGGCGCCCGAGAGGATCGAGACCCCGACGGCGTCGGCGTCCTCCTGGATCGCCGTCTCGACGATCTGCTCCGGCGTCTGGTGGAGGCCCGTGTAGATCACCTCCATCCCGGCGTCCCGAAGGGCTCGCGCGATGATCTTCGCGCCACGGTCGTGACCGTCGAGGCCGGGCTTGGCGATCACTACTCTGATCCGGCGGGCCATCGCGTGCGGAAGTATAGGGGCGTGCGGCTCGACGTCATCGGCTCCTCCCCCGCCTGGCCGAACCCCGGCGACGCCTGCTCGGGCTATCTCGTCGACGGCCGCCTCCTGCTCGACTGCGGCCCCGGCGTGCTCGCGAAGCTGCGCCAGCGTGAGGCCTGGCCGTCGGTGGAGGCGATCGTGATCACGCACCTCCATCTCGATCACTGGGGCGATCTCGTCCCCTGGGTGTGGGGCTCGCTCTACGGCCCCGGCGCCGGGCGCCCCCGCCCCGCGCTCCGGCTCCCGCCCGGGAGCCTCGCGCCGCTGCGGGCGATCCTCGGCCGGATCGGCAACGAGGAGATGCTCGCCTCGGCCTTCGAGGTCGAGGAGTACGAGGCGGAGCAGCCATTCGAGGCCGCGGGGCACCGGATCGTCGCCCTGCCCGTCGCCCACTACGACATCGACGCGTTCGGGTTCCGGGTCGAGAACGAACGGACGCTCGCCTACTCGGGCGACACGGGCCCGTGCGAGTCGCTCGTGCGGCTGGCCCGCGACGCCGATCTCTTCCTCTGCGAGGCGACGCTCGAGGACGCCTCCACGGACGGGCCGACGCGCGGGCACCTGACCGAGCAGGAAGCGGTCCAGGCCGCCGAGGCGGCGGGCGCGCGGCGACTGCTCCTGACCCACCGTCCCCGCGAACGAGCGCTTGCGGACGGGCTCGAGCTCGCCCGCGACGGCCTCTCGATCGAGCTCTAGCGCAGCCCCTGGCGTTGTGCGAGCCGCGAGGCCTCGTAGGCGCGCTGGGCCTGACGCGAGCGGTGCCGTTCGAACCCGATCACCCCGAGCGGGAGGAGGAGCGCGCCCAGGATCAGGATCACGAGCGGGACGACGAGCCAGCCGGCGCCGAGCCGGGTCGCGGAGCTCTCGACCGCAGCGCCGAGCGCGAACGGCGAGCCCTGGTCTTTCCGCACCGTGCCCGACCCCCCGCTGCCGCCGCGCGGCGTCCACGCGTCGACGAGCCAGTGCCGCTTCGTGCCGCTGCCGACGGCCTTCAGGGACATGTTGAAGATCATCGGCCGCAGCTCGTCGGCCGCTGCCGGGGTCGGGAAGACGAGCACCTGGAGGCCGATCTCGTCGGCGGTGGAGTACTCGAACTTCCAGCGGGCGTCGTCGACGGGGTAGGGGACGACCGGAATGTCGCCGTCGACCCAGTGGCGGCGCGTCGTCCCGTTGCGGAGGCCCGGGCCGGCGATCGCGAAGGCGCGCTCGCTGTGGTCGCGCCTGACCGCCGTGTCGACGAAGCGCGACGCGACGGAGATCACCGCCCGCTTCTCGGAGGCGGGGTAGTCGACGGGAAGCTCCGGGACGTACATCTGCGCCGCCTGGTTGGAGGGCGGATAGACGACCGGGTCGGCGGTGTTCCAGAAGAAGACGCTGACGAGCGCGCCGGCCCCGACGACCGCGAGCAGCGCGCCCCCCTTCGCGAGCCGCCTGCGGAAGCGCGGCGACGAGAGGAAACGTCGCTCCCCGGACACGTCCACTAGCGGGGGCTAGTCACGGGCGTTCGGGATCGCCGGGCTCGCGCGTGGCACCCAGTAGTAGACCTGCCACTTGGCGGTCTCGCCGGCACCGGACTTCTTGAGCCCGATGTAGAAGATCTGGGGCTTGATGTCCTTCGCCTTCGGCAGCAGCGCCACTTCGAGCATCGCCTCGTCGGGATACGACTCGTCCACCTTGAACGTGGCGGTGTCGAGCTCGTCCGCGGGGTAGTAGGTGACGGGGATGTTGCCCGTCAGCCACTCCTGCTTCGACAGCCCCTGCCGGAGCTCGGGGTGCGTGAGCTCGTACGACTCGGCGAGCTTCTTGCGCGGCACCGCGGTGAGGATGAACTCGCCGGCGACCTTGCGGGCGGCCTTGTCGAGCGGGACCTGCTTCCGCTCGGTCAGGAGCTGCGCGGGCTGGTTCGACTTCGGCGCGTCGAGCGACTCGGCGGTGTTCCCGAAGAAGGAGATCGTGAAGACCGCGACACCGACGACGAGCACGGCGAGCGAGGCGAGGAAGATCAGCCGCCGGTTCCGGCGGGACTGGAGAAACGGCGTGGTCGGCTGGGCGCTCATCAGGCACTCAGGGTAGACGACCCCCCGCGGGGTTCGGTTAGACCTCTGTTAAGTCCCACGTGACGAAGAGCAAAGAGCCGCCGGCGGGGACGACGGGCGCCGGAGGCGCCCCTTCAGGGATCTTCGCGCGGTGAGGATCTGCGCGAGCAGATCCTCACCGCTTGCGGGAAAACTAGAAAACAGGCGTCTCGCGCCAGACGCCCCAGACCTCGCGCCAGGCGTCGCAGATCTCGCCCATGGTCACGTAGTCGCGGGCGGCGGCGAGCAGGTGGGGCATCAGGTTCTCGCCGGGATCGGCGGCGGCGCGCTTCAGCTCTGCGAGCCGCTGCTCGACGCGGGCGGCGTCGCGGCGGCCCCGGAGGCCGGCGAGCCGCTCCAGCTGCTGTGTCTCGAGCGCCGCGTCGACCTTGAGGATCGCGGGCGGGCTCTCGTTCTCCAGCACGTAGCGGTTGACGCCGACGACGACGCGCTCGCCCCGCTCGACCTCCTCCTGATAGCGAAACGCCGCGTCTGCTATCTCTCTTTGCGGAAAGTTTTGTTTGATCGCCTCGACCATCCCGCCGAGCTGCTCGATCCGGTCGAAGTACGCGTACGCCTCCGCCTCGAGCCGGTTCGTCAGCTCCTCGACGTGGTAGGAGCCGCCGAGCGGGTCGGCGGTGTTCACGACCCCGTGCTCGTGCGCGATCACCTGCTGGGTCCGGAGCGCGATCCGGACCGCGTCCTCGGTCGGGAGCGCCAGCGCCTCGTCGAAGCTGTTCGTGTGCAGCGACTGCGTCCCGCCGAGCACCGCGGCGAGCGCCTCGATCGCCGTCCGGACGATGTTCAGCTCCGGCTGCTGCGCCGTCAGGGAGACGCCGGCAGTCTGGGTGTGGAAGCGCAGCAGCCACGAGCGCGGATCCTTGGCCCCGTAGCGATCGCGCAGCACCCGCGCCCAGATCCTGCGGGCGGCGCGGTACTTCGCGATCTCCTCGAAGAAGTCGAGGTGCGCGTTGAAGAAGAAGGAGAGCCGGGGCGCGAACTCGTCCACGTCGAGGCCGCGCTCGAGCGCCCACTCGACGTAGGTGAACCCGTCCTGGAGCGTGAACGCGAGCTCCTGCGCCGCGGTCGAGCCCGCCTCCCGGATGTGGTAGCCCGAGATCGAGATCGGATGCCAGAGCGGCATCTCCGTCGAGCACCACTCGACCATGTCCGTGACGAGCCGCATCGAGGGCTCGGGCGGGAAGATGTACTCCTTCTGGGCGATGTACTCCTTGAGGATGTCCGTCTGGACCGTCCCGCGCAGCGCAGCGGCCGGCACCCCCTGCTGCTCTCCCACCACGACGTAGTACGCGAGCAGGATCGCCGCGGGCGAGTTGATCGTCATCGACGTCGAGACCTCGCCGAGCGGGATCCCGTCGAACAGGGTCTCCATGTCGGCGAGGGAGTCGATCGCGACCCCCTCCCGGCCGACCTCGCCGAGGGAGCGCTCGTGATCCGAGTCGTAGCCCATCAACGTCGGCATGTCGAAGGCCGTCGAGAGCCCCGTCTGCCCGTGGTCGAGCAGGTAGCGGAACCGCTCGTTCGTCTCGACCGCCGTCCCGAAGCCGGCGAACTGCCGCATCGTCCAGAGCCGGCCGCGGTACATCGACGGATAGACGCCTCGCGTGAACGGAAACACCCCCGGATAGCCGAGATCGCGGTCGTAGTCGACCTCGACCGACTCCGGCGTCACGAGCGGCTCGACCGGCAGGCCCGAGATCGTCGAGAAGAGCTCCCCCTGCCGCTCCGGCGAGCGGGTGTAGAGCTCCTCGTGCCAGGCCCCAAGCCCGGTCTGCGACCTCGGATCGTCGGTCGTCGCCACGGGAGCAAGTGTAGAGGCGCAATTGTAAAGACGGGCCCGAGAGGGGTCTAGCTGTCCGACCGGCGCGCCGATACTCCAGGGATGCTCAAGGGCCGTTTTCCGCTTCTCCTGCTCGCCGCGCTCGTCGCGGCCGGGCTCTCCGGCGTGCCGCCGGGCCGGTCCGCTGCGGCTCCGAACGACGGGCCGGCCCTCCTCCGAGTCGCCTCCAAGCTGAGCGGGCTCGCCGCCAAACGTCCCGTCCGGCTCGTGCGCGAGCCGCTCGACCGCTTCCAGGGACGCCGGATCGCGAATGCGGCAGGCTTCTACCCGGCCCGGGTGAGGGCCTACGACGAGACGCTCTACCGGGCACTCGGGCTGACGGCGGGACGCGGGACATTGAGCGCCACCCTCGTGACGACCGATCAGCGACCCGCGCTCTACGACCCGGCGAAGAGCAGGGTCTACGCGCCCAAGCGGGCGCAGGCCGACCGGCAGGGCGTGCTCGAGGCGTACGTCACCGCGCTCCAGGACCAGCACTTCGGCGTCGGGCGGCGGGTGCAGAGCCTCGTCGGCAGCCGCGACGCAGCCTTCGGCGCGCGCGGAGCGATCACCGGCTACTCGAGCCTCGTGGGTGCCCGCCTCGCCCCGTCCACGCGCCGGCCACAGGCCACGATGCCGCGGCTGGCGCGGTTCCTCGCCCTCGAGAACGCCTTCGCGAGGACCGTGGGGCTCCGGCTCAACGCCGACCTGCGCAACCTCGGCGGCAACCCGGCCGTCTTCACCGCGCTCCGCCGCTTCCCCGAGACGACCGAGCAGGTCTTCCACCTGGACAAGTTCCTCGAGCGCGAGCGCGCCGCTCCCGATCGTCCTCCCGGTCGACGCGGCCGGGCTGACCCTCGTCGGCGACGACACCTTCGGCGAGCTCGACGTCCGCGCCCTGCTCGCCACCTTCGGCGTCCCCGCCGTCGACCGGGCCGGAACCGGTTGGGGCGGCGGCCGGACCGGCCTCTATCGCTCGGCGAGCGGCGAGGCCGTCCTCGTCGCGCTCGACTGGGACAGCGAGCAGGACGCGGCCGAATGGGGCGCAGCGGCGGCCGCCTACGTCGCGCGTGCCTTCCCCTCGGCCCAGCGCGGAGAGTGCCCCGTCGCCGCGTGCTGGTCGAGCGAGGGAGCCGGGATCGCCTTCGAGCTGAATGGCGCCCGGACGGCGCTCGTGCTGGGCGCGAGCCCGACCGTCGCCGCCCCGCTCGCACGCGCGATTCTGGGCCTGGGGTAGCCGAAGCGGGACTCTTGTGCCATCATTCGTCCAGGGTCTGGGTGATCTGCGGCGATCGAGGGAGGCGGGGGTGGACGCAAGGCGGCGGTTGGTCGTGCTCGGCGTCTTGACGCTTGCTCTCACGACCCTTGTCGCCACGAGCGTCGGCTCCGGTGCCCCCGGCGACACGGCCCGGGTCAGCATCGCCTCCGGCGGGGGCGAGGGGAACGGCGACAGCATCGATCCGTCGATCAGCGCGAACGGCAACCGCGTCGTCTTCAAGTCGCGTGCGAGCAATCTCGTCGCCGGCGACACCAACACCTTCGACGACGTCTTCCTCCGCGACCGGAGCGCCGGCACGCTGACCCGGATGAGCATCCCGGTGACCGGCGGCGAGCCGAACGCGCACGTGATCGAGCCTGCGGTCAGCGCCGATGGGAGCGTCGTCGCGTTCTCGACGACCGCCTCGAACATGGCGCCGGGGATCCCGGCGGGGATCTCGCAGATCTACGTCCGAGCAGGCGGCGTCACGCAGCTCGTGAGCAAGGCGAACGACGGCAGTCCGGGGACCGGCAACAGCTTTGTTCCCTCGCTCAGCGCCGACGGCCGCTACGTCGCGTTCTGGTCGAACGCCAACAACCTCGTCGGCGGGGCGGATGCGCCCTTCACCTCGGACGTGTTCGTCTTCGACCGGCAGACGAGCACGATCGAGCTGATCAGCCAGTCCACCGCCGGAGCCCCCGCGAACGCGGGCCAGGACAGCCACCTGCCGAGCATCAGCGCGGACGGGCGCTACGTCGCCTTCCAGTCCCTCTCGTCGACGTTCTCGCCGGCCGACACGAACGGCCAGCGCGACATCTACCTGCGCGACCGGGTCGGAAACACGACGACGCTGATCAGCACGTCGACATCGGGCGCGCTCGGCGACCTCGAGAGCTCGACGCCGGCGATCAGCCAGGACGGCACGACCGTGGCGTGGGAGTCGCGCGCGACGACGCTCGTGCCCGGCGACACCAACGGAGACTGGGACGTCTTCGTCCGCGTGCTCGCGACCAGCACGACCTCGCGGGTCAGCGTCTCCACCGCCGGAGTGCAGGCCGTCGGCGCCAGCGGCGTCGCCTCGCTCAGCGCCGATGGGCGCTACGTGGCCTTCCAGTCGGCGGCGCCGAACCTCGTCGCCGGCGACACGAACGCGAACGTCGACGTGTTCGTCCGCGACCGCCAGCTCGCGAAGACGACCCGTGAGAGCCTCTCCTCCACGGGCCAGCAGGTGATCGCCGCCAGCTCCGGCCCGCAGATGTCGGGCGACGGCCGGATGGTCTCGTTCCACTCGGCCGCGGGCGACCTCGTCGCCGGCGACACCAACTCGCGCTACGACGTCTTCGTCCACGAGCTCGGCGTCGCGGACGTGACCCCGCCGGCCGTGACCGGCGCCCCCGACCGTGCCCCGAACGCCCAGGGTTGGTACAACGCGAACGTCACGATCGACTGGCAGTCCGTCGACCCGACCCCCAGCTCCGGAACGCCGACCGACCCGCCGGACACGATCGCGAGCATCGAGGGCCAGAACCACCTCTACACGAGTGCCCAGAGCTGCGACCCGAGCAACAACTGCGCCACGGGCACCCTGAAGCTCTCGATCGACAAGACGGCGCCCGCGATCGCCGCATCGCTGCCGACGCCGAACGCGAACGGGTGGTACGACCGCGACATCCTCGTCGCCTACACCTGCGGCGACGCCCTCTCCGGCCTCGCCTCCTGCACGAATCCAGAGCTGCTGACCACGGAGACGAACGGGACGACCCGGACCGGCCAGGCGACCGACAATGCCGGCAACACGTCCAGCGCGACCACGAACACGATCCGGATCGACAAGACGCTGCCGACGATCACGTGGACGGGCGACGCCACCTACGGGATCGCAGACCTGGTCGAGATCGACTGCACGGCGGCCGACGCGCTCTCCGGGATCGACGTCGCCAACTGCCCGGCGGTCTCCGCTCCGGCCTACCTCTTCACCCCCGGCTCCAACGCAGTCAGCGCCACGGCGAGCGACAAGGCCGGGAACACACGCTCGTCGACCTTCACCTTCACGATCCAGGTGACGACGGCCGACATCGGCGCCCTGGCCTGCAGCTTCCTCGGCACCACGCCCGGCCCGAAGCCGAAGAAGGAGAAGGGCGAGTCGAAGGAGCAGTTCGAGGCCGACCACGGGACGAGCAAGGCGCGCGAGTTCTGCAAGAAGCTGCAGAAGCAGCTCCAGGACGTGCAGGCCGCGATCGCCCGCAACGACTCGAAGAAGATCGCCACCGAGGTGCGCGAGTTCCAGAAGACCGTTGCGAACGAGAGCGGCAAGCTGCTCACGCCCGCCCAGGTCGCGCGGCTCTCGCTCCTGATCGCCTCGCTCTCGAGCTAGCCGCCGCTGCCGCTCACGGCGCCGCCGGCGCCTGCTCGGCGACGCGATAGAGCTGCATGCCGCCGATCCGCTCGACGAGCGTGAACCCGGGCTCCTCGCCGCGGGTCAGACGGGGTCGCATCCCCCGGATCCGGTCGTCCGGCGAATCGGAGACGAGCACGTACCGGACTCGTCCGAAGGGACGCTCGACCGCGCCGGCCCACTCGACATCGCCCCTGTCGATGCGGTCGAAGAAGAGGTCGGGGCGGCCGGAGAGGAGCATGATGCTGAAGGTCTGCGCATCGTCCGTGAGGACGCTGTTGGCCGTCGTGGCGTGGGCCAGCACCGCTGCCGCCATCGCGCGCTGCTCGGCGATCCCGACGCCGTAGCCTCCGAGGGAGCTCGTTCCCTCCTGGTCGGCCCCGGTGGCGAGGACCCGCGTGAACGCCTGCTCCAGGTACTGGAAGCGGTAGGTCTCCATCGTCCGCCACGTCAGCGGCAGCCCGGCGAGGAGGAGCACGAGCGTCCCCGCCCACACCGCCAGCTTCAGTCGCGCGTCGCGGAGGGAGAGGAAGAGCCAGGCGACCCCGACGAGCGCGATCGGCATCGCGCGCATGTTGTAGCGGAGCTGCAGGTACGACTCGGCCCCGGAGAACCAGACGATCAGGCCCGTGAAGGCGGCGTTCAGTGTCAGGAGCACGGCGATCGTCAGGGCCATCAGGTCCCGCCGGAGCACGAACCTCGCCACGAGCGTGACGCCGACGACGAGGGTGAGGGGAAACAGATGCCAGTTGAGGGACAGGAGCTCGCGGACGAGCGCACCGGCGCCGATCGAGTCCGTCACCGGCTGGGCGACGACCGGCGCGCGGCCGGACGGGGTCGCGCCCGGCGCCTGCTGGCTGAGCCAGAAGAACGGGTTGCCGAGGATCAGCCAGTTGAAGAAGAGCCACAACCCGACCCCGTAGGAGATCGGGGCCAGATAGGCGAGCACGGTTCCCTCGATCTCGACCCGCGCCGCGTGCTGGCGGATCAGGGCGAGCACGATCACGACCGTGAGCACCACCGCCCACGTCACGACCTCGTAACGAGAGAGGATCCCGGCGGCGAAGCTGATCCCCGCGAAGATCAACGCGCCCGGCTGGCGCTCCAGGAACCAGCGGACGAAGAAGCTGAGGCTGGCCGCGAGGAAGAAGAGGTAGACGATCTCCGCCATCCCGTTCGTCGCGTAGAACGCGATCATCGGGTTGACCGCGAAGCCGACGAGCAGCGGGTACCGGAGCAGCCGGCGCATCCCGACGAGCCGGAGCAGGTCGTTGACGAGCGCGAGCAGCGCTCCCGCGAAGACGGCGGACGTGAGCGGGAGCGCGACGAGCGAGGTCGCGACCGGCTTCACCACCGCGGCGGGGAGGAAGGCGAGCGTCGCGATCGGCGGCCAGACGAAGCCGACCGCCGTCAGCTTCGGCGGGTCGTTGTGCCAGACGAAGTACGCGTGCGAGAGCCTCGAGAGAGCATCGAAGACGACGAGGTGCTTGACGACCGTCGTCCAGATCCCGAGCGCGAAGTACGCGGCCGCGGAGACCCCGAAGACCGCGACCGACTCGCGCGCGTCCGCCCCGAGCCGGAGACGGCGGCGGGACTTGCGGAAGACGGCCTGCCGCGGCGCCGTCCCGGCCGCCGGCGGCTCCCCCGTGGCGACGCTCACGGCTGCGGCTCCGACTGCGGCTCGGGCTCCGACCCGCGGTCGAGCCCGTGCACGGTCTTCTCCCAGTAGAACGGTCGGTAGAACAGCTGCAGGAATCCCTTGTAGGCGCCGACGGACATCAGTCGCCCAGTAGAGCGGCGAGAGCAGCGCCCACTTGACGAGGCCGTAGTAGCGGCGCCGAAGCGCAGCCGGCCACGTTCACGTAGGTGAAGACGAAGTTGCCGAGGAAGAGCCCCGCCGCGGCGGCGTAGTAGACGAAGCTCGGGAAACAGCGACCGGATGAACCCCGCGTGCGTGAGCGAGCCACAGCGTCGTCAGCAGCCAGTAGACGGGTTGAGCAGGAACGACACGAAGGTGCCGCCGATCACGAACTGGAACGAGAGCCAGCTCCGCCAGCCCGATCTGCGCGCCACGAGCCGGATCGGATGGCGCATGTGGACGAGCCAGGTCTGGATGTAGCCCTTGACCCAGCGCGAGCGCTGGCGGATCCAGTTGTAGAGGTCGGAGTTCGCCTCCTCGAACGTGGTCGAGTCGATGATCGCGGTCTTGTAGCCGGCCTTGTGCAGGCGGATCCCGAGGTCGGCGTCCTCGGTGACGTTGAACGGGTCCCAGGCGCCGAGCTCGAGCAGCTCCTCGCGGACGAAGTGGTTCGAGGTGCCGCCGAGCGGGATCGGCGAGTCGGCGGCGTCGAGGCCCGGCATGAAGAGGTCGAACCAGCTCGAGTACTCGGTCGTGAACCAGCGGGTGAGCAGGTTCTGGTCGCGGTTGTAGTAGTTGAGCTTGCACTGGATGCAGACGATCCGCTCCTCGGCCTTGCGGAAGGCGATCACGACCTTCTTCAGCTGATCGGGCTCGGGCAGGTCCTCGGCGTCGTAGATCACGACGTACGCGCCGCTCGGCCTGGATCAGCCCGTAGTTGCAGGCCTTCGGCTTCGTCTTCGGCTGCGCGTCCGGGACGACCATCACCTTGAACTGGGGCGGCAGGTCGAGCGTCGCGAGCGCGGCCTGATCGTCTCCAGGTCGTCCTCCTCGAGCATCAGCTTCACGTCGAGCTTCGAGCGTCGGGTAGTCGAGCGCGCGATCGAGCCGACGAGCCGGGAGACGACGTTCGCCTCGCGGTAGAGCGGGATCAGGATCGTGTAGACGGGCAGGTCGCGCTCGTCGAGCGCGGCGATCTCCTCGTCGCTGACCGGCAGCTCGAGGTCGTGGCCGAGCGCGTCGTTGATCAGCTTGCAACTTGTAGACCGAGAAGCGACGTGTAGAAGACGATCGAGGCGATGTTGAAGACGATCACCGTCGCGATCGGGTCGTAGAAGAGGAAGGCGACGAACACCGCGAGCGCGACGCTGAACACGACCTTCTGCGCGGAGGAGAGGACGCGGAACGACGACTCGTCCGGCGAGCGGTTGAGCAGCTCGGTCGTCGCCACCCGGACGTACCGCGCCGCGTACGTGCGCTGGAGCAGCTCCCGGATCCCGGTCGGGGTGGCGAGGACGACCCGGATCGGCAGCTGGGTGTGGTTGCGGACCTCGGCCAGCGTCGCCGCCGACAGCCGGTCGCTCGAGGCGACCTCGAGCACGTGCCGGTCGATCCGGAGCGGCACGAGCCCGAGCCGCCGGGCGACCGGCTCGGGAATCAGCGCGAGCGCCTGGGGATCCGGCCTGGCGTGCTGGAGATCGGCGAGCGGGAGGCCGAACTGCCGGGCGACCTGCGAGACGACCGCCGTCTCCCCGACGGCGCCCGCGTGGACGAGGAGCTCGCCGAGCCTTCCCCCGACCCGGCGCTGCACCCGCAGCGCTTCCTCGACCTGGCCGGTGGTGACGAGACCGGCCTCGACGAGCAGCTCGCCGAGCGCGGCGCCCCGTTCGCTCTGCGTCAGCTCGGCCGGCACCGCTGCGTCGGGGCGGCGCCGAGCCAGTGCCTGCTCGATCGTGGAAGGCGCTGCGACGACGAGGCGGAGCCGCCGGTCGACGAGCAGGCGCACGCCCTCGAGCGCCACCGCGTCGAAGGGCGTCGAGGTCGCGAGCACCACCTCCTCCGCCGATGCCGCGAGCGGCAGGACGCCCAGGCGCCTGCAGAGCGCCGCGGGCAGCAGTCGGACGACCTCGGGATCGAGCGGCGGGACCGCCCCGGGCTCGAGGTACGCCAGCCCGGCGTGCCGGGCGAGGGTGCGGAAGCGGCCGCCCTCCTCGGGGTCGGGCACCAGACCGGTCACGCCCTCCGGCGCCTCGACGACGTGCGGCCCGTAGAGCTGCTCCTGCGCGCGGGCGATGGCGGCGGGCGATGCGATCGCGAGCTGCGTGCGGAGGCCACCGAGACCGGCCGCGGCGGCACGGGCCTCTTCCGCCCCCGGAGTCGGGGAGGCCAGTACGAGCACGTCCCCCTCGAGCCGGACGGGGACGACGCCGAAACCGCGCGCGAGCGCCGCGGGAAAGACGCGGCGCGCCGCCGCGCTGCTCGGATCCGGGTCTCCGTCGAGCGTCAGATACGGGAGCCCCGCGTGGAAGGCGATCCGCTCGAACACCTCCTCGCCCGCGGGCTCCGACCGCCCGGCGCGCTCGCCGGCCACCGCTAGAGGGGTGCGGTGACGAGCCGGATCGCCTCGAGGATCTCGGAGCGCGGGGCGAGCGCGAGCTCGAGCTCGAGGTTGGGGAAGCGCGAGCGCAGGAGGTCGAGATCCGGATCGAGGAAGGCGGAGGCGAGCCGGAGCCGGTCGCCGACGAGCTGGAGCGGGCAGACCCGCTCGCCGAGCGCGGTCGAGAAGGGCAGGTAGAGGAAGAGGGAGGGGTCGGGACGGAAGCCGCGCAGCCCCTCGTAGGGCCGGCCCGACCGGAACGCGAGCTCGAGTGCGAGGTCGGCCTCGTCGACGAGGCCGAGGTCGAGCAGCACTTCCTCGGGCCGCTCGCCCGGACGAGACCTGCGGTGGAGCAGGCCTGCGACGACGTCGGCCGAGAGACGGCGAGCAGCGAGCGAGCGGTCGTCGAGGAGCTCGTGGAGCAGTGAGGCGTCGCCCATCGTCACGCCCCCTCGTGGAGGCGCCGCTGACGGGCTGCGGCCTCGTGGGCGAGCAGGACGCGCTCCGCCGGGCGATCCGAGCGACTCCGCCGCCCGCGGAGGACGAGGTAGCCGAGGTAGAAGAGCCCGAGCGGAACGACGGGAGCGAGCAGGAAGACGAAGAAGAAGGAGAGGAATCCGAGGAGGGACGCCGCCAGGAGCACGGAGAGGGCGAGGAGGCGATAGCGCCTGACGATCCCCATCGGCTACCCCGCACTCGCCAGCGAGGCCGCCTCGAGCGTGAGCCGGAGCGCGCCGGGCTCCGTCCGTTCGGCGTCGAAGCCGTACGGCAGCGCGTCGCGCAGGAGCGCGAGCAACGGCTGCTCGTGCGCCATCGCGAGCTCGATCGTCGCCCGCTCGCCCTGGAACCGCCGCACATAGACGTCATCGACGCGCGGGAGCGAGCCGAGGGCCCGCTCGAACTCGGAGAGGGAGGCGAAGTCGGCGAACGGGCCGACGTCCAGCTCCAGCCTGCGCTCGAAGAGCTGCTCGTCCGCGGCGGCGAAAGGCGGTGCACCGGAAGGCTCCGGGGAGATGGCCGGAGCCGGAGCCGGGGCCTGGGCAGCCGGCGACGACACCCCGGGCGCCGCGAGCGGCTCCCCCTGCTCGATCCGGGCGAGCGCGACGCCGACGTCCTCGAGGATGCCGCGGAGCGAGACGGTCATCGAGCTGCGCAGGCGGAGAATCTCCTCGAGCTGCCGGCCGATCTCGTCCACCTTCAGATAGGCCCCGCCGCGGATCCGGGCCGCCTGCTCGTCGGCCTCGGCGAGGATCGCGCGGGCGCGGTGCTCGGCGGCCTCGACCCGGTCGTCGGCGCGGCGCCGCTCGCGCTCCAGCTCACGACCGGCCGCGTCTGCTCGCGCCCGCTGGGCCTCGACCTCGACCTTCGCGGCGGCGAGGCTCTCGGCCAGCTCACGAGAATGCCCCTGCGCCCCGGCCAGCTCCGTCTCGAGCCTGCGCACGGTCGCCTCGAGCTCGCGCAGGTGATGCAGGACCTCGGCAGGCCGGTACCCCCCGCCGAAGCGGCGATACCGAAGGCTCGGAATCAAAGTCGAGTCGCTCATCGTGATATGGGTAGCCAGGGCCGCAGAGCCCGTCACCCCTTGCCGCACCTCGTAGTATGCTCGATTTCCTGGATTTGTCCTACTAAGAGTGCCAGTTCACCTCCCACGACGGCTCCGGCCACACGCCGACGCCGACCCGGCGAACCCGCCTCTCCAGGCCCGTTTCCTGCCGCCGCCGCACTCCCGGGACGCGGTCGTCGCGACGGTCGTGGGCCTGACGGGCTACGCGGCAGCCCTGCTCCTCGGCGGTCATCGGGCCGCAGTCGTCCAGCTGCTCGTGGGTGCCGTGGCCGTCGCGAGCGCATACGCCACAGATTGGTCTGCGCCCCGGACGACGGCGGCGCTCGCAGGGCTGTTCTACCTCGGGTTCGAGGCGGCCGCGGGCAGGCTCGTCCACGACGAGTACTGGCTCCATCTTGCGGGCCTCTCCTTCCTCGTCCTGGCAGTCCTGGGGGCCGCATCGGCCCGCGCGACTCGCGAGCGCGACCGGGCGGCGGGCGAGCAGGCACTCGCACGCGTCGCCGCCGCGGCGGGTGACGCCAGGATCGACGAGCTCCTGGGCGCCGAGCGCCCGGGCTCGGAGATCGAGCGCGAGCTGATCCGCTCGCGCCGCCACGGCCACGAGGCGAGCGTGCTCGTGATCCGCCCCGACGGGCTGGAGGACCTCGGGCTCAGGCACGGCGCCGAGGGGATCGAGACCGTGCTCGCCGCCGTCGCCGCGGCGATCGCAGGCGCCGTCCGGGTCACGGACGTGGGTCGCACCGCGCAGACGAACGACCTCCACGTCCTCCTTCCGGAGACCCCCGCCGAGGGAGCGAGGGTGGCCGCGGAGCGGATCCGGCTCGCGACCTCGCGCCTGCGGCTGACGCTGGCTCCGGGCGATCCCGTCGACCTGACCGTCTCGATCGGGGTCGCGGCCTTCCCGCTCGACAGCAGCAGCGAGGAGGAGCTCCTCGACGCGGCCGCAGGCGCCCTTGCCCGCGCAGTCGAGCTCGGCGGGAACCGGACGGTCCTGACGACCGTGCCGGTCAATGCCCCGCCCGGCTGGGGCGGCGCGCCCCAGGCTCCCGGAGCCGGATGACGACCGAGCGCCCCGGGGCCGAGCTCGCGCTCAGCGTCGTGATTCCCGTCTTCGACGAGGCCGACCAGGTCGCCCGGACGGTCAGGTCCGCGACCGCCGCGATCCTCGAGGCGGACACGCTCCGGGCCGCCGAGATCGTCGTCGTCGACGATGGCTCGTCCGACGGGAGCGGTGCCGCGGCGGCCGCAGCGGCGACGGACGTGCCCGTTCGCGTCGTCCGGCAGGACAACGCGGGCCGGTTCGTCGCTCGGCGGAGCGGGCTCGAGGCCGCCCTGGGCGAGCTCGTCCTCTTCCTCGATGCCGGAGTGACCATCGCTCCCGGCAGCCTGTCGTTCGTCGAGGCGCGGCTCGAGGCCGACCCTGGCCGCCCGCATCTGGAACGCCCACACCCTGATCGAGCCCGGTGCAGGCGCCGTCGGCGCGTTCTGGAGCGCGGTCGGCGCGGTCGCCTTCGCGGACTACCTCGACGATCCCCGGACGACGAGCTACGGCGCAGACGAGTTCGACCGCTATCCCAAGGGCACGACCTGCTTCCTCGTCCCGGCCGAGCTGATGCGCGAGAGCTATCGCGCGGCGTCGAGCCTCTACAGCGACCCCCGGCACGCGAGCGACGACACCCCGCTCCTCCGCTGGCTCGCCGAGCGGGAGCGGATCTGGATCTCGCCGGAGTTCGCGTGCGTCTACCCCCCGCCCGGCTCCGTTCGCAGCTTCTTCCGGCAGGCGCGGAGGCGCGGGGTCGTCTTCCCCGACTCGTTCCGTGCTCCCGGCTCGCGGTTCTTCCCCGCCGTGATCGCGTTCTACCCGGTCAGCGCACTCGTCGCGGTCGCACTCATCCGGCGGCCTGCCCTCGCTCCGGGAGCCGTCGCGGCCGTTTCCGCCGCCGGCGCAGCGCTCGCGGCGTCGAAGCACCGGCCCGCCCGCGAGGTCGTGGCCGTCGCCGCGCTCGCACCCATCTACGCGGCCGGGCATGCGCTCGGGATGTGGCGCGGGCTCTGGCTGCTGCTGCAGGGCCGAGTCGTGGAGCGCCGGTGATCTGCGCCGTCTACGGGACGACGGGCGAGCTGATCAAGCTGGCGCCCGTCCTCACGCGACTACGCGACCGGGGACTGACGTATCTCCAGGTGACGACCGCGCAGCAGGTGGAGCAGCTGCCCCGCCTCCTGGACGCCTTCGGGCTTCCCGAGCCTGACCTCTGGCTCCGCCGTGGCCCCGGCGAACGCGACCTCGAGCGGAGCCGCGACATCCCGACGTGGCTCGCGCGCGTGGGCGGCCGGTTCCTTCGCGAGCGCGCCTCGTTGCGGCGTAGCCTCGCCGCCGGGCCGGGCACGCCGCTCGTCCTCGTCCACGGAGACACCATGACGACCGTGCTCGGAACGCTGATGGGCAAGGCGCTGCGGGCTCCCGTCGCCCACGTCGAGGCCGGGGTGCGCACCTTCGACCTCCTGCACCCATTCCCGGAGGAGGCGAGCCGCCGACTCGTCTCGCGCCTCGCCGACCTCCACTACGCACCCGGCCCGGCCGCCGCGGCGAACCTCAGCAGGGGGATCGTCGTCGACACCGGGGCCAACACGATCCTGGACAGCCTTCTGCTCGTGCCGCCGGAAGCCGCCCCGCTCGACGTGGAGCAGCCGTTCGGGCTCGTCAGCCTCCACCGCTTCGAGCTCCTCCGGAGCGGCACCCTCCTGCGCGAGACGATCGAGGCGCTCGCCGCGAGTGCGGCCACGACGCAACTCCTCTTCGTCGACCACCCCGTCACGGTCGCGGCGCTCGAGCGCTTCGGTCTGACCGGCCAGTTCGACGACCGCCTCCGCCGGGTCCGCCGGCTCGACTTCTTCGGCTTCGTCGCGCTGCTCCGGCGCTGCGCCTTCGTGGTCACCGACAGCGGGGGAACCCAGCTCGAGGCCGCCTCGCTGGACAAGCCGTGCCTCGTCCACCGCAAGCTCGTCGAGCAGGACGCCGGGGTGGGCGAGAACGTGGTCGTCTCGGGCCTGCGGATCGAGGAGCTCGAGCGGTTCCTCGCCGACCCTTCGCGCCACCGCCGCCGAAGCCCAACGGACGAGCTCAGGCCCTCCGACCGCGTCGTCGAGGACCTCGTTCAGCGAGGCTACGCAGGATGACGCCGCTCACCATCGCCCTCGTCGGCGCCGGCCAGATGGGCCGCCTCCACGCGCGCGTCGTCGGCGAGTGCGATGCGACCGTGCTCGGGGCGGTCGTCGACCCGGCGCCGGAGGCCGCCCGGCTCGCCTGGGCCGGACGGGCCGAGCACCACGCGACCGTCCAGGCGCTGCTCGCCGGCCCGAAGCCGGACGCGGCGATCGTCGCGGTCCCGACCGCGCGCCACGCAGAGGCGGCCCTGCCGCTGCTCGAGGCGGGGATCCCCGTCCTCGTCGAGAAGCCGATCGCCGCGACCCTGGAGGAGGGCGAGGCGCTGGTGGCTGCCGCGGCCGCGAGCGGCGTCGCCCTCGCCGTCGGACACGTCGAGCGCTTCAATCCCGCCGTGCGGGCACTCGCCGAGAAGCTGGCGGTGGCGGAGCTCGGACGTGTGTTCCAGCTCCACACCCGCCGACTCTCGCCCTTTCCGGCCCGCGTCGGGGACAGCGGGGTCGCGCTCGACCTCGCCACCCACGACCTCGACCTGATGTGCGAGATCGCGGGCCGTCCGCTCCGCGTCTCGGCCGAGCTCGACCGGCGCGCGCACAGCGACCACGAGGACGTCCTCGTGGCGACGCTCCGCTTCGAGTCGGGGGCGATCGGGCTGCTCGAGACGAACTGGCTGACGCCGACGAAGGTGCGCCAGCTCAGCGTCACCGGCGAGCGCGGCATGCTCGTCGTCGACTACCTGGAGCAGCACCTGACGCTGTACGAGAACGCCCAGGAGCGAGAGTCGTGGCGAACACTCGACATCTTCAGCGGCGTCACCGAGGGGAACGTGATCCGCTTCGCGATCCCCCGGGTCGAGCCGCTCCGCGCCCAGCTCGAAGCCTTCGTTGCCGCCGTCGGCGGCGAGGCACCGGTCGCCGTCACGGGCGCCGACGGTCTACGCGCCCTCCGCCTGGCGCTCGCCGTCGTCGAGTCCGGCCGGGAGGGCAGGACGCTGGAGCTCGGCGAGTAGGCGCTCGAGCTCCTCTCGATCGAGCCGCGGCGCCAGCTCGAGGACGCGCTCGGCCTCGGGCCCGACCCCGTCGTAGTAGCGGAGCAGGTAGCGCCGGTACCAGATCGCGGCCGTGTCCTGGGCGACGTCGCGGATGTCGCCGGCGCCGATCCGGTGGAAGGGGCGGGCCCGCGTGACGACGACCGGCACCTCGCCGATCGTGTAGCCGAGACGGCGGAGGACGACGAGCGTCTCGAGGTCGTGCGCGAACCGCTTGACGACGAGCCGCGGGATCACCCGGCGCAGCGCCTCGGCGCGATAGAGCTTGAGACCGGTCTGGGTGTCGCGGACCGGGAGCCGGAACAGGAGCCGGACGAGCAGGTAGTAGCCCACGGAGAGCAGCCGACGGTACGACGTGTACTCGATCCGGGAGTCCGGGTGCAGCTTCGAGCCGATCGCGACGTCGAGACCGCGGGCCTCCAGCTCGTCGTGGAGGAGCGCGAACTGGCGCGGGTGCACCTCCAGGTCGGCGTCGACGAAGAGGACGAGGTCGCCGACGGCCGCGACGGCGCCGCGGATCAAGGCCGACCCCTTGCCGAGGTTGACCTCGTGGCCGACGACGCGGACCCGCGACAGCCCGGCTGCGACTCCGGCCACGAGCTCGGCGGTGCCGTCGTCGGAGCCGTCGTCGACGACGATCACCTCGTAGGGGTGGCCGATCCGCTCCATCGCCGCGACCGTCTCGAGCAGGGTCCGCTCGATCTGCTCGGCCTCGTTGAAGGCCGGAATCACCACCGAGACGATCCTCATCCGACGCGGGTCGGGCGTGAGCGGAGGTAGAGCTCGCTCGCGGCGACGAGCGCGGCGGCGGTCAGCGCCTGGACGAGCACGAGCTCCTCTCCGGACCCGTGGAGCAGGAGCAGCAGCACGACCTGCAGGGGGATCAGCGCTCCGACCACGCGCACGTACGTCCACTCGCCGATCGCGAGGAAGTGGAAGAGGTAGACCGAGGCGACCCCGTAGAACGTCATCGCCAGGCAGAGCAGGGGGAGGAGCCCCGCCGCCCCGGCGTAGTCGGCTCCGAACGCGAGCTCGACGAAGGGGCGGCGGACCGCGCTGACGACCGCGGTGACCGCGAGCCCCGCGATCGCGACCGTCGCCGCGCCGGCGAGCAGGTGGCGGCGCTCCCGGCGCGTGTCGAGCAACGCCGCGACTCGGGGGAACAGCACCGTCGTCAGGATCGTGGGCACGAGCAGGAGCGCCCGGGCCACCACCGAGGCGGCCGCGTAGAGCCCTGCCCGCTCCGGCTCGAGGGCCACGCGGGCGACGAGCAGGTCGAGTGTGGTCAGGGCCGCGAACGCACTCAGCGCGAGGGCGCCGGCGGCGCTCGCGCGCGAGAGGAGCCGGAAGCCGTGCGTTCGCCCTCTGCCCGATCGCCAGAGTCCCCGCAGCGCGGCAGCCACGGCCACGGCCGTGAGCGCGGCCGCCAGGGCGAGCCCGCCGAGCGCTCCCGTGACTCCGAGGCCGACGGCGACGAGGACGAGCCCGAGCGCCAGTTTCAGCGCCATGTACCCGAACTGGCCGGCGCTGAGGACGCCAAAGCGCTGGGCACCCTGCAGCGCTCCCCATCCCACCGCCAGCAGCGCCGACAGCCCGACCACGCACCCCGTCCAGACGAGCGGCAGCAGCCGCTGGACGTTGAGCACGGTGGCGAGCGGGACTGCCACGAGTGCCGTTGCTGCGGCTGCGACGGGCAGCGCGAACAGAACCGACCGGACGCTGCTCCTGAGGGCCGAGCCCGCGGACGAAGGATCGCCGGCGGCGAGCGCGGTCGAGACCTCGCGGGCCACGGTCGCCTGGATCCCGGAAAGAGGCACGCCGGCGATCATCACGACCGAGAAGAGGACGACGAGGAGCGAGTAGTCGGCCGGCTCGAGGAAGCGCGCGAGCACGATCTGGAAGATCGCGTTGAGGACGGTGGCGGCGACGGTCGCCGCCCCGACCAGGCCCGCCGAGCGGACGAGGACGCGGCGGCTGCCACCGACAGCCGCAGTGCCGGTACTGGCCATGCGCGCAATCTAATCGCGCGTGCGGCGCGGTCGGGAAGGAATGTGGGCACTCTCACCCTCGAGTCGAGGGTGAGTCCCTCGGACGAGGGAACCTGCTCCATCCTGTCGAAGTGTCACTCTCGACCTGCGGCGAACCGAGGTGGCGACCTCGCACGAACGACTGTCGGCTCACCCTTCTGGGGGAACCGGCAGTTTTGCGATTTCTAAGGCATATTTACGCTCAAGCACGAGGGCCGAAACGGCCGATGAACCCTGTGCGGCCCACGATTCCGCGTGCGGCGCACCCAAAAAGCCTGTGACTACCTCCCCAAATCTGCGGCCCGGAACTCCCCCGAAGCGGCTCCCCATGCTGCTTGGCGGGCTGCTGCGCGTGCTCGGGATTGGGCGGTCGGCCGGCCCGGGGCAGAGCTCGCCCGCCCTGCCCGCCACCCCGTCGAGCGCTCGAACGTCCCTCGCGCAAGCGTCGCGCGCGCGCTCAGAGGGGAGTGTTCCCTCGATCGAGGCGTCCCGGGCGAACGGGGGCTTCCGCGCGGCCGGCGCTCCCGACCCCGACCTCCGGCCTCGCCGAACCCTCAAGCGTCGCTCGAGGGTTCTCTCGCTCGCTGCGGGGCTCCTGCTCGCGCTCACCGGGCTCGCCCTCCTCGCCGTCGGCCGCAGCGCTCACGACGCGCACACCCCCGCCGCCTTCCTCGCCACCGAGCTCGGCGCCGCCCAGCGCCGATGCGCCGCTCAGCCGTCGCTCCGGCGCGCTGACCGCGAAGCTCGCCACGGCGAGCCTCGTCGTCGAGGACGCGCGGCGCGACCGGGTCGGGCTCCGCGCCGTCGGCGTCGGCACCGCCGACGTGGACGCGCCACGCGAACGGCTCGTGGCGCACGACCTCGTTCGGCTCCGAGGCGATCACGATCGGCACCACGAAGCCCGAGCACTTCCTGACGGTCGACCGGCGCGTCGGGAAGCGGACATGGACGTGGGCGCTCGACACGAGCCTCGTCGGCCGGCCGCTCGCGGACGGCGGGATCGGCTTCGTCGACCGGAAGACGCACCGCGTCGCCGACCTCGTCCTTGATCCGGTCGCGATCTTTGATCGGAATGGCAATGACGTGACTCCGGCCGGCGCCCGCTGGGAGCTCGACGGGAGCACCCTGACGCTGGCCCTCGACGACGCGCGCCTGCCCGAGCCGTACGTGATCGACCCGGCCTTCCGGGCGGTCGGCGCGGTCTCGGGCGGCACGGCGACATCGATCTCTCCTGCCAAGCCGGCGGGAGTCGTCGCCGGCGACCAGCTCGTCGCCTTCGTCGCCGTCAATGCCCCGACGGCGAATCTCGTCGTGCTGCCGCCCTCGGGCTACACGCTCGTCAACACGACGACGAACGGCACCAACGTCTCTCTCCATACGTACGTGAAGCAGGCAACCGGCGCGGAACCGGCGACCTACACGTTCTCCTTCGAGGCCCCGGCGGGCACTCCCGCGAGCAAAGCCGCGCGGGCGATCGTCAGCGCCTACTCGGGGATCCAGTCCTCGAACCCGATCGACTCCAGCTTCGAGAACACCGGCGGCAGCAGCCGTACGGCCACCGTCACCGGCGTCGGCACGAACGGGACGAACCGGATCTCGATCTGGTCGGTCACGAACAACAGCACCAGGACCGCGACGAATCCGACGATCAACGGCGTCGCGACGACGGAGCGGATCGACAGCATCACCGCTGCGCCGGCCCTCGAGGTCGCGGACGCCGTCGAGCCGGCGGCCTTCTCCGGGGCCACGGTCGGCACCGGCAACGTCCTCAGTGGCGCCGCCTTCTGGTCGACGCAGGTGTTCAGCCTGATCCCCGATACAACTGCCCCGGCGCAGACGTTCTCCGTCACGCCGGGGACGAACCCGACGGGCCAGTACTACGACTCGGCGACGCAGACCCACTACTACAACACCGCGTCGGCCGGCACGTTCACGGTCACCTCGATCCCGACGGATGCGGACTCCGGCATCGCCTCGGTCAACTTCGCGGCCGTCGCCCTGACCGGCTTCACCCACACCACGATCACGGACACGACGAGCCCCTACACGTCGAACACGTACAGCTGGACAGCGGGGAACACGGTCTCGCCGGGCGCAAACCGGACGACCGTCACGGACAACAACGCGAACACGGCCCAGGGCCTGACGATCACGCGCGACGTGACGGCGCCGGCGAGCGTGTACACGGCGCCCGCGTCGGGTGGGAAGTACAACGCGGCGGGCTGGCCCGGCTCGATCACCGGCACCGCCAGCGACGGCGGCTCCGGCCTCGCCACCGTCCAGGTCGCGATCCAGCAGGGCGCCGGCAACTACTACGACGGCGCCGCCTTCAACAACGCCGGGATCACCTGGCTCGCCGCGACCGGCACCTCCAGCTGGTCGTACGCGATCGCCGCCGCCAAGCTCACCACCGGCAACACCTACACGATCTCGGTCCGCTCGACCGACAACGTCGGCAACGTCGAGACCGCCGTCACCCGCAGCTTCCTCTACGACACCGTCGCCCCCAGCTTCGGCACCCTCGCGATCGGCAGCCCGGTCAACGCCAGCGTCACCGGCACCACGATCTACTACCGCGGCAACACCACCGGCAGCTTCACCCTCTCCCAGCCGCTCACCGACGCCGACGCCGGCCCCACCTCCGTCCAGTACCCCGCGATCGCCACCAGCCGGCTGGACGCACAACAACGAGACCGATCAGCGGCGCCTCCCCCTACGTCTCCACCAGCTTCAGCTGGACCACCAGCCCCACCAACCCCACCGGCTACACCCTCACCGGCACCGACCAGGCCGGCAACACCGCCCCCCGCGCCCTCACCTTCACGAGCGACGTGACGGCGCCGGCGAGCGTGTACACGGCGCCCGCGTCGGGCGGGAAGTACAACGCGGCGGGCTGGCCCGGCTCGATCACCGGCACCGCCAGCGACGGCGGCTCCGGCCTCGCCACCGTCCAGGTCGCGATCCAGCAGGGCGCCGGCAACTACTACGACGGCGCCGCCTTCAACAACGCCGGGATCACCTGGCTCGCCGCGACCGGCACCTCCAGCTGGTCGTACGCGATCGCCGCCGCCAAGCTCACCACCGGCAACACCTACACGATCTCGGTCCGCTCGACCGACAACGTCGGCAACGTCGAGACCGCCGTCACCCGCAGCTTCCTCTACGACACCGTCGCCCCCAGCTTCGGCACCCTCGCGATCGGCAGCCCGGTCAACGCCAGCGTCACCGGCACCACGATCTACTACCGCGGCAACACCACCGGCAGCTTCACCCTCTCCCAGCCGCTCACCGACGCCGACGCCGGCCCCACCTCCGTCCAGTACCCCGCGATCGCCACCGCCGGCTGGACCCACAACAACGAAACCGTCAGCGGCGCCTCCCCCTACGTCTCCACCAGCTTCAGCTGGACCTCCAGCCCCACCAACCCCACCGGCTACACCCTCACCGGCACCGACCAGGCCGGCAACACCGCCCCCCGCGCCCTCACCTTCACGAGCGACACCGCGGTCCCGACGGGCGGCGCGCTGACGGTGAACGGGACGGCGGCGACGGGTGGCGGCAGCACCAGCGTCTCGAGCGGCAGCTTCGCGATCTCGCGCACGGACTACACCGACGCGAACTCGGGGATCGCGACGAGCACGCTGACCCGCGACTCCGCCACCTACACGAACGACGCCTGCGGCACCTACACCGGCAGCCCCACCACGATCGTCGGCACGCCCGCCCAGTCCCTCTCGACCGGCTGCTACCGCTACGTGCTCACCGGCACGGACGCGCGTCGGCAACGTCGTCAGCATCAGCACGGACGTCCAGGTGCACGGCGCCGCCGCCAGCATCGTCCTGACCGGCTCGACCGCGAGCCTCACCTCCGGCTCGACGCGCGTGCTGACGGCGACGATCAAGGACGCGGCCGGGAACACCGCCGCCACCGACAGCACGACCTCGGTCAGCTTCACGCAGGCGAGCGGCACCGGCTCGGTCACAGGCACCGGCGCCTCGACCGCGAGCTCCGGCGTCGCGACCAAGACCGATCACCGGCGGCGCTCGCCGGCACCGTCACGATGCAGGCGACGGCGGGCGGGCTGACCACCGGCACCCTCGGCGCCTTCACCGTCACCCACGGCGCCGCCGTCCCAGCTCGCGCTGACCGGCTCGACCGCCAGCCTCGCGTCGGGCACGCACCCGCGTCCTCACCGCGACGGTGCAGGACGCGGCCGGCAACACGGTCACCGCCGACAACACCACCTCCGTCACCTTCGCCCAGTCGGGCGGCACGGGCACGATCAGCGGCACCGCGGGAGCGGTCACGGTCGCGGCCGGCGTCGCCACGAAGACGATCACGGGCGCAGCTGATCGGGACGGTGACCACGAACGCGACCGCGTCCGGCCTGACCACCGGCACCCTCGGCGCCTTCACCGTCACCCCCGGCACCGCCAGCCCAGGTCGCCCTCGACGGGCTCGACCGCCAACCTGACCTCGGGCTCGACGCGGCGTGCTGACCGCGACCGTCCAGGACGCCGCCGGGAACACGGTCACCTCCGACAACTCGACCTCGGTCAGCTTCACCCAGGCCTCCGGGGCCGGGTCGGTCAGCGGCACCGGCGCCTCCACCGCCTCGAGCGGCGTCGCCACCAAGACCGTCACCGGCGTCCTCGCCGGCGTCGGTGACGATGCAGGCGACCGCCTCGGGCCTGACCACCGGCACCCTCGGCGCCTTCACCGTCGCCCACGGCACCGCCGACCCAGGTGGCGCTGACCGGCTCGACGACGAGCCTGACCTCGGGCACGAACCGGATCCTGACCGCGACCGTCCAGGACGCCGCCGGGAACACGGTCACCGCCGACAGCACCACGTCCGTCACCTTCTCGCAGGCTTCCGGCACCGGCACCGTCAGCGGGACCGGCGCGGTCACCGTCACCGGCGGCGTCGCCACCAAGGCGCTGACCGGCCAGCTCGTGGGCACGGTCTCGATGCAGGCGACGGCGAGCGGCCTCACCACCGGCACCCTCGGCGCCTTCACCGTCACCCACGGCGCCGCGGCTCAGGTCGCGCTGACCGGCGCGACGACCAACCTCACCTCCGGCGTCGACCCGGCTGCTGACCGCGACCGTCCAGGACGCGGCCGGGAACACGGTCACCGCCGACAACTCGACCTCCGTCAGCTTCACCCAGGCCTCCGGCGCCGGCTCGGTCTCCGGAACCGGCGCCGTCACCGTCAGCGGGGGCGTCGCGACCAAGACCGTCACCGCCGTCCTCGTCGGCTCGGTGTCGATGCAGGCGACCGCGTCCGGGCTCACCACCGGGACGATGGGCGCCTTCACCGTCGTCCACGGCGCCGCCGCCGACATCGTCCTGAGCGGCTCGACGGCCAACCTCACGTCCGGCAACACGCGCCTGCTGACCGCGACGATCAAGGACGCGGCCGGCAACACCGTCACCGGCGACAACACGACCTCGGTCAGCTTCACCAAGGCCTCCGGCACCGGCACGGTCACGGGCACCGGCGCCGCCACCGCGAGCGCCGGCGTCGCCACGAAGACGATCACGGGCGCGCTCGTCGGCACCGTCGCCATGCAGGCGACGGCGAGCGGGCTCACCACCGGCACCCTCGGCGCCTTCACCGTCGACCCGGGCGCGGCCGCCGACATCGTGCTGACCGGCTCGACCGCGAACCTCACCTCCGGCTCGACCAGGCTCCTGACCGCGACGATCAAGGACGCGGCCGGCAACGTCGTCACCGGCGACAACACGACCTCGGTCAGCTTCACCAAGGCCTCCGGCACCGGCACGGTCACGGGCACCGGCGCCGCCACCGCGAGCTCCGGCGTCGCCACGAAGACCGTCACCGGCGCCCTCGCCGGCACCGTCACCATGCAGGCGACCGCCTCGGGCCTGACCACCGGCACGCTGGGCGCGTTCACCGTCGATCCCGGCGCCGCCGCGCAGGTCGCCCTCACCGGCTCGACCGCGAATCTGACCTCGGGCGCGACGCGCGTGCTGACCGCGACCGTCCAGGACGCGGCCGGGAACACGGTCACGTCGGACAACTCGACCTCCGTCAGCTTCACCCAGGCCTCCGGCGCCGGCTCGGTCAGCGGGACCGGCGCCTCGACCGCCTCGAGCGGCGTCGCGACGAAGACGGTCACCGGCGTCCTCGCCGGCGCGGTGACGATGCAGGCGACCGCCTCGGGCCTGACCACCGGCACCCTCGGCGCCTTCACCGTCACCCACGGCACCGCCGCCCAGATCGCGCTCACGGGCTCGACCTCCTCGCTCGCCTCGGGCTCGGCGCGGGTGCTGACCGCGACGATCCAGGACGCAGCCGGGAACACCGTCACCGCCGACAACACGACCTCGATCTCGTTCGCTCAGGCCTCCGGCACGGGCACCGTGACCGGCGCCGGCAGCTCCACCGCCACGGCCGGTGTCGCCACCAAGGCCGTCACCGGCCAGCTCGTCGGCACCGTGACGATGCAGGCGACCGCGTCCGGGCTGACGACCGGCACGCTCGGCGCCTTCACCGTCGTTCACGGGGCGGCTGCCGACATCGTCGTCACCGGCTCCACTGTCGACCTCGCCTCCGGCTCCACCCGCCTCCTGACCGCGACCCTGAAGGACGCAGCGGGCAACGTGGTCACCTCGGACAACTCCACCGTCGTCGCCTTCGCCCAGTCCGGCGGGCTCGGCACCGTCACGGGCCTCGGGAACGCGACCGCGTCGAGCGGCGTCGCGACCAAGACCGTCACCGGCGACGTCGCCGGCACCGTCGTCGTCGACGCCACCTCTTCCGGCCTGAGCACCGGCACGATCAGCTTCGTCGTCGTCCACGGGGCCGCCGCCCAGATCGCCGTCTCCGGCTCGACCGCGAGCCTCACCTCCGGCTCGACCCGGCTGCTGACCGCGACGATCAAGGACGCGGCCGGCAACGTCGTCACGGGCGACAACACGACCTCGGTCAGCTTCACCAAGGCCTCCGGCACCGGCACGGTCACGGGCACCGGCGCCGCCACGGCGAGCTCCGGCGTCGCCACGAAGACCGTCACCGGCGCCCTCGCCGGCACCGTCACCATGCAGGCGACCGCGAGCGGCCTCACCACCGGCACCCTCGGCGCCTTCACCGTCACCCCCGGTCCCGCCGCCGGCATCGTCCTCACCGGCTCGACGGCGAATCTCACCTCGGGCGCGACCCGCGCCCTCACGGCCACGATCACCGACGCCGCCGGCAACACCGTCACCTCGGACAACTCGACGTCCGTCACCTTCGGCCAGGCGTCGGGCACCGGCACGGTCACCGGTACGGGCGCGGCCACCGCCTCGGCGGGCGTCGCGACCAAGACGGTCACCGGCGCGCTCGCCGGCACCGTCACGATGGAGGCGACCGCGAGTGGGCTCACCACCGGCACCCTCGGCGCCTTCACCGTCGATCCCGGTGTCGCCGCGCAGGTGGCCCTCGAGCGGCTCGACGGCCAACCTGACCTCGGGCGCGGCCCGGGCGCTGACGGCGACCGTGCAGGACGCGGCGGGGAACACGGTCACGAGCGACAACACGACCTCGATCTCGTTCACGCAGTCCGCGGGCGCGGGCAGCGTCTCGGGGACGGGCTCGGTCACCGCCTCCGGCGGCGTCGCCGCGAAGGGGCTGACCGGCCTCGTCGCCGGCCCGGTGACGGTGCAGGTGACCGCGACCGGGCTGACGGGCGCCACGCTCGGCTTCACCGTCGTCCACGGCGCCGCCACCCAGGTCGCCCTCACCGGTGCGACCACGGACCTCGCGTCCGGCTCCAACCGGATCCTGACGGCGACCGTCCAGGATGCCGCAGGCAACACCGTCACCTCGGACAACTCGACCTCGGTCACGTTCGGCAAGCAGTCCGGTACGGGCACGATCAGCGGCGTGGGCAGCTCCACCGCCGCGGCCGGTGTCGCCACCAAGGCCGTCACGGGCCAGCTCGTCGGCACCGTCACGATGGAGGCGACCGCGTCCGGGCTCACGACCGGCACCCTCGGCTCCTTCGCCGTCACCCCCGGCCCCGCCGCCGACATCGTCGTCACCGGCTCCACCACGAACCTTGCCTCCGGCTCCACCCGCCTCCTGACCGCGACCCTGAAGGACGCCGCCGGGAACACCGTCACCTCCGACAACTCCACCGTCGTCGCCTTCGCCCAGTCCGGTGGGCTCGGCACCGTCACGGGCCTCGGGAACGCGACCGCCTCGAGCGGCGTCGCCACCAAGACCGTGACCGGCGACCTCGCCGGCACCGTCAACCTCCAGGGCACCTCCGCCGGTCTCACCACCGGGACGATCAACTTCGTCGTCACCCATGGAGCGGCGTCCCAGATCGGGCTGACCGGCTCGACCTCGAATCTCACCTCGGGCTCGAACCGCGTCCTGACCGCGACGATCAAGGATGCCGCCGGCAACACGGTCACCAGCGACAACACGACCGTGGTCGCCTTCGCCAAGTCGGCCGGCACCGGCTCGATCAGCGGCGCCGGCAGCGACACCGCGACGGCCGGGGTCGTCACCTATGCCGTCACCGGCGCGCTCGCCGGCACCGTGACGATGGAGGCGACCGCGAGCGGGCTCACCACCGGCACGCTCGGCACCTTCACCGTCGTCGCCGGCGCCGCCGCCCAGATCGACGTCACCGGCTCGACGGCGAATCTCGCCTCGGGCACGACGCGGCTCCTGACCGCGACCCTGAAGGACGCGGCGGGCAACGTGGTCACCTCGGACAACTCGACCGTCGTGGCGTTCGCCCAGTCCGGCGGGCTCGGCAGCGTCACCGGGCTCGGGAACGCGACCGCCTCGAGCGGCGTCGCGACCAAGACCGTGACCGGGGCCCTCGCCGGCACCGTCAATCTCCAGGGCACGTCGGCCGGGCTGACGGCCGGCGCGCTCAGCTTCGTCGTCGTCCCCGGCGCGGCGGCGCAGGTCGAGCTGACCGGCTCGACGGCGAGCCTGACGTCCGGCTCGAACCGCGTCCTCACCGCGACGATCAAGGACGCCGCCGGCAACGTCGTCACCTCCGACAGCAGCACGGTCGTCACCTTCGCCAAGGCGTCCGGCGCAGGCAGCGTCACCGGCACGGGTACCGCGACCGCGTCGAGCGGGATCGCGACGAAGGCGGTCACGGGCGCGCTCGTCGGCACCGTGACGATGGAGGCGACCGCGAGCGGCCTCACCACCGGCACCCTCGGCGCCTTCACGGTCGTGCACGGCCCCGCGGCCGACATCGCCCTTTCCGGCTCGACCGCCGATCTCGCGTCGGGCTCGAACCGCATCCTCACCGCCACGCTCGTCGACGCGGCCGGCAACACCGTCACCTCCGACAGCAGCACCGTCGTCACCTTCGCCCAGGCTTCCGGCGCCGGCACGGTCACGGGCACCGGCACGGCAACCGCCTCGGCCGGTGTCGCGTCGAAGGCGGTCACCGGCCAGCTCGCCGGCTCGGTGACGATGGAGGCGACCGCGATCGGCCTCACCACCGGCACCCTCGGCGCCTTCACCGTCACCGCCGGTGGCGCGGCCCAGATCGACCTGACCGCCTCGACCGCCGACCTCGCCTCCGGCTCGACGCGCATCCTGACCGCGACCCTGAAGGACGCCGCCGGCAACACCGTCACCTCCGACAACTCCACCGTCGTCGCCTTCGCCCAGTCCGGTGGGCTCGGCACCGTCAGCGGAACGGGCAACGCCACGGCCTCGGCCGGCGTCGCCACCAAGACGGTCACGGGCGCGCTCGCGGGCACCGTGAACCTCGATGCCACCTCGGCGGGCCTGACGACCGGCAGCACGAGCTTCGTCGTCACGCACGGCGCCGCCTCGGCGATCTCGCTCAGCGGCTCCACCGCGAGCCTCACCTCCGGCAGCAACCGGATCCTGACCGCCACGCTCGTCGACGCGGCCGGCAACACCGTCACGAGCGACAACTCGACCGTCGTCAGCTTCACGCAGGCGTCCGGCACGGGCAGCGTCTCGGCGACCGGCACGGCAACCGCCTCGAGCGGCGTCGCCTCCCGCGCGGTCACCGGCGCGCTCGTCGGCAGCGTCACGCTGCAGGCGACCGCGAGCGGCCTCACCACCGGCACCCTCGGCGCCTTCACCGTCGTCCACGGCGCCGCTGCGCAGATCGAGCTGACCGGCTCCACGGCAAATCTGACCTCCGGCGCCACCCGACTCCTCACCGCGACGATCCAGGATGCGGCGGGCAACACCGTCACGTCCGACAGCACCACCGTCGTTGCGTTCGGCAAGGCCTCCGGGTCGGCGACCGTGTCGGGCACCGGCAATGCGACCGCGAGCTCCGGCGTCGCCACGAAGACGGTCACCGCCGTCCTGGCCGGCACGATCGGCCTCGACGCGACGGCGAGCGGGCTCACCACCGGCACGCTGGCGGACTTCACGATCGTCCACGGCGCGGCCGCCCAGATCGGCCTGACGGGCTCCGTCGGCAACCTCGCCTCGGGCTCGACCCGCCTGTTGACGGCGACGGTGCAGGACGCGGCCGGCAACACCGTCACCTCCGACAACTCGACCGTGGTCTCGTTCGGCCAGGCTTCCGGCGCGGGCAGCGTCACGGGCACCGGGTCCGACACCGCTTCGAACGGCGTCGCGACGAAGACCGTCACCGGCGGCGTCGCCGGCTCGGTCACCATGCAGGCGACGGCGAGCGGCCTCACCACCGGCACCCTCGGCGCCTTCACGGTCACCCCCGGCGCCGCCACCGACATCGCGCTGAGCGGCTCCACCGCGAACCTCGCCTCGGGCGCCACGCGCGTGCTCACGGCGACGATCACGGATGCCGCCGGGAACGTCGTCACGACGGACAACTCGACCGTCGTCAACTTCGCGCAGCTCGGCGGCCTCGGCAGCGTCACCGGCACCGGGAACGCCACTGCGAGCTCCGGCGTCGCCACCAAGACCGTCACCGGCGCGCTCGCGGGCACCGTCAACCTCCAGGCCGGCTCGGCCGGGCTCTCCACGGGCAGCCTCAGCTTCGTGGTCACGCACGGGACGGCGAGCGACGTCGTCCTCACCGGCTCGACCGCCGACCTCGCCTCCGGCGACGCCCGCGTCCTGACCGCCACGCTCGTCGACGCGGCCGGGAACACCGTCACCTCGGACAGCTCGACCGTGGTCACGTTCGCGAAGGCCTCCGGCACCGGCACGGTCACCGGCACCGGCACCGCGACCGCCGCGAACGGGATCGCCACGAAGGCCGTCACCGGCGCCGCCGCCGGGACAGTCGCGATGGAGGCGACGGCGAGCGGGCTCACGACCGGCACGCTCGGCTCCTTCACGGTCACCGCCGGCGCCGCGACGCAGATCGAGCTCACGGGCTCGACCGCGAACCTGACCTCCGGGGCGACCCGCGTGCTGACCGCGACGCTCAAGGACGCCGCCGGCAACGTGGCGACCTCCGACAGCACCACGGTCGTCGCGTTCGGCCAGTCCGGCGGGCTCGGCAGCGTCACCGGCCTCGGCAACTCGACGGCCTCGGCCGGCGTCGCCACCAAGACCGTCACCGGCGCCCTCGCAGGCACCGTCAACCTCGAGGCGACCGCCTCGGGGCTGGCCACCGGCAGCCTCAGCTTCGTCGTCGTCCATGGCGCCGCGACCCAGATCGCGCTGACCGGCTCGACGAGCAGCCTCGCCTCGCGGAAGTGCACGCGCTCTCACCGCGACCCTGCTCGACGCCGCCGGCAACACCGCCACCTCCGACAGCACCACGGTCGTCACCTTCGGGAAGGCGAGCGGCACCGGCACGGTCACCGGCACCGGCAGCTCGACCGCGACGAACGGCGTCGCCACCAAGGCCGTCACCGGCGCTCTCGCCGGCACCGTCACGATGGAGGCGACCGCCAGCGGCCTCACCACCGGCACCCTCGGCGCCTTCACCGTCACCCCCGGTCCCGCCGCCGACATCGTCCTCACCGGCTCGACCACGACCCTCGCCTCCGGCGCCACGCGCGTCCTCACCGCGACCCTCCAGGACGCGGCGGGCAACGTGGCGACGAACGACAGCTCGACGGTGGTCGCATTCGGCCAGGCGAGCGGCACGGGCACGGTGACCGGCACCGGCAACGCGACCGTCTCGAGCGGCGTCGCCACCAAGACGGTCACCGGCGCCCTCGCCGGCACCGTCACGATGGAGGCGACCGCGAGCGGGCTCACCACCGGCACGCTCGGCGCCTTCACCGTCGTCCCCGGCGCCGCCAGCCAGATCGCGCTGACCGGCTCCACCACGAGCCTCACCTCCGGGTCGACCCGCCTCCTGACGGCGACGATCCAGGACGCCGCCGGCAACACCGTCACCTCCGACAACACCACCTCCGTCGAGCTTCGCCCAGGCGAGCGGCACCGGCACCGTCACCGGCACCGGCAGCTCGACCGCCACCGCCGGCGTCGCGACCAAGACGGTCACCGGCGCCCTCGCAGGCACCGTCACGATGGAGGCGACCGCCAGCGGCCTCACCACCGGCACGCTCGGCGCCTTCACCGTCACCCCCGGCCCCGCCGCCGACATCGTCCTCACCGGCTCGACCGCGAACCTCGCCTCCGGCGCCACGCGCCTCCTCACCGCGACGGTCAAGGACGCCGCCGGCAACACGGTCACGAGCGACAACAGCACCTCGGTCGGCTTCGGCCAGGCGAGCGGCACCGGCACCGTCACGGGCACCGGGAACGCGACCGTCTCGAGCGGCGTCGCGACCAAGACGGTCACCGGCGCCCTCGCCGGCTCCGTCACGATGGAGGCGACCGCGAGCGGCCTCACCACCGGCACCCTCGGCGCCTTCACCGTCACCCCCGGCACCGCCAGCCAGATCGCGCTGACCGGCTCCACCACGAGCCTCACCTCCGGCGCCACCCGCGTCCTCACCGCGACGATCCAGGACGCCGCCGGCAACACCGTCACCTCCGACAGCACCACCTCCGTCGACTTCGCCCAGGCGAGCGGCACCGGCACCGTCACCGGCACCGGCAGCTCGACCGCCACGGCCGGCGTCGCGACCAAGACGGTCACCGGCGCCCTCGCAGGCACCGTCACGATGGAGGCGACCGCCAGCGGCCTCACCACCGGCACCCTCGGCGCCTTCACCGTCGTCGCCGGCACCGCGGATCACCTCACGATCACGAGCTCGACCGCCGACCTCACCTCGGGCGCGACGCGCAGCCTGACCGTCGAGATCCGCGACGCGGGCGGGAACCTGCTCACGGGCGACAGCACGACCTCGGTCACCTTCGCGCAGACGGCCGGCACGGGCTCGGTCTCGGGCGCCGGCAGCGCCACGGCGGCGAACGGCGTCGCCACCAAGTCGGTCACCGGTGTCCTCGCGGGGCCGGTCACCGTCACCGCGAGCGCCTCCGGGCTCACCTCTGGGACGACGAGCTTCACGGTCGACAACGGCGCCGCCGCCAAGCTCGCCCTCGCCGAGAGCGGCTCCACCACCTCCGGCGGCTCGCACACGCTCACCGCGACGGTGCAGGACGCGGCCGGCAACACGGTCGACTCCGACAACTCGACGAGCGTCGCCTTCGCCAAGACGGCCGGCACGGGCACCGTCACGGGCCTCGGCTCGGCGACGGCCACGGCCGGCGTCGCCTCCCTCGTCGTCACGAACGCGACCGCCGGCTCGATCACCGTCACCGCCACGGCGAGCGGGCTCACGAGCGCCTCCGCCGGCTGGACGATCAGCGCGGGCGGCGCCTCGACGAGCACCTCCACCCTCTCCGCGAACCCGACCTCGATCACCGCGAACGGCTCCAGCACGAGCACGATCACCCTCCAGCTGAAGGACGCGAGTGGGAACGACCTGACCGCCGGCGACGGCTCGACGATCGCGTTCGCCACCGACCGCGGCTCGGTCTCGAGCACGGTCGACCTCGGCGACGGCCGCTACCAGACGACGCTCACGAGCTCCACGAGCGCCGGCGTCGCCACCGTCACCGCGACCCGCAACGCCGTCTCGTTCTCGGCCAGCGCGGCAGTCACGTTCGCGCCGGGCGCTCCCGCCAGCCTCGCGGTCTCCGGCCCGGGCAGCGCGACAGCGGGCGGCTCGTTCTCGGTCACCGTGACCGCGAAGGACGCGAACGGGAACACGGTCACCGGCTACACCGGCACGGTCGCCTTCACCGGCGGCGGCACGGGCGCCACCCTGCCCGGCGAGCTACCACCTTCCCGGCGGGCGACAACGGCACGAAGACGTTCACCGGTGTCGTCCTGACGCAGGCCGGCTCGCGCACCGTCACCGCGACGGACACGGTCACGGGCTCGATCACCGGCGGTCACACGCTGACGGTCGACCCGGCCGGCGCCTCCACCCTCCTCGTCGACGCTCCCGCGACGACGACGGCGGGCGGCGCCTTCTCGATCGACGTGACCGCGAAGGACGCCTACGGCAACGTCGCAACCGGCTACACGGGCAGCGTGCATCTCACCGGCGGCGGCACGGGCGCCACCCTCCCCGGCGACCACACCTACACCGGCGGCGACGCGGGCGTCCACACCTTCTCCGGCGTGACCCTCGACGCAGGCCGGCTCGCGGACGCTGACCGCGACCGACACGGTCACGGGCTCGATCACCGGCTCCGACCCGCTGACCGTCTCCCCCGCCGCCGTGAGCGCGTCGAGCTCCACCGTGTCGCGGACGCCCGCGACCGTGGTCGCCGACGGGGTCGCGACCGGGGCCGTCACGGTCACGCTCAAGGACGCTCACGGCAACGTCGTCTCCGGTAAGTCCGTCTCGCTCGGCCAGGGCGCCGGCAGCTCGACGATCGCGCCGGCGAGCGCGACCACGAACGCCTCGGGCGTCGCCGCCTTCACCGTCAAGAGCACGATCGCGGAGACGGTCACGTACACGGCGACGGACACGACCGACTCGATCGCGGTCACCCAGACGGCGGCCGTCACCTTCTCGGCCGACGCGGTCAGCCCGACCAACTCGACGGTGAGCTCGCTCGCCGGGCAGCGTCGTCGCCGACGGCACGACCACCTCGACGATCACCGTCACGCTCCGCGACCTCAACTCGAACCCGGTCGCCGGCAAGGACGTCGGCCTCACCGCCGGCTCCGGCAGCTCGACGATCTCGGTCGTCAGCGGGACGACGAACGGCTCGGGCGTCGCGACGTTCACCGTCAAGAGCACGACCGCCGAGACCGTCACCTACTCCGCGGAGAACACCACCGACTCGATCACGGTCACGCAGACCGCCGACGTCACGTTCACGCCCGGCCCGGTCACGCAGCTCGCCGTCGCCGCGCCCGCGTCGAGCACTGCCGGATCGACCTTCTCGGTCACGGTCACCGCGCAGGACGCGAACGGGAATACGGTCCCGGGCTACACGGGCACCGTCGCCTTCACCGGCGGCGGCACCGGCGCCCAGCTCCCCGCCAACTACAGCGTTCGTGGGCGGCGACGCGGGCAGTGAAGACGTTCAGCTCGGTCGAGCTCCGCCAGGCCGGCAGCCGCACGATCACCGCCACCGACACGGTCACGGGCACGATCACCGGCAACGACACCGTCACGGTCGGCGCCGCCGCAGCCGTCAGCCTCGACGTCGCCGCCCCCGCCTCCAGCACCGCCGGCTCCACGTTCGCCGTCACCGTCACCGCGCTCGACACGTTCGGGAACACCGCGACCGGCTACACCGGCACCGTCGCCTTCACGGGCGGCGGCACCGGCGCCCAGCTCCCCGCCAACTACGCGTTCGTCGGCGGCGACGCGGGCGTGAAGACCTTCAGCTCGGTCGAGCTCCGCCAGGCCGGCTCGCGCACGATCACCGCGACCGACACGGTCACCGGCACGATCACCGGCAACGACACCGTCACCGTCACCCCGGCCGCCGCCGCGAGCCTCGACGTCGCCGCCCCCGCCTCCAGCACCGCCGGCTCGACCTTCTCGGTCACCGTGACGGCGCTCGACAGCGTTCGGGAACACCGCCACCGGCTACACCGGCACCGTCGCCTTCACCGGCGGCGGCACCGGCGCCCAGCTCCCCGCCAACTACAGCCTTCGTCGGTGGCGACGCGGGCGTGAAGACGTTCAGCTCGGTCGAGCTCCGCCAGGCCGGCAGCCGCACGATCACCGCCACCGACACCGTCACCGGCACGATCACGGGCAGCGACACCGTCACGGTCGGCGCCGCCGCCGCCGTCAGCCTCGACGTCGCCGCGCCGGCGAGCTCGACCGCCGGCTCGACCTTCTCGGTCACCGTCACGGCGCTCGACACGTTCGGGAACACCGCGACCGGCTACACCGGCACCGTCGCCTTCACCGGCGGCGGCACCGGCGCCCAGCTCCCCGCGAACTACAGCTTTCGTCGGCGGCGACGCGGGCGTGAAGACGTTCAGCTCGGTCGAGCTCCGCCAGGCCGGCAGCCGCACGATCACCGCCACCGACACCGTCACCGGCACGATCACGGGCAGCGACACCGTCACGGTCGGCGCCGCCGCAGCCGTCAGCCTCGACGTCGCCGCGCCGGCGAGCTCGACCGCCGGCTCGACCTTCTCGGTCACCGTCACGGCGCTCGACACGTTCGGGAACACCGCGACCGGCTACACCGGCACCGTCGCCTTCACCGGCGGCGGCACCGGCGCCCAGCTCCCCGCGAACTACAACTTCGTCGGCGGCGACGCGGGCGTGAAGACGTTCAGCTCGGTCGAGCTCCGCCAGGCCGGCAGCCGCACGATCACCGCCACCGACACCGTCACCGGCACGATCACCGGCAACGACACCCTCACCGTCAGCCCCGGCCGCCGCGTCGCTCGCCGACTCGACCGTGACCGCCTCCCCCACCTCGCTCGTCGCCGACGGAGCCGGCACCTCGACGCTCACCGTCCGGCTCGTCGACGCCTACGGCAACGACCTGACCGCGAGCGCCGGCACCGTCACGCTCGCGCGGAGCGGCACGGGCACGCTCTCGGCCGTCACCGACAACGCCGACGGCACCTACACCGCCACCCTGACCTCCCCCACGAGCGTCGGCTCCGCCACGGTCACCGCCAAGCTCGACGGCAGCGACCTCGCCGACGACGCCACCGTCACCTTCGTCGCCGGAGCCGCGACCACGATCGGCGCTCGCCGACTCCGGCTCGCTCGTCGCCGGGAACACCCACACGCTGACCGCGACGATCCGCGACGCGCAGGGGAACACGATCACGAGCGACAACTCGACGGTCGTCACGTTCGCCAAGACCTCCGGCGCCGGCACCGTCACCGGCCTCGGCACCGCGACCGCCTCCGCCGGTGTCGCCACCCTTACGGTCACCAACGCGCTCGCAGGCTCGATCACGGTCGGCGCGACCGGCGGCTCGCTCACGGCCGGCTCCGCGAGCTGGACGATCGTCGCCGGGCCGGTCAGCGCCGCCGACTCGACGGTCGTTGCCTCGCCGGCGAGCGCGATCAACAACGGCACCGACTCGAGCACGATCACGGTCACCCTCACCGACGCGGGCGGCAACCCCGTCGCCGGCAAGACCGTCACCCTCGCCCAGGGGGCGGGCAGCTCCACGATCGGCGGCGGCGGCAGCACGAACGCGTCCGGCGTCGTCACCTTCACCGTCACCAACACCACCCTCGAGAACGTCACCTACACGGCGACCGACACGACCGACTCGATCACCGTCACGCAGACGGCGAACGTCAACTTCGTCTTCGACGACTCGACGGCACCGACGAACACGATCACGCTCGCCTCGGCGACCGGGGCCTTCCTGAGCGGGACGACCGTCTGGTACCGCCCCGCCACTGCCGGATCGTTCACGCTCTCGAGCGCGGTCGCCGACGCCGGCTCCGGCCCGGCCTCCGCGACGTACCCCGCGGTCTCCGGGACGGGCTGGACGCACGGCGCCGAGACCGTCTCGACCCCCGCAGCCGGCCCCTACGTCTCGAGCGCGTTCAGCTGGACGAGCGCGGCCACGGGCGACTTCACGCACACGGTCACTGCCGCGGACGCCTGGACGCCCGCGAACGAGAGCACGACCCTCCTCGACGTCCGGGAGGACTCGACCACCCCGTCCGGCCAGAGCATCGCCGTCACGGGCGGCCCGGCCTTCGCGGCGCTCTCGATCCCGTTCGTGCTCGGCGACGGCAGCGACACCGCAGTCCGGCCTCGACACCGCCACGCGGGTGATCACGCGCGAGTCCGCGCACGCTCGCGAACGGCGCCTGCGGCAGCTTCTCCACCGACCTCGGCACCTTCACGAGCCCCGACACGACCGTCGCCTCGGGCAGCTGCTACCGGTACACGTTCACGATCGCCGACCGGGTCGGGAACGTCTCGGCGCCGACCAGCACCGGCGATCGTCACCGTCGACACCGCCGCGCCCGCCGCGCCCACGCAGACGATCTCCGAGTCGTCCGCCGACGCGCATGCGGTCGGCTCGACGCTCTACTACCGCCCCGCCGGCTCCGGCTCGTTCACCGTCACCTCCGCCGCGACCGACGGGCAGTCCGGGATCGCCAAGGTCACCTTCCCGGCCGTCGGCTCCGGCTTCGCCCGCGACACCGCCGCGGACGACGCGACGGCGCCGTACACGGCCGACTACAGCTGGACGGCCGGCGCGACGGCGTCCGGCGCCCAGACCGTCACCGCGTTCGACAACGCGGGCAACAGCTCGGCCGGCAGCTTCACCCTCACCGCCGACGCGACTGCGCCGACCGCGTCGATCACCGCCCCGGCCGTCCTCGGCGATGCTCGACGCGAGCACGCACACGCTGACCGCAACAGCGTCCGACGCCGACTCCGGCCTCGCAGCCGTCGCCTGGGCATTCTCGGCCGACGGCGGCTCGACCTGGACGCCGATCGGCACGGGCCAGTCGACGACCTGGAACACGAGCGCGGTGGCCGACGGGCCGAAGACCCTCCGCGTCACCGCGACCGACAACGTCGGCAACGTCAGCACCGCGACGCGGGCGATCTTCGTGGACAAGATCCCGGGCGCGCCGGTGACCACGCTCACCGTCACCCCGGCGAGCCCCGACAACGACTCCACCCCGACGTTCTCGTTCACCTCGAACGAGACGCCCTCGACGTTCGAGTGCGACGTCGACGGCGGCGGCTTCGCCTCGTGCGCCGCTCCGTTCACGACGGCCACGCTCGGCGACGGCAGCCACACGGTCACCGTCCGCGCGACCGACGCCTCCGGCAACGGCGAGAGCTCCGGCCCCTCCCACACTTGGACGATCGACACGACCGCGCCGACCGGATCGCTGATCGCGCCCGCCAACGCCGCGGCGGTCTCCGGCGCGTCGGTCGTCGTCGGCTCCGACTCCGCCGACTCCGGCAGCGGTGTCCTCAACGCACGCTTCGAGTTCCGCCCGAACAGCGGCGGCAGCTGGACGGCGATCGGCTCCCCGGACACCTCCACCCCGTTCGCGGTCGCCTGGAACACGACGGCGCTGGCCGACGGCGACTACGACCTCCGGGTCACCACGACGGACGTCGCGGGGAACGCGTTCACGTCCGCGACGCGCACCGTCACCGTCGACAACACCGCCCCGACCGTCGCGCTGACCGCGCCGAACCCGGTCAACCTCGCCACCTCCGACCCGGCGGGCCTGTCCGCGACGGCCGCCGACGGCGCCGGCTCCGGCGTCGCCTCGGTCGAGTTCGAGGCCTGCAACGAGGGCTCCGCCGCCTGCACCTCCGACACGTGGACGTCGCTCGGCGTCGACACGTTCGCGCCCTACACGGCCTCGTGGCCGCTGCCGGCGCTCGCGAACGACGGCACCCGGCTCCTCCGCGTCACGGCGACGGACGCCGCGGGCAAGCAGGGCAGCGACCTCCTGCTCGTCACGCTCGACCGCCAGCGCCCGACCGGCACCGTCACGCCGCCCGCCAACCCCGATCTCCGCGGCACCGCGACCCTGGCCGCGACCGCGAGCGACCCGGCCCCGGCCACCGGTGTCGGCAGCGTCGCCTTCCAGCGCTCCCCCGCCGGCGCCGGCACCTGGACGACGATCGACACCGACACGAGCTCGCCGTACGGCGCCACGCTCGACACGACCGGCCTCGCCGACGGGCTCTACGACCTCCGCGTCTTCACGACCGACGTCGCCGGCAACGCCGAGCAGGCGCCCGCGACGATCCAGGTGCGCGTCGACAACACGCTCCCGACGGGCGCGGTCACGGCACCGGCCACGGGCGCGGACGTCCGCCAGACGATCTCGCTCACGAGCGACTCGACCGACCCGCTCGTCGGCGGCTCCGCCTCGGGCGTCGACACCGTCCAGTTCCAGCGCTCGCCCGCCGGCGCCGACACCTGGACGAACCAGGCCGCCAGCTTCGACACGACCACCGTCGCCGACGGCGAGTACGACCTGCGCGTCGTCACGACCGACAAGGCCGGCAACGCCTTCACCTCCGCCGCGATCACGATCCGCGTCGACAACACGCTGCCGACCGGCGCCGTCACCGCCCCGGCCGCCGCCGCGAACGTGCGTCAGACGATCACGCTCACGAGCGACTCGGACGATCCCCTCGTCGGCGGCTCCGCCTCGGGCGTCGACACCGTCCAGTTCCAGCGCTCGCCCGCCGGCGCCAACACCTGGACGAACCAGGCGCCGAGCTGGAACACGACGCTGCAGACGGACGGGCTCTACGACGTCCGCGTGACCACGACGGACAAGGCCGGCAACGCCTTCACCTCGCCGGTCGTGACGATCCGCGTCGACAACACGCTCCCGACCGGCTCGGTGACGGCGCCGTCGACCGGCGCCAACATCGGCGTCCCGCCCGTCACGCTCTCGCACGACGCGGCCGACGGCGGCTCCGGCGTCGACACCGCCACCTTCGAGCGCCGCCCGGCCGGCTCGAGCGGCGCCTGGACGGCCACCGCCTCCCCGTGGGACACGAACTCCGGCGCCGATGCGGTCGCGGACGGCGGCTACGACGTCCGCGTCACCGTCACCGACCGCGCCGGCAACGTCTTCAGCTCGGCTGCGATCGCCGTCCTCGTCGATCACACGGCGCCGACGACCTCCCACTCGGTCTCGCCGAGCACGCTCTCGAACGCGCCCGTCACCGTCAGCCTCACCTCCGGCGACGGCAGCGGCTCCGGCGTCTCGGTGATCAACTACAAGGTCGACGGCGGCTCGCTCCAGAGCGGCTCCTCGGTCACGATCAACGCGCCCGGCGACCATTCGAACGACGGGTCGCACGTCGTCCAGTACTTCGCCACCGACGCCGTCGGCAACGTCGAGACGCCGAAGTCGGTCACGATCGTGATCGACACGACGGCGCCCGCCGGCTCCCCTGGCAACCCGGGCGACTACCTGCGCGGGATCGCCCACCTGACCTACTCGTCGAGCGACACGGACATCGCCTCCGTCAAGTTCGAGTTCTCGCCGACCGGGATGGGGAGCTGGACGGCGATCGGCTCGCTCGACCTCGCGGCGCCGTACGAGGCCGACTGGACGACGAACGGCGGCGGCGTCGCCGACGGCGGCTACGACATTCGGGCGGTCGTCACCGACTCGGCCGGCAACGTCTCGAACGAGAACCTGCCGGGCCTGCCCAAGTACGTCGACAACACGGCCCCGACCGGCACGATGACCGGCCCCGCCGCGTCCAGCTACGTCTCCGGCACCGCGGCCGTCACCGCCACCGCGGGCGACGGCGCCACCCCGCCCGCCTCGGGCGTCTCGGCCGTGCGCTTCGAGGTCAAGCCGAGCGGCGCCGGCTCGTTCAGCTCCTTCGGCACCGAGACCTCCCCCGTCCTCGGCTCCACCTACAGCCGCAACCTGGACACGACGCCGTTCGCCGACGGGCCGGCCGAGCTCCGCGTCGTCGTCACCGACGTCGCCGGCAACGAGACCACCTCGGCGACCCGCACCGTGACCTTCGACAACCAGGCGCCGACGATCTCGCTCGACGACCCGGGCGCCGACGTCTCCGGCGCGGTGCCGCTGACCGCGACCGCCGCCGCGGACACCGCCAGCGTCGCCTTCAAGGTGCGCAAGGCCGGCACCCTGCCGTGGCTCGCGATCTCGACCGACAGCACCCCCGGCGACGGCTTCACCGCCACCTTCGCGTCGGGCAGCTACGCCGACGACACCTACGAGCTCCAGGCGATCGCGACCGACGGCGGCGGCAACGTCGGCACGAGCGGGATCCGCACCGTGCGGGTCGACAACGTCCTCCCCACCGGGTCGCTCACCTCGCCGACCACCTCGGCAACCGTCGGCGGCCCCGCCGTCCCGCTCGCGGCGACCGCGTCCGACGCCGGCTCCGGCGTGGCGAAGGTCGAGTTCTTCGTCAAGGTCTTCGGCAGCGGCAGCTTCGTGAGCGTCGGCACCGACACGACCGCGCCGTACACGTTCGACTGGGACGCGACCGGCGCGCCCGACGGCGCCACCGAGATCCGCGCCGAGATCACCGACCGGGCCGGCAACGTCCGCCAGACCGCCGTCGTCCCGGTCACCGTCGACTCGACCGGGCCGAGCGTCACGCTCGTCAACCCCGGCGCGGTGATCAGCGGGATCAAGACCCTGACCACCACCACGGGCGGCGGCGCCGTGCGCGTCAGCTTCGGGATCACCCCGGCGGGCGGCGGCACCTGGACCGAGGTCGCGAACGACACGACCGCGCCGTTCACCGCCGCGCTCGACACCCGCGCCTTCCCGGACGGCCTCTACGACCTGCGCGCGATCGGCTACGACACCTACGGGAACGCCTCCGCGTCGCCCGCGATCCAGGCCGGGATCCGCTTCGACAACGTCGCGCCGCGGCTCGTGTCCTCGACACCCGGCGACGGCACGGTCGTCGTCTCCGCCAACCAGATCGTGCTGACGGCGAGCGAGCCCGTGACCGCGCCGCTGACGACGCTCGACGGCGGCTCCGCCCCGGCCCCGACGATCTCCGGGAACACCCTCACCTTCGCGACCGGCTCGCTCTCGGGCGGCATCCACGTCCTTGCGGGCCAGCTCGAGGACGCGAGCGGCACGCGCACTCCCTACCGCGTCGCGGTCACGATCGGCGTCGACTCCCCGTCGAGCATGCTTCCGGTCGAGCGCAGCATCATGGCGACGACGCCTGACACGACGCTGAGCATCGCGGGCGGCACGATCACGATCCGGATCCCGCAGGCCGCGTGGCCCACGCCGCCGACCCCGGCCGACCGGATCCTCGTCCTCCGCGCCGACGTCGAGCCGGGCCGCGCTGCCGGCGCGGGCCTCGCCGCGGGCAGCTCGATCATCGAGGTCACGGCCCGCTGGGTGATCGCAGGCACGTACGTGACCCAGTTCCGGCAGCCCCTCGAGATCACCTTCACCAACCCCTCGGGCGACGTGGTCATCCCCGCTTACTCCCAGAACGGCACGAGCTGGACGATCCTCGCGCCGTTCGACGGCACGACGCTCCCCTCCGACCGGAACGACGGCTTCTCCAGCTCGAACGGCTCGGTGAACATCTTCACGCGCCATCTCACCTACTTCGGCCTCATGCGCGACGTCGAGCCGCCGACCGCGCCCCACGACGTCGCCGGTTACGTCGGCGCCGACGGCCTGACGCTGCGCTGGATCCCGGGCGAGGACAACAGCGGCCAGCTCGGCAACACGGTGCTCCTCGTCAACGGCGAGTCGTTCCAGAACTTCGCGTCCAGCACCCGCGAGGCCAAGCTCGGGGCGTTCTCGGCCGACGACACCCGCACCTTCACCTTCGTCCAGTACGACGCCGCGGGCAACGTCAGCCCGCAGTCGGCCCGCCTCCGGGCGCTGCCCACGCTGCTCGGCCTCGGGCTGGAGCAGGCTCGCGCCGCCCTCGCCGCGCGCGGCTTCGGCGTCGGCAAGGTCACCGAGACCGTGCTCCCGACGGTCGCCGCCGGCACCGTCGTCGGCCCGGCCACCCAGGCTCTCGCCCTCGAGGGCGCCGCGGTCGATCTCACCGTTGCCCGCGGCGAGGCCACCGGCGGCACCGACCCGCAGACGCGGCTCGTGCTCCAGGTCGCGTCCGCGAGCCAGCTCCTGGTGAAGCGGAAGAACGAGCTGACCGCCCGGATCAAGGTGAGCCGCTCTGCCGACGTCGAGGCGGCGCTCTGGACTGCGGGCAAGAAGCGGCTCTACACCTGGCGCTTCAAGGTCAAGGCGGGCGCCACCATCCGGACGTTGCGGCTGCCGAGCCAGATCCGCAAGCCGGGCCTCTACACGCTCGCGTGGGTCGCCCGCTCGGGGACGGAGACCGTCCACCAGTCCGTCAAGGTCAGGCTCGTCGGGGCGAAGCTCCCGCAGCTCGTCCCGGCCAAGCAGAAGCTCGAGCTCACCCTCAGCGGCGACACGGCCGGCTCGCCGCAGCCCCTGAACGTGCAGATCGACGAGGCGTTCGCGCTCGTGGCCCGGGCGACCAACAACATCCAGGTCCTCGTCGTCGACGCCGACCGCTTCGGCGTCCGCTTCGTCTCCGACCTCCACCGGGTCTTCCCGACGCTCCGGCTGATCGCGCTCTCCGACAGCCGGATCCGCCGCGTCCAGTCCGTGAAGGCGGGCGCAAAGCTCGCGCTGAAGCGGAGGCCGCCGGCGAAGACGATCCAGCGCGCGATCCGCCGCGTCGCCTCGACGCGCTAGGCGGCGGCCGATCCGGCGCTAGCGAGAGCTGCCGGGCTTCCAGAGCGGCTCGTCCCGGCCCTCGCGCGCGTTCGCGGCCCGGGCGAGGATGAAGAGCAGGTCTGAAAGCCGGTTCAGGTAGACGAGCACGAGCGGGTTGAGCTCCAGCTCCTGCGACGCGAGCAGCGCCTCGCGCTCGGCCCGGCGGCAGAGGGTGCGGGCGACGTGGAGCCGTGCCGAGGCCTCGGTGCCGCCCGGGAGGACGAAGCTGCGCAGCTCGGGCAGCTCCTCGTTGTAGCGGTCGCAGAGCCGCTCGAGCTCGTCGATCCCCGCCTGCTCGACCCGGAGCCGGTCGGTGACGCCCCAGGGAACGGACAGGTCGGCGCCGACGTCGAAGAGCTCGTTCTGGATCCGCTCGAGCGGCTCGCGCAGGTCCGCGGGCAGGTGCCCAGCGAGCACGACGCCGAGCATGCTGTTCAACTCGTCCACCGTCCCGAACGCGCCGATCCGGCAGTCCAGCTTCGACACGCGCGAGCCGTCCCCGAGCGACGTCTCGCCGGCGTCGCCGCCACGGGTGTAGATCTTCGTCAGCCGGACCGGCTCGTCGCGCTCGCGGGGGCTCACGAGACGGGCTCGCGCTGCAGGTCGAGGATCGAGCGGGCGATCACGAGCCGCTGGATCTCGCTCGTGCCCTCGTAGATCTCGGTGATCTTGGCGTCGCGGTAGTAGCGCTCGACGGGGAACTCCTTCGTGTACCCGTAGCCGCCGAGCACCTGGATCGCCTCGGCGGTCTGCCGCCGCGCCATCTCGGAGGCGAAGAGCTTGGCCTTCGCGCCCGCCTCCGTGTGCGGCTGCCCCTGCTGCTTCAGCCAGGCGGCGCGGTAGGTGAGGAGCCGGGCGGCGTCGATCTCGGTCGACATGTCCGCGAGCTTGTGCTGGATCGCCTGGTGCTCGGCGATCGCCTTCCCGAACGTCCGCCGCTCCTTCGCGTAGGCGCGCGCGACGTCGTAGGCGGCCTGCGCGATCCCGAGCGCCTGCGCGGCGATCCCGATCCGGCCGCCGTCGAGCGTCTGCATCGCGACGGCGAAGCCGCGGCCCTCCTCGTGCAGGAGCCGGTCGCGGCGCCACCTCGGCGCCCTCGATCACGAGGTCGACCGTGGAGGACGAGTTGAGCCCGAGCTTCTCCTCCTCGCGCGTGACGCGGACGTGCTCGGCGTCGAGGAGGAAGGCGGAGACGCCGCGTGCCCCCGGCTGGGAGGCGTCGGTCCGGGCGAAGACGATGAAGGTGCCGGCGTAGCTGCCGTTCGTGATCCACTGCTTCGAGCCTTCGATCCGCCAGCCTTCGTCGGTGGGAGCCGCGCTCGTCAGGAGCGCGCCCGCATCCGAGCCCGAGCCCGGCTCGGTCAGCGCGAAGGCGCCGATCGTCTCGCCACGCGCAAGCGGCGGCACGAAGCGCTCGCGCTGCTCGTCGGTGCCGAAGGTGAGGATCGGGAGCGTGCAGGCGCTCGTGTGGACGGCGACGGTGACGCCGACCCCGGCGTCCGCCCGCGAGAGCTCCTCGAGCACGAGGATGTAGGAGAGGAAGTCCGCGCCCGCGCCGCCGAGCTCCTCGGGCAGGCACACCCCCATCAGGCCGAGCTCGCCGAGCCGGGCGAACACCTCGACCGGGAAGCGGTGCTCCCGGTCCCAGGCCGCCGCGTGCGGCTCGATCTCCGCCTGCGCGAACTCCCGCGTCAGCGCCTGGATCTCCCGCTGCTCGTCGGTGAGGGCGAAGTCCATCGCCGGGCGAGTCTACCGAGGCACCCACCGCGGGCCGACCGAGACTTTGTGTTCCAGGAACACAAGCTTCTCTTCTTCCGCTTGTTCTCGCGGTTCTACAGCGGAGGCGTGCTTGTGCTCAGGAACACAAGCTCAGGCTGCGGCCAGGAAGTCCCTCCGGATCTCGTGCAGGGCGTGCTCGCGCTCGCGGAACGCGTCCACGATCGCGGGGTCGAACTGCTTGCCCGCCTCGGCGAGGATCTCGCGGTGCGCGACCCGCCAGCTCTGGGCGCGCCGGTAGGGGCGGTCACTCGTCATCGCGTCGAGCGTGTCGGCGAGCGCGAAGATCCTGGCGCCGAGCGGGATCTCCTCCCCGCCGAGCCCGTCGGGGTAGCCCTGGCCGTCCCAGCGCTCGTGATGGGAGCGGACGACCTCGACGCCCGGCCCCTGCAGGAACGAGACGCCGCCGAGCATCTGGGCGCCGACGACCGTGTGGGTCTGCATCAGGCGCCGCTCGACCTCGGTCAGAGGCGCCGGCTTGCGCAGGATCTGGTCGGGAATCCCGATCTTGCCGATGTCGTGGAGCAGGAAGCCGTATTCGACGGAAGGGTGGCCGGCGATCAGCGGGTCGAGGGTCCGGGCGAGCTCGAGGGCGTAGCTCTGGACGCGCTGGGAGTGCTGGCGCGTCCCGGTGTCCTTCGCCTCGAGCGCAGTCGCGAGCGCGAGCACCGTCTGCCGGTACGCCGCCTCGACGACCGCGCGCTGGCCTCGCTCCAGCTCGAGCAGATGGCGGAGATCGCGGGCATAGAGCAAGAGCTGTTCCTCCTCGGGCCGGTCCGGGACGGCGCGCAGGTCGAGCCCCGCACGGCGGCCGGCGAGCCGCTCGACGATCCCGAGCAGCTCGAGCGGGCGGAACGGCTTCATCAGGAACGCATCCGCACCGGCGGCGCCTGCGACGGCGGCCACGTCGTCACGCCCCGTCAGCAGCACGATCCGGATCTCCTCCGTGGCGGGGTCGGACTTCAGGGCGCGGCAGAACTCGAGCCCGTCCATCCCTGGCAGGCCGACGTCGAGGACGAGCACGTCGGGCGGCTCCTGCTCGATCGCCGTCGCGGCTTCGGCCGCATTCCCGGCCTCGCGCACGTCGATCGACACCCCCTCGAAGGTGATCCTGAGTAGCGCTCGAAACCCTCGATCGTCGTCGACCAGCAACAGACGCATCGGCTCTCTCCCCTTTGACCGTAGTCATGGGACCTATCGGCACGGATCGGCCCGCAGGACCTACCCCGAAAGAGTGATTCGTCAGTAGGTGTAGAAGCCCTTGCCGCTCTTGCGGCCGAGGCGTCCGGCCTGCACGTACTGCCGGAGCAGCGGGCAGGGGGCGTACTTCGGGTTGCCGAGGCCCTCGTGCAGGACCTCCATGATCGCGACGCAGGTGTCGAGGCCGATCAGGTCGGCGAGCGCGAGCGGCCCCATCGGGTGCGCGAAGCCGAGCTTCGCAATCGTGTCGATCGCCTCCGGCTCGGCCACTCCCTCGAGCAGCGCGTAGGCCGCCTCGTTGATGAAGGGCATCAGGATCCGGTTCGAGACGAAGCCGGGGAAGTCGTTCGCCTGGGCCGGCACCTTGCCGAGATCCTCGGCGAGCGCCGTGATCGCGGCGGCCGTCTCGTCGGAGGTCTGGACCGCGCGGATCACCTCCACGAGCTTCAGCACGGGCACGGGGTTGAAGAAGTGCATCCCGATCACGCGCTCCGGCCGGCCGGTGACGGCGGCGAGCGAGGTGATCGGGATCGAGGACGTGTTCGAGGCGAGGATCGCCTCGGGAGGCAGCATCTCGTCCGCCCGCCGGAAGAGCTCCTCCTTGACCGCTGCGTCCTCGACGATCGCCTCGATCAGCAGGTCGGCGGGAACGAGCTCGTCCGCGGGCGAGATCCGGCCGAGCACCTCCTCCGGGTCGGCGCCGCCCTTCTCGGCCAGCTTCTCGAGGCTGCGTCGGATCGTCGCGAGCCCGCGGTCGACCGCTCCGGGAGCGGCGTCGTGGAGCGAGACCCGGCGGCCGGAGGCGGCGACGACCTGGGCGATCCCACCGCCCATCTGCCCCGCCCCGACGACGAGGACATGGTCAAAGCTCACGGCGGAGCCCCTGCTGGCGCTGCCGCGCCTTGCGGAAGAGAAGGACGAGCCCGAGCACGACGACGAGCGTACCCACCACGAAGCCGCCCCCGTTGACGAGCCGGACGTCCTCCTCGCGCGTCGCGCGGTCGAGCGCCCCCACCGAGAGCTGCCCGCAGAGCCCGCCGAACCAGAGCCCGCGGTCCCGGTTGAGCAGGATCCCGCTCGCCGCGTCGCGCTCGAGCGAGAAGCCGAGCTCGGCCCGCCCGTTGCCGCTCCGGACGGTCAGAGTCCGCGGCAGCTTGCCCTTCACCACCTGGTCGACGAGGAAGAGGTAGTCGAGCCGGTCGGCCTGGCCGGGAACGGCCTTCGTGCCGGTCAGCCTGCCGACGAAGGCGGCGTCCGCAGCGTCGAGCCGGGCCCGGTCGGGCGCAGGCGCGCACGTGGCCGCGCCGGCCGTGCCCGCCAGCGACAGCGCCGAGAGCGCAGCGGCGGCGAGCCCGATCAGGAGCGCGCGGATCAGACCTCGAGCAGGAGGGCGTCGCCCTGGCCGCCGCCGGAGCAGATCGCAGCGAGCCCGAGCCCGCCTCCGCTCCGCCGGAGCTCGTGGATCATCGTCCCCACGATCCGGCCGCCGCTCGCCCCGACGGGGTGCCCGAGCGCGACGGCGCCGCCGTTCACGTTCACGATCTCCTCGTCGGCGCCGAGCAGGCGGGTCGAGTTCAGCGCCACGGAGGAGAACGCCTCGTTGATCTCGACCCGCTTCACGTCGGCGATCGTCTTGCCGGCCTTGCCGAGTGCGATCGCTGCCGCGTTCGCGGGCGTGCGCACGAGGTAGGCGAAGTCGTCGGCGACGTAGCCCTGCGAGACGATCGTGGCCAGGATCTCGAGGCCCCGCTTCCGGGCGTACTCCTCCGAGGTGACGACGACGCACGAGGCCCCGTCGTTGACCCCCGGCGCATTCCCTGCGGTCGTCGTGCCCTCGGGGTCGAAGACGGGCTTCAGCTTCGCGAGCGACTCGAGGGTGCTGTCGCGGCGGATCGACTCGTCGGCGACGACGTCGTCGACCGGGACGATCTCGTCCGCGAACCGGCCCTCGTCCTGCGCGGCCGCCGCCCGCTGGTGCGAGCGGTAGGCCCAGCCGTCCTGCTCCTCGCGGGCGATCCCGAGCTCCCGGGAGACCATCGAGTTGTGCTCGACCATGTGCTTGGAGTCGTACGCGTCGGTGAGCCCGTCGAAGATCATCGAGTCCAGCACCTCGCCGTGTCCGAGCCGGTAGCCGAAGCGCCCCTTCTGGAGCAGGTAGGGGGCGTTCGACATCGACTCCATCCCACCGGTGACGACGAGCTCGTGCTCGCCGGCGCGGATCATCGTGTCGGCGATCTCGATCGCCCGGATCGAGGAGGCGCAGACCTTGTTGATCGTGTCCGCGGGCGTCTCCTTCGGAAGCCCGGCGCCGATCGCGGCCTGCCGCGCGGGCGCCTGGCCCGCGCCGGCCTGGAGCACCTGGCCCATGATCACGTACTCGGGCTCGTCGTTCTCGAGCCCGATCCGGTCGAGCGCTGCCCGGATCGCGAAGGAGCCGAGCTCGGTCGCGCGGTAGCGCGCGAGCCCTCCGCCCAGCTTCCCGAAGGGGGTGCGGACGGCGGCGACGATCACGGAGCGGGTCATGCCGCCAGCCTAACGACGCCAGTCGTGGCCCGGCCCCGCGAGCCGCGCGAACGCGACCACGAGCCGGACGCAGGCCTCGAGGTCGGCGAGCTCGACGAGCTCGACCGGGGAATGCATGTTTCGGAGCGGGATCGAGACGACCCCGGTCGGGATCCCCTCGCGGGAGGCGAACACCGAGTCGGCGTCGGTCGCCGTGCTCGAGCCGGTCTCGACCGAGTGGGCGATCCCCTCCGCGCCGGCCGCCTCGGCGAGCAGCTCGTAGACGCGCGGATGCACGGTCGGGCCGCGGAAGATCGCCGGGCCGCCGCCCAGGACGTGCCGACCAGCCTCGTTCGCCTCGCGGCCCGGCACGTCGGTGGCATACGTGACGTCGAGCGCCAGCGCGAGCCGAGGCCGCAGGGCGTGAGCGGCGACGGCCGCGCCGGCTCCGCCGAGCTCCTCGTGGGCCGACGCGACGACGGCGACCCCTTCGCCCTCGAGGCGCCGGAATGCCTCGAGGGCGACGTAGACGCCGGCCCGATTGTCGAGGCTGCGCGAGGCGACCCGGCCGTGCGCGAGCTCGAGGGGGCCTGCCTGGACGACGATCGGGTCGCCGGGCGCCACGAGCGTTCGGGCCTCCTCGCCATCCGAGGCGCCGACATCGACGTACAGTTGCTCCCACTCGATCTTCTCGGCATCCTCGACGCGGCGGCCGACGATGCCAGGGACGCTTCCCCTCGCCGTTCGGATCACGACGTGCTGGCCGTAGGCGAGCGCGGGTCGCCAGGGCGCGAGCGTGTGCACGGCGAGGAGGCCGTCGTCGCCGACGTGCGAGACCGCGAGCCCGATCACGTCGAGGTGCGCGAAGAGCGCGAGCGCGGGCGGGCCGGTGTCGCCCGCACGGCGCACGATCGCGTTGCCGACCGCGTCCGTCTCGACCTCGCCGATCCCTTCGACCGCGCGGCGAACGACGTCGTGTGCGAGCGGCTCGTGCCCGACGGGGCCGTGCGCGCGCAGGAGCTCGTCGAGAAGCGGTGGAATCGCCACGCGCGGAGTATGCCGATGCGAGCCCGTGCGGCTTGACGGCCGGGACGGCTCCGCTACGCTGAGCTGCGATGTCCTCCCACTCCCTCACCTGCGTCACCCCCGGCTGGGCCTGGCGCCGCGAGCGGAGCGGGAGCGTGCGCCCGGCCTGACGGCCGCACCGAGATCCCCGTTCCGCCCCGAGACCCGAAAGGGTCTTTTTTCGTCCTGTGAATCCGACCACCCACATCTCCACCGACCTCCTCACCCCGCTCGGGGCGTACCTCCGCCTGCGCGCCGGCGGCAGCGCGAGCTTCCTGCTCGAGTCGGTCGAGCAGGGGCGGCTCGGCCGGCACTCCTTCATCGGCGCCGGCTCGCGGCTCGTCACCTTCGAGGAGGCCGAGTCGCTCGGCCTCCCGGTCGTCGGCTACCTCGCCTACGACCACGTGGCGAAGCTGGAGCCGACCGTCGTCCTCCCCGCCGACGGGCCCGAGCTCCCAGAGAGCCGCTTCGTGGTCGCGGACGTCCTCGTCCGCTTCGACCACGGGAACGGCACCGCCGCCGTCCTCGCCGGCGACCCCGAGCACGTCGCCGCCCTGCTCGACGAGGACTTTGTGTTGCAACAACACAATCCCTCCCCGCGCGGCCACCTCTCCCGCTCGCCCGAGCAAGCGGCCTACGAGGACGGCGTCCGCCGGATCCAGGAGCACATCCGAGCCGGCGACGTCTTCCAGGCCGTCCTCTCCCAGCGGGCGACCCGGCCCACCTCGGCGACCGCGGTCGATCTCTACCGCGCGCTCCGCCGGGTCAACCCGTCGCCCTACCTCTTCCTGCTCGAACTGGACGGGCTCGCGCTCGTCGGGCTCGTCGCCGGAGACGCTCGTCAAGTGCGAGGACGGGCGCGCCAGCCTCAACCCGATCGCGGGGACGACGGAGCCCGGCGAGGGGGACGCGGCCCGGCTGCTCGAGTCGCCGAAGGACCGGGCCGAGCACGTGATGCTCGTCGATCTCGGCCGCAACGACCTCTCCCGCGTCTGCCGGGCGGGGAGCGTCGAGGTCGAGCGCTTCCTCGAGCCGGAGCGCTTCTCGCACGTCACCCATCTCGTCTCCGAGGTGACCGGCGAGCTCCGCGAGGGCGTGACCCCGTTCGACCTCCTCCGCGCCTGCTTCCCCGCCGGAACCGTCTCGGGCGCGCCGAAGGTGCGGGCGATGCAGCTGATCGGCGAGCTCGAGGGGTACCGGCGAGGGCCGTACGCCGGTGCGGTCGGGTACGTCCTGCCGGGCGGCACGATGGACACCTGCATCGCGATCCGCACCGTCGTGCTCGCGGACGGGGTCGCGCACCTCCAGGCAGGCGCGGGAATCGTGGCAGACTCGGAGCCGGAGGCCGAGCACCACGAGTGCCTGAACAAGCTCGCGGCGCTCGAGGCCGCGCTCGACCTGGCGGAGGCGGAGGCCTGATGCTGCTCCTGATCGACAACTACGACTCCTTCACCTACAACCTCGCGCACCTGTTCGAGGAGCTCGGCGCCGAAGTCGAGGTCGTCCGGAACGACGCGCTCACCGTCGACGAGGCGATCGCTCGCGCGCCGACCCACCTCGTGATCTCGCCCGGGCCAGGGCGCCCCGAGCAGGCCGGGATCTCCGTCGAGCTGATCCGCCGGCTCGGGCCGACGACGCCGACGCTCGGGGTCTGTCTCGGCCACCAGGCGATCGTCGAGGCCTTCGGCGGCGAGGTGGGTGCGGCGAAGGCGCTGCTCCACGGGAAGTCCTCGGCGGTCGAACACGACGGCAAGGGCGTCTTCGCGGGGCTGCCGCAGGGGCTCGAGGCCGGGCGTTACCACTCGCTCGCCGCCGTCACGGTCCCGGACGAGCTGGAGGTGACGGCCCGCACCCCCGACGGCGAGGTGATGGGCGTCCGCCACCGGACGCTTCCGATCGAGGGCGTCCAGTTCCATCCGGAGTCGGTGCTCACCCCGCTCGGCCCCGAGCTGGGAAGGAACTTCCTCCGATGATCCAGGAGGCGCTCGGCGCGCTCCTCGACGGCAAGGATCTCGCGCGGGAGCGAGCCCGCGAGGTGATGGACCAGATCATGCGCGGCGAGGCGACCGAGGCGCAGATCGGCGGCTTCCTCGTCGCGCTGCGGCTGAAGGGCGAGACGCCGGACGAGATCGCCGGCTGCGCCGAGGCGATGCGCGCGCACGTGCTCGCGGTCCGGCCGGAGCGCGACGATCTCGTCGACACGGCCGGGACGGGCGGCGACGGCGCGAACACCTTCAACATCTCGACCGCGGCTGCGCTCGTCGCCGCCGCGGCCGGCGCCGGGGTCGCGAAGCACGGGAACCGGGCTGCCTCCTCCGCGACGGGCGCCGCGGACGTGCTCGAGGCGCTCGGCTTCCGGCTCGACCTCCCGCCCGAGCGGATCGAGCGCTCGATCGACGAGCTCGGCTTCGGCTTCCTCTTCGCCCAGGCGCACCACCCCGCGATGCGCCACGCCGCTCCTGTCCGGCGCGAGCTGGCCACGCGCACCGTCTTCAACGTCCTCGGCCCGCTGACGAACCCGGCGGGAGCCCGCGCGCAGGTCGTCGGCGTCTACGCTGCCGACCTGGTGCCGAAGCTCGCCGCAACGCTCGTCACCCTCGGCTCGAGGCGGGCCTACGTCGTCCACGGCGCCCACGGGATCGACGAGCTCTCCCCGAGCGGCCCGAACCTCGTTGCCGAGGTCGTGGACGGGGACGTGCGCGAGTACGAGCTCGACCCGCTCGAGCTCGGGATCCCGCGCTGCGACCCGGTCGAGCTGCGCGGCGGCGACCCGCAGGTGAACGCGCAGGCGCTCCGCGACGTGCTGGCCGGCGCCGACGGAGGCCATCGCTCGGCCGTCCTCCTGAACGGCGCCGCAGCGATCGCGGCCGCGGGCCGTGCCGCCGACCTGCGCGAGGGGCTCGAGCTCGCCCGCGAGGCGATCGACTCCGGTGCGGCCGGGGAGCGGCTGGAACGACTCGTGGAGTTCACGCATGCGGTTTCGTGACGCCCTCGCCCGGCCGGGCCTCGGCGCGATCGCCGAGATCAAGCGCCGCTCGCCCTCGCTCGGGGACATCCGGCCCGACGCCGACCCCGCCGCGATCGCGGCCGCCTACGAGCGCGCCGGCGCCGCCGCCGTCTCCGTGCTCGTGGACGAGCGCTTCGGCGGCACCTGGGACGACCTCCGCGCCGCCCGCGCGAGCGCGAGCCTGCCGCTCCTCGCCAAGGGCTTCTTCTCGACGGAGGAGCACCTGCGCACCGCGAAGGAGGCGGGCGCCGACGCCGCGCTCCTCCTGCTCCGCGACCTCGACGACCGGCAGACGGCTGCGCTGATGGCCTACGCCACCGACCTCGGCCTCGACACGCTCGTCGAGGCCCACGACGCCGCCGAGCTCGAACGCGCCTTCGCCCTCGGAGCCCCGGTGGTCGGGATCAACGCCCGCGACCTCACCACCTTCGCGATCGACCGCAGCGCTCAGCTCGACTTAGTTGCTCAGAGCAACAAGGTCTCCTCCCGCCCGGTCGTGGTCGCCGAGAGCGGGATCCACACCCGCGCCCAGGGGGCCGCGGCGGAGCTCGCCGGTGCCGACGCCGTCCTCGTCGGCTCGGCGCTGATGCAGGCACCGGATCCGGCCGCCAAGCTCGCCGACCTGCTCGCCCGGCCGCTCGTCAAGGTCTGCGGCCTGACGCGCGAGGAGGACGTCGCGCTCGCCGCGGAGTCCGGGGCCGACCTCGCCGGATTCGTGCTCGCACCGGAGAGCCCACGCCACGCGGAGAACGTCCTGCCGACGCCCGACGAGCTGCTCGCCGTCGCGGTCTGGGTCGGCGAGGCGGGCGAGAGCACGGCGCCGCTCGACCAGGTGCACGAGCGGCAGGCGGGGGCCGTTCGCGGGCGGAACGCCGTCCTCCTCCGCCAGGACGAGCAGGTGGCCCGCGTCCTCGACCTTCCCTGGGAGGCGGACGACGCCGCCCACTGGGAGCGCGCCGCCTCCGCCGAGGGGCGGGTCGTGCTCGCGGGCAAGCTGGGCGCCGACAACGTCGCCGAGGCGATTGCGCGCGTCCGCCCGTGGGCCGTCGACGCGTCGTCCCGGCTCGAGTCGAGCCCGGGGATCAAGGATCCGGAGCAGGTTCGCGCCTACGTCGCGGCCGCGAGAGGAGCACACGCATGACGTCCACGTACGGCACCTACGGCGGGCGCTACGTCCCCGAGACGCTGATCCCCGCGCTCGACGAGCTGACCGCCGCCTGGGAGGCCGCGCTCGCCGACGGCGGCTTCCGCGAGGAGCTCGACCACCTCGCGCGCACGTACGCCGGCCGGCCGACGCCGCTGACACGCGCCGAGCGCTTCGCGCCGTCGAAGCGGCTCTACCTGAAGCGCGAGGACCTGCTCCACACCGGCGCGCACAAGCTGAACAACGCCCTCGGCCAGGTCGTGCTCGCCCGGCGCCTCGGCAAGACCCGGATCGTCGCCGAGACCGGCGCAGGGCCAGCACGGCGTCGCCACGGCGACCGTCTGCGCGCGCTTCGGGCTCGAGTGCGTCGTCTACATGGGCTCCGAGGACATGCGCCGCCAGCGCCCGAACGTGGAGCGGATGGGCCTGCTCGGCGCCGAGGTGCGCGCGGTCGACTTCGGGACGAAGACGCTGAAGGAGGCGACGAGCGAGGCGATTCGCGACTGGATCACGAACGTCGAGGACACGCACTACCTGATCGGCTCCTGCGTCGGCCCGGCGCCGTACCCGGAGATCGTTCGCGAGCTGCAGGCCGTGATCGGACGCGAGGCGCGGGAGCAGCTGCTGGAGGTCGAGGGGCGGCTGCCGGATGCCGTGCTCGCGTGCGTCGGTGGCGGCTCGAACGCGATCGGGATGTTCGCCGGCTTCCTCGACGACGCCGAGGTCGAGATCGTCGGGGTCGAGGCGGCCGGCGCGGCGAGCCTCGGCAGCGGTCGCGCCGGCGTGCTCCACGGCTCGCGCTCCTCCGTGCTCGCCGACGAGGACGGCCAGATCGCCGACGCCCACTCGATCTCCGCCGGGCTCGACTACCCCGGCGTCGGGCCCGAGCACGCGTTCCTGCGCGACTCCGGCCGCGCCCGCTACGTCGGCACGACCGACGAGGAGGCGCTGGAGGCGTTCCGCCGGCTGACGCGGACGGAGGGGATCATCCCCGCGCTCGAGCCGGCGCACGCGCTCGCGCGGGTCGAGGAGCTGGATGCCGAGCTCGTGCTCGTCTGCCTCTCGGGCCGCGGCGACAAGGACCTGGCCGAGGTGCTGGCCCGATCGAATGGCTAAGACGCTCGTCATCTACCTGATGTCCGGCGCCCGGACGCCGGAGCTCGCCGAGGCGGCCGTCGACGGCGGCGCCGACATCATCGAGCTCGGCTTTCCCTTCTCGGACCCGCTCGCAGACGGGCCGGTGATCAGGCGCGCGGCGGAGCAGGCGCTCGCCGCAGGGATGGGGACGCAAGCCTGCCTCGACTGCCTCGCCGCCACCCGCGAGCTCGTCGACGTCCCACTCGTGCCCATGACCTACTCGTCGCTGCTCGAGGCGTACGGGTGGGAACGGTTCGGCGAGGACGCGCGCGCGGCCGGGGCGGCGAGCCTGATCGTCGCCGACCTGCCCGCGGGCGACCGGCCCGAGCTGCGGCGGATCCAGCTCGTCGCCCCCACCTCGACCGACGAGCGGCTACGCCTCGCGGCGGAGCTCACCGACGGCTGGCTCTACCTCGTCACCGTGACGGGAATCACCGGCACCCGCACGGAGGTCTCCCCCGCACTCGCCGGGCTCGCCGAGCGGGCCCGCGCAGCAGCTCCGGGAACGCCTCTCTACGCCGGGTTCGGGATCTCCACCCCGGAGCAGGCCGCGGCGGTCGCCTCGCTCACCGACGGGATCGTCGTGGGCTCGCGTGCGGTCGAGGTCGCAGCCGACGGCCCGGACGCGCTCCGCGACTACGTCGCCACCCTCCGCACCGCCCTCGGCTAGCGCCCCGTCACCCGAATCGGGGATCGCTCGGTCCCGCTTCGGCGGAGCCACGTCGCGCCGAAACGGGGATGAAGGTTTCGTCAACAATCGTCACTCTTGGCTGAGATCGCGGCCAGGGGGGCCTGCGGCACGTCGACATGGGGGTACCGAATGACTGCAGGGTCCGCGACGCCGAGACCGAACCGGCGCGTCAAGCTCGTCCTGAGCGTGTGGATCGGCGCAATCGCGCTGTCTCTCGCTCTTTCCGCCAATCGCGCGGAGGCAGCGGGCTTCGTCCCGGCATCCCTGCGTGAGCGCGCGCAGGCGAACCCTGCGGAGACCTTCCACGTGATCGTGGTCGGCTCGGCCAAGCAGACCGGCGGGAAGACGCTGAAGGGGCAGCTCGGCGCGAACCTCGGCAAGGTCCGCCGCGAGTACGCGCTGTTCCGCGGCGTCGCGGTCGAGCTCAAGGGCGCTCAGCTCCTCGCGCTCGCGAAGCGGTCCGAGATCACGAGCATCACGCCCGACGGCCCGGTGAAGCCCGCCGCGGCCGAGACGCAGTGGATCCCGGCGATCGGAGCCGATCAGCTGTGGGGCACCGCCGCCGCTCCCGCTCCCGACGCCCCCGCGATCGCCGTGATCGACTCCGGCGTCGAGGCCGGCCGCACGGCCGACTTCGGCAACCGCGTCGTCGCGAGCGTCAACCTGAACTCCCGCGAGCCGGGTGCGACCGGCGACGACAACGGCCACGGCACGCTCGTCGCGGGCCTCGCGGCCGGCGCGTCCTCGGCCTACCCGGGCGTCGCGCCCAGCGCCCGGATCGTCTCGCTCGACGTCGTCGACAAGGACGGGATGGCTCTGACGAGCGACGTGATCGCCGCCGCCGACTGGGTCTTCCGGCACCGCGACGAGTACGGGATCCGCGTCGCGAACTTCTCGCTCCACGCGGGCTACGAGAACTACGGGACGCTCGACCCGCTCTCGATCGCGGCCCGGCGGCTCTGGCTGACCGGCACCGTGGTCGTCGCGGCCGCAGGGAACAGCGGCCCCGGCCGGATGCTCCACGCCCCGGCCAGCGACCCGTTCGTGATCACGGTCGGCGCGGTCGACGTCAACGGCACCGCCGACACCTCGGACGACTTCAACGCGCCGTGGTCGTCCTACGGCGCCACCGCCGAGGGCTTCCAGAAGCCCGAGATCTCGGCTCCCGGTCGCTACCTCGCCGGCCCCGTGCCGGCGGGCTCGACGCTGCCGACCACCGTGCCCGACCGTGTGGTCGCACCCGGCTACATGTGGATGTCCGGCACGTCCTTCGCGGCCCCGATCGTCTCGGGCGCGGCGGCCCAGATCCTCGCCCGGCATCCGGACTGGACGCCGGATCAGGTCAAGGGCGCACTGATGCAGACCGCACGTCCGCTCCCGAACGCCGACGCGCTCTCGGCCGGGGTCGGCGAGATCGACGCGGTCGCGGCGGCCTCACTCTCGAGCCCGCCCAATCCGAACGAGAACCTCTACGACTTCGTCGCGCCCGACGCGGCCGGCGAGCCGACGTTCGACGCCGATGCGTGGGGCGCCCACGTGGCCCAGGACGCGAGCTGGACGTCCGCAAGCTGGACGAGCGCGAGCTGGACCTCGGCGAGCTGGACGTCCGCGAGCTGGACGTCCGCCTCCTGGACGTCCGCCAGCTGGACGAGCGCAAGCTGGACGTCTGCGGCCTTCCAGGACGCGTCGTGGACGAGCGCCAGCTGGACCTCCGCGAGCTGGACCTCCGCGAGCTGGACTCCGCAAGCTGGACGTCTGCGAGCTGGACCTCTGCCAGCTGGACGTCTGCGAGCTGGACGTCGGCCTCCTGGACGTCCGCCTCCTGGACGTCCGCCAGCTGGACGAGCTAGCTGTGCCCCAGGCGGCTCCCCCGAACGGGGGAGCCGCCGCCCCCCTTACGGGTGAGGGCCCAGGCCCCGGAGGGGGGTGAGCATTCGCCGCCTCCCCGTCGATGGCGACGTAGGCGTCACTGCGGCGCCGCCGAACAGGGAGCTACCGTGCCAGGGTGCATCAGAGGATGAGCGTGACGGCTGCCGCCGAGCCTGCGGGCTTCCAGTCGCGCCACGTCCGCCGCATGCCCAATTCGGCCTGGGCGTACGGAGCGACGGTCTTCGTGCTCGCCGTCGCCGCCGCGTTCGTCACCGCGCGCGGCGTGGAGTCACCGTCCCGCTCGGAGCTGCTCGCCTTCCTCCTGCTGCTGCCGCTGGCGGTCGCCGCCCCGCTCCTCCGGGTCAGCACCGGCCGCAACCAGTCTCTCAGCACGACCTCGGCGTTCGTCGTCGCCGGCGCCCTCGTGCTCCCGCCCGAGCTGCTCGTCGCGCTCGTCGTCCTCCTGCACCTGCCGGAGTGGCTCGTCACGCGCCTTCCCTGGTACATCCAGACGTTCAACATCGGGAACTACACGCTCGACGCGCTCGCCGCCTGGGCCGTGATCCGGATCGTCGGCGGCGAGGGCGACCTCGCCGTCGCCCTCGCCGGGCTCGGCGCCGCGGGGACGTTCGTCGTCGTCAACCACGTGCTCCTGGCTCCGATGCTCAAGCTGGGACGCGGGCACTCCTTCCGGGAGAGCGGCCTCTTCTCGCCCCTCAACCTCGCGATCGAGTCCGTCGTGGCCGCACTGGGGATCGCGGTCGCGCTCTTCGTGCAGACGAATCCCTGGCTCCTCCCCACACTGCTCGCCCCGATGCTGCTCGCCCGCCGGTCGACCTCGATGATCGCCCTGCTGCGCCAGTCGGAGGAGCGGTTCCGGGCGATGTTCGAGGGCGCCCCGGTCGGCACGATGATCCTGGGGCTCGACAGCCGGCTCGTCGCCGCCAACCGCGCGATCGAGGAGCTGCTCGGCTACGACGAGGCCCAGCTCCGGGCGATGTCCGAGAGCCCGATGCACCCCGACGACCGTGCCGAGGGCGCGGAGCTCGGGATGGAGCTCGTGCGCGGTGAGCGGGACGCGTACCAGCGGGCGGTCCGCTACATCCGCGCCGACGGCGAGATCGTCTACACCCACCTTGCGATGGCGCTCGTCCGCGACGCCGACGCCAAGCCCGCGTTCGCGATCGCCATGGTGGTCGACGTCACCGGGCAGACCGAGCTGGAGGAGCGGCTGCGCCAGAGCCAGAAGCTCGAGGCGATCGGCAGGCTCGCCGGCGGCGTCGCCCACGACTTCAACAACATGCTGACGGCGATCGGCGGCTACAACGCGCTCGCCCTGGAGCGGCTCGAGCCCGACTCGCCGATCCGCTCCGACCTCCAGGAGATCGGCCGGGCGACCGACCGCGCGACCGCCCTCACCCGACAGCTTCTCGCCTTCAGCCGCAAGCAGGTGCTCCAGCCGGAGCTGCTCAACCTGAACGGCGTCGTCGTCGAGATGGAGGCGATGCTGCGCCCGCTGATCGGCGAGAACGTCGTGCTCGAGACGGACTTCGAGCCCGCCCTCGGCCCGATCGAGGCCGACCCGGGCCAGCTCCAGCAGGTCGTGCTCAACCTCGTCGTCAACGCCCGCGACGCGATGGCCGAGGGCGGCCGGATCGTGGTCGAGACCGCGAACGTGGACGTCGGCGAGGACGACCCGTCGATCGAGCCGGGGCGCTACGTCTCGCTGACCGTGCGCGACACCGGCCACGGGATCGACGAGGAGACGCTGACCCAGATCTTCGAGCCGTTCTTCACGACGAAGGAGCGCGGCAAGGGGACGGGGCTCGGCCTCGCGACGGTCTACGGGATCGTCAAGCAGAGCGGCGGCTACGTGGTCGTCGAGAGCGAGCCCGGCGCGGGCACCGCGTTCACGATCTATCTCCGCCGCGTGGCCGAGGCCCGGCCGAGCCCGCGGGAGGCGAACGCGGTCCCGGTCGCGGCGGTCGCCCGAGGGCGAAGCGACGAGGACCGAGACCGTGCTGCTCGTCGAGGACGAGGAGGTCGTCCGCCGGCTCGTCCGCCAGGTGCTGGAGGGAGCGGGCTACGGCGTCCTCGAGGCTGCCGACGGGGCCGAGGCCGTGCAAGTGGGGACGGAGCGCCACGTCGACCTGCTCCTGACCGACCTGATGATGCCGAAGCTCGGCGGGCTCGAGGTCGCGGAGCGCCTCCGCGAGCGCAGCCCCGGCCTCCGGGTCGTGCTGATGTCGGGCTTCGCGGACGGGGTCAACGACGACGGGCCGCTCGGCCCGCGAACAGCACTGCTCGAGAAGCCGTTTACGTTCACCGCGCTGACGGACACCGTGCGCGACCTGCTCGCGACGCCCTAGCTCCCTCTGCGGCACATGTCGTTTCGGTTGCGGCCATGTTGCGTTTCTGTTGTACCTGAGTTTTATCCAACTAAACAGACCTCCCTCCGTCTGAGGCGGTGACGGAACCGTTCGGGCAGCTCCCGCTGCCCGGCTGACCGAAGGGAGTCCGATGTACAGAAAGCTCTGGCCGTCGCTCGCACTGGCCGTGCTGGGGGCGAGCCTGCTGGTCGGGGCGAGCCTGGCGGCACCACACGCCCGCCAGGCCCCCGGGGGAGCGGAGACCGCGGCCGCCACGCGTGGCGGCACGTTGCGCGTCAACATCTCCAACACCGACTTCGAGTACCTCGACCCCGCGCTCAGCTACGACGCGATCGGGTGGTCGGTGCTCTACATGACGAACCTGATGCTCCTGAACTACCCGGACAAGCCGGCGCCCGCGGGCTCCCGGCTCGTCCCCGACGCGGCCACCGGCTTCCCGGTCGTCTCCCGGGACGGCCGCACCTACACGTTCACCGTCAAGAGCGGCCTTCGCTTCAGCGACGGCTCCCCGGTCACGGCGGCGGCGTTCAAGCGCGCGTTCGAGCGGGCCGCCGACCCGAGGCAGGCCTCGCCGGCCGTGGCGTTCCTGCACCAGGTCGTCGGCGCGGACGAGCGGGCGGACGGCAAGGCGGCGGCCGTCGCCGGTGTCGTCGCGAAGGGCCAGAAGCTGACGGTGCGGCTGCGCCAGCCCGACCCGACGTTCCTCGCCCAGGTCTCGATGCCCTTCTTCGCGGCGGTGAAGCCGAACATGCCGATCGACCCGAAGGGCGTCGACGTCTCCCCGTCCGCCGGTCCCTACCGGGTCGTCAGCAGGGACGTCGGCCGCGGCGCAATCCTCGAGCGGAACCCGAACTACAAGGGCAACCGGCCCGCGAACCCGGACCGGATCGTCTTCACGTCCAACACCGACCTGAACCAGAGCCTCCTGCAGGTGCGGGCGGGCCAGGTCGACTACGACGCGGGCGGCCTGCCCCCGACGGCGCACGAGAACCTCTCGGCGCAGTACGGGATCCACAAGGGCGGCAACTTCCGCTACTTCGTCAACACGGGCATCAACACGACGTATCTGGCCCTCAACACCAGCCGGCCCGCGTTCTCGAAGGTCGCGCTCCGGAAGGCGGTCAACTGGGCCGTCGACCGGCCCGCGATGCTCCGGGTCGCCGGCAAGTTCGCCGGGCGGCGGACCGACCAGATCCTCCCGCCCAACATCCAGGGCTTCCGCGACGCGAAGCTCTACCCGATCAAGGGCGCCGACCCGGTCCGGGCGAAGCAGATCTCCGGGAACGCCTCCGACACGATCACGATCCTGCACACGACCAGCGCGACCTCGGTCGCCCGGGCCCAGGTGCTGCAGTACAACCTGACGAAGATGGGGCTGGACGTCGTCCTGAAGCCTCAGCCCTTCGCCGTCGCGATCAAGACGGCCGGCACGCGCGGGTCGGACTTCGACATGTTCCTGATCGCATGGTTCGCGGACTACCCCGACCCGTTCGACTTCATCAACGTGCTCCTGGACGGGCAGAACATCCAGGCGTCGAACAACAGCAACTACTCGTACCTGAACGTTCCCGCGTTCAACAAGCGGATGGAGCAGGCCGCGAAGCTCTCCGGCGACGCCCGCTACGAGGCGTACGGGAAGCTCGATGTCGACCTGATGAAGAACGCGGCGCCGTGGGCACCGCTCGCGAACGGCAACATCCGCGAGTTCGTCAGCGCCCGGATCGACAACTACATCTTCCACCCGGTCTACGGCGGGGCGGTGATGAACGCCCTGGCGATCAAGTAGCAGCAACCACCATCGCTGCGACACGGAGGGGCCGTCCCGCGGCCCCTCCGTCGTTCCCCGCTACGGTTTCGGCGTGGCCGACTCGCTTCGCGGACAGCTGCTCGTGGCAGCGCCGTCCCTGCTCGATCCCAACTTCTCCCGGAGCGTGATCCTCGTGGCCGAGCACGGCGAGGACGGCGCGATGGGGCTCGTCCTCAACCGCCCCTCCGAGACCTCCGTCGGCGACGTCGTGCCCGAGCTCGCCTCGCTCGCCGCCGACGAGGACGCCGTTTTCGTGGGCGGGCCCGTCGCGTCGGAGTCGGTGCTGGCGCTCGTCGAGCTCGACGACCCCGCCGACGCCTCGGAGCTCGTGCTCGCCGCCGTCGGCTTCGTCCAGGATCCGGACGTCCAGGGGCGGCGCGGCCGGATCTTCGCGGGGTACGCGGGCTGGTCGAGCGGCCAGCTCGAGGCGGAGCTCGCGGAGGAGGCCTGGATCGTCGTCCCGGCCGAGCCGGACGACGTCTTCAGCGACGAGCCGGACGGGCTCTGGAGCGCCGTCCTCGCCCGCCAGGGCGGCCCGCTCGCTCTCCTCGCGACGATGCCGCCCGATCCGTCCCTGAACTAGCCGAAGCGAAGCGCGCCGACGAACGGACTTAGTTGCTCAGAGCAACTAAGTCCCGTCGCGCAGCGACTTCTCCCTCTCGCGCGTCAGGCGGTAGATCCCGCCGCGGGGGAGCTCCTCGTCCGGGCTCTCCTCGACCTTCCACGTCTCGCGCGCCGCCGTGAGGAATGCGCCGAGTGCGGGCCGGCCCGGGTCGGCGACGAGCACCTCCGGCCCGAGCCCGGGCAGCAGCGCGAGCAGCTGCTCGACGTTGCGGCGCTCGTAGAGCACGTCGGCGGCGAGGACGAGGTCGAAGACCCCCGGTCCCGTCGCCGGTGAGCCCCAGTCGAGCCGGGCGGTCTCGAGCACGACCCCGTTCCGCTCGGCGTTCCGGGCCGCGAACGCGAGCGCGTCCTCCGACCAGTCGGTCGCCAGCACCCGCGCGCCGCCGAGCGCCGCGACGATCGCGGGAAGCGCGAGGCCGCAGCCGAGCTCGAGCACGCGCGCGCCGCGGAGCCGGCTCCCGGCGACGACCCGAGCGAGCGCCTGCGCGCTCGGCCAGAGCTCGGCCCAGTAGGGCAGGAACTCCTCGCGCTCGAACGCCTCCTCCTCGATCAGCGCCTCCGCGTCGGGCGGATGGACGAGCTCGACCCGGTGCGGCCCGATCTCGACGATGCTCTCGACGACGTCCACCGGCCCATTCAAGCCGGATCCGACGCCCGCGAGCGCCGGTCCTAGACCACGAGGCGGCGCTCGAGGTAGGCCGCGAGCCGCGTCAGCGGGAACGAGATCAGGAAGAAGACGACCGCGACGGCCCCGTAGATCTCGAACGCGTGGGTGTTGAGCGTCGTGAAGGTGAGCCGCTCGGCCGAGCGCTCGCCCGTCTCGAGCAGCTCCGCGGCGCCGATCACCTGCGCGATCGTCGTGTTCTGGATGATGTTCACGAGCAGCGAGACGAACGGCGGCAGCAGTCGGCGGATCGCCTGCGGCAGGATCACGTGGCGGTGGCGACCGAGCCAACCGAACCCGAGCGCGGCGGAGGCCTCGTGCTGCTCGCGCGGGATCGAGCCGACCGCGCCGCGCGTCGCCTCCGCGACCTGCGCGCTCCCCCAGAGCGTCAGCCCGATCGCCGCGGCCTTGAACGGGTCGAACCGGAGCGCGTCACTGACCGACGGGAGGGCGAAGAAGACGATGAAGATCGTGACGAGGATCGGCAGTCCCCGCCAGACCTCGACGTAGAGCCGGATCGCGGCCCGGAGCGGGCGCGAGTCGACGGTCAGGAGCGTCCCGAGCACGATCCCGATCAGGGCGCTGCCGACGAGGGCGATCCCGGCGATCTGGAGCGTCCCGGGCAGCCCCACCGTGAACATGTAGCGCGCGACGGGCTCCACCCACTCCGGCAGGCTGTAGGCGAGCATCAGCGCGTCTCCGGCAAGGCGAGGTGGGACTCGAGCAGGCGGATCAGCCCCGACATCGTCCAGACGATCGCGAGATAGGCGACGGCGAGCGTCCCGAAGGTCTCGAGCGTCCGGGGCGAGAGCGCGTTGATGTTGTACGCCGTGTAGGTCAGCTCCGGGTACCCGATCACGTACAGCAGTGAGGTGTTCTTGACGACGCTGATGTACGTGTTGATCGAGGCCGGGAGCGCGATCCGGCCGCCGATCGGAAGCGTCACGTACGCGAACGTGCGCAGGGGGCCGAAGCCGAGCGCCGACCCGGCTTCCTCGAAGCGGTCGGGGACGGCCTGGAAGCCGGCCCGGAAGTTCTCCGTGTTGAAGGCGCCGCCCCAGACCGTCACCGTGACGACGGCGACCGTGAAGGCGTCGAGGGTGATCCCGACCGAGGGCAGCCCGAAGAAGACGAAGAAGATCTGGACGAGGATCGGCGTGTTCCGGATCACCTCGACGTAGACCGCCGCGAGCTGGCTGATGACGGGGATGCGGCGCGCACGGGCGGCGCCGAGCACGAACCCGACCACTGCCGAGCCGACGACGGCGATCGCCGAGACGAGCAGCGTCCGCGTCAGCGCCGTCCCGAGCTCGCCGCCGTACGTCGAGAAGTACGACCAGTCGAAGGCGACCGCGAGCATCAGGCGGAAAGGTGGGAGCGGCCGCCGCGGCGGCCGCTCCCGGTCGAATGGGCTACGAGCACTGGTTCGCTACGAGCACTGGGTCGTCAGGTCGCCCTTCGAGTAGTAGAAGACCTGCTTCGGCCGGAGGATGTTCTTCGAGAACGCCCCCAGGAAGCGGGCCGGCACCGTGTTCTTGAGGATCGGGTAGAACGCGTCGCGCTTCGACATGATGTTGAGCCGGGAGTCGACCCAGCGCTTCATCGCGTCGTTCCCCTGCTTCATCCCGATCCCGTACGGGAGCGGCAGGAACAGGTCGTCGGTCAGCTTCAGGTTCGGATCCGTGGCCGCGATCCCGACGAGGACGGTGTCGTCCCACATCAGGGTGTCGGCCCGGCCGTCCTTGAACGCCAGCAGCGCGTTCGTGAAGCCGTCCGTGACGAGCAGCTTCGACTGCTTGTGGCAGTTCTTGACCCAGCGGTCGTAGATCGAGCCGCTCGTGGTCGCGATCGTCTTGTTCGGCAGGTCCGCGAGAGTGCGGACGGGCGTCTCGTTCCGGACGAGCAGCCGGCCCGTCGCCTTGTAGTAGGCCCGGGAGAAGTCGATCCGGGTGTCCCGGTCGGCCGTGTAGGTGAACGTGGCGATCACGAGATCGACGCGACCCGTGGTCAGCGACGGCTCGCGGGCCGGCGTCGTCACGCACGTGAACGAAACGCGGTTCTCCCGGCCGAACGCGAAGCGCGAGAACCACTTGGCGATCTCGATGTCGAAGCCGGCGTGCTTGCCGGTGACGTCGATGTACCCGAACGGCGGCGAGTCGCACTTGACGCCGATGTTCCACCGCTTCCGTGCCGCGACCTCCGCCGGCAGCGGCGGCAGCTTCGCTGCGGTGACCTCCGCCTTGGCGGCGGTCGTCGCCGCGGTGGGCTGGGCGATCGCGAGCGCGGCGGTGACCGCAGCGACGAGCCCGACCCCGAGCAGGACGAACAGGATCTTCTTCATGTTCTCTCCCCTTCCGTTCGACTGACCTTCTCCTCGGTCTCCAGCTCCTCGAGCGAGTCGGCGAGCTGGAGCGTGCGGCGCAGGAACCGCCGGGTGCGTTCGTCCTGTGGGTTGTCGAGCACGTCGGCCGGGACGCCTTCCTCGACGATCCGGCCCTCGTCCATGAACACGAGCCTGTCCCCGACCTCACGGGCGAACTGCATCTCGTGGGTGACGACGATCATCGTCATCCCGGAGCGGGCGAGGTCGCGCATCACGATCAGCACCTCGCCGACGAGCTCCGGGTCGAGCGCGGAGGTGACCTCGTCGAAGAGGATCACGTGCGGCTCCATCATCAGCGCCCGCGCGATCGCGACCCGCTGCTGCTGGCCGCCCGAGAGCTGGTGCGGATGCTGATGCGCCTTCTCCGGCAGCCCCACGCGCTCGAGCAGCTCGTGGCCGCGCCGCTCGGCCTCCGCCCGCGGGGTCTTCCGGATCTTCCGGGCCGCGAGCGTGACGTTGTCGAGGGCGGACAGGTGCGGAAAGAGATTGAACTGCTGGAAGACCATCCCGATTCGTTGGCGCAGGTCGGAGACGTCGGCGCCCTTCGCGGTGATCTCGTCGCCCTCGAAGAAGATCCGGCCCGAGTCGATCGGCTCCAGGCGGTTGATGCAGCGGAGGAGCGTGCTCTTGCCGCTGCCGCTGCGCCCGATCACGACGAGCGCCTGGCCGGCGGTGACGTCGAGGTCGACGCCGTCGAGGACGAGGTTCGTCCCGAAGCTCTTGCGGACGCTCTCCAGCCGGACGATCGGCGCCGCGGCGCTCACCCGCGCGCGGCCCGCCCAATGTGTGTTTCCGCCCCCATGCTCCCTACGATCAAATGAGAAGCGGAGCCGGAAGTCAAGCAGGCGGCGCGGCGACGCGGAGGATCGTCTCCGCGAGCTGCTCGAGCGCCTCGCTCTTCTCGACGTACTCGACCGCGCCCGCCTCGAGCGCCGCCGTGTGGCTGAGGTTGTCCGTGTGCCCGCTGAGCGCGATCACGCGGAGCTCCGGCCGGGCCGCGAGCAGGCGCCGGGTCGCCGCGACCCCGTCCAGAACCGGCATCGACATGTCCATCAGGACGACGTCGGCGGCCGCGTCCTTCGCGAGCTGCACGGCCTCGCGCCCGCTCGTCGCCGTGCCGACGACCTCGAAGCGCTCGTCGGCGTCGAGCAGGGTCGTCAGCGCCTCGACGAAGAGCACGTGGTCGTCGACGATCAGGATCCGAACGGGGTTCTGGGGCGGCTCGGCGGACAGAGCCGGGATGATGGCAGAGATGGAAGGACGACCCGGGCGGAACCGTCCGGTCAGCGAACGCGGCGGGCCAGCGGGCCCTAGCGGGCCGAGATGTACTCGTTCAGGTACTGGAGCTGGTAGCTCTGCTTCTGGCTGGTGAACTTGACCAGGTCGCCGATCGAGACCATTCCGACGAGGCTGCCGTCCTTGACGACGGGGGCGTGGCGGATCCGCTTGTCGGTCATCAGCGCCATCCCCTCCTCCACGGTCGTCTCGGGGTCGACCATCAGGACGGGCGAGGTCATCACGTCGCGCACGATCGTGTTGTGGGACGTCCGGCCCTCGATCGCGATCCGGCGCAGGTAGTCGCGCTCGGTGAAGATCCCGGCGATCCGCTCGCCGTCGGTGACGAGGATCGCGCCCACGTTCGCGTCGACCATCGCCTTGATCGCCTCGAACACCGTGGAGCCGCCCTCGATCCGGATCACGTCGCCCGGCTTGCCCTGGAGGATCTCGGCGATCGTGCTCACGAGCCGATTATGACAAACCGGGCCCCGGCGAGGGCGCCGAGGGCAACCGCTACCGTTCGAGGGGTGAGTGCCAAGCGTGGATTGACGAGTCGCGGCGCCCAGAAGCGAGGCGAGCGCGAGCGCGCCGTCGGGCTGGAAGCGGACGACGAGGCCGCCCGCTGGCTGGCCGAGCACGACGCTCCGCCCCCGCCGCCTGTCTCGAAGTCGCTCCTGAAGTCGAAGGAGCTGCACCGCTGGCGCCAGTCCCGCGGCAGCTGATGGAGCTCGGCGTCTTCACCTTCGGCGACCAGCCGGCCGGGGTCTCGCCCGCGCAGCGGCTCGCCGACCTGCTCGAGGAGGTGGAGCTGGCCGAGCAGGTCGGGCTCGACGTCTTCGCGGTCGGGGAGCACCACCGGCCCGACTTCGTCGTCTCCGCTCCCGCCGTCGTGCTCGGCGCCGCTGCAGCGCGGACGAAGCGGATCCGGCTCTCGAGCGCGGTCACCGTCCTCAGCTCCGAGGATCCCGTGCGGGTGTTCGAGGCGTTCGCGACGATCGACCTGCTCTCCGGCGGCCGCGCCGAGATCATGGCCGGCCGGGGCTCGTTCATCGAGTCCTTCCCCTTGTTCGGGCTCGACCTGGACGACTACGACGAGCTCTTCGCGGAGAAGCTGGAGCTGCTGCTCCGGCTCCGCGCGTCCGAGCGGGTCTCCTGGCCCGGCAGCCGGCTCAGCCATCCCCTCGACGACCTCGGCGTCTACCCCCGGCCGCTCCAGCAGCCGCTGCCCGTGTGGATCGCGGTCGGCGGCAACCCCGAGTCGGCGATCCGGGCCGGGACGCTCGGCCTGCCGATGGCGCTCGCGATCATCGGCGGGCTGCCGGAGCGGTTCACCCCCTTTGCGGAGCTCCATCGCGAGGCTGCCCTCCGCGCGGGCCACGAGCGGCCGGCGCTCAGCATCAACTCGCACGGCTACGTGGCCGAGACGTCGCAGGCCGCGCTCGACGACTCGTACCCGTTCGTCAGCGAGGCGATGAACCGGATCGGCCGCGAGCGCGGCTGGCCGCCGCAGCAGCGGCAGGACTACGACGCCGCTGCAACGCGCCGCGGCGCCAACTTCGTCGGCAGCCCGGCCCAGGTCGCCGAGAAGATCCTCCACCAGCACGAGCTCTTCGCGCACGACCGCTTCCTCGTCCAGTTCACGATCGGCGGGATGCCCCACGCCAAGATCCTCCGCTCGATCGAGCTCTTCGGGACGGAGGTCGCCCCGGTCGTCCGCGAGGAGCTGGCCCGGCGGGGCGCTCCCGCAGGGGCGACCGCCTGATGCTCGTCCTCTACCAGGCCGAGTGGTGCCCCTCCTCCGCCGCCGTGCGCGAGCTCTTGACCGAGGCGGGGGTCGACTTCGTCGCCCGGCAGGTCGAGCCCCAGCCCGAGCAGCGCACAGAGCTCGCCGGGAAGTCGCCGCGCGCGACGATCCCGGTGCTCGAGACCGAGGACGGCGCGCTCTACCGGGGCACCCGCGAGATCTTCGACTACGTGGCGTCGCTCGAGCCCGGAGTGCACGCGGCCGAGCACCGGCAGCGCTTCGAGGAGCACCGCGCCGCCCGCGAGTCGGACGCCGTCGGCAAGCTCGTCGCACGGGCGCAGGTGCGCCTGCCCGCCGCGCCCGAGCCGGCCGAGCCCGTCGTCACGAACGACGAGGAGGCCGGCGAGTACGTGATCCGGCTCGGCGAGACGCAGATCGGCCTGGCCGCCTACCGGCTCCGCGGGGACGAGATCGCCTTCACCCACACCGAGATCGATCCGTCGTGCGAGGGGCGCGGCTACGGGAGCACGCTCGTCGGCGCCGCGCTCGCCGACGCGAAGGAGCGCGGGCTCAGGATCCTTCCCCTCTGCCCCTTCGTCGCCACCTACCTGGAGCGGCATCCCGAGCTCCAGACGGCCTGAGCGTGTCGAACTCGCGTCTCGTCTACTCGACCGGGGACGGCGACCACCGGCGCCGGCACGAGCCGAAAGGGGCACCCGCCGGCGGCCCGGCGCTCCCGGCCGACGGGGTCGTGCGGATCTTCCGCGAGAAGGGCGGCCGCGGCGGCAAGGTCGTCACCGTCGTCCGCGGGCTCCCGCCCGGGCAGCTGCGCGACGTCGCGAAGGAGCTGAAGCGCCACTGCGGCACCGGCGGCGCGGTCAAGGAGGGCGCGGTCGAGCTGCAGGGCGACCACCGCGAGAAGGTCGCCGCGCGCCTCGAGGCGCAGGGCCACCGGGTCAAACTGGCGGGCGGTTAGTCGACGAGCTTGCGCTCCATCGCGAAGATCGCGAGCCGCCACGTCGCCAGGCCGAAGAGGACGAGGGCGCCGACCCGCGCGAGATCCGTCCAGCCGTGGAAGCCGAAGGCGGCGTGCCGGACGAGCTCGACGCAGTGGTGGAGCGGGTTGAAGTTGGCGATGAACCGCGCCCAGCCGGGCAGGTTGCTGATCGGGAAGAACGTCCCCGCGACCAGGAAGAGCGGCGTCAGGACGGCGCTGATCACGTAGCTGAAGTTGTCGATCGACTTGACGAAGCCGGCGATCGCGATCCCGAAGCAGGCCCAGCCGAAGCCGGCGACCCAGGCGACGAGCGGCACGACGAGCATCTGCGGCCGCGGGTCGAGCCCGAAGACCATCGCGACGACGAGCGGCACGCAGCCGTACACGCCGGCGCGGGTCGCGATCCAGATCGCCTCGGCGGTGACGAGCTCCTCCGTGTCCACGGGCGCGGCGAGGATCGCGTCGTAGGTGCGCTGGAACTGGTACTTGACGAATGTCCCGAACATCGCGGGGAACGCGCTCGAGAAGAGGACGGCGGTCGCGACGGTGCCGGTCCCGACGAAGTCGACGTAGTCGTAGCCGGCGACCTTGCTCACGAGCGCGCCGAAGCCGAAGCCGAACGCGAGCAGGTAGATCGTCGGCTCGACGGTCGAGGAGAAGGTGGCCGAGCGCCAGTAGGACGAGAAGTTGACGATCTCGCGCACGAGCACGCCCGTCAGCGCGGGGCGCTCGAAGCGGCCGATCTTCCGGGCGCGCTCGGCCATCAGCCGATCTCCTCGCCGGTCAGGAGCACGAAGACGTCCTCGAGGTTCGCGGGCCGCCGCTCGCCCTCGAGCGCGAGCCCGTTCGAGCCCTCGTAGCCGAGCACCGAGACGCTCGTGCCGGTGCGGCGCGTGCGCAGGCCCGCCGCCTTGGCCTCGGCCTCGACCTCGGCGAGCCGCGGCGGCGTCCCGTAGACCTCGAGCGCCTCCGTGCCGGCGTGCTCGCGCACGAGCGCGGACGGGCTCCCGGAGGCGACCGCCTTCCCGTGGGACATGATCAGCACCGTGTCGGAGAGGCGCGCGGCCTCCTCGATGTAGTGCGTGGACATCAGGATCGTCGTCCCCTCGCTCCGGAGCGCGTCCACGAGCGCCCACAGCTCCTGGCGCACCTGGGGGTCGAGGCCCACGGTCGGCTCGTCGAGGAGTACGAGCCGCGGGCGGTGGACGAGCGAGCGCGCGATCAGGAGCCGGCGCCGCATCCCGCCCGAGAGCTTGTCCACGCGCGTGTCGCGCCGGTCGGTCAGCCGCGCCATCTCGCAGCGCCCGCTCGATCGCGGCCTTCCGGTCGGCCCGGCCGATCCGGTAGAGGTGGGCGAAGACGAGCAGGTTCTGCTCGACGGTCAGCGTCACGTCGAGGTTGTCGAGCTGCGGCGTCACCCCGAGCTGCGCCCGCGCCTGCTTCGACTCCTCCGGGAGCTTGAAGCCGAGCAGCTCGAGCTCGCCCTCGTCGGGGAGCGCCTGCGCGGTCAGGAGCCGCATCGTCGTCGACTTCCCCGCCCCGTTCGGGCCGAGCAGGCCGACGCACGTCCCCTCGGGGACGTCGAGGTCGAGGCCGTCGACGGCGGTGATCGGCCCGTACCGCTTGACGACGCCGCGCAGCCGGATCGCGAGCTCGCTCACAGGCGCAGACTACGCCCCGCCGGCGTCACGCGGCCTCCAGCGCGCGTGGCGCCCTCCACGCCCGGCGCGGGCGCCTCGGCGAGCCCGGAGGAAGACCGCGGCGACGACGCCCGCGGCCACCGCGAAGAGCGTGCCGATCAGGAACGCGGCGTGGTAGCCGCTCGACGAGCCCGGCGGAGGTGTGCGCCTCGCCCGTCCGGGCGGCCGCCACGCTCGCGAGCACGGCGAGCCCGAGGGCGCCGCCGAGCATGAACGAGGTGTTGACGACCCCCGAGGCGAGGCCGGTGTCCTCCTGCCGCACGTCGCTCATCGCGGCGAGCAGGAGCGGGTTCATCGCGAGGCCGATCCCGACGCCGAGGATCAGCATCCCGGGGAGCACGTCGACGACGAAGCTCGCGTCCACGGGCGCGCGGGCGAAGAGCCCGAGCCCGACGGCGACGAAGGCCATCCCGATCGACGAGCGGGCAGCTTGACGCCGTAGCGCATCACGATCCGCGCCGAGAGGCCGAGCGAGAACGCCCCCATCAGGAGGTTCGCGGGCAGGAAGGCGAGCCCGACCTCGAGCGGCTCGTAGCCGAGCACGAGCTGGAGGTAGAGCGCCGCGAGGAAGAACATCGCGAACATCGCGGCCGACCAGAGGATCCCGACCGTGTTCGCAGACCGCGACGCTGCGCAGCCGGAAGAGCCCGAGCGGCATCAGCGGCTCGGCGACGCGGGTCTCGAGCACGAGGAAGGCGACGAGCCCCGCGACGGCGGCGCCGAGCAGCCCGAGCGTGCGGCCCGACGTCCAGCCCTGCTCGTTCCCGTTCACGATCGCGTAGACGGCGAGGATCAGCGAGCCGGTGACGAGGAGCGCGCCGCCGACGTCGAGCCGCGCGCCGGCCGGGCGCGCGCCGCCGGCCGGGAGCAGGATCAGGCAGCAGACGATCACGCCGATCCCGATCGGGAGGTTGACGAGGAAGATCCAGTGCCACGAGAGCAGGTCGGTGAGGACGCCGCCCGCGAGGACGCCGATCGAGCCGCCGCCCGCCGCGACGAAGCCGATCACGCCCATCGCCTTGGCGCGCTCGGCCGGCTCGGTGAAGAGGGTCATGATCAGCGAGAGCGCGACCGCGGCGACGACGGCGCCGCCGATCCCCTGCACCGCCCGCGCGCCGACGAGCATCCCCTGCGAGGTGGCGATCCCGCAGGCGAGCGAGGCGAGCGTGAACAGGCCGACCCCGAGCGACGAACATCCGGCGGTGGCCGAGGAGGTCGCCGAGCCGGCCGGCGAGCAGCATCAGGCCGCCGAAGGTGAGCGTGTAGGCGTTGAGCACCCAGGCGAGCGACGCCTCCGAGAAGCCGAGGTCCTCGCGGATCGAGGGCAGGGCGACGTTGACGATCGAGACGTCGAGGACGATCAGCAGGTCGCCGAGGGCGAGGACGATCAGGGCGAGCCACTTGGCGCGGGGGCTGGCAGAGCGTCATGCGGGGATCCTTTCGCGGTCGGTCACGACGGGTCAGACCGCGAGACGCGTCCCGGACTCATCGGTCGATGAATCCTGCACGTCGCGCCGGTCGGCACGGGTGATGGCGGACTTCGGGATCTGGGGCCCGATCGAGCGCGACGACCTCCCGGGGCTCTGCGACCGCGTCTGCGCGCTCCTGCACGAGCTGGACGCCGGCCCGCTCCGCTGCGACGTCCACGGGGTCGGCGCGGACGCCGTCGTCGTCGACGCGCTCGCCCGGCTCCAGCTCGCCGCCCGCCGCTTCGGCTGCCGGATCCACCTCGACAACGCCGCGCCGGAGCTGCGCGAGCTGGTGTGCCTGCTCGGGCTCGAGGACGTCCTTCCGGGCTGATTACGAGTGGTGTTGACACGAGTTACAAATCATGTAAACTCGCCGCCACTTGGCGCCGGGTGGGCGCCTCGGAGAGGTTCGGAGGTCTGCTGCGCGCGGTGGCGGGAGGTTCAACGCGAACCGTCGTCTGGCTCTGGCCTGGATTCGTGGCTGGCGTCGGCACGGCTGCCATAGCGGCCTGGCTGGGTTTCTTCGGGAGCATTGAGTGCTGAGCGGAGGGTCGGCGTGTACCTGATCGCCCTCTCGGCCGGAGTAGCCTTGGGACTCCTCTCAGTCCTCGTCGCGGTCGTGCTGAGACGGCGAGTACGGTGAATGGGGCGGAGACTCTGGGTGACCCAGGCGGAGATAAGCAGGGCGGCCCTGGCGGAGCGCTCTGGTGGGGAGTCGGTTCCGTCATCTTCCTCGTCGCGGGGATCGGGGGGATATCAAGGGCGTGATCTCGTTCGGCGTTCTGTTTCCTCATGGCTGTTCGCGACCCAGCGCGTACTTCACGGTCAGACAGGCGCGGAAACGCAATTACTGAGTCAACTACGGATACTCAGCTCAGGTGGCCGGGGCGCGAGCTACGGCCTACTGACGCGGCCGGGACCTCGTCCGCTCGAGCGCAGGGCGACGCCTGCAGCTCACACCAGGCTGAACCAGTCAACCTCGATCTTCAAGCGGTCAATCGCGTCACAGGCTGGGCGGCGCTGATGAGGGACTTCCGAACGTGGGTCTTGCGCAGGCAAGTCACTCAATGCCTATCTCAGTCTCGTCCATCGCTAGTCTTCGTGCATTGGTTGCCGCCGACGCCGTCTTTCGCAGTGATGGGGTGCGAATCTCGGCTCGGGTTGGTGGGCGATCATCCTACTCTGTACTCGTCCTCTCGAGCAAAGCCTTCGTAGCGTCGAGGAGCGTTGGGTTGCAATGACGACGCTGCCCAACGTCACGCTAGTCATCCTCTTCGGCGTTCGGTTGCCGCCTGGGTCAGCGAGCGGAGCCACACGAGGCCACGCCTCGGCACGACACAGGCTCGAGGGTTCGCCGACCTCGGCGGCTCACGCAAGGCGGGGTCGTCGTGGCGGCTACGACTATGCGTACTCCTACGACCTGATGGGAAACAGGACGAGTGAGACGGTGAACGGGGTGACGACAAGCTCGGTCTTCAACGACGCCAACCAGCTGACGAGCCGCGGCACGACGAGCTACGGCTACGACGCGGCCGGGAACCTGGTCAGCTCGAGCGCCGGCGCGGCCTACAGCTACAACACGCTGAATCAGTCGACCTCGATCAAGCGGGCCGGCGGCAGCGCCCAGTCGCAGGTGTACGCGGGCGCCTCCCAGTTCGAGCGGATCGAAAAGCAGAACGGGACCGGCACCTACACCCAGTTCGGGGAGTCGATCCTGGGGATGCTGATCCGCAAGCAAGGCACGGGCACCTACTACACCCGCCTCCCCGACGGCAGCCTCCTCTCCCAGCGCACCCCGGCCGGCACCCACTACTACCTCGAGGACGGGCTCGGCTCGATCACCGGGATGACCGACGCGAACGGCGCCCTCGTCGCCGAGTACCGCTACGACCCCTACGGCTGGGTGATCTACGAGAAGTCCGGCTCGCCCTACAACCCCTGGCGGTTCAAGAGCGGCTACCAATCCCAGACCACCCTCCACTACAAGTTCGGGCACCGCTGGTACGACCCCCAAACCGGCCGCTGGACACAGGCGGACCCGCTCGAGCAGCCGACCTCTCCGGGGGACTGGAACCGGTATGGCTACGCAGGCGGGGATCCTCTGGGCGTAAGCGATCCGTTCGGGACTTTCGGCGTTCGCGACGCTCTGCAATTCGGTGGCGACTGCGCGCTAGGAGCTGCTTTCGGTGCGATAACGGGAGGCGCTGTTGGCGCTGCGATGGGTTGCGCTCAGGCGCTTATTAGCACGGCGGTCTGCAAGTACGCGTCGCGGGGTTGGTGCGTTGCCGTATCGACCGCGTTCTTTATTACCGATCTATCGTCCGCAGCGACCGCGCCGATCAAGCGACCGCTGTACTACAAGCTCGGCTGAGGAGGACATGCAAGAATGTGGACAGTTCAAACCGGTCTTGTAACCGCCGTCATTGGGATTGGTGCGACAATCGGGCTGGCGGCAAGCGGCAATCTCGAAGTCCCGGTGCTAATCGTTCTCCTTGGAGCAATATGTCTTGCTCTCGCCGCTACCTATGCGGTTACGAGAAGGCGGTAGCGCGTGGTGACGGCCATCGACGATGTCGCGCGACGCCGCCAACGAGCAAGCGTCCTCACTGCGTTCCTAGCGTTTGCAATATTCGGGTTACTGAGCTTCATAGTCACAACTACGATCAGCGTCGTACTGGCGCTGGTCTCATTCGCGGCTATGGCTCTGTTCGCATCCCCTTTCGGCCGACGGCTCGCACGGTATTTCGCCGGTCGAGAGGCCATTGATCGCGGAAGTGAGGCGTCCGCATCAGCATGGGTCAACGCCGAAAGGGGCCTCACCTCGGCGGTGCAAGCGGAGCGGGTCGGGCGCGATCGTCGGCGGCTACGACTATGGGTACGCCTACGACCTGATGGGAAACAGGACGAGTGAGACGGTGAACGGGGTGACGACAAGCTCGGTCTTCAACGACGCCAACCAGCTGACGAGCCGCGGCACGACGAGCTACGGCTACGACTCGGCCGGGAACCTGGTCAGCTCGAGCGCCGGTGCGGCCTACAGCTACACCACGCTGAATCAGTCGACCTCGATCAAGCGGGCCGGCGGCAGCGCCCAGTCGCAGGTGTATGCGGGCGCCTCCCAGTTCGAGCGGATCGAGAAGCAGAACCCGGAAGGGTCTCCTACGCGTCGAGCGCGGGCGGGAGCCCGAAGAGCGGGAAGAGCGACTCCGTGTCGAGGAAGAACGTCAGCTCGACGATCTTGCCGTCGGCGACCTCGACGACCTGGAGCGCCCAGGGGTCGTAGCCGCTCCCGTCCTCGCGCGGCTTGTACTGCCCGTAGGCGGGCGAGCCGTTCGCGGAGCCGGCCGGCACGACCCGCGAGTCCTTGCAGCCGATCCCGGGGCCGAACCACCAGGTGAAGATGTCGTCGCGGCCGCTCAGCCAGAGGTCGAACGGCGGCATCGACTGGGTCGCGTCCTCGTGGATCAGCGAGGTCAGCGCCTCGACGTCGTAGGCCTCGAAGGCGGCGACGTAGCGCTCGAGCAGCGCCCGGTCGTCGGCGGAGAGCGGCGCGGTCACCGGCTCGGCGGCGTCGGTCGCGGCGAGCGTCGCGCGGGCCCGCTGGAGGGCGCTGTTCACCGACGCGACGCTCGTCTCGAGCAGCTCGGCGACCTCGCTCGCCTGCCAGCGCAGCACCTCGCAGAGGATCAGCGAGGCGCGCTGGCGCGGCGGCAGGTGCTGGAGCGCGGCGACGAACGCGAGCCGGATCGTCTCCCGCTCGACCGCCTCGTCGGCGGGGTCGGGCGTCGGCTGCAGCCACGGCACCTCGGGCGTGCTCAGGTTCTCGAGCACCGGCTCGCGCGCGGGGCCGAGATCCATCGGCCGGGCGCGGCGCTCGCGGCCGCCGATCAGGTCGAGGCAGACGTTGGTGGCGATCCGGTAGAGCCAGGAGCGGAGCGCCGCGCGGCCCTCGAAGCGGTCGTGGGCGCGCCAGGCGCGGAGCATCGTCTCCTGGACGGCGTCCTCGGCCTCGAACGGCGAGCCGAGCATCCGGTAGCAGTAGCCGGTCAGCTCGCGCCGGTGTGTCTCGAGCGCGCGCTCGAGGTCGGACTGGGCCGGCCGCGTGGTCGTCGTGGGCTCCATCGGCCCATCCTACGGGTCTGCGTCCGAACGACGGCAGTGCGCCTGTGCGCACAACGAAAGCTGAACAGTCTGCATACGATCTGGCCCGATGACGAACGCCGACCGGATGCTCGAGATCGCCGCCTCCCGGACCGAGGAGCTGGCGGCGCCGTCGCTCAGCCCCCGGCCCCGGCGCGGCGTCGCGGTGCTCGCGTGCATGGACACGCGGATCGACCTCTTCCCCATGCTCGGGCTCGAGCGCGGCGACGCGCACATCATCCGGAACGCGGGCGGGCTGCCCACCGACGACGCGATCCGCTCGCTCAGCGCCTCGCAGCGGCTGCTCGGGACGGAGGAGATCATCGTCGTCATGCACGAGAACTGCGGCCTCCACGGCGCCTCCGAGGACGAGTTCGCGGACGCGCTCGCCGCCGACGGCGTCCTCCCGAGCTGGCGGCTCGGCGCCTTCGACGACCTCGAGGACACGCTCCGGCACAGCCTCGCGCGGCTCCGCTCGGCCCGCGAGCTCGTCGCCCGCGAGTACATCCGCGGCTTCATCTTCGACCCCGAGAACGGGACGCTCCGCAACATCGAGGACGAGTAGCCGCTGCCGCGGGCGCTGATCCTCGGCGGCACGGGGCTCGTCGGGCGCGCGGTCGCCCTGCGGCTGCTGCAAGGCGGGTGGAGCGTCGACGTGACGGGGCGCGACCCGGCGCGGATGCCGGCTGAGGTGGCGGAGCTCGGCGGCCGCTTCACGGCGGCGCGGCGGGACGACGCCGACGAGCTCCGGGCGGCGTTCGGGGACGGCGCCGACCTGCTCGTGGACTGCATCTGCTTCACTGCCGCCCAGGCCGAGCTCGTCGTCCCGCTGGCGCGAGAGGCGGGCTCGACGGCGATGGTCTCGAGCAAGGCCGTCTACGTCGACGGCGCCGGGAACCACTCCAACTCCGACGAGCCGCCCGACTACGGCGGCCCGATCCGCGAGTCGCAGCCGACGCTGCCGCCCGGGGAGATGCCGTACGACTCGCGCGAGGGCTACGGCCCGAACAAGGTCGCCGCCGAGCAGGTGCTGCTGGAGAGCGGCGCGCCCGTCTCGGTGCTCCGCCCCTCGAAGATCCACGGGCCCGGCGCCTCCCCGGCCCGCGAGTGGGTCTTCGTCAAGCGCGTGCTCGACCGGCGGCCCGCCGTCCTGCTCGCGCGCCGCGGCGCAGGGCATCGACCACACGACCGCGGCCGCGAACATCGCCGCGCTCGTCGAGACGGTCGCCGCCCGGCCCGGCGCCCGGATCCTCAACATCGCCGACCCCGACGCGCCGAGCGGGCTCGAGATCGCCCGGACCGTCGCCCGCCACTTCGGCCACAGCTGGGAGGAGGTGCTCCTGGACGAGGACGGGGCTCTCGGCGACCACCCCTGGAACCGCCGCCACCCCGTCGTCCTCGACACGAGCGCCGCGGAGGAGCTCGGCTACGTCCCCGCCGGCGACTACGCGACGACGGTCGCGGCGGAGCTCGACTGGCTCACCGGCCTCGCCGAGCCGCCCGCCGATCCGTTCTTCGACGGCTACTTCGACTACGCCGCCGAGGACCGCTACCTCGCCTCCGGCTCCTTCCAGAAGTAGGTCGTGTCGCAGAGGCTCCCGTCCGGGAAGAGCGCGTAGTTCGGGATCACGCCGACGCGGTTCCAGCCGAGCCGCGTCGTAGAGCCGCTCCGCGTCGCCGCCGGTGACCGCGTCCAGCACGAGCAGCGTCCTCCCTTCGGCCAGCGCCTCCGCCTCCGCGCGCTCCATCAGCAGCTGCGCGATCCCGCGCCGGCGCGCGTCGCCGTGGACGAGCAGCTTGACGATCTCGCCGCGGTGCGGCTGGTTCGGCATGGAGGCGAGAGCGACCTGGACGGTGCCGACGAGGCGCTCGCCGTCGAACGCTGCGAGGAGGACGCGGTTCCCGGCCTCGACCTCGGCCACGAAGCCCGCGAACGCGGCGTGGGCGTCGTTGGGCGAGAACGGCTCGACGTAGCCGACGGAGGCGCCCCGCCCGACGCAGTCGTGGAGGACGGCCGCAAGGTCGTCGAGCCGCGCGCGGGCCTCGGGCCCGTCCAGGCGGCGGATCTCGATCGCGCCCGTCTCCACCGGCCGATTTTCGCAGGCCGGCCGTCAGGCGGCGTCGACGACCGCCGCGAGCGCGGCGACGTGGGCCTGGAGCGAGCCGCAGACCTGCTCGCAGAGCGCGAGCACGCCCTCGTCGACGATCCGGTAGTGGACGCGGACGCCCTCCTTGCGGCGCCCCAGGACACCGGCCTCGGTGAGCACGGCGAGGTGGCGGGAGACGTTCTGCTGGCTCGCGCCGACCCGCTCGGCGAGCTCGTTCACCGTCAGCTCCCCGTTGCGGAGCAGGTCGACGAGACGGACGCGCATCGGGTCGCCGAGCGCGCGGAAGCGGGCGGCGATCAGGTCGGCGAGGCCGGGCGGCAGCGGTATGGGCAGGCTCACGGGTACCTCCTCTTCTACAAGTTTGCTTGTATAATACCAAAGCTGTCGACCAGAGGAGCTCCGCCCGCATGTTCTTCCGCCAGATCCTCCACCGCGACCTCGGCTGTGCCTCCTACGTGATCGCCGACGGTGGCGAGGCCGCGGTCGTCGACCCGAAGTGGGAGATCGAGGACTACCTCCGGCTCGCCGAGCAGGAGGGCTTCGAGATCACCCACATCCTCGAGACGCACAACCACGCCGACCACCTCTCCGGCCGCGGCCGGCTCGCCGAGGCGACCGGGGCGACGATCCACGTCCCGAACGCGGACGAGGTCGAGTTCGAGAGCGAGCCGGTCGGCGACGGCGACGTCGTCCAGGTCGGCCAGGCGCGGATCGTCGCGCTCGCGACCCCCGGGCACCGGCCCGAGCACGTCTCCTACCTCGTCGGCGACGGCGGCCGCACCGATGCGCCCTGGATGGTGCTGACGGGCGACTCGCTCTTCGTCGGCGACCTCGCGCGGCCCGACCTCGCCGTCGTGCCGGAGGACGGCGCCCGCGACCTGCACCGTTCGCTCCAGAAGCTGCTCGACCTGGACGGCCACGTCGAGGTCTACCCCGGCCACATCGGCGGCTCGCTCTGCGGCGGCGCCGGGATGAGCCAGAAGCCCGCCTCGACGATCGGCTACGAGCGCCGCTTCAACGAGCTCTTCGGGATCGAGGACGAGGACGCCTTCGTCGAGAAGCTGACCGGCGACCTTCAGCCCCAGCCGCCGAACTTCGAGCGGATCGTCGCCCTCAACCAGGGCGAGCTGATCCGGCACGCGGCGCCGCTCGAGCCGCTCTCCCCCACCCGCGTCGCCGAGCTCGTCGAGGAGGGCGCGATCCTGCTCGACGGCCGCGAGCCGCGCGAGTTCGACGCCGAGCACGTCCCCGGCTCGCTGAACACGACCGCGGTCAAGGCCGCCGTCGGCACCCGGGCCGCCTGGGTCGTCGACCCCGAGGGCGACGTCGTCGTCCTCGCCGCGGGCGACGCCGAGGCACAGGCGATGATGCGGATGCTGGAGGCCGTCGGCTTCCGCAGCCTCCGCGGCTACCTCGCCGGGGGAATCGCGGCGTGGCGGCAGGCCGGGAACGAGATCGAGATCACCGAGGCGATCGACGTCCCCATGCTCGCCGAGAAGCTGAAGGCGGGCGAGGTGGAGCTGCTCGACGTGCGCGAGCAGGACGAGTGGGAGGACGGCCACGTGCCCGGCTCGCTCTTCACCCCGTACCACGAGCTGCGCGACGGCCCCGGCGAGTCCTCTCGAGCAGCGCTCGGGCAAGCCGCTCGCCGTCGCCTGCTCCGCGGGCAACCGCAGCTCGCTGGCGGTCTCGCTCCTGCGCCGGCATGGGGTCGAGAACGTGATCCACGTGGCGGACGGCGGGGTCGCCGACCTCGAAGACCATGGAATCGACCTGGAGAAGGGAGCCTGATGGACGCTCGCACCGCACACGAGCTCGTCGACGGAGAGGACGCGATCCTGCTCGACGTCCGGGAGCCGAAGGAGTGGGACGCCGGCCATGCGCCCGGCGCCGTCCACATCCCGCTCGGCGAGCTGGGCGCCCGCGCCGAGGAACTGCCGCGCGACGCGACGATCGTCTCGGTCTGCCGGAGCGGCGGCCGCAGCCAGAAGGCGACCGACGCCCTCCGGGGAGCCGGCTACACGGCCGAGAACCTCGACGGCGGGATGAAGGCCTGGAACCAGGCCGGGCTGCCGCTGGAGCCCGCCGACGGACGCGTCGCCTAGCCCATGAGGGACGCGCTGCTCGCGCTCCCGTTCGGGCTCGCGATCGGCCTGCTCCTCGGCCTCCTCGGAGGCGGCGGCTCGATCCTCGCCGTCCCCGCCCTCGTCTACGTCCTCGGCGAGCCCGTCAAGCGGGCGACGACCGAGTCGCTCCTGATCGTCGCGATCACCGCCTTCGTGGGGATGCTCGCGGCCACGCGCACCGATCGGGTGCGCTGGAGGCTCGGCCTCGCCTTCGCGGCAGCCGCGGCGCCCGCGGCGATCGGCGGGACGGCGCTGAACCGGCTCGTCGGCGACCGGCTGCTCCTCCTCGCGTTCGGCGTCCTGCTGCTCGGGGCGGCCTTCGCGGTCGTCCGAGGCAAGGGCGGCACGGGCGCGGAGCACGATCCCGTCTGGAGCCGGGTCGTCGCAGCGGGAGTCGGAACCGGCGTCCTCACCGGCTTCTTCGGCGTCGGCGGCGGCTTCGTGATCGTGCCGGCGCTGACGGTGGCGCTCGGTCTCTCGCTCCCGGTCGCGATCGGCACCTCCCTGCTGGTGATCGCCCTGACGAGCTCGGTCGCGCTCGCCGCGCACCTGGCGAGCGGTGGAGTCGACGTCTCGCTCACCGCCGCCTTCACCGGCGCGGCGATCGTCGGCGCGGCGGCCGGCACGAAGCTCCAGGCGACCGTTCCGGAGCAGGGTCTCCGCCGCCTCTTCGCGGCCCTCCTCGTCGTCGTCGCGCTCGTCCTGATCGCGAAGAACGCGCTCTAGCGGGCGAGCTCGCGCAGCCGCGCGCTCCGGGGCTCGTCGGCCGCGAGCGAGGCGTCGTCGCGCTCGAGGAGCGGCAGGGCGAGCGTGGCGTGCTTCCGCGCCTCGTCGTCGCGGCCGAGCGCCGCGTGCGCCTCGGCGAGCTCCTCGTGGAACCAGCCGTCGGGCTCGGAGGCCGCGATCGCCTGCTCCAGGAGCGGCACGGCCTCGGCCGCCCGCCCGAGCGCACGCAGCGTCTTCGCGATCGGCGTAGCGGGCGATCCCCGCGGCGGCGGGGTCGGGGTCGTACGCCTCCCGGGCAGCGAGCGCGGCTTCGAACGCCTCGAGCGCCGCCTCGTGCTCGCCCGCCGCGAAGCGCTCCCAGCCGAGGTTGTTCAGGAGCGGCCCGAGCCAGTAGCGCACCTCGGCGTCGTCCGAGCTCTCCGCGAGCGCGATCCCGCGCTCCGTCCAGGCGAGCATCGCACCTGGATCGGGCGCGGCGAGCGCTGCCATGTGCGCCGCATCGACCGCGACGAAGCCCTCTCCGTCCGCCGCCGCTTCCTCGAAGAGCGGCAGCGCCGCCTCGGGCGCACCCGCCGAGCGGTACAGCCTGCCCCGCTCGAGCAGCACCCGCGCCCGAACGACCGGGCTGGAGCCGCCGGTCTCGTTCGCCTCGTCGAGGAGCGCATGGCCCGCCGCGAAGGCACCTCGCAGGCCCTCGAGCCGCGCGAGCTGGGTCATCACCTCGGCGCGCCCCGCGTCGTCCGGCTCGTCCGCGAGCAGGTCGTGCAGGCGCGCCTCGGTCGCGTCGAGGTCGCCGAAGTCCCAGGCCGGCCGGAGCCTGTCACGCATGGCCGTCAACCGTGCGCTCGACCGATCGGGGTCAGTCGCCGAGCGACTTCGAGTGCTTCGCGGCGGCGCGCTTCTCGGTCCGCTTCTCCTTCAGGCTCTTCTGCGCGACCTTCTTCTCGCCCTTCTTCGGCTTCTGTGACCCCTTCATGGTCGTTCCTCCTGACACGTTCGGGGATAGGAGCGCTCGGCGAATTCTCGCACAAGGGTCAGAGCGCGTCGCCTGCCTCGACGTCGGCGAGGGTCTTCAGCCGCTCGAGCCGGCTCCAGTGCTCCGCGATCGCGCCGCTTCCCGTCGGCGGTCAGCGCGGCGCTCGTGTTCGGGCGCTTGCCGACGAAGCGCTTCTCGATCCGGACGAGCCCTGCCTCCTCCAGCTTCGTCAGGTGGCTGGAGAGGTTCCCGTTCGTCAGGCCCGTCGCGCGTCCGAGAAAGACGAAGTCGGCGGTCTTCAGCGAGGAGAGCACGGTCAGGATCGCCAGCCGCCCCGGCTCGTGGATCAGCCTGTCGAGCTCCTCAGGCATGGCGGCTCTCCGCCGCCGGGCCGAACGAGCGCCGGAGGGCGACGTGGTCGAGCAGGCCCGGCGACGATCGAGGCGGCGCCCATCAGCATCAGGCCGACGTTGATCTTCGCGTCCGAGCCGACGCTGCCCCAGGCCGGGACGAGCCCCGCGACGAGCAGCGCGCCCCAGATCACGACGTGATGCGGCCGCAGGCCGATCGTGACGGCGTAGTAGCCGAGCATCACGATGGCGAAGCGCCGCGGCGGTCAGGTCGAGCGGCAGGTCGAGCGACGCAGTCCGCCTGGACGCCGCCCGACGATCACGGCTGCGCCGGTGCGACCTGCCAGGCCGGTGCTTCACCTTGTCGCGGCCAGCGGGCGTCGACCCGGCCGTAGGTCCGACCGTAGTGCCGCGAGATCGCCACCGCGGCGACCGCGGCCAGGACGACGGCCGCGGCGAAGACGCCCGTCTGCGCGATCGGCTCGAAGCCGAGGTTGGCGAGTCCCGCCGCGACGAAGAGGAGCCCGACAGGGATCGAGTAGAGCCCCTGCAGGTTCCAGTAGACGCGTCCTGCCGACTCGAGCTGCTTTCGTTCCATCTCGCTCTCCTCCTTCGACAGATCAGTTTGCTTGGCAAACCTTACAGTCGCGAGGCAGGAGCTGTCAAATCTGTTTGTCCGCGCAAACCTAGTCGGCTCAGGCGAGCTCGCGGGCGCGGGCCGAGCAGGTCGGCCTCGGCGGCGGCCTCCCGCTCGCGCGCGGAGACGCTCCAGCGCTCGTGCTCGGCGAGCGCGGCGTCGAGCTCCTCGAGCATCGCGTCCATCGCGGCCGCCGACGAGGAGCCGGACTGCTTCCGGGCTGCCGCGCAGGCTGTCGGGATCGAGCGCGTCTCGCAAGCGTCGCCTCGTCCAGCTCGACGGGCGCCCCGATCGCGGCCTGGGCCGCCTCGGAGAGCCGGTCGGGCGTCAGCGCCGACGGGGGCTCCCCCGCCTCGACGAGGTCGCGCACCGCTCGGCCGACGACCTTGTGGGCGCTGCGGTAGTCGAGCGCCCCGGAAAGCGCGAGCACGTCGGCGACGTCGGCGGCGGTGACGAAGCTCTCGCGCGCGATCTCGTCGAAGCGCTCCGTCCGCAGCTCGATCCCGTCCAGCACCGACGCGGTCAGCCGCGCGATCGCGACCGCCTCGTCGAGCGCCCGCGGGATCGTCCCGTTCAGGAGATGGAAGTGGTCGGTGCGCGCCGAGCCGGTGTGCAGCGCGACGAAGGCGCCCGCGAGGTCGCCGGCGGCCTGCCCCGCCTGGGTGCGGATCGCGGCGAGCGCGTAGGGGTTCTTCTTCTGCGGCATCAGCGCGGAGGCGCGGCTGTGCGCGTCGGCGAGCTCGAGCGAGGCCGAACTCCTGGCTCGCGTAGATCTCGAAGTCCTGGCCGAGCTGGCTCTGGTGGGTCGCCGCGATCGCGAGCGTCGAGAGCAGCTCGAGATAGACGTCGGACTGCCAGGCCGCGTCCTTGGCGTGCTCGACGAGCCCGTCGCAGCCGAGCAGCTCCGCGAGGCGGGCCCGGTCGAGCGCCCAGCGCGAGCCGGCGCTCCCGCCCGCGCCCGCGACGCTCAGCCCGAGCGCGGTGTGCGAGGCGCGCGCCCGCTCGCCGTCGCGGAGCGCCGGGTAGGCGTAGGCGAGGAGCAGGTGCCCGACGGTGGTCGGCTGCGCGGGCTGGAGGTAGGTGTAGTCGGTGGCGAGGTCGCCCTTCGTCGCGCGGGCGTGCCGCGCGAGCGCGGCGACCTGGTCGAGGAGCGCGTCGTGCAGCTCGCGCGCGCCGCTGCGGGCGACGAGCCGGACGCCGACGCGGAACGCCTCCCGCCGCGGCCGGCCCGCGCTCAGCCAGCCCGCGGCCGAGCGGCCGACGCGCCGCTCCAGCTCGGCCTCGCGGGCGTTGAAGGCGTCGCCGAGCGAGGGATCCCAGGGGAACTCGTCGCCGGGGATCGCGTGCAGCTCGAGCAGGCCGCGGAGGAGCGCCTTCGCGTCGTCGCCGGCGAGGTCGCCGCCCTCGACGAGCGCGACCGCGTGCGCGAGGTCGGCGAGCGAGAGCCCGCGCGCGAGCCGGGGCCCGTGCGCGCTCTCGGCCGCGTAGGCGGCCGCGACGAGCTCCCCCGCGGCCCCGCCGCGCAGGCGTCCGCCCCGCCCCAGTTCCTCGCTCTCGCTCATCGGGGGAGAGAGTAGAGCAGCGCGCTGCACGGGCGGCGGTGGGGATACTCACGCCGTGGAGCGCCTTCTCGCCGCCGGGCCCGGCCTCGCCGTCCCCGACCTCTATGTCGTAGGCCTGATCTTCCTCGGCGTCGCGGTCGCGGCGGCCGTCGCGGCGCTCTCGCACGAGGACGACCGCGCCTACTCCGCCTCGCTGATCTACCTCGGCTTCGGCCTCGCCGCCGCGGTCGTCGTCGGGTTCTTCGACATCCACTGGCTCGACCCCGTCGACGACGCGGCGATCGTCGAGCGCCTGGCCGAGTTCGCGGTGATCGTCGCGCTGTTCTCGACGGGGCTCAAGCTCGACCGGAATCTGAGCTGGCGCGGCTGGAGCTCCGTGGTCCGCCTGCTCACGCTGACCATGCCGCTGACGATTCTCGCGCTCGCGGTCTTCGGCGTCGTCGCGATGGGCCTCTCGGTCGCGGCGGCGATCGTGCTCGCAGCCGCGCTCGCCCCGACCGACCCGGTGCTCGCGGGCGACATCGGCGTCGGCCCGCCGGGCGAGGAGAACGAGCGGGAGCCGAACTTCGCCGTCACCGCCGAGGCGGGCCTGAACGACGGCCTCGCGTTCCCGTTCGTGATCCTCGGCCTGTTCGTCGCCTCGCGCCCGGACGCGGCGTTCCTCCCCGAGTGGGTGCTCGCGGACGTCCTCTACGCGATCGCCGCGGGGATCGCGATCGGCGCCGTGCTCGGGTACGGCCTCGGCGCCCTCGCCGTGCGCCTCCGGCGGCTGCGGCTGCTCGCCCCCGAGTACGACGGCTGGCTCGCGATCCCCGCCGTGCTCGCGATCTACGGCGTCACCGAGGTCGCGAACGGCTACGGCTTCCTCGCGGCCTTCGCGGGCGGGCTCGCGTTTCGCCGCTACGAGCGTGACGACGAGCTGAACGCGCGCGTGCACGAGGGCGCCGAGGTGGCCGAGAAGTTCTCCGAGCTCGCGGTGATCCTGCTCCTCGGCAGCCTCGTCACGCTCAGCGGGCTCGGGCAGCCCGGCTGGGCCGGCTGGCTGCTCGTCCCGCTGCTCCTCTTCGTCGTCCGCCCCGCGGCGGTCTTCCTGGGCTTCCTCGGCTCGGAGCGGACGCTGCGGGAGCGCCTCTTCCTCGCGTGGTTCGGCGTGCGGGGGATCGGCACCCTCTACTACGTCGCCTTCGCCGTCTCGGTCGGGACGCTCGGAGCGCAGAACGACGTCGACGTCGTCTGGACGGCGATCGCCTGCGTCCTCTGCTCGATCGTGCTGCACGGGATCAGCGGCACCCCGGTCGCGCGGCGGCTGCTCGGCTGACAGCCGCGGAAGGCGCCGCGTCACTCCCGGTCGTGCGCGGCGATCAGTTCGTCGAGCGCCGCGTTGAACGGCGCCATGCGCTTGCTGCCGATGCGGGCTGTCCACGACCGTTCGAGAGCGCTCCACCGGCTTCTCACACGGCTCCGACGAGCTCGCGGCCGCGTTCGGTGAGCGTGACCGCGCCGGAGGCAGCCAGGCCTCCGCATGACACACACAGCTCGACTAGCCGTGACGCCGAGCTCCCGTAAAGGCGTCACACGCACTCGGCACATGACGACGCAGAAGACGCGACGCGAGGTCATGACTAGCGGGGGCGCGTCATGAACGACGTACGTCCGGCTTCTGCAGAAGCCGTGCCTCCCGAGCGGCGTCGCGCTCCGCGGCGTCCGGGACGGCCGCTGCCGCCCCCCAATTCACGCCTCCGGCGAAGCGCCGACTCGCTTGGCGCCCTCCGTCGCGCTGACGGCGACGACGAGCTTGCCGCGTGCCCAGACCCGCTTCAGAGGTGTCGCATGGCGTCGAGCATCTCGTCGAGCGTGTAGGTCCGTTCGACTGCCGGCACCAGGTCACCGGCCTCGATCAGTTCCGTCAGACGCTCGAGAACGGTGTAGTGCTCCTTAGGGCCGAGCATGCGTCAGTCGTTGCCGGACGAAGGGTGAGAGGGCGAGGGCGCGGAGCTGGCGGCCCATGCCGATCACGCGATCTCCGCCCTCGCCGCCGACGATGACGAGCGTGCCGCGGCGAGTGAGCGCACGTCGAAGCCGCGAGAGCGTCGAATCGCCGCCGGTATCGAGGATCAGGTCGTACCGCGTTTCACCGTTCGCGTAGTCGTCCTGGCTGTAGTCGATGACGTGATCGGCGCCGAGCGACGCGACCAGGTCGACCTTGCTCGTGCTGCAGACGCCGGTGACCTCTGCGCCGAAGCGCCTTGGCGATCTGCACCGCGTAACTGCCGACTCCACCGGACGCGCCGATGATCAACACCTTCTGCCCAGGCTGGAGCTGCCCGACGTCGGTAAGCCCCCGCAGCGCGGTCATCCCCGACACCGGAACGGCTGCGGCCTGCTCGAAGGTGAGGTTCGACGGCTTACGAGCCAGCTTGCTTTCGCGCGCAGCGGCGAACTCTGCGAAAGAGCCCTTGCTGATTCCGAAGACCTCGTCGCCAGGCTGGAAGCGAGTCACTGCACTGCCGATCGCAACGACCACGCCCGACGCGTCGAGACCGGGGACCAGGTTCTTGGGTGCGCGTAGGCCGATCGCGAGACGCGCGGCGTACGGCTTCCCGGCCATCAGGTGCCACGTACCCCGGTCAAGGCCGGCGGCGCGAACCTCCACGAGGACCTCGTCGGCTTCGATCGCCGGCCTCGCGATCTCGGCCGGCCGCAGCACATCTGCCGTGCCGTACGCGGTCTGGGTGATCGCGCGCATCCGGGGCCGCGCCTTCGAGCTGGTCGGCTTCTCGGCTGCTGCTGTTGCTGTGGCTGGCGCTGCCATTTCCGTCCCCTCTCTCGTCTGAGTGATCGGTTTCTCCATCGTCAGGGCCGATCCGATCTGACGCGACGAACGACCTGCGTGATCGCGTCACTCGTGATCGAGGCGAAGGTCTTCTCTTCGAGCAGTGCTGCGTGGCTTGGCCCCTGCGACAGTCCGGTGGGTGCTGTTCGTCGAGAGCCGTGCGAGCTCGTCCTGCGCGGACCCATCCTCTCATCTCGCCGGCACCTGCGCTCAGGACGACGAGCGGTTTCCGTGCGGCTTCGGACGGCTTTCGCCTGATTGAAGACGGTCGGCAGCTGCAGGAGCTCGAGCCGACTCGCTCCCAGCTGGCGCGGCGACGAGTTGAAGGCGCGTGCGGGTCGCGCGCACGCGGCGGCAGAGAACCGAACCCGCTCCGCAAGGCAATCCGCCCCATGACCGTGCGTGCGGCCACTGGCAGGAGCGCCGAGGCGCGCTTGAACGTGCTGTAGAACGCGCGGATAGTCCGGAAGCTCGAACTGATCCGGCGTCGCCGAGTCGATCAGCGCGACGCCCGGCGACGTGCGTCCGGGTAGTCCGACGGCGTAGACGAGCGCGTAGACGCCGCCGACGGAGTGCCCGGCGAGCACGTACGGCGGCGAGACATGCGCTGCGCGCAGTAGCCCGTGCGAGCTCGACGCGAGCTCGTGACCGTCCCGGCGCCGATGCTCGCCGCCGCTCCAGCCCTGCTCCGGGCCGATCGAACACACAGACGCGCGTCGGTCGCCGACACGTTCGCTGCACCCACGCCCAGTTCGTCGTCGACTCGCCGAGCCCGTTGAAGAGCACGACCGTCGGCGACCCGGAGCCGGAGCAGTTCAGATAGAGGTGTTGGCCGTTCACGCGGTATACGTGGCCGGCTCGGCGGCGACGGAGGTTCGAGCGGCGCTGCGGTGACGATCTCGTACGCGCCGCCCGCCGGACGATCAGCGAGGCACGACGAGCGCCGGGTAGAGCAGGGCAGCGTCGCGACCAGTGGTCGAGCGAGCGCCGGGCGCCGCGAAACGACGAGGCCGACGAGCACGAGCGAGCAGCACCGGCCAGATCCAGCCGACGAGTTCGAGCGCCGCGTCGCCGGGCGCGAGGAGCAGGACGCCGAGTCCGACGACCGTCGAGGCAACGCCTGCCGGAACGAGCGCCCAGGCCTGAGGCAACGCGGTCAGCCGCGCCGGGACGAGCCGGCCAGCAGCGCGAAGCCGGCTCCCAGAGCCAGCAGCGCGCTTCCGGCGATCTGCGGCTCGTGCCGCCCGCGAAGACGACGAGGACGAGCAGGGGCCGACGGACGAGCCCGGCGGCGATCGAGCCGAGCGACGACGAGACCGATGCGCCCGTGGCGATCCGCGGGCTGGCGCCCGCTCCTGATCTGTTGGTGCTGTTCATGGCGGCAGCTCCTTTCGACTTGACTCGGACACTGTTGTCTGATTTCTTATATCAGACACTACTGTCCAACGTCAGAAAGGCTTCGCACATGCACACCGCCAAGCCCAAGCAGACACGGCACCAGCCGCCGGGATCGGAGGGCCGGCACGCACGCTGGCTCCTCCCCGTCCTGCTCGTCGCCCAGCTGATGGTCATCCTCGACATCACGGCCGTGAACATCGCCCTGCCCAGCCTCGCCGGCGACCTCCGACATCAGCGGGTCGGCGATCAGCTGGACGATCACGAGCTACTCGCTCGTCTTCGGCAGCCTGCTCCTCTTCGGCGGCCGCGCCGCCGACCTGCTCGGCCGCCGCCGGATGTTCCTGACCGGCCTCGGCATCTTCACGGCTTCGTCGCTCGCGTCCGCGCTCGCGGGAAGCGCAGGAGCGCTCTTCGCCGCCCGCGCCGGCCAGGGTCTCGGCGCCGCGCTGCTCTCTCCGGCGGCGCTCTCGATCGTCATGACGGCCTTCCAGGGTCAGCAGCGCGCGAAGGCCCTCGCCGCCTGGGGAGCGGTCGGCGGTGCCGGGGCTGCGATCGGCGTGCTCGTCGGTGGCGTCCTGACCGAGCTCGACTGGCGGCTGATCTTCTACGTCAATCTCCCGGTCGCCGCGGCGCTCGCGATCGCCGCCCTGAAGATCGTCCCGGCCGACACGTACCAGCCTCGCTGGAATGGGCTCGATCTCCGCGGTGCCGCTCTTGCCACCACGAGCCTCGCCGCGATCGTCTTCGCGATCACCCAGGGCGAAGGCGCCGGTTGGACATCCCTGCAGACGCACCTGATCGGCCTCGGCGGTCTCGCTGGGCTCGTCGCCTTCGCGGTGTTCGAGCGTCGCACCGAAACCCCGCTGCTCCGCGTCGAGCGGCTCGTCGATCGCGCTGTCGGCGGCGGCCTCTTCCTGATGCTCGCCGCAGCGGGCTCGATCTTCGGCCTCTTCCTGCTCAGCTCGATGTATCTCCAGAACGTGCTCGGCATGGGGCCGCTCGCGACCGGGGCCGCCTTCATCCCGCTCGCGCTCGCAGCCGGAGTCGGCGCCCACGCGGCCGGTCACATCACCAGCAGGCACGGAGTCCGCGGCCCGCTCGCTGCAGCGTTCCTGATCGCCGCCGGTGGGATGACCCTCCTCGCCCACGTCGGCGAGAGCGGGAGCTACGTCGCCGACGTCCTCCCTGGCATGCTCGTCGCCGGGCTCGGGCTCGGAATCGCGGTCGTCTCCGTCTCGATCGCCATCCTCACGGGAGCACGCGAAGACGAGACGGGGATGATCTCCGGCCTCAACTCGACCGGACACGAGATCGGAGGCACCGTCGGGATCGCGATCTTCTCGACGATCGCGGCTGGGAGCGGCGCCCTCGCCGGCCCGCAAGCCGCAGCAGGGATCGCGCACGCGTTCGTCGCAGCCGGGGTGCTCGCTAGTGTCGCAAGCCTGGTCGCTCTGGCAGTCCTGCCGCGGGCGCGCCACTTCGTCCCCAAGATGCGGCTGAACCCGACCGCGATGCCGATCCACTGATGCCGAAGAAGACGACAGCCCGCGACGCGCCCGGCCCCGAAGCGCCGTCGCGCGGACGCCGAGCGGAGCGTCGCCGCGATCCTCGACGCCGCGCTCGAAGCGCTGGCGAGCGATCCCGACAGCAGCATGTCGGAGATCGCTCGCCGGGCGGGCGTCGTGCGGGCGACGATCTACGTCCATTTCCCCACGCGCGAAGCTCTCCTGGACGCGGTCATGGACTACGCGGTCGGGCAGGTCGTCGAGGCGATGAGCGGCGCCGAGCCCCAGCGCGGCGAGCCGGTCGAGGCGCTCACGCGAGTGCTTCGCGCAACCTGGCGGCAGCTCGCGCAGTTCCACGGTCTGCTCGCACTCAACACGGCGCGCCTCTCCGTCGAGGAGCTCCACCGGCGGCACGTTCCCATGCTCGACCAGCTGGAGCCCCTGATCGAACGTGGCCAGAAGCAGGGGGTCTTCCGGCGGGATCAGCCGGTCTCCTGGCAGCTCGCGGTTGCCCGGTCACTGGTCCATGCGGCAAGCGCGGAGATCCGGAGCGGCCGCATGCGGGATTCCGAGGCAGAGGCGGTCATGATCGGCACCATCCTCGACGCGATCAGCGGCAACGACGGTCGATTGCGCGAACGCACGACCTGACCCGAGCGTTCCCCGCCACCCGAACGAAAAGGCCCCGTTTCCGGGGCCTTCTGAGTAGCGGGGGCAGGATTTGAACCTGCGACCTCCGGGTTATGAGCCCGGCGAGCTACCTGGCTGCTCCACCCCGCGACGCGGCGTTGATTGTAGCACTGCCGGCCCGGCTAGCATCAGGGCGTGCTGATCTGGGCCTGCCTCGTCTTCCTCATCGTCGTGACGCTCGGCTCGGCAGCGTTCGCGGCCCGCGAGGGCTGGAGGACGTGGCGCTCCTTCAAGGCGCTGAACCGCGCGCTCGGCGACGGGCTCGACTCGATCACCCGGAAGACGGCCGAGATCGAGCTGCACCTCGAGGCCGCCTCGCAGAGCGGCACCCGGCTCTCCGCCTCGCTCGCTCAGCTCTCGGGCTCCCGGGCGCGCCTCGCCGTCCTGACCGCCGCGCTCGCCGACGTGCGGGCCGCGCTCGGCCGCGTCACCGGCGTGATCCCCAGCGAAGTGAGAGTCGCCGCGGTCGACCTGGGCACGAACTCGACGCGCCTCCTCGTCGCGGACGTCGACGGGGGCGGGCTGACAGAGGTCGTGCGGCGGCTCGCGATCACGCGCCTCGGCGAGGACGTGGCGACGCGCGGCAAGCTCCTCCCCCTCCCCATGACGCGCGTCCGGAACGTGCTCGTCGACTACCGCCGCGAGGCCGAGGCGCTCGGCGCGGAGCGCGTGCTCGCGATCGCCACGAGCGCCGTCCGCGACGCCGACAACGGCGAGGCCTTCCTGGGCGAGATCGAGTGGAGCTACGGCTTCACGACGCGCCTGCTCGACGGGGACGAGGAGGCCGCCCTGACCCTGCGCGGGATCGGCGAGCTCGAAGCGGGCACGCTCGTCGTCGACATCGGCGGCGGCTCGACCGAGGTGCAGGTCGCCGGCACCGACGTGCGCACGAGCCTCCAGGTCGGCTGCGTCCGGCTGACCGAGCGCTTCGGCGAGGACGTCGTCGCGATCCGCGCGTACGTCCGGCCGCTCCTCCCGGACGCCGAGCCCGCCCGCGCGGTCGGCGTCGCCGGCACCGTGACGACGCTGGCCGCGCTCGACCTCGACCTCGCCGAGTACGACCCCGAGCGGATCCACGGGCACCGGCTCTCCCGTGAGGCCGCCGGGCATCAGACGGAGCGGCTCGCGGCGCTGAGCGTCGACGAGCGGGCGCAGCTCGTCGAGCCGGGCCGCGCGCCCGTGATCGTCGCCGGCGCCGCGATCCTGCTCGAGGTGCTCGACCGCTACGACCTCGCGGAGATCGAGGTGAGCGAGCGGGACATCCTCCACGGGGCCGCCCTCGCCGCCGCGGAGCTGCCGGAGCCGGTCGAAGGCCCCGCGCCACCCGGCGCCTACACCTGCTGCTGAAGCACCTCGTCGGGGACGAGCCCCTCGGCGTGGCGGCGGATCAGCGCCCGGTCGTGCTCGGTCGGCGCGCCCTCGAGCGCGATCTCGACCACGGAGATCGTCGCCTCGCGCAGCACCCGCTCGCGCTCGTCGGCCTCGGAGCCGGCGATCGCCGCGTGCACGGAACGGATCCGCTCGAGCAGCGCGATCACGACCCGGGCGTTGTCGCCCGCGTAGCGCCCGATCTCCACGACCGAGTCCTCGATGTACTCCTCGAAGGAACGGGCCCGGACGCGGACGCGGACGTTGCGTGTCGAGTCGACCTGGGCGAGCAGCGGCGGGTCGGCGGCGGCCACGCGTTCCAGGCACGCGCCGAGGTAGCCGATGCAGGTCAGCGCCGTCGTCGGGTCGTTGATCCCGGGCGAGAGCGCCCGGAGCGCGATGTCCGTGAGCTGGCGGACGCCGAAGTCCGCGTCCTGGCTGACCGTCCGCTCGCTCGTGACGAAGACCGAGCGGTGCACGAGCTTGCGGAACGCCTTCTCGTCCTCGGGCGGCGGCGCCAGCACGGCGATTGCCTCCATCTCCGTGACGAAGTCGCCGGGCGCGACCCGGAGGTCGAGAGTGGAGCCGTCCGGCAGGCCGGTGACGAGGTCGCGGAGCGCGATCGTCTGGACGTACCCGGGCCGCTCCGGCCGGAGCACGTAGGCGCCGGCCTCGTCCTCGATCTGGACATCGAACGGCTCCAGCTCCTCGCCGCCCCGGCCGGGATAGGGCCGGTCGAGCGAGGCGAGCGTCTCGCGGGCGATCTGCGCGGTCATGTTCGAGACGCGAACCGAGGTGGCGAGGTGGTGGACGAAGTAGACGAGGAGCCCGAGCGCGAGCAGCGCCAGTGCGATCGCGATCGAGACGGAGAGCCGCGGCACGAACTCCGGCGCCCGGCCGCTCTCCGTGCGCACGACCCGGAGCACGAGCAGGCAGTAGGCGACGACGCCGACGAAGCCGCCCGCGGTCAGCTGGTTCGTCCGGTCGGAGAGGAAGCCACGGACGGCGCGGGGCGTGTACTGGCCGGCGACGAGCTGGAGGGTGACGATCGTGATCGAAAGAGTGACGCCCGAGACGGTCACGAGCGAGGAGGCGATCGCCGAGAGGATCTCGCGCGCTGCGGAGGCGTCACCCCCGAAGACGACGCCGAGGTGCCCGTCGTACTCGGCGCCGCGGTCGATCCGGATCGCGAGCAGCGCCAGCCCCATCAGCGCGAGCACGGTCAGGCCCGGAAAGAAGAGGAACCCCTCCCGGATGTTGTGCCAGCGCGTCTTCAGCGCGCCCAGGATCGGCGGGCCGCCGTTCGAGCTAGGCATCGACGGGTGCGGCCTCGTCCTCGGCGAGCCGCCGCCCGATCACCGCGCGGGAGAGGACGCCGACGAACGTGTCGCCCTCGGCGACGGGCACCCGCTCGAAGTCGCGCTCCTCGAGCACGTGGAAGGCCTCCTCGAGCGGCATGTCCGCGTCGAGCACGAGGTACGGCTCCTCCGCGATCGTGCCCAGCTCGGTCGAGCGCGGGTCGAATCCCTTCGCCACGACCTCGCGAACGAGCGTCTTCCGGGTCACGACCCCGACGAGCCGGCTCTCCCGGCAGACGAAGACGGCGCGCACCTCGGGCCGCGCCAGAGCCTCCCCTGCCTCCTGGGCGCTCGCGGAGACCTCGAGCACGGGCGGGCCGGTGACCATCGCGTCGCGGACGCGGTCGCTCACGGGTAGAGCCCTCGCGCGTCGAGCGCGGCCGCGACCTCGCGGATCCCCGCGACGAGAGCCGCGGTGCGCAGGGTGATCTCGCGCTCCGCCGCGACGTCCCAGACCCGGTCGAAGGCGTCGTTCAGCTTCTCCTCCAGCTTGCCGCGGATCTCCTCGCGACCCCAGAAGAGCCGACCGAGATCCTGCACCCACTCGAAGTAGGAGACGGTGACGCCGCCCGCGTTCGTGAGGATGTCCGGGAGGATCGGGATCCCGCGGGAGGAGAGGATCGCGTCGCCCTCGAGCGAGGTGGGCCCGTTCGCGCCCTCGGCGATCAGGCGCGCCTGGATCCGGCCGGCGTTCCGCTCGGTCACCTGATCCTCGCGGGCGGCGAGGACGAGGATGTCGCAGGGCAGCTCGAGCAGCTCGTCGTTCGAGATCCGCGTCCCCGTCGGCCAGTCCTCGAGCGAGCCGTGCTCCTTCGCGAAGTCGCTCATCGCGTGGACGTCGAGCCCGGCCTCGTCCCAGATCCCGCCCGAGACGTCGGAGACGGCGATCACGGTGGCGCCGCGGTCGGCGAGCTCGTGCGCCGCGATCCCGCCGACGTTCCCGAAGCCCTGGACGACGCAGCGCTGCTCGCCGATCGGCCAGCCGAGGCGCTCGCAGGCGCGCGCGATCACCATCACGACGCCGGCGCCCGTGGCCTCGTGCCGGAAGACGGAGCCGCCGACGGAGATCGGCTTCCCCGTCACGATCTCCGGCACGGCGTGACCGACCTGCATCGAATACGTGTCCATCATCCAGGCCATCGTCTGCTCGTTCGTGGCCATGTCCGGCGCCGGGATGTCCTCCTGCGGGCCGATCACGGGCAGGAGCTCAGAGGTGAAGCGGCGCGTCAGGCGCTCGAGCTCGGTCTGCGACATCGAATGCGGGTCGCAGCGGACGCCGCCCTTGGCGCCGCCGTACGGGAGCCGCAGGAGCGCGCATTTCCAGGTCATCCAGACCGCGAGGGCGGCGCACTCGCCGAGGGTGACCTCCTGGTCGTAGCGAATCCCCCCCTTGGTGGGGCCGAGCACGCTCGAGTGCTGGACCCGGTACGCCGCGAAGACGACGCGGCGCTCGTCGTCCATCCGCATCGGGACGGAGAGCATCACCGCCCGCTCGGGGTAGCGGAGCCGCTCGGCGACCGCCTCCGAGATCTCCGCGTACGGGAGCGCCTGCTCGAACTGGGCGACTGCCGTCCGGAAGAGCGGCGTGTCCCACTCGAGGTGGACATGGGAGGCGGCTTCGGCGACCTGGGCCATCGGCGGCAGTGTATTCGGGTGCGTGCGCAGACGGGCCAGTGCCGGGGGAGGGAGTCGAACCCTCACGAGCCGAAGCTCACCCGATTTTAAGTCGGGCGCGTCTGACCGGTTCCGCCACCCCGGCGCTACCCCGGCACTCTAGTAGCGGTCCGACGGCTTTTTCGCCTGCCCGTCGCAGAGTCGGGCCGCCTGCGGCCCCTTTAGGGTCTTGGGGCGAAAATCAGGAGCCGGGTGTGAGCTGGTCGACCGGGAACCGCTCCGGCCCCTGGCCGCGGTGGTTCTCGACAAAAGTGTCGAAGGCCTTCTCGTTGAAGGCGTCGCACTTGGCGAGGTAGCCGTTCCCGTTGTCGGTGGTCGTGCCGACGTTCGCAGGGGCTGTCCACGCGGAGAGGGCGATCTTCGCGCCGAGCGAGTCGAGCGGGGCGACGATCAGCGCGTTCGGGCTCTGCTCGTACCAGCTGCGGATCTTCTCGACCTCGGCCTGCGGGACGTCCTTGCCGTACTGGATCACGATCCCGCCGTGCTCGAGGTTGTGCACCGCCTGGATCTCGGCGATCGGCTCGTCGTAGGAGCCCCAGACGGCCGGCTGGACGAGGTGCGCGCCGCTCGTGGGCGGGTCGGAGTTCCACTTCACCTTCGCGGTCAGCGAGGTCACGTGGGTGCCGGTCAGGCCCGGGTACGTGTCCAGCGTGCAGCCGTTCTCGGCGAGGACGACCTTCTCGTCCTTGCCGCTGCCTCCGCCCGCGAAGACGATGATCGCGACCACCACGAGGAGGGCGAGGACGCCTGAGCCGGCCACGAGGTAGAGCAGCCGTCTCGTCCGGGCCGGGTCGGGGGGCCCGCTCTGCGAGCGGCGCTGCTTGGGAGCCTGGACGGCCCCCCGGGGCGGGGCGGGTGCGCGATCCTTGCGAGCCATCCGTGGCGACTGTACCAGCGTCCCCGGCTCCGTCCGACGCCCTCACTACCGTTCGTCGACCTAATGGTCCTCACCGCACTCGTCCTCGGCATCCTCCTCGGCCTCGGCGCCGGCTGGCTCTCCGTGCGGCGTCACCGCGCCGCCGCGGAGGGCACGAAGGTCGAGCTCGAGGGCGTCCGCCAGGAGCTCGCGGGCACCCGCGCCGAGCTGGCCGTGGAGCGCCGCTCGTTCGACGAGAAGGTGCTGAACGCGGTCAAGGTCGCCTCGGCGGACGCGATGAAGGCGAACAACACCCAGTTCCTCGAGCTCGCCGAGACCAAGCTGACGACGTACGTGAAGCCGCTCAAGGACTCGCTGGAGAAGGTGGACGGGCAGGTGCGGACGCTCGAGCAGGCCCGCCAGCACGCGTTCGGCGCGCTCAAGCAGGAGCTCGCGGGGATGAAGGACGCCCAGGAGCGGCTCCGCTCCGAGACCGGGAACCTCGTCACCGCCCTGCGCGCGCCCCACGTCCGCGGCCGCTGGGGCGAGGTGCAGCTCAAGCGGGTGGTCGAGGCCGCCGGGATGCTCGAGCACTGCGACTTCGTGCTCCAGTCGACGACGCGCGACGGCGAGGGCGCTCTGCTCCGCCCCGACCTCGTCGTCAACCTGCCCGGCGGGAAGCGGGTCGTCGTCGACGCGAAGGTGCCGCTCGCCGCGTACCTCGACGCCTGCGGCTGCGAGGACGCCAATCAGCTGCCGCTCCACCTCGCCAACCACGCCCGGCAGCTGCGCGACCACGTCTCGAAGCTCGCCGCGAAGAGCTACTGGAAGCAGTTCGAGCCCGCGCCCGACTTCGTGATCATGTTCCTCCCCGACGAGGCCTTCCTGCGGACGGCGCAGGATCACGACGCGGCGATCACCGAGGACGCCTGGCGCGACCACGTGATCCCGGCGTCACCCACGAACCTCTTCGCGCTACTCCGCACCGTCGCAGCGACCTGGCAGCAGGAGACCGTCGCCCAGAGCGCCCGCGAGGTGCACGAGCTCGGGCAGCTGCTCTACGACCGGCTCGGCACGATGGCCGGGCACGTCGACCAGCTCGGCCGGAGCCTCAAGAGCGCGGTCGGCCACTACAACAAGACCGTGGGCACGATCGAGACGCGCGTGCTCGTCACCGGCCGGAAGCTCCAGGAGCACGGGGTCGCGGGCGACCCGATCCCCTCGCTCGACCCGATCGACGTGCAGCCGCGGGCGCTCGAGGCGCCCGAGCTGCACGAGCAGCTCCGCGCGATCGACGCGGCCTAGAGCGCCTGTCAGACGCGAAGCGCCGGCCTAGAAGCGGAGAATCGCGCCGATCCCGCCGACCGGCTCGAGGTCGTCCCGGTGTTGGACCGCGTGCACCTCGCCGCCGTGGGCGAGCGTGAGCCGGACGGCCAGGTCGAGCCCGTCGTCCCGTGCCTCCATCGTCGTCCCGTCGAGCGGGCAGGTGAGCGCCCGGATCGCGGCACGTCCGCAGGAGGGGCAGCGGTAGGCATGCGAGTTCGTGCCGGGCGCGTACAGAAGCAGCTCGACCCTGCCGTCGGAGAGGGCCTCGAACGTGCCCTCCCATCCGGAGACGCCCCGGCCGTTCCGGCCGACCGCCTCGCGCCAGCGCTCGACGAGCTCGGCCTCGCCACCCGCGCGCCACTCCTCGAGCAGGGGGACGATCTGCTCCTGCAGCTGCGCGGGCCCGGCGTGATGCTCGGCGTGCGTCCAGCCGATCACCGCGTCCGTGACCTCGGAGCCGAGCACGCCTGCGAACTCGGGTCGCACGTCGTCGGGGCAGACCACGATCACCCGCGGCCGGCCGAGCGTGCGAAAGCGCAGCTCCAGCTCCTCCGCGACGTCCTTGTAGTGGTTGTGCGCGACGTTGTCGATGTGCCGCTGGAAGCGCGCCTGCGACCAGCCGCCCTGGTCGTGCTGGCCCGGCGCCTCCTCGGTCTTGTCGGCGATCTCCTCGAGCCTGCCGCCGCGGAGGGCGAGCACGCGCCCCTGCTCGCGGTCGACGACGGCGACGAGAGCGCCCTCGCCGCGCCCGATGAGGGGCACGAGCGGCGAGAGAAGGAAGTCGTCGGCGACGCGGGCCGTGTCCTGGACGCCGCCCGCAAGCGGGAGCACGGACCAGACGTTGTCGAGCCCCGCCGCGAAGACTGCGAGCCCCTTGGCGCCGTCGCGGTCGAACTCCGACTCGAAGTACTGCTCCAGTCGCTCGAAGTCCGATTTGAGGCCCTGCCGCGCCTCGTGCGCGAGGTCGCCGCGGGTCGCGCCGTGTGACTTCGCAGCCGAGTCGATCAGCGAGCGCACCCGGGTCGACCAGTCGGCCGCAGTGGGCGTCACGCTGGGATCCAGGTCGAGATAGAGGGAAATCGCGCAGCCGTTCTTGGCGCGGAACGCCGCCAGCTGCCGCAGCCCGTCGAAGCTCACCATTGCCACCTCCTTCTTCTGCCAGGGTCGGCAGGTTCTCAACCCTCCCGACTCGTTCCCTGGTGGCCCGCAAGGGGTAGGAAGGATCGGAAGCGCCGATTCGTTCTCTAAGGTGAGGGTCGCAGAAGCGGCCAGAGGAGGGAAAGAGAACCGTGACGGACGTTCGGGACGTGATCATCATCGGCGGCGGCCCCGCCGGGTACACCGCAGCGCTCTACGCAGCGCGCGCGAACCTCCGGCCGCTCGTGATCGAGGGCTTCCAGTGGGGCGGGCAGCTGATGATCACCAGCGAGGTGGAGAACTACCCGGGCTACCAGGACGGCGTGATGGGGCCGGAGATGATGACCCAGTTCCGCGCCCAGGCCGAGCGCTTCGGCACCGAGTTCGTCACCGACGACGTCACGAAGGTCGACTTCTCCGAGCGGCCCTTCCGGATCTGGGTCGGGGACGACGAGTACCGCGCCAGCACCGTGATCGTCGCCACCGGCGCGACCGCCCGCCAGATCGGGCTCGAGTCCGAGCGCGCCCTCCACGGCCGCGGCGTCACCTACTGCGCCACCTGCGACGGCGCCTTCTACCGCGAGCGCGAGGTCGTCGTGGTCGGCGGCGGCGACTCGGCGATGGAGGAGGCGCTCTTCCTGACCAAGTTCGCGACCAAGGTGACGATCGTCCATCGCCGCGACGAGTTCCGCGCGTCGCAGATCATGGTCGACCGCGCCCGGGCGCACGAGAAGATCGAGATCCTGACCCCGTACGTCGTCGAGGAGGTGCTCGGCGTCGAGGAGAGCAAGCTCACCGGAGTCCGCCTGAGCCACGTCGAGACGGGCGAGACCCTCGACTACGCCACCGACGGCCTCTTCGTCGCGATCGGGCACGACCCGACGACGAAGCTCTTCGTCGACCAGCTCGACCACGACGACGACGGCTACCTCGTCACGAAGGGCAAGTCGACCGAGACGAACGTCCCGGGTGTCTTCGCTGCAGGCGACGTCCAGGATCACGTCTACCGGCAGGCGATCACCGCCGCCGGCTCCGGTTGCGCCGCCGCGCTCGACGCGGAACGGTTTCTCGCCGAGGAGGAAGGCCACCTGGCCACCGCCTCGACGGCGCCCCGCGAGGAGACCGCGCCCGCTTAGGTCTCGTTCAGGTCGCCCGGTTACCCTGAGCCCGGTGCCGTTCTTCATCTGCCCGAACTGCAAGGAGCGCTCGATCGACCACGACGGGCGCCAGGGCCTCCTCCGGCAGGCCGTCTCGTGCGAGCGCTGCGGCTTCGGCTTCCTCTTCGAGCTGCTCGACGACTACTACCCGAGCCCGAACGCGGGGCTCGTCGCCTGCGACCGAACCGGCCGGATCCTCGCCGCCGGGCGCGGCGTCTTCGAGCTGACGGGCTTCCAGGAGCGCGACCTGATGGGCAAGAACGTGGTCGAGGCCTTCGGCCTCGGCGGCTTCGAGCCGGACAAGAACCCCGTCGCGCTCGCGCTCGAGTGGGGCGTGCGCCGCCTCGGCGAGCAGATCGAGCTGCGCTCACGGGCAGGCACGGTCAAGCGGGTGACGGCGGACGTCTTCCCGGGCTACGACGACGACGGGGGCCTGCTCGTCGCGCTCGCCCCGCGCTGACTCGCGGCGTCCCCAGGGTCGACTCGACTCGAGGGGCAGAGCTCGACGAGCACGCACTCCTCGCAGAGCGGCCGGCGGGCGTCGCAGACGCGGCGGCCGTGCCAGATCAGGAGGTGCGGGAACCTCCCCCAGTCCGCCCGCGGCACCACCTTGACGAGGTCCCGCTCGATGTGCACCGGGTCTTCGCGCCGGGTCAATCCGAGCCGCTGCGAGAGCCGGCGGACATGCGTGTCGACCACGATCCCCTGCGGGTGCCCGAGCTCCGCCGCGACCACGTTCGCGGTCTTCCGCGCCACCCCGGGCAGCCGGAGCAGCTCGGGGAGCGTCCGTGGCACCTCACCGTCGAACTCCTCCAGCAGCATCCGGGCCGAGCCGCGCAGCGACTTCGCCTTCTGGCGGAAGAAGCCGGTCTGGAAGATGTCCTGCTCCAGCTCCTCCTGCGGCACCGCGAGGTAGTCCTCCAGCCGCCGGTACTTGACGAAGAGCCGCTCCGTCACCTTGTTCACGTTCACGTCGGTCGTCTGCGCGGAGAGGATCACGGAGAAGAGCAGCTCGACCGGGCTCCCGAACCGCAGCGCGATCGTCGCGTCGGCGTGCTCGGCCGCGAGCCGCTCGACGATCGGCCGGATCCGGTCGCGCCGGCGGCCGACCCGCCGCCGGGCCTCGCCGACGAAGCTGCGCGCCACTAGGCGATGCCCTCGAAGTACGCGGAGACCTCGGTCGGGTCGGGCGGCTCGAGCAGCCAGCCTGCCAGCTCTTCCCGGTCCGGGTAGGCGGTCGCCCGAATCGCGGTCACGGCCCCGTCCACGTGGTACGGCGTGTGCCGCAGCTCCGGCTCGCCCTCCACGAGCAGCGCCCAGAACGCGCCCTGCCGTCCCTCGTAGGGCATGCCGACACTCCCCGCGTTGACGAGCCTGTGCCGCCCGACGACGCGGTCGTACTGGACGTGGACGTGGCCGCCAACGACGACGCGCTCCTCCACCCCCTCGAGCGCGGCGAGCACGCGCTCCTCGGGCGAGATTCGGGTCAGGATCTCGTTGTCGTCCCGCGGCGAGCCGTGGCAGTAGAGGACGCCGTCGAGCGAGACCGTCGTCGGCAGGCCCGCGAGGAAGTCGCGGGCGAGATCCGAGAGCTGCGCCTCGAGCCAGGGGCTGAGCTCGCGGTCTGCGTTGCCCCGGACGAACGCCGCGTCCCGCCGGAGCAGCAGCTCGACGCACTCCTGGGGAAACGGGCCCGCAGCGACGTCGCCACCGCAGACGATCCGGTCGACCCGCTCGGCCGAGACCTCCGCGAGCACCGCTTCGAGCGCGGGCAGGTTGCCGTGCACGTCGTGGAGCGCGGCGACCCTCATCGAGCGACGGCGGCGGCGAGCGCCTGCGGCCCGGGGCGGCCGCGGAGGCGGGGCCCTGCGCAGACACGGTCGAGCGCGGGGCAGCCTGCGCACGTGAACTCGCTCGGCGTCGGCCGGAACTCGCCCGCGCGGATCCGGGCGATCGCCTCGGAGAGCTCGGCCTCGAGCTCCGGCAGGTCGCCGGTCTCGAACAGGGTCGAGACGACCGCGTCGGGCCGCTCGAGGAAGTGGTAGACGACCTCGACCTGCTCGGCCCCGGCGCGGAGGCACGCGAGCGCGTAGACGAGCCGCTGCAGCCGGTAGTCGGCCTCGACGATCTCCTCGGGCGAGCCCTCGGCGAGCGAGTTCGTCTTGTAGTCGAGCACGAGCGCCCGCGTCCCGTCCACCTGGAGCACGTCGAGGCGGCCGTGGAGCAGGACGCCGTCGTGCTCGAACGCGAAGGGGCGCTCGGGCCGCGCGCCGTGAGCGTCGCGATCCGCTCCGCGAGCGGCGACGCGCAGTACGAGTGGACGAACGCGTCGATCCGCGCCAGCTCGTCCCCGGTGACGCCGGGGTACCACTCGCGCACCTGGGCGACGTCCGGCGGCGTGGGCGCGCTGAGGTCGACGAGCTCGAGCAGCCGGTGGACGGCATCGCCCACCTCGGTCGCGGCGAGGCCGACGTGCCCGGGCTGGGCCCCGCTCGGATCGGCGGGCTGCATCCCGGCGACCCGCTCGGCGTAGTAGCGGTAGGAACAGCGCTCGAAGAGGGCGAGCGCGCTGTAGGAGAGCCGCTTGACGTCGTGGAGCGGCGGCGCCGGCAGGGGCGCGATCGGCGCCAGCACGGGAGCGAGCGGCGGCAGCGGCGGGGCGCTCTCGGGCGAGAAGAGTGCGAGCTGCCCGGCGTCGTCCACGACCGCGAGCTCGGGCGCCGGCTCCTCCTCGGCGTCCGGCGCGTCGAGGACGGGGGTGCGGTCGAGCCGGACGAGGACGCGGGCCCCTTCGCGCTCGAGCTCCACCGGCCCGTCGGCGGCCGCGAGCTCCTCGGCGCACTCGAGCCGGTTCAGCACCCAGCCGATCGGCGTCTTCTCGTCCGCCTTTCGCTCGGGGTCGATCGAGCCCGAGACGATCAGCCGGTCGATCGCACGGGTCATGGCGACGTAGTAGAGGCGCAGCCGCTCCGCCTCGTCCTCCGCCTTCCTCGCCTCGGTCACGGAGGCGTAGTCGAACGCGGCGTGCCGCTTGCCGGTGGCGGGATCGGCGACGCGGAAGCCGAAGCGGCCGTCGGTGAGGCAGAGGATCTCGTCGGAGGCGGGGGCGTTCCGGTCACGACCCGCGTCGGCGACGACGACGACCTTGAACTCGAGCCCCTTCGCGGCGTGGATCGTGAGCAGGCGGACCGCGTCCGCTCCCTCCTCCTCGGCGGCCGCGTCGCGCTCGCCGGCGCCGACCGCCTCCTGCTCGGAGACGAACCGGACGAAGCCCTCGACGTCGGGGCCGCGCAGCTCCTCGTAGGAGCGGGCGAGGCGGCCGAGCTTGCGCAGGTTCGCGTAGCGGCGGCGGCCGTCCCATTGGGCCAGCACGGCGAGGTCGTAGTCGTGGTCGGCGACGATCCGCTCGCACAGCCGCTCCAGTGAGAGCCGGGACGCCGCCTCCGAGAGCCGGGCGAACCGCTGCCCGAACGCGCGCAGCAGCCGCTCGTCGCGCTCGGAGAGCCCCTGCGGGAACGTCCGCTCGATCCCCGTGTAGATCGGCCGGCGCCCGGCCGCGCGGCGGATCAGCAGGAGCGCGTCGTTCGAGACGCCGACGAACGGCGAGGCGAGCACGCTGACGAAGGCCTCGTCGTCGTAGCGGTTGTGCAGGAGGCGGAGGTACGAGAGGAGGTCGACGACCTGCTGCTGGCCGAAGTAGCCGCGCCCCGTCGCCCGGTAGGTCGGCAGGCCCGCGGCGCGCAACTCCTCCTCGTACCATTCGGCGTCGGTGCCCGCCGCGAAGAGGAGGACGATCTCCCCCGCGCTCGCGGCGCCGCTCTCGACGATCTCTGCGATCCGGCGGGCGACGTGCTTCGCCTCGGCCCGGCGCCAGTGGGTGCCCGTGCCCTCGTAGGCGGACTTGTCGGTGACGAGCAGCTCGACGGGCGTGCCGAAGACGGGATCCGCGAACTCCCCCGAGGCGGCGAGCGGCTGGAACTCGTCCCCGAACTCGGCGGCGAAGAGGTGGTTGACGACCTGGAGCACCTGCGGCCGGGAGCGGTAGTTCCGGGTCAGTGGCAGCAGCGTCTCGGTGGCCGCGCGCCGCTCGCGGAAGACTGCGACGTCGGCGTGGCGGAACCCGTAGATCGACTGGAACTCGTCGCCGACGAAGAAGCGCTCGGTGCCGCTCCCGGTCAGGAGGTCGACGAGCTCGCACTGAAGCCGGTTCGTGTCCTGGAACTCGTCCACCATGATCGAGCGGAAGCGCAGCTGCTCCCGCTCGCGGATCGCCTCGTGCTCCCGGAGGAGGTCGCGGGCACGGAGCTGAAGGTCTTCGAAGTCGAGCGCCGACTCCCGGTCCTTCGCCTCTGCGTACGCGGCCGCGAAGCCGCCGAGCAGCTCTTGCAGGAGCTCCCGGTCGCGCAGCGCGAGCTCGTCGAGCGCTGCCTGCTCGACGGCCTTCCGCGCCTCCTCGTACGTGGCGGCCCGCTCGCCGGCGGCGCGGAAGCCGCTCAGGTCGAGCAGGCGCTCCGGCAGCTGCGCGACCTCGACGAGACGCGCGAGCTCGGTGGCGGCTGTCCGCTGCTTCTCGGTCGACTGCGCGTCCTCGGCCAGGGAGCGCGCCACCTCGGCCAGCTCCGCGAGCCGCGCCTCGAGCCCGGGCCGCTCGCCCAGGTCGAGCACGAGCTCGCGCCCGGCCGAGCGGAGCGTCTCGTAGACGTTCGTCAGCATCCGCCGAAGGCCGGCGGCGCCGTAGGTGGCGAGGAGCTGGAGGCGCTCGGGCTTGCCCTCGGCGCAGAAGTCGGTCAGCGCCCGCTCGAACGCCTCGCTCCGGATCACGCGGCCCTGGCTGTCGTCGAGGACGCGGAAGCGAGGGTCGAGCCCGGCGGCGAACGGGTGCGCCTTCAGCAGGCGAAGGCAGAAGCCGTGGATCGTCGAGATCCAGGCGCCGTCGAGCGAGCGGGAGAGGTCGTGCCGTCCGAGCTCGGCGAGGCGCGCCCGGATCCGGCCCCGGAGCTCGCCGGCGGCGCGCTCGGTGTAGGTGATCACGAGCAGCGACTCGACGTCGAGCCCACGCTCGGTCACGGCCTCGGCGAAGCGCTCGACGAGCACCGTCGTCTTGCCCGTGCCCGCGCCGGCTGAGACGAAGACCTGGCCGCGGGCGGCGATCGCGGCCGCCTGCTGGTCGTTGGGCGTCCTCCCGGGCCGGGTCATGCGCGCTTGATCCGGCACATCCGCCAGAGGTCGCACCAGGCCGGGCACTCGCCGCCCTTCGGGTCGTGCCGCACGTCGCCGGCCTGGATCCGCTGCGCGAAGCCGCGCGCCAGGTCCCGGGCGCCCTCGACCTGCCCCCAGAACTCGTCCTCGTCGAGGTAGTCGTTCTTGTTGAAGCCGGGGATCCCGTCCTCCTTCGCACCGGCGCGCAGGAGCCCGCGGGGGCGCCGCTCGCCCGCGAGCGGCCGGTAGAGGCCGCCGAGCGGCTCGATCCCCACGAGGTCGCGGAGCACGAGCATGTAGAGCGGGATCTGGAGCCGCAGCTCCTTCTCGATCTCGACCGCCGAGTGGCCGGTGCGGCCCGACTTGTAGTCCTGAACGATTCCCCGGGCGCTGCCGGGATCGACGTCGATCCGGTCGATCTTCCCGGAGAGGGTGATCCCCTCGCCGAGGTCGAGCCCGCGCTGGAGCTCGGGCGCCGAGCGCTCGGAGCCGAACCCGACCTCGAAGCGACGGGGGACGAGCGGGAGCTCCGCCTTCGCCTCGTCGCGGACGAGCTGCTCCAGGTCGCGCCTCAGGCTCTGCTCGAGCTCGCGCCGCTCCAGATCCGTCATCTCCATCCGGACGCCGGCGAGCGCCCCCTCCAGGCACTCGAACAGGAACTCGAGCGAGCGGTCGAGGTACGCCTCCTCGACGCGCTCGGTGCCGACGGCCTTCGGGAGCCCGGCGTAGAAGCGGTGCAGCGTCGTGTGCGCGACCGAGCCTCGGAGCATCGCGTCGACCTTGCGGTCGATCGTGTGCGGGTCGATCAGGCGCTCGAAGAACCAGGCGGAGGAGCAGTCGGCGAACCGCTCCAGCTCGGTGACGTTGAACGTCGAGCGGGCCGAGAGCTCGCCGAGGGCGCGGGGATGGGTGAGCCGGGTCGAACGGGTGAAGGCGCGCCGGGCGCGCTCGAGCCGGCGTTCCCAGCCGTTGGCGCTCGCGAGCGCCTCGGCGCCGGACACGTCCTTCGCCGCGAGCAGCGCGAGCGCACGCAGACGCTCTCGCTCGCTGGGCGCGTCGTCGAGCGGCCAGGTCAGCTGCGAGAGCTGCCGGCGGCGCGTCCAGCGGGCCACGTCCTCGGGGTCGAAGAGGGCGGCGACCTCGTCCCAGAACGGGCTCGGCTCGCGCGGGCTCCCCTCGTCGGTCGCCGCCTCGCGCACGAGCGTCAGCCGCCGTGTCGCCCGGGTGCAGGCGGTGTAGAAGAGGTAGCGGTCGCGCGCGACCGGGTCGGGCCGGGTCAGGCGCGAGCGGGTACGACCGTCGAGCTCGCTCCGGGCGTCGTCGTCGAGGAACGGCGAGGCGAGCTCCCGCCGCGGCAGGCTGCCCTCCTCGAGCCCGAGCAGGAACACCGCCTCGAAGCGGCGCGTCCGCACACGCTGGAGGTCGAGGACCGCGACGCGGCCGGTCTCCCCGGCGCGCGCAAGCCTGACCTCGACGCGCTCGAGGGCGTCGAGGACGTCGGCGGCGGAGAGGTCTCCCCCGAGCCCGAGCCAGCCGTCCAGCTCGTCGAGGAGCCGCGCGACGGCATCGTGGGCGCGGAGATCCTGCCTGGACGGCTCGGACACGGGCGGGGCGTCGAGCCCGTGCGCGGCGCGGAGCATCGAGGCGGTCAGCTCCCGGACCGCCTCGACGTGACCGGCTGCGCCTCGGAGGGTCTCGAGCACGGGCAGCGGCTTGCCGTCGCGCAACCGGATCGTCTCCTCCTCGACGAGCGGCCCCTCGGCGACGGCCCGGCCGCGGAGCCGCCCCTCCAGGAAGTCGACGTTCGCTCGCCCGAACCCCGAGAACGGCGACCGGAGGAAGGCGTAGAGGTCGCGGCGGCCGCCGTCGCCCCACGCGAACCGGAGTAACGCGAGCAGCGCCTGCCCGAACGCGGTCTGCGCGAGGCGCGCGCGCCCCTCGATCGCGAAGGGGATCCCGAGCGTGCCGAGCACGGTCTCGACGGGCGCCTGCCAGCGCTCGAGGCGCGGCACGACGAGCGCGATCTCGTGCAACGGCATCCCGGCCTCGGCGAGCGCACGCAGCTCTTCGGCGACGAGCTCGAGCGCGCCTCGCGCGCCGGCGCCCTCGAAGAACCGGATCGCGCCTTCGAGCTCGGGCCCCACCGGCGGCTCGTCCGCGTACAGGTGGCGTTCGAGGTGGGCCAGGGCGGGATGACCGTACTCGGCCGAGCGGGCAGGAAGCTCCTCGATCCGTCCGTCCGCGAGCTTCGCCAGGTCGGTGACGGTCGCCTGAAGCGCAGCGAAGGCGGGCCGCACAGGCTCGTAGGGAAGCGAGACGGTCACGTCGGCGCGCCCCGCGAGCGCCTCCAACAGCCCCCACTCCGCTCCGGTCAGGTCCTCGAAGCCGTACGCGAAGACCGGGCGGCCGTCCCAGGCGTCGAGCTCGGCCGTCAGCCGCTCGACCGCGCGGCGGCGGAGCAGGTCGCGATCCCAGATGCCGACGCGGTCGAGCTCGGCGCGGTAGGCGGCGTAGAGCTGGGCGAGGTCGCCGTCGAGCTCGTCGGGGTCGAGGAGACCCGCCTCGAGCTCCGAGAGCGCGCCTCCGAGGGAGTCGGCGAAGCCCGCGAACCGGGCCGAGCGACCGAGCCCGTTCAGCGAGACGCCCGCGAGCGCGCGGCGTACGAGCAGCGTTCGCTGGGCGTCTCCCGCGACGGGGCGCGCTCCGGGCCCGCGCGCGAGCTCGCGGAAGAGGTCGTCGAACGTGCCGATCGAGCCCGAGAGAAGAGCGCCGCGGCGGCGCAGGAGGTCGCGCTCGACGCGATCGACGTCCGCCGCGTTCGGCACGATCAGAACGGGGTCGCGCTCGAGCGCGGCGAGATACCCCTCGAGCAGACGGGCGATCTTGCCGGCCTTGGCCGGCCCGACGACGAGCGCGAGAGCCATCCACCCATCGTAGTCCGCGACTCCGACGGCTCCCGCCGCGAAAAGCGGGAAAAACCACGCAACGAGCGGGAACGGGCGGGGGCTCCCCCGCCCGTTCCGCGCCGGTGCTAGGCGGTCGCGCCCTTCGGCCGGCGACCGCGCCGCGCAACCTGGCGGCCACCGAGGTTCTCGGCCTCCGCGTCGGTGACGTCGAGCTCGCGCACGCCCTTGCGCGCGTCGTGGAACGTGATCCGGATCGTTGCGCCCCGGCCCTCGGCGATTTCGGAGCCCGAGATATCGGAGACGAGAACAGTCTTACGAGCCACAGTGGTCCTCCTTGGGGGTCCTGTAAAGGAGCCCGGAACGATACAGGTAATCCGGACCGCAATCAGGCTGCTGCACGAGAGCGTCGTATTCGCCACGAACGCAGCAGGCTGACAAGCGCCTGCTCTTCCGGATCCAAACCGATGTCGCGCGCTCGTACGACACGCAAATGACGTGGACGAAAGTCAGCGATGGTACGCCCGTCGAGATACTGCTCTACGACGGCCGGACTGACGTACGACGTGCGTGCCACTGCGGGCGTATTTCCGAGCCGCTCGCCGACGGTGCGCATCACCTTCGCGATTGCGCGCTTCTGGGCGGTCGGCGTTTCCTCGGGGCCGTGCTCGGCAAGCGCGATCGCCGCCGTCAGCGTGCCGCCCCACGTCCGGAAGTCCTTGGCGGTGAACTCCTCGCCCAGATAGGTGCGGATGTAGTCGTTCAGGACGGGCCCGCTCAGGGCGCAGCGGTCGCCGTCGCCCGTCTCGTAGCGGAAGAGCCGGGCGCCGCCCGGCTGGGCGAGCAGGTCCCTGATCGCCGTCGCGAGCTCGGTATCGACGAGCGTCGTCCGGATCTGGACTTTGTGCTTGCCGCGGAAGTGGAGCGAGACCTTCGTCCCGCGCACGCTGACGTGCCGCTTCGTCAGCGTGGTGACGCCGTAGGTGCGCGACGTCTTGGCGTAGCGCTCCGATCCGACCCGGAACCAGCCCATGTTGATCAAGCGGATCGCGACGGCGCAGACGCGCTCGCGGTCGTAGGGGTCGAGCATCATGTGCTCGCCCATCGCGAGCCGGAGGTCGGGCAACCGCTCCGCGAAGAGCGTCAGCTTGTCGAACTTCGCCTGCTCCTGCGCGGCACGGAAGTCCGGGTGGTAGAGGTACTGGCGGCGGCCCGCCGCGTCGACGCCCGTGGCCTGGAGCTTGGCGTTCCCGCGCGGCGAGATCCAGACGTCCTTCCACGCCGGTGGGATCACGAGCCGCTCGATCCGCGCGAGCTTCTCCGGATCCGTGATCCGGTTTCCCCGCGCGTCGAGGTAGCGAAAGTGCCTGCGACCCCCCGTGCGGCGCCATCCTCCCTTGCGCGCCATGGCCCGCCCTGTTCCCGCAGAAGCCCAACTAGAATCCACCGCCGATGAACGCGCGGACGATCGTGGTGCTGGAGGGGGACGAGACCGGGCAGGAGCTGCTCGAGCAGGCGCTGCGCGTCCTCGGGCCGGACGTGATCGGGCTCGACCTCTCGTTTCCGCGATACGACCTCTCGCTGGAGTCGCGACGGGCGAGCGGCAACGAGGTGGTGCACGAGGCGGCCCGGGCGATCCGGGAGAGCGGCCTGGGCCTGAAGGCGGCGACCGTGACCCCCGAGGTCAGAGGCGACGTCGGCTCGCCGAACCGGATCCTCCGCGAGGAGATCGGCGGCCAGGTGATCGTCCGAACCGGCCGGCGGATCCCCGGGTGTCGTGCCGCTCGGCGGCGTCCACGCCCCGATCTCGATCGTGCGGATGGCGGTCGGCGACGCCTACGGGGCGAAGGAGTGGCGCGAGGGCGAGGGCGACGACGAGGTCGCATTCCGCACGGAGCGGATCGAACGACGGATCTGCCGCGCGGTCGCCGAGTACGCGTTCCGGCAGGCCGAACGGATGGGCGCCAAGGTCTTCGGCGGCCCGAAGTACACCGTCAGCCCCACCTACGAGGGCATGCTGAAGGAGGAGATGGACGCGGCGGCCGCCCGGCATCCGGACGTCGTCTACGAGCCGCAGCTGATCGACGCGACGTTCGCGCTCCTGCTCGCCCAGGTCGGCGCGCCACTCGTGATCCCGGCGCTGAACCGCGACGGCGACATCCTCTCCGACCTCGTGCTGCCGCTCTTCGGCTCGATCGCGGGCTCCGAGTCGCTCCTCGTCGCGTTCGACGACGACTACGTGCCGCGGGCGCTGATGGCCGAGGCAGCGCACGGGACCGCGCCGGCGCTCTTCGGCAAGGACGTGGCGAACCCGATGGCGATGATCCTGGCGGGCGCTGCCCTGCTCTCGCACACGGACGACGCCGGGCAGCAGGCGGGCAGGGCAGTCCGCGAGGCGTGCCTCGAGGCGGTGGCCGAGGGGATCCGCACGGCCGATCTCGGGGGCCACGCAGGCTCGAGCGAGTTCAGCGACGAGGTGATCCGCCGGACGCGGTCGAAGCTCGAGGTCTGGGCGGCGCTCTAGCCGGCGGCGGCGAGCGGCAGCGCCGTGCCGATCGCGCCGGACTGCCACCCGCTCACGAACGTCCGGGCCAGCTCGGGGTCGAACTGCGTGCCCGCGCCGCTCTCGAGCTCGCCGAGCGCCCGCTCGACGCTCAGCGCCGGCCGGTAGGCGCGGACGGAGGTCATCGCGTCGAAGGCGTCGGCGACGCCGAGCAGCCGTGCCTCGACCGGGATCGCAGTCCCGGCGAGCCCTTCGGGATATCCGCTCCCGTCCCAGCGTTCGTGGTGCGAGAGCACGTACGGAAGCGCGGGCCGGAAGTCGGCGACGCCCTCGATCAGGCGCGCTCCTGCCAGAGGATGCGTCCGGATGTGCGCGAGCTCGGCCGCGGTCAACGGGCCGGACTTCTGGAGCACGCTGGCCTTGACCGCGATCTTGCCGACGTCGTGGAGGGAACCGCCGAGCCGGAGCACGTCGAGCCGCTCGCCGCGCCAGCCGAGCAGGCGCGCGAGCCCTTCCGCGAACGTGGTCACACGGGCCGAGTGGCCCTTGAGGTACGGATCCCTCGCCTCGAGGGCGGACGAGAAGGTGGCGAGGAGCGACACAGATCGGAAGATTCCGTGGCGAGGCGCGGTTCCCTTCCGTCGGTTCTCGTCCGCGCGCGTCGCTTCAGTCCGTAAAGTGCGCCGGTGCGCATCGCCGTCCCCAAGGAATCCGCCGCCGGCGAGCGCCGGGTCGCCCTCGTTCCCGACGCCGTCAAGCGGCTCTCGGCGGCCGGGTTCGCGATCGCGGTCGAGCGTGGCGCCGGGCTCGAGGCAGGCTTCGCCGACCAGGCGTACGCCGAGGCGGGAGCAGAGGTCACCGACCGGACCGGCGTGCTCGAGGGCGCCGGGGCCGTCGTCAGGGTGGCGCCCCCGACGGAGGCGGAGGTCTCCGAGCTGCCCGCCGGCGCGATCCTGATCGGCTTCCTCAACCCCCTTGGCGACCCGGCCGGGATCGAGCGGCTCGCAAGCCGCGGCCTGACCGCGTTCGCGATGGAAGCGATCCCGCGTATCTCCCGCGCCCAGTCGATGGACGCCCTCTCCTCCCAGAGCACGGTCGCGGGCTACAAGGCGGTCGTCCACGCCGCCGACCGGCTTCCACGACTCTTCCCGCTCCTGATGACCGCCGCCGGCACGGTCGCGCCCGCGAAGGTGCTCGTGCTCGGCGCCGGCGTCGCCGGCCTGCAGGCGATCGCGACCGCGCGTCGGCTCGGCGCCGTCGTCTCCGCCTTCGACACCCGACCCGTCGTCCAGGAGCAGGTCGAGAGCCTCGGCGCCACCTTCCTCGACCTCGGGATCCGCGGCGAGGAGACGGCCGGCGGCTACGCCGTCGAGCTGACCCCCGAGCAGCAGGCCCAGCAGCAGGCCGCGCTCGAGGAGCGGATCGCGGACATGGACGTGGTCGTGACGACCGCCCTGATCCCCGGCCGGCCCGCGCCGCGCCTGATCCCCGCGTCCGCGGTCGCCCGGATGCGGCTCGGCTCGGTGATCGTCGACCTCGCCGCGGAGACCGGCGGCAACTGCGAGCTGACCGAGCCCGGCGAGGAGGTCGTCCGCGAGGGCGTCACGATCGTCGGCCTGACGAACCTTCCGTCGACGATGCCGTACCACGCGAGCCAGCTCTACGCGCGCAACCTCCAGGCGCTGCTGCTCCACCTGGCGCCCGAGCGGCGAGCTGGCGCTCGACTTCTCCGACGAGATCACCGCCGGCGCCTGCGTCGCCGGCAAGCAGGAGGTGCCCGCATGAGCCACAACGCGCAACTCGTGACCGAGCTGACGATCCTCGTGCTCGCGATCTTCCTCGGCGTCGAGGTGATCTCGAAGGTGCCGCCGCTGCTGCACACCCCCCTGATGTCGGGGACGAACGCGATCCACGGGATCGTGATCGTGGGCGCGATGCTCGTCGCCGGGATGGGCGAGGCCGACACGGCGACGAAGGTGATCGGCTTCGTCGCGGTGGTGCTCGCCTCGGCGAACGTCGTCGGCGGCTTCGTCGTCACCGACCGGATGCTCGAGATGTTCAAGAAGCGGGAGCCGAGTGAACGCAAGCCTGACTGATCTTCTCTATCTCGTCTCGATCGTCAGCTTCGTGCTGGCGCTCCGGTTCCTCTCCTCGCCCGACGCGGGCGCGGCGCGGCAACCAGATCGGCGCGATCGGGATGCTGATCGCGATCGTCGTCACGTTCGCGCAGTCCGAGGTGGTCGAGTACTGGCTGATCGCGGTCGGGATGGTGCTGGGCGGGGCGCTCGGGGCCGTCGGTGCCCGCCGGGTGAAGATGACCGCGATGCCGCAGATGGTGGCGCTCTTCAACGGCGTCGGCGGCGGCGCGGCCGCGCTGATCTCGCTGGCCGAGTTCCACAACCGCGCCCCCGAGAGCGGCAGCCTCCACGTCGACGTCGCGATCGCGATCGTCCTCTCGGCGCTGATCGGCAGCGTCTCCTTCGCCGGCTCGCTGATCGCGTTCGCGAAGCTGCAGGAGCTGATCGGCGGCCGTCCGATCACGTATCCGGGCCAGCAGATCGTGAACGCGCTGATCCTGGCGACGGCGGCGGGCCTCGGGGTCGCGATCGCTGCCGGGGTCGAGAGCCAGTGGATCCTCGTGGCGCTGATCGTCGCCGCCTCGATCTTCGGCGTTCTCTTCGTGCTCCCGATCGGCGGCGCCGACATGCCGGTCGTGATCTCGCTCCTGAACGCCTTCACGGGCCTCGCGGCGGCCGCGACCGGCTTCGAGCTCCAGAACAACGTCCTGATCGTCAGCGGCGCTCTCGTCGGGGCCTCGGGGACGCTCCTGACGATGCTGATGGGCCGGGCGATGAACCGAACGATCGGCAACGTCCTCTTCGGCGCCTTCGGCAAGATCGCGGCGTCCGACCCGGCCGCAGTGGCGCGCGACGACGGCCGGTCGGTGCGCGCGACGACCGCGGACGACGTCGCGATCATGCTCGGCTACGCGCAGCGCGTCGTGATCGTCCCCGGGTACGGCCTCGCCGTCGCGCAGGCGCAGCACGACGCCCGACAGCTCGCCGAGCAACTCGAGTCGCGCGGGGTCGACGTCCGCTACGCGATCCATCCCGTCGCAGGGCGGATGCCGGGGCACATGAACGTCCTCCTCGCGGAGGCGAACGTCCCCTACGAGCAGCTGCTGGAGATGGAGGAGATCAACCCGGAGTTCCCGCGCACGGACGTCGCCCTCGTGATCGGGGCCAACGACGTCACGAACCCCGCCGCGCGCGACTCGCCGGGCAGCCCGATCTATGGGATGCCGATCCTCGACGTCGACAAGGCCGCCGCCGTGATCGTGCTCAAGCGCGGGATGAGCCCCGGGTTCGCCGGGATCGACAACGAGCTCTACCTCGACCCGAAGACGCAGATGCTCTTCGGCGACGCGAAGGCCTCCGTGCTCGCGCTCACCGCCGCCGTCAAGGCGCTCTAGCGCCCGCCACGGACAGAGCTGTTCCGGACATGCCGGGCGCGGCGCGGGACGCTCCCTCCCCCCACCCCCCGCCCAAATGGGTGGGGAAGAGCATTGCGCACGCGCAACCCCGCGGAGGTGACGGATGTGTGCCGGATGTGTGAAAGCTCGGCGCTGACTACGCTTCTCCGGTGATTCCGTTCTTCAGCGCTCGCGACGTCCTGGCGGCGGTCACGCCGCGGGCGGCGTATGACGCCGTCAGGGATGCGTTCGTTGCCTACGCGCGCGGCGACTGGGCGATGCAGCCGAAGCTCTACGTCACGAACTACCCCGCTGGGGACTTCCGCGCGATGCCCGCGCTCGGCGGCGGTCACGCGCTGCTCAAGTGGGTGACGTCGTTCCCCGGCAACCCGGCCCGCGGCCTGCCGACCGTGAGCGGCCTCGTCGTGCTCTCGGACGCCGAGACGGGGGTCGTCCAGGCACTGCTCGACGCGGGGGCCGTCACGGCGCTCCGCACGGGCGCTGCGGCGGTGATCGCGGCCGACGTGCTGGGGCGGGAGGACGCAGAGACGGCCGCGGTGGTCGGCGCCGGGGTCAACGGCGCCGCGGCGGCGAGGACGTTCGCCGCAGTCGGCCGCGCGCCGCTCGTCTGGGATCTCGACGAGGCCCGCGCCGCAGCGGTCGCGGCGGAGACGGGCGGCGTCGCGACGACGCGCGCCGAGGCTCTCGCAGCCGATCTGCTCGTGACGGTGACGCCGGGTCGGGAAGTGCTTCTGCCCGCCGGCTCCCTGCGGCCGGGACAGCACGTGAGCCTGCTCGGCGCCGACGGGCCTGGCAAGGCGGAGATCGCAGTGCCGGAGCTCGCGCGGATCCGGGTCTTCTGCGACGACTGGGAGCAGGCGAGTCACGGCGGGGAGCTTGCCGCCGCTGTCGACGCCGGCGTGCTCGGCCGCGACGACGTGACCGTCCTCGGCGACGTGCTCGCCGGAATGGCGCCCGGGCCGCCGCAGCCCGGAGGAGATCACCTGCTTCGACTCGACCGGGCTCGCGATCCAGGATCTGGCGATCGCGATCGCCGCGTTCGGGCGCGCAAACGAGCTCGACCTCGTGCGGCTCGACCTCTAGACGCAGCGAGCGGGATCGAAGAGCGCCAGCTCGGGCGCCGGCTCACCGAGGATCGCGCGGGCGACGAGATCTCCGCAGACGAGCCCGAGCACGTTGCCGTGGCCCGCATATCCGGCAGCGACCCAGACGCCGTCCTCCCCGGGCGCCCGCCCGGCGAGCGGGAGTCCGTCCGGGCTGGAGCCGAAGATCCCCGCCCACCGGTGGGTCAGCTCGACCGGCCCGCCGGCGAGCCTGGCGGCGAGCTCCTCCAGGCTCGTCTGGATCGGCGCGGTGACCGATTCGTCAGCGGTCAGCTCGACGGCGGGATCCACGTCCCGCCGCCCGCCCACGACGAGGCGTCGATCCGGCAGCTGTTGCCAGTAATCGAAACCGTGCCGGGCGTAGTGCGGACAGGAGAACCTGAGCTCGGGAAGCGGCTCGGTGACGACGACCTGGTTGCGCACCGGGCCGACGACGGCGTCGAGCGCCGGCAGCAGCCCCTGTGTGTAGCCGTCCGTCGCGAGCACGACAACCGGGGCCTCCAGCTCGTCGAGCGATTCGACGCGCGAGCCCTCGACGAGCTCCGCGCCCGCCTCGGCGGCGAGCGCCCCCAGGCGCCGCACCCAGCGGGCGGGCTGCAGCGCGCCGTCGCCGACGTGCCTGAACGCGCCGGCGAATCCAGCGAGGGCGGCCGGAAGCGCCTCGACCCGCTCGGCCGCGAACCCGTCCCGGGTCAGCTCCTCGAGCTCGCGCTCGATCTCGACGAGCTCCGCGGCGTCCGCGGCGACGCGAAGGCTCCCGGTCCGGCGGAACGCGTCCCCGGCGAGCGCCTCCATCCGGTCGAGGCCGCTCGCGGTGAGAGCCCAGAGCTCGCGCGCCCGCTCCCGGCCCAGCAGCTCGATCGCGTCAGGGTAGGCCATCGAGCCCCCGCGGAGAGCGAAGCCGCCGTTGCGGCCGCTCGCCCCGCTCGCGAGCTCGCGCGCCTCGTGCACCCGCACCCGGACGCCCGCCTGCGCGAGCGTGAACGCGCAGGAGAGGCCCGTGACGCCGCCGCCGACGATCTCCACCTCGGCCGCTCCGTCCAGCAGCGGGCGCGGGCGCTCCGGGACGGGCTCGGCCAGCCAGAAGGGTTCCGTCATCCCGGCGATGCTAGCCCGCTCGCACCACCCCCTCCTCGACCACGACGGCCCCGGCCAGCTCGAGCTCGGTGAGCGCTGCCGCGAGCTCCCCGGCCGGCAGCCCCGTCGCCCGTGCGAGCTCGTCCGGGCTCGCCGCCGAGCCGCGCACCTGCTCGAGCACCCGCCCGGCGGCCTCCCCCACGTCCGCGGGCACCGCTACGGCAACCTCGAGCCCAAACGCCTCGAGCACGTCCGCCGCCCCGGTGCACGGCGTCGCGCCCAGCCGGAGCAGGGCGTTCGGGCCGGCGGAGAGCGCAGACGTGATCTCTCCCGGCACGGCGAATACCTCCCTGCCCTCGTCGAGCGCGAGGTCGGTCGTGATCAGCGCCCCGCTGCGCTCGCGTGCCTCGACCACCACGGTCGCCCGGCAGAGACCGGCCACGATCCGGTTCCGCGCCGGGAAGCGCCAGGGTGCCGGCTCGATCCCCGGGGCGTATTCCGAGACGATCAACCCCGACGCCGCGATCTCCGCCGCCAGCGGCCGGTGTGCCGCCGGGTAGTCGCGGTCGATCCCGCAGCCGAGCACGGCCACGGTCGGCCCGCCTGCCTCGAGCGCCCCGCGGTGAGCCTCGCCGTCGACCCCGCGCGCGAGCCCGCTGACGACGACGAGCCCCGCGGCGGCGAGCTCGCGTCCGAGCCGCCGCGCGACCTGCCGGCCGTACGGAGAGCACGCGCGTGCGCCCACGATCGCGACCGCCGGACGGGCCAGCAGCTCGGGGTCGCCGACGCCGCGCACGAAGAGCCCGGGCGGTGGGTCGTGGATCGCCGCGAGGAGGGACGGAAAGCCCGCCTCGCTCCGGCCCAGGAACCGCAGGCCGAGCGTCCGCAGGCGCGCCAACTCGGCCACCGGGTCGAACGAGGCTTTGAAACGGGCGAACCTCGCGCTCTTCGGCTCGTCGACCAGGTGCGACTCGGTCGCCGCCGCGAAGCAGGCGAGCGCGAGCTCGCTCATGCCGCGAGCTCCTTCGGCGACCGGTACGCCAGCGCCTCGGCCACGTGCTCGGGCTCGACCGTCGCCGAGCCCGCGAGTGCCGCCGCGCTCCTCGCGACCCGCCCGACCCTCGCCCGCCCCCGCCCCGAGAGCGGGAGGCGCTCGACGGCACGGGAGAGCAGATCGTCCGCCGCCGGCGTCCGGCGCGGCGGCTCGGCCCGTAGGCGCTCGCGGGCAGCGGCCACCCGCTCCCGGACCGGCCCGGACGCCTCCGAAGGCCCTGCCGCAAGCTCAGCCGCTCGCGGACGCGGAACCGTGACGACGAGATCGAAGCGGTCGAGCAGCGCCCTGGAGAGCTTGTCGCGAAACGCGGCGAGCCGCTGGGGCGAGCACGAGCACTCCGCAGCCGGGTCGCCTCGCCCCGCACAGGGGCACAGGTTCATGGTCGCGAGCAGCTGGAACCGCGCCGGGAAGAGCGCCTGCCCGGCTGCCCGGGCGATCGCGATCGCCCCGTCCTCGAGCGGCTGGCGGAGCGCCTCGAGGGCGGGCCGCTGGAACTCCGGCAGCTCGTCGAGCAGCAGGACGCCGTTGTGCGCGAGGCTGGCCTCTCCGGGACGCGGACCGGGGCCGCCGCCGACGATCGCCGCGGTCGACGCACTGTGGTGCGGCGCGCGGAACGGGGGCATCCGGACGAGCGGCCGTTCCGGCGAGAGCAGACCGGCGACGCTGTGGATCCGGGTCACCTCCAGCGCCTCGCCGGTCGTCAGGCGGGGAGAATCCCCGGCAGCCGGCGGGCCAGCATCGTCTTGCCCGTTCCCGGCGGCCCGGCGAGGAGCAGGTTGTGGCCGCCTGCGGCGGTGAGCTCGAGCGCGCGCCGGGCGCGCTCCTGGCCGCGCACGTCCGCGAGGTCGGGGGCATCGGGCTCGTCGCACTCGACCGGCGGCTCGAGCGGCGGCGGCCGCAGCTCACCGCGGAGGTAGGAGACGGCCTCGGCGAGGTGACGGACGGGGATCGGCTCCACCCCCGCGAGCGCGGCCTCCGTCGCCGACTCGGGGGCGCACAGGATCAGGTCGAGACCGAGCGAGCGCGCACCTTCGGCGACGGCGAAGGTGCCTCGTACCGGCCGGATCCGGCCGTCGAGCGCCAGCTCGCCCACCGCGGCATGCTCGGCGAGCCGCTCGGACGGGATCTGGTTCGACGCGGCCAGAACCGAGAGCGCGATCGAGAGGTCGAAGCCCGACCCCTCCTTCCGCAGCCCTGCCGGTGCGAGGTTGACGGTGATTCGCCGGTCGAGCGGCCATTCGAGCTGGGCGGACGCGATCCCGCTCCGGACGCGGTGCTTCGCCTCCGAGCACGCCTTGTCCGCCAGCCCGACGATCGCAAAGGCCGGAACGCCGCGCTCGAGATGCGCCTCCACCTCGACGCGCCGCGGCTCGAGGCCGACGAGCGCGTGGGTGACAGACCGGGCGAGCACCGTCCCACGCTAGGCGGCAGCCTGCAACGGAGGAGCTACCGCTTCGTCAGGACTTCGTGCAGATCAGGATCGACTCGTAGTACTCGCCCGCACGGCGGCCCGTGCGCCGGTTGACGTGCCGCTCCAGCCGGTCGGCGAGGGTCAGCCCCGACCGGCGCAGGATCTCCGGATAGAGGTCGCGGCGGTCGTTGACGACGATGCAGACGGGCGCCCCCGGCCGGAGCACCTCGCCGACGCGGCCGAGCACAGCCGCGATCCCGGCCGTGTATTCCTCGAGCGCGGCCTTGCTCGTCCCGCGTGCCGCCGCGCCCACCTCCCGCTCGCGCCGGTCGTCGAGACCGAGGAGCTCGTAGGCGTAGCGGTGCTGCTCGTGGTAATCGATCAGACCCGGATAGGGCGGTGAGGTGACGACGCCGTCGTACGGCCCGCCCAGCTCGACCTCGCGCACGTCGCCGTGGAGCACGACGGCGGCGCGACGCGGATCGCGGACATCCGCGAAGGCGCCGATCCGGGCGAGCGTGTCCGTGAGGTAGCGCTGCAGGAACTTGTTCGCGGTCTCGACCGGCCGGCAGGTGCGCCGGTGCTTGTGGCACCAGTACTCGCCGACCTGGGGCGCGCGCGGGAACTCGAGGTCGTAGTGGGCCGTCAGCCGCGCGGAGCGGGCGGCGCGGGCGAGGACGACGCGCAGCACGTCCGGGTGGACAGCGCCGGGGATCCCGCTCCGGAAGTGGAGCAGCTCGGCTGCAGCCCGGGGCGCGAACCACTCGGCGACGTACCCGCGCGGCACGGCGCGCGAGCTGCCGAGCCTCGCACTCGCAGCGCGCACGTCCTCCTCCAGCGCAGCGAGGTCGTGGTCGGCGGTCTTGACGCGCATCAGAAGCGCGTTGAACGCGGCGACGTCCACGCCGACTGCGTCGTAGCCCGACTCGAGCGCCTGCACGAGCGTCGTCCCCGAGCCGCCGAACGGATCGAGCACCCGCCCGCCCGGGCGCACGTACCGCGTCAGCAGCGCCTCGACGAGCTGGGGGACGAACTTGCCGAGGTACGGATGGAGCCGGTGGACGTGCTTCGTCCGCTCCCGCTCGGGCAGCTCCTGCTCGGACCACGAGAGCTCGAGGTCGAGGTCGCTGTAGAGAGCCGCTTGCGTCGCCACGCCCGGGACTTCGCCCGGGCGTGGCGGATTCCTCGATTCGGCTAGTAGTGGATCCCGTTCGCGGCGTCGAGCTCGCGGAGCCGGCGGATCCGCTCAGCCATCGGCGGGTGCGTCGAGAAGAGGGCGCCCATCCCGCCCCGCTTGAGCGGATTGGCGATGTAGAGCGCCTCGGTCGCCGGGTTGACGTTCATCGGGATCGCGCTCGTGCCGCGCTCGAGGTTGGCAAGCGCCTCGGCGAGCGGGCGGCCCTCTCCGAGGAACGAGGCGCCGGTCGCGTCCGCGAGGTACTCGCGCTGGCGCGAGACGGCCAGCTGGAGGATCATCGCCGCCATCGGAGCGACGATCACCGCGACGAGCACGCCGACGATCCCGAGCGGGTTGTTGTCCTCGTCGTCGCCGCCGCCGAAGATCATCGAGAACTGGAGGATGTTCGCGATCGCGGCGATCGCGGCGCCGATCATCGCGGCGATCGTGGTCACGAGGATGTCTCTGTTCTTGATGTGGGCGAGCTCGTGGGCGAGGACGCCGCGCACCTGGTCGCGCGGGAGGTTGCGCAGGAGCCCCTCGGTCACGGCGACGGCCGCGCGCTTCGGGTTCCGGCCCGTCGCGAATGCGTTCGGCTGCTCGGACGGGATCAGGTGGACGCGACGGCATCGGCAGCCCGGCCTTGGCCGCCAGCTCCTCGATGTCGCGGTAGAGCTCGGGTGCCTCGCTCCGCTCGACGGGGCGGGCCTTGCTCGCCTTCAGCGCCAGCCGGTCCGAGAAGAAGAACATGACCAGGTTGAAGACGACGGCGATCCCGGCGAAGAGGATGAGCCCGCCGGAGCCGCCGAAGACGTAGCCCAGCCCGATCAGGAGCGCGAACAGCCCCGCGAGGATCGCGACGGTGCGGGCCTGGGTGCCGATGCGTGTACGGGTGATCGACATGGTGGTGTGGGTGTTCCTTTCCGGCTGAATGACGTTGCGTGGGATTCAGCCGGAAGTTTCTCCCGCCACTCCTGGGAAGAAGTGGCCGGCGCACCCGGGCCGAAGCCGTTCTGACGAGTGCGCCCGTTCGGGGATAGTGCCTCCCGGCAGCCCGAATTCTACCCGCAGCGACCGGCTAGTCGTCCAGGATCTCGAGCGGACGCCGCGTCACGCGCCCCGCCGAGACGGCGGCGACCTCGAAGCGGAGGTCGAGGCGCAGCGCCTCGGGGTGGACGGCGAGCCAGCTCTCGGCCGCCCGGCGGAGCCGGCGCACCTTCTCCGCGCCGACCATCTCCAGCGGATGCCCGTAGCCGGTCGCCCGACTTGGCCTTGACCTCGCAGAGGACGACCGAGCGGCCGCGCCGGAGGATCAGGTCGAGCTCGTTCCCGCCGGCCCAGACGTTCCGGCCCAGCACCCGGTAGCCCCGGAGGCGGTAGTGGCGCTCGACGAGCCGCTCCGCCCGCCGGCCCTCACGGGCGGTACTCGGCCGGCCGGCACTCAGGCCGCGGCTGGCTGCTCGCCGTAACACAGCGCCTGGAAGGAGCGGCGGTGCTGGGGGCACGGCCCGTGGGCGCGGACGGCGGCCGCGTGCCCCGGCGTGATGTAGCCGACGTGGCGCGCGAAGCCGTACTGCGGGAAGAGCGCGTCGAGCCGGCGCATCGCCCGGTCGCGCGTCACCTTGGCGACGATCGACGCGGCCGCGATCGCGGCGCTCTTCGTGTCCCCGTCGACGACGGCCCGGTGCGGTACGGCGGTCGGCCCGAGCCGGAAGCCGTCGACCAGGCACGCCTCGGCGGGGGGCGACAGGTCGGAGAGCACCGACCGGAGCCCCCAGAGGTTCGAGCGGTGGAGGCCGTTCCGGTCGATGTCGGAGGCGGAGACGACGCGGATGCTGATCCGGGTCGCGCAGGACACGACGGCGCGGTAGAGCTCGTCCCGCTCGGCCGGGGAGACCTGCTTGGAGTCGTTCAGGCTCGCGAGCGGGCGGACGCGGTGGTTGCGCAGGCAGTCGTAGTCGAGCAGCACCCCCGCCACGACGAGCGGCCCGGCGAGCGAGCCGCGGCCGGCCTCGTCCGCTCCCGCGACGAAACGGGCGCCGAGCCTGCGGTCGTAGGAGAGGAGTCGCTGGCCGGAGTTGCGCGCCACGCGTCGAGGATAGCCCTGCCGCGCGACGGCTCTGTCACGGCGGTGAAACGAATGTGTCGCAGTTTGCGCGCTGGTTACGCGCTGGGTGCGTCTTCGGCGGGCTCGTCGGCGGGAGTCTCCTCCGCCACGGCCTCTGCTTCCGGAGCAGCCTCGGCCTCCGAAGCAGCTTCAGCCTCGGGAGCAGCCTCGACCGGAGCCTCCTCGACGACCGTGCCCTCGTCGACGACGACCGGCGCGGTCTCCTCGACCTGGGCCTCCTCGGCCTGGGTCTCCTCGGCCTGGGCAGCCGCCTGGGCCGCTGCCTGGGCGGCCTCGAGCGCAGCCTGGGCCTTCGCCAGCTTGGTGCTGCCGGCGCCGGGGCGAAGCTCGCGGACGCGGGCCTTCTTGCCGACCTTGCCGCGGAGGTAGTAGAGCTTCGCGCGGTTGACGTCGCCGATCGCGCCGACCTCGATCTTCTCGATCTTGGGCGAGTGCACCGGGAACGTCCGCTCGACGCCGACGCCGAACGACTGCTTCCGCACGGTGAAGGTCTCGCGTGACCCGGAGCCCTGGCGCTTGAGGACGATCCCCTCGAAGACCTGGATCCGGGAACGCGTGCCCTCGATCACGCGGAAATGCACGCGCACGGTGTCGCCCGCCTTGAACAGCGGGACGTCCTGGCGCAGCTGGCGCTGCTCGATGCTTTGGATGATCGTGCTCATGGAAAGGGCGGCCCGACGGGCCGGGGGTGGATATTAGCGCAAGGAGATCCGGTTCGGCGGCCAGTACGTCGCGAAGACCTTGCCGATCAGATTCGCGCGGGGAACGGTCCCCCACTCGCGGGAGTCGCACGACTGCGAGCGGTTGTCGCCCATCATGAAGTACTGCCCCTGCGGGATCACGAACGTCTCGGGCCCGCCGGAGTCGCGCCGGGTCTGCTGGATGTACGGCTCCGGTAGCCGCTTCCCGTCGATGTAGACGTACGAGAGCCCCTTCTGCGGCCGCAGCTCGAGCCGCTCGCCGGGCAGCCCGACCAGGCGCTTGACGAACGTCCCGCCCGCGCCGCACCGGATCTGGGCGGCGGGCGGCGTCTGGAAGACGACGATGTCGCCGCGCTTCGGCTCCCGGAAGTGGTAGACGAACCGGTTCGCGAGCACGCGGTCGGAGAAGCGCGCCTCGCAGCCGTTCGCTGGAGTCGCGCAGTGCAGGGTCGGTTCCATCGACGAGCTCGGGATCCGGTACGGGTTGACCACCCAGGCCTTGATCGCGAGCACGATCGCGATCGCCCCGACGATCGTCACGATCCAGTCGATCGTCACCCGCCAGCCGTGCGGGAGGCCGCGGGTCAGCCGGTCGACCGGGTTGCGGGAGTGGAACTCGTGCGCCGGCCTGGCGGGTGCCGCCGGAGCAGGGTGGCCGCCGTTCAGCCAGTGGTCGTAGCGCGCGCGCCGGTCGGGGTCGGCGAGCGTCCCGTAGGCGGTGGAGAGCTCGCCCTGGCGCTCCTCGCTCCACGTGTCGCCCGACTCGCGGTGGTAGGCCTCCTCGATCTCGGCCGGAGAGGCGTCGCGGCGGACGCCGAGCGTGGCGTAGTAGTCGCTCACGGGGTCAGGTTCCTCGTCCGGCTCTGCTCGTGACGCCACGCCTCGATCCGGCCGTGGTCGCCGGAGAGCAGGACTTCCGGGACGGCCCAGCCGCGAAACTCGGCCGGGCGGGTGTAGTGCGGATACTCGAGCCCGCCCTCGAGCGCGGCGGAGAAGCTCTCGTTCTCGCCCGAGCCTTCGGCGAGCGCCCCGGGAAGCCGGCGCGCGATCGCGTCGAGCAGCACCATCGCAGGCAGCTCGCCGCCCGAGAGCACGTACGGCCCGATCGAGATCGCGTCGGAGGCGAGGTGGGTGACGATCCGCTCGTCGAAGCCTTCGAAGCGCGAGGAGAGGAGCGTCACGTGCTCCTCCTGCGCCAGCTCCTCGACCACGGCCTGCGTCAGCGGACGTCCCTGTGGCGTCAGCGCGATCACGCGGCGCGGCGGACTCGCCCCCGTAGACCGCGTCGAGCGCAGCCGCGACCACGTCGACGCGGAGCACCATGCCGGCCCCGCCCCCGTACGGGTCGTCGTCGACCTGGCCGGAACGCAACGGCGTCGAGTCGCGGTAGTTGAAGAGCTGCAGCTCGAGCTCGTCCCCGAGGACGGCCGCGAGCGGCCGCTGCTCGGTCATCCACGCAAAGGCGTGCGGAACCTGTGTGAAGACGTCGAGACGCAAAGCTCGATGAGGTTACTCGTCGTCGGCGAAGCCCCGCGCCACCACGATGCGCCGGGCTGCGAGGTCGACGTCGAGGACACAGGCACCCACGAGCGGCAGGAGCAATCCGGACTCGAGCTCGAGCGAGTCGTTCGCCGGCCCGTTGTGCACCTCGACCACCCGACCGAGCGCGCGCCCGCCGTCCTCCACGACGGCGAGCCCGACGAGCTGGAAGACGTAGTAGGTGTCCTCCTCCGGCGCGGGCAGCGCCTCGAGCGGGACGGACAGGCTCGTGCCCCGCGTGACGGGACGGTCGAGCTTGAGCACCGGGCGACCGCCCGAGCCACGCTTCGAGACCACGATCTCCGCCTCGGCGCCGTCGACCCAGAGCCGCGCGCCGCGGGCGAAGCGCCCCTCCGCCTCGGACGGCTCCTCGACGAAGAACGAGCCGTCGACGCCGTGGGGTCTCCCGACGCGGCCCACCTGCACCCGCTCGTCGGGGGCGCGCTCCTCGCTACTCAACGATCTCGAGCACGATCCGGTGCCGCTCGCGGGCGGCGCTCGCGCGCACGATCGTCCGCAGCGAGCGCGCGAGCCGTCCCTGCCGGCCGATCACCTTGCCGCGGTCCTCCGGCGCCACGGTCAGCTGCAGGTAGACCGTGTCGTCCTCCTCGACCTCCTCGACGCGGACGGCGTCGGGGTCGTCGACGAGTTGGCGCGCCAGCCACTCCAGGAGCTCGGCCACTACGCCTCGGTCTTGCCGGCAGCCTTGATCAGCTTCGCCACCGCGTCCGACGGCTGCGCACCCTTCGCGAGCCACTCCTGCACCTTCGCGTCGTCGAGGTCGATCGTCGAGGGATCGGTCTGCGGGTTGTACCGGCCGATGATCTCGATGAACTTGCCGTCGCGCGGGCTGCGCGAGTCGGCGACGACGACCCGGTAGATCGGGTTCTTCTTGGAGCCCACGCGTGTGAGCCTCATCCGTACTGCCACTCTCTTACCTCCGTCCAGCCTTGGTCATTTGCTGCGGAAGGGTGGGCATCTTGCCCTTGCCCATCTGCTTCATCATCTTCTCCATCTGCTTTCGTGCGGTCAGCAGCTTATTGACGTCCTGGATCGTCTGCCCGCTGCCCGCCGCGATCCGCTGCCGCCGGGAGCCGTTGATCAGGTGCGGCATCCGCCGTTCCTGCGGCGTCATCGAGAGCACGATCGCCTCGACGCGGGCGAGCTGGCGCTCGTCGATGTCCACGTCCTTGAGCTGGTTGCCGAGCCCCGGGATCATCTTGAGGACGCCCTGGATCGGCCCCATCCGCTTCAGCATCTTCTGGGCGGAGAGGAAGTCGTCGAAGGTGAACTGGCCGGCGCGCATCCGCGCCTCCATCGCCTCCTGCTCGTCCTCCTCGACCGCGGCCTCCGCCTTCTCGATCAGGGTCAGCACGTCGCCCATCCCGAGGATCCGGCTCGCCATCCGGTCGGGATGGAACTCCTCGAGCTGGTCGAGCTTCTCGCCGACCGAGACGTATTTGATCGGCTTGCCGGTGACCTGGCGGACGGAGAGTGCAGCGCCGCCGCGCGCGTCGCCGTCGAGCTTCGTCAGGACGACGCCGTCGAAGGCGACCCGCTCCTGGAATGCCTCGGCGACGTTGACCGCCTCCTGGCCCGTCATCGCGTCGAGGACGAGGAGGACGTTCATCGGCTTCGCGGCGTCGCGGACGCGGACGAGCTCGTCCATCAGCGCCTCGTCGACGTGAAGCCGCCCGGCGGTGTCGACGATCACGACGTCGTTGCCGGCACTCGCCGCCGCCTGGAGGCCGTACCGGACGACCTCGACGGGATCCTGCGTGTCCTTGCGGTAGACCGGGATCTGGATCTGACGGCCGAGCTGCTCGAGCTGGTCGATCGCGGCAGGGCGCTGGAGGTCGGCGGCGACGAGCGCCGGCTTCTTCCCCGCCTTGCGCAGGTGGAGCGCGAGCTTCGCCGAGGTCGTCGTCTTGCCCGAGCCCTGGAGGCCGGCCATCAGGATCACGGTCGGCGGCTTCCCGAAGGCGAGCCGCGAGCCGCCCGAGCCCATCAGCGCGGTCAGCTCCTCGTGCACGATCTTCACGACCTGCTGGCCGGGGGTCAGGCTCTTGAGCACGTCCTGGCCGGTCGCGCGCTCGCGCACCTGGGCGACGAAGTCCTTGACGACCTGGAAGTTGACGTCGGCCTCGAGCAGCGCGAGCCGGATCTCGCGCATCGCCTTCGAGATCTGCTCGTCGTCGAGCCGACCCTTGCCGCGGAGGTCGCCGAGGGTCGCCTGGAGCTTGTCTGAGAGGGTGTCGAACACCGTTCGACAGTGTAGAGGGGGCTAGCCCGCGACCAGGGCGCGCGCGAAGTCGTGCGGATCGAAGGGGCGGAGGTCGTCGAGCCCCTCCCCCACGCCGATCAGCTTCACGGGCAGGCCGAGCTCGTAGGCGATCGCGACCGCGACTCCGCCCTTCGCGGAGCCGTCCAGCTTCGTCAGCGCGACGCCGGTGACGCCGGCGGCCTCGCCGAAGAGCCGCGCCTGCTGGAGGCCGTTCTGGCCCGTGGTCGCGTCGACGACGAGCAGCGTCTCGTGCGGGGCTCCCTCGAGCCGCGCTCTCGATCACGCGGCGAACCTTGGCGAGCTCCTCCATCAGGTTCGACTGGGTGTGGAGCCGGCCGGCGGTGTCGACGATCGCGACGTCGTGGCCGCGCGCCCGGGTCGCCTCGACGGCGTCGTAGGCGACGGCGGCGGGATCGGCGCCGTGCGCGGCGCCGACGAAGTCGGCCTGCGCCCGCTTCGCCCAGATCTCGAGCTGCTCCTCGGCGGCAGCACGGAACGTGTCGGCGGCCCCGAGGAGGACACTGCGGTCGTGCTCGCGGAGCTTCTGGGCGAGCTTGCCGATCGTCGTCGTCTTGCCGGTGCCGTTGACCCCGACGACGAGGATCACGCTCGGCTTCGCGGCGATGTTCAGGGTCGCGGGCTCGCCGAGCAGGTCGGCGATCTCCTCCGCGAGCGCCTCGCCGAGGTCGCCGAGCTCGCCGCGGGCCTCCAGGCGGCGGATCAGCTCCGCAGTCGCCCGGACCCCGACGTCACCGCGGATCAGCGCCTCCTCGAGCCGCTCCCAGTCCTCCTCGTTGCCCGGGTCGAAGGTCGCGGCGGCGAGCTCGCCCGTGAGCGCGCGCCGGCTCTTGCCGAGCGAGTCGCGCAGGCGCCCGAAGAAGCCCTCGCGCTGCTCCGCGCTCTCCTGCGGCCCCTCGGCGTCGCCGAGCAGCTCTGCCCACGATCTGGCCATCGCGGGAGGGTAGCGCCCTGGAACGACCGAGCTTGTGTTGCAACAACACAAGCTCACGTCCTCCCGCTGCGTTGCTCGCCCGAGTCGAGCTTGTGTTGTTGCAACACAAAGTCCCTGGCCCCGGGCGGCCTTTGGACCGGCGACTGCCGGGTCAGGCGGTCGCTGCGACCGCGGTGTCGCGCGGGAGGCGGCGGGAGACGACCTGGCTGACGCCGTCGCCGCCCATCGTGACGCCGTAGAGCACGTCGGCGGCCTCCATCGTCCGCTTCTGGTGCGTGATCACGATGAACTGGGCCCGGTCGGCGTAGCGGCGGAGGAGGTCGACGAAGCGGCCGATGTTCGCGTCGTCGAGCGCGGCCTCGACCTCGTCCAGGAGATAGAACGGGCACGGCTTCGCGAGGAAGAGCGCGAACAGGAACGAGATCGCGCCGAGCGCCTTCTCGCCGCCGGAGAGCATCCCGAGCCGGGTGATCTTCTTGCCCGCGGGGCGGAGCTCGACCTCGATCCCGATCTCTCCCCTCCTCCTCCTCGGGCTCGACCATCCGCAGGCGGCCCTCGCCACCGGGGAAGAGCGTCGAGGCGACCTCCTCGAAGTGGGCGGCGACGGCGTCGAAGGTCTCGCCGAAGCGGCGCTCGACCGTCTCGGCGAGCTCGTTGCGGAGGTCTTCCAGCTCCTTCAGGCTCGCCTCGAGGTCGGCGCGCTGCGTCTCGAGCTCCGTCAGCCGCTCCTTCTCCGCCTCGTACTCCTCCTTGGCGAGCGGATTGACCTGGCCGAGCTGGATCCGGCGGGCCTCGAGCCGCTCGACCCGGGCGGCGAGCTCGACCCGGTCGTCGCCCTCGGCGGGCTCGGCGTCGGCCTCGGCGAGCCGGCGGCGGGCGTCGCCGGCGTCGGCCTCGATCCGTGTCAGCTCGATCTCGATCTCGGTCGCACGGCCGGCGGCCTCCTCGGCGGCCTGGCGCAGCTCCACCTCGGCGGCCCCGAGCTCGCGCAGCTTTGCGCCGAGCTCGCCGGAGCGGGTGGCGTTCGCGTCGACGCGGGCGCGGAGCGGAGCCTCGAACCGCACGGCTGCGTCGGCGGCGGCGGCGAGCGTCTCGTCCAGGCGCTCCGCCCCGGCGATGATCCGCCGGATCAGGTCGGCGTCGACGGACGAGGTGCGGCGGGCGCCCGTGTCGGCGGCCGCGGTCCCGGCGACGCGGGCGGCCTCCGACGCCTCGGCGGCGAGCTCGGCCAGCCGCTCGGCCTCCTCGGTCAGCTCGCGGGCCTCGCGTTCCACGTCGTGCCTGTCGACCTCGGCGACCTCGAGCAGCCGGATCTGGCCCGCGCCTCCCAGGCGGGCGCGGACGAGCTCGGCAGCGGCGGCGGCCTCGTTGGCGCGGCTGGCAACACGGCGCGCCTCGTGCTCGTCGGCCCCGAGGCGCGCGAGCTCGCTGCCGAGCGCGGAGGCGCGCTCGGAGCCGGCCTCGGCGCGGGCGCGGAGCGGCTCCTCGAGCCGGGAGGCGACCGCTGCGGCTGCGAGCAGCGCCTCGTCGAGCCGGTCGGCTCCGGCCACGAGCTTGGCGAGGACGGTGGGGTCGACGGCGTGCTTCGCCCGGAGGTGCGCGACCTTGGCGTAGGCGGCCTCGGCCTCCGCGGCAGCGGAGGCGGCTGCGCCGGCGGCGGACTCTGCCCCGGCGGCGGCGCGGGTGAGCTCGGCCACCTCGGCCTCGAGCTCGCGCCGGCGGCCGTCGAGCTCGAGCAGGACGGCCTCGGCGGTCTCGCCCGCGAACCAGAGCTCGCCGCGGACGGGGTCGTAGCCGAAGCCCTCCTCCGTCACGGACGGCGTCGTCGCCGCGAGCAGGTCGGCGAGCGGAACGACCGGAAGGTCGGCGACGCGATCGGCAGGCGTGCGGCCGACGAGCACGGCCAGGCTGCCGAGGCCCGCGTCGCGGGCACGGCGAAGGAGCGAGAGACCCGCCTCCGCGTCGTCGGCAACGACGGCCGAGGCCCGCCAGCCGAGGGCGGCGGCGACCGAGCGCTCCGAGCCTGGGGCGACGTCGAGGAGCGAGAGCGCGAGCGGGATGCCTTCCGCGGCGAGCGTGCGGGCGGCGGGCGGGATCCCCTCCCGCTCGGCCAGCGAGCGCTCCAGCGCAACGAGCCGTTCGCGGGCGAGCGCAGCGCGCTCCGCGAGGTCGTCGCGCTCGTGGGCGGCGGCCCGGGCGGCCGAGGTGGCCTCGTTCGCGAGCCGCTCGAGGTCTTCAGGCGACGGGCCGGGCCGGCGCGCGATCGCCTCCGCCTCGACGAGCTCCGTCCGCAGGCGCTGGCGCAGAGCGCTCGCGGACTCCGCGCGCAGCCCGATCCGCTCGCGAGCGCTGCCGAGCCGGTAGAGCGCGGCCGTGGCGCCCTCGCGGCCGCCGGCCACGTCGGCGAGCTCGGTCTCGATCCCCTGCCGCTCGGCCCGGAGCGCCTCGAGCCGTTCCTCGGCGCGGGCGGCAGTGGCACGTTCGAGTGCGGCGAGCCGCTCCTGCGCGGCGCGGGCGCGCTCGGCGCCGGCCCCGCTCGCCGCAGCGGCAGTGCGGGCGGCGGCGGTCGCCTCGCCCGCGGCGAGCTCGAGCGCCCGCAGCTTCTCGTCCGTGATCTCCGCAACGGCGGCCTCGATCTCCCCCACCTCGCCGCGCAGGCGCCCGAGCAGCGCCGTCGCGGCCTCGCGACGCACGGCGACGCGCTCGCTCGCTCCCTGGAGCCGATAGAGCGCCTTGACCGCTGCCTCGCGACGGCCGGCTGCGTCTCCGAGCTCCTCCTCAGCCGCCTGCCGCTCGGCGAGCAGCGCCTGCAGCCGCTCCTGGGCGGCGCGACGGCCGAGCCCGGAGGCGGTCTTCCGCTCCTCGGCGGCCTCGCGCCGGGCCTCGGCGGCCTCGAGGTCGAGCTGGGCGACGCGGGCGCGCAGACCGGCGATCTCGTCGACGAGCTTCTCGGCGCGCTCGGCGGCGGTCGCCTGCAGCGCGAGCGGGCGCAGGCGCTTTCGCACCTCCGCCTCGACGTCGAGGGCCCGCTCGACCTGGATCGCGACCCGGTTCAGCTTCAGCTCGGCGCGGTGCTTGCGCCGCTTGAACTTGCCGAGCCCGGCCGCCTCCTCGATCAGCTCGCGCCGCTCCTCCGGCTTCGAGGCGAGCACCGCCTCGACCTTGCCCTGGCTGACGATCGAGTGCATCGAGCCGCCGAGGCCGACGTCGGCGAGCAGCTCGACGAGATCGGTGCGGCGGACGTGCGCCTTGTTGACGAGGTACTGGCCCTCGCCGCCGCGGTGGAGGCGCCGGGCGATCGAGACCTCGGAGAAGTCGAGCTCCTGCCGAAGCCCGCCGTCCGCGTTGTCGAAGACGAGCTCGACCTCGCAGCGCGTCCGCCGGCTTGCGGCCCTCGGCGCCGTTGAAGAGGACGTCGTCCGGCTTGTCGGCCCGGAGCTCGGACGGGGTCAGCGAGCCGGCCGCCCACGTGATCGCGTCGGCCACGTTCGACTTGCCGGAGCCGTTCGGCCCGACGACCACGGAGACGCCGGGCTCGAGCTTCAGCTCGATCGTGTCCGGAAACGACTTGAAGCCGCGCAGGCGGAGAGAGCGCAGGTGCACGAGGTCGAGGCTAGCCGGGAGCCCGGATGGAGGAGACGGAGGGGCGACGCCGAAACGCCGCCGCCCCGATGCTCTCCTGCCGCTCGGCTAACCCTCGCCGAGCGACGCCAGCGCCTGCTTGGCGGCGGCCTGCTCTGCGTCCTTCTTCGACCGGCCCGTGCCGCGGCCGAGCTCCTCCCCGTCCACGAGCGCGGCGCAGGCGAAGCGGCGGTCGTGCGGCGGCCCCTCGACGTCGAGCACCGAGTACGAGACGGAGCGGCCGCTCTTCGCGAGCGCCTCCTGCAGCTCCGTCTTGTGGTCGACGTGCGTCGTCGAGGCGTAGTCGATCCGGTCGGAGAACGCGAGCACGATCGCCTCCTCGATCGGCTCGTAGCCGTGCTCGAGGAAGAGCGCCGCGATCGCCGCCTCGAGCAGCGCGGCGGTGACGTTCCGGCTCTTGACGATCCGCGCCAGCTCGTCGGGGGCGATCGAGTCGGCCGCCTCCCGCAGGAGACGGCCGCCCAGATCGAGGTCGCGCGCGACGAGCGCGCAGCTGTGGCGCGAGACCACGTGCGAGCGGATCTTCGCCAGCTCGCCCCTCCGGCGCGTCCGGGTAGCGCGCGTAGAGCGCCTGGGCGATCGCGAGCTCGAGGACGCTGTCGCCGAGGAACTCGAGCCGCTCGTAGGACGAGCCGCGGTCGGCCGCCCACGACGTGTGCGTGAACACGTGCTCGAGCCGCTCCGGCGGGAGCGCGTCGATCAGGCGCCCGAGGGACCCGGGTCGCCTGTCGGGATCGCGCTACTGGTGGGACGAGACGTAGTCGACGGCCTGCCCGACGGTCGTGATCTTCTGCGCGTCGTCGTCCGAGATCTTGATCCCGAACTGATCCTCGAGCTCCATGATCAGCTCCACGAGGTCGAGCGAGTCGGCATCGAGGTCTTCCTGGAAGGACGCTTCCTCGTTGATCTCCGCATCGTCGACTCCGAGCTGCTCGCTCAGGACTTCCTTGACCCGCTCGTAGACTTCTTCACGCGACGCTGCCACATCGACCTCTCTTGGGTGTGTTTTTGCCCTCTGCGCCCCGTTGGCCCAGAGCGCGCACGATCATACAGTCGTCACGGAACGGCGTTCCGGCAAGCGCTCCGCGAGCCGGGTGACGACGCCGCCCTCGACGCCGCGGGCCGCGAGCCTGATCGCGTTGGCGATCGCCGTCGGGGACGAGTTCCCGTGCGCGATCACGGAGAGGCCGCGCAGACCGAGCAGGTAGCCGCCGCCGTAGGTGTCGGGGTCGAGCCGCGCCCGCAGCCGCCGCGCCGCCGGCCGGATCAGGAGGCCGCCGAGCTTGCCGCCCGCGCTCGCGGAGATCTCGGCGCGCAGGGCGTCGAGCACGGTCGCGATCGTGCCCTCGAGCAGCTTCAGGGCCACGTTGCCGGTGAAGCCGTCGCAGACGACGACGTCGGCCGCGCCGGCGAGGAGATCGCGGCTCTCCGCGTTCCCGGCGAAGTGGAGGTCGCTCGCGGCGAGGAGGGCATGGGCCTCGAGCGTGAGCTGGTTGCCCTTCTCGGCCTCCTCGCCGATCGAGAGCAGGCGCACCTCGGGCTCGGCGAGCAGGAGGATCTCGCGGGCGAAGATCGAGCCCATCTCGCCGAACTGGGCCAGGTGCTCGGGCCGCGCGTCGGCGTTCGCGCCCGCGTCGAGGAGGACGGAGGGGCCGCGCTCGGTCGGGATCGGGACCGCGATCGCGGGCCGGAGCACGCCGGGAAGGCGGCGGATGTGGATCAGGCCCGCCGCGAGCATGGCGCCGGTGCTCCCTGCGGAGACGACCGCGTCGGCATCACCATCGGCGACGGCACGGCACGCTGCGACGAGCGAGGAGTCGGGCTTCGCCCGGACCGCCTCGGCCGGCTTCTCGTGCATCCCGATCGCGCCGGTCGTCTCCACGAGCTGGAGACCGCCGGTGTCGAGACCGGCCGGGCCGAAGAGGATCGGCTCGATCCCGTCGCGCGCGGCGAGCAGGGCTCCCGCGACGACCTCGTCCGGGGCACGGTCTCCGCCGAGCGCGTCGACCGCGACTCTCGCCAAGGCTACGGAGCGGGCGTGCGGAGCGGCTCGATCTCGCGGCCCTTGTACGTCTTGCACGTCGGGCAGACGTGATGCGGGCGCTTCGGCTGATGGCACGTCGGGCAGACGTTCACGCGCGGCGCCTCGATCCCGTGCTGGGCACGGCGCTTGTCTCGGCGGGACTTCGAAGTCTTTTTCTTGGGGACTGCCATCGGCGGCTGCGGAGTGTAGCGGATCGGGGGCTCCGCTAGAGGCAAAGCTCCCGCGTCGGAGCGACCGCCTCGAGGAAGCGGCGGTCGTGCGAGACGACGACCGCGGTGCCCTCGTAGGCCGCGAGCGCGGACTCGAGCTCCTCGATCGCCTCGAGGTCGAGGTGGTTCGTCGGCTCGTCGAGGACGAGCAGGTTGACGCCCCTGGCCATCAGCTCGGCGAGGGTCGCGCGCGTACGCTCGCCGGGCGAGAGCGTCGCGCAGGCGCGGCCGACCTCGTCCGCGCCGAGGTTGAACTTGGCAAGCAGGGTGCGCGCCTCGAGCGCCGGCAGCCCCGTTCGCTCGAGGAAGACGGCGAGCAGCGGCTCCGAGCCGTCGTAGGCGCCGCGGCGCTGGTCGAGCGTTCCGATCACGGTCGAGCTCCCGACGGCGCGCCGGCCTGCCGCGGGCTCGAGCTCGCCGAGGAGCAGGGCGAGCAGGGTCGACTTGCCGCTGCCGTTCCGCCCGGTGACGGCGAGCCGCTCGCCCGGGGCGAGGTCGAGGTCGACGGGCCCGAGCCGGAAGCCGCCCCGGACGGCGACGGCGCCCTCGAGCGCGACGACGAGGTCGCCGGGGCGCTGGGCGACGCCGAGCGAGAGCCGCAGCTCCCAGGGCTCGTACGGCTTCTCGACGTCCTCGACCCGCTCGAGCGCGCGCGCCGGCCTGCCTGACCTTCCCCGAGAGCGCTTTCGTCCCGCGCCGGTCGGCCATCGCCCCGCCTGCCCTCGCCTGCGAACGGCGGGCGGCGAGGAGCGCCTCCACCTCGCGGCGCCGCTCCTGCGCGCCCTCGAACGCCGCGTACTGACGCCCCAGGGCCAGCTCGCGCGCGGCCGCGTACTCGCTCCAGCCTCCCGCCCACTCGCGGACGCGCTTCGTCCAGGGGTCGATCTCGGCGATCCGCTCGACCGTCCGGTCGAGGAAGGCCCGGTCGTGGGAGACCACCGCGAGCCCGCCCTCGTAGCCGTCGAGGAACCGCTCCAGCCGGTCGAGCCCGTCGAAGTCGAGGTCGTTGGTGGGCTCGTCGAGGAGCAGGACGTCGAAGCGCGAGAGCAGGATCGCGGCGAGCCCGGCGCGTGCGGCCTCCCCGCCGGAGAGCGTCTCGGTCGGCTGCTCGAGCTCGACGTCGAGGCCGAGCTCGGCACAGACGCCCCGGGCACGGTGCTCGAGGTCGCCCCCGCCGAGCGCGAGGAAGCGCTCGAGCGCGGCGCTGTAGGCGTCGGGATCCCAGTCCGCGGTGTGCCGCTCGACCTCCTCCTGCGCGGCGGTGACCCCGGTGCGCCGCGCGAGGTAGTCGAGCACGGTCTCGCCCGGCCGGCGGTCGTGCTCCTGGGGCAGGTAACCGGCCGTGAGCGTGGCGGGGGTGCGCGTGACGGTGCCCTCGTCGGGCTCCTCCACCCCGGCGAGGAGCCGGAGCAGGGTCGACTTGCCCGCGCCGTTCGGGCCGACGAGCCCGAGCCGGGAGCGCGGGCCGAGCGTCAGGTCGACGCGGTCGAGGACGGAATGAGCGCCGTACGCCTTGCAGGCGCCGGCGAGCTGGACTCGCACGAGCGGTACCTCCGGGACGGGAAGGGGAACGAGGACGGGCGCTCACGGGGAGCGCGGAGGGCGTCGGTGGGCTCGTTCAGTCCGTCATGGTGGGGCGCCGGAGCGCCGCCCGCATCGTACCCAAGGGACGTGTCCAGGGTCAGACCCTGGACACGTCCGAACGGAACAGGTCGGTCAGCGAACAGAAGGCGAACAGAGGCAGGGCGCGCTCAGAGCTGGTCGCGCAGCTCTTCGAGCGCGCCCCAGCGCGGGTCCGCCGAGACCTCGTCGTGCTCGTGCGGCTCGAGGTTCAGGTCCTTCCCGCAGACCGGACAGAGGCCGGCGCAGTCCCGGGCGTGCAGGATCTGGGTCGGCAGCGCGGTCGCGATCGCATCGCGAGCCCAGGCGGAGAGGTCGAGCTGGTCGTCGTCGACGACGTACTCGCTCCGGAGCTCCTCGTCCTCGCCCGGGCTCGCGGCGTGGTACTCACGCGTGTCGATCCGGACGTCGAGGACGGCGTCGGCGAGGCAGCGCATGCACGGTCCGTGCAGGCGCACCTCGAAGCGGAGCTCGAAGAGGTGCCCCGAGCTGGCCTGCGTGACCGTGAGGGCGGCGTCGACCTCCTGCGGGACGGGCAGATAGCGCTGGCCGCCGAGCTCGAACGGCTGGAGCTCGATCTCGACCGCGTCGCTGTGCTGCTCGCCGAAGCGGAGCCGGAGCCGCCGGAGCGGGAAACGCGTCACGGATCGAGCGTAACGGACGCCCGTGCTGCGGGCGCGGGCCGAGGCGTGGCGCTGACGATCAGCCCGACGGCCGCGATCACCAGCCCGCCTGCGAGCACGAGCCTCCAGCCGAACGGCTCGCCCACGAGCGCGGCGCCGAGGAGCACGGCGACGACCGGGTTCACGTACGCGTAGGTGCCGACGAGCGACAGGGGGGCGTTCCCGACGAGCCAGACGTACGCGGTGAAGCCGATCAGCGAGCCGGCGAGCACGAGGTAGGCGAGGGCGAGCAGCGAGTCGGCCGAGATGGCGCGAAAGGTCGAGCTCGCTCCCCTCTCCGAGCGCGAGGCCGGTGATCCCGAGCAGGAGCCCGCCGGCGAGCATCTGCATCGCTGCGGCGACGAGCGGCCGCTGCGGGAGCGGCGCCCCGCGCGCGTAGAGCGTGCCGAGCGCCCAGGCGAGCGAGCCGACGAGGACGATCACGACGCCGGTCAGCCGGCCGCCGCCGGTGTTGCCCTCGACGAGGATCGCGATCCCGCCGAAGCCCACGACGAGGCCCACGATCGCGACGGGCGCGAGCCGAACGCCGTTGAAGAGGCGGTCGAAGAGCGCGAACCAGAGCGGGATCGAGCCGACGATCAGCGCGACCGTGCCGGTGGCGACGTCCCGGACTGCGAGCGCGACGCCGCCGTTCCCCAGGAAGAGCAGCCCGCCGCCGATCACGAGCGCCGAGCGCCAGTGGACGAGCCGGGGCCGGTCGGCGACGCGGTCTCCGCGCCGGATCGCGAGCGCGTACAGCATCGCCCCGGCGATCAGGAAGCGCGCCGAGAGCATCAGCAGCGGCGGGATCGTCCGGCCGGCGACCTCGATCCCGAGATAGGTCGAGCCCCAGATCAGGTAGACCGCCGCGAGCGCCACCCAGACGCGGACGCGACGGCGTGCGTCCGTCTCCCCCATCACGGCAGGATCACGACGCGGCGCGCGCAGCACAAATCGGATCTGCGCTCGGGACGATCAGCCGTTTCGATCGACGGTCGCTACAGGTACGAGTCTTCGTCGAGATCGCGGGGCCCGACGCCGGCGACCACCGTCTCCTGCGACCGCTCGTGCAGCCGCTCGCGACCGCGCTTGACCGCGGTGAGGAACTTGTCGAGGTTGACCTCGAGCGTCGAGAGGATCCCGTCCGCCCAGTCCTCCATCTCGAGCCGCGTCTCGCGCGCCTGGCGGCGGGCGTCGTCCACGATCTCCTGGGCCTGGCGCTCGGCGAGCTTGACGATCTCGGTCTGCGAGGCCTCGCGCACGGCCTGCTCGCGCGCCTCGCCGATCAGCCGGTCGGTCTCCCGCTTCGCCTCGGCGAGCATCTCCTGGCGCTCCTTGACGATCCACCGGGCCTGCTTGATCTCTTCCGGGATCGTCGCCCGCATCTGGTCGAGGATGTCGTAGATCTCCTCGCGGTCGATCCGGACCTGATCGGTCAGGGGCACGGCCTTCGCGTTGTGCACGAGGTCGTCGAGCTTGTCGATGAGAACCAGGACGTCCATTTCGTCTCCGAAGTCTACTCGGGTTTGCTCACTCCCTGGGGTTCTCCGGAGCACCGGGGTGGCCGTCGGGGAACTTCTCCGCGAGTCGGCGCGCCACGACGTCCGGCACCAGTCCGTCCACTGTTCCGCCGAAGGCCGCGATCTCCTTCACGCCGCTCGAGGAGACGAAGCTGGTCTGGGGGCTCGCCATCACGTAGACGGTCTCGATCTCGGGCGCGAGATGGCGGTTGAGCTGGTTCATCTGGAACTCCCACTCGAAGTCGGAGATGACGCGGAGGCCCTTGACGATCGCGCGGGCGTCCCAGCGGCGGGCGAACTCGACGACGAGCTCCGAGAAGACGTCGACGACGACGTTCTCGACCCCGGCGAACGCCTCGTTCAGGAACGCGACCCGGTCCTCGAGCGCGAACAGCGGCGTCTTGTGCCGCGGGCTGCCGACGACGCCGACGACGACGCGGTCGAAGATCGAAGCGGCGCGCGTGATCACGTCGACGTGGCCGAGGGTGACCGGGTCGTAGCTACCTGGGCAGATCGCCGTCTTCATGGGTGGTTGTAGAGCGTGAGCCGCGCAGAACCGTACCGCCGTGAGGTGCGCAGGGCCAGGGGAAGCGACGGCTCGGTGCGCGCGCCGGTCTCGACGACGAGGAGGCCGTCCGGTGCGAGGCGTGTGGGCAGGAGCTCCGCGAGCCTCGGCTCGAGCCGCTCCCAGTCGGGATAGGGCGGGTCGACGAGGATCAGGTCGTAGGCGCGCGGCTCGCGCTGCAGGAACCAGAGCGCGTCCTCGGCAGCGACGCGCGCGCCCGTCAGCTTCAGCTTGGCCAGGTTCTCCGAGATCACGCGGGCGGCACCGCGGTCGGACTCGACGAACGTCGCCGAGGCAGCCCCGCGCGAGAGCGCCTCGAGCCCCATCGCCCCCGAGCCGGCGAAGAGGTCGAGCACGGCCGCGCCGTCGACGGGGCCGATCAGGTTGAAGGCGGCCTCGCGGACGCGGTCGCCCGTCGGCCGGGTCGCGAGTCCGGGCGGCGCCGCGATCGTGGCGCCTCGCTTGTCTCCGGCGATGATCCTCATACGCCCGGGCTCAGCACCTCGAGCCCAGCCGTCGCGGCGGCTTCCGCAAGACGCAGGTCGTAGACGATCATCGACGGAGCCTGGACGCGGAGCGCGCTGGCGAGATGGATCGCGTCGAGGGCCCGAACTCGTGCCGACGTCCAGGAGACGGCGGTCTCGAGCAGCTCGCGGTCGAGGTCGACGAGCCGGGTCTCGTCCAGCTGGGTGCGTGCACGACGAGCCCCCGTGCCGTCCGGCGCGGCGAGTCGTGCCGCGCGCAATACCTCGACGACGGCGAGTGCGGAGCTGACGAGTTCCGGCATCCGTTCGTCGAGGAAGCTCCGGAGCGCGGCCGTCTCGGGCTCGCGCACCGCGAGCTTCACGAGTGCCGAGGAGTCGATGTAGATCAGTCGATCAGTCGCCGCGATCGTCAGCCAGAGCCTCACTGGCCGAGATCGGCCCTGTTTGCCGCACGGGATCGGGGATCGGATACGTCGGCGGACGCCGTGCCGGCCAGAGCTTCCCTTCCGCGGTGAGCTGCTCGAGGTGCTCCGACCTGTGCGGGGAGAGAACTGCTACCGGCTTTCCATCATGGGTGATCTCGATCGACTCGCCGTTGCGGACGCGGCGAATCGCCTGCGTCAGCGTGTCGCGGAGCTCGCGGATCCCCATCTGGAGCATTGTGACCACATGATACCACAGGGCCGGATCACGACTCGCCGAGGTGCTGGGCGGTGCCGAGCAGAGCCTCGACCTCGGCTTCCATCGTCCCCGCCGGCAGCGTCCGGGCCACGTCGCGCGCCTCCTGGAGCAGGCCGAGGTCCTTCGTGATCCGCGCGAAGCGGAGGTCGGAGAGGCCGGACTGGCGGGCGCCGAGGAGCTGGCCGCCGCCGCGGATCTCGAGGTCCTTCTCCGCGAGCTCGAAGCCGTCGGTGGTCGCGACGAGGGCCTCGAGCCGCTCGTGCGCGGAGTCGGTCAGCTCCTCCTTCGCCCGCGAGATCAGCAGGCAGTAGGACTGCTCGGCGCCCGCGGCCGACGCGGCCGCGGAGCTGGTGGAGCTGGGCGAGGCCGAAGCGGTCGGCCTCCTGGACGATCATGATCGTCGCGTTCGGGACGTCGACCCCGACCTCGATCACCGTCGTCGCGACGAGGACGTCGAGCTCGCGCGCCTTGAAGCGCGCCATCAGCTCGCGCCGCGCCGCCGGCTTCAGCCGCCCGTGCAGGCAGCCGACGCGGAAGCCGTCGAGCTCGCCGGCGCGGAGCTGCTCCGCCTCCTGCTCGGCGGCGCGTGCATCGCTCGTCTGCGACTCCTCGATCAGCGGGCAGACGACGTAGGCCTGCCGGCCCTCGCTGAGGTGGGCGCGGAGCCGCGTGTACGCCTCCGAGCTCCGCTCCTCCGTCACCCAGGCGGTCACGATCGGCTTGCGCGACGCGGGAGGCTTCGCGATCTCGGAGACGGCGAGGTCGCCGTAGACGGTGAGCGCGAGCGTGCGCGGGATCGGCGTGGCGGTCATGTGGAGCACGTGCGGGCCGCGGCCCTCCGCGAGCGCGGAGCGCTGCTCGACGCCGAACCGGTGCTGCTCGTCGACGACGGCGACGGCGAGGTCGCGGAAGGTGAAGCCCTCCTGGATCAGCGCGTGCGTGCCGACGAGCACGTCGGCGAGCGCGGCGTCGGGCGAGCGCGTCGAGCCGGTGACGAGCGCGCACGAGACGCCGAGCTGGGCGCAGATCCCCTCGATCGTGAGGAAGTGCTGCTCGGCGAGCGTCTCGGTCGGCGCCATCAGCGCGCCTTGCCTGCCAACTTCGACCGCACGTAAGAGCGCGTAGAGCGCGACGACGGTCTTGCCGGAGCCGACGTCGCCCTGGAGCAGGCGCTGCATCGGCGTCGTGCGCGCGAGGTCGGCGTCGAGCTCGGCGATCGCGGCCTCCTGGTGCTCGGTCAGCTCGAAGGGGAGCTCCTCGCGGTAGCGGGCGATCAGCTCGCCGGGCGGCGGCAGCGCGGCCGCGACCGCCTCCTCGCGCTCGGCCGCCTGCCGCACGAGCGCCAGCTGGAGGGTGAGGAGCTCGTCGAACGCGAGCCGCGCCCTCCCCCGCTCAGCCTCCTCGAGCGAGCGGGGCCGGTGGAGCGCGTGCAGGGCGTCGGCGCGGAGCGGCAGGCCGCGCTCGGCCTTGAGCGCGGCGGGGAGCGGGTCGGGGCGGTCTCGGACGAGCGGCAAGGCCGCCTCGACGAGCTCGCGGAGCTTCGCCGCCGAGACCTCCTCGCTCGCGGGATAGATCGGCGCGTAGTCCGACGTCGCGGAGCCGCCGTTCAGGTCGAACGACTTGACCGCGAAGCCGTAGCGGTTGCGCGAGCCACGCAGGCGCACGCGCGTCCCCGGCGTCAGCTTCTCCTGCAGCCACGGCTGGTTGAACCACGTCGCCGCGATCTGCTCGCTCCCGTCCGTGACCTGCGCGGTCAGGATCCGCAGCCGGCCGCGCCCGTGCCGGACCGAGGTGCGGATCACCTCGGCCTCGATCAGCGCCTCCTCCTCGCCGAAGAGGTCGGCGATCCGGCGCGGCGGCGCGGGGCGCTGGTAGTCGCGCGGCCGGTGCTCGAGCAGGTCGCCGGCACGCTCGAGCCCGAGCTTCGCGAGCCGCTTGCGGAGCGCGGGGCCGACGCCCGGGAGGGTCTCGACGGGTGCGTCGAGCCGCTCGGGGCGGAAGCGGCCTCGCGTCGGCGTCCACCCGTCCGGCGGCGGGTCCACGCTGGCGAAACCGGGCTGGGGCCGGCTCATGGGCCGAGTATGGCAGCGGGTCCGGCCGGACTCACTCCTGGACGAAGAAGAAGCCGACCGTGCCGGGGCCGGCGTGGGTGCCGACGACCGCGCCGAGCGTCGTGACGAGGTCGATCTCCGCCTGGGGCCGGGCCGCGAGCACGAGCTCGCGCAGCTGCTCGACCGTCTCCGGCGCGTCGGCGTGGGCGATCCCGACATGGAGGCCGCCTGCCTCGGTCGTCGCCTCGACGAAGCGCTTCCGGAACTCCTCCAGCGCCTTCTGGCGGCCCCGGACGCGCGTCAGCGGCACGACCTCGCCGTCCGTGATCGTCAGGATCGGCTTCACGTTCAGGAGGCTGCCGGCGAGCGCCTTCGCACGGCCGATCCGGCCGCCCTTCGCCAGGAACTCGAGCGTGTCGACGGTGAAGAGGAGCCCGGCGCGCTCGCGGTAGCGCGCGACGAGCGCGTCCACCTCCTCGTCGGTCGTCCCCGCCTCGAGCAGCCGCTGGATCCCGAGCGCGAGCATGGAGATCCCGACCGAGGCGGACTCGGTGTCGACGAGCCGGATCCGGTCCGGCCCCGCCTCCTGCGCCGCGAGCGAGGCGCTCCCGAACGTGCCGGAGAGCCGCGAGGAGATGTGGAGCGAGAAGACCCGTTCGTAGCCGGAGAGCTCTTCGTAGACGGCGAGGAAGTCCTGCGGGGTCGGCTGCGAGGTCGTCGGCAGCTCGGACGCCGAGCGGAGCCGCTCGTAGAACGTGTGCGGGTCGAGCTCGACGTAGTCGCGGAAGCTCTCCTCGCCGAAGCGGACGTAGAGCGGCACCGTGCGCAGGTTCGGGAACCGCTCCTGTGCCTCGGGGAAGTCGGCGGTCGAGTCGAGCACGATCGCGGTGTTCTCGGCGGTCAGCCTCACGCTGCCCTGCCTCCAGCCGAGCGCACTGCGCCGACGATCTCGTCCAGCTCCTGGTCCTTGCGTAGGCACGCCACCGCTCCGGCGGCGGCGAGCGCCTCGAGCTCGCGCGGGCTCGCCGACGCCGTCAGGCAGACGACTGCGATCTCGGGGAACTCGGCGAGGACTGCCGTCGTCGCCTCGACGCCGTCCATCCCGGGGAGGCGGAAGTCCATCACGACGACCTCGGGGCGCAGCTCGCGGCAGGCCTCGACGACCGCAGTGCCCTCGGCGACGGCACCGACGACCTCGAGCCCCTCCTGGAGCCCCAGCAGGAGCTCGAGCGCCTGCCGGAAGACGTCGTTGTCCTCGACGAGCAGGACGCGGATCGGCTGGGCCTGGGCCTCCACCCAGCCACCTTAGACAGGATTCCTCACTCGGCGGCGAGGAGGAGCGGGTAGTGCGGCTGGCCCCCAGGCTGGACGTCGAGCTCCACGTTCGGATGCCGCTCCTGCACGTCGTCGAGCAGTGCGGCGAGATCGGGCTCGTCGGCACCGGTGAGGATCGTCAGCACGTGCCGTCCCTCGCCGAGCAGCCCGTCGACGACGGCGCAGGCGACCTGGTCGAAGTCGGGCGCGGACGCCACCGCCTTCCCGTCCACGAGGCCGAGGTAGGAGCCCTTGCGGACGTCGATCCCGTCCAGCTGCACGTCGCGCGAGGCGACGGTCACCTCCCCCGTCGTCACCTGCTCCAGCGCCTCGACCATCGCCTCCTCGTTCTCGACGGCGGTGAGCGAGGGTAGGTACCGGACGATCGCCGCGAGCCCCGCCTGGACCGAGCGGGACGGGATCACGCGTACGGGCTTCGAGGCGAGCCGGGCCGCCTGCTCGGCGGAGAGGATCACGTTCGAGTTGTTCGGGAGGACGAGCACCTCGGTGGCAGGGGTCGCTTCGATCGCGGCGACGATGTCGGCCGTGGAGGGATTCATCGTCTGGCCGCCCTCGATCACGCGGGCGGCGCCGTAGCTCTCGAAGAGCCGGCGGTTCCCCGCCCCGGGGACGACCGCGACGACCCCCGTCTCGAGCGTCGGCACGCCCTCGAGGATCCGCTCGGAGCGCTCCTCGGTCTGCTTGTGCATGTTCGCGATCTCGACGCCCTCGATCGTCCCGAGCGCCGTCCCGAGCGCGAGTGCGCTACCGGGGTCGTCCGTGTGGACGTGCACCTTCAGGGCCGACTCGTCGCCGACGACGAGGAGCGAGTCGCCCATCCGGTCGAGGGTCTCCTCGAGCGCAGCGGCGTCGAGGTTCGCGCCCTCGATCAGGAAGACGGTGCAGTAGCGGAACGGCGACAGCTCCTGGTGGATCGCCTCGATCCCGGCCTCGTGGGCGTCCTCGGGCGGCGCCTGGGGGATCGGCTCACCGGCGAGCGCGGCGGCGAGCCCGCGCACGATCTCGAGCAGGCCCGCGCCGCCCGCGTCGACGACGCCCGCCTCCCGGAGGACGGCGAGCTGGTCGGGAGTGCGGGCGAGCGCGTCCTCACCCCGCTCGACGAGCCGGGCCAGCAGCTCGGTCGGCGCCAGCGACGCGCTCCGCGAGGACTCCCCCTCCTCGGCGAGCTCGCGGATCACCGAGAGCATCGTCCCCTCGACCGGCCGCCGCACGGCGCGATAGGCAGCGTCGCTGGCGCCTCGAAAGGCGCGGCCGATCCTGCGGCCGTCGATCGGGCCGGGCTCGCCCAGCACCTCGGCGGCGCCACGGAGGATCTGGGAGAAGATCACGCCGGAGTTGCCGCGCGCGCCCATCAGGGCGGCCCGCGTCAGCTCCTTCGCCACGCCGGCGCGGTCGGCCGCGGTGGACGACTCCAGCGCCTCCACGATCGCGCGGGCAGTCATGGTCAGGTTCGTCCCGGTGTCGCCGTCCGGTACGGGATAGACGTTGAGGTCGTCGATCCGGCGCCGGCTCGCCTCGAGCGTCGCAAGCGCCGCGCGCGCGAGCTCCTTGGCGCGGTCGAGCTCGGGGAAGGCGGCGCCGCTCACGCCGAGCTCCGGACGTCCTGGATGTGGACCTCGACGGCGACGACGGTGAGCCCGGTCAGCCGCTCGACCTCGTAGGCGACCCGGGAGCGGACGGTCGCGGCGACCTCGGCGAGGTTGAGGCCGTACTCGACGACGACGTAGAGGTCGAGCGCGACGCCACCGTCCCGGGCGGAGACCTCGATCCCCTGCTTGAGCCGGTCGCGAGGCCGCAGGAGCTTGAGCCCCTTGCCGGCCATCCCGACGACGCCGTAGCACTCCGCCGCGGTGTGGCCGACGATCTGCACGATCGCGTCGGTCGCGATCGTGATCCGCCCGAGCCTCGACTCGGCTGTGAGGTGAGCCCGCTCCACGCCGCGAGGTTAGACGCCGTGACACGTCAGGAGGTTGCGAGGGGGAGAGCTTGTGTTTCTGAAACACAAAGTCCCGCCGCGGCGGGACTCGTCCGAGCGGTGCTGCGGGCGGGGCTAGACGGCCTTCTGGACCTTGCCGGCCTTGAGGCAGCGGGTGCAGACGTACGCCCGCGTCTTGACGCCCTTGACGAGGATGCGGATCTTCTGGAGGTTCGGGTCGAAGCGGCGCCGGGTCGCAACCATCGAGTGGCTCCGGTTGTTCCCGAACGAGGGCTTCTTCCCGCAGACTGAGCAGACCTTGGACATCGGCGGCGGAGTCTAGCAGCACGCCGAGCGCGACCGGAGGCGCGGAACGCCGGTACCGTTTACAACGCGTATGCGCCGCTTCGTGCTCATCCTCGCCGTCCTGCTCGCCCTCCCCGCCGGAGGTGCGCTCGCGGCCCCCGCCCCGGTGCTGCGGATCATCTTCCCCGAGGGGACGTCGGTGCGACAGATGGCCGACCAGGCCGCGCACGTCCGCCGGATCGCGATCGAGAAGCGGAAGGTGACGCCCGTGCTGTCGGGCAAGGGGTACGCCGCGGCGGCCGCACGGGCGACGCCGCCCCGCGCGTTCGCGCGCTTCCTGAAACGGAAGAGCGTCGAGGGATTCCTCTTCCCGGCCGGGTATCAGTTCCTCCCCTCGACCACTCCGGCGAGCCTCGTCGCGCGGCAGATCGCGACCTTCGAGCAGCGCTGGCGCACCGTCGACGCCCGCGTCGCGTCGAAGCGCGGGCACAACGCCTACGAGATCCTGACGGTCGCGTCGCTCGTGGAGCGCGAGGCCGCAGTCGACGCCGAGCGACGGCTGATCGCCGCGGTCATCTACAACCGGCTCGACCGCGGGATGCCGCTCGGGATCGACGCGTCGCTCCGGTACGGGCTCGGCGTCCAGGGCACGCGCCCGCTCACCGGTGCGCACCTCCGCAGCTCGTCGCCCTACAACACGAGCAGGTTCAAAGGACTGCCGCCCACGCCGATCACGAATCCCGGCCTCCCCTCGCTCCGCGCCGCAGGCCGGCCGGCGAGCGTCGACTACCTCTTCTACGTGCGCAAGCCCGGCACCGTCCGGCACTTCTTCACGGCGAGCGAGGACGAGTTCTGCGCGAAGGCCGTCGAGTACGGCTACGCGGGCTGCTAGCTAGCGGGACGCCGCGGCGCGGAGCTGCGCGAACACGTCCGCCATCTCGAGCCCGGTGCGGACGGCCTCCGCTCCCTTGTCCAGCCGCTCGTCGGCCTGGTCGGCCCGCTCGAGCGTGAGCACGCCGAAGCTGACCGGGACGCCCGTCTCGAGCGCGGCGAGCTGGAGCCCGCTCGCAGCCTCGCCGGCGACATAGTCGAAATGGGGCGTGTCGCCGCGAATCACGCACCCGAGGGCGACGATGCAGGCGTAGCGGCGCGTCTTCGCGAGCGCCATCGCGGCGAGCGGCAGCTCGAAGGCGCCCGGCACGGGCATCACGGTGATCGCCTCGCGGGCGACCCCGGCGCGGTCGAGCTCCTCGAGCGCCCCTTCGAGCAGCGTCGTCGTCACGCCGGCGTTGAAGCGGCTGACCACGATCCCGACCGAGCGGCGGGCGCCGGACGGCGTGCCCTCGAGCACGCCGTAGCCGTCGGGGACGACGAAGGCGCCCGCGGCATGCTCGGAGACGGGTGCCGAGCCGTTGGCGTCGGCCTCCGGCGCGGCCTCGACGGCCTCGGAGCTCTCCTCGGGTGTCCCCTCGAACGCCGGCACCTGCGGCCAGCCCTCGCGCTCGCTCATGCCTCGGCCCCCTCGTAGCTCTCGGGTTCGAATCGGACGTTCTGGTGGTGCAGCTTCCGGCCCAGGGCGTGCCCGAGCTTGTCGCGCTTCGCGTCCAGGTAGCGCTCGTTCTCGCTGTTCGAGGGCACCTCGATCGGCACCTGCTCGACGACCTCGAGCCCGAAGCCCGAGATCCCGGCGATCTTCTTCGGGTTGTTGGTGAGGACGCGGATCGTGGTCAGCCCCAGGTCGGACAGGATCTGCGAGCCGATCCCGTACTCGCGCTGGTCGGCGGCGAAGCCGAGCTCGAGGTTCGCCTCGACGGTGTCGAGACCCTGTTCCTGGAGCTCGTAGGCCTTCAGCTTGTTCAGGAGCCCGATCCCGCGGCCCTCCTGGGCGAGGTAGAGGAGGACGCCGGCGCCCTCGGCCTCGATCCGCTGGAGCGCGAGCTCGAGCTGCTCGCCGCAGTCGCAGCGGAGGGAGTGGAAGACGTCGCCGGTGAGGCACTCGGAGTGGACGCGGACGAGCACGTTCTCGGCACCGTCGACGTCGCCCTTGACGAGCGCGACGTGATCCTTGCCGGTCAGGGTCTCGTGGAAGGCGACCGCGGTGAACTCGCCGTGCGCCGTCGGCATCCGCACCGTGGTGCGGCGCTCGACGAGGCGCTCGTGGCGGCGCCGGTACTCGATCAGGTCGGCGACCGTGACCATCTTCAGGCCGTGCTGCTCGCAGTACGGGACGAGGTCGGGGACGCGGGCCATCGTGCCGTCGTCCTTCATGACCTCGCAGATGACGCCGGCCGGGTTGAGACCCGCGAGGCGGGCGAGGTCGACCGCGGCTTCGGTCTGGCCCGAGCGCTGGAGGACGCCGCCGGCGCGGGCGCGCAGCGGGAAGACGTGGCCCGGCTGGACGAGGTCCGCGGGCTGCGAGGTCGGGTCGATCGCGACCTGGATCGTGTGGGAGCGGTCGTGGGCCGAGATCCCGGTGGAGACCCCCTCGCGCGCCTCGACGGAGACGGTGAACGCCGTGCCGAAGGCGGCCCCGTTGTGCTCGGTCATCTGGCGCAGGCCGAGCTCGTCGCAGCGCTCCTCGGTCAGGCAGAGGCAGACGAGCCCGCGCGCATGGGTGACCATGAAGTTGATCGCCTCGGGCGTCGCGAACTGGGCCGCGATCGTCAGGTCGCCCTCGTTCTCGCGATCCTCGTCGTCGACGACGACGACGATCCGGCCCGCGCGGATCTCCTCGATCGCCTCGTCGATCGTCGCGAAAGGAGTCCGCAGGGGCGTGGTGGTCACACCCCCATCGTAACCCTCACGCGGTCAGACGCCGACGAGCACGAGGTAGAGCACGATCAGGGCGGGAACGATCAGGAGCCAGGCGACGACCCACTTGCGCTCCTTCGCGCGGAGGTCGTCCTTGCCCGAGTAGCTCCCCTGCTCCCAGGCCCACTCGTTCCCCTTCATCCCGAACCAGACGGCGACGCCGATGCCCGCGAACGGGATGAAGCTGAGCACGATCCCGAGGATCCCCTTCAGCCACAGCTTGTGGCCGAGCGCCCAGATCCCGCCCCAGAGAAACGCGCCCCAGTTCCACTTCTGCAGCTCGTCCTTGCCCTGCGCGATCCGCTCGGCCCTCGCGTCGCCTCCGTCCGTGCTCATCGGTCCTCCTCCTGCGCTCGAAGTGCAGCGGTTCTAGCGCATCTCGGAACCGCGCGCGCCTGGAAGCAGCCGCTCGACGTACTTCGCGAGCACGTCCGCCTCGAGGTTGACGGGGTCGCCGGGGGCGAGGCCGCCGAGCGTCGTCACCTCGAGGGTGTGCGGGATCAGCGCCACCTCGAAGCCACGCTCGTCGAGGGCTGCCACGGTGAGCGAGACGCCTTCGACGGTGACGGAGCCCTTCTCGACGCAGAGGCGGAGGAGCTCGTGGGGTGCGTCGATCGCGAGCCGGCGGCCGGTTCCCTCCGGCTCGACGGAGCGGACGCTGCCGACTCCGTCCACGTGGCCCTGGACGAAATGGCCGCCGAGCTGCTGGTCGCCGCGGAGCGCCGGCTCGATGTTGACGCGGCCGCCGGGCGCAAGCGAGCCGAGGCTCGTCCGGGCCATCGTCTCCGGCACCGCCTGGAAGGCGAGCACGTCCCCGTCCGTCTCCACGATCGTCAGGCAGGCGCCGTTGACGGAGACCGACTCGCCGAGCCCGCCCTCGGCCGCGGCGACCGGGGCGGCGATCCGGAGCCGGATCCCGCCTGCCTCCTCCTCGACCGAGACGACCTCGCCGAGCTCGCGCACGATGCCGGTGAACACGTGCTCAGGCTACTCCGCGCCGCCAGAGCACCGTCACGAGCAAGAGAGCGCGGCGAGGGTCGAGCCGGTCAGCGAGAGCGCGAGGTCGCCGATCGTGTCCGTGTAGGCCGTGCGGTACTCGTCCGGGTTGTCGCGGATGAAGGCGAAGTACTCGCCGATCTCCCAGAGGATGTGCGTGACGGCGCCGAACCCGAGCGCGAGCCCGAAGACGACGGGTCGTGCGAGCGCCGTCCGCAGGAGCGCGGTGCCGAAGCCGAGCACGAGGATCAGCCAGTTGACGAGGTGGTTGGCGTCGTCCCACCAGCCGACCGAGTCGTAGAGGTCGAGCGCGTTCCCCAGCGTGTCGATCAGGAACGGCAGCACGATCAGGATGTCCAGCGCGTAGGGATAGCGGCTGTCCCGGAAGAAGAGCCACCACGCGCGGGAACGACGAGCGCGGCGACCGGGTACGCGAGCAGCCGCCCGAGCATCGCCTTGCCCTCGAAGCGGTCGAGGCCCGAGAACGCGCCGAAGAGGAGGAGCGCGACGAGCGCGGCCTTGACGGCGAGATCGAGCGCGAGGAGGCGGCGGCCGCTCACGGCTCGCGCAGGTACGCCTCGAGGAGGACGTCCTCCCCCACGCGGATCGCGGCCAGCCCGGCGAGAGGGAGCGGGGCGTCGAGCGCGTCCACCAGCAGGGGCCCGGAGCCCGAGAGCGCGGGCACGACGAAGAGGAGCGAGCTTGTCGACGAGGCCTCCGCGGAGGAAGGCCCCGGCGAGCGTCGGCCCGCCCTCGAGGAGGAGCGACTGGACACCGTCGGCGGCGAGCGCGCGCAGCTCGTCCACGAGCGGCCCGGAGCGGAGCTCGAGCTCCGAGCCTTCGGGGAGCGGCCCCGTGCCGAACGCGAGCCGGCGGGGCTGGCGGACGACCGGGACGTCGCGCGCGTCGAGCCGCGGGTTCTCCAGGCGGACGGTGCCCATCCCCGCCGCGACCGCGTCCGAGGCGGCGCGGAGCTCGTGGACGCGGCGGCGGGAGGCCTCCCCCGAGAGCCAGCGCGAGCCGGGCAGCGTCACGCGCCCGTCGAGAGTCGTCGCGGCCTTGTAGGTGACGAAGGGGCGGCCGAGCGAGACCCAGGTGCGCCAGGCCTCGTTCTGGCGGCGCGCGGCGGGCGAGTCGGCGAGCTCGACCTCGACTCCCGCCTCCCGGAGCCGTTCGACCCCGCCGGCGGCGACCGGGTTGGGGTCGCGGGCGCCGACGACGACCTTCGCGACACCCGCAGAGATCGCCGCGTCGGCGCAGGGCGGCGTCGAGCCGTGGTGCGTGCAGGGCTCGAGGGTGACGTAGAGGGTGGCGCCGCGGGCGCGCTCCCCGGCCTCGTCGAGCGCGACCGCCTCCCCGTGCCGGCCGCCGGGCTCGGTCACGCCCTCTCCGACGACCTCGCCGTCGCGGACCAGGACGGCCCCGACCGTCGGTTTCGGGATAGGCCTGCCCCGCAGCCGCCTCGGCGAGCTCGAGCGCCCTGGCCAGGCTCATGCCAGCGCTTGGACGAGGCGCCGGTAGGAGCGCGGCAGGTCTTCCCGCGCGAAGATCCCGCTCCCGACGACGAGCAGGTCGGCGCCGGCGTCGTGCACCTCGCGGACGTTCTCCTGGACGACGCCGCCGTCCACCTGGACGAAGCAGTCGACGAGCGAGCGGAGCCGCTCGATCCGGGGCAGCGCCTCCGGCATGAACGGCTGCCCGGAGTAGCCGGGGACGATCGACATGCAGAGGCAGAGATCGGCCCCCAGGTTCGCGGCCTCGGCGGCGCGCTCGACCTCGGTGCCGGGGTTGAACGCGATCCCGGCGCCGAGCCCGTGCTCTCGGGCCTGCGCGATCGTCATCCCGGCGTCGTCCACCGTCTCGACATGGAAGGTGACGCTGTCCGCTCCGGACTGGGCGAGCTCCGGGAAGTGGTGGGCGGGGTCCGTGACCATCAGATGGCAGTCGATCACCCCGCCGCCCGCGTGGATGATCGGCGCGATCGAGCGGAGCACGACCGGCCCGATCGTGACCGGCGGGACGAAGTGCCCGTCGCCGACGTCGAAGTGGAAGACCCGGGCGCCCGCGTTCAGCAGGTACTGGATCTGCTCCCCGAGGTTCGCGAAGTCCGCCGCGTAGAGCGACGGCTCGACTCTCCACGGTGCGCACCCAGTCCTTCCAGGCCATCGCCTGATCCTAGACTCGCGGCCGGAGCTAGACGCGGAGCCTGGCGACGAAGAAGCCGCTCGTCGCGTGCAGGTGCGGCAGGGTCTGGAGGAACTCCGGGCGCTGTCGGTGGCGGTACCGGGGCCATTCCTCGATCGGGACGACCTCGAGGCCCGACGCCTCGACGACGCCTTCGGACTCGTCCCGGTTGATCGTGCAGACGGAGTAGACGACGGTGCCACCCGGCCGGACCCGCTCGGCGGCCGCGAGCAGGAGCTCGAGCTGGAGGTCGGGAAGGGGCCGGGAACGCCAGCGCAGGTCGGCGCGGGCCGCGAGCACGCCGAGCCCGGAGCACGGCGCATCCACGAGCGCCCGGTCGAAGCCCGTCAACTCCGGCGGGAGCGCGCGACCGTCGGCCTGGACGACTCGGACGTCGGCCCGGCCGAGGCGAGCGAGGTTCTCCGCGAGCTCGCGCGCCCGGCCCTCGTTCAGCTCCACTGCGACGACGTCGCCGGCGAGCATCGCGGTCTTGCCTCCCGGCGCCGCGCAGAGGTCGAGGACGCGCTCGCCCGGCTCCGCGCCGACGGCGAGCCCCGCGAGCTGGGAGCCCAGGCTCTGCGGCCAGATCCGCCCCTCCGCGAGCGCGGCTTCGTCCACGCGCTCGACCTCGTAGGCGCCCGGCACGTCCAGGGCGGCCCCGTCCGGTGCCAGACCCTGGACATGTCTGATCGCGACGGGTGGGGGCTCGTTCTGGGCCCGCATCAGGGCGAGCGCCTCCTCCTCGCCGAGGTCGCGCACCCACGTCTCCCAGATCCAGTCGGGGTACGAGTGCTTGAGCGGCCCCTCCGGCAGCGCGGCGATGAGCTCGTCGATCCCGTCGCCGAGCCGGCGCAGCACCGCGTTCGTGAACGGCACCGCCCGCTCGAGGCGCGCGCGGCGGACGAGCTCGACCGACTCGTTCACCGCCGCGTAGCGCGGGACCCCGTCGAGGTAGCCGAGCTGGTACGCCCCGAGCCGGAGCGCGGCCCGCACCGGCGGGTCGAGCTTCCGCACGGGCCGCTTGCCGAGCGTCTCGATCGCGTGATCGAGCGTTCGCACCCGCTGGACCGCGCCGAAGGCGAGCCGGCGCGCGAGCGAGCGGTCACGCTCGTCCAGCCCCTCCGAGGCGGTCCGGAGCGCGCGATCGGCGTAGGCGTCCTCCTCGAAGACGCGCAGCAGGACGTCGTAGGCGGCCCGGCGCGCCGGCGCGATGCTCACCGCAGGCCGCGGACCCAGGCGTCGTAGTCCATCCGCCTGCCGCCCTCCGGCTGCACCTCGACCGGGACGAGCTCGCCGTCCTCGAGCCGTGCGCGCCAGATCGTGACCCGGCGGCCGTGGAGCTCGCCGCGCGCGCCGATGTGCGGAGAGAGCGCACGGACGCGGTTGAAGCTGTCGACCGGGTCGGCGAGATCGAGCTCGCGGTCGGCGGGGTCGAGCTTGGCCGCGTAGGTCGGCTCGCCCTCCTGCGGCGTGAACGTCGGCCCGGCCAGGACGCCGTCGAGGAGCTCGACGGCGAGCTCGGCGGAGCGCGCGAAGACGGTGCCGGCGTCGTCCTCCGGCGTCAGCAGGAAGGACTCGCTGCGCGGCGACCGGGCCGGCGTCGAGCTCGACGACGGTCTCGTGGATCGTCACCCCGGTCTCGACGTCCCCCGCCAGCAGCGCCCGCTCGACCGGCGCGGCTCCGCGCCAGCGCGGGAGCAGCGACGGGTGCACGTTCAGCCAGAGCCCGCGCTCGAGGAGGTCGCCCGGGATCAGGAGCCCGTAGGCGCAGACGACGACGGTCTCGGCGGGCAGCTCCAGCTCGGCTGTGGGCCGCTCGGGCTGGAGGACGGGGATCCCGAGCCGCTCCGCCGCGAGCTTGGCCGGAGGCGCCGCCAGCTTCCGGCCGCGGCCGGCGGGCCGGTCGGGACGGGTCAGCAGCGCGGCGACGTCGTGGCGGGCGGCAAGCCGCTCGAGCACGTCGGCACCGAACGGAGCCGTGGCGGCGACCGCGATCTTCACAGGCGGAGGCTACTCAGACGGCGGTGCCGCCGTGGCGCAGCGTCGCCATGGCCGTGCGGCGCGACTCCGGGTCGGTCCGCTCGATGATCAGCACCCCGTCGAGGTGGTCGAGCTCGTGCTGGGCGACGCGCGCCGCCAGCTCCTCCAGCTCGAGCCTGAGCGGCTTCCCCTCCAGGTCGAGCCCCTCGAGCGTGATTCCGAGGTTGCGCTCGACGGGCACCAGCACGCCCTGGAGCGAGAGGCAGCCCTCGTCGCCGAGCTCCGTCTCGTCGGTGCGGGAAGTGATCGTCGGGTTGACGACCGCCTGCACCTGCTCGTCGTCCTCGGCCACGAAGACGAAGACCCGCTGGAGGACGCCGACCTGGGTCGCGGCGAGCCCGACGCCGCGCGCGTCGAACATCAGCGCCGCCATCCGCTCCGCCAGCCGGGCGAGACTCTCGTCGAACCGGTCGACCTCGTTCGCGCGGAGCTTCAGGACCCGGTCGGGGTACTGCCGGATCTGGGCGAGCGCGATCCGGCGCCTCGCCTCGATCTCGGCGAGCCGCTCGCGATCTTCCCCGTTCTCGTGCTCGTGCTCGTCGTGCTCATCGTGCCCGTGATCGTGCCCGTGCCCTTCGCCCTCGCCCATGCGCCCGAGTGTAGTCCTGCCGATCACGCGTTCCGTCACTCGAACGAGGGATGCCCCGAAACGCCGCATCGCCTAGCTCAGAGCGTCTGCGGGTCGACGTCGACGACGGCGGAGACCCCGGCCCGCCGCATCGCGGGGGCGGCGGAGGCAAGGATCGCGGCGGCCTGCGCCGGCGAGCGCCCGCGGCCGGTCGGTCTTGCCGAGCAGCTGGGCTCGATGCCGGTTGCGGACCCGGAGGAGCGGTGCCGGGCCGAGCAGCCTCGCCTCCCCGAGGCCGTCGCGGACCTCGCGCAGCAGCCGGGCCGGGCCGTCGGGGTCGGTACCGGAGGCGACGATCGAGACGAGGTGGCCGAACGGCGGGTAGCCGAGCTCGCGCCGCCGCTGCAACTCCTCGGCGAGGAAGCCCGAGACGTCGTGGCGCGCCGCGAAGAGGAGCGGCGTCGCGTCCGGCTGGAAGCTCTGGACGATCACCCGCCCGGGCGCGTCCCGCCCACTGCGGCCAGCGAGCTGGGTCACGAGCTGGAACGTCCGCTCCTCGGCCCGGAAGTCCGGGATCCCGAGCCCCGTGTCGGCGTCGACGACCGCCGCCAGCGTGACCCCGGGGAAGTGGTGCCCCTTCGCGACCATCTGCGTCCCGATCAGGACGACCCGGTCGGCGGCCGCGAAGCGCTCGAGCGAGGCCTGGAGCGCGCCCCGCTTCGCCGCCGTGTCGGCGTCGAGTCGGATCCGCTCGAGCTCGGGCACCTTCGCGGCGAGCTCCGCCTCGAGCCGCTGGGTGCCGGCGCCGATCCGCGCCAGCTCGGCCGAGCCGCACGCCGGGCAGGCCTCGGGCACGGGCTCGGAGTAGCCGCAGTGATGGCAGTGGAGGCGGGCGTCGCCGTGCATCGTCAGCGAGACGTCGCAGGCCGAGCAGCGCCGGGAGAGGCCGCAGGCCCGGCAGTGGAGCGCGGGGACGAGCCCGCGCCGGTTCAGGAGCAGGATCGCCTTCCCGCCCTCCTCCGCGACCCGCCCGAGCGCGTCGAGCAGCGGCGCCGAGAGCGGGTAGCCGGCCTCGCGCCGCAGGTCGACGATCTTCACCGTCGGCATCGGGGCGCCGAGCCGCGCGCCCAGCTCCAGCCGCTCCAGCCGCTCCCAGCTCTCGGGCCTCGGGGTCGCGCTCCCGTAGACCGCGATCGCGCCCTCGAGCGCGGCTCGCTTCGCCGCCACGGTGCGCGCGTCGTAGCGGGGATCGGACTCCTGCTTGTACGAGGAGTCGTGCTCCTCGTCGACGCAGATCAAGCCGAGCCGCGGCACCGGGGCGAAGACGGCCGAGCGGGCGCCGACGACGATCGGCGCGTCGCCGCGCGACGACACGCTCGCGCGCGTCGCGCCGCTCGGCCTCGGTCAGCCCCGAGTGGAGCACGGCGACCCGGTCGCCGAAGCGCGCCTGGAACCGGCCGAGCGTCTGAGGCGTCAGCGAGATCTCGGGGACGAGCACGATCGCGCCGCGCCCCCGCTCGAGCGCGGCGGCGCAGGCCTGGAGGTAGACCTCGGTCTTGCCGCTGCCCGTCGCGCCCGCGAGCAGGAAGTGGCCGCCTGCCACCGTCGAGCGCCTCGACGAGCCGTCCGAGCGCCCGAATCTGAGGGCCGGTCAGCTCGGCCGGCTCCGCCTCTCCGCCGGTGAGCCCTGCCTCGCCGCGGCGCGCCTCGCCACGGCGGGCCCGCAGCCGCGGGGCGATCAGCTCGAGCGCGCGGGCCGGCGTCGAGCCGTAGTAGTCGGCGACCCAGAGCGCGAGGTCGACGAGCGCGGGCGGGAGCGCGTACTCGACCCGCTCGACGGCCGCCACCTTCACGCCGGCGGGCTGCTCGACCCCGGTCGCGATCACGACGCCGCGCCCCTGGGAGCGCCCGAAGCGGAGCGCGACGACCGCGCCCTTCTCCGTCCCCTCCGGCACCTCGTAGGTGAAGGGGCGGGCGACGGAGCGGGAGGAGACGAGTGGATAGACGTCGGCGAGCACGCGCTGAGCGTACGGGCGGCGAGGGACGTCGCCGACGCTGTAAGGTCACCCTTACAACCACTGTCAGCTACACCACTGGAGACCGATACAGCATGCGTACACTGTTCGCCGTGCCTGCCCTTCTGATCGCCCTGCTCCTCCTCGTCGCCGCCGGCTGCGGCGGCTCCGACGACAGCTCCTCGAACGAGGACGGGGCCACTCCGACCGAGGCCGTCGCCGAGATCGAGCAGATCAAGACGATGCTCGACGACGCGGTCGCGCAGGTGCGCGACGGCGACGCCGAGGCCGCCGAGGAGACCGTCGGCGACGCCTACCTCGAGCACTTCGAGCACGTCGAGGATCCGCTCGGCGAGCGCGACCACGACCTGATGGAGGAGCTCGAGGAGGCGATCTCGACCGACCTCCGCAACGAGATCAAGGCAGGGAAGAGCGCCGACGAGATCGAGGCGTCCGTGGAGAAGATCGACGCCGACCTCGACCGTGCCGTGGAGGTCCTCCAGGGCTGATGCGCCGGCTCGCCCTCCTGCTCGCGGTTCTGAGCGCGGGCGCCTTCGCGGCGCCCGCGCTCGCCGGATCCTCGGAAGGCCAGTTCGCGGAGGTGCAGGGCCCGCGTCGCCGAGGCGCGCGGGCTCGTCGACGACGCGGTCGCCGCAGCGGCCGCAGGCGACCGCGACCACGCCTACGACCTCGCCCGCACCGCGTACCTCGACCACTTCGAGCTGGCCGAGGTGCCGCTGCGGCTGCGCGACCCGAACCTCGTCCTGGACGTCGAGTTCAGCTTCGCGCAGTTCCGGAACGGGATCCGCGACGGCGCCAGCCTCTCCTCGATCCGCAAGAACGCGGCCGAGGTCAAGTCGGGCCTCGTCGACATCGACCGGGTCCTCGCCGATCCCGGCTTCGCCGCGCCGCTGCTCGCGTTCATCTTCGCCTTCGCGATCCTCTTCCGGGAGGGAGTCGAGGTCGTGCTCCTGCTCGCGATCCTGCTCGGCGCCCTCAGCGCCGGCCGGGCGAGCGGCTACCGGAAGCCGCTCGCGGGAGGCGTGCTCGCGGCACTCGTCGCGACCGCCGTCGTCTGGGTGCTGGCCACCGTCGTGCTCGAGATCGCACCCGTCCAGCGGGAGCTGCTCGAAGGCCTGACCGCGGTCGCCGCCACGCTCGTCCTCTTCGTCGTCAGCTTCTGGCTCGTCTCGCGGCTCGACCACAAGCATTGGCTCGAGTTCATGCGCGCCCGGGTCGCGGCCGCGATCTCGGCGGGTAGCGCCGCCGCCTTCGCCGGTCTGGGCTTCACGGCCGTCTTCCGCGAGGGCTTCGAGACCGTGCTCTTCTACCAGGCGCTCGCGATCTTCGCGCAAGGGCTGGGGATCTACGTCGCGCTCGGGTTCGGGACGGCCGTGGCTGCGCTCGGAGTCGTCGCGTACGTCGTGCTCAAGCTCGGCCGGCGTGTCCCCGTCAAGCCGATGCTGACGACCGGCGTCGCCGTGCTGCTCGTTCTCTCCGTCACCTTCGCCGGCAACGCCGTCCGCGCGCTCCAGGGCGCCGACTGGGTCTCGATCACGCCCGTCGACGGGGGCTGGGCCCGGCTGCCGGTCTACGCGGCCGAGCTGACCGGGATCCACCCGACGCAGGAGGGGATCGGCGTCCAGGCCGTGCTGCTCGCGGTCTACCTGCTCGGAGCCGGCTGGGTCTTCGGGATCGCACCGCGCCGGCGGCGCACGGCGGCCGCGCTCCGAGCGTGAGCACGCCGGTCCGGATCGGCGTCGACGTCGGCGGGACCTTCACGAAGGCGGTGGCGGTCGAGACCGGCCCGCTCCGCCTCCTCGCCCACGCGGCCGTCCCCACCTCGCACGACGCGCCCGGCGGCGTCGCCGAGGGCGTCGCGGCCGCCCTGCGCACGCTCCTGGCCGAGCTCGGGGACGAACGCCGCCGCGTCGCGCTCGTCGCCTTCTCGACCACCCAGGCGATGAACGCCCTGCTCGAGGGAGACGTCGGACGAGTCGGCGTGCTCGGGATCGGTGCCCAGCCGGATCTCCGCGCCGCCCGCAAGCGGACGCAGGTCGGCTCGGTCGCGCTCGCTCCCGGACACGCGCTCGACACCGAGCACGCGTTCCTCGACGCCACGCGCGGGCTCGATCCCGCCGAGATCCGGGCCGCCGTCGAGACGCTCGCGGCGGCCGGCTGCACCGCGGTCGCGGTCAGCGGCGCCCTCGCCGTCGACGAGCCCGAGCACGAGCTCACCGCCGCTGCGACGGCGCACGACCTCGGGCTGCCCGCCTGTATGGGGCACGACCTCACGGGCGCCTACGGGCTCGAGATGCGCACGGTCAGCGCGGCGATCAACGCGAGCATCCTGCCGGTGGTCGAGCACACCGCCACGGTCGTGGAGGAGGCGCTCGGCGAGGCGGGGCTCGACGTGCCGCTGCTCGTGCTGCGCGGCGACGGCGGCGCGATGAGCGTCGAGTCGTTCCGGCGCCGGCCGGCGTTCACGATCGGGTCAGGGCCGGCGGCAGGCGTCGCGGCCGCGCTCCACCAACTCGGTCTCGCCGACGCGATCGTGGTCGAGTGCGGCGGCACCAGCTCGAACGTCTCCGTCGTCAAGCGCGGTCGCCCGATCGTCCGCTCCCTGCGCGTGATGGGCCGGCCCACGTGCGTGCGGGCCGTGGACAGCTGGGTCGTCGGCGCCGCCGGAGGCAGCATGGCCCGCGTCGGCCGGCGCGGGCTGAAGGAGACAGGTCCGCGGAGCGCGCACATCGCCGGCCTCCCCTACGCCTCGTTCGCCGACGCCAACGACCTCGACGGCGCCGAGCTGGAGCTCGTCGCGCCGCGCCCCGGCGACCCCGAGGCCTACGCCTGCGTCCGCGCCCAGGGGATCCGCTACGCGCTCACCGCGACGTGCGCCGCGAACGCGCTCGGGCTCGTCCCCGAGGGCGCCTACGCGCACGCGAGCCGAGCGGCCGCCCTGGCCGGCTTCGCTCCGCTCGCGCGCCGGCTGCGAACGACTCCGGAGGATGCCGCCCGACGGCTGCTCGACGGTGCGGTGCGAGAAGATCGCGCAGGCGGTCGCGGAGGCGGCGAAGCAGCACGACCTTCCCCCGAACGTGCCCCTCGTCGCCCTGGGCGGCGCCGGCGAGGCGCTCGTCCCGCTCGTCGCGGAGCGGCTGAGCCGGCCGCTCGTCCTGCCGGAGCATCCCGAGGTGCTCTCGTCGATCGGCGCTGCCGTCTCGCTCGTGCGCGCCGAGCTGACCCGGAACGGAACGGGCGACGGCGCCGCCGTGGAGCTCGCGCGCGAGGCCGAGCACGCCTGCGTCGCCTCCGGGGCTGCGCCCTCGACGGTCACCGTCGAGACCGCCTACGACGCCCGCGAAGGGGTGCTCCGCGCGGTCGCCACCGGCGCGGTGGCGCTCGAGGTCGGAGCCGCAGAGCGAGAGCCGGCCGACGCGGGGCAGCGCCTGCGAGCGGCGGCGGACGCGCTCGGAATCGACCCCGCGGCGCTGAGCCTCGTCGCGGAGACCGGCTACTACAACGTCTACTCCGAGAGCGGCTCCGGGCGGGTCGCGGCCGTGGACGGGCTCGGCGCCGTCGCCCTCGCCGAGGACGCCCGCAGCGTCGTCACGGCCGCCGGCCCCGAGCTCGTCGAGCGGCTGCTCGCGGAGGTGCGGGCCGCGACCACGAACCTCGGTGTCGCCACCCTCCTCCCCCGCGTCTCGCTCGTCTGCGGCTCGCGGATCCTCGACCTCTCGGACGCCCGCCGGCCCGAGGACGTCGCCCTCGCCGCCGCGCGCGGGCTCGAGGGCCAGACCGGCACCGCCGTTGCCGTGGTCGGCCGCTGATGGCAGGCCGCTAGCCGTGTCGCTGTACCGGGAGGCCGGAGCCGCGAGGCGCCGCCGCCGTCGCCTCGCGCTCGCCGCGATCGCCGCGACCGCCGCCCTCATCGCGGCCGCGCTCGCACTGTTCCTCGGCGGCGACCCCTCGCTGGCAGACCAGGAGCGGGAGCTCCAGGATCGCGCCGAGCCCGCCCTCCAGGCACTCGAGCTCGTCCCGCTCCACTACGAGTCCGACGACGCCGTCACCCATGCGGCGGCCGCGGATCAGCTCGCAGTCGCGCGCGGGGCCGTGGACGGGATCGAGCCCGAGCTGCAGGCCCGCGACGCCGCCGCAACCGCCACGCTGCTCGCCGAGCTCGACCGGCTGCGGGCACTCGTGGCCACGACGGGCCGCGACACCGAGGTCGAGCAGACAGCTGCGGCCGCCGCGGCCGGGCTGAGAGCGCTCGTGGGGTTGCCGCCCGCCGGCGGCTAGACTGGTCCGATGGCGCAGGGACAGGGACATTCGGTCGACGAGTACCTCGAGACGATCTACTTCCTCGCCTTCCCGATCGGCGAGTACCGCCCCGATCCGGGCAGCTCCGCGGCGATCGCCTCGCGGGTCGCCGACATGCTCGGCGTCTCCCGCGCGTCCGCGGGCGAGATGCTGAAGCGCCTCGAGGCCGACGGCCTCGTCGAGCGCGGCGAGCGCAAGGAGGCGATCCTCACCGAGACGGGGATCGAGCGGGCCGAGCGCGTCGTCCGCAAGCACCGGCTGATCGAGCGGCTCCTCACGGACTTCATGGGCTACACGGCCGCGGAGGCCCACGTGTACGCGGACGATCTCGGCGACACGTTCTCCGACGACATGGTCGACCGGATCGAGACGCAGCTCGGCCACCCCGAGCGCTGCCCGCACGGCTGGCCGGTCGATCCGGCGTTCGAGCAGGCCGAGAACCGCGAGCTCGCGCCGCTCCCCGACCTCGAGCTCGGCGTCAGCGCCGAGATCGTCCGGCTCGCCGAGCACGACGGCGACCTCCTCCACTGGTTCTACGACGAGGGCTTCGTCCCCGGCGCCACGATCCAGCTGCAGGAGGCCCAGCCGGCCGCGGGCCAGTTCAAGGTGCTGCTCTCCGGGACCGAGCGCGCGATCGGCGAGAAGGCCGCTGCCGGCCTGTACGTCCGCGCCGGCTAGACGTCCGGGGCTAGACGGACGCGGCTGCGAGACCTGCAGCCTTGCGGAGCGCGTCGGCGCGGTCGGTCCGCTCCCACGTGAAATCGCGATCCTCGCGGCCGAAGTGACCGTAGGCGGCGGTCTTGCGGTAGATCGGGCGGCGCAGGTCGAGGTCGCGGAGGATCGCGGCGGGCCGGAGGTCGAAGTGCTCGCGGACGAGCTCCTCGATCCGCGCCTGCGTCAGCCCCTCGGCCTCGGTGCCGAAGGTGTCGACGAGCACGGAGAGCGGATGCGCGACGCCGATCGCGTAGGCGACCTGGATCTGGCAGCGGGCGGCGAGCCCGGCGGCGACGACGTTCTTCGCCACGTAGCGGGCCGCGTAGGCGGCCGAGCGGTCGACCTTCGTCGGGTCCTTGCCGGAGAACGCGCCGCCGCCGTGCGGGGCCGCGCCGCCGTAGGTGTCGACGATGATCTTCCGGCCGGTCAGGCCGGCGTCGCCCATCGGGCCGCCGATCACGAACTTGCCGGTCGGGTTGACGTAGACGAAGTCCTTGTCGTCGAGCCGCTTCTCGTCGTAGAGGTCGTGCGGGAGGATCGGGCGGAGCACCTGGTCGATCAGGTCGGGCTTGATCAGCGTCTCGGCGTCGAGGCCGTCCCGATGCTGGGTCGAGACGAGCACGCGCTCGATCTCGACGGGGCGCTGGTGCCCGTGCTCGTCGACCTCGTAGCGGACGGTGACCTGAGCCTTCCCGTCCGGCCGGAGGTACGGGAGGATGTCGGCCTTGCGCACCTCGGAGAGGCGCTTGCAGATCCGGTGCGCGAGCATGATCGGGAGCGGCATCAGCTCGTCGGTCTCGTCCGAGGCGTAGCCGAACATCATCCCCTGGTCGCCGGCGCCGACCTTGTCGAGCGGGTCGTCGTCGCCGTGCTGCACCTCGTAGGACTCGTCCACGCCCTGCGCGATGTCGGGCGACTGCTCGTCGAGCGCCACGATCACGCCGCAGGTCTCCGCGTCGAAGCCGTACTTGGCGCGGGTGTAGCCGATGTCCGCGACGGTCTTGCGGACGAGCCGCGGGATGTCCACGTACGTCTTGGTCGTGATCTCGCCCGCCACGACGACGAGGCCGGTCGTGATCAGGGTCTCGCAGGCGACGCGGCCCATCGGGTCGTCCGTGAGGACGGCGTCGAGGACGGCGTCCGAGATCTGGTCGGCGATCTTGTCGGGATGCCCCTCGGTGACGGACTCCGAGGTGAACTGGAACGAGCGGGCCACGGGCGCCAGGATACCTGTCACTCCGCGGTCGGCGTCCGCCGCATCAGGCTGCCGACGAGGTCGAGCAGCGGCTGGCCCGAGAGGACGGCGCAGACCCCGTTCGTGATCGGGAGCTCGATCCCGAGCCGGTGCGAGAGGTCGCGCAGGACGGGCGCGGTGGTCAGGCCCTCGACCACCATCCCGATCTGCCGCACGGCCTCGTCCGGGTCGGTGCCCTGCGCGATCAGCTCGCCCGCCCGTCGGTTGCGGCCCGACTGGGCGAAGCAGGTGACGACGAGGTCGCCCATCCCCGCGAGCCCGGCGAAGGTCTCCGGCCGACCGCCTGCCGCCTCGGCGAGGCGGCCCATCTCGGCGAGCCCGCGGGCGACGAGCGCCGCCTTCGCGTTGTCGCCGAGCCGGAGCCCGTCGGCGCCCCCGGCCGCGAGGCCGATCACGTTCTTCGCGGCGGCGCACAGCTCGACGCCGATCACGTCGTCGTTGACGTAGACCCGGAAGGTGGGCGAGTTGACCTCCTTCTGGAGGGCGAGCGAGAGCTCGTGGTCGGGGCTCGCGATCACCGCGGCCGCCGGCAGATCTCGGACGATCTCCTCGGCCAGGTTCGGGCCGGAGAGGACCGCGACCGGCCGGTCGCGGACGAGCGTCGAGAGCCGCTCCCCCGACGCGGGGTCGAGGCCCTTCGTCAGCGAGAGGACGGGAGCGGAGCCGGGGAGCGACTCGGCGACCTCGCGGTAGGTCGCGCTCGGGACGGCGAGGACGACCAGCTCGGCGTCGGCGATGGGCGCCTCGGCGATCGACAGGGCGCGGATCCCCTGCAGGCGGGCTTCGGTCAGGTAGCGCGGGTTGTGGCCGGTCTCCTCGATCGCGCGGGCCTGCTCGGGGTCGCGGCAGGCGAGCACGACCTCGTGGCCACGGTTCGCGAGCACGCGCGAGAACGCCGTTCCCCAGGAGCCACCGCCGACGACGACCGCTTTCACCGCGGGCGGCTCACGAGCGCTTGACGAAGTCGATCGAGACCGGCACGCCTGCGAGGCTAAACCGTTTCCGGAACTCGTTCTCGACCCAGTAGGCGTAGTCGCGGGTGACGAGCCCGGGATCGTTGACGTGGATCCGGATCCGCGGCGGCCGGGTCGAGACCTGCGCGCCGTAGAGGAGGTTCAGCTTCCGCCCGCGCGCCGAGGGCGGCTGGCGCGCCTCGCGCAGCTCCTTGATCGCGTCGTTCAGCTTTGGCGTGGAGATCCTGCCGGTGTGCTTGTCGAAGAGGGTGACGACGTGGTCGAGCAGGCGCTCGATTCCCCGCCCGCTCTGCGCCGAGATCGCGATCACGGGCGGGCGCTGCCGCAGCCGCCGCTCGAGCTCCGGCTTGACGTCCTCGAGCGCGACCTCGTTGATGTCCCACTTCGAGAGGACGACGAGGGTGGAGCAGCCGGCCTTCCGGGCGACGTCGGCGACGGCGAGGTCCTGGTCGACGATCCCCTCGCTGGCGTCGATCAGGACGAGCGCGACGTCGGCCCGCTCCGCCGCCTCGAGCGCGCGCAGCTCGGAGTAGTACTCGATCCCCTGCCGCTGCTTCCGCTTCCGGCGCAGCCCGGCGGTGTCGACGAGGAGGAACTTCCGGCCGTCGCGCTCGAGCAGCGTGTCGATCGAGTCGCGGGTCGTGCCGGGAACATCGGAGACGATCACCCGCTCGCGGCCGACGAGCCTGTTCAGGAGCGACGACTTGCCCACGTTCGGGCGGCCGAGGATCGCGACGCGGATCGTCTCCTCCCCGATCCGCTGCGGACCGACGCCGGGCAGCCTCGAGACGACCTCGTCGAGCAGGTCGCCCGTCCCGTGCCCGTGCAGCGCCGAGAGCGGCCACGGGTCGCCGAGCCCGAGCCGGTGGAACTCGACCGCCTGCAGGTCCTTCCTCGGGTCGTCGATCTTGTTCGCGAGCACGATCACCTGCTTCTTGGCGCGGCGCAGCGTCTCGGCGAGCTCCTCGTCGCCGGGCGTGATCCCGTGGCGCGCGTCGACCACGAAGAGGACGAGATCGGCCTCGTCGATCGCGAGCCGCGCCTGCTTGGCGATCTCGGGACCGAAGACGTCGGTGGCCGCGTCGTCGACGCCGCCCGTGTCGATCAGGAGGAAGTACGTCCCGGCCCAGTCCGCGATCAGCTCCTTGCGGTCGCGGGTGACGCCGGGGGTCTCGTGCACGACCGCCTGGCGGCTCTCGGTCAGCCGGTTGATCAGGGTCGACTTGCCGACGTTCGGGAAGCCCACGATCGCGACCGTGCCGGCGAGCTCGGGCAGCTCCTCGCGGGGCTCGTCGTCGCCGCCGTCGGCAGGTGGGATGTCGGTCGGCCTCATGCGCCGGGTCTCATGCGTCGCCCCTCATGCGGGTGGAGTCGCGTGCCGGGGCCGGCCCAGGCGGTGGATCTCCGCGAGCCAGTCGTGGAGGCCGTGGATCTTCTCCTGGACGATGGCGGACGCCTCGCGGTAGCCCTTGCCGCCCTTCGGGAGCCCTTCGAAGCGAAGCGGCTCGCCCCAGGCGACGGAGACGGGATGGAAGTTGCCGATCCGCCAGTCGTGGGAGCCGTAGATCGCGGCCGGGACGACGGGGACGTCCTCCTGGAGGGCGACCATCGCGGCGCCGGGCTGCACCTCGCCCGGCCGGCCCGAGAGCTGGCGGGTCCCCTCGGCGAAGAGCCCGAGCGCGTGCCCGGAACGGACGGCCTCGCGCATCAGCCGCACGGCCTCGCGATCGGACTCGCCCCGGCGGACGGAGATCGTCCCGAAGCTGCGGATCAGCTGGCCGAGGCCGGGGATGCGGTGCGCCTCGATCTTGGCGACGAAATGGACGGTGCGCGGCGAGGCGCCGCCGAAGATCGGCGGGTCGATCCAGTGGAAGTGGTTGACGGCGAGGACGATGCCGCCGGTCCGCGGCACTCGCTCGACGCCGTAGTTCCGGAAGGGCGTCAGGCTCCGGACGAGCGGTTGGATCGTCACGCGCCCGAGCGCCCAGACGGCGTCGACGCGGTTCATGCCGCCGGCGTTCGGGCGCGGACGAGCTCTTCGATCCGGCCGACGACGTCCTCGACGCCGAGCTCGGTGGTGTCGATCTCGACCGCGTCCTCGGCGGGCCGCATGTTGACCGCGTCCTTCTCGTCGCGGAGACGCAGGTCGGTGGCGAGGGCGTCGGCGGCGATCTCGGGCCGCTCCGCGGCGCGGCGCTCGGCGCGGATCGCAGGGTCGGCCACGAGGTAGACCTTTACCTGAGCTTGAGGTGCCACGACCGTGCCGATGTCGCGCCCTTCGATCACGACGTCCCCAACCGCGCCCAGCGCACGCTGGCGGTCGCGCATCACCTCACGCACGGCGAGGTGCCGGGCGACGACGGGCACGAGCTTGTCGATCCCGGGCTTGCGGATCGAGGCGGTGACGTCGCAGCCGTCGATCGAGACGCGGCCCGCCTCGTCGAAGCCGACGGGGAAGTCGCGCGCGAGCGCGGCCAGCTCCTCGGCCTGGTCGAGCGGGAGCCCGCGGCGCTGCGCGAGCCACGTCAGGGCCCGGTACATCGCGCCGGTGTCGAGGTAGCGGAAGGAGAGCCGCTCGGCGAGCAGCCGTGCCACCGTGCTCTTCCCCGCACCGGCGGGGCCGTCGATCGCAACGATCATCGTCTGATGCTCTCCAGGAGGTCGTAGAAGCCGGGGAAGGATACAACCACCGCTTCCGCATCCTCGATCTCGACGCCCTCCTTGGACGCCAGGCCGGCGATCGCGGCGACCATCGCGATCCGGTGGTCGCCGAGCGAGCTCATCGAGCCGCCGCGCAAACGGGCCGGGACGCCGCGGACGGCGAACCCGTCCGGCGTGGCCCGGATATGGGCGCCGAGCCGCCGAAGCCCGTCCACGACGGCCTCGATCCGGTCGGTCTCCTTCGCGCGCAGCTCCTCCGCGCCGACGAGCAGGCTGTCCCCGTGCGCGCTCGCCGCCATCAGCGCGAAGAGCGGCAGCTCGTCGACGAGGAGCGGCACCTCCTTCGCGCTCACGGTCGTCCCGACGAGCTCGGCCGAGCGGACGTCGAGGTCTCCCCCGGCCTCGCCACCGATCCGGCGCCGGTTGAAGACGGTCGTGCGCCCGCCCATCCGCTCCAGCACCTCGAGCAGCCCGGTGCGGCGCGGGTTCAGGTTGACGCCCTGCAGGATCAGCTCCGAGCCGGCGAGAAGCGTCGCCGCGACGATCAGGGGCGCCGCCGAGGAGAAGTCGCCCGGCACCTCGACGTCGCCCAGCGCAAGGGTCGTCGCCGGCCGGACGGTCGCGCTCCTCTGGCCCTTCCGCACGTCGGCGCCGGCGGCGGCGAGCATCGTCTCCGTGTGGTCGCGCGTCGGGAGCGGCTCGACGACCGTCGTCTCCCCCTCCCCGGCGAAGAGCCCCGCCAGGAGGATCGCCGACTTGACCTGCGCGCTCGCGACCGGGAGCTCGTACTCGACCGGCTGCACCTCACCGCCGACGATCGTCAGCGGCGCGTGCCCGTCGGTCGTCTCGATCGAGACACCCATCTGGCGGAGCGGCTCGGCGATCCGCTCCATCGGCCGGGCCGAGAGCGACTCGTCGCCGGTGAGCCGGAACGTCCCGGTCTGGCCGGCGAGGATCCCGGGCAGGAGCCGCATCAGCGTGCCGGCGTTCAGGCAGTCGATCGGCGTCGGCGGCGCCTGGAGCCCGCGGAGGCCGACGCCGAAGACCCTGAGCGTCTCGGCGTCCGACTCGTAGACGCGCACGCCCAGCGCCCGGACGGCGCCGATCGTCGCCTCGGTGTCGGCGGAGCGGCCGAAGCCGGAGATCCGGGTCTCGCCCTCGGAGATCGCCGCGAGGAGGACCGAGCGGTGCGAGATCGACTTGTCCCCCGGGACGGCGACCGCGCCGGCGATCCCGGAGGCCGCCTCGATCCTGAGCTTCATCCGGTCTCCAGCTCGGGCGAGACGACGACGCCGTAGCCCTGGCTCTCGAGCAGCGCGGCGGCGCGCGCGGCCTCGGGCTCGCCGGCGATCAGGATGTTCAGGGTGCCGCCGCGGTCCGGCGACATGTGCTGGAGGTCGAACTCCTCGATGTTGATCCGCTCGGCGCCGAGCGCCTGGGTGATCCCGGCGAGCACGCCCGGCCGGTCGGGCACGTGGACGCGCAGGCGCTGGAGCGCGCCGGGATCGGCATGGGCGGTCGAGAGCATCGTGCGCCGGTTTCCGGCTGCCTCGCCGATCCAGCGCGCGAGGAAACCCGCGTCCCCGGCCGCGAGCGCGGCCTCGACCTGCTCCACCCGGCGGCGGTGCTCCCCGAGCGCGTCGCGGATCGCGGCAGAGTTGTCGAGGAAGATGTCGACCCACATCCGGGGGTTGGCGCCGGCGACGCGCGTCATGTCGCGGAGCGAGCCGCCGGCCGCGGCGAGCAGGTCGTGCCCGTCCACCTTCGCGCCGCCGGTCTGGTTGAGGAGCACGTTCGCGAGCACGTGGGGGAGGTGGCTCGTGACCGCGACGAGCCGGTCGTGCGCCTCGGGGTCGATCGCGACCGGAACGGCGCCGAGCGAGGCGACGAAGTCGTGCAGGAGCTTGTAGCGGGCGGGATCGCTCGCGGCCACCGGGGTCAGGAACCAGGTCGCGCCCTCGAAGAGGTCGGCCGTCGCCGCTGCCGGGCCATGGGCCTCGGAGCCGCAGATCGGATGCCCGCCGATGAAGCGGGTCTCACTTCCTGCCTCGGCGCAGACGCCGCCCTTCGTCGAGCCGACGTCGGTGACGGTCGTCTCGGGGCCGCTGGCGTCGAGCACCGCGCGAACCCGGCCGGGGAGCGCCGCGACGGGCACCGCGACGAGAGCCAGCTCGGCGCCTGCGAGCGCCGCCTCGAGGTCGGCCGCGGGGTCGAGCGCGCCCCGCTCGGCTGCGAGCGCGAGGTGGGCCGGGTCGGGGTCCCAGCCCCGCACGACCTCGACGCCGACGCGGCGGGCGGCGAGACCGACGGACGCGCCGATCAGGCCCGTGCCGATCACGGTGAGCGAGCGGGGCGGCGCCATGGCTCAGCTTCGCATCAGCTCGGCCACGCGGAACGCGAGGTCGAGCGACTGGCGGGCGTTCAGCCGGGGATCGCAGAGCGTCTCGTAGCGGGCATTCAGCTCGTCCTCGACGACCGCGGCGGAACCGCCGAGGCACTCCGTCACGTCCTCGCCCGTGAACTCGAGGTGAACGCCTCCCGGCCACGTCCCCTCCGCCCGGCAGACCGCGAAGAACGAGTGCACCTCGGCCATGATCTCGTCGAAGCTGCGGGTCTTGATCCCCGTCGGCGTCCGGAACATGTTCGCGTGCATCGGGTCGCAGACCCAGACGACCGGGTGCTCGGCCTCGCGCACGGCCGCGAGCAGCGGCGGCAGCGACTCGACCAGCTCGGCGGCCCCCATCCGGACGATGAAGGTGAGCCGGCCGGGGATCCGGTCGGGGTTGAGCGCGCTCGCAGAGCTCGAGCAGCTCGCCGGGCGTCGCCGTCGGGCCGACCTTGACGCCGAGCGGGTTGTGGACGCCGGCGAAGAACTCGACGTGGGCGCCGTCGGTCTGGCGCGTGCGCTCGCCGATCCAGAGCATGTGCGCGGAGCAGTCGTACCAGTCGCCGGTGAGCGAGTCGCGGCGGGTCAGCCCCTCCTCGTAGTCGAGCACGAGCCCCTCGTGGCTCGTCCAGACGTCGACCTGGTGGAGCTGATGCGACTCGACGAGGTCGATCCCGCAGGCGCGCATGAACCCGAGCGCGCGCTCGATCTCGCCTGCGATCGCCTCGTACCGCTGTCCCTCGGGCGAGCTCGCGACGAACTCCTGGTTCCACATCTGCACCTGGGCCAGGTCGGCGAAGCCGCCCTTCGTGAACGCCCGGAGCAGGTTCAGCGTCGCGGCCGACTGGTGGTACGCGCGGACCATCCGCTCGGGGTCGGGCGTGCGGGCGTCGGCGGTCGGCCGCGTCGTCGTTGACGAGGTGGCCGAGGAAGGACGGGAGGTCGAGGTCGCCGACCCGTTCGGTCGGGGCCGAGCGCGGCTTGGCGAACTGGCCCGCGATCCGGCCGACCTTGACGATCGGGAGCGCCGAGCCGTAGATCAGGACGACCGACATCTGGAGCAGGATCTTCAGCTTCTCGCGGATCGTGACCGCGCTGAAGTCGTGGAACGACTCGGCGCAGTCGCCGGCCTGGAGCAGGAACGCCTTCCCGTCCGAGACCTCACCGAGCGCGGTCCGGAGCGCCCGCGCCTCGCCCGCGAAGACGAGCGGCGGCAGGGCCTGGAGCTGGGCCAGCGCGGCCTCGGCACGCGCAGCGTCCGGCCACTCGGGCTGGTGGCGCGCCGGGAGGGCGCGCCAGGAGGACGGCGTCCACGTTGCGGGCGTCACTGCCACTTCATTCAGTGTAGTTGCGGCTCCTCGCAGGCGACTCTATGCTCGCCCTGTGGACAAAGAGTTGCTCTTCTTTCACATTCGGGGACAGTCCCCCGTTTTTCGCGCCGTCCGCAGCGGACGGCCCGGCGCCGCCACCTGGGCCTGGCCCAGCGGGCGGTGCGAGAGCGTGCGCTAGCGAGCGCACCCCCGCCCCGCTCGGCCGCGACCTCCCCCCTCTCATGTTCTCGGGGAGGTCTTCTTTTTTCCTCTGACGAACAGAAAGAGACCCATGCGCATCTTCTCCGGCATCCAGCCCACCGGCGACAAGCAGCTCGGCAACCTGATCGGCGGCTTCCGCCAGTACGCCGCGACCCAGGAGCAGGGCGACGCCCGCTTCTGCATCGTCGACCTCCACTCGATCACGGTCGACTACGACCCGAAGGACCTGCACGAGCGCACGCTCGACCTCGCCGCGATGCTCTTCGCGACGGGGCTCGACCCCGACCGGTCGACCGTCTTCGTCCAGAGCCAGGTTCGCGCGCACGCCGAGGCGGCCTGGCTGCTCGCGGCGGTCACGAGCTACGGCCAGCTCGGCCGGATGACCCAGTTCAAGGACAAGGGCGAGCGGCAGGAGCTCGTCACCGCCGGCCTCTTCACCTACCCCGTCCTGATGGCCGGCGACATCCTGCTCTACCAGACCGACATCGTCCCGATCGGGGACGACCAGCGGCAGCACCTCGAGCTGGCGCGGGACGTCGCCGAGCGGTTCAACGCCCGCTACGGCCAGACGTTCGTCGTCCCCGAAGGCGTCTTCCCCGAGGTGGGCGGCCGGATCATGGACCTGCAGGAGCCGGACCGGAAGATGTCGACGACGGCCGGGACGCCGCAGGGCACCGTCCTCCTCCTCGACCCGCTCGACACGATCCGGAAGAAGTTCCGCTCCGCGGTGACGGACTCGGGCAGCGAGGTGCGCCGGTCGCCGGACAAGCCGGGGATCACGAACCTGATCGACGTCCTCTCGGCCCTGACCGGCGAGGCGCCGGAGGCGATCGAGCAGCGTTACGCGGGCTCCGGCTACGGCCAGTTCAAGCAGGACGTCGGCGAGGCCGTCGTCGAGATCGTCGGGCCGATCCAGGAGCGCTACCACGAGCTCCGCTCCGACCCCGACGAGCTGCGCCGGCTGCTCCACCTGGGCGCCGAGAAGGCCCGCGAGGCCGCCGAGCCCACGCTCGAGACGATGTACGAGCGGATGGGGTTCGTCCGGGAGTGAGAGAACCGACGAGCTGCGGTCGGCGTTCCGGCAGGTCAGCGGCGCCGGGGAGGCCGTCGCGTTCGAGGGCTCGACGCTGCTGGCGTCGCCCGTGGTGGCGTCGTGCGCGATCCTGGCGGTCCTGACGTTCTCCGGATGAGCGACTCGACCTCGGCGTGGGTCAGCTCGCGCCACGCTCCCGGCTTCAGGCCGGCCGACCTTCAGGCCCGCGTAGTCGCTCCGGTGCAGCCGCCGCACGCGGTGGCCGACCGCCTCGACCATCCGGCGCACCTGGCGGTTCCGGCCCTCGTGGAGGACGAGCTCGAACTTCCCCGCCCCCAGGCGGCGGACCCGCGCCGGAGCCGTCTTCCCGTCCTCGAGGTTGACGCCCTCCGCGAGCTTGCGGAGCACGCCGTCGGTCGGCTCGCGCCAGAGCTCGACCTCGTAGACCTTCTCGACGCCGTAGCGCGGATGCGCGAGCCGGTACGCGAGCGGGCCGTCGTTCGTGAGCAGGAGCGCGCCCGTCGTCTCGTAGTCGAGCCGGCCCACCGGGACGACGGCGGAGCGGTGCCGGACGAGATCGACGACGGTCTGCCGTCCCTGCGGGTCGCTCGCGGTCGTGACGACCCCCGCCGGCTTGTGCAGGAGGACGTAGGCGAGCTTCTGCTTCGCGACCTGCTCGCCGTCGACCTCGACGACGTCGTCGGCGCCGACGACGGTGTTCAGCTCGCCGGGCGCGCCGTTGACGCGGACCCGCCCGGCCTTGATCAGGTCGTCGGCCTTGCGCCGGGAGGCGATCCCGGCTCTGGACAGGTAGGCGTTCAACCTCACGCCAGCACCTTAGTGACCACCCGCGGCCCCCAAGCAGCCGCCGTCAGGGGTCTTCGCGCGCAGGTCGTCCGCCTCCAAGCGCAGAACCGTGCAGAGCGAGCAGCCGCGGCCGCGAAGCGGCCGCCTTCAGGGGTCTTCGCGCGCAGGGCGTCCGCGCCAGGGAGAACCGTTCCGCAGCGAGCACCCGCGGCTGCGAAGCAGCCGCCTTCAGGGGTCTTCGCGCGCAGGTCATCCGCCGGAAGGCGGATGACCTGCTTGCGCCGAAAAAAGAAAGTACTCTGCCGCCGATGCGCGACCGGAGCCGAGATCTCGAGCGCCTGGCGGAGCTGCTCGTCGGCTTCGGCGCCAATCTCCAGCCCGGGCAGCTGCTGGCGGTGACGGCGTTCCTCGGGATGGAAGACCTCACCCGCGAGGTCGCCCGCGCCGGCTACCGGCACGGGGCGAAGTACGTGGACGTCTTCTGGTGGGACAATCTCGTCAAGCGCGCCCGGGTCGAGCTCGCGGACGAGGAGACGCTCGACTACGTGCCGCCCTGGATCGGCGAGCGCCTCCGCTGGCTCGGGGAGGAGCACGCGGCCCGCGTCTCGCTCGCCGGGAGCACCGCGGCCGCCTTCGACGGAATCGACCCTGCACGCCTCGGGCGAGACCTCCTGCCCTACGTCGGCGAGGTGCCCGTGCTCGTGAACGAGCGGACGACGAACTGGTCGGCCGGGCCGTGCCCCAATCCCGACTGGGCGGTGCGGGTCTACCCCGACCTCCCGCCCGCCGAGGCACTGGAGAAGCTCTGGGACGACATCGTCTGGATCTGCCGGCTCGACACGGAGGACCCCGTCGGCGCCTGGCGCGAGCGGATGGCCGCGATCGTCGCGTCGGCGAGCCGCCTGACCGAGCGCCGGTTCGACGCGATCCACTTCGCCGGGCCCGGCACGGATCTCACGATCGGCCTGCTGCCGAGCTCGGAGTGGCTCGGCGCCGACTTCACGACCGTCGACGGGTTGACCCACTATCCGAACCTTCCGACCGAGGAGGTCTTCACGACGCCCGACCCGGAGCGCGTGGACGGCTACGTCTCGGCGACGATGCCGCTCGAGATGTACGGCTCTTCGATCTCCGGGATCCGGATCGAGTTCGCCGGCGGTCGGGCGACGAAGATCGACGCCGAGGAGGGGGCCGACTCCCTGCGCGCGGCGATGGCCAGGGACGACGGCGCGTCCCGGCTCGGCGAGGTCGCACTCGTCGACCGGGAGGGACGCATCGGCCCGCTCGGGACGGTCTTCTTCCAGACGCTCCTGGACGAGAACGCGGCCAGCCACATCGCGCTCGGCAACGCCTACACCTTCCCGCTCTCGGACGAGGCCGACCGGGAGCGCGCGAACCGGAGCGCGATCCACGTCGACTTCATGATCGGCTCGAACGAGGTCGACGTCGACGGGATCACGACCGCGGGGGAGCGCGTGCCCGTGCTCCGTGGAGGGGCATGGCAGATCTGACCGACGCGGAGACGTTCGCGCAGCTGATCGTCGAGGTCGGCGCGAATGTCCAGGAGGGTCAGGACGTGGAGATCCTGGCCGACCTCGGCACGCAGGAGCTCGTCCGGGCGGTCGCAGGCGCGGCCTACCGGCGCGGCGCACGCTTCGTGGACGTCCTGTGGTGGGACGCGCTCGTCAAGCGCGAGCGGCTGCTGCACGCGCGGGAGGAGACGCTCGACTACGTGCCCCCGGAGCTGGGCGGCCGCATTCTCCGGCTCGGCGCCGAGCAGGGCTGCCGGATCTGGCTGATCGGGAATCCGGAGCCCACTGCGCTCGCCGGCGTCGACCCCGCCCGCGCCGGCCGCGACCGGCTGCCCCGGCTGGAGGAGAGCGCCACCGTGATCCGCGAGCGAACGATCAACTGGTGCATCACCTGCTGGGCAACGCCGGGGTGGGCCGCGCAGGTCTTCCCCGACCTGCCGCCCGGCGAGGCCTTCGAGCGGCTGCAGCGCGAGCTGCGCCACGTCACGCGGCTCGACGAGCCCGACCCGGCGGCCGCCTGGCAGGCGCGGATCGCGGAGCTGCGGGCCGTGGCGGCCCGGCTGACCGAGCGCCGCTTCGACGCCCTCCACTTCCGCGGGCCGGGAACCGATCTCCGCGTGGGCCTCCTGCCGTCGAGCCGGTGGGGAGCCGGCACCTACGAGCGGAACGACGGGCTCGAGTCGCTCGTCAACATCCCGACCGAGGAGGTGTTCACCACCCCCGACCCGGAGCGCGTCGACGGCGTCGTCCGCTCGACGAGGCCGCTCGAGTACACCGGCAGCCTGATCGAGGGGATCCGCGTCCGGTTCGAGGGCGGCCGGGCCGTCGAGATCGACGCCGACGCGAACGCCGAGGTGCTGCGCAGCGCGGCCGCGCGCGACGAGGGCGCGAACCGCCTCGGCGAGGTCGCCCTCGTGGACGGATCCGGCCGGATCGGCCCCCTCGGCACCGTCTTCGCGACGACGCTCCTGGACGAGAACTCGGCGAGCCACATCGCGATCGGCAACTCGTACGTCTCCGGAGTCGAGGACGAGGCCGACCTCGCCCGCTCGAACGACAGCCTGATCCATATCGACTTCATGATCGGGAGCCCCGAGGTGGACGTGGACGGGCTCGACGCCGACGGGGCGGCAGTGCCGGTGCTCCGCGGCGGCGTCTGGCAGATCTAGCGGACCGGATGGAGGCGATCCGGCTCGAGACGAAGCGGCTGCTCCTCCGCGTCCCCGAGCCCGAGGACGCCCCTGCCGTCGCCGAGCTCGTCGGCGACCCAGAGGTGATGCGCTTCCTCGGCGGCCGCACCGTGCCGCCCGAAGACGCGCCGGCCGTGGTCGAGAGCTGGCGCGAGCGCTGGCGCCGGAACGGGGTCGGCCCGCTCCTCCTCGAGCGCCGCGCGGACGGGCGGTTCCTCGGCCGCGCAGGCTTCTTGCTCTGGGACACGAGGACGTGGACGAAGACGACGACGGTCGAGGCTGGCCCCCATGCGCAGCCTGAGCTCGGCTGGGCGCTCGTGCGTGCCGCCTGGGGACAGGGCTACGCGACCGAGGCCGCGCAGGCGGTGCGCGCCTGGGGCCGCGACGTGCGCGGGATCGGGCGCCTCGTCTCGGTGATCGCGCCGGCGAACCTCCCCTCCCAACGGGTCGCCGAGCGGCTAGGGGCGGTGCCTGGCGAGACCGTGACGCTCGCCGACTCGGGCCCGGCTGTGGTCTGGGAGCACCCGCTCCCGGATCGCTAGGGCAGCTGCCAGAAGGGGCCGGTGAGGCCGAGCCGGTCGAGGATCGCCTGGTTCTCGTCCCGCGTCCGGGGCCGCCAGTCCGGCTGCACGCGGGTGTCCCACCAGGAGAACGCGAGCTCGCTCAGCTTTGCGACCGGAATCGTCGCGCCGGGCTCGCGGCCGCCGAGCCAGGCCTGCACGTGCTCTTCCGACCGGAAGAGGTTCATCGTGCTTCAGGTGAAGACGATGTCCGCCCACCAGGTGCGGGCGGGGACGAGGCAGTGGAAGAGGAGCGACTCGTCGTCCGGGACGCCGTCCCGCACCTCGACCGCGATCGGCTCGCCGCAGTCGGCGCACGAGGCCTCGATCCGGCCGTCCTCCTGCAGGGCGGCGAGGATCCCGAACGCGTCCCAGGCGCAGTTGCCGTACCACCAGCGATCGCGCGCCCGGACGCGGTAGGCGGTCGGGACGGCCGAGAACGGATTGGCCATCCGAACCTCCGCCGTGGCGGGGTTGAGGACGAGAGCGTGGGCGTCGTGCAGCCGGAGCCAGCTCTCCCGCACCTCGTCCTCCGTCCGCCCCGCTCCCGCGGCGACCTCGGCCGCCGTCGGAGCCCGTCCGAGCTCGACGAACAGACCGTAGGTCAGGTTCCGCAGCTGCGAGATCGGCCGGCTCCACCGGCGTAGTCTCCTACGCGGTCTTGCCCACCGCAACGCTGTGCAGCCGCTCGCGGATCTCCGCGGCGGACTCGCCCAGGTCGTCGAGGCGCGGCAGGGCAGCCAGGCTCTCGAGCCCGAAGACGCGCTCGAAGAGGGCGTCGTCCGGTAGCGCACCGCGCCGCCCGCGCCGTCCTCGCGGCCGGCCTCGGCGATCAGGCCGCGCTCGAGCAGGCCCGCGACCGCCGAGTCGGCGGCGACGCCGCGGATCCGGGCGATCTCGGGGCGGCTGCAGGGACCGAGGTAGGCGACGATCGCGAGCGTCTCCAGCGCCGCGGGCGAGAGCCCGCGCTCGACCGGCCGCTCGAACAGGCGGCCGCACGCCTCCGCGGCCTCGCGGGCCGCACGGAACGCCCAGCCCCCGGCGACGTGCTCGAGCACGATCCCGCTCCGGCCCTCGCGGTAGCGCTCGGAGAGCAGCCCGAGGGCGGTCTCGATCCGCTCGGGGCCGTCCTCCGCGGCCTGCGCGAGCTCCTCGACGGAGAGGGGCGCGGAGGCGACGACGAGCAGGGCCTCCAGCGTCCGGGCCAGCTGGTCGACCGGGTTGGCGGTGATCAGGCGGAGCGGGCGGTCCATGCCGTGGTCCTTTCGACGTCGGAGCGGGAAACCCTGATGGGGGCGAATGGTTGCGCCTGGTCGAGCTCGATCTCGCCGGCCTTGCGGAGCTCGAGGAGGGCGAGGAAGGCGACGGCCTGCTCGACGCGGTCGAGCCCGTCGACCTCCTGGTCGAAGTCGAAGCGCCGGCGCCGGCCGAGCAGCGCGCGGAACCGCTCGACGAACTGCGAGACGGGCGGGAAGCGAAGGGCCATGTGGGTGAGCGAGACCTCGGGCGGCGGCTCGGCGAGCCGGCGGAGCACGTCCGCGAGCCGCGCGGGATCCTGTGGCGCGAGCTTCCGCTCCGGTCTGGGGGCGAGCGGTGCGGGGCCGACCCTGAAGTAGCGCTCGCGCTCGGCGGCGAGCCGCTCGGTCAGCCAGCCCGCGGCTTCCTTCATCCGCCGGTACTCGGCGAGCCGGCGCGCCAGCTCCTCGGCAGCCTCCTCGGGCTCGAGCTCGGAAAGCTCGGCCTCCTCGTCGGGGAAGAGCGCCCGCGCCTTCAGCTCGAGCAGCGACGCGATCAGGACGAGGAACTCGCCGCAGGCCTCGAGGTCGAGCTGGTCGCGAGCCGCGAGCCGCTCGACGAAGGCGACGACGATCGCCGCGATGTCCACCTCTCCGGGCTCCAGCTCCTCCTTGAGGACGAGCGTGAGCAGCAGGTCGAACGGGCCCTCGAAGGCGTCCAGGTCCAGCGGCAGGTCGTAGACGGCGGTCATCCGCCGGGGACGTTAGCGGCGGGGTCGGACGCGGCTGCGCGGGACGGCCATCGTCTGCCGCGGCCGCTCCTGGGGCTGCGGGCGCCGACGGTCGCGGCGACCGCGGAGGAACTGCCACCAGACGAAGAACGCCGTCGCGGCGACGAAGACGACCAGCGAGACCCAGGCGTTCACGCGCATCCCGGCGAGCTCCTTCGAGGGGTCGATCCGGAGCTGCTCGAGGTAGAAGCGGAAGGCCGTGTACAGCGAGATGTAGAGCGCGAAGAGCGCGGGCGGCCGGAAGCGGTAGAACCGGTCGAGCACGAGCAGCAGGGCCGCGGCACCGAGGTTCCAGAGGCCCTCGTAGAGGAACGTCGGGTGGAAGGTGCTGTCGAGCAGATAGGCGTCGGGCCGCCGGATCGGGTCGATCTCGAGCCCCCAGGGAAGGTCGGTCGGCTTGCCGAAGAGCTCCTGGTTCCACCAGTTGCCGACGCGGCCGATCGCCTGGGCGATCAGGAGCCCGGGCGCCGCCGCGTCGAGGAGCGCGAGCACGCTCGCGCCGGAGCGCCGTGCGATCACGGCTCCGGCAAGCACGCCGCCGAGGATCCCGCCCCAGATCCCGAGGCCACCCTCCCAGACCGCGAAGGGCCCCCACCAGTGGTCGGGGAGCTCGTCCCAGCTCGTGGCGATGTGGTAGAGCCGGGCTCCGACGATCCCGAAGCCGACGCCCCACACCGCGACGCGGAAGATCAGATCCCAGTCGCCGCCCCGCGCGACCCAGCGCCGGCCGGTCACCCAGACGCAGGCGGCGATCCCGGCCAGGAGCATCAGGCCGTACATGTGGATCGTCAGCGGCCCGACGTCGAGCGTGCCGGTCGAGGGCGACGGGATCGTGGCGAGGAGGCTCACGCAACGATTCTGCCCGTGCGGCGCCGCAGCCGCCGGGGGAAGCGGGCCGTTCCCCGGTCTAGAGCAGGATCTTCAGCGCCAACTCGGGGTCGCAGCCCCGGGCCAGCAACGAGATCGCGTCGTGGAGGTCGATGTCCATCCTGCTCGCGAGGAGCACGGAAGAGGCGGGCTCGAAGCCGGCCCGCTCGAGCTCCTCGGCGCGCCAGCGCTCGATCCGCTCCTGCTCGGTCTCGACGCTCTGGAGTTCTGCCGCAGCCATCGTTCAATCATCCTTCCACATCGTTGTGCTTCGTCTTCGTCCATTGAAGCGATTCGGTTGCCCCCCTTTGTGGGGATTCCGATGAAGGTGGTGTAAAAGAACTGTCACGGTAGCTGCGGCTCGCGTCGCGGCCGGTCGTCTGCGAACATGTGTTCGTGCCGGGCGCGACGATCCTCCACGCCGACCTGGATGCGTTCTTCGCGTCGGTGGAGCAGCGGGACGAGCCGGCGCTCCGCGGGCGGCCCGTGCTCGTGGGCGGCGGGGTCGTGCTCGCGGCGAGCTACGAGGCGAAGGCGTTCGGGGTGCGGACGGCGATGGGGGAAGCGGCGGCGCTCCGCCTCTGTCCGCGGGCGGTCGTGGTGCGACCGCGGATGTCCGCCTACGCCGAGGCGAGCAGGGACGTCTTCCGGATCTTCGAGGAGACGACGCCGCTCGTGGAGGGTCTCTCGATCGACGAGGCGTTCCTCGACGTCCGCGGGATGGAGCGGAGCGTCGGGTCGCCGCTCGAGATCGCCGTCCGGCTCCGGGAGACGGTGCTCGAGCGGGTCGGGCTGCCGATCTCGATCGGCGTGGCGCGCACGAAGTTCCTGGCCAAGGTCGCGAGCGGCGTCTCGAAGCCAGACGGCCTTCTCGTCGTGCCGCCCGACGCCGAGCTCGACTTCCTCCACCCCCTCCCCGTCGAGCGCCTCTGGGGCGTGGGCGCGGTGACGTCGGGGAAGCTCCGCGCCCGCGGGATCGCAACCGTGCGCCAGGTCGCGCTCCTGCCCGAGCCCGTGCTCGTCTCCCTCCTCGGGCAGGCCGCCGGCCGGCACCTGCACGCGCTCGCGCACAACCTGGACCCGCGTCCCGTCAGCGTGCGGAAGCGGCGCGGCTCGATCGGCTCGCAGCGGGCGCGGGGGCGCAGGCCGTGGACTCCGGCCGAGCTCGACGCCGACCTGCTCGGGCTCGTCGACCGCGTCGCCCGGCGGCTGCGGGCGGCAGGGAGGGTCGGCCGGACGGTCGTCCTTCGGCTCCGCTTCGACGACTACTCGCGCGCGACCCGGTCACACACGCTCGCAGAGCCGACCGATCGGACGGCGACGATCCTCGCAGCGGCCAGAGGACTGCTCGCGGCCTCGCTGCCCCTGCTCCGCCTGCGCGGCGTCACTCTCGTCGGAATCGCGGTCGCGAACCTCGAGGATGCGGGCGCCGCCCAGCTGCGCCTTCCCTTCGGCCGCGACGAGGAGGCTCTCGACGCCGTCCTCGACGAGGTCCGCGAGCGCTTCGGCTCGTCGGCGATCACCCGCGGCGCTCTCGTGGGCCGCGAGCGGGGTTGGTCGATGCCGCTGCTGCCGGACTAGAGCCGGGAGGGCCGGACCAGGACGGTCTTGAAGGTGTGCTCCCGGGCGCACTCCGACCAGGGGAAGCCGTCGTAGACCGCGAGCCGCCAGCGTCCGGCGAACGGGAAGACGACCCGCGCCCGGAAGGAGCCCGGGCGGGCGGTCGGGCGGGCCCGGAACGAGACGAGCTTGCCGCGGGCGCTCGCGGATCCGGACGACGGGCTTCGCGTCCGCCATCGGGGAGCGGCCGTGCTGGAGGACGCGGACGGTGACGAGCCACGGCTCGCCGGCCCGCTGGCCCTTGGCGGGGAGCGAGCTGAGCCCGACGGTGGCCATGCAGCCCGCCGAGGCCGTCGCGGCGAACGCGAGCGAGGCGACGATCGTTCCGAGCAGTGCGGCGACTCTCATCGGTGTCCCTCCTGAGCAGGTGTCACCTGCTCTACACCGCGCAGGGCCGGCCGGTTCCCTCAGCGCACGGACTCCGCGAGCGCGACCGCCTCGTCCCGGTCGACATCCGCCTCGAGGCGCAGGAGGATCTCGCCGCGGTTCCAGAGCAGCGTCGTCCCGGCGAGGAAGGCCCGCTCGACGGCGATCTCCCCGTCGGGATCGAGGTACATCACGTAGTGGCCCGCCCCGGAGAGGAAGAGACCGGCAGCGCCGCCGACGCGGACCTCCTCGACGCGCGTCTCCGAGCCGGCCGCCTTCTTGACGAACTGATCCCAGACGGTGGCGCGCGCCTCGGAGAGGAGGAGGCGGGGCCGCTCGACCCTGCCGTAGACGAGCGTGACGACGGTGCCACGGAGGTGGATCGAGTCGGGCTCGCCGAGGTCGAGCAGCCGGAAGCCGGCCCGGCGCTCGGCCTCGGCCCGGGTGACGGGGGAAGCCGATCAGGTCGAGTCGGCCGATCCGCTCGGCGGGCGGCAGCTCGTCCAGGCGGTGACGGTCGCCCCACGGAGGTGGAAGAGCTCGAGGAACGCGCTCCGCGCACCGGGCGAGAGCGCGAGCACGCCGGCGGCGAGGAGCGCGACGAGCGCGAGCGCGACGACCAGGAACGCGCCGGCGCCGACGCGGGCGGCGCGCGAGGTCGAGCCGAAGCTGCGGGCGTCTCCGGATAGTCGAGCACCTGCGCCGAGGGCGCGGAGCCGAAGCTCGAGCTCGGTCATGGCGTCGCCCCCAGCTCGGCGCGCAGCCGCTCGAGGGCGCGCGACGTCCGCGACTTGACCGTGCCGCGCCGGACGCCGAGCACCTGCGCCGTCTCGGCCTCGCCGAGGTCGAGCAGGTAGCGGCAGGAGAGCACGTGCCGGTCGTCCTCGCCGAGGCGTTCGAGCGCGGCAAGCAGCTCGGCCCGCTGCTCGCCGGCGATCAGGGCAGCCTCGGGCGTGGCTCCCTCGGGCGGCGGCTCGTGGGCGGCGCGGAGGGCGAGCGCCTCGCGGCGGCCGGCGGTTCGGCGGCGGTTCCGCGCTTCGTTGGCGACGATCGCGAGCAGCCAGGGCCGGAGCGGCTCGCCGCGACGGAAGCGGCCGAGCGCGTAGAAGGCTTTCGTCAGCCCCGCCTGGGCGGCGTCCTCGGCGTCGGCGGCGTTGCGGGCGATCAGGTACGCGGTGCGGAAGGCGAGCTCCTCGTGGTCGCGGACGAGCGACGCGAAGGCCGCGCCGTCGCCACGGCGCGCCCGTTCGACGAGCTCGTCCTCTGTCGGTGGCCGGCTCACCACTCGATCCTCCTACACCGGGCACCGCCCGTCGGTTCCAGCCCTGTCCAGGGTCAGACCCTGGACACGTCCGCAGCGGCCATTGTCCCAGGGACTGTCCCTCGGACAGGTCGGGCCGACGACAGCGCCTGCCCCCCGGGCTGCGGGGGGAAGGACTCGGCGGCTAGAGGACGGCTTCGACGCCGAGCCGGAGGCGGGCGTCGGTGATGAAGTCCGAGTCGATCGCGACGCGGTACCGGGGGCCGAGCGCGAGCGTCTTCGGCCCGAGTGAGGTCTCGAGCGCGACGGAGGACGCGCGACTCGCCCGGGTACTCCTTGACGAGGTCGGCGAGCTCCTTGACGATCCCTGCCTTCGCGGCGCGAGCGTCGACCTTGAACCGGATCTCCGTTCGCGCGACCACCGCCTCGAACGGCGCCAGCTCGAGCGCGATCAGCTTCGTCTCGCCCTGCTGCTTGTGGTCGACGCGGCCCTTGACGATCAGGATCCGGTCGGTGACGCAGAGCTCGCGCGCGGTCGCGTAGGTCGAGCTGAAGACGACCACCTCGCCGCCGCCCGGTCGGGTCGTCGAGCTGGAGGAAGACCATCGGCTCGCCCTTCTTCGTCGTCAGCTGCTTCAGCGAGGAGACGATCCCGCCGACAGTGACCATCTCTCCGTCCCGGCGCCGCTCGATCTCGGCGAGGGTGCAGTCGGTCTTCCGGCGGAGCTGGTCGCGGACCGCGTGGAGCGGGTGCTCGGAGACGTAGAGCCCGAGCGTCTCCTTCTCCAGCTTCAGCAGCTCGGCCTTCTCGAACTCGCCGCCGGCGATCGCGGGGTGGTGCTTCGGCCGGGACTCGTCCACCGCGGCGTCGCCGTCGCCGAGGTCGAAGATCGACCCCTGGCCCGCGAGCCGGTCGGCCGCGTGCTTCTGGCCCCAGGCGAGCGCCTGCTCGAGGCAGCCGAGCATCCCGAGCCGGGTGGCGCCGGTCGAGTCGAGCGCCCCGCACTTGACGAGCGCCTCCAGCGAGCGCTTGTTCACGACCTGCGGGTCGACCCGCTCGGTGAAGTCCCAGATCGACTCGAAGAGGCCGCCCTCGTCGCGGGCGCGGATGATCGTCCGCGCCGCGGTCTCGCCGACGCTCTTGACCGCGTTCAGCCCGAAGCGGATCTCGCCCTCGACGACCGCGAAGTCGGTCTGGGAGGTGTTCACGTCGGGCGGGAGCACCTGGATCCCCATGTCGTGGCACGCGTTGACGTAGATCGGCACCCGGTCCTTCGTGCTCATCACCGAGGAGATCAGCGCCGCCATGTACTCGCACGGATGGTTCGCCTTCAGCCAGGCGGTCTGGTACGCGATCAGCGCGTAGCAGGCCGAGTGCGCCTTGTTGAAGGAGTAGTCCTGCGACGACTCCATGTCCTTCCAGAGCTGCGCAGCGACGTTGGGGCTGACGTTGTTCTGCGCGCAGCCCTCGAAGAACTTGTCCTTCAGCGACGCCATCAGCTCGTGGATCTTCTTGCCGATCGCGCGCCGCAGCGTCTCGGCCTGGGCCGGGTCGAAGCCCGCGAGCTCCTTGGCGATCCGCATGTACTGCTCCTGGTAGATGCAGATCCCGTAGGAGTCGCCGGTGATCGCCTTCAGGCGCTCGTCGATGTAGGTGACGGGCTCCTTGCCGTTCTTGCGCGCGGCGTAGCTCGGGATGTACTGCATCGGGCCCGGCCGGTAGAGCGCGACGAGCGCGATCAGGTCCTCGAAGACCGTCGGCTTGACCGTGCGGAGCGCGTCGCGCATCCCGGACGACTCGAACTGGAAGACGCCGTTCGACTCGGCCCGCGCGAGCATCTCGTAGACCTTCTTGTCGTCGAGCGGGATCTTCGAGATGTCGAGGCCGCCCCCGATCATCTTGACGGCCTTGTCGATCACGTCGAGGTTGCGCAGGCCGAGGAAGTCCATCTTCAGGAGCCCGAGCGCCTCGACGTTCTTCATCGAGAACTGGGTCACGACCTCCTGGTCGGCGCCCTTCTGCTGGAGCGGCACGACCTCGATCAGCGGCCGGGCGCCGATCACGACGCCGGCGGCGTGGATCGAGTCGGCGCGCGTCAGCCCCTCGAGCGGCCGCGCCAGGTCGACGATCTCCTTCGCGACCGGGTCCGTGTCGTAGGCGGTCTTGAGGTCCTGCCCCGGCTTCAGCGCCTCCTCGAGCGTCTGGCCCGGGCCTTCCGGGACGAGCTTCGCCAGCCGGTCGACGGTGCCGTAGGGGATCTCGAGCACGCGGCCGGCGTCGCGGAGCGCGGCTCGCGCGGCCATCGTCGAGAAGGTGATGATCTGGGCGACGCGGTCGCGGCCGTACTTCTCGGCCACGTAGTTGATCACCCGCTCCCGGCCCTCGACCGCGAAGTCGATGTCCATGTCGGGCATGTCCTTCCGGGCCGGGTTGAGGAAGCGCTCGAAGAGGAGCCCGTAGCGCATCGGGTCGATGTCGGTGATCTCGAGGCAGTAGGCGGCGAGCGAGCCCGCGGCCGAGCCGCGGCCCGGGCCGACCGGCACCCCGTTCGTCCGCGCGAAGTGGATGAAGTCCCAGACGATCAGGAAGTAGTCGGCGAAGCCCATCTCGCGGATCGTCTTCAGCTCGAACTGGAGCCGCTCGGTCAGCTCGGGCGTGACCCGGCCGTAGCGCTTCTCGAGCCCGCGCTCGCAGAGCTCGACGAGGTAGTCGAAGGACGTCTTGCCCTCGGGCACCGGGAACTCCGGCAGGTGGATCTTGCCCAGCTCGATCTCGACGTTGCAGCGGTCGGCGATCTCGAGCGTGCGCCGCATCGCGTCCTCGTGCCCGGGGAAGTCGAGCGCCATCTCGGCGGGGGACTTGAAGTAGAACTCGTTCGTGTCGAAGCGCCAGTGATTCGGGTTCTTGAGCGAGTCGCCCGACTGGATGCAGAGGAGCGCCTCGTGCGAGTAGGCGTCCTGGGCGGTCAGGTAGTGGACGTCGCCGGTCGCCACGAGCGGCAGCTTCGCCTCGGCGGCGAGCTTGACGAGCTCCGGGTTGACGCGCTGCTGGACGTCGAGGCCCGCGTTCTGGAGCTCGACGTAGGTGTTGTCGCGCCCGAACACCTGGGCGAGCCGGTCGAGCTCGGAGCGGGCGTCCGCGGGCCGGTTCTCCTCGAGCGCCTTGTTCACCTTGCCGCTGAGGCAGCCGGAGAGCGCGATCAGGCCGGGCGCGTAGGTCTCGAGCAGCTCCCAGTCGACGCGCGGCTTCGCGAAGTAGCCCTCGAGGTAGCCGAGCGAGGAGAGCTTGATCAGGTTGGCGTAGCCGTCGTTGTCGCGGGCGAGCAGGGTCAGGTGCGCGTAGCCGCGCGTGCGCGAGCGGCGGTCGTCCGCGACGTAGACCTCGCAGCCGACGATCGGCTTGATCCCCTCCGCCTTCGCGGCCTTGAAGAGCTCGATCGTGCCGGCGAGCGAGCCGTGGTCGGTCAGCGTCACCGAGGGCATCTCCAGCTCGGCCGCGCGCTTGGCGAGCGCGGGGATCCGGCAGGCGCCGTCGAGCACCGAGTACTCGCTGTGGACGTGCAGGTGGACGAAGGGGGCGCTCACAGGACGGCCATTATCCCGATCGGACCTGACGACCCCCGCCCGGGCGCCGGACCGTTTTCCGCTCTTTGCGGACGCCGCGTGCTAGAGGAGGCGCCGCGTTCTAGAGGAGGCGCCGCGTTCTAGAGGAGGCGAAGGTGCGGCCGGCCGGTGACGTCGAGGTCGCGCCAGCCCTCCCGCGCCCAGCGGATCGCCACGAGCTCGGCGTCGAGGTCGCGTTCGGTGTGGACGCGCTCGAGCAGCCGCTCGGTCAGGCGCTGCGTCTCCCGCTGCTCGAAGCAGCGGGCGAAGTGGGGGTCGACCCAGCTATACGACACGGCGGTACCCGATCTCCCAGACGGGCGACCAGCCGGCCCCGTCGTCGTCGGAGCGCTCGTACGACCATTCGAGCGAGTCGCCCGCGATCGCATGCCAGCGCATCCGCAGCAGGGCATCTCCGTCGCGGCGGCGCAGGTCCATCTCGCCGTCGGCCCAGCGGCCCTCGAAGGTGAGGTAGTTGCCGTCGGTGTCGACCCAGGTCTGGCGCCACAGCCCGGCGGCCCGGTCGTAGACCGAGAAGCTCAGCCCCTGGTAGTCGAGGGTCGGCCGGCCGTCGAAGCTCTCGACGACCACCTTGTCCGCGAGGTCGAGGTAGACCGAGTTCGTGCCGACTCCCCCCTCGGCCCAGGTGCAGTCCCAGTCGCCCAGCCAGAAGTCGAACTGACGGGCGCCGTCGAGCTGCGCGGTGCGCGACGTCGGTGGTGAAGCGATTCCCATACGCTGACTTCTACGTCACGGACGGCCCCGGAGCTGCGACTTAACGAAGGCGCAACGGAGTCACAACCGGGGATTCGCGGTCTGGCTCAGGGCAGGAGATCGTCCAGCCCGAGCACCGCCGGCTCGGGCAGGTCGTCGCCGAGGCACGTGGTGTCGAGGAGCACGGCCCGCTCGCGCTTCAGGAGCCAGTTCTCGTACGCCTCGACGCGGGCGAACCGTCGGAGCGCTCCGTCGATCACGGGGCGCGCCAGCGCCGGCGGGAGGGCGGCGAGCGGCAGCGCCGGCTCGAGTGGGCGGACGGCGATCCTGCCGTGCAGGCTCCGGACGCGGCCGGTGCCCACCAGCGTGAAGACGCGACTCGGAGCCAGGCTCTCGAGCGCGAAACCGCGGCTCCCGCCCCCCAGCCAGCCGACGGGCCGCGAGGCCTCGACGAGCCTCGCCTGGAGCGCCCCGTAGGTCGACCGGAAGGCCGCGACGGCGGTGGCGCGCGGTGCCGGGATCCGGAAACGGGCGCGGACGGCGTCCCGGCGAACCTCGTCGGTCAGGAGCGCCCGCGCCGCGGCCCTCGTCAGCCGCCCCCGCCGGAGCGCGGCGAGATACGCGCCCTCGCTGCCGCCGTAGCGCTCCTCGACGGCCGCCGCCTCGGCCGCGAGCGAGAGCCGCGCGTCGAGCGCGATCTCCTGGCGGAGCAGGAGCCGCTCGAGCACGAGCGTCCGCGCGAGGTCGGCGTCGCCGAGCGCCCGGACGAGGGGAGCGACGTCGCGCCGCCGGATGTCGCCCGCGGGCGTCTCGCAGACGACACCTGCCGGCAGGTCGATCTGACCGGCGGTCAGGGACGCGTCGAAGCTCGGGCCGGCCGCGCCGGGGCCGCTGCAGAGCCTCGGGTCGCGCACCCAGAGGTAGACGCAGACCGCCTCGCCCTTGTCCTTGTCGATCCCGGCCTGGCTGAACGTGGCCCAGCCCCACGACCAGATCGAGTGAGTGCCGAGCTCGGCGGTGACCTGACGGGCGGCGAGCGCCTCGAGCTTGACGACCTCGAGCCACTTCGAGCGCGGCTGCAGCCCCTCGCGGCCGCCCTGCCCGGGCGCGGAGTGGAACTGGAGCTCGAGCGCGACCCGGCTCGCCGGGATCCCGATCTCGGTGAAGCGGCGGACGAGCCCGCGCATTCCCTTCCGCATCGCGCGGCTGCCCCGCACCGGGCCGAGCGCGTGCAGCTGCGGGACGTTCGGCGCCGTGAAGAAGACCTGGCGGATCAGCAGTGCCGTCCGCGCGAGCTCACGCCACCAGTCCGCGGCCTCGCCGCCCGTGTACGGCGGGTTCGCGATCGTGATCGCCGGCACAGCGCCCCGCTCCCGCAGGCGGCGGAGCAGGATCAGCGTGTTCTCGCGGTACTGCGCCGTGGTCGCCGTCCACGGTGTCGGCGTCTGGGCGCCGAAGAGCTCGTTCTCGGCGATCCACGGCGTGGCGCACCCCGTCACCGAGACGGCGAACTCGTAGAGCCGGTCGGCCCGCTCGACGATCGTGGCGGGGTCGGCGGGCAGGGTCGGCGTCCCCACGCGCTTGTTGAAGTTGAGGTCGAAGAAGATCGTGGCGGCGCCCGCGGCCCGCGCGGCTGCCGGCTTCTCGGTGCCCGACGTGTAGGCGAGCGTCAGCCCGGGCTTCTGCGGCAGCGGCGCGTCGTGGCCGGCGAAGTCGACCCAGAGCGGCTTCGCCGTCGGGGATCCCGCACTCGCGCGCGAGCGCGCTCTCGACCCCGACCAACGAGCCCAGGACGACGACGACCAGCACGGCGAGACGACCCCCCACGCCGTAGTTGTAGCCTCAGGCGAGGACGAGCGAGCGCACGGCGTCGGCGATCTGGGCCGGCCCCGGCAGCGTCGCGAGCTCGAGGTCCTTCTGGTACGGCATCGGGTGCGAGGGCGCGCCGACCCGGACGACCGGCGCATCGAGGTCCCAGAAGCAGTGCTGGGCTGCGTGGGCGGCGATCTCCGAGCCGAAGCCGCAGAACTGGACGGCCTCGTGGGCGACGACCAGCCGATGCGTCTTCGCGACCGAGGCCGCGATCAGGTCGGTGTCGAGCGGGACGAGCGTCCGCGGGTCGAGCACCTCGACGCTGACGCCCTCGCGCTCGAGCTCGTGCGCGGCACGGAGCGCGTGCGGCACCTGCGCGCCGAGCGCGACGACGGTCACGTCCGTGCCCTCGCGGGCGACGCGCCCGACGCCCAGCTCGATCCCGTAGCGCTCCTCCGGGACGGGAGCGGGCTCGCCGAAGAAGAGCAGCTTCTGCTCGAGGAAGATCGTCGGGTTGTCGCCCCGGATCGCCGCCGACAGCAGCCCCTTCGCGTCGGCCGGCGTCGAGGGCATCGCGACGACGAGGCCCGGGATGTGCGCGAAGAGCGCCTCCAGGCTCTGCGAGTGCTGCGCGCCCAGCCGGACGCCGCCGCCGGAGACCATCCGGATCACCAGCGGGATGCTCGGCGTCCCGCCCATCATGAACCGGAGCTTCGCGGCCTGGTTCATGATCTGGTCGAAGGCGACCCCGGCGAAGTCGGAGAACTGGAGCTCGACGACCGGCCGGAGCCCCGTCAAGGCGGCGCCGATCCCGCACCCGACGAAGCCGCTCTCCGTCAGCGGCGTGTCGCGGATCCGCTCGGGGCCGAAGCGGTCGTAGAGGCCCTCCGTGGCGCGAAAGAGGCCGCCGACCTTGCCGATGTCCTCGCCGATCAGGATCACGTCCGGGTCGGCCTCGAGCTCCAGCTCGAGCGCCTCGCGGACGGCCGCGACGAGGCCGAGCTTGCGCTCCGACTCGGCGGGAGCCGGATAGCTCCGCTGCGGCGCGAGGACGGCGGGCAGCAGATCCTCGGCGCGCGCGTCCTCGTCGGCCAGCGCGAGCTCGATCGCAAGCTCGACGTCGCGCTCCGACCTGGCGCCAGAGCGCGTCGAGGCGCTCGTCGTCGAGCTCGTCGCGCTCGCGGAGCAGCGCCTCGAAGCGAGGGAGCGGGTCCTTCGCCTCCCATTCCGCCGACGAGGTCCGGGTCGCGGACGTCCGGCAGGTTGGCCCGCATCGAGTGCTGCATCCGGCGGAACGTCTTCAGCTCGAGGAAGGTCGGCCCGCCACCCGCGCGGGCCCGGTCGAGCGCTCGGGCGACGGCGTCCTCGACCGCGAGCAGCGTCGTTCCCGTCCACGATCTCGCCGGGCATCCCGTAGCCGGCGGCGCGCTCGGCCAGGTCCTCGACGGCGCGCTGCGCGCGCCAGTCCGCCGAGAGCGCGAACTGGTTGTTCTCGCAGATGAAGACGACCGGAAGGGCCCAGGTGGCGGCGAGGTTCATCGCCTCGTGCGCCGCGCCCTGGCCGGCTGCGCCGTCGCCGAAGAACGCGACCGCGGCCTGGCCGGTCCCGCGCAGTTTCGCTGTCAGCGCCGCCCCGCAGGCATGCGGGAGGCCTGCGCCGACGATCCCGTTGCAGCCGAGGATGTCCAGCGAGAGGTCGGCGATGTGCATCGAGCCGCCGAGCCCCTTGCAGTAGCCCGTCCGCTTCCCGAACATCTCGGCCATCATCCGGCGGAGGTCGGCGCCGGCCGCGATCAGGTGACCGTGCGAGCGGTGGTGCCCGACGAGGTAGTCCGTGTCGCGCATCACGCCCGCGGCGCCGACGGCGATCGCCTCCTGACCGACGCAGCTGTGCGCCGTCCCGAAGATCACGCCCTGCTGGAAGAGCTCGGCGGCGCGCTCCTCGAACTGGCGGATCAGCGCCATCAGGCGGTACTGCTCGGCGAGCGGCGGCCTGTCCGCGGGGCGGTCGCTCACGCCGGCGGCCGCTGGTGGAGCTCGAAGACATAGCCGTCCGGATCGAGCGAGTAGAGGCTCTTGCCGCCCTTGTTCGCGCCCGCCGTCATCTCGACGGGGCCGTCGGAACGGAACCGGACGCCCTTCTGGGCCAGCTCCCGGTGGAGCGCCTCGATCCCGGTGACGAAGACGCAGAAGTGACCCGTGCCGTGGTGCGAGGGCGGCGAGGCGCCGGAGGGGCTCGCGCAGCCGTGGTACTGCAGGAGCTCGAACTGGACGTCGCTCTCCGGGATCGCCAGCATCGCGACCTCGATTGCGGTTGCCTCCGGGACGCCGACGATCCGCGTGATCTCCCGCTCCGCGTAGCGCCGCCGCCACAGCAGCTCGAGACCGAGCAGGCCGCAATAGAACTGGAGCGACCGGTCGAGATCCGAGACCGTGACACCGCCGTGACGTGTGCCGGCGATCGTCCAGGCGCTCACCGGGTTACTGTACTTCGGAGGTGGGACAGGTGCTTGAAGATCGAGTCGCGCTCGTCACCGGCGCCGCGAGCGGGATCGGACGCGAGATCGCCGAGCGCTTCGCCGCCGAGGGAGCGCGCGTGACCGGCTTCGACCGCGCCGGCGACGCGGCGATCCTCGGCGACGTCCGCTCGCCGGACGAGGTCGAGCGCGCGGTCGAGCAGGTCGTCGCGGCCGAGGGGCGACTGGACATCCTCGTCTGCAGCGCCGGAGTCCGCGAGATCGGCGACGTCTACTCGCTGCCGTCGGACGAGTGGGACAACGTGATCGCGGTCAATCTGAGCGGCACCTTCTACTGCTGCCAGGCGGCGGCCAAGCGGATGCGGGGCTCCGGCGGAGGCGCGATCGTGAACATCTCTTCGGTCGGCGGCCTGATCGGGCTCGCGCGGCGGCCGGCCTACACCGCCGCGAAGCACGGCGTCGTGGGGCTGACGAAGAGCCTCGCCCGCGACCTCGGCCCGGACGGGATCCGCGTCAACGCGATCTGCCCCGGCCTGATCCGGACGCCTCTGACCGAGCAGTACTTCGCCGAGGATGCCTTCGAGGAAGGGCTCGAGATCGTCGTCCCACAGGGCCGCGTCGGCCTGCCCGCGGACGTGGCCGACGCGGCGCTCTACCTCGCGAGCGACCAGTCCGGCTACGTGAGCGGGATCGCGCTCACCGTCGACGGCGGCTGGCTCGCCGAGAAGAGCTTCGCGGCAGGCGAAGCCGCCTCGACCTCGTTCCACTCGTCCAGCGAGACCCTGGGCTAACCCTCCTCCTCGGGGAAGCCGCACTCGAGGCAGACGAAGGCGGTCGTGCCGTCGTCGGCGACCAGGATCCCGTTCGTCACCCCGCAGGCGGGGCAGATCGGCGGCCGGTCGTCGCGCTCGTCGTCGTCCCGCACGACTCGAGCCTAGCCGCCGCAATCCGAGTCCGCGGCTACTCTGAAATGTTCGTGTCCGCGCCTGAGCTCATGCCCCCCGCCGCGCCCGCCCGCGCGATCCTCGAGGTCGTCTGGCAGGACGACGCATCCGCGCGCGTCCTCACCCGCAGCAACGAAGGCGAGGTGCTGGGCGAGGAGCGCCGGGTCGAGATCCGTGAGCTCCTGCAGCTGCAGGCCGCGCCGCCGGAGGAGCTCGAGCTCGGCGGCACCGCGCGCGCCACCTTCGCGGTGCTCGAGCTCGCGCGCACCTCGGTCGCCGAGGGCCTCGTCCACCCGCATCTCGACTCGGGCGACGGCTGGTGGTACGCGTTCTGGGGCGCCACGCTCGACGCGACCGTCCAGGAGACGCTGACCCGGATCGCGGCGGCGCTCCCGCGTGTGGCGGCGGACGCGTTCGAGGGAGACCGCGAGTCGGCCGTCCACGACCTCTACCCCGTCGCCGTCGACCAGATCGCGCGCGACCGGCTCCGCGCGGCGGGCGTGACGCTCACCGAGACGCGCCGCTTCGGCAAGCCCTCCGCCGTCGAGCTCTTCCTCCAGGGGCTGACCGCGCCCGACCAGGCGCTGCCCCGCCACGCCGGCTACCCGGCGCTGGAGCGGCGGCTGGCGCGCTGGGTCGACGAGGGGCTGACCAACCTCGCCCGCACGGCCTGGAACCTCGGTCTCCATCTCGACGAGCGCGAAGCGGCGAGCGGCGCGCTCGTGCTCGAGCTCTGGCTCCAGGCGGGCGACGACCCGACCCTGAGCCTGCCGGCGTCCCTGCTCTGGGAGGCGGGCGACGGCGTCTTCGGCTTCCTCCGCTCCGGCAACCCGCAGCGCGACCTGATCCGCGCCCTGGAGCAGATCGAGCCGGTGCTCGCCGAGGTCGGCGTCGAGCTGCCCGACTCGGAGCCGACCGAGGTCGAGCTCGACGAGGAGACGGTCAGCCGCTTCCTCCGCGAGGCGATGCCGCGGCTCGCCGAGCTCGGCGTCCCGGTCCTCCTCCCCTCCGCGTGGCTGCGCACGGCGCCGCGCCTGAAGGTGAACCTGCGCGCGACGAGCGGGCCGGTCCGCTCGACCGGCCTCTTCTCACCGGACGACCTCGCCCGCTTCGACTGGCGGATCGCGATCGGCGACACGACCCTGAGCGACGAGGAGCTGCAACGGCTCGCCGAGGCGAAGGAGCCCTTCGTCCGCGTCGGTGGCCGCTGGCAGGCGGTCCGGCGCACCGACGTCGAGCGGGCGCTCCGCTTCCTGGAGCAGCGCCGCACCGGGAACGGGATCGTCGAGCTCGTCCGGGCCGTCTCCGGCGTCTCCGTGGACGAGGCGGGGCTCGAGCTCGGGGAGGTCTCCCTCGACCCCGCGCTCGCCGACCTGCTCGGCGGCAGCGAGACCCGCTTCCGCGCCCTGCCCACTCCCGCGGGGATGGCGCTCCAGCTCTTCCCCTTCCAGGAGCGGGGCCACGGCTGGCTCCGGATGCTCGGCGACCTCGGGATCGGCGCGATCCTCGCCGACGACATGGGCCTCGGCAAGACCGTCCAGGCGATCGCGATGCTCGTCTCCGAGCGCGAGCAGCACGGCGACCTCGGGCCGACGCTCGTCGTCTGCCCGATGAGCGTGGTCAAGCAGTGGGCCGCGGAGATCCACCGCTTCGCCCCCGGCCTGCGCGTCCACGTCCAGCACGGCACCCTCCGCCCCGTCGGCCCGGATCTGCGCGAGGCGGTCGAGGCGAGCGACGTCGTCGTCACCTCGTACGACATCGCCACGCGCGACGCCGAGCAGCTGGCGGCGCTCGACTGGAACCGGCTGATCCTCGACGAGGCGCAGGACGTCAAGAACCCGCAGACGAAGCGCGCGCGCTCGCTGCGGCTGATCCGGGCGCGCCGCCGCGTCGCGATGACCGGGACCCCGATCGAGAACCGGCTCGGCGAGCTCTGGGCGATCATGGACATCGTCAACCCCGGCCTGCTCGGCTCGCGCGAGTGGTTCGACCGGACGTTCGCCCGCAAGATCGAGCTCTGGCACGACGAGGCCGCGCTCGAGCGGCTGCGCGCGATCGTCCATCCGTTCGTGCTCCGGCGCGCGAAGGACGACCCCGAGGTCGAGCTGGAGCTGCCGCCGATCACCGTCGAGAAGGACTACTGCCGGCTCACCGTCGAGCAGGCGAGCCTCTACCAGGCCACCGTCGACCGCTGGCTGCCCCGGATCGAGGCGCACGAGGACCGCTTCGGCCGCCGCGGCGCCGTCCTGGCGATGCTCGGCCAGCTGAAGCAGGTCTGCAACCACCCGGAGCTGATCCTCCGCACCGACGCCGAGCTGGTGGGGCGCTCCGGGAAGCTCGAGCGGCTCGTCGAGCTGCTGCGGGACGTCCCCGCCGGGGAGAAGTCGCTCGTCTTCACCCAGTACCCGGGCTTCGACCGGCTCGTCCCGCACCTCGCGGAGCGGCTCGGGGTCGAGGTCGGCTTCTTCCACGGCCGTCTGAACGCGCGTCAGCGGGAGGAGCTCCTGGAGGCGTTCGCGGAGGAGGGCGGCCCGCAGATCCTGGTGATCTCGATCCGCGCCGGCGGCCGCGGGCTCAACCTCCCGGCGGCGAACCACGTGTTCCACTTCGACCGCTGGTGGAACCCGGCCGTCGAGCAGCAGGCGACCGACCGGGCCTACCGCTTCGGGCAGCGCCGCCACGTCCACGTGCACAGCCTGATCTGCACCGGCACGCTCGAGGAGCGGATCGACCAGCTCCTCGACTCGAAGCGCGAGCTCGCGGCCAAGGTGATCGCAGGGCGCAGCGAGGACTGGCTCGGCGACCTCGACCTGGGCGCGATCCGCGCCGCCGTCGAGCTCTCGCTCGAGGCCGTGGAGGAGGCAGCGTGAGCGAGCGGATCGGCCGTGGGCCGTGGGCGCGGCTCGTGGCGTCGTCCGTCGTCCCCGACGAGGGCTCGGCGCTCGCGGAGCGCGCGCGCACGCTTGCGGGCGGCGTCGAGGGGCTCGAGGTCGAGCGCGGGCTCGTCTCCGGCGCTCGTCGAGGGCGAACGGGCCTCGATCGCGGCCCGGCCGGTGCCCACACGGATCTGGGCCGCCGTGGTCCGTTCGGCCCGCGGGCTCGACGCTGCCCTCGAGGGGCGCGACCAGTCGGTGCGGCTCGAGCACGTGATGGCGACCGACTGGGAGGAGCCGCTCGTCCCCCGCACCCGCTCGCTGACGACGGAGGGAGCCCCCGAGCACGTCGCGGCGCTGGCCTTTGCCTTCGCCGCCGCGATCGACCGCGATCCCGCTCTCCTGCTCCGCTGGCGCGGCTGCGTCGAGGTCGAGGCTCCGGTCGCCGAGGAGGAGGCGCCCCAGCTCGGCGCCTGGAGCGCCGGCCCGCTGCCGCCGCCGCGCGAGCCGCGCCCGCTGCCCGTCGGCTCCGTGCTGAAGCGGCTCGGCCGCAGCGACGTCCGGATCGCCGGCACCGACCTCGAGCAGGTGCTCGAGCGGGCCTACCGCGCCCTTCAGGAGAGCTAGCGGCGGCGGATCAGGGTGATGCCGTCGCGCACGGACAGCATCACGCAGACGACGCGCTCGTCGGCCGCGACCCGGTCGTTGAACGCGCGTAGCGCCAGCGTGTCCTCCGAGTCGTCGCCGCTCCCCTCGAGGATCCGGCCGCTCCAGAGCACGTTGTCGACGACGATCAGGCCGCGGGGCGAGAGCCGCTCGAGCGCCGCCTCGTAGTAGGTCGCGTAGCCGGTCTTGTCGGCGTCGATGAAGACGAGGTCGTACGGGCCGGGAAGCCGCTCGAGCGTCTCCGCCGCCGGGCCGAGATGGATCGTGATCCGGTCCGCCCAGGGGCTCTGCTCGATCCAGCCGGTGGCGAACCGGGCGTGCTCCTCGGAGATCTCGAGCGTGTCGATCGTGCCGCCCTCGGGGAGGACGCGCGCCATCGAGAGGGACGAGTAGCCCGAGTACGTGCCGAACTCGAGGACGCGGCGGGCGCCGGTGGCGAAGGCGAGGAACTCGAGGAAGCGCCCCTCGACCGGGCCGGTCAGCATCTGCGGCGAGGTGAGCGTGGCCCGCGTCGCGGCGGCGACCTCGTCGAGCAGGCCCTCGGGCGCGGTCGTGTGCGCCTCTGCGTAGGCCTCGATCTCCTCCGGGACGAGCTCCGGCATCGAGCTAGTTCATCCGCCCGGACATGACCTCGACGCAGGCCTGGCAGGGCGGGAAGCCCTGGTTCCAGGGCACGTCGGTCTGGTCGACGCCGCAGAGGGCGCGATCCGGATCCTCGTCCTTGACGATGTGCTCGACGTCCTCGTGCTCGACGCCGTTCAGGCGGTAGCGGGTCTTGGTGGCGGGGCTCGACATGGCTCCGGACTCTAGCGCGGCGCCGCCGTGCCCGACTGCCGTGATTGACTGGGCGCGTGAGGCTCGGGGTCGAAGCGGCGGTCGTGGCCGGGATGCTCGTCCCGGGCGACGTCGAGGTCGCGGACGGCCGGATCGCCGGCGTCGGCCTCGGCGGTGGCGGCCGCGGGATCGCCGTTCCGGGCTTCGTCGACCTCCACGTGCACGGGTTCGGCGGCGTCGACTTCGCGACGACCGACCGCGACGGCTACCGGCGGGCGGGGGCCGCGCTCCTCGAGACGGGCGTGACCGCGTTCCAGCCGACCTTCGCGACGGCCCCCGAGGAGGAGCTCGCCGCGTCGCTCCGGGAGGTGCCGGAGGACGGGATCGGCCCGCGCGTCCTCGGCACGCATCTGGAAGGGCCTTTCATCTCGCCCGAGCGGCTGGGAATGCACGCCCCGTCCGCGCAGCGCGAGCCCGACCTGCAGCTGCTCGAGCGCCTGCTCGCGGCCGGACGGGTCTCGCACGTGACGCTCGCGCCCGAGCGGGAGGGCGCGCTCGAGCTCGTCGACGCGCTCGTCGCGCGCGGGATCACGGTCGCGTGCGGGCACACGGACGCGACGGCGGCGGAGGCGCACGCCGCGTTCGCCCGCGGGGCGACGGTCGTCACCCACCTCTTCAACGCGATGCGGCCGTTCGCGCACCGCGACCCGGGGATCGCGGCCGCCGCGCTGACGCGCGACGACGTCACGGTGGAGCTGATCCTGGACGGCCACCACGTCGCCGACGACGCCGCCCGGCTCGCCTGGCGGTCTGCGGCCGGCCGGCTCGCGCTCGTCACGGATGCGATCGCCGCGGCCGGAGTCGCCGACGGCGACGGTCGCTGGCGGCTCGGGACGGTCGAGGTGGAGGTGCGCGACGGCGTCGTCCGGCGCCGCGACGGCGTCCTCGCCGGCAGCGTGCTGACGATGCCGCAGGCGGTCCGCAACCTCGTCGCGCTCGGCGCGTCGGTCGAGGCGGCGGTGGACGCGGCGACCCGGGTGCCGGCGCTCGCGGCCCGGCGTCCCGACCTCGGCACGCTCGCGCCGGGGTCGATCGCGGACGTCGTCGTGCTGAACGGCGAGCTCGAGGTCGAGCGGGTGCTCGTCGGCGGCGAGCGGGTCTAGACCGCGGGCACGCGGTAGCGGAGCTTCGCCTTCGCGATCTCGGCGGCCCGGTCGCGCGGAGGCGCCTGGGTCACGAGGTCGTCCAGCAGCTGCTGCGTCGTCTCCGCGACCGCCTCGACGGCGCGCGCGAAGGCCGCCTCGTTCGCCTGGGACGGCTTCGTGTAGCCGCTGACCTTGCGGACGTACTGGAGGGCGGCGGCGCGGACGTCGTCCGGCGTCGCCGGCGGCTCGTAGTTGTAGAGCGGACGAATGTTTCTGCACATGCCCTGAATGTTGCACATCCGGCACGAGAGTCGTGTCCCCTCCGTGACGACTGCTCCGCCACCCTGGAGACATGGAGCAGCCCAGGCAGCAGCGACGCCCGACCGTCGCCCAGGTCTACGCCCTCGCCGCGGCGCTCTGCGGCCTCCGCGACGTCCCGTTCCCGGAGACGCGAATCGAGGCGTCGGAGCTGATCGAGCGGCTGCGCCGCGAGCTCGGCCACCCTGCGCCCGCACTCGGAGACGGGCCCGCCCTCGGCGACGCGCCTCGCAAGCCGCGGCGCGAACGGATCGGCCGTTAGAGATGCAGCGCCATCAGGATCGCGTCCACGTACTCGTCGTCGCGGCGATAGTGCGCGCGGCGCAGACCCTCGCGCACGAAGCCGAACGACTCGTACAGCTGCACCGCCGGCTCGTTCCACGGAAAGACGTGCAGCTCGAGCTTGCGCACTCCCGCGTCGCGGGCCCAGCTGACGGCCTGGACGAGCAGCGCCCTGCCGACGCCGCGCCGGCGATGTCCCGCTGCCACCATGATCCCGAGGTCGGCGACGTGATGGCTCGCGGAATGCGGATCTCGGGCCAGCGAGAGCCGGCCGACGATCTGGCCCTCGTCCTCGGCGACGAAGACAGCGGCGTGCGGGTAGCGCTTGAGCGCCCGCAGGTAGCGGCGCTCCTCCCCCACGCTCCGCCAGCCGCTCGTGCTCAGGAGCCAGGCGCCGTCCTCGCGGCCGACCGCGGTCCCGAGCTGGACGAGCGTCGCCGCGTCCTCGGCGCCGCGCATGCCGGATCGACAGGCTCACCCGACCACGATCCCATGGCCGCCCCGTCGTGGATCGCCGGCCGCGCCGAGCGAACCGTCCGCACGCCGCTCGACCGCGGAGACCCCGCCGAAGAAGAGGTTGCGGCCACCCCAGCGGACGACGTCCCAGGGCGGCCCCGCAGTGCCCTGGCTGCCGCCCTCGAGGTGGAGTGTCGTCCCCTCGACGTGGATCCGCGGTCCGTCGACCGCCTCGGCCACGGGAGTGCCGTGCAGCAACGAGGCCGCGACTTGCGCGATCGCCCCGGAGAGCCTGACCGAGCCGGCGCTCCCGAGCACGAAGCGCGGCCGCCCCTCGGCGAGCACGATCGTCGGCGTCATCATGCTCGGCAGGCGCGCGCCCGCCACCGGCTCGCCAGGCCCGATCACGTCTGGCTCGCCGAGCATGTTGTTCAGCTGCGTCCCGCGCCGAAAGACCCCGGAGCCCGAGCCGAGCGTCGCGGAGAGCGCGGCCGCGTCGCCGCGCGCGTCGAGCACCGAGACGTGAGTCGTGCCCGTGATCCGGCCGGGGGCCGTGGTGCCGTAGGCGGCCTCGAGCGCGGCCGCGCGCTCGTCGAGCGAGGTCGCGACGAGCAGACCGGGGAGCGCCGACGTGACGATCGCGCCGCCCCGCGAGGGGGATGGCGTCGCCAGCACCTCGTGAGCCGCCACCGTCGCCCGGACGGGCTCGCGGTCGAGCGGCCGGTAGGCGGCCAGATCGGCGCCGAGCTCGGGGAGCAGCTCGCAGATCGCACGGGTCGGGTCGTCCTGCAGCGCCTCGAGCAACGGCACGAGATCGGCGGTGACGATCCTCGGCGTTGCGCCGTAGATCCGCCGTCCACCCTCGTCGCGCTGGAGGATCGTGGCCAGGATCCCGTGCAGGAAGCCCTGCTGCTCGTTCGCGTCGTAGCCCGCCCGGGCCAGCTCGATCGCGGGCCGGATCAGGTCGGTCCAGGGCGCCGAGCCGAGGCGGCGATGGGCCTCGACGAGTCCCGGCACGATCCCCGGCACGGCGACCGATCCCTCGCCCACGAAGAAGACCTGGGTGCCGGCATCGGCGAAGTCGACCACGACCTCCTCCATCGCGAGCCGCTCGACGGAGGGCACGGCGAAGAAGCAGTCGAGCATCGTCGCCTCGCCGCCGACGTGCGCGAGCAGGAAGCCTCCGCCGGCCGGCCCGGTCAGCGGGCCCTCGGTCACGAACGCGGCGAAGGCGGCCGCGATGCAGGCGTCGACGGCATTCCCGCCCTCCCGGAGGACACCCGCGCCGGCCTCGGCCGTGAGGGGGTGACCGGCTGCGATTGCCCCCTGCACGAAAAAGACCCTAATGGTCGATGATTTCTGCCGATAAGGGGTGGGTAGGCCTCTACCTTGGAGCGCTTTTCCCCCATGCAGCATTTTTCGGACTTCGGCAAACGACACATCGCGTTCGCGGTCGCCTCTCTCGGCGTCGTCGTTGCGATCGCCTCGATGCCCCAGCTGCTCGGCGACCAGGTGCGCGACGGCTTCGAGGGTCTCGCCTCGGCCAGCCCCGCCTGGCTCTGGACCGCCGCGGCAGGGTTCACGCTCTCGCTCGTCGCGTCCGGCTGCGCCTGGCGGGCGGCGCTGCTCCGCTGCGGCGGCGAGACGACCCGCCTCGACGCCGCTGCTCGCTACGGCGCCGGCTCGCTGCTGAACTCGTTTGCCCCGGCACGGCTCGGCACCGCGCTCCGGTTCGCCCTCTTTGCCCGTGTCCTCAAGGGCGAGGGCCGGATCTGGACGGCCGGCGGGGTCGGCACCTCGGTCGGGATCGCCCACATCGTCTGGCTCGCCGGCCTGCTCTCGTTCGCAACCGTCTCGGGTGTGCTGCCCGCCTGGCCGCTCGCAGTGATCGCGGCGATCGTCGCCGGTGCGGTGCTCGTCGCCTGGCTCTCGCGCGGCTTCAAGCCCGGCGGGCGCATCGCGCACGTGCTGGACGCGTTCCGCGTGCTCGGCCGCTGCCCGCGCACCGCCCTCTACCTCCTCGCGTGGATCGGCCTTGCGACCGCCGGTCGGATCGCGGCCACGACCGCGATCTGCGCGGCGTTCGGGATCCCGCACGCGCTCGCCGCCGCGCTCCTGATCGTCCCCACCCTCGAGCTCGCCGGCACGATCCCGCTCACCCCCGGCAACATCGGGGTCGCGAGCGCGGCGATCGCCTTCGCGCTGAAGAGCCAGGGCGTCGGGATGGACGTCGCCATCTCCACCGGGATCGCCTTCAGCGCCGTCGAGACCGCGACGAGCATCGCCTTCGGCGTCGGCAGCACCCTCTACCTGCTCGCCGGCGAGGCCCCGGGCTTCCGCCGGTACTCGCTGCTGGCGACGTCGTTCGCAGGCTCGCTCGCCGTCGGCGCAGCCTTCGGCGTCACCGTCGTCGCACGCGCTCGTCTAGCGCGGAGCTCTAGCCGCGGAGGAAGCTGGGCGGCTCGAGCGGGTCGTCGTCGCGCACCGACCGGGACGGCGTCCCGAACGTCGGCATCGCGGCGGGACGACGGCGGCCACCGAGCCCCGTCGCGACGACGGTCACCCAGACCTGGCCCGCGAGGCGCTCGTCCACGGTGGCGCCGAAGATGATGTTCGTGTCGTCGGTCGCGGCCTGGCGGACGGCCTCGGCCGCGTCGTTGACCTCGAGCAGCGTCAGGTCCTCGCCGCCTGCGATCGAGAGCAGGATCCCGCGGGCGCCGACGATCTCCGTGTCGATCAGCGGGCTCTTGAGCGCGCGCTCGGCCGCCATCTTGGCCCGGTCTTCGCCCGTGGCGAACCCGATCCCCATCAGCGCCGAGCCGGCGTCGGACATGATCGTGCGCACGTCCGCGAAGTCGAGGTTGATCAGGCCCGGCATCGTGATCAGGTCGGTGATCCCCTGGACACCCTGACGGAGGACGTCGTCCGCGATCTTGAACGCGTCGAGCATCGAGGTGGAGCGGTCGAGCACCTCGAGCAGGCGGTCGTTCGGGATCACGATCACGGTGTCGCACTCCGCGCGGAGCGCCTCGACCCCGGTGTCGGCCGACGTCTTCCGGCGCGACCCCTCGAAGCGAAACGGCGTCGTCACGATCCCGACCGTGAGCGCGCCGAGCTCGCGGGCGATCCGGGCGACGACGGGCGCCGCACCGGTGCCGGTGCCACCGCCCTCGCCCGCGGTGACGAAGACCATGTCCGAGCCGCGGAGGGCATGCTTGATCTGGTCGTAGCTCTCCTCCGCTGAGCGGCGCCCGATCTCGGGCTCCGCACCGGAGCCGAGGCCCTGGGTGAGGTCGCGGCCGATGTGGAGCTTGACCGGCGCGTCCGAGATCTGGAGCTGCTGGTGATCGGTGTTGACGGCGACGAACTCGACCTGGGAGATCCCGGCGTCGATCATCCGGTTGACCGCATTCAGACCCGCGCCGCCGACACCGACCACGCGGATCACCGCGAGGTACGAGGCCGAGTCGCGCGGCGTCGCGTACTCGAGCCGAGGCGCAGGCTCGGGCATCGCTTCGAGGAACCGGCTCGCCGGTGGCTCGTACGGGCGCTCCCGCTCGATCGGCTCGGGAGCCCGAGGGGGCGGAGGAGCCGGGGCGGCCTCGCGAACGGGCGCCGGCTCGAACGACACCGCCCGCTCCGGGGAGACGGGCGGCGCCGACGAGACCGGCGGTGCGGGCTCGGGGGCTGCGGCAACGGGCTCGGGCGCGGCCTCGGGCTCGGGCGTGCGCGCGAAATCGGGGACGTGCTCGACCGTCTTCTCCTGGGGCTCCTCCTCGCGCGCCCGCGCGGGCGGGGGAGCGGACGGAGCCGGCTGCTCGACGGGGATCGAGGACTGCTCGGGCTCGGAGGCACCCTGCTGTTCGGCCTGCCGCTGGGCGGCCTCGGTGGCGCGGAAGAGCTCGGCGAGCGGGCCCTCACGCATGCTCGCGCGGTTTCGCGCCATGGAGCACCTCCTTCGCGAGGTCGCGGTATGCCTCTGCGGCGGTCCCGGTGGGATCGTACTTGAGCACGGAGGAGCCCTTCACGGGCGCCTCGGCGTAGCGGACCGTCTTGCGGATCCGGGTCTTGAAGACGAGGTCGCCGAAGTTCTCCTCGAGGATCTCGACCGCCTCCCGCGCGTGCAGCGTGCGGGCGTCGAACATCGTCGGCAGGATCCCCTCGATCTTCACCTCGGGGTTGAGGTTCTCGCGCACCATCGCCAGCGTGTTCTCGAGCTGGACGAGGCCGCGGAGCGAGAGGTACTCGCACTGCACCGGCACGATCACCCCGGTGGCCGCGACGAAGGCGTTGATCGTCAGCAGGCCGAGCGAGGGCGGGGTGTCGATCATGATGAAGTCGTAGTTGTCGCGCACCTCGAGCAGCGCCTTCTCGAGCGCCCGCTCGCGGCCGATCATCGAGGAGAGCGCGAGCTCCGCCCCGGCGAGGTCGATCGAGGAGACGGCGACGTCCACCTCGGCCTTGTGGATGATCTCCGAGATCGGGAGCCGGTGGACGAGCACGTCGAACATCGAGCGCTCGATCGAGTCGGGGTTCATCCCCTGGCTCATCGTCAGGTTGCCCTGCGGGTCGAGGTCGACGATCAGGACGCGATAGCCCTGCTCCATGAACGCGACGCCGAGGTTGAGCGTCGTCGTGGTCTTCGCGACGCCTCCCTTCTGGTTGGCGAACACGATCACCCTCTGCACGGTGGTCTCCTCGGTGTCAATGGCAGGCCGAGTATTCGGCCGCGGAAGCAGGCGCATAAGTCCCATCGGACTCGCAGTTCAAGCCTCCAGAGGTTATTCCTTCACGCCCTCGTCGTCTTCGCCGTCCCAGTAGTCGAGCAGCTCGAGCCGCCCGATCACCGGGATCCCCCCGAACCCGATCTTCCCGGAGCGCGGGTAGAAGCAGATGTCCTCCGGGCGGCGGCTCCCGTACAGCAGCAGCGTCAGCCCGTCCGCGCCCGCGCGAAAGGCGTGCGCGACCCCCGTGCCGGCCCGCCGGCAGACGACGTGCCCGGCCCGGACGGGCTGACGCTCGACGTCGTCCCGGCCGCGCCAGAGCTCGAGCTCGCCCTCCCCCTCGAGGACGACGAAGATCTCCTCCTCGGAGCTGTGGCAGTGGGGCGGGCAGTTCAGCTTTCCCGGGACGACCTCGGCGAGCCGGAGCCCCGTGTAGGTGGACTCCTTCCCCGCGAGGTCGCGGACGCTCCGGCCGACGAGCGGCCGGTCGCGCGAGGCCGGCTCGACGTCGGCGGCGTTGACGATCCACGACGGGCGCTCGCCGGGGTCGGCGAGCTCGGGCTCGCCCGCCTCGGCCTCGAGCTTCCACGGATGCTCCTCGGGATCGCCGGTCCGAGCCCAGGCGCCGAGCCCCCAGGAGACGCCTGCGCGCGGCAGGCGGGCGCCGATCCCACGCTCGCGCTCCCCGAACGCGAGCACCTCGAGCCCGTCCGGGCCCGCGCGGAGCGTGTGCGCCTCCGTCCCGGCCGGGTGGATCAGGCAGTCGCCCGCGCGCACCTCGTAACAGGTTCCGTCCTGCCAGGAGATCCCGGTGCCGGTGAGGACGTAGAAGATCTCCTCCTCCCCGTTCTCGACGTGGGCAGGGGTCGACCACTTCCCAGCATCGATCCGGATCCGCTTGACGCCGAGCCCGAGCGAGCGCTCGCCGGCGAGGTTCTGCCAGTCGGCAGCGATGTGGCCGCGCTCGTTCCGCTTCCAGTCGAGCTCGTCCCAGTGGGCGATCGGCTCGTGCCCGCTCACCCGGGAATCCTCTCACGCCCGGCGGCCGAGGCGATCCCTCGCAGCATCCCCTTGAAGACGAAGCCGTGCAGCGGCCAGACCGCGTACCAGTAGGCGAGGCCCCAGAGCCCGAGCGGGTCGAAGAGCGCCGTCTGGTGGATCACGGAGCCGTCGCCGTCGGGCTCGACCTCGAACTGGAGCGAGGCGCGGCCCGGGACCTTCATCTCGGCGTCCAGCCGCAGCAGCCGGTCGGGCTCGTAGGCGACCACGCGCCAGAAGTCGACCGCGTCCCCGACCCGAAGAGCGTCGGGATCCCGGCGGCCGCGGCGCAGGCCCGGCCCGCCGACGAGGACGTCGAGCAGGCCGCGCAAGCGCCAGAGGTCGCGCCCGTAGTACCAGCCGGTCTTGCCGCCGATCCGCCGGATCGGGGCGAATGCAGCCGCGGGCGGCTGGGGGACCCGGAGCGAGCGCGCGTCGAGGAGGCGCGTGCCGAGCTTGACCCCGCCGAAGGTCGGCTCCGGCAGCTCCTCGTCCGACCAGCGGGTCTCGATCGTCTCCCGCTCCTCGTTCGCGAGCGCGCGGGCGATCGCCTCGCGATAGCCACGCGGCCGGATCGCGAACGCCTCGAGCGCCTTCGGGTCGGTGACGACGGTGTCGTGCTCGATGCTGTCGATCAGCGCCCGCCCGAGCCGGGCGTAGACGGGGGTGACGAGGCCCAGCCAGAGGCTGGAGAGCTTCGGGGTCAGGACCGGCACGGGCACGTAGACCCGCTTCAGGCCGCGCTGGCGCCCGTACTCGCGCATCAGCTCGCCGTACGAGACGACGTCGGCGCCACCGATCTCGAAGACCTCGCTCTCCCCGGAGGGACGGTCGAGCTCCGCGACGAGGTAGGCGAGCTGATCCTCGATCGCGATCGGCTGGGCGCGGTTCGCGACCCAGCGCGGGGTGATCATCACGGGCAGGCGGTCGACGAGGGCGCGGACGATCTCGAAGGAGGCGCTGCCGGAGCCGATCACGGCCGAGGCGCGGAACTCGGTCGTCGGCGTCGTCTCGCGCAGGATCCGCCCCACCTCCTGGCGGGAGGCGAGGTGCGTCGAGAGCCGGCCCGCCCCGAGCCCGCCGAGGTAGACGACCCGCCGCACGCCGGCGTCGCGCGCGGCCTCCGCGAACGTGCGAGCGGCCTCGCGGTCTGCCTCGGCGAACGAGCCCGACGAGCTCATCGAATGGACGAGGTAGTACGCGACCTCGATCCCCTCGAGCGCCGCGCGGACGCTCCCGGCGTCGCGGACGTCCCCCTGCACGACCTCGACTCGCTCGCCGACGCGGCCGGCGAGGCTCTCGGGCCGGCGGGCGAGGCAGCGGACGGTCTCGCCCCGCTCTTCCAGCTCCCGCAGCAGGCGCCCACCGACGTAGCCGGTCGCGCCCGTGAGGAGGATTCGCGCTTCGATCGTCCCAGGGTAGTGGGTGGGGCTAGACGGCCGTTGCGTGCCGCTCGCTGCGGTGCGCCTCGCGCAGCCCCAGCAGCTCGTCGTCCAGCTCGCGCAGCAGCCCGGCCCGGTCTCCCCGCCGGAGCACCTCGACGAGCGCCCGCCGGACGGCGTCCGCCGCGCGCGGCGTCGCCGCCTCCCCCGCGCCGAGCTCCTTCAGGGCGGCGTGGAGGGCGCGGCGCTCGTCCGAGTCGTCGCCCAGGAGGACGGCGGCGCGGAGCTGCCAGGTCTCCCCGAGGAGCGCGGCGAGCGCGGAGCGAAGCTGCTCTGAGCGGAACGGCTCGTGCTGGAAGAGCGCCAGCTCCCAGCGGTCGAGCGCCTCCGCGAGCGGGGTGTCCGCGTCGGCCGCTCCGAGCCGCTCGAGCGTCACACACGCCACCTCGGCGCGGAAGGCGTCGAGCCGGGTCGCCTCACCCGGCGGCTGAGTGGCGGCGATCGGAAGCGCGGGCCGGATCCCGAACGGGCGCCCGTCGAGCTGCTCGAAGAGAACGGGGCCGGCGCTGACGGGGGCGGCGGTCGCGAGCCGGATCGCGGTGACGGCGTCGGCGAGCTCGGCCGGCGCGTCGGGCGGGCCTTCCTCCGCGTCGAGGTCGCGCTCGAGGTCGAGCACGCAGTAGCGGTCGACCTCCTCGCCGAAGCCCGGAGGCAGCAGCCCGGCCGCCTCCGGCCAGTGGCGGGCGAGCTCACCCGCGGCGGCCGCGCGGATCCGGAGCCCGGGGGCCAGCTCGACCTGGGTGATCACCGAGATCCCGACGAGCGGCGCAACGGCCGTGTACCGGCGCGCCGAACCGAAGAGCGACGCCTCGAGCTCCGCATACGCGCGCTCGAACGCGACGTCGTCCCAGTCGAAGCCGCCGCAGGCCTCGGCGGTCGAGGTCAGGAGCGCGAGGAGGACGGTCCGGAAGAGCGCCTGCTCCTCCGAGGGCTTCGGGCCCGCGTGGGCGCGGGCGTAGATCGCCGCGGCGGGCTCGCGCAGCAGCTCGTCGAGCGCGATCCGGGCGTCCTCGCGCGTGGCGAGCGCGCTCCCGCGGGACTCCACGAACGTGCGGACGAGCGGCCGGTACTCGTAGAGCGCAGGCCCGTCGCGCTGCACGTGCTCCTCGAACGCGAACGGCAGCTCGTCGCCCTCCTCGAGCGCGAGCCCGAGGTGGACGAACGCGCCGAGGCAGAAGGAGCGGAGCGCGAGGTGGAGCTGGGGGGAGCGAACCGGCACCTGGAAGGACTACGCCCCCGGCGGGCCGCCTCCTGCTTGGCAGCCCGGGCACCAGTAGGCGGTCCGGTTCTCGTCCCCCTGTCCGCGCGAGCGGACGATCGTCCCGCAGCGCAGGCACGGCCTGCCCGCCCGCCGGTAGACGTTCCGGCCCGGCCGGCCGGAGGCGAGCGAGGCCTGCATCAGACGGCGCGCCGCCGAGACGGCCTCGGCGAGCGTCTCGTCGGGGACGTCCCGGACGCGCTGCCACGGCGACACCCGGATCTCCCAGAGCGCCTCGGCCATCCACATGTTCCCGATCCCCGCGACGAGCCGCTGCTGCTGGAGCGCCTCGCCGAGCCAGAGATCGTCGCCGCGCCGCAGCCCGGGCAACGGCGGCGTCGACGTCGAAGTCCTGCTCCGAGCACGTCCTGGCCGAGCCGGGCGACGCGGCGGTGGTCGAGCGCGAGCACGGGGCCGTTCCAGAGCACTCCCTCCAGCTCCTCGCCGCGGAGCACGAGCCAGGGCAGGCCGGTCCGGGCCTTGCCGCGCGGCTCGATCCGCCAGCGGCCGGTCATCCGCAGGTGGCTGCGGACGACGAGCCCGCCCTCGAACCGGAGCAGGAGGTTCTTGCCCACCGCCTCCACGGCCTCGAGCACCCGCCCGTCCACGCGCTCGGCCACGCCGGTCGCCTGGGCCCGAGGATGGGGCGACTCGACCTCGAGCCGCTGGCCGACGAGGGGCTGCAACCGGCGGGCGGCACGGTGGAGCGAATCCCCCTCTGGCACGGTACGGAGCGTAGCGACCGGCGGATAGGGTGTCCGGGCACTCCGATGAGAAGGGTGGGACGACCATCGTGAGCACGATCAGCCCCGAGCGTCCTGGCAGGCATTCGCCGGAGCAGCTGCTTCGCCCCGCCGACAAGCGGGTGTACGAGCGCCTGACCCGGCTCGTCTCCGCCATGCTCCAGGTGCCGGTCGCGGTGCTGCTGATCCGGGACGGCGACGTGCTCCGCTTCGGCAGCTTCACCGGGCCCGAGCTCGCGTGGTCGGGGCTCGACGTCTTCCCGCTCTCGGATGCCTTCTGCCAGCACGCGCTCGAGCCGTGCGCGCCGTTCACCGTCACCGACGCCCGCCGCGACCCGCTCGTCCGCGACCTGCTCCCGACGACCGATCTCGGGGTGGTCTCGTACCTCGGCGTCCCTCTCGTCACGGGGCGCGGGGACGCGATCGGGATGCTCTGCGCGATCGATTTCGAGCCGCGCGAGTGGAGCGCGACGGACGTGAGCGCGGTCGAGGATCTCGCCGCCACCGTGACGGCGTACATCGAGGCCCGGCCGGAGAGCACCCCCGGCAGCACGGGCGCCGGGCTGAACATCGCAGCGGTCGCCCGCCGGACGGGGGTCGCGGCAGACACGCTGCGCAAGTGGGAGCGCCGCTACGGCGTCCTCCGCCCCAAGCGAACGGCGGGGGGCCAGCGACGGTACGACGAGCTCGACGTGGCCCGGGTCGAGTGGCTCCGCGACCGGCTGGCCGAGGGCTTCCGGATCGGCTCGGCGGCAGCGCTCCTCGAGGCCGACCGCCACGGGCTTCCGGCGACGCTCGGCGAGCTGCGGGGAACGCTCGTCACCGCGGCGCGGGCGGGCGACTCGCGCCGGATCGGCGCCACCCTCGACCAGGCCTTCACGCTGCATCCGTTCGGCGAGACGATCGACGAGGTCGTCGCACCCGCCCTCGCCGAGGTCGGCGATCCGTGGGCCGACGGCTCGGGCGTGATCGCGCACGAGCACCTCCTCTCGGAGACCGTCCGCTCCCGGCTCGAGCGGATGCTCTCGGACGGGCGTCCGGGGATCCGCGGCACCGCCGTCCTCGCCTGCGCGCCCGGAGAACGGCACGACCTCGGCCTCCTCGCGGTCGGGGTCTGCCTGCAGTCGGAGGGCTGGCTGGTCGCCTACCTCGGGGCCGATGCGCCCGTGGAGTCCGCGTTCTGGCTCGCGGCCGAGCTCGAGGCCGAGGTCGTCTGCGTCAGCTTCACGACCGCCGACTCGATCGAGCGGTTCCGCGCCGAGCTCGACGCCTACTCGGGCGAGCTGCCGACGATCGTGGCCGGCGGGCCTGCCGTGGCGAACGGCACCGACCTCCCCGTCCGGCTCCTCGAGGACGCGCGTCTGACCGCGATCGGCGAGCGGTTGCTCGCCTCGTGAACGACCGGGCCCGCGCAGCGGCGGCAGGGGCGACGGCGGCCGTCGTCTGGGGCGTCGTCGAGCCGGTCGACCAGGCGCTGCTCCGCTACGACTACTCCGACATCGCGCTGCTCGGCAAGGCGATCACGCGGGGCAAGCGCTGGCGGCTCGCGGGCTTCGCGTTGCACGCGCTGAACGGCGCAGCGTTCGGGCTCGCCTTCGACGCGGTGCGGCGGCGGACGACGGTCGAGCCGCGGCGGCTCGCTCTGTCGCTCGCGCTCGCCGAGCACGTCGGGCTCTACCCCCTCTCCTACTTCACCGACCGCTATCACCCGCGGCGGGGTGAGCCCGGGGTTCCGCCGCTCCTCACGAGCGGTCGCGCGTTCGCCCAGGCGGCGTGGCGCCATGCGCTCTTCGGCGTCCTGCTCGGGCGCCTCGCGCGCCCGTCCGCCCGTTAGGCGACCCGCAGCGTCTCGTTCTTGCGGCCGTACATCGACGAGTCGGCCGCCGCGAGCAGCGACTCCGCGTCGCCCGCGTCCAGCGGGTAGGTCGCGATCCCGATGCTCGCGTCGGCTCGCAGCTCCACGGGCGGGATCGAGATCGGGAGCTCGAGCAGCTCCTGGATCCGGGTCGCGACCGTCCGGGCGGCGTCGGGCGCGTCCTGCACGTTCAGGTCGGCGAGCAGGACGAGGAACTCGTCCCCGCCGATCCGGGCAACGACGTCGGTGTCGCGCGCGCCGCGGCGAAGCTTCGAGGCCACCTCCGCGAGCAGGCGGTCGCCGTACGCGTGCCCGAGCGTGTCGTTGACCTCCTTGAACCGGTCGAGATCGATCGAAAGCAGCGCGACTGCGAGACCGCCGCGTCGGGCTCGGGCGAGGGCGAGGTCGAGCTGCTCGGTGAGCGCACGCCGGTTCGGGAGCCCCGTCAGCTCGTCCGTCGTCGCGAGCACCGCGAGCTTCCGGTTCGTCTCGGTCAGGCTGTGCTCGGCGTCCTTCAGCCGCGTCACGTCGACCACGGACATCCCGATCCCGTCCGTGCCGCCAACCGGATAGAAGTCGGCGAGGAAGTGGCGGATCCCATCCTCGGCCGGCAACTCGACCCCGACGAGCGGCTCACCCGACTCGAGCACCGAACGGACGATCGGCTCGAGGGTCTCGCCGTGGTAGGCCGAGACGTCCGCGAGGCGCATCCCGGCGAGCTCCGCCGCCGGGAAACCGATCATCGCGGCGAGCGGGGCGTTGACCCGGCCGTAGCGGAACTCTGAGTCGATGAAGCCGAAGCCGCCGGCCGCATGGTCGAAGAAGGCCTTCAGGCTCGCGCGGTCGCGTGAGGCCCGCGCGGCGATCGCGTCGAGGCGGCCCCGCAGCGTCGTCGTGATCACCCCGGCGCCGCCGAGCACGCCGGCGAGGAGCACCCAGTGCCCGAGCGCGTCGCGGAAGCCGTAGCGTGAGAAGAGCGCGGCGCCGAGCGTGGCGACCACCCCGAGGATCTGGATCGTCGCCTGCCGCCGGGAGTAGAAGAAGCCGACGTAGAGGACGAGCCAGGTGTAGAGCGGCGCGTAGCCGATCCCGTCCGGAAGCCCGACGATCTGGAGGACGACGATTCCCGAGCCGGCGGCGGCGAGCACGTAGCGCGCCAGCGGACGGAGCCTCTCGTAGGCGAAGAAGACGACGGTCGCGATCACGTAGGAGAGCGCGACCCCGACGAGGATCACCGCGGGCCGGGCGGCGAGGGAGGTGCCGAGCGCGGAGGCGATCAGGGTCAGCGTGGCGAGCCCGACGTAGAGCACCGACGCCGCACGAGCGGCGATCAGGCGCTCTCGCCCGCGGGCGTCGAGCCGGACGGGGTCGAGGCCGAGCCGCTGTCTGACGGAAGGGGTCACGCCCCTCGTGATCGGGCGCGAGCGGCGAAAAATGAGGTCCGACGCGCGGTCTAGGCGACCGGCTCGACCGCGAGCCGGAGCCGGAGCACGTAGGTCTGCCGCGACGTCCCCGTGTTTACGAGCGAGGCCTCACAGCTTGCCGGACCGAGCCCCGGAACGTCGATCGTCGCAGTCCTGCGGCCGACCCGGATCGACTTGACGAGAGTGCCACCGCAGGTGACGTCGAGCCGGGCGCTCGTGGTGGTGACCCGGGGGCCGGCGCCCTGTGCGCCGGTGACCGCGGCCGTCGCCGTGACGCGGCGTCCCGGGCCGAGCAGGCCGAAGGGAATCGTCCGCGCCGCTCCGGCCCGCAGCGTCCCCTGGCGCACGATCGTCAAGGGCGGCTTCGCGGCCTCTGGGGCGGCAGGCGGGAGCGCGACGGGCGTGGCACCGCCGAGCTCCGCGAGGAGTGCTGTCTTGAGCGAATCGTCGGGAGGGAGCAGCCACGGGATCGCGTAGCGCTCGCCGGTGTGGACGAACGCGTAGTCCTCGGCGAAGATCTCGCCGACGGAGTGGCTCCAGCCGAGCGAGTAGTCGAAGGCGACGCGGCCGCCGGCGAGCAGCGCGGCCATCCCGCGGGCCTCCCACCAGCCGGGTGTGCCGTTCAGCTCGCGCACACCGGCGACACTCCAGGCCGCGTCGAGGTGATGCCCGTACTCGTGCAGGAAGATTGCGGCGGTCGAGCGGTCGGTGCCGACGGGGATGTAGATCGTGCCGGTCGAGCCGGTGCGGGCGTAACAGGCGGCCGCGTCGGCGGCGCAGACGCGCGGGATCTCCGACTCGGCGACGACCCGGATCGTGACCCGGGAGATCTCGTCCCCGTGGGCGGCGTTGCGGAGCAGGTTGGCGTACCAGTCGACGTCCACGCCGGGGGTGAGGACGTCGAAGGTGATCGTGCGCCCGGCGTTGTCCTGGCGCGTGACGACCTCCGCCTGCGCGGCGGCAGCCGCGACGAGAGCGGAGAGCAGGGCGGCAACGAGGAGCGCGAGCCGTCTCACCCCGGTATCTGAGCAGGTTTCGCCGGGATCAGGGTAAGAAATCCCTAAGTTCCCGAGCCGCGACCTCGGGCCGGACTCGGCCGAGCTGATCGCGGAGCCAGAGCAGCGCGAGATCCTTCGCCTTCGCCTCCAGCATCAGGTCGAGCGGGCGGGGAGCGGCGTCGAGCACCTCGAGCGCATCCCAGGGGGTGACGAAGTCGGCATGCTGGTCGAGGAGCGGCGGTGCGAGCCGCGTCGCCTTCCCCTTGCCGAGCGTGCGCAGCTCGGTGCGCGGGCTGGAGAGGTGCACCTTCGGCCGGACGTCCTCGGGCCAGGTCTCGAGGGCGGCGGCGAGCGCCTCGGCCGGATCCTCGAGCCCGGGCGCAGGGTTGCAGCGGTGATGGTGGTGGTCGAAGACGACCCGCACACCGGTGCGGCGGTGAAGCTCGAGCACGTCGCCAAGGTGGAAGGACGTTTCGTCATGCTCCACGGAGACCCGGGCGCGAGCCCGCTCCGAGAGCGCCTCGTACCCACGCGCCCAGCGGTCGAGCGCGGCCGGCTTGTCTCCGTAGACGCCGCCGACGTGGACGACGACGGCTGCCTCCGGGCCTTGACCGAGTGCGTCGAGCAGGGCGGTGTCCTGCTCGAGATCGAGGCTCGACTTGCGGACGAGCTCCGGATCGGGGGCGTTCAGGACGGTGTACTGGCCCGGGTGGGTGGAGAGCCGGAGCCCGAGCCGCGCCGCCTTCGCGCCGACAGCGGCCAGCTCGGCAGCGGCCTCGTCGAGCTGGCGCCGGTAGTCGAGCTGCGGCAGGTCCGGGTGCGTGCCGTAGGGAACCGTGGAGCTGGAGAGCCGGAAGACCTGGACGCCGATCCGCTCGAGGTAGTCGAAGGCGGCGTCGAGGAAGCCGAGCGAGACCCGGAGGTGCGGCTCCGACTGCCAGCGCCGGGTGTCGGACGTGCGCAGCCCGCCCTCGCCGAGGATCTTGACCGCGAAGCCCAGCCGGTAGGGGACGCTCAGGGCCGGAGCACGGCCCGGCGGGGGCCGGCGAGGAAACCGGCCTCGACGAGGAGGGGCATCACGTCGGTCTCGATCACCGGCCGGCCGTCGAAGCGCTCGACCGCGAGCCGTTTCCCGCCGCGCTCGCGCACGTGGGCGACGAGCGCCTCGATCGCGGGGCGCAGCCACTCGGGGTCGGGGTCGCGCAGCGGCACGAGCGTCCGGCCGCCGCGCTCGACGAAGAGAACGGCCTCGCCGCCGAGCAGCACGACCTGCGCGCCTGCGACGCGAGCCGCGCGGGCACCCGCGCGCTTCGGCCACGAGATCGCGGCACCGTAGGGCTGAGCCGGGTCGGCGGCGGCGAGCACGAGCGGCTCGGGGTCGTCCTCGGCCCGCAGCTCGCGCAGCCGCTCGACCGCCCCGGCGAGGGCGAACTGCGCGCCGCCGAGCCCCTCGACGAAGTAGCCCCGGCGGCAGACGCCGATCGTCTCGAGGTCCTTCAGCTCGCCGTAGACCGCGCCGTAGCCGCCGGGGATCCCCTCGCCGCGGACGCCGTCGCGGGTGACGATCCCCTGGCGCTCGAGCAGGAGCTCCGCGAGCGCCCGGCGGTCGGGAGCGCCGGGGAAGAGCCTGTCCGTGAGCGACCAGCGGCCCTGGGTGGAGGTGATCGCGGCGGCGCGGGTGCGCGAGAAGCGGCGCGGGCGCCGGTCGGCCCGCGGCGCCTGGTAGCGACGGCCGGCGCGGAGCGGCGTCCACGCGTCGTTCGTGACCTCGCCCGCCCAGACGAGCTCCCAGAGGGCGGGCAGCGCCGCCTCCGGCTCGAGCCCGGCGGCCTCGACGAGCGGGTACCAGAACTCGGCGCTCCCGGCGAGCGCGGCGCGGAGCGCGTCGGCCTCGGCCGACTCGGGGGCGGGCGACGCTGCGGGGCGGCCGAGCACGGGCGCGTCCTCGCGGAAGAAGAGGGCGACCCGGTCGAGGCCGGTGCCGACCCAGACGAGCTCGCCGCTCGCGCAGAGCGCGTCGAGCCACGCGGGCTGGTAGCCGGGGACGCGGCGCGGCAGCACCTCCGACTCCCAGAGCGAGACGGGGAGCGCGAGCCCCTGCAGCGGGACGATCGCCTCTCGGAGGCTGGCGCGGCGGTCGATCCCGTGCCAGGCCGGCAGGAAGCGCCCGTACGCGGCCTGCTCGGCGGGCTCGACCTCGCGGCGGAGCGCGGCGAGCGAGGCCCGGCGGAGGCGGCGCAGCACCTCGGGGTCGCACCACTCGCGCTCGGTCCCGCCCGGGCGCAGCTCGCCGCGGACGAGCGCGCCTGCCTGCTCCTGCTCGCGCAGGAGCGCCTCCAGTGGCAGGCCGAACCGCTCCTCGGCCTCGGCGGTCGTGAACGGGCCGCGTCCCTTCGCGTAGCGGAGGACGAGCTGCCGGAGCGAGTCCGGGCCGCCCTCGAGGAACGCCTCGGGCAGACCGCCGGGCGGCATCACGCCGAGCGCGTCGCGGTAGCGGCCCGCGTCCTCGGCGGCGATCAGCCGCTCCTCGCCCGCGAACCGGACCGAGAGCGCGCGCCGCTCCGCGAGCAGGATCGCGGCGAAGCCCTCGTCGTACTCGCCCGCGCGCAGGTCGCCGCGCCGGCGGAGGACGTCGTGCAGCTCGTCGGGGTCGCGCGGATCGCCGCGGAGCTGCCGCTCGACCTCGGCGAGCGCGTCGGCGTCGATCAGCTCGCGCAGCTCCTCCTGGCCGAGCAGCTCACGGAGCAGGTCGCGGTCGAGCGAGAGCGCCTGAGCACGCCGCTCGGCGGGCGGCGTGTCGTCCTCGTACATGTAGGTGGCGACGTAGTCGAAGAGGAGCGACGAGGCGAACGGCGAGGCCGAGCTCGTCTCCACCTCGACGAGGTCGAGCGTCCGCGTCTGCAGCCCCTGGAGGATCCGCTTCAGCGCGGGCAGGTCGAAGACGTCCTGGAGGCACTCCCGGTAGGTCTCGAGCACGATCGGGAACGAGCCGTACTTGCGCGCGACCTGGAGCAGCCCCTGCGCCTTCAGCCGCTGCTGCCACAGCGGCGTCCGCTGGCCGGGGCGGCGGCGCGGGATCAGGAGCGCGCGGGAGGCGTTCTCGCGGAAGCGCGCACCGAAGAGCGCGGTCTGCCCCACCTCGTTGACGACGAGCTCCTCGATCTCCTCCGGCCCGATCAGCAGGTCGGCGAGCGGCGGCGGCGCGTCGGCGTCGGGGAGGTGGAGCGCGATCCCGTCGTCCGACCAGATCGACTGCACCTCGAGCCCCAGCGAGTCGCGCAGCCGGGCCGCGAGCGCCATCCCCCACGGCGCGTGCACGCGGCCGCCGAACGGGGTGAGGATGCAGACGCGCCAGTCGCCGATCTCGTCGCGGAAGCGCTCGACCACGATCGAGCGGTCGGACGGGACGACGCCGGTCGCGGCCGCCTGGTCGCGGAGGTAGGCGACGAGGTTCTTCGCCGCCCGCTCGTCGAGGAAGAACTCGTCGCGCAGCCGCTTGCCGGCCTTCGCGTCGGAGAGCGCGACGAGCTCGCGGCTCGCCTGGCCGATCTTCTCGCCCAGCTCGAAGGGCCGGCCGACGCCCTCGCCCTTCCAGAACGGGACTGCGCCGGGGACGCCGGGGGCCGGCGAGACGAGCACGCGGTCGCGGGTGATCTCCTCGATCCGCCAGCTCGAGGCGCCGAGCAGGAAGACCTGCCCCTGCCGCGCCTCGTAGACCATCTCCTCGTCCAGCTCGCCGACCCGGCCGCCGCCGTCCACCAGGTGCACGCCGAAGAGGCCGCGGTCGGGGATCGTCCCCGCGTTCGTGACGGCAAGCCGCTGCGCACCGGTGCGGCCGCGGATCACGCCGGCGGTGCGGTCCCAGACGATCCGGGGCCGCAGCTCGGCGAACTCGTCGGAGGGGTAGCGCCCGGCGAGCATGTCGAGCACGTTCTCGAGCTGCGCGCGCGAGAGGTCGGAGAAGGGGTAGGCGCCCTTGACGAGCACGTGCAGGTCGTCGACCTCGACATCCCCCTCGGAGGCGATCGCGACGATCTGCTGCGCGAGCACGTCGAGCGGGTTCCGGGGGATCGTCGTCTCCTCGATCTGCCCCTCACGCATCGCCCGCGCGACGACGGCGCACTCGAGCAGGTCGGCGCGGAACTTCGGGAAGATCCGGCCCTTCGAGATCGAGCCGAGGTCGTGGCCGGCGCGGCCGACCCGCTGGAGCCCGCGCGCGACCGACTTCGGGCTCTCGACCTGGATCACGAGGTCGACGGCACCCATGTCGATCCCCAGCTCGAGGCTCGACGTCGCGACGAGACAGGGGATCTGGCCGGCCTTCAGCAGCTCCTCGATCTCGACCCGCTGCTCGCGGGCGAGGGAGCCGTGGTGGGCGCGCGCAACCTCTTCCTCGGCGAGCTCGTTCAGCCGCAGGGCGAGGCGCTCGGAGAGCCGGCGGTTGTTGACGAAGACGATCGTGGAGCGGTGCTGCCTTGACGAGCGCGAGCAGCGCCGGGTAGATCGAGGGCCAGATCGAGCCGATTCCGCCCTCGGAGCTCTGGAGGAGCGCGCTCCCGTCGGCCTGCGGCGCGTCGTCGTAGGCCTTGCCGCCGGGCTCGCGCATGTCCTCGACGGGGACGACGATCTCGAGGTCGAGCTCCTTGCGCGTGCCGGCGTCGACGATCCGGATCGGGCGGTCGCCGGAGACGAACCGGCCGATCTCCTCGATCGGGCGCTGCGTCGCGGAGAGGCCGATCCGCTGCACCGGCTTCTCCGTCAGCCGGTCGAGCCGCTCGAGGCTGAGCGCGAGGTGGGCACCGCGCTTCGTGCCCGCGACGGCGTGCACCTCGTCCACGATCACCGCCTCGAGCGAGCCGAGCACCGAGCGCGCCTGCGAGGTCAGCATCAGGTAGAGCGACTCGGGCGTCGTGATCAGGATGTCCGGCGCGTCGCGGAGCATCGCCTGCCGCTCCTTCTGCGGCGTGTCGCCGGTGCGGACCCCGACGCGGAGCTCGGAGCGGAGGCCGGCGAGCGGCCCGCGCAGGTTCCGCTCGACGTCGTAGTTGAGCGCCTTCAGCGGCGAGATGTAGAGGAGGCGAAGCCCCTGGCCGGGAGTCTGGTCGAGCCGGTCGATCCCGTAGAGGAACGCGGCGAGCGTCTTGCCGGAGCCCGTCGGCGCCTGGATCAGGACGTGCTCGCCGCTCGCGATCGCCGGCCAGCCGGCCGACTGCGCGGGCGTCGGCCCCGCGAACGCCCCCTCGAACCAGGCCCGCGTCTTCTGGGAGAAGGGAGCGAGCGGATCCACGACTCCAGGGTACCCCCGAGGGGGTGCCTGCCCGAGCCCGCCTAGGAGAGCAGGTAGACGGTGAAGACGATCCCGCCGATCACGAGGAAGACGAGCAGGAAGAAGAGCTGCATCCCGCCGACGAGCAGCCACGGCGTCCGGGCGCTGCGGCCCTCCTCGGCCTCTTCGATCAGCTCCTCGGTCTTCTCGATCGGGTGCGGCCTCTCGATCCCGTCCGGCATGTCCCTGCGTACCCGGCGGGAGTAGGATCGGAAACGTGGCCGGACCCGCTCCACTTCACGGGGAACGCCGAGGCCGACGCGCTGATCGGCGCCGAGCCGCTCGCGCTCCTGATCGGGTTCGCGCTCGACCAGCAGGTGCCGGTGCCGACCGCGTTCGCCGGCCCGCTGAAGCTGAAGCAGCGCCTCGGCCGGCTCGACGCGGCCGAGCTCGCAGCGCTCGACCCCGACCGGCTCGACGAGGTCTTCCGCGAGAAGCCCGCCGTGCACCGCTTCCCCGGGAGCATGGCGAAGCGCGTCCAGGAGCTCGCCGCGGTCGTGGCGGAGGAGTACGGCGGCGACGCGAGCCGGCTCTGGAGCGAGGCCGAGAACACGGACGACCTGAAGCGGCGGATCGAGGCGCTGCCCGGCTTCGGCGAGATGAAGGTGAAGGCGCTCGCCTCCGTGCTCGCGAAGCGCCTCGGCGTGACGGCAGCCGAGCCGCTCGTCCCGGGCCACCCGACGCTCGGCGACGTCGACTCGCCCGAGGCGCTCGAGCGCTACCAGGGCTGGAAGCGGGCGTACAAGGCCGAGCGCCGCGCGGCCGCGGGCACCTGAGCGGGCTCGAGCTCCGGCTCCTCCGTGACGGCGGCCAGACCGCCGCGGACGTCGCCCGCGAGGTGGCCGCGTTCCTCGCCGACGCCGAGCACACGCTCGACCTCGCGCTCTACGACATCCGGCTCCACGACGAGGCGGCGGAGATCGTCAAGGCCGCGCTCGTCGGGGCACACGAGCGAGGCGTCGCCGTCCGGCTCCTCTACAACGCCGACCATCCCGGCCCGATCCCGGTGCCGCCGCCTCCCCGCACGGCGCCCGAGCTGCTCGCGGCGCTGCCGATCGAGACGAAGCCGGTCCCGGGCGAGCCCGACCTGATGCACCACAAGTACTGCGTCCGCGACGGGCGGGCGGTCTGGACGGGCTCGACGAACTGGACCCAGGACTCCTGGTCGCGGCAGGAGAACGTCGCCGTCCTCGTCGAGTCGGAGCCGCTCGGCCATGCCTATGCGCTCAACTTCGAGGAGCTGTGGGAGCGGCAGGTCGTGGAGGACTCGGGCCGCGTCGAGCCGCGTCCGGTCGAGGTCGGAGCGGCCGAGGTCAGGCCCTGGTTCACGCCCGGGCACGGCGAGGAGCTCGCCCACCGGATCGCCAAGCGGCTCGGCCAGGCGCGCCGACGGATCCGGATCGCCTCCCCCGTCCTCTCCTCCGGCCCGATCCTGGGCACGCTCGCCGAGATCTGCTCGGACGGCAAGGTCGACGTCGCCGGCGTGGTTGACGACACGCAGGTCGACGGCGTTCTCTACCAGTGGCGGCTGAACGGGAACGCGAGCTGGAAGGTGCCCGCGCTGCGTCGCTTCCTCGAGGACGCGCGCTTCAGCGGCAAGCCGTCGACGCACTGGGCCCCCGACACCGTCCACGACTTCATGCACGCGAAGATCACGGTTGCGGACGACGTCTCCTTCGTCGGCAGCTTCAACCTCTCCCATTCCGGCGAGCAGAACGCCGAGAACGTGCTGGAGATCCACGACGCGGCCGTCGCCGACACCCTGGCGGCCTTCGTCGACGAGATCCGGGCGCTCTATCCGCCGGTCTCTCTGCCACCGCTCTGACGCGAGCTTGTGTTCCTGGATACAAGCAACTCTCGCACCTCGCTGGCGCAACCAAGCGGTACAGCGAGAGCTTGTGTTCCTGGAACACAAAGTCGATCGCCTGCCGGGCCATAGCATCGCGGGGATGAGACCCGCGCCCGACCGCTTCGAGCGGCTGCCCGAGCAGTACTTTGCGGCGCTGCTCGCCCGGGTTGCCGCGACCGCCGCCACCCCGGGCGAGCGGGTGATCGACCTGGGGCGCGGGAACCCCGATCTGCCGCCTCCACCGCACGTCGCCGAGGCGCTCGCAGCAGCGGCGCTCTCCCGCGAGGCAGCCGTCCACGGCTACGCCCCCTTCTCAGGCCTGCCGGCGCTGAAGGAGGCGATCGCTCACCGCTACCTGACCGCCTACGGCGTCGAGCTCGACCCGGCGCGCGAGGTCGCGGTGGTCCCGGGGATCAAGTCGGCGCTGACCGAGGTCGCGCTCTGCACCGTGGCCGAAGGCGAGGCGATGCTCCTCCCCGACCCGGGCTATCCGGACTACCTCTCCGCGGTCGCGCTTGCCGGCGCTCGCGTCGAGCTGCTCCCGATCGAGCCCCGACCCGACCTCGGCGGCGCACCGCCCGCCGCGGCGCTCTACCTCAACTACCCCTCGAATCCGGCCGCGCTCGCCGCCCCCGCCGGGGTCTTTGCGGACGCGATCGCCTACGCCCGGCGGACCGGGGCGGTCGTCCTCCACGACTTCGCCTACGGCGACCTCGTCTTCGACGGCCGCCGGCCCGCGAGCTTCCTCGCCGAGCCGGGCGCGAAGGAGGTGGGCGTGGAGGTGTTCGCGATGTCGAAGAGCTACGGGATGGCTGGCTGGCGTCTCGGCTTCGTGCTCGGGAACGCCGAGCTGGTCGCCCGGGTCGAGACGCTCCAGGCCCACCTGCGCGCCGGGATCTTCGCGCCGCTCCAGGAGGCGTCGATCGCCGCCCTGCTCGGCCCGCAGGACACGGTGGAGGAGCGGCGCGCCGTCTACGAGGCCCGGCGCGACCGCGTCGTCGCCGCGATCCCGGGCGCCCGCTCGGAGGGGACGTTCTTCGCCTGGGCGCCGCTCCCGGCGGGGCTGACCGCGGAGCGGCTCCTGGCGGAGACGAGGGTGGCGGTCGCGCCGGGCGAGGGCTTCGGGCCGAGCGGCGCGGGGTTCGCGCGGATCTCGCTCGCCGTCACCGACGAGCTGCTCGACGAGGCCCTCGCCCGGATCGCACCGCTCTTCTAGTCCATCCCGGGAAGCACGCCGCGGGCGACGGACTTGCCGCCGGCGACGACCGTGAACGCGTGGGCGCCGTCGGCGATCGAGGAGAACGTGACGGGCTCGCCCCGGTAGAGGATGCGGCCCTTCGCGACGAGGACGCCCTTCGCGTTCGCGCGGCCGGAGGCGACGACGACGGTGCTCGCGCCGACCTTGCCACGCTCGATCGCGTTCAGGACGAGCCGCGCCTGGGCGCCCGGGCGCAGGCCGCGGACGGTGATGCTGACGGCGGCAGCAGCGCGGTCGCCGGGCGAGGAGACGATCGCCTTCCCGGTGACGCCGGACGAGCCGAGGGGACGGAGGACGACGCCTTCGCTGATCCCCGCCTGCGCGGTCGAGGCGACGAGGATCGCGGCCAGCGCGGCCACGACTGCAACGACTTTCATGGTGCTCCTTTCAGTGAGGAGGCAGGGGTCGAGGCATCTACGCCGCCGAGCCGCCGTTCGTCACACTCCTCCGACTCAGACCCCGGCGAGCAGGAAGGCGCGGCTCTCGCGGGCCATCTCGCGGGCGATCACGAGCCGCTGGATCTCCTGGGTGCCCTCGTAGATCTGGGTGATCTTGGCGTCGCGCATGAACCGCTCGACCGGGTACTCGCGGATGTAGCCGTAGCCGCCGAGGATCTGCACCGCCTCGGTCGACGCGAACATCGCGACATCGCCGCACTTCAGCTTCGCCATCGCCGAGGCCTTCGTCAGCTCCGGGCCGTCGACCCCGTCGTCGCACATCTGGCCGAAGCGGTAGAGCAGCCCGCGCGCGGCCTCGCACTCCACCTCCATGTCGGCGAGCTTCGCGGCGATCAGCTGGTGCTGGACGATCGGCTTCCCCATCGTCTCCCGGGTCTTCGCGTACTCGAGCGCGTAGTCGGTCGCACCCTGCGCGATCCCGAGCGCCTGCGCGGCCACCCCCGGGCGGGAGCGGTCGAGGATCCGCATCGCCAGCTTGAACCCCTCCCCCTCCCCGCCGAGCAGGTTCCCGGCCGGAATCCGGCACTCGTCGAAGGCGAGCTCGCCCGTCGTCGAGCCGGAGATCCCCAGCTTCGGCTCGAGGCGCGTCACCGAGAACCCCGGCGTGTCGGCCTCGACGACGAAGGCCGAGATCCCCGCGTGCCCGGCCTCCGGGTCGGTCTTCGCGAAGACGGTGTAGAGGCCCGCCACGCTCGCGTTCGTGATGAAGCGCTTGCTCCCGTCGAGGACGTACTCGTCCCCGTCCCGGCGGGCGGTCGTCCGCATCGCCGCCGAGTCCGAGCCCGAGCCCGCCTCGGTCAGCGCGTAGGCGGCGAGCCGTTCGCCCGCTCGCGAGCGCCGGCAGCCAGCGCGCCTGCTGCTCCGGCGTTCCCGCCAGCTTCAGCCCGAGCGAGCCCAGCTCCTGGACCGCGAGCAGGAGCCCGCTCGTCGCGCAGACCTTCGAGACCTCCTCGATCGCGACGAGCGCGAGCAGCGTCCCCGTGCCCGAGCCGCCGTGCTCCTCGTCGAAGAGCAGCCCGAAGAGCTCGTGCTCGCGGAAGAGCTCGACCACGTCCCACGGGAACTCGTGCGACTCGTCGATCTCCGCCGCGCGCGGCGCCACCCGCTCGCGCGCGAGCGTGCGCACGAGCTCGCGGATCTCGCGCTGCTCCTCGCTGAGCAGGTCCCAGGCCACGGCCGGAAGTCTAGAGGGCGGGGCGCTTTACGAGAGGGGAGCCGCAAGCACCGTCTCGAGCCCCAGCGTGAGCAGGCGCTCGATCGCCCGCTCCGAGTCGGCCGCGGAGATCTTGACGAACTCGTCGGCGTCCATCACGTCCGCGACGGTGAGGAGGCAGCCGGCCTCGACCCCGTGGTGGGCGGCGATCGTGAAGATCGCCGCGGCCTCCATCTCGACCGCGAGGTAGCCGCGAGCGGCCCAGCGCCCCTCCCGGCCCTGGTCGGGAGCGTGCGTGGTGAACGTGTTCGTGGAGGCGATCGGGCCGACCCTGAGCGGGAACCCGAGGCGAGCAGCCGCGGCCGAACCGACGCCTCGACCAGCGACCACGAGGCGGTCGGCGCACCGGGATCGCCGCCGACGTACTCCTGCGAGACACCGTCGGCGGGCAGAGCGGAGAGGCCGCAGACGAGCTCGCCGAGCTCCATGTCCGGCTGGAGGCCGCCGCACTTCCCGACCCGAAGCAGCCGGCGCACGCCGAGGCCGATCAGCTCCTCGACGACGATCGCGGCCGAGGGGCCTCCCATCCCCGTCGTCTGGACGGAGACCGGCCGGCCACGGTAGGTGCCCGTGAAGCCGAGCAGCCCGCGCTCCTCGTTCACCTGGACGGCGTCGTCGAGGAACTCCTCCGCGATCCGACGCGCCCGGTTCGGGTCGCCGGGCAGGAGGCACGCGTCGGCGTAGTCGCCGGGGGATCCGTGGAGATGGACGTACATGCGGGGCAGGGCCGGACGGGGCGGGAGGCATATGCCCCCCGCCCCGGTCCCGCACCTACTTGACCGTCTCCGGGATCTCGATCTCCCCGTCGATGATCTTCTGCACCTGCGCCTCCATCTGATCCACGTACTTCTTCGGGATCGACGAGGCGATCTTGCCGAAGCCGACGCCCTCGTTCTCGAGGTCGAACGTCTTCGTGCCGCTCGTGAAGTTGCCATCCTTCGCGTCCTTGATCGCCGTGTAGACGGCGACGTCGACCTTCTTACGGGCGCTCGTGAGCACCTGCGGGCCGAGGAACGACTGGTCGGAGTCGACCCCGATCCCCCAGACCCCCTTGTCCTTCGCCGCCGTCAGCACGCCGAGGCCGCAGCCGCCGGCGACGTTGAAGACGATGTCGGCGCCCGCTTCGATCTGGTTGATCGCCGCCTCCTTGCACTTCCCCTGGTCGACGAAGTCCTGCGAGTAGGCGTTCAGGGTCGTGACGTTCGGGTTTGCGTCCTTCGCCCCCTTCTGGAAGCCCGCGATGTACCGGTCGACCGGCGGGATCTTCTGTCCGCCGATGGAGCCGATCACGAGCTCGGTGTTCGTGCGAGCCGACTTGTCCGCGGTCACGAGCCCGGACAGGTAGCCGACGAGATAGCCGGCCTGCTGCTCCTTGAAGAGGAGGCTCTGGAGGTTGTCGAGCTGCTGGTCGTCGGCATAGCCGAAGTCGACGATCGCGAACTGGGTGTCCGGGAACAGCTCGGCGACCTGGTGAGTGGCGTCGCCGGTCAGGAAGCCGACCGCGATCACGAGGTCGTAGCCCGCCCGCGCGAGCGAGGTCAGATTCGGGACGTAGTCCGCGTTCGACTTCGACTGGGCGACGCGGATCTTGATCCCGAACTCGTCTCGGGCCTGCTTCAGGCCCTGGAACGCGAACTGGTTGAAGCCGCGGTCGTTGATCCCGCCGATGTCGGTGACGAGCCCGACCTTGTACGGCGTCTCGCCGCCGCCGTCCTCGGTGGTCGCGGCAGCCGTGGTGTCCGTGCCGTCCCCGGAGGAGCCCTGCTCGTCGTTGCCGCCGCAGCCGGCAGCGGTGAGGAGCAGGACGCCGAGCACGAGGCCGAGCAGCAGACGCATGAGACCTTGGTGTTTGCTCAAGGAGCATCCCTTTCTGTAGTTGGGTGGGGGTCGAAATCGACGCGGCGCGACTCGCCGAGGTGGAGCGCCGCAGCCTCTGCGCGCCAGGCCCCGACGTCCGCGGGCCACTCCTCGGGCATCGTCTCGGCGGTCATCCGCCCGAGCCGCTCGACGAGCGCGTCGACGGCGGCGTCGAAGATCCGCTCGCCGTCCGCCGCGGTCGCCTCGGTCGTCCGGCGCCCGACGACGCCGGAGGGCGAGAACTTGGCCATGTCGTAGGTGAAGGCGTAGGGGACGTCGTCGTGGTCGACGGCGCGATCCATCCGCACGAGGTCGGGCCGCAGGTGGAGCATCAGCGACGTCTCGCCCCAGTTGGCGTGGAAGAGCCAGTCGGCCTCCGGGCAGTCGCTCGTGACGAGCTTCCACAGCTCGGGCGTCAGGTCCCACCAGCTCATCCCGTGCAGCTGGACGTCGCGGGGCAGCCGGAACTGCGCGATGTCGAGGGCGTTCCAGATCGGGCCGCCGTTCCCGACGTGGCCGTTGAGGACGAGGAGCTTGCGGAAGCCCGCGTTCACGAGCCAGTCGCAGAGCTCCGCGAGCGCAGTCGTCGTCGTCGTCGGGCTCAGCGCCATCGTCCCGGGGAAGAGCGTGCTGTGCCCCTGCGAGGACGAGTAGGTGAACGTGGGCGCGACCGGCACGCCGGTTCTCGCCGAGGCGGCGTGGGCGATCGCCTCGACCTGGATCGCGTCCACGAGCAGCGGCAGGTGCGGGCCGTGCTGCTCGACCGCGCCGACCGGGAGGATCACGAGCGGCTCCCGCTCGACCAGATCGGCGATCTCGGGCCAACTGCGCTCGCCGAGCAAGACGGGGCGCGGATCGCTCATCTGACGGCCTCCTCGATCGGGGGTTGGGCGGCCAAGAGGCCGAAGACGTCCTCGCGTGACGGCTGGAGCCCGCGGGCGCCGAGCCCGGTCGTCGAGAGCGCCGCGGCCCCATTCGCAAACCGCGCCGCCTCGCGCGCCGGGGCGCCGTCGAGGAAGCGGTGGAGGAAGGCGCCGGCGAAGACGTCGCCCGCCCCGGTCGTGTCCTGGGCGTCGACCTCGATCCCGCCGATCTGCTCGACCCCGCTCGCGTCGGCGACGACCACGCCGTCCGCACCGAGCGTGACGCAAGCCGCCCCGGCGCCTGCGGCGACGAGTCCCTCCGCCGTCTCCCGGGGGGCCTGGCCCGCGCACTCCGCGATCCCGCGGTTCAGGAAGAGGACGGAGTACGCAGGCGCCACCGCCGTGAGCGTCTCCCAGGACGGCTCCTCGGCACCGTCCGCGTCGATCGAGGTGCAGACGCCCCGCTCGCGGGCTACGGCGGCGCGGGGCGTGCCGTCGGCCAGGCGGTAGCCGTCCACGTGGAGGCCGGTGGCGTCCCCGGCGGCCAGGGCCGCGTCGGCGCGATCCCAGTCGAACGTGAGCGGCTCGCTGACGATCGAGCGGGCGCCGTCGGGCCCGATGAAGATGAGGCAGAAGGTGTCGCCATCCGGGACTCGCGCCACCCCGGCAGCGTCGACCCCGGCCCGCTCGAGCGCCTCGACCGACTCGTCGCCGAGCGCCCCCGTGCCCGCCTGCCCGAAGAAGCGCACGGCGGTGCCGAGGCGCGCGGCGGCCGCGGCCGCGTTCGCGGCCATGCCGCCGGCGCCCCGCTCGACGCGGGCGGCGGTGACGCGCTCGTCGAAGCCGGGCACCGCAGGGACATGGGCGGCGACGTCCACGGTGAGGTAGCCGGCGACGAGCAGCGTCATCTCTGCTCCCCCCAGACGCGCCGCGCGAGCTCCGCCATCCGGACGACGCGCTCCTGGGAGACCGGGTTCCACCAGACGCCGTCCTCCTTCAACCAGGAGGCGACGATCGCCCCGTCGCAGGCGGCCAGGAGCTCGGGCGCGTTGTCGATCGTGACCCCGCTCCCGATGATCACGGGCAGCGAGGCAGCGTCGCGGATCCCCTCGATCTCCGAGAGCTCGGTCGCGCCGCCGGTGCGCTCGCCGGTCGCGATCAGGACGTCGGCGTCGAAGAACTCCGTGTCGCGCGTGAGCGCGTCGATCGGCCGGTCGGCGACGATCGCGTGGCTGCCGTGCTTCACGTGCACGTCGGCGAAGACCCGGACGTTCTCGGCGCGGATCCAGGCCCGGTACCGAGTCGCGGCAGGGGCCGGTCCCTCGACGATGCCCTCGTTCGCGACGTAGGCGTTCACCCACTGGTTGGCGCGGACGAAGCGCCCGCCCGCGGCCTTGGCGACGGCGAGCGAGCAGGAGACGCCGTTCGCGAGGACGTTGATCCCGATCGGGATCCCCACTTCCGCGCGCACGCGCTCGGCGAGCACGGCCATCGACGCGGCCGTCTCGAATCCCAGGTCCTCCGGCTTCGAGAAGGGCAGGTCGCCCGAGTTCTCCACGACGACGCCGTCGAAGCCGCCATCACGGTAGCGTCGGGCCTCCTCGACCGCATAGGCGACGAGCTCCTCGAAGGGGCGCCCGTCGTAGGCGGGCGAGCCGGGAAGCGCCAGGCTGTGCACCGTCCCGATCAGCACCTTGGGGCGGCCGAAGATCTCGGTGAGCGCGTTCGGCTTGGGCGGGAAGACCGCCATCAGGACGCCGGTCTCGCCGAGGTGCGGAAGAGCTCGACCTGGTAGCGGTAGAGGTCGGCGCGGTAGAGGAGGTGAGTGAGCTCGACGGGCCGGCGGTCGCGCTCCCAGGTCCGCCGCCGCACGCAGAGGACGAGCGCATCGGAGGCGACGCCGAGCACGTCCGCATCCGCTCCGGCGAGCACCGCCTCGACGGTCTCCTGCGCTTTCCAGAGGGCGATCCCGAGGCGGCGCTTCGAGGAGCTCGTAGAACGAGGTGCCGTCCAGCCGCTCCCGCGTCCACAGGCCCGTGTCCAGGCTGACGACCCAGGGTGGGAGGTAGCCGCGCATCAGCGCCATCTCGACGCCGTCCGCGAGGAGGAGCCGCTCGATCACGAGCACGTCCTCACCCGGCTCCACCTCGAGGGCGAGCGCGACGGCAGGGGACGCGCCCACCGTCTCGACGGCGAGCGTGCGGTAGCTCGGGTGCTTCCCCTGGGCGCGCATGTTCTCGGTGAAGCTCGTCAGAGCGCTCAGCGGCTCCAGCTTCGGCGGGCCGGTGACGAACGTGCCCTTGCCCTGCACGCGCACGACCCGCCCCTCGCGCTCCAGCTCGGCGAGCGCCTGGCGCGTCGTCACCCGGCTGACCTCGAACCGGCGGGCGAGCTCGTGCTCGGAGAGCATGGCGCCCGGGGCGAGCTCGCCGTCGTCGATCGCCTGCGCGAGGAGCGTCCAGATCTGCCGGTAGAGAGGCACGGGGGCGTTCCGGACGACTTCGAGGCTCATTGACCTAACATGATATGACAACCGGGCGGCCGACGCGTTTCCGACCGCGGGGCCACGATAGGGTGGCGGCCGTGATCCTGGAGAACGGCGTCATCCGCACGCTCGACCCGCAGCTGCCGCTCTCGCGGGCGCTCGCGATCGCGGGGCCGCACGTCGCGGGCGGAGTGGGCGTCCACGAGAGCGCGCTCGCGAGCCCCGAGACGGTGAACCTCGGCGGCCGCACCGTCCTCCCCGCGTTCACCGACTCGCACGTCCACTTCCCGACCTGGTCGCTCGCCCAGACCCAGGTCGGCCTCGACGGCTGCGGCTCGCTCGAGGAGGCGCTCGCCCGGGTCGCGGCGGCCGAACGCAAGCCGGGGCGCTGGCTGCGCGGCTACGGCTGGCGCGACGGCGACTGGTCGCCCCAGACGCAGCCGACGAAGGAAGCCCTGGACGCGGTCACGGGCGACACGCCCACGATCCTGATCTCGAAGGACTACCACTCCGCCTGGCTCAACTCGGCGGCGCTCGCGCACGCGGGCGGCGACCTCGACGTGCACGGGGGCGTCGTCGAGCGGGACGGCGCCGGCGAGCCGACCGGGGTCCTGCGCGAGGAGTCCGCCTGGCGCTTCCGCGACCGCTACGTCGTCACGACCGAGGACGAGTGGGTCGAGGCGACGCGGACCGGCGTCAAGCTCGCGAACAGCCGCGGCGTCTGCGCCGTCCACGACAAGGACGGCTGGCTCGGTGCCCCCGGGATCTTCTCCCGGCTCCGCGAGGAGGGGAACCTCTCGCTGCGGGTCTGGGGCTCGATCCCCGCCGACCTCGTCGAGCACGCCCGGGCCCTCTCGCTCCGGTCGGGCTTCGGCGACGAGTTCCTCCGGATCGGCTACCTGAAGACCTTCATGGACGGGACGCTCGGCTCGCAGACCGCGCGGATGACCGACGGGACCGGGGTCACGATCACGAGCCGCGAGGAGCTGGAGGAGATCGTCCGGCGCGGCGCCGAGGCCGGCTGGCCCGTGGCGGTGCACGCGATCGGCGACCAGGCGAACCGCGACGCGCTCGACGCCTTCGAGGCGACCCGGGACGCGTGGGAGCCGAAGAAGCTGCGGCACCGGATCGAGCACGCGCAGTGCCTGGCCCCGCAGGACCTCCCGCGCTTCGCCGAGCTCGGGATCGCCTGCTCCGTCCAGTTCTCGCACGCGCCCTCCGACCGCGACCTCGCGGAGCGCTTCTGGCCCGACCGGCTCGACGGCACCTATGCCTTCCGCTCGCTCTGGGAGTCGGGTGCGCTCGTCGTCAACGGCTCGGACGCGCCGGTCGAGGAGCTCGACCCGATCGCAGGGATCTCGGCGGGCGTGACCCGGACGATCGACGACCGCCCGGGCTGGCGGCCGGAAGAGACGCTGACCGTGGAGCAGGCGCTCCAGGCCACGTGCGTCAACCCGGCCTGGCTCTCGGGCGACGAGCGGCGGCGCGGCACGCTCGTGCCGGGCCGCGCCGCCGACCTCGTCGTGCTCGACCGCGACCCGTTCGAGGTCGCGCCCGAGGAGCTCTCGGAGCTCCAGGTCGTGGCGACGATGGTCGCCGGCCGGTGGGTGCACAACCCACCTCCCTGGGACTGACCCGGTCGGCCGCGAAGCGGAGCGCGAGTGCTCGAGCGCTTTCTCGAGGGCTCCCGGGAGAGGCGGCTCGCTGCTGCTCGAGGGCGATCCGGGAATCGGGAAGACGGAGCTCTTGCGAACGGGGGTCGCGGCCGCCGGCGAGCGCGGCTACCTCGTGCTCCGCGCGCAACCCGCCGAGAGCGAGCAGAGGCTCTCCCATGCCGCGCTGGCCGACCTGCTCCGGGAGCCGTACGACGCGCTCCGGCCGGAGCTTCCGGGCCAGCAGCGAGCCGGCCTCGACTCGGCGCTGCTGCGCGCGGACTCGGGCGAGACCGTCGATCCGCGGACGATCGCGGCAGGGCTGCTCCGGCCCTCGAGCTGCTCGGAGCACGCGCTCCCGTGCTCGTCGCGATCGACGACATCCAGTGGCTCGACCGGAGCTCCGAGCGGGCGCTCGCGTTTGCCGTGCGCCGACTGCCGCCGCGGGTGGGACTGCTGCTGAGCCGGCGCGCCCAACCGAGGCGAGCTGCCGCTCGGGCTGGAGTCGTCGCTGCACGACCACCGCCTGCTCCGCCTCTGCTCGGGCCGCTCTCGTCGCGCTCGCTCCTCACCTGTCGTGCATCGGTTCGGCGCGGCACCGCCCCGCCCGACCTCGTCCGCCTGTTCGCAGCCTCGGCGGGAATCCGTTCTAGCCGTGGAGCTCGGGGGCGCTCGTCGCAGAGGCCGCGATCGTCGCGTTCGCTGACCCGCTCCCGGGCCCGAGCGGCTCAACGAGCTCGACTCGGCGCGGCTCGAGGCCTGCTCGCGCGCGCTGCGAGGCGATCCTCGTCGTCGCGGCGCTCCGCCGACACCGGAGCTCGTGGACGAGACGCTCGGCGACCGGGCGGGACCCGCGAGGCGCTGCTCGAGGCCGAGGACGCGGCGTCCTCACGCGCGGCACCGTCCGACTCCGTCTTCACGCATCCGCTGGTCGCCTCGACGGTCTACGCGTCGGCATCGCGCCCGCGACGGCAACGGCTGCACGAGCGGCTGGCGCCGTCGTCCAGGATCCCGAGGAGCGTCGACGGCACCGGCGCCGAGCGGGCTCGCCGGACCAGCGGATCGCGTCGGGCTCGACGAGGCGGCGGCGGGCGCGGCGAGGCGCGGCGCGCAGGACGCCGCTGCCGAGCTCTTCGAAGCGGCGCGCACCCTGACGCCGCGGGCTCGACCACGGCGCTGACCCGCCGGGCGGTCGGGGGCGCGGGCCCTGCTCGCCTCGGGCGATCTCGGTCGCGCCATCGGTGGCTCACGCGGCGCTCGCGACCGCGAACCGGGCACGGCCGGGCGGAGCTGTTGCTGCTGCTGAGCGAGATCGACTGGCTCCACGATCCCGGGTCGGTGGGACCGCTGCTGCAAGACGCGTTGCTCGAGGCGACCGCGAACCGGCGGCTCCAGGGGCGGATCCACGCCAAGATCGCAGCGCTCGCGATCGCGAGCAGCAGGCCGCCCTCGAGCATTGCGAGGCGGCGCTGGCGCTCCTGACGACGACGAGGATCCGGGCCTCCTCGCCTATGCGCGGTCAGCAGGATCTTCTTCGGCGCTCAGGTGGGCGGGCGTCCCGTGGTCTCGTCGAACGGGCGCTCGAGTTGGAGCGGCGGGCGGGGCCGGCCTCGGAGAAGAGCTCACTGTTCCTGATCTGGTTCCAGTCGATGACGCGTTCGACGCGGCCGAGCGAGGCACGCGCTCGAAGATCAGTGGTACCGCGACCGAGGCGAGGAGGGCTGGCGGGGCGAGAAGCGCGCGCACCTCGCGCACGTCGAGTTGCGCGCGGGCAACGGGGCGCTCGCCGAGCAGGTGATCGAGGAGAGCTGCGCGATCCTGCGCAGATCGGCGCCAGGGCGGCCCGTGGGCGTTCCCGTTCGTCGTCCGCGCCCGGATCGACGCCCACCGCGGACGCCTCGACCGTGCCCGGGCCGTCTGCCCCGATCGTGGAGCAGTTCGAGCGGAGCGGCAACGCTGGTTCGCGGCGCTGGCGCTGGAGACGCTCGGCATGGTCGAGCTAGCGGCCGCGACCCTGCGCCGCGGACGACGCCTTCGTCCGCGGAGAAGCCCTCGAGTCGATCGGCGTCGTCTGCCCGCTCCCGGTCGAGGCGAGCCCGAGCACGTCGAGGCGCTCGTGCGCTCGGCGACCACGGCGGCGCCCGCGCAGTGCTCGAGGTGCTCGCGGAGCGCGGCCGCCGGCTCCCGCGCCGCTGGATCGACGCACGCTCCCTCGAGCCCGGGCGATCCTCCTCGCGGCGAGGGGGACGCCGGTGCCGCGCTGGCGCAGCTCGAGCGGAGCGCGAGGTCCCGGAGCTCCGGTCGAGCTGGCGCGACTGCTGCTCGCGCAGGGCCGGCTCGAGCGGCGCCTGAAGCGTCGAGGCGCCGCAGCCGGCGACCTCGGTCGCTCGTCGAGCTCTTCGAGCGGGCCGAGCGTCCGTCTGGGCCGAGCGGGCCCGCGACGAGCTCGGCCGCGTGGGCCTGCGGCGGGCGGCACCCGCCGAGCTCACGCCCGGGGAGCAGCGAATCGCGGAGCTCGCGGCCACCGGGCTGACGAACCGGGAGGTCGCCGCGGCAGCGTTCGTCAGCGCCAAGACGGTCGAGGCGAACCTCGCCCGCGCCTATCGCAAGCTCGGGATCCGCTCTCGCGCCGAGCTCGGCGCGCGGATGGCCGAGCGGGCGGCGGGGGCCGGTCCGCCACAAACGTAGGGAAACGCCCGATTCGCCCGGAACGGCCGCGGCGTAGCTTCGCCCCATGGTCGTCTGGAACACCTACCTCGTCGAGCACTACCGCCCGGGGCTGACCGCGGAGGCGCTGCAGAGAACCGTGCTGCAGGTGCGCGCGGCGTGCTCGTCCATGGAGCGCGAAGGGCACGCGGTCCGGTACGTGCGCACCACGATCGTCCCCACCGACGAGGCGCTCCTGACGCTCGTCGAGGCGACGTCGGAGACCCTCGTCCGCGACGCCTACGGGCGCTCCGGCGTCGACTTCGACCGGATCTCGAGAGCCGTCGACGGAGACGGCTGACCACCAACCAGCAACGAGAAGGAGCACGAATGCGCAGAACCATCCCGATCACGATCGCCGTCGTCCTGGCGGTAGCTCTCCTGACGGCCGCCGTCTCGGTCGCCGCCGACGAGCCGTCGCCCGCACGCCAGATCGCGGCGCTGAAAGCGCCAGATCGAGCAGCTTCGAGTCGCGCTGGCCCGGGAGCGCTCGACGGTGGCGAGCCTGAGGGCGGCCATCGCCGCGGTCTCGCCCGCCGGCGTGGCGAAGCGGCTCGCTACGGCGAAGGCGCTGCTCGACAAGTACCGCTCCGTCGACGCCGCGACGCGCGGACGGGTATGTCCCCGCGTCGCCGTGCGAGTCGTCGCCGGCCGGCGGCATGGGGATCCACTACGCAATCCCGCGGCCAGCATGGATCCGGCGATCGATCCGCTCAAGCCGGAGGTCCTGCTCTACGCCCCGACGGCTGCGCGGCTCGAGCTCGTGGCGGCGAGTACTTCAAGGCAGACGCCGATCGGGTCGGAGCACCGAGGCGACCGCCCGAGCTCTTCGGGCGCGCGTTCGACGGGCCGATGGGGCACTCGCCGACGATGCCGAAGCACTTCGACCTCCACGTCTGGCTCTGGAAGCACAACCCTGCGGGACGTTCGCCCAGTGGAACCCGGACGTCGCTGTTCTGACGCGCGATCGCGCGGCGTGCGGGATGTCCGGCACGACCGCCGGGCATGTCCACTTCCGTTCAGATAGTTACACTGTCCACATGGGCCATCTGAGAACGATGAATCCGGTACACGACGCGACCTGCTCGGTCGCAGCCTGCGCGGAGATCATCGGCGCGAAGTGGACGGCGCTGATCGTCCACGATCTCTCCGAGGGGCCGCGCCGCTTCTCCGAGCTCGAGCACTCCTGCCGCGGGATCAGCCCCCGGACACTCTCCGAGCGGCTGCGCTGGCTGGAGACGGAGGGGATCCTCGACCGCCGCTCCTATCCGGAGTCGCCGCCGCGGGTCGAGTACGAGCTGACGGCGAAGGGCGAGTCGCTCCTGCCGATCATCGCCGCGATGAGCACGTTCGGGCACTCCTGGCTCGTCTGCGACGACGAGCACGCCCACGCGCACACCTCGGCCTAGCTCTCGGCCCAGACCCTCGCGAGCTCGACCACGGTCGCCGCAGCCGCGGCCATGTCCTGCACGCTCGCCCATTCCCGCAGCGAGTGGTACTCCTGGCCGCCGGTGAAGAGGTTCGGCGTCGGCAGGCCGCGCGCGGAGAGCCGGGCGCCGTCGGTGCCGCCCCGGATGATCTCGTGCACGGGCTCGATCCCGACGCGACGGATCGCCTCCTCGGCCGCGCGGACGACCTGTGGGTGCTCGTCGATCACCTCCCGCATGTTCCGGTAGGTCTCCTCCTCGCGCAGCGTCACCCGGGCGCGCGGATCGGTGGCAGCGACGCGGTCGGCGAGCTCCTGGAGGAAGGCGATGTGCTCGCGGAGCTTGCCGGCGTCGTGGTCGCGGACGATCACCTCGACCTGGGTGCGCTCGCCGTTCCCGTGCACCTTGTTGGGATGCACGAAGCCCTCGCGGTCCTCCGTCGTCTCCGGCGAGAGCCCGTCCCGCGGCAGCCCCGCGACGAAGTCGGCCGCGAGCTTGATGCTGTTCACGAGCTTGCCCTTCGCCGAGCCCGGGTGCACCGCCCGCCCGGTGAACTCGACGATCACCTTCCACGCGTTGAAGGTCTCGGTCTCGATCTCGCCGAGCCCTGAGCCGTCGAGCGTGTAGGCGTAGCGGGCGCCGAAGTCGTCGAGGTCGAGATGGTCGGCGCCGGCGCCGATCTCCTCGTCCACGGTGAAGCAGACCCGCAGAGGCGCATGCTCGAGCTCGGGGTGGCGGGAGAGGTAGGCGACCGCGGCCATGATCTCGGCCACGCCCGCCTTGTCGTCCGCGCCCAGCAGGGTCGTGCCGTCGCTCGTGACGAGGTCGTGCCCCACCTTGGCCGCGAGCTTCGGCTGCTCCGACGGGTCGAGCACCTGCGCGGGGTCGCCCGGGAGCACGAGCGGCGAGCCGTCGTAGGCGCGGTGCACCTGCGGGTCGACACCGGTGCCCGTGACGTCGGGGGAGGTGTCGACGTGCGCGATCAGCCCGATCGCGGGCGCCCCCTCCTTCCCCGCGAGGCCCGCGTAGACGTAGCCGTGCTCGTCGAGCCGGACGTCGTCGAGCCCCAGCTCCCGCAACTCCGACTCGAGCAGGCGGGAGAGGTCGAGCTGCTTCGCCGTCGAGGGGGTCACCGTCTGCCCCTCGGCGCTCTGGGTGTCGATCCGGACGTAGCGGAGGAAGCGGTCGAGGACGTCCTCGGCCAGCTCCGCGGCGAGCGGAGACGGGTAGTGGGCGTTATCGGTCAAGGTCGGCGAACCGCCGGAAGAGCTCGCGGGCCGTCTCGACGCCGAGCGGCAGGTACTCGACGAGCAGCCGCTCGTTCGGCGAGTGGATGTTCGAGTCGGGCAGGGCGAAGCCGGTGACGATCGTCGGGATCCCCCGGCCGGCGAGCGCAGGCACGAGCGGGATCGAGCCGCCGGAGCGGACGAGGAGCGGGCGAACGCCGGTCGCCGTCTCGAACGCGTCCTGGGCGAGCGAGACCGCCTTCGCGTCCGGCGAGACGAGGCCGGGCGGCGCGGACGACTGCTGCTCGATCGTCAGCTCGGCGCCCTCGGGAGCGGCGTCGCGAAGGAGCTGCTGGAACGCCTCCCCGATCGCGACCGGGTCCTGACCCGGCGCGAGGCGGATCGAGACGTTCGCCTCGGCCTCGACCGGGAGCACGGTCTTGACGAGGGTGGGCGAGCCGCCGGCGATCCCGTGCACGTCGACGGCGGGCTCGGCCCAGGTGCGGACGTAGAAGCCGTCGCCGGCCCCCGCGTCCATCGGCCGCGAGCCCTGCTCCTCGATCGCCTCGAGCCCCGGCTGCAGCTCGGCCCAGCCGGCGAGCTCCTCGTCGCTCGCGGGCACGATCCCCGCGCGGAGCGGCTCCGGGAGCCGACCGTCCTCCCCGGCCGTGACCGCCGAGAGGATCCGCAGCAGGGCGTGGAGCGCGTTCAGGGAGACGCCGCCGTACATCCCGGAGTGGAGGTCGCGCTCGCCCGTCCGAACCTTGAGGTGGAAGTAGTTGAGGCCGCGCACCGCGAGGTTGAGCTCCGGCGCGCCGCGGCGCTGCATCCCGCTGTCGAAGACGACGGCGGCGTCGGCGCCCCGCTCGTCGTCCGCGAGCCAGTCGACGACGGAGTGGCCGCCGATCTCCTCCTCGCCGTCGCAGGCGAAGCGGAGGTTGACGGGGAGCGCGCCCTCGGCCGCGAGGGTCTCGGCCGCCTTCAGGAGCATCCAGAGCTGGCCCTTGTCGTCGGCGATCCCGCGGGCGTACATCCACTCGCCGCGGATCTCGGGCTCGAAGGGCGGCGAGTCCCAGAGGTCGAGCGGGACGGGCGGCTGGACGTCGAAGTGCCCGTAGAGGAGGACGGTCGGAGCGCTGTCCGCGTTCTCGGAGGCGCGGATCTCGCCGATCGCGAGCGGACGGGCGCCGTCGCCAGGAGCGGGCCAGTCGACGAGCTCGGCCTCGCCGCCCGCAGCGACGATCCGGTCGACGACCCACTGTCCCGCCGCGCGGACGTCGTCCTGGCGCTCGGGATCGGCGCTGATCGAGGGGATCCGGAGCAGCTCCGAGAGCTCCTCCTGCCACTCCTGCGTCAGCTCGCCCACGGCGGGCACTCTAGACAAGCGCCTCCTGCCGCGCGCCGAGAGAAAGGAGCCGGGCGGCGCCCGGAGGCGCCGCCCGACGGCCTACGCGTTCGGGACGGGAGCGTCGGCGTCGGTCTGCCAGAGACCGAACTCGTTCCCGTGCGGGTCCTTGCAGACGACGAACCAGCCCATCGCCGGCACGGGCATCGCCTCGTCGGCCTCGCCGCCGAGCTCCTGCACGCGCTTCGCCCCGGCGTTGATGTCGTCGACGTCGAAGTAGGCGCGGATCCCGTGCTTGCCCGGCTCCATGTTCGTGACCGCGGCGCCGGACGCCTCGCCGGTCCGGGCCATGAGGTACTCCGACGGGCCGGGGAACGGCTCGAACTTCCAGCCGAAGAGCGAGCCCCAGAACTCCGTCCCCTGCGCGGTCTCGTCCGCGGGGATCTCGATGTGGACGATCTGACCTTCCATGCCGTTCTCCTCTCGCGTCTGCGCGGCGGAGGCCGTTCGCTCCACCGCGGTCATCGAATCAGACCGGCGGCGGCGGCGAATCTCATCGGTCGAGGTCGGCCCCTGCTTGATGCCGGTCGCACGCCGCCTGACGTCCTGGGCGCGTGGCTGAGCGCGGGCGGCCGAAGGGGATAGTGCGTGAGCACAGACCCGCAGAGCCGCGCGCGCTCAGGCGCGCGAGGCTGAGCGGGAGGGCGGCTCCGCCGCCTTTCCGCTCAGCCGGCCCAGGACGTCAGGCGACGTCGCGGAGCTTGCCGGCGTCAGCCAGGGCGCGGAGCTTCTTCAGGCACTGGTTCTCGATCTGGCGGATCCGCTCGCGCGTGACGTTGAACGTGCGGCCGACTTCGTCGAGGGTGCGCGGCTGCTCGCCGTCGAGCCCGTAGCGCAGCTCGAGCACGCGGCGCTCCCGGTGCGAGAGCGTCCCCAGGATCGAGCGGAGCGCCTCGTTCCGGAGCGTCTCCTCCGCGACCTCGTCGGGCAGCGGCATCGTCGCGTCGGTGAGGAAGTGCCCGAACTCCGACTCGTCCTCGTCGCCGACGGGCTTCTCCAGCGAGATCGGCGTCTGCGCGCTCCGGCGCACCTGGTCGACCTCGTCGGGGAGCAGGTCGAGCTCCTCGCCGATCTCGGCCGAGGAGGGCTCGCGGCCCAGCTTGGCGCGCAGGTTCCGCTCCGTGCGGGAGATCTTGTTCAGCTTCTCGACCACGTGGACGGGCATCCGGATCGTGCGCGCCTTGTCGGCGAGCGCCCGCGCGACCGCCTGGCGGATCCACCAGGTCGCGTAGGTCGAGAACTTGAAGCCCTTGCGGTGGTCGAACTTCTCCGCCGCGCGAACGAGCCCGATCGTGCCCTCCTGGATCAGGTCGAGGAAGGGCAGGCCCTGGTTGCGGTAGCGCTTGGCGATCGAGACGACGAGGCGGAGGTTCGCCTCCACCATCGCCTGCTTGGCGGAATGGTCACCGCGCTCGATCCGCTTCGCGAGCTCGACCTCCTGGGCGGCGGTGAGCAGCGGCACGCGGCCGATGTCCTTGAGGAAGAGCTGGAGCGTGTCGGTCGAGACCTCGGTCGCCTTGGCCTCCACGACCTCGACCTCCCGCTCGTCCGGCCCGTCCACGACCTCGATCTGCTGCTCCTCGAGCGCCGCGTAGAACTCGTCGAGCTGGCCTGCGTCGAGGTCGAGCTCGTCGAGCGCGCTCGAGATCTCCTCGGCGCGCAGCTTGCCCGTCGACCGGCCGCTCTCGAGCAGCTGCCTGGCCTCGTCGGTCTCCAGCAGGTCGGTGACCTGTGTTCCGGCGGTCTTCGTCGCTCCCCCTGCGCTCACTTCGGCTCCCCTCCGATTCGGCGCTGCTCACACTAGTCACGGCCGCTCGCCACGGCAATACTTTCTTAACGGATGCGGAAGTGTGCCCGTAGATCCGGACGACCGCCATAGGCCGTTCGGCCCATCTTCCGCTCAGCCGGTCCCCACCTTGGCGAGCTCGGCCAGGTAACGGCGAGCTTCGACTGCGAGCCGCCCGTCGGGATCGTCCGCGACGGCGAGCCCGAGCTGGGTCTTCGCCTTGGCGACGTCGCCCTGCCAGAGGAGGAGCAGGCCCAGGTGGAAGCGGACGGTTGCGGCCTTCGGGAAGCGCCCGCTCAGGGGGCCGAGGCGGCCGAACGCCTCGACCGGGCTCTCCTTGGAGTACCGCCCGACCGCGTCGGCGACGAGCGCCTCGGGAACGTCCGGGTAGGCCTTCGCGGCGGCGGCGTAGGCCCGGGCCGCGGAGACCGGCCGTCCGAGCTGCTGGAGGAAGCGGCCGTAGTAGAGGCGGTGGACGAGCGACGTCGACCTGCGCAGCAGCTCGAGCTGGCGGGCGGGCGGCGCCGAGGCGATCGCCGCCTCGAGCGGCTCGGACGGCTGGAAGGCCGGCAGGTCGGGCGCGAACTCGGGATGGAGGAGATTGCCGGCGCGGACCGCGTAGAGGCTGTCCGGCTGCACGTCGCGCGCCTCGCGCAAGGCGTCCACGTCGCGGGGCTCGTCCGCCCAGTAGCGGGCGAGCCCGACGTGGAGCTGGACGAGCGCGCTGCGGGGGTAGAGCGCGCCGAGCTGCTCGATCCGGCCCAGCGAACCGGGCCAGGCCGCGAGCGCGGCGCCCAGCTTCGCCTCGAGCGAGTCGTGGCGGCGGAAGAGCGCGAGGGCCGCCGAGCGGTCGCCGCCGAGATAGAGCTGGGCGGCGCGGCGCAGGTCGGTTGCCTCCCGGTCGGTGCGCAGGCCGAGATCGAGGACGAGCGGCGGCGCGCCCGCGCGCGGCGTCCGCTCCCGGGTGGAGAGCGTCCCTGCCGGCACCGAGTCGCTCGAGAGCGCGGTCACGAGCCCGACCGCGGCACCCGCCAGCACGGCGAGCAGGCCGACGACGACCGCGGTCCTGGCCCTGGCGCTCACGCGGGGCACGGTAGCTTTCACGACCCCGCGGGCAGCCTGCACCCCCTCGCTATACTCCGGAAAGTAATGCCGAGCTACCGCGACATCCTCCAGCAGGTCAAGGCCGAGATCGACGAGATCTCCGCCGCCGAGACGCGTGAGCGCCTCGCCTCTCCGCAGCCGCCCGTGCTCGTCGACGTCCGCGAGCAGGACGAGTGGGACGAGGGCTACGTGCCCGGCGCCGTCCACGTCCCGCGCGGGATGCTCGAGTCCCGGATCGAGGGGCTTCTCCCCGACCGCAGCCGCGAGATCGTCGTCTACTGCGCCGGCGGCTCCCGCTCGGCCTTCGCTGCGAAGTCGCTCGGCGAGCTCGGCTACGAGCACGTCACCTCTCTGATCGGCGGCTTCACCGACTGGAAGCGGAACGGCTTCCAGATCGAGCAGGCCCAGTCCCTCACCCCGGAGCAGCGCGCCCGCTACTCGCGCCACCTGCTGATCCCCGAGGTCGGCGACCGCGGCCAGCAGAAGCTGCTCGCCTCGCGCGTCCTCCTGATCGGCGCCGGCGGCCTCGGCTCGCCCGCGTCGCTCTACCTCGCCGCCGCGGGCGTCGGGACGATCGGGATCGTCGACGCCGACGTCGTCGACGACTCCAACCTCCAGCGCCAGATCGTCCACTCGACGAACGAGGTCGGGCAGCCGAAGGTCGCCTCCGCCCAGCGGACGATCGAGGCGCTCAACCCCGACGTCACCGTCAAGGCCTACGAGGAGCGGCTCACCTCCGAGAACGTCGAGCGGATCCTCGGCGAGGGCTGGGACGTGATCGTGGACGGGGCCGACAACTTCCCCACCCGCTACCTCGTCAACGACGCCTCGGTGTGGCACGACATCCCCGTCGTCCACGGCTCGATCTACCGCTTCGAGGGTCAGGTCACCGTCTTCAAGCCGCATGAGGGCCCGTGCTACCGCTGCCTCTTCCCGCAGCCGCCGCCGCCGGAGCTCGCGCCGAGCTGCGCCGAGGGCGGCGTCCTCGGCGTCCTGCCGGGGATCATCGGCTCGCTCCAGGCGAACGAGGCGCTGAAGCTCCTGCTCGGGATCGGCGACTCGCTCCAGGGCCGCCTCCTGCTCGTGGATGCGCTCGCCACCACCTTCGACGAGGTCACCGTCAAGCGCGACCCGACCTGCCCGGTCTGCGGCGAGCACCCGTCGATCACCGAGTACATCGACTACGTCGAGTTCTGCGCCGGACCGGTCCGGGCATGACCGTCGTCCGCATTCCCCCCACGCTCCGCGCCGAGGTCGGCGGCGAGCGCCAGGTCGAGGCCGACGGCGCCGACGTGCGCGCGGTGCTCGAGGATCTCGCTGCCCGCTTCCCCGGGCTCGGCACCCAGCTCTTCGAGGACGGCGACCTCGCCCCCTTCGTCAACGTCTACCTCGGCGGCGAGGACGTGCGCACGCTCGAGGGGCTCGACACCCCCGTCGAGAACGGCCAGCCGATCATCCTCCTGCCGGCGATGGCCGGCGGCAGCTAGGCGCCACCGTGTCGGCGAGCGTCACCGCCCCCAGCCTGCTGGATCTCGTCGGCGACACGCCGCTCGTCGAGCTCTCCCGCTTCGCGCCGGGCCCCGTCCGGGTCTTCGCCAAGCTCGAGGGCCAGAACCCGACCGGCTCGATCAAGGACCGCGTCGCCAAGGCGATGATCGAGTCGGCCGAGGCGCGCGGCGAGCTCGAGCCCGGCCGGCACCTGCTCGAGCCGACGAGCGGCAACACCGGGATCTCGCTCGCGCTCGTCGCGAAGCTGAAGGGCTACCCGCTCACCTGCGTGATGCCCGCGAACGCGACCGAGGAGCGCCGGCGCCTGCTCCGGCTCTACGGCGCCGAGATCGTCGACTCGCCGGCCGAGGAGGGCTCGAACGGCGCCGTCCGGCTCGCGCTCGAGCTCGCCGAGCGCGACCCCTCCTACTTCATGCCCTTCCAGTACGCGAACGCGGCGAACCCGCGCGCCCACTACGAGGGCACCGGCGCCGAGATCGCCGAGGCGCTCGACCGCGTCGACGTGCTCGTCGCGGGCCTCGGCACCGGCGGGACGCTGATGGGCACGGGCGAGCGGCTCCGGGAGACGTTCCCCGACCTCGTCGTCGCGGCCGCCGAGCCGATCCCCGGCGACTCGGTGATGGGCCTGCGCTCGCTCGCCGACGGCTACGTGCCGCCGATCCTCGACGTCTCGAAGCTCGACCGGAAGGTGCTCGTCTCGAACGCCGAGTCGGTCGCCGCGCTCCGCGAGCTCCTCGACGCGGAGGGGATCTTCGGCGGCGTCTCCGCCGGCGCGGTCGTCCACGTCGCCCGCAAGCTCGCCGGCGAGCTGGACGAGGGCGTCGTCGTCTGCGTGCTCGCGGACGCCGGCTGGAAGTACCTCTCCGCCGACTTCTGGGACGCCCCCGACGTCGAGAGCTCGATGGAGAAGACCGTCTGGTGGTAGTCCCCGCGGCGGTTCGGGCGGCGATCGAGGAGCACGCGCGGGCCGAGCTGCCGAACGAGGCGTGCGGCCTCGTCGCGTTCAAGGACGGGGTGGCGGAGCGCTACCTGCCCGGGATCAACGCGGCCCCGAGCCCGTACTTCTTCGAGCTCCGGCCGGCCGACCCGGCCGACTTCTTCCTCGAGGACGAGGGCTACGAGCTCGCGGTCTTCCACTCGCACATCTCCTCCCCGCCCCGGCCGTCCCGCACCGACGTCGAGAACATCGGCCAGTGGGCCGGGAAGCCCTATCTGATCCTGAGCCTCCGCACCGGCGAGCTGGCCGGCTGGCGGGTCCGCCAGGAGGGGATCGAGCCGCTCCCCCTCGCCGGGGAGCAGCCCTCGCCCTGAGCTAGGAGACCCGCAGCGTGCCGTGCATCGAGCCGGCATGCGGGTCGCAGACGAACGTGTAGACGCCCTTCTGCAGCGTCAGCGTGAAGCGCTTCGTTCCCGTCCCCGTGATCGAGGTGCGGACGTTGACGCCCTTGCCCCGGAGATGGAAGTTGTGGATCGAGGAGCGGTCGGCGACGACGAGCGTCACCTTCCCGGCCTTGACCGTCTTCTGCTTGAGCGTGATCGTGAAGCTGGGGCCGACGGTGCCGGTCAGCCTGGGCACGGCGGCCTGGGCGGAGGCGGCGAGCGTGAGCCCGAGCAGGGCGAGCACGACGACGACACTGATCCGGTTCATGCCTCTCCTTTGCCTCGGGGGGAAATTGCCTCGGGGGACGTTCCACGGAGTGATACGCCCGCGAGCCCCGATTGGATCGGTCTAGGCGGAAAGGCGGTCGAGCTCGGCCTGCGTCAGCACGACGTCGCGAGCGCCCATGTTCTCCTCCAGGTGCTCGAGCGAGGACGTCCCCGGGATCGGGATCGTCACCGGCGAGCGCTGGAGCAGCCAGGCGAGCGCGACCTGGGCCGGCGTCGCGTCGTGAGCCCGGGCGATCTCCTCGACCGGGCCGCCCGGCCCGGCGAGCTCGCCGGCGTTCAGCGGATACCAGGGCAGGAACGCGATCCCCTCGGCCTCGCAGGCCTCGAGCACGTCCTCCGACTCGCGGTTGCCGAGGTTGTACTCGTTCTGGACGGAGGCGATCTCGACGACCCGGCGGGCCTCGGCGAGCTGCTCGACGGAGACGTTGGAGACGCCGACGTGGCGGATCTTCCCCTCGGCCTGCGAGCTCGGCGAGCGCGCCGACCGACTCCGCGTACGGCACGTCGGGATCGTGACGGTGGAGCTGGTAGAGGTCGATCGTCTCCAGCCGCAGCCGGCGAAGCGAGGCCTCGCACGCCTGCTTCAGGTAGTCGGGGTTTCCGTTCGGCGGCCAGCTTCCCGAATGCCCGGCCGGGCGCGTGAGGCCACCCTTCGTCGCGATCGTCAGCCCGTCGTACGGATGCAGCGCCTCGGCGACCTGGAGCTCGTTCACCTCGGGCCCGTAGGAGTCGGCCGTGTCGATCAGGTTCGCGCCCAGCTCGACGGCCCGGCGGAGCACCTGCGAGCGCGCCCTCGCGATCCTCGGGCCAGCCGCTGACGCCGGGCCCGCAGAGCCGCATGCAGCCGTAGCCGAGGCGGTTCACCTCGAGCTCGCCGCCGATCAGGAAGGTGCGCACCGCGCGCACGCTATAGGCTGCACCGCCGTGAACGTCGACGAGATCGCACCCGGGCTGTGGCGCTGGACGGCGCTCCATCCCGACTGGACCGAGAAGGACGAGAGCTGGGAGCAGGAGGTCGGCTGCACCTTCTTCGAGGCCGACGACGCGATCGTGCTGATCGACCCGCTCGTCCCGGACGGCGAGGACCGCGACCGCTTCCTCGAGCACCTCGACGCCGACGTCGAGCGGTCGGGCAAGCCCGTCGCGATCCTGCTCACGGTGCACTGGCACGGGCGCAGCGCTGCCGAGCTCGCCGAGCGGTACGACGCCGAGATCTGGGCGACGGAGGCCACCGCGGAGCACCTCGACGCGCCTCCCAACCGCCCGTTCTCGCCCGGGGAGCCGCTTCCGGGCGAGGTCGTCGCGATCGACGCCCGGCGGAGCGGCGAGGTGCTGCTCTGGATCGCGCGCCACTCCACCCTTGTCGCCGGCGACGTGATCCTCGGGTCGGACGAGGGCGGCCTCCGGATCTGCCCAGCGAGCTGGTTGCCCGACGGGACGAACCTCGCGCAGTACCGCGCCGACCTCTCGGCCCTGCTCGACCTGCCGATCGAGCACGTGCTCGTCTCCCACGGCGAGCCGGTGCTCGAGGACGGCCACGCCGCCCTCGCGGACAGCGCTCGCGCCCTAGAGCTCGATCGTCTTGCCGGACTCCGCGGCGCGGTAGAGCGCGTCGATCGTCCGCGCCTGCCCGAGCGCGTCCTCCCGGCCCGAGCAGCTGCCCGGCCCGGCCCGCGACCGCGTCGGCGAGGTTCTCCAGCTCCAGCCGGTACGAGTCGGCCGGCGGGATCGGGATCCGCTCGACCTCCTCGCCGCGCTCGACGAGGATCGCGCCGCCCCAGTCCACGCGCCACGGAGCCTCGAGCACGAGCGTCCCCTCCGTGCCCGTCGCCTCGAGCCGCTGCCGGCGCGGCGCGTCGAAGGACGCCTCGATCTGCGAGACGACGTCGCCGGCGTGCCGCATCTGCCCGAAGAGCTGGAGGTCGATCCCGGTCTCGGCGAGCACCTGCTCCGCCTGCACGCGGACCGGCTCGCCGGCGAGCAGCCGTGCGCCGCTGACGCAGTACGAGCCGACGTCCATCAGGGCGCCGCCGCCCAGCTCGGGCTGGCCGCGCACGTCGGAGAGGTCGGCGAGAGGGAAGCTGAAGGTCGTCTTGACGACGCGGAGCGCCCCGATCGCGCCGGACTCGACGAGCTCGGAGGCCTTGCGGGTCTGGGGATGGTGGCGGTACATGAACCCCTCCGTCAGGACGCGCCCCGCGGCCTCCGCCGCGTCCCAGGCCTCGTCCGACCTCGGCCGGGTCGCGCGTGTAGGGCTTCTCGCAGAGGACGTGCTTGCCCGCAGCGAGCGCCCGCACGCTCCATTCGTGGTGCATCCCGTTCGGGAGCGAGATGTAGACGGCGTCGACGGCGTCGTCCGCGAGCAGCGCGTCGTAGCTCGCGTGCGCGCGCTCGAGCCCGTGCTCGGACGCATACGCCTGGGCGCGGGCGCCGTCCCGGCTCGCGACGGCGACGACGCGGACCTTGTCCGTGCCGCGCGCGGCCTTGAGGATCGCGGCGTTGATCTTCGCCGTCGAGAGCAAGCCGAGCGTGAGCGTCATCGAACCTCCCCCAGAGCAGGATGGAGCGCCGGATAGAGCGCCGGACACCGGGCGCACGCGCAGTCTCCCAGACGCCGCCGGAGCACGTTCTCCCCCGGTGCGGTAGAAGTGCGCGGATGGAAGGACGTGCTCACCCCCGAGGCGGTCGAGTTCCTGACCGACCTCGAGCGGCGCTTCGGCCCGCGCCGGCGCGAGCTGCTCGCGGCCCGGCACGCGCGCGCCGGGCGGCTGCGGGCGGGTGAGCTGCCGGACTTCCTCCCGGAGACGCGCGAGGTGCGCGAGGGCGACTGGCGCGTCGCCCCCGTCCCGGCCGAGCTGCAGGACCGCCGCGTCGAGATCACCGGCCCGGTCGACCGGAAGATGGTGATCAACGCCCTCAACTCGGGCGCGAAGATGTTCATGGCCGACTTCGAGGACTCGAACTCACCGACGTGGCAGAACTGCCTCGAGGGCCAGGTCAACCTGACCGACGCGCTCGAGCGCACGATCTCCCTCGCCGTGCCCACTGGAGATGGCGGCGAGAAGCGGTACGCCCTGAACGACGAGGTCGCGACCCTGCTCGTCCGCCCGCGCGGCTGGCACCTGGAGGAGCGCCACTTCGAGGTCGACGGCGCGCCGATCTCGGCGAGCCTCTTCGACTTCGGCCTGTACTTCTTCCGCAACCACGCCCGCGGCGGCACGTTCTTCTACCTCCCGAAGCTGGAGAGCCACCTCGAGGCGCGGCTCTGGAACGACGTCTTCGTCCACGCCCAGGACGCGCTCGGGGTCCCGCAGGGGACGATCAAGGCGACCGTCCTGATCGAGACGATCCTCGCCGCGTTCGAGATGGACGAGATCCTCTACGAGCTGCGCGAGCACTCCGCCGGCCTGAACGCGGGCCGCTGGGACTACATCTTCAGCGTGATCAAGAAGCTGGGGCACCGGCCGGAGTTCGTCCTCCCCGACCGCGCCGCCGGTGACGATGGCGGTGCCGTTCATGCGCGCCTACACCGAGCTTCTCGTCAAGACGTGCCACCGCCGCGGCGCGCATGCGATCGGCGGGATGGCCGCGTTCATCCCGTCGCGGCGCGACCCCGAGGTGAACGAGGTCGCGCTCGCCAAGGTGCGCGAGGACAAGGAGCGCGAGGCGGGGCAGGGCTTCGACGGGACGTGGGTCGCCCACCCGGACCTCGTGCCGGTGGCGATGGAGATCTTCGACCGCGTCCTCGGCGAGCGGCCGAACCAGGTCGACCGCCAGCGCGAGGACGTCAGCGCCTCCGCCCCGGCGCTCCTCGACGTCGGCTCGACGCCCGGCGAGATCACCGAGGACGGGCTGCGGAACAACGTCTCCGTCGGGATCCAGTACCTCGCCGCCTGGCTGCGCGGGTCGGGCGCCGTCGCGATCTTCAACCTGATGGAGGACGCCGCCACGTCGGAGATCTCGCGCTCGCAGGTCTGGCAGTGGCTGCGGCACGGGAAGATCGAGCGCGCCGACGTCGAGCGGATCGTGGCCGAGGAGGTCGAGCAGCTCGGCGAGGGCTACGACGAGGCGCGGACGCTCTTCGAGCAGGTGGCGCTCCCCGAGGACAGCGACGAGTTCGTCGAGTTCCTGACGCTGCCCGCGTACGACCGGCTCGGCTAGCTCCCCTGGCTAGGACTTCCGGGCCTGCAAGATCGTCCGGTCGGCCCATTGCGGCCCGCGAGGGGCTGCCGACACACTGGGGACATGAGCCAGGGCCAGATCCTCCTGTGGTGCGTCGCCCTCTTCGCGCTCGAGATCCAGCATCTCAAGTGGATCGTCTGGGAGCACTGGGACTGCCGCCAGTGCGGCGTCAAGCACCGCGAGTGCGGGCACGGCGCCCGCCTCGTCAAGTACTTCTGACGCCCGCCCGCGGCTCAGTCGCCTGCGATGAAGAACTGCCAGTCGCCGTCCGGCGTGATCGCAGTCCGATAGCCGAGGTAGCCGGTCCCCTGCTCCTTGGTCAGGTCGATCTGCTCCTGGGTGTAGAGGCCGGCGTCGACGAGCGCCTGCCAGTCCGCGTCGGTGGGCGCCTCGTTGTAGGCGGAGGGCCAGGCGTACGAACCGGTCTCGTTCCGCGTCACGGGGAGAGTCAGGATCGTCGCGAGCGCCTTCAGCGGCGGCGTGAGCCGACCTCGTTCGTACTCGCGCCAGTAGTCCGAGGCGTCCGTCTCTCCGCCGTAGGTGAACGCGAAGCCCGTCCCCTCGCTCCAGCGCGATCTCCTCGAGCGTGTCGAACTCGCAGGCGGTGGCTGCGGCGAAGATCCGGTTGCGGACGTCGGCGACAGCAGCGGGAAGCTCCTGGTCGGGCAGCGTCAGCCCGAGGCCCGAGGCCGAGCAGTCGGCGGCGGCGCTCTCGGTGGTCGTAGGTGCCGCGGTGGTCTCGGTCACGGTCACCGTCACCGGCGCGGTCGCGGCGGACTGGTCGCTGCCGGAGCCGCAGCCCGCGAGGGCGAGCGACGGCGGCGAGCGTGAGCAGGATCCTCATGCGTTCTCCAATCTGGGTGCGGCCGCACGCCCCTCCCGGAGCGCGCTCAGCGTCGTCCGGGGGGTGATCCCCTCCGGGTCGACGAGCAGGTGGATCAGGGCGGTGCCGCCGGCCGCGAGCGAGCGCTCCAGCGCCGGAGCGAACTCGTCCGTGCGAGCCACCGTCTCGCCGTGGGCGCCGAACGAGCGGGCGAAGGCGGCGAAGTCGGGGTTCGTCAGGGCAGTCGCAGTCACCCGGCCAGGGTAGTCACGCTCCTGGTGCATCCGGATCGTTCCGAACATTCCGTTATCAATTACGAGCACGAGGATCGGCGCGTCCTCGTGGATCGCCGTCGCGAGCTCCTGGCCGCTCATCAGGAAGTCGCCGTCGCCCGGCAAGGCAGACGACCGTGCGCTCCGGCTCGGCGATCTTCGCGGCGATCGCCGCGGGCAGCCCGTAGCCCATCGCCCCGCTCGTGGGCGCGAGCTGGGAGCGGAAGCGCCGGAAGGCGTGAAAACGGTGCGCCCAGACGGCGAAGTTGCCGGCGCCGTTCGTCCAGATCGCGTCGTCGGGGAGCCGCTCGGAGAGCGTCCGCACGACCTCGCTCAGGTTCAGCTCCCCCGGAGGCGAGACCGGCTCGAGGCTCCGAAGGAAGTCGGCGTGGGCCTCCTCGACCCAGGCGCGCCGCGAAGGACTTTGTGTTGCAACAACACAAGCTCCCAGCGCGGCCGCGAGCTCCGGCGAGCCGGCGTGGATCGCGAGGGTCGGCTGGAAGACGCGGCCGAGCTCCTCCGCGCTCGGGTGGACGTGGACGAGCGCCTGCCGCGGCAGCGGCGGCTCCACGAGCGTGTAGCCCCCGGTCGTCATCTCTCCGAGCCGGGCGCCGACGACGAGCAGGAGATCCGCCTCGCCCACCCGCTGCGCGAGCGCGGGGTCGATCCCCACCCCGACGTGGCCCGCATAGACCGGCGAGTGGTTGTCGACGTAGTCCTGGCGCCGGAACGAGGTCGCCAGCGCAACCGTGCTCGCCTCGCAGAAGGCGGTCAGGTCGGCGCCCGCCTGCTCCGTCCAGCCGCCGCCGCCCGCGATCGCGAGCGGCCGCTCGGCGCCGGCGACGAGGTCGCGGAGCCGCGCCAGGTCGTCGGCGCCCGGATGGGTCTGCACGCGCACGTACGGGCGGGCGTCGAGCACGTCGACCTCGTCCACGAGCATGTCCTCCGGGAGCGCGAGCACGACGGGGCCGGGTCGCCCGGCGGTGGCGACGGTGAACGCGCGCGCCACGAGCTCGGGGATCCGCTCGGCGCGGTCGATCTGGGCGACCCACTTCGCGAGCGGGTTGAACATCCGCCGGTAGTCGATCTCCTGGAACGCCTCCCGGTCGGCCATTCCCCGCCCGACCTGGCCGATCAGGAGGATCAGCGGGGTCGAGTCCTGGTGCGCGGTGTGGACGCCGATCGAGGCGTGGGTGGCGCCGGGACCGCGGGTGACGAGACAGATCCCGGGCGTACCGGTCAGCTTCCCGTGCGCCTCGGCCATGTTCGCGGCGGCGGCCTCGTGCCGGCAGGTGACGAGCCGGATCGGGGCGTCGTGGAGCGCGTCGAGGACGGCCAGGTAGCTCTCGCCGGGCACGCAGAACGCCAGCTCGGCCCCGTGGAGCGCGAGCTGGTCGACGAGCACCTTGCCGCCGGTCCGACGCGCCATCAGAGGTGGAGCGCCCCCTGGGCGATCGCGCTCTCGGCGCCTTGCCGGCGAGGCCTGATCCGTCGGCGGGGACGAGCACGACCCGGACGATCGTGCCGCCGCCCTGGACGTCGGCGGGCTCGGCCCAGGCGCCGAACGGGCGGATCTCCTCGCCGTCGACGACGACCTCGCCGCGGAGGATGCAGCCGATCCCCGGCCCCGCCGCGCGGCCCTCGCCACGCTCGCAGCGGAGCAGGTAGTCGGCCCAGGGGTCGACCTCGACGTGCGCGGTCAGCTTGGCGTCCTCGACCGACCACTCCGTCAGCTCCCAGCGCAGCACCGTCGCCCCGTCGGCTCCCGCCTCGAGCGTCGCCGGGTCGGAGCCGAAGGCACCGTGGCCGGCATGGAGCGTGGCGAGCTCGCCGGAAGCGACGTAGACGATCCGCGCGCCGGCCGGGAGCGTCAGCCGCTCGCCGGGGGCGAGCAGGTCCTCGTAGAGCGAGAGGGACGTCACGCGTGTGAGGATAGGCGCCCGTGCTCGCAGACGCCCACACCGACCTGCTGCTCGAGCTCGCGCACCGCGAGCACGTGCTCGGGGAGACCGACGTCTTCGCCCGGACGTGGCTGCCGCTCTTCGAGGCAGGCGGCGTCGGGCTCCAGGTGTGCCCGATCTTCGTCGAGCTGATGCACCAGCCGGAGGCGACGCTCCGCCAGGCGCTCGGCCAGGTCTCCTCGTTCCTCACCGCCCTCCGCGAGAGCCCGGATCGGCTCACCGCGGTCCGACTCCCGGAGCGACCTCGACGCGGTGGAGCGGGGCGAGCGGATCGGGCTCCTGCTCGCCTTCGAGGGCGTCGAGCCGTTCGGCTACGAGACCTGGCCCGTCGACGTCTTCTGGGAGCTCGGCCTGCGGATGGCAGGGCTGACCTGGAACCGCCGCAACCCCTACGCCGACGGGGCCGCCGAGCGCGGCGGGCTCTCGCGGCTCGGGCGCTCGCTGCTCGAGCGGATGGCCGAGCGGGGGCTGATCCTCGACCTCGCCCACGCCTCCGAGCAGCTCTTTCGCGAGTGCATCGAGGCCTACACCGGCCGACTGCTCGTCACGCACGCGGGCTGCCGGGCGCTCAACGACCATCCGCGCAACCTCTCCGACGCGCAGTTGCGCGAGCTGGGGGACCGCGACGGCCTCTTCGGGCTGATGCTCCACCCGCTCGCGATCGGCGCCGAGGAGCGGACGATCGCGCGGGCGATCGACCACCTCGAGCACGCGGCCGAGCTGATCGGCCCGGAGCGGCTCTGCCTCGCCGGCGACTGGAGCGGCCGGATCGACCTCGTCGTTGCCGGACCGATGCCGGACGGGCTGATGCCGCCCGGGCCTCGAGGAGGGCTCCTCGCTCGCCGGGCTCGCCGGGCACGAGGACTACCCGAATCTCGTCGCTGCGCTCCGGGAGCGGGGTTGGCAGGACGAGCAGCTCGACGGCGTCCTCTCCGGGAACCTCGTCCGCTTCCTGCGCGAGGCGCTCCCCGCCTAGGCTAGGCCGGCGCGACGAGGACGCGGCCGGGCTCGCCGGCCATGCTCGCGCGGAACGCCGCGTCCGCCTCGTCGAGCGCGAAGCTCGGTCCGACGAGGCTCGCCAGCTCGAGCTCACCCGACGCCGCCAGGTCGAGCAGGTGCGGAAGCGCGACCGCCGGGTCCTCCGAGCCGTAGATCGTCCCCGTCAGGGTCTTCTCCCGGTTCGTGAAGTCGAGCGGGTCGAGACTCAGCTTCGCGCCCGCCGCCGGCAGGCCGACGACGACGGTGGTGCCGCCGCCGCGCGTCCAGCGGAGCGCGAGCGCCGTCGTCTCGGGCGAGCCGACTGCGTCGAAGACGAGGTCGACGCCCTCCGGGTCGAGCGCGCGGACGGCGGCCTTGACGTCCTCGGGCGCCGCGGCGGCGGTCGCCCCGAGCCGGAGTGCCTGCTCGCGGCGCGCCTCGACCGGGTCGAGGACGAGGATCTCGGCTGCGCCGGCGATCCGAGCGCCCTGGACGACGAACTGCCCCACTCCCCCCGCCCCGATCACGAGCGCGCTGAAGCCGGGCTCGGGCCGGGCGGCGTTCAGCACCGCGCCCACGCCCGTCAGGGCCGCGCAACCGAGCAGCGCCGCCTGCTCGAGCGGGAGCGCGTCCCCGAGCGGGAGCGCGGTTTCGGCCGCCACGACGACGCGCTCGGCGAGCGCGCCCGTGGCGGTGCCGCGGAAGACCTGCTCGCCGTCGAGCGAGATCCCGGTCGTCCCGTCGAGAAGGGTGCCACGGCCGATCGCGGTCGAGAGCGGCCCGCACGCGGCGGGGCGGTGGCGGCGGCAGGCGCTGCACTCGCCGCACGAGGGCGCCCAGGAGAGGACGACGCGGTCACCGGTAGCCACCCCGTCGACGCCCGGCCCGACGGCTTCGACGACGCCGGCGCCCTCGTGCCCGAGCACGATCGGCGTCGGGCGGTTCCATTCGCCCTTGTAGGAGTGGAGGTCGGTGCCGCAGACGCCGACGGCCGCCATCCGGACGAGCACCTCGCCCGCCCGGGGCTCCGCCAGCTCGAGCTCCTCGACGACGAGCCGGCCGGGCTCGTGCATGACCGCCGCGCGCGTCCTCACCGGCTCAGGTGCTGCCCGCGTGGATCCGCTGCTTCGACTCGCGGAGCGGGCCGCCGCCCCGGCCCGCGCGGCTCGCGAGCGCCTCCGCGAGGATCGAGACCGCCGTCTCCGCGTTCGAGTCGGCGCCGATGTCGAGCCCGGAGGGGCCTGCGATCCGGGCCAGATCGTCCTCGGCGAGCCCCACCTCGAGCAACCGGCCGCGCCGCCGCTCCTGCGTGCGCCGCGAGCCGATCGCGCCGACGTAGAACGCGTCCGTCGCGAGCGCCGCCTGCAGCGCCGGCACGTCGAACTTGTCGTCGTGGGTGAGGACCACGATCGCGGTCGCGCTGTCCGGCTCGACCTGCGCGAAGGCCTCTTCCGGCCAGGCGACGATCAGCTCGTCCGCGCTCGGCAGCCGCTCCGCGGTCGCGAACTTCGCCCGGGCGTCGGCGACGATCGTCGTCCAGCCGAGCAGCTTCGCGGCCCGGCAGAGCGCCTCGGCCGTGTCGACGGCGCCATAGACGAGCAGGCGCGGCGGCGGCCCGAAGACCTCGGCGAAGACGCGGCGCCCCTCGTGCTCGAGCTGCGTATTGCGAGCGCGGCGGAGCAGCTCGGGGACGAGCTCGCGGAGGCCGGCCGGGCCCTCGCCCACGGTCTCGCCGCCCGCGAGCGCGAGCAGCTTCTGCCCCACGCCGTCGCCCTCGAGCACGGTGAAGAGCACGGCCCGCTCGCCCCGCTCCTCGAGCGCGACGAGCCGCTCCAGCACGGTCACGGCAGCCGCTCGACGAAGACGTCGATCTCGCCGCCGCACGGCAGGCCGACGCTCCACGCCTGCTCGTCGCTGATCCCGTAGGAGAGCAGCTTCGGCTCGCCCGTCGCAAGCACGTCCTGCGCCTGCTCGTAGACGTCGCTCTCGACGCAACCGCCCGAGACCGAGCCGCAGAGCTTCCCGCTCGCGGAGACGCCGAAGCTGGAGCCGACCGGGCGCGGGGCCGAGCGACGCGTCGCGACCACCGTGGCCACCGCGACGGCCTCGCCGTCCTGGCGCCAGCGCTCGAGCTCGGGGAGGATCTCCTTCACGAAGCGATTATCGCTACCGGGACGCTCTTCGCGCAGGGCCGGTAGCCTCCCGCGTCATGGGCGACCAGGCGAGCGTCAGTCTCCTTCGCTGGCTCCGCCGGCAACTCCGCGAGCCCACGCCCCTGCGCGAGCGGCTCGAGGCGGCCGTCGCGAACGACGACCCGGTCGAGGCGCGCCGCATGCTCGAGCGGATGGACTTCACCGAGGCACAGCGCCACCACGTCGAGGGCCTGATCGACCGCTGGGAGGAGGGCCGGTGAGCCGCGAGGTCAACGACGCGCTCGTCCGCCAGATCTTCGACGCCTTCGCCCGCAAGCGCGGCTTCCAGCTCCGGGACTGCTTCACGGAGGACGCGACGTGGCGCGTGCCCGGCACGAGCGTGATGGCCGGCACCTATCACGGCCGCACGGAGATCTTCCGCTTCCTCGCCAACCTGCCGAAGCTGACGTCGGGCACCTACACCTCCCGCCTGATCGACGTGCTCGCGAGCGACGACCGGGCAGCCGCGCTCTACCGGGCGAGCGGCGAGCGCAACGGCCGCACGCTCGACATCGACCAGATCCTCCTCTTCCACATCAGCGACGGCCTCGTCACCGAGGTGCTGGCGCTCCCGAACGAGCCGCAGGCCTTCGAGGACTTCTGGGGCCCCGCCTAGGCGGCTGCGACGACCGGGTTCGTCAGCGACCCGATCCCCTCGATCTCGACCTCGACCTCGTCGCCCGCCCGGAGGTAGAGCGGTGGGTCGCGGAACTCCCCCACGCCGCCGGGCGTCCCGGTCAGGAGCAGGTCGCCCGGCTCGAGCGTGATCGCCTCCGAGGCGAACGCGATCAGCTCGGCGACCGTGAAGAGCATGTCGGCGGTCGTCGAGTCCTGGCGCACCTCGCCGTTGACGAGGCAGCGGATCCGGAGCGCCTGCGGATCGGGGACGTCCGCCGCGGGCACGAGCTCCGGCCCGACGGGGCAGAACGTGTCGAGCGACTTCGCGCGGGTGAACTGGCGGTCGGCGCGCTGGAGGTCGCGGGCGCTGACGTCGTTCGCGCAGAGATACCCGCGGACGGCCTCGAGCGCGTTCTCGGCCGAGACTCCGCGGACGCGCTCGCCGATCACGACGCCGAGCTCGGCCTCGTGGTCGATCGCGCTCGAGATCCCGGGGAGCACGATCGGCTCGCCGGGGCCGATCAGCGAGCTCGCCCACTTGGCGAAGAGGATCGGGTGGTCGGGCGGCGTCCGGTTCTGCTCCTCGGCGTGCGCCCGGTAGTTCATCCCGACGCACACGATCTTGCCGGGCCGGTCGATCGGGAGCACTACTCCTCGTCCTCGGCGGTCGCGCTCGGCTGCGGCTCCCGGAACTCGACCTCCAGCCGCTGGATCCTCGAGCCCTCGAGCTCGACGACCGTGAGCACGGTGCCGTCCTCGTGGATCTCGTCCCCGACCTCCGGCGCCCGGCCGAGCGCGCCGAAGACGAACCCCGCCATCGTGTGGTAGTCCTCGATCTCGATCTCCGTCCCGAACTGCTCGTTGAAGTCGTCGATCGGGAAGGTGCCGTCGATCCGGATGTGCGTGTCGTCGAGCCGCTCGACCGACTCGTCGGGGAGGTCGAACTCGTCCTCGATCTCGCCGACGATCTCCTCGAGCAGGTCCTCGAGCGTGACGATCCCCTCCATCGCGCCGTACTCGTCGACGACGACCGCCATGTGCTGGTTCTGCTTCCGGAACTCGGCGAGCAGGGCGCCGAGGTCCTTCGTCTCGGGGACGATGTAGACCGGCCGGAGCAGGTGCTCGATCTCGACGGAGGCGATTCCGCGGTCGTGCAGCGCGGAGAAGAGGTCGCGGACGTGGAGGACGCCGATGATCTCGTCCAGCGAGTCGCGGTAGACCGGGTAGCGGGTGAAGGGCGACTCGAGCAGGGCGCCGAGCGCCTCCTCCGAGGGGAGGTCGACCTTGATCGCGACCACCTGTGGCCGCGGGACCATCACCTCGTGCACTTCCTTGTCCGCGAAGTCGAAGACCTTGTAGAGCATCTCCTCCTCGGTCGTGGCGATCACGCCCGCGTCCTCGGCGCCCGCGACGATCTGGCGGATGTCCTCCTCCGTGTGCGCGAGCTCGCCGGCCGGGGCGGGCTGGACGCCGAAGAGGCGCGTGACCGCGTTCGCGAAGATCTGGAGAGCCCAGACGAACGGTCCCGTCAGCCGCTGCAGGAACCGGAGCGGGAAGGCGACGGCCCGCGCGAGCGGCTCGGCTCGCTGGAGCGCGATCGACTTCGGCACGAGCTCGCCGAGCGCGACGCTGAGATAGGTGAGGATCAGGAACGCGAGGACGTAGGCGAATCCGTGCGAGATGTAGGAGTCGAAGTAGCCCGAGATCAGGGGCTCGCCGACCGAGCCGAGCGCGATCCCGAACACGGTGATCCCGATCTGGACCGTGCTGATGAAGCCGACGGGGTTGTCCATCAGCGTCAGCGCCGCCCGCGCGGCGGCGCTCCCACGCTCGGCGTCCTGCTCGAGGCGGGTTCGCCGCGCGGTCACGAGGGAGTACTCGGCCGCGACGAAGATCGCGTTTCCGAGAATGAGCAGGAGGATCGCGAAGATCCGGAGGAGGTCGCTCATGCCCCGGTCAAACCCGGGGCGCAGGTACTAGGCGGAAGCTCGTCGTCCAAGCTGGGGCGCAGTATAGGCAACACGACCGGCGTCCTCGTGCCGGTCGGCGCGATCCTCCCGAACGAGCCGCTCCAGGTGCGAGAGCGTCTCGGCGACGGCGAACCGCCGGGAGACGGGCTTCAGCTCGCGCCCGAAGAGGTCGTAGGAGACCTCGTACCCTGTCCGCGGCTCCGTCGTCAGCGACGTCTCGGTGACCTCCAGCCGCTCCCGGTGGTGCTCGAGGAGCTCGCGGGCCCGGCCGACGGGGTCCTCGATCGGGTCGCCGTGCCCGGGCAGCGCGAGCCGAGGCGCCAGCTCGATCGTGACCTCGAGCGCGGCGAGGAAGTCGCCGAGCGGGTCGGGCCGGCTCTCGGGCCAGAGCCCCACCGTCGGGGTGATCCGCGGGAGCAGATGGTCGGCCGAGACGAGGATCCCGTCCCTGATCAGGCAGAGCTGCCCATCCGCGTGCCCCGGGGCGGCCACGGCCTCCCAGCCGGCGAGCCGGTCGCCCGGCTCGACGGGCAGCGGATCGGGCTGGAAGCGGACGAAGGGGCGATAGGCGGAGCCGGAGGCGATCAGCTCGTCCACGTTCTCCTGCGGGACGCCGTTCGCCGTGAACCAGCCGGCGATCTCGGTCGCCCAGTCCTCGCCCGACCAGACCCGCGCGCACTGCTGGTAGTCGAGCCGGCCCTGGTGGACGGGCGCGCCGGTGACCTCGTGCACGTCGGCGGCCGCCCCCACGTGGTCGGGATGGAAGTGGGTGATGAAGATCCGGGCGAGCTCGAGCCCGTCCAGCTCGGCCGCCCAGTGCTCGGCCACCTCGGGGCCGCCGATCCCCGTGTCGACGAGCGTCCAGCCGTCAGAGCCTCCACGCGGGCCGGGCAGGAGGTAGCAGTGGACGTGACCGGGTCGCGTCGGGAGCGGCACGGTGAGGCGGCGGATCCCGCCGGGAAGCTCCATCGCGCCATCCAATCACAGGCCCCCGATACGAACAGGTGTTCTATACTCCGGCAATGGGGATCGAGTACCGGGAGGAGCCCTGCCGGAGCGCCCTCAACCGTGTCCGCGGGATGCCGTTCGAGTGGTCGCTGAACCCGTACATGGGCTGCGCGCACCGTTGCACCTTCTGTTACGTCAGGGCGTTCGAGCTGCGGGCGGACCGGCCGGCCGACGATCGCTACGGCCGTTCGATCCGGGTCAAGGTGAACGTGGCGGAGGTGCTCGCGCGGGAGCTCGGCCGCCGCTCGTGGCAGCGGGAGGGGATCGCGATCGGGGCCGCCACCGATCCGTACCAGCCCGTCGAGGGGCGCTACCGGCTCACGCGCGCCTGCCTGGAGGTCCTCGCGCGGGCCAGGAACCCGTTCTCGCTGATCACGCGCGGGCCGATGATCGTCCGCGACCTCGACGTGCTCGAGGACGCGGCGCGAGCGGCCGACGTCTCGGTGATGTTCTCCGTGCCGACGCTCGACCGGGAGGTGTGGCGGACGACCGAGCCCGGGACGGCGCCGCCGCGCCAGCGCCTGCGCGCGCTCGCCACCCTCGCCGCCGCGGGGATCCGCACGACGGTCGCGATGGCGCCCGTCCTCCCGGGTCTCTCCGACCGGCCCGAGCAGCTCCGGGAGGTCGTGACGGCGGCGCGCGAGGCCGGCGCCACCTCGATCTGGGCCAACCTGCTCTACCTGAAGCCGGGGACGCGCGAGCACTTCCTCGAGGCGCTCGCGCACGACTGGCCCGAGCAGCTGGAGCGCTACGAGCAGCTCTACGAGGGCCGCGCCTACCTTCCCGCCGCCGAGACCGACCCCGTCCGGAACGAGGTGCGCGGCCTCGCCGCCGAGCTCGGAATCGGCGACCGCCGGCGGACGCTGCTGGCACCGCCGCCGGAGCCCGTGCAGCTGACGCTCTCGGTGTAGGCCGAGGCACGGCATACAATCCCCGTCCGATGCCAGACGAGATCACCTGCCTGATCGTGGACGACCACGAGGTCGTGCGCGAGGGCCTTCGCCTTTCGCTCTCGCGGGCGCCCCACATCCGCGTGATCGGCGAGGCGTCGGACGGCGCCGCTGCGGTCGCGCTCGTCGAGCGCCGGCGGCCGGACGTGGTGATCATGGACGTCCGAATGCCCGGGATGGACGGGCTCGAGGCGACGAAGCAGATCAAGGCCGCGGTGCCCGAGACGGCCGTCCTGATCTTCACCGCCTACAGCGAGCGCTCGCTCCTCGGTCGCGGGCTCGAGTCGGGCGCCAAGGGCTACATCCTCAAGGAGGCGCCGCACGCGACGCTCCTGCGCGCGATCGAGAAGGTCGCGGGCGGCGAGAGCTTCGTCGACCCGGCACTGATGCCGTCCTTCCTGACCGGCAAGGACCAGAACGAGATGCTGACGTCCCGCGAGCGGGAGATCCTGCAGCTGCTCGCAGACGGGATGTCGAACGCGGACGTCGCCGCCAAGCTCTTCATCAGCCAGGAGACCGTGAAGAGCCACGTCCGGCACATCCTCGCGAAGCTCGAGGCCGACACCCGCACGCACGCGGTCGCGATCGCGCTCCGCGACGCGATCATCGATTGAGCCGGGGCCGCCGATGACCCTGGCGGTCTGGATTCCGGTCGCCATCGTCGTCCTGGCCGGGAGCGCCGCGCTCTACCTGATCCTGAGCGAGCGGCGGCGGCATCAGCTCGTGGAGATCGAGAACGCCCGCCTCCTCGCAGACGTCGCGATCCGGGAGGACGAGCGGGCCCGCCTCGCCGACCGGATCATCACCGCGGAGCAGGACGAGCGCCGGCGGCTCGCGCTGTTCCTCCACGACGGCCCCGTCCAGAACCTCTCCGGGATCGCGCTGATGCTGGACGCAGCCACCCACGCGATCGAGAGCGGCCGGACGGAGGACGCGCTCGGGATCATCACCCCCGCGCTCGAGAAGCACCGCGAGACGATCCGCTCCCTCCGGGACCTCTCCTTCAACATCGAGCCCGTCGTGCTCCGCGACCAGGGCTTCGGCCCGGCCGTGCGCGAGCTCGCCGACCAGCTCGGCCTCCAGCACGAGCTCCAGATCGAGCTGGACGTCGAGCGCGCCGACCGGCTCGGCGAGCGCGAGCAGGTCGGGCTCTACCAGGTGATCCGGGAGGCGTTGAACCAGGCGGTCCTGCGCGGGCCGCCGACGCGGATCTCGGTGGAGGTCCGCGAGACCGGCGAGGGCGGGCTCGAGGCCGTCGTCTTCGACAACGGCAAGGGCGAGCGGCGGATGCGTGCGCTCGAGGCGATCGAGGAGCGGGTCGCGACGCTGAACGGGCGCTTCTCGGTGGAGCAGGGCCCGGACGGCGGCACCTCGATCCACGTCGTCCTGCCGGCGTACGCGCGCGGCGACTAGCCCGAGGCGAGCGCGGTCTCGGCCGCGATCCGGCCGAAGACGAGCGCGGCCGCGAGACCGCTTCCGTAGCCGCCGGTGAAGATCCCGCCGACGTCCGCTCCGGCGGCGTGGAGGCCGGGAACCGGGCTGCCGTCGGGGTCGAGGACGCGTGCCCGGTCGTCGATCCGCAGCCCTCCGACCGTATGCGTGACGGCGGGTCGTACCCGCACCGCGACGAACGGCGGCTCGGCGAGCCTGAGCGAGGCCGGGAGTGGAAACGGGAGCTCCTCCGCCTGCCGCACGTCTCCGCCCGCGGCCCGCGCAGCCTCGACGAGGTCGGCGACCGTCCGCTCCCGCACGGGCTGCCGCAGCGCCCGCGCGTCCACGACGTACCAGGCCTCCCGGCCCGGGAGCCGCGCGGTCGCCTGGACGAGGTCGGTCTCCGACCAGCTCGGCTCGCCGAAGAACTCCCGGCCCTCGCCGTCGAGCACGAGGGCGTGCGCGGCATAGAGCTGCGACGCGCGGACGAAATCCTCCTCCGGCACCTCCGCCGGCATGTTGCGGCCATAGAACTCGTCCAGCCCCGCGCTCAGATCCGCGCCCCGCGCGAGCCCGTACGCCAGCCCGTCCCCCTCGCTCCAGGGCGCGGCGCGCAGGAGCAGCCCCCGCTCGCGCGCGAGCCGGACGCCGAAGCCGCCGGTCGCGAGCACGTCCGCCTCCTCGAACGGCTCGCCCAGCCGGACGTCGCCTGCGGCGCGGACGAGCGCCGCCGTCAGCCCGCGGGGATCGAACCGCCTGCCGAGCGTGCGCGGGTTCCCGGTCTCCGGCTCGGTCACCGGCGCCCCGAGGGCCTCCAGCCAGTCGAGGGCGCCGTCCAGCTCCTCGACGACCCGGCCCTGGAGGGCGAGGTCGCCGCCCGGGCACTCGACGTGGAAGTCCTCGAGGGTGCGGTGGCGCCAGACGACGCCGCTCGAGAGCAGCATCGAGCCGCCCGCGCGGTCGCCCTTCTCGTGGACGACGACCTCCGCGCCGAGCTCGCGCGCACGCGCGGCGGCGACGAGGCCGGCCATCCCGGCGCCCGCGACGCGCAGCACTAGAGCGCGGGCGTCACTAGGTCAGCGAGAAGGAAGCCTTGTGCTCGACGTACTCGAGCTTGACCCCGTCGGGGCCGTGGACGAAGAGCGCGAGCGTGTTGGGCGCGTCGACCACGTCCGCGATCTCGATCCCCCGCTCCTCGGCGCCGCTGACGTGCTCGTCGACCGAGTCGACGAGGACGCCGACGTGGTTGAGGAGCGGCCGCTCCGGGGTTCCCGGGTCGCCCTCATGCAGCTCCAGGTACGCGCCGCCGACCTCGACCCGGTTCGGTCCGGCCGGCGCGAAGCCGTAGTCGACCCACGCCTGCGCGGCGGCGGCGGGATCGGGCGAGAAGAGCGCGACGTGGTCGAGGTCGTACTCGACCTCCGTCTCGCCCTCGACGAGCACGACCTCCAGGCCCTCGCCGAGGTCGACGACCGGTTCGTTGTCGCCGAGCGAGGAGACGCGGAGCCCGATCCGCTTCAACGCCCCCTGCTCGCGCGGCCCCTCGGCGTCGAAGAGGGTCAGCTTCCCGTGGCGCGCGTTCGAGCCGAGCAGCGTGAACCGGTCGGTGCGCTCGATCACGTGCACCCCGAGGCCCGCGACCGCGGCGTCCGCGACGGCCTCGCGATCCGCGACCCAGAGCGCGACGTGATCGAGCGTCCTCGGCCTCATCGGGGCGAGGATACCGACGCGGTCACGAGCGGCGATCGACGGCTCGCTTCAGCTGCTCCTTGTTCATCTTCGAGCGGCCTTCGATCCCCATGTCCTTCGCCTCGTTGTAGAGCTGGTCGCGCGTCCGGCCCTTCTCGCGGCGCGTCCCCGAGCGGAGCCCGCCCCGGCGGCCGGACGAGATGTCCTCGCGCGAGAGCCGCGACGACGTCTTCGCCTCACCCGCCTGCGCCCTCGCCTTGTTCACGGTCCGGGCCGCGATCTCCTCGGCCTTGTCCTCGGAGCGTCCCTGCTCCTCGAGGCTGTCCTTGATGTGCTCGTACTGGCGCTCGCGCTTGGCGCTCCAGGCGTCCTGCGGCATCTGACCCTCCTTCGGTCGTTCGACGGACGGAAGGGTGATTCCCGGGAGAACCGGCGGCTAATCGCCTAGGCGAGCGGCGGATTCTGCACGTTGTGCTCGTCCGCGTAGGCCTGGACGAGCCCGTTCACCGACTCGGCGCCCTGGTTGTACGCGTAGTTGATCGTCACGAAGGGCTGCCACTTGTCCGGGAGCGCGTCCTCCGGGAAGATCGCCTCGACCGGGCACTCCGGCTCGCAGGCGCCGCAGTCGATGCACTCCTCCGGATCGATGATCAGCATCCGGTCGAACTCGTGGATGCAGTCGACCGGGCACACGTCCACGCAGGAGCGATCCTTGATGTCGACGCAGGGCTCGGCGATGATGTACGTCACGGCGCCCGACTCTACCGAAGCGACCCGACGGGCGGCTCAGTCGAGCGGCAGCGCGGTCAGCTCCGCCACCAGCTCGGGGCAGCGCTCGACCAGAGCGGACTTGACGATCACCTGGTCGAAGCCTGCGGTGTGGGCCCGCTGCAGCCCCGACTTGTCGGTGTGGTTCGTGTAGCCGAGGATCGGGACGTCGGGCCACGCCTCCACGACCTCGTCGGGATCCACGCGCGCGATGTCGGCGATCACGAGGTCGGGCGGGTCGATGCTGTCCGTCGTGACCAGGTGATGGCCCGGCAACAGACCTTCGAGCTTTCCCCGAAAGAAGAGGTCGACCCCTGCCAACAGGATGGTCGCCATTCGGCCGAATCTAGCAGCCTGCCCGGCCTGTGTTCCAATCCGGGGGTGAGCGTCGAACACGGACTCGAGCTGATCCGGGCAGGCGAGTACTTCGCCGCGCACGAGGCGCTCGAGGACGAATGGCGCGCGGCACCGGCCGAGGAGCGCGACTTCCTCCAGGGGCTCGTGCACGTCGCCGTCGCCTGGTACCAGGCCGGGCGGGGTCGGGAGGTCGGCTGCGCCCGGCAGCTCGCGAAGGCCCGCCGGCGGCTCGCCCCCTACGCCCCGCACCATCGCGGTGTCGAGCTCGGCCCGCTCCTCTCCGTCCTCGAAGAGGCGGAGCGTCTGGTCGCAGCGGGGTCGTTGGAGCTGCCGCCGCCGCGGCTCTAGCCGATCCCGACGGCCCGGAACGCGCGGTCGAGGTACACCCGGAGCCACCAGAACCGGTCGAAGAAGAGCAGTGCCCCCAGGGCGACGAGGATCGCGCCGCTGACGAACTGGATCACCGTGTAGTGGTCGCGGATCCGGCGGAAGAGCCCCATCGCGGGGACGAAGACGGCCGCGGCGACGAGGAACGGCACCGCGAGGCCGAGCGCGTAGACCGCGAGCAGGGCCGACCCCTCGAGCACGGTGCCGGAGTCGCCGGCGAGCACGAGGATCGAGCCGAGCACGGGGCTGATGCACGGCGCGGCGCAGACCGCGAAGGCGCCGCCGAGCAGGAAGCCCGAGCCGCGGCGGCGGGCGCCCTGGACGAGCCCGGCGCCGATCAGCCGCTCCGGCCAGGGCAGCAGGCCCATGAAGACGAGGCCGAAGACGATCAGGATGAAGCCCGCCACCTGCTCGAGCAGGAACTGGTTCTCGGCGATCGAGAGCCCGATCGCGGCCGCGCCGGCGCCGAGCAGGACGAAGAAGGCGATCAGGCCGGCCACGAACGGGAGGCTGGAGACGACGACGCGCCGCGCGGCGCCGGGCTCGCCGAGCCTGTCGGCCTGGATCGAGGAGACGGCCGAGAGATAGCCGGGGACGAGTGGGAGCACGCACGGGGCGAGGAACGAGAGCAGCCCCGCCCCGAAGGCGACCACGAGCGAGGTCGCGCTCATTCGAAGCGCTCGAGCTCGGAGTCGAGGCGGCGCTCCAGCTCCGGGTCGAGCGCCGCCGGAGCCGGCTCGTCCGCGGGGGCACGGGTGTGGCTCCAGCGCCACGCGAGCACCGCCACGACGGGCGCCGCGACCGCGACGGCGGCGAGCGGGAGCAGCCACGCGAGCCAGTCGAACCCCTTGCGCGGCGGCACCGCGAGGATCCGCGGGCCGAACTGGGCGACGAGCTCGTCCACGATCTGGCTCTTCGTCGCGCCGGCCGCGATCCGCACGCGGATGTACGACTTCATCCGGCGCGCGATCTCGGCGTTCGAGGTGTCGAGGGTCGTGTCGCAGACGGGGCAGACGATCTCGGACTCGAGCTCCGCCGAGGTCGGGTGCTGCTCGTTCGCCGCTGCCGGCGCGGCGACGAGGAGCGCGAGCCCGAGCGCGAGGAGGAGGACTTTGTTGCTCAGAGCAACTAACTCGGCGCCAGCGCGCGCTCGATCCCGGCGTCGAGCTCGGCGTCGTCCGCCACCGGGCCTGCGATCCGGAAGACGACGCGGCCGCTCCGGTCGACGAAGAACGTCTCCGGGAAGCCGGTGACCCCGTAGCGGCCGACGGTCGAGCCCTTGCCGTCGTAGACGTTGGGGTAGGTGACGCCGAAGCGCTTCACGAACGCCTGCGCGTCGCCCCGGAAGTCCTTGACGTCGATCCCGACGAAGACGACGTCCTTGCCCTCCCAGCGGCTCCAGCCCTTCTGGAGCAGCGGGGTCTCGTCCTTGCAGGGGCCGCACCAGGAGGCCCAGAAGTTGAGCACGACCACCTTGCCGCGGAGCGAGGAGAGCGCGAGCGTCCCGTCGCCCTCGAGCCGCGAGAGCGTGAAGTCGGGCGCGACGATCGACTTGCCGCTCGAGAGCGAGCCCGTGACCGCGTTCGAGTCGCCCTTCAGCACCTTCCAGCCGAGGAGGCCGAGCAGGGCGACGACGAGCCCCACCGCGACGATCTGACCGCCGAGGCGCAGCCGTCCGGTCACCGGACGATGTAGACCGGCGTGCCGACCTCGACCTGCTCGAAGAGCCATTCGACCTGGGGGATCAGCATCCGGATGCACCCGTGGGAGGCGGAGTAGCCGATCGAGGCGGAGTCGGGCGTGCCGTGGATCCCCACCGCGGGCGACGAGATCCCCATCCAGCGGGTCCCCAGGGGGTTCCCGGGGCCGGGCGGGATCGGCTTGGCGTCCTTCGCCCAGTCGGAGGCCGGCGGGTACCACCAGGGGTTCCGCCACTTGACGACGATCCGGAACGCGCCGAGGGGCGTCGGGTAGCGGTCTGGCCGGTGGCGACGCCGAAGGTGCGCCGGAGCTTCATCCCGTTGTAGAGCGCGAGCTTGTTCGTGCTGCGCCGGATCACGATCACGTCGCCGATCGTCTTGCGGGTCACCTTCGGCGCAAGCTTCGAGAAGACGAGCGGGATCGGCGCGCGGAGGTGCGACTTCAGGTCGGCGGTCAGAGCCCGGACGGCGGCGGCCTGGTCGAGCGATCGGCCGGTGCGTTCCTTGCTCACGACCGGCTTCGCGCCCTTCAGCTTCAGCGTCGAGTCGATGCTGGCTCGGTCGAAGCGGCGGGCGAGCGTCTGCACGTACCGGGCGATCCGCGCCGGCTGGAGCTTGACCTTGAGCCGGACGTTCGAGCCCGGCCGCGCGACCCGGGCACGCTTGACGGCGTCGCCGAGGTAGGCGGAGGCGCCGAGCGCCTTCGGCGTGACCTTGAGCTTCGTCTTGCCGTCTCGCAGGATCAGGGGCCGGAGGAAGACGTCGCGCACGGCGATCGTCGCTTCGGCCGGTGAGAGGCCGCCGACGAGCACGTCGCCGATCGTGACCCCGGCCGGAATCGTGCTCGGCCGCGGCGGCGTCGGGGTCGTCGTCGTGGTGCCCGTCGTCGTCGTGGTCGTGGTCGTGGTGGGCGGCGCCGTCGTCGTCCCGATCGTGGTCGTCGGGACGGGCGGGTCGGTCGGCGGCGGCCCGGTCGTCGTCCCGGTGTCCGCGCCGGCGGTCGAGGAGGCGGCGAGGAGCAGGGCCGCGAGCAGGCCTGCGCCGCCGCTTGCGGTCAGGCTGAAAGTTGCGAGGCCACGGCGCTTCACGCGTCCAGTGTAGCCACGCCTTTCAGGAGCCCCGGATCGTTCGTGATGATCGCATCGACCCCCGCCGCACGGGCACGCGCGACCTCCTCGGGCCGGTCGAGCGTCCAGGCCCAGACCGCCACGCCCGCCCCGTGCGCCGCCCGGACCGCCGCCGGGGAGACGACGGCCTGGTGGAGCATCACGGCCTGCGCGCCGGCCCGGGCTGCGAGGGCGGGAAGCCGCCTCGGCAGGGCGACGCGAAGGGCGACGGTGCCCGCCCGAATCGCGGGATGGAGCACCCGATGGCGGGCGACGCCGCGCCGGTCCTCCGGGTAGGTGAAGCCGAGCGCGAGGCCCGGGAGAGCCCGGGAGATCGCCGCGAGGCTCGGCCGGTGGAAGGAGCTGACGACCGTCCGGGTGGCAAGCCCGTGCCGCTCGATCGCGGCGGCGACCTCGTCGAGCCGGATCGTCAGCTTCAGGTCGACGTGGGCGATCAGGCCGGGCACGCCGGCGAGGTAGGCGAGCGCGTCGTCGAGTGTGGGGACGTCGGGGGCGACGTCGTGCAGCTCCGCGAGGGTGCGGTCGCGCACCGTTCCCGGAGAGGCGCCGTGGCTGACCTCGAGCAGGTCGTTCGAGTGGGCGAGGACGAGCGAGCCGTCGGCGAGGTCGAGCACGTCGAACTCGATCGCGTCCACCCCCACCTCGACCGCGACTGCGAACGCGGCCAGGGTGTTCTCGGGCGCGAGCAGGGCCGCCCCGCGATGGCCGACCCGGAGGGGCGGCCCGTCTCCGCGCAGCAGCCTCACGGCTTCGAGGGGAGGAAGTCCTCGTCGAGGGCGCCGCCGCCGGCGGCGTAGGAGACGATCATCCGGTCGGTGATCCACTCCACGGGCGCCCGGTCGTCCGTCCACGGGCGCGCGGCGGCCGGCACCGGCGGCCGGGCCCAGAGGTCGTCGGCGAGCAGCGAGACGACGGCGCCGAGCGGCCCGGGCAGGCTCTGGGAGACGCTCCCCGGATCGGCTCCCGCGAACCCGATCACGATGTGGTTGAAGCGGAAGGCGCGCCACGTCCGCACGGTGGGCAGCTCCGCGGCGAGCGTCCCGGAGATCCCGCGGACGAGCGCGTCGTCGCCCGGCACCGTCGCCACGTTGAGGACGACGATCCCGCCCGGGGCGAGCCGGTCGCGCACGAGGCCGAAGAACTCGGCGGTCGTGAGGTAGAAGGGCACGTACGGCTGGTGGTAGGCGTCGACGTAGATCACGTCGTAGCGCCGGTCGGTGCGGCGGAGGAACGGCCTGGCGTCCTCGTCGTGCACGGTCACCCGCGGGTTGTCACCGAGCCCGAAGAAGCGGTAGCCGGCCTTCGTCACCGCCGGGTCGATCTCGACCGCGTCGATCTCGGCGCGGGGCCAGTAGACCCCGAAGGCGCGGGCGAGCGTCCCACCCGCGTTGCCGAGGATCGCGACCCGGCGCGGCGCGCGGGGCAGGACGGCCGGCGCGACGAGCAGGGCGTCCCAGACGCCGCCCGTGAGCACGGTGTCCGGGTACCAGAGCGAATGCACTGCGACGCCCTCGTTCAGGTGGAGGAGCCGGCGTCCGTCCTGACGCTCGACCACCTGGATGAACTGGTAGCGCGACTCCTGCTCGTGGACGAGCCCGGTGGCTGCCTTGACGGCGCCGGGCGGGATCGCCAGCAGTGCCGCCAGCACGGCCACGGCGACGAGGGTGGCGCGGCCGAGCAGGAACGCCGCCGATCCGGCAAGCACCGCCGCAGTCACGAGCAGCGTCCGTTGCGTCCCGATCAGCGGGATCGCGACGAGCGCCGGCAGGAACGTGCCGAGGAGCGAGCCGGCGGTCGAAAGGGCGTAGAAGCGGCCCGCAACGGCGCCCGCGGTCTCGAGGTCGGTGAGCGCCAGCCGGATCGCGAACGGAGAGACGGTCCCGAGCAGGACGACGGCCGGCGCGAAGAGGAGCAGGACGGCGAAGAAGGAGCCGACGACGGCCCCGGCCGAGGCGTCGTCGAGGCTGCGAACCGTCGCGTCGAGGAACGGCCGCGCGACGAACGGGGTCACGGCGACCCACACGGCCGCGGCGAGGACGATCGCGCCGAGCAGCCGCGGCTCGGGCCGCCGGTCGGCGAGCTTGCCCCCGAGCCAGTAGCCGAGCGCGAGCGCGGCGAGGACGATCCCGATCAGGTTCGCCCAGACGATCGTCGAGGAGCCGAAGTAGGGCGCGAGCAGCCTCGAGGCGGCGATCTCGGTCGCGAGCGAGCCTGTTCCGGCGCCGAAGACGAGGGCGCCGAGGGCGAGCGGGGACTGGCGCACTAGGCCTCCTGCCCGCCGGGGCCGACCCGCTTGATCACGACGACGGCGAAGTCGTCGGTCAGCTCGCCGTCGGAGAACGCGCGGCACGCGTCGAGCGCCGCGAGCGCGATCTCCCGGGGCGGCAGGTCCCTGCGCTCGGAGAGGAGCGCGTCGAGCCGTTCCATCCCGAACTGCTCCCCCTCCCGGCGCGCCTCCACGACCCCGTCGGTGTAGAGGACGACGCTCGCGCCCACCGGGAAGTCGACGAGCACGGGCTCATAGACCTGGGGCGCGTCGATCCCGAGCGCGAGCCCGAAGGCGTCGATCCCCTCGACGCGGCCGTCGGGGTGGACGAGCCGTGGCGGCGGGTGGCCGGCGCCTGCACCCGCGACGGTTCCCCCGGCCGCGTCGATCACGAGCTCGAACATGGTGATGAACTTCCCCGTTGCGATCTCGGAGGCGACGATCTCGTTCGCGGCGGCCAGGAACTCACCCGGATCGACGTGGACTCGGGCGAGCGAGCGGAAGACGAACTTCGCCATCGCCATGTCCGCGGTCGCCTCGACCCCGTGCCCGGTGACGTCGCCGAGCACGACCGCCAGCCGTCCGTCGGGGAGGACGAGATAGTCGTAGACGTCGCCGCCGACCTCGACCCGCGCGGCCGACTCGTAGACGTCCCCGATCTCGAGCCCCGGCAGGTCCGGCGCCTCGTCGGGGAGGAGCGAGCGCTGCATCGTGTCCGCGAAGGCCTTCTGCTGGGCGTACAGGCGCGCGTTGTCGATGGCGAGCGCGGCCTGGCCGGTGATCGAGAGCGCGGTGTCGGCGATCTCGCCCGCGACCGGACGGCTCGGGTGGAGCGAGACGAGCGTCAGGGTCGCGAGCAGCTCGCCGGCGGTGGCGATCGGGATCACCGCGACGCTCGAGCCCTTCTCGAGGAAGGGCGCGAGCAGCGCCAGCGACCCGCCGAGCTCCCCGGCGCTGGCGGCGTCGAGGAGCAGCGCCTCCTGGCGCTCGACGAAGTCCCTGATCTGACTTCGGGGGAGCGGCTGCGGCCGGGAGAGCAGCGCGCGGACGGCGGCGTCTACCCGCGAGTCGTTGACGTGCAGGGCGCGGGCGACGTACTCCGTCCCGCGGTCGTCGGGCATGCGGATCACGGCGGCGTCGACCCCGAGCAGCGTCACGATCGACTCGGCGAGGACGTCGAGGGTCGTCTCCAGCGACAGGCTCTGAGCGAATGAGCGCGAGATCTCGTAGAGCGCCCCCAGCCTCCTCGCCGCCTCGCGCTCGGACGCGAGCGACGCCTCGAGCTCGCTCCCGAGCTCCTTGGCCTGCTCGTGCAGCCGGGCGTTCTGGACCACGACCGCGAGCTGCGCGGCGAGGGCCGTGAGGAGGACCGACTCGTTCTCGGTCAGGAGTCGCGGGGTCGCCGGGTAGACCGCGAGCAGCCCGATCGGATCGCTCCCGACCACGAGCGGCAGCGCCAGGAACGACCCGATCCCGGCCTCGGAAGCCTCTCGGTGCACCGGCCCGAGCGCGTCCGCCGCCTCCACTTCGTCCGCCTCGAGGAGCGTCCGGCTGCCAAGGGCTCCGAGCGCGAGCTCGAGGAGACGGCGCGCGACCGGCTCGTGAGGCCCGTCGAGCGACCGCGACGCGGCGGCCGAGAGCACCCCGTCCTCCGCGAGGTAGAGCGCGACCCGGTCGGTCCCGAGCAGCGCGGCGACGCGCTCGATCGCGGTCTCGAGCGTGTGCTCGAGCGAGAGCCGGGAGATCGCCTCGCCGACGACGGCGAGCAGCGCCCTGCTTCGCTCGAGCTCGAGCCCGAGCCCCGCCGCCCGGTCGGCAGCCCGGAGGGCGTGAGCGGCGCGGACCGCGAAGCTGGCCAGGGCGCCGAGATCGGCCGGTGGCCGCCCCGGCGCATAGAGGAGCTGCAGGACCCCGACGGGCGGCTGCCCGAGCTGGAGCGTGACGAGCGTCCCGTCGGCCGAGCTGTGCGTGGAGACGCCCTCCCGCTCGCTCAGTGCCGCCGCCGCGGCACCCTCGACGGCCGCGTCCGGCTCCAGGTCGCCGTGCCGGCCGGCCGCGGTGAGCCCGCCGGTGGCCGACTCTCGCCAGAGGAGCGCGGCCTGTGCCCCTCCGGCGAGCGCGGCGACACGGGCGAGCCGTGCCCCCGTCCGCTCGCCCTCGGACGCTGCGGCGAGGGCGTCGCCCGCCACGTCGAGAACCGGCGTCACGGCGCGAGGGGCGTGCGGGTCGACACAGAGCTCGGTTGCGAGCGAGACGAGATCGGCCGCAAGGGAGGCGACGTGCTCCGCCTCCGCGTCGAGGCTCTCGCCCCGGCGGACGAGCTCGAGGCTCTCGCCCTCGTGCCGCGCGGGATCGAGCGGCACGGACAGAGTGGTTGCACCGGGGTCGACGCGGTCGCGGACTGCGGCCACGCGGTCGTTGCCGGGGGCGAGCCGGAGCCCTTCGAGCTCCGCGGCGAGCGCGGCCGACCGGGCCCAGACCGCGCGGGCGACGGGGTCTCCCATCCCGTCGCGGAGCCAGCAGACGGCAACGTCCGCTCCCGCCCCGAGAGCGGCCGCCTCGACGATCGCGTGCAGCGTCGGCTGGAGCGGCTCCCCCCTGACCACCGCTCCGCTCGCGCCCGCGAGCAGGCCGAGCGCTCCGGCGAGATCGGGACGCGCCGCCTTCGCTGCGATCACGTCAGAGCCCGAAGAGCCGCTGGACCTGCTGCCAGATCGAGACGACGAGCACGCCGCTGACGACGACGAGGACCAGGAGGACGATCCAGAAGCGCAGCCCGGCGCGCCGCTTGGCGCGGCTCCGCTCGACGCGAGCGCGGCGGCGCGCCTTCTCGACGAGGTAGGCGCGGTCGACCGCGACGGGGTCGAAGACGGGCGGAGCATCGTCGCCCGCCGGGGGGCGCGTGGCAGGCTCGGCCATCCCGGAAGTGTAGACCGGGCGGGCCGCTAGTCCACGGGGAGGGCGCCGGCGCGGCCGAACGGGCTGGAGCCGACCTGCTCCCAGTCCGAGCCGCCGCACATCGGACAGGGCGGCAACGCACCCCGCACGGCGATCCCGTAGCCACAGGAGGCGCAGTGATACGCGCCTCGCGTCCCGGCTCCCAGACCCGGCGGCGCGGAGGAAGCGCCTGCCTGTGCCGCAGTATCGCGATCGCCTTCGACCAACACCCCTGAGATCCCCTTCGTGCGTTCCTCGTGTGTCCGTCCCGGGATATGCCCATACTTGCGTCTGTGGAAACGCCCGAGCAGTTCGCCGAGCCCGAGTTCGAGCTCTTTGCGGAGCCCACTCCCGCGCCACGCCGGCGCGCCCCTGAGCTGTGGGGGCTCGGCCGGCGGTTGACCTGGATCGGGGGGCTCGTGCTCGCCCTCTCCTCGTTCACGGGCTGGTACTCCGGCAGCGGCACGGGCGAGGGGGTCTCGATCAGCGTGCTCGGCTGGAACACGGGGGTGCTGGGCAAGCTCGTCTTCCTCATCGGCGTGCTCGCAATCGCGCTCGTCGTCTTGCGCGAGCTCGGGATCGAGCTGCCCGCGGCTGTCCCCGAGAGCCTCGTCGTGATCACGCTCGGTGCGCTCGCCACGACCTTCGTCCTCGTCCGAACGCTCTCGATCCCGGACACCTTCTTCTTCGCAGGTCGCGGGATCGGCCTCGCGATCGCGCTGGTCTCCGGGCTCGTCCTGCTCGCCGCGGGGCTGCTCGACGCGGCCGAAGAGCTCTAGCTCGAGGTCGTCCTCGAGACGCGGCTCCGGACGAAGCGGCGCACCAGCTCCGCCGCCGCCAGCACGCCGCACGCGACCGCAACCCCGAGCACGGCCCCTGCGAGGACGTCGAACGGGTAGTGAACGCCGACGTAGACGCGCGAGAACGCGATCAGCGCCGCGAGGGCGAAGAGCCAGAGCGCGAGCCGGGGCCGGCCGAGCGCGAGCACGGTCGCGCAGGCGAAGGCGACGGTCGCATGGCCCGAGGGGAACGAGCTCGTCGCCGGGAGCCCGACGAGGGTGGCCGGGTCGGGGTCCGCGACCGCGGGGCGCGGCCTGCCGATCTCGTTCTTGAGCAGGCCCGAGAGCGACTCGGCGAAGAGGATCGTGACCGCGACGCGGATCGGCAGCCACGGGCGACGCCACTCCACCCCTGGGAGGAGAAGCGAGAGCACGAGCCAGACGAGCCCGAACGAGCCGGCGTAGGTGAGAGCCTCGAAGATCGGGTCGAGCAGGCCGACCCGGTGATCGACGACGAGGTCGCGGAGACTGCGGTCGAGCTCGCTCAGCCGGCCGGGAGCAACTGCTTCGTCGACTCGATCAGCGCGCGCGGGTCGAACGGCTTGCCGATGAAGCCCTGGGCCCCGCGGGAGGCAGCCTCCTCGACCGAGCGCTCGTCCACCTTGCCGCTGAACATGATCACGGGGATCGAGCCGACGCCGTGGCGCTCCTGCACGCGCTGGAGCATCTCCCAGCCGTCGACCTGGGGCATCATCACGTCGAGCAGGATCAGGTCGGGCGGCTCCTCGTCGAGGGCTGCGAGCCCCTCCTCGGCGTTCCCGGCCTCGCGGACGTGGTAGCCCTCCGCCTCGAGGTTGACGCGAACGTACTCGCGCAGCTTCTCGTCGTCGTCGACGATCAGGACGCTCGGGCTCGCTCCCACCGGGCCGGTCGCGGTGCCGGGGCTCCCGGAGCCGGCGAGGAACTGGTCGAGGTCGCTACGCCGGTAGCGCCGGTGCCCGCCGGGCGTGTAGAAGGCCGAGACGCGGCCGAGATCCGACCACTTGCGCATCGTGCTCTGCGCCACGCCGAGGTACGTGGCGGCCTGGCCGAGCGTCAGCCACTCGGGCTGGGCGCCCGCCGGACGGCGTCTGGAGTTGTCGAAGGCCATTGCGGCCTGGAACCTACCCAAACTTTCCGGTATCTGAAACCCCGCTAGGGCGCGGTCACGGTCAAGGTGACAGTGCGGCCCGCCGGAGGGAGCGGCTGGGGCTGGAGCGTGCGGACGTTCGTCAGGGTGCCGCCGGGCGCCGGGCCGTCCTCGAGCGCGCGCCCGATCGCGACTCCGACGAGCAGGAGCAACAGGCCGACGAGCGCCGTCGCGAGCGGCCGCACGAGCGGGTTGCGACGAGGCCGGCGGGGCGGCCGGCGCGCCGACGGGCCGCGCGGATCAGGACGAGTGCTCACGGCTCCCAGTCGATCGCGCCGCGGGCGTAGACGTGGAACGCTGCTGCCTCGACGAGCGAGAGCGTCCGTGGCCAGCCCGGGGCCGGCGCCCGCTGGGAGACGACCTCGCGGCTCCAGGCCTCCGCGCCGGAGTAGGCCGTCGCCAGCTCGGCGAGCGTGTACGTGCCGCCGACGCGGCGGCGGAGCTCCTCCAGCACGACGTTCACCTGGGCGAGCAGCCGCTCCCGCTCGCGCGGGCCCTGGGCCGCCTCGTCGAGCCGGCGGGTGCCCTCCTCCCACTCGCGGCGCGCGCTCTCGGTCTGCACCTGGGACACGGCCCGGATGCTACTCAGCGTCGTCGCGGATCGTGCAGCACCGCTGCGGCCAGAGCGGCTCCAGCTCTGCGAGCACCCGCTCCCCCAGCTCGTAGCCCGGCCGGGCGAGCGCGTAGGCGGCATGGGCGTGCAGGCACTTGAGCCGCCGCGGGTTGGCGCTGCCTCCGATCCCGAGCTCGAGCGACGAGCCCGCGTCCGCCCCCGTTCGGCCACTCGCGAGCTCGCGACGGACCGCACGCTGCTCGGCTGTCGCCCGCTCCAGGTCGGCTGCGAGCGCCTCGTCGGTCTCCAGGGCCGCGCTCCAGCGCTCGACGCCGCCTGCCGCCTCGAGCCGCGAGACGGCGGTGACGAGGTGCGGGCACGTCAGGTAGTAGGTCGTCGGGAAGGGCTCGCCCGCCGCGTCGTACGGCTCCTGCTCGGTCACGGCGGGCGCCCCGAACGCGCAGCGGCGGGCGACGCGGCGGAAGGTTCGCGGCGGCCGGCCTAGCTGGAGCTCGACGAGGGCGCGGTCATCCATCCTCGCCGATCGTAGCCCGGGCGGCCTTCCGGTTTGCCCGGCGCCACTCGGCGATCCCCTTGACGACGAAGAGGCGCTCGCCGGGACGGACGTAGCCGTTCAGGCGCGCCTCGCGCTCGAGTGCCTTCCGGGTCGAGTTGTGCTCGAGCCGCGCCTGGAGGCGGGAGCGCTCGTCGCGGAGGTCGCTGACCTCGGCGGCGCGCTCGCTCACGGTCGCCCGGGTCTGGAGGTAGCTCGAGATCGGGCGGTAGTAGAGGAACGCCACGAGGCCGAAGACGCCGATCACACACCAGCGGAGGAGGACGGCCGTGCGCTGGGACCGGCCACGCTTGCGCCGGCCCGGCTTGGGGACGGCGACGCGGCGGGGCGCGGAGGGACGGGGGGCTCGCTTGGCCACGGCCCCGGTTTCACCGCCCGGCGCCCGGCTCCTGCTCGGCCGGCGGCACCCGCGCGCTCCCTCAGGCCAGCTCGACCTTGATCACGTTGGTCGTGCCAGGCATGTTCACGGCGGTGCCGGCGGTGATCACGATCCGGTCGCCCGGCTCGACGATGCCCGTGCTCCGGGCCGCTTCGATCGACGTCGTCCAGAGCTCCTCCACGTCGGCGGCCTGGGGAATCGAGACGGGAGTGACCCCCCACTCGAGCGCCATGTGCCGGAGCGAGTGCTGATGGTGGGTCAGCCCGATGATCGGCCGGCGCGGGCGCAGCCGGGCGACCGCCGAGGCGGTGCGGCCGGTGAAGGTCGGGACGAGCAGGGCCGTCGCCGCGAGCGCCTCCGCGATGTCACAGGCGGCATTCGACATCGCCTGCCCGATCGTGGGCTTGTCGTCGGCCTCCGGGATCTCGTGCCGGTAGTCGAGGCTCGGCTCGACCGCGTGCGCGATCCGGTTCATCAGCGCCACCGCCTCGACAGGCCAGTCGCCGATCGCGGTCTCGCCGGAGAGCATCACGGCCGAGGTGCCGTCGAGGATGGCGTTCGCGACGTCCGACGCCTCGGCCCTCGTCGGCTCGGGCGAGTGGATCATCGACTCGAGCATCTGGGTCGCGGTGATCACCGGCTTCCCGCGGTCGAGCGCGGCGAGGATGATCCGCTTCTGGAGCAGCGGGACGTCGGCGGCCCCGATCTCGACGCCGAGGTCGCCGCGGGCGACCATGACCGCGTCGGCCTCGCGGAGGATGTCGTCGAGGACGGCGATCGCCTCGGCCTTCTCGATCTTCGCGATCACGTGGGCGGTCGAGCCCGCCGCCTCGATCAGGGTCTTCAGCGCCTGCACGTCGGAGGCGGTGCGCACGAACGAGAGCGCGACGAAGTCGACGCCGAGCTCGAGTGCGAACTGGAGGTCGTCGATGTCCTTGCGCGTCAGCGACGGAATCGGCAGCGGCACGCCCGGCAGGTTGACGCCCTTGTGCGAGGCGACGGTGCCGCCGACGAGGATCTCGCAGTGGGCGCGGCCCCGGTCGACCTTCTCGACCCGGAGCCGGACGGCGCCGTCGTCGATCAGGACGTCGTTCCCCGGCTGCAGCACCGAGCCGAGCACGTCCGGCGCCACCGGCAGGTCGCCCGGCTCGGCCCCGTCCTCCCCGGCGATCGTCACGTGCTCGCCGCGAACGAGCTGCACCGGCTCCTCGAGGTCGCCGATCCGGAGCTTCGGCCCCTGCAGGTCGGCGATCAGGGCGACCGGGCGGTTCGCCCGCTCGGCCGCCGCCCGGACGAGCCGGGCGATCTCGGCGTGGTCCTCGTGCGTGCCGTGCGAGAAGTTCAGACGGGCGCCGTCGATCGTCTGGATCAGCGCCTCGAGCACCTCCGGCTTCGTCGAAGCAGGCCCGAGCGTCGCGACGATCTTCGTCCGCCGTGGGTTCACCGCCATCGCCGAACCCTAGCCGCGGTCCGCCTTCGGGAAAGCGCTCCAGCCCGGATACACGGCCCGGCCGCCGAGCTCCTCCTCGATCCGGAGCAGCTGGTTGTACTTGGCGACGCGGTCCGAGCGGGCCGGCGCCCCGGTCTTGATCTGCCCCGTCCCGAGCGCGACCGCCAGGTCGGCGATCGTCGAGTCCTCGGTCTCGCCCGAGCGGTGCGACATCACGGCCGTGTAGCCGTGCTCCTGGGCGAGCCGGACCGCCTCGATCGTCTCGGTCAGCGTCCCGATCTGGTTCACCTTGACGAGGATCGAGTTGCCGACCCCGGCCTCGATCCCGCGGCGCAGCCGCTCGGGGTTCGTGACGAAGAGGTCGTCGCCGACGAGCTGGACGCGGTCGCCGAGCTCGGCTGTCAGCTGCGCCCAGGCATCCCAGTCGTCCTCTGCGAGCCCGTCCTCGATCGAGACGATCGGGTAGCGGCCGACGAGGTCGGCCCAGAACGCCGGCATCTCGGCGCTCGCCGTTCTCCCGGCCCTCGAAGCGGTAGACGCCGTCGCGGAAGACCTCGCTCGTCGCCGGGTCGAGCGCGATCGCGACGCTCTCGCGGTGGCCCGCGCGCTCGGCGGCCTCGAGGATCGCCTCGATCGCGGCCTCGCTGGAGGGCAGGTCGGGCGCGAAGCCACCCTCGTCGCCGACGCCCGTCGCGAGCCCGCGCTCCCCGAGGACGCCCTTGAGCGAGTGGTAGACCTCGGCGCCGATCCGAAGGCCCTCGGCGAAGCTCGGCGCGCCCACCGGCACGACCATGAACTCCTGCAGGTCGATCGAGTTCGCCGCGTGGGCGCCACCGTTGATCACGTTCAGCATCGGCACCGGCAGCGTCACGGCCTCGGGGCCGCCCAGGAAGCGGTAGAGCGGCTCGCCGGCGTCGGCCGCCGCGGCCTTCGCATTGGCGAGGGAGACGCCGAGAACGGCGTTCGCGCCGAGGCGGCCCTTGTTCGGCGTTCCGTCGAGCTCGACGAGCGTGCGGTCGAGAGCCTCCTGGTCGGTGGCGTCCATCCCGGCGACGGCGGCCTTGATCTCGGCCACGTTCGCGACCGCCTTGCCGACGCCCTTGCCGCCCCAGGCCTCGCCCCCGTCCCGGAGCTCCACCGCCTCGTGGACGCCGGTCGAGGCGCCCGAGGGAACCGCGGCCCGCCCCCACGCGCCCGACGTCAGCTGCACGTCCACCTCGACCGTCGGGTTGCCCCGCGAGTCGACGATCCACCGGCCTCGTACGTCTGCGATCTCGGTCACCGAAGCTCCTCCTTGGCCTGCTCGTAGTAGTCGTCCTGCCGCTCCAGCCCCAGCTCGCGCCACCGCTCGCCCGCGGCGGCCGCGAGCTCGTCCGCCCGCTCGACGCGCGAGACGAACTTCGCCGTCGTCCGGCGGAGCGCGAGCTCGGGGTCGACGTTCAGCTTGCGCGCCACGTTCACGACGGTGAAGAGCAGGTCGCCGAGCTCGTCCTCGACCGCGTCGTCGGGCTCCGTCTCGGGGGCCGGGAGGCCCGCCCGCCCGACCTCGGCGGCGAGCTCCTCCAGCTCCTCGCGCACCTTCGCGAGCGGCGCCTCCGCGTCGGGCCAGTCGAAGCCGGCCGACGCGGCCCGCCGCTGCGCCTTGCGCGCGTGCAGGAGCCCGGGCAGCGACTCGGGGACGTCGTGGAAGATCCCCTCGCGCCCCTCCGACTCGGTCTTGATCGCCTCCCAGCGCTCGCGCACGCGCTCCGCCGTCCGCGCCTCGGCCTCGCCGAAGACGTGCGGGTGGCGGCGGACGAGCTTCGCGTGGACGGCGAGCGCCACCTGCTCCAGGTCTCCCTGCCCCTGCTCCTCGAGCAGGAGGGCGAGGAAGTAGACCTGGAAGAGGAGGTCGCCGAGCTCGTCGAGCAGCTTCGCCGGGTCGCCGCCGGCGGCCGCGTCGGCGACCTCGTAGGCCTCCTCGACGGTGTGCGGCACGATCGTGCGGGCCGTCTGCTCGCGATCCCAGGGGCAGTCACGGCGAAGCCGCCGCGTCAGATCCTGCAGCTCGACCAGCGCGTCGGCCAGCGCCACGAGGCGGCTAGCCGGTGGTCGTGGCGGCGGTCGTCGCGGGCGGCGCGGGAGGCGTGAACCCGGTGGCGTAGTCGACGTCGTCCTCGTACTTCTTCTTGAGGTCGTCGACCCACTTCGTCATCGCGGTGTTCTTCTTCGTCTGGAGGAGGGTGGAGCGGATCGTCTCCTTGACCTCCTTCAGCGGCTGGGTCTTCGCGTCCTGAATCTCGCCGATCGGCTGGATGATGTGGTAGCCGAACTCGGTCTTGACGGGCTTCGAGATCGTGTTCGTCTTCAGCAGGAAGGCGGTCTGGTCGAACGGGGCGACGGTCTGGCCCTTCGTGATCGTCAGCTTGCCGCCGTTCTCCTTCGAGCCCGTGTCCTGCGAGAACTTCTTCGCGAGCTCGCTGAAGTCGGCGCCCTTCTCGAGCTGGTCGACGATGTCGTTCGCCTGGGCGCGCGTCTTGACGAGGATGTGGCGCACCTCACGGCTCTCCGCCTGGCTGTACTGCGACTTGTTCTTCTCGTAGTACTGCTGGATGTCCTCGTCGGTGACCTTGACGTCCTTGGTCACCTTCTCGAACAGCTGCTCGGAGATGATCTGGGCGCGGATGTCGGAGCGCACCTGCGTGTCGGTCAGCCCCTGCGTCTTCAGCTGCGCCTGGTACTTCTTGTCGTCGCCGCCGAAGTACTGCGTCTTGATCTGCTTCAGCCGGTCCGCGAGCTGCTTGTCGGTGACCTCGATCCCGAGATCCTTCGCCTGCTGCTCGAACTCCTCGCGCTGGACGAGGAACTGGACGGCCTGGTTGCGCAGGGTCTGGAACTCGGCCGAGCCCGCCTTGGGGAACTCGCGCTTCTGCGTCGTGTAGCTCTTCTTGGCCTGGGCGATCAGCGCGTCGTACTCCGAGCGGGGGATCGACTGCCCGTCGACGACGGCGACAGCGTCCTTCGGGACGTCCTTGCTCCCGCCGCCGCAGCCGGCAGCGATCAGCGCGATGAGCAGCACAGGGAGAACGAGCAGGCGTGTCTTCATGGAAAGGAGGGCTCCAGTACTCGGGCGGGGTCGGCGTCCAGTGTAGCCGCCGCTCACGCCGCGCGGCGAGCGGCGAGCAGCTTGTCCACGAGCTCGAGCGCGCCGGCAAGCTCCTCCGTCCGCTGCGAGATCTCCCGCTTCGCGCTCGTGTAGACCGCGGTGTCGGCGACGTCGCGGATCGCCCGCAGCTCCGCGGAGCCGATCGAGAGCGGCCCCACGGTCGCGCGGCCGCCCCGGAAGACCAGGTAGTCGGCGCCGAGCTGCGCGAGCTTCAGCTTCGCCTCCTGGATCGCGAACAGGTGCTCGACGGGCTCCGGGACCGGGCCGTAGCGGTCCTCGAGCGCCGCGTGCAGCTCGCGCAGCTCGTCCTCGGACTCGGCGAGCGCGAGGCGCCGGTGGATGTCGATCTTCAGCGCCTCCGAGGCGACGTAGGTGGCCGGGACGTAGGCGTCCACGCGCGCGTCGACCCGAACCGGCCGGGTCGCGAGCCGGCGCTGGCCCTGCAGCTCGGCGACGGCCTCGGCGAGCATCTCGACGTAGAGCTCGAAGCCGAGCGCGGCGACGTGCCCGGACTGCTCCGCGCCGAGCAGGTCGCCTGCCCCCCGGATCTCGAGGTCGCGCATCGCGATCTGGAAGCCCGCGCCGAGCTCGGTGTGGTCGGCGAGCGTCGAGAGCCGCGCCCGCGCCTCCGGCGTCAGCTCCTGCGCGTCGGGGTAGAGCAGATAGGCGTGCGCGGTCTGGTCCGAGCGGCCGACGCGGCCGCGGATCTGGTAGAGCTGCGAGAGGCCGAGCTGGTCGGCGCGCTCCACGATCAGCGTGTTCGCCTGCGGGATGTCGATCCCCGACTCGATGATCGTCGTCGAGACCAGCACGTCGGCGTCGCCGCGCAGGAAGGCGTGCATCCTCTCCTCGAGCTCCCGCTCCTTCATCTTCCCGTGCGCGACGATGAAGCGGAGCTTCGGACAGAGCTGGGCGAGCTTCTCCGCCGCCTCCTCGATCGTCTCGACCCGGTTGTGCAGGTAGAAGGCCTGGCCCTCCCGCTCGATCTCGCGCTCGAGCGCCGTCCGGATCAGCTCCTCGTCGTACTCCCCCACCGTCGTCCGGATCGGCCGGCGACCCTCGGGCGGCGTCTCGATGATCGAGATGTCGCGGAGGCCGGAGAGCGACATGTGCAGCGTCCGCGGGATCGGCGTCGCGGAGAGCGCGAGCACGTCCACCTCGAGCCGCAGCGAGCGGATCAGCTCCTTCTGCGCGACCCCGAAGCGCTGTTCCTCGTCCAGGATCACGAGTCCGAGATCCTTCGGGATCACGTCGCGGGAGAGGACGCGGTGGGTGCCGACGAGCACGTCGACCTTCCCCTCGGCGAAGTCCTTCAGCACCGCCTTCGTCTCGGCGGCGGTGCGGAAGCGGGAGACCATCTCGACCCGGATCGGGAAATCGCGATAGCGGCTGCGGAGCGAGTTCCAGTGCTGCTCGGCGAGGATCGTGGTCGGGCAGAGGAAGAGCGTCTGCTTGCTGTTGACCGCGACGGCGAACGCGGCCCGGATCGCGACCTCGGTCTTGCCGAAGCCGACATCGCCGCAGACGAGCCGGTCCATCGGGCGCGGCGCCTCGAGATCCTCCTTCACCGCCTCGATCGCACGGGCCTGGTCCTCGGTCTCCCGGTAGGGGAACTCGGTCTCGAGCCGCTCCAGCCACTCGTTGCCGAGGTCGTAGGACGTCCCGGGCGCCTGCTGGCGCTGGGCGTAGAGGGCGATCAGGTCGGTCGCGAGCTGCTGCACCGACTCCCGCGCCCGCGCCTTCAGGTTGGCCCAGGCCTTGCCGCCGAGCTTGGAGAGCGTGGGTGCGCCCTGGTCGGCGCCGATGTACTTCGAGACCTTGCCGAGCTGCTCGTGCGGGACGTAGAGACGGTCGTCGCCCCGGAAGCCGACGAAGAGGTAGTCGCGCGTGACGCCGGCCACCTCCTTCGTCTCGAAGCCGAGCAGCTTCCCGACGCCGTGGTCCTCGTGGACGATGAAGTCGCCCGTGCGCAGGTCGGCGAAGGTGGCGAGGGCGCGGCCGAGCCGCCGGTCGGCGCGCGGCGGGCGCTTGCGGAACACCTGGGTGTCCGGGAGGAGGACGAGCCCGAGCTCGCGCCAGACGAAGCCGCGGCGGGCCGGCGCGACGGCGAAGAGAAGCGCCGGATCCTCGGGCAGGTCGGCGCCCGGCTCCAGCATCGACGCGTCGGCGCGCTTGAGCAGGTTCTGCGTCCGGAGCGCCTCGCCGGGGTGCGGGAAGGCGACGACGACGCGGTTGCCGCCGCGGACGAAGCCGTTCAGCTCCTGCTCGGCCTCGGCGAGGCCGCGCGCCGCGATCGCGGGCCGCTGGGCCTCGAAGGCGAACGGCTGCGACTGCGGGAAGGGGTCGAGCTCGGACGCGCCGCGCAGCGAGACCTCGGCGAGCCCCTCCTCCGCCCAGACGCGCCGGACCTCGTCGGGCTGCCAGACGAGATCGGGAACCCGGTCGAGGGCCGGGACGAGGTCGTCCGGCTCGACGACCGGTGCGAACTCCTCCCAGTCGTCGTCGGGGAGCGTGGGCTCGACCAGCGTCGCCTTCCGCTCCGCGGCCGGGTACACGACCGCGTTCTCGACGGGGTGGAGCGCGCGCTGCGTGAACGGCGAGAAGACGCGCACCCCCTCGATCTCGTCCCCGAAGAACTCGACGCGGAGCGGCTCGCGGCCCGTGGTCGGGAAGACGTCGACGATGCCGCCGCGCACGGCGAACTGGCCTCGCTCCTCGGCGCGCTCGACCCGCTCGTAGCCGGCGAGGGCGAGCGCCGTCGTCAGCCCGTCGATCCCCGGCTCCTCGCCGACGGTCAGGCGGACGGGCTCCGGGCGCGCGGCGGCGGGCGGCATCCCCTCCGCGAGCGCCGTGGCCGAGGCGCAGACGAGGCCGCCGGCGGCGAGAACGTCGAGGGCCCTGGCCCGCTCGCCGACGAGGTGCGGCGGCGGCTCGAGCCCGCTCGACCAGCGGACGCCACGGCCCGGGAGCAGCGCGACCCGGTCGGGCCCGATGAACCAGCCGGCCGCCTCGGCGACGTCGCGCGCGTCGGCGTCCTCGGGCAGGAGCGCGACGAGCCCGCGACCCGTCTCGGCGACGTGCTCGTGCAGGGTCGCGACGAGGAGCGGCAGGACCGGCTCGGAGACACGCGCCCGCGCCGGGAGCGCGGCGGCGAACGACTGCAGCCGCTCGTTGGCGAGCAGCTCGCGGACGAAGAGATGGAGGGGCGGACGGTCCATGGCCAGAGGCGGAAACCGGGTTTCCGCGGGCGACCAGTCTACGGAAGGACGGCTCAGGCCTCGTCGAAGATCGGCTCGTGCCCGGGCACGGTCCGGCGCCGGCCGGGCACCGCGAGGGCCACGGCGACTCCGAGGAAGAGGGCGAGCCCGGAGACGACGAACGCAGTGGTGAAGCCGGCCTCGCTCGGAAGCCCGGCGACGACCGAGGCGGCGACGATGCTCGCCGACACCTGGCTCCCGATCGCGCCGCCGATCGAGCGCGTGATCATGTTCATCCCGGATGCAACCCCGGTCTGCTCCGGCGGCACGGCCTCGACGATCAGGTTGATCATCGAGGAGAGGGCAAGCCCGATCCCGGCGCCGATCAGCGTCGAGGCGACGAGGATCTCCCACGGCTCGGTGTGTGCGCCCGCGAGGACGACGAAGGCGAGCGAGGAGAGCACGGCGCCGGCGACGAGCGGCACCTTGGGCCCGACCGTGGCGGCGAGCCGGCCCGCGACGGGGCTGATCAGGAGCATGGCGACGGTCGACGGCAGCATGAAGAGGCCCGCCTCGGTGACGGAGCCGCCGAAGCCGTACCCGGTCGAGACCGGCATCTGGACGAACTGGGGCAGCAGCACGAAGGAGCCGAACATCCCGAACCCGATCAGGAGCGCGGTCGCGTTCGTCGTCCACACGGCGCGCTGCCTGAGCATCCGCATGTCGACGAGCGGCTCCGGCGCGGCGACCTCGTTCCGGATCCAGGCGGCGAGGAGGACGAGCGCGAGCGCGAAGAGGCCGAGCACGCGCGCGGAGCCCCAGCCCCAACTCGACCCCTGGCTGACCCCGACGAGGAACGCCGAGAGCCACGCGGCCAGCAGCACGGCGCCGGCCCAGTTGACGCGCCCCGGCGTCCGGACCGGCGATTCCGGGATCAGGAAGATCGAGCCGATCGTGGCGATCCCGATCACCAGCAGCGGCAGCCAGAAGAGGTAGTGGTAGGAGAAGTGCTCGACGATCGGGCCGGCGAGCACGATTCCCGCGCCGCCGCCGATCCCGAGCATCGCCGAGATCAGCGCGATTCCCGTCGAGACGCGCTCCTTGGGGAACTCGTCGCGGATGATCCCGTAGGCGAGGGGGAACATCGCGCCGCCGATCCCCTGGATCACGCGGCCCGCGACCATGACCCCGATCGAGGTCGCGAGCGCCGAGACGAGAGTGCCCAGGCTGAGCGCGGCGAGCACGAGGATCAGGACGCGCCGCTTGCCGAACATGTCGCCGAGCCGCCCGAGGATCGGCGTGCAGACCGAGGCGCTGAGCAGGTAGGCGGTGAGGATCCAGGTCGCCCCTGTCGTCGAGGTGCCGAGGTCGTGCTGGATCTCGAGCAGCGCCGGCGCCACGAGCGACTGCATCAGCGAGAACGACGCCGCGGCAAGGGCGAGGAGCGAGAACGTGATCCCGTAGTGCTGGCGGTCGACCTCGGGTGGCATCCGCTCAACGTAGCAAAAGCGGAATCTGTCCTCCGTTTCGCCTACGATGTTCCGCGATGACGGTTTCACTCCCCACCGAGAGGCTGTTGCGCAAGGACGCGGCGCGCAACCACCACTCTCTGCTCGAGGCGGCCAAGGCGGCATTCGCGGAGGAGGGAATCGACGTCCCTGTCGAGGAGATCGCGCGCCGTGCCGGGGTGGGCGTCGGCACTCTCTACCGCCACTTTCCGACGAAGGACGAGCTGGTGCACGCGATCGTCGAGGCGCGGCTCGCGGACTTCGAGCGCTGCGCGGACAGCGCGCTCGAGTCGGCCGATCCGCTCCGGTCGTTCTTCGAGGCCGCGGTCGCGATCCAGGCGTGCGACCGGGCGTTCAAGGAGATCGTCTCGGCGCGGCTCCGGGCGAAGGGCGCCGAGTCGCCGGCGCGCGTCCGGCTCCTGGCAGCGCTGGGACGGCTCGTGCGGGGCGCTCAGCGCGCGGGTCTGGCCCGGCTCGACCTGACCGGCCAGGACCTGCTCCTGCTCCTGCTCGCGACGGGCCGGATCGCCGAGGCGACCGAGGCCGGGGCGCCCGGCCTTTGGCGCCGGTACGTGGGTCTCCTCCTCGACGGCCTCTCCCCCGCGGGCGCGAGCCGGCTACCGCGGCGGTCGCTGACGAAGGCCGAGCTGAACCGCCTCGCAGGCGAGCAGACGCCCGATCGGTGAAGATGCGGGGGTGAGCGACCGAGGCCCCGAGCAGATGACCTCCGCGCAGCGCGACGCGCTCGCCGCCGAGCTCGCCGACCTCGAAGGGCCGAAGCGCGAGGCCGTGGTGGAGGCGATCGCGACGGCGCGCGCCTTCGGCGACCTCTCCGAGAACTTCGCCTACCACGACGCGAAGAACGAGCAGGGACTGCTGGAGCGGCGGATCGCGATCATCCGGGCACGCCTCCAGAGCGCAGTCGTGGTCGAGAGCTCCGACAACGGGGTCGTCGGCGTCGGCTCGATCGTCGAGATCGAGGACGAGGGCGGGGACACGATGGAGGTCGAGATCTCGAGCGTCGGCGGCGTCTCGCCGGACTCGCCCCTCGGGGGCGCGCTGGTCGGCGCGAGGGTCGGCGACCTGGTCGAGGTCAAGGCGCCGCGGGGGGCCTGGAAGGCCAAGGTCGTCTCCGTCCGCGCCGGAGGCTGACCCCATCCGCTGCTTCGGCGACGGGATCCCCGAGTACGAGCGCTACCACGATGAGGAATGGGGCGTGCCGGTGCGCGACGAGCGCGGCCTCTACGAGCGGATCTCGCTCGAGGCGTTCCAGTCGGGGCTCTCCTGGCTGACGATCCTGCGCAAGCGGGACGCGTTCCGGGAGGCGTTCGCGGGCTTCGACCCGGACGCGGTGGCGGCGTTCGGGGACGCCGACGTCGAGCGGCTGCTCGGCGACGCGGGGATCGTCCGCAACCGGGCGAAGATCGAGGCGACGATCGCGAATGCGCGCGCCACAGTCGCGGTTCGGGAGTCGGGGCCGGGTCTGCCGGAGCTCTTCTGGTCGTTCGCACCGCCGCCGAGGCAGGAGCCGCCGGTCGAGGTGCCGGCCGAGACGGCGGAGTCGAAGGCGCTGGCGAAGGCGCTGAAGGCGGCCGGGTTCCGCTTCGTCGGCCCGACGACTGCCTACGCGGCGATGCAGGCGTGCGGGCTCGTGGACGACCACGCGGCCCATTGCGAGATCCACGCGACTCGCCGCGCCTGACGTCCGCTCTGGCCGGCTCTAGCTCTGCCAGCTCTCCCAGAGCAGCGCATACGAGCCGCCTTGCTCGACCAGCTCGTCGTGCGTCCCGAGCTCACGCAGCTTCCCGTCCTCGACGACGGCGACCCGGTCGGCGTCGTGCGCCGTGTGCAGCCGGTGGGCGATCGCGACCACGGTCCGGCCTGCGAGGACCGAGCCGAGCGAGCGCTCGAGGTGCCGGGCGGCGCGGGGATCGAGCAGCGACGTCGCCTCGTCGAGCACGAGCGTGTGCGGATCGGCGAGCACGAGCCGCGCGAGCGCGACCTGCTGCTGCTGCGGCGGCGAGAGCGGATGACCGCCTGCGCCCACGACCGTCTCGAGCCCCTGCGGCAGGACGCTCGCCCATTCGAGCGCGTCGACGGCCCGGAGCGCCGACCGGAGCTCGTCGTCCGTCGCCTCGACGTGGGCCAGCCGGAGGTTGTCCGCGAGCGTGCCCACGAAGACATGCTGCTCCTGGGTCACGAGCGCAACCTCGGTCCGCAGCCGCTCGAGCTCGAGATCGACGAGCCGGACGCCGCCCACGTCGACACGGCCCGTCCGCGGCGGGTGGATCCCGGCGAGCAGCCGTCCGAGCGTCGACTTCCCCGCCCCGGAGGGCCCCACGACGGCGACGCGCTCCCCCGGACGGAGGTCGAGGTCGAGCCCGTGCAGCACGTCCCGCCCCGCGGTGTACGCGTAGCGCACGTCCTGCGCGCGCAGCCGCTCGTGCTCCGGCTCCTCACCCGTCGCGGTGCGGTCGGTCTCCACCTGCGCGATGCCGACGAGACGGGCGAACGACGTCGCGCCGATCTGGATCTCGTCCAGCCAGGAGATCAGCCGGTCGACGGGATCCGCGAGCTGCTGCACGTAGAGCGCGATCGCCGTCACCTCGGCGATCGACGCACGCCCCGTGGTCACGAGCCAGCCACCCCAGAGCACCGCGGCCGCCACCGGAAGCACGTAGGCGACCTCGACGGTCGGGAACCACACGGTCCGGAGGAAGAGCGTGCGGCGCTCCGCGCGGAACGCGTTCTCGAGGTCGGCATCCATGCGCCGGATCCGCTCGTCGGCGAGCCCGAGCGCCTCCACGGTGCGGCCGCCGTCCACCGTCTCGCCGACGGTGCCGGTCAGGGTCGCGTACGCCGCCCGCTCCCAGAGGTAGCCCTCCGGCGCCCGCTTCAGGTACCAGCGCGTCCCGATCACGATCGCCGGGACGCCGGCGATGCACGGGAGCGCAGCGATCGGGCTGACGAGCACCGCCGCCACGACGGTGAGCACCGTCGTCACCGCAGCGATCATCGTCTCGGGGATCGCGAAGCGAACGGTCCGGGCGAGGGTGTCGACGTCCGCGGTCGTCCTCGAGACGAGGTCGCCCGTTCCCGCCCGCTCGACGGTCGAGAGCGGCAGCCCGAGCACGCGGGTCATGAAGTCCTCGCGCAACTGGGCGAACACCTCCTCCGAGAGCACGAAGGAGGCGCGGCGCGCGAACCAGGTCAGGACGGTCTGGGCGACGACGAAGGCTGCGAGCAGGAGCACGACCCGGTCGACGTGCGCCCGCGTCGTCCCCGCCTCGACGGCGCCGACGAGCTCCCCGAGGAGCCTCGGCGCCGCCAGGCCGGCGACCGCGGCGAGCGAGTGCAGCAGCAGCACGCCGGCGAACGTCCGCCGATGGCGGCGAAGGAGCACGGCCGCCTGGGTGCGGATCTCGGCGCCGGACGCGATCGGGAGCAGCGTGCTCACTCTTCCGCGCCCCTCGTCACGGTCTCGCGGTACGCGCGGGAGCTGCGGAGGAGCTCCTTGTGGGTGCCTGCGGTCACGACCCGCCCCTGGTCGAGGAGGACGACCCGGTCGGCGTGCCCGAGCACGAGCGGGCTCGTGGTCACGACGGCGGTCGTCCGGCCCGCCCGCGCCTCGTGCAGGCGCTCGGCGATCCGCGCCTCGGTGTGGGCGTCGACCGCGCTCGTCGGCTCGACGAGGATCAGCGTCTCGGGGTCGGCGAGCAGCGCCCGCGCGAGCACGAGTCGCTGCCGCTGGCCGCCGGAGAAGCCGCGCCCGCGCTCGTCGACCTCGCCGTCGAGCCCACCGGGCAGCGCCTCGAGGACGTCCTCGGCGTTCGCGACGTGGATCGCGGCCAGGATCTGCTCGTCCGACGCCCGGCCCCACGGGTCGAGCTCGCTGCGGAGGGTGCCCGAAAAGAGGAGCGGATCCGTCTCGCTGACGACGATCCGCCTCCGTACCTCGGCCAGCGCGATCTGCCCGAGCGGGATGCCGCCGAGACTGACCCCCTCCGAACGGGTGAACCCGCCCAGGCGGTCGACGACCGGCGCGGCCTCCTCCGGAAGTGTCGGCACGAGCGCCGTCAGGAGCCCCGGCGCGAGCGCCGTCCCCGAGACCGCGTCCACGAGCTGGGAGCCCGCGGGCGGCGACGCCCCGGCGCCTCCGGTGTCGCGCACCCCCGGCTCGACCGCGAGGATCGCAAGCATGCGGCGGGTGCCCACGTACGCCCTGGTGATCTTGTCCACGGCCTCGGCCGCGGTCCGGAGCGGGATCACGAGGAAGGCCGCGTAGCCGTAGAAGGCGACGAGCTCGCCCGGCCGGATCTTGCCCTCGAGGGCGAAGCGCGCGCCCAGCCAGGTCACGAGCACGACGAAGATCCCGGGGAGGAGCACCTGGGCCGAGTCGAGGGTCGACTGGGGAACGGCGACGCGGACGCCCGGCGCGCCGCACCTCCTGCGAGCGGCGCCGGTAGCGGCCGAGGAAGACCTCCTCCCCGCCGATCCCGCGGAGCACCCGCAGGCCGGCCACCGTGTCGGCGCCGAGCGCGGTCAGCTGCCCGATCTCCTCCCGCTGCTCGCGCTGGCGCTGCTGGAGCGGCCGGATCACGAGCGAGAGCGACCCCGCGAGCACGGGGACGCCGATCAGGACGACGAGCCCGAGCACGACGGACGTCGAGAGCAGAAGGACGGCGACGACGACGTAGGCGACGATCGCACCGGCGAGACGCGCCGTGATGTCGAAGGCGCCCCCGGCCCGGAGCGCGTCGTTCGAGACCGTCGCGACCACCTCGCCGGTCGTGATCTCGCCGCGCACGGCAGGCCCCGTCCGGGCGAGGTGCCGGGTCACCACCTGGATCAGCCGGAAGGAGGCCTGGAGCCAGTTGGAGACCGCGAACCGGTGCCGGAGGATCCCGAAGACCGCCTGGATCACCCCGAGCCCGAGCAGCACCCCCGCCCAGAGGAAGAGCGCTCCCGTGTGCCGCTGGGTGATGCCGTCGTCGACCGCCCGGCCGAGCGCATAGGGCAGCAGCGCCTGGGCGAGCATCCAGACGATCCCCGCGAGCACGCCCTCCACGAGCGTGCGAGCCTGGCGGCGGGCGACCCAGAGCAGCAGCCGCGTCGAGGAGCGGGTGTCCGGCCGGCCGGGGTCGGCGAAGGGGAGCGCGCGCACGCCTCTCCCCTAGTTGAACTCGGCCTGAGCGCGGTCGAGCCCATCGCGGACGAGTGTCTCGACCGCGTCGGCGGCGCGAGCGACGATCCCCTCGACGTCCTCGTCGGGCTCGAACGGGGAGAGCACGTAGTCCGCGACCGGCCGCCGGTCGCCGCGCCCCGGCCGGCCGACGCCGACCCGCAGCCGGAGGAAGTCGGCGGAGCCGAGCGTCTGGCGGAGGGAGCGAAGCCCGTTGTGCCCGGCGAGGCCGCCGCCGAGCCGCGCCTGCAGGCGGCCGGGCTCGAGGTCGACCTCGTCGTGGACGGCGAGGATCTGCTCCGGCGTGACCTTGTAGAAGCGGGCTGCGGCGCCGAGCGACTGGCCGGAGAGGTTCATGTACGTCTCGGGCTTGAGCAGCGCCAGCCTGGCGTCGCCGACGCGGATCTCGGCGAGCTTCCCGGAGAACTTGGCGCGGTAGGAGCCGCCGTGTCTCCGCGTGAGCTCGTCCACGACCATCCAGCCGGCGTTGTGCCGGTCGTGCTGATGCTCGCGGCCCGGGTTGCCGAGCCCCACGACGAGGAGATCGAGCGTCGAGGCGCGGTCGCCCCGACGGAGGAGACGCAAGGTCTAGCCCTCGACGGTGCCGGGCTCGCCGTCCGGGCCGGTGCCCGCATCGGCGGCGCCGGCCTCGGCCGCAGCTTCCGCCGCTTCCTCGCCCGCCGGCACCTCGCCCTCCTCGCCTTCCTCGCCCTCGACCGGCTCCTCCTCGATCTCGGCCGCAGGCGGCACGATCGTGGCGATCACGGTCTCGTGGAGGTCGTCCAGGAAGGTGGCGCCCTCGGGCGCGGTCAGATCCTCGAGCCGGAGCGTGTCGTTCATCTCCATCGCGCTGACGTCGGCCTCGATCGACTCGGGCACCTCCATCGGGAGGGCCTCGACGTTGAGCGTGATCGTGGGGGCCGAGAGGACGCCGCCCTCGCGGACGCCCGGAGCGTCCTCGCCGCCGATCAGGTGCACCTGGACAGTGGCGTGGATCGCGACGTCGAGCCGCACTTCCTGGAGATCGATGTGCCGGACGTGGCCGCGAATCGGATCCCGCTGGTACTCCTTGAGGATCGACGGATGCGCCGTCGACTGGCCCTCGAGCACGACGTCGAGCACCGCGTGCAGCCCCGCCGTCGTGTGCAGCGCGGCCCGGAGGGCGCGCTCCTCGACCGCGAACGGGCGGGCACTCGTCTTGCCGTAGAGAACGCCGGGGATCATCCCCTGCTTGCGCAGGCGGCGCGTCTCGGGCGACCCGAGGCTCTCGCGCTCCTTGACTTCCAGACGGTGTCTCTCTCCGGCCACAGCGGCGCAGTGTAGCGAACCGCAGGAGCCTCGTAACAGCGTGTTACTTGATGTGGAGGTCGATCCCGAGCAGGAGGAGCGGCCAGAGCATGATCGCGAGCACGGCCGAGACGATCCGCTTGATCGTCTCGAGGTTGTCGAGATAGTCCTTCGAGGCGGCGATGGCGACACCGATGCCGATGTAGACGAGCAGCAGGAGCTTGCGCGGCAGGAGCATGAAAGCGGGGTTCCCCGCCGCGACGAAAGCCAATCCCCCCTCGAGCGAGGCGGCTCAGGCGGAGGGGAGCACGAGCACGAAGGTGGCCCCGTCGCTGCGCTCCTCGACCTCGATCCGGCCGCCGGCGCTCCGGGCGAGCCTGGCCGCGAGCGCCAGCCCGAGGCCGGCGCCCGTACCGGCCTCGGCGGCTGCGCCGCGCACCCCGGGCGCGAAGATCCGCTCCTCCTCGCCGGGCTCGATCCCGGGCCCCTCGTCGGCGACCGCGACGACGACGATCCCGTTCCGCGCCGCGACGGTGACGGCGACAGGCCCAGCCGAGTAGCGGAGCGCGTTGTCGAGGAGCGGCGTCAACATCCGCTCGAGCAGGTCGACCTCGACGGCCACGCGCGCCGGCTCCGCGGGAAGCTCGAGCCGGATCCGCTCGCCCGGGGTCGCGCCGACGGCGCTCTCGGCCGCCCGCGTGACCGCCTCCCGTGCGTCGCTCCGGCCTCCCTCGAGCCCCGCCTCGGTGCGCGCCGCGGCCACGAGCGCCTCGACGATCCGGGTCATCTGCTCGGCGCTCCGCTGCACGCTCGCGAAGCTGTCCCGGTACTCGTCCGGCGCGCGGTCGCGAGCCAGCGCGAGCTCGGCCTGGGCGGAGATCCGCGCCAGCGGCGTCCGGAGCTCGTGCGAGAGCTCGGCCGTGAAGCGCTGCTCGTGCCGGAGACTCGCGGCGACGCGCTCGAGCAGGCCGTCCAGGGTGGCGCCGAGCCGCGTGATCTCGTCGTGGGGCTCCCCGAGCCGAAAGCGACGCTCGAGGTCGCTGTCGCTCCACGCAGCCGCGTCGCGGGTCATCTGCGAGACGGGCCGGAGCGCGCGGGCGAGGATCCGGTTCGTGAGCAGGACGACCACCCCGAGGAGTGCCAGCGCGAGTACCAGCGAGCCGAGCAGGGCCGTCCTCGCCGTCTCCTCGTACGCCGAGAGCGAGACGGCGGCGACGACGGTGCCGACCCGCCGGCCGCTGTCGACGACCGGCAGCGCGTAGAACCGCGTCCGCTCGCCCTCGAGCGAGCTCCGAGACCCGACCGCGAGCGAGCGGGCCAGCGCCTGCACCGCCGGGGAGGTGCGCGGCGACTCGAGCGCAGTCGTCCCGGCGAAGACCCAGACGGTGTTCCCGAGCCGGCGCCCGACCGGCCTTTCCGGCGCGGTGAGCCGTCCGTTCACCACCCGGAGCGAGGCGACCTCCGCCTCCGCCTCGGCGCGCGCGAGTGCCGTGGCGCTGTCGCTCAACCGCTGCTCGAGCAGCACGTCGAACGCGGTCACGCCGATCGCGAGCGCGACCGCGACGGCACCGGCGACCGCGAGCAGCAGGCGGGTGCGAACTCCGAGCGGGAGCCTGCGGCTCATCCGAGCGAGTAGCCGACTCCGTGCACGGTCGCGAGCTCCGGCGTGCCGGGAAGCTCGGCGAGCTTGCGCCTGAGCCGGGCGATGTAGACGTCGAGGGTGTTGTCGTGGACGATCGCGCCGTGCGGCCAGCCCGCCTGCACGAGCTCCCGCCGCCGGACCGCCGCGCCCGGGCGGGCCGCGAGGCAGGCGAGGAGCCGAAACTCGGTCGGGGTGAGCCGGGTGCGCTCGCCGCCCGCGAACGCGGCGTGCGCCTCCGGGTCGAGCCGGAGGTCCCCCACGCCGGTCACGCTGCCGGCCCCGCGACGGAGCAGAGCCCGGATCCGCGCCACGAGCTCGGCGAGCGCGAACGGCTTCGTCAGGTAGTCGTCGCCGCCGGCCGCGAAGCCGGAGAGCCGGTCGGGGAGCGCGTCGCGGGCGGTCAGGAAGAGCACGGGCGCCACGACCCCCCGGGCCCGGAGCGCGAGGACGACGTCGCGGCCGTCGGCGTCGGGCAGGCCGATGTCGACGACGAGCACGTCGGACGCGTCCGGGGTGCGCGCGAGCAGGTCGGCGGCCCGGGCGGAGGCGACCACGGCGAACCCCTCCTCGCGCAGACCGCGCACGAGCAGGCCCCGCAGCTCGGCGTCGTCCTCGAGGACGTGCACGGTCGTCTCGGTCACACGAACCAGTATGGAGGCGAACGAGCGCGACCCCGACACGCGTTCAGGTGCCGTTCAGCCGCCCCCCGGCACGCTGCCGACGATGTTCGTCACCGGCAACTCCCCCTCAGGCACCCTCACGCGGGCTGCCACCGCGCGCCGGCTCCTGAACAAGGTGCCCGAGGTCACCCTCTACTTCTGGGTGATCAAGATCCTCGCGACGACGGTCGGCGAGACCGCAGCCGACTTCCTCGACTCCAAGCTCGGCCTCGGGCTCTCGGGGACGACCCTCGTGATGACGGCGTTCCTCGCAGTCGCGCTCGCGCTCCAGTTCAGGCTCCGCAGCTACGTCCCTTCGGTCTACTGGCTCGCCGTCGTCCTGATCAGCGTCGTCGGCACGCTGATCACCGACAACCTCGTCGACAATTTCGGCGTCGCCCTGACCACGACGACGGTCGCCTTCTCGATCGCCCTCGCGGTCACCTTCGCGGTCTGGTACGCGTTCGAGCGGACGCTCTCGATCCACACGATCGTCACGCTCCGGCGCGAGACCTTCTACTGGCTCGCCGTCCTCTTCACCTTCGCGCTCGGCACGGCCGCCGGCGACCTGACCGCAGAGCGGCTGAACGTCGGCTACTGGCGTTCCGCGCTCCTCTTCGGCGGCCTGATCGCGATCGTCTACGCGGCGCACCGCTTCCTCGGCCTCGACGCAGTCCTCGCCTTCTGGGTCGCCTACGTGCTCACCCGCCCGCTCGGCGCCTCGATCGGCGACGAGCTCTCGCAGACGCGGGGCGACGGTGGGCTCGGCCTCGGGACGACGGTGACGAGCGTGGCGTTCCTGCTCACGATCCTCGGTGTCGTCGTCTTCCTGACCAGGACTCGCCGCGACCGGACCGAGGCGCAGACCGAGCTCGAGGCCTGACAGCGTGGCGCCTGCCCCAGCGCGCCCCCCGGCTCCCGCCCAACTCCCCCTTGGCGGGAGCCGGGAACTCCATCGGCTCTTCGGGCGGCTCTTCGGGCGGCTCTTCGGGTGGGCGAACCGGCCGGCCTCCCTGACCGCGCTCGTCCTCGTCGGCGCGCTCTGGGGCTTCGCCCACGTCGTCGAGGACTACCTGACCGGAGACCCGCTCGTCCGCTGGGATCTCGAGCTGGCCCGCTGGCTCCACGAGCGCACCCCTCATCTCGTCGTCCAGCTCTTCTCGGCGATCACGTGGGCGGGCAACGCGATCGTGCTCGCCGGCCTGACCGGGCTCGTGCTGCTCGCGCTCGTCCGGCGGCGACGGATCGGCGACGCGCTCTTCCTCACGGCGACCGCGCTCGGGATCGAGGTCGTGAACGGGGGCCTCAAGCTCCTCTTCCACCGGTCCCGCCCGGAGCTCTCCTTCGTGCATCTCGACACCTACTCGTTCCCGAGCGGCCATGCCGCCGGGTCGGCCGCGATCTACGCCGCATTCGCCTACCTCCTCGTCCGCAGCGCCCCGCTCCGGTGGCGTCTGCTCACCGGGGCCGCCACCGGGACCCTGATCGTGCTCGTCGGCGTCAGCCGGCTCGTTCTCGGCGCCCACTACCTCTCGGACGTGCTCGCCGGGACAGCGCTCGGGCTCGCGTGGTGGGCTGCGTGCCTGCTCGTGCTCCAGCTCCGCCGCGGCGGAGCCGTGACGCGCTAGAAGAGCTGGTTCTCGCCGGCGAAGATCGCGCTGACGGAGTCGTCGGCGAAGACGTTCTGGATCGTCTCGGCGAGCAGGCCGGCGATCGAGAGCACGGAGACGTTGTCCGGCTTCGTCAGCGGGTCGACCGGGACGGTGTCCGTGACGATCACCTGCTCGAAGGAGCCGGTGGCGATCCGCTCCAGCGCCGGACCGTTGAAGAGCGCATGGGTCGCGCAGGCGATCACGCGCGTCGCTCCGGCCTCGCGGAGGGCGTCGGCGCCCGCGCAGAGCGTTCCGGCGGTGTCGATGATGTCGTCGGTCATGATCGCGACCTTGCCCTCGACGTCGCCGATCACGCCCGTGACCTTGGCGATGTTGTGCCCCGGGCGCTCCTTGTTGAGGACGACGAGGCTGCCGCCGATCATCTCGGCGAACTTCCCCGCGAGCTTGGCGCGGCCGGTGTCCGGCGCCACCGCGACGCGCTCGACGTCCGGGCCGAGCAGGTCGCGGACGTGGTTCGCGAACATCGGCACCGCGACCATGTGGTCGACGGGGATCCGGAAGAAGCCCTGCACCTGGCCCGCATGGAGGTCCATCGTGATCACGCGGTCGACCCCGGCGGTCTCGAGCAGGTCGGCGACGAGCCGCGCGGTGATCGGCTCGCGCGGCCGGGACTTCTTGTCCTGGCGCGCGTAGAAGTACCAGGGGATCACGGCGGTGATCCGCTTCGCCGAGGCGAGCCGCGCCGCGTTCACCATCATCAGCAGCTCCATCAGGTGGTGCGCCGTCGGCTTCGCCGCCGTCTGGACGATGAACATGTCGGCGCCGCGGACCGAGTCCTCGAAGCGGACGTACGACTCCCCGTCGGCGAACGTCTTCAGCGTCACCGCGGTCAGATCGACGCCGATGTGGTGGGCGATGTCGGCGGCCAGCGTCGGATGCGAGCTGCCCGAGACGACGGCCAGCCGCTTCTGCGGGCGTCAGCGAGACGGCGCGGCCCACCACGGTCTGCGGCTTCTGGCCGGCGTGCTCGAGGCCGGGGAGCGCCTGCTCAATCGTCCCGCTTTCCACCGCGCCCCTTCTTGACCGTCTGCCGCGGCGGGAAACCCGCGAGGGCGTTGCTCTCGACGTCGTCCGTGATCACCGTGCCGGCAGCCGTCCACGCGTCGTCTCCGATCGTCACCGGGGCCACGAACACAGTGTCCACCCCGACGCGGACGTCGTCGCCGATCGTCGTCCTTCCCTTCGGCTGCCCGGGCCGGTGCGGGAAGTTCGCCGTGATCGAGCCTGCGCCGATGTTCGTGTCCTTCCCGATCTCTGCGTCCCCGATGTAGGAGAGATGCGGCACCTTGGAGCCTTCACCGATGTGCGACTTCTTGATCTCGACGAAGGTGCCGGCCTTCGAGCGGGCGGCGAGCACCGTTCCAGGGCGAAGGTAACAGAACGGTCCGGCGGTCGCCCCCTCCCCCACCTCGGCGTCGACGACCACCGCATGCGGGCCGATCTCGGCCCCGGCGCCCACGGTGGACGCGCCGCGGAGGACGGTGAACGGGTGGATCACGGCGTCGGGCTCGAGCGTCACCGTCGGCTCGATCCAGGTCGAGCCGGGGTCGACGATCGTGACGCCCGCAAGCAGGTGCTCGTGGTTGATCCGGTCGCGCAGGAGCGCGGCCGCGGCGGCCAGCTCGGCGCGGGTGTTGACGCCCTCGGTCTCGCCCGGGTCGGCGGCGACGTGGGCGGCGACGTGGATCCCCTGGGCGACGAGGTCACGGACCGCGTCGGTCAGGTACAGCTCGCCCTGGGCGTTCTGGGGCTCGAGCCGGTCGAGCGCGGGCCAGAGCAGCTCGGCGCGGAAGACGTAGATCGAGGAGTTGCACTCCCGCAGCGCGAGCTCCTCGGGGCTCGCGTCGCCCGCCTCGACGATCGCGCTGACGCCGCCGTCCGCGTCCCGGACGACCCGACCGTAGGAGCGGGCGTCCGGGGGCTCGAACGAGAGCACGGTTGCGCCCGCGTCCTCGCGCCGGTGGGTGTCGAGCAGCTCCTCGAGCAGGCGGGACGTGAGGAGGGGCGTGTCGCCGGAGAGGACGAGCACGCTCCCGGCCGCGCCTTCGAGAGCGGCTCGGGTCGTGCGGACCGCGTCGCCGGTGCCGAGTGCCCGCTCCTGCACCGCGACCTCGACCTCGCCGAAGGCGTCGCGGGAGTCGGGCGAGGCGATCACGATCAGCCGCTCGGGCCCGAGCGGCCGGGCCGCTTCGAGCACCCAGTCGACCATGCGCCGCCCGAGGATCGGATGGAGGTGCTTGGGGACGGCCGAGCGCATGCGCGTCCCGAGCCCTCCGGCCATCACGACGGCTGCAAGCGTGGTCTCGGTCTCGGTCATGGGCGGGGTGGAGATGGCTGGGGCGCCAGGATTCGAACCTGGGATCGCGGGACCAAAACCCGCTGCCTTACCGCTTGGCTACGCCCCAGGGCTGGGCCACGAGTATAGGGGCCGCCCCCGCTAGCGCCGGTCGAGCAGGAGCAGCCCCAGTGCCGCGATCGCGACGACCACCAGGACGACGACGGCGAGCGCGGTGAAGACGAACGCGAGCACGGGGACGAGCACGACGACGAGCTGGGAGACGGCGGCGATCCAGCTGCCTTCCCGGACAGTCTGGCTGCGGTGGGAGCGGCCCGCGACCGCGTAGACGACGAAGGAGGCTGTCGCGAGCAGCAGCACTGTCCACCACGGGATCACGTCGAGGATCACGAGCAGTCCCTCGACGAGGACGAGCCAGAGCACGAGCCGGAACCGGATCGCCCGCAGCCGGGCGCCGAGCCTGGAGTGGCCGTGGTCGATCGTCCCTGCAGCCATGGGCGAACCGTACCCCGGCCGCCGGAGGCCGGGCAAACGGCTCAGCCGTACCAGACGGGAACGGTCAGCCAGGTGCGCCCACGGCCCCGGAACGCACGCCGGGCGGCCACAGCGTGGCGGCGGTGGTGGAACAGCCCGTAGACGGCGGGGCCGGCGCCGGTCACGTCGGCGCGGAACGCGCCCAGCGCGGTGAGCTCTGCCGCGAGCGGCGAGGATGCGAGGTCGTTCGGCGGCAGCTGCGCGAGGTCGCGGGCGCGGGTCGCGCCTGCGAGCGCACCCTCCAGGCCGGCGACGCGGTCGGCGAAACCCTCTGCCCCGGCCCGCTCGTCGAAGCGGCCGTACACCGAGGCCGTCGACTGCTTCACCTCGCCGCGGGGCAGCACCAGCACGACGAAGTAGTCCTGCGGCAGCTCGAGCGCCTCACCGACCTCGGAGCCGTCGCCCCGGCCGAGCCGGGGGCCCTGGTGGAGGAAGAACGGCACGTCGGCGCCCAGCTCGGCCGCGAGCGCGTGGAGCCCGCCTGCGTCGAGCGGCTGCTCGAGCGTCTCGTTCGCGAGCCGGAGAGCCGTCGCCGCGTCGGAGCTGCCGCCGCCGAGCCCCGCCGCGACGGGGACACGCTTCGTGATCGTCACCGCCCACGCAGGCGCGACGCCGGCCGCTGCCGCGAGCCGCTCCAGCGCGTCCCGCACGATGCTGTCCGCAGGGAAGCCCGAGATTCGGAGCCTGTCGGCCGGCCCGAGTGCAACGCGGTCTCCGAGATCCAGCCGTTGGAGCACGGTCACGACCTCGTGCTTCCCATCGGGCCGCGTCGGCCCGACGACGAGCGCGAGGTTCAGCTTCGCCGGCGCAGGTGCCCGTTTCAACGGCCCGGTCTCACCGACCACAGCGCCCGAGTCAGCTCGACGAACTCCGGCGGCGCCAGCTCCTCCGCCCTGGCCTTCGAGCTCCGGCCGATCGCCTCGAGGCCCTCCGTCGCCTCGTCGCGCGTGGCGAGGCCCGAGAGCGCGAGCGCGTTCGGAAGCGTCTTGCGCCGGTGACCGAACGCGCCCTCGACGACCCGCTTCACCTCCGCGAAGCCATCGGGCAGGGGCACGCGACGGAACGCCACGAGCGCCGAGTCCACGTTCGGCGGCGGGCGGAAGACGGTGCGGGCAACGGGATGGAAGCCGGTCCGTCGGGTCGCGAGCTGGACGAGCACCGAGACCGCACCGTAGGGCTTCGTCGAGGGCTCCGCGAAGAACCGGTCGGCGACCTCGCGCTGCACCATCACGCACCAGAGCTCGATCGCGGGGAGCCCCGTCAGGCTCTCGACCACGATCGGCGTCGCCACGTTGTAGGGAAGGTTGGCGACGAGCTTGCCCGGGGCCGGCTCGAGCGAGGCGAGGTCGAGCGCGAGCGCGTCGCCGAGATGGAGGTCGAGCTTGCCGGTCTCGACGAGGTGCGTGAGGTAGGGCGCGAGCGAGCGGTCGAGCTCGACGGCGTGGACGTGTGCGACTCGCTGGACGAGGTACTCCGTGAGCACGCCCAGACCAGGGCCGATCTCGAGTGCCACATCGTCGGGCTCCAGCTCGGCGAGGCGCCCGATCACGTCGAGGATGTTCGGGTCGGTGAGGAAGTGCTGGCCGAGCCGCTTCTTCGGGACGACGGTCACCGGCCGCGCCTCACGCGCCGAACGCCGCGGTCGCGTTGGCGTCGATCCGGGCCGCGAGCTCGCCGGGGTCGTCCCCGCGCGCCTCGGCGAGCACCGCGAGCGTGTGCACGACGTGGGCCGGCTCGTTCGGCCGGCCGCGGAGCGGCTGCGGCGCGAGGTAGGGGCTGTCCGTCTCGGCGAGCAGCCTGTCCGCCGGGACCTGCGCAGCGGCCTCGCGCAGCTCGGGAGCCTTCGGGTAGGTGACGTTCCCGGCGAAGGAGACGTAGTAGCCCCGCTCGAGCGCGGCCGGAAGGAGGCCTGGCGAGGAGAAGCAGTGGAGGACGACCGTGCCGTCGAAGCGGGTGAGTGCTGCGGCCGTTTCCTCGTCGGCCTCGCGCGAGTGGATCACGAGCGGCAGGCCCAGCTCGGTCGCGAGCTCGATCTGGGCGTCGAAGAGCCGCTGCTGCTCGGCCGGTGTCGCCTGCCGGTGGTGGTTGTCGAGCCCGGTCTCCCCCACCGCGACCGCCTTCGGGTGCCGGAGCAGCTCGCGGAGCTCGTCGATCCGGCCCGCCTCGTCGCCGGCGGCCTGGTGGGGGTCGATCCCGAGCGCCGCGACGACACCCGGGTGCGCGTCGGCGAGCGCGAGCGCGGCGCGCGAGGAGGCGATCCCCGTCCCGATCGTGACCACCCGGGTCACCCCGGCCTCGCGAGCGCGGGCGAGCGCGCCGGCCGGGTCGTCGAGCGCGTCGAGATGCGCGTGGGTGTCGATCAAGCGGGCGCCGGCGCGTCGATCCGGGGGAAGAGCGGCGCGGCGGCCTCGATCCCCGACGCTCCGATCGCCCCGCCGTAGCCGACGGCGCCCCAGGAGAGGTCGTCGTCCGGCTGGCCGAGCGCGGTCAGGATCCGCTGGGCGGTTTCCGGGATGTATGCCGAGAGCGCGACCGCAGCGACGCGGAGCCCGTCCGCGAGGTCGTAGAGCACGCGGTCGAGCTCGTCCGCGCGCGCCTCGTCCTTCGCGAGCTCCCAGGGCTTCGTCTGCTCGACATGGCGGTTGAGGGTGCGCACCAGGTCCCAGATCCGGTCGAGCGCACGGGTGATGTCGTACACGTCGAGAAGCGGCGGGACCTCGTCGTGCACGGCGCGCACCGCTGCGTGCAGCTCGCTCCGGTCGTCGGGCACCGCCTTCAGCTCCCCGCCGCGGTAGCGGGCGATCATCGCCGTGGTCCGGGAGAGCAGGTTGCCGAGGTCGTTCCCGAGCTCGCGCTCGTAGCGCTCCTGGAAGGAGTCGAGCGAGACGTTGCCGTCCTGACCGAACTGGGTCGCGCGGGCGACCCAGAACCGGACCGGGTCGACGCCGTAGATGTCGATCAGCTCGAGCGGCTCGACGACGTTGCCGAGCGATTTCGAGATCTTGCGGTCGTCGAGGTTCAGGTAGCCGTGGACGAAGATCTGCTCTGGCACCTCGTAGCCGGCCGAGAGCAGGAGCGCGGGCCAGTAGACACAGTGGAAGCGGAGGATGTCCTTCGCGATCAGGTGCCGGCCCGGCCAGAGATGCTCCAGATCCTCACCGGGACGCGCGTACGAGAGCGCGCTCCGGTAGTTGACGAGGGCGTCGGCCCAGACGTAGGCGACCTGCTCCGGGTCCCAGGGGATCGGGATCCCCCACGCCTGCCCGGCCCGGGAGATCGAGAAGTCGCGCAGGCCGCCGGCGATGAAGCTGCGCGCCTCGTTGAAACGGAAGTCCGGCAGGACGAAGTCGGGGCGCTCGTCGTAGAGCGCGAGCAGCCGGTCCTGGTACGCGGAGAGCCGGAAGAAATAGTTCTTCTCCTCGATCCACTCCGGCACGGTGCCGTGGTCCGGGCACTTCCCGTCCACGAGCTCGTCCTCGGACTTGAAGGCCTCGCAGCCGACGCAGTAGAGCCCGGCGTACACGTCCTGGTAGACGTCGCCGTTGTCGTAGATCCGCTGCAGGAACTCCTGGACGAAGGCCTTGTGGCCCTCATCGCTCGTCCTGATGAAGAAGTCGATCGACGCGTTCAGCCGCTTCGGCACCTCCTGCCAGGCGAGGACGATGCGATCGGTGTACTCCTGCGGCGAGAGGCCTTCCGCCGCGGCGACGCGGGCGACCTTGTCCGCATGCTCGTCCACCCCGGTCAGGAAGAACGTCTCCTCGCCCCGCTGCCGGTGATGGCGCACGAGGATGTCCGCCGCGGTCGTCGTGTAGGCGTGGCCGATGTGCGGCGTCGAGTTGACGTAGTAGATCGGGGTCGTCAGGTAGAAGCTCATCGCTCCGGATGATAGGCGCAGGCCCGCGCCGGCCCAGGGCGGCCGCGGCGCTCGCCGAGAGCGCTCCGGCGAGCGAGAGCACGACTGCGAGCAGAGCGGGACGCGGCACCTCTCGGCTCGGCCCGCGATCGGGCCTCGCCGTGACCGGGGAGCGCCCCGGCGCGGGAGTGCGGCCGTCGCGGATCGCAGGCGCCCGTGGGGCCGACGCTCGTGGGACCGACGCCCGTGGGACCGACGCCCGGTGCGACGGGCGCTTCGGTGTGGCTGGTGCCGACGCCGGGACGTCGGTGCGGGCCATGACGAGCGGTGGCGCTCCACGCCCGGGCGCCGCGACATCCGAGGCGCGAGCTCGGCTCGGCTCGCGGAAGGGCAGCGCCGCCGACGTCCTGCTGCAGGGCGGGCACCGCTGCGGAAAGGGTGGCCCGGTCGGGCCTCGGCCCCGGCCCCACCGCGATCGGGGCAGGCACGGCTGCGGTGGCCTCGCCGACGGTCTCCGCGGGAGGCGCGGCCGGGTCGGCCGGAGGCTCTGTGACCGTCGCGGCCGGAGCGGCAGGCGCCGGCGCTGCCGTGGCTGCCGAGCCGGGCGCGGGCGCAGCGGGCGCGGCGACCGGCACCGCCGCCGGGCTCGCCTCGAGGGGAGGAACCAAGGGCTGCTCCGCCGGAGCCCCGGCCGGTGCGTCCACCGGCACCGGCGCAGGCACTGGGGCAGGCGCCGGCGCCGGGAGCGGGGTCGGCGCCGGAAGCGGAGCCGACCCCGGAGCCGGGAGCGGCGCGGATGCCACTGGCGGGAGCGCCGGCGGGCCGGCCACGGGAGCCGCCTCGGCGACAGGAGCGACCACCGGGACGAGCGGCTCGGGCGCAGGCACGGGCGCCGGCAGCCGGGCGGGGAGCAGGCCGACCGGGTCGAGGTAGCCGTTCGGGTCGGCCGCGACGCGGATCCCCAGGTGGACGTGCGAGCTCGTGGTGACCGGGTCGGCGCTCGGGCCGACGACGCCGACGGCGTCACCCTCGGCGACCACGGTGCCGGCGAGTGCGGAGACCGAGCCGAGCTGGAGCAGTGTCACGGCGAGGCCGTCGGAGGTCGCGATCGTCAGCGCACGCCCGCCGTGCGGGATCGAGCCGGCCCAGGTGACGGTGCCGGCCGCCGGCGCGACGACGCGGGCGCCGACCTCGGCTCCGATGTCCAGGCCCCGGTGCTGGCCGGCGGCGTAGGGGCTGTCGGCAAGCGAGAACGGGCGGAGGATCGGCCCGTCCACGGGCCAGCTCCAGGCGCCGGCGGCCGGCACGACGGCGAGCGTCGCGAACACGGCTCCGGCGGCGACGAGACGACGCATGCGCCACCTGCTTTCGTTGTCGGGAGAACCAACTCCCGTCCACGCTAGCCCTGTCGCTCAGTCGCTTTGCAACGATTCGCGATAGAGAGTGTTACGAGAGAGCGACAAGAGGCGCCCGACCACGTCGGCGGCCTGGCGGCGAGGCACACCGGCCTCCACGAGCTCGCGGACGGCGGCCAGCCCGGCACCCTCGTCGGCCTCGGCGACCGCCGCACCGAGCACGAGGGTCAGCTCCCCCTTCGGCGGCTCGGGGAACCGCTCCGCGACCTCCGCCGCCGTCCCCCGTACCACCTCCTCGAACCGCTTCGTCAGCTCCCGGCAGACGGCGACGGGCCGGTGCGGCTGGGCAGCCGCGAGGCTCCGCAGCGTCGCCGGCAGCCGCCGGGGCGACTCGAACGCGACCGCGGCATGCGGCCAGGACGCGAGCTCCGCCCAGATCGCGTCGAGCGCGGCCGCTCCCCGCGGGAGGTAGCCGAGGAACTGGTACCGCTCGCCCACGAGCCCGCTCGCCACGAGCGCCGTCCCCACCGCGGACGCTCCGGGGAGCACCGTCACGGGAAGCCCGGCGTCGAGGGCCGCGCGCACGAGCCGGGCGCCGGGGTCGTTGAGGCCGGGCAGGCCGGCGTCGCTGACGAGGGCGACGCGCTCCCCCGCCTCGAGCCGGGGCAGCAGCTCGGCCACCCGCGCCGCTTCGTTGTGCCGGTGGTAGCTGAGAAGGCGCGCCGAGATCCCGTGCCGGTCGAGCAGTCCCTTGGTGTGCCGCGTGTCCTCGCAGAGGACGACGTCCGCCTCGGCGAGCTCCCTGAGCACGCGCAGCGTCACGTCCTCGAGGTTGCCGATCGGCGTCGCGCAGACCGCGAGCGGCACGGCTACCGCAGCCCGTCGAGCGCCTCGAAGCCGACGAGGCCCGCCCCGACGAGCCCGGCACCCGCCCCCAGCTCGGCGTCGACGATCCGGAGCCCGTCCCGGCCGGGCGCGAGCGCCTCTGCCCGGGCGGACTCGAGCGCCCGCGGGAAGAGGAACGCCGACGCGGCCGCACCGAAGCCGCCGCCGACGACGACGAGCTGCACCCCGAACACGTTCACGAGCGTCCCGATCGCAACGCCGAGGACGTGGCCGATCCCCCGGAGAGCCTCCACAGCGCCCTCGTCGCCCGCCTCGGCCCGTTCGACGAGCTGCTCGGAGGTCGAGCCCGGACCCCAGAGCGCCTCGGCGGCGCGGTCGGCCGCGTTCCCCGACGCGAGCACCTCGAGGTGACCGTGCCCCGTGCAGTTGCCCTGGCACGGCGGCCCGTCGGCGACGACGACCATGTGCCCGAGCTCGGCCCAGCCGCGGTAGAGGGCCCCGCCGAGCACGAGGCCGCCGCCCACGCCCGTGCCGAGCGTGAGCATGACGAGGTTGTCCGCCCCGCGGCCCGCGCCCAGGCGCCATTCGGCGAGCGCGGCCGCGTTCGCGTCGTTCTCGGTCGCGGCCGGGACGCCGAAGCGCTCGCCCAGCACCCGCGCGAGCGAGATCCCGGCGAGCGGGATGTTCGTCGAGTCGAGCGAGCGCCCCGTCGAGGCGTCGAGCACGGACGGGACGCCGAGGCCGAGTGCCGCGATCCCGTCGTCGAAGAGACCGGAGACGGCCCGGCCGATCGCCTCGACGAGCGCCTCCTGCGAGTCGGTCGGGGTGGGCAGCTCCGAGGTCTGGAGGACGGTGCCCTCGCGGTCGAGCACCCCGGCCAGGATCTTCGTGCCGCCGAGGTCGACGCCGATGACTCGTTGGGCGCTCACAGGGCGCGGCTACCATAACCGCCCGGATGGCAGAGGGAGAGAAGCCGTACAGGCTCTACAAGGGCGGGCGCACGAAGGGGAAGGTGCCCGGCGGCGTCCGGCCTCAGCGCGCACGTGGGCGCGGCGACGGCCGCAAAGCCGACGCTCCGGCCCCGCGCAAGGGCCGCGGCCGGCCGCGCTGGGGAAGGCGCACCGGGCTCGCGCTCGTGCTCCTCGCCCTCCTGCTCGTCGTCTGGATGGTCGCGAGCTACCTCTCCTTCCGGGGCGGGGTGACCGACGCGAACGCCCGCCTGCCGAAGGCCGTGAACGCTGCGCTCGCGCCGCAGGAGGGAGCGGTGATCTCGAGCCCGACCCAGATCATGCTGCTCGGCACCGACGGGGACAAGAGCGCCGCGCGCTCCGACTCGAGCCGCTCCGACTCGATCCTGATCGTCCGCACCGATCCGAAGCGGCACCGGATCTCGTACCTCTCGATCCCCCGCGACCTCCGCGTCGAGATCCCGGGCTACGGCGCGAACAAGATCAACGCGGCCTTCCAGCTCGGCGGACCGGCGCTGACGATGCGAGCGGTGAAGGCGCTGACGGGGCTCGAGATCAACCACGTCGCGCTCGTCAACTTCGACGACTTCAAGACCGTGATCGACTCGCTCGGCGGCGTCGACGTCACCGTGCCGAAGCCGATCCTCTCGAACCGGTTCGACTGCCCCTACTCGACGCAGGCGCGCTGCGACAAGTGGCCGGGCTGGCGCTTCCCGAAGGGGACGCAGCACATGAGCGGCCAGCGGGCGCTGATCTACTCGCGGGTGCGGGAGAACCGGCTCGACCCGTCGGAGAACGACCTGACCCGCGGCGAGCGGCAGCAGGCGGTCGTCGAGGCGATGACGGGCAAGCTCGTCGGCCCGGCGACCTTCGTCAAGTTCCCGTTCGTCGGGGGCGACCTCGTCAAGCCGCTCACGACCGACCTCTCCGCGGGCGAGCTGCTCCAGCTCGGGTGGGTCAAGTTCCGCGCCAACTCGGCGCGCGCGCTCCACTGCCGCCTCGGTGGCGAGCTCTCCACGATCGGCGGCCAGTCGGTGATCCTCGGCGACCAGGAGAACTTCGCCACGATCACGATGTTCCGCGGGGCCTCTGCCCCGCAGCCGCCGCCGCCCGGGCAGCCGCTCGCCGCGGGCTGCGTCGTCGGCGCAGGCTAGGCTCGCTCTGTGGGACTCTTCGGCTGGATCGTGTTCGGGCTGCTCGCCGGGGCCGTCGCGCGGGCGTTGACGCCCGGCCGCCAGAACCTCGGCTGCTTCGGGACGCTCGCGGTCGGCGTGATCGGCGCGCTGATCGGCGGCGTGCTCGGCGAGGCGCTCTTCGGCGGCGAGGTCACGTTCGGGTGGTCGCTCGGGCCGTTCGCGCTCGCCGTCGCCGGCTCGATCGTGCTCCTGCTCGCGCTGAACGCGCTGCGCAGGCGCTAGTCCGCGGACTTCGTGGGCTTCGTGTCCGTCGAGCTCGAGCCGCCCGTGTCCTTCGCGGGCGACGAGGAGCTGTCGCTCGAGCCGGAGGAGCCGCTGTCGCCGCTGCTGCCGCCGCCGTCCTTGGCCGCGACGGCCTTGCGCCCACCCTTGCCGTAGTCCGTCGAGTAGAAGCCGGAGCCCTTGTAGTGGACGGCCACCGGATAGAGCACCTTCTCGACCGGGCTCTTGCCGCACACCTCGCAGACCGCGATCGGATCGTCCGCCATGCGCTGGAAGACCTCGAAGGTGTGCCCGTCGGGGCAGCGGTACTCGTAGATCGGCATAGGCGGAGAGGCTAGCAGCGACAATCACGCCGAAACCGATGACCGAGAGCGCCCACACATCGAGGGTCCACGCCCGCTCCACGGGGCTTCCCGCCGTGCTCGGGCGACGCTGGTTCCCGCTCGGCGTCGGCGCTGTCGCGGCCGCAGCGGCCGCCTTCCTCCTCCACCAGCTCCTGGCGTGGCCGCCGCACGAGGACGAGACGCTCGCGCTCTTCGTCGGCCGCCATCCGCTCGGCGGGCTCTTCCAGGTCGTGCTCGAGGAGCGCGGCGGCGCTCCGCTCCACTTCCTCCTCGCCTGGGCGGTCGCGCACCTCGGGCTGGGGCTGGAGGCGCTCCGGCTCCTCTCGGCGGCGTTCGCAGTCGCGAGCCTGCCGCTCGTGGCGCTGCTCGGGAGGCGGCTCGCCGGGAGGGCGCCGGCCCTCGTCGCGACCGTCGTCGTCGCCGCGAGCTGGACGTTCCTCTTCCACGGCGTCTACGCCCGGATGTACAGCCTCTTCCTGTTCACGAGCGCGCTCTCGTTCCTGGCGCTCCTGCGCGCGCTCGAGCGCGGCGACCGGCGCTCGTGGGCGCTCTGGCTGCCCGCGATCCTGGCCACGGTCGCAAGCCACCCGTACGGCGCGCTCGTCGCCGCGAGCCAGGCGACGTTCGTTCTCGTCGCCCACCGCGAGCGACTGCGGCAGGCCGTCGTCGCCTTCACGGCGCTCGGTGTGGCGGGGATCCCGTTCTGGCTGACCGACCTCGTGCTCGCGGGCCGCTTCGACGTCGGGGTCGGGGGAGGCGGAAAGCGGCTCGGCGGGCCGTGGCCCGTCGTCCTCTATCTCTGGCACGTGGCGGGCGACTTCACTGCCGGCTGGTGGCCGGTGCTCGTGCCGGTGCTGGGCCTGCTCGCGCTGGGCGCGCGGACGGTGCCGCGACGGACGCTCGTGCTCGCCGGCTGCGTGGTCGGGGTGCCGACCCTCGCGTTCCTCGCCGCGCGGCTCGGCGGCTCGGCCTCGCCCGAGACGCGGCACCTGATCTTCGCCCTCCCGTTCGCGGCCACCGTCCTCGGCGCGGGGATCGTCCGGCTGCGGCTCGCGGCTCCCGTCGTCCTCGCGGTGCTCGTGGTCGCGCAGGTCTCCTGGGCGTGGCACAAGAACTCGGCCCTGTTCGAGTGGGAGCCCGACGCTCGCCAGGCCGCCCGCGCAGAGGCGTCGACGTGGCTCGCGGCGACGAGCCGGCCCGACGACGTCCTCTTCGGCTTCGAGCCGATCTACCTCGGGGCCTGGGAGCGCAATCCCGACTTCCCGCTGACCGTGCTCCCGCGGGCGGACTCGAATCTCGCCCTCCGGACGCTCCTCGAGCTCGACCGGCCGCTCGGCCGCGGCGTCTGGGTGCTGGACGCGAGCGAGCGGAACAACATCAAGCCCGCCCTCGAGATCGACTACCGGGCGCCGAGGCCCGCGGAGGCGTTCGTGACCCGGCGGTTCGGGCCGTTCCTCGTGATCCGGACGGAGGAGCCGACGCGCACTCCGGCCGAGTACCTGACCCGCGCCGGGCAGGCCCTCCTCGTCGGGAAGGCGCTCCGGATCGGCGACGCGGACGTCAACCTCGTCACCGTCGAGCAGGCGGCGCGCGCGCTGCGGGGCTACGGGCCGGCGCGCTCGCTCTCGACGAGCTCGCGATAGCAGGGCGCCTCCTCGAAGGCGGCGAGACCCGCGGGGGTCTCGCGGCGGCGGTCCCGGGGTCGGCGGCGACGGGCTGCGGCGATCGCTGCGGACGCGCCGACGGCCGCGCCGACGAGGAAGGAGCGGGTTCGCGAGCGCCGGGTCTCCTCGTCCATGGAAGGATCGTAGAGCGGTGATCGCCACCCTGGGAGACCTCCTGCTCGACGTGATCGTGCGGCTCGAGCAGCCGCTCGCGGAAGGCGCGGATGCGGATGCGGTCACGAGGCTCGGCCCCGGCGGGCAGGCGGCGAACGTGGCGGCGTGGATCGCCGAGCTCGGCGGGAGCGCCCGGTTCATCGGGAAGCTCGCGCGCGACGGCGCCGGCGAGGCCGCTCGGAGCGGGATCGAGCGCTACGGCGTCGACGTCCGCGGGCCGGTCGTGGAGGGGCGCACGGGCACCGTCGTCTCGCTCGTGGCCGCGGACGGGGGCCGGACGATGGCCACCGACCGCGGCGTCTCGCCCGACCTGCGCGCCGACGAAATCGACCCCGCCTGGCTCGACGGCTGCGAGCACCTCCATCTGCCCGGGTACTCGTTGCTGCGGGAGCCGGTCGACGGCGCCGCGCTCCGGGCGGCAGCGCTCGTCCCCCGTCTCTCCGTCGACCTCTCGTCGTGGAGCGCGATCCGAGACTTCGGGCCGGAGCGCTTCCGGGAGCGGCTGGAGGGGCTCGCGCCCGACCTGGTCTTCGCGAACGAGGACGAGGAGCGGATCCTCGGCGGGCCACTGCCCGGCTGCACATGGATCCTCAAGCTCGGCCCCGGCGGCGCCCGCTTCGGCGAGCTCGAGCTGCCCGCGGTCCCGGCGGAGGTGCTGGACACGACCGGCGCCGGCGACGCGCTCGCCGCGGGATACCTCGTGGGCGGGCCGGAGCTGGCTCTCGAGGCGGCGGCGCGCTGCGTCGCCCGCCTCGGCGCGATGCCCTGACGCGGACGGGGCCGCGCCGGCCCTGTCCATCCGGCAAGCAGGCGCCCCCGAGCCTGGCACCGAGCCTGGCACCGAGCCTGGCACCGAGCCTGGCACCGTGCCTGGCACCGGGACACGTCCGCTAGGGTCGGCCGGGTGAAGGATCTCGTCGCCGTCGCCGAGGAAGTGGGCCAGGCGCTCGCCGAGCGGCGCGCCGTCGTGGCCCTCGAGACGACCCTCGTCGCCCACGGCTTTCCGCCCGGCGAAGGCGTCGAGGTCGGGCTCGAGAGCGAGCGCCGCGTCCGAGCCGCCGGGGCCGTCCCGGCCACCGTCGGGATCCTCGACGGGAAGCTGCGGATCGGCCTGACCGAGGACGAGCTCGGCCGCTTCACCGCCGAGGCGCGCAAGGTCGGGCCGCGCGACCTCGCGGCCGCGATCGTCCAGGGCTCCGTCGGCGCCACCACCGTCGGCGGCACCCTCGCGGCGTGCCGGACGGTCGGGATCGGCTTCATGGGCACGGGCGGGCTCGGCGGCGTCCATCGCGGCTTCCCCGACCCGCCGGACGTCTCGGCCGACCTCGGCGAGCTGATCCGCACCGAGGTGCTGATCGTCTCCTCCGGCGTCAAGTCGATCCTCGACGTGCCCGCGACCGCCGAGCTGCTGGAGACGCTCGGGGTGCCCGTCCTCGGCTACCGGACCGACGACCTCCCCCTCTTCTACGCCGCCCACGGCGGCCCGCCCGTCTCGGCCCGCGTCGAGAGCGCCGAGGAGGCCGCCGAGGTCGCGCGAGCCCACTGGCGGCTCGGCCGTCACACCTCGATCCTCGTCGGCAACCCGGCGACCGACAGCCTCGACGACGTCGAGCCGCTGATCGCCGCGGCGCTCGCCGACGCGCATGGCGCAGGGCGTGACGGGCCAGGCGGTCACGCCCTTCGTGCTCGCCCACCTCCACCGCGAGTCGGGTGGACGGACCCTTGCCGCCAACCGCGAGCTGATCGCCGCCAACGCGGGGCTCGCCGCCGAGATCGGAGTCGCGTATGCCGCTCTTTGACCGTGTCGCCGACCTGCCCCTCGTCGTCGAGGGCTACGAGCTCGAGCCGCTCGCGCCTGCCGGCTCCCGCTTCGACCGCACGCTCGTCCGCCTGCGCGGCGCCGGCGAGACCGGGCTCGGCGAGGACGTCACCTACGACACGCAGTCGACCGACGACCGGTACGACCTCCCTCGCAGCGGCACGCTCCGCAGCTTCTCGGAGGGCCTGCCGGAGCTGCCCGGCTACCGGCCGTGGGGCTTCGAGGCGGCGGCGCTCGATCTCGCCCTCCGCCAGAACGGGCTCTCGCTCGCCGAGGCCGTCGGCCGCGAGCCTCGTCCCGTTCGCTTCGTCGTCTCGCAGAACAACCCGGAGGCATGGCTCGCCGTCGAGCCGGGCCTCCGCTTCAAGCTCGACGCGCAGGACGCCTGGACGGACGAGCACGTCACGAGGCTCGCGGCGACCGGCGCAGTCGACGTCGTCGACCTGAAGGGCCTGTACGAGGGCGACTGGGTCGACGCCACCCCCACCCCCGAGCTCTACGGCCGCGTCGCCCGCGCCTTCCCCGACGCGTGGCTCGAGGACGCACGCCTCACCCCGGAGACAGAGCCCGTCCTCGCCGGCGACCTCGGCCGGCTGACCTGGGACCTGCCGATCCACTCCGTGGCGGACGTGGAGGCGCTGAAGCACCCACCGCGCTGCCTCAACTCGAAACCGTCCCGGTTCGGCACGGTGCAGCGGCTCTTCGACTTCTACGACCTCTGCGAGGAGCGCGGGATCGCGATCTACGGCGGCGGTCAGTTCGAGCATGGCGCCGGCCGCGGCCAGATCCAGCACCTCGCCTCGCTCTTCCACCCCGACGCCCCGAACGACGTCGCCCCCGGCGTCTACAACCAGGGCGAGCCGCGGGCGGGGCTGCCCCAGAGCCCGCTCCCGCCGCCTCGCCCGAGCCCGGCTTCCGCTAGAGGCCTTCGCCGATCCGCTTGACGTTGGCGAGGGTGCGCTCGAGCCCCTTGTCGATCTCGTCGCTCTCGACCCGCGCCGTCGAGATCGTCACCGCGACCTCGCAGCCGTCCCCCGCCTCCGAGACGGTCAGGCTGCCGTGGTAGTCGTTCGGCCCCTCCGAGCCCCATTCGATCCGGCGCTCCGACTCGAGGACGCGGAACCACGCCTCACCCTCGACCTGGCGCTCCTCCCCGTCCTCGGTCTCGATCGTCGCAGTCGTGTGGACGGCCTCGCCGTCGGTCCGCTCGGCGGTGTCCATCTGCTCGAAGTAGCTCGGGAGGTTCGAGACCTCCGACAGGTAGGCGAAGAGCTTGTCCGGCTCGGCCGCCACCGTCACTGAACGCTCGTAGGTAGGCATGTCCTGGAAGTGTCCACCTCCCGGGACGGCGAAACGCCTAGCTGTCGAGCGCGGCGATCAGGGCGTCGACCTCGAGCAGCTCGAGCGACTGCAGCTTGGCGCTCCCGCGCGCGCCGAGGGCGAGCGAGACCTTGGCGATCGTCGCCGCGTCGGGCGCCTCGACGATGTTGACGAAGTCGTACTCGCCGATCGTCGCCCACTGGTTCAGCACCTTGGCGCCGAGCTCCTCGACGTCGCGGTTGACCTCGCGCAGCCGCGCAGGATTGGCCTTCAGGGTCTGCACGCCCTGGGCGGTCAGCCGGGTCAGCATCAGGTAGGTCGGCACTCAGCGCTCCTTTCGACGAGGACGAGATCCTACGCGTGCCGCCTGGTCGACGTAGAGCAGGGCGGCGCCGAGGAAGAGCAGCGGCGAGACGACGAGATCGGCGAGGAAGACGGCGGCGCGGACGGCGTGGTCGGCCTGCTCGCGGAGCAGGAAGGCGAGTGCGATCCGGGTGAGCACGAAGACGATCACGAGGGTGGCGAGCGAGCCGAGCGCGTGCACGTAGTCGGCACGGCCGAGCTCCAGCGCGCGCCTGAGGGCGCCGAGCGGCGTCACCCGCTCGTTGACGAGCACCGGGACGACGAGCCCGGTGAGCGCCAGCCAGGCGAGGGCGAGCAGCGCGAACCATGGCAGCGTCAGCGCAGCCGGGACGAAGACGAGCGTCCCGAGCGCGACGGCGAGGAGCCACCGCCGGAGCGATGGCCGCGTCCCGGCCACGAGCCACGCCGCCACCGCGTAGACCGCGCTGAAGACCGGCGCGAACGCGAGCAGGATGAAGATCTTCTCCGCCGGCGAAGCGCCGGCGGCGACGAGGTCCGAGACGGCGACCGGCAGGCCGAGCGGGAGGATCAGGAGGAAGCGGGAGCCGTAGATCCGGATCGACTCCGCGACGAGCTGGCCCACGGTCCGGGTCGCGGGCGGGAGCGGCGGCGGTAGGGGCTGGCCCGCCTTCGGGTACCTGGGCCGAGCCATGCTCACCCCCTCGCCGCGGCCGCGAGTGCGGGCAGCAGCTCGCCGAGCCGGGCGAAAGCGTCCTCGAACCGCCAGAGGGAGCGGTCGGGCTCCGCCGGATCGTTCGAGATCACACGGGCCTCGACCGCCGGCACTCCGGCGAGCTCTGCGGCCCGGAGGACGGCGAAGCCCTCCATCGCCTCGACCTCGAGCGCCGCACCGCCGCCCACCCGGGCGCTCGTCCCGATCGGGAGCACCGGCGCGTCCGGGAAGGCAGCCCGGAGCCGGCCGAGAAGGGCGGCGTCGGGAAACGCCTGCGCCGGCACGAAGGGGCCGAGCGCGTCGCAGTAGACCGCCTCCGAGCCGAGCACGAGCTCGAGGGGCTCGAGCGTGCTCGCTCCGGCGATCCCGACGTGGAGCACGGCGGTCGGCCGGAGCTCCGCGAGCGCACTGGCGGTCGCCGCGGCCGCCTCGACCGGCCCCACCCCACACGCCAGCTCGCGGACGTCCTCGAGCGGGACGAGCTCGCGCCCCGTCGCGGCGACGACGAGGAGCACTAGGCGGCGGCGGGGCCGTCGAGCTCGGCTGCGAGCTGCTCGGCCTCGTCCACGAGCTCGCCGATCCCGTCCACGCCCGCGGCCCAGAAGCCCGCGTCCGAGATGTCGAACCCGAGCCGCGCCGCCAGCTCCGCGGGAGGCGCAGAGCCGCCCGCGCGCAGGAGATCGAGGTAGGGCTCGACGAGCGAGTCGCCCTCCTCGCGGTAGCGGCCGTAGATCGCGAGCGAGAAGAGGTAGCCGAACGCGTAGGCGTAGACGTATCCCGGGGTCGAGATGAAGTGCGGCACATAGCTCCACCACAGCCCGTAGTCGTCGGTCACCTCGACCGAGTCGCCGAGCAGGCGCTCCTGCTCGCGGCGCCAGAGCTCCGAGATCCGGTCGACCCCGAGCTCGCCCTCCTCGCGGCGGCCGGTGTGGATCGCGTCCTCGAAGCGGTTGAGCGCGATCTGGCGGAAGACGGTCGCGATCGAGTCGTCGATCCGGCCGATCAGGAGGTCGAGGCGGGCGCGCGGGTCGTCCTCGCGCTCCTTCAGCTTCTCGAACACGAGCGCCTCGGCGAAGACGGACGCCGTCTCGGCGAGCGTGAGCGGCGTCGACGCGTTGAGCAGCCCGAGATCCTGGGCGAGCACTCCGTGGAGCCCGTGCCCGAGCTCGTGGGCCAGCGTCAGGACCGAGCGGCGCTCGCCGGCGTAGTTCATCAGGACGTACGGGTGGCGCTCCGGGATCAGGGTCGCGCAGAAGGCGCCCAGCATCTTCCCGGGCCGGACGGCGGCATCGATCCAGCTCTCGTCGAAGAAGCGCCCGACGACGTCTCCGGCGAGCGGGGAGAAGTCGGCGAACGACTCGAGCACGAGCTCGCGCGCCTCGTCCCAGCCCAGCGTGCCCGGCACCTCCTGCAGCGGCGCGAAGCGGTCGTAGTCGGCGAGGCGCGGCAGCCCGAGCAGGCGTGCCTTCAGGGCGTAGTAGCGCTGCGGGATGTCGTAGCGGTCGACGATCGCGTCGATCAGGCTCTGGGCCGCCTCGTCCGGGATCTCGTTCGAGAGGTTCCGCGCCGAGATCCAGGTCGGGTAGCCGCGCAGGCGGTCCTCGATCGCGCGCTCGGAGAGGATCGTGTTGAGGATGTAGCCGCGGGTGCGGGCACCGGGCCGCAGCGTGTCGGTGATGGCCTCCGCGACGCGGGCGCGCTCGGACTGCTCGGTGAGGCGCGTGAGCTTCGCCAGCGCCTGGTCGAGCGAGAGCTGCTCGCCGTCGAGCGAGACGCTGAGGTCGGAGAGGAGCTCGTTGAAGAGCCGGCTCCACGCGCTCGAGCCCGTCAGGCTCTTCTCGGCGGAGAGCTTCTCCTCGGGCTCGGTGAGGAGGTGCGGGCGGTAGCGGCGCTCGGACCGGAGCACGGAGGCGTACCGGGCGAGCGCCTCGTCGGCGAGGAGCCGCTCCGCGACGTCGTCCTCCAGCCCGGCCCACTCGAGGTCGAAGAAGAGGAGCGTCGTCTCGATCTGCGTGTTCCGCTCGCGCACCTTCTGGACGAGGGCGCCGCGGCTCTGGTCGGAGCTGTCGGCGGCGAGCCGGAGGCGGGCGAACGCCTCGACCCGGACCGAGATCCCCCGGATCCGCTCCAGCTCGGCGACGGCGTCGTTCAGCTCGGCGGCGGTGAGCTCGACGAGCCTGCCGCGATAGCGCTCGGCGAACGTCTGCGCCGCTGTCGTCGCTTCGTCGAGGTCGGTGGCGATCCGCGGGTCGTCCGGGCCTTCGAAGAGGTCCGAGAGATCCCATTCGACCTGCTCTGCGCCGGTGACGGTGGCAGCCACGACGATGAATCTAGCGTTCGTCGATCCCGTGCGGGGCGCCGACCTCGCGGAGGAGGTCGAGGAACGGCCTGGGCGGGAACGCCTCCGGTCCGAGCACGCCGGTGCCCTCCCAGGCGCCCGTCGCGAGCAGCTCGAGCGCGGCGACGGGGTTCAGCGCGGTCTGGAGCACGACCGCCTGGTGGCCCCACTCCGCCATCGTCTGCTCGTTGTCGAGCACGTGGTAGAGGTAGGTCGCGCGGGGCTCGCCGTCCTTGCCGGTGCCCGTCACGTAGGTGCCGGCGCAGGTCTTGCCGCGCATCCGGTCGCCGAGGGTGGCCGGGTCGGGGAGCGCGGCCGCGACGACGTCGCGCGGGGCGACCTCGACCCCGCGGACGCGGACGGGCTCCGTCGAGTCGAGCCCGAGCTTGTGCAGCGTCTTCAGGACGTCGATGAACTCCTCGCCGAGCCCGTACTTGAACGTGACCCGCTTGCAGTCGACCCAGCGCGGGACGAGCAGCACCTCCTCGTGCTCGACGTTGACGCACTCCACGGGCCCGATCCCCTCCGGGAAGACGAACGTCTCCGGCTCCGAGAAGGGGGCCGTCGTGTACCAGCCCCGGTCCCGCTCCCAGATCACGGGCGGGTTCAGGCACTCCTCGATCGTCGTCCAGATCGAGAAGGTCGGCGCGAAGTCGTAGCCCTCGACGACGAGGTTCGCGCCGTCGCGGATCCCCACCTCGTCGATCTCGGAGAAGAGCTCGTCGGCGGCGTAGCGGGCGAAGACGTCGGAGAGGCCGGGCTCGACGCCGATCCCGACGAGGGCGAGCAGGCCGCGCTCGCGCCACTCGGCCTCGCGCTCGAACTGGTGGTCGCCCAGCTTGACGCCGGTCTCCTCGTGGGGCCGCTCGGGGTGCGGCTTCGAGAGCGTCATCGCCATGTCGAGGTAGGTGCAGCCGGCGTCGAAGGCCCCGGCGAAGACGGCCTCGTTGAAGCGCGGGTCGACCGCGTTCAGGATCGCGTCGGCGCGCTCGGCCCGGGCGAGCTCCGCGATCGACGCGGGGTCGGAGGCGTCGACGGCGGCGAAGCCGAAGCGGGCGTCGCCGTCGCGCTCGGCAGCCGTGCGGGCTCGGCTCTCGTCGACGTCGGCGAAGACGATCCGCTCGAAGCAGTCGCGGCGGGTGGCGATCGACGCCACCGCGGCCCCGACCCCTCCCGCTCCGATCACGAGGACGCGCACGGCGTGAACCTATCGCGCCGACCCACCGTCCGTGGCGGCCGTGTCCAGGGTCAGACCCTGGACACGTCCCGCGCGGACGGTGGGATACTCCGCGCCGATGAGCGCCTTCGACGACGTCCGCTCGCTCGTCCCCCGCAAGGTCTGGGACGGGATCACCGCCCGCGCCGTCCACGGCGAGCGGCTGACGCTCGCGCTCGTCGAGCTCGAGCCGGGCGCGATCGCGGAGGAGCACAGTCACGACCACGAGCAGCTCGGCCTGATGCTGCGGGGCTCGATCACCTTCCGGATCGGGGACGAGGAGCAGGTGCTCGGCCCCGGCGAGACCTGGGAGATCCCGTCCCACACGCTCCACCGCGCCGAGGCGGGCCCCGACGGCGCCACGCTGCTCGACCTGTTCGCGCCGCCGCGGCTCGAGTGGAACGAGGGCGAGCCGAGCGAGCCCGGCCCGCCGCGCTGGCCCTAGCTCGACGCCCGGCCTAGACCGCGGCCGGCGTCGCCCGCGCGGACGAAGACGAGCTCCCCGTTCTGGGCGTCGACCCGGATCGTGTCGCCCTCGGCGAAGTCGCCCTCGAGCAGCCGCAGCGCGAGCGGGTTCTCGACGAGCCGCTGGATCGCCCGCTTGAGAGGGCGGGCGCCGTAGGTCGGATCCCAGCCGGTCTCGGCCAGCACCTCCTTCGCCGCGTCGCTCAGCTCGAGCCCGAGCCGCCGCTCCGCCAGCCGGTCGCGCAGCCGCTGGAGCTGCAGCTCCGCGATCTCGCCGAGCTGCTCCTTGCCGAGCGCGTCGAACTGGACGATCTCGTCGATCCGGTTCAGGAACTCGGGCCGGAAGTGCTCGCGCATCGCCTCGGCCGAGCGGATGTTCGAGGTCATGATCAGGACGGTGTTCCGGAAGTCGACCGTGCGGCCCTGTCCGTCGGTCAGCCGGCCGTCGTCGAGCACCTGCAGGAGGACGTCGAAGACCTCGGCGTGCGCCTTCTCGATCTCGTCGAGGAGGACGACGGAGTAGGGCCGCCGCCGCACGGCCTCGGTCAGCTGACCGCCCTCGTCGTAGCCGACGTACCCGGGCGGGGCGCCCACGAGCCGGGAGACGGTGTGCCGCTCCTGGTACTCGGACATGTCGATCCGGATCATGGCCCGCTCGTCGTCGAACATGAACTCCGCGAGCGCACGGGCGAGCTCGGTCTTGCCGACGCCGGTCGGGCCGAGGAAGACGAACGAGCCGATCGGGCGGTCGGGATCCTGGAGACCGGAGCGGGAGCGGCGGAGCGCGTTCGAGACCGCCTCGACCGCGGCGTGCTGCCCGATCACCCGCTGATGCAGGCGCTCCTCCATGTGGACGAGCTTCTCGGTCTCGCCCTCGAGCAGGCGCGAGACGGGGATCCCCGTCCAGGAGCCGACGACGGTGGCGATGTCGTCCTCGTCCACCTCCTCCTTGACCATCGGGTCGCTCGGCTTCTCGCGCTCCTCCAGCTCCCGCTCGAGCGCGGGCAGCTCGCCGTAGCGGATCTCGGCGACCCGCTGGAGGTCGCCGGCGCGCTCGGCGCGCTCGGCCTCCATCTTCAGCTCGTCGATCCGGCCGGTGATCTCCCCGATCCGGTCGAGCGCGCCCTTCTCCTCGGCCCAGCGCGCCGAGAGCTCGTTCCGGCGCTCCTGCGCCTCGGCGAGCGCGCGCTCGACGGGCTCGCGGACCTCCGCGCTCTCCTCGCGCATCGCGGCGAGCTCGATCTCGAGCTGGCGGACCGCGCGGTCGGCGGCGTCGAGCTCGGTCGGCGAGCTCTCGATCTCCATCTTCAGCCGCGAGGCGGCCTCGTCGATCAGGTCGATCGCCTTGTCCGGGAGCTGGCGGTCTGCGATGTAGCGGTCGCTGAGCATCGCTGCGGCGACGAGCGCGGCGTCGCGGATCACGACCCGGTGGTGCGACTCGTACTTCTCCTTCAGTCCGCGCAGGATCGCGATCGTGTCGGCGACGGAGGGCTCGCCCACGAAGACGGGCTGGAAACGGCGCTCGAGCGCGGCGTCCTTCTCGATGTGCTTTCGATACTCGTCCAGCGTCGTCGCGCCGACCGTGCGGAGCTCGCCACGGGCGAGCATCGGCTTGAGCAGCTGCGCGGCGTCGACCGCGCCCTCGGCGGCGCCCGCCCCGACGATCGTGTGCACCTCGTCGATGAAGAGGACGATCCGGCCTTCGGCGTTCTTGATCTCCGCGAGCACGGCCTTCATCCGCTCCTCGAACTCGCCGCGGTACTTGCGCGCCCGCAAGGAGCGCGCCGACGTCGAGCGACCAGACCCGCTTGCCCTTGAGGCTCTCCGGGACGTCGCCGTCCACGATCCGCTGGGCGAGGCCCTCGGCGATCGCGGTCTTGCCGACGCCGGGCTCGCCGATCAGGACGGGGTTGTTCTTCGTCCGGCGGGAGAGCACCTGGATCACGCGCCGGATCTCCTCGTCGCGCCCGATCACCGGGTCGAGCTTCCCGGCCTCGGCGGCCTCGGTCAGGTCGCGGCCGAACTTCGTGAGCGCCTGGTAGGTGCCTTCGGGATCCTGGCTCGTCACCCGCTGGCCGCCGCGCACCTCCTTGATCCGCGCGAGCAGCGCGTCGCGGGGGACCGCGTCGAGCGCGAGCAGCAGGTGCTCGGTCGAGACGTACTCGTCCTCGAGCTTCTGCATCTCCGCGAAGGCCTGGTCGAGGATCCGCGTGAACGCTGCGCCGGCGACCGGCTGGCCCGACGCGCCGTGCGCGGTCGGGCGGGCCGCGAGCTTGCGGTTCGTCTCGGCCTGGAGCGCCGGGGCGTCCGGGACGAGCTGCGCGGGCAGCTCCTGGTCGAGCAGCGAGAGCAGCAGGTGCTCGGGGTAGAGCTCGGGATGGGAGTGGCGGCGCGCGAGCTCCTGCGCGGCCGCGACGGCCTCCTGGCTCTTGACGGTCAGCTTCTGGAAGTCCATCAGTGGCTCCTGGGAACGGGCTGATTGGGCCGGTAGAGGACGATCTCGCGCTTGTAGGAGCGGTGGACTGTCCGGATCTCCTCGCGCAGCTCCCGCTCGAGCCGGTCGGCGCGGGCGCGGGTCTTGCGGAGCTCGTCCTCGAGCCGGAGCACGTGCTCGACGCCCGCGAGGTTGAGCCCGAGCTCGGTGGTCAGGCGCTGGATCACGCGCAGCCGCTCGAGGTCGGCCTCGGAGTAGAGCCGCGTGCCACCGGCCGTGCGCGCGGGCCGGACGAGGCCCTTCGCCTCGTACATCCGCAGCGTCTGCTGGTGCATCCCGACGAGCTCGGCGGCGACGGAGATCATGTAGAGCGGGCGGTCAGACACGGCTCACCTTCCGCAGCTCCTCGAGCAGCTCACGCTCCTTCTTCGAGACCTTCTCCGGCACCGTCAGCTTCAGCCGGGCGAGCAGGTCGCCCTTGCCGCCGCCCTTCAGCTTCGGGGCGCCCCGGCCCTTGACCTTGAGCAGCTTCCCGGGCTGCGAGCCGGCGGGCACCTTCAGCGAGATCGGGCCTTCCGGGGTCGGCACCTCGACCTTGGCGCCCAGCGTCGCGTCGGCGTAGCTGACGGGGACGTCGACGATCAGGTCGGCACCACGGCGCTCGTAGAGCGGCGAGGCGGCGACGCGCGCGACGACGAAGAGGTCGCCCGCGGGGCCGCCGTTCCGACCCTGCTCGCCGCGGCCCTTCAGCCGCACCTTCGTCCCGTCCTTCGCGCCGGCAGGGATCTTCACCTGGTAGGTGCGCTGCACGCGCTCGCGGCCGGAGCCCCGGCAGGAGTGACACGGGTGCTCGACGATCGTCCCGTTGCCGCGGCAGCGCGGGCACGGGTGCGAGAGCGCGAAGAGCCCCTGCGCGTCGGAGACGACTCCGCGGCCCGAGCACTGCGGGCACACGGTCGGCGCCGTCCCGGGCTCGGCGCCCGACCCGCCGCAGGTGTGGCAGGCGGTCTCGACGTCGGCGCGCACCGGCACCTGGACGCCCGCGAGGGCGTCCTCGAAGGAGATGTGCACCTCGGTCTGGAGGTCGGCGCCCCGCTCGGGCTGGGGGCGTCCGCGCTGCTGGGCGCGACCGCCGCCGCCACCGAAGAGGCCGCCGAAGAGGTCGCCGAGGTCGCCGAGGTCGAAGTCCTGAAACGTCTGACCGCCGCCTCCCCCACCGGGAAATCCACCCGGCCCGCGCCCGTTCGTCGAGCCGTACGCGTCGTAGGCCTTCCGCTTCTCGGGGTCGGAGAGGACGTCGTAGGCGCCCTGGATCTCCTTGAAGCGCGCCTCGTCGCCGCCCTGGTCGGGATGGTGCTCGCGGGCGAGCTTGCGGTAGGCCTTCTTCAGCTCCTCCGCCGAGGCGCCCTTGGCGACGCCGAGGGTGTCGTACAGGCTCGCCATCTACTCGGCCACGATCACCCGGGTCGGCCGGAGCACGCGGTCGCCGAGGCGGTAGCCCTTCTGCAGCACCTGGAGGACCGAGCCCGGCTCGGCGCCCTCCCCGGGCTGGGCCAGCAGCGCCTCGTGGACGTGCGGGTCGAAGGGCCCGTCGGCGTCGATCTCGGAGAGACCGTGCCGCTCGAGCAGGCCCGCGAGCGAGCGGTGGACGAGCTGGACGCCCTCCTCGAGCTTTGCCTCCTCGTGCGCAGTCGCGGCCTCGAGCGCGCGCTCGAGGTCGTCGAGCACGGGCAGCAGCTCGTTCAGGAGCCGCTCGTTCGCGCGGGCGGTCAGCTCGGCATGCTCGCGGGCGACCCGCTTGCGGTAGTTGTCGAAGTCGGCCGCGAGGCGCAGGTAGGCGTCGTCCCGCTCGGGAGCCGGCGCCGTCTCCTCGGCAGCGTCCGGCCCCGCGACGGGAGGACTTAGTTGCTCAGAGCAACTAAGTCCGTCGCTCTCGGTCGCGGCGTCGTGCTGGGTCCGGGGCTCGTCCGTCATCAGGAGGTCTTCGCCTCCTCCTCGTCGACGACCTCGTAGTCGGCGTCCTCGACGACCTCGTCCTCGGGGGCGGCGGCCTCGCCGTCCCTGGCCGGCTCGCGGAGGCCTGGGCCTGCGAGGTGGCCTGCGCGTAGACCGCGTTCGAGAGCGAGACGGCGGCCTCGTTCAGCGCCTGGGTCTTCGCCTGGATCTCGGCCACGTCCGTCGACTCGAGCACGGAGCGGAGCTCCATGATCCGGCCCTCGATCGTGGACGCGTCGGACTCGTCCAGCTTCTCGCGGTGCTCCTTGAGCGTGCGCTCGGTCTGGTAGGCGAGGTTCTCCGCGTTGTTGCGGGCGTCGGCCAGCTCGCGCAGGCGGTGCGCCTCCTCGGCGTGCGGCCTCCGCGTCCTTGACCATCCGGTTCACCTCGTCCTCGGCGAGGCCCGAGCCGCCCTCGATCTTGATCTGCTGCTCGTTGCCGGTGCCGGTGTCCTTGGCGGTGACGTGGATGATCCCGTTCGCGTCGATGTCGAAGGAGACCTCGATCTGCGGCATCCCCCGCATCGCCGGGGCGATCCCGACGAGCTGGAACTTGCCCAGCGTCTTGTTGTAGGTCGCCATCTCCGACTCGCCCTGGAGGACGTGGATCTCCACCGACGGCTGGTTGTCCTCGGCCGTCGTGAAGGTCTCCGACTTCCGGGTCGGGATCGTCGTGTTGCGCTCGATCAGCTTCGTCATCACGCCGCCCTTGGTCTCGATTCCGAGCGAGAGCGGGGTGACGTCGAGCAGGAGCACGTCCTTGACCTCGCCCTTGAGCACGCCGGCCTGGATCGCGGCGCCGACGGCGACGACCTCGTCCGGGTTGACGCCCTTGTGCGGGTCCTTGCCGAGCAGCTCCTTGACCTTCTCCTGGACGGCGGGCATCCGGGTCATCCCGCCGACGAGGACGACGTGCTCGATCTTCGAGGCGTCGAGCCCCGCGTCCTTGAGCGCCGCCTTCGTCGGGCCGACCGTCCGCTCGACGAGGTCGGCGGTGATCTCGCCGAGCTTCGCGCGGGTCAGCTGCAGGTCGAGGTGCTTGGGGCCTTCCGCCGTCGCGGTCACGAACGGCAGGTTGATCTGCGTCGTCATCGTCGAGGAGAGCTCGATCTTCGCCTTCTCCGCGGCCTCGTAGAGCCGCTGGAGCGCCATCTTGTCGGCGGCGAGGTCGATCCCCTGGTCGCGCTTGAACTCCGCGACCATCCAGTCGACGATCGCCTTGTCGAAGTTGTCGCCGCCGAGGTGGTTGTCCCCGTTCGTCGACTTGACCTCGAAGACGCCGTCGCCGAGCTCGAGCACCGAGACGTCGAAGGTGCCGCCGCCCAGGTCGAAGACGAGGATCGTCTGGTCGCCGCCCTCCTTGTCGAGCCCGTAGGCGAGCGCGGCCGCGGTCGGCTCGTTGACGATCCGGAGCACGTTCAGGCCGGCGATCTTGCCGGCGTCCTTCGTCGCCTCGCGCTGGGCGTTGTTGAAGTAGGCGGGGACGGTGATCACCGCGTCCGAGACCGGCTCGCCGAGGTAGGCCTCCGCGTCGGTCTTCAGCTTCTGGAGGATCATCGCGCTCACCTCGGGCGGGGCGTACTGCGAGCCCTCCGCCGTGACACGCGCGTCGCCGTTCTCGCCCTTGTCGACGTCGTAGGGGACGATCGTCATCTCCTCGGAGACCTCGTCCCACTTGCGCCCCATGAAGCGCTTGATCGAGAAGATCGTGTTCTGCGGGTTCGTGACCTGCTGCCGCTTGGCGGGCGCCCCGACGAGCCGCTGTCCGTCCTTCGTGAACGCGACCACGGACGGCGTCGTGCGGCCGCCCTCGGCGTTCGGGATCACGGTCGGCTCGCCGCCCTCCAGGACTGCCATGCAGCTGTTCGTCGTGCCCAGGTCGATACCGATCGTCTTCGCCATGCGTGTCGTCTCCTTCGTTCGCACTTGCTGATTCAGAAAATCTGAGTGTGAGTGTATCAAGATTGAGGGGTGCCTGGCGGAGGCGCCCGGGTCGACGAAACCGGGAGGCACCGTGGCGTCGGCCCGGACGAGCCCGGTTTGCGGGGTCCGAGCCGCCGGGTAGAGTCGCTTCCATGCTGCGCCAGGGAATGATCCCGCTCTTCGTCCACGGCCTGATCGAGTACGTCGCCGGGATCGCCTTCGTCGTGGTGCCCTTCCTGCTCGACTACGACTCGAGCGCGGCAAAGGCGGTGTCGATCGTCGTCGGGATCGTGATCCTCGTCGTGGCAGCCTCGACGGACTCTCCAACAGGCCTCTCGCGCACGATCCCGGTCAAGGCCCACGTCCTGCTCGACCTCGTGCTCGCGGTCGCGCTGATCGCGGCGCCGTTCCTCTTCGGCTTCTCGGGCGAGACCAATCCGACCGCGTTCTTCATCGTGCTCGGGATCGTCCACCTCCTGCTGACGATCGCCACCCGCTTCCTGCCGCCCGCCGCCGCGACCGACTAGCGGCAGGCACGTCTCCGGGGCCTGCGACGAGCCGCTTGCCCGTCGGGGCAGGCGCGCGGCGGTTACCCGTTTCAAGTCTCTTGAATGCGTGCCCCCGCTTGTGTACAACCGCACCAGGGTTTTCGACTTCAAGGGGGCACGAGGATGGGCAAGCACACGAGCGGCCGCGCGCGGACCGCGATCCTGGGCGTCGCGGTGGCGGCGCTGAGCGTCGTCGCGCTCGCAGGGGCGACGACGACGGCCAACCTCCCGGGCGGGACGGGGATCGAGATCGCGATCGCCTCGCCCGCGACGGGGACGACGGTGGCGCAGGCGCCGCTGACCGTGACGGGCACGGCGTCCGTCGGGCAAGGGCTGGCGGTCAAGAACACGCTGTTGCTGACGGTGATCGACCTCTCCGGCAGCACCGGCAACCCGTCCGGCGGCTCGACGTGCGGGAATCAGAACATCTGGGACTCGGTCCCGAACTCCGTGCTCGACTGCGAGCTCGCCGCCGCGAAGGCGCTGAACGCGGCCGCGATCGCGCAGGGCACCGTCCGCTCCGCAGGGATCATCGGCTTCGGCGGCGACAACGTCGCCGCCACGAGTTATCTGGACGCGCTCGCCGACTCCCTGGTCGCCGACCTCGGCAGAGGTAGCGGCGACACCGCGCTGCTCGCACCGGAGACGGCGACCGGCTCCTCCGGGACGGACGTCGACGAGGTCCTCGCTTCGGCAGGTCTCTCCACCTCGTCCTTCCCCGGCGCCGCGAGCGGGAACGGCTTCAGCAAGTTCACGCTCAAGACGGTCCGGCCGAACACGAACTACTGGGCAGCGGTACGGCGGGCCCGGGAGCTCGCCGCAACGGTCGGAAGCGCTCAGGGGTACACGAGCAAGATCGTGGTCATGCTCTCCGACGGCGACGCGACCTTCGGCGGGCCCGGTGGGAGCTTCGGGACCACCGCGCTCCACGCCTTCACCAGCGCGCCGTTGATCAGCGATCCGATCGCACCGAAGTTCTTCACCTTCGCGATCGGCTCGGCCGCCAACTGCAGCACCAGCTCGGCGTACGGCGACCTCCAGGACATCGCCAACGCGAGCGGCGGCACCTGCACGAAGATCTCCAACCCGGCCGATGCGGCCGCGGTGATCCCGGGGGCGATCGCCTCGAAGCTGACGGCCGTGACCGTGACCGTGGACGGCGGCGCACCGCAGCCGGCGTCGGTGACCCCGTCGCTGCCCCAGAACGGGCCCGCGAGCGTCTCCTGGTCGTTCACGACCGCGGCCCTCGCACCGGGCCCGCACACGATCTGCGCCCGCTCGGCGGGCACGGACGGCGGCGGTACCGGCTCGACCCCTGAGGAGTGCGTCACCGTCGAGGTGAAGGCTCCGCCGCTGGTCGACGCAGGCACCGACCGGACGACCGACGAGGGCTCGCCCGTCGCGATGGGCGGCAGCATTACCGGCGGCACCGGGAGTTGGGGCTCCGGCGGGGGCACCGGCACGTGCACCCCGGCGAGCCCGGCCTCGCCGACCTCGAGCGTGACGTGCACCGACGACGGCGTCTACACGCTCACCTTCACCGGCACGGACGCCGTCGGTCAATCCGCGGCGGACAGCGCCACGATCACGGTGGCGAACGTCGCTCCCACCCCGACGCTCACGCTCTCGGCCGGGCCGCATCCGCTCGCCGCGCCCGTGACCGCAAGCGTCTCGATCGCCGACCCCGGGGCCGACACGCACACGTGCTCGATCGCGTGGGGCGACGCGACCACGACCACGGGCTGCGGCGGCTCGCACACCTACGCCGCGGGCGGCTCCTACACCGTCACGGTCACCGCGACCGACGACGACGGCGGCAGCGGCACCGACTACGAAGACGGTCGCGATCGATGCGCCGCCCGTCGTCGACGCCGGCACCGACCGAACCGGCGTCGAGGGAGCCCTCGTCGCGCTCGGCGGCTCCGTCACCGACGACGGCTCCACCGTCCGCACGTGGTCGGCGTCGCCCGGCGCGGGCGTCGACGCGGGCGCGACCTGCACGTTCACCAACCCGGCGGCGCCGGCGACGACCGTCCGCTGCACCGACGACGGCACGTGGACGCTGACGCTCCGCGCGGACGACGGGGTCAACCCGCCGGTCTCCGATACGACCGAGCTGACCCTCGGGAACGCCAATCCGACGGTCACGATCACGTCGCCCGCGGCGGGAGCAAGCACCCTCGCCGTCAGCCTGACGGCGGCGGTCGCCGATCCTGGGACGAACGACGTGCTCACGTGCTCGATCGCGTGGGGCGACGCGTCCACCTCGCCGGGGACGGTCTCCGGCGGCACCTGCTCGGCCTCGCACACGTATGCGACCGGCACGGTCGGCGCCACGCTGACCGTGACCGTCGCCGACGACGACGGCGGCTCCGGCTCGGCGTCGAGCTCGCTCGTCTTCAACCGGGCACCGTCGTGCGCCGGCGTCTCGAGCTCGGTGACCGAGCTCTGGCCGCCGAACCACGCGATGCGCCTGATCGTGCTCGGCGGAGCGACCGACCCCGACGGGGACGCGCTCACCTACACGATCACCTCGGTGCGGCAGGACGAGCCCGTGAACGCGGCGGGCGACGGCAGCACCGGCCCCGACGCACAGCTTGCGTCCGGCGGGGCGGTCTGGCTCCGTGCCGAGCGTGCGGGAGGCGGCGACGGCCGCGTCTACACCGTCGGCTACCGCGTCTCCGACGGGACGGCCGCCTGCACCGGCTCTGTCCGGGTCTCGGTGCCGCACTCGGCGAAGAGCGGCGCGATCCTGACACCGGGCCCGGGCTACAACTCGCTCGGCTAGCTCGCCCGGAGAGCCCGCCGCCGGCACGCGCCGGCGGCGGGCCTACCGGAAGACGCTGATCAGAGCGCCGCCCGCGACGACGAGCGCGGCGCCCGCCACGAGCCGCTTCCCGACGAGCTCGTGCCGCCCGAGCAGGAGCGCCGAGAGCCCGACCCCCCAGAGCGACTCGGTCGCGACGAGCGGCGAGACCACGGTGACCCGGCCGCGGTAATACCCCTCGAAGAGGGCGATGTAGGACAGGCCGAAGCAGATCCCCGCGGGCGTGAACGCCAGCAGGCCGCGCGTGGGCAGGCGCCGCTGCGTGCCCAGCAGGAAGAGGGCGACGACGACCCCACCCGCGGTGAGCGTGGACGCGGCCGCGAGCGCCGGCGAGACGTCGCTGCCGATCGAGAGGTGGCGGACGAGGTTGTCGCGGGTGGCGAAGACGAAGGCCGCGCCGAGCGCGAAGGCGAAGCCGATCCGGCGCACGTGCTCCGGCCGGTCGCGCTCGCCGACGAGGAGGATGCCGCCGCCGACGATCGCAACGGCCCCGGCCAGCAGACCCGCGTGCGCGGGCTCCCCGAGGAGCAGCAGCGCGATCGCGACGGAGAAGAGCGGAGCCGAGCCGACCGCGACCGAGGTCCGCGAAGGACCCGCGTCGCGCACGGCGAGGGTGAAGAGGAGCTGCGAGAGCCCCGGCCCCAGGATCCCCGCGAGCAGGAACGGCCAGATCTCTCCCCAGTGGCGCGACTGGGCCGCGACGAAGGGGAGCGTGACCGCGACGGCGACGAGGATCGTCAGGAGGGTGCCTCCCTCGGCGTCGTGCACGCGCCCGAGCGCGAACCGGAGCGCCACCGTCATCGCCCCGAAGAAGAACGCGGAGACGAGCCCGAGGAGGACGGCGCTCACGAGCGCGGCCCCACATCGGCCAGGCCGACCGGATCCTCGCAGCCGGATGCTCCGACCTCGTTGCCGCCGCCGTCCCGCAGCTCGAGCTCCGGCTGGAGCGGGCCCTCGACGCAGTTGTCTCGGAAGACCGTCGCCCCTGACGACGGCGGGGCACCTTCCTCGAAGCCCGACTCGAGCAGATAGCGGTCCTCGACGCGGGCGCCGGCGAGCACGTTCCCCTCGATCGCGTTGCGCTCGGAGCGCAGGCCGTTCGCGCCCGAGACGATGATCCCCTCCCCGTTCCCGCGAAGCACGTTTCGCTCGACGAGCGTCTCGTCCGCATCGGGGTAGAGCTGGATCCCCCGGCTCGCGTTCCCGTCGATCCAGCTCTCGCGGATCGTCGTCCGCCGCGCGTGCTCGACGTAGATCCCGTGGTCGAGGTTCGTGGGCGGGAGGGCGCCGCAGTCGTGGATCCGGCTCCGCTCGATCGTGACGTCCTCGGCGAGCCCACCTCCCTCGCCGAGATGGCCGATCCCGATGCACGATCCGTCGGAGTGCTCGTTCGTCACGTCCACGAGCGCGAGGGTAATGCGGTCGCCGTCGAGCTGGAGCGAACGCGAGCCCGAGCGGGTGGAGCGGCCGTCGAAACGAAGGTCGCGGAGGACGAGATCGTGGACGTCCTCGTGGAGGACGATCCTGCCGCGGATCGTCGCAATCCCGCCCGGGGCCGAGGTGATCGTCACGGGCCTCCCCGGCTCGCCGCCGAGAGCGCGGAGGTCGGTGTTGTCCGCTGCGACCGTCCCCGTCAGGCAGCCCGTCTCCCCCGGCCGGAGCGAGGCGGCGAACGCGGCGAGGCCTCCGGTTTCGAGCGTCCGGTCACAGGTGACGCCGCCGTCCCCCTGGCGCGAAAGGACGACGAGGGCGAGCGCCGCCGCCCCGAGGATCGCCACGCCGATGACCGTCCGCTGCCGCACCGCCCGCACGCTAGCTGGCAGGATCCCCCAGGCTTGACGCTCTCGCCCGACCCCCGCGACCGCGCCCTGGCGAAACTGCTCGTCGAGCGGTGCCTCGACGTCCAGCCGGGCTGGCAGGTCTCCGTCCGCACGACGCCGCTCGCTCGTCCGCTCGTCACCGAGCTCGCGAAGGCGATCGCCCGCCGCGGCGCCTACTACCTCCCGAAGATCAACTGGGGCCCGGACCGCTTCCGCGTCGACCTCGACTGGGCGACCGAGGCGCCGCTCGAGCTGCTCGAGGAGCTGCCGCCGATCGAGCGCTACGCCGTCGAGCACGAGGACGCGCGCCTGACGGTGCGCGCACCGGAGGACGTCCACGCCGCGGCGGGCCTCGATCCCGCCCGGCGGAGCGCGCTCCAGAAGGCGATGACCCCCGCGGCCAAGCGCGCCCGCTCGCTCGACGTCCGCTGGGGCGTCGTCGAGTACCCGACGGAGGCGTCGGCGGCGCAGGCCGGGATGAGCCTCGAGGACTGGACGGAGTTCGTCTACGGCGCCTGCCTACTCGACTGGGACGCCGAGGAGGAGCGGATGCAGCAGGTGAAGGCGCGCTTCGACGAGGGCTCGGAGGTCCGGATCCTCGGCGACGGCACCGACCTGACGATCGGGATCGCCGGCCGCGAGGGGGTCGTCTCGGCCGGCTTCCGCAACATGCCCGACGGCGAGGTCTTCTACAGCCCCGTCGAGGACTCGGCCAACGGCACGATCGCCTACGCGGAGTTCCCCGCGATCTACCTCGGCAACGACGTCGAGGGCGCCCGGCTCACGTTCCGCGACGGCGAGGTCGTCGATGCGACCGCCGAGGTCGGGCAGGACTTCCTCCGCCAGGTGCTCGCCACCGACGCGGGCGCGAGCCGGCTCGGGGAGCTCGGGCTCGGCTGCAACCCGCGGATCACGCGCTTCACACGCAACGTCCTCTTCGACGAGAAGATCGACGGCACCGTCCATCTCGCGGTCGGCGCCAGCTACACGTACGCCGGCGGCAAGAACGAGAGCGCCGTCCACTGGGACATGGTCAAGGACCTGCGGCCCGGCGGCGAGCTCGTGCTCGACGGCGAGGTCGTCCAGCGCGACGGCCGCTGGCTGATCTAGGCCGAGACGGTCACCGGCACGCCCGGCCCGATCCGCGCTCCGAGCCACGAGACCGACCCCGTCGAGAGGCGGACGCAACCGTGCGAGGCGGCGGTGCCGAGGACGCCGCCGACGTTCCGCACGCCGTGGAGGGCGATCTGCCCGGGCCCGCCCGCGAACCGCTGCAGGACGGATGAGCGGGCGCTCAGGGCCAGGGCGTAGGGGGCGCCGACGTCTCCCGGCCGGAGCAGGATCGTCTCCTCGACGAAGTGCTCACCCAGCGGGGTCGGGGTCCGGGGCGCGCCGATCACGGCGGTGAGCGACCGGACGGCTCTGCCGTTGCGGTAGACCCGCACCGTCCGCTCGGAGAGGTCGACGACGAGGTGCCAGGGCGTGTCGGCGCGGGACGTCCGCGCCTTCCGGATCCAGCCGGTGCTGTTGTTGGGGCGGCCGGGGAGCCTGACCCGGAGCCACTTGGTGCCGTCCGGCGCCGTGCGGTGACCGATCACGGGCAGCACGGTGCGTCCTTCGGTGATCGGTCTGTTCCGCTCGACCCAGACCCGGCCGGGCGAGCGCTCGGTGGGCCTCGTCATCGCCGTCTGGCCGTTGACGAGCACGGCCAGCTCCTGGGTGGGCGCCACAGCGGGAGAGGCAGCAGCCGCCGTCGAGACGGCGGCGAGGCCGAGGAGGGCGACCGAGAGGAGCAGGGATGCGCGGCTCCGCATCCCTGCCGCCTTCATCGGAGGAAGCTTCACCTAGCCCGTGAACCCGCGGGGGTTCTTGGCAGGCAGGGCAGGGCCCTGCACGCTCGTGCCACCCGAAGCCTTCTTCGCGGCCTTTGCGGCGGCCTTCTTCGCGGCTGCGGCCTTCACCGCCGCGGCCTTGGCCTTGGCTGCAGCGACCGCCTTCGGCGTCGGGCCGGTCGGCGTCGGCGTGGTCGCCGTCGGCGCAGTCGTCGTCGGCGCCGGCGGCGGTGTCGGCGCCGTGACCGTCACCCTCGCCTCCGACGTGTTGTTGGCACCGACGTTCTGGTCGGCCTGGTCGGCGGAGATCCGCGCGGTGTTGACGAACGAGCCGGCGGTGGTCGCCCTGACCACGATCACGACCGTGGCCGATCTGTCGAGCTCGAGCATGCCGATCGCGCAGACGACCGTTGTCGTCCCGGCGCAGCTTCCCTGCGTCGTGGTCACGGAGACCAGGGTCTGGCCGGCGGGCAGGACGTCGTTGAAGGCGACGTTCGTGGCCACGCCAGGCCCGTGGTTGGTGACGACGGAGGTGTAGGTCACATCGCCGCCGAGCCCGACCGCAATCGGGCTCGCGGTCTTGACGACACCGACGTCTGCGGGAGCGGGGCTTGCTCCGGCGGACAGTGTGGAGCAGCTCGGCCGGGTGATCGTGTTGTTGTCGAGCGTGACGGAGGCGACGCGGGCCAGCGCCCTGACCCTGGAGTGTTGCGCCGGACAGCAGTGCAGATCGACTGGTCGGCCATGATCGTGCCGACGAAGGCTGCACCCGTCCGGATCGTCGCGGACGACCCGACCTGCCAGAAGATGTTGCACGCCTGGGCACCGCCGGTGAGGGTGATCGTGCTGGCCGACTGGGCGACGAGCGTGGACGACGCCTGGAAGATCCAGACCGAGCTCTCGTCACCGGCCAGGGTCAGGTTGCCGATCAGGTTCGCGGTCGCCGCGGCGCCGAACCGGTAGATGCCCGGGACGAGCGTCCGGCCGCCGAGCTGGTTGTCGGCCGCGCCGAACGTGGAGTCGGGTGTGCGTCCGGCAGCGTTGCCGTAGGCAGCGGTCAGGTCGTTCTTCGCCGTCGTCAGCAGGCCAGGGTTCGCGACGGCGCACGGCGCCGGCCCGAAGGCGTCGACGGCGTAGATCGTCCCGGTGACCTGCGGGCAGGTGAGGCCGATCGCGGCACCGGTGATCGGGCTGGCGCCGACGTCACCCCTGATCGTCGAGGTCGGGACGTTCGTGACCCCCGCGCCGGAGAGGATCGCGAAGCTGTCGGAGACGCCGAGGTTCACGGTGGAGGGGTTCGCGGCGACGACGCTTCCGGCAAAGGTCAGCGGGATCAGCGATCCAAGGACGAGCAGCCACAAGGCCGCCCTGTGCTTGAAGAGTTTCATGGAGGTCCTTCCTCAAATGGAGCTTCGTCGCCGACGGTTGGAACCGTGGGACCTGCTCCGGCCTGCTCACTGAGGACGGAACGTCATGACAAGGCGGCTCGAGCATGCGACGGCCGGTTCGTGAGAAGTCGCACAAGCGTTGTAACTTAAGTATACCTAGATTCAAAAAATCTAAACTCCGCGGCCGATCAGGCGGCGCGCCTGAGGCTCGGCGACGACGATCCCCGCCATGATCACCGCGCAGCCGAGCCAGCCGATTGCGCCCAGCCGGTCGCCGGCGAGCCAGAAGCCGAAGAGCGCGGCGAACACCGGCTCGAGTGCGAACGCGAGCGCCGTCCTCGTCGCGCTCGTCCTGCGCTGAGCCCAGGTCTGGACGAGGAAGCCGAAGGCGCTCGCGAAGATCCCCGTCACGAGCAGCGCGCCCCACACCGTCCAGCCGCGCGGGATCTCGATCTGCCCGGCGGCGAGCGCGACGGCCGTGAAGCCGACCGCCGCGGCGAGCATCTCGGCCTGGGTGAGCGCGATCGCGTCGTACCGAGGGGCGTAGCGCTCCATCAACACGATCTGGAGCGAGTACGCGAGCGCGCCGCCCAGCACGAGCGCATCGCCGAGCGCATCGCCTGCGCCGACACCGGAGAGCAGCGCCGAGCCCCGCGACGGAAAGGGCGACGCCGAACCACACCGCTCGAGCAACTCGTGCCCGGAAGAGCACGAGCCCGAGCAGCGGGGTGAAGACGACATAGAGCCCGGTGATGAAGCCGGTGCTCGACACCGTCGTCCGCTCGAGCCCGGCCGTCTGGAGCGCATAACCCAGCGCGAGCAGGAGCCCGAGCGCGACCCCGGCGAGCCCGCCGCGGCGGCCGAGCGAGCGCAGTCGTCCCGCCGCCGGCACCGCGAGGACGGCACTCGCGATCAGGAACCGGACGGCGAGGAAGGCGAAGAGCGGATAGAGGGCGACCGCGTCCTTGACCTGGACGAACGTCAGGCCCCAGACGGCGGTGACGAGGACGAGAGCACCGAGCGCGAGCACCGGGCGAGGCTACCTCCACGCCCCGACCGGACGTGTCCAGGGTCAGACACTGGACGTGTCCCGAGCAGGCGCGCCGCCGGTCGAAACGGACACGCCCAGGGTCAGACACTGGACGTGTCCCGAGCAGGCGCGCCGCCTGGTCGAAACGGACATGCCCAGGGTCAGACACTGGACGTGTCCCGAGCAGGCGCGCCGCCTGGTCGAAACGGACATGCCCAGGGTCAGACACTGGACGTGTCCCGAGCAGGCGCGCCGCCTGGTCGAAACGGACATGCCCAGGGTCAGACACTGGACGTGTCCATAATCGACCTGTGCGCGTCTGCCTGATGATCGAGGGACAGGAGGGAGTGACCTGGGAGGACTGGGTCGCGCTGGCCCGCGCCGTCGACGACGCCGGGCTCGAGGGCCTCTTCCGCTCCGACCACTACGCGGGCCTGCTCGGCGACGAGACGCGCGGCGCCCTCGACGCTTGGACGCAGATCGCGGCGCTCGGCGCCGTGACGGAGCGGATCCGCCTCGGCACACTCGTCTCGCCGGTCACGTTCCGGCACCCGTCGCTGCTGGCGAAGGCGGTCGCGACCGCCGACCACGTCTCGGGCGGCCGGGTCGAGCTCGGGATCGGCGCCGGCTGGAACGTCCGCGAGCACGAGGCCTACGGTTTCCCCTTCCCCGACCTCGCGGGCCGGCTGGAGCGGCTCGAGGAGCAGCTCGAGATCGTCTCGCGCAGCTGGACGGAGACCGAGGTGGACTTCGACGGCCGCCACTACCGGCTCGAGCGGTTGGACGCGCAGCCGCGTCCCCTGCAGCGGCCCCGGCCGCCGATCATCGTCGGCGGCGCCGCCAAGCCGCGCACCGCCCGCCTCGCCGCGCGCTGGGCCGACGAGTACAACACGGTCTCCGCGACCGTGGAGCAGTGCCGCGAGCGGCGGGCGACCGTCGAGCAGGCCTGCGCGGAGCTCGGCCGGCAGCCGCTCGTCTTCTCGCTGATGACGGGCTGCGTCGTCGGCTCCTCCGAGGCGGAAGCCCGGGACCGGCTGCGCAGGCGGATGGAGCGCTCCGGCGTGGAGGGCGACCCCGACGCGTTCCGCCGCGAGCGCGGGGACACGCTGATCCTCGGCACCGAGGACGAGGTCGCCGCCCGCCTCCACGCGCTGGCGGAGGCGGGCGTCGAACGGGTTTTCCTCCAGCACCTCGACCACGAGGATCTGGAGATGGTGGCGCTGATCGGGCGCGTCGCGGCCTCGCTCTAGCTCGTCGCGTCCGCCCGATCCGACCCGTCAGATCCGCTCGTCGACCGCGTCCTTCGCGTCCTCGGCGGCGTCCTTGACGGCGTCGGCCGCGTCGCGCGCGCTGTCCTTGGCCTTGCCGAACGCATCCTGGGCCTTGCCCTCCTGCTCACGCTCCTCGTCGCCGGTGAGCTTCCCCTCGGCTTCCTTCGCGTTCCCTTCGATCCGGTCGGAATCCATCGCTGAGCCCCTTTCCTCGCTGACGAGCTCTTCCTACCCGCGCGGCCGCGGTCCGAATCCGACCCGAGAACGCAGGAGGGCGCCCCACGGGACGCCCTCCGGAGAACCGATCGAACTAGCTCTACTTGACGACGAGCACGCCCTTCATCCCGGCGGCGGCATGACCGGGCACCGAGCAGAGGAACGGGTACTTGCCCGGCTTCGCGAAGGTCACCTTCAGGAGGGCCGACTTCCCTCCGGCGAGCTGCTTGGTCGCCTTGCCGGCGATCTTGAAGTCGTGGCTGATCTTGCCGGCGTTCGCGACCTTGAAGACGACGACGCCCTTGGCGGTCGTCTTCTTCGAGAGCGTGAAGGCGAACTCCGACGGCTTCCCCGCCGTGACCGTGATCGTCGACGCGGTGCTGCCCGCGAACGCGGAGATCGAGAGGGCGAGCGCGACCAGCGCGACCAGCCCGAGAACGACCGAACTCTGCACAAACCTACTCAAGAGACCCTCCTAGTGGTGGAACCTGCCGCCGCACTCTAGCCGAAGAATCCTCTTTTGAACAGGGGTTTTTCCAACGGGTTGGAGGACAGTTGGATCTCGTTGCTGGAGTGCCGAACAGCCTCTATCGTCCGCCCGTGACCGAAACGCCCTCGACCCGCGACCTGGGGACGACGCTCCGCCAGATCCGGAACGAGCGAGGCCTGTCGCTGAATCAGGTTGCCGAGGCGACGGGGATCTCCCGCTCGCTTCTCTCCCTGATCGAGACGGGGCAGAGCGACATCACCGTCGGGCGCCTCAGCCGGCTGACGAGGCTCTACGGGGTCCGCTACGCGGAGATCCTCCCGGAGCCGCGACATCCGGATCCGGTGGTCGTCCGCAGCGACGACCGCGTCGTGCTCACCTCGGTCGAGGAGGGCCTCACCGTCGAGATCCTCGCACCGGAGATCCCGAGGACGATGCAGTCGCTGCTCGCCACGTTCGCGCCCGGGGCCCGCATGACCGACTTCATCACCGAGATCTCCGAGGAGTGGGTGCACCTGCTCGAGGGGAGGATCGAGATCGAGTTCGCCGACGGCCGCTCCATCCTGCTGGACGCGGGCGACAGCGCCTACTTCACCTCCGGCCCGGGCGGCCACCGGCACGCGAACCTCGCGGACGGCGTCAGCAGGCTGCTGATCGTCGTCCGGCGCCCAGGCGAGTAGCTACTGGCAGACCGGCTCGGCGGGCGCGGTGAGCGCGAGCCCGTAGACGAGGTCGCCGAAGGTATAGATCGACGTGACCGAGCCCGGCCGGCGGATGCTGAGGGCGCCGTAGCCGATGCAGCGGGTGTACGGGATCTGCCCGTAGAGCGGGCGCGTCCGGAAGGAGTCGTCGCCGACCGCGAGCCCCTCCGCCGTCCGCCAGCCGAGCGGCGCGCCGAGGGTGAAGAGGGCGACCACCCGGCCGCGCCGGAACGAGGCTGCGACGCCCGACCAGCGCTGACCCTGCACCTGGAAGAGCCACGTACGGACGGGGCAGACCGCGCAGAGCCGGTGCCGGGGGCCCCAGCGCCGCTCCACCGCCGCCTCCGGCTCACCGAGCCGGACGCCGCCGAGGCTGACCCCGGAGACGAGCACGCCTTTCGCAGGGACGCCCGCCTGAGCCACGCCGGCGCCTGCGAGTGAGAGCAGGACGGCGGAGAGCAGGATCGCCCGTGGGCCTGGGACGAGGCGACGAGCGCCCCGCCCCAGGCCACGCGCGACTACGCGGAGAGGGTCGACCGAACCCGCCCGGGCGTCATCGGCATCTGCCGGATCCGCTTGCCGGTCGCGTCGAAGAACGCGTTCGCGATCGCAGCGGCGACGGGGGCCGTGGCCGGCTCGCCGGCACCGCTCGAGCGGAACTCGGGCCGGTTGACGAGGACCGTCGTCAGGGCCGGGGCGTCCTTGAAGCGGAGGATCGGGTACGACTCCCAGTCCAGGCTCGTGACGCGGCTCTTCGAGAACTTGACCTCCTCGATCAGCGCGCGGCTCGTGCCCTGGATCAGGCAGCCCTGCATCTGCTGCTCGACCAGGTTCGGGTTGACGACGAGCCCGCAGTCCTGGGCCGCCGTCAGGTGCTTGACCCGGATCTTCCCGGTCGCCGTGTCGACGGTGACGTCGGCCACGACCGCGACGTAGGTGCTCGCGAAGCCGCCGATCGCGATCCCGCGACCCGAGACGACGCGATCCTTGGAGAGGCTCCGCGCGGCGACGCCCTGACTTCCACTTGGCCGCCTTCGTCACCTCGTTCAGCACGCGTGCCCACCGCTCGTTCTCGATGTTCGCGAGCCGGAACGCGACCGGGTCGAGACCCGCCGCGTGGGCGAGCTCGTCGATCATCTGCTCCGAGGCGAAGAGCGCCTGCGGGGCCGCCGGCGCCCGGAGGTACGCGACCCGCGGGAGGGGCGTCCCGACGGGGATCGAGCGGCCGAGGACGCGATGGTTGCCGATCGCGTACTGCGAGCCCGCGTTCTCCCGGTCGGCCGCGCCGAACGCGGTCGTCGGGATCGGCGTGCCCATCGTCTCGGCGGTCGTCTCGACCGAGTTCCACCCCTGCTGGAACGACGTGTAGTCGTACGCGACGATCTTCCCGTCGGCGTCGACGGCTCCGCGGATGTCGACGAGCGTGGCCGGACCGAAGAAGTCCCAGCCGTGCTCCTGACTCCGGCTCATCTGCACCCGGACGGGGGCGTTGACCGCCTGCGAGAGCACGGCTGCGGCCTGTGCCGCGTCGTCCTGCAGGTTCTTGCCGTAGCAGCCGGCGCCCTCGTAGAACTGGATCCTGACCTGCTCGGGCTTGAAACCGAGCAGCGCCGCGATCTGCGTGCGCGTCCCGTAGACGTTCTGGCCCGCCATCATCACCGTCGCGGCGCCGTTCTTGACGTCGGCGACCGCGGCGGAAGGCCCGAAGGAGGCGTGGCCCTGGTAGGCGACCCCGTAGCTCTCGGCGAGCACGACCTTCGCCTTCTTCAGCCCGGCGTCGATGCTGCCCTTGGTGACCGCGAGCCGCTCACCGAGGTTCGGCGTCTCCCGGATCGCCTTGAACAGGTTGCCGTTCCCGGGCATGGTCTTCGACTCGGCCCAGGTGACCTTGAGGTCGTTCGCGGCCTGGATCGCGTCCTGCTCGGTCTGGGCGACGACTCCGATGAAGTCGCCCTTCCGGATCACGCGGGCGCCCTTGATCCCCTTGATCGACGCCTCGTTGACCGAGAGCGCCTTGACCGGCTGCGTGTAGGCACCCTGGCCCTCGGGCCGCACGATCCGGCCGTGGAGCATCCCGGGAAGCCGCACGTTGTGGGCGTAGACGTAGGCGCCCGTGACCTTCTCCGGCGTGTCGACCCGCTTGAACGGCTTGCCGACGATCCGGTAGTCCGAGACGGCCTTCAACGGGGCCTTGCCGGTGTTCGGGGCCGAGAACTGCTTGCCCCCGAGCAGGGCGCCGTAGGTGACCGACTTGGAGGAGTCGCTCTTGACCGAGACGACGCCCTTCGAGACGACGAGCTGCGAGACGGGAGCGCCGAGCTGCTTCGACGCGAGGCCGAGCAGGACGGCGCGGGCCTCGGCCGCAGCCTGGCGCACCTGTGGGCCTCCCGCCGAGATCCCGTTCGAGCCGGCGGTGAAGCCCTGGTTCGGGCTGAGGTCGGTGTCGACCCGCTGCTCCTTCACCTGCGGGAACGAGAGGTCGAGCTCCTCGGCGGCGATCTGGAGCAGGCCGGTCGGGGTGCCGGTGATGTTGATCTTCCCGAACGCGATCGTGGCGGTGTTGTCCTCGTGGATCACGACCCACGAGTCGATCTTCGCGGCGTCGGGCGGGCCTGCCGCAGCCGACCGGGCGGAGGCCTTGCCGGCCACGAGCGACCCGGCGACGCTGAACCCGATCACGAGCGCGCCACCGCCCTTGAGGAACTTCTTCCGGTCGAACTCGGTCGCCAGCGCCTGGTCGATCTTGCGCTCGCTCAGCAGCTCTGTCATCAGGACTCCTTCGCGATCGTGTCGGCGGCGCGGTTGACCGCCTTCAGGATCCGCGTGTACGTGCCGCAGCGGCAGAGATGGGTGTTCATGTGGGACTTGACCTGGTCCTCCGTCGGCCGCTTGACCTTCTGGAGCAGCTCGGTGGCCTTGATCATCATCCCGTTCTGGCAGTAGCCGCACTGCGGCACCTGCTCCTCGATCCACGCCTCCTGCACGGGGTGCAGGGCGGCGTCGCCGCTGCCGGCGGTGGTGCGCTTCTTGCCCTTCCACAGGGCGGGAAGCCCCTCGAGCGTGGTCACGGTGCCCGTACCGATCGCGGCGACGGGCGTGATGCAGGAGCGAATCTCCTTGCCGTCGTGCAGGACGGAGCACGAGCCGCACTGCGCCAGCCCACAACCGAACCGAGGGCCGTTCAGCCCGAGCTCGTTGCGGAGCACGTACAGCAGCGGCGTGTTCGGTGATGCGGCGACCTGATGTGCGCGCCCGTTCACCTTGATCGTGAGCTTGCCGGCCACTTCGCCTCTCTCTCTTCGAATGTGCTCGACCCCCGAGCGGTGCGGCCCTCCAACGGGCCAACAGCAGGAAAAGTAGCTTTCCAACGGGCTGGACACAAGTGCCGATTTCCTGTTCGCAATGCGTACAGCGTTTCCGGGGCGCGGAGGCTACGCTGACACGATGAAGACGCGGTCGCGGTCATCCCGGTGAAGGACGTGCTCGACACCGTCGCGGGCTGGATCGCGGCCGGCGAGCGGGTCGCCCTCGGCGTGCTCGTCGAGCGGCGCGGCTCGGCTCCGCGCGATCCGGGCGCGGTGCTCGCCCTCTCGTCCGGCGGCGCGATCGCCGGCTCGGTCACGGGCGGCTGCGTCGAGCCGGCGCTCCTGCGCGAGGCCGCCGACGTCCTCGCCGGCGGCGCACCCAGGGTCGTCACCTACGGGATCGCCGACACGGACGCGTTCGACGTCGGCCTCGCGTGCGGCGGCACCGTCGCCCTCCTCGTCACCGAGCTCGACCCCGCCGTCGTGGCACCGCTCGCACGGGCCTTCGCGGCCGACGAGCCGGTCGCGTTCGCCGTCCATCTGACGGGAAGCGAGCTCGGCCGGCAGGAGGTGCTGGAGCCCGGTGGCGCCTCCACAGGCCTCGCCGCCGCGGCCGCTCCGCTGCTCGCCGCAGGCGAGAGCGCCCTGGTCGAGCACGAGGGCGAGCTCGTGTTCGTCGATGCTTTCGCGCCCCGTCCGTCCCTGCTCGTCCTCGGCGCGATCGACCACGCCGCCGCCCTCACCCGGGTCGGCTCGCTGCTCGGCTACCGCGTCACCGTCTGCGACGCCCGGGCGGCCTTCGTCACGCCGGAGCGATTCCCACACGCGGACGAGCTCGTGGTCGACTGGCCCGACCGGTTCCTGCGCCGCGCCGAGATCGACGAGCGGACCGCGATCTGCGTCCTCACCCACGACGTCAAGTTCGACGTCCCCGCACTGCTCGCGGCGCTGGAGACGCCCGCCCGCTACATCGGCGCGATGGGGAGCAGGACGACGACCGAGGAGCGCGAGGAGCGACTGCGCGCCGAGGGAGTCGGCGACGCCGACCTGGCGCGGATCCACGCGCCGATCGGGCTCGCGATCGGCGCCCGGTCGCCCGAGGAGGTCGCGGTCGCGATCGGCGCCGAGATCGTCGAGGCCGCCTCGGCGGCGCGTCGCCGCCTCACCGGATCGGCCACAGCGACGGTGCTGGCATGAGCGACCCGCTCGACACGCTCGGCCGGCCGCTCCGCGACCTCCGGATCTCGGTCACCGACCGCTGCAACTTCCGCTGCGTCTACTGCATGCCCAAGGAGGTCTTCGGCCAGGGCTACCGCTTCCTCGACCGGAAGGAGCTCCTGAGCTTCGAGGAGATCACGCGGGTCGCCCGGATCGCCGTCGGCCTCGGGGTCAACAAGCTCCGCCTGACGGGCGGCGAGCCCCTGCTCCGCCGCGACCTCGAGCGGCTGATCGAGCAGCTGGCCGGGCTGGGCGTCGAGCTGACGCTGACCACGAACGCCTCCCTGCTCGCCCGCAAGGCGCAGACGCTCGCCGACGCGGGGCTCGACCGGCTCACCGTCAGCCTCGACTCGCTCGACGACGAGACCTTCAGGGCGATGAACGACGTCGACTTCTCCGTCGAGCGGGTGCTCGAGGGGATCGCCGCCGCCGCGGCGGCCGGGCTGCCCGTCAAGGTCAACGCGGTCGTCAAGCGCGGCCTGAACGACGACGGGATCGTCGACCTCGCCCGCACCTTCCGCGAGCTCGGCCACACGCTCCGCTTCATCGAGTACATGGACGTCGGGGCCACGAACGGCTGGCGGCTCGACGACGTCGTTCCGGCCCGGGAGATCGTGGAGCGGGTCGGAGCGGTCTTCCCGCTCGAGCCCGCGGAGGCGAACTACCGGGGCGAGGTTGCGCAGCGCTGGCGCTACGCCGACGGCCGCGGCGAGCTCGGGGTGATCGCGTCCGTGACCCAGCCGTTCTGCGGCGACTGCACCCGGGCCCGGATCTCGGCCGAGGGCCGCGTCTACACCTGCCTCTTCGGCGTCCGCGGCCACGACCTGCGCGCCCTCCTGCGGAGCGGCGCCGGCGACGACGCGGTCGAGGCGGCGCTCGCCCGGATCTGGACGGCTCGCGGCGACCGCTACAGCGACCTGCGCTCGGCGCGGACGGAGGGTCTCCCCCGCGTCGAGATGAGCTACATCGGCGGCTAGGCGCCGGCGAGCGCGCGCAGCCGCGTCATCGCGGCGTCGAGCTTGCCCTGGTCGAGATAGACCGCGAGGCCCTTCTCGAACTCGGGCAGCGCCCGAACGAGGTCGTCACGGTCGAGCGTTCGTGGCGAGGCACCCGTCCGGACGAGCAGCCGCGTCACGGTGAACGGCGCGACGAGGGGGCTGAGCCCGCTGGCGGCAACGACCTCGTCGAAGAGGGTTCCCTGCTCGGCGGCGTTCACGAGGACGCTCCCGCGGCCGTCACGACGTCACTCGCCCAGTCGCCGAAGAAGGCCGCGAGCCACCCGACCGCCTCCTCACGGGATCCCTCGGGCAACAGTGCCGCCGCATCCCCCGCGAGCAGCACGCCGAAGATCGCCGCCGAGCGGGCCAGGCTCGCCGCCGTCTCCCCCTGCTCGAGCACGGCGGGGACGGCGCCCTCGATCAGGAGGTCGCGCGCGGCGGTCCCCTCGTCCCGGAGCCCCTCGCGGAGCGCGCTTCCGAAGGCGTGGACGATCTGGTCGATGTCCTCGTCGGTGTAGCGGCCCTCGGGGTCGGTCAGCGCGCGCGAGCGCGCAGCCGCTCCGCGCAGCATCTCTGGGTCGGATTCGAGGAGCTGGAGGAGATCGTCGCGGGCGCCCACGGGCCGAAGTGTAATCCGAATCGCGGCGGCTAGACTCAATGGTCGATGACGGCGTACTCGGATGCCGCTGCGAGGCGCCTGCCGCGCGGCCTCGCGCACTTCGCGCTCCAGTTCGCGATCTGGGTCGGGTTCTACGTCGTCTACCAGGTCGCCCGTGGGGCCGCCGATCATGACGTCGCGCTCGCGTTCCGGAACGGGCAGCGCGTGATCGACGCCCAGCGGTCGCTGCACGCGATGATCGAGCTCGAGCTCCAGGGCCTCGTCGACCGCTCGACGCTGCTGATCCAGGCGACGTCGTACACGTACTGGCTCTCGCAGTTCGCCGTCGTCGGGCTCGCCCTGCTCTGGATCTACTTCCGCGCCCACGACCGGTTCTTCCGCTTCCGGAACTCGCTGATCCTCGCCAACCTGATCGGCCTGGTCGGCTACGTCGCCTTCCCCACCGCCCCGCCGCGGATGTTCCCGCAGGCCGGCTTCCAGGACACGCTCGCCGAGCACGCCGCCGTCTCGCACAACTCGAGCCTCGTCAGCTTCGCCTCGAACCCGTACGCCGCGATGCCGAGCCTCCATTCCTGCGACGCGCTGATCGTCGGCGTCGTGATGGCCGTCGCCGTCCGGCACCGGGTCGCCAAGGCGCTCTGGCTGCTCTGGCCGGCCTGGGTCTGGTTCAGCGTGATGGCGACGGGCAACCACTTCTGGCTCGACATCGTCGCCGGGATCGGGGTCGCGCTCGTCGCCACCGCCGTGATCTACCGGCCGTGGCGGCGCCCCGCATGAGCTTCAAGGAGGCGTATACGACCGGGGCGCGCGGGATCGCCTCCCGCTCGATGACCGGGCTCGCGCGGACGCGGGTGACCCCGAACATGCTTACGGCCGCCGGCGTCTCGCTCTGCGCCCTCGGCGCCGTGCTCGTCTACTTCGAGAACCGGAACGAGGTGCTCTTCTTCTGGGCCGGCGCGCTCGCGTTCGTGGTCGGCTCGGTGCTGGACATCCTCGACGGCGCCCTCGCGCGGGCGGGCGGGAAGCAGACGCCGTTCGGCGGCTTCCTCGACTCGACGCTCGACCGCGTCGGCGAGGGCCTGATGCTCGGCGCGATCGGGCTCGTCTTCATGCGCCACGAGCACGAGCTGGCGCTCGGCGTTGACGATCGCCGCGATCGGCGGCTCCTTCCTCGTCCCCTACGCCAGGGCGAAGGCGGAAGGGCTCGGGATCAAGGGCGACGTCGGGATCGGCTCGCGGGCCGAGCGCGTGATCGTGATCTCCGCGGGGCTCGCGCTCGCGCCCTGGGGCGTCCTGCCCTGGGCGATCGGCGTGCTGGCCGCGACGGCGTGGCTGACGGTGGTGCAGCGGATCCTGCACGTCCGCCGCGAGCTCCTCGCGCGCTAGCACCCCGCCGCTCCTTCGGCTATGGTGCTAGCAGTTTGACTGCTAGCACTTCATCCGAACGAACCAGCGTCCTGATCAGGATGCCCGGCTCCGTCAAGCGCGCCCTCGTCCGCGAGGTCGCCCGGCGTGAGTCGAACCTGAACGACGTCGCGGTCGCGCTCCTCGCGGAGCGCTTCGGCGTGCGTTTCGTCCCGAGCGGCCGGCGCCGGAAGGCGATCCCGGGCGCGGCGGGCGCCGTCGTGCTCCGCATGCCCCCCGAGCTCCGCCGCGAGCTCAAGGGTGCCGCGAAGCGGCGCCGGCTGAACGTCAACGACCTCGTGCTGCTGACGCTCAGCGACGCACTCGAGATTCCCTTCGCATCGAACAGAAAGGACACCATGGCTTCCAGCAACGGATCCACCAACGGCTCGAACGGCAAGGCCCGCAGCAAGGACAAGGTCCGCGTCGCGATCGTCGGCGTCGGCAACTGCGCCAACTCGCTCGTCCAGGGCGTCGAGTACTACAAGGACGCGCCGGACGACCAGTTCGTGCCCGGCCTGATGCACGTCAACCTGGGCGGGTACCACATCAGCGACATCGAGTTCACGGCCGCGTTCGACGTGACCGCGGACAAGGTCGGCAAGGACCTCGCCGACGCGATCTGGGCCCACCCGAACGACACGATCAAGTTCGCCGACGTCCCGAAGACGGGGATCACCGTCAACCGCGGGATGACCCACGACGGGCTCGGCAAGTACATCTCCGAGGTCGTGACGAAGGCTCCGGGCGAGACCGACGACATCGTCGGGATCCTCCGCGAGACGAAGACCGACGTCGTCGTCTCCTACCTCCCGGTCGGCTCCGAGGCCGCGGCGAAGTGGTACGCCGAGCAGTGCCTGGAGGCCGGCGTCGCGCTCGTCAACTGCATGCCCGTCTTCATCGCGCGGGAGAACTACTGGCAGAAGCGCTTCGAGGAGAAGGGCCTGCCGGTGATCGGCGACGACATCAAGTCGCAGGTCGGCGCCACGATCACCCACCGCGTGCTGACGAGCCTCTTCCGCGAGCGGGGCGTCCACCTCGACCGGACGATGCAGCTGAACGTCGGCGGCAACTCGGACTTCCTCAACATGCTCGAGCGCAGCCGCCTCGAGTCGAAGAAGATCTCGAAGACGAACGCCGTCACCTCGATGCTCGACTACGACATGGGCGAGGGCAACGTGCACGTCGGCCCGTCCGACTACGTGCCGTGGCTGACCGACCGCAAGTGGGCGTTCATCCGGATGGAGGGCACCTCCTTCGGCGACGTGCCGCTGAACATCGAGATGAAGCTCGAGGTCTGGGACTCCCCGAACTCGGCCGGGATCGTGATCGACGCCGTCCGGATGGCGAAGCTGGCCCTGAACAACGGGATCGCCGGCGCCCTCGAGGGCCCGTCGAGCTACCTGATGAAGTCGCCGCCCGTCCAGATCGTGGACGACGAGGCGTACGAGGCGACGGAGAAGTTCATCGCCCAGAACGCGCTGAAGAAGGCTGCCGTTCCGGCGAAGGCCTAGCCCGTCCGGGATCGAGGGCGGCGCCGTTCGGCGCCGCCCTCTCCCCCTCTCTAGCCCTCGGGTCGCCGGCCGAGCTTCAGTTCGGCGAGCCGGGGCCCCTGGGTGTCGATCAGCTCCAGCTCGACCGTCTCGCCGGGCTGGCGCTCGGCGAGCGCGCGGGCGAGGTCGGACGCGGAGGCGATCGTGCGCCCGTCGAGCGCCACGATCACGTCGCCGAGCTCGAGCCCTGCGTCGGCGGCCGGCCCGCCGCGGAAGACCTCGACGACCCGGACGCCGCGGATCGCCGGATCCAGCCCGAGTGCGGCCGCGGCCCCGTCCGACTCGACCGAGGCGAGCCCCGCGCCGAGCCAGGCCTGCGAGCCCACCGGGGTCGTCCGGAGCCGGTCGATCACCGGCAGCGCCTCGTCGATCGCGATCGCGAAGCCGATGTTGTCCGCGAGCCCGGCGCGGGCCGTGTTGATCCCGATCAGCCGGCCCGCCCGGTCGACGAGCGCGCCGCCGGAGTTGCCCGGGTTGATCGCCGCGTCGGTCTGGAGTAGCCCCTCCAGCCTGGCCCCACCCTCGGGCTCGATCGTCCGGTCGAGCCCGGAGACGATCCCGCGCGTCACGGTCGGCCCGCCGAGCCCGAGCGGGAAGCCGATCGCGATCAGCTCGTCCCCGAGCCGAAGAGCGGAGGAACGGGCGAGCTCGATCGGGACGAGGTCGGTCGCGTCCACCTGCAGCACCGCGAGGTCGCGCTCCGGTGCCGTCCCGATCACGGTCGCCGCAAGCGGCTGCGGGTGGCGGCCGTCGTTGAAGGCGACGGTGATCGCGGTGGCGCCGTCGACGACGTGGTTGTTCGTGGCGATCATCCCGTCCGCCGAGAGCACGACGCCCGAGCCCTCGCCACGCCCACCGCCGGGGATCGTCGTCCGGACGTTGACGACCGACGGGAGCACCCGCTCGACCACGTCCGCGACCGACTCGCCGGGCACCGGGTCGGGCGCCGTCTCGCCCGTCGTGGCCGCGGTCGTCGCCGGCGCCGAGGCGGTCGTCGCCGCTGCGGTCGAGCCGCCGTCGCCGCTGCTGCAGCCGGCGAGGAAGAGAGCGCCCACGAGCGCAATGAGGGCCGTACGGCTCACGGCAGCCTCGGGAACGTCGCGACCGCGACGCCGGCCGCGGCCAGCAGGAGCACGAGCCCCACGGCGAGAAACGCGGCGGTGACCTCCTGGGGCCGCTCGACCTTCGCGACGAGCGAGCCCAGCTTCTCGTACGCCTCGCTCAGGCCCTCGGTGCTCGTCGCCTGGTAGAGCTTGCCGCCCGTCGACTCGGCGACCCGGCGGAGGGTGGCCGGATCGGGCGGGACGGGGATCGTCCGCTGGACGCCGAACCGGTCGAGCGTCACCTGCCCCTCCGGCGTCCCGAGCGCGACGGTGTAGACCGGGATCTTGAACGACTTGGCGCGGGCCGCGCCCTCCAGCGGGGTCAGGAAGCCGACCGTCTGGGAGCCGTCGGAGAGGAGCAGGATCGCGGCCGGCGGCTCGACGGGCTTCGCTCCCGGCGGCGTGTCGTCCGCGAGCGTCGGCGCAGCCCGCACCACCTCGACGGCGCGCGCGATCGCGTCGCCGATGTCGGTGCCTCGCTGGGGCGCGAGGTACGAGAGGGAGTCGATCACGAGGTCGTGGTCGGTCGTGGCCGGGGCGACCACCTCGGCCTGCTCGGAGAAGGCGACGAGCCCGACCTGGAAGCGCGGCGGCAGGTTCCGGATGAAGCGCTCGACCACGGCCTGCGCCGCCCCGAGCCGAGTCGGCTTGACGTCACGCGCCATCATCGAGCCGGAGACGTCGATCATCAGGACGACGGTCGCCTGTTCGCGGTCGGCGAGCCGGTTCACCTTCGGCCGGGCGAGCCCCACGAGCAGGGCGGCGAGCGCGAGCAGGAAGAGCAGGATCCCCGCGTGCCGCCGCCACGACCGCGTGCCGGCCGCGACGGTCGCGAGCACGTCGAGGTTCGTGTAGCTGACCGGGTAGCGCGCGGGCCGGCGCGCGACCCAGACGTACGCGGCCAGGATCGCGGGGAGGAGCAGCAGCGTCAGGAGCAGGAGCGGGCTCGCGAAGGTCACGAGCCGCACACCGCCTGCACCTGGAGCTGGACGCGCACCCCGGTGGGGGGCCGTCCCGTCGCGGTCGCCGCGGCCCTCCGCAGGCCGGCAGGGCGCGCGACCGCGCGGACCGAGGCGAGCTGCGCGGCCGTCGGCGCCCGCGCCTGCCTGAACGCGATCGCGCTCCCGAACGAGAGCAGCCGCTCCTTCGCCTTGCAGCTGACGCGCACGCTCTGCCCCGAGCGAGCGACCCGGACGACCTGGGAGCGCCAGACGGCAGCAGGCAGGGTGGCGGCCGGCGGAGCCACGGCGGCGAGCTTCCTCGTCGGGTGGTAGGCGGTGCGCGAGCGACCGCCGCCGCCGGCTCCGGGGATGCAGCCGAGCCTCGGCCGGAACGTCGCGGTCCGACCCCGCGTCGCGCGCGCGACGAAGACGGCATCGCGGCCCGTCGTCGTCCCGGCGCCGATCGGTCCGCCCAGGTTCCCGAGGAACGTGACGTCGACGCCGCCCGAGCCCAGATCGGCGTCGAGGCCGCCGATCGTCGGAGCCCGCTGCGGGCAGGAGATCCGGTAGTAGGTCGGCTCGGTCCCGGCCGGCACCTGTACCCAGGGCCCGACGAGGCGAACGCAGACGAGGAGGCCGTCGCACTCGGTCCGGCCCGCGCTCGCGCCCGGCGCGAGGAAGGCGGCGGCCGCGAGCGCGACGAGGAGCGCGCGCCTCACGGGATCCGCCCGAAGAGGAAGGCCGAGGAGGCGCCCGCGCCGACGAGCAGCAGCGCTCCCGCAGCCGCGAACGCCGCGGTGATCTCGCGCTCCCGGCGGACTCGTCCGACGCGCGAGCCGAGCTCCTCGTAGACCGCCTGCAGCCGCTCGCCGTCGGGCGCCTCGTAGAAGGTGCCGCCGGTCGTCGCCGCGATCGTCCGCAGCGTCGCCGGATCCGGCGGGACGGTCACCCGCTCGGTCGTGCCGTCCGGGTTCTGCAGCTCGACGACCCCACCGGGCGTGCCGAGCGCCACCGTCGAGATCGGGATCCCGAGCTTCGCGGCGCGCTTCGCAGGCGTCAGCGGCTGTTTCGTCCCGATCGTCTGCGCGCCGTCGGAGAGGAGGACGATCGCGGCGGCCGGCCGGTCGCCGCGCTTCCCCCGGACTCGCTCGGCCACCTGGAGCGAGCGGGCGATCCCGTCGCCGAGCGCCGTCCCGTCACCGGGACGAAGACTCGTCAGCGAACGCACCGCGAGCGCGCGGTCGGCCGTCGGCGGGAGGACGACGTAGGGCGCCTGCGCGAAGGAGACGATCGCGACGCGGTAGCCCTTGGGCAGCTTCTGCAGGAATGCGCGGATCGCCGCCTGGGCGGCCGCCAGCCGGCTCGGCTGGACGTCGGTGGCGACCATGGAGCGCGAGACGTCGACGGCGAGCACGACGGTCGCCTCCTCGCGCGGCACCGACAGGGTCGCGTGCGGGCGCGCCAGGCCGGTGGCGAGGAAGACGAGCGCGAGGAGCACGAGCGCCGGCGGGAGGTGGCGGCGCCAGCCGGGCCGCCGCCGGACGAGGTTGGGGACGAGCACGGGGTTCGCGAAGGCCGCAGCCGAGACCCGCCGCCGCCCCTCGAGCAGCCGGTAGCCGGCGAGCGCGACCGGCACGACGAGCAGGGCGAGCAGCCACCACGGCGAGTCGAACCTCACAGCGCCCTTCTCCCCCTCACCGGGCCGCGCCCCGCAGCCGGAGGAAGGTGGCGAGCGGGCGGAGCCAGTCGCCCTCCGTCGAGAGGATCACGTGGCCGACCGCGAGCGCGCGCAGCTCGCGCGCCACCTCCTCGCGCTCGGCGGCGGCCGCGGCGGCGAAGCGCTCCCGCAGCCGCTTGCTCGCCGTGTCGACGCGGAGGTGCCGGCCGGTCTCGGGATCGACGAGCCGCAGCTCGCCCACGTTCGGGAGCTCCTGCTCCCGCGGGTCGCGGATCTCGACCGCGAGCACGTCGTGCCCGCCCGCGAGCCGGAGGAGCGGCGGCCGCCAGTCGCGCGGGCCGCGGAAGTCGGAGACGACGATCACGAGCGAGCGCTGGAGCGCGAGCCGCGAGACGAGGCCGAGGGCATCACCGACCGAGGTGGCGCCGCCCTCCCCTCCTCCGCCGTCGCGGCGGAGCTCGAGCAGCAGCCCGAGCATCCCCGACCGGCCCTGGCGCGCCGGGAAGATCCGCGACTCGCCGTCGCCGAACGCGACGAGGCCGAGCCGGTTGCCGCGGCGGCTGCCGAGGTGGCCGAGTGCGAGCGCCACCCCCTCGGCGACGTCGGCCTTGCGCCGGTCGGCCGTCCCGAACTGCATCGAGGGCGAGACGTCGAGCGCGAGCCACGTGACGAGGACCCGCTCGGCGAGGTCGACGCGGACGTGCGGCATGCCGGTACGCGCGGTCACGTTCCACTCGATCCGGCGGACGTCGTCGCCGGGGACGTACGGCCGCACCTGTGCGAGCTCCGTGCCGCGCCCGAGGATCGCGGAGCGGTGGTCGCCCGCGAGCATCCCCTCGACCCTCCGGCGCACCGTCAGGTCGAGCGCGCGCAGCAGGGGCTCGGAGAGCGTCCCCGGGCCGGGCCGGGCCGCGGGCCGCTCGGGCGCCCGCGTCTCGCTCACGCCGCCGTCTCGGCGCGCCGAACCTCGAGCTCGGGCCTGGGCACCGCCGCGAGCACGGCGTCGAGGATCTGGTCGGCGTCGACCTGCTCGGCGAGCGCCTGGTAGCTGAGCACGAGCCGGTGGCGGAGCGCATCCTTCGCGAGCAGGCCGATGTCGGAGAGGACGACGAAGTCGCGGCCGCGGAGGAACGCGAGCGCCCGTGCGGCCTGGACGAGGCTGATCGGCCCGCGCGGGCTCGCGCCGAAGGCGATGTAGTCCGCCATCCCCGGCACGCCGTGCTTCGCCGGCTCGCGGGTCGCGGTGGCGAGATCGACGGTGTAGCTGATCAGGCCGGGATCGACGTAGACCTCGGCCACCGCCCGCTGGAGCTCACGGAGCTGCTCGAGCTCGACGACGCGGCGCAGCTCGGGCGCGGACGCGAGCGAGCGCTGGACGATCGTCAGCTCCTCGTCGTGCTCGGGGTAGCCGACCAGGATCTTGAGCATGAACCGGTCGACCTGCGCCTCCGGGAGCGGGTACGTGCCCTCGGACTCGATCGGGTTCTGCGTCGCCATCACGAGGAACGGGTCGGGGACGGGGTGCGTCGTCTGGGCGATCGTGACCTGCCGCTCCTGCATCACCTCGAGCAGGGCCGACTGCACCTTGGCCGGGGCGCGGTTGATCTCGTCCGCGAGGAGGAAGTTGCAGAAGACCGGCCCGAGCTCCGTGTCGAACTCGCCCGCGCCGGGCCGGTAGATCCGGGTGCCGACGAGGTCGGACGGGACGAGGTCGGGGGTGAACTGGACCCGGCCGAACGAGCCGCCGAGCACCTGCGCCGTCGTCTTGATCGTCAGCGTCTTGGCGAGGCCGGGAACGCCCTCGATCAGGAGATGACCTCCGGAGAGGAGGCAGACCAGCACGCGCTCGAGCATCGCGTCCTGCCCCGCGATGATGCGCTTGATCTCGAACAGCGCCGTCTCCACCAGCCGGCGCGGATCCTCGGCGGTCGTGCTCACGGGTGCCTCCTTCGCGGGAATGTCCCCGCATTTCAGCACTCGGAGCCTAAGAGACGGGTAAGAACGCCGTCAGGAGCGCGGGTCGGTCGCGGCTGCGATCGCCGCGGGCGTGCCTTCGTGCTTGCGGACGACCTGATAGGCCGGGGTCTCCTCCACCACGTCCTCGACCTCCTCCTCGACGTGCCCGGCGCGCACGAAGAACAGCACCGGATCGCTCCGGATCCGCTCGTACGCGCCGCGCGAGACCCGCAGCCTCGCCGCGCAGTCGGCCCGTGCGCACTCGCAGATCAAATCCAGGGGCGTCTCCGAGGGAAGCAGGCCGCCCGCGAGCAGCTGCAGCTGCTCGTTCAGCTCCCGGAAGAGCGCCTCGTTCAGACCGACCCTGCGCGCACGCTCCTCACCGGTCATCCTTCGCCCTTCCTCGGGTCGACGGCCCGGGCGATCTCGCCGGCTCGGCCGAGCTTCTCGACCACGACGTAGGACTCGTGCCGCTCGACCACGCGGACGTGCTCCCCGTCGGCAGTCTCGTGCCCGACCGCGTGCAGGAAGCGGGTGCCGTCCGACCTGATCTGCTCATAGGCGTCGGGCTCGATGAGCAGCACCTGCGTGCAACCCCGGTCGGCACACTCGCAGATCACCGGCCTCGGCCCGCCGTCGACCTCCAGCTCGGCGGCCCGGGCACGAACCGCCTCGTTGGCGACCCGGAAGGTGGCGTCGTTGAGCGCGACGCGCTCGGCGTCGAGCTCACTCACCCGCGTGCCTCGTCAGCCGGTCGTTCAGGGCGGCGATGACCTCGGCCGGCGTCTCGGGCTCGTCGAGCACGCGCCGGGCGAGGTCGTGCAGCTTCGTCCCCGTCGAGCGGGCGCCGGCCCGAAGCACGGCGAAGGCGTCGTCGATCGAAAGCCGGAGCCGCTCGGCGAGCATCCCCTTCGCCTGCTCGATCACGACCCGGGTGTCGAGGGCGCGTTGCAGGTGCGCTCGCTCCTCGAACGACGCGCCGGCGACCTCGAGCAGGCGCTTCACCGCGCTGCGCGCGTCGTCCTCCGTCGCGATCTCCTGCTCCCACGCGCTCACGTCGGATCGTTTCTACGCCCCCGGCACGGACGCTAAACTGCGCCGGCGCAGCGCCCGAGCCCCCGGTCTGCTCTCGAGAGAACGCCCCGGAGGTCCGTTGTGGCCCGCGCCAGCCGTCGTGACGCGCTTCGCTCCAAGATCGACGACGTCGAGCAGGCGCTCAGCGAGGCCCGGAGCCCCGACGTCAGAGCGCTCCTCGTCGACCTGCTCGAGACCCATCGCCGCGCGCTTGCAGCGCTGCCGCCGGACCGCGAGGATGGCCGGGCCGTGCAGCTCGTCCCCGCCGCCCGTTTCGCGCCTGCCGAGCTCGCCGAGCTCTTCACCGCGGGCTACGAGGACTACGCCTTCCCCCTGCAGGTGGACGAGCCGACGCTCCGGTTCATGGCGAGAACGTGGGACTGGGCCCTGGACGCGTCGGCGGTCGCGCTCCAGGGTGAGGAGCGGGTGGGAATCTGCATGCTCGGCGTGCGCGGGGTCGAGGGCTGGATCGGCGGCCTCGGCGTCACGAAGCCGGCGCGCCGCAACGGCGTCGGCGAGGCCCTGATGCGCCACGTCCTCGAGCGGGCGGCCGCGCAGGGGATCGAGCGCATCAGCCTCGAGGTGCTCGTCGAGAACGAGCAGGCGATCCGGCTCTACGAGAAGCTCGGGTTCGAGCACGTGCGCGAGCTCGAGGTCTGGTCGCTCCCTGGAGCGCCCGGGCCGACGATCGAGACGTCCGCTGCCCACGCGCACGAGCTCTGCCGGGCGCTGCGTGGAGCCCCCGAGCCCTGGCAGCGCGCCGACGAGACGGTCGCTCATCTGCTTTCCGAGGATCCGCCGCCGGTCGGGCTCACGCTGGACGGCGGGGCGGCGATCGTCAGGGTGAAGGCGGGCCGCGCCTCGGTGCTCCAGCTCGCAGCGCGGTCGGGGGAGACGACCCGGCGCCTGCTCGAGTCGGCCCGTGCGCTCGGCGACTCGCTCCACTGGCTGAACGTGCCGGCCGGCGACCTGGCCTCGGCGGCTCTCGGAGAGCTCGGCGGCACCGTCGAGGCCCGCCAGCACGAGCTCGCGCTGGCGCTCTAGCCCTGCCGCGCTAGGACTCGGTGATCCCGGCGTCGGCCGACTCGGCCTGCTGGACCGCGCGTGTCGCGGCCTCGAAGCCGGTGCGCGAGTGCGTCCCGTCGCAGAACGGCTTCGTCAGGGAGCCGCCGCAGCGGCAGAGCGCCACCGCGGAGCCCTCGGGAAGCTCGAACTCGCCGCCCTCGGCGTCGACGAGGGTGAACGGGCCCCGGAGGAGATAGGGGCCGTTGAGCCGCACCTGGATGGTCGTGTCGCTCACGGGCGGGCATCGTAGCCGGGGCTACACTCGGGGCGATGACCCTCCGCATCTGCCTCGTGACGCCGTTCGCGTGGTCGCAGCCGCACGACGTCAACGAGCACGTGGCCGGAGTCGCCAGGGCGCTGCGCGCGCTCGGGCACACCGTCACCGTGCTCGCCCCCTCCAGCCGGGCGACCGACCTCCTCGCGGGCCGCCGCGCGCTCAACCGGGGGGAGGACGCCGAGATGATCGCGGTCGGCCCCGCCGTTCCCGTCTCCCGCCGCTCCAGTCTCGGCGTCCCCGTCGGCGTGCGCACGAACGTGGCCCTTGCCCTGCGGCAGGGCGACTTCGACGTCGTCCACGGCTTCGAGCCGGGGCTGCCGAGCATCTCCTACCTCGCCCTCCGGGATTCGCAGACCCTCGGCGTCGCCACGTTCTTCTCGCCCGAGCGCCTGACCTACCCGCCCCGCCGGGCGCTGCGCGAGAAGCTGCTCGGGCGGATCGACGCGCTGCTCGCGACCTCCGCGGAGACGGCCGAAACCGCAGCGGAGCGCTTCCCCGGCGACTACCGGCTCGTCACCCAGGGCGTCGATCTGGAGCTCTTCCGCCCCGGCACGAAGCGGAAGCTGATCGTGGTCGAGCTCCACTCGGGCTCGCTGCTCGTGGCGCGTGCGGCCGTGCGCGCGCTGCGCGAGCTGCCGGAGTGGGAGGCCGTGCTCCTGCGGACGAAGCCGCTCGCCACGCGGCCCGCGATCCCGAGCGCGCTCCGTGACCGCGTCCACACCCGGTCTGCTCGCACGGCCGAGGCACGGGCGGAGCTCTTCGCCGAGGCGACGCTCCTCGCCGCCGCACCCACGGGCTCCACGAGGCTCCGGCTCGAGGCCGCAGCCGCCGGCGTCGCGGTCGCCGCTCCGCCCGGCGCGCTCGAGCAGCCGGAGCTGATGAGCGCCGCCCTCGCCCGCCTCGCCGAGAACGACGAGGTCCGGGAGCGGAAGGCGGAGGCGGGCCAGAAGGACGCAGCCGGCCAGGGCTTCGACGCACTCGCCCGGGAGCTGGACGAGGTCTACCGCTCGCTGGGCCGGCGCCGCAGGTCGGGGCGCCGAGGCGGCGACCCACTCGCCGACCGGCCCTGGATCGTCGCCGACCTGCACATGCACACGTCGTGGTCGCACGACTGCTCGATGGAGGTGGGCGACCTGCTCGACCACGCCGAGGCGGAGGGCCTCGGGGCGATCGCGGTCACCGACCACAACGTCCTCGGCGGCGCCCTCGAGGCGGTCGAGGCGGCCCGCGGGCGGGATCTGATCGTGATTCCCGGCGAGGAGGTGAAGACCGACAACCAGGGCGAGGTGATCGGGCTCTTCCTCGAGGAGGAGATCCCACGCGGGCTCACCTTCGCGGAGACGATCGCCGCGATCCGGGAGCAGGGCGGGCTCGTCTATCTCCCTCATCCCTTCGACCGGATGCACGCGATCGCCGACCCGCACACGATCCACCGGCACCTCGGCGAGGTCGACGTCTTCGAGGTCTACAACGCGCGCCTGCTCTTCGAGGCGTACAACGACGAGGCGGCCCGGTTCGCCCGGAAGTACAACCTGATCGCGGGGGCCGGATCGGACGCCCACGTGCTCCAGGGCGTCGGCACCGGCGCGCTCCGGATGCGCGCCTTCGACGGCCCCGAGGAGTTCCTGCTCTCGCTGCGCGGCGCCGAGGTGCTGCGCCGGCCCAAGTCGCTCGCCTATCTCCAGAGCCTCAAGTGGGTCGCCCAGGTCAAGGAGAAAGTGCGCTAGAGGAGAACCCAAGGACCTGCCCGTGTCCGCCGCCCCCACAGACGAGATCTACGAGCGCTACCTGCAGAAGGCGATCTCCGAGATCAACGAGCTCGGCGACGAGATCGGCCGCGCAGGCGACGAGCTCCGTGTGCCCGTGCTCGGCTCCGGGCATCCGCTCGCGGACATCTTCCTGCTCAAGCACGAGCCGCGTCCCTCTGAGGTTCAGGAGGGCGTCGCCTTCTACGGCCGGGCGGGGCAGGCGCTCCTGAAGTCGCTCCAGCGACTGCGCGTCGATCCGATGGCCGTCTACGGGACGAACTGCCTCAAGCTCGCCGGGCAGGACCCCGAGGAGGCGCGCCCCTGGCTCGTCCGCGAGCTGCACATCGTCCAGCCGAAGCTCCTCGTCGTGATGGGCGAGCCGGCGCTCGAGTTCCTGAACGGGCTCGAGTTCCCCCTCGCCGACCGGCTCGACCCGGAGGCCGAGGGCCTGCAGCGGTTCACGGGGACGATCCAGGCGCTCGTCGTCCCGGACATCGACGCCGCGCTCGACGAAGCGCCCGCCAAGACCGCCTTCTGGAACGCCTTCAAGGCGGTCGGGCCGTGGTGGCAGGACCTGCCGCCCTACTAGGCCGCGGGCGGGCCGTTGCGCTCGTCGCTCTCCTCGTCGCGTTCTGCGTCTACACCGCCGGCGCCGACCACCTCTGGGACGCGGGCCTCTACCCCGACCTCGCGTTCCTCGTCCTCGTCCTCTTCCCCGCCACGCTCGCGATCCCGTGGCTCGCGCTGCCGCTCAGGGTCGCGCGCGGACTGCTCCCGGTCGGGCTGGCGCTGGTCGCGATCGCGGTCGCGTTCCGCTTCGCCCACCTCGACGTCCTCTTCAACCTCTCGAAGCTGCTCGCCCTGGTCGCGCTCGGGTTCTGGTTCCTCTCCTATTTCGAGGAGCTCTCGTGGGCGGTGCTGATCGCGGCGGTGATCCCCGTCGTGGACGCGATCTCGGTCTGGAAGGGCCCGACGAAGTACGTGGTCGAACAGCAGCCGCACGTGTTCGACGACGTCTCGATCGCGTTCCGCGTCCCCGGTGAGGACTCGAGCGCCAACCTCGGCCCGCCCGACATCCTCTTCTTCGCGCTCTTCCTCGCGGCGGCGGCGCGATTCGAGCTCCGGGTCGCGTGGACGTGGGTGGCGATGACCGCGTGCCTCGGCCTGACGCTCGTGCTCGCCGCGACCACGTCGGTCACCGGCCTCCCCGCGCTCCCGGCGGTCTGCGTCGGCTTCCTGCTCCCGAACGCCGACCTGATCTGGCGCCGCCTCAGGCGACGCCGCGAGCCGAGCGAACCGACTTAGTTGCTCTGAGCAACTAAGTCGTTCTCGCTCGTTGCGCTCGACTTCTGCAGCAACGCGACGGTCTCGACGTGCGGGGTGTGCGGGAACATGTCGACGCCGCGGGCCCGGACGAGCTCGTAGCCGTGCTCCTGGCGGAGGATCTTGACGTCGGACGCGAGCGTGGTCGGGTTGCAGGAGACGTAGACGATCCGGTCGGCCCCGAGCGCTCCGGTCCGCTTCAGCGCCTTGCCCGCGAGCCCGGCCCGCGGCGGGTCGACGACGACGACGTCGGGCGCGCCGGCCCGCTCGGCGAGCTCCTCGAGCGACTGGCCGACGTTGCCGGCGAAGAACGCCGCGTTCCCGACCGAGTTCAGGTCCATGTTCTCGAGCGCGCAGGCGACCGACTCCTCGGAGATCTCGACGCCCCAGACGCTGAGCGCGTCCTTCGCCATCGCCAGGCCGATCGTGCCGGTGCCGCAGTAGAGGTCGTAGACCGTCTCGCTGCCCGTCAGCCCCGCGTACTCGATCGCGAGCGCGTAGAGGTGCTCGGCCATCTCGGTGTTCGTCTGGAGGAACGCGTTCGGGCGGACGCGGAACCGGAGCCCGAGCAGCTCCTCCTCGATCGCCTCCTCGCCCCAGAGCAGCTTCGTGGGCAGGTTCGTGACCTCGGCCTGGCCGTCGTTGACCGCCCAGTGGATCGAGCGCACCTCGGGGAAGCGGCGGAGCACCTCGACGAAGTAGTCGGGCTCGAACTTCTCGCCCTTCCCCGTCACGAGCACGACGAGCGCCTGGCCGGTGTTGCGTCCTTCGCGGACGACGAGATGGCGGAGGTAGCCGGTGTGCTCGGTCTGGTCGTAGGCGACGAGACCCTCCTCGCGCGCCCAGGCCTGCACCGTGTTGCGGATCGCGTTCCCGAGGTCGGTCGTCAGCCAGCACTTCCGGATCTCCAGCACCTCGTCCCAGCGGCCGGCGCGGTGGAAGCCGAGCGCCGGCCCCTCCTCGGTCTGGGTGAACGAGTACTCGAGCTTGTTCCGGTAGAAGAACGGCGAGGCCGCGGGGAGGATCGGCTCGAGCGGAGGCTCGGCGATTCCGCCGATCCGGACGAGCGCATCGCGGATCTGTGCCTCCTTCGCGGCGACCTGGACGGCGTAGTCGAGATCCTGGAAGCGGCAGCCGCCGCAGGTGGGGAAGTGCTCGCACGGCGCGTCGACCCGGTCGGGCGACGGCTCCAGCACCTCGGTCGCGAGCGCCTCCGCGAAGCCGCGCTTCACCTTCGTGATCCGCGCGCGGACGCGATCGCCGGGCAGCCCGCGGCGGACGAAGACGACGAAGCCGTTCAGGCGCCCGACGCCGTTGCCGCCGTAGGCGAGCGAGTCGATCGAGACCTCGATCTCCTCGTGCATCTTCACAGGGGCGGCCATCGTCCCAGGGTAACGACGTAGACGCGAACTAGTTGATGTCGCGGCGCCGCGTCCGCGCGACGCCGAGCACCCCGAGGCCGGCGATCCAGGCGAGCGAGACCGCGATCCCGGCCGCGGTCGAGAGCTGGTCGCCACCGTGGGAGCCGTCGGCCGAGTCCAGCGCCTGGAACGGCAGGTAGGCGCGGGCGCCCTCGACGTGCAGGAGGGTGAAGAGCCCCCAGAGGAGCGTCTCGCCGAGGAAGACCCAGATCAGCGTCCCGACGAGCGCGGCGACCTGGTTCTGGACGAGCGTGCCGATCGCCACCCCGAGCAGCCCCCAGAGCACGGCGAGGAGGAGGAGCAGCGTGGCTCGGCGCAGCACCTCTCCGTCGAGAGGCGGGACGCCGGCCCCGTCCACGGCGAGCCAGATCCCCGCCACGAGCGCGATCACGGCCAGGGCGAAGACCGCGAGTGCGAGCGCCGCGAGCCCGGTGGCGAGCGCCTTGGCCACGAGCACGCGCTCGCGGCGGGGCTCGGCGAGGAAGGCCGGCGTGATCGTCCCGTGCCTGAACTCGGTCGTGACGACGGTGATCCCGAGCACGAGCGCGAGCAGCGCGGCCACGGCTGCGGAGTCGACGAGCGAGAGCGAGAGCTCGACGCTCCCGCGGCGGTCGGATCCCGACGTGCCGGTGTCGCTCGCAGCGGCGATCCCGGCCAGCAGCGCAACCGCGATCAGGTAGCCCCACCGGCTGCGCGTCGTCCAGAGCTTCAACAGCTCGGAGCGGACGAGCGCGGTCACTGCGTCGTCTCCCCGCCGGTCAGCTCGAGGAAGACGTCCTCGAGCGACTCCTGCTCGACGACCAGCTCGTGGAGGACGATCCCGTGCGCGGCCGCGAGCTCGCCGACCTGTGCCGGGGGGAGGTCGACGAGCAGCGCCTCGCCGGCCTGCTCCGCCTTCGCGCCCGCCTCGGCGAGCAGGCCCGCGAAGCGGGCGTCCGGCGTCCGCACCCGCGTCAGCCCGCGCGCGCCCGCGAGCACTTCCGCGATCGAGGCCTGCCGGACGAGCGTGCCGCGATGGACGATCACGACGCGGTCGACCGTCTGTGCGACCTCCGCGAGGACGTGGCTGGAGACGAGGATCGTCCGGCCCTCGCCCGCGAGCGAGCGGAGCAGGTCGCGGAGCCAGCGGATCCCGGCCGGATCGAGCCCGTTCGCGGGCTCGTCGAGCACGAGCACCTCGGGGTCGCCGAGGAGCGCGGTCGCGAGCCCGAGCCGCTGACGCATCCCGAGCGAGTAGCCCTTGACGCGGCGGCGCGCCGAGGCGGTCAGCTCGACGAGCGCCAGCACCTCGTCCACGCGTGAGGTCGGGATCCCGGCGACGGCCGCCTGCACGCGCAGGTGGTTGCGCCCGGAGCGGCCCGGGTGCACCTCGCTCGCCTCGAGCACGGCGCCGACCCGGTGCAGCGGCCGGTCGAGCTGGGCGTACGGGACGCCGAGGACGGTCGCGCTGCCCGCGTCGGGGCGAACGAGCCCGAGCACTGAACGCAGCGTCGTCGACTTGCCGGCGCCGTTCGGCCCCAGGAAGCCGGTGATCGTGCCGGGCTCTGCCGTGAAGCTCAGCCCGGCTACGGCCTGCGTCTTTCCGTAGCGCTTGCTGAGCCCCTCGACCTCGATCACGAGAGCACGGTCACGAAGACGGAGCGCTCGCGGGGCCCGTCGAACTCGCAGAAGAAGATCCCCTGCCAGGTCCCGAGCGCGAGGTCGCCGTCACGCACCGGAATCAGGACGTCCGGCCCCATGAAGGCGGCGCGGATGTGGGTGGGCGCGTTCTCCTCGCCCTCCTCCACGTGCTCCCAGGGCCAGTCGGAGGAGACGATCCGCTCCAGCGCGGTCTCGAAGTCGCGGGCGACCGCGGGATCCGCGTGCTCGTTGATCGTGACGCCCGCCGTCGTGTGGGGCACGTAGACGAGCACGGCGGTCGCACCGGCAAGGTCGCCCGCACTCGCCCGCACCTGGGCGGTGATGTCCACGAGCTGGCTCTGCCGCTCGGTCGTGACTCTCAGCTCCTGCACCGTGCTACTAGGCGTGCGTATCCTAGGCGCGTGAGCGAGGTCGTCCCCAGCGAACGCGAGCTCGACGGCTACCGCGAGGGCGCCGACCGCTTCCTCGCGGAGCTCGACGAGGAGTACTACCGGCACTTCGCCGGCCTCAAGCCCGACTACGACATCGGGCCGATCTACGAGCGCCATGCCGACCTGACCGACCTCGAGACGGTGAAGGGGCTCGGCCGCGCAGTGCAGGGCCGCAAGAACCTCGAGCTCTTCAAGTTCGGCTGCGAGGGCTACCTCGGCGAGCTGACGCGGACGCACGAGGAGCGGGTCGCCGAGCTCGAGGCCTCGCTCGAGACCACGCACGACGGAGGGCCGGTCGGCTACCGGATGCTTCCGCCCACGATCGCGAACGAGCCCGACCGGGCCACCCGCGCCCGGCTCGAGGCCGCCCGCAACGACCTGACCGACGAGCACCTGAACCCGATCTACCTCGAGGCCGCGGAGCTGAGCCACCGGGCGGTCGGGGAGCTCGGCGCGCCCAGCTACCTCGAGCTCTACCGCGACCGCTTCGGGATGGACCTCGATGGGCTCGCCGCCCAGTGCCGCGCGTTCCTGGACTCGACCGAGCGCATGTACGAGGAGTCGATGGACCGGGCGCTCCGCGAGCACGTCGGGATCGGGCTCGCCGAGGCGGAGCGGTATGACGTCCGCCGCTTCTTCCGGGGCTCGAGCTGGGACGCGGCCTTCCCGGCCGACCGGATGCTCCCTGCGCTCCGCGGCACCCTCTCCGACCTCGGGATCGACCTCGACCGGCAGGCGAACGTCCACCTCGACGTCGACGCGCGCCCGACCAAGTCGCCGCGCGCGTTCTGCGCCCCGATCGAGGTGCCGGGCAAGGTGATGCTCGTGATCCAGCCGATGGGCGGCCCGGACGACTGGCGCGCGCTCTTCCACGAGGCGGGCCACACCGAGCACTTCGCGTTCACGTCCGGCGACCTGAAGATGGAGGAGAAGCGGCTCGGCGACAACGCCGTCACCGAGGGCTGGGCTCAGGTCCTGGAGCAACTGACGTCGAACCGGGAGTGGCTGACGCGGATGCTCAGCTTCCCGCGCCCGCAGGAGTTCGCCCAGGAGGGCGCCGTCAACCTGCTCTTCTTCGTCCGCCGCTACTCGGCCAAGCTGCTCTACGAGATCGAGTTCCACGCCGCGCCCGACGTGACCGCGATGCGCGACCGCTACGTGGAGCTGCTCGGCGACGCGCTCAAGATCGAGCCGAGCCCGACGGACTACCTCTCCGACATCGACTCCGGCTACTACGTCACCTCGTACCTCCGCTCGTGGGCGTTCGAGGCCCAGCTCTCGACGTTCCTGCGCGAGGAGTACGGGAGCGACTGGTTCCGCCGCCGCGAGGCCGGCTCGCTCCTGAAGGAGCTGTGGTCGCTCGGGCAGGCGCCGACGGCGGACGAGCTCCTGAAGGACGTGACGGGCGCCGCCGTCGAGCTGGAGGCGGTCGCGGACAAGATCCGCTCCGCCCTCCCGTCGCTCGCCTGAGCGACGGCCCGGCGGCGACGCCCGCGCGGGCTACGCCTCGGAGGCGCTGCCCTCGATCGTCTTCTGCTGCGAGCCGCCCACCTGGATCCGGCGCGGCTTGCGCTGCTCGGGCTTGGCCACCCGGAGCTCGAGCACGCCGTCCGTGTAGTCGGCCTTCACCGACGACTCGTCGATCCCCTGGGGGACGCCGACGGCGCGGCTGAAGCTGCCGAACCTGCGCTCGAGCCGGTAGGAGTGCTCGCGCGAGAGCTCCTCGGTCCGTTCGCGGGTGGCGGAGACGGTGAGCGTGTCGTCGTGGAGCTCGACCGAGATCGAGTCCTCGGAGATGCCGGGCAGGTCGAACGCGTAGACGATCTCGTCGGCGGTCTCGAAGACGTCGAGCGCGGGAACCCACGTCTGCGTCTCGCGGCCGTTGCCCTCGAAGAGGCCGTTCATCATCCGGCTCATCTCCGTCTGCAGCGTCGCCAGCTCGCGGAGCGGCTCCCACCGAACCAGAGTTGCCACAGTCGTACCTCCTTCGTCGTTCGCTTTCTGACTACATGGCCAGGATAAAATCTGAGCGCATCGTTGTCAAGTCTCCGGGGCGCTAGCATCGCGGCGTGCTGCCGCTCCGCGACAACGCCCCGACGCGGACGCGCCCCGTCGTCACCTGGGCGCTGATCGTCGCGAACGTGCTCGTCTGGGTGCTCTACCAGCTCCCCGACCTCGAGGGCTCCGTGCGCGAGCTCGCCTACCAGCCCTGCGAGGTCGTGAACCAGTGCGCGGTCACGGGCTCCGACTGGGAGGTGACCGCGTTCACGTCGATGTTCATGCACGGCGGCTGGGTCCACCTCGGCGGCAACATGCTCTTCCTCTGGATCTTCGGCAACAACGTCGAGGACGCGCTCGGGCACGTGCGCTACCTCCTCTTCTACGTCGCCGGCGGGCTCGCGGCGACCGCGCTCCAGACCGCGGTGACGCTGGGGACCGGCTCGGCCGCCGACGCCGCCATCCCGAACCTCGGCGCGAGCGGCGCCGTCTCCGCGGTGCTCGGCGCCTACCTGCTCCTCCTCCCCCGCGCCCGCGTCCTCACCGTCTTCTTCCTCGGCGTCTTCTTCTTCCTCCGCGAGATCCCGGCCGTGTTCATGCTCGGGCTCTGGTTCGTCTTCCAGCTCGTCTCGGGGAGCGCGGCGATCCAGCACCCGGAGCAGGGCGGCGGGGTCGCGTTCTTCGCCCACGTCGGCGGCTTCCTCTTCGGGCTCCTCCTCGTCAAGCTCGTCCAGCAGAAGCAACCGCTCCGGCCCGCCTGGTGAGCACGGCCTGGTGAGTGGCTTCGAGGATCAGGTCCGCGCCGCGCTCGACCTGCTCCCGCCCGAGCTCGCCGCCGCGCTCGAGAACATCGCCGTCGTCGTCGAGGACGAGAACCCCGACGACCCCGACCTGTTCGGCCTCTACGAGGGGATCCCGCTCCCGGAGCGCGGGAGCGGCGGCTTCGGTCAGCTCCCCGACCGGATCGCGATCTACCGGAAGCCGCTCGAGGAGGAGTTCCCCGACCCGGCCGAGCTCCGCGACGAGATCCGGATCACCGTCCTCCACGAGCTCGCGCACTACTTCGGCTTCGACGAGGACCGGATCGCCGAGCTCGGGTACGAGTGAGCGTCGGCGCCCTCCAGGCGGTCGCGATCGTCGCCGGCATCGTCGGTCTGGCGGTCTTTGTTGCCTTTCTGTTCAGTCGCGACCGCTGAGGGAATGACGCGCCCAGTGTTCGCGTTTTCATGGACATGCACACAATCGCGCACATCCACGCGGAGATCGAGCGCCTGAGCGAGGAGCGGACGGAGCTCTACCACGAGCTTTCCCAGGCCCGGAGCGAGGCCGTTCGAGGGCAGATCAAGGACATCGACGACCGGCTCCAGCGTCTCTGGGACGAGCACCGCGCCGAGCGCGCTCGCATTCGCTTCGGCGAGCGCGACGAGATCGTGCGCCGGGCCCGCGCCGAGGAGCGCCTGGAGAGGGCTGCCTAGCTGAAGTAGGATCGGCTCCTCATGAGCCGGTTCAAGGGTCTGAGAGGGAACGAGGGGCCTGCCGACGAGGAGTCGGAGCGGGAGGCCCTGCGCCGGCAGCGGCTCGAGGCCGCCGCGGAGCTGGACGCGATCAAGCGGGCGCTCGCCGAGCGGGTCGCGCACGTCCAGCAGCGGGAGCGGGAGCTCGAGCAGAGCCTCGCCAAGGTCGAGAAGCGCGCCGCCGCCCTCGAAGGCTGAGGGCCGCGCGCCCGTGCTGGACACCATGCGGGCGAAGCTGGCCGAGACGAAGGCCGCTCGGGAGGCGCGCGGGGACGAGAAGGCCGGCGAGAAGGCCCGCGCCGAGCTCGAGCGGCAGCGCGTCCAGCTCGACGGTCTGCGCCAGCAGCTCGACGCGCGTCAGGGCGACCTCGACGCGCGCGAGGCGGAGCTGGCGGCCCGCGAGCTGACGCTCGCGGCGGTTCCCGAGCCTGTCGCGCCCGAGCCCGCCGTGCCCGAGCCCGAGGCGACCGAGCCGGTCGCCGAGGCGGTGGCTCCCGAGCCGCTGCCGGAGCCGAAGCCTGACCGCAAGCTGACCCGGAAGCTGGAGCAGCGCGAAGCGACGCTCGCCACCCGTGAGCAGGAGCTGGAGACCCGCGCGACCGAGCTGGAGACCCGCGCCACCGAGCTCGACGCCCGCACCACCGACGTGGAGGCTCGCGCAGCGGAGCTCGGAGAGTCCGCGCCGGCGAGCTCGAGGCCCGCGCCGTCGAGCTCGAGACCCGCGCGACCGAGCTGGACGAGCAGGCCGAGGCTCTCGCCGCGGCACCGGAGCCGGAGCCCGTTCCCGAGCCGCAGCCTGCAGCCGAGGCCGAGCGAATCGCCGTCCGGCTCGAGGAGCTCGAGGTCGCGGAGGAGCTCTTTGCGAAGACCCGCGCCGAGCTGGCCGCGCGGACGGACGCGCTCGCCGAGCGCGAGGCCGGGATCGCCGTCCGCGAGCGCGCCCTGCGCCGCGAAGGAGTCGGCGGGCTCGGTCGAGCTGGAGTCGCTGGAGGCGCGGATCCGCCGGCTCGAGCAGGGCGGCCGCCGCGAGCAGCCGACGCAGACGTTCAGCTCGGGCCTCCGCGCGCTCCAGGAGCGCAGCCTCCGCGGCGGCCCCGAGCGCTCCGGCCGCTAGCGGGCGCTCTACAATCCCCTCATCGTGGGGCGTTAGCTCAGCTGGGAGAGCGCCGCCTTTGCAAGGCGGAGGTCATCGGTTCGATCCCGATACGCTCCATCGCCGCTGCTGGACTTTGTGTTGAAACAACACTTACTCCCGCGGCGGGCGGATGTCCTCGAGCCGGTCGACGCGCGCGAGGGCCGGGAAGGCCCGGAACCACCCGAGCGCGAGCGCGAACGTGAGCGCGCCGCCGGCGACGACCGAGCGGACGGTGCCGAAGATCGACGCGGCGAGGCCCGACTCGAAAGCGCCCAGCTCGTTCGAGGCGCTGATGAAGACCATCTCGACCGCGTTCACCCGGCCGCGCAGCTCGTCCGGGGTGGCGAGTCGCGACGGCCGTCGCACGCACGTTGACGCTGATCATGTCCACGAAGCCGCCGACGGCGAGCGCCGCGAGCGAGAGGGGCAGCGACCGCGAGAGGCCGAAGACGACCATCGCGACGCCGAAGATCGCCACCGAGACCAGCAGCTTCCGGCCGGCGAAGCGCCCCAGCGGGCGGCGCGCGATCAGGATCCCGGCGAGCAGGGCGCCGATCGCCGGACCCGTCCGCAGCACGCCGAGGCCGATCGGGCCGACGTGGAGGATGTCGCGCGCGAAGACCGGAAGCAGCGCGACCGCGCCGCCGAGCAGCACGGCGAAGAGGTCGAGCGTGATCGCGCCCAGCACGATCGGCGAGCGGCGGAGGAACGCGATCCCGCCGAGCAGGTGCTGCAGGCCCGGTGCCTGACCGGCCGGCAGCGACCGCGCCGCCCGCAACCCGAGCCCGGAGGCGGCGACGAGCGACCCGGCGAGCAGGACCGCGGCCGTCCCGTAGGTGACCTCGGGCGCCAGCACGAAGAGAAGCCCGCCGATCGCCGGGCCCGTCACCACCGCCGCCTGCCCCGCGACCGAGCGGAGCGCGAGCGCGCTCGCGAGCAGGTCGATCGGCACGAGCTCGGGGGCGAGCGAGCGCGAGGCGGGCGCCCCGATCGCCGTCACCACCCCCGTCCCCGCCGCGAGCGCGAAGAACGGCCAGAGCCGGTCGGCGCCCGACAGGCTGACGGCGAGGAGGCCGAGCGCGACGAGCATCTGCACCGCGAGCGAGATCGCGTAGATCAGGCGGCGCGAGAGCCGGTCGGCGAGCTGCCCGGCCGGGAGCGCGAGCAGCGGCAGCGGCAGGAACTCCGCGAGCCCGACGAGGCCGAGGTCGAGCGGGTTGCGGCGGATCGCGTAGACCTGCCAGCCCACCGCGACGACGAGCATCTGCATCGCCAGGCTCTCGGTCAGGAGCGCGACCCAGAGCAGGCGGAAGTCGCGGCGACGCAGGGCCGGCGGGAGCCGCCTGCCGATGCGGCCGCGGATCGACCGACCGGCGCCGTCCGTTCCCGAGCAGAGACCGGCCTCGGCTCTAGGGGCGGGGCTCGGAGGGAGGCCGCTTGCCCTCGACCGCGCTCGCCTCGTCCTCGGGCGCCTCGAGCGCGCGGCGGACGTGCACGCGCGGGTCGACGTCCGCGACGGTGTCCTTGACCTCGCGCACGCCCTTCCCGAGCGAGCGCGCGATCGTGGGCAGCTGCTTCGACCCGAACAGGGCGATCACGATCACGGCAAGGATGATCAGTTCCACGGGGCCGGGCATGCGGCTCAGCATAGTGCTGGCGCACCCGCAGAGCGCCCGGTACCCTGGGTGGGGATGGTTCGCCTCCTCCTCTGCGCGGCCACGGTGCTCGCGCTCGCGGGGTGCGGCTCGAGCGAGCCCGCCGCAACCCCGTCGCAGCAGACAACGCCGCCACCCAGCACAGCCCCGGCACCCGGCGACCACGCCCGCTGATGGCGGCCCCGACATCTCCGGCGCCGGTCTCGACAACGAGGCGCTCTCAGCGACCGCGCTACCGCGGCAAGCCGCTCTTCGTCAACGTCTGGTCGTCCTGGTGAAGCACCTGTAACAGCGAGGCGGTCGCCTACGCAGACTTCGTCGAGGCCCACCCGGAGCTCGGCTACCTCGGGATCAACGTCGCGGACACGCCCGAGACGGCCCGGGCGTTCGTCGAGGAAAAGGGCTGGACGTGGCCGCAGATCAAGGATCCGAACCGGGAGGTCGCCCGGCGGCTCGGCGCCACCTACCAGCCGTACGTGGCGCTCCTCGACGCGGACGGGACGATCGTCGCCACGCTCGACGGCGGCGGCGACCGCGAGCTCTGGGAGGCGATGCTCGACCGCCTCCCACCCGGCTGACCCGTACCCCTGGCCCTGCGGCCTCCGCACCGGCAGAATGCGCCTGTGGAGACGACGCTCGCAGAGGAGAGCCTGTCCGGCTCGTGGCTCTCGACCCGCCTCGGGGTGGGGACGCAGCGCCTGGACACGATGCGCCGCGCCGGTGAGCTGCTCGGTGTCCGCCGGCCCGGCGGCCAGGAGTACCTCTACCCCGCCTGGCAGTTCGAGCCGGACGGGAAGGCGCGCCCGGTCGTCCCGCGGCTGATCGCCGCCGCCCGCGAACGTGGCCTCTCGGACGACCGACTCTACGAGGTGCTCGCCAGCAGGGCGGGGATCTCGGGCACGGAGCGGCTCGCCGACGCGCTCCGCGAGGGCCGCGACGAGTACGTGCTCGGCATCGTCCGCGGCCTCTAGCGCCGTGGCCCTCCTCTCGCTCAACGCCGTCCGCAGGTCGTTCGGGACACGAACCGTGCTCGACGGCCTCGACTTCGCGATCGAGCCGGGCGCCCGCGTCGGGATCGTCGGCGCGAACGGCTCCGGCAAGTCGACCCTGATGCGGCTGATCGCCGGACTCGACGAGCCCGACGCCGGCACCGCCGTCCGGCGGCGCGGCACCACGGTCTCCTACCTGCCCCAGCACCCGCTGGGCGACGAGCGGACGCCCGTCGAGACGGTGCTCGCCGGCCGTCCCGACCTCGCCGAGCTCGACGGCGAGATCCACCGCGTCTCCGAGCAGCTCGGCTCGCCCGAGCTCGCAGCCGACCTCGACCGGATGGCGCGCGTGCTCCACCGCCAGGAGGAGCTGCTCGAGCGCTGGGAGAGCCTCGGCGGCCCGTCGATCGAGGGGCGCGCCCGGGCGACGCTGCTGGACGTCGGGATCGAGGAGGCCGACCTGGCGCTGCCGACGAGCGCGCTCTCCGGCGGGCAGCGGAAGCTGATCGCCCTCGCGGCCTGCCTCGCCCAGGATCCGGACATCCTCCTCCTCGACGAGCCCGAGGCCCATCTCGACGCGGTCGGCCGCTCCCTGCTCGAGCGCCTGCTCGCCGGCTTCGCCGGGGCGGCCGTCGTCGTCTCGCACGACCGCTACCTCCTCGACGAGCTGGTCAACCAGATCGCGTCGCTCGACCGGGGACAGATCCGGATGTGGCCCGGCAACTACTCGGCGTACACCCTCGCGCGCGAGCTCGAGCTCCAGCGCCAGCAGCAGCAGTACGTGACCCAGCAGAAGGAGATCGAGCGGCTCGAGGAGTCGATCCGCCGCTTCAAGGACTGGGCGCACCGCGTCGTGGACGAGCGCCACATCAAGCAGGCGCGGAACAAGCAGCGCCAGATCGACCGGATGGAGAAGGTCGAGCGGCCCGTTCTCGAGCGCCGGCGGATCGCGCTCCGGCTCCACCCGCACGGGCGCGGCGGCCAGCGGGTGTTCGAGCTGCGCGACGTCGGCGTCCGGTTCGGCGACGACACGGTGCTCGACGGGATCGACCTGACCGTCGTGCACGGCGAGCGGATCGGCTTCGTCGGCCCGAACGGCGCGGGCAAGAGCGTGCTCCTGAAGACGGTCGTCGGCGAGCTCGAGCCCACCTCCGGCGAGGTCTGGGTCGGCCCGTCGATCAAGGTCGGCTACCTCGCCCAGGATCAGGAGACGCTCGACCCCGAGTCGAGCCCGCTCGAGACGGTGCGGCTCGCGCACCGCTGCGCCGAGGGCGAGGCGGTCTCGCTGCTGATGAAGTTCCTCTTCCCCTACGAGCAGGTGCGCCGCGCGAACAAGCTGCTCTCCGGCGGGGAGCGCACCCGGCTGCAGCTGCTGCTCCTGATGGTCGCCCAGCCGAACCTGCTCGTCCTCGACGAGCCCACGAACCACCTCGACATCGAGTCGGTCGAGGCGCTCGAGTCCGCGCTCGAGGAGTTCGGGGGGACGGTGGCGGTGATCTCGCACGACCGCTACTTCCTCGACCGGATCGCCGACCGGATCGTCGAGGTCGCCGGCGGGGACGCGCGGGCCTACGAAGGCGGCTACTCGGAGTGGTTCGAACGGACGGGCGGCTCGCGCGCCGGCGGCACGAGGCCCAGCTCGCCGGCGCCGGCGATGCGAGCGGGGGACGAACCTCCTCTACTTCAACCTGTTCCTGCCGGCCGGGCCGGCACCCGCCGCGGGCTGGCCGGTCGCGCTCTTCGGCCACGGCTTCGGGGACAACAAGAACTCGAGCCCTGTCGTCGTCGCCTCCTCGCTGGCACGGCGGGGCGTCGCCACGATCGCGATCAACGTCGTCGGGCACGGCGGCGGCCCCCTCGGGACGCTGACCGTGAACCGCTCCGGCGGCGCGCCGCCCGTCGTCCTCCCGGCCGGCGGTCGCGAGATCGACCAGGACGGCAACGGCTTCTTCAACGGGACGGAGGGCGTCAACGCCGCCCCGCCCGCCACGCTGATCGCGAGCCGCGACGGGCTCCGCCAGACGGTGATCGACCTGATGGCGCTCGTGCGGGCGATCCAGGTGGGAATGGACGTGGACGGCAACGGCAGCCCCGACCTCGACCCGGCGCGGATCTCCTTCGCCGGCCAGTCGTTCGGCGGCATCTACGGGACGATGTTCCTCGCCGTCGCCGGCTGATGCGAGCGGTGCTCGAGCAGCTCGACGCAGCAGCCGGCCGCGGAGCTGCCGGCGCTCCTCGCCTTCGCCGCCGGGCAGGGAGTCCGACTCGACCCGGAGGAGCTCCACGCGGCGGTCCGGCGCTCGGAGCTGCTGCTCGCGACGGGCGGCGACCCCCGGCGGACCTTCGACGCCGACGACCGCGCGGTCACCGCGCTCGCCGAAGACCTGGACGCGCCCGAGGCCCGGGCGGAGCTCGCCGCGGGCCTCGAGCGGCTGGCAGGGGAGTCCGAGGGCCTGCCAGTCGTGAGCGCAGCCCTCGCCGGGCTGCTCGCCGACGAGGAGCTCGCCTGGGGCTGCTACGCCTGGGCGCTCCTCGCCGACGCGGTCTCGTCCGAGTAGCTCAGACCGCCGCCTGGGCGGGCGCGCGGCGGATCCCGATGTCGCCGCTGACGGTGCGCAGCCGCAGCTCGGCCTCCGAGCCTTCCCCCGACGACGGGGCGGGCGCCTCGCGGACGTCGAGCTCCGAGCCGACGTCACCACTCGTCGAGCTCGCGTCGATCCGCACGCGCGTCCCGGTCGCGACCCCGACCTCGACGTCGCCGGAGACCGACTCGAGCCTGATCTCGCCGGCGCGGATCGAGCGGACCCGCTGGTCGCCGGAGACGGTCGTCACCGCGAGCGGGCCGGCGGCGCGCGCCGACCTCGACGTCGCCGGAGACCGTGCCGAGCGTGCCGTCGCCGGCCAGGGTCTCGAGCACAATGTCTCCCGAGACGGTCTTGAGGCGCGCCGAGCCCTCGGCCGCGGTCACGCGCACATCCCCGCTCGCGGTCTCGAGCGCGAGGCCACCGGTGGCCCGGTCGAGCGCGACGTCGCCGGAGGCGGTCTTGACGGTGGCCCCCGCGATCGGGCCGAGCACGGTCACGTCGGCGGACGCGGTCGTGCAGTCGAGCGAGGAGCCTGCCGGGCAGGTGATCCGGATCCCGACGGCGGGCGAGCGGCCGAGGAACCCCCAGCCGCCCTTCGCGATCTCGACGACCACCTCGCCGTCGCGGGACTCGACCCGGGCGCCCTCGATCGCCGACCGGGTCACCTCGTCGTCGCGGAGGGCCTCGAGCCGGACGGTGGTCTCCGACGTCTCGCCGGCCTCGATCTCGACGAGCCCGGCGGGGTTGCGGACGCGGAGCTGCGCCTCGCCGGTCTGGAACGTGTGCTCCCTAGCGGCGTCCACGAGGGCCGCCCTTCTTCGGGGTGGGCTTGACGACGCGCTCGCCGCCGCCGGGGCGGCCGAAGTCGGGCTCCGGGAGGGCGAGGTGTCCGTACGGGGACGGGTGCAGGGTGGGCATGGCGGTTCCTCCTAGCTCTCTGCGTAGCCGGACAGGCGCCGGCCACTGCGGACGAAACGGGACTCGAGCCCGCGCGAGAGCGCGCGCACGATCCACGAGTTGACGGAAAGGCCCTCGCCGGAGGCGGCGGCCTCGATCTGCACCTTGAGCCCGTCGGGCAGGCGCAATGTGATCCGGGCGGAGAGGGCGTCCTCCCCGGTCGGGGGCGGGGCGGCAGGGCCGGGGTCGTCGTCGACGTAGACGAGCTCCGGGTCCCGCCCGGCGAGCCGGACGTCGATCCGACCCGGGACGACCTCGGAGAGCGAGGCTGCGGCCTCGCTGACGACGTCGAGGAGCCGCAGGTGGAGCGAGGAGCCGAGCGCCTGGCTCAACCGTCGCGCCGCGTCCTGCGTGGCCTCGTCGGAGGAGAGCGCGGCCGCGGCGGCGAGGTCCTCCTGGATCTGATGGATGTGGTGCGACATCTGCATGGCCTCAGTATGACATCATGATGATGTCATTGTCAAGTCATCGTGTGGTCACGCCGTCGCAGCGAGGGTGTGGCGCCGTGCCCTCCGGGCCCGCTGGTATCGTCACGCCGCTCGTCCCGCCGAGGGACGGCTCCGTGCACCGGCCCCAGCGGCCCGCGCCGTCCGCTCCTCTCGGCGTTCTTCGCCGCGCCGGCCCGGGCTCGCCCGTGCCGCGAGCCGGCCCCCGACCACCCCGACCGGCTGCGCCGCGCGGCGTCGCCCGACCAGGAGCACCCGAGCAGCGTGAGCACCGTCGATCCGCCCGACCTTCCCCTCCGCCCCACCCTGCGGCGGCTCTTCCCGCTCTGGTGGGAGCAGCGCCGCCTGGTCGGCCTCGGCCTCGCCTGCGCGCTCGTCTTCACCGGGCTCTCGATCTCGATCCCGCTCCTCGTCAAGTACGTGATCGACGACGCGATCAACGGCCCGCACGGCGGCCGCCTCCTCCCGTATCTCGGCGCGATCCTGGCGATCGCGGCCGTCCGGTTCGGGGTCAACTTCACGCGGCGCTATGCAACGGCACGCGTGGGGATCGCCGTCGAGGCCCGGCTCCGCTCGCTCCTCTACGAGGCGTACGTCGCCTACCCACGGGCCTTCTACGACCGCCATGCGACCGGCGAGGTGATCTCGCGGGCGACGAACGACATCTACCCCGTTCGCTACTTCATCGGCTGGGGCGTCGTCCAGGCGATCCAGAGCGGGATGATGATCGTCGCCTCGACGATCGTGCTGCTCGTCGTCAACGCCAAGCTGGCGCTGATCTCGGCGATCGCGATGCCCGCCGTCGCCGTGCTCACCTGGTACTTCGCGCACAGGCTCTTCCCGATCTCGCGGCTCGTGCAGGCGAAGAAGGGCCACCTGACCGAGGCATCCGACGAGGCGGTCGTCGGGATCGAGATGGTGCAGGCGTTCGGCCGAGAGGAGGACGTCCGTACCCGCTTCCTCGGCCGCGCCGAGGCGCTCCGGCACGAGACGCTCCGCGCCGCCTCGATCGAGGCGCGCTTCCTGCCCGGCCTGCTCGCGCTGCCCACGCTCGGGATCGCGGCGGTGCTCTACGTCGGCGGCAAGGACGTGATCGGAGGGACGCTGACGATCGGCGAGCTCAGCCTCTTCATCACGCTCCTGCTCCAGCTCGTGTGGCCGCTCGAGGCGCTCGGCTGGATCATCAACCTCGGCCAGCGCGCCGTCGCCTCCGCAGGCCGGAGCTTCGCCTGGCTCGAGGGGATCGCGCCGCTGCCGCAGCAGGCGGAGCCGACGCCGCTCCCTACGGGCCCCCTGCACGTGCGCTTCGAGGACGTCCACTTCTCCTACGGGAGCGGCTCCGAGGTGCTGAGCGGGATCGACCTCTCCGTCGATCCGGGCGAGATCGTCGCGGTCTGCGGCGGCACCGGCTCCGGGAAGACCAGCCTGCTCAACCTCCTGCCCCGCTTCTACGACCCGACCTCGGGCCGGGTGCTCGTGGGCGGGGTCGACTCCCGCGACGCCGACCTGGCCGAGCTGCGCCGCTCGGTCGCGATCGTGACCCAGAAGCCCGTGCTCTTCTCGGTGCTCCTGCGCGAGAACCTGCTCTCGGCGCGCCCGGACGCGCCCTGGGAGGAGGTGCTCGCCGCCTGCGAGGCGGCCGGCGTCTCCGCCTTCGTGGACGACCTCCCCGACGGCTACGACACCCTCGTCGGCGAGCGCGGCGTCAACCTCTCCGGCGGCCAGCGCCAGCGGGTCGCGCTCGCGCGGGCGCTGCTCGCGGGCGCGCGCGTGCTGGTGCTCGACGACCCGATGTCCGCCGTGGACACGCAGACCGAGCGCCTGCTCGTCCAGAACCTCCGCCCCGCCGTCGCCGGGCGGACGGTGCTCGTCGCCACGCAGCGGCTCTCCACGATCGGCGTCTCCGACCGGGCCGTCGTGCTCGTGGACGGCGTCGTCGCGGAGCAGGGCCGGCCCGACGAGCTGCTCGCCGCCGGCGGGCCGTTCGCCGCGCTCTTCGGAGACGAGACCGTTGCCGCGTAGCCGCCGCGTCAAGCAGTCCCGGACGGGCCTTTCCCGGCTCTTCCCCTATGCAGGCGACAAGCGCGGCCGGCTCTCGCTGATCGCCCTGCTCGCAGGGCTCTCGGCCGCCGCGCCCGTGATCGGCTGGCACCTCGTCGGCGACGCGATCGACCAGGGGATCCGCGCCGGGAACGAGCGCCGGCTCGCGCTCGACGTGCTCCTCTACATCGGCGTCAACGCCGCGGCGTGGATCCTCGGCACCGCCACCTGGCTCAGCCTGGCCGGCGTCGGCCAGCGCGTCGTGCTCGAGCTCCGGCGCGACCTCTTCCACCACCTGACCTCGCTCTCACTCCGCTACTTCTCCCAGCAGAAGGCGGGCTGGATCATCGCGCGGCTGACCTCGGACGTGGACGCGCTCTCGGACGTGCTCAACCAGGGCCTGACGACGCTCGTCGTCAACACGCTGACCCTGATGGCCGCGATCGCCGGCCTCTTCCTGCTCGACTGGCGGCTCGGGCTCGTCGCGCTCTGCGTCCTCCCGCCCGGGATCGTCGTCACCCGCTGGTTCCAGAAGCGCTCCCACGTCGCCTTCACGGACGTGCGGACGAAGATCTCGACGGTGACCGCGCAGCTCGCCGAGTCGGTCTCGGGGATGGCCGTGATCCAGGCGTTCAACCGCGAGCGCGCCTTCCAGGGCCAGTTCGAGGAGCTGAACGAGGAGAACCGGCAGGCGAACGTGGTCGCGCAGAAGCTGTCGTCGGTCTTCTTCCCCGCGATCGAGCTGCTCGGCGTGGTCGCCACCTCGGCCGTCCTCTTCGGCGGGGCGCAGCTGATCGACGCGGGCACGATGGAGATCGGGACGGTGATCGCCGCCGTCGGGCTGCTCGCGCTCGTCTTCCAGCCGCTCCAGGAGCTCTCGGAGCTCTACGGGCAGCTCCAGGCGGCGAGCGCGGCGATGACGAAGATCACGCTCGGTCCTCGACGCCGAGATCGACATCGCCGACGCTCCCGACGCGCGGCCGATCGGGCGGATCGACGGCCGGCTCGAGCTCGACCGGATCACGTTCTCGTACGGGAAGGAGCCGGTGCTGCACGGCGTCGAGATCGCGGTCCCGGCCGGAGGGTGCATCGCGCTCGTCGGCGAGTCGGGCGGCGGCAAGTCGACGCTCGCCAAGCTGATCGCGCGCTTCTACGACCCCGACGACGGCGCCGTCCGCGTGGACGGGACGGACGTCCGCGAGGTCGAGCTCGGCAGTTACCGCCGTCAGCTCGGCGTCGTCCTCCAGGACCCCTTCCTCTTCAGCGGCACGATCGCGGACAACATCCGCTTCGCCAAGCCGGACGCGTCCGACGAGGAGGTGCTGGACGCCGCGGCCGCGATCGGAGTCGACCGGGTCGCCGCGCGCTTCGAGCACGGGCTCGACCACGTCGTCCGCGAGGGCGGCGCCGGGCTCTCGGCCGGCGAGCGGCAGCTGATCTCGATCGCGCGGGCGCTGCTCGCGGATCCGCGGATCCTGATCCTGGACGAGGCGACCTCGAATATCGACCGGCCGACCGAGATGCTGATCGAGCGCGCCTTCGACCGGCTGCTCCAGGGGCGGACGTCGATCATCATCGCGCACCGGCTCGCGACCGTCCGCCGTGCGGACGAGATCCTCGTCGTCGAGCACGGCCGCATCGTGCAGCGCGGCGCCGAGCTCGAGCTGCTCGCGGTCGACGGCCCGTTCCGGCGGCTCGCGCACAGCCTCCACGCGGACACGCTCGCGCCGACGACGCGCGAGCAGAGCGGATCCGCGAGCTGAGGCGCCCGCGGGGCGGGCTAGCTCAGTCGCCCCAGTCGAAGTCGCGCGACTTGCTCCAGAGCCCGCTGTCCTCGACGGGGTCGGCCTCGGGCACGGCGGCCTCGGGCTCGGCGGCCTCGGGCGTGGTCGTCGTCTCCTCCCCGGGCCAGGCGAGCGCCGACGAGTCGAGCTGCACGGCCGGGACGCCGTCCATCGTCTCCTCGATCCGGGCCTGCTCCTCCGTCTTGAAGAGGGGGTGGTTCTCGAAAGGATCCTCGGCGTGGTAGCGCTCGAGCGGCATGTTCTGCTCCAGCTCGGCGTTCCGCCGCTTCAACTCCAGGTGATCCTGGATCACGCGTGCGAAGAGCGAAGGGGTCTCCACCGGCATCTGGTTCTCCGTGGTCGGGGGCGGGTCGTCGTGCAACGTCGGGATTGTAACGGGTCTGTGAGGGGTCTCAGGCTCCGGCGGGAATGCGCGCGGTGACGTCGACGCGGTCCTTCCCGGCCCGCTTCGCGCGGTAGAGAGCATCGTCGGCGGCGGCGACGAGATCCTCGACGGCGACCTCGCCGGCCGCGGACGCGACGCCGAAGCTGGAGGTCACCCGCAGGGGAACACCGTCGGCGGAGATCAGCGGACGCTCGCGGAGGCCGGCCCTGATCCGCTCGGCGACCTGGGCAGCCTCGTCGGCATCCGCGCCGGGGAGCACGACGGCGAACTCCTCGCCGCCCCACCGGATCGCGACGTCGATCTCGCGGACGGTCTCGCGCAGCGTGTCCGCGAACACGCGGAGGACGAGGTCGCCGGTCTGGTGGCCGTGCAGGTCGTTGACGGCCTTGAAGTCGTCGAGGTCGGCGAGGATCAGCCCGACGGAACCGCCGAGGCGGGCCGTCCGGGCGAGCTCCGTCGCAAGCGCCCCGTCGCCCTGGCGGCGGTTCGCGAGCCCGGTCAACGCGTCGACGAGGGCCTGCCGCTCCACGATCTCGTGCTGGCGGGCGTTCTCGAGCGCGATCACGGCCTGGCCCGCGAGCGAGGCGGCGGTCAGAGCCGCATCGGTGTCGAACGAGGTCGCGTGGAGCACGAGCGTGCCGAAGTTGGCCCGTCCCGCCGTCAGCTCCAGCTCGAGCCGCCCCGGCCCGGCGGAGACATCGCCGAAGCGGAGCACCGAGCCGTCGAGGTCGCGGAGGACTCCCCCCTCTGCCCCGGTCGCCTCCACGGCCGTCTCGACGATCACGGCCCGCAGCTGGCTCGGGTCGAGCGTGGCCGCGAGCGCGTCGCCGAAGCGGGCGTTCGCCTCCCGCAGCCGCTGCCGCTCGTCGTCGAGGTCGGCGACCCGCGCCTCGAGCTGGGCCGCCATCCGGTTGAACGCGGTGCCGAGCGCGGCGAGCTCGTCGCGGCCGCGGACCGGCACGCGCTGGTCGAAGCGGCCCTCGGCGATCGAGTTGGCGGCGGCGACGAGCCGCTCGAGCGCGCCGGCGATCGAGCGCGCCGCCGCGAACGCGACGAGGGCCATCAGGAGGAGGGACGCGAGGAGGCCGGCGACGAGCCGCGTCTTGACGGACGACTGCTCGGCCGCGATTGCGCTCATGGGAGTGACGGCGCCGACCGAGACCTGCGGCTCGCGGAGCAAGGGGACGGTGACGACCCTGAAGTCCGTCGCCGCCGACTCTGGCCGTCGCGATCCGGCCGCCCGTGTGCCCGATCTGCCCCAGGAGCGACCCGGAGCCGGAGCCGTCGATCCGCCCGCGGACGACCGTGACGATCTGGTCGGGGGCACTGAGCCCGGAGCGCGCCTGGAGGCGCCGCGCCAGGCCGGCGTCGATCGGGACGCTGGCGACGATGGTGCCGGCCCGACGCTCTGGCCCGACGAGCGCAACGGTGCTCTCTGCGGCGAGCGGCGGCACCCGCCCGACGCTGAAGCCGTCGACGGTCTCGATCCGCAGCTCGGGCGCCGAAAGGAGGAGCTTCTCGAGTGCCGGACGGTCTCGCTGGGCGAGCGCGGCCTGGAACGCGGGGTTGCGGGCGAGAGCCTCGGCCTTGGTGGCCGCGGCGCGGCGCTCGTCGTCGTACGCCGCGACCGCGGCCCGCAGCCCGGCCTCGAGGCGCGTGTCCGCGGTGCTCGTGACGCTGCGGTCGGAGATCGTCCCGAAGCTCCAGTAGGCAGCCGTGAGCGGGAGCAGCGCCAGCACGAGCAGCGCCGCGACGAGCTTGATCCTGAAACTTCCGAACATCCTTCAGCTTTCCCCACTTCCTGCCGATATCCCTCATACGAGGTATCGGCAGGAGGGGAGGGGAACATGAGATCGATCGCAGCGAAGGCTCTGACAGCGATCCTGGTGCTGGGGGGTGTGGCAGGTGCCGTGGCGCTGCCGTGGACGCTCTTCCAGCTGCCCGAGCGGCAGCCACTCGCCGTCGCAGCGCCCCTTGCCGCCCCCGCTCCCGTGGTGCACGTCCGGCTCCCGGCCCCACAGGCTCCCCGGCCGACACGTGCGCCTGCCCGCCCGGCCGCCCCGGCGCGCGTGAGCCCCGCGCCCGCCGGTCCTGCGTCGACCAGTCCTGCAGCGCCCAGCCAACTCGCCTCGGTCCGCGTGACCGCACCCGTTCCGGCGACGAAGCGGAGCGCCTCGCCCAAGCCGGCTTCCGCCCCCGTTCCCGTCCCCGCCCCCACTCCGGCGCCTGCCCCGGCACCGACACCGGCACCGGCACCGACACCCGCTCCAACACCGGCACAGCCCGACGCCGCCGCCCCGGTGGCCGCCCGGTCGCCGCCCGGCCCCGGAGGCCCTCACCCTCGTCGTCGACCCGGCCGCGGCCGAGGTCGAGCGGACACTCGCGGGCGTTTGCCCGGACGCCGCGCGCCGGCCGGAGAGCAGCGACGACCACGACCGGGGCCGCGGCAACGACGGCCGTGAGCACGGCCGGCACGATGGCCGCGGTCGCGACCGCTCGCTAGCCGCTACGATCGACGCGTGCCGCGGATCCGCCCCACGAATCCCGTCGGGATCGCCCTCACCGCCTTCGAGCTCTGGCGGCGGCTCCCGCCCAAGCAGCGCAAGCAGGTGCTGCAGGCGACGCGGACGCACGGCCCGAAGCTCGCCGCGGCGCTGCTCGCCCGCGGCCGCCGGCCCCGCTAGAGCTGCCCCAATCGCCTCTCGGACGATCCTGTCCTGCTCGAGCAGGTGGGCCGTCGGGTAGCCCTCGCTCGGGCTGGCGCGCCAGGGGCGGCCGATGAAGCGGACGGGGACGCCGTCGGGCGCCGCGCCCTCGAGCCGGTGCCGGATCGAGCGCCACGCCCCCATGTTCTGCGGCTCCTCCTGGACCCAGACGATCTCCTCGAGCGCCGGGTAGGCGGCGGTCAGCTCGGCGGCGCTCTCGACCGGGAACGGATAGAGCTGCTCGATCCGGGCGATCGCGACGGTGTCGGCCGCTGCGCGCTCCTCGTGCCCGGCGATGTCGTAGTAGACCTTGCCCGAGCAGAGGACGAGGCGCCGGACCCGGTCGCGGTCGGTGACGTCGGGGTCGTCGAGCAGCTGCTCGAAGCGTCCCTCCGCGAGGTCGGCGAGCGCGGAGGAGGCCTGCTTCAGCCGGAGCAGGCCCTTCGGCGTCATCACGACGAGCGGCCGCGGCGTCGCGTCGAGCGCCTGGCGCCGGAGCAGGTGGAAGAACTGGGCGGCGGTGGTGCAGTTGGCGACGCGGATGTTCTCCTGGGCGGCGAGCTGGAGGAAGCGCTCGAGCTTCGCGGAGGAGTGCTCGGGGCCGTTGCCCTCGTAGCCGTGCGGGAGCAGCAGGCTCAGCCGGGACGTCTGCTGCCACTTCGAGAGCCCCGCGACGAGGAACTGGTCGATCACGATCTGGGCGCCGTTGACGAAGTCGCCGAACTGCGCCTCCCAGAGCACGAGCGAGTCCGGGGCCGCGACCGAGTAGCCGTACTCGAAGCCGAGGCAGGCGTACTCGGAGAGCGGCGAGTTGTAGATCTCGAACGAGGCGCCCGCGTCGGGCAGGTGCTGGAGCGGGACGTGCAGCTCGCCCGTGTTCGGGTCGTGAAGGACGGCGTGCCGGTGCGCGAAGGTGCCGCGCTCGCTGTCCTGGCCGGAGAGCCGGACCGGGATCCCCTCGACGAGGAGGCTGCCGAGCGCGAGGGACTCGGCGTGGCCCCAGTCGATCCCGCCCTCGGCGAGCGCGGTGCGGCGGCGCTCCAGTTGCTTGACGAGCTTGGGATGCACCTCGAAGCCCTCGGGCACCTCGAGCAGCTGCTCGTTCAGCTCGCGCAGCCGCTCCTCCGGGACTGCGGTGACGACCGCGCCGCCGGTGTCGGGCGGGATCCTGCCCTCCCGGGGCGCCCGCGGCTGCAGGAACGATTCCTTCAGCTCCTCGTGCGCGGAGCGGAGCTCGGCCTGCGTGCGCGCGAAGACGTCGTCCGCCTCGTCGGCCGTCAGCACTCCCTCCTCGACGAGCAGCGCCGCGTACTGCTCGCGCGCGGTCGGGTGGCCGGCGATCCGCGCCGCCTGGAGCGGCTGCGTGTACGCGGCCTCGTCCGTCTCCTGGTGGCCGAGCCGGCGGTAGCCGACGAGGTCGATCACGACGTCGTGCCCGAACTCCTGCCGGTAGGCGAGGGCGAGCCGGACGGCGGAGATCGCCGCCTCGGGGTCGTCGGCGTTGACGTGGATGATCGGGATGTCGAAGCCCTTGGCGAGGTCGCTCGAGTAGCGGGTCGAGCGGCCCTCGTTCGGATCGGTCGTGAACCCGACCTGGTTGTTCGAGATGATGTGGAGCGTCCCGCCGGTCGTGTAGCCGTCGAGGTTCGAGAGGTTCAGGGTCTCGGCGACGACGCCCTGGCCCGCGAAGGACGCGTCGCCGTGGATCAGGATCGGCAGCGCCACCGACGGGTCGTGGATCCCGGCGCCGGCGGTGCGGTCGGTCTGCTCGGCCCGGACCCAGCCCTCGATCACGGGGTCGACGGCCTCGAGATGGCTCGGGTTCGGAGCCAGGGTGATCGTCACCTCTCCGTTCTCCGTGGCGCGGGTGCCGGTCGCCGGCAGGTGGTACTTGACGTCGCCGGTGCCGCCCTCGTCGTCCGCGACGATCGCGTCGATCGTCCGCTCGCCCTCGAACTCGCGCAGGATCGAGATGTAGGGGTGCCCGGTCGTGTGGGCGAGGACGTTGAGGCGGCCGCGGTGGGCCATTCCGAGCACGATCTCGTGGGCGCCGGCGGCGGCGGCCTGCTCGATCGCCTCGTCGAGCATCGGCATCATCGCGTCGAGCCCCTCGAGCGAGAACTGCTTCTGGCCGAGGAAGCTCTTGCGCAGGTACTGCTCGAACCCCTCGGCCTGGGCGAGCCGCGCGAGCAGCTGCTTGCGTTCGCCCGGCGGGAGCGGCCGCCGGTAGCGGCCCGACTCGATCGCCTGCCGGAGCCAGACGCGCTCGGCGTGGTCGGAGATGTGCTCGATCTCGTAGGCGATCGTGCCGCAGTAGACCTCGCGCAGCGCGGGCAGCGCCTCGAGCAGGGTCGGGCCGCCGACATGGACGCGGAGGACGGAGCTGGGGATCCGGGCCTGGAGCTCGGGGGTCAGCGGCGGGATCAGCCTGAGCTCGTCGAGCGCCGGGTCGCCCATCGGCTCGGAGCCGAGCGGGTCGAGCCGCGCCGAGAGATGACCGTGCATCCGGTGCGCCTTGACGAGCGCCATCGCCGCGGCGACCCCGCCGAGCAGCGTCTCGTCGACGGCGGGCGCAGACGCTTCGGCAGCGGGCGCCTTGGGAGGCACGGCGCCGGCGGCGTCGCGACGGCCGGTGCGACCCCGTTGCCGTTCCCGTCGGCCCCGTTCCCGTCGGCCCCGTTCCGTCGGCCCCGTTCCCGTCGGCAGAGCGCGCGTCGAGCAGGCGCTGAAGGCCGGGGAGCGCAGCGACGAGGCTGGAGTCGGCGCCCTCGAAGAGCGCGCGCCATTCCGCCGGAACCGCGTCCGGGTTCTCCAGGTACTCCTCGAGGAGCGAGCTCGCGTAGCCGGCGTTCAGGCCATCGACGTCAGGCGTCACGCCACCCATTGAAGCAGCAGGGCGGCCCTAGAAGAGCGGGTGCTTCGTCAGAACCGCGATCGACATCCCGAGCACCCAGGCGACGACGACCGCGCCGACCGCGAATCCCGCGAGCCGGTGGTACCGGTTCGTCATTCGCGTCGCCACGAGGGCGAGCACGACCGCGAAGGGGATGATCCGGACGGGCCGGTAGGCGACGCCGATCGCCGCTGCGGCGATCGCGACCGTCGCGAGCAGGCCCGCGATCGTCTCGCGGGCTCCGTACTGCTCTCGGGCGGGAACGGTGCTCACCGCGCGAGCTTAGCCTGAGCGCGGGCCTGCGCGGCGCGCCTGGCGCCGACGGAGCGGCCGCCGCGAGGAGCCGGACGGCGCGGGCGTCGCCAGCCGCAGTCGGGGTCGCGCCCGGGAGGCGGCCCCAGCGATGCGGGCGCGCCGGCGCCCTCGAGCGGGAGCGGCTCGGCGCGGATCGCCCACCAGACGACCCCGCAGAGGTAGACGACCGGAATCTTCAGGATCACGAGCATGAAGACGATCTCCCAGAGCACGCGGGAAGTGTACGCAAAGGGATAAGCCGGCCTCCGCGGGGTTAGAGCCGGGGGATTCCGGGGCAGAGAGCGTCCATGAGTCGTGAGCCCCTTGCGCCGCTGATCGAGGCCGGCGAGGAAGCCGGATGCCTCAACCTGTCCGAGTTCAGCGCCGCGGTCCAGGATCTGGAGCTGCACGAGGACGAGCTCGAGGCGCTCTACCAGGAGCTCGAGGAGCGGAACATCACGCTCTCCGACGACTGTGGGCGGGTCGAGAAGACCGAGGATCCCGTCTATGTCAACGGCGACCTCGCGACCGCGACGACCGACTCGCTGCAGCTCTTCCTGAACGAGGCGGGGCGCTATCCGCTCCTGACCGCGGCGGAGGAGGTCGAGCTCGCCAAGAAGATCGAGCAGGGCGACCTGCAGGCGAAGGAGCGGATGATCAACTCGAACCTGCGGCTCGTCGTCTCGATCGCGAAGAAGTACCAGGGTCACGGCCTCTCGCTCCTCGACCTGATCCAGGAGGGCGTGATCGGCCTGATCCGCGCCGCCGAGAAGTTCGACTGGCGCCGGGGCTTCAAGTTCTCCACCTATGCGACGTGGTGGATCCGCCAGGCCGTGCAGCGCGGCGTCGCGAACAAGTCGCGCACGATCCGGATCCCCGTCCACATCGCCGAGCGCGAGACGCGGATCGGCCGGGCCGAGCGCGAGCTCCAGGCGAAGCTGGGGCGGCCGGCGACAGACGACGAGGTCGCCACTGCCGCCAAGGTCTCGCTCAAGCACCTGAAGGAGGTGCGGCAGGCGGCCCGCGCGGTCACGAGCCTGGACAAGCCGCTCGGCGACGACAACGACGCCTCGATCGGTGACCTGATCGGCGGCACGCAGGAGGGCGTCGAGGCCGAGGTCGAGATCAGCCTCACCGAGGACACCCTCCACCGCGCGCTCGAGACCCTGCCGCCGCGGGAGCAGGACGTGCTCCGGCTCCGCTACGGGCTCGCGAACGAGGAGCCGATGTCGCTCGAGCAGATCGGGCGCACGATGGGGCTGACCCGCGAGCGGGTGCGCCAGATCGAGGGCCAGGCCCTCGAGCGGCTCGCGGTCTCGCGCGAGATCGAAGCGCTCCGCAGCGCTGCCTGAGCGCTGAGCCGGCCGGATTCGCGCGTCCTTACACGACCCACACAGGGCCCGCGCTACCGTCCCGTGGTCCAGCCAAAGGAGAGATGCCTGTGAAACGATTCGCCCAGTTCCTCGTTGCGGCCGCCTCGGTGCTGCTGCTCGTTCCCGCCGTGGCCGCCGCCGCGCCGCGGATGTACGTCGGGTTCCACGACGATCCAAGTTTCCGGTGGGACGACCAGCGCCTGACGATGCTCGACTCGGCGAAGGACGCGAACGCGAACATCGTCCGCTCGCTCGTCACCTGGGCGAACGTCGCCCCCACCCGCCCGGCGAACGCCGCCAACCCGTTCGACCCCGCCTACAAGCTCAACGACCTCGACGAGCTGATCCGGAACGCGCAGGCGCGGGACATGGAGGTGCTGCTGACGATCTGGGGCACGCCGAAGTGGGCGAACGGCGGCAAGACGCCGAACTTCCTCCCGACGAAGCTGGCAGACCTGACGAACTTCTCCCGCGCGCTCGCGGCCCGCTACTCCGGCCGCTACCCGGGCTTCCCGTTCGTCCGCTTCTACACGGTCTGGAACGAGTCGAACCTGAACCTGTTCCTGGCGCCCCAGTTCGACAAGAAGGGCAAGTCGGTCGGCCCGCGCCTCTACGCGAAGCTCGCGGCCGCCGCCTACACCGGGATCAAGAAGGGGAACTCCCGCGCCCTCGTCGGGCTCGGTGAGACCTCCTCGCACGGTCGCGACAAGGTGATCAAGGGCCAGACGGACACGCACTCGCCGGGCCGCTTCGCGCAGCTCGTCGCGGCGGCCAACCCGCGCCTCAAGTTCGACGCGTGGGCGCAGCATCCGTATCCCTTCCCGGTCAGCCAGAAGCCGACCCAGCAGGTGCGCTACCCGAACGTCACCCTCACGTCGTACCCGCGGTTCGAGAAGGATCTGGACAAGTGGTTCAAGCGCAAGAACGTCCGGCTCTGGATCACCGAGTACGGCCACGAGGTCAAGGCCGACGGCGAGCCGCAGGGCGTCTCCCGCTCGGCGCAGGCCTCGTACCTCGGCCAGGCGCTGACGATCGCCAAGAAGGACGCGCGCGTCGACATGTTCGTCTGGTTCGTCTTCCGCGACCACGCCACGAGCGAGTGGCAGAGCGGGCTCAAGACGAAGGCGGGAGTCGCCAAGCCGGCGCTCCGCCGCTGGACGTCCCTGGCGAAGACGGTCGACATCCGCAACCCGATCGTCACCGTCAAGGCCGGCAAGATCAACCCGGTCGTCACCGTGCCGCTGCGCCAGTACGGGGCAGGCTCGCAGGCCGGGGAGACCGTCGGCTTCACGATCAACGTCGTCGAGAAGGGCCGGCTCGTCGCCGAGTCGCAGCCGCAGTCGGTCTTCCTGATCGACGCGACCGCGAAGGCGACGCTGAACCGCTTCCGGCCGGTGAAGGGTCACACCTACACCGCGAACGTGACCGCGAACATCTTCAGCGGCGGCGGGCTGCTGATCCAGCGCACGTTCACGATCCTCGCGCGCTAGCACCTCGTCGAGCCGGTGCCGGGGCCTGCAGCGATGCGGCCCCGGCCCGGCCCGGCATACGATCGCGCCATGACCGCGACCGTCCGCCTCGGCACGTGCTCCTGGGCGGACGAGACGCTGACGAAGGTCTGGTACCCGCCGGGTGTCCGCTCGGCCGAGGAACGCCTTCGCTACTACACCGACCGCTTCGGCACCGTCGAGGCGAACTCGACCTACTACCGGCTCCCGGACGCCCAGCTCGTCGGCACCTGGGCGGAGCGCCTGCCCGACGGGTTCACGATGCACGTGAAGGCGTTCGGCCTGATGACGCGCCACCCGGTCAAGCTGGAGGCGATGCCGGAGGACCTGCGCGACGCGATGCCGGTGGACGAGCGCGGCCGCGTCGACCGCCCGTCCCGGGAGCTCCGCGCCGAGGTCTTTCGCCGCTTCGCGAGCGCCGCTCGAGCCGCTGCGGATGACCGGGAAGCTGGGCGGGATCCTGCTCCAGTTCCCCTCCTACGTCGTGCACAAGCCGGCGTCGCTCGAGTACATCGAGTGGGCGCAGGAGCAGCTCCCGGGCGACGAGCTCCTGATCGAGTTCCGCCACCGGAGCTGGCTCGACGAGGAGAACCGCGCCGAGACGCTCCGCTTCCTCGAGGAGCGCGGGCTCACCTACGTGATCGTGGACGCGCCGCGCACCGAGGCGAAGAACCTCGTCCCGACCGTCGTCGCGGCCACCTCGCCGACCGCCTACCTGCGCCTGCACGGCCGGAACGCGGGCACCTGGAACAAGCGCACGGGCAGCGCCGCCGACCGCTTCGACCACCTCTACTCCTGGGACGAGCTGCGCCGAGTGGGTCGAGCCGCTGCGCGAGCTCGCGGGCGAGGCCGAGTCGGTCTACGCGATGTTCAACAACAACGGCCGCTCGGACATGCCCGGCTTCGGCGGGATCGAGGGGCTCGACCCGTACGAGATCGCCGGCGACCCGCAGAAGGGGCTCGTCGCCCAGGCGCCCGCGAACGCGCTGATGCTGCGGCAGCTGCTCGCCGACGCCGGCGTCCCCGTCGCCTAGAGCTTGACGAGCGCCTTGCCGTGGTTCTCGCCGCGGAGCATCCCGATGAACGCGGCGGGGGTGTTCTCGAATCCCTCGGTCACGTGCTCGCGGTGCTGGAGCCGCCCCGCTGCGAGCAGCCCGCCGAGGCGCTGCAGCCCCTCGTCGAAGCGGTGGACGTAGTCGCGGACGAGGAAGCCCTGGATCGTGCAGCGGAAGACGATCGTGAAGCCGAGGCTGCGCGGGGCGAGCTCGGGCTCGGTCAGGTTGTACTGGGAAATCTGGCCGCAGATCGCGATCCGGGCGCCGACCGCGAGCCGCCGGAAGACCGCCTCGGAGATCTCGCCCCCGACGTTGTCGAAGTAGACGTCGACGCCCTTCGGGCAGGCGTCCTTGAGCGCCGCGCCGACGTCGTCCGCCTTGTAGTCGATCCCGACGTCGTAGCCGTAGAGCCCGGTCAGGTCGGCGACCTTCTCCGGGCCGCCCGCGATCCCGACGGTGCGGCAGCCGGCGATCCGCGCGAGCTGGCCGACGATCTGGCCGACGGCGCCGGCGGCGCCCGAGACGACGACGGTGTCGCCGGGCTTCGGCCGCCCGACGTCGAAGAGGCCGAACCAGGCGGTCAGCCCGGTCAGGCCGAGCACGCTCAGGTAGTTCGAGGCGGGGCGCAAGCTCGGTGTCGACGTTGCGGATGGCGCCGCCGCGGACGACGGCGTGCTCCTGCCAGCCCAGCTCCCCGACCACGGTCTCGCCCGGCGCGAAGCGCTCGTCGTTGCTCTCGACGACGACGCCGACGGCGCCGCCCGTCATCACCTCGCCGATCCCCACGGGCTTCGCGTACGAGCGCGCCTCGCTCATCCGCCCGCGCATGTACGGGTCGACCGAGAGCCACTGCGTCCGGACGAGCACCTCCCCCGGCCCCGGCTCCGGCATCGGCGTCTCGACGAGCCTCGAAGTCGCTCTCCTTGGGGAACCCGACGGGGCGAGCCGCGAGCGTGAACTGCCGGTTCATCCCTCGTAGCGTCGCACATCGCGCAGACGGCACGCCGGGATATTCCGATCCTACGCCCACAAATCGAGCGAGGCGGGCTCCGGAGGAGCCCCTTCAGGGGTCTTCGCGCGATCGGAATCTGCTCGGCAGATTCCGATCCTGCGCCAACCGATCGAGCGACGCGGGCTCCGGAGGAGCCCCTTCAGGGGCTTCGCGACGGAACGTCAGTAGTCTGACCGCGTCGAATCGCGCGACGCGCTCCGGCGGGCCTGGGCGCGATCGGAATCTGCTCGGCAGATTCCGATCTTGCGCCATCAATGGAGCCAGCCGGGCTCGAACCGGCGACCTTCTGGCTGCCAGCCAGACGCTCTCCCAGCTGAGCTATGGCCCCTGGGAACGCACCGATTCTAGCCGCTGCCCGTCTTTTTCGGGTGAGCAGCGTCTCAGTCCGAGGACGTGGCCGACGAGAGGACGATCGAGCGTGGGACGACGCCGGCGGCGCTCCGGTCGCGCTCGACGCTGCGCCGGCTCGTGGCCGGTCGGGGCGGGCTCTCGAGCCTGCTCGCGGTCGTGCTGATCGTCGGCGCAGTGACGGTGGGCGCGCCGGTCGCGGCGCATCTGCTCGGGCACGGGCCGAACGACCCCCTCCCCTACGCCGTCGACCCCTCGCTGGCACCGGTGCCGCCCTTCACCCGCATCCCCGCGACGACGAGCGCGGCGATCGACGAGGACACCGGCGACCTGCTGCCGCCGCCGGCAGGGACGCCGACGACAGTGCTCGTGCTCGGCGGCGCCGACGTGCTCGGCCGGGACCTCTTCCTCCGGATCCTCTACGGCGGGCGGGTCTCGCTCTCGGTCGCGATCGGCGGCGCCGTGCTCGCCGGGCTGCTCGGCGCGTTCTTCGGCACGGTCGCAGGGCTCTTCGGCGGCTGGGTCGACGCAATCATCTCCCGCCTGACCGAGCTCGCGATGGCGTTCCCGCTGCTCCTGCTCCTGATCCTGCTCGGGAACATCGAGAACCCGCTCGACGCGGTGACGCTCGGCGTCCTGGAGCCGGGCGTCCTGACGCTCATCGTCCTGATCGGGCTCTTCACCTGGTTCTACCCGGCGCGGCTGGTGCGGGCCCAGGTGCGCTCGCTGCGGCGACGCGAGTTCGTGGAGGCCGCCGAGATGATCGGGGCCTCGCGGCTGCGGATCGCCCGCACCCACCTGCTCCCGCACGTGCTCCCCGAGCTGCTCGTCTACGGGACGCTGATGGTCGCGACCAACATCACGCTCGAGGCCGGGATGAGCTTCCTGAACGCGGGGATCTCGCTCCCGACCGCGAGCTGGGGCTCGCTCCTCTCGTCGGCCTGGGGGACGGCGTTCTCGCCGACCCGGACAGGCGGGAGCGCCTTCCAGCCGTGGACGACCGCCCTTCCGATCGCAGCGATCTTCGTAACCGTGCTCGCTCTGAGCCGGCTCGGCGAGCTGCTCGGCGATGCGGTCGGCGCGAGGACACAGCAGCGATGACCGGCGCGCTCGGCTACCTCGTCCGGCGGGCGGCCGTGGGAGCCGGTCTGCTCGTCCTGCTCGCGCTCGTCTCGTTCGCGCTCTTCTACGCGGTCCCGACCGAGCCCGCAGCGTTTCTCCTCGATCTCCGCCATGCGACGCCGGAGGACATCGCGGATGCCCGGGCAGCCCTCGGGGTCGACCGCTCGGTCTTCTCCCAGTTCACGCGCCTACGTCGGCCGGCTCGCGCACGGCGACCTCGGCTACTCCTGGTCGGCGGTCGAGCGGGCGCCCGACGGCACGGTGACCGGCCTGCCGGTCGGGCCGACCGTCGTGGCCGCGGCTCGCGTCACCGGCTCGCTCGCGCTCGGCGGGCTCGTCTTCCTCGCGCTCGTGGCGGTTCCGCTCGGCGTCGCTGCGGCGAGGCGGCCCGATTCGATCTTCGACCGGCTCACCGCCGCGTTCTCGACGAGCGCGATCGCGATCCACCCGCTCGTGCTCGCGCTCGTCCTCCAGCTCTTCGTGGGCAAGCGCTGGGGGATCCTGCCCGAGAGCGGCTACTGCAGCCTGTTCGGGCACGACACGCTCTACGCGCGGACGGGCTTCGGGATCGTCGGGACCCCCTGCGGCGGACCTGTCGACTGGGCCGAGCACCTGCTCCTCCCCTGGATCACGTTCGGGCTCTTCTTCACGGCGCTCTACCTCCGGCTGACGCGCTCGAGGATGCTCGACACGCTCGAGGAGCCCTACATCCGCACGGCGCGCGCGAAGGGTGCGTCCGAGGGTCGCGTCCTCCGGCGGCACGCGCTTCGGAACGGCCTGCCTCCGCTCGTCACGATGGCCGGGATGGACATCGGCCTCGCCACAGGGATGGCGGTCTTCGTCGAGTCCGTCTTCGGGCTGCCGGGCCTCGGCGCCCGGACGGTGCAGGCCCTGAACGTGGAGGGCGTTGCGTTCGACCTGCCGCTGATCCTCGGCGTGATCCTCGCGATCGGCGCCGCGATCGTCGTCCTCAACCTCCTCGTCGACGCGATCCAGGTCCTGCTCGACCCACGGTTGCGGGGGTAGGCCGCCGGGGCGAGATGGGTCAGGCAGTCGCGGCTTCGACGTCGACCGCGGGGACGTCGCCCCAGAGGTCCTCGAGCCGGTAGAACTCGCGCGTCTCCTGCGTGAAGACGTGGAGGACGACGTCGAGGTAGTCGGCGATGATCCACTCCGCCTCGCGGGCGCCGTCGGTCGAACGCGGCGTCAGCCCCGCCTCGGCCTTCAGCGTCGTGTAGATCTCGTCCACGATCGCCTTCGTCTGCCGGCTGTTCCGCCCCGTCGCGAGCACGAAGAAGTCCGTGTAGACGCAGACGGGCCGCATGTCGAGGATGACGACGTTGTCCGCCAGCTTCTCCTGGGCGAGAGCGGCGATCCGGCGTGCTTGTTCGAGAGAGCTCAGAGTCATCAGTGTAGCCGCGTCTGCCGGATGTCAGGCGTCCCGGTAGAGGCCGTGGGCCTCGATGTAGGCGGCGACGGCCGGGTCGACGAGGCCGTCCGGGCGCTCGCCGCGGCCGACCCGGGCGCGGATCTCGGACGAGGAGACGGGGTGCGGCTCCAGCTCGAACGGCTCGATCCGCTCGGAGCTCTCCGCGAGCGGGTAGCCGGGCCGGGTGGCGACGCCGAGCCGCGCCAGCTCGAGCACCCGCTCGGGCTGCTTCCAGGCCTGGAAGGCGGCGAGCTCGTCGGCGCCGACGAGGAAGACGGGATCGTCGAGCCCGTAGGCCTCGAGCGCGTCCACGGTGTAGCGCGCCGGCTCGAGCGTCACCGTCGCGTCGAGGTCGGCGAAGGCGAGCCGCGCCATCGCGAGGCGATCCTCCGCGGGTGCGACGGACGCCTTGTGGGCGGCGTCCTCGACCACGGTGACGCGGAGGTCGTCGATTCCGAACCGCTCGATCGCCGTCCGGGCGAGGGCTGCGTGGCCGAGGTGCGGCGGGTCGAAGCGCCCGCCCAGGATCCCCCGGACCACTCCCATTCGAAGGACTCGTCGCCGACCTCGATCTCCTGGCCGGTGCGCGCCCCGGCCTGCGCGAGCGCGCGCTCCAGCTCCTCGCCCGTCGGCGCCTCGCCCATCACCCGGAAGCCGCGGTCGGTGCGGTAGATCCGGTACTTGCGCCGGGCGGCCGGCTGGGGGCGGTACTCGAGGAACTCCGGCCGCTCCTGCTCCTCCTCGTCGGCGGCGGGCGGCGGCGCGGGCGGGACGAGCGTGAAGAGCGTCCGCTTCAGCTCCTCGATCCCGGCGCCGGTCGCCGCGGAGACGCGGAAGACCGCGACGATCCGCTCGTCCTCGACGGGGAAGACGGGATCCTCCTGGAGCAGGTCGATCTTGTTCAGCACGATCGCCTGCGGCCGCTCGTCGAGGCCTGCTCCGTAGAGCGCGAGCTCCTTGTCGATCGTGCGGAAGCGCTCCTCGATGTCGTCGTCGCCGGCCGCGTCGATCACGTGCAGGAGCAAGCGGGCGCGCTCGAGGTGGGCGAGAAACTCGTGCCCGAGCCCGATCCCCTCGCTCGCGCCCTCGATCAGGCCGGGCACGTCCGCGACCGTGAGCTGGGCGCCGTCCGGGGCCTCGACGGTGCCGAGCACCGGCGCGAGAGTCGTGAACGGGTACTCGGCCACCTTCGGCTTCGCGTTCGAGATCCGGCGCAGGAGCGAGGACTTGCCCGCGTTCGGGAGCCCGGCGAGGGCGGCGTCGGCGAGCAGCTTCAGGCGCAGCTCCAGCTCCGACTCCTCTCCCGGGTCGCCGACCTCGGCGAAGCGCGGGGTCTGCCGCACCGGCGTGGCGAAGTTCATGTTTCCGCGGCCGCCGTTGCCGCCCCGCACGAGCACGACCCGCGCGTCGGGCGTCTTCAGGTCGGCGACGAGCTCGTCGTCGGGGCCGTACGCCTGGGTGCCGACGGGTACCTCGATCTCGATCGCCGCCCCGTCGGCGCCGTGCTTGCGCGCGCCGCGGCCCGGCTCGCCCCGGCCGGCCTTGAACTTCGTCTTCGCGCGGAACGCCGAGAGGTCGCGGAGATCCTTGTTCGCGACGAGGAGGATGTCGCCGCCCTTGCCGCCGTCGCCGCCGTCGGGCCCGCCCTTCGGGACGTGCTTCTCCCGCCGGAAGCTCAGCCCGCCGTCGCCGCCGCGACCCGCCAGCACCTGGATGCGGGCGCGGTCATGAAACATGGGCGCCTAGCTCTGGTCGTCGGCCGCGGCGACGGAGATGAAGCGCTTCTCGCCGCTCGTGCGGAACTCGACGATGCCGGGGCGGGTGGCGAAGATCGTGTGGTCGCGGCCGAGGCCGACGCCGTCACCCGGGCGGAAGCGCGTGCCGCGCTGGCGGACGATGATCGCGCCCGACTTGACGACCTGGCCGCCGAAGACCTTGACGCCGAGCCGCTTCGCGTTCGAGTCGCGCCCGTTCCGGGAGGAGCCGAGACCCTTCTTGTGCGCCATCTAGCTGTCCTCCTCCTTCGCGGCCAGAGCCGACTCGATTGCCGCGAGCGCGCCCTTCCGGGCCGCGTTCGCCTGCTCGTACGCGAGGGCCGCCTCGAGCATCGGGCGGTTCCACTCGGCCGAGCCGGACTTGATCTCCGCAACCGTCAGCTCCTCGTAGCCGGCGGGCATCCCCTTGACGTGCTCGACCTCGGCCGCGGCGGGCGCCTCGGCGGCGGCCTGCTTCGGCTGCTCGGCCTTCGCGGCGGGCTTCTCGGCTGCCGGCTTCGCAGCCGCGCGCTTGCCGGAGCCGCCGATCGACTCGATCTGGATCTGGCTGAGGCTGGCGCGGAAGCCGTTGTGCCGCTTGTAGCCGTTCTTCGGCCGGTACTTGCCGATCCGGATCTTCTCGCCCTTGACGTCGGCGACGACGCGCGCCGTCACGGTGATGCTCGGCGAGAGATCGGGGCCACCGTCGCCGCCCCCGGTCAGGAGGACGGCCGGGGTGAACGTGTTCCCCTCCCCGTGGGGGAGGCGATCGACGAGCAGCTTCTCGCCCTCTTGGACGCGATACTGCTTGCCACCGACGGAGATGATTGCGTAAGTGCTCATAGGCGTGCGAAACGCGGGCGCAGGCCCGCGAGCCGAAGGATTGTAGCGAAGCGCGGGCCTACGCGTCGATCTCGTCGAGCCACTCGGACATCGGCACGTACTCGTCGGAGCCGGAGTCGTCGGCGGCAGGGTCGGACTCGTCCGCAGGCGCGACGGACGGTTCGGCGCCGTTCGTCGCCGCAGCCTCGGGCTGGCTCTCCTCGATCTCCACGTCCGCGACGGCAGCGATGCCGTCCTCATCCGAGGTCGCCTCGTCCGAGGTGGCCTCGTCGTCGACCGCGTCTGCGGCCACAGCGGCGCCGGCCGCGCCGACACCCGCCTCGACCGGCTTGCGCTTTCGGTTCCGGCCGCCGCGCGAGCCGCGGCGCGTCTTCTTCTTGACCGGCGCGTCGCCGTTCGCATCGGGCTCGTCGGAGCCGTCCTCGGCGTCCGCTGCTTCCGGCTCGTCGTCGGCCACGGCCTCGGCGGGCTCGGCCACAGGCGGCTCGGCCACAGCGGCGCGCGTCCGGGTCCGGGGCTTCGGCTTCGGCTTGCTGTCGTCCTCGCGGTCGAAGTCGGGCACGTGAATCCTCGGGGCGCGCGGAGCGCCGTTCTCGGACGCCTCCGGCTCGGTCGCGTCGTCGTCTGTCGGCCACGGCGTCGACGCCGTCAGCGTCAGCGTCGGCGTCGGCGTCGGCGTCGGCCGGGGTCTCGCCGTCCACCGGCGGCTTGCGCTTCCGGTTCCGGCCGCCACGGGAGCCGCGGCGCGTCTTTTTCTTCACGGGAGTCTCACCGTCGGCAGCAGGCTCCGCGGTCTCGCCGTCGGCCTCGTCTTCGAGCTCGTCGCCTTCCTCGTCCGCGGCCTCGGCCTCGCCGACCGCGAGCTCCGGCTCGTCCTGCGCCGCCTCGGTCTCGTCGACCTCGTCGGTCTCCAGCTCGGCCGCAGCCTCCTCGCCGGCGGGCTTCTTGGTTCGGCTGGGGGCGCGGGTCGGCTTCTCGGCCTCGCTCTCGAAGGTGATCGGGTCGGGCGCGTCGTCGCCGCCCGCGAGCAGCGTCGCGTAGGCGGAGCCGTCGAGCACCCGCTCGACGCGCACCTTGGCCTTCTTGCCGACGAGCTTGGCGGCGCCGCCGACGATCACGTCGACACCGTCCACCTTGCCCGCGGCGGCATGTGCGTCGTGCCGCGCGAGCTCGACGAGCTTCAGCTCGAGCTCGGCGCCCTCGGCGATCGGCGCCTCCGGCTGCAGGTCGACGAGCTTGCCCTCCTCGAGCACGTTGACGTGGTCGGCGTGGGCGCCGTCCTTGGGCACGAAGAAGAACCGCTTCTTGGACGCCGCCTCGATCTCGGTGAGGCGGCCCGCGCCGGCGCCGATCAGGAGCGCCGCGGTGCGCGGGTTGACCTCGACCTTGAAGGCCTGGGAGCGCGAGCCGGCGGCGAGCGTGCGCAGGCGCCGCTCCACCTCCATCGCGGCCGTGGCCTCCGAGACGACGATCCCGTCGCCGTCGCAGGTCGGGCACTTCTTGGTCAGGATCTCGCGAGGGCCGTCGGTCACGTTCTGGCGCGTCATCTCGACGAGCCCGAGCGGGGAGATCTCGACGACGTAGGTCTTCGTCCGGTCGCGCTCCAGCTCGTTCCGGAGCGCCTCCTCGACGGCGGCCCGGTTCTTCGGGTTCGCCATGTCGATGAAGTCGATCACGATGATCCCGCCGATGTCGCGCAGCCGGAGCTGGCGGACGACCTCCTTGACGGCCTCGAGGTTGTTCTTCGTGATCGTGTCCTCGAGCCGGGCGCCCGAGGTCTTCGAGCGCGAGCCGACGAACCGGCCGGTGTTGACGTCGACGACGGTGAACGCCTCCGCGTAGTCGAAGATCAGATAGCCGCCGGAGGGAAGGTCGACACGGCGCGAGAGCGTGGAGCGGATCTCGGCGTCGACGCCGGTGCCCTCGAAGAGCGGCTCCTTCTCCTTGTAGCGGTGCACCCGCTCGAGCATGTGCGGGGAGGTCTTCTTCAGGTAGCCGACGATCCGCTTGTAGGTCCGGTCGTGGTCGATCACGGCGCTCTCGAAGTCGCCCGCGAAGAGGTCGCGGACGATCCGGAGCGGCAGCTCGGCCTCCTGGTAGACGAGCGCCGGGGCCTTCGCGGCCTTCGCCTTCGCCTGCACGGTCTTCCAGAGGCGTTGGAGGAAGACGAGGTCGCGCTCGATGTCCTCGGCGGAGGCGCCCTCGGCGGCGGTGCGGACGATGATCCCGCCCTCCTTGACGTCGAGGTCCTTGATGATCTCCTTCAGGCGCGCGCGCTCCGCGTCCTCGAGCCGGCGGGAGACGCCGAGGCCCTCGCCCTGGGGGACGAAGACGAGGAAACGGCCGGGGAGCGAGATCTCGGTCGTGAGGCGGGCGCCCTTCGTCTTCATCGGGTCCTTGACCGCCTGGACCATGATCTGCTGGCCGCGGGCGATCAGGTCGGTGATCTTCTTCCCGTGGTGGCGCTTGCCCTCGAGCTCGGGGACGACGATCTCGTCCACGTAGAGGAAGCCGTTCTTCTCGAGGCCGATCTCGACGAACGCGGCCTCCATCCCGGGCAGGACGTTGTCGACGGTGCCGAGATAGATGTTCCCGGCGATCGAGCGCCGCTCGGGCCGCTCGAGGTAGACCTCGGCGACGCGGTCGTCCTCGAGGATCGCGACGCGCTGCTCGCCGACGTCGACGGAGATCAGGAGCTCGCGCTTGGCCTTCGGCAGGGGTGCGCGCTTCTGGGGCGTCCGGCGGCGGCGGTCGCCCGTCTTCTCGTTCGCGCGGCGCTCCTGGCGCTGGCTGCGCTCGCCGCCGCCCTCGCTGCGCTCACGGGGCTCGCGGGGCTTGCGCTCGCGCTTCGCGGGCGTCTTCGCCGCGGGCTTCTCGTCGGTCGCGACCGCGCCTTCGGCACCGGCGGCGCCGGGCTTCTTGCGACCTCGGCCGCCACGGCTGCCGCGCCGGCGCTTGGGGGCGCCGCTCGCGGTGGTCTCGGATCCGGTCTCTGACCCACCCTGGCGGGTGGAACGGGCAGGAGCGCTAGCGGGTGCTGCGGCCTGCGGTGCTGCGGGGGTGGCGGGCGCCGGGGTGGGCTCGGCTGCCTGCTGCTTGTTCTTGCGTCGGAACCACGGGGACAAAAGGATCTCCTAGGGTTGTTGGCGCGCGCAAAGAGACGGCCGCGGAAGCGGCCGGATGCGCGTCGTCGATGAGGAAAAACGTAGGCATTGCCTGCAGACAGGCTAGCAGTCCCGGCGGCCGCGCACCGGAGGCCGAGCGGCGCTGCGGGGTGGGTCAGGCGGCGGCGGGGCGCAGCCGCGCCCTGCGTGCGCGCACGGCGCGGAGCCGCTGCGAGAGGCGGGCCCACGCCCACGGCTCGACCTCGGCGTAGCGGCGCTCGTTCTGGCCCCGCGTCGACTCGAGGTACTCGAACCAGGCGTCGGCTTCCTCGATCATCAGCAGCTCTTCCGCGTGCTCCGTTACGGCCATCACGCCTCCCTCCAGGTCGGTTTCGCCGACTCTAGGACCCGGACCGGACGGAGCGGTCCCGCGGAGGCTCTACTTCTTGGTCGGAGCAGGGGTGACGAACCCCGCGACCGTGAGCAGCTGCAGCTCGTAGCGGCTGCCGTCGGCCGTGTTCTGGAGCGTCAGCTTCTTGCCGAGGACGAGCTTGACGGTGGGGCTGGAGCCGGAGAGCTGGCCGCCCGCGATCCCGATCTGCACCGACTTGCCGTCCGCCGCGACCGAGACCAGCTCGAACGTCGGCTCCGCCTCGGGGAAGGGCGTGTCGGCGACGACGGTGGCCACCTCGCCGTTGACGAGGATCGTGGTGGAGGCCGCAGGGGCGGCAGGCGGAGCGCTGGCAGCGGCCGGCGTGGTCGACGTGACGGCGGGGGTGCCGGAGGGCGCCCCGGTGATCCCGCCGCCGGAGGCGGTCGGGGGCGGGGAGCCGGCGACGATCGTCGTGCCGGCCGGGGTCGGGTTGGGAGCGGCCGCGGGGACGTCCGCGCCCGGAGCAGGTACGACGTCCCCTGCCTGCTGCTTGAACGGATCCTTCGACTCGAACTGCTCGAACGAGAGCAGCTGGCCCTCCTCGGCGACCACGCCGGCGTCGCTGTCGGCGAGCACGGCCGCCTGCGGCTCCGTCGATGTCCCCGTGACGCCGCCCGCTGCCGTGGCCGGCGCGGGTGTTGCCGTGGGGGTCGGCGTCGCCGGCGTCGCGGCGGTGGGAGGCGCCGCCTGGCCCGCGGGCACGGCGGTGCCGGGTGGGGCGTCGGCGAGCGACGGCGTCGGTGCGCCCTTCAGCATCTTCAGCGTCTTCGGGCCCTGCACCGCAAGCACGAGGACGAGCATCACGCAGAGGCCGATCGCCATCTTCTTCTGCTTGGCCGCCTTGGCCTTCGCTGGATCGACGCGCTTCGCCATCAGGGGGCCTCCGAGGCGCTCGCCTCACCCGCCGGGGCGGGCTCCGTCGTGGTGGACGTGGTCTCCGTCGAGGTCGAGGTCGTGCCCTCGACGCCGGCGGGCAGGACGGGAGCTGTCCCGGCCGCTGCCGGGGCGGCGCCGTACACGTACGCGTGCACGGTCAGGTTGGCGGTGATCTCGGGGAACCCGGCCGCCGACTCCGAGAAGTCGACCGTCTGGACCGAGAAGAGCCTGCCGGTCGCCTGCAGCTCGCCGTGGCGCACGCCCACGAGCGTGCGGAGCCGGAAGAGCAGGTCGGAGAGCTCGTAGAAGTTGCCGTCGAAGACGAGGCCGATCGGGACGATGGTGTACGCGGGCGCGACCACGGGGGTGGCCGGCGTGATCGCCTGGAAGCTGATCCCCGTCTCCTCGGCGATCCGGGCGAGCTCGAGCACGATTCCACCCATGTCGGGGACGGCAGGCATCGCCTTGGCGACGCGGAAGATGTCCGCGACGGCAATCGGGGCGGTGTCGTCGGGCTTCGGGGCCGCGGCGATCCGGGCCGCGTCGACCTGGGTCTGCAGCGCCGCGACCTGGCCCCCGAGCTCGGACGACCTCGCCCGCTTCGGGGCGACGAGGACGAACCAGAATCCCATCGTGTAGAGGAGGAGGCCGACGATCATCAGCGCGTAGAGGCTGCGGGGAGAGGGCTTCTTCTTCGTCACGAGGCGGCTCCCGCGGAGCGGACGTCGGCGGAGATCACGAACTGGACGAGCCGGGTGGCGCCGCTTTCGGCGGTGGTGCTGGAGACGAGGGTGACGTTCGCAAGCAGCGGGGCGACGGAGAGCCGGGAGAGCAGCCGGGCGACGCCGCTCTGCGAGTAGGTCGAGCCGGTGATCGTGAGCCCGTTCGCCCCGAGCGGCGCGTTCGGGTTGGCCGGGTCGACGGTCGCGGTCGTCGTGGCGAGGCTCGTCAGCCAGACGTCCTCCGGGAGCACCTGGGAGATCTGGCGGAGGACGCCGTCCCACGCGACCCGGGCGCCCAGCGCCTCGGAAAGCGCTCCGATCCGGTTCGTCAGCTCCGTCGCGAGCACCGCATCCTTCTCGATGTTCGGGTCGACGGCCTTGCCGGTCGGGAGAGCCGCGAGCTCGGCGTTGAGCGAGTCGAGGGTCGCCTGCTTGTCGGTGATCGAGCCGCCCGCGCCGAGGAGCAGCGCGGTCAGCGCGACCGTGACGAGGGCGGCGCCGCCGCCGGCGCCGAACGCGACGCCGCGCTTGGCCTCGAAGCTCTTGGCGGGCGCGTCGCGTGGGAGGAGGTTGACCGCTCTCATCGCGCTAGTCCTCGATCCCGAGCCCGATCGCGATCGCGAGCGAGCCGACCTGGTCGCGGTCGCGCACCTTCTTCGAGACCTTGACGCGCCCCATCGGATCGGCGACCCGGACGGGGACCCCGATCAGGCGCTCGAGCTCGGCGCCGAGCCCGGGAAGGTGGGCGGTACCGCCGGTGACGACGATCTCCCCGATCCCGAGGGATCCCGGCTGGTTCTGGTAGAACTGGAGCGAGGAGACGAGCTCCCGCGCGAAGGACTGGAGCTGGCGCTTGGCGGCGTCGCGCGCGGTGTCGAGCTGCTCCTGGGTGAAGCCTTCCGGCGCCGCATCCACGCCGGCGAAGGAGAGCGCCCGCTTGAGCGGCTCCGCCTCGCTCGGTGCGAGGTCGAGCGCGCGGGCGATCGCCACGTTCATGGCCCAGCCGCCCCACTCGAGCACGCGGGTGAACTCGCAGGTGCGGCCGTCCGAGACCGCGAACGTCGAACGCTCGTGCCCGACCGAGACCGCGACGAGCGCGCCCCGGTCCGACCCCTCGACGGGATCGTGCGGCTCGGCGATCGCGCGGAGGAGCGCGAACGCCTCGAGGTCGATCCCGACGATCTGGATCCCGGCCTTGCGGCAGGCGTGCAGGTAGCGGTCGACGAGCTCGCGGTAGGCGACGACGAGGAGCACCCGCCGGGTCTGGTTCCCCTCCTCGTCCACGGAGGTGGAGAGCACCTGGTAGTCGAGCACCGCCTCCTCGATCGGGATCGGCAGCACCTCCTGGGCGCGGAACCGGATCGCGTTCGCAAGCTGCTTGTCGTCGTCGATCCCGGTCACCTCGAACGTCCGGACACCGATCCGGTTGTTCGCGATCCCCAGCCGGACGCCGCGCTTCGGGAGGCCGTGCTCCTTGAAGAAGTCCCTGAGCGCGATCGCGAGCGCCTCCGGGTCGCGCAGCTCGCCCCCGACGACGATCCCCGGGTCGAGCGGCGAACGCACGGCCTGGAGCAGCTCGGGGGAATCGCCGTTGACGATCCGCGCCGCCGCGAGCTGCGACGCTCCGATCTTCAGGCCGACGAGCTTCTTGGCGCCACCCTTCGAGTCGAGCGTCTTCGGGCGGCGCGACGGGACCGAGAACGAGGGGAGCGTGACGTTGCGCCGCTCCTTCTTGGCCTTCGGCGGCTCGGCCGCGACGGGGACAGCGGCAGCAGGGGCAGCGGTCGAGGTGGCGACGGCGGTCGGCGGCTTCGGCGCCTTCTTGCCGAACGAGAGCTCCCGCTTGTAGAACGGCGTCCGGACGTCCGTCTCGTCCCAGCCGGCGGCGGCCTTCTGCGGGCGCTCGCGCTTCGGCTTCTCGGCCTTCGGCGCTTTGCGCCGCTCGGCCTTCGGGGCCTTGGCAGGCTTGTCGACCTTGTCCGCCTTGGGCTTTCCGAGGGAGAGCTCGCGCTTGTAGAACGGCACCTTCGGAGCAGGCGCGGAGATGTCGGGTGCTGCGGCTGCCGCGACCTCGACGGCGGGCGCGGCAACGGCCGCGGCGACCTCGGACAGTCCCGGGAGGTCGGGGAGGTCGGACAGGCCCGGGAGATCGAGGGGCAGATCCGGGAGGGGAGCCTCGAACGCGGCTGCCACCGGCTCGGCGGGCAGGACCGGCTCGACGGGCCACACCGGCTCGTCGGGCACCACCGGCTCGACGGGCACCACCGGCTCGACGGGCACGACGGCGTCGAGCCCGACAGGGAGAACGGGCTCGAGCACCGACTCTGGGTCGACGGCGAACGCGGCCTCCTCGGGCTCGAAGACGAGCGCAGGGTCGAGCTCGGTCGGGAGCACCGCGGCGGTCTCGACGAGCTCGAGCACGGGGTAGGCGGGATCCTCCTGTGCGACCGGCTCGGGGGCGACAGGCTCGTGGGCGACGGAGCCAGGCTCGGAGACTTCCTCGAGCGGCTGGGTCAGCCAGCTGTGGTCGACCTCCGGCTCGGGTGCGGCCGGCCACTCGGGAGCCAGCGCCTCGGGCGTCTCCGTTGTGGGAGCTACAGCCTCGGGGGCCAGTGCCTCCGCGACAGGCAGGGCGACGGGCGCCGGCTCGACGGGCGGCGCGGCAGACTCCTCGTCCTTCGACTTGCGGCGGAGCGAAATCTCCTTCTTCCAGACGGACGACGGCGCAGCCTTCTCGGCGGGCTCGTCGCCGGCGGTCGCAGCTGCCTGCGTGGGCTCGTCCCCGGGCGCCTTCGGCCCCCGCTTGAACGAGATCTCCCGCTTCCAGATCGACGGTGTGCGCTCGTCGCTCACGTCGCGACCCTCAGGCCCGCGTAGCCGGGCTCTTCGTCCTTCGGCTCCTCGATGTACCCGGCGCGCTCGAGCAGGCCCTCGAGCTGGTCGCCGCGGCTCGAGACCTCGAGCGCGTCGTCCTTCGTGATCACCTTCCGGAGCACGAGCTGGGCGAGCGACTGCTCCATCGTGATCATCCCGCGACCCGTCGAGGTCTGCATGATCGAGTAGAGCTGCTCCACCTTGCCCTGGCGGATCAGGTTCCGGCAGGCGTCGTCGGGGAGCAGGATCTCGAGCGCGGCGACGCGGCCCTGGCCGTCCGCCGTCTTCAGGAGCGCCTGGGTGACGACGCCCTGGAGCGAGCCGGCGAGCATGATCCGGACCTGCTCCTGCTGCTCGGAGGGGAACACGTCGATGACGCGGTCGATCGTCCCGGGGGCGCTCGAGGTGTGGAGCGTTCCGAGAACGAGATGGCCCGTCTCCGCGGCGGTGAGCGCAGTCCCGATCGTCTCGAGGTCGCGCATCTCGCCGACGAGGATCACGTCCGGGTCCTGCCGGAGGGCGGCACGGAGGCCCTCGGCGAAGCTGATCGCGTCGACCCCGATCTCGCGCTGGTTGACGATGCACGACTTGTGCCTGTGCACGAACTCGATCGGATCCTCGATCGTGAGGATGTGGTCGTGGCGCTTCCGGTTGACCTCGTCGATCATCGCGGCGAGCGTCGTCGACTTACCGGAGCCGGTGGGGCCGGTGACGAGGACGAGGCCGCGCGGGAGCATCGCGAGGTCGGCGAGGGACGGCGGCAGCCGCAGCTCCTCGAGGCTCTTGAGCTCCTCGGGGATCACGCGGAAGGCGGCGCCGAGCGACTCGCGCTGGAAGTAGACGTTGACGCGGAACCGGGCGAGCCCGGGAACGGCGTGCGAGGTGTCGATCTGACGCTTGATCTCGAGCGTCTTCTGCTGCTCGGTCGAGAGGACGCGGTAGAGGAGCTGCTGGGTCTGCTCCGGGGTCAGCGGCGCCATGTCGAGGCGCTCGAGCTCGCCGCGCACGCGGATCGCCGGCGGCGTGCCGACCGTGATGTGCAGATCGGAGGCGTTCCGCTGAACCATTTCGACGAGCAGGTCGTCGATCGAGAGCACCGGTGCATTCGCGCTGTCCACGTGGCGGCTATCGGCAGTGCTCCGGGGTAACTTGAGTGAGGGATTCGCGGCCCTCGCGTGCGCGCGCGATCCCCTTCTCTCTTCCGGAGATCCGGGCTCCCCCGCCGTGGGGGAGCGCCTGGGTGACCATTCACCCCTTCGAGGGGTCACTAATGGGGGGCCTCGCGCCGATGCAGGCGGAGCCACCCCGTCTTCAGCCTCCCCGGAAGGAGTCACCCAATGCTCACAGCGCTGCGAAAGCGCCTCGATGCCAAGAGCGAGCAGGGCTTCACCCTGATCGAGCTCCTCGTCGTCATCATCATCATCGGCATCCTGCTCGCGATCGCGGTGCCGAGCTACCTCGGCTTCCGCGACCGTGCGGCCAAGGCTGCCGCCCAGGCGAACGTCCGGACGGCGATCCCGTCGATCGAGACCTTCTTCGCCGACAACGGCACCTACGTCGGCGTCAGCAACGCGGCCGCGGGCACCCCGCCCGGAGCCATCTCCTACGACGCCGGCCTCAAGGTCACGTTCGACACGACGCAGAGCACGACCGCGACCTACTGCGTCTACAGCAACGTCAGCGGGTTCGAGTTCTACAAGCTCGGCCCGTCGAGCAACATCGTCGCGGACGCGACCCCGGGAGCCACGCCCTGCGCGTAGCCCCCGGCTGCATCTGATCGTCGAGAGGGCGCCGGAGACGGCGCCCTCTCTCGGTTCCAGCTCCCCCGGCCGCAGCCCGATCGGTGTGCGTTCCCGGGCGAGCGTTCACCTGTTCGGGGGTTCACCGACGGGGGTTGCCTACCGATCTTCGTCCGACGACCGGAACTCATTCAAACCTCCGGAAAAAGGGGTCACACGATTACTGCACTGCGTCATCGGCTCGACGCCAAGAGCGAGCAGGGCTTCACCCTGATCGAGCTCCTGGTCGTCATCATCATCATCGGCATCCTGCTCTCGATCGCCGTGCCGAGCTACCTCGGCTTCCGCGACCGTGCCGCCAAGGCCGCCGCCCAGGCGAACGTCCGCTCGGCGATCCCGTCGGTCGAGACCTTCTTCGCCGACAACGGCACCTACGTCGGGGTGACACAACCCTGCCGCGGGCACGCCTCCCGGCGCGATCTCCTACGACGCCGGCCTCAAGGTCTTGTTCGACACGACGCAGAGCACGACCGCGACCTACTGCGTGTACAGCGTCGTGAACGGCTTCAGCTACTACAAGCTCGGCCCGGCGAGCAACATCGTCCAGGACGTGACCCCGGGGGTCACGCCCTGCGCGTAGCACCCAGCCTCAGCCTGATCGTCGAGAGGGCGCCGGAGACGGCGCCCTCTCTCGTTCCCGGCTCCCCCGAGGAGCGCGTAGGCCACTCACCCAGGATGGGTGAGTGCGTATCCCTCAAGCGAGGGGTGAGCCCCGGGGGAGCTGGCCGCCGATGAGTGATCTGCCACCCAGTACTTCCCACCTCCACGGAAGGAGCACCACAAATGCTTACAGCGCTGCGCAAGCGCCTCGACGCCAAGAGCGAGAAGGGCTTCACCCTGATCGAGCTCCTGGTCGTCATCATCATCATCGGCATCCTGCTCGCGATCGCCGTGCCGAGCTACCTCGGCTTCCGCGACCGTGCGGCCAAGGCTGCCGCCCAGGCGAACGTCCGCTCGGCGATCCCGTCGATCGAGACCTTCTTCGCCGACAACGGCACCTACGTCGGCGTCGACAACGCCGCCGCCGGCACGCCTCCGGGCGCCATCTCGTACGACGCCGGCCTCAAGGTCACGTTCGACGCGACGCAGAGCACGGGCGCGACCTACTGCGTCTACAGCAACGTCAACGGGTTCGAGTACTACAAGCTGGGCCCGTCGAGCAACATCGTCGCGGACGCGACTCCGGGCGCCACGCCCTGCGCGTAAGCACCCAGCTTCACCTGATCGTCGAGAGGGCGCCGGAGACGGCGCCCTCTCTCGTTCTCCCCTCAAGACCGCGGGCCGCGCTGCCGATACACCTGGTGATGGAGAAGATCAGCCCGCCGATCCGGATCTTCGCGCTCGTCGCCGTGCTCGCCGCGGTCGGGGGCGCCCTCTTCCTGTTCACTGCAGGCGGTGCGCCCGCGGCCGACAGCGCGGTTCCGGCCCTCTCGCACGCCCAGGCGGTCAAGGCCGCAGCGGCGCGCAAGGCGGCTGCGAAGGCGACGCCGGCCAAGGCCGCCAAGCCGGCGCCCGTGAAGGCCAAGGCTGCGGCAGCGAAGGCCGGGACGAAGCCCGCGGTGAAGCCGAAGGCCGCGGCCCCGGCACGCGCTGCAGCGAGCGCGCCGGCCCCGAAGATCGACCCCACAGGATTCCCGCTGGCCGTCGACGCCGCCCTCGCCCGGAACGAGATCGTCGTCGTCTCGCTCGTCGTCCCCGACGGGCGCGTCGACTCGCTCGCCGCCGGTGAGGCCCAGGCCGGCGCGAAGCTCGCCGGCGCCGGCTTCATCGCCCTGAACGTGCTCAACGAGGACGTCGCCCTCGCACTCCTGCGGAAGCTGGGAACGGTCGCAGACCCGACCCTGCTCGTGCTCAAGGGCAAGCAGGCGCAGATCGCGCTGAAGCTGACCGGCTTCGTCGACCGCGAGACGGTCGCCCAGGCCGCCGCCAACGCCGCTTCGTGAGCACGACCGAGAGCAACGTCCGCGAGCTCTTCGTCCGCCACGCGCGCCGCGACGGCCGCTCGATCGCCGTGCTGCGTGCGCTCGACTACGGCGACTCGTGCATCGTCGAGGCCGAGGTCTTCCCCGCCGGCGCGGCCGCGCCGACCCGGCCGGGCCCGTACTCCTTCGGGAACGCCTCCCAGGCGACCCAGTTCGTGACGGAAGCCGTCGAGGCCCTGATGATCCTCGGCTGCGACGTCCAGGCCCAGTAGCCCACCCCCCGCAGCCCAACTCAAGGCGGCCGAACGAACGCCTTGTGTTCCTGGAACACAAGCTCCTCTTCGTCGTTCAGCTCGACGAGCCGGATCACCAGGTTGGGCGGCGGAACGCGGCCGGCGGCGTTCAGCTCGGCCATCCGCTTCAGGATCGCCTTTTGCTGCCGCCTGATCTCCCGGCGCTCACGCTGGAGCAGGACGAGCCGCCGCACGTGGCCGTAACTCGGCCTGGGACGCCCGATCGCCTGCATCGCCTCGCCCACGCGCCGCCAGGTCTCGGCGGCCGGAGCCCCGTCGCGGTCGAGCTCCCGGACGAGGTCTCCGACCCGCCGCTCGGCCGCCGAAAGCGCGAATCGCATGCTCCGATCGTGCCGAACACCTCGTCACGGGAGAGCAACGGAAACGAGAAAGAAGAGAAGCTTGTGTTCCTGGAACACAAGCGGGCTCTCGCCTCTAGACGAGGATGCGCGCGAGCTCTTCGACCGAGGTGAGGCCCGCGGCGACCTTGGCGAGGCCGTCGTCCCAGAGCGTCTTCATCCCGCCGGTGATCGAGGCGCGCTCGATCTCCTCCCGCGGGGCCCGGGCGACCGCGAGGTGCGCGATCTCCTCGGTCATCGTCAGGAGCTGGTAGATCCCGACCCGGCCCTTGTAGCCGGTCTGGTTGCACCGGGGGCAGCCGCGCTTCCGGTAGAAGGCCATCCCGTCCGACGCCATCGCCACGTCGGGCGAGACGCGCGACTGGAGCAGCTCCTCGACGGAGGGCTGGTACATCTCGCAGCAGTGCGAGCAGAGCTTCCGCGCGAGCCGCTGGGCCATGATCCCCGAGACCGCGGCGCCCGTGAGGAACGGCTCCACGCCCATCTCGTTCAGCCGGGTGATCGTGCTCGGCGCGTCGTTCGTGTGCAGCGTCGAGAGCACGAAGTGACCGGTGAGGGCGGCCTCGATCGAGATCTTCGCCGTCTCGCCGTCCCGGATCTCTCCCACCATCACCACGTCGGGATCGGACCGCAGGATCGAGCGGAGCGCGCTCGCGAAGGTGAGGCCGGCGCGCTGGTTGATCTGGACCTGGTTGACCCCGTTCAGCCGGTACTCGACCGGGTCCTCGACCGTGATGATGTTGATCTCCGGACGGTTGATCGTGGTCAGGCTGGCGTACAGCGTCGTCGACTTACCAGAACCGGTCGGCCCGGTGACGAGGAGCGCGCCGGTCGGCTTGCGGATGATCTCGGCGAGCTGGTCGCGCATCGCGTCCGAGAGGCCCAGCTCCTCGAGCGTCGGCGCGCGCCGCGACTTGTCGAGGAGACGCATCACGACCTTCTCGCCCTCGACCGTCGGCAGGGTCGCAACACGGACGTCGAGCATGCGGCCCGCGGCCGCGGCGTTCAGCGAGATCCGGCCGTCCTGCGGCTTCCGCCGCTCGGCGATGTCCAGCTTCGCGAGCACCTTGAGGCGGGTGGTCACGCCCGGGGTCATCCGCTTCGGGATCCGCTGCACCTCCTGGAGCACGCCGTCGACGCGGAAGCGGACGACGAGCGCGTCCTCCTGCGGCTCGAAGTGGATGTCGGAGGCGCCGTCCTCGGCCGCCTGGAAGATCACGGAGTTGACGAGCCGGACGAGCGGGGCATCGGAGATCCCGTCGTCGACCTCGAGATCGGCGTCCTCGTCCTCCCCGGTCTCGAGCTCGGCATCGACCTCGTCGATCGCCGCGCGGGTGCCGAACGCCTCCGAGGCACGGGCCATCCGGCGGAGCTCGTGGAGAATGTCCTCGCGCGACGCGACTCCGAGCTCGAGCGGGAACCGGGTCGCGAGCCTGAGCTCGTCGATCCCGTGCAGGTTGCCCGGGTCTGCGACCGCCATCCGGAGCGTTCCGTCGGCGAGCGCGTACGGGATCGCGACGACGCGCTCGAGCACATGGAGCGGGATTTGCTCCGTGGCCTCCTTGGTGAAGCCTGTCAGGGCGAGGTCGACGAGGGGGATCTGATAGCGGACGGCGAGGGAGCGGGCGATCCCCTCGGAGGAGGCGACGCCCTCGTCGATGATCGCCTGGGTCAGGGAGCCCTGGCCCGCGCGGCCGCGGACGAGCGCGAGCGTGTCGGGCGCGAGGAGGCCCGTGGCAGCGAGCAGGTCGACGACGAGCTCCGTCGTCGCGTTCAGACCGATCCCGGACCGCAGCGGCTCGCCGCCGGTGGGCGCGGTCGTCCCCTCGCCGGCGTTGCCGACGGTGCGGAGTGTCGGGGGGCGTTCCTCTTCCATATCCCTCGTTCGAGTTATCGGCAGCGAAGGGCGATCACTTGATCGCTCCGTGCGGCCGCGCTGAGCAGGGGAAACGGGGTTCTAGGGCGCAGGCCGACCTCCTCGCCGGTTCCCTCGAACGAGGGACGCGCTAGAGGAGCGAGAGGTACGCGTCCAAAAGCCGGTCGCCGAAGAAGAGCGCAACGAGCGCCCCGAGGGCCAGGAAGGGCGCGAACGGGATCGCCATCTTCCGAGCCGCGCTCCCGTGCCGGGCGAGCAGGATCACGGACGGGACGAGCGCAGCGATCATCCCGAGCATCAGCCCGACCGGAACGGTGCGCCCGAGCATGGCTCCGAGCAGCAGCGCGAGCTTCACGTCCCCCATCCCCATCCCCTTCGGGTACGCCAGCGCGGCGAGGAAGAGGAAGAACGACGCGCCAAAGGCGCCGATCGCCCACTCGGCGCTCGGATGCAGGATCGTTTGCGCCACAAGCACCAGTCCCGCTGCCGGGAGCACGATCACGTTCGGGACGATCCGGTGCGCGAGATCGGTCGCGGAGACCGTGACGAGCACGACGCAGAAGAACGAGGCGACGAACGCGTCCCCGCTCCAGCCGTAGACGGCGAAGCAGGCCGCGACGAGCAGCGCGGTGAGGAGCTCGACGGCCGGGTAGATCCAACCGATCGTGGTGCCGCAGCCGCGGCAGCGGCCCCGGAGCACAAGCCAGGAGAGCACCGGCACGTTGTCGCGCCAGGCGAGCTCGGCCCCGCACGACATACACGCAGAGGCCGGCGAGACGATCGAGCGCTTGAGCGGTACCCGGGCGGCGACCACGTTGAGGAAGCTGCCGACCGCGAGGGCGGGCAGGAAGGCGACGGCGGCGAGGGCGGCGTCCACGCTGGGCTCAGCCGCCGTACACGGGCTTCGCGGGAGTGGCGTGGACGTTCGGGTTCAGCGGCGCCCCGATCGGCAGGTCCTTGATCACGGGCAGCGACTTGAACTCCGCCTTCTTGCCGAAGGTGAACTTGCCGCAGATCACCGGCCCCTGGACGTCGACGTCGTCGCCGGTGAAGAGGATCGTCGAGGTGGGGTTGCAGAAGAGCCCGCCCTGGAAGTTGACCTTCTTCCCCGTCAGCTGGATCGCGTTCCCGGTCGAGCCGGCCACGATCAGGAGCATGTTCTGGTTGGGATCCCAGCTGTCGAACTTGCAGTCCTTCTTGTTGAAGTTGCCGCAGAGCTCGTCGTTCGCGCCGGCGAGCGAGAAGATCCCGTTCACGTAGAGCGTCGCCGAGCCGGTGTAGTCGGCGTGGTCCGACGTCGAGGTGACCGACCCGTCGATGAAGATGACGCCGCGGACGGTCAGGAGCTTCTGATCCTTGTCCCAGCTCAGCTCGCCGACGAGGTTCCCGGCTCCGTCGTACACCTTGCACTGGTAGCTCGAGCTGCCGGGCGTCAGGTCGAAGAGCGGCGTCGTCCCGTTCATGACGAGGTCGCTGTCGAGCTTCGACGCGGCGAGGTTGGTCGGGTTCGCGGCCGTCGCACACGGAGCCTTGGGGCCCGGCCTGGCGCTCTGGTAGTACGTGGCGAAGTCGGATGTCGGGAACGCGAGCGACTGGAACGCGGCGTTGTTCTGGACCCAGTACCTGTCGCCGTTCGCGGGCGAGCAGGTGTGGGCGACGCCCGTGATCGTCGCGGCACAGCCCCCGACCACGGCGCCGCTCGTCAGCGGCTTGTTCTGGTCGTGGCCGATCTTGCCGTTCTGGCCGTTGTAGACGATTCGCCCACCCACGCGGAGGTCCATCGGCTGCGAGGGCGGGTTCGTCAGGTCTTTCTCCTCGAAGCGCGCGTCCTTCCCCGTCAGGCAGAGGTCGCCGCGGATGTAGAAGGGAGTGCTGATCCGGACGTCGTCGCCGTTGATGTCGACCTCGCAGCCCGTGCCCGGAGGCGCGGTCGAGAAGACGTAGTTCCAGGCCGACGCGTTCGAGGGCTGGGTGTTGTTCCACGTCACGACCGCCGTGGCCTTGAGTGTCTTCGCGAGCGCGGGGCCGCCCGTGGGGTTCGCGACCGACCCGGTCGACGTGATCGACCAGAGCATGGTGGTCGTGTTGAGGGTGCCGTACCACTTCGCGGTGCCTTCCGAGAACGTCGAGACGAACGGGGTGCAGGTCGTCCCGGCGGAGTTGCAGCCGAGGAGTGTCGGGTCGCCGGCGTTGTTCTTCTGGCTCGTGTCGTCCCAGTAGTTGAGGACGGCGAGCGCGTTCGCGATCCCGGCCTCGGCGAGCGCCTCGGCCCCGATCCGGCCCTTGGCGACGTTCGCCGTCCGGCCCGACGAGCGCGAGTAGTCGAGCGAGGAGGTCACGAGCACGCCGATCGTGGCGACGACGAGCAGGGACAGAGGGAGCGCCATGCCCTCCTCACGCCGTAGCGGTGACCACAGACGGTTCAGACGGAGCATCGCTCAGCCTCCTCCGTAGACGGGCTTGCCCGGCCCGACGCTGACGTTGTATTCGACCGGCGCGCCGACGGGAAGCTGGGTGATCGCAGGCAGCGGCTTGAACTCCGTGTTCGAGCCGAACGTGAGCCGGCCGCAGATCACCGGGCCCTGGATCACGACGTTCGAGCCGCTGAAGTCGGCCGTGGCCGTGCTCGGGCAGTAGAGCCCGCCCTGCCACTTGTTGTTCGAGCCGTTCATCGCCACCGACGTCGCGACGAGGATCAGCATGTTCGCGTTCGGGTTCCAGGTGGTGAAGTCGCAGGTCGCGTTGGCGCACATCTTCGCGTTCGAGCCGCTCTGGTTGAACGCGCCGTTGGCGTAGATCGTGGCCGAGCCGACGTACGTCGCGTTCGAGTCGTTGAAGGTGACGGCGCCGTCGACGACGATCACGCCCTTGATCGTGAGCACCGACGAGCCGTCCCACGAGAGCTCAGAGACGACGGGGCTCGTCGGGCTGCCGTCGGAGGTCTTCTTGCAGGTGTAGGCGCTCGCCGGGGTGAGGATGACCGTGCCGGCGTTGGCGTTCAGGAGCGTGTCGGGGTTGATCGCCGGCGGCGTCCCGATCCGGATGTCGCAGTCGCCGCCCTGGCCGGCCACGGTCGACGTCGAGTTGATCGTGTCGTGGGCGTTGTACCACTGGTTGTAGTCGACCGGCGGCGGCGTGATCGCCGAGAACGTGTTGACCGTCGAGACGTACCAGTTGAAGGGCGGGCGAGCGCACGTCTGGGCGGCTCCGCCGATCGTCGTCGCGCAGCCGCCGCCGACCGCAGCGCTCGTCAGGTAGTCGCTCGAGACGCCGACGGTGGCGTTGTTGCCCCCGAAGACGAGCTTGCCGCCGACGCGCAGGTCGATCGGCTGCGGCGCCGGCACCTGGCCCTCGCCGCGCTCGTCGATCGCGACGTTCGTCCCGCTCAGGCAGAGGTCGCCGGTGACGTAGAGCGGGATGTCGACGACGACGTTCGTGCCGTTGATGTCGACCTCGCAGCCCGAGCCGGGGGCGCGGGAGGAGTAGATGTAGTTCCAGACCGAGGCGTTCGGGGTGCCCTGCTGCTGGACGAGCGGCACGTCCGCCTTGATCGTCCGCTTCAGAGCCACCGGGCCGGTCGGGTTCGCCACCTGGCCGACGGACGTGAGCCGCCACGTCGAGGTGCCGCCGCTGCCGTCGAGCCAGCCCGACCAGGTCGCGGTGCCCTCGTTGAAGGCCGAGACCGTCGGCGTGCAGCTCGTGCCCGTCGAGTTGCAACCGAGCAGCGACGAGTTGCTGGGGTTGTTGTTGCTGTTGTTGAGCACGGCGAGCGCCGCGGCGATCCCCGCCTCGGCGAGCGACTCGGCGCTCACCCGCCCCTTGGCGACGTTCGCGGTGCGTCCACTCGAGCTCGAGAAGTTGAGGGAGGAGGTCACGAGCACGCCGATCGTGGCCACCACGAGCAGCGTCAGCGGCAGCGCCATCCCGCGCTCGCTCCGGAGGAGGCGGCGGAGCCTCATGCCGGCCTCGTCGTGTTGCGCATCGCGATCGTGTCCTGGAGCGTGTAGACCCGCGCGGGGTTCGTGGGGGTCAGGTTGACGGCGAGCGTGATCGTCATCGTCGCGAGCAGCCCGGTGCCGGCGGCGACGCTGCCCGAGACGGGCGCGTAGGTGAAGGCGTTCTGCGTCGTCAAGTAATCGGAGATCTTCCGACCGGTGCCGCTGCAGGTGGTGCTCAGGTAGCGCCAGAGGCCGTAGCGGCCGGTGCCGTTCGCGACGGTGCACCAGGTGATGCTCGTGACGTTGTCGGGGGTGCAGCTCGCCGGCACGGTCAGGGTCACGGTCGCCCCCGGGTTCGCCGCGGTCGAGCCGCTGGCGCAGTGCACCTCGCGCCGGAACTTGTCCAGGCCGAGCCGCGCTTGCGCCTGCGCCTGGAAGCGCCTGTTCAAGCTGACCTCCGCATTCGTCCCCGACACCATCAGCGCCGTGATCGCTCCCATCACCGTCATCAGGATCGCCAGGGTGACGATCGACTCCATCAGCGTGAATCCGCCTTCGCTCCGGAGCCGGGCCGCCAAGCGCGTGACGACCGTCATTTCGCCCTCGCTCGGACCTCCGCCAGGGTCTTCCGCGCGACCTGCTCGCTCCGCCCCCCGACGCCCCAGAGCCGCTGGGCGACCCCGTCGGCCTCGATCAGCTTCTCGAGCGCAGCGGCCCCGTTCGACCAGCCGAAGCGGGCTCCCGTGACGATCCACGTGTGCTGGTAGAGCCAGTGGTTGACGTTCCGGTCGGTCGGCTTCGGGTGCGCGGCGATCCAGCGCTTCAGGTTCGCGGCCCGCGTGGTCAGCGGAATCTCGTCGAGCGGCTCGGCCGGGGCGCCCGCGACGGTGAACGCGGGCTTCCGCGCGGCGGGCTTCGCCGTCTTCGTCGTCGCGGCCCTCGTGGTCGCAGCGGCCGGCTTGGGCGTGGCCGCGGCCGCCGTCGCCTGGGCGGTGCGAGTCGGGGGCGCCTTCGCCTTCGCCACGGGCGCGCCGACGAGCCTGACCGCGGTGCCGGGGTACGGCGAGGCGTCCTCAGGCGTGCCTTCCTGCTTGTAGCCGGCGTTCTGCTTCAGCGCGAGGGTGATCAGCGGCGAGCCGTCCACGTAGACCTTCGCGCCCGGCGCGGGCGTCTGCGAGGCGACGACGTTCGCCGCGTAGCCCTTGACCGCGCCCTCCACCTTCCAGGCGAAGCCGGCCTGCTCGAGCGCGCCCTTGGCGAAGACGTAGACCTGGCCGCGGACGTCCGGGACGACCAGCGTCGGCGGAGCGGCTGCCACCACCGTCTCGGTGACGGGCGGCGTCTGGCCGGTGCCGCCGCGCGGCGAGCGCGAGCGCGGTCGTCGCGAGCAGCGCGACGATCACCAGTACGAGCACGCGGGGCATGCGCGCGAAGAGTCCCGCAGTCATGCTCGTCCTTTCGGCAGAAAGCATCCGAAACTCAACCCCTCGACAGCGTGAATTCGACGACGTCGTCGGCGGCTACCGCGTCGCTCGGGACGCTGGGGACGACGGCGAAGACGTCGTCCGTCCGGGCGTCGAGCGGGCTCGGGGCGTCCTGCCAGGTGAAGGCCTCGCCGGCAAACTCCTGGAACCACGGCATCTCCTGCGGGTAGCGCGCAGGCTGGAGTCCGAGATGGAGGTGCGGTCCCGTCGAGTTGCCCGTCGAGCCGACGAGCCCGACCCACTGGCCCGCGCCCAGGAGCATGCCCGGCTGGACCGCGCCGTCCCGGTGCGAGAGGTGGCAGTAGACCCAGCTGAGCCCGTCCACGGTGCGGAGGACGACGCCGATGCCGCAGCGGCCGTCGTCGACGACCTCGGAGACGATCGCGTCGGCGAGCGCGTAGACCGGCGTGCCCTCGGGCGCGGCGATGTCGGCGGCCGGGTAGTCGTGATGGGTATGGCCGACCGAGACGATGCCGGGGCCGCCGCCGACCGGGAAGACGTAGCCGTCGGCGCGGCTCGGGCCGCCGAGCATGGTCGCGGCCGCCGGTGCGAACGACGACGCGTGGACGCCGCTCCGGATCGCCTCGAGCGCCGCCTCGGCAGCCTCGAGCTCCGTCTGGAGTCGCGCGACCTCGTCGGTCGCAGCCTGCGAGGCCCCTGCGGCGTGGTAGGCATCCTTCTCGGCTGCGAGCCGGTCGGAGAGAAGCAGGCTCGCATCGGTTGCCTGGACGGCCGCCGCGTCCGAGGACGCCGACAGCTCCGCAGCCAGAGCCTCGGCGGCGTCGCAGCGACGCGCTCAGCTCGGAGACGTGCTGCTGGGCCTCCTCGAGCTGGATCCCCATCCGGTCGAGCGTGAAGACGGCGTCCGCGCCGGCGCCGCCGCCGAAGAGCTCGGCGAGCTGGAGCACGTCCTCGACGTACCACTGCGCATGGTTGTAGGCGAAGATCGAGCGCGCCACGTCGATCCGGCCACCCGCCGCGGCGAGATAGCGCGCCGCCGCGTAGACGGCGTCCTCGGGCGCCCACGGGTCGGCGATCCCGTCGCCGTTGCCGTCGGTGCCCCAGCGGAGCCAGGTGTCCGGCATGAACTGCATCCAGCCGACGGCGCCGGCCGAGCTCGGGCCCATGTTCCGCCCGAAGTTCGACTCGATCTTGTTGATCGCGGCCAGGACCTGCCAGGGGATCCCATAGGCCGCGCCGGCCCGGATCCACAGCGCGTGCAGCTCGTCGTACGAGAGCTCGCGAGGCGGCGCGAACGGCGCCGCGAAGGCGTTCGTCGGCAGGAGGAGCGAGCCGGGCTCGTTCGGAACCTCCGCGCTCGGCAGCGCGACGGCGAGTGCGAACGCCGGCTCCGAGGCCGGGACGATCTCGAACGTGTCCGCGGACGCGGTGCCCGCGCCGAGCGCGAGCGCGAGCGCGGCCAGGATGGCGGCACGCTTCATGCCCCGGCCGGGCGGACGACACGCAGCATCGGCTCTTCCTCGGCCGCCGTCTCGGCGGCCTGCTGCGCCTCCACCTTCGCCTCCGTGTGCGTCTGGAGCTTGACCGCGTGGTCGAGGGCGACGAGGAAGTCGTGGTGATTGGTCGAGGCGGCCGCGGCGACCTCGCGCTCGACCGTGCCCGCCAGCACGTGGTCGATCAGCGCCTTCTGGAATGTCTGCATGTCGAAGAACTGGCCCTCGGCGACGGCGTCGTGGATCTCCTCCGTCTGCGCCTCGCGAATCAGGTCGCCGATCCGGGAGTTCATCACCATCACCTCGACCGCGGCGATCCGGCCACCGCCGATCTTGGGCAGGAGCCGCTGGCTGACGACGCCGCGAAGGACGCCCGCGAGCACGGACCGGATCTGCTGCTGCTTCCCGGGTGGGAAGAACTCGATCATCCGGCCGACCGTCTCGGCCGCGTCGATCGTGTGCAGCGTCGAGAAGACGAGGTGGCCCGACTCGGCCGCCTGGAGCGCGGTCTGGGCGGTCTCGGCGTCGCGGAGCTCGCCGATCAGGATCGTGTCCGGATCCTGGCGGAGCACGCGGCGGAGGGCCTGCGCGAAGTTCTCGGTGTCGATCCCGACCTCGCGCTGGTTGACGATCGACTGCCGGTCGGGGTGGAGGATCTCGATCGGGTCCTCGATCGTGACGATGTGCGAGGCGCGCGAGCGGTTGATGTAGTCGAGCATCGCCGCGAGCGTCGTCGTCTTGCCCGAGCCGGTGGCGCCGGTGACGAGCACGAGGCCGCGGTGCTCCTCGGCGAGGCGCCGGACACCCTTCGGCAGGTTCAGCTGCTCGAAGTTCGGGACGTCCCGGGGGATCACGCGGAGCGCGAACGAGATCGAACCGCGCTGGCGGAAGACGTTGACACGGAACCGCGGCAGCTCCTCGGACGCGTACGCGATGTCCAGGTCGCCCGTCTCGTGGAAGACCTTCAGCCGCTCCGGCGCCGTCCGCGTCACGCTCTCGAGAAGCGCGAGCATGTTCTGGTCGTTCAGCGGCGGGCAGTCCGGCATCGGTGTGATCGAGCCGTCGCACCGGAGCATCGGCGGCTGGTTCACCTTCAGATGGATGTCGCTGGCGCCGAGGTCGACGGCGCGCTTGAGGAGGGAGTTCAGTTCCACGCGGGAGGAATCGGCAGGTTCACCCCGCGGCTTTAGTCCGGGTCGGCCGTGGAGGCGCGACGCTACACTCCCTCGCGCGCAGGGGTGCCCGAGCGGCCAAAGGGAGCGGGCTGTAAACCCGCCGGCTCAGCCTACAGAGGTTCGAATCCTCTCCCCTGCATTGCTGCGCAAGATCGGATTCTGCGGGAGCAGAATCCGATCGCGCTCTCGGTGACGGTTTCGGTGCGGCGAGATCGGCCGCTGCTCGCTCTCGGAAACCTGCCGCGCCTGAAGGGTCGAAGAGCGATGTTGAGCTAGCGTGGGCGGGCCGTCCGGTCGTGTTTCCAACCCTATTGCTGCGCAAGATCGGATTCTGCGGGAGCAGAATCCGATCGCGCTCTCGGTGACGGTTTCGGTGCGGCGAGATCGGCCGCTGCTCGCTCTCGGAAACCTGCCGCGCCTGAAGGGTCGAAGAGCGATGTTGAGCTAGCGTGGGCGGGCCGTCCGGTCGTGTTTCCAACCCTATTGCTGCGCAAGATCGGATTCTGCGGGAGCAGAATCCGATCGCGCTCTCGGTGACGGCTTCGGTGCGGCGAGATCGGCCGCTGCTCGCTCTCGGAAACCTGCCGCGCCTGAAGGGTCGAAGAGCGATGTTGAGCTAGCGTGGGCGGGCCGTCCGGTCGTGTTCCCAACCCTATTGCTGCGCAAGATCGGATTCTGCGGGAGCAGAATCCGATCGCGCTCACGGTGACGGCTTCGGTGCGGCGAGATCAGCCGCTGCTCGCTCTCGGAAACCTGCCGCGCCTGAAGGGTCGAAGAGCGATGTTGAGCTAGCGTGGGCGGGCCGTCCGGTCGTGTTTCCAACCCTTCGCGGCCGGGCGGCTATTCTTCGGGCCTCGCCCTCTTAGCTCAGTTGGTAGAGCACCTCCATGGTAAGGAGGGGTCCTCGGTTCGAGTCCGGGAGAGGGCTTCAGCTTCGGGAGCGGGTTTGCAGACCATCCCGCCCGGCCGGCCGACGAGTAGGCGCGATCGAGTACGCCCGCCCGGCGCAGGTCGGCGCGGTAGAGAAGCGCCGTCCCGTTCGCCTCCCCATAGGGGTCGCGTCAGGTTCGGGAGGGGCGGCGAAGCAACGCCCGCCACGCGGAGCGCGCTCAGTGCCGCGCCTATGAGCGATAGCTCCGTCAGGACGAGCAACGCGGCCACCCGTCGCGCGTGACGCGCGCGACGAGGGTCGCGGACGGCGTCCGTTACGAGCGCGAGGCCCCATGAACCGACCGCACCGACGGCCGACCGCTTCGCCGCGTTCGCGCGCGGCCTCACTACGACGTTGCCGAAAGCTTCGGCCACGGCGTTACCCCGAGCCTGCGGCCGCGGTCCGCAGCCCTTCAGCGAGCCCGAAGTAGAAGCCGATCGACGTGGTGGCCGCCTCGAGTGCGGCCTCGACGCCGACGGCGCTGACGCCGGTTTCGAGAAGCAGCGGCGGGCCGGAGCCCATGGCACGGACGGCTGCAGCCTCGTTGATCCCCCGAGTGAGGGATCTTCGGACCATTCACGCTTTCGAGGGATGCCCGCCCCCGGGGCCAGGCCTACGTTCACCCGGCGGAAGTCCAAGGAAAGGCGTCACTTTGCGGCAGATGTTCAGGTTCTCGAATTGGCGGTTTGCAGGCGCCGTCATTGCGCTCGTCTGCATGGGCGGCCCCCTCGGGCTGACCCAGGCGGCCCAGGCCAAGGGGGCGGATTCGTGCACGGGCACGCTTGCCGACGGCACCTACAAGGACGTGGTCGTGCCGCGGGGCGCCTCCTGCTCGATCGGCGCCGACGTCTCGATCACGCACGACCTCGACGTCGGCGCCGGCGCCACCCTCGTCCTCACGGGGGCGACGGTCGGGCACGACCTGCGGGCCTCGGCCCCGGCCGGGATCGGGATCAGCGGGGCCCAGGTCGGGCACGACGTAACGATCACGGGCACCACCGGCGCCGGCCCCGGTCGGTACAGCGGCAACAACTACATCTGCGGGACGGCCGTGGGGCACGACCTGATCGTCGCCGACAGCGCCAAGGGCGCAGGCCCCTGGAACCTGGGCACGCCGCCCGAGTGCGACGCCCCGAACCAGGTCGGGCACAACGCAACCGTCTACATCGACCCGGCGCTCCTCGCGGCGGCCAAGGCCGACGGGAAGGCGAACTTCGACGTGATCGTGCAGGGCACCGTCGGCGCCGACGTCCCAGCGGTGCTCGGCCAGGTGATCAAGGGCCGCGACCTCGGGTTCCGCGCGCTCGACAGCGCGGGCGGCGGTGCCGTCCGGCTGACGGGAAAGCAGATCCTCTCGCTCGCCCACACCGACGGGCTCGCCGCGATCACGGAGGACACGCCCGTCCAGGTCGCGGGCGGGCCGAAGAAGGAACCACCGCCGAAGGGGGGCTCGCAGCTCTCGAGCACCCAGCTGTGGCCGTTCGCCTCGGGCGTCGCCCGCGGCTGGGTCGACGCCGCCGGCTCGCTGCGGACGCCGCCCGCGATCGCGATCGTCGACTCGGGGATCGACGAGAAGCGCGCCGATTTCGGGGGCCGCGTCGTCGACTCGGTCAGCATCGCCACCGGCAGGGGAAACTCGAAGGGAGACGGATACGGGCACGGCACCTTCGTCGCGGGCATCGCGGCAGGCGCCGCAGCGGGCTACGCGGGGGCGGCGCCGACCGCCCCGATCGTCTCGATCGACGTGCTCGACGACCAGGGCAGGGCGCTGACGAGCGACGTGATCGCCGCCTGCGACTGGATCCTCGCCAACAGGATCAGGGCCAACATCCGGGTCGCGAACTTCTCGCTCACCTCGACGGCCCCAGCGAGCGTGTTCTGGGACCCGCTCGACCGGGCCGTCGAAGCCCTCTGGCTGAACGGGATCACCGTCGTCGCCGCCGCGGGCAACTACGCCACGGGCGGCGCGGAGAGCGGTGTCCTCTACGCGCCCGGGAACGACCCGTTCGTGCTCACGGTGGGCGCGGCCGACCTCCACGACACGGTCTCGGCCGGCGACGACACCGCCGCGCCCTGGTCGGCGTGGGGGTACACGATCGACGGCTTCGCGAAGCCCGAGCTCGGCGCCCCCGGCCGCTATCTGATCGGTCCCGTCCCCGATGGGTCGACGCTCGCCAAGACCCGCCCCGAGGCGATGGTCGGCAAGTCGTTCATCCAGCTCTCGGGCACCTCGTTCGCGGCACCCGTCGTCGCTGGCACCGCTGCGTACCTGCTCGCCCTGCATCCCGACTGGACGCCCGACCAGGTGAAGGGCGCGATCCTCCACTCCGCGCGAGCGACCGCGTCGGCGACGCCGCGGTCGCTCGGCGTCGGCCTCGTCGATGCCGCCGCCGCGGCCGCCGAGCAGAATCCGCCCAACCCGAACCTCGCGCTGAACCGGTTCCTCGTGCCCGACCCGAAGGGCGGGCGGGCGCCGGTCTTCGACACCGCCTCCTGGCAGAGCGCGGCGCTGAGCGACCCGAGCTGGGCCTCCGCGGCCTGGGGCTCCGCCGCGTGGGGCTCCGCAGCCTGGGGATCCGCCGCCTGGGGCTCCGCAGCCTGGGGATCCGCCGCCTGGGGATCCGCAGCCTGGGGATCCGCCGCCTGGGGCTCCGCAGCCTGGGGATCCGCCGCCTGGGGATCCGCCGCCTGGGGGTCGGCAGTCGCCGACAACGCCTCGAGCGACGCCGGGCGCTCCGCGCCGCTCGATTCGCGCCAAGCGGCCGCGGCCTCCGCCCAGCTCGGTCTCCAGGTCAACCCCGACGGAACGGTCCGGCTGCCCTGACCGTGAGGCCCCCGGCAGTCAGCCCCCCGCGCGCCCTGCGTGCGCAGATCTCCCGCCTCTCGTCCCGGAGGACGGCGACGTGATCGCGCAGGTGTCCGCAGCCCTCCCGGACCGGCAGCGGCTCGCACCGGGCCTGCCCGACCGGGCGCGTCTCCTCCTGCTCGCGACCGTCGCGGCAGCCACCGCGGCCGCCGCAGCAGCGTCGCTCGCCGCACCGTCCGACCTGCGCTGGCGGGACGTCGCCCTCGTCCTCGCCGGCGGCGCGCTCGCCGGCCTCTTCGCGACGCACACGCCCTCGAACCAGGTGTTCCATACGGGCCTCGCGTTCACGGTCGCGGCGGCGCTCCTGCTCCCGCCCGTCGCCTTCGTCGCGGTCGCCGTCCTCCAGCACGTGCCGGAGTGGCTGCGGCAGCGCTACCCGTGGTACGTCCAGACCTTCAACGTCGCCAACATCGTGCTCAGCGGCCTGGCCGCGTGGAGCGTCCGCGCCCTCTTCGCCCAGGGTGGCGTGACCCTGAGCGGGCCCCCTCGGCCGGCGAGCGTCGCCGCAGCCGTGTGCGCCGCGGGCGTGCTGGTGCTCGTCAACCATCTGCTGCTCGCCGGGATGCTCCAGCTCGCCCGGGGGCACGACCTCTCCGCGAGCCGGCTCTTCGCGTTCGACAGCGTCGCGGCCGACGTCGGCCTCGCCGCCGTGGGAATCGCGATCCTGTTCGCGCTGCGCCTCGGGCCCGCGCTGCTGCCCGTCGTCCTGCTGCCGCTCGTCGTGATCCAGCGGGCGCTCGCCCTGCCGGCGCTGCGCGAGGAGGCATACAGGGATCACAAGACGGGGCTGCTCAACTCGCGTGGGATCGAGCCGTCCGCGCTGAACGAGTTCGCGCGTGCCCGCCGCTCCGGGCGCCCGGTCTCGGTCCTCCTCTGCGACGTCGACGACCTGCGCGGGATCAACAACATCTACGGGCATCTTCTCGGCGACGACGCGCTGGCCTTGCTCGCGGACGCGTTCCGCCAGGAGCTGCGCGCTGACGATCTCTGCGCCCGTTGCGGTGGCGACGAGTTCCTCGTCGTGCTGCCGGACACGACGGAGGACGCCGCGGTCGTCGTCGCCGAGCGGATCCGCGCCCGGGTGCAGAAGCGCCTCCTCGCGACCCCCTCCGGGCCGATCGCCGTCGGGGTCTCGATCGGCGTCGCCGCCTGCCTGAAGACCGACGCGCAGATCGGGGACGCGATCGAGCGCGCCGACGCCGCGATGTTCGAGGCGAAGCGGCTCCGCGGCGGCTCCTTCCTCGCCGTCGGCTGAGGCGGCCCGGTCTCCGACGCTACCGCGAGCCTGCGACCGGGGCGCGCGGTCCCGCCGCGGACTGGAAGTAGAAGTCGAGCATCGCGCCCAGCGGGCGCGGGTCGTGGCGGAGGCGGCTGCGGAGGGCGGCGCCCTCCCAGCAGTCGACGAGCAGGCTCGCCAGCTCGCGCGGGTCACGGTCGGGCGGGATCTCGCCCCGCTCGCGCGCCTCGGCCAGGCTGGCGGCGACCCGCTCGGCGATCGCGGCGAAGCACCCCTCGATCGTCCTCCGGAAGACCTCGCTCACACCCGACAGCTCCTGGCCGAGCCCCCCGAGCAGGCAGCCCATGTAGCCCTCGCTCCGATACTGCTCGGCCGTCTGCTCGAAGAAGCAGCGCACGCGCTCGAGCGGCGGCCGGCTCCGGTCCGCGAGGCACTCGTCGAGGCCCTCGTGGACGGCGTGCATGTACTGCTCGACGACCCGGAGCGCGAAGTCCTCCTTGTCCGCGAAGTGGTGGTAGAAGGAGCCCTTCGGGACGCCCGTCGCCTCGAGCACGGCCTGGACGCCGAGGTCGTTGTAGCCGTGCTCGAGGAGCAGCGGCAGGCCTGCGTCGAGCAGGCGCTGCTTCGTCGAGTGCACCTAGGCGGCCTGCACCTTCTCGCGCATGTGGTCGATCACCTGGGTGTGCTCGTGCTGCGGGCTGAACATCACGATCTCCGCGTCGGCCTCGACGCGCACGTTGTGGCCGGGCGGCCAGTAGAAGAGGTCGTTCGCGCTGACCGTCTCCTCCACCCCGTCCGCGTCGGTCGTCGTCAGCCGGCCGTCGACGAGAAAGCCCCAGTGCGGGCACTGGCAGAGATCGCCGTCGAGCCCCACGAACAGCGGGGTCGTGTCGACGCCCGCCGAGAGGCTGAAGTACTCGCCGCTGATCGTGCCGTAGCCGTTCACGTCTCCGAACCCGGTCTGCTGGCGAATTACTGCCCCGGGGATCTCCATCCGAACGTCGACGTCGTCCTTGGCAATCCGCATTGCGCGCCCCTTTCCTAGGGATCCGAGCTGCTAGACCGATCGGTCTAGTTCTCTCGACTCTACTCGGCCGACCGCCTGCGCGCAACTTTCGTTCCGCGTGGGCGTAGGCTGACACGGTGTTCCTGGACGAGCCCCCGCACGACGAGCAGGTCGACGCGCTGCACACGGCCGATCGCGAGGAGGGCGGCTACGTCTGGAACTTCACCCGGCTCTGGGGCTGGCGCCCGGAGCTGCTCGAGCGCTTCGTCGAGCTGCGCACGGGCCTGATGGAGGCTTCAGGGCTCGGCGAACGCGACTGGGCCGTGCTCGTCACGGCGACCGCATCCGAGCTGCGCGACTCCTACTGCTCGCTCGCCTGGGGGAAGAAGCTCGCCGCGCTCGTCGACGCGGAGACCGCCGGGCAGGTGCTCGCAGGCGCCGAGGCGCCGGCGCTCAGCGAGCGCGAGGCGGCGCTGCGCGAGTGGGCACGGCAGGTCGTCCGCGACCCGAACGCGACCTCGACCGCCGGGGTCGAGCGGCTCCGCGCAGCGGGCCTCGACGACCGGGAGATCTTCGACGCGACCGCTTCGTTGCGCTCCGGCTCGCGTTCTCGACGATCAACGACGCGCTCGGCGCCTCACCCGACCGGCAGCTCGCCGACGCCGCCCCCGAGGCCGTCCGGGCCGCGGTCGACTACGGCCGGCCGGCCGCGACCGAGCCCTCCGCTTCCTGAGTCCGGCTAGGTCGCGTGCCGGACGCGGTCGACGCGCCTCGGCTGAGAAGAGCGCCTCGAAGGCGATCAGCGCGACGACGAGCCCGGACACGATCGCGAGGCTTGCGAGTGCCGGCAGCTGCGTTGCGAACGGCGTCAGCCGCGAGGAGGAGCCCGGCGACGACGAGCCGCTGCTTGTTGACCGAGCGGACGTTCCGGAGCCGGAAGGCGACGTGGGCGAGGAGGTACAGCGCGATCCCGCAGCAGAGACAGACGGCGGGAACCGGCTTCAGCGGGTCGCCCACGTGCGCGAGCGTCTTCTTGACGCCGACGGCGAAGAGGACGATCCCGAGCACGAGCGGGAGGTGGAGGTAGCTGTACGAGTCGCGCGCCATGGTCAGCCGCGCCTCGCCCTTCGCCTCGTGCAGCTTCCGCTCGGCGACGATCGCGACCACGTCGAAGTACGCCCACCAGAGCCCGGCGGCGACGGTGAGCCCGAGCAGCCCGGCGGCGATCACACCGGCGTCGACCTGCGACGGGGCTCCGACGCCGAGGGCGACGATCGACTCGCCGAGCGCGACGATGAGGACGAGCCCGTGCCGCTCGGCGAAGTGCGTCGGGGAGAGCTGCCCCCACCCCCGTCCTCCGCCGATGTAGGCACCGAGCATGTCCAGCACGAGCGCCGCGGCCCAGATCGAGACCTGTGTCCAGCCGTCCAGCGTCGCGGCGAGGAAGAGGAGCCCGATGCCGGCCGCGCTCCCGATCCCGAGCCGCACGATCGCACCGAGGAGCGCGCGGTCGCCCCACCCCGCCATCGCGTAGAGGACGAGGTGGGCCACCCGGACGAGCGCGTAGGCCGTGGCGAACATCACGGCGTTGTCCGCGAACGAGCCGGGCACCGCCAGCGAGACGACGAGCATCGCGCCCATCGCACCGAACATCGCCAGCCTGACGAACCCCTCATCCGGGTCGATCGTGTTGGTCAGCCAGGCGTACGCGGCCCACGCCCACCAGACGACCCCGAGGATCACGACCCCCTGGGCCAGGCCCTGCCAGGTCGGCTCTCCCGAGATCAGCGCTGTCACCTGCGTCAGCGCGAAGACGAACACGAGGTCGAAGAAGAGCTCGAGCGGCTTGACGCGCTCCTCGGTGCCTTCGTCGTTCGAGCGGGCCTTCACCGTTCTCGACCGTACTCGCTCGGCTGGCCCGAGAGGTGCGCCCAGCCGTCGCCCCACGCCGCCTTCCGCGCCTCCCGGTAGCTCTCGCGGCGGCTCTTCGCTACCGTCTCCTGTCGGATCCCGTCCCTCGCGGAGAGCTGGAGCAGCACGTGGCCCGGCCGAATCTGTGGCTGGCGGATGATCCTGGCCGGCGGCCGCGGTGCGGGCTCCCGGGCCAGCGCCACGTACGAGTACTTCTCGTCCTCGAAGCCGCGCGAGACGGCCTTGACGGCCCGATGCGCCTCCCCCCGCTGCAGCCGCGCCGAGAAGTGGCACCAGTCGGGCGCGGCGAGCGGGCAGGAGTCGTCGTGCGGGCAGGGCGCGAGTGTGAATCCGCCAGCGGCGAGCGCGGCGGCCCGGACGGCGAGCACCCGCTCGTAGCCGGCGGGCGTACCGGGCTCGAGCACGACGAGCGTGTCGGCGGCACGGTCCCAGAGCGCCCGGGTGACGGGGCCGAGCCTCTCCCCGGGCAGCTCGTTGAGCGCGTAGCCGCAGAGGACGAGGTCGAAGTCGCCACTCGCTTGGTCGAGCTCCCCGCGGATCCACTCGGCATCCGGTAGGCCGAGCTGCCGGCCGAGCGCGATCATCTCCGGCTCGGCCTCGACGAGCACGATCCGCTCGAGCCCGGGCCAGACGGCCCGCGCCGCCCAGGCCGCGGTTCCGGGGCCGGCGCCGGCGTCGAGGAGCGTCCGCGGGCTCCAGCCCGGGCGCTGGTCGCGCAGGCGGGAGAGGACGGCAACCGCGGCGGCGTAGGTCGCGGGCGCGCGCTGCGCTGTGTAGGCGAGCACGTCCTCGCGCGTGCGGGCCGGACGCACGGCTCCGCCCTCGCGATAGGCGGCGGTCAGGCGCGAGGCGGCCGACTCGAGCCGGCCGCGGTCAGAGCCGCGAACGAGCTCGTCGATCGCAGCCTGGAGCGGCGGCGGCAGCTCGGGCGCGGGCATCGCCGCACCGTACTCTCCCGTGATGCGGAGGGAGCTGGAGGCCGGGCTGTGGGCGGCGGCGCTGAGCGGGATCCCGTCGACGCTCCACGCAGTCGCGACCGGCCGCGACCCGCTCGAGGCGACGAGGGCGGCAGGCTCGATCCTGCTGCCCGGCGAGCGGCGGACGCTCGCGCTCGTCGCGGCGGCCGCGCCCGTCCATCTCGCGCTCTCGCTCGGCTGGGCCGTCGTGCTCGGGCGGTTGCGCGTGCGCGGCCCGCTCCGCGGCGCCCTGGCCGGTCTCACGATCTGCGTCCTCGACCTCGGTGTCGTCGGCCGGCGCTTCCCGCGCGTGCGGGCGCTCCCGCTCGGCCCGCAGGTCGCCGACCACCTCGCCTACGGCGCCGTCGTCGGACTGGTGCTCGACCGCTACGCGCGGTCGGCGGCGGCGTCGCCCGGGCGTGGCTCGTCGAGCCCGGACTCCGGCGCCCCCGGCGGCACGGGAGCCAACGGCCGAAGGTAGAGCCGGTCGTAGGCCAGCCCTGCGGCCACGGCTCCGAGCGCGGGGCCGACGAGGTAGACCCACCAGTCCGTCCAGACCCCCTGCACCAGCTCGGGGCCGAGGGAACGCGCGGGGTTCATGGCGGCGCCGGTGAGCGGCCCGCCCGCCAGGATGTCGAGGGTGATCGTGAACCCGATCGCCAGCCCGGCGATCGACTTGAAGGCCCCTCGTTCGTCGGCCGCAGTCGCGAAGATCACCCAGACGAGGAAGAAGGTCATGATCGCCTCGAGCAGGATCGCGCCGCCGGTGCTCACCCCCGGGGCAGCGACGGGGACGGCGGGGTCGAGGTGGAGGGAGCCGGGGAACGACACCCGTAGGGCGAGCATCGCGGCGGTTGCGCCCAGGAGCTGCGCCACGACGTAAGCGGCTGCGAGCACCGGTGCCATCCTGCGGGTGACGAGGAACGCCAGAGTGACCGCTGGGTTGAAGTGGCCGCCGGAGATGTGCCCGACTGCCGAAGCCATCACCGCGATCGCAAGGCCGTGCGCGAGTGCGACCCCGACGAGGTCGCTGCCGTTTGCGATCGCCCCGACCCCGGCGAACACGAGCGCGAATGCCCCGACGAACTCGGCGGCTGCACGGCGTCCTGCGTCGAACTCCACGACGGCGAGGCTACGAAACCGGTCGGACGGTGCGTCAGGGCCTCGTTCGCTACCGTGGACGCATGAGCGCGGAGGCACAGACGGGGAGCGAGCAGGACGTCTCCTGCCCCCACTGCAAGAAGACGTTCACCGCGACGCTGATGCCCGGACGGCGCGCCCGGGGCTTCAAGTGCCCGCACTGCCGGCTCTTCATCCCGCTCGACCGGATCGCCGTCGCGCCGCTCACGCGCGACCCCGGCTAGCCCCGCCAAACCAGCCCCGACTGAAACGGTCAGATCCGAGGGACAGTCCCTCGGACAATGGCCGCAAGCGACATGCCTCGATCGGTCGGATCCGAGGGACAGTCCCTCGGACAATGGCCGCAAGCGACATGCCTCGATCGGTCGGATCCGAGGGACAGTCCCTGGGACACGTCTGTTCGGGACGGAGCGCTGCGGCTCGACTGCGCTACATGCAGTTGCGGAGCGCCTGGGCCTCGGGCAGGCCCTCGAGCTTCTTCAGCGTGTTGTTCTCGATCTGGCGGATCCGCTCCCTCGTCACCCCGAAGGCGCGGCCGACCTCCTCGAGCGTGCACGGCGGCGTCCCGGAGAGCCCGAAGCGCAGCTCGATCACCTTCCGCTCCCGCTCCGGGAGCGCGGAGAGGGCCGCCTCGACGTCCTCGCGCCGGAGCGAGAGCGAGGCGGTGTCGAAGGGGGACTCGGCCGAGTCGTCCGGGACGAAGTCGCCGAGCGAGCTCTCCTCCTCCTCGCCGATCGGCTTCTCGAGCGAGACCGGGAGCTGCGCCATCCGCTGGATCTCCCGCACCTCCTCGACCGTCATCTCGAGCTCCTCCGCGATCTCCTCGGGCGAGGGCTCGCGGCCGAGGCGCTGCACGAGCTGGCGCTCGATGTGCACGACCTTGTTCAGCTTCTCGACCATGTGGACGGGGATCCGGATCGTGCGCGCCTTGTCGGCGATCGCGCGCGTCACCGCCTGGCGGATCCACCACGTCGCGTACGTGGAGAACTTGAAGCCCTTGCGATAGTCGAACTTCTCGACCGCGCGGATCAGCCCGAGCGAGCCCTCCTGGATCAGGTCGAGGAACGAGAGGCCGCGGCCGAGATAGCCCTTGGCGATCGAGACGACGAGCCGCAGGTTCGCCTCGGTCATGTGCGTCTTCGCCGCCATGTCGCCGCGCTCGATCCGCTTCGCCAGGTAGATCTCCTGGTCGGCGGTGAGCAGCGGGACCTTGCCGATCTCGCGCAGGTAGAGCCGCAGCGAGTCGAGCGAGGGCTCGACGCTGAGGTCGAGCTTCGGCGCCGGCTTCGAATCCTCCTCGGCAAGCGCGGGCTGCTCGTGCGGCGGCGACTTGTACTGCTCGCCCTCGACGAGCTCGATCGAATGGTCGATCAGGTAGGTGTAGAAGTCCTCGACCTGCTCCTTCGTCAGCTCGACGTCCTCGAGCCCGTTGACGATCTCGTCGTAGGTGAGGAACCCCTTCTCCTGGCCGTGCGTGACGAGCTTCTGGAGCTCTTCTACCTCGGGGAGGGCGATGTCGACGGTGAGCAATGAACCTCGGCTTTCCTCGTGAGCGGACGGAGACCGGGACCTGCCTTAGACGCACGAAGAGCCGGTTCGCGGAGCACCGGCTCTGACCATCGAGGTTCGGAATATACATCGGTCCGGCCGGAAAGTGGGAGCGATTTTCCCCGGCTGTCCTCAGCCGTCGACGACGATCTCCCCGACGAGCTCGCCCCGCGAGCTCTCGAGCGGGACGATCCCGAGCTCGCCGGTCGGGACGCCCAGGCGGCGCAGCAGCTCCGCGAGCGCCGGCCGGATCGCCCGGGTGTTCCCGTCCTCGACCTTGAGCGCGAGCCCGAGCCCACCGGGCCCGGCTGCGCAGATCAGCCCCTCGGCGCCGCCCTTGGCGGTGAAGCCGTCGACCTCCTGCATCAGGAGCGTGTCCGCGCCGCGCGGCCCGCGGATCAGCTCGGGGTGCGCCCGCATCGCCGCCGCCACCTCTGCGCCGCCCTCGAGCTGCTCGAGCCGGGAGAACATCAGCGCCATCCGCTCGAGCGGGAGCGCGTAGGTGGGGATCCCGCAGCCGTCGATCGCGACGGCCAGGTCGGCGGGATCGGCGTCGGCCGCCTCCGCGATCGCGGCGAGGCACGCGTGCTGCACCGGGTGCGTCCCCAGCCGGTAGCCGCCGCTCTCCCAGCCGTGGGCGCGACAGGTGGCGAGCAGCCCGGCGTGCTTGCCCGAGCAGTTGTGGTGCAGGCGCGTCGGCCCCGTGTCGGGCCCCACGGTGCCGCACTCGAGCTCGTCCTCCACGGCCGGCGCCTTCGCGAGGAGCGCGCGGACCGCATCGAGCTGGTCGGGGAGCGCGAGATGCGACGCCGAGGCGATCGCGAGATCGCGCGAGTCGAGGTCGTCCCGGCTGCGCACGAGCGGGAGCGCCTGGAACGGCTTGGCCGACGAACGCAGGAAGGAGACGTGCATCGGGTCGCCCGCCTCCTCGACGACGCTGCCGTCCCGGACGGCGACGGCGTGGACGAGATGCACCGCCTCGACGACAGCTCCGCGCCGGACGACTACCCTGATCGGATCCACGCGGGGAGGCTACTTGCCGGAGTTACCTGAGGTCGAAGCCTGGGTCAGGGAGCTGGACGGGCCGGTCTCGGCCTCGCCCGTGCTCACGGCCGGTCCCGCCCACATCGCGACGCTGAAGACGTTCGACCCGCCCCTGAAGGCGCTCGAGGGCCGTCGCTTCGAGGGCGCCGGGCGCCGCGGGAAGTGGCTGCTCTTCCCGACGGACGACGGGGAGCTGCAGCTGCGGATCCACCTGATGAGCGCGGGCCGCGTCCGCTTCCTCGCGCCCGGGCGCCAAGGGCCCGAAGACACCCGCGTTCCGGCTCCGGTTCGAGAGCGGCGGCGAGCTCGTCCTCACCGAGGCGGGCTCGAAGAAACGCGCGGGGGTGTGGCTCGAGACCCCGGAGCGGACGGCGGCCGAGCTCGCCCACCTCGGGCCCGAGGCGCCGGGCGTCGGCCCCGACGAGCTGCGGACGATCCTCGGCGCCGAGAACCGCCGCCTCCACTCGCTCCTGCGCGACCAGCGCGCGCTCGCCGGGATCGGCCGCGCGCACGCGAACGAGATCCTCAACCGGGCCGGGCTCTCGCCCTTCGCACTCTCGAGCCAGGTCTCGGACGAGGACGTCGAGCGGCTCGCCGCCGCGATCGACGAGGATCTCGCGCGCGCGCTCGAGCTGCGGATCGCGGGCAAGGGCGACAAGGACGTCTACCTCGTCCACCGCCGGCTCGGCGAGCCGTGTCCGCGCTGCGAAGGCCCGATCCACCAGGTCGACTACGACGAGCACACCGTCTTCTACTGCCCCGCCTGCCAGACGGGCGGCCGGATCCTCAAGGACCGGAGGCTCTCACGGCTGCTCCGCTGAGCGAGCCCGTCCCGGACGCCCGCGGCCGGTGGCGGGCGCTCTCGCTGCTCGCGGCGGCCCTCGTCCTCTCGATGACGACGTGGTTCTCGGCCTCGGCGGTGATCCCGCAACTCCGGGCCGACTGGGGGCTCTCTGACAGCTCGGCCTCCTGGCTGACGATCGCCGTCCAGCTCGGGTTCGTCGCGGGCGCCCTCGTCTCGTCCGGGCTCAACCTCGCCGACCTGATCGCGCCCAGGCTCCTCGTCGCGTACGGGTCGTTCGGCGCCGCGGCCGCGAACCTCGGCCTCGTCGCGGTCGCGAGCGCGGCGGGGGCGATCCCGCTCCGCTTCGCCACCGGCTTCTGCATCGCCGGCGTCTACCCGCCTGCCCTGAAGCTGATGTCGACCTGGTTCCGCCGGGGCCGCGGGACCGCGCTCGGCGTCCTGATCGGCGCGCTCTCGCTCGGGTCGGCCCTGCCCGCATCTCGTCAACGGGGTCGGCGGCCTCGATCCGGACGTCGTGATCGTCGTCACCTCCGCGCTGACCGTGCTCGGGGGTGCGATCACGCTCGCGGCGGTGCACGAGGGGCCGTTCCCGTTCCCGCGGGCCACGTTCGATCCGCGCCAGGCCCGCCGGGCACTCGGGAACCGGGGCGTCCTCCTCTCCTCGCTCGGCTACTTCGGCCACATGTGGGAGCTCTACGCCATGTGGGCCTGGTTCGCCGCCTTCGCGAGCGCCGAGCTCTTCTCGAGCCGGAGCCACGCCGCGTACGCGACGTTCGCCGTGATCGGCATCGGCGGGCTCGGCTGCGTCGCCGGCGGCCTCGCGGGCGACCGGATCGGCAAGCCGGAGACGACGATCGCCTGCCTGGCGCTCTCGGGCGGCTGCGCGCTCACGATCGGATTCCTGCCCCACGGGCTGGCCTTCGCGGTCGCGCTCGTCTGGGGCTTCACCGTCGTGGCGGACTCCGCGCAGTTCTCCGCGCTCGTCACCGAGCACGCCGACCAGGCCTACGTGGGGACGGCGCTGACGCTCCAGCTCGCGCTCGGCTTCACGCTGACGGTGGCGACGATCTGGCTCGTGCCGGTGCTGGAGCGGGCCGGCGGCTGGGGCCTCGCGTTCGGCGTCCTCGCGCTCGGCCCGGCGGTCGGGATCGCCGCGATGCTGCGGCTCAGGCCGTCGGCAGCGTGACGCGCAGGCGCTCGCCCTCGAGCACCACCTCGCGAGCCGAGCGCGCGCAGCACGACCACGGCGAGCGCGGACCCGAGATCCCGGGGGTCGTCACCGAGCACGATCGCGCCGGCGCTCTCGACCACCGGCTCGATCGTCACCACCGCCCCGTCCACCGAGACGGACACCTCGACGCCGCCATGGCGCGCCGCGCCTCGGGCGAGCGCCGCGAGCGCCCGCTCGGCCGCCTCGACGTCCACCTCGACGGGGGCGCCCGCCCCCTCAGCCCCGGGCACGAGCTCGAGCGAGTCGACCTCGCGCAGCACCGGGTCGTAGCGCCCGCCCTCGATCCGGGCGGCGAGCGAGAGGACGTCGAGCAGCTCGACGAGCTCGTCGGCGGCCGCGTCGATCATTCCCACGTAGCGCGCCGCGGGATCGCCGAGCTCGTCCTGGCGGAGCAGGGTCTTGGCGAAGCCCGAGACCGTCGCCAGCGGAGTGCGCAGGTCGTGGCAGGCGAGCGAGACGAGACGAGTGAAGTCGGCCGGCACCCTGGTTGCTAGCGTAACCGCATGGCCCGAACGCCTGACCTGGCGACCGACGATCTCCAGGCCTCGGCGCCCGAGATCGGGCTGGCGCTGACCCGCGCCGGCGTCACCCGCGTCCAGAAGGCGATCCGCGTCCGCCACGAGGGCCATCAGACCGTGATGGCCGCGGAGATCGAGTGCACCGTCGACCTCGGCGGCGCCCAGAAGGGCGTCCACATGTCGCGCTTCGCCGAGCTCTTCGAGGAGGCGATCGAGTCGGTCGTCGCCAGCGAGGCCCTCCACGTCGAGACGCTCGCCGAGCACATCGCCCAGCACATCGTCGAACGGCAGCGCGCCCTCCGCGCCGAGACGAGGATCACCGCCCGCTGGCCCGTCCGCCGGCAGACGCCGGTGAGCAAGCTCGCGACCCAGGAGATGGTCTCGCTCGTCGGGATCGCGGCGGCCTCGGCCGACGGGACGCGCCGCGTCGTCGGTGTCGAGGCGACCGGGATCAACGCCTGCCCGTGCGCCCAGGGGCTCGTCGCCGGCCGCGCCGCCGAGCGGCTCGCCGAGGCCGGGTTCGGCGGCACCGACATCGACCGGATCCTCGAGCTCGTCCCGATTGCGACCCACAACCAGCGCGGCCGCGGCACGCTCTACGTCGGGACCGAGCAGCAGCTCGACGCCACCGACCTGATGCGGATCGTCGAGAGCTCGATGAGCGCGCCGATCTACGAGCTGCTGAAGCGCCCGGACGAGCTCTTCGTCGTCGAGCACGCGCACCTGAACCCCCGCTTCGTCGAGGACTCGGTCCGGCTCTCGCTCAAGGGCGCTCTCGACGGGATCGACGGGCTCGCGGACGGCGACTTCCTCTTCGCCCGCCAGGTCAACTTCGAGACGATCCACGCCCACGACGTCCTGGCCGAGCGCGAGGGCACCGTCGGCGAGCTCCGCGCCGAGCTCGGCACCGGGGAGGCGCCACCGCGCCACACCTCGCTCGCCGAGTGGCTCCGCCGCTAGGTCTCCTGCTAGGAGGACGCGCGCCGGAGCGAGAAGCGGCTCTCCGTCCCCGCCCGGAGCCGCGCGATGTTCCCCTTGTGCAGGAGGAAGACGGCGACGCCCGCGAGCGCGGCGAACACGATCACCGGCCAGGGCCGGCCGAGCGCGAGCCCCACGAACGGCAGCGCCACCGCGGTCGCCATCGAGGCGACCGAGGCGTAGCGGCTGAGGAGGAAGACCACGAGCCAGATCGCGACCGCGACGACCCCGAGGATCGGTGCGATCCCGAAGAAGGTGCCTCCCGCGGTCGCAACCGTCTTGCCGCCCTTGCCGAAGCCGAGGAAGAGCGGCCGCCAGTGGCCGAGCATCGCCGCGCCGCCCGCGAGCGCGCCGACGAGATGGCCCGCGACGAGAGTGCCGACGAGCGCCGGCGCAAAGCCCTTCGCGACGTCGAGCAGCACGATCGGGAGCCCGTAGGCGCGCCCGTAGGTGCGCCAGACGTTCGTGGCGCCGATGTTGCCGCTCCCGACCCGGCGGATGTCCTCGTGCTTGAGGGCGAGGACTACCCAGTAGCCGAACGGGACGGAGCCGAGCAGGTACGCGGCGAGGACGACGAGGGCCGCCGTCATGCCGTTACTTCAGCGGGATCTGGTACTTCGAGACCCAGTCGTTGACGACGCCCCAGTCGAGGTTCGCGAAGAACGCCTCGATGTAGGCGGCGCGGTCGGTCTGGTAGTCGAGGAAGTACGCGTGCTCGTAGACGTCGAGCGCCACGAGCGGGGTCGCGTTCCAGATCGGGAACGTGTTCTGGGCGTCGCCGATGTAGTTGAAGAGGCGCCCCTCGTCCCAGTCGTAGGCCGTCCAGGCCCAGCCGCGGCCGGCCATCCCGGTCGCCTTCAGGTCGGCACGCCACGCCTCGGCCGAGCCGAAGTCGCGGGCGATCAGGTCGGCGATCGCGCCCGTGGGGTCGCCGCCGCTGCCGCCGAGGTGCTCGAAGTAGACCTCGTGGTTCTTGATCCCGCCGACGGCGAAGGAAAGCTCCACCTTGAGCGCGCGCAGCTCGGAGGAGATCTGGTTCGCGCTGCCGAGGTCGACGGCGCCGAGCTTGCCCAGGATCTCGTTCCGCTTGTTCACGTAGCCCTGGTAGAGCTTGTAGTGGGCCTCGACGGAAGCACGCGAGATGCCGTCCAGCTCCAAGAGCGCCGGCTTCAGCTCGCGGGGCCTGATCTCCTCGTAACTCGACATCTCCGAACCTCCAACCTCGACCTGACGGGACGGCGCGGAGCATATCCTGCCTCCGAACCCGCCAATCAGACGAAGGAGCACACGATGGCGCTCAGCCTTCCCGACCTGCCCTACGACTACGCCGCGCTCGAGCCGACGATCGACGAGCAGACGATGCGGATCCACCACGACAAGCACCACCAGGCCTACGTGGACAACGCCAACAAGGCGCTCGACGGCACCGAGTGGGCCGACAAGGATGCGGAGGAGATCCTGCGCAGCCTCGACGCCGTCCCGGAGGAGATCCGCGCCGCGGTCCGCAACAACGTCGGCGGGCACGTCAACCACACCTTCTTCTGGGAGATCATGGGGCCGAACGGCGGCGGCGCCCCGAGCGGCGCGCTCGCCGAGGCGATCGACTCCACCTTCGGGGGGCTGGACGAGCTGAAGACGGCCGTCAACGACGCGGGCGTCAAGCGGTTCGGCTCGGGCTGGACGTGGCTCGTCGCCGACGGCGGGTCGCTCAGCGTCGTCTCGACCCCGAACCAGGACTCGCCGATCTCGGACGGGAAGACGCCGATCCTGGGGATCGACGTCTGGGAGCACGCCTACTACCTCAACTACCAGAACAAGCGCCCCGACTATCTCGCGGCCTGGTGGAACGTGGTCGACTGGGACGCCGTCGGCAAGCGCTACGACGCCGCCCGCGGCTAGGCCGCTGACGCGCGCGCTCCTCACCGGCGGCACCGGCAAGCTCGGCAGTGCGCTCGCCGAGCGGCTGGGGGCCGCCGGGTGGACCGTCGTCGCCGCGGGGAGCCGCGACGGCGACCTCGCGCGCGCCGACGAGGCCCGGTCGCTCGTCGAACGGGCGGCCGGCGAGCTGGGCGGGCTCGACGTCGTCGTCAACGGCGCGTCGGCAGGCTTCGAGCCCGTCCCGTTCGAGCAGGTGACCGAGGCCCAGGTCGACGCGGCACTCGGCGCCACCGTCAAGGGGAGCTTCTTCGTCACCCAGGCGGCGGTGCCATACCTACGGGCCTCGCGCGGGCTCGTCGTGATGCTCGAGGACGTCGCCGCCTATCGCGGCTGGCCGCTCTTCGCGGCCCACTCGGCGGCGAAGGCCGCTCAGGCGATGCTGACGCGGACGCTCGCCCGGGCGCTCGCCCCCGAGATCCGCGTCTGCGGGATCGCGCCCGGCCCCGTCGCGGTCGAGCCCGGCCAGGAGGAGCGCCGGGCCGAGGAGACGCTGCTCGGCCGGGTCGGCTCGGCAGCCGACATCGCGGACGCGATCGTCTATCTCGCGGGGGCGAAGTTCGTGACCGGGACGACGATCGTCGTCGACGGCGGGAGGCTGCTCCAATCCAGCCCGCCCGCCGACGCGTAGACCTGAGGGATGGAAGCCGCCATGCTGTCTCCGATGCAGACGGAGGCCTCGAGCGACGGAGAGCTGATCGAGCGCACCGGTTCGGGCGACCGAGCGGCGTTCGCGCTGCTCTACCGGCGCTACCGCAGGCCCGTGCTCGGCCTCGCGCTCCGCAGGCTCGGCGACCGCGGCCGCGCGGAGGACGCCGTCCAGGATGCGTTCACCGCGATCTGGCGCTCCGCCCGCACGTACGACCGCGGCCGCGGGCCGGGCGCGCCGTGGGTGTACGCCGTCGCGCGCAACGCGATCGTGGACGGGCTCCGGCGCCGGCCCGAGCCGCCCGCCGAGGTGCCGGAGACCGCGGACGCCGCCGGCGGGCCGCCCGAGCGCGCCGAAGCGGCCTGGCTCGCCTGGCGCGTCCACCGCGCGATCGAGGGGCTGCCCGAGCACGAGCGCGCGGTGATCGAGCTCGCCTACTGGGGCGGGCTCTCGCAGACCGAGGTCGCGGAGTTCCTCCACGTCCCGCTCGGAACCGTGAAGACGCGGACGCGGAGCGCGCTCGCGCGGCTCGCCGACCAGCTCGAGGGGGAGCTCGCATGAGTGACCGCTTCGACGAGGCGATCGGCGGCACCGAAGGGATCGAGCCCGCCGAGCTCGCCCGGCTCCGACACGTGCACGAGCTCCTGCTCGAGGTGGGACCGCCGCCCGAGCTTCCGGAGGCTCTGGCCGAGCCGCCCGAGCCCTCGGCGGTCGTCCCGCTCGTCCCGCGCCGGCGCCGCGGGGCGCTCGCACTCGTCGCGGCGGCGCTCGCGGTCGCGCTCTTCGGGGCCGGCTACCTCGTCGGCGGGCGGAGCCGGGGGCCCGAGTCGGTGGCGACGATCCCGCTCGCCGGGGTCGGCGCCGGCGCAGGGGCGTTCGCGTCGATCGAGCTCCTGGCCGAGGACGGGGCGGGCAACTGGCCGCTGAACCTGCGGATCCGCGGCCTGCCGGTCAGCGTCGGCCGGACCGACTCGTACGAGCTCTGGCTCGCGCAGGACGGACGGCTGACCCGGCTCTGCGGCGTCTTCACCGTCCACGACGGGGTGACCGTGGTGCAGCTGAGCGTCCCCTACCGGCTCCGCGGCCTCGACTGGGTCGTGACGCGGTACGGGCTCCGAGCGCCCCCTGCTGACGACCTAGGGCGCGGTGCGCCCGTTGGCCAGGAAGGCTGCGTGCGTGACGGGCATCAGCCGCTCCAGGAACGACTCGGCCGCGGCGGCGTACTGCCGGATCTCGAACTGCGCGCTCTCGTGGTTCCGGAGCCCGCAGAAGTGCATCAGGCTGCGCGGGTTGCAGCTCCAGTAGTACTTCGTGTAGGTCGAGAGCGGCAGCACCGTGCGCGCGACCTCCTTCGCCACTCCCTGCTCGAGCATCCGCTCGTAGGCCTCGAAGGCGCGTTCCGCGTTCTCCTCGATCTCGCGCCGGGTCGCGTCGCGAACGTCGTCGTCGACCGGCTCGAACGAGTAGGCGCCCGGCTTCCCGACCTGGGTCCGGACGTTGTCGGGGACGTAGAACTCGGCGTCCATCTTGGCGTAGCGGCCGCTCCACTCGTTGTAGGAGTGGCCCGCGCGGTGGCGGTGGTGCTCGCGGACGACGAAGAGCGGCGCCTTGACGAGGAAGCGGAAGTAGCCGTGCTCGAAGGGGCTGCCGTGGCGTTCTCGGATCAGGAACCGGATCAGGCCCTCGTCGCGCTCGGCGAGCTCGTCCGACTCCTGGTTGAAGGAGACGCGGGCGCCGTTCACGACCGCGAGATCGGAGGCGAGCGCGCCGTCGAGGGCGAGAAAGCCCTTGTCGAGCACGGGGACAACGGTGTCCGGCAACACTTCCGTCATGGCGAGCATTGTGGACCTTCTGTCGGTCGGAACGTCGGGCTGGTCGTATCCCTCGTGGCGGCCGGGGTTCTACCCCGAGGGCACGGCGAGCGAGGACTTCCTCGCGCACTACTCGAGCCGCCTCCCGTCGGTGGAGCTGAACACGACCGGGTACCGGCTCCCCTCCGAGGAGCAGTTCGAGCGCTGGGCTGCGACCGTTCCGGACGGCTTCCGCTTTGCGGTGAAGCTGCCGCAGCGGGCGCTCCGGTCGGTGGGGACGTTCGACGAGCGCGTCCGCAGGCTCGGCGACAGGCTGGGTCCCGTGCGGGTCGTCGTGGAGACGCCGCGCGACGACGGGATGCTCGCGCTGCTGCTCGGCTCGACCGATCTCGAGCTGGCGTTCGACCTCCGCCACGAGAGCTGGGCCGGCGTCGACGTGACGCCGGCGATCCGGGTGGACGACTGGGAGGCGAGACGCCGGCTTCCGCTATCTCCGCTTCCGCGAGCCGCCGTACGACGAGACGGCGCTGGCGGGGATCGCGGAGCGGCTCCGGCCGCTGCTCGAGGACGGGATCAGGGTCTACGCGTACTTCAAGCACGAGGACGAGCCGACCGCGCCGGCGTACGCGGAGCGGCTGCGTGAGCTCGTCGGCTGAGTCACCAGGATCGCGCGCTCGGCAGCGCCCGTAACTTCTGGCTAGACTCCGCAGCGTTCAACCTAGAGCGCGTACGTCAGGTGCCTTGCACCTCTCTACCCGTTCGTGGCACATGGGTAAGGAGGTGTTTTTACTATGGCAACAGGAACCGTGAAGTGGTTCGACGACGCGAAGGGCTACGGCTTCATCTCGCCGGAGGACGGCGGCAAGGATCTCTTCGTGCACCACTCCGGCATCGCCGGTGACGGCTTCAAGTCCCTCTCGGAGGGCGCGAAGGTCGAGTTCGAGTCCCGCGAGGGGCAGAAGGGCCCGGAGGCGTTCAACGTCTCGACGGCGGCCTAGTCGAACGACTGCGCGCGGCGCGGGTCGCTCTTCGGAGCCAGCCCCGCGCCGCGCGCTTTTTCTTTGGGCGGCCGCGGAGGCCGCACGGGACGTGTCCGAGGGACTGTCCCTCCGCCCTGTCCCACCAGCCTGTCCGAGGGACAGTCCCTGGGACATGTCCGTTCGGGACGTCAGTGGCGGGCGACGGCGCCGCGATGACGCTCGTGCGCGCCCGTCTCGACGATCTCGACGATCTGGGCGATCACGTGCTCGATCTCCTCGTCGGAGGTGAAGTAGTGCGGACCGATTCGGATCCCCGCCCCGGGACGGAAATCGCAGAGGATCTCCCGCTCGGCGAGCTCCTTGTAGACGGCGTGGAAGTCTTCGACATGGACTGTCACGGTCCCACCACGACGCTTGGGCGAGCGCGGACTCCGAACCTCGAGCCCCGCATCGTCAGCCAGGCGCATCAGGAGATCGGTCTGCCGTAGTGAGTTCGCCCGGATCCTCTCGACGCCGATCTCCTCGATCAAGTCGTAGCCGGCGGTCGCCGCGTAGAGGGCGGGCACGTTGGGGGTCCCCGTGAGGAAGCGGGCCGCGCCGCTCGCGTACCGCATCTCCTCCTCGAATCCGAAGGGCGACTCGTGCGCCTGCCACCCCGTCGTCGTCGGCTGCAGGCGCTCGGCGAGGTCTGGTCGCACGTAGAGCCAGCCATTGCCGGGGCCGCCGCAGAGCCACTTGACGGAGCCGCCGACGGCGAAGTCGACGTCGAGAGCGGTCACGTCGAGGGGGACAATCCCCGCCGACTGGTAGGCGTCGAGGATCACGTGGGCGCCGACTTCGTGGGCGCGCCGCACGATCGCTTCGACGTCCTGGATCTCGGCCGACTTGAAGAGCACGTGGCTGATCGGAACGAGCAGCGTCCGCTCGTCGATCGCCTCGAGCACGCCGCCGTCGTCCTCGGCCACGACGACGTCGAGGTCGGGCTGGGCCTGGTAGAGGTAGCGCACAGAGGGAAAGTTCCCGCGCTCGTAGACGACGCGGTTTCGCCCCGGCGTCGGGCGGAAGCACGAGAGGACGACTGCTTCTGCAACGGCGACGTTCTGGTGCATGACCGTCGTCCCGGTCGGGGCGCCAACGATCCGCCCGATCTGGTCGCCGACTGTCGTGGGCATGTCCCACCAGCCCTCGCCCCACGCGCGGATCCCGCGCTCGCGCCACATCCGGGCGTACTCTGCAACCCGCTCCTCCGCTCGCCGCGGCATCGCCCCGAGCGAGTGGTTGATCAGGTAGGTCGTGTGCTCGAGGATCGGGAACTCCGAGCGGTAGTCGAGGAGCTGGCGCATCCGGCCAGCGTAATCCTCCTGGGACACGCGCTGCGCGGCCCCTGTCCGAGGGACTGTCCCTCCGCCCTGACCAAATGTGCCAACTTCGCAACTCTTCGGCCCGCGGCCTTTCCTCCGTTCCGTCCCGTCGCTACGTTCGCTGGATATGGCTCGGCGCCCTCGCTCGACCCTCCCGTCCCCCGCGCTCTACCACGTCACCACACGCGGAGTGGAGCGCCGTCGGATTGCCGAGGACGAGCTCGACCTGATCGCGTGGGCCCGGCAGTTCCGCGAGGTCGCGCTTCGCTTTGGCTGGCGAGTTCATGCCTGGGCGCTCCTCACGAATCATTTCCACCTCGTCCTCTGGACGACACAACCGAGGCTCTCGACGGGTATGCAGCGCCTGAACAGCCTCCACGCGGCCCGCTTCAACCGCCGGCATGTCCGCGACGGGCACCTCTTCGGCGGCCGGTTCGCGTCCTGGGTCGTCGAGGACGAGCACGCCGAGGCAACGATCGCGTACGTGCTCGATAACCCGCGGCGCGCAGGGCTTGGCGACTGGCGGTGGGCCGGCCGCCGACTCCCGTCAGCTCAGACGCTTCAGGAGCCCGAGCGCCTGCTGATTCCAGGGCACCCGGTGCGTCGTCCCCGCCGCGCCGACCCGATCCCTGTTGGCGAGGTACCAGTCGTACGTTTCGGTCAGCGTTCGTTCGTTCGAGAGCCGAGGTTCCCAGCCGAGCAGCCGCTCCGCCTTCTTCGTCGAGACGAACGAGTCCTTGTGCGCCGTCCGGTAGTGCCACTCGGCAAGTGGCGAGAGCTGCAGGAGCTCCAGCGCTCTCAACGCGAGCTCTGCCGGCTTCACCGGGACAGGCGTCAGCCGGGAGCTCGAGCCGGCGTGGTCGATCAGCGCCTGCAGATCCTCGCGGACGCTCCCGAATTCGCGGGCGCCGACGTTCAGCGCCTCCCCTGCGACCCCGTCGGCATCGAACGCACGAACGATCGCATCGACGAGATCCTCGACCGCGAGCAGCTGATACCGGTTCCGGCCGGACCCGAGCGTGTAGATCCGCCGCCCCTCGCGAACCCAGTCGAAGAGGATCTCGAACACGCCGAGCCGCTCGGCGCCGATGAACGTCTTTGGACGGATCAGCACGATCTCGAGCCCGCGAGCCGCCGCCTCCCTGCAGACCTCCTCCGCCCGGATCTTCGACTCGCCGTACCACCCGACTCCGACAAGCGGATCGGTCTCGACGATCGGGTGGCGCTCAGGGACCCCGTAGACCGCGGTCGAGGAGACGAAGACGACGCGGCGGACGCCGCCCTCGAGCGCGGCTGCGAGCACGTTCGCCGTCCCGCCGACGTTGACTGCGAAGATCGATTCCCGCGAGGCCTGGATGGGGAGCGCGGCAGCCGCGTGCACGACCACCTCCGCACCTTCGACGAGCGTCGCGACCGCCGCGGGGTCTCTGACGTCACCGCGGATCTCCTCGACCGAGCGCTCCAGCCCGTCGTCGTCGAGCGGCTGGACGTCGAGCGTGCGCACGGCCCACCCCTCCGCGAGGAGTCGCCGCGAGAGATGGAGGCCGAGGAAGCCTGCGCCACCGGTGATCGAGACCAAGCCCACGCCGGGACGCTAGCGCCCGAGCCCGTGTCCCGGGTGTGTCCAGATGACTATGCTTCTGCGGAGTGGCTGAGGAGAGTCGTCTCAACGAGCACCCGATCGGAGGGATCGACCGCCGGGACGGGGCCGTGATCGTCCGGCTCGTAGGCGAGCTCGACCTCTACAACGCACCGGATGTGCGCTCCGCTCTCCTCGAGCTGACCGCCGAGCAGCCGGAGCGGCTCGTGATCGACCTCGGCGACGTCGACTTCGTCGACTCGACGGCGCTCGGCGTCCTGATCGAGGCCCGGACGAAGCTCGAGAACCGCCGCTCGTTCCTGCTCGCCTCGCCGGGCCGCGAGACGCATCGCGCGCTTCAGATCTCGGGCCTCGACCAGCATCTCTCCGTGCACGACTCCGTCGAGTCGGCGCTCGCGACTTCCGTCTCCTAGGCGAGTAGGCGCTCGAGCGCCGGCTCGAGCTCGAGGGCGTCTCGCAGTTCGACGTACGCCGTGCGTGCGGCCGAGCCGGCCGGCCGGCCGCGCACCGCTCGGATCAGGATGTTCTTGGGCGTGTGCTCGAGCTCGACGAACTCGACGAGCTGTGTCCGGTACCCCTCGAGCTCGAGCAGTTGCGCCCGCAGCGTGTCGGTCGCGAGGGAGGCGAACCGTTCCTTGGCGAGCCCGTGTCGGAGCAGGGGGCGAAGCACGTCGCTCCCGATCTGCCCCGCGGCCTCCTTGTGGCAGCACGGGACGGCGAGAATCGCATCGGCCTGCCAGCGGACTGCCTGGGCCAGTGCCTCGTCTGTCGCGGTGTCGCAGGCGTGGAGGCTGACCACGAGGTCGATCTTCCCCTCGGTGCGGAATCCTGAGATGTCGCCTTGCTCGAAACGGAGCCCGGGGGCGCCGGCGCGAGTGGCGAGATCGGTGCACGCGGCGATCACGTCGGCCTTGAGGTCGAGCCCGACGATCTCCACCTCGCGGCCCCGGAGCACGGTGAGGAGGTGGTGGAGCGCAAACGTGAGGTACGACTTCCCGCAGCCGAAGTCGACGATTCGGAGCGGCCCGGACGGCCGGAGCGACGGGACGACATCGTCGACGAGCTCGAGGAACCGGTTGACCTGCCGGAACTTGTCGTAGCGGCTCTTCTTGACCCGGCCGTCGGATGTCATCACGCCGAGCTCGACGAGGAACGGTACGGCCGTCCCCTCTTCGAGCAGGCGCCGCTTGGGACGGTCGTGGGCCCGCCGGTGAGGCGCGGGCCGGGACGCGGGCCTCCGGAGCACCTTGGTACCGAGGATCTGCCAGTCCGACGCGGGGGTCTGGAGGAGTGCCTGGCTGTAGCTCGGGAGCAGTGACCTGACCCGTTCGAGGGCGGCCGCAGGCTCAAGGTTCTCGTGCAGCGCCCGGTCCTCGAGCTGGCTCGTGAAGCGGTAGGCGAGCTCGCCTTGGCGCTCGACCTGCTCGACCGTCACCCGAGTCGGAAACTCCTGCGACCCCGGCTTCGAGAGGACGGCGCGCGTCAGCGACGCGTCACCGAACACGTTCTCCAGCACCTCGTCGATCGACGCCATTCCTCCATGGTGCCCTGTCCGGCCGGGTCTGAGGGACAGTCCCTCAGACAGTGCCGTTTGCAGTCGCGTCACAGGGACTGTCCCTCGGACACCGCCATCGTCGAGGGACATGTCTCAGGGACTGTCCCTCGGACGCGCTAGAGCCCGTACGTCTCGAGGAGACGCAGCCAGAGCTCGCTGCGTGTGGGGAAGGCCGGGACGGCGTGCCACAGACGTCTCGAGCGGCACTTCGGCGACGACGGCGATCGTGGCCGCATGCAGGAACTCGGCCACCTCCGGGCCCGTGATCGTGGCGCCGACGACCACGCCCCGGTCCTCGTCGACGACGAGTCGCGCAGTCCCGTCCGAGCCCTTGCCGACGAAGCTGCCGCCGGCATTCGCCTCGGTGCCGACGTCCACCTCCCGAACGTTCAGCCCCGCCTCGCGCGCCCCCTCGAGGGTGAGCCCGACGGCAGCGACCTGCGGGTCGGTGAAGATCACGCGTGGCGAGCCGGCCCCGTCCGAGCGCAGCCGCACCTCCTTGCCGAGGATCGCGTCCGCCGCCAGCCGCGCCTGATACTTGCCCATGTGCGTCAGGAGGACGCGGCCGTTGACGTCGCCGATCGCGTAGAGCCAGTCGTGCTCCACCGAGCGAAGCCGCTCGTCCACCTCCACGTACTTCCCCTCCTCGAGGCCGACGGACTCGAGCCCGATCCCGGTCGTCGCCGGCTTCCGGCCGACCGCGACGAGCAGCTCCGAGCCCTGCACCGTGGCGCCGTCCTCGAGCTCGACCTCGACGTCGCCGCTCTCGAGCCGCCCGATCCGGACGGCTTTGACACCGGTGCGCACATCGACACCCACCTCGCGCAACCCCGCCTCGACCTGCTCGGAGGCGAACGGCTCCTCCCGTGAGATCAGCCGCGGCAGTCCCTCGATCACGGTCACGCTCGAGCCGAGCGAGCCCCACGCCTGGGCGAGCTCGACCCCGACGACCCCGCCGCCGAGGATCACGAGCCGCTCCGGCACGGCCTTGGCCGTCGTCGCCTCGCGATTCGTCCATGCGCCGGCCTCGGCGAGCCCCGGGATCGGCGGCATCGCTGCGCCGCTCCCCGTTGCGAGCACGACCGCCTTCCGGGCCACGAGCACGTCGTCGCCGACCGACGACCCGCCGCTCCCCGTCCAACCGTCCGAACCCGCGCACGAGCTCGACCCCGCGCTCCTCGAGCCACGGGAGCTGGCTCGAGTCGTCGAGATCGTGGATCACCTCGTCGCGCCGCTCGAGCACGGCGTCCGTGTCGATCCCGTCCGCCTCGACGCCCGGCACCCGTTCGACCTCGGCCAGCAGCTCGCCCGGGCGGAGCAGCGCCTTCGAGGGCATGCAGGCCCAGTAGGAGCATTCGCCGCCGACGAGCTCGGCCTCGACGATCGCGACCGAGAGCCCGGCTTCGCCGAGCCGCCCAGCCGCCACCTCGCCGGCAGGCCCGGCACCGAGCACGACGACGTCGAACTTCTCGCTCCACGCGAGGATCGTTGCACAGCCGGTCGCGGCGGCCCCCGGGGGAACCGCCGCGACGGGCCTGCGCCAGACTCCTACTTCACGACGAGCGCGTTCAGCGCCGCGGCGCCGTAGACCGGGTGGAAGACGTAGTTCGTCACCCTCGCGGAGACGAACTCCCGCACGTTCGGGTTCTGGTACGACGCCCACGGAGCAGCGTGCAGCATCAGATCGACGTCGAGGTCTCCGTACGCCGAGTACCGCTCGTCGCCTGCGAGGCGGGCTGCCGCGGTCAGCTTCCGGTTGAAGCCCGCGTCGTCGAAGTACGCGTAGTTCGTGTTGTTCGCGTCCTGGATGTTCGTCCCGTGCAGGAGCACGTTGACGAAGTCGTACGGGTCGGGATAGTCCGCGACCCAGCTGTGCAGGTAGAGGTCGTAATCGGCGCCCCGCGTGCCCGCAGTCTTCAACGCAACCGCGAACGGCATCGGCCTCAGCTTCACGTCCCAGCCGAGCTGACGCAGGTTGTACTGGACGATCTGCGCCCGTGCCGTCGAGGACTGGCTCGTCGTGTGCAGCAGCGTCAGCTGGCCGCTCGCGCCTCCTCCGAGCACCTGCCGCGCCTTCGCCGGATCGGCGCCCTTGATCGGGTAGAGCTTCGCGTCCCGGAAGCCGTTCAGGCCGGGCGGAAGGATCTGATCCGTGCGGGCGCCCGCGAACTTGCCGCCGACGCGGACGAGTGCCGGCCGGTCGATCGCGAAGTTGACCGCCTTCCGGGCCTTGACGCCTGCGAAGGCGGGCCGGCTCGTGTTCAGCGCGAGGTACGAGACGCCGAGGAGCGGGTTGACGAAGTAGCGGTGAGGGCCGCCCTTGTGGACGCCGTAGGCGCGGGAGAGCTCGTCGTGCGCCGACGGAGGCAGCGCCGCCGCGTCGTAGTCGGCCTGACCGGCCTTCACCTGGAGCAGGCTCTGGTTCGGGTCGGTGTTGACGGTGTAGACGATCCGGTCGGCGTTCGCCGGCCGGTCGCCCCGGTAGTGGCGGTTCCGGACGAGGACGACGTTCCGGCCCCGTTCCCGGCTTGCGATCGCGTACGGACCGGCCGACGGGTAGACGTCGACCCCCTTCGGGTCGATCGGCATCGAGGCGGGAACTGCCGCGAAGAACGGCATCGAGATCTGCGCGAGGAACGCGGGGCTCGGCCGCTCGAGCCGGACGATCAGGGTCTGGCCCTTGGCCCGGACGCCGGTGACCCCGCTCGCCCTGCCCTCGTTGAACTCGTCCGCGCCGACCACGTCGTGGAGGAACGCGATCGCCGGCGAGGCCTGGCGCGGGCTCGCCGCCCTGGTGATCGCCCGCGCGAAGCTCGCCGCGGACACGGGGGAGCCGTCGCTGAAGCGCTGTCCCTCGCGGACGGTGAAGGTGTAGGTCGTCCCGTCGGAGGAGACGCGGGGGAACCCCGCGGCGCCGTCGGGAACGAGCCGCGATCCGGCAGGAGCCGCGCGATCGGGGTAGTTGAGGAGCGTCAGACCGGTCGTGTGCAGGAGGCCCCACGAGACGTTGTCGTAGGCGAGCGCCGGGTCGACGAACTGGAAGTCGGTGTTGGAGACGTTGACGCGCAGGGTTCCGCCCCGCGTCGCCTCGCTGCGGCGAGGGCGGTGCGCGCGCCGAGCAGCGCGCCGATGCCGCCGCCAGCAGCGACGAGCCGCAGTGTGTTCCGCATCTGATGGTTCCTTTCGGGTTCAGCCGCAGAGCGACGGCCCGCGCCGCGCGGGCCACCGTCCCTGAGGAGAGTCCGCGCCCGCCGCAGTCGTTCCGGGGCGCTCGCGCTCCCTATCGGCCGGGATTGCGGAAGTTCGGGTGGAGATTCCGTTAAGGGACGGTGTAGCCGGGCCTAGCGGACGGGCCGGGGCTCGAAGAGGTAGTGCGAGACGAGCCACTCGCGGCCACCCTGGTAGCCCCAGAGCTCGGCGCAGGCGAGGAAGAAGACGCGCCAGTTCGCGAGCCACGCCTCCGCTCGGCCGGGCCCGTACGCCTCGGCGAGCACCGCGAGCACCGCCTCGCGGTTCGCGTCCAGCCGCTCCAGCCAGGCCTCGGCGGTCTGCGCGTAGTGCTCGCCCCCGACCCGCCAGTGGTCGACGACGCGAGGTCGCGGGCGAAGTGGAGGAAGAGGTCGTCCGAGGGCATCGTCCCCGCGGTGAAGAAGCGCCGGGCCATCCAGCCCTCGGCGTAGGGGTAGGCGTGGACGCGATGGGCGAAGACGTGCGCGAAGAAGAGGCCGCCCGGCTCGAGCCAGGAGGCGATCCGCCCGAACAGCTCCTCGTAGTTCCGCGCGTGCTCGAGCATCTCGACCGAGAGGACGCGGTCGAAGCGCCGGCCCGGCTCCGAGTCGTTCACGTCGGCGGTGACGATCTCGGAGGTTGGCGGGCGCGCGCGGCTCGAGGAACTCCCGCTGGATGCGCGAGTTGGAGACGCCGACGACCTGCGAGGACGGATAGCGCTCCGCGAGCCAGAGGCTGAGCGACCCCCAGCCGCAGCCGAGGTCGAGCAACGTCATCCCGTCCTCGACCCGGGCGCGCTCGGAGGTGAGCTCGAGCATCGGCTCCTCGGCCGCGCCGAGCGTGTCTCCGGGCGCCCAGAGGCAGGAGCTGTACTTGAGCCGCGGCCCGAGCACGAGCTCGAAGAAGGCAGCAGGCAGCTCGTAGTGCTGCTCGTTCGCGACCTCGACCTGCTCGGCGACCGGCGAGCGCCGCAGCTGCTCGACGAAGGCGCGGTTCGCGTTCAGGCCCTTGCGGCGCTCGCGGGCGAGCCGGGTCGCGAGATTCGCGCGGATCCCGAGGCGGAGGAGCGGGTCCGGGACACGCCCGGACTCGATCAGTCGGTCTGCGAGCGGGGGAACCATGGGACGAAGACGCTCGTCTCGTGCTGGTAGCGCCGGAAGTCGTCACCACGGCTGCGCAGCGCCTGCTCCTCGGCGGGCTTGACGCCGGTGACGAAGAGGATCAGGTAGAGGATGAACGCCGGCGCGAAGAGGCCGACCCAGCCCCACGGAGCGGCGAGCGCGACGAGCGCGTAGGCGATCCAGGTCAGCCACTGGAAGAAGTAGTTCGGGTGGCGCGAATACCGCCAGAGGCCGGAGCGCATCGTCTTGCCGTTGTTGCCGGGCTCGTCCTTGAACTGCTTCAGCTGCCGGTCGGCAAGCGCCTCGAGCGGCGCCGCGAGGAGCCAGAGCGCGGCCCCGGCCCACTCGAGCCAGGAGAGGCCGTCGTTCCGGTTGAACGCGATCAGCACGAACGGGATCGCGAGCAGCGCGGCGACGAGCGCCTGCGCCTGGAAGAAGATCGCGAAGGTGAGCTGCTCGCGGCCCTTCTCCCGCCAGCGGCGGCGGAGCTCCTGGTAGCGGGTGTCCTCGCCCTTGCCGATCCGCTTGCGGACGAGCGAGGCGATCCGGCCGTTCTCGATCCCGGCGAGCGCGAGGATCAGAAGCCGGTGCTCGAGCTCGCCCGGGCCGAGGACGGCGACGAGCAGCGCGATCAGGACGAGGCTGCCGGCCCAGCCTGCGTCGACGAGCGTCGCGTCGTTCGTCTGGCGCTGGACGAGGTAGAGGGCGCCGAGAAGGAGTGCGGCGAGCGCCCACGCGAGCAGCCACAGCTGCCAGCGGTGGTCGATCACGCGACTGACTCGATCGCCTGCTCGATCCGATGGTCAGGTCGCGGGCGGCGGCGACGGTCGGCTTCGCCGGCTCGACGTGGATCGGCTCGCCGACGTGGATCGCGGCCCGGCGCCGGCCAGGGCGCGGGAACGCCGCGGGTCCCCTCGAGCCGCACCGGCACGATCGGCGCGCCGGTCGCGAGCGCGAGCCGGGCGGCGCCACGGTGGAACGGGCGCTGGGGAAGCTGCTTCGAGGTGCCCTGCGGGAAGATCCCGAGCACCTCGCCCGCGCTGCAGGAGCGGCCGCGGCCCGCGACATGGCCGAGCCGTCACCGGTGCCGCGCTCGACGGGGAAGGCACCGAACGCGTCCATCGCCTTGCCCGACGAGCGTGTGCCGCCAGAGCTCGGCCTTCGCCATGTAGCGGATCGGCCGCGGCGTCGCGAGCGCCAGGATCCACGGGTCGAAGAGCGACTCGTGGTTGGCGACGAGGATCGTCCCGCTCCCGGCGGGGATCCGCTCGGCTCCCGTGACGCGGACGCCGTACAGCCACCCGGCGATGCCACGGAAGTGCAGTCGCTCGAGCAGGCGGTAGAGGATCACGCGAGCACCTCGTTGAAGGGGCGGGTCAAGGTCAGCTGGACGTCGCGGAGCGCGCGCGTCCGGAAGGCAGCCTCGCAGAACGAGAGGTAGAACGCCCAGGTGCGCTCGAACCGCTCGTCGTACCCGAGCGCCCGCACCTCGTCGATCCTGGCCTCGACGTTCTCGCGCCAGCGCTTGAGCGTCTCGGCGTAGCTCGGCCCGAGCTCGTACAGGTCGTGCACGAGCAGGCGCGAGTCGGCGGTCATCGCGCGGGTCAGCGCGGTCAGCGAGGGGATCAGGCAGCCCGGGAAGACGTAGCGCTCGATCCAGTCGGGCGAGCGGCGGTAGCGCTCCCAGCGGTCGTCGGGGATCAGGATCGACTGGACGCACGCGACCCCGCCCGGCTCGAGCAGCCGGTCGATCGTGGCGAAGTAGGTGCCGAACTGGTGCTCGCCGATCGCCTCGAGCATCTCGACCGACGCGACCTTCGTGTAGCTCCCCTGGTGCCGCCGGTAGTCCTCCTCGAGGATCCTGACGGGGAGCCCGGCGGTCCGCTCGCGGGCGAGCGCGGCCTGCTCGGCGGAGATCGTGAGGCCGGTGACGGTGCAGCCGAACTCCGTCGCCGCGAAGTGGGCGAAGCCGCCCCACCCGCAGCCGATCTCGAGCACGCGGTCGTCGGGGCCGAGCCGGAGCTGCTCGCAGATCCGCCGGTACTTCCGCCGCTGGGCGTCTGCGAGCGGCTCGTCCTCGCGCTCGAAGATCGCGCAGGAGTAGGTCATCGTCTCGTCGAGCATCAGCGCGAAGAGCTCGTTGCCGAGGTCGTAGTGGTAGGCGATGTTCCGGCGCGAGCGGAGCAGCCCGTTCCGCCGGTTCAGCCGTGGGCGAGCCTCGAGCAGGCGCCGCCAGCCGCTGTGCCGCTCGGCCGCGGCGGCCGCGTTGCGAAGCAGGAGCTCGAGCAGCGCGACGAGGTCGTCGCTGTCCCACTCGCCGGCGACGTAGGACTCGCCGACGCCGAGCTTGCCGCGCGTCGCGATCCGGCGGAAGAAGGCGTCGTCGTGGATCCGGAGCGAGGCCGCTGGGCCGCTGCCGAAGCGGCGGACGGCGCCGCCGGGCAGCGTCACCTCGAGCGTGCCGCCCTCGAGGCGCTGGAGCGCGCGCTCGAGAATCCCGATGGTGACGCGCTCGAGGAGCGGCGAGCGGCTCGCCCGCGGGGCGGAACGGAGGGTGCGCTCGACGGTGCTCACTCGCCCGCCCCCTTGACGGAGCCCTCACCGGGCACGAACGCCGGCTTGTGGTGGAACGGCACGCGCTTCAGCCAGAGCCGGAGCGCCTGCCAGTGGATCAGGGCGACGACCTTCAGCGGCATCAGCGGGTAGCGAAGGAGCATCACCGCGAGCGAGCGGTTCGTCAGCTCGCGCCGGTGCCCATGCAGGACGGCGGTCAGCGGCCGCTCGGCCCCCTCGTTGACGTGGATCCGCGCCCAGACCTGCTCGCCCGGCTCCGAGAACGCGTACTCGTAGGAGCCGTCGAGCCCGAAGAAGGGCGACACGTGCAGGTGCTTCTCGTGCTCGTAGGCGAGCTCGCCGCCCCGGAGCAACTCGGGGTGGCGCTCGCCGAAGGTGTTGTTCAGCTCCGCGACCATGCAGGCGAGCGAGCCGTCGGCGCGGTAGCACCAGTAGAAGCTGACGGGGTTGAAGACGAACCCGAGCACGCGGAGCTGGGTCAGGACGAGCACCCGCTCGATCTCCGGGTCGCCGGCGAACTCGAGCACCGCCTGCTTCAGCGGCTTGTCGCCGTCGAAGTGGTCGGCGTCGCGGAACGCGACGACGTTGCGGCGGTTGACGGAGACGAGCCGGAGCCGGCGCTCGAGCTCGGGCAGCTCGTCCAGGTCGAGCAGCCACGTCGAGAGCGGATAGGTGAACGTGTTGCGCGCCGGGCTGCGGCGCGAGTGCATCAGCGCGCCGGCGTAGAGCGCGGACCTCACCAGCTGACTCCCAGCCCGGCCGGCGGCGAACGCCGGAGGCGAGCCCGTCCTCGTGGAAGCCGTTGCCGTGGTGGGCGCCCGCGTAGGACGAGCGGCGGACGCCGGAGAGGGCCGGCAGCTCGCGCTGCGCTCGGAGCGACTCGACGGTGAAGAGCGGGTGCGTCGTAGGCGAGGCGGCGGATCACGTGCTCGTCGTCGACGGGCTGGTTCAGGCTGACGCAGTACTCGGCCTGGGCCCGCGAGCGTCTGGAGGCGGTTCAGCGAGTAGGTCACGGTCGGGCCGGCCGTCGTCGCCGAGCGGTAGTTCCAGGCGGCGCGCGCCTTCGGCGTGCGCGGCAGCAACGGCGAGTCGGTGTGGAGCACGGTCTCGTTCGGGGTGTAGGTGAACGCGCCGAGCACGCGCCGCTCGTCGTCGCTCGGGTCCTCGAGCAGCGCGAGCGCCTGGTCGGCGTGCGCGGCGACGACGACGTGGTCGAAGCGGCTCCGCTCCGCGTCGTCGGTGGCGACGTCCACCCCGCCCGGGTCGCGGCGGAGCGAGCGGACGGGCGAGCCCGAGCCGGAGCCGCGGCCGAGCCGCTCGGAGAGCGCGCGGACGTAGGTGTCGGAGCCGCCACTCACCGTGCGCCACGAGAAGCGGCCGAAGCCGAGCATGCCGTGGTTGTCGAAGAAGCGGATCGCCGAGGCGGCAGGGAACTCGAGCGCGCGGCCGGGCGCGGACGACCAGAGCGCCGAGGTGAGCGGGACGAGGAAGTGGCGTCGGAAGCGCTCGCGAGTAGCCGCGCTCGTCGAGGTAGGGCTCGAGCGAGTGGGCCTCGTAGTCGCGGTCGTCGAGCGAGCGGCGGGCGGTGCGGAGCCAGCGCCCGATCTCCCAGAGGAGCGAGCGGAAGCGCGGGCTGGCGAGGTTCCGGCGCTGCGCGAAGGGCCGGCGGCCGGAGTACTCGAGCCCGCAGCACTCGCAGGGGACGGAGAAGGACATGTCGGACTCCTCGGTCGGGATCCCGAGCTCGCGGAACAGCCGGCCGAGCAGCGGGTAGTTGCGCGCGTTGTGGACGAGGAAGCCGGTGTCGAGCCGGAGCCCGGCGTGCTCGACGGTGTGCGTGTGCCCGCCGGCGCGCCCGTCGCGCTCGAAGACGGTCACGTCGTGGGCGCGTCCGAGCAGGTAGGCGGCTCCGAGCCCGGAGATCCCACTGCCCACAACTGCGATCCTCATTCGGTCACGTCCATTCGAACCGTGGTTCGTTCCGCGACGAAAGATGGATCGGAGACTACGCTAGTGGAGCACATGTCTGGACAAAACATAGACCATCCTTCTCTCGCCATTCCCGTGGCGACGGTTCGCCCGCGCACGAGCCGGATCAGCCAGGTGGTGACGCTCGTCGCCGTCGTCGTGCCGCCGCTCGGGATCGCTCTCCGCAATGGGCCTCCTCTGGGGGGTCGCCTTCCACCCGATCGATCTGGCCCTCCTCGTCGGCTTCTACGTCCTCTGCGCGTTCGGGACGACGATCGGCTTCCACCGCTACTTCACCCATCGGGGCTTCCGGACGCAGCAAGCCGGTCGAGGCGACGCTGGCGATCCTCGGCTGCATGACGATGCAGGGGCCACTGATCCAGTGGGTGACCGACCACCGCAAGCACCACGCGCTCTCCGACCAGCCGGGCGACCCGCACTCCCCCCACGTCGGCCACGGCGAGGGCGCCCGGGGCGCCGTCCTCGGCTTCGTCCACTCGCACGTCGGCTGGCTCTTCGCCAACCTCGGGATGGAGCAGGGCCGGGAGTACGGCAAAGACCTCTACGAGAACCGGCTCGTGCGGACGATCGACCGGGCCTACCTCGCCTGGGTCGTCCTCACGCTCGGGCTGCCCTTCCTGATCGCCTACGCGGTCGTCGGCACGCTCCAGGCCGGGCTGGCGGGGCTCGTCTGGGGAGGCCTGATCCGGATCTTCCTCTACCAGCACGCCACGTTCAGCGTCAACTCGATCTGCCACATGTTCGGGCGGAAGGACTTCCGCTCCCGCGACGAGGCGCGGAACAACTGGCTCGTGGCGCTGCTCGTCTTCGGCGAGGGCTGGCACAACAACCATCACGCCTTCCCGCAGCTCGGCCCGGCACGGCCTGCTCCGCCGCCAGGTCGACGTCTCCTGGCTGCGTGATCCGCGGCCTCGAGCGGCTCGGCCTCGTCTGGGACGTGAAGGTCCCGGACGAGCGGCAGCTGGAGCGGCGCGCCGCCTAGCCGGCAGGCGCGTCGAGCGTGCGCTTGAGCCCCGCGAGCGCCTCTCGGCCCGTCCTCTCGAGCGTCCCCATGAGGAACGGCTCGACGAGCCGGCGCAGGCCCTTGAGCTTGATCTCGGCGCTGTAGCGGACGCGCGAGCCGGTGCCATCGGGCTCGACCTCGATCACGTCCACGGAGGTCGCCTGCGTGCTCTCGCCGGCGAGCACGACGCGACGGCCGGGCTCGAGCTCCGTCACCCGATAGCGGAACGGCTGGCGGTTGCCCCGGAAGACGGCGACGACGTCGTACTCGGTGCCGACGCGGACGGGGCCATCGGTTAGCTTCTTCGACTCGGCGATCCCGGGATCCCACTCGGCCGTGTTCGCGAACTCGGAGAGGTAGGCGAACGCCTCGGCGGGCGGTCGGGCGACGCTGACGGTCTCCTCGATCTTCACTCGATCCTCACCCGCGAGCTACCCGGGGCAGGAGCGGCACGCCGCGCCCGAATCCACCTTCGTGGCGCGCTCCCACTCCGCCTTCGGCGAGGACACCTTCGGGCGGAAGGCCGAGGCGGCCGCCCGCTTCTTCGGCACGCCGTGGTACATCCTCGGCCAGACGGTCGCGGTGATCATCTGGATCGTCCTGAACGCAGTCGCGATCTCGCTCCGCTGGGATCCCTATCCGTTCATCCTGCTCAATCTCGCGTTCTCGACCCAGGCGGCCTACGCGGCGCCGCTGATCCTGCTCGCCCAGACCCGGCAGGCGGACCGGGACAAGATCGCGCTCGACGACCTCGAGACCCATCGCGAGCACCTGCTCGACCGGATCCAGCGCCACGAGGTCGCGCTCCGCAAGGAGACGGAGGAGCTGAAGCTGCTCCTCGACGCGAACACGGCGCTGACCCGGGAGGACAAGGAGCTGACCGAGCAGGTCGCGGCCCTCACCCGGGAGATCCACGCGCGCCTCCCCGCTCGCTAGCCGTTCAGGCGCAGTTCAGGGCCGGGCGGGAACGCTGGGGCCTCATCCTTCCCGAGTAGAGAGGCTTTCCCGTGCAGAAGTCCGTTCAGGCCACCACCGCCGCGCTCGCCGCGGTCGCCACCGCCGCCTGCCTTGCGGGCGGCGCCGCGGCCGCGTCCCACACGACCGTCACGGTCAAGGAGACCGACTTCACGATCGCGCTCAGCCGGGGGGTCGTTCCCGCGGGCACCGTCACCTTCGTCACAGCCAACCACGGCAAGGTCGCGCACGAGCTCGTCGTCCTCCGCACCACGAAGGGCGCCGGCGCGCTCGGCAAGGGCGCCCGGATCAGGGAGACCGGCCACGTCGCCGAGACCGGCGACCTCGAGGTCGGGATCACCCAGAAGCTCACGGTCAAGCTCGCCCCTGGCCACTACGCGCTCGTCTGCAACCTGCCGGGCCACTACGCGGCGGGCATGTACGCGAACTTCACCGTCCGGTGAGCGAGCGGGAGCCCACCACGCCGGAGGAGGCGCGCCGGGTCGGCGACGCGATCGGCGTCGACTGGGACCGTTTCAGCCTGGAGGGGTTCCGGCGGGGGCTCGACGTCGAGCTCGAGCACGGCTCGCACGACCCCCAGACCGACGTGACCGGGGACGACCCGATCCTGACCGGGAAGATCGCGCTCGCGCACATGAAGGAGTTCCCGGACTACTACGAGCGGCTCGAGCGGATGGAGCAGGAAGCCGAGCGCGACTGGACCGGCCGGGAGTCGTGAGGCGCCCGACCGGCCTCGTCTCCCGGCGCGTCCCGGCGGTCGCCGCAGCTCGGGTCGGTGGCCGTCGGGCTCGTCAACCTCGTCTCCGCGGTCACGCCCGACCTGGGTGGCCGCCAGCGGCTGCTGCTCGAGCTCGTCCCCTTCTCCGTCTCGCCGGCGCTGCACGCCGTCGCCGTCCCGGCGAGCCTCGGTCTCGTCGCGGTCGGCGGCTACCTGTGGCGCCGGCGGGCACGCGCCTTCCACGTCGCCTTCGTCCTCTTGCTGCTCGTCGGCACCGCCGACCTGCTCAAGGGCCTCGACGTCGAGGAGGCGGCGATCAGCTGGTCGCTCGCAGCATTCCTCGTCGCCCACCGGCGCGCCTTCACAGTCGGAAGCGTCCCGCTGCTGACGCCGTCGCGCGCCTGGCGGCTGCCCGCGCTCGCGCTGCTCCCGGTCGCCGCCCTGCTCGGGGGCGCGTGGCTGACCGGCCGCTCGGACTGGGCGGACGGGCACCTGCTCCTGCGGGGCATCGTCGTCGGCGGGATCCCGGACTGGGGCCCCCTCGTCACGGCCGACCTCGTCTTCTGGGCGACGGCGGCCGGGGCGCTCGCGCACTGGCTCTTCCGCGCGCCCGTTCCCCGCAGGCGCGACGAGGAGGCGCGGGCCGCGGCGGCGGCGGCGCTCCGCGCCCACGGCCGCGACACGCTCGCGGCGTTCAAGCTCCGCACCGACCTCGACTACTTCTTCGGCGCCGGCGGACGGGCGTTCGCCGGCTACCGGGCGCAGGGCGGCGTCCTCCTCGTCTCCGGCGACCCGGTCGCCCCGGCCGAGGAGCTCCCCGGGCTCCTGCGCGACCTGCGCGCGTTCGCGCGGCGGCACGATCTCCGCTTCGGCGCCGTCGGCGCGTCCTGCGAGCTCGCCGAGCGCTACCGGGCCGAGGGCCTGAACGCCTTCTACATCGGCGACGAGGCGATCGTCGAGACGGCGGCGTTCTCGCTCGAGGGCCGCGCGATCCGCAAGGTGCGCCAGTCCGTGCACAGGCTCGAACGCGCCGGCTACACCGCGGAGTGCCTCGCGGCGGGCGAGCTCGACGCGCGCACGAAGGCCGGGCTCGAGCGGATCTCGCGCTCCTGGCTGAACGGGATTCCCGAGCGCGGCTTCTCGATGGCGCTCGACGGGATCGGCTCCGAGGACACGGTGGTCGTGGTCGCCCGAGACGCGACCGGCGAGCCGCGAGGCTTCCTCCACTTCGTCCCGAGCTACGGGCGGCCCGCGATGTCGCTCTCGGCGATGCGGCGCGAGCGGGGGACGCCGAACGGTCTGACCGAGTTCCTCGTCACTCGGGCGATCGATGACCTGCGCGACCGGGGCGTCGAGGAGGTCTCGCTCAACTTCTCCGACGTGGGGCCGGCTGCTCCGCGCGCCCGCGACCGCGCTCGAGCGGCGGCTCCAGCCGCTCCTCTCGGCCGGCGACCGGCTCTTCCAGATCGAGAGCCTCCTCCGCTTCAACGCCAAGTTCGAGCCGCGCTGGGAGCCCCGCTACCTGATCTACGAGGGGGCGCTTGCGTTCCCCCAGGTCGGGATCGCGACGCTGCGAGCGGAGGGCCAGCTGCCGCGGCTCCGCCCGGCCCGTGCCGCCGCCTGAGTGCCGAAGCCGACGCCCGGACTCGAACCGGGGACCCCTTCATTACGAGTGAAGTGCTCTACCAGCTGAGCTACGTCGGCAGCGGGCGGATTGTACCGAGGCTCACACGCGCTCGATGATCGTCGCGTTCGCCATCCCGCCGCCTTCGCACATCGTCTGGAGGCCGTAGCGGCCGCCGGTGCGCTCGAGCTCGTGCAGGAGCGTCGTCATCAGCTTCGCGCCCGTCGCGCCGAGAGGGTGGCCGAGCGCGAGCGCGCCGCCGTTCACGTTCGTCCGCTCGAGCGGCGCACCGGTCTCGCGCGCCCAGGCGAGCGGCACCGGGGCGAAGGCCTCGTTCACCTCGAAGAGGTCGATCTCGTCGATCCCGAGCCCGGCGCGCTCGAGCACCTTCTCGCGTCGCGGGGATCGGGCCGGTCAGCATCAGCACCGGGTCGCTGCCGGCGACCGCGAAGGCGTGGAAGCGGGCGCGCGGCGTCAGCCCGTGCGCGCTCGACCGCGGCCTCGGAGGCGATGAGGAGCGCGGCGGCGCCGTCGGCGATCTGGCTCGCGAGCGCGGCCGTGATCACGCCGTCGCTCCCCAGCGTCGGCAGGGAGGCCATCTTCTCCAGCGAGGCGTCCGGCACGGACGCCCTCGTCGCGCTCGACGCCGGCGTAGGCCGCGACCTCGCGGTCGAAGCGGCCCGCCTCCCAGGCCTGCGCCGCACGCCGGTGGCTCTCGAGCGCGAAGGCCTCCAACTCCTCGCGCTCGAAGCCCCACTGCGCGGCGATCAGCTCCGCCCCGCGGAACTGGGAGATCTCCTGGTCGCCGTAGCGCGCCTGCCAGCCCTCCGACCCGAACGGGTCGCCGTAGCCGGCGGCCGCGCCGAGCGGGACGGGGCTGCCGATCGGAACCATGCTCATGTTCTCGACCCCGCCCGCGACGACGAGGTCGTACGCGCCCGCCATCACCCCCTGCGCGGCGAAGTGCGCCGCCTGCTGGGAGGAGCCGCACTGGCGGTCGAGCGTCGTCCCCGGAACCGACTCGGGCAGGCCGGCCGAGAGCCACGCCTGCCGGGCGACGTTCAGCGCCTGCGCGCCGACCTGGTCGACGCAGCCGAAGATCACGTCGTCGACGGCCTCCGGGTCGACGCCCGGCCCGCTCCAGTACCTCCGTCATCACGAAACCGGCGAGGTCGGCCGGATGCACCTCGGCGAGCCCGCCGCCCCTGCGGCCGGACGGGGTGCGCACCGCCTCGACGATGTAGGCGTCACCCATCCCCGAACCGTACAGAATGGCGCGATGGACGCCCCTCCCCGTTCCGGGCCGCTCACCGGCCTCCGCGTCGTCGAGCTCGCCGGGCTCGGCCCGACGCCGTTCGGCGCGATGCTCCTCGCCGACCTCGGCGCGGACGTGATCCGGATCGACCGGCCCGACCCCGGGCCGATCTCGGACGAGCTGATCGGGGACGCGATCCTCCGCGGCCGCCCCACGGTCGCGCTCGACCTCAAGCACGCCGACGCCGCCGAGGTCGTGCTCCGGCTCGTCGAGTCGGCCGACGCGCTCGTCGAGGGCTTCCGCCCCGGCGTGACGGAGCGGCTCGGAATCGGGCCGGAGCCGTGCCTCGCCCGCAACCCGCGGCTCGTCTACGGGAGGATGACCGGCTGGGGCCAGACGGGGCCGCTCGCCGCGAGCGCCGGCCACGACCTCGACTACATCGCCGTCTCGGGGGTGCTCGGCTCGATCGGGCGGCCGGGCGAGCTGCCGGCGCCGCCGCTCAACCTGGTCGGCGACTTCGGCGGCGGCGGGATGCTGCTCGCGCTCGGGGTCGTCAGCGCCGTGCTCGAGGCGCGCTCGTCCGGCCGCGGTCAGGTGCTCGACGCCGCGATGACCGACGGGAGCGCGCTGCTCGCGACCGCGATCTTCGGGATGCGGAACGCCGGGCTCTGGCCGGGCGGCCCCGGCGAGAACCTCCTCGACGGCGGCGCGCCCTTCTACGACACCTATCGCACCGCGGACGGGAAGGCGGTCGCGCTCGCCGCGCTCGAGCCACGCTTCTACGCCGAGCTGCTCGAGCGGCTCGGGCTCGACGACCCCGCGGAGGGCGCCCACCTCGACCCGGCCACGTGGCCGGCGATCCGGGCGGCGCTCACCGAGGCCGTCGGTGCCCGCAGCCGCGCCGAGCTGGACGAGCTCTTCGCAGGGACGGACGCCTGCTACGCGCCCGTGCTCGGCCTGGACGAGGCGCCGGCGCACCCGCACAACCAGGCCCGCGACACGTTCTACGAGACGCCGGGGGACCGCTCCCGGCGCCCGCGCCGCGCTTCTCGGCCACGCCCACCGCGACCCCGTCGCCCCCGGCGCGGTCGCTCGCGGCCCTCGAGGGTTGGGGCTTCGACGCGGCCGAGGTGGCGGAGCTCGTCTCAGCCGGGGTCGCGCACGCCTAGAAGCGGGCGAAGCGCTCGATGTCCTCGTCGAACTCGCGCGCCATCGAGGCGGTGATCGAGGGGCGCACGTCGGCGATCGCGGCGAGGAAGTCGTCGGTCGTCGCGGGCGCGTGCTCCGAGCCGAGCGACCGCTCGAACGCGGCTCCGGCGGCCTTGCGGGCGGCGAACTCGATATCGGCCGCCGAGAAGTACTGCGACGCCTCGGCCAGCCGGTCGAGGTCGACGTCGACGTCGGTAATCGTGCCCGTGTAGCGCTGCCAGATCCCCGTGCGCGCGCTCCGATCGGGCGGGCCGACCGGGAGGAGGTAGTCGAACCGCCCCGGCCGCGTGAAGGCGTGGTCGAGGTCGCGAATCGAGTTCGTTGCGACGACGAGCAGCCGCGACTCCCCGTCTCCGCCATTGCCTCCGTCGCGAAAGCTCGGGATCAGCTTCAGGAGCTCGTTCGCGATCACGTGCGTCTCCGGCCGCTCCTGGCGGTGCGAGGCGATCTCCTCGACCTCGTCGATGAAGACGACGACGCGGTCGAGGTACTGGAGCTGCTCGAAGAGGGTGCGGAGCGCGCCCGCCCGGCCGTGCGCGTCGGCGCCGGCGAGCTGGCTCGGGAAGATCTCGACGAACGCCCAGCCGAGCCTCCCCGCGATCCCCTTGGCGAAGGTCGTCTTCCCCGTCCCGGGCGGGCCGAAGAGGATCACGGCCGAGGCCGCGACGACACCGTGGCGCCGCGCCTCCTCGCGCTCGGCGAGCGGGAGGATCACGCGGCGCTCGATCAGCTCCTTCTCGCGCTCCATCCCGCCGATCGCGAGCCACAGCTCCTCGGCCGGCCAGGTGCCGCCGAGCTCCTCGACCCGGTCGTCGGCCGCGCTCGCCTGCAGTCGCCGCTTCTCGAGGTAGAGCATCCCCTCCTGCTCGGCGTAGCCGGCGGCCTGGGCTGCCTCGACGGCGCGTCCGTCCTGGCCCGCGAGCATCGAGATCTCGCGGACGCCGAGCCCGTGCAGGCGCCGCTCGAGCGTCCGGAGCAACTCGGTCCCGAGCCCGCGGCGGCGGTATTCCTCCGCGACCGACCAGCGCAGCACCCAGGCGCGCTGACCGTCGACTCGCGCTGCAACGGCCCCGACGACCTGTTCGCCGACCAATGCGATCAGCGCCGGCTGACGGGCGCCGACTGCCGCGAGCACCTCCGCGAGCGAGAAGGGGGAGCGGCCCTCGGCAGCGGTGACGCTCTCCCACAACTGCACCGCCTGCTCGAGGCGGGAGTCGTCGAGATCGCGGATCTGGGCTTCGGCGACGTGCGTCGCCTCTTCGACCGGGGGCTCCATCGGCCCACGTTACCTGCGCCCGGCGGCCCTGTTCGATTCCGCCCTGGCCCGGTTCAGCCCTTGCGGCCCTTCAGGTGCTCGCGACGCGGCTCGCGGTTCTCGGTGGGGGGCGGCGCCTGCGGGGCGGCAGGAGCGGTGGTGGCAGCGGCGTCCGTCGTCGTCGTCGTGGCCGTCGCGGTCGTCGTTGCGGCGGCCGTCGTCGCGTCGGCGGTGGTCACGGGCGTCGCGACGACCGGCGGCGGCGCCGGGCGGTTTCGGTCCGACCGCTCGTCGCGCTTCTGCTCGCGCTCCTCGCGCTTGGCCTCCTTCGCCTCCTGCTTGCCCTCCTGCTTGCCCTCCTGCTTGCCCTCCTGCTTGGTTGCGCGCGCGTCCTGCTTGGTCTCGACGCGGCGGGCGTCGGAGGGTGCCGCCGTCGGGCTCTGTGGCGAGGCGCTGTTCGACGTGGCGCGCGTCTCGCTCCCGGTCCCGTCCTTCGGCGACTGCGCGACCGTCTTCGGGCCGGACGGGCTCGTCCGCTCGTCGGACTTGGTCTTCTCCGGCTTCGCCGCCTTCTCCGCCTTCGGCGACGTCTCTGCCTTCTCTGCCTTGGCCGGCTTCTCGGCCCTCGGCTCGCTCTCCGGCTTCCGGGGCTCGGGCTTCGCCGCAGGTGCAACCGGCTGCGGCGCGCTTGCCTCCACGTCGGGCTGCGCGGGCGCCTCGGCGACGACGGGCGGCGATGTGGGCGCAGGAGCGGCTGGAGGAGGCGAGGTCGGCGTCGCGGCGACCGGCTCGCCGTCGGCCGTGTGCCCGGCAGCGACGACTCCGACCCGCCCGGTGAGGGAGATCCCACCACTCGCCGGGACGTCGCTATGGCCGCGCAGCCGCAGCGCCGCGGCACGCGACCGCGACGAGCGCGCGATCGACTCGGGCGTGGCCGACTCCGGGCGCACATCCCGGCGGACGGCGGCAGCCGCCACCGGGGTGGAGCGCTCGGACGCGACGGGCGTCGGCGCCTGCACCGGCGCAGCGGGGGTGGGCTTCGAGACCTTCGGCTTCGGATGCGGCTGGACGACCTTCGGCGCGACGGTCGCGGCGGCGCCGGCGGCGACGGCCACGGTGACGGCGGCCGCGGTTGCCTTCGCGGTGAAGAGAGCCGTCCCGAGCGTCTTCACACTCGCGACGAGGGTGCCGAGGTCGGCGGCGTGGAGCGCGCGGCGAAGCTTCGTCCGCTTCGTCTTCGCGGACTTGACGAGCTCGGGCTGCTCGAGCCCCTGCGCGAGCGAGCGGCGGGCCCGGAAGATCAGCGTCTCGACGGCTGCCTGCGAGAGCTCGAGCTCCTCGGCGATCTCGCGGTAGGAGAGCCCCTGCCATTCGCGCAGGAGGATCGCGCGGCGCTGCTGCTCCGGCATCGACGCGAGCGCGTCCTCGATCCCGATCAGCTCGTCCCGCTGCCGGCTCGGCCCGGGGACGACCTCCTCGATCACCTCGAAGTCGCTCGGGCTCTCGATCCGGTTCCGCCGCCACGAGGAGCGGCGGCGCGAGAGGCAGACGTTCTCCGCGATCTTGTACAGCCAGGCGGTCTCGTTCTCGGGAACGATGCCCCGCTCGAGCGCGCGGAACGCGTTCATGAACGTGGTCTGGACCGCGTCCTCGGCCTCTTCGCGGGAGCCGAGCTGGTGCCGGCAGTACGCGAGGATCTTCGCGGCGTGGTGCTGATAGAGGCCCTCCGTCGTGACGACGCCGGGCGCTCGCTGCGGCGCCTCGACGAGGGAGGCACGACCTATGGACGGAACTGCGACCAACTCGGTTTCCCCCTGGAAGGACGGTCAGATCGGCGTTCCGCCCGAACGCCTGGATCCAGTGTCGGCTGACCGGCCCTTGCTCGCAACCCCTAACGGGGGATCTTTCGATCCGCTTTACAAACCTACGTTGAAAGTGAGAAAGACCCCGAGAAGGCCCGGCGGAGCCGCACGAAGAGCGACTCGAGCGCGAGCGAGGGCGCGAGATTCAGCTCTTCGAGCGCCCGCCACGTCTCGCGCACGACGCTCGCGGCCACCTCTGCGTCCCGGGCGCGCTCCCGCGTCGCGTCCCCGCGCAGGAGCTCCAGCCGGTCTGCGTGGATCACGGCGCTCTCGGCCCCCGCCTCGACGACGACGAGGTCGCGGTACCAGGCGGCAAGCTCCTCGAGCGCGGCGAGGAGCTCCTCGCGCTCCGCGCCCCGCTGGGCCCGCCGCAGCCGCTGCTCGCTCTCGCGCGCGGTCAGCTCCACTCCCTCCAGCTCGGTCTCCGCCCGCTCCTTGGCGGCGGCGCCGGCGTCCCGCGAGGCCGCGAGCAGCGTCTCGGCGGCGTCAGCCGGCTCGAACTCCGGGTCCGCGTAGGGGCCTCGGGCCACCGTGAGCAGGGCGTCGCGGTGGACGGCAGCCTGCGGGTCGAGCAGCCGCGCCGCCCGGTCGAGCCGGCCGCCGGCGACGCGTGCGAGCGCCGTCCGCTTCGCCTCGTCGAGCCCGGGGCGTGCTCCTCGAGATACGCGCGGACCGCGCGCTCCGAGAGCCTGCGGAACGGGACGAGCTGGCAGCGGGAGAGGATCGTCGTCGGCAGCTGACCGAGGTCGTCGGCGACGAGGACGATCACCGCGTAGGCGGGCGGCTCCTCGAGATCCTTCAGCAGCGCGTCGGCGGCGTCCTCGTTGAGGAGGTGCGCGCCGGCGATCACATAGACGCGGTGGTCGGCCTCGTAGGGGCGCATGTGCAGGTCGTGCCGGAGCTGGCGGATCTCGTCGATCCGGATCATCTCGCCGAGCGGCTCGAGCAGGTAGAGGTCGGGATGGTTGCCCGACGCGACGCGCGCCGCGTCGCCGAGGATCGCCCCGGCGAACGCGAGCGCGGCCTGCCGCTTCCCCACCCCGGGCGGGCCGTGCAGGAGGTAGGCGTGGGCCGGCCCGTCGGCGAGCGCCGCACCGAGGAGGCGCTTCGCCTCCGCCTGCTCAGGAAGGGCGGCGAAGGCCATGGGCGGAGAGCTCGGCATGGATCCGGTCGGCGAGCTCACCGGGCGGGAGTGTCGCGTCGAGGACGAGGACGCGGTCGGGGTGGAGCGCGGCGAGCCGGGCATACCCCGAGGCCACCGCTTCGTGGAAGCTCGCGTCGGCGCGCTCGATCCGGTCGGGCTCGTCCGAGCGCCGGCCGGCGGAGACGGACGGGTCGAGCTCGAGCACGACGGTGCGGTCGGGGAGGAGCCCGCCGACCGCGATCAGGTTCAGCTCCAGCACCTCGTCGAAGCCGAGGCCGCGGCCGACCCCCTGGTAGGCGACGGAGCTGTCGAGGTAGCGGTCGAGGAGCACGTCGGCGCCGCGGGCGAGCGCCGGCCGGACGACCTCGGCGAGCAGCTCGGCGCGGGCGGCGGTGTAGAGGAGCGCCTCGGCCCACGGCGTCATCTCGTCCCCGTGCAGGAGCACGCGGCGCAGCTCCTCGCCGAGCGCGGTCCCGCCGGGCTCGCGGGCGGTCACGACCTCACGGCCCTCGGATTCGAGCCGCTCCCTGAGCAGCTCCACCTGGGTCGTCTTGCCCGACCCGTCGAGTCCCTCGAACGTCACGAACACTGCCGTCTAGGATACGGCCGTGCGCGCCGTCGTCACCGGAGGAGCCGGGTTCATCGGCTCGCACCTCGTCGAGGCCCTGCTCGCGCGGGGTGACGAGGTCCACGTGCTCGACAACCTCGCGACCGGCCGCCGGGAGAACCTCGCCGACGGGGCGACGCTGCACGAGCGCGACATCCGCGCCGACCTGACCGAGCTCTTCGCCGAAGTCCGGCCCGAGCGGGTCTTCCACCTCGCGGCGCAGGCCGACGTCGGCACCTCCGTCGAGCAGCCGCGCTTCGACGCGGAGGTGAACGTGCTCGGGACGCTGAACCTGCTCGAGGCGGCACGCCCACACGGCGCCACCCTCGTCTTCAGCTCCACGGGCGGGGCGATCTACGGCGAATGCCCCGAGCCCGCCCGCGAGGACGCCGTCCGGCAGCCGCTCTCCCCCTACGGCACCTCGAAGCTCGCCGGGGAGGAGTACCTCGCCACCTGGAACCGGCTGCACGGGACGAGCCACGTCGCGCTCCGCTTCGCCAACGTCTACGGGCCGCGCCAGCTCGCGAAGCTCGAGGGCGGGGTCGTCGCGATCTTCATGGACCGACTCCGCGCGGGCGAGACCGCGACGATCTTCGGCGACGGCGCGCAGGAGCGAGACTTCGTCTACGTGGGCGACGTGGTCGCCGCCGTCCTCGCCGCCTCCGAGGCGAAGGGCGGGACGTTCAACGTCGGCACCGGAGTCGCCACCTCGGTCAACGAGCTCTGGGCGGCCTGCGCGCGCGCCGCCGGCGTCGAGAGCGAGCCCGAGCACGGCCCCGCGCGGGCGGGCGACCTCGTCCGCAGCGTCCTCGACGCGTCGCGGGCCGGCGAGGCGCTCGGCTGGTCGGCGCAGGTGCGGCTCGAGGACGGGCTCCGCCGCACCTGGGAGACCGTCCTAGGAGGAGGCCCCGCTCCCGGGGCGAAACCCTTCGCCCGTGGAGCATTCCTTTCAGCACGTCGGCACGCCCTGGCGGACCGCGACGCTCGTCGCCTCCACGATCGCCGCGCTCGAGCTCGCCGTGCTCGTCGTGGTCGGCGTCGTCTTCCTCGCCGAGCCGGTCGCCCAGCGCTTCGGCGGCGCGGCCGAGGCGCGGGCGTTCGCACCGGTCGTCCACCCGAAGCGGACGACCGCCGTCGCCGCAGGCGCGGTCGAGGCCCCGACGCTGACGCGCGAGCAGACCTCCGTGATGGTGCTGAACGGGAACGGTCTCGCGGGCGCAGCCGCGGCCACCGCGGAGCGGGCCCGGACGCTCGGGTACACGATCGGGAACGTCGGCAACGCACCCCGGAGCGACTACACCCGCAGCCTCGTCATGTACCGCGCCGGCTACCGCGCCGAGGGGCTGCGGATCGCCGAGGACCTGAAGCTGAAGATCGTGGCGCCGCTCGACGGGCTCCGGCCGGCCGAGCTGCTCGGGGCGCACGTCGCCGTCGTCATCGGCGGCTGAGCTAGCCCGAGCACCTGCCGCTGTTCACGTAGTCCCGCGCGAGGTCGAGCGGGCCACCCTGGACCCAGCGGCGCGAGGCCGGATCGAGCGTGTACGCCTCGTTCAGGTGCACGTAGGCGTTGCAGAAGTTGTCGTTGCCGAACTCGTAGCTCCCGAGCGCGAACCAGGTCTCCGGGTTCTCCGGCTGGGTCGCGACGGCGCGGCCGAATGCTCGGCGAGCCGCCCGGGCGTTCCCGCGGATCGCCTCCACGCCGGCGAGCTTCAGGAACGGTTCGATCGAGAGCGGGTCGAGCTCGTGCGCACGGCGGGCCGCCGCCGCGGCGGCGACCGGGTCGCCGGCGTCGAGGTGCCGGCTCACCTCGTCGAGGCTCCGCTCCGCGAGCCACGGCGTCCCCAGCGAGACCAGCGAGCCGAGCACGACGGCGACGAGGGCGGCCGCCGCGAAGGGACGCGCCGGCGGCGCGACCAGGGGCCGCCCGGCGGCAGCGAGCACGCCGGCCGCGACGAGGACGGGCGCGGTGACCGCGAGGAAGTCCCAGCTGAAGTCGACGAGCGCGTGGAGCCCGTAGACGGCGGTGACGGCGGCGAGCGCGGCGGCCGCGTCCCGCTCCGGCCCGGCGAGCCTCCGCAGCGCGTCCCGGCCCGCGACGGCCACGGCGGCGACGAGGACGGCGAGGAGGAGGAAGCCGGGGATCCCGGTGCCCGCGAGGATCTGGAGCGGCAGGTCGTGCGGCTCGCTCGCGGGCAGGTAGGACGTCCTGGATCCGCCGATGGGCGATCTCGAAGCTCCCCGCGCCCGTGCCCCGAAGCGGCGCGCCGGCGAAGAGGTGCCAGGCCTCCCCCCACCACTCCCAGCGGTTGTTCAGGCTCGCGTCCCCGAGCCGCGAGGGCGACTGGACGCTCTCGCCGCCGGCCGGGTCGGCGACGACGAGCACCGCGACGGCGGCGAGCGCGACCGCGAGAGCGGCGCCTCCGGCGAGCAGGCGGCCGGCGAGAACGCGCGCCGCGGGGGCGAGGCGGAGCGAGTCGAGCCGGAGGGCGGCGGCCGCGACCAGCAGCGGCGCCGACGAGGAAGAGCCCTGCGAACCAGGCGCCGCCCGAGACCCGTGCGCCGAGCTCCTGCCCGTCCTCGACGAGCCCGGGCCGGGTGAAGGCCCAGGCCGAGAGGAGGCCGGCAGGGACACAGGCCACGAGCGCGAGCAGCGCCCGCTCGACCCGCTCGTCCGAGAGGAGCAGCCAGAGCCCGACCCCGGCGACAGCCCCGATCAGGCCGGTGCGCGAGACGGCGAGGAGCCCCGCGACGACGGCCGCGTAGGCGAGGACTGCGCCCCCGGCCCGGAGCTCGCGCCGCCACGCGCGGGCCGACGCGAGCCAGAGCCCGAGGACGAGCAGTGCGTCGGCCGCCAGCGCCAGCGCGTTCCAGTAGCCGATCGGGTCGCGCAGCCGGGCGGCGCGCCCGCCGTCCGGGAAGAGCGCGGGGATCGCCTTGCCCGCGAGCGCCCAGAGGATCGCCGCGGCGAGGGCACGCTCCGAGCGCGAGCGCGGCGATCCGGCACGCGCGCGGCCCGAGCGAGCCGAGCACGACCCCGAGCAGCGCGAAGGCGGCGTAGACGAGCAGGCGGTTCAGCTCGTCCCAGGAGCGATCCGGGGTCACCGACCAGGCGACCGAGACCCCGCTCCAGGCGGCGAGCCCGAGGAGCGAGCCGACCAGGAAGACCCCGGCCCGCGCGAGCGGCAGCCGGCCGAGGAGGCCTGCCGTCCCGAGCGCCGCCGCAGCGGCGAGAGCGGCCGCAGCCACCCAGATCGAGGAGCCGAAGAAGAGCCCGGCCGCCAGGAGGAGAGCGAGCAGCGAACCGACCGCAGAAGCCGCTCTCCGCATCCGGGCGAAGCTACCATAGTGCCCGCGCCGCGTACCCTCCAGGGCTTACAAAGCGTTTACCTCCCGCACACCCGGGCATCAACCCCGTCCGGGAGACTGACCCTCGACCCTCTGACCGACGCTGCCCGAATCGACGCTGCCCGCATCGAGATCGGGCGCGCAAGGACTCCGATTTCTTGACGAGCACCGACAGGCGATTCCGCTCGATCCGCGCAGGCACGCTGCTCGCGCTCGGGCTGCTCGTCCTCGCGCTGGGGGCCCTCGCGCTGGGGGCAGCCGGCCCCGCCGCTGCGGCCAAGTCCTGCGGCGACAAGGTGATCGACGACTGGTACGACAACGGACGCGTCGACGGCGAGTACCAGCTCCACTGCTACGACGACGCGATCGAGAACCTGCCGCGCGACATCGCGGTCTACTCGAGCGCCAAGGAGGACATCCAGCGCGCCCTGACCGCCCGGATGAACAACCGGCCCGCGCCGCCTGCGAGCACCGATCCCTCCCCGGGCTCCACCACCGGCAAGACGCGGACCGCCGTCGGCGCCGTGACCGGCTCGACCACCACCACGACGAAGGATCCCGACGCGGGGGCGAACGCCGCCGGGCCCGTGGACACCACCTCGGCCTCCTCCCTGCCGCTCCCGCTCCTGATCCTCGGCGGCCTCGCGCTCCTGCTCGTCGCCGCCGGCTCGGCCGGCTACCTGACCCGCCGTCTCCAGGCGCGCCGGATCCAGCCGCCGCCCGCTTAGAGCGGGATTTCCTCCTGGCGCGGCCTTCGACCGCCGGGCTGGTCCGGTATCATGAACGGGTGATATTTCCGCAATTTGCAGGATTTTCTACCCGCACAAACCCCCGGCTCCGTCCGACGCTCTCTCTAGCGTGCGCGATCCCCTCGGCTGACCGCTCCGGTCATCCGGGAACGGTTTCCGACACCGGCAACTTCAGCACCGGCACCTTCAGCGCCGGCAACTTCAGCAGAGCGTAGAGCGCTCCGGGAGGAACGATGGCGACGGCAAAGCAGATCCAGAGCGAGCAGGTCCCCGAGGTGGAGACACCGGCGGTGGAGGACGACGTCCGCAACGTGGTCGTCGAGGAGACCGCGAGCGTTGCGCCTCGCCGTTTCTTCACGATCCCCGGACGGGATCCCTTCGACGAGATCGAGTGGGAGCTCCGCGACGCGATCATCCCCGGCAAGGACGGCCCGGCCTTCGAGCAGCGGAACGTCGAGTTCCCGCGCTTCTGGTCGCAGACCGCCACGAACATCGTCGCCCAGAAGTACTTCCGCGGCCGCCTCAGCTCCCCCGAGCGCGAGCGGAGCGTCAAGCAGATGGTCGGGCGGATCGTGGACACGATCGGCGGCTGGGGCCGGCTCGGCGGCTACTTCGCCACCGACGACGAGGCCGACACGTTCGAGGCGGAGCTGAAGGCGATCCTGGTCAACCAGTACGCGTCGTTCAACTCGCCGGTCTGGTTCAACGTCGGCTTCGAGGAGCGGCCGCAGTGCTCCGCCTGCTTCATCCTCTCGATCGACGACTCGATGGAGTCGATCCTCGACTGGATCCGGCGCGAGGGCGTGATCTTCCGCGGCGGCTCCGGCTCGGGGCTCAACCTCTCGAAGCTGCGCAGCTCCAAGGAGCAGCTCTCGAAGGGCGGCTACGCCTCCGGCCCCGTCTCGTTCATGCGCGGCGCCGACGCGTCCGCCGGGACGATCAAGTCGGGCGGCAAGACGCGGCGGGCGGCCAAGATGGTCGTCCTCGACGTCGACCACCCGGACATCGAGGAGTTCATCTGGTGCAAGGCCAAGGAGGAGCGGAAGGCGCGCGTCCTCGAGCAGGCGGGCTACGACATGTCGCTCGACTCGCCGGACTGGGCCTCGATCCAGTACCAGAACGCGAACAACTCGGTCCGCGTCACCGACGCCTTCATGGAGGCAGTCCTCGAGGGCAAGGAGTGGAACCTGACCGCCCGCACCGACGGCGCCGTCGTCGAGTCGGTCGACGCGCGCAAGCTGATGCTCCAGATCGCGGAGGCGGCCTGGCAGTGCGCCGACCCGGGCGTCCAGTACGACACCACGATCAACTCGTGGCACACGTCCCCGAACACGGGCCGGATCAACGCGTCCAACCCGTGCTCGGAGTACATGCACATCGACGACTCGGCGTGCAACCTCTCCTCGCTCAACCTGCTCAAGTTCCGCCGGGAGGACGGCGAGTTCGACGTCGACGCCTTCTCGCACGCGGTCGACGTGATGTTCCTGGCGCAGGAGATCTGCGTCGGCTACTCCTCCTACCCCACCCCGGAGATCGAGCGGAACGCGAAGCGCTTCCGCCAGCTCGGGCTCGGCTACGCGAACCTCGGCGCGCTCCTGATGGCGCGGGGGCTCCCGTACGACTCCGACGACGGCCGCGCCTACGCTGCCGCGATCACCGCGCTGATGACCGGCCGTGCGTACCGCAAGTCGGCCGAGGTCGCCCAGCGGATGGGCGCACACGTCGGCTACCAGCCGAACGCGGCCGCGATGATCGGCGTGATCGCGAAGCACCGCGCCGCGGTCGGGAACATCCAGGACACCGACACGGTGCCGGACGACCTCCTCTCCGCGGCCCGGCAGGCCTGGGACGACGCGCTCGACCTGGGCGAGGTGCACGGCTTCCGGAACGCGCAGGCGACCGTGCTCGCGCCGACCGGGACGATCAGCTTCATGATGGACTGCGACACGACCGGCGTGGAGCCGGACTTCTCGCTCGTCAAGTCGAAGAAGCTGGTCGGCGGCGGCGAGATCACGATCGTGAACAAGACCGTGCCGATGGCGCTCGACAAGCTCGGCTACGCGCCCAGCGAGGTCGAGGAGATCGTCGCCTACATCGACGAGCGGAACACGATCGTCGGTGCCCCGCACGTCAAGTCCGAGCACTTCCCGATCTTCGACTGCGCGATCGGCGAGCGCGCGATCCACTACATGGGCCACGTCAAGATGATGGGCGCCGTCCAGCCGTTCATCTCCGGCGCGATCTCGAAGACCGTCAACCTGCCGGAGCAGGCGTCCGTCGAGGACGTCTCCCAGCTCCTGACCGAGGCCTGGCAGCTCGGGGTCAAGGCGATCGCGATCTACCGGGACAACTGCAAGGTGGCCCAGCCCCTCTCCGGCTCGGCCGACGCGTCGAAGGGCGAGCCGACGCTGCTCAGCCCGCTCGCTCTCGGAGTCGCCCAGCCGAAGCGGCGCCGGCTCCCGGACGACCGCGTCGAGGTCGGCCGCAAGTTCAAGGTCGGTGAGTACGAGGGCTACATCCACGTCGGCCTCTTCGACGACGGCACCCCCGGCGATATCTTCGTCGACATCGCCAAGGAAGGGACGACGCTGGCCGGCCTCATGAACTCGTTCATGATCTCGGTCTCGCTCGGGCTCCAGTACGGCGTGCCGCTCGACGTGTACGTCTCGAAGTTCAGCCACATGCGCTTCGAGCCGAGCGGGATGACGAACGACGCCGACATCCGGGTCGCCAAGTCGATCGTCGACTACATCTTCCGCTGGATGGGGAAGAAGTTCCTCTCCGCGGAGCAGCAGGAGGAGGCGGGGATCCTCTCGCCCGAGGTGAAGGCACGGCTCGCGCAGTCGTACGCGGCGCTCCAGGGCCATGCCCCGGCGCCGATCGAGTACGACGCTCCGCCGCCGGGCCAGACGGCGCTCTTCAACGCCTGGGAGGACGCCGTCGAGTGCGCCCGCTGCGGCGGCCGCATGGTGCGGACGGGCTCCTGCTACACCTGCCGCGACTGCGGCACCAACACCGGCTGCAGCTGAGCTGACACGCGAGGCCGGCCGCGGGGGAACGATCCCCGCGGCCGGCCTTTCGTCGTTCTGGTCTTCGAGTCGGCGGATCGAGCGACGGCGGGGAAGGGCAGACGCCACCTCCCCGCCGCGCGGATCCCTCGAACGAGTGCCTAGTGCAAAAGGCACGGCATCACTACACTGGTGTTACGGCCAGTTCGGGCCGTTCCCGAGGTACGCGGCCACTATTGCGGCAGCCGCGAGCAACGTGAGCAGTCGAGCCTTCATCACACCCCCTTCGCTGTCTGTCGAAAGAAGTCAGTCGGGCCGGCCCGCTGCCTTACGTCATCCTTTCAGAGACACATGACAGCACCCCACTACCACTCCCATGTCGACAGCGCCCAGGCGGTGGGCGAGCGCCTGAAGTCCGCCCGCCTCGAGGCCGGGCTCTCGCAGCGCCAGCTCGCGTTTCCCGGATGCTCCGCCGCGTACATCTCCCGGCTCGAGGCCGGCGAGCGGGTCCCGTCGCTCCAGCTTCTGCGCAAGCTGGCCGCCAAGCTCGACACCGACGAGGAGTACCTCGCCACCGGCAAGGCGCGAGGGCCTCAGTTCCCGTCCGAGCTCGTCGAGGCCGACGTGGCGCTCCGGCTCGACGACCTGGAGCTGGCGGGCGAGCTCTTCGACCGCATCCTCCAGACGACCGGTGACCGGCGTGTCCGGGCCGAGGCGCTGGGCGGGCTGGGGCGCATCTCGTTCAGACGCGGCGATCCCCGTAGCGCGATCGACGGGATCGAGGAGGCCGTGCGGCTCGCGCCCGAGCTCCTGGCCGGTGCGACGAGCCTCGTGGAGACGCTCGCCCGTGCCTACGCGAACGTGAACGAGCTGGAGGCGTCGATCGGAATCCTCGAACGGGCGATCGCCGCTGCCGAGAGCGCCGGTGAGGCGGCCGCTGTCACTCGCCTCCGGATCCTGCTTGCCAACGCCTTGATCGACACCGGTGACTACGGCCGCGCCGAGCAGCTCCTCGGCCAGGTGCTCTCGCTCTCGGACGAGCTGCTCGACCCGACCCAGCGCCCCCGCCTGCTCTGGTCGCAGTCCCGGCTGCACTCCGTCCGCGGCAACCAGGAGGGAGCGGCCCGCTACGCCCGGCGCGCGCTCGAGCTGCTCGAGCTCGGCGAGGACACCTACGCCTTCGCCCGCGCTCATCAGGCCCTCGCCTACATCGAGATCGAGCGAGAGCGGCCGGAGGAAGCGCTCGAGTTGCTCGCGCAGGGCTCCGAGCTGCTCGGGACCGACGTCAGCCCGGTCGAGCGAGCCAAGTTCCGGCTCGAGGAGGCACGCGCCCTCGCCCAGCTCGGGCGGGGCGAGGAGGCCGCGGCGGCCGCTATGGACGCGAAGGCGCTCTTCGGCGACGCTCAGCCCGTCGATGCGGGACGCGCCTTCCTCGTCATCGGCGACGTCTTCGCGCGGCTCGGCGACTCCCCGCGGGCCCGGGAGATCTGGGAGCTCGCGCTCGAGCTGCTCGAGACGACGCCGAACCCGTGGATCGCGGATGCGTACGAGCGGCTCGCGCGGCTGCTCGAGGAGGAGGGGCACACGGAGGAAGCGTTGGACTTCCTCAAGCGCGCCCTCGGAGCACGCGAGCGCACGAACGCACGCTGAACCGGGCGCGTAGGATCGCCCCATGAGTGAGCGCGCCCTGCCGCACCGCGCCCTGGGACGGAGCGGCATCGAGGTCTCGCGCCTCATCCTCGGCTGCGGCAACTTCGGGGGGATCGGCTCGGCGCCCGCGTTCTTCGGCGCCGGCGAGACCGAGGGCGAGGCGCACGCCCTGCTCGACGCGGCCTGGGCCGCCGGAATCACGACCTTCGACACGGCTGACGCGTACGGTGGCGGCCGGAGCGAGCAGTTCCTCGGCAGCTGGCTGCGCGCACGCGGGCCGGCCGTCCGCGACCGGCTCGTGCTGACCACGAAGACCTTCAACCCGATGGAAGACGGCGCCGACCAGGGCCTCGCGCCGGCCCGGATCAGGCGCCAGCTCGAAGGCAGCCTCCAGCGGCTCGGCGTGGAGCACGTCGACCTCTACCTCGCCCACGAGCCCGATCCGGAGACGCCGATCGAGGAGACGATCGGGGCGTTCGAGGAGCTCGTCGCCGAAGGCAAGATCCGCGCGTACGGGGGCAGCAACGTGGACGTGCCGTGGCTGGACGAAGCGCTGCGGCACGGCCGGCCCGAGTGGGTCCAGAACTCGTTCTCGCTCCTCGACCGCGGCGACGAGACGACCCTGCTCGCGCTCTGCGCGCGGGAGGGCCTCGGCTACACGCCGTTCGGGCCGCTCGCGGGCGGGTGGCTCGCCGGCCGGTACCGGCGCGGCGAGGCGCCGCCCGAGGGCTCTCGGATGGCGCTCCGGCCCGGGCCCTACGAGCGCTACCGCACCGACGCGACCTTCGACGCCCTGGAGGCCCTCGAGGAGATCGCAGTGCAGAGAGGGACGACATCCGCGGCCCTCGCCCTCGGCTGGCTGCTCGGCCACCCAAACGTGACCGCCGTCGTCCTCGGCCCGCGCCGCCCCGACCAGCTCCGACCCGCCCTCGACGCGCTCGAGCTCGACCTCTCACCCCCGGAGCTGGAGACGATCGGGAGCCTCTTCCCGTGAGCGTCCTCGTCCTCTCGGAGCACGACATCGAACGGCTGCTGACGATGGACGCCTGCATCGAGGCGATGGACGAGACGTTGCGGGCGCTCGCGCTCGGCGAGCTCTTCCAGCCACTCCGCTCGGTCGTCCGCCCTCCCGGCGCGCCGGGGCTGCTCGGGCTGATGCCGGCATACCGAGGCGGCGAGCAGCCTGCGTATGCGTTGAAGGAGATCGCGATCACGCCCGACAACCCGAGCCGCGGGCTCGACGCGCATCAGGGCTCCGTCCTCCTCCACGACGGCGCTACCGGAAAGCTCGTCGCGATCCTCAACGGCTCGGCGATCACCGCGATTCGCACCGCTGCCGTCTCGGCCGTGGCGACGAGAGCGCTGGCCCGGCCGGGAGCGGAGCGGGTCGCGATCCTCGGGACAGGCGTCCAGGGGGCCTCGCACGAGGTCGCCCTGCGGGCGGTGCTCGGCCCGGACGTCGAGATCAACGCGTGGAGCCCGAGCGCGGGCGGAAGCCCCGAGGAGCTGGTTCGCGGGGCCGACATCGTCTGCACCTGCACCAACTCGCGCGAGCCGGTGCTGGAGCTCGGCTGGCTCCAGCCATGGGCGCATGTGAACGCGGTCGGCGCGAGCATTCCGTCGTCGCGCGAGCTGGACGGGGAGACAGTGGCGGCCTCGACGCTGTTCGTGGACTGGCGCGAATCGGCGCTGAACGAGTCCGGCGAGTACCTCGTCGCGCTGGCGGAAGGGGCCATCTCGGGCCCGGAGCACATTGCCGCCGAGGTCGGGGAGGTGCTCGTCGGCGCCCATCCCGGCCGCACCTCGGACGAGGAGCTCACCGTGTTCAAGTCGCTCGGGCTGGCCGTCGAGGATCTCGCCGCCGCCGAGCTCGTCGTCGCGCGGGCTCGCGCCGAGGGCGTCGGCGTCGAGGTCGAGCTCTGATCGGTCTCGCCGAGATCGAGCGGGCGCGCGAGCGGATCCAGGGCGCGGCGATCCGGACGCCGCTCGTGCGGCTGAACGCCCCCGAGTGCGAGGCCGAGATCTGGCTCAAGCTCGAGTGCCTGCAGCCGATCGGGTCGTTCAAGATCCGCGGCGCGTCGAACGCCGTCCGCTCCGCGTCGCGGGAGGAGACCGCCCACGGCGTTGTCACCGCCAGCGCAGGCAACATGGCCCAGGGAGTCGCGTGGGCGGCGCGCGAGCTGGGCGTCCCCGCGACGATCGTCGTTCCCGAGCACGCACCGCAGACGAAGCTCGACGCGGTCGCACGGCTCGGCGCCTCGGTCGTCAAGGTCCCGTACGAGCGCTGGTGGCAGGCGATCGTCGAGGGAAGCTACGACGAGGCGCCCGGCCTCTTCGTCCACCCGGTTCAGGACGAGCCGGTGATGGCGGGGAACGGCACGATCGGTCTCGAGCTCGCCGAGGAGCTGGACGGGATCGACACCGTGATCGTGCCGTGGGGTGGTGGCGGGCTCTTCACGGGGATCGCGACGGCACTCGCCGCCGTCAGCCCGGCGACGCGCCTCTACGCCGCCGAGCCGGAGACGGGGCGGGCCGTCGCCGCGAAGCTGGCAGGTGAGGAGACGACCTACACCCCGTCCTTCGTCGACGGCGCGGGCAGCGGCGCCCTCCTGCCGGTGATGTGGGAGCGAGCGGCCGGGCTGCTCGCCGGCTCGCACGAGCTGACGTTGGACGAGGTCGCCGCGGCCGTGCGGCTGCTCGCCGAGCGGAACCGGGTCGTCGCCGAGGGCGCAGGTGCGCTCGCGGTCGCCGCGGCGCTCCGCGAGGGCAGCCCCGGCGAGCGGATCGTCGCGATCGTCTCGGGCGGGAACATCGACTCCCACCGGCTCGCCACGATCCTCGCCGGCGACACGCCCTCCTAGCTCCCGGGCCGGCGCGCCTCTGCCGAGCCGCCAAGCCCCGCCGAGAACCGAGCTTGTGTTTCCGAAACACAAGCTCCCTTTCGGCACGGTTTCTCTGCAGAGGCGTTGCTCGCTCGTGACGGGTGCTCCGCCAGCCTGAAGGGATGCGCTGTGAGGTGAAGCGAGAGGATCCGCGGCTCCGGGCGCTCGTCGCGCTCCTGGACGAGGACGCGCTCCCGATCGCGCACACGTGGCGCGTCGTCGCTGCCGCGGCGGAGTCGACCGGCTCGCTCAGGCCGAGCTACCCGCTGATCCGCCGTCTGACGCTCCGGCACCGGCGCGTCGTGCAGCGGCGGGCGGAGCTGCGCGCGGTCGTCCAGAGGGCTGCGCTCCGGATCCTGGCCGCCCGCTCACCGGGCTTCGACTACACGGCCCACGGGCTCGAGGAGGCCTTCCGCCGGCTGCGCGAGGCGGAGGCTTGTGTTTCCGAAACACAAGCCTCCCTCGCCCCGTTCCCGTGAGCGGGCGAGGAGGGTGACACCGGCGGAGCGAGACTCTGTGGGCTAGGCGGCGAGGCGGGTGGTGCCGTCGTAGGAGCTGAGCTGATCCTTCAGCTTCCGGCGGATCCCGGCGAGGATCTGCGAGACGCGGGACTCGCTGACGCCGAGCATCCGGCCGATCTCGGCCCCGGGCAGCTCGTGCACGTGGACGAGGGCGAGAACGTGGCGCTCGCGCTCGGAGAGCCGGGAGACCGCGTGGCGCATGGTCGAGCTCCGCTCGGAGGCGAGGGTGGTGGCCTCGGGCTCGTGCTCACCGGCCGGCGCCTGCACCGTGTCGCCGACCTCCGCGAGCATCGCGTCGTCGGTGCTGCGGGTCGGGGCGTTCAGCGAGCCGATCTCGGCGCGGTCGAGGTCGAGCAGCTCGGTCCGGAGCTCGTCGAGCGACAGCCCGAGGTCGCGGGCGAGCTCGGCCTCGGTGGGCTGCTTGCCGGAGCGGGCGACGAAGGCGTCGCGGGCCCGCTCGATCCGCCTGCCCGAGCGGCGGACGGAGCGCGTGGCCCAGTCCTGGCGGCGCAGCTCGTCGACGAGCGCGCCGGAGACCCGGGTCCAGGCGTACTGCTCGAAGGTCGCTCCCTTGGCGGGATCGAAGCGCTCCACGGCCTCCATCAACGCCACGAGCCCGGATGACGCAAGATCGTCGAGCTCGCAGTGTGCGGGCAGCTCGCGCACCTTCCGGGTCGCGATGTACCGGACCATCGGGGCGTAGGCGAGGATCAGCCGGTCGCGCGAGCGCACGTCCCGGTCGTCCTTCCAGTTGCGCCAGAGCGTCTCGGCCTCGGGTGCGCTCAGCCGCTGGGCGCTGATGGTCGTCGTGGACATCGGTCGGAACCTCCGCAGATTGGGGAAAAGCAACGTGCTCCCCCTCTATCGCGGAACTTTCGCCCCGGCCGGATTCCTGATTCAGGCCCGCCGCCCTCCCCGATCCGGGGGACGCGTACTGACCCCGATGGGGCGCTAGACCCGCGGCGAGCCGGGCGCGGCCCGCGTAGCGGAAGCCGAGCGGAGCGATCGCCCCGGCGTCGACGAGCGCCTGCTCGAGCACCTCGGAGGCGACACCGCCGAGGAGGCGATGGAGCGCCGGTGTCCGCTCCAGGTCGACCTCGTCGAACCGCGCGGCGAGCGCGGCGAGCATGGCCGTGCCGGTCTGGACGCCGAGGTGCTCGCTCTCCCACACCGCGCGGAGCGCCTCCGCCGACTCCGGCATCTCCCCCTGGCCGGCCGCCGCGAGCGCGCGCTGCTGCCCGTAGAGCCAGTCGAGCGTCGGCTCGTCCAGCTGCTCCCAGGCGAGCTCGTCCAGGAGCAGCAGCCCGCCCGGGCGGAGCAGGGCGGCGATCCGGTCGAGCGCGGCGTCGAGATCGTTCGCGCGATGGAGCGCCTGCGCGCCAACCACGACGTCGTAGCCCGCCGGCTCGTCGAGCTCCTCGAGCGTGAGCCGGCGGAACTGCTCGCCGTGTGGCGCCGCGGGATCGATCCCGAGCACGTCGTGCCCTGCGACCGCGAGCGCGGTGGTCAGCTCGCCCGAACCGCAGCCGAACTCGAGCACGCGCGCCGGTGGCTCGGGCAGATGCTCGAGCACGTACTGGTCGAACCTGATCAGCAACCCCTCCTCAGCTCGGCGAGCCCGAGCTTCAGCCACTCGGTCCCGATGTTCAGCGGCAACGTGTACCAGGTGTTGCGCGAGCCCACCATCGCCAGGCTGCCGCCGTAGCAACGCTCGATGAGCCGCTTCGCACGGTAGAGATGGAAGCGGGAGCTGACGACGACGATCGAGTCCCACCCGCGCGCCCGGGCGAGCCGCTCGATCATCCGGGCCTCGCCGCGGGTCGAGTACGGCGCCGGGCGGGGGCAGATCACGTCGCGGCGGCGGAGGCAGAGCCGTTGCGTGCCCGGCGAGCGCGGGTCGAGGCCGTCGGAGACGACGAGCGTGGGCGCGACCCCGCTCCGGAAGAGCTCGAGCCCGACCGGGAGCCGGTGCTTGCTCCCCGCGAGGACGACGATCGCATCCGCCGTCGTCACGGGGTCGTCCTCGTAGAGGATGAAGTGGGAGACGCTGGAGAGGACGAGCACGAGCTCGGCCGCCACGACGAGGAGGAGCGTCGGACGCATGACCGCCAAGACTACGGTGAGCACGGCTGCGGTTCGGCGGGTCGCGATCCGCGCCCAGGGCTACGCGGCCCGGTTCCGCCGCGGCCGCCCGCCCGAGGTGGAGGCGGCGATCCGGGCGCTCTCCTGCGTCCAGCTCGATTCGATCTCCACGGTCGAGCGGAGCCACCGGATCACGCTGACCGCGCGCGTCGGCAGCTATCCGCAGGGAACGATCTCCGAGCTGCTCCGCCGGGGCCGGATCTTCGAGTACTGGGCCCACGAGGCGTGCTTCCTCCCCGTCGAGGACTGGCCGCTCTTCGTGGCGGCGATCCGGGCGGGGGGCCGCTCCTGGTACGGGGAGGTCGAGCGGACACACCCCCACCTCGCGGAGGAGATCCTCGCGGAGATCCGCGAGCGCGGGCCGCTGCCCTCGCGCCACTTCGAGGGATCGACGGAGGGAGGGATGTGGAACTGGAAGCCGGCGAAGGCGATGCTCGAGCGGCTCTGGAACCACGGCCACCTCGCGGTCGCGGGCCGCCAGGGCTTCCAGCGGCTCTACGACCTGACCGAGCGCGTCCTCCCCGCCGACGTCCTGGCCGCCCCGGTCCCGTCTGAGCCCGAGCGGCTGCGCGAGCTGGTGCTCCGGGCGGTTCGCGCACGCGGTGTCCTCACGGCGGCCGGCGTCGTCGAGCACTGGCGCCTTCGCGGCGGGGTGACGCGGATCCGCCCGGCCCTCGCCGAGCTCGTCGCCGACGGCCTCCTCGCCGAGCACGCCGTCGAGGACGGCGGCGCCCCCGTCTATGCCCTCCCGGAGACGAGCTTCGACGTCGACGCCCCGGCAGCCGCGGTCCTCCTCTCGCCGTTCGACAACCTGCTCTGGGATCGCCCGTTCGCCCGCCGGATCCTCGACTTCGACCACCTGATCGAGGTCTACAAGCCGGCTCCTCAGCGCCGCTACGGCTACTACGTGCTCCCGTTCCTCCGCGGCGAGCGGCTCGCCGGGCGCGCCGATCTGAAGGCGGAGCGGAAGGAGGGACGGCTCGTCCTCAAGGCGTTCCACCGCGAGGACGGCGTTCGCCCCTCGGGATCGCTCGACGACGCGCTCGACCGGGCGCTCGACCGGCTCGCCCGCTCGATCGGGCTCGAGGAGGTCGTGCGCTGATCGTCTCTGCGGACGAGGCCCGCCGGATCGCCGTTCGTGCCCAGGCGCTCGACGGCAGCGCGACCGACGTGCTCTCGACGGTGCGCCGGCTCGGGTTCCTCCAGATCGACGTGGTCGCACCCGTCGCCGTCCCCCAGCACCTCGTCCTCTACAGCCGGCTCGGGCCCGGCTACGACCGCGCCGAGCTCGACCGCCTGCTGTGGGAGGAGCGCGCCGTGTTCGAGTGGAACGCGTTCGTCTACCCGATCGAGGACCTGCCGCTCGTCCGCGCACGGATGCAGAACGAGCGCACCTCGACGCACTACGCGGGCGAACGCTGGCGGAAGCAGTTCCTCGCCGAGAACCGCGGCTTCAAGCGGTACGTGCTCCGGCAGCTCGAGGAGCATGGGCCGCTGCTCTCCCGCGAGCTCGAGGATCGCTCCGCCGGTGAGGCGGGCAACCATCGCTGGTACGGCGCCCGGCAGGTCGGACGCCTGCTCGGGGCGCTCCACCTCCGCGGCGAGATCGCCGTCGCCGGTCGCCGCGGCGGCGAGCGGCTCTGGGACCTCGCCGAGCGCTGCCTCCCCGACACGGAGACGGCCTCGCTCGCCGAGGCCGAGGCCCTCTTCGCCGAGCGTCGCTTCCGCTCCCAGGGCGTCCGTCTGACGAAGGCCGGGTGGGAGTCCCACCCCGAAGCGGCAGACGGCCCGGTGCCCGACCGCGCCGTCCTCCTCTCCCCCTTCGACCGCCTCGTCTACGACCGTGACCGCGCCGAGGCCCTGTGGGGCTTCCGCTACCGGCTGGAGATGTTCGTCCCGGCCGCGAAGCGGGAGTACGGCTACTACGTCCTCCCGCTCCTCGTCGGCGCCGAGCTCGTCGGCCGCGCCGAGCCCCGGCTCGACCGGAAGACCGGCGCCCTGGAGCTCCTCGGCGCCTGGGGCGACACCTCGCGGCTCGACGAGGCACTGGCCGACCTCGGAGCGTGGCTCGGCGCCGCTAGCATCGGCTAGATGGAGTTCGAGACCCGCGCGATCCACGAGGGCCAGGAGCCCGACCCGGCGACCGGGGCGATCATCACCCCGATCTACCAGACGTCCACCTTCGTCCAGGACGAGGTCGGCGTCCACAAGGGCTACGACTACGCCCGCGTCGGCAACCCGACCCGCACCGCGCTCCAGACCGCGCTCGCCTCGCTCGAGAACGCCGAGTTCGGGATCGCCTTCTCCTCCGGGCTCGGCGCCACGACGACGCTGATGCATCTCGTCGATCCCGGCGAGCGCGTCGTCCTGATCGCCGACGTCTACGGCGGCGTCTACCGGATGACCTCCCAGGTCTACGAGCCGAAGGGCTACCTCTTCGACTACCTCCCGGCCGAGGCGTTCTCGAACCTGGCCGAGCACCTGGACGGGAACACGCGGATGGTCTGGATCGAGACCCCGTCGAACCCGCTCCTGAACGTCGTCGACATCCGCGCCGCAGCCGAGGCGTGCAAGGCCGCGGGCGCGATCCTCGTCGTCGACAACACCTTCGCGACGCCGTACCTCCAGCAGCCGCTCGACCTCGGCGCGGACGTCGTCGTCCACTCGACCACCAAGTACCTGGGCGGCCACTCCGACGTCGTCGGTGGCTTCTGCGCGACGAACGACCCCGCGATCGCGGAGCGGCTGACCTTCCTCCAGAAGTCGCTCGGGGCGGTGCCCGGGCCGTTCGACTCCTGGCTCGTGCTGCGTGGGATCAAGACGCTGGCGCTCCGGATGCGGCAGCACTGCGAGAACGCGCGAACGATCGCCGCCTGGCTCGAGGAGCAGGAGGCCGTGACGAAGGTGCTCTACCCCGGCCTGCCCGACCACCCCGGCCACGAGATCGCCGCCCGGCAGATGCGCGACTTCGGCGGGATGATCTCGTTCCTGACGGAGACGGAGGAGGAGGCGGTCGCGCTCGTCGCGCGGACGAAGCTCTTCCAGCTCGCGGAGTCGCTCGGCGGCGTCGAGAGCCTGATCGAGCATCCCGCCCGGATGACCCACGCCTCCACCGCCGACGCCCCCTTCGCCGCCCCGCGCAACCTCGTCCGGCTCTCCGTCGGGATCGAGGCCGTGGACGACCTCGTCGCGGACCTCGCCGCCGCGCTCGTCCCCGCCGCCGCCACGCGGTAGCTCGGTTCGCGCACTGACAACTGGCGGCGGCTCTAGGATCCGGCGCGTGAGCGGGCAACCGATCGACCTCCTCCACGCCGGCGTCGAGCGCTCGGTGGGCGTGTACCTCGTGGACACGTCCGAGGGTCTGGCCCTCTTCGACTGCGGCCCCTCCTCGTGCCTCGAGGCGCTCGAGGCCGGCCTCGCGGAGCGCGGCGTCGCGCTCGAGGACGTCCGCCACCTCCTCCTCTCGCACATCCACCTCGACCACGCGGGAGCCGCGGGCTCGCTCGTCCGCTCGAACCCGGCCCTGCAGGTGTGGGTCTCCGAGGTCGGGGCGCCGCACCTCGTCGACCCGTCGCGGCTCGAGCGGAGCGCGCGCAGGCTCTACGGCGAGTCCTTCGATCCCCTCTGGGGCGAGCTCGCTCCCGTGCCCGAGGCGAACGTCCACGTCGTCTCCGAGCGGGTGCTCGGGCTGGACTGCTTCCCGACGACCGGCCACGCGAGCCACCACGTCTCCTACCTGCACGAGGACGGCACGCTGTACGCGGGCGACGCGGCCGGCGTCCGGATCCAGCCGAACCGGACGGTGCTGCCGCCGACCCCGCCGCCCGACATCGACCTGGACGCCTGGGCACGGACGCTGGACGAGCTGGAGCGCCGATCTCCCGCCCGGCTCGCGCTGATCCACTTCGGCCTCGCGGACGACGTCGAGCGCCACCTCGGCGAGCTGCGCGAGCGGCTCGCGGTCTGGGCCGGCCGGGTCGAGGCCGGGCAGAGCGAGGAGGAGTTCGTCGCGGCGGCGCGAGCCGACCTGCCGGCGGGCGAGGCCGAGACCTACGACCGCGCGATGCCGTTCTGGCAGAGCTACGCGGGGCTCGTGCGCTACTGGGAGAAGCGCCGCGCGTGAAGGCAAGCCTCGCCCCACTCCGGGAGCGAGAGTTCCGGCTCCTCTTCCTCGGCCGCGGCGTCTCGTTCCTCGGGAACGCGATCGCTCCCGTCGCGCTCGCGTTCGCCGTCCTCCACCTGACGGGCTCGAAGACCGACCTCGGCTTCGTGCTCGCGGCCCGCTCGATCCCCCAGATCGTCTTCCTCCTGATCGGCGGGATCTGGGCCGACAGGCTCCCGCGCCACCAGGTGATGGTCGCCTCGAGCATCGTCAGCGGGCTCAGCCAGGGCGCGATCGCGGTGCTCCTGCTCGCGGGCCACGCGCAGGTGTGGCACCTCGTCGTCTTCGGCGTCGTCAACGGGACCTCCACCGCCTTCTTCTTCCCCGCGTCTCAGGGGATCGTCCCCCAGACCGTGCCGCCGGCGCTGCTGCAGACGGCGAACGCCCTGCTGCGGCTCGTCCTCAACGCCTCGTCGATCGGCGGCGCCGCGCTCGGCGGGCTGCTCGTCGCCGGCTTCGGCCCCGGGACCGCGATCGCGATCGACGCCGCCACCTTCGGCCTCGGCGCGCTCTTCATCGGAGCGATGCGACTGCCCGCGAACCTGAGGATCGAGGGATCGAGCTTCCTTGCCGAGCTGGGGACGGGCTGGCGGGAGTTCCGGACGCGCACCTGGCTCTGGGTGATCGTGCTCCAGTTCGCGTTCGTCAATGCCGTCCACGCCGGCGCGTTCACGGTGCTCGGGCCGGTGATCGCGCAGACGCGGCTCGGCGGCGCCCGCGACTGGGGCTTCATCGTCGCCGCCCAGGCGACCGGCTTCGTCGCGGGCGGCCTCCTCGGCCTGCGCTTCCGCCCGCGGCGGATGCTCCTCGTGGCGACGTTCGGGATCCTGCTCGAGGCCGGCGTCACTCCTCACGCTCGGGGTGCCGCTGCCTGTGATCTCGGTCATGGCCGCGGCGTTCGTCGCCGGGGTCGGGATCGAGACGTTCGGGATCCTCTGGGACACGACGATGCAGCAGGAGATCCCCGGCGAGATGCTCTCCCGGCTCTACGCCTACGACATGCTCGGCTCGCTGGCGCTGATGCCGGTCGGCCTCGCGCTCGCAGGCCCGATCGCCGACCTGGTCGGAACGCGGGAGGCGCTCTGGGGCGCGGCGACGATCGTGGTCCTCGCGACGCTGCCCGTCTTCGCCGTCCGGGACGTCCGGACGCTCGAGCGCCGCGCGCCTACGTCCAACCCGTGACGAGCCAGCGCCGCCCCGCGAAGCGGTGCAGCATCAGGAGCAGCCGGACGACGATCAGGACGACGAGGCCCGCCCAGACGCCGACGATCCCCCAGTCCAGCTCCAGCGCCGCGACCGCGACCACGGCGGACGCTGCGAAGGCGGCGAGCATCGACCACGCGAGGTAGGCGCCGTCTCCGGCGCCGATCAGGATCCCGTCGAGCGCGAAGACGGCGCCGTTCAGCGGCTGCATCAGCGCGAAGAGGAGCCACATCGCCTGAACCCGCTCCAGCACGAGCGGGTCGCTCGTGAACGCCCGCGGCACGATCGGCTCGAGCGCCAGCATCACGACCGCGAAGGCGAGCCCGAGGTAGACGGAGAGCCAGATCATCCGCGAGCTCGCCGCGTACGCCCGGTCGGACTCCCCGGCCCCGAGCCCTCGCCCCACGAGCACCTGCCCGGCGATCGCGATCGAATCGAGCACGAGCGCGAGGAAGATCCAGAGCTGGAACGCGATCTGGTGGGCGCCGAGCGACGCGTCGCCGAACCGCGCCACGACGGCGCCCGCGAGCACGAAGGAGCTGAAGAGCGCGACCGTCCGGACGAAGATGTGCCGCCCGACCGAGAGGATCCGCCGCATCAGGCGCAGGTCGACGCGGCTCTCGCCCCGCGCTGCCCGGACGAGCGCGACGATGAACGCGGCTCCCATCCCCGCCTGCGCGATCACCGTCCCCCACGCCGACCCCTCGATCCCCCAGCCGAAGCCGTAGACGAAGAGCACCTCCAGGATCGCGTTGACGACGTTGCCGGCGATCACGATCTTGAGCGGCGTCTTCAGGTCGGCCACACCACGGAGGTAGCCCTGACCGCCGAGCGCGAGGAACGCGAAGGGCAGGCCGAGCGCGGCGATCCGCAGGTAGGTGACGGCGAAGTCGTGGGTCGAGCCGTCGCCTCCCATCGCCGTGGCGATCGGCGGCGCGAGCGCGATCACGAGCGCGGCGAGCGCGATCCCGAACGCGAGCGAGAGCCAGAGCGCCTGCGCGCCCAGCCTCCCCGCCGCACGCCCCTCCCCGGCGCCGGATGCGCGCGCGACCTGCGCGGTCGTCCCGTACTGGAGGAAGTTGAAGATCGCGAAGAGCCCGCCGAGCACCGTCGCCGCGATCCCGAGCGCGGCGAGCTGCGAGCGGCCGAGGTGCCCGACGATCGCAGTGTCGGTGAGGAGGTAGAGCGGCTCCGCCGCGAGCGAGCCGAGCGCGGGCACGGCCAAACGGAGGATCTCGCGGTCGTACTCGGAACGGAGCCGCACGACGACTTAGTTGCTCAGAGCAACTAGCTCGGCTCGGCGCGGACGACGCGGGCGCCGCTCGACTGGGCGAGCGCCTTGACCACGATCTCGTCCACGTTCACGTGCGGCGGCCGCGTCAGCGCGAAGAGGACGCAGTCCGCGACCTCGTCGGGCGTGACGGGGTCGATCCCCTCGTAGACCGCGTTCGCGGCATCCGTGTCGCCCCGGAAGCGGACGACCGAGAACTCCGTCTCGACGAGGCCGGCGTCGACGGTCGTGATCCGGATCGGCCGGCCGAGCAAGTCCTCGCGGAGCGCGTAGGTGTAGCCGCGGACCGCGAACTTCGAGGCGATGTACGACGAGCCGTTCGGGTACGCCTGCCGACCCGCGATCGAGCCCATGTTGACGATGTGCCCGCCGTCCCGGAGGTGGGGAAGGCACAGGCGCGTCATCCGCATCAGCCCCGCGACGTTCGTCGCGAGCACGATCGCCTCGTCCTCCTCGGTCGACTCGGTCACGGGGGAGCGCCCCAGCGCGAGGCCGGCGTTGTTGAAGAGGATGTCGATCCCACCGAGCTCGGCGACCGCCGCCTCGACGAACGCCTCGCTGCTCGCGGCATCGGTGACGTCGAGCTCGAGCGCGACATCGGCGTCCATCCGCTCGACGCGCCGGGCCCCGCCGGCCACGCGGGCACCCTGCTCCCGCAGCTGCCGCGTCACCGCGGCGCCGATCCCGCTGGACGCGCCGGTGACGACCGCTGTCTTGCCCTCGAGCTTCACGAGCTGAGCTGTATCAGACCGGGAGCATGGTCGACCTGGAGAGTCGTGTGCGTGAGGTCGTAGCGCTCGCGGAGCAGGGCCTCGAGCTCGCGGCGGATCCCGTGACAGTCGGTCTTGGGCTCGACGAGGACGTGGGCGGAAAGGGCGGGGAAGCCGGAGGTGATCGTCCAGACGTGGAGATCGTGGACGTCCGTGACCCCCTCGACGTCCCGCATCGCGCGGTCGAGCTCGCCGGTGTCGATCCCGGGCGGTGCCGCCTCGAGCAGGATCCCGACCGACTCCCGGAGGACGCCGGCGGTGCTGGCGACGACGAGCAGCCCGATCAGGAGGCCTGCGACCGCGTCCGCGCCCTGCCACCCCGTGGTCAGCAGCACGACCGCCGCGACGACGACCCCGACCGACGCGGCGAGGTCGGCGAGGACGTGGAGGAACGCGGCCCGGACGTTGAGCCCGCCGCCGGCCCCGTGGAGCACGCGCGCGGCCGCAATGTTGACGCCGAGACCCGCGAGCCCTGCGCCCAGCACCCACCCGCCCTGGACCTCGGGGGCGTCGCCGAGCCGCACGATCGCCTCGACCACGATCCAGATTCCGAGCACGACGAGCGCGACCGCGTTGGCGAGCGCGGCGAGGATCTCGGCGCGCTGCCAGCCGAACGTCCGCTCGGGCGTCGCCGGGCGCCGCGCCAGCCAGGAGGCGAAGAGCGCGAGCCCCAGCGCCAGTGCATCCGAGCCCATGTGACCCGGCGTCGGCGAGGAGCGCCAGCGAGCCCGAGAGGAGCCCGACGACGACCTCGACGCCGGCGAAGCCGACCACGAGGACGAGCGCGATCAGGAGCGCGCGGGAGCTGCTGCGGCCGTGAACATGAGTCACGCCGAAGACGCTTCCCGTTTACACAAAGCACACACAGGGGTATCGTCGCACCAGTGGCTGGTGTTGCCTTCGACGGTGTCAGCAAGATCTACGCGGATGGCACGCGGGCGGTCGACGGGCTCGACCTCCAGATCGAGGACGGGGAGTTCATGGTGCTCGTCGGCCCCTCCGGCTGCGGCAAGACGACGGCGCTGCGGATGGTCGCCGGTCTCGAGGACATCTCCGAGGGCGCGCTCCGGATCGGCGACCGCGTCGTCAACCACGTGCCCCCGCGCGACCGCGACATCGCGATGGTCTTCCAGAGCTACGCGCTCTACCCGCATCTCTCCGTCTACGACAACATCGCCTTCGGCCTGAAGCTGAAGAAGACGCCGAAGGCCGAGATCAAGCGAGCGCGTCGAGAAGGCCGCGCAGCTCCTCGGGCTCGACCGAGTATCTCGAGCGCAAGCCGCGCGCCCTCTCCGGCGGCCAGCGCCAGCGCGTGGCGATGGGCCGCGCGATCGTGCGCCAGCCGTCCGCGTTCCTGATGGACGAGCCGCTCTCCAACCTCGACGCCAAGCTGCGCGTCCAGATGCGCGCCGAGATCGCGCAGCTCCAGCCCGACCTCGGCGTGACGACGCTCTACGTCACCCACGACCAGGTCGAGGCGATGACGATGGGCGACCGCGTCGCCGTGATGCGGAAGGGCGAGCTGCAGCAGGTCGCGACCGCCGCAGGAGCTCTACGACCGGCCCGTCAACCTGTTCGTCGGCGGCTTCATCGGCAGCCCGGCGATGAACCTGCTCGAGGCGACGCTCGAGCGCTCGAACGGCGACCTCGTCGCCGTCGCGGGCAGCTCGCGGATCACGCTCGGCCAGGAGACGCTCTCGGCGCGGCCCGGCCTCCGGCGCTTCGAGGGCCGGAGCGTGATCCTCGGGATCCGCCCCGAGGATCTCGACGACGCCGCGCTCGAGCCCGACGCCGCCGTCGACCAGCGCCTGCACGGGAAGGTCGACGCTCACCGAGGCGCTCGGCTCCGAGGTGATGGCGCACGTCCGCGTCGACGCCCCCGCGGCCGTGACCGAGGACGTGCGCGAGCTCGCGCGCGACGCCGGCACCGAGGGCCTCGCCGACCGAGACCACGAGCAGGGCGCGACCGTGGTCGGCCGCTTCGGCGCCCGCACGAAGGCCCGCGCCGGCGAGCAGGTCGAGATCGCCGTCGACACGCGCGCCCTCCACTTCTTCGAGCCCGAATCGGGCCTCGGGATCTACGACGGAAACGAGAGAGAGGAAGCAGGTTCATGAGGAAGCACCGGTGGTTTCTACTCGCACTGCTCGTGGTCGGGCTCGCGCTCGCCGCGGCCGGTTGCGGCGGCAGCGACGACAGCTCGTCGGGCGGCGACACCAACGCCGCGACGACGGAGGAGGGCGGCGGCAGCGTCTCCGGCACGATCAGCGTCCTCGCCGTCTGGACGGGTGCCGAGGGCGAGTCCTTCCAGGCCGTCCTCGACGGCTTCACCGCCGAGAACCCCGACGTGAAGGTCAACTACAAGTCCGCCAAGGAACCGGCCACGGTGCTCTCGACGGCGGTCGAGGGTGGCAACCCGCCCGACATCGCTGCGCTCGCCGCAGCCGGGCTTCATGACCGACTTCGCCAACCGCGGCGCGCTCAAGCCGATCGACTTCGCGACGGACACGATCAAGGAGGGCTACTCGCAGTCGTGGCTCGACCTCGGCACCGTCGACGGCAAGCTCTACGGCCTCTTCTTCAAGGGCGCCAACAAGTCGACCGTCTGGTACAACGTGCCCGTTTTCGAGGACGCCGGCGTCGAGCCGCCGGCCGACTGGGACGCGTTCCTCGAAGGACGCGGCGACCCTGAAGGCCTCGGGCGTCCCCGCCTTCTCGATCGGCGGCGCGGACGGCTGGACGCTCACCGACCTGTTCGAGAACATCTACCTGCGCACCGCGGCCCGGACAAGTACGACCAGCTGACCAAGCACGAGATCCCGTGGACCGACCAGTCGGTCAAGGACGCGCTGGCCGAGATGGCCAAGGTGCTCGACGCGAACAACATCGCCGGCGGCACCTCGAGCGCACTCCAGACGGACTTCCCGACCTCGGTGACGCAGGTGTTCGCCGACCCGCCGAAGGCCGCCCAGGTGCTCGAGGGCGACTTCGTCGGCGGTGTGATCAGCTCCGAGACGACCGCGGAGGCGAAGACGGGCTTCGACGTCTACTCCTTCCCGGAGATCAACGGCTCCGGCCCGGTCGTGGTCGGCGGCGGCGACGTCGATGGTCATGTTCAAGGACACGCCCGGCGGCGCGGGCCCTGATCGAGTACCTCGCAACGCCCGACGGCGGCCGAGATCTGGGCCAAGCGGGGCGGCTTCTCCTCGCCGAACAAGAACGTCGACCCGTCGCGTCTACCCGGACGAGCTGACGCAGAAGACGGCGACCGACCTGGCGAACGCGGAGACCTTCCGCTTCGACATGTCCGACCTGATGCCGGGCGCCTTCGGGCAGCGACGCGAGTTGACGCTCCTGCAGGACTTCCTCAAGAACCCGTCCGACATCGACGGGATCACGGCGAAGCTCGAGAAGGCCGCGACGAGCGCGTTCAAGAGCTAGGGACGCGTGAGCAGTAGCGCGATCAGGACGGAGGTTCCCCCCGGCGGGGAGCCTCCGTCCGCCCCTCACGCGCCCGCTGGCGGAGCGCGCTCGTCCCGCTGGGCTTCCTTGCGCCCGCGATCCTGCTGCTCGGGATCTGGGTCGTCTACCCGATGCTCGCGACGATGTGGCGGAGCCTCTTCTCCGACCGCGGCAACGACTTCGTCGGGATCGACAACTACCACCGGATCTTCACCGACGACCGGCTGCTGACGGCGCTGAAGAACAACGCGCTCTGGGTCGCTGATCGTCCCGGCGGCGGTGACCGCGGTCGGCCTCGTCTTCGCCGTCCTCGATCGAGCGCGTCCGCTGGGCGGTCGCGTTCAAGATCGCCGTCTTCATGCCGCTCGCCGTCTCGCTCTTCGCGGTCGGCGTGATCTGGCGGATCATGTACCAGCAGGATCCCGAGCGAGGCGCGATCAACGCCGGGATCTCGGCAGTCCGCGGGATCGTCACCGAGGAGGGGGTGCTCTCGGACGCGAAGCCGTCGACCGACGGCCTCAGCGGGACGCCGAAGGGCGGGCTCACGCTGACGAAGTCGATCAAGCCGGGTGGGATCGCCGAGCTCGGCCTCACCGGGATCCGCTCGAGCGAGGTGCCCGCGGGCGCCGAGCAGGCCGTGCAGCCGGAACCGCTCCAGGGCGGGATCACCGGCGTCGTCTGGCGCGACTTCAGCCCCGGCGGGGGCACCCCGGGCAAGGTCGAGCCGCAGCGAGCTCGGGATCCCGGGCGTCACCGTCGAGCTCCGGGACGCGAACAGGAAGCAGCTCGACTCGACGAAGACCGGCGCCGACGGGACGTTCGCGTTCGAGGACGTCGCCGCCGGCGACTACCGGGTCGCGATCGGGTCGAAGACGTTCGCGCAGCCGTTCAAGGGGGTGAACTGGCTCGGGGCCGGGCTGATCACGCCTGCGATCATGTTCGCCTACATCTGGGTCACGGCCGGCTTCGCGATGGTGATCATCGGCGCCGGGCTCGCGGCGATCCCGCGCGACACGCTCGAGGCGGCGCGCACCGACGGCGCCACCGAGCTCCAGGTCTTCCGCCGGATCACGGTGCCGCTGCTCGCGCCCGTCCTGACGGTCGTCTTCGTCACGCAGATCATCGGGGTGCTGAAGATCTTCGACCTCGTGCTCGCGATCGCGCCCGGCTCGAGCCAGGACGACGCGGCCACGCTCGCGTTCGTGATGTGGCAGCGCTCCTTCAGCGGCCAGAACGCGTTCGGCCTCGGCGCCGCGATCTCCACCTTCCTGCTCCTGCTCTTCATCCCGTTCCTGATCATCAACATCCGACGGTTCCGAGCGGAGGCCGGATGAGCACGGTCGCAGACACCGAGGGCGCCCCGGTCGTGATCTCCGAGGGGATCGCGCCGAAGATCCTGCGGGCGTTCGGCCGCGCTCCCGTCCACATCGTGCTGGCGCTGATCGGGCTCTTCTGGCTGATCCCGACCGCCGGCCTCTTCATCACCTCGCTCCTGCGCGCGTCCGACGCGGCGCAGGGCGGCTGGTGGAACTTCGCGGTCAAGCCGAGCAAGTGGACGCTCGAGAACTACGCGAACATGTTCGACAACGAGGGGATCACGCATGCCCTCGTCGTCACGGCGCAGGTGACGATCGGGGCGACGATCCTGCCGATCCTGATCGCGTCCGCCGCCGCCTACGCGCTCGCCTGGATCGAGTTCCCGGGCCGCGACTGGGTCTTCCTGACCGTCGTCGGGCTCCTGCTCGTGCCGGTGCAGATGGCGCTGATCCCGATCTTCCGGCTCTACAACACGTTCAACCTCTACGACACCGTCCCGGGCCTGATCCTCTTCCACACCGCTTTCGCCCTGCCGTTCGCGATCTTCCTCCTGCGCAACTTCTTCGCCGGGATCCCCCGCGACCTGATGGAGGCGGCGCGGATCGACGGGGCCTCGGAGGTGCGCCTCTTCTTCAAGGTCGTGCTCCCGCTCGGCCTGCCCGCGATCGCGTCGCTCGCGATCTTCCAGGTCCTCTTCGTCGTGGAACGACCTGCTGATCGGGCTCGTGCTCGCGCAGAACAACGCGCCGATCGCGCCGGCGATCGCCTCGCAGCTGCGCCAGTTCGGCTCGAACCTCGACCTGCTCGCGCCGGCGGCGTTCTTCTCGGCGATCATCCCGCTGACCGTCTTCGCGGCCTTCCAGCGCTACTTCGTGCAGGGCCTGCTCGCCGGCAGCGTCAAATAGACGGCGTCGAGTAGCCTCGGGTACATGCGCTGCGCACTCGTCGGCGGCGGCCTCGGCGGCTTCGTCGCGTACACGACGCTCCGGCACGCGGGCGTCGAGCCGGGGGAGATCGCGGTCTTCGGCGAGGATCCCGACCCGGCCGGCGCCTGGCGGCCGCGGGCGGAGGCGATCCGGCAGCGGCTGATGCGCTCGGAGAGCGACGGCCACGCCGCCGCGACCTCCTTCCCCGGGCTGGCGGCGCGCGAGGCGCTGCGGCGCGGCTCGCTCCTCCCTCTGCTCCGGAGCGTGACCGACCGCTACCGGCCGACCGTCGAGGAGTTCCTCCGCCACGTCGAGGAGCTGCGGGCCCGCTCGGGCTGGGACGAGAGCTTCCGTCGCGCCCGGATCGGGAGCGTCCGTGCCGTCGAGGACGGCTTCGAGCTCGACGGCGAGGGGCCCTTCCGCCACGTCCTGCTCGCGCCGGGGCACCCCGGGCTCGCCGTCCCCGAGGAGCTCGACGGCGATCCCCGGGTCGTCCACGCCTACGAGCCGCACGGCTACGCGGCCGAGGTGGCCGTGGTCGGCGCCGGGATGGCGGCGGCGACGGAGTGGCTGAACGCGCTCGCGGCGGGCTCGGAGGTGGTCTCGGTCCGGCGGCGCGAGCCGGTGCGCCGTCCCCTCAACGTGCCGCGGCCGCTCTTCTCGAAGCGCGGCCTCGCCGGCTTCCGCGCCACGACTCCCACCGACCGGACTGCGTGGCTGGAGCGGCTCGGCGAGCCCTCGTACCCGCCCGGCCGCGCCTGGGACGAGCCCGTCGAGCGGGCGGCGCGCGAGGGACGTTTCCGGGTCGAGGCCGAGCTGAACGGGGCGGAGCAGGTGATCGCCGCCACGGGCTTCCGGAAGGGCTGGCACCAGGATCCCCTCCTCACCGGCCTCGTCGAGGCGCAGGGGCTCGAGACCCACGGCCGCTGGCTCGCCCTCGCCGACGACTCCACGGTGCCGGCGCTCACCGACGCGCGCCGCACGCTGGCCGTCGCGGGCGTCCAGGCTCAGTGGGCCTATCCGGCGGCGGACACACTCGTCGGGATGAAGTTCGCGGCGCGCGGCTTCCTCCGGAGGGTGCAGGCATGTCCTTCACGCTGAGAGGCCGGGTGGAGACGCGGCTTGCGGCGGCGCTCCTCCCCGCGCTCGCGGCGGCGGGCCTCGCGCTCGCCCTCGGCGCCTGGTGGCCGCTCGCGCTCGCAGGCGCGATGGTCGCGACCGGGCTCGCGCTCGACCTCGTCCTCCATCCGCTCCTGCCCTACCAGCCGGGCTGGCTCGCGCTCCCGCTCGGCGTCGTCGAGCTCGGGCTCGTGATGCTGGCCGTCGTCCGGCTCGGGGTCGGCGCGCCGCTCCTCCCCGCGCTCGCGTTCTTCGCGCTCTCCTGGCTCCTGTCGCAGCTGCTCGTCCAGGCGGGGCTCCCGCTCCTCCGGCTCTCCTACGGCGACGATGGCGGCGAGCTCGGCCGGGCCGGGCCGGGGCTGGCCGCGGCGCGGGCGCTCCTCGTGGCCGCCGCCGCGCTCGGCGTCGCCTGGGCCGCGCAGCCGCCGACCGTCCGGCTCGCCGCCGGCACGCACGAGGGGCCGCTCGTGCTCGACCGCGCCCAGACGCTCGTGGGCGAGCCCGGCGCGGTCGTCCGCGGCGGGATCGTGATCAGCGCCGACGGCGTCACCGTCCGCGACGTGGCCGTGTTCGGCGGCGCCACCGGGATCGAGGTCCGCGGCAGCGAGCGCGTGGTCCTCGACGGCGTCCGCGTCGCTGGGACGACGCTCGACGGGATCAGCGCCCGCCGCAGCTCGGTCGACGATCCGCGACTGCCGCGTCGAGATGCCACGGAGGGTGGGCACGCAGGCGATCGACATCTCCTTCGCGGCCCACCTCGCGCCGAGCCTCGTCGAGGGCTGCGAGATCGTCGGCGGCAGCGAGGGGATCGTCACCCACCTCGCGACCGCGACGATTCGCGGCAACCGCGTCCGCGGCACCGGCATGCGCGGGATCGCCGTCACCGAGATGTCGATGGGCTCGGTCGTCCGGAACGTGGTCGAGGACGCGGCCGGCGTCGGGATCTTCTGCGGCGACTACTCGCACTGCGCGATCGGCGAGAACAGCGTCAGCGGCACCCGGGCCGACGGCTCGGGGAGCAGGTCGCGGGCCGGGTTCGGGGTCGTCGCCCATTTCCACGCGGTCGCAGCGCTCCGCGACAACCAGCTCGACCGGGGCGCTGCCGCCTTCATCGGCGGGGAGCTCGAGCGTGGCTGACCTCCGACGAAGCAGCGTCGAGGTGATCCTCGCCGGCCAGTCGCCCGAGGGCGGCTACGTCGCCTCCCCCACGTTCCCGCCCTACGGCTTCTCGTGGCTGCGCGACGGCTCCTTCATCGCCGACGCGATGAGCCGGGCGGGCGAGACGGCGAGCGCCGAGGCCTTCCACGACTGGGTGGCGCGGATCGTCGAGCGCGGGCTCGGCTTCGAGACGCGCTACACGCTCGCCGGGGAGCGCGACGAGGGCGAGTGGCCACTCGTCCAGCACGACGGCTGGGGCCTCTGGCTCTGGGCCGTCCGCGAGCACTGCCGCCGCCACGGCCGGCCGCACCGCTGGCGGGACGCCGCCGACGCCACCGTCGCGCACCTCGAGCGCGTCCGGCTGGAGCCGTGCCACGACTGGTGGGAGGAGCGCGAGGGGATCCACGCCGCCACGCTCGCCTGCATCGCCGCGGGGCTCGAGGACGAGCTCGACCTCGGCCCGGCGGAGGAGCGGCTGGACGCAAGCCTGCTCGTGCTCCCGTTCCTCGGCTTCGAGGCCGTCGACGTGTCCGCCCTCGTCAGCCCCGGCGGTGGCGTCCACCGCCACCTCGACGACGTCTACTACGGCGGCGGCGAGTGGCTGCTCCTCACCGCCTTCCTCGGCCTCGCCGAGCCCGGACGCGCGGAGGAATGCCGGGCCTGGATCGAGGCCCACGAGCGGCCCGAAGGCCTCCCCGAGCAGTCACAGGATCACCTCCTGCATCCCGAGGGCTACCCGGAGTGGGTCGAGCGCTGGGGGCCGCCCCCCTCGCCGCTCCTCTGGTCGCACGCGATGTACCTGACGCTCGCCGGCCGCTCGTGAGCCCGCGCCTCCAGCTGCTCGCGCGCACGGGCAACCCCGACTTCCTCGACCTTCCCTGGGAGCAGCCGCTCGCCGACTGGGAGACGGAGCGGCTGGTCGACGTCGTCCGCGGGATCCACCGCCACGTCGTGCGCTTCGTCGACTACGACGGCGCCATCTACGCGCTGAAGGAGCTGCCGGTCGAGCTCGCCCGGCGCGAGTACGGCTTCCTCCGCAGGCTCGGCGCCGAGGGAATGCCGGTCGTGGACGTGGTCGGGGTGGCCTCCGACCGGGCCGACGGCCTCGACGCCGTCCTGATCACCCGCCACCTGGACTACTCGCTCCCCTTCCGGACGCTGTTCTCGGGCCGCGACATCCCCGAGCTGCGGACGCAACTGCTCGACGCGGGCGCCGAGCTGCTCGTCCGGATCCACCTGGCGGGCTTCTTCTGGGGCGACGCGTCGCTCTCGAACATCCTCTTCCGCCGCGACGCCGGCTCGCTCGCCGCCTACCTCGTCGACACGGAGACCGGCGAGCTGCACGAGGCGCTCTCCGACGGCCAACGGGCCTACGACCTCCAGATCGCCGAGGACAACGTGCACGGGGAGCTGCTCGACATCGCCGAGGAGCTCGGGCGGCCCGACCTGCGCGCGGAGGAGACCGCGGCCGAGCTGGTCGGCCGCTACGAGTCCCTCTGGTCGGAGCTGACGAGCGAGGAGACCTTCGCTGCGACCGAGCGCTTCAAGATCGACGAGCGCCTGCAGCGGCTGAACGAGCTCGGCTTCGACGTGGAGGAGCTCGAGCTCGTCGCGGAGGACGACGTCTACCGGCTGCGGCTGAACCCCCGCGTCGTCGAGCCCGGCCATCACCGGCGACGGCTGCTCCAGCTGACGGGGCTGCACGCACAGGAGAACCAGGCGCGGCGGCTCCTCAACGACCTCGCGCGCTTCCGCGTCGCCGCCGAGGGTGAGGCCGGGAAGCCGCTGCCGGAGGCGGTGATCGCCTACCGGTGGCTCGCGGAGGTGTTCGAGCCGGCGATCGCGGCGATCCCGCCCGAGCTCTACCGCAAGCGCGAGGCCGCGGAGGTCTTCCACGAGATCCTGGAGCACCGCTGGTACCTCTCGCAGGAGGCGGGCAAGGACGTCGGGATCCTCGCCGCGGCGAAGGCCTACGTCGCGAACGTGCTCCCGCAGGCGCAGGACGAGAAGCTCGTCCTCGCCCCACCGGACGCGGAGGGAGAAGAGGGGACTTAGTTGCTCAGAGCAACTAAGTCCCCCGTTCGCGCTAGCTCTCGGAGATCTCGACCTTGTCGATCGTGACGGGGGTGGTCGGCATGTCGCGACCGTCGCGGTCGACCAGCTGGATCCGGTCGACGACGTCCTGCCCCTCGCGGACCTGGCCGAAGACGGTGTGCTTGCCGTCGAGCCAGGGGGCCGCGTCGGCGGTGACGATGAAGAACTGGCTCCCGTTCGTGTTCGGGCCCGCGTTCGCCATCGCGAGCGCGCCCTTGACGACCTTGTGCTCGTTGAACTCGTCCTCGAACTGGTAGCCGGGGCCGCCTGTGCCGGTCCCCTCCGGGCAGCCGCCCTGGATCATGAAGTCCGGAATCACCCGGTGGAACGTGAGCCCGTCGTAGAAGCCGTCCTGCGCGAGCTTGGTGAAGTTCTCGACCGTCTTCGGCGCTTCCCCGGGAAGAGCTCGATCTCGACGGTTCCTTCGCTGGTGTGGAGCGTGGCTGTGGTCATGGGCTGGAAGGTAACGAAGGCCGGGCCGCCATCGGCGCTTAACCGCGGGCTAACAGTGTCGGCGGAAGGCCGTTCTACACTCCGCCCATGTCGACCGGGCGAATGGCGACCGCGGAGCCGCTCCCTGGACTCCCCTCGACGGATCCGGTCGCCGAGAGCGACCTCGCGCTCCAGTGGCGCCGCCTGACCCGCTCGGCGACCGCGGTCGCGATCCTGACGAGCCCCGCGCTCTTCGTCTGGTTCCACTCCCACAACGGCTGGCGCTGGTGGGTGGCGGCGCTCGCGACCGCCGGCGTCGTCGTCGTCTTCCGCGGTTTCGTCGACCTCGCGTTCCGCCGCGCGATCCCATGGCCGAGCCTCTTCGGCACGGACAGCGCGCAGCTGCGCGACGAGGACGTGATGAGCCGCCGCCGCGCCTGGTACTGGCGCAAGAAGGCGCGGCTCGCCGCGATCTTCCTGACGCTCAACACCGCCGTGTGGCTCCTGCGCGGCGGCTCCTGGGCCGGGACCGCCGGTGACATCCTCGGCGGGCTCGCCGGCGCCTTCTCCAACCCGGCGGTGCTGACGCAGGTCGTCTTCGTCACCTTCCTCTTCATCGCCAACTTCGCGATCCTGATGGGCCCGATGCTCCTGATGGGGATCTCGCAGATCCGCGGCTTCGAGCCGGGCGACGCGCAGTGGGGCGTCAAGCTCGAGCACGTCCGCGGCCAGGCCGAGGCGAAGGAGGAGGTGCGCCGCGTCGTCACCCTCTGGCAGTCCGGCGAGGCCTTCGAGCGGGCCGGGGGCAAGCGCGAGCGCGGGCTCCTCTTCCTCGGCGCGCCGGGCACCGGCAAGACGATGCTCGCCAAGGCGATCGCGACCGGGTTCAACTCGCCCTTCGTCTCGATCCCGGGCTCCGGGTTCGCGCAGACGTTCATCGGCGTCGACGCGATCATCGTCCGCTACCTCGCCTTCAAGGCGAAGCGGCTCGCCCGCAAGTGGGGCGGCCAGTGCATCGTCTTCATCGACGAGATCGACGCGGTCGGGATGCGGCGCCAGTCGCTCGGCCAGGGCGCGCCCACCATGGGGACGGCCGGCATGGGCACCGCCAGCGTCCACGACCACCTCTTCTACGGGCCGAACGGCGCCCTGACCGCGAGCGGCGACCTCGTGCTCGAGACCCGCGCCTGGCGCGAGCGCCTCTTCGCCGAGCGGGCGCCGCAGCCGCAGGGGCCGTCCGGCCTGCAGGCGCGGCTCGCCGGCCTGCTCGACTTCACGTTCCCGGGGATGATGGGCGGCCAGGGCGGGCTCGCGCTCAACCAGCTCCTCGTCGTCATGGACGGGATCGACAACCCGCCGTTCTCGCGCCGGATCCTGACGAGCCGGCTCAACACGTTCCTGGACGCGATCTACGTCGTCCCGCGCCGACTGGGACGGCTCTCGCTCCGCCTCCCCGCCCCGCGGCCGCGCGGCGACCAGATCTATTTCATCGGCGCCACGAACGTCCCGATCGACCGGCTCGACCCGGCGCTGATCCGCCCCGGCCGGATGGGTCGGCACGTCTGGTTCCGGACCCCGACGAAGCAGGATCGCCACGACGTCTTCGACCTCTACATCGCCCGGGTCGCGCACGAGCCCGACCTCGACACCCCGCGCCGCCGCGACGAGATCGCCCGCGTCACGAACGGCTACTCGCCGGCCATGATCGAGCAGGTCTGCTCGATGGCGCTGACGCTCGCCCACCACGAGGGCCGCGAGCGCTTCGGCTGGGACGACCTCGTCGACGCGATGACGACCGTCGAGGCAGGCACCGCCGTCGGGATCGAGTACATCCCCGAGGAGACGCGTGCCGTCGCGATCCACGAGGCCGGGCACGCCGCCGCGGGCCACGTCTTCATGAAGGGTGCCGAGTCGACCCGGCTCTCGATCCGGATGCGCGGCGGCTCGCTCGGGCATCACCAGGCGCTCGAGAAGGAGGAGCGGTTCAGCCGCTTCCGGAGCGAGGAGGCTGCGCGGCTCGTCTGGACGCTCGGCGCGATGGCCGCCGAGCGCGTCTTCTACGGCGAGAACTCGAACGGCGTCGGCGGCGACGTCCAGAGCGCGACCGCGCAGGCCGCGTACATGGTCGGCCACTCCGCGATGGGCCCGGCGCCCGTCGTCGTCACGCCCGGCGCCGACGAGACGGAGGACGAGGCCCGCGAGCGGGTGCTGCAGCGCTTCGAGCGGATCGGGATCGGGATCATGAACCGCACCTCCGGCTCGGGCCCGTTCGCCGACAATCCGATCTCCGGCGTGCTCGGCGACCGCGACAAGCGGGCGCTCGCTGCGCAGATCCTCGGCCAGGCGTACGTCAGCGCCTACAACCTCGTCCTCCACAACAAGGAAGCGGTCGCCGCGATCGCAGACGAGCTCGTGGTTCGCCGTGAGATCTTCGGCGACGAGCTCGTCGAGATCCTCGACCGGGCGCACCTGACGATGCCCGAGCTCGACCTGGACGAGGAGACGACATGGCCGACGATGTGACCCGCTCGTCGACGATCGCCGTGCCGGCGCCGGCCGATCACCGCGAGGAGGCGCCGCTCGTGCGTCCCGACAGGCGCGAGCGCGCGCGGCTCACCCACTACCGGCTCCGGTTCGCGCTCGTCTATCTCCTGCTCGCGCTCGTGCTCGGCGCGGCCGTGGGCACCTTCGTCGTCCTGCTCAGCCGGCCCGACCTCGCCCCGGCGCCGCAGTGGTCGAGCTGGCAGCCGGAGGGGAGCCGGATCGCACGCGCCCGCCAGATCGCCGACCGGATCCCGCACGCCTACCTGCTCGCGAACGGTCACGCGCTCGACGTCGCCCGCGCGAGCGAGCTCTCGGTCCGCACAGCCGACTCCGGCGACGTCCCCGTGGACGCGATCTACGTCCGGCCGGACACCTCGCGGGGGCAGGCCGAGGAGAACGACATCGCCGCCTACGACGGCAATCGGACGATCTCCTACGGCCTCTGCGGCCTCGGGACGAACTGCTCGATCGCGGAGGGGACGCCGTCGGCCGAGCGCTTCAACGTCCTCCGGCGCCAGGCGCTCGAGCTCGCGCTCTATACGTTCAAGTACGTCGGCGAGGTCGACTCGGTCGTCGTCTTCATGCCGCCGACGCCGAAGGGCGAGTCGAACGGGGCGATCTTCCTCCGCAGGGGCCAGCTCCGGGACGAGCTGCGCCGCCCGCTCCGGCGGACGCTCCCGACGGAGTTCCCGACCGTGGGCTCGATCTCCGACCGCGAGCTGGCGAGCGTCGTGCGGCTGACGGAGACGAGCATCTTCGCCTTCGCGTTCCAGGCCGGACCGGACGGGAAGCCCGTGCTCGTGCTCCAGCCGCCGACCGCCAGCAGCTGACGGCCGGGCGCCTCCGGGCGCGGCTGCGGTAGCGTCCTCCGGATGCCACGCGCGACCCTCGTCACCGGAGCCGCCAGCGGGATCGGCCGCGCGATCGCGGCCCGGCTCGTGGCAGAGGGGCGGGACGTGCTCGCCGTCGACCTCCGCCCCGACCGCGACGGCCCCGGGATTCCCTTCGAGGCCGACCTGACCACGAGGGAGGGCAACCGCGCCGCCGTCGACGCCGCCCTCGAGCGGTTCGGGCGGCTGGACGAGGTCGTCGCAAACGCGGGCTTCCAGCATGTCGCCCCGATCGACGAGTTCCCCGAGGATCGCTGGGACGCCCTGCTCGCGCTGCTCCTGACGAGCCCGTTCCTGCTCGCCAAGCATGCGTGGGGCGCCCTCCGGGAGTCCGGCGACGGGCGCTTCGTCGCCGTCGCCTCGGTACACGGGCTCGTGGCCTCGCCCTTCAAGGCCGGCTACGTCGCCGCCAAACACGGCGTGCTCGGGCTCGTGAAGACGCTCGCGCTCGAGGGAGCGGAGCATGGGATCACCGCGACGGCGATCTGCCCGGGCTACGTGCGGACGCCGATCGTCGACGCGCAGATCGAGGCGCAGGCCCGCGCGACCGGCGTGCCCGCCGAGCGCGTCCTCGAGGACGTCCTGCTCGCGCCCCAGGCGCTGAAGCGGCTGCTCGAGCCCGAGGAGGTCGCCGACGTCGCTGCCTTCCTGCTCGGCCCCGGCGGCCGCTCGTTCACCGGCGCCCCGGTCGTGCTCGACGCGGGCTGGACGGCGCGGTGAGCGACGCGACCACCAAGGCCGACGACGTCGCGCTCGAGCTGGAGCGGGCGATCGTCTCGGGCCGGATCCCGCCGGGTACGGTGCTCCGCCAGGATGCGCTCTCGGAGGAGTACGGGGTCAGCCGCACGCCGATCCGGGAGGCCCTGCGCCGGCTCGCCGCGCTCGGGCTCGTCTCCTTCGAGCCCAACCGCGGCGTGCGCGTCCGCACGCTCTCCCGCGAGGAGCTCCGCGAGGCCTTTCTCGTCCGCGCCGAGCTGGAGAGCCTCGTCACCGAGGTCGCGGCCGGGCAGATCACCCGGAGCGAGCTGGACGAGCTGGAGCAGATCGAGCGCCGGTTCTCGGTGCTCACGGACGAGCTGCGCCGCAGCTCGGAGCAGCGCCCGGCGAGCGTGGTCACGGACTGGGTGCGCACGAACCACGCCTTCCACGACGTGATCTACCGGGTCGCCGCGCTCCCGCTACGTCGAGCGGATGGCGAAGAGCGCCCGCTTCTCGGGCTCGGCCGTCTGGGCGCCCGCCGACCCGGCCGCGCTCGACGACCTCTACGCCGCGAACGAGCGGCAGCACCGCGCGCTCCTGGATGCGCTCGCAGCGGGGAGCGCGTCGGGCGCCCGGGCACTCGCACGCGAGCACGTCCTCTCCTCCGGTGCCCTGCTCGAGCGGATTCTCGCCCAGGCTCTTTCGGATCCCAGGTGACCGATCAGGATCCAAGATCGGCGTGAAATCGCGTTTGACGCCGCTCTGAGTCGCATCTAGGATCCGAAACACCCACTTTCGGATCCGAGGAGACAGCGTTGAGCAGCAATGGCAGTTCCCCCCACGCGGCCGATGCCGCCGCCCTGGCCCTCGAATGGAGCGCCGACGCCCGCTGGAACGGGATCGAGCGCACCTACGGCCCCGAGGAGGTGATCCGGCTCCGCGGCTCGGTCGCGATCGAGCAGACGCTCGCGCGCCGCGGCGCCGAGAAGCTCTGGGACCTGCTCGCCGAGGAGGACTACGTCCCCGCGCTCGGCGCGCTCACGGGCGGCCAGGCCGTCCAGATGGTCAAGGGCGGGCTGAAGGCGATCTACCTCTCCGGCTGGCAGGTCGCCGCCGACGGCAACATCGCCTCTCAGGTCTACCCCGACCAGAGCCTCTATCCGGCGAACAGCGTCCCCGCGATGGTCAAGCGCCTGAACAACGCGCTCCAGCGGGCCGACCAGATCGAGTGGTCGGAGGGCAAGGACGAGCGCGACTGGTTCGTCCCGATCGTCGCCGACGCGGAGGCCGGCTTCGGCGGGCCGCTGAACGCGTTCGAGCTGATGAAGGGGATGATCGAGGCGGGCGCCGCAGGCGTGCACTTCGAGGATCAGCTCGCGGCGGAGAAGAAGTGCGGCCACCTCGGCGGCAAGGTGCTCGTCCCCACGAGCCAGTTCGTCCGGACGCTGCTCGCCGCCCGGCTCGCAGCCGACGTGATGGGCGTCCCCACCGTCCTCGTCGCCCGCACCGACGCCGACGCCGCGACGCTGCTGACGAGCGACGTGGACGAGCGCGACCGGCCGTTCGTGACCGGCGAGCGCACCCCGGAGGGCTTCTTCCGCGTCACCGGCGGCGTCGAGTCGGCGATCGCGCGTGGGCTCTCCTACGCGCCCTACGCCGACCTGATCTGGATGGAGACCTCGACACCGGATCTCGGGATCGCGCAGGAGTTCGCGGACGCGATCCACGCCGAGTTCCCCGGCAAGCTGCTCGCCTACAACTGCTCGCCCTCCTTCAACTGGCGGCGCCACCTCGACGACGAGACGATCGCGAGCTTCCAGCAGCGGCTCGGCGCGATGGGCTACGCGTTCCAGTTCATCACCCTCGCCGGCTTCCACGCGCTGAACGAGTCGATGTTCGAGCTCGCGCGCGGCTACGCCGCGTCGGGGATGAGCGCGTACGTGGAGCTGCAGGAGCGCGAGTTCGGGCTCGAGGAGCACGGCTACACGGCGACCCGCCACCAGCGCGAGGTCGGCGCCGGCTACTTCGACGAGGTCGCGACCGCCGTCTCGGGCGGCGAGAGCTCGACGCTCGCGCTGAAGGGCTCGACCGAGGAAGCCCAGTTCCAGGAGACCACCGTCGACGAGAAGGGAGCCTGAAGATGACGTTCACGATCGAGATCGACTCGGCCCGTGACCTGCCGGCCGGCCTGGTCGGCCGCACGCTGGCGGCGTTCGGGCTCAGCGGCCCGGTGCAGGAGATCGGCTCGCGCCTCGAGCTCGGCGTCCTCGCCGACGACGTCGAGCAGGTCGCCGCGCGCGTCCTCCACGCGCTCGAGTCCCTGCTCGCCGAGCTGCCGTTCCCGCTGATCGCCCAGCGCGTCGGTACGAGCTCGTTCCACCTCCACCCCCCGGCCGGCTAGGACAGCGGGCCGGGGCGAAGACGACTTAGTTGCTCTGAGCAACTAAGTCGGTCTCGGTCTCCGGCTCCTGGCTCAGGTCGGCGGGGCTGCTGAGCCGGATCAGGATCAGGCCGACGAGGAGCAGAAACGCCTCGACGGCCGTGATCGCGAGCCGGTTGAGCACGATCGCCCCGAGCGCCACCCCCTCCGTGGCGACCGCGAGCAGGAGCCCGTAGACCGAGGCCTCGCGGACGCCGAGGCCCGACGGGGCGAAGACGGCGAGCACGGCGACGATCGCGCCGACCGCGCTCGCGCCGCCGAGGAAGAGGATCTCGTCCACCCCCGGGCTGCCCCCGACGGAGCGGAGGAGGAAGAAGAGCGCCACGCCCCCGAGCGGCCAGGTGAGGGCATAGAAGCCGAGCAGCTCGAGCGCCCTCCGCGTGGGGAGCGGATCGAGGTCCTCGGCGCCGAAGGGCTTCAGCAGCTTCGTCGCCACGGGGGCGAAGACGCGCGGGTGGAGGAGGAACGCGACGAGGACGGTGAAGGCGGCGAGCGGGAGGAGCGGCGCGTCCACGCCCTCCACGAACGAGAGCCCGATCACGAAGACGCCCACACCCGCGAGCGCCGAGAGCCCCGCCTCGAGCAGCACGGTCGCGAGCACGACGGGGGTGTCCTTCATCCCGAGGCGACGGAGCGCCACGACGCGGGCGGCCGGCGTCCAGACCCCGCCGGGGACGTACTTGGCGAGCATCGAGAGCATCTCGGCCTGCAGCGCGACCCGGTAGGGGATGCGGATGCCATAGGCGGCGAGGATCCGCATCCAGCCGAGCACGAAGACGAGGTAGTAGGCCGCGAGCGCAGCGAGCGCGAGCCCGAGGTCGACGAGGTCGGCGTCGCGGAGGCGCGGCGCGGCATCGCCCCACACGTCGCGTACCGCCCACCCGAGCAGGCCGAGCAGGAGGGCGAGCAGCGCCAGCTCGAGCGGGACGAGCACCCGTCGCCGGCGCAGCACACTGAGAACGGAGGAGGTGCGCCGGCCCATGCCGACAGCGTATGCGGCGAGTCTCTAGACGCGGCCCTTGAGCGAGGTGATCGCGGCGACGTACGTCTTCGTCTCGGGAAAGAGCCCGTGCTGGCGGACCGCCTGGATCCCCTGGTAGTAGGCGCCGAGTGCGAGCTGCTCGTCACCGCTGAACTCGCGAAGCAGGTGGCGGAGGAAGACGACGCCGACCCGGATGTTCCCGTCGGTCGTCTTGGGGACGGAGGCGCCGAGGAGGACGTCCTCGACGAACTCCCAGGTCGGCGGGGTCACCTGCATCACGCCGAGCGCGCCGGCGGAGGAGACGACGTGCGGCTGGAACCCCGACTCCATCCACGCGACGGCGCGGGCGAGCGAGGGGTCGACGCCGTAGCGGCTCGCGGTCTGCGTGATCAGGTCGCGCACTGCAGAGGGAGGCGCGGCGAGCGGCGCCGCCTTCGCGACGGGGATCCGGAGCCGCGTCCCGATCAGGAGGGGCCTCGCGGGATCGAGGCGGTTCGCGCTCGCGAGGGTGCGCAGGGTCGTGCCGTGCGCCTGCGCGATCGCGGTGAGGCTGTCGCCCGGCCGGACGACGTACGTGCGGTCGACCGGCGCCGCGGTGGCACGGGCGCCGCCGCCGAGCGCCCGGATCGTCTGCGGCCCGGCGATCCCGTCGGCACCGAGCCCGCGCTGCCGCTGGAACCGGCGCACCGCCGCACGGGTCTCCTCGCCGAAGTAGCCGTCGATCACCCGCCCGACGCCGTGCCGGGCGAGCAGGAACTGGAGCACCGAGACGTCCCAGCCGACGAGCCCCTGCCGGAGGGGCCGCGTGCCGTAGAGCGGGCGGCCGAGCCGGCCGAGCGACCGCCGGGTCGTGGCCCCCGGGATCCCGTCCACGGCGAGGCGGCTCGAGCGCTGGAACGCCCGCACGGCCGTGGCCGTCCCCGGCCCCGAGACCCCGTCGATCGGGCCGAGGTAGTAGCCGTAGGCGCGGAGGGCCACCTGGAGCCCGGCGATCTGGGAGTTCGCCGCCGCGACCGACGGTGCGGCGAGGCAGAGGGCGGCACCGACGACGAGAAGGAGGCGGAAGCGCATGGGACCAGGGTGATTCGCGCCCATGCCCCCTCCCTCCTTCCCTCGGAAGGGGGATCGCCACGCTGGCTCCTCGGCCCTGGCTCGTCGTCCCTGGCTCGTCGGCGCGCGTCCCGCGCGATAGCGTCAGTGCAGGACCAGGGTCGAATCAGGGTGATGCCGGATGGTGCAGGCGCGCTCGGCCCGGCACGGTGGAGCCATGAGCGAATACATCACACACCCAGTGCACGACGGAGAGCCCAAGCGCCTCGAGCGCAGCTCCTCCGACAGGTTCCTCGCCGGCGTCTGCGGCGGCCTCGGAGCCTACTTCGACCTCAAGCCGGCGGTCTTCCGCCTCGGCTTCGTCGTCCTCGCCCTCCTGGGCGGCGCCGGCTTCCTGATCTACCTGACGGCGGCGCTCGTGCTGCCGGCGCAGGGCAAGGAGGACTCGATCGCGGCCCGCGCGATCGCGGACCGGCGGGAGCATCCCGCCCGCCTCGTCGGCCTCGGCCTCGTCGCGGCGGCGGTCGCGGTGCTCCTCTCGAGCGCCGACAGCTGGCCCACCGCGGGCGCGGGCTGGGTCGTCGTCCTCTTCGCGGGCCTCGTCGTCCTCTGGGCCGGCGGGAAGAGTCGCCCGCGGAAGGTCGTCTTCGCGCTCGGGGCCTTCGTGGCCACGGTCGTGCTCGTCGCCTCGGCCGCCGTCGTGCTCGCGTTCTCGTGGTTCGACGTCAGCCTCTCGGACGGAACCGGCGACCGCGTCTACCGGCCGACGAGCCGGGCCGACCTCGAGCAGGTCTACAAGCTGGGGATCGGCGCGCTCGAGCTCGACCTGACGAACCTCACCGCGGACGGCCCCGTCCGCGTCCGCGCCGAGCTGGGGATGGGCGAGCTCCGGATCCTCGTTCCGCAGGCCGCCGCCGTCCAGGTCGACGCGTCCGCCACCTTCGGCGACCTCAAGGTGCTCGGCCGGCACGAGGAGGGGCACAACCCGCGCATCGTCACGGGCCTCGGCACGGTTCCGTCGAGCACGATCACGATCGACGCCGAGGTCGGCGCCGGCGAGATCACCGTGGAGCGCGCCGGATGAGCCAGATCCCCGCCTTCGCCTTCGAGCGGAGCGAGCGAGGCCGGGTCGCGGCCGGAGTCTGCAGCGGCATCGCCGCGAGGCTGAGGGTCGATCCGACCCTGGTGCGACTCGTCTTCGCGCTGCTCGCGCTCGCGGGCGGGGCGGGGATCCTCCTCTACCTCGGGCTCTGGGCCGCCTCGGGCGGCCGGCGCCCCTGGCTCGTCGCGACGCTGCTCGCGGTCAGCGCGGCCGCCATCCTCTTCGCGCTCGGCCTCTCCGGCGTGATCGTGCTGGGGACGGGCCTCGGCGTCGCCGGGCTCGCGGTCGTCGCCGCGCGCGGCGGCTCCTTCCGGCCCGGCGGCTCGATCCCGTTCCTCGGCGGGGTGCTCCTCGTCGCGGGCGCCGTGACGCTGCTCGGGAACATTCGCGACTCGACGTCGTTCGTGGGGCCGGGCGCGGTTCTCGGCGCCCTCGTGCTGGTGGTCGGCCCCTGGCTGTGGCAGCTCTCGGCCGAGCGGACGGAGCGGATCCGCCTCCAGGGGCGGGCCGACGTCGCCGCGCGCGTCCACGACTCCGTCCTCCAGACCCTCGCCCTCGTCCAGCGCCACGCCGACGACCCCGCCCGCGTGGCGTCGATCGCGCGCCGGCAGGAGCACGAGCTGCGCCGCTGGCTCTACGGCGGCGGGCTCGGGAGCGCGACGACGCTCGCGGCGGCGCTCGAGGAGGCCGCGGCGGAGGTCGAGGAGCTGCACCGCGTCCGGATCGAGCTCGCGAGCTCGGGCGACGCGCCGCTCGACGAGCGGGTGCAGGAGCTCGTGCTCGCCGCGCGCGAGGCGATGACGAACGCGGCCAAGTTCGCGCCCGGCGAGATCTCCGTCTACGCAGAGGCGACCCCGGCCGCGGTGGCCGTCTTCGTCCGCGACCGCGGCCCCGGCTTCGACCGCGCCGCCGTCGATCCGGGCCGGCGCGGGATCGCCGAGTCGATCGAAGGCCGGCTCGAGCGCGTCGGCGGCACCGCGACGATCGCGACCGCCCCCGGTGCCGGCACCGAGGTCGAGCTTCGGCTCCCGTTGGTGACGCCGTGACGCGCGTCGTCCTCGTCGACGACCACGAGCTCTTCCGCTCCGGCGTGCGCGGCGAGCTCGCGGCCACGGTCGAGATCGTCGGCGAGGCCGGCACCGTCGCCGAGGCAGTGCCGCTGATCCGCGAGCTCGACCCCGACGTCGTCCTCCTCGACGTGCATCTGCCGGACGGCGGCGGCGAGGCCGTGATCGCGGCCGTCTCCCAGGAGCGGCCCGGCGTCAAGTTCCTCGCCCTCTCGGTCTCCGACGCGGTCGAGGACGTGATCGCGGTGATCCGCGCCGGTGCCCGCGGCTACGTGACGAAGACGATCTCGGGCGACGAGCTGGCGAGCGCGGTCGAGCGGGTCGCCGCCGGCGACGCCGTCTTCTCGCCGCGGCTCGCCGGGTTCGTCCTCGACGCCTTCGCCGCCGGCGAGCGCGTGGGCGGCGACGCGGAGCTGGACGCGCTCACCGCCCGGGAGCGCGAGGTGCTGCAGCTGATCGCGCGCGGCTACCGCTACAAGGAGATCGCAGCGAGGCTCCACCTCTCGGCGAAGACGGTCGAGTCCCACGTCTCCAGCGTGCTCCGGAAGCTCCAGCTCTCCTCCCGCCACGAGCTGACCCGCTGGGCCCACGAACGCCGCCTGATCTGAGCGACGACGCACGATCACGGATACCGCTCGTCAGCCGAACCGGAGGCGAAGCCGACCCTTCAGGGGTCTTCGCGCGGTGCGGGATCCGCGCTCCGCGGAGTCACGCCGACCTTGCTGCCAGCGAACCGGAGGCGAAGCCGACCCTTCAGGGGTCTTCGCGCGATCGAGATCCTGCGGGAGCAGGATCTCGATCTTGCGCCATAAACATGGGCGGTGAGGGGCTCGAACCCCCGACCCTCTGCGTGTAAAGCAGACGCTCTCCCAGCTGAGCTAACCGCCCTCTGTTCGAAGCATGCCCCCAACGGGATTCGAACCCGTGCAGCCACCTTGAAAGGGTGGTGACCTGGACCGCTAGTCGATGGGGGCGGCGCTCGGAGAGTACCGCCTGTCCGGCGACGGCTATAGGGTCTCGCCCGTGAGCGAGGGCGACGACCGGTACGGATTCCCCGAGAGCGACGCTCCCTCGGCCTCGCCGGTGCGGGAGCCGTCACCCTCCCTTCTTCTCGCTCTTGCTGCCGGGCTCGTAGCGGCAGTGATCGGAGGCGTCCTCTGGGGGTTGATCGTCAAGTGGGCGAACTACGAGGTGGGGATCGTCGCGTGGGCGATCGGCTTCCTCGCGGGCACCGCCGTCGTGACCGTGACCCGGGGTGCCCGTGGCTCCGCTCTCCAGGGCATCGCCGTCGCCTCGGCGCTGCTCGGGATCCTGATCGGCAAGTACCTCAGCTTCGCGTTCGTCCTCCAGGATCAGGCGTCGGCGCAGGGGATCGACATCGGCGTCTTCTCCTCCGAGATGCGAACGCTCTTCCAGGACAACCTCGGCGACGTCTTCGGGCTCTTCGACCTGCTCTGGGTCGGGTTCGCGGTCTTCACCGCGTGGCGGATCCCAGGGGTGGAGACGCAGGAGCCGGCGGCGACGCCACCGGCTCCCTAGCTCAACGCCCTAGATCGCGCAGGTGGCGCGGCCGTTCTTGACGAGGTACTGCTGGTGGTACTCCTCGGCCGGCCAGAACGCGGTCTCCTCCTCGACGATCTGCGTCGCGATCGGCCGGGAGAAGCCGGGCTGGGCCTGCTCGAGCGAGGCGCGCGCGGCGGCGGCCTGCTCGGGCGAGTGGGTGAAGATCGCCGAGCGGTACTGGGTGCCGACGTCCCAGCCCTGGCGGTTCACCTGGGTCGGGTCGTGCAGCTTCCAGAAGCGGTCGACGAGGTCGGCGTAGGCGACCTCGGCCGGGTCGAACGTGACCTCGACGGCCTCGGCGTGCCCGGTCGTGCCGCTGCAGACCTGCTCGTAGGTCGGGCTCTCCGTGTGGCCGCCGATGTAGCCGACCTGGGCGTCCTTGACGCCGGGGGTGTTCCGGAAGTCGATCTCGACGCCCCAGAAGCAGCCGGCGGCGAAGGTCGCCTTCTCGAGGGCGCTCATGCCTTCTCCAGGTCGAGCGCGCAGGAGTTGATGCAGTAGCGCTGGCCGGTGGGGCCGGGGCCGTCGGGGAAGACGTGGCCGAGGTGACCGCCACAGGCGGCGCAGGTGACCTCGGTCCGGGTCATCCCGTAGCTCGTGTCGGTCTCGGTGTGGACGCTCTCCAGGCTCGCGGGCTCGACGAAGCTGGGCCAGCCGGAGCCGGAGTCGAACTTGGCGTCGGAGCGGAAGAGCTCCGTGCCGCAGCCGGCGCAGCGGTAGACGCCGGCGTCCTTCGTGTCGTTGTACTTGCCGGTGAACGCGCGCTCGGTGCCCTTGCCGCGGAGGATCTCGTACTGCTCGGGCGTGAGCTCGGCGCGCCACTCGGCGTCGGTCTTCTGCACTGAGTTGGTCATGTCCACAGGGTAGCTCCGGGCTCCTTACGCGCCGGTTAAGCCTGCGGCAGCACGAAGGCCGCGATCGCGATGAAGTGCGTGACCGCGGCGGCGACGACGAGGAGGTGGAAGATCTCGTGGTAGCCGAAGACGTGGGGGCGCGGGTTCGGGCGCTTGAGCGCGTACGTGATCGCGCCGACCGTATAGAGGGCGCCGCCGGCGACCACGAGGGCCGTCGGGGCGATCCCGAAGTCGATCATCGCCGGCATCGCCGCGACCCCGACCCACCCGAGCGCGATGAAGACGATCGCGGTCAGCCACTTCGGCGCGTCCACCCAGAGCAGGTTGAGCAGGAGCCCCGCGGCGGCGCCGGCCCAGACCACGATCAGGAGCGCCCGCGCGAGCGTCCCATGGAAGGCGAGGAGCGCGAAGGGCGTGTACGTGCCCGCGATCAGGAGGACGATCGTCGAGTGGTCGAGCCGGCGCATCCACGCGCGGACGCGGACCGAGCGCCACGTGATCCGGTGGTAGAGCGCGCTCACCCCGAACATCGCCATCAGCGCCATCGCGTAGATCCACATCGCGACCGCCTCGCGCAGATCGTCAGAGAGCGAGACGAGCACGATCCCCGCGACGACGGAGACGTAGAACGCGTACTGGTGGAAGACGCCACGCAGCCGTGGTTTCTCGAGCGCGTCCACCCGAATAGTGTGCCTTAGACTCGACGGCGGGGCCGTTAGCTCAGCTGGTAGAGCAGGGGACTTTTAATCCCAAGGTCGTAGGTTCGAGCCCAACACGGCCCATCCGAGTGCGGCGCCGCCGCCTAGCCGTCCGAGCCGGTTGACGGGTCGGCGATCCGCGCTCGCTCCGCCTCGACCTCCGCGAACCAGCGATCGAGCTCCCGAGCCATCCGCTCCACCCTCTCCGGGTGGTCGGCGGCGAGGTCGGTCGTCTCGCCGGGATCCTCCTCGACGTTGAAGAGCATCGGCGCCGGCGGGCTCTCGACCGCGAACCACGGGAGCGGCGAGTCGTCCATGCGCGTGATCCGGCCCTCCTGCTGGTAGTTGAGGGCGCGGTCGATCAGGCGGTCCTCGTCGGTCACCTTCATCAGCTCGGGGATCACGGGATAGACGAGCTTCCACGGCCCGTCGCGCATCGCGGCATTCCCCTCCCGGCGGGGCGCGTAGCGGTTGTTCTGCCAGAAGCGCTCGAACGCGGCCGGCGGCGTGCCGCCGCGCAGCGTCTCGAGCACGTCCTCCCCGTCGAGGGCGAGCTCGGGCACCGGCACGCTCGCGGCCGCGGCCAGCGTGGGCAGCCAGTCCGCGAAGTGGGTCGGGACGTCCACGGTGCGCCCGCCGTCGATTCCCGCGGGCCAGCGGACGAGGGCCGGGACGCGGATGCCGCCCTCGAAGACGTAGTGCTTCGCGCCCCTGAGGCCGGCGTTGAACCGGTCGAGGCTGATCCCCGTCACCTCGCCGAGGTACGGGCCGTTGTCGCTCGTGAAGACGAGGATCGTCTCGTCGGCGAGCCCGAGCTCGCGCAGCGTCGCGTCGAGCCGGCCGATCCCGGCGTCCATCACCTCGATCATCGCGTACGTCAGCGCCGCGCCGAGGGTCTCGCCCTGCTCGACGTAACGGTCGACGAGCTCCTGCGGAGCCTGCATCGGGAAGTGCGGCGCGTTGTAGGCGAGAAGGAGGAAGAACGGCCGCTCGTCGTCCGCGCGCAGGAACGCGTCCGCGTGCTCGGTGAAGACGTCGGTGAGGTAGGTGCCGTCGCCCGGCACGTCCGTCCCGTTCACGTCGAGCGTGTAGTCCCAGTAGTCGCAGAGGCCGCCGCTGAAGCCGGCGAAGTGCTCGAAGCCGCGCGCATTCGGGTGGTAGCGCGGATCGAGGGCGCCGTTGTGCCACTTGCCGACGAGGCCCGTCCGGTAGCCGCCCGCCCGGAAGAGGTCGGCGACGGTCACCTCCGAGAGGGCGATCCGGTCGAGGCCGCGACCCTGAAGGGTGTCGATCGCGCCCGTCCGGTGGGGATAGCGGCCGGTGAGGAGCGACGCGCGAGCCGGTGCGCAGACCGGCGAGCCGGAGTAGTGCTGGGTCAGGCAGATCCCCTCCTGCGCAAGCCGGTCGAGCGTCGGCGTCTGACTCCGCCCCTCGTTGAAGAGGCCGAAGTCGCCGTAGCCCATGTCGTCGGCGACGATCACGAGCACGTTCGCCGCGCTCACGGGCGTACGTCCCGGGCGAGCCGGAAGCCGACGTTGCCCGTGGTCGTGTCGGGCGGGTTGCCGAGCCTCGCCTGGATCCGGTAGCGGGCACAGTAGGAGGCATGGCAGAGATACGAGCCGCCCTTCTGGATGCGGGCGGCGCCGGCGCTGTCCGCGCGGACGCAGCAGCCCCCATCCGCCTGCACCGTTGTGGTGGCCGAGGCCGTCCACTCCCAGACGTTCCCGATGACGTTCCAGAGCCCGAAGTCGTTCGGCTCGTACACGTCCACGGGAGCCCGGCCCCGGAAGCCGTCCTCGCCCGTGTCCTCGTGCGGGAAGACGCCCTGCCAGACGTTGCAGCGATGCTCGCCGCGCTCGACCAGCTCGTCGCCCCACGGGAAGACCCGCCCGGGAACGCCGCTCGCGGCCGCGTACTCCCACTCGCTCTCGGTCGGGAGGCGACCCCCAGCCCAGCGGCAGTAGGCGGCGGCGTCGTCCCAGGAGACGTGGACGACGGGGTGCTCCGGCGGCGCTTCCCTGCGGCCGTCGGGACGGCGCCAAGTCGCCCCCTCGATGCCGAGCCACCACGGAGCCGACGCGGAGCGCCCCCGGACGTCGGCGTCGTCCGCCACCTCGCCCGCGAAGACGAACGACCAGCCCGTGCATTCCGCCTCGGTGACGAAGTCCGTCTGGGCCACGAAGCGGTCGAACTCGGCGACGGTGACGGCGCAGGCACCGAGGGCGAACGGCCCCAGGTCGACCGCCCGTGCCGGCCCTTCCCCGTCCCCGGGCAGCCACGGCTCGTCCGTCCCGACGACGAACGGGCCTCCAGGGAGCTCGACGGGAGCCTCGAGGTGCAGCGTCATTCGGCGGCCACCGCCGGCTCCGGCCCGAGGACGACGCCGACGATCCGGCGCGAGCGCGGCGTCGGGTCGCGCACCTCGATCCCGACGCCGGCCTCACGGACGTCGTCCGCGAACCGGCGCAGGACGAGCGCACCCGAGTAGTCGATCCGGCCGAGGCCGCCGAGATCGAGGTCGACGTGATCCACGTCGGGGTACTCGGCGAGGAGCCCGCCGACCTGCTCCTCGAGCGAGCGGGCGCTCGCGAACCACAGCACGCCGCGGGGCCGCAGCCACAGCCGCCGGTCGGTCACGGTCGCTTCGATGTCGATCGCCATCTCTCGCATCAGATGATTCACGATCGAGAGGCCGAGCCCCGCGACGACCGCGTACTCGACGTGCGGCGCGAGGATCAGCATCAAGGCAAAGGTCGCCAAGGCGATCCCTCCCTGGGGCGGCGAGTCGCGGCAGAGCCGCACGAGCTCGCCCGGCGCGAGGAACGACGCGACCGACGCGATCACGATCCCGGCCAGCACCGCGAGCGGCAACGACTCGAGCAGGAGCGGGGCGACGGGGAGCGCGGCGATCACGGCGAGCCCGGCGAAGGCGCCGCTCCAGCGCGTCTTCGCGCCCGCGGCCTTGTTCAGGGCCGTCCGGTTGAACGAGCCCCCGACGGGGAAGCCGCCCGCCGCGGCCGAGGCGAGGTTCGCCAGCCCTTGCCCCGCGAACTCCCGGTCGGGATCCCACGGCCGCCGGTCGGAGGCGGCGAGCCGGCGCGCGATCGCGGCCGACTCGGCGAAGCCGACGAGCGCGATCACGAGGCCGGCCACGAGGAGCGCCGGCAGGCGCGCCCAGGGGAGGTCGAAAACGGGGTAGGGGAAGCTGAGCGAGAGCGTGCCGACGTGCTCGCCGCCGAAGCCGGTCAGCCCGCCGAGCAGGGCGCCGCCGAGCGCGACGAGGATCACGGCCGGGAAGCGCCGCGAGAACCGGGCCGCGACGGCGATCACGGCGACGGTCGCAGCCGCCACGGCGCAGCGTCCCCCAGGCCCATTCGCCCGGGTCGGCGAGCGCCGACAGCGCCGCGTGCACGATCCCCCCGTCCGGCCTGTACCCGACCGCTGTCGGGAACTGCGACGCCACGATCAGAACGGCCGCACCGGGGACGAAACCGGCGATCAGCGGCGGCGACATCAGGAACGCGATGCGGCCCGCTCCCGCGATCCCGATCGCGAGCCGCGCGACACCGATCACGAGCGCGAGGAGGACGCCGAGCGCGATGTACTCGTCCGAGCCGGGGGTGGCGAGCGTCGAGAGCGCCCCGAACGTGAGCAGCGAGGTCAGCGCGACCGGCCCGGTCTGGAGGTACGGCGACGACGCGACGAGCGCGGCCGCGAGCGGCGGGAGCGCAGCGGCGAGGAGCCCTCGCTGGGGCGGCATCCCCGCGAGCTGGGCGTACGCGAGCGACTGGGGGAGCAGGACGAGGGCGACGCTGATCCCGGCGACGAGGTCTCCCCACGCCGGGCGACCGCCCTCGCTCGTGCCCGCGAGCACCCGCACGCTGCGCTAGACGCTCACCGCCGCACGGAAGCGCTCCAGCGCCCCGCGGCGCGGCGCCAGGAGCTCCTCGGACGTCCCGATCCGGAGCAGCTCGGCGAGCGCGTCCTCGAGGAGGGCGATCGTCTCTTCCGGGCGCTCCGCGGCGACGTTCGTCAGCTCGCCCGGGTCGTCCGTGAGGTCGTAGAGCTCGAGATCGTCCTCGGGGCCGCCCACGACGAGCGAGAGCCCGCGGCCCGTGACCGTGAAGGGCTGGTCGCGGGCGATTCGGCGCGGCCAGGAGTCGACCGCGATCGTGATCCGCCCCTTCTGGTACTCGAGCGGCCAGCCACTGACGACGAGCTCCCGGTGCTCGTCGGCCTCGCCGCGGAGGATCGGGGCCAGCGAGCGACCGGCGACGCCCTCGGGCGCCTCGACGCCGGCGAGGTCGAGAATCGTCGCGGGCACGTCGACGAGCGTGGTCAGCGCGTCCGTGCGCCGGGCCGTCGCGCCGGGCATCTGGATCAGGAGCGGCACCTCGACGATCTGCCGGTACAGCGGCGACCAGCTCTGCGTCCCCAGCTCGGGGTCCCACACGGACTTCCCGAGGTAGTCGTGCTCGCCGAAGTAGTAGCCGTGGTCGGAGACGAAGACGAGCACCGTGTTGTCGGCGATCCCGAGCACGTCGAGCTTCTCCGCGAGCTTGCCGACCCAGCGGTCGACCATCGAGACCTCGCCCGCGTAGGTTGCGTGGGTGAAGCGGACGTCTTCCTCGGTCAGGCCCGCGTCGCGCCAGTTGTCGTAGCAGGGGTCGGTCTCGCGCCCGTCGTAGTCCGGCGCGTAGAGCTTCGTGTAGTAGTCGGGCGGGTTCCACGGCTCGTGCGGGTCCCAGACGTCCACGAGCAGGAAGAACTGCTCCTCGTAGTGGCGCTCGAGCCACTCCTCCGCGGCGGTGACGGTCTTCGCCACCCAGCGGTCGGACTCGTGCCGCCACGTCGCGCGCGCGTCGAGCCGCTCCTCCATCCGCTTCGCGTCGCCCTGCCCGCGCAGCCAGAGGAAGTCCTGGAAGCCCCGGTCGTACCCGAACCCGTTGCGGACGTAGAACGGCGTGTCGACGATCCCCATCGTCAGGTAGCCGGCCTCGGAGAGGAGCGCAGGCAGCGTGGGCAGGTCGGCCGGAAGCGGTGCCCACGACATGAAGGTGAGCGAGAGCCGGCCCGTGAGCAGATCGGCCCGCGCGGGCATCGTCGGGAACGAGCCGATCAGGTGGTTCTCGAAGACGACGGAGCGCTCGGCGAGGCGGTCGAGCGCGGGCGTCTTGATCCAGTCGTTCCCGTACGCCCCGAGGTGGTCACGCCGCAGCGTGTCGGAGACGATCACGACGAAGTTGGGCCGGTCGGTGGTGGCTGTCACGGGGAGAGCTCCTCTTGGACGTGGGCGGGGGGACGCCCGGGGGTCAGCGGGTGCGCGTGCGCTTCGCGGGCGCCGTCTTCGGGTTCTTCGTTGCCTTCGGCAGCTTGGGCCGGTTCGCGATCCCGGTCCGGATCGTCTCGAGCACGCGGGCCCGTTCGGCGCCGGCGAGCGGCAGCCGCGGCGCCCGGCACCACTCGGCCCCGAGCCCGTTCTCCTGCATCGCCAGCTTGATGTTCTGGACGAGCTTCGCGTGCACGTCGAGGTGGAGGAGCGGCGTGTACCACCGGTAGAGCTTCCGCGCCGCCTCCCACTCGCCGGCCTGGATCAGGTCCCAGAGCCGCTGGTTCTCGTAGGGGAACGCGAGCCCGATCCCGGCGACCCAGCCGTCGATCCCGACCGCGGCGCTCTCGAGCACGAGGTCGTCGACGCCGGTGAAGATCGCGTACCGGTCGCCCACCTCGTTGCGCAGGTCGGTGATCCGGCGGGTGTCGCCCGAGCTCTCCTTGATCGCGACGATCGAGTCGATCGCAGCGAGCTTCGCGAACAGGGCCGGCGTGACGTCGTTGAAGTAGGAGAGCGGGTTGTTGTAGATCATCAGCGGCCTGTCGGTCGCCTTCGCGATCGTCCGGAAGTGGGTGAGGACCTCCCGCTCGTCGCCGCGGTAGACCATCGAAGGCATCACCATGTAGCCGTCGGCGCCGACCGCGTCGCAGGCGCGAACGTGGCGGGTCGCCGCCTGCGCGCTCGTCTCGGCGACGCCGCTGAGCACGGGGACGCGCCCGGCCACCGTGGCGACCGCCGCCTCGATCACCTCGACCTTCTCCTCGCGGTCGAGCGACTGGTTCTCGCCGAGCGAGCCGATCATCACGACCCCCGCTACCCCGGAGTCGAGCAGCACCTCGAGGTGGTGGGCCGTGCCCTCGTGGTCGAGCGACCCGTCGCGGTGCATCTGCGTCGTGACCGCGGGGAAGACCCCCTGCCAGTACGGCTTCATCCTTCGGTTCCTCTTTCGTCGGTGGGCTGAGCGGGCCTGACGGTGTAGGCGGCTCCGGGCTCGGTGGGGAAGCGGGCGACGCCTCCCGCCGGGACGCGGGTGACCTCGCCGGTGTCGCCGGTGACCTCGAGCCCAGACGCCGACCGGAGCAGGCACTCGCTCCCGTGGAGCGATCGGAGCTCGGCCTGCTCGAGGGCGCCGTCGCGCCAGGCGACGTCGAGCTCGAAGCCGCCGCGGGCGCGCAGCCCGGTGACGGCGCCGTCCGGCCACTGGGGCGGCAGCGCGGGCAGGAGCTCGATCCCGTCGTGCGACTGGACGAGCAGCTCGCAGACCGCGGCGACCGCGCCGAGGTTGCCGTCGATCTGGAAGACGGTGAGCGGGTTCGTGCCGCCCGGCGGCGAGAGGTCGAGCAGGTTCGTGTCGGTGCTCTCGCGGAGCAGCCCGAGCAGGTGGTCGTGAGCGAGGCGCCCCTCGCCGAAGCGGGAGAAGAGGAGCGAGATCCAGGCGCGGGTCCAGCCCCCGCCCGAGCGGTCGGAGCTCTCCTCGACCCGGAGGTCGAGCGCACGCCGGGCCGCCGCCCAGAGGGTGGGGTCGCTCCGCGGGGTGAGCTGCGCGTCCGGGTAGACCGCGAAGAGGTGCGAGAGGTGGCGGTGCCCCGCCTCCCACTCCTGCACGTCCTCGCGCCACTCCTGCAGCTGACCCCGGCTGCCCACCCGCATCGGCGGCAGCCTCGGGAGCGCGGCGCCGATCTCGTCGCGGAGCTCCGGGTCGACGTCGAGGATCTCGGCGGCCGCGACGACCCGCTCGAAGAGGCCGGTGATGATCTGGGTGTCGCACGCGGGGCTGAGACAGAGCGCCGAGCGGAGCCCCTGCGAGTCGAGATAGGCGTTCTCCGGCGAGGACGAGGGGCCGAAGAGCAGCTCGCCCGTCTCGGGATCCTCGAACAGGAAGTCGAGCACGAACCGGGCCGCGTCGCGCATCCCGGGGTACGCCCGCTCGGCCAGGAACTCCCGGTCGTTCGTGAACGCGTAGTGCTCCCAGAGGTGGTGGGCGAGCCAGGCGGCGCCGCCGGGCCAGAGCCCGCAGAGGAAGTGGTCGAGCGGGGCGGCATCGGCCCAGAGGTCGGTGTTGTGGTGGGCGACGAAGCCGCCGCAGCCGTAGTGGATCCGCGCCGTCTCGGCGCCCGTGACCCGGAGCCGGTCGATCAGGTCGAAGAGCGGCTCGTGGCACTCGCTCAGGTTCGCGACCTCGGCCGGCCAGTAGTTCATCTGCGTGTTGATGTTGATCGTGAACTTGCTGTCCCAGCCGGGCTGGTAGCTGTCGTTCCAGATCCCCTGCAGGTTGGCGGGCAGCGTCCCCGGCCGGCTCGACCCGAGCAGCAGGTAGCGGCCGACGTGGAAGAAGAGCTCCATCAGGCCCGGGTCGGCCGCACCTGTCTCGAGGCGCGCGAGGCGCGCGTCGACCGGAAGCGCCTCCGCCTCGGGGTCGGGCTCGGCCTGGAGCGCCAGCCGGACCCGCCGCATCGGCGGACGGTGGTCGGCGACGTGACGACCCCGCAGCTCCTCGTACTCGCGGACCGCCGCGGCGTCGAGCGCAGCGACGCATGCGGCCTCGGGATCGTCGGAGCGGAAGTCGGTCGCCGCCCCGATCAGGATCGTGACCGCGTCGGCGCCGGTGACGGAGATGTGGTCGCCCCGCGCCACCGTCGTCCCGCCCTCGGCGAGCACGCGGGCGCGGGTGTGGAAGGTCGTGCCGCGGACGCCGACCGAGCCGCCGACGACGTGCTCGTTTCCCTCCGCACGCGCGAAGGCGTCGTAGCGGCGGTAGTAGTGGGAGCCGACCTCGATCGCGCCGGGCGTCTCCGAGGTGAGCCGGAGCACGATCACGTCGTCCGGTGCGCTCGCGAAGACCTCGCGGCGGAAGCGCGAGCCTCCGATCTCGTAGGCCACCGTGACGATCCCGTCGTCGAGGTCGAGCGACCGCCGGTAGCCGGTCGCGTGCTCCTCGTGGTGACCGCCGAAATGGAGCGTCATGTCGCCGAGCACCTGGTAGCTCGCCTGGCGGAACGGCATCCCGAACTGGGTCAGCGCGGCGAGCGTCTGCGCCTCCTCGACGCGGCCTTCGAGCAGCAACTGCCGCACCTGCGGTAGCGAGGCGAGCGCGTCGGGGTTGTTCCGGTCGGTGGGCCAGCGCGTCCACACCGAGTCCTCGTTGCAGATCAGCGTCTCCTTGTAGATCCGGCCGAAGACGCTCGCCCCGAGCCGGCCGTTGCCGACCGGTAGCGCCTGGAGCCAGCGCGTGGCGGGCGCGTCGTACCAGAGCACCGGCGGGCCTTCCTTGACGCGGGAGGTGGCCGGGGTTACCATCGGCGACGAGTATACCATGGTCGCTGAAATATTTCTTTCATCCGGCAAGACTCTACTGCGGCCCTTCTCGCACGACCTCGATCGGGGCTGCAACTTCCCCGCCGGGGCGCCGTCCCACAACCTGAGCCCCCACCGGGGCGCAGGCAACGGTTCAGACCGACAATCGCACGTTTCAGGGGACGGGGTCCGCCGCTCCCACAGAAAGGATGGGTCGATCGATGCAACGCATCTCGCACGTCGCCTTCCGTTCCACCAAGCGCAGAGCGATCTGTGCCGCCGTCGCCACGCTCACCGTCTTCGCCGCCGTCCTGGCCGGTGCAAGCACGTCGAGCGCGGCGCCCGCGGGCTCTGTCCGGAGCGCGGCTCCCACGACCTCGGCCGCCACCACGGCCGGTGGCACGCTCACCTGGGCGATCAGCACCAACCCGGCGAGCCTCTTCAACGGCTTCTACTTCTCGACGGAGGGCTCGACGATGTTCTCGCTCGTCCAGGATCACATCCTGGCGCCGGGCACGTTCGGTCAGCCGCTCACGGGCGCGGGTGCGGCCGTCTCCAGCTGGAAGGCCCTCAACCCGACCACCTACCGCTACACGGTCAAGCAGGGGATCAAGTTCTCGAACGGGTCCACGATGACCGCGAAGGACGTCGCGTTCTCGATGAACGTGCACCGCGACAAGAAGACGGGCTCGAAGCTGGCCTCCTTCTTCGGCAATGTCCGCTCGATCGGTGCCAAGGGCCAGAACGTGACCGTCAAGCTGTTCAAGCCGGACTCCAACTGGCAGTACACGCCGGCCGCGAGCCCCGGCCTCGTCTACTCGGCGGCCGACTATGCGAAGAACAAGGCGTCCTTCGGCACGTCCAGCGGGATGCCGATCGGCACCGGGCCGTACAAGTTCTCCGAGTTCCAGCCGAACGCGCGCGTCGTGCTCGTCCGGAACACCTTCTACAAGGGCAAGCGCTACCCGTGGGACAAGATCATCTTCCAGGTGATCCCCGACGAGCAGGGCCGGTTCCTGGCCCTCCAGAGCGGCCAGATCGACGGCACCTTCGCCGTCCCCGCGATCAACCTCCGGACGTGGGCGGCCTCCTCGGCCCTCAAGGTCGGAACGTTCCAGTCCGGCGGCTGGCGCGGCTTCTCCTTCGACACGGAGGACGGCCCCTTCGCGGACGTCCACGTCCGTCGCGCGCTCGCCTACTCGATCGACCGCGTCGGGATCAACGAGGCGCTCAACTCGGGTCGCGGGCAGGTGCTCGCCGGGCTGCCGCCGCTCCTCTTCCTCAAGGCCTATCTCGGTGACAACGAGATCAAGGCCGCGCTGAAGAAGGTGCAGACGTACCCGTTCGACCTCGACAAGGCGAAGGCCGAGCTGGCCCAGTCGGCCTACCCGAAGGGCTTCACGACGACGATGAACCTCCCCGGCCCGTGCGCCGCGTGCATCCAGCTCTCCCAGACCCTCCAGCAGGGAGCGAAGCGGATCGGGATCACGATCAACTTCAACGTGATGCCCGGCCCGCAGCGGTTCCAGGTCATCCTCGACCACAAGCCGAACCTCGGGATCCAGGTGCTCGGGCAGGCGCCCGACTCGCCGCACCCGATGCAGTACCTCGACCTGCTCTACACGAGCGCCCACGCGGCGCCCGGGTTCGAGAACTCGGCCAACTACAAGAAGCCGGCCGTGGACAAGCTGATCCAGGCGGGCCTCGCGTCGACCGACCCCAAGGTCGCCGCACGCAACGCGCTCCAGGTGATGCAGATCGCCTCGAGGGACGTCCCCTACATCCACGTGTTCAGCCTTCCGGGCACGTGGGCGCTGCAGGCGGGCTCTCGCTTCCGCTCGTCGATCGGCCCGTTCTACTACAACCAGAACTGGCTCCAGCACCTCGACGCGAAGTAGCACGAGCACCCGCTTGACCACCACCACGCAGACGGAGCTGCCGCCCCCCGACGGGGCGGCAGCTCCTCCCGCGTCCTCCGGCGGCCGTCGCCGTCGCGGCTGGCTCGGCCGCTACGTCCTGCGGCGGCTCCTGATCGTCGTCCCCCTGGCGCTGATCGTCACGGTCGCCGCGTTCGGGCTCACGCATCTCGCCCCGGGCGGGCCGATCGCGGCCCTGCTCGAGGATCAGCCCACCTCACCCGAGGTGATCCAGGCGATCAAGGAGAAGTACAAGCTCGACGATCCGCTCCCCGTCCAGTACTGGGACTGGCTGAGCGGCGTCGCCCACGGTGACTTCGGACGGTCGATCCTCACGAACGAGGAGGTGCTGACCGAGATCAAGCACCGCTACGACGTCACTCTCGTCCTGAACGGCGCCGGGATCCTGCTCGCCGTCCTGCTGGGGATCCCGCTCGGCGTCCTCGCAGCCCTCCGGCGGGGCCGCTTCCTCGACCGGGCCCTGGTCGTGATCAGCGTCCTCTTCATGAGCACCCCCGCCTTCGCGCTCGCGCTCGTCCTCCTCTACTTCCTCGGGTTCAAGGCGGGCTGGTTCCCGCTCTTCGGGCCGGGCGAAGGGGTCGTCGACCGCGCGCACCACCTCGCCCTCCCCGCGATCACGCTCGGGCTGCACGGGATGGGCTTCGTGATGCGGCTGACGCGCGCGTCGATGATCGAGCAGTTCGAGCAGGACCACATCGCCTTCGCCCGCGCCCGCGGCCTCAGCGGCTTCCGGATCACCATCGCCTACGCGCTCCGGAACGCGCTGATCCCGGTCGTCACCGCAGCGGGCCTGCTCTTCGTCGGCCTGTTGACGGGCTCCGTGCTCGTCGAGTCCGTCTTCGGGCTCCCCGGGCTCGGGACCCTCCTCGTCAATGCGGTCACCTCGGGAGACTTCCCGCTGATCCAGGGCCTGCTCCTGATCATCGCCGCGTGGATCATCCTCGTGAACCTGGTCGTCGACGTCCTCTACGCCTACATCGACCCTCGCGTCGGCTTCGAGCGGGGGATGAGCTAGGTGGCGGTCGCGGTCGACTCGGTCCGCCAGCGGCGCTCCGTCTTCGCGCGGGCGGGAATGCAGTTCTCGTCGATCTTCGTCGTCCTCTCGACCGGCTTCGTCGCGATCGTGGTCGCGCTCGCCTTTCTCGGCAGCTTGATCCTCCCCCACGACCCCGACGAGCAGGATCTCTTCAACGTCACGAGCTCGCCGACGCGCGACCACTGGCTCGGGACGGACGCCCTCGGGCGCGACATCTTCTCCCGGATCATCGCGGGCGCCGATGCCGCGATCACGGGGCCGTTCATCGTCGCGCTGACCGGGATGCTGGCCGCGAGCCTGCTCGGGATCCTCTCGGGGTACCTCGGCGGCACGGTCGACATGGTGATCCAGCGCTTCATCGACTTCATGTTCGCGCTGCCGGGCCTGCTGATCGCGATCGTGATCGTCGGCGTCGTCGGCGGTGGCTACTGGCTCGCCGTGCTGGTGCTCAGCGTCCTCAACTTCGCAGGCGGCGTCCGGATCATCCGCGGAACCGCGCTCGAGCAGCGAGCCCTTCCGTACGTCGAGGCGGCCCGGACGCTCGGGATCGCGCGCTGGCGGATCATGTACGTCCACATCTGGCGGAACATCTCGCCGATCGTCTTCGCGAACGCCGCGCTCGACTTCGCGCTCGCGCTCGTCGCGCTCTCCGGCCTCTCGTACCTCGGGCTCGGCACGGCGCCCGGCACGCCCGACTGGGGCCTGATGCTCTCGGAGAACCGCTCCCTCCTCTTCACCAACCCGATGGGCGTGCTCGCCCCCGGGCTCGCGATCATCTTCTTCGCCACCTCGGTGACGGTGATCGGCGACTGGGTCTACGACCGGTTCTCCTACGGAGGCCGCACTGGCCGCTAGCCCCGATCCGATCCTCGATGTCCGCAACCTGGCGATCGACTACGTCGCGGGGCGCGAGCGCCGGCCGCTCGTCTCGAGCGTCAGCCTCCAGCTCTCGCCCGGCGAGACGATCGCGGTCGTGGGCGAGTCCGGCAGCGGCAAGTCGCTGAGCGCCCGGGCGATCATCGGCCTGCTGCCGACCGGCGTCGAGGCGAGCTCGGGCGAGGTGCGGTTCCGCGGCGAGAACATCCTCGACTGGAGCGCCGCCGCCGTCGGGCGCCTGCGTGGGAGCGAGATCTCGATGCTCTTCCAGGACCCGTTCACGATGCTCAATCCCCTCCTCCGCTGCTCGAAGCACATCCAGGAGGTGCTCGCGATCCGGGAGGACACGCCGCTCAAGGGCGAGGCCGCGAAGGCGGAGGCGATCAAGCGCCTCGCCGAGGTCGGGATCCACGATCCCACCGCCGCAGACCGCTATCCGTTCCAGCTCTCGGGCGGGATGCGCCAGCGCGTCGGGCTCGCGGCGGCGCTCGCCGGCGATCCGACCGTGCTGATCGCCGACGAGCCCTCGACCGCGCTCGACGTGACGACGCAGGCCGAGATCCTGGAGCTCCTGAAGACGCGTGCAGAGCCGGCGCGGGATGGGCCTGATCCTGATCACCCACGACCTCCGGGTCGCGTTCTCCGTGGCCGACCGGGTCTACGTCCTCTACGCGGGGTCGCTCGTCGAGGTCAGCGAGGCCGCCGCGCTCGAGCACGAGCCGCTCCATCCCTACACGCTCGGCCTGCTCCTCTCCGAGCCGCCCGTCGACCGCCGGGTGAACCGGCTCGTCGCGATCGCCGGCTCCGTCCCGAGCGCCGACGAGGTCGCCGACCGCTGCAGCTTCGCCGAGCGCTGCCGCTGGGCAGCCGAGATCTGCACGGCCGGAAAGCCGCCGCTTCGCGAGATCGAGCCCGCGCACGCGACGGCCTGCATCCGGCTCGAGGAGATCCGGGACGAGATGCGCCTCGTCCATACGAAGGCTGCGGAGCCGCCGCGCTGACGGGCCGGCGGGCCGGCGACGGCACGGCGATCCTCCGGATCCAGGACCTGCGCAAGGTCTTCGCCGGGCGCGGCGGCACGGAGATGCACGCGCTCAAGGGCGTCTCGATCGAGGTCGGCCGCAACGAGAGCGTCGGGCTCGTCGGCGAGTCCGGCTCGGGCAAGACGACGCTCGGCCGCTGCATCGTCGGCCTCGAGACGCCGACGAGCGGGTCGATCGAGCTCGGAGACCTCCAGATCGCCGACTTCAGCAGGCTGACGCGGGCCCAGCGCGCCTCGCTGCGCCGCACCGTGCAGATCGTCTTCCAGGATCCCTACTCGTCGCTCGACCGGACGGAGACGGTCGGCTCGGCGCTGAAGAACGTCCTGCTCGTGAACGACTACGAGCGCTCCGCGGTCAAGGGCCGCATCGACGAGCTGCTCGACCTCGTCGGCCTCCCCACCGGCTACGCGAAGCGCCGCCCGGCCGCGCTCTCCGGCGGCGAGCGGCAGCGGGTCGCGATCGCCCGGACGCTCGCGGTCGAGCCCTCGCTGATCATCTGCGACGAGCCCGTCTCCGCGCTCGACGTCTCCGTCCAGGCGCAGATCCTCAACCTGTTCCGCGACCTCCGCGACCAGTTCGGGCTCAGCTACCTCTTCATCACCCACGACCTCGCGGTCGTGCGCCAGGTCGTCGACCGGATCTACGTGCTCCACCACGGGGTCGTCGTCGAGCACGGAGACGCGGAGCAGGTGCTGGGCAACCCCGGCCACGACTACACGAAGCGGCTGATCGCCTCGATTCCGCGCACGGCGGCCTGATGCGCGCCGCCGAGCCCGTCCAGCTCGGACGCAACGGCCCCGACGTGACGAGGCTCGGGCTCGGAGCTTCGGCGATCGGCGGCCTCTTCGCCCCCGTCGAACCGGCTGAGGCCGAGGCGGTGCTCCGGGCGGCACTCGAGCTCGGAATTCGACAGATCGACACGGCGCCGCTCTACGGGCTCGGCTCCTCGGAGCTCGCCTGCGGCAAGGTGCTCGCCACCGTGCCCCGGGAGCGCGTCGTCCTCTCCACGAAGGCGGGCCGCCTGCTCCGCGCCGGTGCTCCGGACGCCGAGCAGTTGCCCGAGGGAATGTGGCACGGCCGCGAGGGCGTGGAGCCGGTCTTCGACTTCAGCGCCGACGGGATCGCGCGCTCGGTCGAGGAGAGCCTCGAGCGGCTCGGCGTCGACCGGCTGGACGTGGTCTTCCTCCACGACCCGAACGACCACATGGAGCAGGCGATCGCCGAGGGGATGCCGACCCTTCGCCGGCTGCAGGCGGAAGGCATCGTCGGGGCTGTCGGCGCCGGGATGACCCGGCCGTCGCTGCTCGCGCGGATCGTCCGCGAGAGCGAGCCCGACTGCGTCCTGATCGCCGGCCGCTACAGCCTGCTCGACACGAGCGCGGCCGAGGAGCTCCTGCCCGAGTGCCTCGAGCGGGGCGTCGGCGTCCTCGTCGGCGGTGTCTTCAACAGTGGCGTCCTCGCTCGGCCCACCCCGGGAGCGACCTACGACTACGCCCCCGCGCCCCCGGCGATCCTCGAGCGGGTGACGCAGCTCGCGGGGGTCTGCGGCAGCCACGGCGTCCCGCTCGCTGCAGCGGCGATCCAGTTCCCGTTCCGCCACCCTGCCGTCGCGAGCGTCGTCGTCGGCGCGCGCTCCGTCACGGAGCTCGAGGAGAACGTCGCCTCGTTCGAGCGGCAGCTCCCCGACGCCCTCTGGCTCGACCTCGCCGCGAGCGGGCTCGTCCCCGACCCGGAAGCCCTGAGCCGGCGATGACCGTCCTCGGGGATGCGAAACTGGCGCTGATGCCCGCGAACAGCGACCCGCCCGCGAAGCGGAGCCTGACCGAGACCGCGTACGAGCACGTCCGCGACTCGATCCTGACCGGAGCGCTCCCCGCGGGCTCGATCCTCGCCGAGGCGACCGTCGCCGAACAGATGGGGATCTCCAAGACGCCCGTCCGCCAGGCGCTCCAGCTCCTGCGCACCGAGGGGCTGCTCGAGGTCGGACCCCGCCGGCAGCTCGTCGTCCGCGGCTTCTCGCCGGCCCACCGGAACGAGATCCTCCGGATCCGGGAGGCGCTCGAGGAGATCGCCGTCGAGACGGCCTGCCGCGTGATCACGATGGAGGCGATCGACCAGCTCCGGCTGACGCTGCTCCGCCAGAAGCGCGCCGCCGACACACCGGACGAGGAGACCTTCCTCGCGCTCGACGAGCAGTTCCACATTCTGATCGCGCTCAGCGCCGATCTCCCGATCGTCGCCCGGCTGCTCGAGCAGATGCGCGGCTTCGCGCGGCTGATGCGGCTGGGCCGGAGCCAGCCGCCCGAGCACCTCCAGGACGTGCTCGCCGAGCACACGACGATCGTCGACGCGCTCGAGGCGCGCAATGCGCCCGCGGCCCTGAAGGCCCTGCACGACCACCTGCACCACTGGGACTATCTCCTGGTGGCCGAGCAGGACGGCGGCGGAGCGGACGCCGCGTGAAGATCGCCCGCGTCGACGTCTTCGGCTACGACCTCTCGTACGTCCACGGGCGGTACGTGATGTCGGGCAACCGGGTGATCGAGACGCTCGCCAGCACGGTCGTCCGGGTGACGACCGACGACGGGGTCGAGGGCTTCGGCGAGGTCTGTCCGCTCGGCCCCGCCTACCTGCCGGCTCACGCCGAGGGCGCCCGGGCCGCGTTGCGGGAGCTCGCGGGCGTGGTGATCGGGATCGACGTCTCCAATCTCGGCCAGGTGAACGCGGCACTCGACCGCGCCCTGATGGGCCACGGCTACGCGAAGAGCGCGATCGACACGGCGTGCTGGGACGCCTTCGGGCGCACCGTCGGGCTCCCCGTCTGCGAGCTCCTCGGCGGCCGGCTCTCCGAGCGCTTTCCGCTCTACTTCGCCGTCCCGCTCGGGCCGGTCGAGGAGATGCGCGACTACGTCGAGGCCCGCCGCGCAGAGGGGATCCACCGCTTCCAGCTCAAGATCGGCGCCGACCCCTACGAGGACGCGGCCCGGACGCGCGCCGTCGTCGAGGCGACCGGCCCCGAGGACGTCGTCGTCGCGGACGCGAACGGCGGCTGGCGGCTCCAGGACGCGGTGGTCGCGGCCCGCGCGATCTCCGACCTCGAGCGGGTGTTCTTCGAGCAGCCCTGCCCCACGCTCGAGGAGTGCCTGATCGTGCGCCAGCGGACGACGTTGCCGATGGTTTTGGACGAGTGCATCCGCGACGTCCACTCGCTCCTCCGCGCGTACGAGGCGAAGGCACTCGAGGCGTTCAACCTGAAGATCTCGAAGGTCGGCGGGCTGACGCGGGCGAAGCTGATGCGCGACCTCGCCGTCCAGCTCGGCCTCCGCGTCACGATCGAGGACGCCTGGGGCGGCGACCTCGTCACCGCAGCCGTCTCGCATCTCGCCGCGAGCACGCCGCCCGACACGCTCTTCACCGTCTCGTTCATGAACGACTGGACGAACGAGCACGTCGCCGGTCATGAGCCCCGCTCGGAGAACGGCTTCGGCTCGGCCCCGACGAAGCCCGGGCTGGGGATCGACGTGGACGTTGCCGCGCTCGGCGAGCCGCTCCTGACCGCGTCGGGCTAGACGCCCGCGAACGCGCTGAAGCCGCCGTCGATCGGAACGACGACGCCGGTGACGAAGCTGGAGCCCGGCGCAGCGAGCCAGACGACCGCGGAGACGATCTCGCCCGCCTCCCCGAAGCGCCCGAGCGGCGTCCGGCCGATGATCGTCGCGGCCCGCTCGGTCGGCGTCCCGTCCTCCTGGAGCAGCAGCCGGCGGTTCTGCTCTCCGAGCACGAAGCCGGGCGCGACCGCGTTGACGCGGATCCCGGTGCCCCTGCGGGCCAGCTCGACCGCGAGCGAGCGGGTGAACGCGTCGACGGCGGCCTTGGCCAGCCCGTAGGCGCCGACGCGGGTGAGCGCGCGGGCGGCGGCCATCGAGGAGACGTTGACGATCGAGCCGCCCTCGCTCATCGCGGCCCCGAAGACCCGGGTGGGCAGGATCGTCCCGATCAGGTTCAGCTCGAGCACGTCCCGGTAGGCCTCCTCGCCGAGCTCGAACGGGGAGACGTCGTCGGGGAGGGTCGCGGCGCCGACGTTCCCGCCCGCGCAGTTGACGAGCACGTCGACGCGGCCGGTGCGCGCAAGCAGGTCGGCGCATGCGCCCTCGACCGCCGCGGCGTCGGTCACGTCGGCCCGGAGCGCGATCGCCTCGTGCCCCGCGGCGGCGAGCTCCGCGATCGCTCCGTCGAGCTTCGACGGGTCGCGCCCGAGCACGGCCACGGTCGCGCCCGCGTCGGCGAGCCCCTGGGCAAGCGCGAGGCCGATCGTCCCGGTGCCACCGGTGACGACGGCGACGAGGCCGTCGAGTGAGAAGAGACCGCTCATCCGCCGGCCAGGGCATCGAGATGCGCGCCGAGGTGTGCCGCGAGCCGCTCGTGATAGAGCTCGCGCTCCTCGTCGAGCGCGCCGAGGAGCCGGGCACGAAGCTCTGCGTCCGCCCAGACCGTCCCGAAAGTGACGTGCAGCCCCTGCCGCGACCCCGGGTCGTCGAGCAGAGCCGGCAGCGCCTCGTCGGGCACCGAGACCTCGTCCGGGACTCCCGCCGTTGCCGCGAGCTCGTAGCTCGCGCGCGCCTCTCCGAAGCCGGCTCGCGCAACCCGGAGGACGTCTCGGAAGAGGTCGGGGCGGACGCGGGCGAGCACGCGCAGCGCCTCCAGGTACGACGTTCCGGAGGTCTTGACGTGGAGCGGCAGCTCGGAGAGCGCCGCAAGCAGGGGGTAGACCGAGAGCTTGTCCGAGCCCGAGTGGACGCTGAGCTTGTAGGGGCCGCGCTCGGCGGCGATCGCCGCGTGGACGGTCAGCGCGGCCTCGAGCGCACCCGGATCGACGTCCGCGTCGACGGCCTTCTGCCAGCTGCCCGGAAAGCGTGGGGCAAGGCTCGTGAAGGGCACCCGGAGCCGGCGGAGCTCGCCCACGAGCACCCGCAGGTCGGCCTCGGGCGTCGGCCAGGGTGTCTCGTCGACCGAGACCTCGAGGTCGATTGCGCCGTCGAGCCCGGCGAGCGGGCGCGCCAGGACGACGACGTGAGCGAGCGCGCCGCCCCAGGTGGCGATCGCGCGGGCGAGCTCGACCTCGTCGAGGCTGCCGGCGTAGCGGCGGCGAAGCGCCGGCCAGTCGTCCTCCAGCACGCCCCACGGCAGCTCGCGCACGCGGCGGGCGAGCTCGGCACCGACGGCCGCGGGCGCCTCGAGCTCGACGTGACCGCTGGGATCCAGGGTGAACATCGTGAAGCCGGCGGCAAGGGCCGCCTCGACCTCGGCGACCGTGCGGAGATGGTCGGCGTCGGCGCCGTAGCCTCCCTTCCAGCCCGCCTCCCGTGCCCCCTGAGCCGCGGCGTCGAGCACGTCCGCCCACGAGCGGCCGGTTCGCTCCAGCTCGCGGGCCGACTGCTGGGCGAGCACCGGAAGAAGCCCGCTCCGGCTCGCCTGGAGCGCGCGCACGTGGCCGGCGGTCGCGTTCCCGAGCCGGTCGCCGAAGCCGAACGAGGGCGCCAGCCCGAGCGGCCGCGGGGCGAGGGCCGGCTCCGCGGCAGCTCGCACCGGGGCTACCACGAGTGCATCGTCCCGTCCTCGAGCCGGTTGACGGGGAGATACGCGCGCCGGTAGGGATGACGCGCGGCGGCCTCCTCGTCGATCTCGACGCCGAGCCCCGGCCGGTCCTCGAGCTGGAGCCGGCCGTCGCGGAACGAGTAGCCGTGCGGGAAGACCTCGTAGGTCGCCTCGGTGTGCGGCATGTACTCCTGGATCCCGAAGTTGGAGATGGAGAGATCGACGTGGAGCGCGGCCGCCATCGTCACCGGCGAGAGGTCGGTGGCGCCGTGGCAGCCGAGCTTGACGTGGTGGATCTCGGCGAGCGCCGCGATCTTGCGCAGGTGGCTGATCCCGCCCGCCCGCTGGACGGTCGTGCGCACGTAGTCGATCAGCTGCTCGGTGATCAGCGTCCGGAAGTCCCAGATCGTCGGCAGCACCTCGCCGACCGCGAGCGGCGTCGTCGTGTGCTGGCGGACCAGGCGGAACCCCTCCTGCAGCTCGGCGGGGACTGCGTCCTCGAGCCAGAAGAGCCCGAACGGCTCCAGGCTCTTCCCCAGCCGCGCCGCCTCGATCGGGGTCAGCCGGTGGTGGACGTCGTGGAGGAGGTGGAAGTCGTAGCCGTAGCGCTCCCGGGTCGCGGCGATCAGCTGGGGGACGAAGGTGAGGTAGCGCTCGGTCGACCAGACGTTCTCGGTCGGCAGGTCGGCGTCCGCAGGCTCGTAGAAGCGCTTGTCGGCGCTGACCCCATACGTGCTGGCGAGGCCGGGCACGCCGCACTGGACGCGCACCGCCTTGTAGCCATCGTCGAGGTAGCGACCGACCCAGTCCAGCGCGTCCTCGAGGTCCTCGCCGTTCGCGTGCCCGTAGACGAGGACACCGTCGCGCACCTTGCCGCCGAGAAGCTCGTACACCGGCATCCCGGCCGCCTTGCCCTTGATGTCCCAGAGCGCGACGTCGACGGCACCGATCGCGGTCATCCCCACCGGGCCGCCCCGCCAGTACGAGCCCTTGTAGAGGTACTGCCACGTGTCCTCGATCATCGACGCGTCCCGGCCGACGAGCAGCGGGCAGACGTGGTTCTCGAGGTAGCTCGCGACGGCGAGCTCGCGCCCGTTCAGGGTGGCGTCCCCGATCCCGGTCAGACCGGACTCCGTCGTCAGCTTCAGCGTGACGAAGTTGCGGTCGGGGGAGCACACGATCACCCTGGCCTCGACGATCTTCACGCTGCAGGATCGCCCTCTGCGATCAGGACAGCCCGGATCGGCGATCCCGAGCCCCCGCGGATCCGGAGCGGCAGGCCGACGAAGATGCCGCGGGCAGGCGCGCGGCCCAGCCCCACGAGCCCCTCGAAGAGCAGGATCCCCTGGGGAAGGAAGTAGCGGACGTGGCCGACCGCGGAGGTGATCTTGCCGTCGACGACAGCGGCGTCGCAGGTCGCCGTGTCCGAACCGACACCCGCGACGCCGAGCCCCGCGAGGTACTCGCAGGCGTCCGCCGCAAGCCCCGGCGCGTTCCGGATCCACCAGGCACGTTCCTCGCCGGACTCGCTCTCGGGCCGGAGGTGACGGTCCCAGCCGAACTGGACGATCGCGACGTCGCCCGGCTCGGGCCGCAGCCCTGCGTCCGCCTCGATCTTCTCCAGGGTCGCCCGGGTGACGAGGTCGCCCGGGCCCGGCTCGCGGGCCGAGACGTCGTACTTCACGTACGGCGCGACGAAGCGATCGACCGGGAAGGTGTCGATCGTCTCGCCGGCCAGCGAGGCGACGGCGTGGGCGGGCGCGTCGACGTGGGAGCCCGTGTGCTCGCCGAGCGAGAGCGTCTGCAGGAAGTACCCGTCACGCTCGTGGGTGCGCGCCTCCGGGTCGATGCTGACCGGCGGGTGCCCGGGGAAGACGGGGGTGCGCTCGTCGAGGAGGGGCGAGACGTCGTAGAGGGTGGCAGCCCGGAGCGCCTCTACGAGGCCGCTCACGGCCGAACGACCGCCCGCAGCCCGCTCAGCGTCCCCTGCTTGGAGGCGGCGAACGCGGCGTCGGCCTGGTCGAGGGTGAACCACTCGACGAGGCTCTCTGAGGGGAGGCAGTCCAGGAGCCCTTCCGCCAGGAGCGTGATCGCCGTGACGAAGTCGGCCCGCTCGTACATGAGGACGCCGACGAGGGAGCGGTCGCCGCGCTGGAGCTCGAGCCCGTCGAGCTCCAGGGTGGGCGGTGCGTTGCCGACGACCACAGCGCGGCCGCCCTTCCTCGTCACCGAGAGAGCGGCGGCGATCGTCTCCTGGGAGCCGACGCACTCGAAGACGACGTCGGCTCCTTCCGGCCGGATGTGCTCGGCAACCGTGTCGCGCAGCGGGAGCGCGTCGGCATCGACGACGGTGAGGCCGCAGGCGACGGCCCGCTGCCGCCGGGACTCGGAGCGCTCGACGAGCAGCATCTGCTCGAGGCCGCGCTCCCGTGCGGCGAGCGCGGTGAAGAGCCCGATCGCGCCCGCGCCGATCACCACCGCCGCTTCGCCCGGGGCGACCTGCGCGCGGGCGACGGCGTGGACCGCGACCGCAAGGGGCTCGACGAGCACGCGCAGGTCGTCGGGGACGCCGGCGGGCACCTCGATCAGGTTCGCCTCGGCGACGACGACGTGCTCGGCGAGACCGCCCGGGAGCTGCCCGCCGTAGAAGGTCATCTCCGCGCAGAGCTGTTGCTGGCCCCGCTCGCAGTGAAAGCAGGCGCCGCAGCCGACGGGTGGGAAGACGACCGCCTCGGTCCCGACCGCGATCGGCGAGTCGGGGCTGCCGAGCGCCTCCACGGTCCCGTAGACCTCGTGCCCGAGCACGAGCGGCGGCCGGAGGAACGCGTGCGTCCCGGCCCACATCTTCAGGTCGGAGCCGCAGACACCGCAGTCCTTGACCCGGAGCAGGACCTCCCCCGGCCCGGGGAACAGGAGTTGGTCTCGCCCCGACCGCGAACGTCTGCGGCGCCTCGAGCAGCGCGAACCGGCCGTCGCTCATCTGTTCCTCCAGGTCTGGAGCAGTCCGGGCTCCTTCAGAGTCGCTTCGATCTCCGCCGGTTCCAGCGGCACGAAGCCTGTCAGGTTCTCGATCCCGCCGTCGACGATCGCGACGGTGTCCTCGCAGCGCACGTAGAGCCGGCGCTCCGGCACCCAGAGCATCGGGTCGACGGTGAGGACGAGCCCTCGCTCGAGCGGCCGCTCCTTGTAGCTGCCCACGTCGTGAACGGCGAGGCCGACGGGGTGAGAGAGATGGCCGCGAAACGTCAGCGCGGCCTCGGTCGCCCGCTCGAACTCGGGCGCCGACCAGGACGTCGACTCCCAGACCTCCCGCATCTCCGCCGCCGCGCCGTCCAGCACCTCGTCCGCCGTGACACCGGGACGCAGCCGCTCGAGCAACGCCCGGTGGTAGCGGAGGATGAAGCCGTAGAGCTCGAGCTGCCAGTCCTCCCAGGTTCCCGAGACGGGCCACATCCGGCCGATGTCGCTCGTGTAGTGGTCGAGATCGGGCGCGTAGTCCATCAGCACGAGTTCGCCCTCGCGCAGGACGGCGTCCTTGGCGATGTAGTGGCCGTGCCAGGCGTTCGTGCCGGTGGCGACGATCGCCTCGTAGGAGCCGCCGGCGGCACCGGCCTCCCGGAAGACGAACTCAGCGACCGCCGCGAGCTCGTACTCGCGGACGCCGGGCTCGGTCGAGCGCATCGCCTCGATCACCGCCCGACCGCAGAGCTCCGAGGCGGCGCGAATCGCGGCGAGCTCGGAATCGCTCTTGTGGAGGCGGAGCGCGTCGAGCGTCGGGGTCAGGTCGCGCAGCTCCGCGGACGGAAAGGCAGCCGTGAGCGCCGACAGAAGCGGTGACGCCGCGAGGCCGGCGGGCCGGAACGGGTCGCCGAGACGGGCCGCGGTCGCCGCGACCACCGTGTCGCGACTCTGCCGCTCCCCCTCCACCGGCGCATGCGGGACGTGGATCGTGAGCGGGCGGACGAGCCGGCGCGCGAACGCGGCGGGGAGGGTCTCGACCGCGGCGACTGCCGCGACCCCGGAGCGCGCGACGACCTCGTCGGCATCCTCGGCCCAGAGCCCGGGCCCGTCCACTCGCTCGCGGTGCTCGTCCCGGTGCGGGAGATAGACCGTGCTCCGGCCGTCGCTCTCGATCAGGAGATAGCTACCCGGGACTTCGAGCCCGGTCAGGTGGAAGAACTCGTTGCCCTGGCGAAAGGGAGCGGAGCGGTCGGGGAACGGCGCACCCGGGACGAGCGCCAGACCTCCCTGGCCGAGCGCTTGCGCGACCTGCGCACGGCGCTCCTGCAGCTCCGTCGCACTCGCTCGGGTAGGTGCGTCCACTATCCTCGTCCTCAAAAATATTCTTCTCACGTAAAATCTCTCCGGACCTAAAGTATACTCGATCTTCGTGGCCGAGCCAGCCCGCCCCACCGAAGCCGACGTGCTCGAGCGGCTCCGCGCCGCCGGCGTCGTCCCGGTGGCGACGGTCGAGGATCCCGAGCTGGCGCTCCCGCTCGCGCAGGCTCTCCTCGCCGGCGGGCTCCCCTGCGTCGAGATCACGTTCCGGCATCCTGCCGCCGAGGAGGCTCTGCGCCGGGCCGCCGAGGTTCCGGGCGTGCTGCTCGGAGCCGGCACCGTGCTCGATCCGGCCCAGGCCGAAGCGGCCGCGGCCGCCGGTGCCCACTTCGCCGTCGCTCCCGGGCTCGACCCGGCAACCGTGGCAGCGTGCCGCGACCTCGGCCTGCCGTTCTTCCCGGGTGCCGCCACGCCCTCCGAGATCCAGGCGGCCCGGCGGCTCGGCTGCACGGTGGTCAAGCTCTTTCCGATCTCGAGCCTCGGCGGCCCCGCCTTCGTCCGGGCCGTTTCAGCGACGTATCCGGAGCTCGGGTACCTCCCGACGGGCGGCGTCGGCGTCGACGACCTGCCGGCGTACCGCGCCCTGCCGAGTGTCGTCGCCTGCGGCGGCAGCTGGATCGTCCGACCGGAGCTGCTCCGGGAGAGGCGCTTCGACGAGATCGAGAGGCTGGCCCGCGCTGCAGTGGTGCCGCAGTCGTGAGCGTGCTCGAGCTGCGCGCGGCCTCCGAGTGCCGCTGGGACCTCGTCTCGCTCGGCGAGGTGATGCTCCGGCTCGACCCCGGCGAGAGGCGGATCGCGACGACCCGCTCGTTCCAGGTCTGGGAGGGCGGCGGTGAGTACAACGTCGCCCGCGGCCTCCACCGCTGCTTCGGGCTCCGGACGGGGATCGTGACCGCGCTCGTCGACAACCCCGTCGGCCGCCTGGTGGACGACCTGATCTCCCAGGGCGGCGTCGAGCGGGCGCAGCTGAACTGGCTCGCGGACGACGGCGTCGGCAGGTCTGCCCGGAACGGGCTCAACTTCACCGAGCGCGGCTTCGGGATCCGCGGCGCAATCGGCTGCTCCGACCGCGGTCACACCGCCGTCTCCCAGCTCCGGCCGGGCGAGGTCGACTGGGATCGCATCCTCGGCTCGGAGGGGGCACGCTGGCTCCACTGCGGCGGGATCTTCGCCGCGCTCTCGGAGAGCACCGCCGAGGTCGCCCTCGAGGCGATGCAGGCGGCCCGCAGGCACGGAACGGTCGTCTCCTACGACCTCAACTACCGCCCCTCGCTCTGGAAGTCGATCGGCGGCCCGGCGCGCGCGGCCGAAGTGAACGGACGGCTCGTGGAGCACGTCGACGTCCTGCTCGGCAACGAGGAGGACTTCGACGCCGCGCTCGGCTTCGAGATCGAGGGCGCGGACGAGCGCCTCGGCGAGCTCAGCCCCGAGGCCTACGATCGGCTCTTCGAGCGCGTGCTGGAGGCGTATCCACAGCTCGCACTCGTCGCAGCGACGCTGCGCCAGGTCCGGAGCGCCACCGTGAACGACTGGAGCGCCGTCTGCCGCACGCGAGCAGCGGCTCACCGCGGCCCGTCCTTCGAGGGTCTCGAAATCCTCGACCGGGTCGGCGGCGGCGACTCGTTCGCGGCGGGGCTCTTCTACGGGCTGCTCGAGGAGAAGCCCGTCGACGAGGCGCTCGCGTACGGCGTGGCGCACGGTGCGCTCGCGATGACGACCCCCGGCGACACCTCGATGGCGACGCTGGCCGAGGTCGAGCGGGTCGTCCGGGGCGGAGGCGCCCGCGTGCAGCGCTAGAGCGGGCTGTGAGGGAACGCACAAACCGAGCTAGACTTCCGTATGGGTCCGTCCTGGAACGATTTCCTCCGAGGCACGCGCGCCGGTCATGCGGTGCAGATCTACGCGGACTCGGACGAGCTCGCCGACTCCGTCGCCTCGTTCCTCGCCACCGGGCTCGACCAGGGTGAGCCCGCCGTCGTCGTGGCCACGCCGGATCACGCCGAGCGCTTCCGCAGCGGCCTGGCCGACCGAGGGGTCGACGCCGCGCTGGCCGAGGAGCTCTGCCTGGTGGTCGACGCGCGCGAGACCACGCTCGCGATCCTCGGCTCGGGCTCGCTCCCTTCGCCCGTCGAGTTCGAGCGGATCGTCGGCGGCCTGATCGACCGGGCCGGCATCCTCGCCCCCGGTCGGCGCGTCCGCGTCTTCGGCGAGATGGTCGACCTGCTCGCGGCGGAGGGGAACGTCGCCGCAGCCGTCGCACTCGAGGAGCTCTGGTGCGCGCTCGCAGACCAGCGCAACTTCTCGCTCCTCTGCGGCTACCGCCTCGACGTCTTCGACCGCGACACGCAGGCGGAGATCCTCCCGGACGATCTGCCGGACGCACTCGCACGTGCTTCCGGCCCGGAACTACCCGCGGCTCGCGGGCGCCGTCGACCGGGCCCTGAACGAGGTGCTCGGCCGCGAGGAGGCCGACCGGATCTACCAGCGGCTCGCGATCGAGCCCGCCGGCGACGCGGTGCCGATGGCCCAGCGGATCCTGATGTGGATCAGCGAGAACCGGCCGATGTCGAGCCCGCGCATCCTCGCGAACGCGCGGGCGCACTACCAGAGCGCGCGCTAGCGCTCCTCGGCTTCCCGCCGCCCGATCGGGTGCATCGTCGCCCGGTGGAACTCCTCCGTCGCGACCGCCTCGAGCACGAGCTCGGAGATCCGCCAGCCCTCGGGCGTGCGGGTGAAGCGGTGGCGGTAGCGGCCCCAGAGCTCCCCGTCGGGCGAGCCGTCGACGTAGCGGTGCCAGGCGTAGAGGTAGGAGACCGAGCGCGCGGCGTCGTGACCCTCGAAGTCGATCCTGATGTTCGAGACATGATGGCTCGTGGCCGCGAACGTCTGGGCGAGCCCGACCGCGATCGTGGGCGCGATCGCCTCGCGGCCGACGATGTTCGCCGCCTCGGGGCCGTAGTCGACCGTGGCGTCCTCGCTGAAGAGTGCAGCCACCGCCTCGGGCTCGTTTCGGTCGAAGTGATCGCAGTAGGCGTGGATCAGGTCGGCGAGCGCGACGCGGTCGGCGAGCTCCCGGAGCACGTCGGAGTCGTTCGGCATGCGGACGATTGTACGCCTACGGTGCACGGGGCGCCGCGTTCGGCGATACTCGCATAACTCTGTTTGGTCCCATCGAAAGGAGCACCATCGTGAGAACGAAGTGGCGCCCTCTGGCGCTCTTCCTGGCCATCCTGGCCCTGGCCGTCGCCGGTTGCGGCGGAAACGACAACGAGTCGAGCGGCACGTCGACCTCGGGGTCCGATGAGGGGGCGGCAGGTGGGACGATGGTCTTCGCCGGTGCGGCCGACCCCGTCTCGCTCGATCCGGCGCTCGCGAGCGACGGGGAGTCGATCCGACCCGCGTCGCAGATCTTCGAGACGCTCGTCAACCTCGAGCCGGGCGGCACCGAGGTCGTGCCCGGGTCTCGCGGAGAAGCTGGGACGTCGCCGAGGACGCGAAGGCGATCACCTTCACGCTCCACGACGGGGTCACCTTCACCGACGGCGAGCCCTTCAACGCCGACGCGGTCTGCTTCAACTTCAACCGCTGGTTCAACTTCACCGGCCCGGCCCAGAGCGCGTCTGCCTCGTACTACTGGCAGGTCACGTTCGGCGGCTACGCCAAGAACTCGAAGGAGAACGAGGGCCTCGGCGAGAGCCTCTTCGCGAGTTGCGAGGCGATCGACGACACCACCGTGAAGCTCAACTTCACGCGGCCGTCCGCCTCCGTGCTCGGCGCGCTGACGCTGGCGCCGTTCGCGATCGCGAGCCCGAAGGCGCTCGAGGAGTTCAAGGCCGACGAGGGCACCCTCGACGAGACGGGCTTCAAGCCGACCGGCACGTTCGGCACCGAGCATCCCGATCGGCACCGGCCCGTTCAAGCTGGAGAAGTGGGAGATCGGCACGAAGCTGACCCTCGTCCGCAACGACGACTACTGGGGCTCGAAGGCCAAGCTGGACAAGCTGATCATCCGGCCGATCAACGACAACGCGGCCCGGCTGCAGGCGCTCCAGAACGGTGAGATCCAGGGCTACGACCTGGTCGAGCCGCAGGACATCAAGGCGATCGAGGCCGACTCGAAGCTGCAGATCCTGGAGCGGCCGGCGTTCAACATCTTCTACGTCACGATCAACCAGAAGGTGAAGCCGTTCGACCAGCTCGAGGTGCGGCAGGCCGTCGCCTACGGGCTCGACCGGCAGGCCGTCGTCGACAACTTCTACGGCGGGCTCGGTGAGGTGGCGAAGGAGTTCCAGCCGCCGACGCTCTTCGGCTACACCGACGACGTCACCGAGTACCCGTACGACCCGGCGAAGGCGAAGGAGCTCCTCCAGAAGGCGGGCGTGACCCTGCCGCTGAAGGTGGACTTCTGGTACCCGACCGACGTCTCGCGGCCGTACATGCCCGACCCGAAGCGGAACTTCGAGGCCTTCGCGGCCAGCCTGAACGAGTCCGGCTTCAAGGTCGTGCCGCACAGCGCCCCGTGGCGGCCGGACTACCTCGGGCGGGTGCTCGAGGGGAACGGCGGTGCGCTCAACTTCCTCGGCCAGACCGGGGACTACGCCGATCCGGACAACTTCGTCGGGATCTTCTTCCAGACCGTGAAGCCGCAGTGGGGCTTCACCAACCCCGAGCTGTTCAAGGCGCTGGACGACGCCGAGGTCGAGCCGGACGCCGATGCGCGGACGGCCGCCTACGAGGCGATCAACAAGCAGATCATGGAGTACCTGCCGGGCATCCCGGTCGCGCACTCCAAGTCCGCGCTCGCCTTCGACGCGAGCGTCAAGGGCTACGTCCCGAGCCCGACGACGAACGAGTCGTTCGCGAACGTGACGCTGAAGTAGGGAGCGATTCCGGGCGGGTGGCGTGCGAGCGCCGCCCGCCCTCCCTACCTCCCGAGGAGTGGGAGGACGCGGCGGCAGATCAGCTCGACGCCCGCCCGCGTCGTTCGGCCCTGCGGCGTCCCCAGCTCGACGCGGCCGGCGCCGGCGGCCCACAGCTCCTCGACCCGCGCGGCGACCTGCTCGGGCGTGCCCGCGATCGCGAAGCGGTCGAGCGGCAGGCTCCTCGCCGGGGCGGAGCTCGAGGGTCGGGTCGAGCTTCGCGACCACGTCGAGGTACGGCGCGACGGCCGCCCGGGCCCGCTCCCGCGCCCAGTCCCCGTCCTCGTCGACGACGGTGACGCAGCCGACGACGATCCTGGCCGCCGAGTCGCCGAGCCAGCCCCGGACGACGGGGATCAGGTCGGGGTTGGCTGAGCCGCCGAGCTTGAGCTCGTCCGCGACCGTGCCGGCCCAGGCCGCAGTCCGCTCGCCCCACGTCCCGATCAGGAGCGGCACGCGCTCGCGCTCGCGCTCGTAGGCGAGCACCGCGCCGGGCTCGAGCCGGAAGCGCTCGCCCTCGACCCCGCTCGGGTCGCCCGCGAGCAGCTTCGTCACGATCTCGACCGCCTCCCGGAGCGCCGTCAGCGGCTTCGGCTCCTCGAGCCCGAGCTTGTCGAGCCAGGCGCCCTTGACGAGCCCGACGTAGGCGCGGCCGCCCGAGACCCGGTCGAGCAGCGCGGTCTGGCCGGCGATCTCGTAGGGGTGGAGGGTGAAGGGGTTGAGCGCCGCCGGGCCGAGCCGGATCCGCCCGGTGACGCGGGCCATCAGGAGGAGCGGCCCGATCGCCGGCTGGTAGAGCAGGTCGTGGAAGACGGAGACCACGTCGATCCCGGACGCGTCGGCGACCCGGGCGATCGCCTCGTAGTCGGCGGGCTCCTGGTCGGAGAGGATCCCGAGCCCGAGCTCGGGCATCTAGGTGAGGTCTTCCGTCCGGAGCGTCCGCTCGCCGAGCCGCTCGATCCGCATCACGAGCCCTTCCTCCGGGTCGGGGCAGCAGACGAGGTTGTCCTGCTCGAGCCAGTCCTCGGCGGCAAGCTTGCGCATCTTCGCGGGGAGGAGCGGCAGCACGGCCTGGATCGCGAAGAGGCAGAAGTGCTTCCCCGCGGGGATCCGGACGCGGCTCGACTCGGTCACCTCGAACCAGTCGCCGACCTCGAGCCCGCAGACCGACCGGCCCTCGATCCGCTCGACGGTCACGCGCACGTCGTAGAGCTGCATCTCGGTCATGCGGTCTCCTTCACGGTCTTCATCGGGCGAGGATAGGTCAGACGACCTGCGGCTCGCGCACGAGCCGGCCCTCGGCGAAGCGGGCGAGGTCGAGGACGTCGAGCACCGGATCGCGCTTGCCCTCGAGCGCGTCCGCGACGATCCGGGCGACCGCCGGGGAGATCATGAAGCCGTGGCCGCTGAAGCCGGCGGCGACGTGGAGCCCCTCGGCCGACGGGACCGAGGATCGGCTGCCGGTCGGGGGTGAGGTCGTAGGAACCGCTCGCCACGATCGGGAAGTCGACGTACTCGAGCACCGGCAGCAGCGTCCGGATTCCCTCGCGGACATTGGCGCGCCAGCGCGGCGCCCCCTCCACGACGTCCCCCTTGGCAGCAAGGTCGCTCGCGAGGACGCGCCCGTCCGCGAGATGCTTCGCGGCGAAGCTGAGCTCGGCCGAGACGACGAGCGGCTCGACGAGGCGATCCCGGATCGGCTCGCTCAGGAAGAGATGCCGCTCCTCGGGCTCGATCGGCAGCTCGACGCCGTGCGCCGCCGCGAGCGGGACGGAGCCGACGCCCGCAGCGAGCACGACGGTGCCGCAGGCGACGCTGCCGGCGGCCGTGACCGCCTCCCAGCCGTCGCCGGCGCGGCGGAGCTCGGTCACGAGCCCTGGCCTGACGTCGGCGCCGCGGGCGAACGCCTCGACGACGGCCTGAGGGCGGTCGAAGTAGCCGTCCTCCCCGCACCAGGCGGCACCGGTCAGCGACTCCGTCTCGAGCCCCTCGACGAGCTCGCCCGCCTCCTCGGGGCTCACGATCCGGGAGGGCACGCCCTCGGCGTTCTGGACGGCCACGTTCGCGCGAAGCCGCTCGAGCGTCTCCTCCGAGTGCGCGGTGAAGAGATAGCCGCACTGCTGGAAGACGAGCTCGACCGGGCTCTCGAGCCGGGCCTGCGCGTCGCGCCAGAACTCGATCGCCTCACCGGCGAGGCGGCAGCCGATCGCGGTCCCCCACTGGCGGCGGACGCCGCCGGGCTGGATCCCCGACTGGCCCGACGCGATCCCGGTCCCTTCGAGCACCGCGACGGAGGCGCCACGCAGGCGCAGCTCGCGCGCGACCGCGAGGCCGACGACGCCCGCGCCGACGACGACGACGTCCACGGGCTCAGTCTGCATTCCGCTCCTGGCTCGCCTTGACCGCGTCGAGGGTCTGCTGCAGCTCCTCCGTCGGGGTGAACTCGACCGCCTCGCTGTCCTCGAGGAACGAGATCTTGTGACCGGGCTCGACGTAGTAGGCCTGCCCGCCGGAGATCGTCTCCTCCCGGCCGTCCTCGTAGCCGACGACGATCTTGCCGGAGATCATGTAGCCCCAGTGGTGGGCCTGGCAGCGGCCGCCGGGGAGGTCACCGAGGTCGGCGGCGCCGTCGAGGCCGGCCGGAGCCGCCTCGATCCCGACCGTCATGCTGCCCCACTGGGCCATCCGGGTGCTGTACGACGGGGTGATCTGCTGGAGCGGAAGCTCGTCGCGGGAGGCGCAGGGCATGGTCGTTCTCCTTCTCGTGTGGGGGTGGGCAGTGCGTGAGTACGATCGCGGTGATGGAGACGCCCGACTACGCGAAGCGGCTCGAGCGCGCGCGCAGCCTCGCGGCCGGGGCCGGGGTCGCTGGACTGTACGTGACCGCCGGGCCGAACTTCCGCTGGCTGACCGGCGAGGCCGCGCACGCGGGCGGCTGGCCGCTCTGGCTCTCCGCCGTGCTCGTCCCGGTCGACGGCGAGCCGGCGATGGTGGTCAGCCAGATGCACGCGCAGATCTTCGATCTCGACGCGAGCCCGGTCCGGCAGGTCTTCACCTACGTGGACGGCGAGGATCCCACCGCCGCCGCGCGCGCCGCGCTCGACGCTGCGGGGCTCGAGGGCGAGGACGTCGGCGCGGAGGACTCGCTCTGGTTCGCGGACGCCGAGCTGCTGCGCGACGTGGCGCCGAGCGTGCGCCTGCGCCGGGCGAGCCGCGTCTTCGACCGGCTCCGCGCGGTCAAGGACGCGTACGAGATCGGCCACCTGCGGCTCGCCGCCGCCGCGCACGACGCGGGCTACCGGCGCGCCGCCGAGGTGCTCCGCCCCGGCGTCACGGTGGCCGAGGCCGGCAGCGAGATCATCCGCGCGATGGTCGAGGCCGGCTCCGAGGAGCTTTCGATCGTCGGCTCCTTCCACCACCTCACCGACCGCCGCTTCGAGGCCGGCGAGATCGTCGACGTCGACCTCTTCCCGGGCTCCCATGGCGGCTACAAGGCCGACACCGCCCGCAACGTCTTCCTCGGCGAGCCGACCGCCGAGGCGCGGCGTCTCTACGAGGCGACGCTCCACGCGTACGACGCCTCCGTCGCGGCCGTCCGGCCCGGCGCCACCGCCGAGTCCCTCCATCAGGCGTGCGCGGCAGCGATGGCCGAGGCGGGGTACGAGCAGGTGTGGAAGGTCGGCCACGGCGTCGGCCTCGGCGAGTCGCACGAGCCGCCGCTGCTGCAGCTCGGGAACACCGACCCGATCGAGGAGGGAATGGTCTTCACGATCGACCCCGGCGCCTTCCTGGCCCGCGACACCCCGATCCACGTCGAGGACACGGTGCTCGTGACCGCGGACGGCTGCGAGGCGCTGAACACGTTCCCGCGCGACCTGCTCGTCGTCTGAGCTCACGGCCGGACGACGAACCTGCCGAAGGCGATCACGCCGACGGGAGCGGCGAGCACGTCCAACCCGTCCAGCGGGTTGCCCTGCAGCAGGATGAGATCGGCGGCCGAGCCCGGCCGGGGAGCGGTCTCCTCTCCGAGCCCGTTCAACGCGCGTCCCCCGGCGGTCGCAGCCTCGAGCAGGGTCAGCCTGGTCGAGCCCGATTCGCTCCAGGGTTCGAAGCTCGGCGTGCAGCCTGGGCCCGATCGGGTTCAGGTCGGCGCCGATCGCAATCCGAACGCCCGCCTCCACGCACGCACGGATCGCGTCGGCGTGCCCGGGCGCGGTCGCGATGGCGCGAGCACGCGCATGCGGAGGCCAGTCGTCGGCCTCCATCAGCTCGACGTCATGGGTGACGCTCGCGGTCGGGACGAGCCATGTCCCCGCTCGCGCCATGGCGGCAGCAGCTTCTTCGTCGAGCGCATATCCGTGCTCGACCGAGCGGCCGCCGAGCTCCGCGAAGAGCGTCGCCCAGCGAGAGCTGCCGCAGTGAGCGGCAACGGGCACGCCCTTGTCGTGGGCAGTCGCGAGGACAGCCCGGAGCTCCTCCTCCGTGAGCTGGCCGCCGTCGACGGTTTCCCTGGGGCTGTAAAGGCCTCCGGTCAACATCACCTTGATCCAGTCCGAGCCGCTCTCGACCAGTCTGCGCACCGCCCGCGTCATCTCCACCGGGCCATCGCAGATGAACTCGGCCTCGACTCCGATGTGCCGGCGCGGGTAGGCGGTGCCATGCCCGCCCGTCGTCCTGATCGCTCGGCCCGCGGCGGTCAGCCTGGGACCGGCGATCAGCCCTTCCCGGAAGCCACGGCTCCAGGCCACGTCGATCCCGTCAGGCTCGCTCAGAGCCCGCACGCCCGTGATCCCCATCCGCGCCGCCTCGAGGAGATTCGCAGCGGCACGCACCGACCACTCGGCCGCCCCCTCGAAGTACCCCCGCGCCCCGAGGTCGTACATGAGGCTGCCGGGGTGGGCGTGGCAGTCCCAGAGGCCGAAACAGATCGTGAGGCCGTCGACGTCGACCGACCTCGGCCTCCCGAGCGTCTCCCGGGGGCGCGAGGAAGCCGTCCACGATCGCGAGGTCCTCGCGCCGGGTCTCGCCGGTCCCGACGTCGAGGACAGTTCCGCCCCGAAGCAGGAAGGTGCTCACCGGGCGTCCTCGCCGATGAGGAGCTCCGCGCGGCGGCAGGCGCTCAGGCGGCCCGGCACGGTCTCGCGCAGCGGCGGCTCCTCGGCCGCGCATGCCGCCTCGGCCAGCGGGCAACGAGGGACGAACCGGCAGCCCTCGTCGGGAACTCGTTCGCGCAGCGTCAAGGCATCCGGTGCAACGAGGCCGCGCTCGCCCACTTCTGGCTCGAGCGACGCGGCGAGCAACGCCCGCGTGTACGGATGGTGTGGCTCGGCGCAGAGTTCCTCGGTTGGCCCCTCCTCGACCACTCGGCCCGCGTACATGACGACGACCCGATCGGAGAGATGACGGACGACAGCGAGGTCGTGGCTGATGAAGAGCATCCCGATTCCAAGCGTGCGCTGGATCTCGAGGAAGAGGTTGAGGATCTGCGCCTGCACCGAGACGTCGAGGGCGGAGACGGCCTCGTCGCAGATCAGGAGTGACGGCTCGAGCGCAATCGCACGGGCGATGTTGACGCGCTGGAGCTGGCCGCCCGAGAGCCTCGACGGCTTCCGGCTCGCCGATCGACTCGTTCAGCCCGACGGCATCGAGCAACTCGGCCACGCGCGCCCTCCGCTCCGCTTTCGTGCCGCGGCCGTGGATCCGCAGCGGCTCTGCGATCGACCACGCGACGGTCTTGCGCCGGTCGAGGGCGAGGAACGGTTCCTGGAAGACCGCCTGGAGCTGGGCCGCAGCTCTTTCCGCCGGCGGCGCGACGCGCCGTCGAGCCGCTCGCCCATGAACAGGACATCGCCGCTGCTCGGCGAGAGCAGGCCGAGAGCCAGGTTGGCGACCGTCGACTTGCCCGACCCCGACTCGCCGACGAGCCCGACGACCTCGCCGGCGCCGACCTCGAAGGTGACGTCCGCGCAGGCGACCACGGGCCGCCCCTTGGCCGCGAACTCCTTCCTCGTCTCGCGAAACTCGAGCAGCGCACTCATGTCCGCGTCCTCGCCGACGGGAGCGAGGTGGCACGCGACCTCGACGCCGGCGACCGGCCGCAGTGCCGGCGGCTCGATCCGGCAGCGATCGACCGCGAACGAGCAGCGGTTCGCGTAGGGGCAGCCGGTGAGTCGCGGCCTCACCGACCCGGCCGACCCGGAGTGGAACCTTGCGAGCACCGGACAGCCGCGGCGTCGCCGCCAGGAGGTCTTGGGTGTACGGGTGCTGAGGCTGCCGGAGGAGCGTGGCCGTAGCTCCGCGTTCGACCACCTTGCTCGCGTACATCACGAGCGTCTCGTCGGCCATCCGTGCGACGACCCCGAGATCGTGGCTGATCAGGAGCAGCGTGAGGGCGTCCTCGCGCCGGATCTGGTCGATCAGCGCGAGCAGCTCGGCCTGGACGGTCGTGTCCAGGGCGCTCGTTGGCTCGTCGGCGATCAGCAGCTCGGGCCCATGCGCCAGACCGCCGGCGAGCATCGCGCGCTGCAGCATCCCGCCGCTGAAGTGGTGGGGATAGTCGTCCAGCCGGTGCTCGGCATCGGTGATCCCCACACGTCGCATGTAGTCGATCAGGCGCTCGCGGCGCTCGGACCGGGCCCGGCCACGGAGGCCGTCGAGAAGCTGGGCCGCGATCGTACGCGTCGGGTTCCAGCTTGCGGTCGGGTCCTGAAACACCATCGCGAGGCGCCGTCGTCGGAGCTCGCGCAGCCGGCGGGACCGTGCGGCCAGCAGATCCGTGTCGCCGAAGGAGAGTTCGTCCGCGCTCACGGCCGCCGACGGCTCGAGGAGCCGGGCGGCGGCGAGCACCGTCGTCGACTTCCCCGAGCCGGATTCGCCGACGAGCGCGACGCTGCCGCCCGCGGGCACGGCGAACGAGACGCCGTCGACGGCGTGATCGAGGCTTCCCCGATACCGGACTCGGAGGTTTCTGACCGTCAGGACGGCGCTCACTCTGCGGCCTCCGCGAGCTCGTCGCCGAGCCGGACGAGATAGAGAACGGTGAGGAAGATCACAAAACCCGGGAAGACGGCGTACCACCACGCGTTCAGGACGTAGGTCTTCGCGTTGGCGATCATCAAACCCCACTCCGGGCTCGGGTTCTGCGCGCCCAGGCCGAGGAAGGAGAGACCCGGTCAGCGCGACGAGGGCGTAGCCGAGATCGATCGTGATCCGGGCGTTGAGTTGCGCGAACGTGTGCGGGACGACGTGCCAACGCAGTAGCTGGGAGGAGCTCGCCCCGAGCGTCCGCGCGGCCCGCACATGCAGCTGCTCTTTCAGCGAGAGCACCTGCCCGCGGATCATCCGGGCGTAGGAGGGCCACCAGACGACCGCGAGCGCGAAGATCGCGGAGCGGAGGTCGCGACCGATCGACGCGGCGACCGCCATGGCGAGCACCAGATACGGGAAGGCCAGGAAGACGTCGACGATCCGCATCAGGATCCGGTCGACCCAGCCGCCCGCCCAGCCCGCGACCGCGCCGTAGAGCGTCCCGAACGCCGCCGCGACGCCGACGACGAGGAGCGACGCGCCGATCGAGAGCCGGGCGCCGTGGATCACGCGCGTCAGGATGTCCCGGCCGGCTTCGTCCGTGCCGAAGGGATGGCCGAGCCTGGGTGACAGGAGCCGGTTCCCGACATCGAGCTCGTACGGACTCGTCGTCGTGAAGAGACCCGGGGCGACCATCACGAGGACGATCAGCAGTCCGATCGCCGTGAGCGCGACGCGCCGGACCGACCATTCGACGCCGAGCCGGCTTCGGGCCGCGTGGGCGAGCGTGCTCATCGACCGCGCCTCAGGCGAGGGTCGAGTACGGGATAGAGCAGGCCCACGAGCTCGTTGACCAGGACGAACGTGACAGTGGTGATGATCGTGATCGCGAGGATCGGGTTGTAGTCGAAAGTGCGGAACGAGTTGAAGGCGTAAAGACCGAGGCCGGGCCACGAGAAGACGACCTCGACGAGGATGGTTCCACCGAGCAGCCACCCGAACTGGAGCCCCAGCATGGTGATCACGGGGTTGAGGGCGTTGCGGAGCGCGTCGACGAGGGCGACCCGCACCTCACTCGCGCCTCGCGCGCGGGCCGAGCGGGCGTAGGGGCGCCGCAGCTCCGCAGCCATCGACGACCGGGTCAGCCTCGTCGCGAGGGCAAGTTGCCCGGCAACGAGCGCGGTCACTGGTAGCACGATGTAGCTGACGGCTTCGCGGAACGCCGCCATATCCCCCGCGAGGAGCGCGTCGATCGTCGTGAAGCCGGTGTGGCGATCGATCCCAGAGCTGAAGTAGTCGAGCGAGCCCGAGATCGGCAGCCAGCCGAGCTTGTAGCCGAGTGTCAGCTGGAGTACGAGGCCGATCCAGAAGACCGGCACGGCTGCGCCGGCGATCGAGACGAGGCCGATCACCCTGGCCGGGAGCCCACGCGGCCGCATCGCCCAGATGATCCCGAGGGAGACACCCAGGACGGCGTAGATCGCGAACGCGGCGAGGACGAGCTCGAGCGTCGCCGGCAGATACCGGCCGACATCGTTGAGGACGGGCTCGCGCGTCTGGATCGAGTCGCCGAGATCGAGCCGCACGATCCCGGTGATGTAGTCGAGGTACTGGGTGAAGAGCGGCTTGTCGAGGCCCAGCACGCGCCTGACCTCGGCGACCTGCTCCGGGCCGGCCTGCAGCCCGGCAGCGAGCCGGGCCGGGTCGGCGGGCACGATCCGTGAGAGGACGAACGTGAGCGAAACGGCGGCCCAGACGACCAGCGGCGAGCCAGCCGAGCCGCGAGAGGATCGCGAGCACGATCCGGCCCGGACGGCCGGCGCCCCTCACCCACCCGTGGGAACGGGTGGGTGAGGAGTCCAGGGCCGACCGAGCACTCACGCGATCAGCGCTTCCGCGCGTAGAAGAAACGAACCACGTAGTTGTAGTCCATGTTCTCGTACGTGACCTGCCACTCGCTCCGCACCGGCTGCGCCAGCAGCGGCTGCGCGATGTAGAGCGCGAGGTGCATGTCCGCGATCTTCTTGTTCAGCTGCGTCACCGCCCGCTCTCGCTGAGCGGCGTTCTTGATCGTGGAGAGGTTGCCGATCCCCTTGTCGATCTTCGGATCGACGAAGTACGACCAGTTGTAGCCGCCCTTCGAGGCGATGTTCTGCGACGAGTACGAGCTGCCGAGCATGTACGTCGGGTCGTTCGTCAGCGGCGACTGGTTGAGGAAGCTCATGTCGGCGCTCGTCGCCGGCTTCGACATGATCTCGACCATCTGCGGCCACGGCGTCAGCTGCTGCTTGACCGTGATCCCGATCTTGCCGAGGCTGCTCTGGAGCAGCGTGCCGGCGAACTCCTCGTACGAGAGCCCCTTCAGGCCCAGGTAGGTGAGGGTGAAGCCCTTCGAGTACCCCGCCTGGGCAAGCAGCTTCTTCGCCTCGGCGAGGTTCTGCTTCATGGCCGGCAGCTTCCGCAGCGACGCGCTGAAGTCCGCAGGCAGCGGACCGTTCCCAGGCTTGGCGAAGCCCTTGTAGAACTGCATCATCGCCTGGTAGTCGAATGCGAGGGCGATCGCCTTCCGGACGCGAACGTCCTTCAGCGGGCCCTTGGTCACGTTCAGCGGCACGGTCTGGACGAGGTACGAGGGCTGCTGGACGAGCTTGACGCCCTTGAACTTCGCGGCTGCGGCCGAGTCGTCGGGACCGACAGCGCCCATCATGTCGATCTTCCCCTGCGCGAGCAGCTGGAGCGCGGTCTGGACGTCTGCGTCGAGCTGGAGTGTGACGCGGGTCGGCGTTCCCGCCTGGAAGCTCGCGCCAGTATCGATCGAACTTGCGCAGGTAGATCGCGGAGTTCCGCTGCCAGGAATCGAGCTGGTACGGACCTGTCCCCGCCGAGTGGGTCGCGAACCACTTGGTCGCCCACTTGTCACTGCCCGAGTCTTGTTGCGCGTTGAGCGCCTTCGGGCTGACGAGCGGCAGCTTGGGCAGCTTGCCGAGGAAGTAGACGTCTGGCTTCTTCAGCGTGATCACGAGCTTGCCCGGACTTCGTCGCGACCGAGCGGACGTTCGCCATCAGGCTCGCGGGCCCCTGGTTGACGCCCTTGATCCGGTCGAGGCCGAGCTTGGCGGCCGTGGCATCGAAGGAAGCGCCGTCCTGGAACTTGACGCCCTTGCGGAGCGTGAACGTGTAGACGAGCCCGTTCTTGGAGACCGTCCATCGAGTTGCGAGCAGCGGCCGCACGTCCGGGCTGCCGGGGACGTACTCGAGGAGGCCCTCGTAGACGTTGCGGACGAACTCGAAACCGTCCGAGCTGAACGCGATCGCTGGATCGAGCGTCGGCGTCTCGGAGATGTTCGAGAAGACGACGGAGATCTCCGCAGTCGGATTGACGCCGGCCGGCGGTGGCCGTCGCGGCCCCCCAGGCGACGCACGCACGTCAGGGTGAGCGCGGCGAGCACGCTCCAGGCTCTGAACTTCATCGTGATGCTCCTTCCAGGTCGGTATCGAGTCGGACTGGTCACGTAGCCGTCGAGGAGGTCGCGCTCGAGCGCCTCGGTATCGCGCTCGTCGGGATCGCCGAAGCCGCCGCCGCCTCCGGTGCGGACGACGACTCGGGAACCGCGTGGAAGCGAGCAGGCGGTTGACCTTGAGGATCTCGCTCTGCCCCCTCCCCGCGGTCGACTGTCACGCTCGTCACACGACCCTCCTCTCCTCCGAACAGCCCCCAGCCGGGGGTCAGAGTTCGCTCGAACCACAGGGACAGCTCGAGCTGTCGTCCGCGAGCGTCTCGTACTCGCGCACGACCGCCATGGCCGCCGCGGTGCGTGCCCGCCGCCGCCGGAGTCCGGCCCGCACCCCGTAGCGGTGGATCCGAATCGGGTAGCAGCGACTCGATCACCTCGACCGGGAAGTTCTTCAGGTCGCCGCCGCCGTAGTTGATCAGGGCGTTCGTGCCGTCGCCGCTCGGCATGCGCTCCCCAGCCGACCGCGGTCGCCTCGCCGCAGACGAAGTGGTGCGCCGTCTCCGGCTGCCTGCCCGTGAACATGATGTTCATCGCGTCCGCCGGCTGGCCGGCGACGACGACGTCGGGGAGCGCGGGCGCGAGCGCCCGGATGAACAGGTCGATCATCAGCCCGAGGTGCGGGTAGTAGTACTGGCAGGCCGCCGGCTCCCGGGCGTCGAACACGGATCGCTCGTCGGCCAGGACGGCTCAGGTTCTGGAACGTGCCCTCCGGTGACAGGGACGTCGGGGTTGAAGAGGAACTTGTAGGCGAGGCGAGCGGCGGAGATCGTCTGGGCCATCCCGCAGTTCATGCAGCCCGGCGTCTGGGGGCTCGAGCCGGCGAGGTCGATCGTCATCTCGTCGCCCGCGACGGTGACCCTGACCTTGACGGGCACGGGGTCGCCGCCGGGCCCGTGCGAGTCGAGCGCGCCCTCCGCGAGGTACTCCCCGTCGGCGACCCGCGCGACCGCCTCGCGGTCGAGCCGCTCGGACTGGGCGAAGATCGAGTCGTCGCGGCCTCGATCGTGTCGGCCCCGAAGCGGTCGTAGAGCGCGCCGAGCTGCTGCTCGCCGGTCCGGCAGGCGGCGATCTGCGCGTGCATGTCGCCCCAGATCGAGCGCGAGAGCCGACTGTTCCGCGTGAGGAAGTCGATCGTCTCCTGCACGGGCTCGCCGGCGCGGTAGAGGTGGGTCGGCCCGAGCCGGTAGCCCTCCTGGTAGATCTCGGTCGAGTCCATCGCCTGGCCGGGGTCCTTGGCTCCGATGTCGAGCCAGTGCGCCTTCGTCGCGCAGAACCCGACGAGCGCGTCGCTCGTGGAAGACCGGCGAGAAGACGGAGACGTCGTTCAGATGGCTGCCGGTCAGGTAGCTGTCGTTGACGGCGAAGACGTCGCCCTCGCGGTAGACGTCGAGCGCCGCCGAACGTGCTCGGTGGTGACGTGGATCGCGGCCTCGAGGTTCCCGAGGAAGATCGGCAGCCCCGGCGCCTGGCCGAGCAGGCCGACCGTCGCGGTTGAAGATCCCGACGGAGCAGTCCTTCATCTCGTAGATGATCGGGGTGTAGGCCGAGCGGGCGAGGTTGTTGTTCATCTGCGCCGCGATCGAGTTGAACGCGTTGCGGATGACCTCGACGGTGACGGGGTCAGGTCGCCATGCCAGCGCGCCGCTCCACGAGGAGGTGGCCGCCGGCCGCGACGCGCCCCGTCCAGCCGGGCGGGATCAGCGTCGTGCAGGCGTCCTCGAGCAGGACGACAGGGCCGGCGAACGGCTGCGTCCGGTCCCGAGGTCGCTGCGCCGGTACACGTGCGGCGGCGTGCCAGCCGTCGTCGAAGCACGTGCTCGTCGAGTCGAGCGGCGCCAGGCCGCCGTCGGCCGGGGCTGCCGGACCGGCGCGGCGACCTTCTCGACCCGGCCGAGCGCGGCGAGCGGAGGTTGACGCACTCGACCCGCTCGCCGGGGTTGTTGTGCCCGTAGCGGTCGAGGTGCGCGGCGGCGAAACGGTCCGGGAGGAACCCGATCACCGCGTCGGGCTGCGTCGTCGAGCGCCCAGCGGGATGGTGACGGCGTACTCCTGGCCCGACGTAGCGGAGGTCGGCGGCCGGGAACGAGCTCCATCGCCTCGTCGGCGACGCCGTCCTCGCGCAGCTGCGCGACTCCTCGGCGCGCGCAGCGCCGTCGAGCGCGCTCCGCAGCTGGCTCGGGCTCGACCGTCGTCGAGCCGCGACGAAGAAGCTGTGGACGAGGTCGTGCCGTGTGTCGGTGTGGAGCATCCCCCAGGCCGAGAGCACGCCGGGGTTGGCCGGGACGACGACGCTCGGGATACCCCAGCTCCTCGGCCAGCGCAGACGGCGTGCAGCGGGCCGGCGCCACCGAAGGCGAAGCAGGCTGAAGTCACGCGGGTCGATGCCGCGTGGACACGTGATCTCGCGGATCGCGTTCGCCATCGCTGCGTCGGCGACCGCGACGATCCCACGCGCGGCAGCGATCCGCTCCAGTCCGAGCGGCTCGGCGACCGATTCGACGGCCGCGGCGGCGGCGTCGACGTCGAGCTCGAGCGCATCCTCCCAGCCGAGCCGCGCGCGGGCAGCCGGCCGAGGACGACGTTCGCGTCGGTGACGGTCGGCTCGGTGCCGCCGCGGCCGGTAGCACGCCGGGCCGGGAACGGCTCCTGCGGAGCGCGGGCCGACGCGCAGCGCGCCGGCCTCGATGTACGCCACGCTGCCGCCGCCGGCGCCGATCGTGTGGATGGTGACGGTCGGGCTGAGCATCGGGTGGCCCTCGAGCTCGCCTTGGGCCTCGACTTCGGCGACTCCGTCGACGACGAGGCTGACGTCGAACGACGTTCCGCCCATGTCGACGCAGATCAGGCGGTCGAGAGCCGAGATCGCCCGGCGATCTCGACGCCGGCGACCGTCCCGCCGACCGGCCCGGAGAGCAGCGTCTGGATCGGCTTGCGAACGCGCGACCGCCGCCGACATGATCCCGCCGTTCGACTGCATCACGCGCAGGGTGGTCGCGAAACCGCGGCCTGCGAGATCGCCGTCGAGCTTGCCGCAGGTACTCCTCGACGATCGGCGCGATGTAGGCGGAGATCACCGTGGTGCTCGGTCCGTTCGTACTCGCGCCACTGCGGCAGCGACCTCGTGCGAGCAGAGCACGGACAGGTCGGGTGCCTCGTCGGCGAGCAGCCGCTTGACGAACCGCTCGTGGGCCGGGTTGGCGTAGCCGTGCAGGAAGACGATCGCGACGGCGTCGTAGCGGTCGGCCGAGGTCGGCTCCGAGCGCCCGCACCTCCGCCTCGTCGACCGGCAGCAGGGTCTCGGCCTCCGGTGCCATCCGCTCGTGCACCTCGTAGACGTCGCCGACGGGCGACGAGCGGGCGCGGAGGCCGGTAGCGCACGTCGTACATCGGCGGGCCGGTTCGCGCGGCCGATCTCGTAGACGTCGCGGAAGCCCGAGCGTGGTCAGGAGCGCGACGCGGGCACCGCGGCGCTCGAGAAAGGCGTTGAGGCCGGCGGTCGTCCCGTGGACGAAGCCAGTCGTCTCGCGGAGGTCGACCCCGAGTCCGGCGACGGCGTCGAGCACTCCGGCGGAGAGGTTGCCCGGCGTCGAGAGCGCCTTGGCCGTCGTCTCCTCGCCATCAGGAGCGATCGCGACCGCGTCGGTGAACGTCCCCCCGATGTCCACTCCGATCCGAAATCCCATGCCTAGGCCCGACCATAGCCAGGCATCTGTCTGCGTTCGTCAAGCGGGCGAGTGCGCTATCCGAACCTGTCCTCGAGCGTCACATTTTTGTCCAACCTGCGGTCAAAACGCCGCGGAGAGGCAGAGAGGAGCTCACTGGACCCGGTCGAGGAGCGGGTAGAGCAGATCCACGATCAGGTTGAAGAACGGCGACGAGGAGCGCGGCGAGGAGGACGGTGCCTGCGATCACCGGCAGGTCGTTCGTCGTCAGCGCCTTGATCGCGAGGTTGCCGACGCCGTTCAGGCCGAAGACGACCTCGACGACGATCGCACCGCTCAGGAGCAGGCCGATGTCCATTCCGAGCATCGTCACGATCGGCGTGATCGCCGGGCGGACGACGTGCCGGAAGATCACCTGGCGGCGCGAGAGGCCCTTCGCCTGCGCGAGCAGGACGAAGTTCTCGCCCGAGATCTCGAGCATGCTCGAGCGCATGATCCGGGAGTACGCGGCCGCGTAGGTGAAGGCGAGCGTGAACCACGGGCAGGACGAGGTGCCACGCCCACTGGAGCGGGTCCTCTGTCAGCGGCACGTAGCCCGGGCGCGGGGAAGATCCCGAGCCGGAAGTAGAGGAGGTAGATCAGGCCGATCCCGAGCAGGAACTGCGGCATCGCCACGCCGACGAGCGCCACCGCCATCGAGACCCGGTCGCGCAGCGAGCGCGGGTAGACCGCGGCCATCACCCCGACCGAGAGCCCGAAGAGGAGCCAGAGCACGATCGCGCCGCCGGCGAGCGAGAGCGTCACCGGCAGCCGGTCGAGGATCGTCGTCAGCACGGGCTCCTGGTTCTTGAACGAGTAGCCGAGGTTCGGCGGCAGGTTGAGCACACCGGAGGGCTCGCCGTTCCCGATCAGGTCGGGCCCGTGGAAGAAGTTCAGGTACTGGCGCCAGAGCGGCTGGTCGAGCCCCATCCGGTGCCGGGTCTCGGCGAGCGTCTGCGGCGACGCTCCCCGCGGGACTGCCTGCACGGCCGGGTCGCCGGGAACGACGAAGAAGAGCGTGTAGGTGAGCGCGGTCACGATCCCGACGAGCAGCGCGAGCCAGACGAGCCGGCGGAGGACGATCTGGATCACAGCGTCCCCCGTCCCGTGCGCGGGTCGAGCGCGTCGCGGAGGCCGTCGCCGAGCAGGTTGAACGCCAGCGTCGTCAGGAGCAGCGCCGAGCCCGGCACCGCGATCATCCACCAGGCGGTCGAGTAGTAGTTCTGCCCGTCGGCGAGCATCTGGCCCCAGGTCGCGGTCGGGGGCGGCAGGCCGAGGCCGAGGAACGAGAGGGCCGCCTCGAGCAGGATGTTCACGGGGATGATCAGCGTCCCGTAGACGACGAGCGGGCCCATCAGGTTCGGGAGCACGTGCCGCCAGATCAGGCTCCAGTCGCTCGCCCCGAGCGCCCGCGCCGCCGCGATGTACTCCTGCTCCCGGATCGCGAGCGCCTGACCCCGGACGATCCGCGCGATGAAGGGCCAGGTCGCGAAGGCGACGATCACGACCATGATCGCGAGCCCGGCGCCGAAGACCGCCCTGATCGCCAGGCCGAGGATCAGGATCGGGAAGCTGAGCACCACGTCGACGCCGCGTGAGAGGACGGTGTCCAGCTTGCCCCGGCGGAAGCCGGAGAGGACGCCGACCGCGGTGCCGACCACGAGCGCGACGAACGTGGAGAGGAGCCCGACGAGGAGGGAGATCCTGGCGCCGTAGGCCGTGCGCGTGAGCAGGTCGCGGCCGAACTGGTCGGCGCCGAGCCAGAAGCGCAGGTCGGCGTCCGGCCCCTTGGGCAGGCCGAGCTCGGTGGTCATCTCGTACTGGTAGGTGAGGTCGTTCGGTGGGTGGCCGTTCAGCGCCGCGACGACCGGCGCGAGGACGGCGAGGAGCGTGATCAGGACGAGGAAGCCGATGCTGACCATCGCGGCGCGGTCGCGCCGGAGGCGCCGGAGCACGCTCCGCAGCTGCGACCTCGGCGCAACCCGAGCCCGCCCTACAGGCGTCTCGACCGTCCCTGCCGACACCCGCCTCGCCCTCAGACCGGCCAGAAGCGGGCTGGGATCTCCGTTCGCGCCCGCTCGAGCACGGCGTCGGCGCCCGACTCGAGCACGTCGAGGACGGTCGGGTCGATCCGGCCGGGAAGCAGGCGGCTCTCGAGGTTCTCCTCGTTCGCCCAGGACTCGAGCGCCGCGTCCGCCGAGTCGGGCTGGACGCCGAGCCCGGCGGCGACCCGCTCGCGAGTGGCCCCCTCGAGCTCGAGCGCCCCGGCCTCGTCGGGCGAGCCGTACTCGAGCCAGACCTTCGGGATCATCCGGACGAGGTCGTGCACGGGGAGCTCCGCGTCGTCGACCCGAACGTCGGCGACGGTGTCGACGGTGTCCGGCCGCGGCGGCGGATCCTGCCGCCAGACGCGGACGGCGGCGGATTGCCGGCCGCGCCGGTCGCCGCCCGCCTCGTCCCCCGCGAGCAGGGCGTGGACGAGCCGCGGAATGAAGGGGTAGTCGTCGTGCTCCTCCCACGCCGCCGCCATCGCCTCGACCACCTGGGCGCCCGCGAGGATGTTCCCCTGGACGGCGTAGTGCTCCCCGCACATCCCGCCCGCCCAGGGCAGGCAGCGGGAGCCGGTGTACGAGCCGACGTTCCCGGCGGCGTCGACGAGCCCGAGCTGGCGGTGCGGAGCGTCGGGATCCCCGTGCGAGAGCTCGAAGAGGGTCGAGGCGACCGAACGACCCGCCTGCAAGTGGGTGAGCCCCTCCGAGCCGTAGCGGAGGTCGTGCCAGGCCTGCGTCGCGAGCGCCCCGGCACCGGCCGCGCCCCAGGGCACATGAGCTCCGACACACATCGCCTTCGAGGCGACCGCGACGCCGAAGAGACGCGCCTCGGGATCGGACGCCACGATCGAGTACGTCATGCGTGCGCCGTGGCCGCCTGACGGCGAAGGTGCTCGAGCACCCGCGGATCGATCTGACCCGCGACATACCGCTCCTCGAAGTTCTCGGTCCCCACCCACACCTCGAGCGCGGGAACGAAGCCGCCGTGCTCCTCCGGGACGTAGGCGAGGGTTCGCAGAGCTTCCTCGACCTCCGCCTGGAGCTCGCCCTCGAGCGGGAGCAGCGTCTCGGGATCCGGACGGTTGAAGTAGAGGTCGTGCAGGTCGACGAGCCGTCGCAGCTCCGTCACCGGCTCCGCGTCGTCGTCGACCCGGAGGTCGACTGCGAGGTCGAGACCGCCACCGTAGGCGGCGCCCTCACGCCAGACGCGGACACAGGACGACTGCTTGCCCCGACGGTCGCCGCCGGCGGCCTCGCCGGCCTCGAGCGCCCGCACGAGCCGGCCGACGAACGGCTGCGCCGTCGCCTCCCGGTAGGCGGCGATCATCTCGGTCAGCACCTGCTCCCCGGCCAGGATGTTCCCCTGCACGGCGAGCTCGTCGTCGACGATCCCGCCCGCCCAGGGGAGGCACTCCGAGCCCGTGTAGCTGGCGGCGCGGCCGGCCGCATCGACGACGCCGACCTGGCGCTGGAGCTTGAGCGGGTCGGCCGCCACGATCCGCTCCACCGCCTCCTCGGCGGTGGCGCCGGCCGCGAGCTCGGCGAGAGCGTCGCGGCCGTAGGCGAGGTTGGCGAGCGCCTGGGTCGCGACGGCGCCCGTGCCGGCGCTGCCCCAGGGAACGGCGTGGCCGACCGCCAGGCACTTGGAGGCGACGGCGACGCCCCAGGACTCCGAGTCCCGGTCGAACGCGACGATCGAGAAGGTCACCTGCTCACCACCGAGAGGTTGCTGACGTCGGCGTTGTGGTGCCACGGCGAGTAGGCCCAGCCGCCGAGGCGCTCCGACCAGACGAACGCCTGCCGCGCGTAGAGCCAGGGCGCCCACGGGGCGTCGAGCATGATCCGGCGGTCGAGCGCCTCCCACTGCTTGGCCCGCTTGGCCGCGTTCGGCTCGGCGAGGGCCTTGTCGATCAGCTTGTCGACCGCGGGCACGGCGTACTCGGCCATGTTGTTGTTCGCCGCGGCCATGATCGACTTGCTGTGGAAGAGCGGCAGGAAGAAGGAGCGGGCGCCGTCACCCGGGTAGTCGGGGCACCACTCGGCGTCGGCGATCTGGTGCTCCATCCGCTTGGCCGGGAAGAGGAGCGACTCGAAGTAGATCGAGAAGCCCTGGTAGGTCTTGATGTTCAGCTTGATCCCGGCCTTCGCCAGCGACGCCTGGAGCGAGGTCGTGAACGCCGGCCCGAAGCCCGTGCTCATCCCGACGTAGTTCAGCGTCAGCCCGTTCGGATAGCCGGCCTCGCGGAGCAGCTGCTTCGCCTTCTCGATGTTGCCGCGGGAGTCCTTCGACGGGTAGAGGTTGTACGGCTTGTAGCCGAACTGCGTCGGGGGCAGGATCGTGCTCGCGATGTCGCCGGCGAACGTGCCGCCACGCGTGCGCCGCAGCGACTGCTTGTCCATCGCGTAGTTGATCGCCCGCCGGACCTTGACGTTCGAGATCGCCCCGGCCTTCGGGTTCATGTTCAGCGGCATGTACTCCACGCAGCCGTTGAACTTGGTCGTGAAGCGGTTCTTGGTCTTCGAGTCGCTCATCAGCGAGCCGAGGTTCGCGACGGGCGGATCGAGGTTGAGCGAGAGGTCGGCGTCGCCCCGGATGATCGCGAGCGTGGCCGCCTCGGCCGTCACCCCCATCTTCACCTCGACGCGGTCGACCCACGCCTTGCGGAGCGGGTCGGCCTTCGCGTTCCAGTTCGGGTTCCGGACGAACGCCATGCTCTTGCCGGGCGCGTAGCTCTGGAGCATGTACGGGCCGAGCCCGACGATCTTCTTCGAGTAGGCGGAGCCGACCGCGACCTTGGAGGCGGCCTCCTCCGGGACCGGCGCGAAGAAGCCCATCGTCAGGATCGAGAGGAAGTCGCCACCCGCCTGCTCGAGCTGGATCTGGAGCGTCCGCGCGTTCAGCGCCCGGATCCCCGAGATCCGCTTGGCCTTGCCCTTCGCGAACGCCTCCGCGCCCTTGACGAGCAGGGCGTACGGCTGGCCGCTCGACGGCGTCTTCTTGTCGAAGAGCCGGTGCAGGCCGTAGACGAAGTCCTTCGCCTGCAGCTCACGGTTGACCGGCGGGGCCCAGCGGACGCCCGAGCGGAGCGTGAAGGTGTAGATCGTGCCCTTGCCCGTGATCTTGGGCGGCCCGGCGGCGAGGTCGGGGTACGCGGTCTGCGCGACCCGGGCGTTCTGCGACGACTTGTAGGCGTAGAGCGTCCGCGAGTAGAGGCGCTGGAGCGCCCAGGCCACCGGCGAGTAGGCATCCGCGGTGTCGAGGTAGTCGACGTCGTCGCCGTTGACGATCTTCAGTGTCCCGCCCTTCGCCGGCGCGAGCGCCTGCGTGGACGCAGCCTCTCCCGAGCTCGTCGCGGCGGCGACCGCCGCGATCGCCACCAGGACGATCAGGATCGAAAGGGCAGCAAGACGGCGCATGACGTCACTCCTCGGTCGGTGGCGGTGATGGCGACTCGTTCGTTCGAGCCTCTCACACGTCCCGTGTGTTCGTCAAGCGGGCTGTCGTTCGCTCTGCGAACTCTGGGGAGCGGGCGCGCGGGCTCCGGGAAGCGGCACGCGTGCAGGTGCCCGGCCCCGCGCTCCTCGAGCGGGGGCACCCCGGCGAGGCAGAGCTCGCGCTCGGCCTCCCCCAGCTCGCGGGCGAAGCGCGGGCAGCGAGGGTGGAACGGGCAGCCGGCCGGAGGCGAGGCGGGAGACGGCATCTCGCCCGTGAGGATGATCCGCTCCCGGGCGCGCTCGACCGCGGGATCGGGGATCGGGATCGCCGAGAGGAGCGCTCGGGTGTACGGGTGCGCCGGGCGCTCGAAGATGTCAGCGGTCGTCCCGATCTCGACGATCCGGCCGAGGTACATGACCGCGACGCGATCGGAGATGTGCCGCACGACCGAGAGGTCGTGGGCGATGAAGATGTAGGAGAGGCCGAGTCGGCGCTTCAGGTCCTCGAGCAGGTTGATCACCCCGGCCTGCACCGAGACGTCGAGCGCCGAGACGGGCTCGTCGAGGATCAGCACCTTCGGATCGAGGGCGATCGCCCGGGCGATCCCGATCCGCTGCCGCTGCCCGCCGGAGAACTCGTGCGGGTAGCGGTTCGCGTGCTCCGGGTCGAGCCCGACGAGGTCGAGCAGCTCGGCGACGCGGGCCGGGCCACCGGAGCCCCAGAGCCCGTGGATCCGGAGCGCCTCGCCGACGATCGCGGCGACGGTCAGCCGGGGGTCGAGCGAGCCGAACGGATCCTGGAAGACGATCTGGATGTCCCGCCGGACCGCCCGCAGCGACTTGCCCGTGAGCGTCGTCAGGTCGTGCCCGTCGAACTCGACGGTCCCGGCGGTGGGCTCGACGATCCTGAGGATCGAGCGGCCGGTCGTCGACTTCCCCGAGCCGGACTCGCCCACGACCCCCAGGGTCTCGTTTCGCGCCAGGTCGAAGCTGACCCCCGCGACCGCCGTGATCTCGTCGGTCTGCCGGAAGAGCCCTCTCGTCGGCACCGGGAAGCGCTTCGTCAGCCCCTCCACGCGGAGAATCGGACCAGCCACGTCGCCGTTCGCCTGCACCGCCGCGTCCACCACCCCGACCGGAGCCGCGGCGCCGCGGTCGTCGTCGCGGGCGGTCTGGACGAAGAGATCGGCGGGCTGCGCTTCCCGGACGACCAGGTCGGCCGCGAAGTGGCACGCCGCGGTGTGGCCCTCGCCGTCGACCGCGACCGCCGCCGGCTCGACGGTCGTGCAGATGTCGGCCCTGAGCGGGCAGCGAGGCTGGAAGGGGCAGCCGGGCGGCAGGTCGACGAGCGACGGCGGCCGGCCCGGGATCGGCGTCAGCGGCCGGCGGTCGCCGAGGTCGATCCGCGGCAGCGAGCCGAGCAGGCCGAGCGTGTAGGGCATCCGCGGGCGGTAGAAGATGTCGTCGACGGCCCCCGTCTCGACCGGCCGCCCCGCGTACATCACGAGCACACGGTCGGCCATCCCGGCGACGACGCCGAGGTCGTGGGTGATCAGGATCATCGCCGAGCCGGTCTCCTCCCGGACGCGCGCGAGCAGCTCGAGCACCTGGGCCTGGACGGTCACGTCGATCGCGGTCGTGGGCTCGTCGGCGATGATCACGTCGGGGCGGTTCGCCAGCGCGATCGCGAGCACGACGCGCTGCCGCATCCCGCCGGAGAACTCGTGCGGGTACTGATCGAGGCGGCGCTCGGCGTCCGCGATCCCGACCGCCTCGAGCAGCTCGGCCGACCGCGAGCGGGCGGCGGCCGCGGAGACCGAGCCGTCGTGGACGCGGATCGCCTCCGCCAGCTGCCTCCCGACCCGGTAGACCGGGTTGAGCGAGGTCATCGGGTCCTGGAAGACGAGCGAGAGAGTGCGGCCTCTGATCCCCGCCAGCTCCCGGTCCGACGCACCCAGCAGCTCGCGGCCGTGGAGCCGCACCGACCCCGTCACCTCGGCCGACCGGGGGAGCAGGCCGAGGATCGCCAGCGAGGTCGCGGACTTCCCCGACCCGGACTCGCCGACGATCCCGAGCACCTCGCCGCGCCGGAGCGAGAAGCTCGTGCCCGCGGACGGCCTGGACGATCCCGTCCTCGGTCGGGAGGCGGACGTGGAGGTCGTCGACCTCGAGCACGGGCGCGCTCGACGCCGCCGGGCCGGTCATCGCGAGCCGCCGCCCCCGGTCAGCTGCGGCAGCACCTCGTCGGCGAAGAGCGCGAGCGAGCGGTTGCTCTCCTCCAGGCCGAGGCCGGGGAGGCGCGCCCAGAAGAAGAGGCGGTCGAAGGGGTGCCGCTCGCGCAGGCGCTCGATCCCGGCCAGGACGTCCTCGGGCGTCCCGATCAGGTAGCGGTCGCGCGGGAGGTCGTCGATGCTCGTGGCGAGCTTCGCGGGCTCGGGGCCGCCGGCGGCGAACCACTCGCGGTAGCGGTTGAACTGGTAGAGCAGGTGGTCGCCGACCTCGGCCCAGGCCTGCTCCGCGGTCTCGGCGACGTAGACGGTCGGGTTGAGCGCCACCTCGAACGCGGCGGGGTCGTGCCCGGCCGCGGCGAGCGCCTCCCGGTAGACCGGGTAGTGGGCGACGTCGATGTAGGCGTCCGGCATGAAGTGGCAGCCGAGCCGGCCGGCGCGCTCCGCGGCCTTCGCGGTCGCGCCGCCGAGCCAGAGCGGCGGCCCGCCCGGCTGGAACGGCGGCGGCGTCACGATCACGTCCTCGAGGGTGAAGTGCTGCCCTGCGTAGCTGAACGGCTCGCCGGTCCAGGCGAGGCGCGCGATCTCGATCAGCTCCTCCGTCCGCGTCCCGCGCTCCTGGCGCGGGATCCCGAGCGCCCGGAACTCGTCGCGGCGGTAGCCGAGCCCGAGCCCCAGCTCGAGCCGGCCCCGGCTGAGCTGGTCGACGAACGCGGCGTCCTCGGCGAAGCGGATCGGGTGGTGGAGCGGGGTGAGCATGATCGCCGTGCCGAGCCGGATCGTGGTCGTCCGGACCGCGAGCGCGGCGAGAAGCGGGAAGACGGACGGGAGGTAGCCCTCCTCGGTGACGTGGTGCTCGGAGAGCTGGATGAAGTCGAAGCCCGCCGACTCGGCCCAGACGGCCTGATCGAGCGTCTCCGCGTAGAGGTCGGCGTAGGGCCGGTGCCACTGCGGCGGGTTGCGCACGTCGAACCAGAGACCGACCTTCATCGGACGTAGCTCGCGCCGTTGACGTCCAGCGTCGCGCCGGTGAGATGGCGGACTCTGCCGGTCGCGAGGAAGCAGACGAGGCCGGCGATCTCGTCGGGCGGCACCCACTCGCCCATCGCGAGCGTCGCGGTGATCGCCTCCTTGCCGCCCCGCGCCGCGGCGGCCTCCTCGGACATGCGGGTGCTGACGACGCCGGGCGCGACGAGGTAGGAGAGGATCCCCTCCTTGGCGTGGTTGCGCGCGATCGTCTTCGCCATCGCGGCGATCGCCGCCTTCGAGGCCGAGTAGGCGACGAGGTTCGAGTTGCCGGCGCCGCGCTGGGCGGCCCAGCTCGAGAGCGTGATCAGCGTGCCCCCGCCCCGCTCCTGGAACCGGCGCACCGCGGCGCGCATCAGGTCGGCCGGAGCGAGCACGTTCACCTGGAGCGAGCGGGCCCAGGCGTCGCTCCAGTCGGCGTCGGCGGCGTCGAGCGGCGTCTCCAGCATCACCGCGGCGTTGTTGACGACGACGTCCGGGCCGTCGCGCCACGCCGCCGCCTCCGCCCAGAGGCGCTCGGCGCCGCCGGGATCGCCGAGGTCGGCGCCGACGAGCAGCTTCCGCTCGTCGGGGATCGCGGCCGTCGCCTCGCGGGCGCCCGCCTCGTCGCTGCCGTAGTGCGCGACGACGGCCGCGCCCTGCTCGCCGAGCGCGCGCGCGATCGCGGCGCCGATCCCCTTCGAGGCGCCCGTGACGAGCACGGTCTTGTCGGTGAGCGGCATCTAGTCCTCCACGTAGAGATCGTCGCCCTCGCGGTACGGCGGGGCGTTGAGCACGAGATAGGTGAGGTCGCCCTCGAGCGCGTAGACCTCGCCCTGCGGGATCACGACCACGTCGCCGGGGCCGGCCTCGATCCCGTCCTCCGAGCCGATCCGGAAGCGGGCGGAGCCGGAGACGACGTAGTAGACGCGCGGCGAGCTCAAGGAGCGGAGCGGCCGGTGGGCGCCCTGGAGGCGCACCTCGGTGAGGCTGAGCCCGGCGGCGTCGTCGGCGCGTGAGCAGCGCACGCATCGTCAGGTCGTCCTCGGGGGCGTCGACCTGCGGCCGGTCGCCGTTCCGGATCAGCATCAGGCGATCCCCCCGTCGACGGGCAGGAGCGCGCCGGTGATCCCGGCGGAGAGGTCGCTGGCGAGGAAGAGCGCCGCGTTCGCCACGTCCTCCTCGGTCGCCATCCGGCCGAGCGCCGTCCCGGCGGCGGCCTGCGCGAGGGCCTCCTCGAACGGGAGCCCGCCCTCGGCCGCACGCCGCTCGAGCCGGTCGCGGAGCGCGTCGGTGAGGATCGGGCCGGGGCCGAGACCGTTGACGCGGATCCCGTGGCGGCCCGCGTCGAGCGCGGCCGTGCGGAGGAGGCCGAGGACGGCGTGCTTCGAGGCGGTGTAGACGGGCTGGCTCGGGTGGGCGCGCCAGGCGTTCAGCGACGCCATCACGACGATCGAGCCGCCCCCGTCCCCTCCGGCATGGTCGCGGAGGGCGCGGACGCCGTGCTTCAGCGTCGCAGCGACGCCGCGGACGTTGACGGCGAAGACGCGGTCGAGCTGCTCGAGGTCGAGCTCGGCGGTGTCGCTCCAGGCCGGGACGATGCCTGCGTTCGCGACGACGACGTCGAGGCGCCCGAAGCGCTCGACCGTCTCCGCGACGGCGGCCTCGACCTCGGCCTCGACCGAGACGTCGGCGGCGAGCGCGTGCCAGCCGTCGGGCGCCGCACCGGCCTCGAGGTCGGCGACGGCGCCGGTCGCGCCCGCGGCCGCGAAGGCACGCGCGATCGCGGCCCCGAGGCCCCGGCTGCCGCCGGTGACGAGCGCGACGCGCCCGTCCAGCAATGCTGTCGCCGCGGCCGCTACGGCGCGACCTTGGCCCAGTCGGCGGCCGGGGTCCCGCCGTCGCCGCCCGCCTCGCCCCGCTTCCGCTTGTAGGCGCGGTAGGTGGTCGCCCAGTTCGCCGGATCGTTCAGGTCGGTCGAGTCGAGCTTCGCGATCGCGTGGTTGTGGGGCGCGCGTGCGCACGAGCTCCGGATCCGAGTACGCCTCCTCGACCACGTGGGCGAGCACGTCGATCCACTCGTCCACGTCCTCCTTCGACCACATCTCGCCGGCCTCGGGCGTGAACGGCGCGGGCACGACCCAGGGCTCGTGGCTGAGCCAGAACGCGTCGATCCCGAAGTCGGCCATCCGGTTCTGGAAGTCGAAGACGGTGACGCCGGTGTCCTCCTCGACCTGGCCGAGGCTGTAGCGGGTCATCTCCATCCGGGGCGCGGTCAGGTGCGGGTGCGACTTCGTGACGCCGCGGATCTCGAGCAGCCGCTTCTCCATGTAGTTGTTCAGCAGCACCGAGACGTCGGAGGCCTCGTCGATCCCCTCGGCGCCCATCGCACGGCACCAGGTGTAGGCGTAGACGAGCTGCGGCACGTTGCCGAAGAACTCGCGCACCTTGCCGACGCTCTCGGGCCGGTCGTGGTCGAGCCGGTAGCCGTCGCCGTCGCGGACGACGACCGGCGCGGGCAGGAAGCGGCGCGAGCTCCTCGGTGCAGCCGTAGGCGCCGACCGCCGGGCCGCCGCCCGCCTTCGGCGCGCCGAAGGTCTTGTGGAGCATGTACATGCAGGCGTCGAAGCCGAGGTCGCGCGCCTTCAGCTTCCCCATCACGCCGTTGAAGTTCGCGTGGTCGTAGAAGCAGAGCCCGCCCGCGTCGTGGACGACCTCGCACCCACTCGTCGATCTCGGGGTTGTAGATCCCCATGTCGTCCGGGTTGTTGACCATCAGCGCGGCCGTCCGCTCCGAGACGCGCCGCCTTCAGCGCCTCGAGCGACGGGTAGCCGTTCTCCTCGAGCGGGAGCGTGACGACCTTGAAGCCGGCCGCGTGCGCGGTCGCCGGGTTGCACGGGTGCGCCTGGATCGTCGTCACGATCTCGTCGCGCTGGGCGAGCTCGCCCCGGGCCGCGTGGTAGGCGCGGGTGACGACCGCGTGCGTGTACGCCGCATGGGCGCCGCCGCCGGCCTGGAAGACGAACTGGTCCATGCCGGAGACGCCGCGGAGGAAGAGGTCGAGCCCGTGCACGAGCTCGAGCACGCCCTGGAGCGTCTCGTCGTCCTGCTCGGGATGCAGCTCCGCGATCTCCGGCCGGGCGACGAGCTCCCAGGCGAGGCGCGGGTTGTACTTCATCGTGCAGGTGCCGAAGAGGCTGACGCCCATCATCCCGAGCGTCTCCTGCGAGAGGTGCAGGTAGTGGCGGAGCACCTCCGGCTCGGAGAGCTCCGGCAGCTCGGGCGCGGCCTCGCGGCGCAGGCCCGCGGGCACGAGCTCGGCGGCGCCGGCGCCCGGCGTCCTCGAAGACGACGCCGCGCCGGCCCGGCCGCCCCAGCTCCAGCACGAGCGGCTCGTCCCAGACGGCGGAGTGGAAACGCCTCATGCGCAGCACCTCCTTCAGCGCGTCGACGAGGCGGTCGACGTCCTCGGCCGCGTGCACCTCGGTCACGCAGACGAGCGCGCACTGCGCCGAGCTCGGGGAGCCGGCGCGAGAGGTCGAGGCCGCCGAAGATCCCGCGCTCGCGCAGCGCGGCGTTCACCTCGGCGACCGTCCGGCCGGTGCCGGAGAGGTCGACGACGAACTCCTTGAAGAAGCTCGGGGAAGCGGATCCGCACGCCGGGGAGCTCGCCGATCCGGCGGGCCGCGTCGTGGCTGCGGCGCGATGATCAGCCGCCCGACCTCGGCGAAGCCCTCCGGCCCCATCAGCGCCATGTAGGCGGCGTTCGCGACGGCGTGGAGGTAGACCGAGTTGCCGGTCCAGTCGTTCCCCTCCTCGCGCGAGCCGTAGGAGGTCTGCTCGAAGAGCGCCATCCCGAAGCCGTGCTCGCCGTTGACGCTGCGGCGCGATGCTCAGGTTCAGCGTCGGGTACTCGCGGGCGTAGCGCTCCTCGTCGCGCGAGGCGATGAAGCCGCCCACGCCGCCGCCGCAGGACATGTGGACGCCGAGCGGCTGGACGGAGCCGACGACGAGGTCGGCGCCGTAGTCGCCGGGCGGTGCGACGATCCCGAGCGAGATCGGGTCGACGCCGACGATCGTCTCGCTGCCGTTCGCGCGGGCGAGCCCGGCGATCTCGGCGGCCGCTGTCTCGAACGTGCCGAGGTAGCCGGGGTTCTCGAAGAGGACGGCTGCGGTGCGCGGCGAGAGCTTCGCGCGCAGGTCGTCGAGGTCGAGCCCGCCCGTCTCCGGGTCGTGGCCGACCTGCACCACCTCGATGTGGCCGGCGAGCTCGGGCGAGCCGCAGTAGGTGCGGATCACGGCGAGCCGCTCGGGGCGAGAGCGTGCCGGGGACGAGCACCTGGTCGCGGCCGGTCAGCCGCGCCGCCATCCGGATCGCGTGGCCCTCGGCGCAGCCCCAGCTGTAGACGGGGAGGCCGACGAAGTCGAGCGCGAGCAGCTCGCCGAGCTGGCTCGCGAACTCGAACCAGGCCTGGTTGCGGCCGAGGTCGGAGGACGGCGTCCCCCAGACCGGGGTCAGGAACTCGCTCCGGCGGGCGATCTCGTCGACGATCGCCGGGCACGTGGTGCTGCCAGATCCCGCCGCCGAGGAAGGAGAGGTTCGCGCTCGCAGTCCTCGTTCCGGGCGAGGAGCGCCGGCGAGGTGGCGGCGGAGGCTCGCCTCGGAGGCGAGCGCGGGCGGCAGGTCGAGCCCACCCTGGAGCCGATGCTCGGCGGGGATCTGGACGAAGAGCGACTCGACGTCGGGCGCGCCGATCGCGTCGAGCAGCTCCCGGTGGAGCTCGGGAGTCGAGTTGGGCATGTACGGATGCGCGGTCATCAGGCAGCCACCTTGAGGACGTGGGTTCGGCGGGGAGCGACGTGGATCCGGCGGTAGCCCCCGAGCTCGGCGTCGAGCTCCGGGTCGCCGGTGTCGACGTGGAGGCAGGGCGGGTCGAGGGCGAGCAGCTTGCCGAGGCCGGCGACGACCTCGACGTTGCCCGCGCCGATCCGGCGGAGGACGGCGGGGCTGAGCTGCTGGTTGCCGCGGCCGAGGAGCGCGCCCTGGCCGCCGACGACGCCGAGGATCAGGGTCGCGTCCTGCGCCGTCGAGCAGCGCCGAGCAGGTCGCGCTCGCCCAGGTCGGCGCCGACGAGGCGGCCGGCGCGGACGGCGTCGACGCCGAGCAGCGTCTTCGGGACGCCGAGGTGCGCGGCGATCCGCTTCGTGGTCGTGCCGGGGCCGAGCAGATAGGTCCGGCGCGGGTCCATCGCGTCGGCGAGCCCGCGGCAGACGGCCTCGAGCGCCGCGTCGTCGGCGGCGCCGGAGCGCGCCTTCGCGGCCTGCATCCGGAGCCGGTCGACGGGGACGCGGACGGCGCCGTGGAGCCGGGTCTCGATCCGGCCCGCGCGGGCCGCGTCCTCGTCCAGGTCGACGACCTCGACCTCGCGCAGCGGCCGCGCCGGCGCCGTCGGCGAGGAACGTCGCGGCGACCTCGCCCGCGTTCTCGGGGCTCGTCGCGAAGACGGCGGAGTGCATCTTCACGCCCGGTCGGGATCCCGAGCACCGGGACGCGGTCGCCGACGGCGTCGTGGACGTCTCGGGTCGTCCCGTCGCCGCCCGCGAAGAGGATCAGGTCGACGCCGCGGCGCTCGAGCTCGGCGGCGGCGGCGCGCGTGTCGGCTGCGGTGGAGGCGCCCGGCGGCGCTCGTCCGCGGCAGCTCCTCGGTCGCGAAGCCGTGCTCCCGGGCGAGGTCGGCGCCCAGCTCACCGGCCGCCGCGACGAGCGAGACTTTGTGTTGCTGCAACACAAGCTTCAGGCGCGCGAGGGCACGGGCGGTCGCGCTCGGCCGGCGAGCGGGGTCGCGCCGAGCTCGCGGGCGCGGGCGAGCACCTCCGGCCCGTCCGTGCCCTTGAGGCCGACCCGGCCCCCCATGCCGGCGATCGGGTTGACGATCAGGCCGATCCGGCTCACCCGACCACGCCTTCGCTCCGCAGCTCCGCGTGCGACCTCGTCGACCGCGCGCCGGGTCGTCCGGACGAGCTCGTCCAGCTCCTCCTCCGTGACGACGAAGGGCGGCGAGAACGAGATCGCGTCAGAGGCCGGGAGGGCGCGCGTGATCAGACCGAGCTCGAGGCAGCGGCGCGTCACCCGCGCGGCGACCTTGCGCGACCGGGTCGAAGCGGCGTCGCCGGCGAGCGCTCCTGGACGAACTCGAGCGCGCCGATCAGCGACTGGCCCCGGATCTCGCCCGACGAGCGGGTGGTCGGCGAGCTCCTCCTGGAGCCGGGCGTGCATGAACGCGCCCCGCTCGGCCGCCTGCGCGACGAGGCCCTCGCCCTCGATCAGGTCGAGGTTCGCCATCGCCACCGCCGCGGCGAGCGGGTGCGAGCTGTACGTGTAGCCGTGCCCGAAGACCCCGGCCGTCTCGGCGGCGTCGGCGAGCACGCGCCAGACGCGGTCGGAGACGATGCAGCGCCGAGAGCGGGACGTAGCCCGACGTGATCCCCTTCGCGACCGTGAGCAGGTCGGGCTCGATCTCGAACACGTCGCTCCCGAACCACTTGCCGAGCCGGCCGAAGCCGGTGATCACCTCGTCCGCGATCAGGAGGATGTCGTGGCGCCGCAGGATCTCCTGCACCTTCGCCCAGTAGCCGGCGGGCGGGACGAGGACGCCGCCGGCGCCCTGGATCGGCTCGCCGATGAAGGCGGCGATCGTCTCGGGGCCCTCGGCGAGGATCAGGGCCTCGAGGTCGTCCGCGAGCTTCTGGGCGAAGTCCTCGTCGCTCATCCCGGGCTCGGCCTCCCAGAGCCGGTGCGGCGCGCGTCGTGTGCCGCACCATCGGCAGCGGCAGGTCGAAGTGCGCGTGGACGCCCGGGAGGCCGGTGAGGCTGCCCGACATCACGGTGACCCCGTGGTAGCCGCGGTTGCCGGGCGATGATCTTCTTCTTCTCGGGCCGGCCGAGGACGTTGTTGTAGTACCAGGCGATCTTGACCTGGGTGTCGTTCGCGTCGGAGCCGGTGCAGCCGTAGAAGACCTTCGACATCCCCGGCGGGCGCCATCGCGATCAGGCGCTCGGCGAGGAGCGCCGGCGTGTCGGTCGACATCGAGGAGAACGAGTGGTAGTAGCCGAGCTTGCTCGCGGCTGCGCGCATCGCCTCGCCGAGCTCCTCGCGGCCGTAGCCGACGTTGACGCACCAGAGGCCGGCCATCCCGTCGATGTACGAGCGGCCGTGGACGTCGCTGACGCGGGCGCCCTTGCCCTCGACGATCATCCCCGGCGTCCCGCTCTGCTCGTGCTCGCCGAGCTGCGTGAAGGGGTGGAAGACGAAGCGGCGGTCGGCCTCCTCGACGTGGGCGGCGCTGGTCTCGGTCTCCGTGGCGATGACTGCCTCCTCGAAATCGGGGTCGTTCACACTATGCCTCCAGAGGCTCATCGCGCCTAGCTGAGGATCGCGCTCAGGAACTCCTGGGTGCGCTCGTTCTTCGGGGACTCGATCAGCTCGCGGGCCGGCCCCTCCTCGACGATCCGGCCCTCGTCCATGAAGATCACGCGGTCGCCGACCTCGCGGGCGAAGCCCATCTCGTGGGTGACGACGATCATCGTCATCCCCGACTCGGCGAGCCGCTTCATCTCCTCGAGCACGCCTCCGATCAGCTCCGGGTCGAGCGCAGAGGTCGCCTCGTCGAAGAGCATCAGCTGCGGCCGCATCGCGAGCGCCCGGGCGATCGCCACCCGCTGCTTCTGGCCGCCCGAGAGCTGACTCGGGTAGGAGCCGACCTTCTCCGCCATCCCGACGCGATCGAGCTCCTCGACCGCCCGCTCCTTCGCCTCCGCCTTCGAGAGCCCGAGCGCGCGCATGGGCGCCAGGGCGACGTTCTCGGCCGCGGTCATGTGCGGGAAGAGGTTGAAGTGCTGGAAGACCATCCCGATGTGGGTGCGGAAGTAACGGAGCTCGCGCTCGTACTGCATCCGCGCCGACGGGTTCCGGCGTGGGACGTCGCCCGTGAGGGTGCGCCCGAGGAAGGTAACGCTGCCCTCGTCCGGCGGCGCGATGAAGTTGAGGCAGCGGAGGAGCGTGCTCTTGCCGGAGCCGCTCGGCCCGATCACGACGAGCGTCTCGCCCTTCTCGACGCTCAGGTCGACGCCGCGGAGGACGTGCACCTCGCGGCCCCGCCGACCCTTGTTGAAGGTCTTCTGGATCGCTTCGCCGACGACGACGGGGCCCTCGAACGCGAGCTCGTGCTCGGTCACGTCGCCACCTGCCCGCGGAAGCGGTACGCGCGCATCCGCTCGAGCGGGCCCGGGCCGTCGCTCCCGCCCACGAGGTGACGGCCGAGCCGCCGCTCGAGCAGGGCCGCGAGCCCCGAGACGAGCAGGATCAGGACGATGTACGCGACGGCGGTGGCGGTGTAGAGCTCGAAGGGCGCGCGCTTGCTGTTCACGAGCTGGATCGTCGTCCCCATCAGGTCGAAGACGCCGATCACGGCGACGATCGAGGAGTCCTTGATGATGTCCACGAGCTGGTTGACGAGCCCCGGCACCGCGACGCGGACCGCCTGCGGCAGCGTCACGCTGAAGAACGTCCGGATGTGCCCGAGCCCGAGCGCGAGCGCCGCCTCCTTCTGGCCGGGATCGACCGACCCGATCGCGGCGCGGTAGACCTCCGCCATGTAGGCGCTGTTCAGCAGGGTCAGCGCGAGCACGCCGGCCGAGAACCGGCTCAGGTCGAGCCCGAAGACGGCGGCGAGCCCGAAGTAGAGGAAGAGGACGTAGACGTAGAGCGAGAGCGCCCGGAAGATCTGCGTGTAGACGTAGGCGACGGCACGAACCGGGCGCGAGGGCGCGAGCCGCATCAGCGCGACCACGAGCCCGAGCGCGAGCGAGAGCACGAAGGAGATCGCGGCCAGCTGGAGCGTGATCCCGAGCCCGTCCGCGAGCGCGCCGGCGGAGTCCGGGACGAGCTCCCAGCGGAAGGTGTAGCCGACGATCACGGGAGCGCCAGCACCCGCTCGAGGACGGTCACGGCCGCGGAGAAGAGCGCGACGAGGCCGATCAGGATCAGCGCCACCGCGGTGAACGCCTCGAAGGGCGTGAAGAAGTTGATGTTGAGGTCGTTCGCGACCCGGACCATGTCGTGGACCGCGATGATCGAGAGCAGCGTCGCGCCCTTGAGCAGCCCGACGAACGTGTTCCCGAGCGGCGGCACGACGAGCCGGGTCATCTGCGGGAGGAGCACGTGGCGGTAGGTGCCGATCCGGCTCAGCCCGAGCGACCGCGCGGCCTCGGCCTGGCCCGGTCTCGATCGCGAGCAGGCCGGCGCGGAAGATCTCGGCGGTGTAGGCCGCCCCGGTCAGGGTGAGCGCGACGATCCCGGCCTGGACGGGGCTGAAGTTGATCCCGGCGACGATCGCGAGCCCGAAGTAGACCCAGTAGAGGAAGACGAGCAGCGGGACGCCGCGGAGGATCTGGACGAAGACGAACGCGGGCGCGCGCAGGAGCGGGATCCCGGAGACGCGCATCACCGCGAGCCCGATCCCGATCGCGCAGGCGAGCAGGAACGAGATCGCCGTCACCCAGACGTCGAGCCACGCCCCGAGGAGGAAGAGGTCCCAGCGGTCGAGGACGGGCCCCCAGGAGAACTGGTATGCGAGCGCGGTCGTCATCGGGGTTGGGCGGGTCGAGCTGCCTCCCGGGCTCGCCCCCGGGAGGCATCGTGCTGGTGGTCGATCAGGTGATCGGGGTGGCGTCGCCGTTGATCCCGACGACGGCGGTCTGGAGGTTGAACTTGGAGGTGTTCGGGACGACCCACTTCTCCCAGAGGCTCTCGAACGTCTTGTGCGAGGCCTGGTAGCGGAGCCAGTTGGAGACCCAGAGCCAGAGCTTGTGGTCGCCCTCCTTCATGAAGTAGCTGTTCGCGTCCACGAAGAGCGGCGGCACGTCGAGCGCCTTCAGGTCGGCGTTGTCGCCGAGCACCGAGGAGGTCGAGAACTCGCTGAAGATCGCCGCGTCCGAGCGGCCGACGGAGACCTCGGTCGCCGCGTCCGTCTCGGAGGCGAACTCGCTGAAGCTCGCGTTCGGGAAGATCGAGCGGCCGCTCGCGGCCTGCGAGCTGCCCTGGAGCACGGCGAACTTCGACGTGTCGAGGTCGGCGAGGCTCGTCGCGCTGGAGTCGCTCTTGACCACGACGACGTTCGACTCGTAGAACGCCGGCACGTCCGCGAACGAGCCGCGCAGCGCCCGCGAGGGGAGGATCGTGACCGCGATCCCGAGCATGTCGAACTTGCCCGCGGAGAGGCCCGGGAAGAGCTGGGCGAAGGGCGTCTCGACGTACTCCGGGGTGACGCCGAGCTCCTTCATCATCAGCTCGGTCACCTCGATCTGGTACCCGGTCGGCTTGCCGTTGTCGTCCTTGAACTGGAGCGGCGGGAAGCTGAGGTCGACGCCGAGCTTGGCCGTCTTGTCGCGCGTCCACTTGTCGAGGATCGACTCGCCCGAGGCCGCGTTGCCCGTCGCGGCGGTCGTCGTCGCGGCGGCGGCGGCGTTCGAGTCGTCGTCGTCGCCCCCCATGCACCCGGCGAGACCGAGCGTGGTGGCGCCGATCAGCCCGAGCCCACCGGCCTGGAGCAGGCGCTTGCGGCTCGTGGTGGTGGTTGCCGGGTCGGGTGTGGTCTGGGCGGAGTCCTGCTCGTAGCTGCTCATCGCTCTCTCTCCCGGTCTGGTGGGGCCGTCCGCATTGTTCGCGATGCGCACGTTCGTGCGCGAAACGGTTATCCGCCAAACCTACGCTTCGCCCGCGGGCCGGTCAAGCCCGAACGGGAAGCGCGGAGGAACCGGCGACGCGAGGCTAGGCCGAGGCGAGTGCGGTGCGCTCGAGCTCGTCCATCAGCGTCTCGAGCTCGGCCATCACGGCGGTGATCTGGGCGACCCGCGTGCGTCCCTCCTCGCCGAGCTCGGCGAAGGTGGTCAGCGGGGGCCGGACGTCGCCGACCGGGTGCCCGGCGGCGGCGGCGAGCGCCTTCGAGTAGCACTGGTGCCCGTAGGTCGGATGCCCCTCGGCGATCACGTGGTCGAGCTTCGTGATCAGCCGCTGGATCCGCTTCGCATCGTCGATCCGGCCCGCGACGAGGAAGTCCCAGATCCGGGCGGACGCGCGCGGGATGTAGTTCCCGTACGGGTTCACGTAGCCCACGGCGCCGAGCAGGAACGACTCGACGATCCGCTCGCCCGCGAAGACGTTCATCAGGCCCTCGGTCTCCTCGACGATGTCGTAGACCCGGGCCACGTCCATGCTCGCCTCCTTGATGTAGCGCACGTTCTCGAAGGCGCGGGTGAGGCGGCCGACGAGCGCGGCGGACATGTCCACGTTGGAGGTGACCGGGTTGTTGTAGAGCATGATCGGGAGCGAGACGGCCTCAGCGATCGCCTTGTAGTAGCCGAAGATCTCGTCCTCGGTGGGCGTGTAGTAGTAGGGCGGGACGATCATCAGGCCGTCGGCGCCGAGCTGCTCCGCCTGGCGCGCGTGCCCCACGGCGACCGGGGTCGAGGCGTTCATCGCGCCGACGAGGACGTGCATCCGTCCCGCCACGTGCTCGACCGTCGTCCGCACGAGCAGCTCTCGCTCCTCCGGGGTCACGGTCAGGAACTCGCCGGTCGTCCCGAGCACGATCACGCCGGGGACGTCGTTCTCGAGCTGCCAGTCGAGGAAGCGCTTCGTCGCCTCCACGTCGACCGCCGAGCCGTCCTCGGTGAACGGGGTCACGATCACGGAGTAGCTTCCACGGAACTCGGCGGCGGGCATCATGTTCTCCTTGCAGACGTGGGCGACAGACCTTGAGCGACTCTAGCCGGACGCCGCGCCACTGCGACGTCCTCGTCGTGGGCGGCGGGCTGACGGGCTGCGCGGCCGCCTACGAGCTGGCGCGCGCGGGGGTCGACGTGCTCCTCGTCGACCGGGGCGGCCTCAACTCGGAGGCCTCCGGCCGGAACGCGGGCGGCTTCCACGTCCAGATCCAGTTCGAGCCGTTCGTGGTCGAGGGCGAGGAGTGGGCGCGCTCCTGGGCGCCCTCGACGATCCCGCTCCTCGTCGGGGCGGTCGAGCGCTGGCAGGAGCTCGGCGCGGAGCTCGGCACAGACCTCGAGGTGAAGCTGACCGGCGGGCTCCTCGCCGCCGACACCGACGCCGACCTGGAGGCGATGGAGCGAAAGGCCGCGGTCGAGCGCGAGGCCGGGCTCGAGGTAGAGCTGCTCGACGCCGCCGACCTGCGCCGCGTCGCGCCGTACCTCTCCGAGGGGATGCGCGGCGGCCTCCTCTGTCCCGTCGAGGGGAAGGCGAACCCGCTGCTCGCGGCGCCGACCTTCGCGCGCGCCGCGCGGCGCGCACGGGGCGCGGATCGAGGCCGGCGTCGAGCTGCACGCGATCGAGCAGACCTCGGCCGGCTTCCGGGTCGAGACCTCCGCCGGGCCGGTCGAGTGCGAGCGGATCGTCGACTGCGCCGGGATCGCGGCCGGGGACGTCGCCGCGCTCGTCGGCGTGCCCCTGCCGGTCGAGAGCTGGCCGCTGCAGGCGCACGTGACCGAGCCGGTGGCACCGCTCCTCCGCCACCTCGTCTACTACGCGGGCGAACGGCTGACGCTGAAGCAGTCCGCGGTCGGCTCGGTCCTGATCGGCGGCGGCTGGCCCTCCCGCGCCGACCCGGAGACCGGCAGGCCGGGGATGAGCTACACGTCGCTGCACGCGAACATGCGCGTCGCGAGCCACGTCGTCCCCGCGCTCTCGGGCGTGCGGCTCCTCCGCGTCTGGACGGGGGTCTGCAACGGCACCCCCGACCACCGGCCGATCCTCGGCGAGCTGGAGGGCGTCCCCGGCTTCTTCGTCGCCTCGTTCCCCTACCTCGGCTTCACCGCCGCGCCCCTGCTGGGGAAGCTCGTCGCCGAGCTGGCGCGGGGGCGCGAGATCCCGTACGACCTGGCGCCGTTCGCCGCCGAGCGCTTCAGCGCCGCTCCCGCCTAGCCCGCCCGCGGCGAGAGCCTGTGGACGAAAAGTTGCAGAATTGTCACATTCGGGGACAGTCCCCGCCTTTCGGCCACGTCCCGTTCGGCCGGGCGCGAGGGCAGGCGCGAGCTACGAGTGGAAGACGACCGTCTTCAGCTCGGTCATCTCCTCGATCGCCGAGCTCGGGCCCTCCTTGCCGATCCCGCTCCCCTTCAGCCCGCCGTAGGGCATCAGGTCGGCGCGCCAGAGCGGCGAGGAGTTGATCTGGATCGAGCCGGAGTCGACCTCCTTCGCGAAGCGGAGCGCGCTCCCGAGGTCGGAGGTGAAGAGGCCCGCGCCGAGGCCGTACTCGCTGTCGTTCGCGAGCGCGATCGCCTCGTCGATCCCCGAGACCGGGGTCAGCGCAACCGCGGGGCCGAAGAGCTCGCTGCGCGAGAGCTCCATCCCCGGGTCGACGTCGCCGACGAGCGTGGGCGCGACGACGGCGCCCTCGCGGCCGCCGCCGGTGAGCAGCGTCGCGCCGCCCGCGACCGCGTCGCTGATCGTCCGCTCGACGCGCTCCGCCTCGGCCTCGGAGATCACGGGGCCGAGCCCGTCCCCTCGGCCAGCGGATGCCCCGTCCGCAGGCCTGCGACGAGTGGGGTGAGCGCGTCGACGTAGTCGGCGTAGATCGAACGGTCGACGAGGACGCGCTGGACGGAGATGCAGACCTGGCCCGCGTTGACGTAGCCGCCGGTCAGGGTCGCCGCCGCCACCTGCTCCACGTCGGCGTCGGGGAGCACGATCAGGGGGCAGTTGGAGCCGAGCTCGAGCGAGAGCCGCTTGACGCCGGCGACGCGGGTGATCCGCTCGCCGATCGCGGTCGAGCCCGTGAAGCTGATCTTGCGCACGCGCGGGTCGGCGCAGAGGACGTCGCCGAGCTCCGAGCCCGGGCCGGTGAGGCACTGGAGCCCGTGCTCGGGCAGGCCCGCGTCGAGGAGCGCCCGCGTCAGGAAGAGCGCCGTCAGCGGCGTCTGCCGCGCGGGCTTGAGCACGACGGCGTTCCCGGCGGCGAGCGCCGGCCCGACCTTGTGCATCACGAGCAGGGCCGGGTAGTTGAACGGCGTGATCGCGACGACGATCCCGCAGGGCTGGCGGAGCGTGAACGCGAGCTTCCCCGCGCCCCCGGCGGCCGCGTCGACCGGCACGGTCTCGCCGTGCATCCGGGCGCCCTCGGCGGCGCTGACCCGGAGCAGGTCGGGGATCCGCTTCGCCTCGTTCGTCGCCTCGAGCAGCGGCTTGCCGACCTCGAGCGCGATCGTCCGCGCCAGCTCGGGGATCCCGGCCTCGATCCCGTCCGCGGCCCGGCGCAGGATCTCGCTCCGCTCGTAGGCCGAGAGGGCGCGCATCGCGCGGGCACCCTCGACCGCGGCGGCGAGCGCCGCCTCGGCGTCGGCCGCGCCCGCGACCGGGACCGTGTCGACGACCTCGCCGTCGAAGGGGCTCCGCACCTCTTCCTCGCGGGCCGCGCCGCGCCACTCGCCGTTCACGTACATCTGCATCAGGGCTGCTCCTTCAGTGGGACGAGGCCGTTCTGGCGCTGGACGCGCATCCCGGGCTGCACCCAGGTGACGCAGGCGCGGGTGTTGGGAACGCCGTCGACGACGACGAGGCAGTCGAAGCAGACGCCCATCCCGCAGAAGACGCCGCGCGGCTCGCCGCCCTGCGTCCAGCGGGTGGTCACGTGCCCCTCCGCGAAGAGGAGCGTGGCGACGCTCTCGCCCTCGTGGGCGGTGACGGGGCGCCCGTCCAGCTCCAGCTCGACGGCGGGGCCGCGCTCGAGCCCGTGCTTCAGCGGCAGGCGCACTAGTAGCGCGCCTCCACGAGCGAGACGTAGTTGCCGTCCGGCTCCGCGAAGTAGGCGTAGCGCCACTCGCCGGAGCCGACGTCGACCGTCTGCGGCTCGCCTGCGAGCTCGACTCCCAGACGCCCCGAGCTCGGCGATCGCCGGCCTCGAGGCTGGCCACGCCGACCGCGAACTCCATCGGCCCGAGGTGGCCCCACTCGCCGCGGCAGTCGTGGCCGGGCGGGTCGAGGACGACCGGCTCGATCGCGGCGCCCTGCGGCGCGCATCGGCATCGTCATGTGCTGCGCGGGCAGCTCGCCCTCGTACCAGGGGGCCCGGTACCAGGGCGCCATCGGGTCGAAGAACTCGGTCGACTCGAACAGGAGCTCGGTGAAGCCGAGCCGGTCGTAGAAGGCGCGGGTGCGGGCCATGTCGGTGACGCCGAAGGCGACGTGGTTGACGCCCTCCGGCCGCGCCGGGCCGGGGAGCGAGCGCCAGAGGCCCGTCCACTCGATCAGCTCGAGCTTCGTGCCCCACGGGATCGGCGACGTAGGAGATGTCGAGGGAGACGTCGTGCGGGACGACGGACGGCGCTGATCGGCGGCATCAGCTCCTCGCAGCCGGCGGCGACGAGCGCGCGCGTGGACGTCCTCGACCCCGCGGACGTGGAGGCAGATCTCGCAGACGCCGACCTCGCCCCACGCCTGGCCCTCGGGTGGCGGCGGCGGGCCGTCGCCGTCGAGGACCTGGACGAGCTTGATCCGGCCGGGGCCGACGGGGCGTCGCAGCGCCGCTCGCGAGCATCGCGATCCGCGCCTTCGGCGGCCGCGCCCGGCGAGCGCCTCGATCCCCGGCACCTCCCCGGTCCAGTCGAAGCGGACGTCGTCGAAGCCGACGTGCGCGGCCGTAGAAGGCGATCGCCTCGTCGACGTCGCCGACGCCGATCGCCGATGTGGTCGACCCCGCGGAAGACGCTCACGCGGCCGACCGCCTGCGGGAGCAGGCCCGTCTCCTCGAGCACCTCGCGCATCCGGGCGAGGCTCGCCTCGTCGGTGACGGGGAGCCGCGGCGGCGCGCACGGCGTGCCGCCGGGCTGGCCGAGCATCGCCATCAGGGCCTTCAGCTGGCTCTGGTAGGCGCCGAAGTGGCCGCCCCAGCCGCCGGGGAGCCAGAGCTTCGGGAAGAGCTCGTCGGTGCGGACGGCGTGGGCGCGCGCGGCGTCGATGTCGCCGCGCCAGACGTTCTCCCAGAACTCGGCGTCGGGCGCGCCGAAGAGCGAGCCGCCGCCGATGAAGCCGTCGCCGCCCGCCGTCGAGCAGCAGCTCGAGCCCGGCGACCGACATGAACGGGCCGAAGACGCGGACGCGGCCGACGACGCGACGCACCGTCTCGGAGAACTGGTCGAAGTCCGGGGTGCTGTCCTTGATCGCGACGACGTTCTCGACGTCGACGAGCCGCTCGGCGAGGTCGGGGCCGATGTCGACGCTGCTGCCGTGCGGCCAGTTGTAGACCATCACCGGCCCGTCGACCCCGTCCGAGATGTCCCGGAAGTACTGCGACGGTCTCGTCCGGGTAGGTCTTCGAGTAGGGCGGCGGCGTCGAGCCGATCCCGTCGGCGCCCGCCGGCGAGCGCGTGGCGGCCGAGCTCGGCGGCCTCGCGCGGCGGTGTACGACGGTGCAGCCGACGACGACCGTGATCGCGGCCGGCGACCTGCGTCGATCGCGGTCTCGGCGACCAGGCGCCGCTCGTCGGGCGTCTGCGAGAACCACTCGCCGCTCGTCCCGTTGACGAAGATCGCCGTGCATCCCCTCGCCGACGTAGAAGTCGAGCAGGGCGCGCATCGTCTCCGGGTCGAAGCTGCCGTCCTCGCGGAAGGGCGTCGGGCAGGCGGGCCAGTAGCCGCGCCACTGAACGTCGTTTCTGTCCATGTCTCCTCGTTCGGTCGGTCGTCGTCAGATGGCCGCGGCCTGCCGACCGGGGTGCGGTCGACCGCGTACTCGGGCGGGATCTTGCCGCGGCCGGTCGCGAGCTCCTCGGCGAGGAGCTGCGCCATCAGCGGGCTGAGCGTGAAGCCGGTGGTCGCGATCAGGGTGAAGAAGCCGGGGACGCGCGCCGACTCGCCCACGATCGGGGCGAGGTCGTCGGTGAAGGCCATCACGCCCGACCACGTGCGCACGAGCCGCACGTCGGCGAGCAGCGGCATCGACCCGCAGCGCGATCGCGACGTTGCCCGCGGCGCTCGTCCCAGGTGGTCGAGAAGCGGCCGGGGCGGCTCCTCGGGGCGGGCGGGCCAGCCGCCGCCGATGATGAAGGTGTCGTTCGCCGGACTGCTTCAGCGTCAGGCGGCGGCCGATGTGCTGCACCATCGGCGACGAGCACGTGCTCGCGCGGCTCGGTCACGTTCAGGTGCAGGCCCTCGGCGCGGATCGGGAGGCGGAGGCCGACGAGCGCGGCGAGGTCGTCGGCCCACGCGCCGGCGGCGTTGACGATCCGGCTGGGCGCGGATCGTGCCCGCCGTCGGTGTCGGACGGTGAAGCGCGCGGCGGGCACGTCGGGCGTGCACGTCGATCCGCGCGCACCTCGGCGTGCGTGCGCAGCTGCGCACCCGCCTCGCTGCGCGCGGCAGCGCGAAGAGCGGCGCGGAGAGCATCGGGTTCGCGTGCCCCTCGTCCGGGCACCAGGTCGCGCCGAGCAGGTCGTCGGCGAGGTAGGGCGCGAACGCGCGCAGCTCGGCGCCCTCGAGCACGTGGGTCTCGAGCCCGGCCTCCTCCTCGATCTCGCGTTCTTGTCGTGCAGGAGCCGCAGCTCGGCCTGCGGTCTCGGCGACCATCAGCCCGCCGGTGATGTGGATGTCGAGCGGCGCCGTCGAGCTCCCGCTCGAGCGTCTTCCACACCTCGGCGGCCTCGCGCGTGCAGGCGCACCTCGGTCTGCAGCCGCTCGCCGCACGTTGCCGGTCTCGAGCGCGGTCAGCTGGTGGAGCGCGATCTGGAAGTGGAAGCTGCCCGCGTTCGTGCCCGAGGCCTCGCCGGTTCAGCTCGGTCGCGCTCGACGAGCACGCACTCGACGCCCGGCGCGGGCGAGGTAGTAGGCGAGCGCGGCGCCGGCGAGGCCGCCGCCGACGATCAGGACGTCGGTGCTCGGCGGGGAGCGGCGCGCGCAGCGCGGCGCGGGCGCCAGCCCCGGGGGCGGGGCCTCAGTCGTCACGGGTGAAGAACCCTCCGTCCTCGAGCGTCGACGTCCGCGATCGCGCCGATCGGCACGGGCCGCACCGGCGCGCGCGGCGTCGCGAACGGCACCGTCGGCGATCGGGCAGCGCCGTGGCTGGCGCGCGATCGCGGCGCGCGACCTGGCGCTGGCAGTTGCGGCCCTGGCAGAGGCCCATCGCCGACGCGGGTGAGCGTCTTGACGATGTTGACGTCGGCGGTGGCGGCGACCGCCTCGGCGAGCGCGCCGGCGCGTCACCTCCTCGCAGCGGCACACGACGGTGTCGGGCGTCGGCCAGCTCGTAGATCCCGGCGCCGACGCGGTGCAGCCGCCGCGAGCGCGCCGCGGAAGCGCTCCTTGCGGCGCAGGCGGGCGCGAATCGGCGGCGCCAGCTCGGCGCGCCGCTGCCTGCGCGAGCGCGCCGAGGTCGAGCGCGGCGCCGAGCGCGGCGAGCCGGCCCTCGTCGATCGCGACGTACGAGCCCGCGACGCCGGTGCCGTCGCCGGCGGCGAGGACGCCCGGGCGCGCGTCGTGCGCTGCCACTCGTCGAGCACGACGACCGGGCCGCCGAGATCCTCGTCGTAGGCGAAGCTCGCAGCCGGCGAGCGCGCAGCAGCTCGACCGAGGGGAAGAAGCCGTAGCCGACGCAGAGCGTGTCGGCCTCGATGCGCTCCTCGGTGCCCGGCGACCGGACGCCAGTCGCGGTCGACCTGCGGCGTGGACGACCGCCTCGACGCGCCCGTCGCCCTCGGCGCGCACGACGATCGCGCCGGTAGCGGAGCGGCACCCGCTCGCGCAGGAGCGTCGAGCGGTAGCGAGGCGCGTCGCGGAGCAGGTTGACGTTGCCGCGCGCGGCGCCGAGCAGGCGCAGCACGTCGACGGGGCCGGGCGCGGGCCCGGCCTCGAGCACGAGGGTCACGTTGGCGCCGTAGCCGCGCAGCTGCGCCGGGAAGGCGAGCGCGAGCGGGCCGCTGCCGGCGAAGACGATCCGCTCGCCCGGGCAGGACGCGCTGGGTCTTGACGAGCGTCTGGGCGCCGCCGGCCGTGATCACGCCGGGGAGCGTCCAGCCGGGGAAGACGACGGGCCGGTCGTGGGCGCCGGGCGCGATCAGCACGCGCCGCGCCTCGACGCGTGCGGGCGACCCGCTCGTCCTCGACGAGCACGACGCTGGTGCCGTCGATCGCGATCGCACTCGTCCGGGGCAGCAGCTCGGCGCCCGCAGCGCTCGGCCGCCTCGATCAGCTCGCGGCCGCGCGACGTGGTCGGCGCCGAGCGGCAGCCGGGTCGGTGATCGCGGAAGCCGGGCCCGGGCTGCTTGTAGATCTGCCCGCCGAACGTCGGGCGCTCGTCGACGAGCGCGACCGAGAGCCCGAGCGCGCGCCGCCTCGTCGGCGGCGGCGAGCCCCGCAGGGCCGCCGCCGACGACGAGGAGGTCGTGCGTCTCAGCGGTCGTCAGCGCCTGGCGGACGCCAGGCGCCGGGGCCGGCAGGTGCCGGCGGCGGGCTGCGCAGCAGTCCGGCATCTCCGGCAGCGCGAGCGCCGATCGTCTCCTCGTAGGTCGAGGCGAGCTCGCCGCTCGTCCTGCTGCTCGCAGATGAACTCGCTCAGCCGGTCGGCCAGGGCGTCGTTGCCCTTCTGGACGGCGTAGGAGCCGTACGCGACCGGGAGCGGCTCCGGCGAACGCGACCTCTGCGAGCGCGTCGTCGTTCGACTTGTTGAACTGCGCGAGCAGGTAGTTCTCGACCACGATCCCGTCCGCGCGGCCCGTGGAGACCTCGAGGAACGCGGCGTTCTGGTCGGGGAAGGCGCTTCGACTTGGCGTTCGGGAAGGTGCTCCGCGACGAGCTTCTCCGCGGTCGAGCCCTGCAGCGAGGTGATCGTCTTGTCCGGCGGCGTTCCAGGCCTCGATCGTCGCCTCGGTCGCGTCGCCCTTCTTCGCCCCGAGGATCTGGGCGTAGGGGACGTACTCGCGGCTGAAGTCGACCGCCTGCCGCCGCTCGTCGGTGTGTCGAGAGGCCGACCGAGACCATGTCGAACTTCTTCGAGACGAGGCCCGGGATCAGGCCGTTGAAGTCGAGGTTCTGGATGTCGAGCTCGACGCCCGAGCTCGTCGGCCAGCATGCTTCAGCAGCTCGACGTCGTAGCCGGCGGGCTCGCCGTCCGTCGAGGTACATCTGCGGCTCGAACTGGAGCGTCATCCCGACCACCAGCTTGCCTGGCTCGATGCAGGCCCAGGTCGGCGGTGTCGGCGGTGGTCTCGGCGGCCGTCGTGTCGCCGGAGTCACCTGCGTCGCCGTTGTCGTCGCCGCCGCAGCCGGCGGCCAGGGTCAGCAGGATCGCGGCCAGGAAGAGCGGTAGCCAGCGCCAGGTCGTCGTCCTCATCGAAGTGCTCCTTCTCGTGGTTGGGTGGTGTGTGAGAGGTGGGGGAGGGAGAAATGCCGCCGCCGGCGGGCCCGAGGGCTGCGCCGGCGGCGGTCGTGCAAGGTCGGGCTGCCGCGGTCAGCGGCAGGCCGGCATCTTCGGGAGCGGAGCCCCGATCGTCGCCTTGTAGGCCTTCGCGAGCCCACCCGTCTTCTGCTGCTTGCAGAGGAACGCGCTCAGGTAGCGCGCGAGGGCGTTGTTGCCCTTCTGGACCGCGTAGGAGCCGTACTCGACGTGCAGCGGCTTCTTGAACGCGACCTCCTTCAGCTTGTTCCCGTTCGACTTGTTGAACTGGGCGAGCAGGTAGTTCTCGACCACGATCCCGTTGGCGCGGCCGGTGGCGACCTCGAGGAAGGCCGCGTTCTGGTCGGGGAACGACGCCGACTCGGCGTTCGGGAACGTCTTCTGGACGAGCTGCTCGGCGGTCGACCCCTGGAGCGAGGTGATCCGCTTGTCCGAGTTGTTCCAGGCACGCGACCGTCGCCGCGGTCTTGTCGCTCTTCGCGGCGGCGAGGATCTGGGCGTACGGGACGTAGGGACGGCTGAACGTGACCGCCTTCCGCCGCTCGGGCGTGTTCGAGAGCCCGACCGAGACCATGTCGAACTTCTTCGAGACGAGGCCCGGGATCAGGCCGGTGAAGTCGAGGTTCTGGATGTCGAGCTTGACGCCCATCTGCTTCGCGAGCGGCTTGACGAGGATCGACGTCGTAGCCGGCCGGCTTGCCCTTGGCGTCCAGGTACATCTGCGGCTTGAACTGGAGCGTCATCCCCACGGTGCAGGGTGCCCTCCTTGTTCAGCTTGTAGGGGTTCTTCGCCGGCTGGGCCGACGCCCCCGACGCGACGATCGCCGTGACGGCGAGCGCCACGAGCGGAAGCAGGACTCCGACGAGCCGGAGCCGCGCCTTGGTGGTGTTCACGTGCATGCCCTCCCTGTTGATGGCCCGGTGGCCGTGGATACCCAACGCTAGGTCCTGCCCGACAGCGCTTCGACCTGCTTGACGACGAGGTCGATCCGCCGGTGGCGGCGGCGCGAGAAGATCCCCGCCACCCCGACCGCCGGGCGGGATCGTCATCGCCGCCTCGATCACCCGGAAGACGAAGTCGAAGAAGAAGGTGGCGAGGACGTACATCGTCGCCGCCGCCGTGAAGAGGACGAACGGCTGGAACGTGATCGAGTTGATGTTCTGGGTCACGCGCAGCGACCTCGAGCAGGCCGATCACGGTGAACGTCGACGTGTCCTTGATCATCCCGATGAACATGCTCCCGATGTTCGGGATCGCGATCTTCGTCGCCTGGGGGAAGCATCACCTGGACGAAGATCGCGGAGCGGATGCATCCCGACCGCGAGCCCGGCCTCGCGCTGCCCCTTCGGGATCGCGAGCAGCGCGGCGCGGTAGATCTCGGAGATGAACGCGCCGTAGAGGAGGACGAGCGCGATCACGCCCGCCTGGAAGACGGTGAAGTTGATCCCGAGCAGGAGCGAGACGCCGAAGTAGACCCAGATCACGCTGACGAGCGCGGGGACGCCGCGGAAGACGTTGACGTAGACCAGGCGCGAACCACGAGAACGGCGGCTTGCTCATCCGGACGAGCGCGAGCAGCGATCCCGACGACGACCGAGATCACGAGCGCGACCGCCGGCGACCTCGATCGCGGTCAGGAGGCCGCGGGCGAGGTCGCTCCTGGTTCTCCCAGACGAGGCACCAGTCGTACGCGGCGAGCAGGCTCACAGGACGGCCTCGATGAACTGGCGTCGTGCGCGGGCTCTCGCAGCGGTCGAAGAAGCCGCGGCGGCCGGACTCGACGATCACGCCCTCGTCCATGAAGACGTTGAAGTCGCCGATCTCGCGGGCGAAGCCGAGCTCGTGGGTGACGATCACCATCGTCATCCCGCTCTCGGCGAGCTCGCGCATCGCCGCGAGCACCTCGCCGACGAGCTCCGGGTCGAGCGCGGAGGTCGGCTCGTCGAAGAGCATCACCTTCGGGTCGAGGCTGAGCGCCCGGGCGATCGCGACGCGCTGCTGCTGGCCGCCGGACATCTGCGCCGGGTAGTGGCCCGCCCAGCGGAGGAGGCCGACCTGCTGGAGCGCGTGCGCCGCCTTCTCCTCGGCGTCCTTCCGGGACAGCTTCTTGGCGGCTCGGAGCGGCAGCGAGACGTTGTGGAGCGCGGTCAGGTGCGGGAAGAGGTTGAACTGCTGGAAGACCATCCCGACGTGGCGCCGGAGCTGCACCGGGCCGCCGCGCTTCTCGGCCTTGACGCCGGGGAGGCCGGGGCCGTACTCGACGCCGAGCACGCGGACCGAGCCCTCGTTCGGCTCCTCGAGCAGGTTGATCGTCCGGAGCACGGTCGACTTGCCCGAGCCGGACGGCCCGAAGATGACGACGTGCTCGCCCGTGTGCACGGTCAGGTCGACGCCGTGCAGCACCTCGAGGGCGCCGAACGACTTGCGGATCCCGCGCAGCTCGACGACAGGATCGCCACGCGGCGCGGGCTCGGCCACGGGCGCATCGCTCATCGCTGGGGGGTGCTCGGGCCGCAGGGTGGTCTCACCGGAAAACGTTCGCAGGGCGGTCGTGATGTACGCATAGTGAACCTTGGCCGAAAGCGTGTCAAGGTGGTGCCGATCCTCACGCGAGCCAGCCTCCGTCCACGACGAGCACGTGGCCGGTCACGTACGACGCGGCGTCGGAGGAGAGGAACGCGACCGCGGCGGCGATCTCCTCCGGCCGGCCGAGGCGGCCGAGCGGGATCCGCGTGTGGCCGAGCGCGGCGAGCTCCTCGGGGCTCGCGAGCCCGCGGGTCAGGTCGGTCTCGACCGTTCCCGGCGCGACCGCGTTCACGCGGACGCCGGTCGGCGCCGCCTCCTTCGCCGCGGCCTGGGTGAGCAGCCGCACGGCCCCCTTGGAGGCGTCGTAGGCGGTCAAGCTCCCCGGTCGAGGCGGTGAAGCCGGACGTGGAGCAGACGGTGACGATGCTGCCGCCGGCCGCGCGGGCCGAGCGCCCGGAGCGCGGCCTGGACGACGAAGAAGACGCCGCGCACGTTCACGGCCATCAGCCGGTCGTACTCCTCGGGCTCGACCTCGACGAGCGGGCGGCGGAACGCGACGCCCGCGTTGGCGACCACGGTGCGCGAGCGGCGTCTCGGCGTCGACCGCGGCGACGGTCGCGCGGACGGCGGCGACGTCGGTGACGTCGAGCTCGACCGCGCGGGCCGTCATGCCCCTCGCCGGCGAGCTCGGCCGCGCACGCCTCGGCCGCGGCGAGGTCGAGGTCGGCGACGACGGTCTCGTCGCCCCGCTCCGCGAGCGCCCGCGCGATCGCGCGGCCGATCCCCTTCGCCCCGCCGACGACGAGCGAGCCGCGGGCGGCGTGGTCAGCGGACGTTGCTGGCACCGTTCAGGTCCAGGGTGGCGCCGGTCAGGTGCCGGCAGGTGCCGGTGGCCAGGTAGGCGATCAGCTCGGCCACCTCCTCGGGCGGCGCCATCTCCCCCATCGCGAGCACCGCGTTGATGCCCTCGATCCCGCCCCGGGCCGCGGCCGAGGCCTCCGAGAGGCGGGTGCGGACGATCCCCGGCGCGACGACATGGGCGAGCACGCCCTCGGCGGCGTAGTTGCGCGCGACCGTCTGGGTCAGGTTGGCGAGCGCGGCCTTCGAGGCCGCGTAGGCGCCGAGGTGCGAGAGGGCCGAGCCGCGCTGGGCCGCCCAGCTCGAGAGCGTGACGAGCACGCCGCCGCCCTGCTCGCGGAAGTGGCCGACGCGCCTCGCCGGATCAGGCTCGCCGGCTCGAGCACGTTGACGCGGAGGGCCGTCTCCCAGCCCTCGTCCCAGTCGTCGTCCGCGCCGTCGAACGGCGTCGTCGGGCATCGTCGCCGCGTTGGCGACGAGCACGTCGACGCGCCCGTGCCAGGCCAGCGCCTCCTGCCAGAGCGCGCGGGCCGCGCCGGGCTCGCGCCAGGTTCGCCTGCACGAGCAGCCGCCGGTTCTCGGGAATCGCGGCGACGGCCTCCTCGGCCCCCTCGCGGTGGCCGCCGTAGTGGGCGACGACGCTTGCTCCGGCGGCGCCGAGCGCCCGGGCCGTCGCGGCGCCGATCCCGCGCGAGGCACCCGTGAGGAGGACGGTCTTTCCGGCGAGGTCGTGCATCAGGCCGTGATGCGGGCGTAGGCCTCGGCGGCGTCGCCGCGGGCCCAGTCCACGTTGACCACGATCTCGTCCACGCCCGCCTCGGCGAGCGCGGGCAGGGCCGCGGCGACCTCGTCGGCCCGGCCGGCCGAGTCGACCAGCCGGAGGACGACCTGGTGCGCAGCCGGGTCGCGCCCGGCCTCGCTCGCGGCCGCCCTCATCGCGGCCGCCGCCTCGGCGAGCGCGCGCCGGGTCGAGCGCGTCCAGCGACTGCTGCGCGAGCCAGCCGTCGGCGCGCGTGCCGGCGCGCTTCAGCGCCGCGGGCGAGTGGCCGCCCATCAGGAAGGGGATCGGGGCAGCGGGCGCAGGCAGGCAGAGCGTGCCCGCCGGCAGCGTGTAGCGCTCGCTCTGGTGGGCCTGCGGCCGGCCCGTCCAGCAGTCGCGGGCGATCTCCATCCACTCGACGAGCCGGCCGCCGCGCTTCTCGAAGGGGACGTTGAGCGCAGCGAACTCCTCCTCGAGCCAGCCGGCACCGACGCCGAGCCGGAGCCGGCCGCCGCTCGCGATGTCGATCGAGGCGGCCTGCTTGGCGAAGACCACCGGGTTGCGGAGCGGGAGCACGAGCACCGCGGTGCCGAGGGTGGCTCGCTCGGTCGCCGCCGCCATCAGGGCCAGCGCGATCAGCGCGTCCACGTACGGGGTGTCGGTCGCCCAGGTCGCGCGGCCGTCCGCGGCGAACGGGTAGTGCGACTCGATCGTCTCGGGCAGGACGATGTGATCGCTGACCCAGAGCGAGTCGAAGCCCGCCGCTTCCGCCGCTCTCGCCATCGCCGGGATGCCGAGCTCGAGGGGGAACGGGCCGCTGTTGGGGACGAGGACGCCGATCCGCACGGATCCCGATCGAACCACACACCGACCCGTCCGTCAAACGACCGCCTGTGCGCCTGGCGGACATCTCCCTCCGCACGACCCCCGTTGACGCCGTGGGCGGTTGACGCTTATCGTGTTCGCTCTGAGCACGGAAGTACGCGAACCGAACATGACCGCATCCCCAGCCGCCACCGCCACGGTCGTTCCCCTCGCCGAGGCGATCGGTGACCTGGTGCGGGACGGCGACTCGGTGGCGCTCGAGGGCTTCACGCATCTTATTCCGTTCGCGGCCGCCCACGAGCTCGATTCGCCAGGGGCGGCGCGACCTGACGCTGATCAGGATGACCCCCGACCTGATCTACGACCAGATGATCGGGATGGGCTGCGCCCGCAAGCTCGTCTTCTCGTGGGGCGGCAACCCCGGCGTCGGCAGCCTGCACCGCTTCCGAGACGCCGTCGAGCACGGCTGGCCCGGCCCGCTCGAGCTCGAGGAGCACAGTCACGCGGGGATGGCGAACCGCTACGCGGCGGGTGCGTCCGGCCTCCCCTTCGCCGTGCTCCGCGGCTACGCGGGCAGCGACCTGCTCGCGCAGACCGAGACGATCCGGACGATCGAGTGCCCCTTCACGGGCGAGAGCGCTGGCCGCCGTCAGCGCGATCAACCCGGACGTGACCGTGATCCACGCACAACAGGCCGACCGGGAGGGCAACGTGCAGCTCTGGGGGATCCAGGGCGTCCAGAAGGAGGCCGTGCTCGCGGCGCGGCGCTCGCTCGTCACCGTCGAGGAGATCGTGGACACGCTCGAGCCGCGCCCCGGCGCGATCGTCCTTCCCGCCTGGGCGATCGACTACGTCTCGCCGGCGCCCGGCGGCTCGCACCCCTCCTACGCCCACGGCTACTCCGAGCGCGACAACGACTTCTACGTCGCCTGGGACGCGATCAGCCGCGACCGGGACACCTTCGCCCGCTGGATGGAGACGCATGTCCTCGCTGCCTGAGGTCGCGGAGGTCACCGGCGAGCTGCAGCGCTGGACGGCGGAGGAGATGATGACGGTCGCCGCGGCGCGGGCGCTCGAGGACGGGAAGGTCTGCTTCGTCGGGATCGGCGTGCCGAGCACCGCGGCGAACCTCGCGCGGCGGCTGCACGCCCCGAACCTCGTGCTCGTCTACGAGTCGGGCACGCTCGGCACCGAGCCGGGCTTCCTGCCGCTCTCGATCGGGGACGGCGTGCTCGCCGAGACCGCGACCGCGGTCGTCGGCGTCGTCGAGACCTTCAACTACTGGCTCCAGCCGGGCCGGATCGACGTCGGGTTCCTGGCCGGGGCCCAGCTCGACCGCTTCGCCAACATCAACACGACGGTGATCGGGCCGGACCGTACGACGCGCCGAAGGTACGGCTGCCCGGCGCCGGCGGTGCGCCCGAGATCGCGGCGTCCTGCCGGGAGGTGCTCGATCGTGATGCGGCAGAGCCCGCGCTCGTTCGTCGACCGGGTCGACTTCGTCACCTCGCTCGGCTACGGGTCGGGCGGCGACGACCGCGCCCGGCACGGGCTCGGCGGCGCCGGCCCGAAGGCCGTGATCACGGACATCGGCGATCCTCGAGCCCGAGGCCGGCAGCGCACGAGCTCGTGCTCACCCACCTCCACCCCGGCGTCACGCTCGAGCAGGCCCGGGCCGCGACCGGCTGGGACCTGCGCACCGCCGCCACGGTCGGGACGACCGCGCCGCCCACCGCCGACGAGCTCCGCGACCTCCGCGAGCTCGAGCAGTCGAAGGCAGGCGCCGCGTGAGCGAGAACGGCGCCCGGCGAGCCCGAGAGTTCGTCCAGTCGCTCCAGCGCGGGCTCGCCGTGATGCGCGCGTTCGACGCCGAGCACCCGACGCTGACGCTGAGCGAGGTCGCGCGCGCGACCGGGCTCGCCCGCGCAGCGGCGCGGCGCTTCCTGCTGACGCTGATCGAGCTCGGCTACATGCGCGTCGAGGATCGCCGCTTCGCGCTGACCCCGCGGGTGCTCGAGCTCGGGCACGCCTACCTCTCGAGCCTGACGCTCCCCGAGATCTCCCTCCCCCACCTCCGCGACTTCGTCGCCGAGATCCGCGAGTCGTCCTCTCTCTGCGTCCTCGACGAGCACCAGATCGTCTACGTCGCCCGCGTCCCCGCGAACCGGATCATGTCGGTCTCGATCAGCGTCGGCACGCGCTTCCCCGCCTTCGCCACGTCGCTCGGCCGCGTCCTGCTCGCGGGCAAGGACGAGGCCTGGCTCGAGCACTACTTCGAGACCGCCGACCTGACCCCGATCACGCCGCGCACGATCTCGGACGAGCAGGCCCTCCGCGCCGAGCTCGACCGCGTCCGCGACCAGGGCTGGGCGATGGTCGACCAGGAGCTCGAGGAGGGCGTCCGCTCGCTGGCCGCCCCGATCCACGACTCGAGCGGGGCGGTCGTCGCGGCGGTCAACGTCTCCGTCCACGCGAGCCGCTGGTCGCTCGAGACCGTGCAGGAGCAGCTGCTGCCGCGCCTGCTCGCGACGACGGCCGCCGTCGAGCGCGATGCCAACGCGGCGGCGAGCCCATGAGCATGGAGCCGATCGCGATCGTCGGGGGAGGCTCGATCGGGGTCGGCTGGGCGCTCGTCTTCGCCCGGGCCGGCCACGACGTCGCCCTGCACGAGCCCGACGAGGCTCGTCGCGCCGATGTCACCGCCGACCTGCGCGCGCGGCTCGAGGCGCTCGCTGCCGGCGGCCTCCTCGCCGAGGATCCGGCTGCAGTGGCTGCGCGTGTCCGGCTCGCCGAGACGCTCGCCGACGCGGCCGAGGACGCCGCCCACGTCCAGGAGTGCGCCCCGGAGAAGCTGGCGCTGAAGCAGGAGCTCTTCCGCGAGCTCGACGAGGCCGCGCCCCCCGAGGCCACGCTCGCGAGCTCCAGCTCGGCGCTGACGATCGGCGAGGTCGCCGCAGAGCTGCCGGGACGCTCGCGCTGCCTCGTCGCGCACCCCGGCAATCCCCCGTATCTGCTCCCCGTCGTCGAGCTCGTCCCGGCCGCGTTCACGAGCGAGGCGACCCTCGAGCGGGCGACCGCGCTCTTCGACCGCCGCCGGGATGTCGCCCGTGCTCGTCCGCCGCGAGGTCGAGGGGTTCGTCTTCAACCGGCTCCAGGGCGCCCTGCTCCGCGAGGCGTACTGCCTCGTGCGGGACGGGGTCGCCTCGGCCGCCGACGTCGACCGCGTCGTCCGGGACGGTCTCGGCCGCCGCTGGGCCGTGCTCGGGCCGTTCGAGACCGCCGAGCTGAACACGCGCGGCGGGATCGAGGCGCACGCCGAGAAGCTCGGCCCCGCCTACGCCCGGATGGGCGCCGAGCGCGGCCAGCACGACGCCTGGACGCCCGAGCTCGTGGCGCAGGTCGCCCGCGAGCTCCGCGCGGGCGCCTGCCGGCTCGCTGGGACGAGCGGGTCGCCCGGCGCGACGCGGCCCTGATCGCGCTCGAGCGCGCCCGCCGGGACGCACCTGTCTTTCTCGCCGGAAGCACGTCCCTATGAGAGCCACCTTTCACCAGTCCGTCCAACCACAGGAGGAAGCAACACATGCGTAATCGCTCCATGGCACGGAGGGCCCTGCTCGTCGCAGCGGCGCTCCTCGCCGTCATCGGAGTCGCGACCGCGGCGGCCAAGTCGAACCAGACCCAGGCCGGCACGCTCGTCGTCGACAAGTCGTTCGACCTCAAGACCGCGGATCCGCAGCGGCAGTTCGAGGTCACGGGCGGCATCGTGGCCCACGTCCTCTACGACACGCTCCTCGAGTTCCGCGGCGCCGACGTCGCCAACCCGCGCCCGTCGCTTGCGACCGGGTACAAGGCCTCGAAGGACGCCAAGACGTACACCTTCACCCTCCGCAAGGACGTGAAGTTCTCCGACGGGACGCCGATGACCGCGGCCGACGTCGTCTTCTCGTACAAGCGGCTGATCAACCTGAAGGGCAACCCGTCCTTCCTGCTCGCCGGGGTCAGCTCGATCACGGCGAAGGGCAAGTACACGGTCATCCTCAAGTCGAAGACGGCCAACCCGGCGATCCCGGCGATCGTCGCGAACGCGTCGCTCGGCGTCGTCAACTCGAAGCTCGTCAAGGCCAACGGCGGCACCGATGCGGTCGGCGCCGACAAGAAGGACAAGGCCGAGAGCTTCCTGAACCGCACGTCGGCGGGCACCGGCCCGTTCATGCTCAAGTCGTTCAACACCACCTCGCGCGTCGAGCTCGTGGCGAACCCGCGCTACAGCGGCCGCCGCAAGGCGAAGTTCTCGAACGTCGTGATGCGGAACGTGCTCGCCCCCGCGCAGCTCCTGAACGTCCAGCGGGGCACGAACGAAGTGGCGATGGACCTCTCGCCCGACCAGGCGAAGCCGCTGTTCGGGAACAAGAACGTCCAGGTGCAGGCGGTCGCAGGGCCGAACATCTGGTTCCTCTTCGCGAACGCGAACCCCGAGATCTCGGAGATCACGTCGAACAAGCGGTTCCAGAACGCGATCCGCTACCAGCTCAACTACCCGGGGATCGTCAAGCTCGCCGGGCAGGGCGCCGGTCGCGCGGCCGGTGTCGTCCCGTCGATGTTCGCCGGGGCGCTGCCGGATCGGGTTGCGATCAAGCAGAACGTCGCGAAGGCGAAGGCCGAGCTGAAGGCCTCCGGGCTCGTCAACCCCGAGGTCGAGCTCGAGTTCCCGAGCGACTTCACTTCGAGCGGCCTCTCCTTCGGCGTGATCGCGCAGAAGATCCAGGCCGACCTGAAGCAGATCGGGATCAAGGTCAACCTGACCGGTAAGCCGATCGCGACGTCGCTGGCGAACTACCGGGCCGGCACCGAGCAGCTCGGTCTCTGGCTGTGGGGCCCGGACTATCCGGACCCGAACGACTACCTCGTCTTCCTGCCCGGGCAGCTCGTCGGCCTCCGTGCCGGCTGGGCCGCCGGTGCGGATCCGAAGCTCGAGGCGGCCGGCCGGGTGGCGGGCTCGAACCCGAACCCCGTCACGCGGGCCAAGCAGTTCCAGGCCCTCCAGGTGCAGCTGAACCAGCGGGGCCCGTTCTTCCCGCTGTTCCAGCCGGGGCAGGTCGTCGCTGCCTCGAAGAACCTGACGGGCGTCGTCTACAACGCCCAGTTCCAGATCGACCTGGCGACCATTGGCTCCAGGTAGGTCGCTCTTCGTGTTCCCGGGGCGGTCGCGCAAGCGGCCGCCCCGGCCTTTTCTGCGCTTCCTGGCGCGGCGCCTCGTCGCGCTCGTGTTCCTCGGGCTCGGAATCACGCTCATCGCGTTCCTGCTCACGAACCTCGTCCCCGGCGACCCCGCCGCGGCGAACCTCGGCCAGCGCGCGATCGAGGACCCGGCCGCCGTCGCCTCGTTCAACGAGCGCTACGGGCTCGACAAGCCCCTCCCCCAGCAGTACGGGATCTACGTCTGGCGCCTGCTCCACGGCGACCTCGGCGAGTCCCAGCAGGCCCGGCTCCCGGTCACCGAGGAGCTCGGCACCTTCATCCCCGCGACCGCCGAGCTCGCCCTCCTCTCGATCCTCCTCGCCGTGGTCGTGGGCGTCGGGCTCGGGATCCTCGCCGCGATCCGGCAGAACCGGATCACCGACCACGTGCTTCGCGTCGTCTCGCTGACGGGTGTCTCGATGCCGACGTTCTGGCTCGCGCTCGTCGCGCTCTACGTCTTCTTCTTCCGAGCTCAACTGGCTGCCCGGCACCGGGCGCCTCGATCCCCAGTTCTCGGAGCCCACCCACAAGACGGGCTTCTTCACGATCGACGCGATGCTCGAGGGCCAGTGGGCGACCGCCGCCGACGCGGCCCGCCACCTCGTCCTCCCGGCGGTCGTGCTCGCGCTCTACAACATCGGGCTCCTGACGCGCTACACCCGCAGCGCCGTGCTCGAGGTCGTCAACAACGACTACATCCGGGCGGCGCGCGCGAAGGGGATCCCCGAGCGCCGCGTCGTCCTCCGCCACGTGCTCCGCGCAGCCCTCCCCTCGGTGATCACCGTGATCGGGCTCGCGTTCGCGAACGTGATGACGGGGGCCGTCCTCGTCGAGAACATCTTCGCCTGGCCCGGGATCGGCTCGTACGCCTACCGGAGCGCGACGACGCTCGACCTGCCCGCGATCATGGGCGTCAGCCTCTTCGTCGCGGTCGTCTACATCGTCGTCAACTTCATCGTCGACGTCCTCTACGGGGTCATCGACCCGCGGATCCGGCTCGCGTGAGCGCGCCCGAGGCAACCGTCGCCCGCTTCCGGCTCCGCCGCGCCGCGAGATCGGCGCCGCGTGGAAGCAGCCGCTCGCCGTGATCGGGGTCACGCTCGCCGTCACCTGGGTCGTGATCGCCGTCGTTGCGCCGCTGCCTCGCGCCGCTACGACCCGCTCGAGCAGAACGCCGATCCCGCTCCAGCCGCCCGACGGGCGACTACTTCTTCGGCACCGACGAGCTCGGGCGCGACGTCTTCTCGCCGCGTCCTCTACGGCGCCCGGATCTCGATCCCGCTCGCGCTGCTGCTCGTCTCGCTGGCCGTCCTCGTCGGCGGGCACGCTCGGCGCGATCGCCGGCTACTTCGGCGGCTTCATCGACAGCGATCGTCATGCGCGAGCGCCGACCTCGTCTTCGCCTTCCCGGCGATCATCCTCGCGATGGTCGTGACCGCGGTGCTCGGGCCGAGCATCCGCAACGCCGTGCTCGCCCTCGTGTCGTCAGCTGGCCGCTCGTACGCCCGCGTCGTGCGCGGCCTCGTGCTCTCGATCGGCTCGACCGAGTACGTGACCGCGACGCGCCTGCTCGGCGCCTCGTCGCGGCGCTGCGCTCGTCCGCGACGTGCTCCCGAACGTGGCCGGGCCGGTGCTCGTGCTCGCGACGCTCGACCTCGGCAACGCGATCCTGCTCCTCTCCGGCCTCTCCTTCCTCGGCCTCGGCGCCCAGCCGCCGCAGCCCGAGTGGGGCGCGGTGCGTCGCCGAGGGGATCCAGTACTTCCAGTACTGGTGGATCGGCACGTTCCCCGGCCTCGCGATCTTCATCGTCGTGCTCGCCTTCAACTTCCTCGGCGACAGCCTCCGCGACGTGCTCGACCCGCAGTCGTCGTGGCGGGCGGGGAGCGACGAGCGAATGAGCCTGCTCGAGGTCGAGGACCTGCGGGTGAAGATCCGCGTCGAGGGCGGCGAGCTGACGATCGTGGACGGCGTCGACTACTCCGTCGAGGAGGGCCAGGTCTTCGGGGTCGCCGGCGAGAGCGGCAGCGGCAAGACGATCTCCGTGCTCTCGCTGCTGCGGCTGCTCCCGCGCGGGGCCAGCACGAGCGGCACGCGCGATCTACGAGGGCCGCGACCTGCTCTCGCTCTCGGGCCGCGCGCTCCGCCGGGTGCGCGGACGCGAGATCGCGATGGTCTTCCAGGACCCGCTGACCTCGCTCCACCCGATGATGACGATCGGCCGGCAGCTCTCCGAGCACGTCCGGATCCACGAGGGCATCTCGAAGAAGGCCGCGCTCGCGCGGGCCGTCGAGCTGCTCGAGCAGGTGCGGATCCCCGACCCGGAGCGCGCTCTCCACGCCTTCCCGCACCAGTTCTCGGGCGGGATGCGCCAGCGCGTCGCGATCGCAGGCGCTCTCGCGACCCGGCCGAAGCTCCTGATCGCCGACGAGCCGACGACGGCGCTCGACGTCACCGTCCAGGCCGGGATCCTCCGCCTCCTCGACCAGCTCCGCCGCGAGACGGGCCTCTCGGTGATCCTGATCACGCACGACCTCGGCGTGATGAGCTCGATCGCCGACCACGTCTCCGTCTTCTACGCGGGCAGGATCGTCGAGTCCGGCCCGACCGCCGAGCTGCTCCAGTCGCCGCGACATCCGTACACGCGGGCGCTGATCGACGCGCTGCCGCACCCCGAGGCCGAGGGCCGGGCGGAGCTGCAGGCGATCGAGGGCCTCCCGCCCGGCCCGCGCAACCGACCGTCCGGCTGCGCGTTCCACCCGCGCTGCGCCTACGCGACCGAGGCCTCCCGCGAGCACGTGCCGCCGCTCGTCCCGATCGGGCCGGGTCGCAAGCTCGCCTGCCACAACGACCCGTTCCGGCCGACCTCGTGAGCCTGCTCGAAGTCCACGACCTCGACGTCACCTACCGGCGGCAGGGCCTCGACGTGCGCGCAGTCGTCGGCGCGAGCCTCTCGCTCGAGCGCGGGCCGGATCACCGGGCTCGTCGGCGAGTCGGGCTGCGGCAAGTCCTCGCTCGCCCGCGCGGTCGTCGGCCTGATCGAGCCGGCGGCCGGCGAGATCGTCTTCGACGGGATCCCGCTGGCGCCGCTCGGCCGCGGCGCGCGCGCCGCGGCACGAGACGAAGCTGCAGATGGTCTTCCAGAACCCGTACTCGTCGCTGAACCCGCGCCGGACGGTCGGCTCGCAGATCGGGGACGGGCTCCGACTCGGCGGGCGAGCGCGACCGCGCGGCGCGGAGCATCCGCGTCGGGGAGCTGCTCGAGCAGGTCGGGATGCCCGCGAGCGCCGGCGCGCCGCTACCCGCACCAGTTCAGCGGCGGCCAGCGGCAGCGGATCGCGATCGCCCGCGCGCTCGCCGCCGACCCCTCGGTGATCGTGCTCGACGAGCCGCTCTCCTCCCTCGACGCCTCTGCCCAGGCCCAGGTCGCGAACCTGCTCGTCGACGCTCGCCCGCGAGCTCGACCTGGCGCTGCTCCTGATCTCGCACGACCTCGCGATCGTCCGCCACATCGCCGACGACGTCTCCGTCATGTACCTCGGCACGATCGTCGAGGAGGGCCCGACCCGCGAGGTCTGGGCGCACCCGCAGCACCCGTACACCGAGGCGCTGATCGCCGCGATCCCGACCGCGGACGGCACCGGGCACGCTGCCCGAGGCGCTGCCGGGCGAGGTCCCCGACCCGGCGAACCCGCCGAGCGGCTGCCGCTTCCATCCGCGCTGCCCCTACGTCTTCGACCGCTGCCCGACCGAGGAGCCGCCGCTCTACCCGGTCGGCCCGGGCCAGGCACGCCGCCTGCTTCCTCCGCGACCCGAGCGAGTCGCAGATCCGCACCCAGACCCCGAGCACAGAAGGAGCCGCATGACCGATTCACGACCGGCATCTCCGAGCAGGAGTACGCCGACCGCAGAGCCCGCCTGGGCGAGAAGCTCGCGAGCACGGGATCGACGCGTCTTCGTCCCACCGTCGTCCGATCTCGAGTACCTGACCGGCCTCGAGCGCGACATCCCGAGCTTCGGGAACGTCGACTACGCGCACGGCTGGGTCACCGGCGCCCTGATCGCCCCCGACCGCGAGCCGCTCTACGTGCTCCCGCGCATGTTCGTCGCCTTCCACCTCTGGGGCCGCGACATCGGCGAGGTCGTGACCGTGAACGAGACCGACGACGGCCAGGCGCTCTTCTCGAAGGCCGTCTCCGCGCTCGGCAGCGTCCAGCGGATCGGGATCGGCGCCCGCACCTGGGGCACCGCCGTGATCGGCCTGACGAAGGCCGCTCCGGGCGCCGAGATCGTCAACGGCTCGCCGCTCGTGAACGAGCTGCGCCGCGTCAAGAGCGACCGCGAGCTCGAGTTGATGACGCACGCCGCCTCGATCGCGGACGCAGCAATGGCCGCGACCGCGGACAAGGTGCAGCCGGGCGTGACGATGGTCGACCTGCACGAGGAGGTCGAGCACCAGCTCCGCGCCCTCGGGTCGCGCCTGCCCTCGTTCCCGACCCACATCTTCTCCTACGGGCAGCACCGCCACGACTCGCAGGACGCGACCGGGCTCGAGCCGATCGCCGAGGGCGAGCCGGTGATGTTCGACTTCGGCGCCGTCTGGCAGGGCTACTGCTCCGACTTCGGCCGCACGGTCGTCGCGGGCGAGCCGCACCCCGAGTACGAGCGCTGCTACGAGATCATGCTCGACGCGCAGGAGGCCGGCCGCGCCGCCTCCGTCCCGGGCGCGCTCGCGTCCGAGGTCAACGCCGCCTGTCGCGGCCCGATCGAGGAGGCCGGGCTCGGCGACCGCGTTCCGGCACCGGATGGGCCACGGGATCGGCGTCGACGTGCACGAGTGGCCGTTCATCTCGGAGGAGGACTCGACCCCCGCTCGAGGCCGGGATGACGTTCACGGACGAGCCGTCGATCCTCATCGACGACAAGCTCGGCGTCCGGATCGAGGACATCGTCGTCTGCGCCGAGGGCGGCGGCCGTTACCTCAACGAGCACCCCCGCACGCCGGTGATCAACCGCTAGGCGTCGACCGTCGCGCTCCGTCGCTGCGGCCTCGTGGCCGTGGCGGCGGAGCAGGTCGACGACCGCGTCCTCGGCGAAGCGCAGGCCGTCGTGCATCCCGAGCCGGTAGGGCGCTGTGCCCTTGGCGTCGTTGAAGTCGAGCTCCTCCTGGATCCGGCCGAGCAGCGAGCGGAGGCCGGCCGGCGAGATCGTCGCCGGGGTCGGCGACGCGCTCGCCCTGATCCTGCTCCGAGGGAGTTGCCCGGCGGCTGGGTCACTGCGGTCAGGTCACGCGTCGGCCCGGTAGGCCTCGACGAGGTCGGTCAGCGCCTCCGGGTCGAAGCCGACGATGTGCCGCTCACCCCAGAAGAGCTGCGGGAACGACGAGCTGGTCGGTGCGGCCCGCGAGCTCGTCGCGCGCGTCGCCGCTCTGCCGGATGTTGCGATCCGTGAACGGGACGTCGTGGGCGGAGAGAAACTCCCTCACGCGGCAGCACTCCTGTCAGGTGGGCGTGCGCGCGTCGGTGTTCAGCGTGTAGAGGACGACCCCGGTCTCCATGACAGCGATAGTACCCGCATGAGCGGCGACGCAGTCCGATCGGAAGGATCGACGTCTTCGCCGTTCGCTACACGCACGCGGGCGGGCCGTTCGCGATGTCGGGCGGGCGCGTCTCCCACGACCAGGATGCGACCGTCGTGCGCGTCGAGACGACCGACGGGCTCGTCGGCTGGGGCGAGCAGTGCGTCTTCACGCCCAGCTTCCTCCCGGGCTACGGCCCGTCGACGCGGGCGGCACTCGAGCCGCTCGCCCGCGCTGTCCTCGGTGCCGATGCGCGCGCGGTCGAGCTCGTCTACGCCCGGATGGACGCGGCCCTCAGCGGCTACGCCTACGCGAAGTCGGCGCTCGACATCGCCTGCTGGGACGTGCTCGGCCAGGCGACCGGGATGCGGCTCGCCGACCTGCTCGGCGGCACGCGGCAGGAGGAGCTGCAGCTCTACAGCGGGGTCGGGGTCGGGCACGCCCGAGGCGATGGCGGCCCGCTGCTCCGAGCTCCTCGCCGAGGGGTTCCGCCAGGTGCAGGTCAAGGTCGGCTCGATCTCGGCCCGACGACGTCGAGCGGATCCGGGCGTGCCTCGAGGTTCTCGACGGGATCGACCGCGTGATCGTGGACGCGAACGGCTACTGGCCGCAGGCCGACGCCGTGCGGGTGATCGCCGCGGTCGGCGACCTGGACTTCCATCTCGAGCAGCCCTGCGCGACCGTGGCGGAGTGCGCGCACGTCCGCAGCCGCTGCCGGGTGCCGCTGATCCTCGACGAGGTGCTGACGGGGGCGCGCGAGCTCGGCGAGGCGCACGCCGCCGGCGCGCTCGACGCGGTGCGGCTGAAGCTCTCGAACGTGGGCGGGATCACGCCGACCCGGCGGGCACGGGATCTCTCCGTGGCGCTCGGCCTGCCGCTGACGGTCGAGGACGCGGGCGGCGGCGACATCGTCACCGCGGCGTCGATGCACCTCGGCCTGCTCGACGGAGCCGAAGCTCCTCCTCGGCGGCTACCTCCCCTCGGAGATGGTCGTGGAGCGGATCGCCGAGGGAACGCCGGCCGCGGTCGAGGGCACGGCGCACCTGCCCAAGGGGCCGGGGCTGGGGTTGACGATCGACGAAGCCGCGCTCGGGGAGCCCGTCCTCCGAATCGAGTGACGCGGGCCGAGGCCCCCTCCGGCGCCCCGACTACTGTGCTGGGGTGAGCATGCTGAGGGAGCTGCTGGGGGACTTCTGGCGCTGGTACGAGCGGCATCACGCCCTGAACATCGCGATCGCCGCGTTCCTGTTCACGCTCCAGCTGATCCACCTCGTCTGGCTGACCGGCGACCCGCTGGCGACGCGCGTCCTCGGTGAGCGGCTCTTCCATCCGGAAGGGGCCGTCCGCTGGCTGATCGTGCTCGTCGACTACACCGAGATCCCCGCGCTCGTCTCGGTCTCGCTCGTCTACGTCAACGACCTGCGCAAGCAGGGCGCGGCGCTGAAGCCGATTCTCTACCTGCTCTTCCTCAACTCGCAGTTCCTCCACATCTTCTGGATCACCGACGAGTTCGTGGTCTCGTCGGGAAGCGGCGAGTCGACAGCGCTCCCGACCTGGCTCGCCTACGTGGCGATCCTGATCGACTACCTCGAGCTGCCCGTGATCTACGACACGGTGCGGCGGGTGGTGGTGACGCTGCGGGAAGAGGGCGTCGCGGCCGCGCTCGGCCGGTCGCCGCACGACAGCTCGGCCGGCTAGTGCGCCAGCAGGCGGCGGTGCCAGCCCCGGCGGTCGAGCGAGCGGTGCCGGAGCAGCGCGGCGATCGAGCGGAGGATGGGGGTGCCGTTCAGCATCTGTAAGGGCAACCTTACCACGGATGTTCCGGGCGCGGCAGAGCTGTAGGATCCCGGCAGATGAGCGTGCAGCTCGAATCCCGGCTCGAGCACGTCCTCGCCGCCCCCGCGGACGAGGGTGTGCTGGAGCTCCTCGTCCGCCGGCCGGCGGTCGGCGAGCGCGAGCTGCTCGACGCGGCGCAGCTCGACACGGAGCAGGGCCTCGTCGGCGACCGCTGGGCCGGGTCGAATCCCGAGACCCAGCTGACCTTGATGAACATCCGCGTGATCGAGATGCTCGAGGACGATCCCGAGCGCTGGCCGCTCGCGGGCGACCAGCTCTTCGTCGACTTCGACCTGACGGGGGAGAACGTCCCGCCGGGCACCCGGCTCGCGATCGGCGAGACGGTCGTCGAGGTCAGCGCCGCCCCCCACACCGGCTGCAAGAAGTTCGCGCAGCGCTTCGGGGTCGAGGCCGTCGCCTTCATCAGCACGCCCGAGAACAAGGCGCGGAACCTGCGCGGGATCAACGCGAAGGTGATCGTCCCCGGCGAGGTCCGCCAGGGCGACACCGTTCGCAAGCTTTCCGCCTAGCCGAAGCTGCGGCCGCCGTTCACGAGCAGGTTCTGCCCCGTGACGAAGTCCGAGCCGGGCCCGAGCAGGTAGAGGAGCGTGCCGACCATGTCCTCGGGCCGCTGCTCGCGCGCGAAGGCGCGCTGGGCCGCGAGCGCCGGTGCCATCCCGGGCTGCCGGTTGTCGTAGTCGCGGTCGAAGGCGATGTAGTCGGGCGTCAGCGTGTTGACCGCGATCCCGTGTGGCCCGAGCTCGCGCGCGAGCGCCCGGGTCAGCCCGACGATCGCCGCCTTCGAGGAGATGTAGTGCGCGAACCCCGGCGGCGCCGTCGGGACGGTCATCGAGGAGACGTTGACGATCTTGCCGCTCCCCTGCTCCCGCATCGCCGGGGCGACCGCGCAGGCGCAGAGCCACGAGCCGCGGACGTTGACGTCGAAGCAGCGCGCCCACTCGTCGTCCTCGATCTCGTCGAAGGGCTTCTTCACGATCGACGTGTAGTAGGCGGCGTTGTTGACGAGCGCGTCGATGCGGCCGAAGCGCTCGAGCGCCGCCTGAGCCATCGCCGCGGTCGAGTCGCGGTCGGTGACGTCCACGGTGAGCGCGAGCGCATCGGCTCCCAGCTCGGCGACGGCCTCGGCCGGGTCGGTCAGGTCGGCCGCGACGACCGAGTAGCCGGCCTCCGCGAGGGCCGGCACGTAGACGCGGCCGAGCCCGCCGCTCGCGCCGGTCACGATCACGACGCCGCTCAGGCCCCAGCCCCGTCGGCGGAGTCCCATTCCACGGGCAGCGAGCGGAAGCCACGGGCGAAGAAGATCTCCTCGCGCACCGGCGGCTCCGTGCCCGGGCGCAGGCCGGGGAGCCGCCGGAGCAGCAGCGGCAGCGCCGTCCCGAGCTCGAGCCGCGCGAGCGGGGCCCCGATGCAGAAGTGGATCCCCTTCCCGAAGGCGAGGTGCTTCGAGAGCTCTTCCCGGTCCGGGTCGTACTGATCCGGACGGGCGAAGACGCACGCGTCGCGGTTCGCGGAGGCGAAGTGGGCCATCACCCGAGCCCCTGCCGGGAGCGTCACTCCGCCGAGCTCGACCTCGCGCGTGGTCACCCGGAAGAGCCCCTGTGCGGGCGACTCGAGCCGGAGGATCTCCTCGATCGCCCGGGGGGCGCGCTCCGGGTCGAGCAGCTCGTCGCGCAGCCGCGGATCGTGGAAGAGCCGGTGCAGCGTGCTCCCGATCGCCCGGGTGACCGTGACGTGGCCCGCGACCATGATGTCCAGCGGCAGCCCCGCGATCTCGACGAGCGAGAGCGGCGGGTCGAGCTCGTCCCGCATCGCCACGATCGCGCCGAGCAGGTCGTCGGTCGGCCCGGCGACGCGCTGCTCGACGACGCCCATCAGGTAGCGCTGGAAGTCGACGAGCCCGCGGGCGTGCTCGAGCCTGCGCTCGAGCGGGAGCTCCTGCTGGAGGAGGAGCCAGTCCTGCCCCCACTCGTGCAGCTGCTCGAGGTCGCGCCCCGGGATCCCGAAGAGCTCGCCGAGCACGCGCAGCGGCAGCGGCCAGGCGAAGCGCTCGACGAGGTCTGCGCGCCCCTCTGCCGCGAAGCCGTCGACGAGCTCGGCCGCGATCTCCTCGACCCGGGGCGCCAGCTCGGCAATCCGGCGCGGCGTGAACGCCCGCGTGACCGGCCCGCGGATCCGGTCGTGGGCCGGAGGATCGATCTCGATGATGTACGGCATCTCCGGGAAACCGTCGCGAAGGATCTCGTCGACCTCGGGCGGCAACGGCGTCGCGGACGACTTCAGCGCCCCGGCCGACGAGAACGCGCGGTGATCCTTGAGCACGGCCAGGACGTCGTCGTGGCGGGTGACGACCCAGAGCCCGAATGCCTCCGCGTAGAAGACGGGCTGCTCGCGCCGCGCGAGCTCGAGCACCCCGAACGGATCCTCGCGCTGATCCGGCCTCGTCGGGTCGAACGGGATCGCGCTCACGGCGCACCGCGCTGGTCGAGGGGAGGACGAAGCTGGGGGGACGGTTCGGTCACGTCCCCCGCGAGCCTAACCGACCGCGAATTGCACTTCCGGGGGAGCGCGATAGAGTCGAGGAGTCGCTGTCATGTCTGTCGAGGAGGGGTAATGCGAGCTCGAGTCCTGGTCACCCTGTTGACCGCCTGCGCCTGCGCGCTGGCCGTCGCCGCTTCCGCGGTCGCCGCACCGGCCGCCGGCACCGCGCCTGCGCGGACGGCGCTGACGTCGATCACCTACTCGACCTCGTTCGGCAACTTCGGCCGGGACGCCTACGCGTGGGTCGCCCTCGAGCGCGGCTACTTCCGCGACGCGGGCTTCGACGTCAAGATCGTGCCCGGCGCGGGCAGCGTGGCCGTCGCCCAGTCGATCGCCGCGGGCTCGGTCGACTTCGGCCCCGCCGACGTCGCCGCAGTCGCGCTGGCACGGGCCGAGTCGGGGCTCCCCGTCAAGGTCGTCGCGCTGATGCAGCAGAACACGATGGCCGCCTTCCTCGCACTCAAGTCGAGCGGGATCGCGAAGCCGAGCGACCTCGCCGGGAAGACCTTCGCGGACACGCCCGGCTCGACGGTCGCCGTCCTGCTCCCGCTCTACGCAAAGCGCGCGGGCTTCGACGCGTCGACCGTCAAGTTCGTGCCCTCGACGCCGCCGGCGCTGGCCTCGCTCCTCGCCTCGAAGCGCGTCGACGCCGTCGGCCAGTTCACCGTCGGGATCCCGGCGTTCAGGCTCGCGACCGGGCAGGAGATCGTCTCGCTCCCGTACGCGAAGGTCGTGCCGGGGCTCGTCGGCCTGGGGCTCCTCGCCAGCGACAAGATGATCTCGACCCGCCCCGGCGACGTGAAGCGGTTCACGGCGGCGCTGCTCAAGGGTGAGCGGTGGGCGCTCGACAACCCCGGGACGGCCGGCGCGATCCTCAACCGGAACGTGCCGCTCCAGAACCCGGCGATCGCCGCGAACGAGCTGAAGATCATGAAGAAGTACGCGATCACCCCCGACGTGACGAAGTACGGGCTGGGGCTCGTCGACTCGGGCCGGATCGCCTCGACGATCAGCATCGTCCAGAACTTCTTCAAGCCGAAGAACCGCGTCACCGTCTCGGACGTCTACGCGCCCGGGTTCGCGCCGGCGAAGCCGAAGACGACGAAGAAGAAGTAGAGGTCGCATGGAGCCGAGTGCAGCGCTCGAGGCCGCTCTCGGCGGCGGGAACGACACGCGGCGCCGGGCCGGTGCGCTCGCGCTGCGCGTCGTCCTGCCCGTCCTCACGATCGCCGGGCTCGTCGGGCTCTGGTGGCTGGCCACGATCGTCTTCCACTGGGAGCCGTTCCTCGTCCCGACGCCGAAGGACGTGTGGCTCGAGCTCTCGCGCCAGCGGGACATCCTCCCCGGCCACGTCCGGACGACGCTCGTGGAGACGCTGCAGGGCTTCGCGCTCGCGATCGCGCTCGGCGTGCCCGTCGCGGTCGCGATCGCCTACTCGCGGCTGCTCGAGGTGACGATCTACCCCGCGCTCGTGGCGCTGAACGCCGTCCCGAAGATCGCGATCGCACCGCTGCTCGTGATCTGGATGGGCTTCGGCGCCGGCCCGAAGATCGCGATGGTCGTCCTGATCTGCTTCTTCCCGATCGTGATCAGCACCGCGACCGGGCTCAAGTCGACGCCGGCCGAGTTCGTCGACCTCGCGCGCTCGCTCTCGGCCTCGCCGCTGCAGCAGTTCGTCAAGGTCCGCTTCCCCGCGGCGCTGCCGTTCGTCTTCGTCGGGCTGAAGGTCGCGATCACGCTCGCGGTGATCGGGGCCGTCGTCGGCGAGTTCGTGGGCGCGACGGACGGCCTCGGCTACGTGATCGTCGCCTCGGGCCAGAACGCGAACACCTCGCTCGCCTTTGCGGCGATCGTCCTCCTCTCCCTCATGAGCATCGTCCTCTTCTACGCGCTCGTGCTGGCCGAGCGGCTGCTCGTCCCCTGGGCCGGCCGGGAGCGCGGATGAGCGAGCCGGCCGCGATCGAGGTCTCGGGCCTCTCGCACGTCTTCCGCAGCGGGCGCGACCGGCTGCACGCGCTCGACGGGATCGACCTGGCGGTGGGCGAGCACGAGTTCGTCACCCTCGTCGGCCGCTCCGGCTGCGGCAAGTCCACCCTGCTCCGGATCATCGCGGGGCTCCTGCCGGCGACCGCGGGGGACGTCTCCGTGCTCGGTCGCCCGGTCACCGGCCCCCGGCCCGACGTGAGCCTGATGTTCCAGCGCTCGGCACTCCTTCCCTGGCGCTCGGTGATCGAGAACGTGCTGCTGCCGGTGGAGATCCTCAAGCTCGACCGGAAGACCCACCGGGCCCGCGCGGAGGAGCTGCTCGCGCTCGTCGGGCTGGAGGGCTTCGAGGGACGCCGTCCCTACGAGCTCTCCGGCGGGATGCAGCAGCGGGCGGCGCTCTGCCGGGCCCTGATCCACGACCCCGCCGTGCTCCTGATGGACGAGCCGTTCGCCGCCCTGGATGCACTGACCCGGGAGGAGCTGAGCCTGGAGCTGCAGCGGATCTCGGCCGAGCACCGGAAGACCGTCGTCTTCGTCACCCACTCGATCCAGGAGGCGACGCTGCTCGCCGACCGGATCGTCGTGATGAGCCCGCGGCCGGGCCGGATCGCGCGGATCCTCGAGGTGAAGGCGCCCCGCCCGCGCTCGCTCGGCCTCGACAGGCACTCCGAGGAGCTCGACCGCGTCGGCGCCGAGCTGCACGAGCTCCTCTTCGCCCGCGAGCCCGTCGCAGCCGGTTGAGCGACGTCGTCGCAACTGCGGCCGACGCCGACCCGGAGGGCAGGCCGCCGCTGCTCGTCCTCGACCGGCTCGCCGCGTTCCTCGACGAGCACCGGCTCGGCTCGGGCGAGCTCCGGACGGAGCGGATCGGCGAGGGCGGCGGCTCGAACTTCACCTTCCTGCTCGAGCGCGCCGACGGCTCCCGCTGGGTGCTCCGCCGCCCGCCGAGGCCGCCGCTGCCGCCCTCCGCCCACGACATGGTCCGCGAGGCACGGCTCCAGCTCGCGCTCGCCGAGGCGGGCTTCCGCCGACTGGCCCCGATCGCAGCGGTCTGCGACGACGAGGCGGTGCTCGGCGTGCCCTTCTACGTGATGGAGGAGCTCGACGGGCTCGTGCTCACGGACGAGCTCCCTCCCGCTCTCGAGGGCGAGGACGCACGCAGGCGGCTCGGGCTCGACCTCGTGGACACGCTCGTCGAGATCCACGCGGCCGACGTCGCGTCGCCCGCGCTCGCGGCCTTCGGGCGGCCCGGGAGCTACAACGAGCGCCAGGTGCGCCGCTTCACGCAGCTCTGGGAGCTGAACCGGACGCGGGAGCTGCCCGTGGTCGAGCAGGTCGCCGCCGAGCTCGCCGCCCGCCTTCCCGACCAGCTCGGGCCGACCGCCGTCCACGGCGACTACCGGCTCGGGAACGTGATGGTCGACCCGACCGACCCGGCGCGGATCGCGGCCGTGCTCGACTGGGAGATGGGCGCGGTCGGCGACCCGCGCGCGGATGTCGGCTACCTGCTCGCGACGTACACCGAGCCCGGCGGGCCGCCGAACCCGCTCGGCACCTCCCCCGTCACCGCCGAGCCCGGCTTCCCCTCGAAGGCCGAGCTGGCGGAGCGCTACGCGGAGCGGAGCGGCCGCGACGTCGGGCCGCTCGCGTGGTTCGAGGCGCTCGCGGCCTGGAAGGCGGCCGTCTTCTGCGAGGCGATCTACGGCCGGTTCGTCCGCGGCGAGCTCGGGAGCGAGGACAGCCGCGCCGCCCGCTTCGAGCAGGGCGTGCCCTACCTCGCGGAGACCGCGGCGGCAGCGCTCGCGCGCTAGACCCGCTCGACGAGCAGCGCCTGCCCCTGGCCGACGCCGATGCAGAGCGTTGCGAGCCCGTAGCGGCCCTCGCGGCGGCGCAGCTCGTGCAGGAGCGAGACGACGAGGCGGGCGCCCGTCATCCCGAGCGGATGGCCGATCGCGATCCCGCCGCCGTTCACGTTCACCCTCTCCTCGTCGAGCCCGAGCTCGCGGACGACGGCGACGGCCTGGGAGGCGAACGCCTCGTTCAGCTCGACGAGGTCGACGTCGTCGAGGGCGACCTGCGTGCGCTCGAGCAGCTTGCGCACGGCGGGCACGGGCCCGATTCCCATCACGGCCGGGTCGACCCCGGCGACGGCGGCACCGACGAAGGCGCCGAGCGGCTCGATCCCGAGCTCGCGGGCCTTCTCCTCGCTCGCGATCACGAGCGCGGCGGCACCGTCGTTCAGACCGGAGGCGTTGCCCGCGGTGACGGTTCCACCTGCCCGGAACGGGGTCTTCAGGCCCGCGAGGCCCTCGGCGGTCGTCTCGGGGCGCGGGTGCTCGTCGCGCTCCAGGTCGCCCACCGGGACGAGCTCGTCGGCGAAGAGGCCGGATGCGTCGGCGGCTGCCCAGCGCTGCTGCGAGCGGAGCGCGAACGCGTCCTGGTCCTCGCGCGAGACACCCCAGCGCTCGGCGACGTTCTCGCCGGTCTCGCCCATGGTCTCGCGCGACCACGACTCCTCGTAGCGCGGGTTGACGAAGCGCCAGCCGAGCGTGGTGTCGTAGAGCGTCCGGTCGCCGCGGGGGAAGGCCTTGTCCGGCTTCGCGGTGACGAGCGGGGCGCGGCTCATCGACTCGACGCCGCCGGCGACGTAGAGGTCGCCCGCGCCGGCGACGACGGCCTGGCAGGCGCCCGCGACCGCGGAGAGCCCCGAGGCGCAGAGCCGGTTGACGGTCACCCCGCCGACCGTCTCGGGTAGCCCCGCGAGCAGGGCGGCAAAGCGCGCGACGTTCCGGTTGTCCTCGCCGGCCTGGTTGGCGCAGCCGAGCCAGACGTCCTCGATCTCGCCCGCCGGGATCCCGGCGCGGGAGACCGCCTCTGCCACCGCGATCGCAGCGAGGTCGTCGGGCCGCACGCCGGCGAGACCGCCGCCGTACCGGCCCACCGGTGTCCGCACAGCGGACAGGATCACCGCTCTCGCCATCCTCCCGATCGTACGCGCGCGGCCAGTAGGCTCGCGGGGACAGCGACGGACGACGTGGAGGCGAAGGATGAGGTTCACCGGCAAGACGGCACTGATCACGGGCGGCGCGAAGGGCATCGGCGCCGCCACGGCCGAACGGCTCGCTGCCGAAGGCGCGTACGTCGTCGTCGCCGACTTCGACGAGGCGGGCGCGGAGGAGGTCGCGAAGCGGATCGGCGGCCAGGCTGTCCGCTGCGACGTGACGGAGCGCGCCGACGTCGAGGCGGCCGTCGACGGCCGCGGTCGAGCACGGCGGCTCGCTCGACATCCTCGTCCCCTGCGCCGGGATCATCCGCGACAACCTGCTCTTCAAGATGACCGACGACGACTGGGAGTCGGTGATCGACACGCACCTGAAGGGCGCCTTCCTGGCCGTCCGGGCTGCACAGGCGGCGATGGTCTCGCAGAAGTCCGGGAAGATCGTCCTGATCTCCTCCACCTCGGCGCTCGGGAACCGCGGCCAGACGAACTACGCGACCGCGAAGGCCGGGCTGCAGGGGATGACGAAGACGCTGGCGCTCGAGCTGGGCCAGTTCGGGATCAACGTCAACTGCATCGCACCGGGCTTCATCGCGACCGCGATGACCGAGCAGACCGCCGAGCGCATGGGTGTGGGCTTCGACGACTTCAAGGAGGCCGTCGCGGCGCAGGTGCCGCTCCGCCGCGTCGGCGAGCCCGAGGACATCGCCGGCCCGATCGCCTTCCTCTGCAGCGAGGACGCGTCCTACATCTCCGGCCAGGTCATTTATGTCCGGGGAGGGCCGTGAGCTAAAGCAGGACGAGGCGGTCGCGGTCGACCGCCTCGACGTTCGACGGCCGGCCGGCGAGCTCGGACGCGTCGGCGGAGGCGATCCCGCGGGCGAACGCGGCCCCGTCCGCGCCGACGAGCTCGACGCCGTCGCCCGCCCGGAACTCCGCGTCCCAGGAGGCGATCCCGACGGCGAGCAGGCTCGCGCCGGCCGTCACCGCCTTGCGGGCCCCGTCGTCGACCTCGATCCGCGCCGCGATCCGCTTGCCGTGCCGGAGCCAGAGCTTGTACGCCGGCAGGGTCTCCTCCGAGGGCGCGAAGCGCGTTCCGCGCGCCTCGCCCGCGACGATCGGCCCGAGCACCGAGGCACCGGCGCCGCCCGCGATCACCGTCGGGATCCCCGCGCCAGCCGCGAGCTCCGCCGCCTGGATCTTGCTCTGCATCCCGCCCGAGCCGAGCGTGCTCGCCGCGCCGAAGACGGCGTCCCGGGCAGCCGAGCCCTCGGTGATCAGGACGGCGCCGTCGCTGCCGGGCGCGTGTGTGTGCACGCCCTCGACGGAGGTGAGGAGCACCAGGAGGCGCGCGCCCGTGAGCACGGCGACCTGGGCCGCGAGCGCGTCGTTGTCGCCGAAGCTGATCTCGTCGGTCGCGGTCGCGTCGTTCTCGTTCACGACCGGGACGGCGCCCAGCTCGAAGAGCGCGTTCAGCGTGCCGCGCACGTTCACGTAGGCACGGCGGTCGGCGATCTCGTCCGAGGTCAGGAGCACCTGCGCCGCGTGCAGCCCCGCCCGGGCGAAGACGTCCTCCCAGGCGCGCTGGAGCCTGGACTGGCCGAGCGCCGAGGCCGCCTGCGTGCGCGGGAGCGAGCGCGGCCGCGCGGTCAGGCCCATCCGCGGGAGCCCGAGCGCGATCGCGCCCGAGGAGACGACGCAGACGGGCGTGCCGCCGCGGACGAGCTCGGCGATCTCGGCGGCCCGCGCCCGCATCAGCTCGCGCCGCACGCGGCCGCGGCCGTCGACGATCAGCGCCGAGCCGAGCTTGACGACGACAGGCTTCCTCACCGGTGCTGAGTGCCGTCGCCGACGACGCGCACCTGCCGCAGCCAGAGGTCGCGGTAGGTGACCGGGCCGCGCGGGCCTGGGACGGAGTCGACGTTGATCCCCGTCTCGGGGGCGCCCGTCAGCGCGAAGCCGTCGGTGAAGCGGGTCGGGGCGTGCCAGAACGCGGCCGTGCCCCGGTAGCGGTCGAGGAAGCGCTCCGCGACCACGGCGTCCTCGGCGACGATCGACGCCGCGAGCCCCGACGTCTCCGCGTTCGCGAGCGTCGCCGCCTCGTCCGGCCCGTTCACGAGCTCGACGGTGACGGTGGCGACCCGCTCGGCGTCGTTCGCCCACTCGTGGCCGAGGTGGACGTCGAGCGGGAGCAGGTCGGCGTGGGCGCGGGCGCGCTCGGTGCCGCGTGCCTCGACCCCGAGCCGCTCGAGCACGCCGAGCGCGAGCGGGAGCAACACCGGCGCGGCCGCCTCGTCCACGAGCAGGAGGTTGAGCCGGTTGCAGACGCCGAGCCGGTCCAGGCTCGCCCCGACGAGCGCCTGCGCCCGGGCGGGGTCGGCCGAGGCAGCGAGGTAGAGGACGCCGCCGCCCTCCGCGTGGGCGAGCGTGCGCACGCCCTGCTCGGCGGCATGGCGGGCCAGCGCGGCGGTGGTCTCGCCGCTCCCGCGCAGGATCACGAGCGGGACGAGCCCGGGAAGCGAGCAGAGCGCCCTCGCGCCCTCGCGGTCGGGGGAGCGGACGAGCCCGATCACCTCCGGAGGCAGTCCCGCCTCGGCGAGCGCGGGGCGCAGCACCTCGTCGACGAGGGCGGTGACCGTCTCGAGCGCGGCGCCTCCCGTGCGGAGAACGCCGCCGTTCAGGCTCTTCAGGAGCTGGCCGGCGACGTCGATCGCGACGTTCGGCCGCGCCTCGAAGTTCGCGCCGACGACGCCGATCGGGATCCGGCGCTCGGAGACCTCGAGCCCGTTCGGGAGCGTCCAGGCCGAGAGCTCGCGCTCGAGCGGCGGCAGCTCGGCCAGCTCGCGGAGCTGGGCCTCGATCGCCTCCAGCCGCTCCCGGTCGAGCCGCAGCCGGTCCAGCGCCCCCTCGTCGAGGGTGCCCGTCGCCGCGGCCACGTCCGCCTCGTTCGCCGCGAGCACGGCGTCTCCGGCCGTGCGCGCGCGTCCGGCGGCGAGCACGAGCGCCTCGCGCACGCGGGCGTCGTCGAGCGCCTGGACGGCCGCCTCCGCCCCGCGCGCCTCGCGCTCCACCGCCGCCAGCAGGCTCGTTCCGGTCGTGCTCATCGTGCACCAACCCTACGGCGTTGCGCGTCCGGGCGGGTTGCTTTACTCTGGATAGCGATGCACCCGCGCCGGACGAACGCAAAAGTGATTACGGCTCCTGTCGTTGCGTTCGCGATCGCGCGAATCCGCTAGCCGGCGCCTCACCCGCCCCCGCCGCCTAGCTGATCACCCGGCGGACAGTCTTTTTCTCCCCGACCTCCGAAGGTGCGGTGCCCGTGACGGCTCGACAGTTCCCGCGACAACCGATCGGCCTCTACGACCCGGCGTACGAGCACGACGCCTGCGGGGTCGCGTTCGTCGCGAAGCTGGACGACGTCCCCAGCCACGAGACCGTCGTCCGGGCGCTGACCGCGCTCGCGAACCTCGAGCACCGAGGGGCCGCGGGCGCCGACCCGAACACGGGCGACGGCGCCGGGATCCTGCTCCGGCTCCCCGACCGGTTCCTGCGCGCCGTCCTCGAGGTCGAGCTGCCGCCGCCCGGGAGCTACGGCGTCGGCGTCTGCTTCCTCCCCGCCGACCCCGGGCGCGCCGCCGCGCTGGAGGCGCTGATCGAGGAGACGGTCGCCGCCGAAGGCCAGCAGTTGCTCGCCTGGCGCGACGTCCCGGTCGACGAGCAGCACGCGGGCGAGACCGCCCGGAGCGTCGCCCCCCGGATCCGCCAGGTCGTCGTCGGCGCGGCCCCCGGGCTCGACCCGGACGCCTTCGAGCGCACGCTCTACGTGATCCGCCGCGTCTGCGAGAACGCCGCGGGCGCCGAGATCGCGTTCCCGAGCTTCTCCTCGCGGACGCTGATCTACAAGGGGATGCTGACCGCGCCGCAGGTGCCGCTCTACTTCCCCGACCTCCAGGACGAGCGGATGGAGACCTCGCTCGCCCTCGTCCACTCGCGCTTCTCCACCAACACCTGGCCGAGCTGGGAGCTCGCGCACCCGTACCGACTGATCGCGCACAACGGCGAGATCAACACCCTGCGCGGAAACGCGAACTGGATGCGGGCGCGGGAGTCGCAGCTCGCCTCCGAGCTCTTCGGCGACGACCTCGCCAAGGTGCTGCCCGTGATCCGCCCCGGCGGGTCGGACTCGGCCACCTTCGACAACGTGCTCGAGCTGCTCGTGCTCGCGGGACGCTCGGTCCCCCACGCGATGATGATGATGATCCCGCAGGCGTACGCCGGCCGCGACGACCTGCCCCCGGAGCTGACGGGGTTCTACGCGTACCACAGCTGCCTGATCGAGCCCTGGGACGGGCCCGCCTCGATCGCGTTCACGGACGGCCGCGTGATCGGCGCCACCCTCGACCGGAACGGGCTCCGGCCGGGCCGCTGGCTGGAGACGAAGGACGGCTGGGTCGTGCTCGCCTCCGAAGCCGGCGTCCTCGACGAGCCCGCGGAGAACGTGCTCCGCAAGGGCCGGCTGCAGCCGGGGCACATCTTCCTCGTCGACCTGGAGCAGGGCCGGATCGTCGAGGACGCGGAGGTCAAGGCCGAGGTCGCGGGCCGCAAGCCCTACGGGCAGTGGTACGCCGACGAGACCGTCCACCTCTCCGAGCTCCCCAACGTGCCGGAGCCCGAACTGCTCGGCGCCCCGCTCCGCCAGCTCCAGCTCGCGTTCGGCTACTCCCAGGAGGACATGCGGGTGATGCTGGCGCCGCTGGCGCGGAACGCGGAGGAGGCCGTCGGCTCGATGGGGAACGACACCCCGCTCGCCGCGCTCTCGAACCGAAGCCCGCTGCTCTACTCGTACTTCAAGCAGCTCTTCGCGCAGGTGACGAACCCTCCGATCGACTCCACGCGCGAGTCGATCGTGATGAGCGTCCAGTCCGTCGTCGGCTCCGAGCGGAACCTGCTCGACGAGACGCCGGCCCACGCGCGCCAGCTCGTGATCGAGAACCCGATCCTCCGCGACCACGAGCTGGAGCGCCTGCGCGGGATCGAGTCGAGCGTCTTCGCCTCCGAGACGCTCGACTGCACCTGGCCGGTCTCCGAGGGGGCGGCCGGGCTCGAGCGCGCGATCGAGCGGCTCTGCGCCGAGGCCGACGAGGCCCTCGCCACGGGCGCGAACATCCTGATCCTCTCCGACCGCGCGGTCGGCCCCGAGCGCGTCCCTGTCCCCTCGCTGCTCGCGGTCTCCGCCGTCCACCACCATCTCGTCCGCCAGGGCACCCGGCTCCAGGCCGGGCTGATCGTCGAGTCGGGCGAGCCCCGCTCCGTCCAGAGCGTCGCCACCCTGATCGGCTACGGCGCCGCCGCGGTCAACCCGTACGTGATGCTGGCGACCCTCGCGGAGCTCGTCGACCTCGGCTGGCTCCCCGACGGGATGACGAAGGCGGAGGCGCAGAAGCGCGCGGTCAAGGGGATCGCCAAGGGCCTCCTGAAGACGATCTCCAAGATGGGGATCTCGACGATCCCCTCCTACTGCGGCGCCCAGATCTTCGAGATCGTCGGCCTCGATCCCGCCCTCGTCGAGCGCCACTTCACCGGGACGGCCTCGCGGATCGGCGGCGTCGGGATGGAGGCGCTCGCCGAGGGCGCCCTCGCCCGCCACGCGCGCGCCTACCCCGGCACCGAGGACGAGCTCCTGCCGGTGCTCGGGCTCTACGCCTGGCGGCGGGAGGGCGAGCACCACCAGTGGAACCCGGAGACGATCGCGCTCCTCCAGCACGCCGTCCGCGGCGGCGGCGCGGCCACGTTCGCCCAGTACTCCGCCGAGGTCAACTCCGAGTCTGCGCGCCGCTCGACGATCCGCGGCCTGCTCCGCTTCCGCGAGGCCGCCGAGCCGCTGCCGCTCGACGAGGTCGAGCCCGCGGCCGAGATCGTCAAGCGCTTCTCGACCGGCGCGATGTCGCTCGGCTCGCTCTCGCGCGAGGCCCACGAGACGCTCGCGGTGGCGATGAACCGGATCGGCGGCCGCTCGAACACCGGCGAGGGCGGCGAGGACCCCGTCCGCTTCACCGACGAGCGCCGCTCCAAGATCAAGCAGGTCGCCTCCGGGCGCTTCGGCGTCAACATCGACTACCTGACGAACGCGGACGAGATCCAGATCAAGATGGCGCAGGGCGCCAAGCCCGGCGAGGGCGGCCAGCTGCCGGGGCACAAGGTCGACCACTACATCGCCTCGGTGCGCCTGACCACGCCGGGCGTCGGCCTGATCTCGCCGCCGCCGCACCACGACATCTACTCGATCGAGGACCTGAAGCAGCTGATCTACGACCTCCGCTGCGCGAACCCGACCGCCCGGATCTCGGTCAAGCTCGTCTCCGAGGTCGGCGTCGGCACCGTCGCGGCCGGCGTCGCGAAGTCGAACGCCGACCACGTCCTGATCTCGGGCCACGACGGCGGCACCGGCGCCTCGCCGCTCTCCTCGATCCTCTTCGCGGGCATCCCCTGGGAGATCGGGCTCGCCGAGACGCAGCAGACGCTCGTGCTCAACGACCTCCGCTCCCGGATCTGGGTCCAGACCGACGGCCAGCTGAAGACGGGGCGCGACGTCGTGATCGCGGCCCTGCTCGGCGCCGACGAGATGGGCTTCGCGACCGCGCCGCTGATCGCGACGGGCTGCGTGATGATGCGCGCCTGCCACCTGAACACCTGCCCCGTCGGGATCGCGACTCAGGATCCCGAGCTGCGCAAGCGCTTCCGGGGCGAGCCCGAGCACGTGATCGAGTTCATGTTCTTCGTCGCCGAGGAGGTGCGCGAGCTGATGGCCCGCCTCGGCGTCCGCCGCTTCGAGGAGCTCGTCGGCCGCGTCGACCTGCTCGAGCCCGACGACGCGATCGAGCACTGGCAGCGGCGCGGGATCGACCTCTCGAACATCCTCCGCGTCCCCGACGTCCCGGAGGGCACGCCGCTCCGCCGGGTCCGCGGACAGGACTCCCCGCTCGCGGACGCGCTCGACTGGGAGCTGATCGAGGCCGCGCGTCCCGCGCTCGAGGACGGCACCCCCGTCGAGCTCGAGCGGCCCGTCCGCAACGTCAACCGCACCGTCGGCGGGCTGCTCTCGCACACGATCACGGCGCGCCACGGCGCGGCCGGGCTGCCCCCACGCTCGGTCGTCGTCGCGCTCGAGGGCTCGGCGGGGCAGTCCTTCGGCGCCTGGCTCGCGCCGGGCGTCGAGCTCGCGCTCCGTGGCGACGCGAACGACTACGTGGGCAAGGGCCTCTCGGGCGGGACGATCTCGGTGGCGCCGCCCACCGGCTCGACCTTCGCCGCCGAGGAGAACGTGATCGTCGGCAACACCGTCCTCTACGGGGCCACCGCGGGCCGCGCGTTCTTCCGCGGGCTCGCGGGCGAGCGCTTCGCCGTCCGCAACTCGGGCGCCTGCGCCGTCGTCGAGGGCGTCGGCGACCACGGCTGCGAGTACATGACGGGCGGGATCGTCGTCGTGCTCGGCCGCACCGGCCGCAACTTCGCGGCGGGGATGAGCGGCGGGATCGCCTACGTGCTCGACGAGGACGGCGGCTTCGCCGGCCGCTGCAACACGGAGCTCGTCGGTCTCGAGCCGATCGAGGACGACGACGTGGACGCGCTCAAGGCACTCGTCGCCGAGCACGGCGAGCGGACCGGCTCGACGGTCGCCGCCCGCGTCCTCGCCGACTGGGACGCGGTCGCGCCCCGGTTCGTGAAGGTGCTCCCGCACGACTTCAAGCGGGCGCTCGCCGAGGGCCTCGCGACCGCGCTGCCGACGATCGTCTCCGGCCACGGCGACGGCTTCCTCGCCACCGAGACCGAAGGGGCGGCGCCTAAGTCGTCCTGGCAATGTCCTCCACGCTCCTGACGGCTGCAAAGCAGCGCCATGCGTCGTCCTCAGTCGCGCCCATGGCAACCACCATGGGCGCTCCCTGCGTCCAGCCTGGCTCGCTTTTCGCTCGTCAGCAGCGTGGCCACATCACCAGGAGACGCACTAATGGGCAAGCTGCGCGGCTTCCTCGAGTACGAGCGGCGGGAGAACCCCGAGCGCGACCCCCGCGAGCGCGTCGGCGACTACCGCGAGTTCGTCGGCACCCTCCCGCTCGTCGAGCTCCAGCAGCAGGGCGCGCGCTGCATGGAGTGCGGCGTCCCCTTCTGCCACAGCGGCTGCCCGCTCGGGAACCTGATCCCGGACTGGAACGACCTCGTCTACCGCGACCGCTGGCGCCCCGCGATCGATCAGCTCCACCGGACGAACAACTTCCCCGAGTTCACCGGCAAGCTCTGCCCCGCGCCGTGCGAGGCCGCCTGTGTGCTCGAGATCAACGAGGGCGAGGCGGTCACGATCAAGCAGATCGAGGTCTCGATCATCAACCGCGCCTGGGACGAGGGGTGGGTGACGCCGCAGCCCGCCGCCGTTCGGACCGGCCGCACCGTGGCCGTCGTCGGCTCCGGGCCTGCCGGGCTCGCGGCCGCGCAGCAGCTCGCCCGTGCCGGGCACGACGTCACGGTCTACGAGCGCGACGAGGAGGCAGGCGGGCTCGTCCGCTTCGGCGTCCCGGACTTCAAGATCGAGAAGTGGGTCGTGGAGCGGCGCGTCCAGCAACTCCGGGACGAGGGCGTCGAGTTCCGCTTCGGCGTCGACGTCGGCACCGACCTCGACGCCGCCGACCTCCGCGCGGGCCACGACGCGGTCGTGCTCGCGACAGGCGCCCGCGTCCCACGCGACCTCCCGGTCCCGGGCCGCGACCTCGACGGCGTCCACTTCGCGATGGAGTACCTCTACGACCGCGCCCGCGCCGTCCGCGACGGGTCGACGAGCGCGATCACGGCCGCCGGCAAGCACGTCGTCGTGATCGGCGGCGGCGACACCGGCGCCGACTGCGTGGGGCATGCCCACCGGGAGGGCGCCGCCTCGGTGACCCAGATCGAGCTCCTGGGCGAGCCGCCCGTGACCCGGCCCGACGAGGTCACCCCGTGGCCGCTCTGGCCGATGAAGCTCCGGACCTCGTACGCGCTGAAGGAGGGCGGCGAGCGCGACTTCGCGATCTCGACGACGCACTTCAGCGGCAACGGCAGCGTCGAGGCGATCCACTGGGCGCAGAACGCAGGCGTGCCGCCGTTCGCCCTCGTCCCGGGCACCGAGGAAGAGCGGCCGGCCGAGCTCGTGCTGCTCGCGATGGGCTTCCTCGGCCCGGAGCAGCAGCTGCTCGAGGCGCTCGGGGTCGAGCGCGACCCCCGCTCCAACGTGTCCGCCTCCGGCTACGCGACCACTGCGGACGGCGTCTTCGCCGCCGGCGACGCCCGGCGCGGCCAGTCGCTGATCGTCTGGGCGATCGACGAGGGCCGCCGCTGCGCGCGAGCCGTCGAAGAGTGGCTCGCGCGCAGCTGACCTGCCCCGCTACTTCTTGTTGGTGATCTGCTCGACGACGTAGCTCGAGACGTTGTCGATCTCCTCCTTGGAGAGCGAGCTCTCGAACGCGGGCATCCCGTTGCCGCCGTTCTCGACCTGCTTCCGCACCTTGGCGAGATCCTTCGCGTCCGGCCGGCCCGTCAGGTCCGGGCCGCCGTTGCCGCCCGTGCCGGCGAGGCCGTGGCAGCCGGAGCAGTTCGCCTCCCAGACGGTCTTGCCCGAGGCAGCGGCATCGCTCATCTCGTCGGTCGCGCCGGTCGACTGCTCCTCGCCGGCGTGGCTGACGCCCTCCTCGTCGGCCCCCAGGCCCGACAGCTCGTCCATCGTGCCGTCGAGCGAGAAGAGCCAGAGGTTGTCGCCGTGGGCGGTCGCCGCGAGCGCGTTGCCGCCCGCCACGAACGCGATCATCTCCTTGCCGTCGTGCTGGAAGACGGTGGCGGTGGAGTTGGCCCCGGCTCCCGTCTGGAAGCTCCACTTCAGGTCGCCGTTCTCGGCGTCGTAGGCCTCGAGCTGGCCACCGTTGCGGCCGACGAAGACGAGGTTGCCGCCCGTCGTCGTCGAGCCCGAGTAGCACGACTCGTCCCAGGTCTTCTGCCACTTGATCTCGCCTGTGCTGGCATCGATCGCGGTGAAGGTGCCGGGATGGTCGCCGAAGCCGGTGGTCAGGAAGCCGCCGCCGATGTCGGCCGTCTCGTCTGCCTTCGGCGTCTCCTTCGCCGGGTCGAGCACGAGCCCTGTGAACGCGGCCTGGGCGCAGACGTAGAACATCCCGGTCTTCGGGTTGTAGCTGGACGGCTGCCAGTTCGTGCCGCCCTGCGGGCCGGGGACGATCGCCGTGATCGCCTTGTCGTCGAACGGCGTGTACGGCGTCTCGGCCTTGATCACGGGCATGCCCTTGTACGGCCCCGCCTTCGCCAGCTCCTTGATCGCCTGGACGTGGTCGTCCGTGACCTCGAGCGGGATGAACGGCGGATAGCTCGGGATCGGCTGGGTCTTCGCCGTCTTCTGCTTCGCGTTCTGGGGCACCTCGGTCTCGGGGATCGGGAGCAGCGGCTCGCCGGTCTCGCGGTCGAGGAGGTAGAGCCAGCCGGTCTTCGACGCCTGGCCGAGCCCCTTCTTCCCGTCCTTGTCGAAGAGCACGACCGGGCTCGGGCCGTCGTAGTCCCAGATGTCGTGGTGCACCTGCTGGTAGTGCCAGCGGTACTCGCCCGTCTCCGCGTCGACCGCGACGATCGAGGCGGTGAAGAGGTTGTCGCCCTCGCGCAGGCTCCCGTTCAGGTCGGGCGACGCGTTGCCCGTTGAGAAGTAGAGGAGGTTCAGCTCCGGATCGACGGCCGGGGTCTGCCAGACCGGCGCGCCGCCGCGCTTCCACGAGTCGTTGTCCGCCGGCCAGGTGTCGTGACCTGTCTCGCCGGGGCCGGGGATCGTGTAGAAGCGCCACTTTCGCTTCCCCGTCTTGGCGTCGTACGCGCTGACGCTGCCGCGGAGCGAGAACTCGCCGCCGGAGCCGCCGACGATCACCATGTCCTTGTAATAGAGCGGCGCGTGGGTGAGCGTGAAGCCGTCCTGCCAACGGCCGACGGTCGCCTTCCACTCCTCCGTGCCGGTCTTCTGGTCGAGCGCGACGAGGGTGCCGTCGAGGCGGCCGAGGTAGACCTTGCCGTCGCCGATCGCGACGCCACGCGAGAGCCACCCGCAGCAGACGGTGCTGATCGTCTTCTCGAGGTCGCCCTGGTACTCCCAGAGGATGTCGCCGCTCGCCACGTCGACCGCGAAGACGTCGTCCTCGCCGGTCGGGACGTACATCGTCCCGTTGTAGACGATCGGCTGGGCCTCGGCGGAGTACTTCGCCTCGACGCCGGAGCCCTTCAGGTTCGTCATCCAGACGCCCTTGAGCTGGTCGACGTTGTCGGCGTTGATCTCGTCGAGCGGCGAGTAGCGCTGGTTCCAGAGGGAGCCGCCGTTCGTGATCCAGTTCTCCTTCGGCTCGGCGGCGAGATCGTCGGCGGAGAAGGCCGGCGCCAGGGCGATTCCGCCCTCGCCGCCACCGTCACCCTCGCTCGACCCGACGGTGCTGCCGTCGGCGCCGACCGTGACCGTCTTCGTGGAGCCGCCGTCACCGCGGCCGATCGCCCAGCCGACGATGCCGGCCGGGATCAGGAGGGCGAAGAAGAGAACCCACACCCCGACATCGAGGAAACCGTTCCTGAAACGCCGCTGCTTCACCGACGAACCCCCATTCGCTTGACGACCCCTGGGACACTATCTGTCCCGGAATGCGCGATTCCGAACGTCAGTAGGGCCGGCCGGGGTACCAGGACGCGTCCGGCGTGCAGCTCGCGGGGAGCCGCTCGCCGGGGTCCCAGCCCTTCGGCAGCACGCAGCCCGAGGGGAACGGGAGCCCCGGGATCCCCGACGCGCCGATCCAGGGGGTCGGGAAGGGGCCGCTCGTCGGCCAGCCGGTCGGGAGGGTGCAGCCTGCCGGGAGCGGCATCCCGATCCGCCAGGTCTTGGGCAGGTTGCAGGCCGGCGACCACGTCCCTGCGGTCGCGTACGGGTACCACTTGTTGCCCTTCCAGTAGCCCCAGTACGACGAGCCGTAGCCCCAGCCGGCACCCCAGCCGTAGCCGAAGCCCCAGCCGTAGCCCAGGCCGATGTAGCCGTAGCCGTACCCGTACCACCAGCCCTTCTTCCAGGCGTCCTTGTCGATCCCGTAGCCCCACTTCTTCCAGTTCCAGTCGTAGCCCCAGCCCCAGTGCTTCCAGCCCGGGCCGCGCTTCCAGAAGCTGCCCCAGCCCCAGCCGTTGTCGTCCCAGTCCTTGCCGTGCTTGCCGAGGAGCGGCCAGGCCGTCCAGCCGGAGGGCTGCACCCAGCCGAGGAGCAGCGTCTTGCCGCTCTCCCAGTCGGCGGGGAGGCGCCAGTCGGCGGGGAGCTGCTGGGTGCTGTTCCAGTCGAGCGGGAGCGTCCAGCCGGCGAGCACGGGGACCCCGGCGAGCCAGCCCTTCGCGAGCTTCCATCCGGCCGGAAGCGCGTCGCCCCACGTCCAGCCGTCGGCCCAGGTCTGCCACTCGGCCGGCTGCGAGCAGGCGGCGGGGAGCGGCGTGCCGGGCGTCCAGCCGGCCGGGATCGTGCAGACGTCCTTCTTGGAGGACGGCGGGATCGACCAGGTCGCGAAGTCGGCCCGGAAGGCGCCGGCGCCCCAGAACCAGCCGTCGGCGACCGAGAGCCAGCTCGGCAGCGCCCAGCCCCAGGCGAAGCCGGTCTTGTCGGTGCGGTAGTCGTCGAGGCCCCAGTCGTCCCAGTCGAAGCCGTGCTTCCAGACGAACCGCGAGCCGGGCAGGACGGTGAAGGCGAGGCTGCCCTGGTCGGCGCGCCCGGCCGCGCGGACGTCCTTGCCGTGGCCGTAGTCGACGTCGTCGCAGTTGGACCCGTGCGAGCCGCAGAGGAGACCGAGCTCGCCGAACGGCGCCACGCCCCACGTCCACGGGTTCTGCGGCGACGAGTCGGCCCCGTCCGACCAAGCGAGCAGGGCGAGGTACCCGTCGAAGTGGGAGCCGCCGCCGTGCCAGCCGTCCCAGCCGTTGCCCTCGCCCTTGCTCCACGGGGCGACGATCGTGTCGTCGTCGTGATGCCAGTCGATCAGGCGGTCGGAGCTCGTGTTCGCGATCAGGACGTCCTGGCCAGGGCCGCCGTAGGCGACGTCGGCGTAGCTCGGGCCGGTGCCGCGCGGGTCGGGGATGTTGTTGGCGAGCGGGTCGGCGCCGCGGAGCGCCTGCACGAGCCGGGTCAGGTAGGCCGCCTGGTCCGGCGTGAAGGCGTCGCCGACGAGCTTGAGCACGTCGTCCTGGTACTCCTGGTACTTCTTCAGCCGGTCGTCGAGCTTGGTCTTCGAGTCCGCGTCGGTCAGCTTCTTGCAGAGGTCGGCGGCCTTCTTCGCGTCGGTCGAGCGCGCCTTCGTGTCGTTGCAGAGGCTCGTCGTCGTGACGACGGTGCCGGCCGGAACGAGCGTCGAGTCGAGGTCGTCGTCGGCCTGGAGCAGGTCGTTGCCGTCGCCGCCGTAGAGGTGGTCCTCGTTGGTGCCGCCGACGAGCCAGTCGTTGCCGGCGCCACCGAAGATCGCGTCACGGCCGTCGTCGCGGACGGCGCCGAGCGTGCCGGCGGAGAAGTTGAGGAGGAAGTCGATCGTCGTCCCGTCGGGCTTCGTCAGCACGATCTTCCGGAACGGGTCGGCGTTGTCGTAGTAGCGGAACCAGCCCGTGAGCGGGTTGAAGCCGAGCACGTTGCCCGCCGTGTAGAGCGTGCCGAGCGACGCGAGCACGCCGAGCGGGTTGCGGCCGTTGTCGTAGTAGACCGGGAGCGCCTCCGCGCCGGAGATGGCGTCGTCGCCCGCTCCGCCGTGGAGGAAGTCGTTGCCGAGGCCGCCGTAGATCACGTCGTGCCCGCCGGAGAAGAACGGGGTCAGGTCGGCCCAGTGGGTCAGGCGCCCGGTGACGAAGATCGTGATGTCGTCCTCGCCGACCTTGCCGTCGTCGGAGAGCGTCACCTGGCTCGTCGTGGCGATCCCGTAGAGCGGCTCGGCGATCCCGTTCCGGCTCGTGGTCAGCAGGCCGTCGTCGCCGAGGACGCCGTCGTCGCCGGTGCCGCCGGAGATCCAGTCGTTGCCGGACTCGCCGTAGAGGGTGTCGTCCTGGCCGTCGCCGAAGAGCGTGTCGTTGCCGGTCTGGCCGTGGATGACGTCGTCGCCGCCCTCGCCGTGGATCGTGTCGGCGCCGCCGATGTTCGTGTTCCGGAGCGGGTCGCCGGTGACGACGAAGCCCTGCGGGGGCAGGAACGGGCTGTTGGTGACGTAGCTCGAGTCGCCCCGCGCGTCGTAGTCGAGGAGGACGATCGCCCGGGCGATGATCCGCGTGGTCGAGCCGGGCGTGTTGTCGTAGTTGAAGCCGAGGAACTGGCCCGTCGTCCAGTCGACGAGGCGATAGATGATCCCGTTGTCGCCGAGGATCACGTCCGCGTCGCGCCCGTGGCCGTTCGGCGAGGTGTCGCCCGCGTCGTCGATCCCGATCCGGGTGCCGGCGCCGCCGAAGATCGTGTCGGCGCCGTCCGGGCGGCCCGTGCCAGGCGCGAGGAAGAACGGTGAGCTGCCGCCGAGGATGTCGTCCTGGCCGAGGTTGCCGAAGATCAGGTCGTCGCCGCCGCCGCCCTCGATGTAGTCGTCGCCGTCGGTCGCGCGCTCGACGGAGTGGCCGGGCGCGAGCCGCGTACCGACCGGCTGGCCCAGCTCGCCGTCGCCCTGGATCGTGTCGTTGCCCATCTGCCCGAAGAGGAGGTCGTCGCCGGCGCCGCCCGCGATCGAGTCGTTGCCGTAGAGCGTCGTGTCGGCTGTGCCGCCGTCGAAGAGGAGGACGGTGCGCTGCGTGACGCCGGTCGGGTTCGGGCGCGCACTCGTCACGTTCGGGACGTAGCTGTAGGAGCCGTCGGCGTTGACGACGACGGAGTAGATCGTGAACCAGGTCAGCGAGCGGACGCGCGGGTCGAGGACGCCGCCGTTGACGAAGATCCGCGCGTTGTCGCCCGCGACCACGTCGTCGCCCGCGCCCGAGTCGATCCGGTCGTTGCCGTCCTGGCCGCCGGCGACGTTGTGCCCGCCGACGATGTCGTCCTTGCCCGAGCCGGTGACCACGAGGTCGTTGCCCTGGCCGCCGATCACGATGTTGCGGCCGTCGCCGGCGCGGATCTCGTCGTCGCCGCCGCCGTCGGCGTTCGCGGTGAAGATCGAGGTGTAGGTGAAGGTGGCGAGATCGGACGGGATCGTGGCCGGGATGTCGCCGACGAGCTCGCCGAAGTCGCCGAAGATCAGGTCGTTGCTCTCGCCCGTGGTGATGAAGTCGCCACCGGTGCCGCCGATCACGTAGTTGTTGCCGGGGCCGCTGATCGTGATCCGGTCGCTGCCGCCGAAGGTCGGGTCGGTCGCGGCGATCCGGTCGATGTCGGTCGGGTCGCCGTCGTTGCCCACGTAGTCGACGACGCCGTTGTCGCCGAGGATGACGTTGTTGCCGCCGCCGTCGGTGATCGTGTCGGCCCCGGAGCCGCCGAGGACGATGTCGTTGACCGCACCGGTGACGATCGTGTCGGAGCCGCCGAACTCGGGCGCAATCGTCTCGACCCGGCCGACGGTGATCGGCAGGGCGCCGAAGCGGGGTGCGTCGACGAGGGCGGCGACGATCCGGCCGCTGTCGCCGAGGATCAGGTTGGCGCCGGTGCCGCCGATGATCAGGTCGTTGCCGAAGCCACCGATCGCGATCGTCGAGCCGGTGCCGGTCACGATCGTGTCGTCGCCGCCGATCTCGGGATTGGTCGTGGAGACGAGGTCGATGTCGGACGGGTCGCCGTCGGCGATCACCCAGTCGATGAAGCCCTCGTCGCCGAGGATCAGGTTCGTGCCGCCCGGGGCGGTGATCGTGTCGCCGGCCGCGCCGCCCAGGATCACGTTCGCGGTCGAGCCGCCCGTGATCGTGTCGCGGCCGCCGACGCCCGGCGCGATCGTCTCGACCCGGCCGAGCGTGATCGGCAGCCCGGTGGCTCCGCCGAAGCGGGGTGCGTCGAGGACGGCCGCGACGATCCGGCCGCTGTCGCCGAGGATCACGTTCGAGCCCGTCCCGCCGAGGATCACGTCGTCGCCGTAGCCGCCGATCGCGATCACGTTCCCGGTCCCGATCGTGATCGTGTCGTTGCCGCCGTACGAGGTGTCGGTCGAGGAGACCTCGTCGATGTCGGTCGGGTCGCCGTCCGCGGAGACCCAGTCGATGAAGCCGTTGTCGCCGAGGATCAGGTTCGTGCCGCCCGCGGCGGTGATCGAGTCGGCACCGGAGCCGCCGAGGATCACGTTCGCGGTGGAGCCGCCCGTGATCGCGTCGTTGCCGCCGTAGAGCGGCGCGATCGTCTCGACCCGGCCCAGCGTGATCATCAGGGCGCCGAAGCGGGGCGCGTCGGGCACCGCGGCGACGATCCGGCCGCTGTCGCCGAGGATCACGTTCGTGCCGGTCCCGCCGATGATCAGGTCGTTGCCGTAGCCGCCGATCGCGATCACGTTCCCGGTCCCGATCGTGATCGTGTCGTCGCCGCCGATCTCGGGGTTCGTGGAGCTGACGACGTCGATGTCGGTCGGGTCGCCGTCCGCGATCACCCAGTCGACGAAGCCCTCGTCGCCCAGGATCAGGTTCGTGCCGCCCGCCGCGGTGATCGAGTCGCGGTCGGCCCCGCCCAGGATCACGTTCGCGGTCGAGCCGCCGCTGATCGTGTCGCGGCCGCCGATCCCGGGCGCGATCGTCTCGACGCGGCCAAGGGTCAGCGCCAGGCCGCCGAAGCGCGGGCCGGCTGCGGACGCGGCGAGGATGCGGCCGTTGTCGCCCAGGATCACGTTTGAGCCGCTGCCGCCGACGATCAGGTCGTCGCCGGCGCCGCCGATCGCGATCGTGTTCCCGGCGCCGGTGGTGATCGTGTCGTTGCCGCCGATCCCCGGGCTCGTGGACGAGACCTCGTCGATGTCGGTCGGGTCGCCGTCGGCGGAGATCCAGTCGATGAAGCCGTTGTCGCCCAGGATCAGGTTCGTGCCGCCGCCGACGGTGATCGTGTCGGCGCCGAAGCCGCCGATCACGACCGCCGAGGAAGAGCCGCCGACGATCGTGTCGTTGCCGCCGAGGCCCGGCGCGATCGACGCCGCCCGGACGATCACGCCGGCGCTGAAGTCGAGCTCGCCGCTGTCGCCGAGCACGACGGCGAAGCCGGCGCCCATGTCGACGGTGTCGTTGCCGGCGCCGGCCACGATCACGTCGTCGCCCGCCCCGGAGACGATCGTGTCGTCGCCGCCGAGCTCCGGCTCGGTCGAGGTGGCGCTGTCGAGGAGCCCGTCGAGGAAGTAGGCGCGGCCGAAGTCGCCGAAGATCACGTTGAAGCCGTCGCCCCCGTCGATCGTGTCGCCGCCGGCGCCACCGAGGATGAGGTCGTCGCCAGGCCCGCCCGAGATCGTGTCGCCGGCGCTCGAGCCGATCGACGTGTCGACCGTGAGGATCGCGTCGGTGGTCAGGAAGGTGCCGTCGGCGACCGCACCGGTGGCGACCGGGGCGCCGCCGACGACGATGTCGAAGCCGGGCGCGCCGGCGGGCCGCAGGTAGACCACGCGGCCGTCGTCGCCGAGGATCCGGTCGCCCGCGCTCCCGCCGGTGAGGCGGTCCGAGCCGCCGTCGCCGAAGAGGAGCAGCGGCACGGTGGAAGCGGAGCCGTCGATCGTGTCGTCGCCGGTCTCGCCGTGGACGGCCAGGATCCGGCCCGCGGCGGCCGCCACCGAGACGATCACGGTGTCGGTGCCGGCGCCGGCGAAGATCGTGGTGATGCTGGCGCCGAACGGGGCCGACGGGGCGCTCCCGAGCACGCTCGTGACCGCGATGTGGTTTCCGCCGGTGCCGGCATAGACGTTGAAGCCGCGGCCGAAGAGACCCGAGTCGGCGCTCAGCGCCCAGTGGCCCTGGCCGGCGAGGTCGCCCCCGGTGGCCTCGTAGGTGATCAGGGCGGGCGCGAGCCCGGCGATCGTGCTCTGCGTGATCGTGACGGCGCCGTCCGCATCCGGGTCGGCCCGGTCGCTGACGCTGAGCGTGTTGCTGCCCGCGCCGACCTGGATCGTCAGCGCGCCCTGGATCCAGTCGAGCGAGCCGGTGAAGACGAGGTCGTCGACGACGACGGTGCCGTGGAGGATCGCGGCGTGCAGGGTGGCGAGGTCGCCACCTGAGATCGCGGCCGCTGCCGGGAGGGCGCCGAGGTTCGCTGCGCCGGAGACGTAGACGAGGTCGTCGCCCGCGCCCGTGTCGATGCTCGTCGCCGGCAGCGTGCCGCGCACGTTCAGCCGGTCGTGGCCGGAGCCGGTGGCGAGCGCGAGGGTCTCGAGCCCGTAGTAATTGAGCCCGTCCACCCGGAGCACGTCGGTCGCGGTGCCGGTGGGCGACGTCGCTGCGAGGGCCGGGGCGAGGGCGCCGCGGAGCTCGCCCTGGAAGCCGACGAGGTAGTCGCCGCCGACCTTCCACACGTAGACGCTCGTCGAGCAGCGGCTGAGGCCCGCGGTACCGCAGGTGGAGACGCCCGGGAAGAGGAGCGACTGCAGGCCGTCGCGCAGGGCCGCTGCCGAGATCCCGGTGGCGAACGTCTGCGTCAGCGTCCCGAGCGTGACCTGGAACGTGGTCGCGCCGGCACCGAGCGTGATCGAGTAGAGCCGCCCGAAGCCGGCGGGAGCGACCATGTCGAGGCCCGTCAGCGTGGTCTGGGTGAGCGTGCCGAGGTTGTCGTCCGTGTCGGCCGAGTCGTCGACCGTGACCGCGTCGGTTCCGCTGCCGAGGTCGAGGACGAGCAGGCCGGAGATCGCGTCGACGAGGCCGGCTGCTCCCGACGTGCGCGGTGTCGTCGCCGGCGCCACCGGTGACGAGGGTGTGGCCGGCGATCGTCCGGATGTCGAACGTGTCGTTGCCGGAGTTGCCGGCGATCGTGGTCGTGCCCGCGTGGGTCGAGAGGACGGTCAAGGTGTCGGCCCCGGAGCCGAGCTCGATCGCGAGCGACTCGAAGGCGCTGTAGGTGATCCCGCCGGCGACCGTCGCGTGACCCGGGAAGGAGAGATCGCCCCCGAGCCCGAGGCCCGTGATCCGTCCGGAGGTGAGCGTGCCGGTGTCGGCGCCGGTGCTGGCGGAGTTGTCGACGACGAGCACGTCGACCTGGGCCTCCTCGATCTCGTCGAACGTCGGGTTCGGCGGCGTCAGCGGCGGCGTCGCGGTCTCGCCCGGCAGGAGCAGCGGGGCCGGGAACGCGCGCGGCGAGCTGACGTCGATGTCGCCGCTGACGAAGAGCGGGCCGGCGATCAGCACGGTGCGGTGGTCGGTGACCGGGAGCACCGGGACGTCGAGGCCCGTGTCCACGCACGGGAAGGTGTTCGTGGCGCCCGGCGTGCGGTCGCAGCGCGAGGGCACCTGGCCGCCGACGAGGAACGTGTCGCTCCCGAGGCCGCCGTAGAGGTTCGTGACCGCTCCGGCCGGCGTGCTGTGGACGACGAAGAGGTCGGCGCCCTCCATCCCGTCGATGTCGACCTGCTCGATCCCGACGAAGCTGATCACGCGGCCGGCGCCGTAGATCGCGGTCGCCGTGACGAGGAAGACGTCGCCGACCTCGGTGCCGATCACGATCAGCCGGTCGTAGCCGTCGCCGCCGTCGATCGTGATCGGAGCGTTGACGACGTAGTCGATCAGGTCGGCGCCGCCGCCGCCGTTCACGGTCGAGTTCCCGTCCTCGGAGACGAAGGTGCGGACGATGAACGTGTCGTCGCCGTCGTCGCCGAAGAGGGCGAGCGGCGGCCACGTTGCTGAAGATCGAGAACGTGTCGTTGCCGATCCCGCCGTTGATCGTGGTCGCGACGCTGACACCGTTCGTCAGCTCGCCGCGCGTGGTGAGGCGGACGGTCGGCGCCTCGACCGGGCTCGTGCCCGGCGCCGCGGGTCAGCGCGCCCCAGAGCTGGCCGACCTGGAAGCGGTCGTCGCCCTCGTCGCCGTTGACGACCGTGACGGTGCTGTTGTCGTCGAGGGCGAAGAGGTCGTCGCCGAGCAGCCCGTGCACGACGAGCAGCTCGGTGCCGGAGCCGTAGACGATCCGCTCCACCCTGGTATCGCCGTCGTTCAGGAGCGCGACGAGGTCGCGGCGGAACAGGAACCTGTCCGCGCCCGCGGTGCCGTAGACGTCGAGCCGGTCGTTGCCGGCGCCGTCGAGCACGACGATCCGGGAATCGTCGTTCCCGAACGTCCAGACGTGGTAGCGGTCGTCGCCCGTGCCGCCGTCCAGCGTGAGCACGGCGTCGATCCCGTTGTCCGTGCTCGGCGAGGTCAGGAGGTCGTTGACGGTGATCACGTCGTTGCCGCCCTCGCCCAGGATCAGGGTCGGGCCGGAGACGGTCTCGACGAGGACGGCGTCGGCCCCAGCGCCCGCCGCGACGGTGGTCGAGCCGAGGTGCGTCGAGTCGACGTAGAAGGTGTCGGCGCCCGAGCCGAGCTGCACCGTCAGGACCTCGAAGCCGAAGTAGTCGATCCCGGCGGACGAGGTGCCGAGGCCCGAGAGATGGTCGAGCGTCAGCCGGCCCGTGTTCGAGGTCGTGTCGCCGCCGTCGTCGAGCACGAGCGTGTCGCTCGCGCTGCCGCCCGTGAGCTGGAGCAGGGCGGCGATGCCGTCGAGGAGGCCGCCGCCGGTGGGCGCGGTCGTCCCGACCCGGACGGTGTCGGCGCCGGCGCCGGTGTCGACGGTCGTGAGGCCGGCGATCGTGCGGACGTTGACGAGGTCGGAGCCGCCGCCGGTCGCGAGCGTGGTCGTGCCCGCGTGCGTGCTCGCGATCGTGAGGGTGTCGTTCCCGGAACCGAGGACGAGGTTCAGCGTCTCGAACCGGAGGTAGGTGACGCCCGCGGTGCCGAGCCCGGTCAGGTCGGTCGAGGTGAGCTGGCCCGTGTCGCCCGCCGTGTCGCCCGCGTCGCTGAGGTTGACGGTGTCGGCGCCGCCCTGGCCGTCGATCGTCAGGTGCCCGGCGAGGGCGTGGAGCGTGCCGGCGTTCGTGGGGGCGTCGGAGGAGACGTTGACGACGTCGTCGCCGCCGCCCGTCTCGAGCAGGGTGACGGGGAGCGTGCTCCGGATGTCGAAGCGCGTGCCGGCGGAGCCGAGGCGGATCGTCAGCGAGCCGAGGCCGCCGTAGGTGACGCCGGAGCCGAGGCCGAGGCCGGTCAGGCGCGTCGAGGTCAGGGTGCCGTCGTTCCCGGCCGCCCCGGTCTCGCCGGTCTCGTCCGCGAAGACCCGGTCGCCGGAGCTGCCCCCGCCGTTGACCGTGAGGCTGCCGGCGATCGCGTTGAGGTTGCCGCCCGTGTCCACGACGCGGCGGGTGGCCGCGGCGGCCGAGCCGAGCTCGACGGTGTCGTTGCCCGCGTCGCCGTTCACCGTCGCAGCCCCGCCGAGCGCGAGCACGTCGATCCAGTCGTCGCCGAGGCCGCCGTTGACCACGAGGACGCTGCCCGACGCGGAAGAGCGGATCGTGACCTCGTCGTCGCCGTCGCCCGCGTTCAGGGTGACCGTGCCCGAGAGCGACGCGACGTCGATCCGGTCGGCGCCGGCGAAGGTGCTGACGGTGGTCGAGCCGGCATGGGTCGAGTCGATCGCGAGGACGTCGGCGCCGGAGCCGAGCTTCAGCGTCAGGGTCGCGAAGTTCGCGTACTCGACTCCCTGCGTGCCGAGCCCGGTGAGCTCGGTCGAGGTGAGCCGGCCGTCGAGGTTGGCGACGGTGTCGCCGGCGTCGCTGAGGTTGAGGACGTCGGCACCGGCCTGGCCGTCGAGCACGAGGTGCCCCGCGAGCAGGTCGAGGGTGCCGGCGTTCGCCGGGGCGTCGCTGGAGACGTCGATCGTGTCCACCCCGTTGCCGGTGCGCACCGTCGTCACCGCTCCCGCCGCGCTGGAGCGGATCGAGAGCGAGTCGTTGCCGGAGCCGAGGCCCAGCGTCACGGTCTCGAAGCCGCCGTACGTGAAGGTGCCGCCGAGCCCGAGCCCGGTGAGGGTGGTCGCCGTCAGCGTGCCGCTGTTCGCGAGCGTGTCGGCACCGTCGTCGAGGCTGACGCCGTCGAAGCCGGTGGCGCCGAGAGCCTGCAGCGCCGCCAGGATGAAGTTGAGCGTGCCGCCGGCGTTCGAGTCCTCGTTCTCGTTCGCGTTCGAGCCGACGAGGACGAGGTCGCCGCCCTGGCCGGCGTCGACCACGGTGACGACGTTGAGGCCGCGGAGCGCGAGCCGGTCGTCGCCGGCGAGGAGGTAGATGCCCGTCTGCTCGATCCGGCCGGAGACGATCAGCGTGCTCGCGGCGGCGGAGCCGTTGCCGACGGCGAAGCTCGTGGTCGCGAGCCCGTAGCGGCTCGGGCCGACGAGGACCCGGCCGGTGTCGCGCGCCGACGTGCCGCGGAACCAGATCACGTCGTTGGCCGCGGTCGTCGTCCCGGTCTCCGGCTGCTCGATCACCTCGACGGTGGCGCCGCGCATCCCGGCGAGCTCGAGCACGTACTCGTCGCTGCCGTTGCGGCCGTTCAGCTCGGCCACGCCGGCCCAGCCCGTGACCGTTCGTGCAACACCGTTCACGAGCACCGAGCCCGTCGCCGAGCCGACAGCGAACACGTTGCGGCTCTCGGCGAAGGTGCCGGAGAGGAGCGCCTTCTCGAACATGGAGATGTTCTCGGCGGTCGCGCTCGTGAACGCGGAGACGGTCTTGGACTCGCCCGTGCCGGAGGTCGTCGCGACCCCGATCACGAGCAGGTTCCCGTAGAGGCCGAAGTCGGAGGCGAAGCTCTCGATGATCGTGTCGTAGCCGCCGGCGTCGACGAACGTGTCCTCGCCGCCGCCGCCGGAGACGATGTCGTCGCCGAGGCCGGAGTCGATCGTGTCGGCGGACGGCGTCCCGATGATCCGGTCGTTGCCGGCGCCGCCGAGGAGGTCGACGCGGTTCCAGACGACGGCCTGCATCCCCGAGGCGTCGAGGAAGTCGGGGCCGTCGCCGGCGTCGACGATCAGCCGGTCGTCGGCGCTCGAGGTGCCCGAGACGGAGATGGAGAACCCGCCCGCGACGACGCCGCCCGAGACCGTGAGGAACGTGGAGCCGCCGGCCGAGCTGCCGAGGACGACGTTGTCGGCGGAGCTCGTGAGCCTGACCGTGACGGTGTCGGCGCCGCTGCCGACGTCGATCAGCACGAGCTTGACGCCGGCGGCCTCGAGCTCGCCGTCGATCAGGTACGTGTCGTTGCCGGCGCTGCCCTTGAGCGAGACCTCCTCGATCCCCGTGCCGGTGAAGGTGCTCGAGTAGAGGCCGTTGGCGTTCAGCTTCCCGATGACGAGCGACGAGCCGGAGATCGTGACGCGGAAGGCGTCGAGGGCGCTGCTGCCGATGATCTCGATCCGGTCGCCGGGCCCGGTCGTCGGCTGGCCGCCGCCGGTGAAGGTCTCGCCGAGGAAGAGGTTCTCGACGCTCTCGCGGATCAGGTCCTTGCCGCCCTCGCCGTTGACCGAGTCGATCCCGCCGCGGCCCTCGAGGATGTCGTCCCCGTCCCCGCCCCAGATCACGTCGTTGCCGCGGCCGCCCTTGATGTTGTCGTTGCCGCTGCCGCCGTAGAAGGTCGTCGGGCTGGCGGAGTCGCTGGAGAGCGTGTCCTCGTTGTCGCCGCCGTCGAGCACGAGCGTCGAGAGCGTCCCGGTCGCCGCCGAGCCGAGCGTGAGCACGTCGTTGCCCGCGTCGCCGTAGAGCTTGGCGGCACCGGAACCGAGGTAGACGAGCGTGTCGCTGCCCGGGCCACCGCGGAGGTTGACGTCGGCGAGGACGCCGGTCTGGACGGTGACGGAGTCGTTGTCGCTGCCGAAGTCGCCGCTGATCGTCGCGATCCCGTCGAACGTCTCGGTCTTCCCGAACGCGCTGACCCGGATCGTCTCCGACGCCCTTGGCGCCCGAGATGTGGATGATCTCGTAGACCTCGTTGGTGGCGCCGACGCCGACCGTCCTCGTCCCCGCTGCTGCGCCGACGTTCAGGTTGAGGATGTTCCCGGTCTTCGTCGCGAGCCGCGCCGGCGGCGGGCCGGCGTTGACGAGCGCGGCGGGCAGGGTGAAGGTGGCGACGTCGAGCTCGAAGCTCGCGAGCTTGTCGACGTTGATCGGGATGTCGACCTCGACGTCGACCCATTCGTCGCAGTCGCTCCCGAACCAGCTCGAGATCTCGCAGCCGATCGAGCCGATGAAGTTGACGATCGCGGCGCCGACGGCCTCGGCCGCCTCGACCGTCATCCGGACGACGTCCTTGATGATCTCGATGAACGTTCCGGTGCCCTCGACGCGCACCTTCAGCGTCACGGTGCTCCCGAGCCGGCCGCTCACCGTCCCGGTCGCCGAGACGCCGAGCAGGTTCACGCCGAGGAAGTTGGCCTGGAAGCTGCCGCCGACGCGAGAAGCGAGAACCAGCCGGTCGACGGCGTTGAAGCGAGGCGTCGAGCCGGGCCGTGCCGCTGATCCCCGTGCTCGAGGTGCCGAGCGTGATCCCGCCGCTGAAGTGGAGGTCGAAGCTGCCGTTCGACTGGATCGAGCCCCAGCCGTAGATCGCGAGCGGGCCGAACTTCGCGGTCAGCTTGTTCGACTCGGGGATCGTGATCGACCAGGCGCCGCCGCTGACCACGACGATGAGCCCGCCGCTGAGACGGATCACGCCGCCGAGGACGTCGAGGCTGCCGCTGAGCTCGAGCCGGAAGTAGCCGCTCGCCGCGCGTGTCGACCTTCAGCCGGCCGCTCACGTTCAGGTCGAAGAGCGAGAGCAGGTTGACGTTGAAGGCGACCGCGAGGTCGACGGTGACGCCGTTCGAGTAGACGCCGATCGAGCCCGAGACGTCGAAGTTGAGCGGCCCGAGCGTGAGCGAGAGCCCGGCGGCGATCACGAGCGAGCTCGTCGAGATCGTGATGTCGAGGTACCCCGACGCCTGGACGATCGAGAAGCCGGTGAAGGCGACCGTGCCGTCGATCCGGAAGCGGAAGCCCGGTGCGACCGTGCTCGACGCCGAGCGTCTGCGTCCGGCCGGTCGTGTTCAGCTGCAGGAGCCCGCTGCCCTGGACGGAGAGGCCGACGGCGCCGCCGAAGCCCGCGGAGATGTTGATCTGGATCCGCGCGACGAGGCCCTCGGCGTTGATCCGGAAGCCGCTGTCGACGAGGCTGAGCGAGCCGAGCGGCGAGAGCGAGATCGAGCCGTTGACGACGAGCTCGATCCCCGGGTTGGCCCCGGCGAGCTCGAGCCGGAAGTCGACCTCGCCGGTGACGGTGAGCGTGTTCCCGATCACGAGGTCGCCCGCCATCAGCAGCCGGAAGCCGCCGACGACGCTGATCGTCTGCGTGGTCACGATCAGGCGGCCGGCGCCGTCGCGCTCGAAGCCGTCGAAGACGGTGCGGTTCGGGTTCGTCAGCGTGCGGGTCTTCGTCTTGAACGTCTGCACCGTCTGCGCGGTCGAGAAGGTGTTGAGCTCGAGCAGGAACTGGCCGTTCAGCTGGACGCCCGGGAGGCTGGCCGCCGAGCTCCGCGCGAGGAAGATCCGGCCGACGACGCCCGTCTCGGCGCCCGACGAAGACGTTCAGGTTGAGCGTGCCGGTGTAGGAGCCGAGGAACGCGATCTGCGTGTTGACCGCGCCGACGATCTCGAGGCGGGCGCCACCCGAGCCGACGCCGACCGCGATCGAGATGAAGCCGGAGAGGGTGATCACGCCGCCGATCGAGATCTGGGCCTGGACGAGCGCCTTGATGTAGATCTCGCCGCCGGCGGGAGCGTTCGGGTTCCGCTGGCCGTCGAGGCCGGGCGCGGAGCCGAAGATCGTGATCGAGGTCGGGTCGCCCGGCTGCAGCAGCGGCAGGAACGAGTCCGGGATCGTGAACGTCACGTCCTGGCGGGTCGTGTTGAAGACGATCGAGACGCTGCCGCTGACCGAGAACAGGCTGCCGACCGACGGGAGCCCGACCCCGGCCGACGAGGCGACGCTCAGCGAGCCCGCGATCCCGAGGTTCCGGCCGGGCTCGAGGCCGGTCTGGATCACGATCAGGCCCGTCGCCGACCCGTAGGTGAGCTGGGCGTCGCCGATCCCGAACGAGAGCGAGGCGGTCGCGAAGAGCTGGAACCTGTTCGGGTCGATCGAGAGGAAGAAGCCGCCCTCGAGCCGGACGAGGTCGCTCGTCGCACCGGCCGGCCGGATCCGCGCGAGCCCGACCAGCTCGAGCGAGAAGCTGAGCGGCCGGAGCACGAACGTGCGGGTGACGTCCGAGCCGCCGGCGCCGATCCCCTTCAGCGTGATCGTCTCGGTCTTCGTGAACTCCGTCGTGTTGATCTGGAGCGTGCCCTTGCCGTAGAGGAAGATCCCGTACTGCTCGAGCGCCGAGAAGTTCGTCTCGAGCGTGGCGACGCCCCAGAACTGCGGCGCGTTGCTGAGCGTGTTGCTCGTGTCGAGGACGAACTTGCCCGACGGTCGAGCCGACGGTGCCGAGCTTGATCAGCTTCAGCTGGCCGTTGAACGTGAGCGTGAAGATCTTGCGGGCGGTGTCGATCTCGAGCACGACCTCGGCCTTCAGCTCCATCAGCGGCTCGCTGAGGAAGTCGCCCGCCTGGAGGATGATCCCGCCGGAGAGCTCGATGAAGAACGACTGCGCCTGCGTGATCACCGCGAACTGGCGAGTCGCCGCCTCGCCGGTGTTGCCGGCGGAGTCCGCCCAGGCGCCGGCGACGAAGGTCGCGGTCACCTTGCCGACGCCGAGCTGGCCCCGGTAGAGGTAGCGGAAGGTGGTCGCGTCGATCTGGCTGCGCCCGTCGTAGAGCAGGTTCTGGGCGTCCGCGCCGCTGAGCGTGAACTCGTTGCCGTCGACGGTCAGGGCGTTCACGGTCGCGCCCGGGGTCGGGCGGTAGGTGACGTCGAGGTAGAGGCGGCTCAGGATCGTCGCGTCGGTCGCCGACTCCTTCGTGGCCGCCCCGGCCGTGATGTCGGCGGCGGTCACGGCAGTGCCGCCCGCCGTCCACGTGCCGGCGAGGAACGTGACGGAGAGGGTGCCGCCGGTGAAGCCCGTGAAGAAGTAGCGGAAGGTGGTGCCGCTGACGAGCACGGCCGCACCGTCCACGACGATCGCGTTCCCGTTCGTCGAGCTGAGCGAGATCTCGGCGTCGGCGTCGGTGATCGAGAGCGCGTCCACCGGCACCGTGGCGACGGCGTTGAACGTGACGTCGATCCAGCCGCGGCTCTCGAGGGCGGTGCGGTCGAGGATCTGCGCGTGCGCCGGGTCGGCGAGCTCCGCGGTGGCGAGCGCGACGTCGAAGTGCTCGGTCTCGGCCTGGTTCAGCTGACCGCCCGAGTCGCCGAAGCGGCCGGCGACGAAGGTGACGAAGTAGCGGCCGGCCGAGAGGGGCGTCGTCAGGCTGTAGCGGTAGGTGTTCGAGAGGCCGACCCGGATCGGCGTTGAGCCGAGGGCGACGGTCGCGCCGGCGGCGTCGGTCAGCTGCAGCTCGTCGCCGTTGATCGTGGTGTGCTCGAGCGTGTTGCCGCTCGTCGGGCGGAAGGTGACCTCGAGGTAGCCGAGGGCGTTGAGGACGACGCGTCCGACGGTGGCGCCGCCGATCGAGAGGTCGGCGGTCGCGCCGACGACCGAGAACGACTGGGTCGACGCGCGGTTCGCAGGTGTGCCGGGATCCTCCGGCGGCCCGCGGATCGCCGTGTCGTTCCAGCTGCCTGCTGCGTAGTTGACGAGCACCTCGCCGGGGAGGAACTGGCCGGCGAGCATGAAGCGGAAGACACCGCCGCCGACGTGCACGGCCTTGAGCGGGTCGCTGGTGACGCTGACCCCGGCGCCGCCGAAGCCGCCGATCGAGAGGATCTCGTTGCCGCCGATCGAGCCGAGCACGAGGTACCTGCCGGCGCCCGGGGCGAACGCGACGTCGATGAAGGTCTTGCCGACGGCGTCGAACTGGTTGCCTCTGCTGACCGCGACGCCGGTGGCGGTGCCGCCGGTCGGCGCGCCGGAGTAGCCGGCGCCGTCGAGCAGCAGCACCGGCGCGACCACGGCCGTGGCCGAGGCGCCCGTCGGGAGCGTCACGAGCACCGGGATCTCGAACTGGTTGCCGCTGCCGCTGCGCAGGACGGGGCGCGTCTCGTCCAGGGTCACGATCCAGTTGCCGTTGGTGACGGCCAGCTGGATCCCGGCGAGGACGGGGTCGGCGTCGACGAAGTCGACCGCGGCGTCGGTGAGGGTGTCGGGGTCGAGCGTCAGGCCCGCGGGGACGCCGATGTCGCCGGCGCTCGGGATCGAGACGATGATCGTCGTCGGGCCGCTCGTGGAGGCGATCAGGGTCTGCTTCAGCGCCGCGACGTTGACGGGGCCGCCGACCGAGTCGTCGAAGGTCACGGTCACGGCCGGGTCGGTCCCCTTCTGCTCCTGCCAGGTGCCGGTGGTGAACGCGTACTGGACGTCGATCGAGGGGGTGACCGTCCCGGTCTGCGTGACGATCAGCCGGTAGCGGTAGGTGTTCGTCGCGAGCTTGACCGTGCCCGTCGGGTCGACGTCGAGCGTCCAGCCGCCGGCCGTGATCGCGGAGCCGACGAAGGTCGCGGTCAGCTCAGCGCCGGTGATCGCGTCGAAGACCTTGACGAGCCGGATCTCGGCGTCGGTGCCGTCGGTGATCGACGAGTCGACGAGCGAGAACGTGGCGGTCGGGGCCGGGAAGACGACGGTGAGGAAGAACTGGCCGAGCGTTGCCGTCGAGACGGTCGGCGCCGTCCCGAGGTTGAACGACCAGCTGCCCGCCAGGTACGTGAGCGTGACGTCGCCGGCCGGCGCGAACTTGCCCGTGAGCCAGTAGCGGAACGTCAGCGCCGTGCCGGTGCCGGGCGTGCCCTGGATCAGCACCGGGGCGCGGGTCGTGTCGACGACGATCGTGCCGAGCCCGGCGCCGCCGAGGGTGAACTCGGCGCCCTCGTCCACGATCGAGCCGACGTCGAGGCCGAGCGTTGTGGGCGGCGTGAACTGGACGTCGATCCAGCTGCGCTGGTTGAGGACGTTGACGTCGACGCTGCCGCCGACGCCCGGATCGCTCAGCCGGGCGGTGGCGCCCTCGACGAAGAACTTGAGCGAGGTGAGCGCGTTCTTGGCCCCGGCGACCGCGGTCCCGTCGGTGCCCGTGACGGCGCGCGTTCTCGAACGTCGCCGACGCCGAAGGAGAGCTCGACCTCGCCCTTCGCCCAGGTGACCGTGCCGACGGCGTAGCGGAAGCGGTTCGTCCCGGTCGTCTTGATCGCGGCGATCAGGAGCGCGTCGTCGAGCGCCTGGCCGGCCGCCGGAGGATCGACGAGGTCGTCGATCGTGGCGATCACGACGCCGGTGCCTGCGGGCGCGCCGAACGCGCGCTGGACGGCGACGCGCTTGCCGCCGATCGTGTCGACGACGAGCTGCTCGAGCGCGACCCCGCCGGCGGTGGTGATCGCGACGACGGGGGTCGGCCGGCCGGAGCCCGTGGGCCGCGTGATCGGCGTGCCGGCGACGGTCAGCGTGAACTCGTCGGCGTCGTCGAGGATCTTGGCGTAGTCGAGGGTCGAGCCGGCCGGCGGCGAGAAGACGACGTCGAGCGAGGTGCGGCCGGCGATCGCGTTGACGTCGACGGAGCCACCCGGAGCGACGGGGTCGACGAGGGTGACGGTCGGCTTGGCGGCGGTGGGCGTGCCGGCCGGCGCAGCGTCGAGGACGTCGAAGGTGACCTCGTCGCCGGAGGCGTTCTTGAAGCCCATCTTCAGCTTGCCGTAGACCGTGAGCAGCCGGATCTGGTCGGGCACGTCGGCGAGGAAGAGGACGACGACGTTGCCGGAGCTGACCTTCGAGAGGTCGGCGTAGAGGCGGCCGCTGATCGAGACCTGGTTGGCGGCGAAGTTGAGCTTGCCGACGATCAGGAACTTGCCGTCGGTCGAGATCTTGACGATCACCTGGCCGTTGAAGACCTCCTGCGAGGTGAAGATCGAGTAGATCCGCGCCGAGCCGGTGATCGTCATCGGCGAGGTGAACGCGGCCGCGAAGCCGTTCTGGCCCGGGTTGAGCGAGATCGCCTTCGCCTGCAGCGCCACCTGGCGACTGGAGCGACGCGAGCCACTCGTCCGCGGTCTGGCGGTCGGGAGCCCGAACGCGCGAGCTGCGGAGCGCGAACGGATCCTCGATCGACGGCAGCGTCTTGAAGAACTCGACGCCCGCCGAGAAGTCGTTCATCGTCAGCCCGATCTGCGGGACGATCAGGATGCCGCCGTCGGCGTCTTCGACGTTGATGAACGCGGAGAGCGGGCCGAGCTCGGAGAGGCCGACGCGGATCGTGAAGCCCGGCCATCCCGGCCATGCTGAAGCCGCCCTGGAGGCCGAGGTAGAAGACGCGCTGGTGCACCGGCGTCGTGTTGTCGAAGATGCCGATGATGTTGTAGTTGGCGTCCAGGCTTGCAGGATGCCGCCGACGAGGCCGGCGTCGATCTGGCCGCCGAACATGTCGCCCTTGACGGTGACGCCGAGCGAGTCGATGTCGATGATCGGGAACTTGCCCTCGCGCGAGCAGCGACGGCTTGATCCGGACGCCCTCGATCGAGCCGGAGAACGTCAGGCCGCCGACGCCCTGGATCGCCGGTGACGCTGACGGAGAGCGAGATCGTCGAAGTCCGCGGGCCGCAGGACGATGTTCGTCCCACTCGATGCCGATCGCGTCGATCTTCATCGGCAGGAACGACGGCCACTTGAAGCTGTCGCCGGTGGCGCCGCCGACGCAGAGGAAGACGCCGAAGTTGTTCTTCGTCACGAAGGTGCCGTCGCCGAGGAAGGCGAAGTTGCGCGCCTCGCCGCCGATCTCGAGGCGCGCCGATCTTCACCTTCGCGCCGACCGCGCCGAAGGAGACGAGCTCCTCGGTCGGCGCCGGCGCCGGTGTTGAGCATGAAGTCGCGCGCGGTGATCGTCACGTAGCGTGGAGATGCGGATCTCGAGCGTGTCGATCTCGAACTGGAACGACTTGACCTTGCCGGCCGTCGAAGTTGAGCTCGCAGGCGGATCGCCTCGTGTTGAGCGTGCCGTCGGGGTTCCGGTCGTCGGCCGTCGCGCGGTCGGTGATCGACGCCGAGAACGGCTTGCCCGGGAAGAACGTCGCGCCGCCGGAGGCGACGAAGATCGAGCCGTTGAAGACGACGGGGCTCTCGGCCGAGAAGTCGACGGTGAAGTTCTGGACGCCGATCCGCAGGTCGTCGAACTCGAGGATGCCGCCGAAGCTGATCTTGCGCGGTGCCGCGCGTCGGAGGTCGACGTGCGCGTCGGGCTGGGCCGCCGAAGACTCAGCTCGCGACGCCGAGCGCGAAGCCGGTTCGCGGACGACGAGGCCGGGGATCGCCGAGGGACCGGTCCGCGGCGCGATCGTGCCGCGTGACGCCGAGCTTCGGGAAGGTGACCGAGGCGTTCTCGACGCGGAGCAGCTCCTGGTTGGCGGCGCCGGCGGGTCGTAGCTGACGACGATGCCCGCTCGCGGTGATCGTCGACGACGTCGGGGACGTTCGCCTCGAGCTCGGCGACGCGGAGGCTGAACTTGCCGGGGAGGTTGACCCGGACGTTGCCGCTGAGCAGGCCGAAGGACGTCGACGCCGAGGTCGAACGTGCCGAGGATCGCCGATCAGGTCGGCCGTGATCCCGGCGCCGCCCGTCCCGGAGCCCTGCGCGCCCGAGAGCGAGGTCTGCGAGCCCGAGCCCGCCGTCGGCGCGGGCCGCCGAACGCGAGGCTGGCGCGGTCGAGCGCCGATCGCGATCGTCAGCACGAGCATGCCGTCCGGGCGAAGCCGATGTCGGCGATCCCGATGCTCGGCCTCTGGAGGACGAGCGGGCCGAGCGTGATCGGCTGTTCGAGGCCGGACGGCGCCCGGGGCGGACGCGTCGAGCGTGAAGGTCGAGCGGAGCCCGGCGATGTTGAACGTGCCGGCCGCGGTCTTGAAGCCGTAGCCGACCGACGCGCCGAGGCCCGGGGACTCGTGGAAGAACTCGACCGTGACGGTGCCCGGCTGGAAGAGGTCGATCGCGTTCGCGGTGTCCTTGTCCTTGAGGAAGAACCGGTACGTGACGGTGGTCGCCCCGTCCGCGAGCCCGGAGATCAGGAGCGGCGTCCCGACGAACTCCGGGATCCCCTCGCCGTCGAGCTTGACGTCGGCGAGGCCGGTGCCGGTGAGCTTGAAGAGCCGGAGCCCGTCGGTGATCGAGAGCTTGTCGATCGGGCTGCCGGCGAGGCTCGTGAAGGTGACGTCGATGTAGCGCTTCGCGTTCAGCGACGCCGCGGTCAGCGCCTCGCCGTTCCCGGGCGAGGTCAGCTCCGCGCTCGGGCCGGGCTTGTCGCCGATGTCGGCGACGAGGAAGAACTGCTCGGACTCGCCGAAGTTGGCCGCGCCTTCGCCGCCCGCGCCGTTCTGGTCGTAGAACGAGCCCGGGAGGAACCGGACGGCGATCGTCCCGAGCTGGCCGAGCGTGAGCGTGTCGGTGAACGAGTAGCGGTAGGTGCCCGGCTTGCCGGCGACCGGCGTCGGAACGCCGTTCAGGGCGATGATCTGCTCGCTGCCGTCGGGCTTGCGCAGCACGAGCTCGAGCTCCTGGCCCGGGTCGAGGATCGAGCTCTCCTTGATCCCGGCCCCACTGCGGTCGTTGAAGACGACGTCGATGAACTTGTCGGCGTTCAGCTGGGCCGCGGTCAGCGCGTCGCCCTTGAGCACGACGTCGGCGGTCGGGAAGAGCGCCGAGGCGGCTCGCGGTCGGGATCGTGGCGCCGGCGCCGAAGATCGAGAAGCCGTTCACCTTGAAGCTGCCGAGCCGGAAGCCGGAGCTCGGGCTGATCGTGAAGCTGGCGCCGCCCGAGATGCTGAACAGCTCGGTGCCGGAGATCGTGACCGTGACCGTCGCGGTCGGGATCGAGAGGTCGAGGTTGCCGTTCGGCTGCCGCGAGACCTGGAGGGTGCCGGCGATCTCGAGCAGGCCGGGGACGGCGAACCGGACGTTCGTGCCCTGGAAGGAGAAGTGTTCGCGGCGATGCTCGGCACGAACGTCCCCGGCGCGTTCGGGTTGACGAGATCCGTGACCGCGAGGCCCGTCGTGTTGACCGTGAACTCGGCGTCGCCGGAGATCTGGAGGCCGTCGAGGCCGACGAGCGCGATCGTGCCCTTCGCCCAGAGCGTGTAGAGGCCGGCGCCGCTGCCCCGCTTGAACGAGATCGTCGCGTTCGTGATCAGGAGGCCGATCGCGTCCGGGTCGCGCGTCCCGTCGCTCTTCCAGGCGGGCCCTTGCCGATGAAGATCTCGAGGCCGAAGCCCTGGAAGATGCCGCTGCCGACGCTGAAGTTGCCGTGGATCTCGAGCAGGCCGCCGAAGTCGAAGTCGAGATTCTGGACGTTGAAGAGGAAGGTGGGCGAGGCGGCGAGGACGATGTCGATCGTCGTGCCCGCGACCTCGACCTTCTCGTCGACGGCGCCGCCGGTGGTGTTGACGCTGAAGCCGATCGTCGCGTCGAGCGAGAACGCGCCGACGCTCGCCTTCGCCTTCCCGGAGACGACGCCCGCGACGCCGCCTGTCGCGCCCGAGTAGACGACGAACGCGCCCTGGCCGTCCTTGAGGCCCGGGTTCTCGCTGACGCCCGCGATCGTCTGCGTCTCCCCCACGTTCAGGTTGGAGAAGCCGATCTTCGTCACGAGCTTGTCGTCGCCGGTCGGCACGGTCGCGCCGGCGGGCGTGTCGCGCACCTTGTTGACGCCGAACGAGAGCCCGCGCTCGAACGAGAGGTTCGCGGTCAGCGTGACGCCGCCGATCACGAGGGTCGCGTTCGAGACCGTCGCCTTGACGTAGGGGCCGGCCGGCAGGATCAGCGAGACCGGCGCGCCGCCGACGGTGAGCGTCTCGTTGACGGCGGTGCCGAGGTTGTTGAACTGCACCTTCAGCGCGGCGCTCGCCGAGAAGCCGAGCTTGGCCTGGAGCGCGGACGTCAGGCCGACCGAGGTGGCGCCGAACTCGCCCGCGACGCCCTGCGGCGTGATCAGGAACGCGCCCGAGCCGCCGGTCATCAGGACGCCCTCGTCGTCCGTCGTGCCGGCGCCGACCGGGTCGCCGAGGAAGAGCGAGACGTCGCTGAACCCGATCCGGACGATCTTGATCCCGGCCTGCGTCGTCCGCTGCTCGAAGGAGAAGACGCCGGAGAGGCTCTGGCCGAGGACGGTGATCTCGGCGAGGACTGCCGGGGTCGGGCCGACGGCGGCCTTGCCCGCCTCGAGCCGGACGAGTGGACCGCCCGGGGTCGACTTCGACGTCTTCACCGTCAGCGTCAGCGGCGCCGTCACGGAGACGACGCTCGCGAGCGGGCCGAGGAAGGTGACGCTGGCGGCGACCGAGGCGTCGATCCCCTCGCGCGTCAGCTTCAGCGAGCCGGAGAGGTCGGCGCGGATGAAGGCCGTGGTCCCGTTCCCCAGCTCGAGCTTCGCGTTCTCGATCTCGAGCGTGACCGTGTTGGTGCTCGTGTTCTTCGCGAACGAGAACGAGCCCGTGAGGCGCTGGCCGAGGACGTCGACGTTGACGTTCGTGCCCGTCACCTTGAGGCCGGGCGCGAACGGCGCCCCCGCCACGGTCTGGCTGGTCGCGGTCGTGTTCAGCAGGAGGGCGAAGGTGCCCGTGACCGAGACACTCGGGATGTCGACCGCGACGGACGCGGAGATCCGGCCGTAGACGCCGCCGGCGACGAGCGTCAGCACACCCTGGCCGTTCGAGACGACGACGAAGTCGCGCTGGTCGGTGCCGATCCGGAGCGCGACGTTCTTCGCCGTCACCGTCTTGGTCGTCCCGACCTGCTCGAAGACGAAGTCGCCGGTCAGCCGCTGCGAGAAGAGCAGGAGCTCGACGTTGGAGGCCTCGACGCGGAGGTACGGGCCGACCGGGAGCTGCAGCCGCTCGGTGACGCCGCCGACGACGAACGCCTCGTCGACCGCGATCGGCGTCGGCACGCCGCCGATCACGCGCTTGAGCGTGTTCACGGAGACCCGGATGGTCGCGGAGGCGAAGGCGCCCGGGACGAGCCTGATCGTCGCGGTGCCCGTGATCTCGCCGGCGACGCCCTCGCTCGTGATCAGGATCTTGGCCGAGCCGCCCGTGAGCCGGACGCCGACGTCGTTGGCCACGTCGGCCGCAGTCGTGCCGGGCGTGCCGCCGTCGTCGCCGAGGAAGAGCGAGACGCCCGCGGCGGCCAGCTTGATCACCTTGCGGTCGTCGGAGGTGTCGAGCACACCGTCGGGGCCGGCGCTCCGCACCTGCTCGAACGAGAAGGCGCCCGTGAGGAGCTGGCCGAACGCCGTCACCGTCAGCGGGGCGGCGAGCGTGCCGACCTGGACGCGGACGAACGGCCCGAACGGGAGCACCAGGCTGGTGGGCGTCCCGCCGAGGTCGAAGGTCTCGTCGACCGCCCGGTTCGTGCTGTTGAACTGGAGCCGCACGGACGGCGAGGAGAGCGAGAAGTCGGCCGACTGGATCCCGCGCAGCGTCGCCGTCGCCTGCAGGTCGCCTGCGACGCCCGCCGGGCCGACGAGCAGCTGGCCGGAGATCGCGGTCAGCTCGAGCCCGAAGTTGCCGGCCGGGTCGCCGAGGTACAGCGTCCCGGGGCCGATCGCCGCCTTGATCGTCCGCGTGTCGTCCGCGTCGCCGAGGATCCCGTTCGGGCCGGCGCCCTTCGTCTCCTCGAACGAGAACGTGCCCGTGAGCCGCTGGCCGAGGACGTCGAGGGAGACGTTCGTGCCCTTGACGCGGAGATACCGGCCGGCGTCGAGCGAGAGCACGAACGGCGCGCCGCCGACGTCGATCGTCTTCGTGACGGTGAGGCCGGTGTCGTTCAGCTCCAGCCCGAGCGTGCCGGAGAGCGTGACGCCGGGGACGGTGAGCGCGACGGTGCCGCTCAGGCGGCCGGCGAGGGCCTTGCCGCCACCGGACTTCGCGGTCAGGAGGAAGGCACCGGAGGCGTTCGTCACCGTCAGGACGCCGCCCAGCGAGAGCGAGACGTTGTTCGCTGCGACGACGACGACGTTGGTGGTGCCGTCGAGCGAGCTCTCGAGCGCGAAGTCGCCCCGCAGGGTCTGGCCGAGGACGGTCAGCTCGACCCCGTTGCCGAAGACGCGCGTGTACGGGCCGGCGGCGACGTCGAGCACGAGCGTCCGGCCGCCGACCGTGACGGTCTCGGTGATCCGGCGGTTCGTCTGGTTGACCGAGAGCCCGAAGGTGCCGGCGAAGTGGAGCTCAGGCACGAGCGCGAGGTTGACGGTGCCGCTGAGCGTGCCGGCGAACCCGCCGGAGCCCGGGTTCCCCGAGATCGCCGGCAGGACGACGAAGACGCCCTGGGCGTTCGTGAGGACGTTGGGGAGCACGGTGCCGAGGCTGACGGTGCCGTTCGAGAACGCGACGGCGACCCGGCGCTGGCCGAGGGAGTTCGTCGTCTGCTCGATCGCGAAGCTGCCCGAGAAGGTCGCGGCGCTCGAACCGGTCCCGAGCGTCAACACGACCGGGTCGCCCTCGATCCGGAAGTACGGGCCGCCCGGCAGGCGGGTGATCCCGTCCGGGAGCAGCACGGGCGCCGAGCCGGTGTTGATCGAGAGCTTCAGCCCGCCGGTGAAGGTGAGCCCGCCGAGCGTGAGGGCCGAGCTGAGGGTGAGCGAGCCGGCGAGCCCGCCGGGGCCGAGCACGAGCGAGCCGTAGACGTCGACCGTGGCGAGGCCGTCCACGAGGGAGATCCGCGCCGGCGCGGCGGCGGAACCGACCGTGACGGTGACGACGCGGGCGGCGTTGACGATCTGCTGGGTGAACGCGAACGAGCCGGTCAGCGTCTGCCCGAGCACGGTCAGCGAGAGGTTCGAGCCGGAGATCCGCAGGTAGGGGCCGGCCGGGAGCGAGAGCGTGACCGAGCCGATCGTCTCGCCGTCGCCGAGCGTCAGGCCGGCGGTGCCGCGGACGAAGCGGTTGGCGGAGCCGGAGTTGCCGAGCACGAGGTCGCGCTTGCCGTCGCCGTCGAGGTCGCCGAGCGCGAGCGACTTGGTGCTCGACGTCAGCGAGCCGATCGCGACGCCGGCGGCGAAGGTGACGGCACCCGAGACGACGCCGGTGTTGCGGTAGATGCGGCTGGTCGCGCCCGAGTTGCCGATGATCACGTCGACCTTGCCGTCCACGTCGATGTCGGCCAGGACGAGCGAGGTCGCCGTGGTCGCGTCGGCGGAGATGTTCGTGCCGGTCGCGAAGCCGCTCCAGGCGGGCGTCGTGCCCGTCGTCGTGCTGAGGTAGAGACGGCTCGGGGCGCCGCTGACCGCTGCGACGACGTCGAGGAACCCGTCGCCGTTGAGATCGTCGAGCGCGACCGCCGTGGTGGCCGCGGCGGCACCGATCGCGACCGGCGCCGCGGTGTCGAAGCCGTTCCAGGTCGGGCTCGGCCCCGTCGTGATCCCCTTGTTCCGGTAGAGGACGGAGGCGGCGCCGGTGATCCCGACGACGAGGTCGACGAACCCGTCCTTGTCCACGTCGCCGGCGGCCAACGAGGTCGTCGCCGCAGTGACGACCTCCGTCGTTCCGGCCACCGTGAGGTCGAAGCCCGACCAGATCGAGCCGGTCACGCCCTTGTTCAGGTGCACCTTCGTGCCGCCGCCGTTGTTCCCGAGGATCAGGTCGAGGTCGCCGTCCTTGTCGACGTCGGCGAGCAGCACTGCGGTCGTCGCGCCCGTGCCCAGCGCGATCGGGGCGGAGAAGACCCCGCGCCCGTCGTTGAGGTAGAGCTTGGTCGAGGTGCCGTTGTTGCCGACGATCAGGTCGAGGTCGCCGTCCTTGTCCACGTCGCCGAGCGCCAGCGAGGTGGTGTTGTCCGCGAGCGTGCCGATCACGATCGCCGGCAGGCTGTCGTAGGGGCTTCCGTCACCGTCGTTCAGATAGAGGAGCGTGTTGCCGCCGTTCGTGCCCACGATCAGGTCGGGCTTGACGTCGCCGTTCACGTCGCCGATCGCGATCGTGGTCGTCGTGCCCGGCTGCGGGCCGAAGGCGATCGTCTCGGTCAGGTTCGCGCCGGTGTTGTTGAGCGCGAGCTTGAGGTCGCCGCTGAACGAGATCCCCGGGACGGAGACGGTGACGTTGCCGCCGACCTCGCCCGCCATCCCGGCCGCGTTGATCACGAAGACGCCGAAGCCGCCCGAGAGGGTGATGAAGCTCGTGGTGCCGTTGCCGAACGTCGCTGCCGCGTTGCGGACGAGGACCCGGACGATCTTGGAGCCCGGCGCGGTGCCGGCCGCCTGCTCGAAGGTGAAGTCGCCGGAGAGGCTCTGGCCGAGCAGCTCGAGCGTGACGCCGTTCCCCTCGACGCGGAGGTAGGGACCCGACGGGAGGTTCAGGGTCTGGGTGACGCCGCCCACCGTCATCTGCTCCGCAACGGCCCGCAGCGTGTTGTTGACCGCGATCGAGAAGGTGCCCGCGAAGCTGACGCCGCCGCCGGGGATCGTGAACGTGACGGCGCCGCTGAGGCGGCCCGCGACCCCGCCCGAGGTGAGGACGAAGAGCCCGCTCGCGCCGTTGACGCTGACGCCGGCGCCGGCTCGTCCCGAGCGTGAGCGAGACGCCCGAGGCGACGATCCGGACGATCTTCGGGGCAACTGTGCCGGGAGGCGCCGACGGGGCCAGCGCGCCGGCGACCTGCTCGAACCCGAAGGTGCCCGTCAGCACCTGGTCGAGGACCGTCAGCGTCGCGCCGGTGGCGACCACCTGGAGGAAGCGGGCGGGGAGCAGGGCCGGGGCGCCGACGTCGACCGGGTTCGCCGTCGTGTTGATCAGGAGGTCGACCGTGCCGCTGAGCGAGAAGCCGGGCGCCGTCACCGTCGGAGTGCCGGTGACCTTGCCGAAGAGGCCGGCGCCGGTCAGCGTGATCGTCCCGGTCGAGATCGCGACGCTGAGCGGATAGTTCGCCGGGCTGGTGCCCTCGCCGAGCCCGAGCGTGACCGACGTCAGGCCGATCACGATCGGCGCGGGCTGGCCGACGGCCGGCGGGGTGCCCTTCGCGAACGAGAAGCCGCCGCTGAGCTTGACGCCGAGGAACGAGAGGTCGATCCCGCTGCCGGAGACGCTGGCCGTCGAGCCGGCGATCGTGTTCGCAGTGGTGCTGCACGCCGTCCCGATCCCCGTGAGCGTGGCGGCCGCGGTGCCTTCGTTCCAGCACACCTTGACGGTGCCGGTGGCGGTGACGCCGGCGATCCCGACGACCTCGACCGTCCCGGTCACGTAGGCCGCATAGGTCGAGGTGGTCGTGTTCTTGACGAACGCGTAGGTGGCGTTCCGGATCAGGAGGCCCTGCGCGTCGGGGCTCGTGGACGGGCCGCGCCCGATGAAGACGTTGGCGGTGCCCGAGCCGGAGGTGGGGCCGCCGATGAAGCTGCCCTCGATCTCGACGAAGTCGCCGATCCGGAGCGTGCCGGAGGCGGAGAACTGGACGAAGGACTTGAAGGTCGGCGTCGTCGTCGCGACCTCGGCGGCCGAGAAGACGATCGAGATCGCGGTGGCGCCGACGAGGATCGTCTCGTCGACCGCGCCGGTCGTCGAGTTGATCCGGGCCGAGAGGCTGGCGCCGCCGGCGAAGTCGCCGGCCCCGACCTTGATCGTGCCGGAGACGGTGCCGGCGATCCCGCCGCCGGTGCCGCCGACGAGGACGAAGGCGCCCTCGCCGCGCTCGATCGTGACCGGCGAGCCGCCGCTCGACTGCGTCAGCTGCACCTCGACGCCGGTGAAGGCGACCCGCGTCACCTTGATCTGCACCACCGGGACGACCTTGCTCGCGGCGGAGGCGACGCCGACGACCAGGTCGAGATCCGTGTCCGTGTCGAGGTTCGCGATCGCGAGCGCTGCGGTGACCGGCGTGTCGGAGCCGATCGAGACACCCGCCTTGAACCCGAGCCAGGCGGTCGAGCTCGAGCCCTTGTTGACGAACAGCTTCGTCGTGGCGCCGTTGGCGCCGAGGATCGCGTCCAGCTTCCCGTCGCCGTCCACGTCCGCGAGCGCGACCGCGGTCGTGGCGCCCGTGCCGACGTCGACCGGCGTGGTCGTGTCGAAGCCGAGCCAGACCGGGCTCGTGCCGGTGCTGTAGCCCTTGTTCCGGTAGAGCCTGCTCGCGCTGCCGGAGTTGCCGACGAGGAGGTCGAGGAACCCGTCGCCGTCGACGTCGCCCAGCGCGAGCGAGGTGGTCGCGGCGCTCGCGATCGCGATCGCGGTCGCGTACGGGGTCGTGCTCCCGTCGTTCAGGTAGAGCCGGGTGTCGTTCGCGTTCGCGCCGACGATCAGATCGAGGTCGCCGTCCTTGTCCACGTCGCCGAGGACGACGGAGGTGGTCGCGAACGTGTTCGCGAGCGAGACCGTCGCCGTCAGCCCGAGCCAGACGCTCGTGCCGCTGACGCCCTGGTTCTTGAGCACGAGCGTCGAGCCGGCGTTCGCGGCGACGACGAGATCGGCGAAGCCGTCGCCGTCGACGTCGCCCGCCGCCAGCGCGCGCAGGGCCGTCGTCGTCACGGTCGTCACGGTGGACGAGAAGCCCGCCCACGCGCTCCCGACGCCCTTCGCGTTCAGCCGCACAGAGGTGGTCGGGTCGTTCCCGAGCACGAGGTCGAGGAAGCCGTCGTTGTCCAGGTCGACGAGGGCGACGGCGCGGGTCGGCGCGGTGCCGAGGCCGATCGCCGGCCCGAAGGTCCCGAGGGTGTTCAGGTAGAGGTTGCTCGCGGAGCCGCCGTTGACGCCGACGACGAGGTCGAGGTCGCCGTCCTTGTCCACGTCGCCGAGGGCGACCGAGGTGGTCGCGCCGGTCGCGCCGGCGTCGAGCGTGACGCCGGGGCCGAAGCCGTTGCGCGTGCTCTCGTCGAAGACGAAGCTGCCGCTGACGGTCGGGCCGCCTGCGCCGAGGGTCAGGGAGCCGCCGAGCGCCTTGACCCGGAGGAACGGCCCGGCCGCGAGGTCGAGGGAGATCGGCGTGGAGGTCCCGCCCACGTCGACGGTGAAGCTGCGCAGCACCGCGGTCGTGCCCGTGTTCAGCTCGAGCGAGATCGACGTCGCCGTGATCGTGAGGCCGCCCGGGAGGTTGAACGTGCCGGCGGGAACGGAGCCGGTCAGCGTCGCGGCCACGCCCTGGGCATTGATCAGGAACGCGCCCTTGACGTTGTTCGCAGCCGTGATGTTCACGAACGGCGCCAGCGGGTCGCCGAGCTTCAGCGTCAGGCCGGTGACCGCGACCGTGACGCTCTGGGCTGCGGTGTTGCGCTCGATCACGAAGCTGCCGCCGATCGTCTGCCCGGCGATCGTCAGGGACGCGCTGCTCGAGGCGAGCCGGAAGCCGGGCGCGATCCCGCCGCGCAGCGCGTCGGTCGTGTTCAGCTGGACGTCGAAGTTGCCGGTGAAGCCGACCCCCGGGACGTCCACCGTGACCCCGGCCGTGAAGGAGCCCCAGAGCCCGCGGACGATCGAGCCGATGTCCGGCGCCACCGTCTTCGCGACGGAGGCGAAGGTGAACGACCCGCTCGCGTTCGTGACGCGGACGAAGTTCGTGCCGCCGCTGCCGAGGCCGATCTCGACCTTCGCGAAGGCGACGGTGACGACCGGCGTCGGCCCGGTGGTGTCACGCGAGAAGGTGAAGTCGCCCGCGAGCGTGACGCCGCCGGCGGTCAGCGTGACGCCCGTGCCCGCGAGCCGGACGTAGGTGCCGGCGAGGAGCTTCAGCTGGGTCGTGAAGCCCCCGACCGAGAAGGACTCGTCCACGAGCAGGCCGGTCGTGTTCAGCTCGAGCGCGATCGTCCCGGAGAGCGAGACGCCCGGCACGTTCTGGAGCGCGACGGTGCCGCTGACCCGGCCGGCGACGCCCTTGACGCCGGAGCCCTTGTCCACGACGAGCAGCGAGCCCTGGCCGCCGGTGAGCGAGATCAGCGTCTGGCGCCCGTCGCCGAGCGCGATCTCGGCGTTCGCGAGCGCGAGCTTGACGACCTTCGTGCCGGAGGTGGTGGTCAGCTGCTCGACCGAGAGGTCGCCCGAGATCCGCTGGCCGAGCACGGTCAGCACGAGCCCCGTGCCGCTGAAGCGGACGTACGGGCCGGCCGGCGCGACGATGGCGACGCTCTGCGAGCCGACGCTGACGACCTCGTCGACCCGGGCGCCCGTCGTGTTCACGGTCAGCGTCAGCGTCCCTGCGATCCCCACGCCCGTCCCCGCGCCCGCCTGCACGACGGCCGTCGCGGTGCCGGCGACGCCGGCGGGGGTGACGAGGAAGGCGCCGCTGATCGAGCCCGCGGTCACGAGGCCGTTGGCGAGCGAGAGCGACCCGTTCGCGACCCCGACCCGGACGAGCTTCTGGCCGGCCGCGTTGACGACCTGCTCGAGCACGAGGTCGGCGGCGAGCTCCTGGCCGAGGAGGTTCAGCTTCAGGTTCGTCGCCTCGACGCGCAGGTACGGCCCGGCGGGGAGCCCGAGCGTCGCGGCGCCGGTGGTGTTCACCTTCAGCGAGACCGCCCCGCTCAGGGTCGCGCCGGGGAGGGCCAGCGCGACGGAGCCGGCGAACGAGCCAGCGATGCCGGCGGCGGAGAGGACGAAGGTGGCGGTCGTGGCGGGCGTCTGCGTCACGGTCACGAGCGGCGCGGCGCTCGTGCCGCCGAGCTTGACGACGAGGTTGGCGGCGTCGATGCGGACGGTCGCGCCGGTGGCGTCGGTCGTCCGGGTCAGGACGAGGTCGCCCTTCAGCACCTGGCCGAGGACGGTCAGCTCGACCCCGGTTCCGGTGAGCCGCGCGTACGAGCCGGACGCGAGCGCGAGGGTGACGGGCGTGACCCCGACGAGCACCGTCTCGTTGACCTCGGCGCCGGTCGCGTTGACCTCGAGCGCGACGGCACCGGTGAGGGAGACGCCCGGGACGAGCACGGAGACCGTGCCGGAGACGCGGCCGGCGAAGCCGGCGGCGGAGAGGACGAAGATGCCGGTCCCGTTGGCGAGCGAGACGATCGGGGTGGCGCCGCCGAGCGTCAGCGCGACGTTCGCAGCCGCGAGCCGGAGCACCTGGCCGTCGTCGCCGCCGCCGGGGATCCCGTCGGCGCCGTAGGAGGTGACCTGCTCGATCGTGACGTCGCCGGTGAGGCGCTGACCGAGCACGTCGAGCACCGCACCGGTGGCGGAGAAGCGGAGGAACGGCCCGGCGGGCACCTGCAGCGACACCGGCGACCCGGCAACCGTGAGCGACTCGGTCACGGTGCTCGTGGTCGTGTTGATCGCGAGGCTGAACGCGCCCGTGAGCGCGACGCCGTTCGGGAGCGCCAGCGCAACGGTGCCGCGGATCGTCCCGGCGAGCCCGGTCGGGCGGACGAGCAGGACGCCCGACCCGTCCCTCAGCGAGACGCCGTACGGCCCGGCGCCGAGGGACGCCCTGACGTTCGAGGCGGCGATCGTCGTCACCGTGCTCCCGTCCGCCCGCGTGGCGCGCTCGAAGGCGAAGTCGCCCTGGAGCGTCTGGCCGAGGATGGTCACCGAGATGTCGGTGGCGTCGATGCGGATGTAGGGCCCGGTCGGGAGCGCGAGCGTCAGCGTGGTCGCGCCGACGGTGAAGGTGGTGGCGACGGGTGCGGCCGTCGTGTTGATCGCGACCGAGAAGCCCGTCCCGAGGGAGACGCCGGGGACGGCGAGCGCGACGGTGCCGGCGATCCGCCCCGCGAGGCCGGCCGCGGAGACCAGGAGCGTGCCGGAGCCGGCGGTGATCGAGGCCGCGCCGAGCGAGACCGAGACGTTCGTCGCCGCGATCGCGGTGTCGCCGCCCGTGGTCTGCGAGAAGGCGAAGTCGCCGTTCAGGGTCTGACCGAGCAGCGCCAGCTGGCCGCCGGTCACCGTGAAGCTCTTGACCTCGGCAGCGGAGGCGAACAGCACGCGGATCCCCGGCGCCGTGCTGCCCGGGATCGTCAGCGTCGTGTCGATCGTCCTGCCCGTCGTGTTCACGAGCACCGTGACGGTGCCGGTGAGCGTGACGCCGTTGACCCCGACGAGGCCGACGGTGCCCTCGGCGAAGAGCGCGTAGGTGCTGCCGATCTTGACGAGGCCGACGCGGCCGTTCGTGAGCTGGACGCCGCTGGCGAGCGGGTTCGGGGCGCCGGACGGGAGCCGGGCGGGCCCACGGCCGAGGAAGATCGAGAGCCCCTCGCCGACGAAGACCTGCACGACGGTGCTGTCGGAGAGCGTCGAGCTCGTGAAGCTGACGTTGCCCTCGATCGTGACGAAGTCGCCGATCGAGAGGCTGAGGTCGGAGAGGGAGACGCTGAAGACGGTCTCCTCGCCGGTGCCGAACGCGACGGTGACGGGTGCGCCTGCGACCTGGATCGTCGTCGCCGGGACGACCGCGCCGGTCGTGTTCACGCGCAGGAGCAGCGAGGCGCCGAGGCCGAGGCCGCCCACTGCAGCCTGGAGCTTCCCGGAGACGAAGCCGGCGACGCCGGCGCTCGAGAGGACGAAGCCGCCCTGGCCGTCGATCAGCGTCCCGGTCGCGCCCGCGACGTCGACCGTCGCGCTCGCGTTCGCGATCGCGACCTGCGTGACGGTGCCCGACCGGGTGAACGTGAAGCTGCCGGAGAGCGTGTTGGCCCCGAGGACGAGCTGCGCGCCGACCGCCTGGACCGAGACGTAGGGGCCGGCGGGAAGCGTCAGCGTGACCGGGCCGCCCGGGAGCTCGAAGGTCTCCGTCACCGGGGTCGAGAGCGTGTTGATCGAGAGCTCGAGCGTCCCGCCCGTCAGCGTGGCGCCGGCGACCCCGAGGGTGATCCCGGAGACGGTGAGCCGGCCGGCGACGCCGCCGCTCCGGAGCAGCAGCTGCCCGCTGCCGTCGGCGACGGTGACGAGGCCGCCCAGCGTGAGGAGGGGCCCGGCCGCCGCCGTGTTCGCGAGCGCGACCTTGACGAGCGCAGCGCCTGCCGCGTCCGTCCCCGCCTCGACGACGACGTCGGCCGTCAGGGTCAGCCCGCCGACGGTGATCGACGCGCCGGTGCCCGTGACGCGGAGCTTGCGGCTGGCGACCCGGGTGTCGACCTCGACCGAGAGCACGCCGGTGATGCCGAGGCCGGGCAGCCCGGTCGCGACCGTGGCCGAGAACGTCCCGTAGGTCCCGGTCGGCTCGACGGTGAGGTCGGCGGTCGCGCCCGACGCGGTGACGATCCCGGCTGCCAGCGAGAGGGTCGCGTTCGCCGCGGTCAGGTGGACGACCCCGCCGACGGTCGCGAACGCAAGGTCGCCCGTCAGGGTCTGGCCGAGGAGGCTGAGGGAGACGCCGCTGCCCGCGATCCGCAGGTAGCTCGCGCCGCCGGGGAGCGCCAGCGTCGTCGTCACGCCGCCGACCGTGAAGACCTGGTTGACGACGGCGCCGGTCGTGTTCAGCTCGAGCGAGAGGGAGCCGGAGAACGAGACGCCGGGGATCGCCACCGCGACGGTGCCGCTGATCGAGCCGGCGAGGGCGCCGCCGGCCGCGAGGATGAGGTTGCCCTGGCCGCCGCTGAGGCTGACGAGGCCGCCGCCGAGCGTCGCGCGGACGTTCGCGGCCGCGACGCGGACGACCGCCGCGCCCGCGCTGTCGACGGCGCGCTCGAAGGCGAAGTCGCCGGTGACGGACTGGCCGAGCACCGTCAGCGTGACGCCGGTCGCGAGGACGCGGAGCTGCGGGCTCGTCCCGGTCGTGTCGAGGGCGATCTCGACGCCGCCCGAGAGCGCGAAGCCGGGCACGTTGTTCGTGGTCACCGTGGCCGCGAGCCGCCCGGCGATCCCGGCGGACGAGACGACGAGCGAGCCGTGCCCGTTCGTGAGCGCGAGGAAGGTCGTGGCGCCGGCGCCGACCGTGAGCTGGACGCCCGTGGCGGTGAGGGTGGTCACCGTGGCGGTGGCAGGCCCTTGCTGCTGGATCGTGAAGCTGCCCTGGAGCGTCTGGCCGAGGAGGCTCAGCGTCCCGCTCGCCGTCGCGAGGCGGAAGTAGGGGCCGGCGGGCAGGAGGCCCGACGGAGCGCTCGTCGTGTTGACGTCGAGCGAGAAGGTGCCGGTCAGCGCGATCCCCGGGAGGCTCAGCGCGACCGTGCCGGCGATCGAGCCGGCGACACCGGCGGTCCCGATCGTCAGGGAGCCGGTTCCGTTGCGCAGGGTCAGGAACGGTGGCCCGCGGGCGCTGAGGCCGGAGCCCCCGTCGCTGATCGAGAGCTCTGCGTTGGCGGCGTCGATCCGGAGCCCGGCCGAGTCCTTGACGAAGGTGAGGTCACCGCTGAGGGTCTGGCCGAGCAGCTTCAGCTGGAGGCCGAGGCCCGAGACGGCGGAGAACGTCGCGGACGCTCCGGTCTCTCCGGCGCCGAAGTCGAGCACGACCTGCGAGGTGGTGCCGGCGATCGCGAGCGTCTGGGAGACCGTGACGCCGAAGTTGTTCACCCGGACACGTCCCGTGCCGGAGAGGCTCGCGTCGGAGGAGCCCACGATCGCGATCTGGCCGATCGCGTCCAGGGCGAACTTGCCCGAGCTGTTCCGGATCAGGCCGACGGTGGCGTTCGAGACGATCACGCCGCGGGCGAGCGGGTTCAGCTCGCCGTTCGCGAGGCGGTACGGCCCGTCCCCGAAGAAGATCGTCAGGCCGGTGCCGGCGAAGGTCTCGACCGCGCCGCCGAGCGCGGCGATCGTCGCGCTCGTGAAGGAGACGCTGCCCTCGACCGAGACGACGCCGGCGATGTCGAGCGACAGGTCGCTGATCGAGACCGCCAGCAGATCCTTCTCCTGCTCGCCGAAGCGGATCGCGAGCGAGCGGCCCGCGACCTGGAGCGTCTCGTCGACGGTGGCCCCGGTGGTGTTGACGCGGAGCAGCAGCTTCCCGGAGGCGGCGACGCCGGCGAAGCCGACGGCGGCCGTGCCGCTGACGTAGCCGGCGACCCCGGTCGCCGTGAGCACGAACGCGCCCTCGCCGGCCGTGATCGTGTTCGCCGCGGTCGACGAATCCTCGGAGAGCTTGAGCGCGAGCCCCGACAGCGCGGCGAACGTCGTCGTCCCCTGCCGCTGGAAGAGGAAGCTGCCGCTGTTGATCGTGGCGGTCAGCGGCCCGACGGCGATCGTCACCGGCGAGACGAGCGCGACCACGACCCGGAGGAACGGCCCGGCGGGCAGCGAGAGCGTGCCCGTGGAGAACGTCTCCGAGACCGGTGTCGCGAGCGAGCTCATCTGCACCTCGCCGGCGAGCGAGCCCGTGATCAGATCGGGGACTGCCAGCCCGACGGTCGCCGAGAGGCGCATCGCGGCTCCGTCGGCGGTGATCAGGAGCTGCCCCGTCGCGCCGGAGACGGTCACGAACGAGCCCCAGCTGAACCCGATCCCGCTGACCCCGACCTTCAGGGTGGCGCTGTCGCTCCCGGTCTGGATCGAGTAGCTGCCGCCGAGCGCCTCGCCCGCGACGGTCAGCGTGGCGGCGAACGACGCGACGGAGACCGTGGGCGGCCCGGCGAAGAGGTCGGCGGACGAGACCGTGACGACCGGCGCACCCACGAACGTGACCGGGCCGAGCGTCGCGTTCAGCGTCACGGGCAGTGTCGCCGCGAGCGTCCCGGCCGCGGCGAGCGCGAAGAGATCGCTCGCGGCCATCGTCGTCAGCTCGTCGAACGTGAGCCTCCCGACCTTCGACGTGATCGTCACCTGAGCGTCGAGGGCGAGCGTCCCGCCGGTGATCGCGGCGGCGACCGGCCCCAGTGCGATCGAGCCGTCGAGCGACTCGACGTCGACGCTGGCGCCGAGCGTGAAGGTCTCGAGATCGACGTAGAACGCGTGTGCCGCATCGACGCCGAGGACGAGGTCGAGCGAGACCCGGCCCTCGAGCGTGGCCTCGGCGTCGAGGGAGAGCCCGAGGCCAGAGCCGCCGACGCCGAGGTCGAGCGGCACGGTCTCCTCGTCGGTCTTCGCGTAGGTGAGCCGGAAGCGGAGGTCGCCGGAGCCGTCGTCGTCGAGCACGATCGAGTCGACGATCTCCTGGGCGCCGAGGAGCGCGAGCACGTCGCCGACCGTGGCGTCCACCGTGTCGCCGAAGAGCCCCACGAGCAGGTCGTGGATCTGCTGGAGCCCGTCGTGGAAGTGAATCGACTGACCGATGCTCTTGCCGACGATCGCGAGCTGGGCCGCGTTCGCGCCGATCGTGTGCAGCCCCTCGGCCGCGTTCGTCGTCGCCTGGGCGCCCGAGGAGAGCGACGCCTTCTGCTGCGAGGTCAGCACCGTCGAGCCCGCGAGCGACTCGAAGCGGACGTCGTCGATCCGGACCTCCGAGTCGACCGCGAACCCGTTGTTGAGGATCGAGAAGGTCAGCGTGTGGACGGCGCCGGCGAAGGAGGCGACCGAGACGCGCCGGGTCGTCGTCGCCCTCGTCGAGGTCAGCGCGATCGAGTCGATCTCGGTGCCGTCGAGGTAGACCTTGAGCACGTCGTCGCTGGACGAGTCGGTGATCCGGTAGCGGTAGACGAGCTGGTTCGCATTCGGCGCGAGGTAGAAGAGGTTGTGCGTCCGGCTCGCGTCGCCGTTGTTCAGCTGGAGGTAGTGGTTCCCGTTCAGCTCCTGGTCGACGTCGCCCCCGCCGCCGCCGCCGTGGTGCGACCAGCCGGGCTGGATGTCGGAGATCAGGTTCTCGAGCGCCGGGGTCTCGAAGCTGCCGTTGATCAGGCTGAGCGGCTTGACCGCGGGGGCGAAGCGAACCGTCTGGACGGCCGCGGCGTTCGTGAAGCCGAGGCTCTTCAGCCCGGCGACGTTGGCGACGCCGGTCGTCCGGTTGACGAGCTTGGCGAGGCTGTGCTCGTGATCCTGGTTCGGGCCGTAGAAGTTGCCCGTCGCCGCCGTGCGCAGGCTCGTGTTGCCGGCGAGGCGGCTGAACGCCCAGCCGGAGCCGAGGTCGATTCCGTCGACCGAGTCGACGACGGTGCTCGTGCTGCCGAGGATCGTCGCGAGGTAGAAGCCCTCCCAGATCCAGCTGTGGTCGCTGACGGAGTTCTCCGTCGGCAGGTCGTCGCCGTCGAGGAGGACGTTGTAGGCACCGGGGATCGGCCGACCCTTCCGGGTTGAGGAAGTCGACGAGCCCGAAGCCGCCCATCGCGCCCCGGGTCTGGTAGTAGACGTCGGCGAACGCGACGTTGTTCCAGACCGTGGCGCCGTAGCCGGCCGGCTTGCCGAGCGTGAAGAGCTTCATGTCCTCGTCGTGGTCGAGCAGCGACTGGTCGAAGTCGTGCGGGTCGAGGTAGGTGACCTGGTCGACGGGAACGCTGTAGGCGGCGAGCCGCTCGATCACCTCGCTCGTGACGGCGGTGCCGAAGCTGTGGCCGATGAAGTGGAGCGGCGGGCCGGCGGTCGGCGTCTGCGGCTTGACCGCGCCGAGGTCGACGAGGATCGCGAAGAGCGCGTCCGCGGCGGCCTCGCCCCAGCCCGGCGCCTTCTCGTTCGACTCCTCGGCCCAGTCGTAGAGGAAGACGAGCTCCCTCGAGCCTCCGAGCGGGAGGATCGACTGGGCGGCGTCGATGTAGCCGGTGCCGCCCTGGCTCAGGTCGTAGTCGAGCAGGAAGCCGCCCGACGCGCTCTGGATCGCCTGGGCGATCGGCAGCAGCGAGTCGCCGGTGCCGCCGAGCGCGGCGGGGAGCTGGAAGCCGTGCGTGATCACGGTCGCGCCGCTGAGCGTGACGCCGCGCGCGGTCAGGAGGTCGCGCACGAAGCTGACGCTGTAGCGCTCGAAGCCCGTGTCGGTGAGCGTCGGCAGCGCGACCGGCGTCCGGTCGGTGGCGAGCGTGTCGGTGCCGTTGCCGCCCGACACGGTCAGGGTCCCCGTGTACGCGCCGAGCGACCGGATCGTCAGGACGTCGTTGCCGCCGTCGAGGTTCACCGTCAGGGAGGCGGTCGGCCGCGTGAACGTGAACGAGGAGCTGCCGTCCGCCGAGCGGATCACGAGGTTGCGTGCCCGAGCCGGCCTCGAGCACCGCGTCGTTCGCGTCGTTGCCGAGCGAGAGCACGAGGTTCGCGGCCGTGCCCGAGGACGTCGCGTAGTCGCTGAAGTGGGCGAGCGACGCCGAGACCGTGCCGGCGGCGAGGTCGACGACGGTGTCGAGGGTGGTCACGCCGAGCACCGGGTCGAGGTAGGCGACGACGGGGATCGAGCCGCCCGAGCGGTCGAACGCGATCGTCAGCCGCACGGGGCGGGCGAACGTCGTCACCGGCGCGCCCGTGAGGACGTCGTGGGCGAGCAGGCTGTAGACGGGCGAGCCGGAGCCGATCACGGTCACGGTCACCTCGACGTCGGCAGCGACGCTGCCCTCGGAGAAGGTGAGGCTGACGCCGTCCCCGGCGATCGTGCCGCCGGCGGAGCCGAGGACCCCGGTGAGGGGCGGCGCTCTCGCACCGCCGGACGAGCCGATGGTGCCGGAGCCGTCGGCGGAGTCCGTGCCGGCCGGGACCGCGGGGCCGTCCGGGGCGGCACCGGCGGAGGGGGTGCCGGCGGTCGCCGCACCGGTGCCCGTGCCCGAGCCGATGGCGCCACTCGCTGCGGGCGTCACGGCGCCGTCGCCGCCGGTCGCCGGTGCGGCGGCGGAGCCGGGGTCGCCGCTCGGGGGAACGACAGCTGCGGGATCCGGGAGGGCGGTCTCGGGGACGGAGCTCCCGATCGGAAGAGGCGCGTCGGCGGAAGGGCCGGTCGCGGGATCCGTCGCGGCCGGCGCAGAGGACGCCAACACACCGGTGTCGAGACCGAGCGGCGGGTCGACGGGCGCGGGGGGCGCGACCGGCGCGGGCTCGACGACGGGCGGAGCGGGGTCGACCTCGACAGGGGCGGCCGGACCCGAAGCGATGGTGGCCGAGGCGCCCAGGTCGGAGGAAACCGGGTCGGAGGAAACCGGGCCCGACGAGACCGGCGCCGAGGAGATCGCGGGAGCGACCGGTGCGGCCGGCTCGGACGGGGCCGGCTCGGACGGGGCCGGCTCCGACGGGGCCGGCTCCGACGGGGCCGGCTCGGACACTGGCGCGGGCTGATCCGCGGGGGCGGCAGCGGTCGCGTTCATCGGCGCGGCGACGACGGGCTCGGAGCCCGGGGTGGCCTCGGCCGCGGGGGCGGCGGCAGGCTCTGCGGTGGCGGGCTCTGCGGTGGCGGGCTCTGCGGCGACGGGGGCCGCCTCGGCCGGGGCAGCGGACGGCTCGACGAGCGGCGGGGGCGTCCCGATCGTGTCGTCCACGATCGGAGCGTTCGCGAAGGGGTCGGCGGGCTCGGCCGGAGCGGCTGCTGCCTGCTCGGGCTTCGGGTCGACGAGCGTGTAGGTGTCCGCGACGACCGGGACCTTCGCGCGGGCGGGCGGGGCGGCGTGCCGGGGTGCGGCGACCTGCGCGGGGGCGGCAGGCGGAGCAGAGACGGCGGCCTGGGCGGGGGCGGGTGTCGGCGCCGGGGCGCGCCTCACCTTCGGGACGCGGAGCGCGGGGAAGGGAACCGAGGCGACGAGGACGGCGGGGAGGGGCGTGACGGGGCGGGCGACGCTGGGGAGGCGGAAGGCGAGCGCGATCGGGCTCGCGTACATGACCGTCATCGTCACGAGGCTGACGCCGACGAGCCAGTAGCGAACCGACCGCACGCGCAGCGCGGCCAGTCCAACCGAATCGTCGATCCCCCTCGCGGCAGTCAGCTGACGGCCCCCCTCATGCACCCAGCCCGTTGTGACTCAGCGTTCCCCCGAACGCGTGCGGCCCCCTTGACCGCTCGCCAACTCTGCCACCCCGATCCGGGGCCTGCAATAGGCCGAACGGCCCATTGACAGCCGTGGTATCGACTAGCCGAGCGAGACCGAGAGGCGGCGCCGCTCGGCGTCCACGGCAGCGCGCTGCTCCCCGATCGCTGCGAGCTGCGCGTTGAACGCGATCACCGCCCGTCGCGCCGCCGGGGTCGTGCCGGTGTCGGCGGTCACCCGGGCGAACTGGGTGAAGAGCCGGTTGACCTCCGCCGTCGTGCCCGCGCGAAAGGCCGCGGCGATCTTGCGAGCGAGCGAGGCGAGTCGCTGCAGCCGCGCAACCTGCTCGCGGTGGCCCGGCTCGAGCACCGGTGGGGCGTCGGCGCGGCCGAGCCGGCGGGCCGCGGCGGCGACCTCCTGCCCGTACGTCGTGAACGCCTCGGCCTGGGCGGCGCCCGAGCCCGCAGCGTCGAGCGCCGCGCGGAGCCGGCGGGTCGAGGCGACGAGCCGCTTCCCCTCCGCGGCCTGGACGGGGACGTAGTGCGCCATCGCCGTCACCTCGCGGGCGAGCCCGACCTGGAGGTCGGCAAGGGCGAGGAGGCGGGCGCGCAACCGGGCCGCGGCCGGGGGCGTCGGGAGCGCCGCGATCCGGGAGCGCAGCCGGACGAGAGTCGCCTCGGCGCGCTCGACCTTCCGCTCCTGCGCCGCGGGCGCGCTCGAGCCGAGCCGGAGCGTCCGGTAGGCAGTGCTCACCTGGTCGAGCTGGAGCACGAAGGTCTGCTGCGTCGTGTTCACCTCGACGATGTACTGACGCACCGCGAGCCGGTCCGGCGACTCGGTGTCGTCGCCGAAGGAGCGGATGCCGACCGCAACGGCCGCGGCCAGCAGGACCGCGACGACGAGGGCCTTAGCCCAGGAGCTGGACAGTCGAGACGCTGCCGTCACCATGGCGGAAGACGAGCTTGACGAGCCCCTTGCCGGGGACGAACCAGCTCGTCCGCGTCCCGGAGCCGAACGGGAACCCCTTCTGCGTCAGCTTCGACTCGACGGCGAGCGCGCGGAAGCGGCCGGCCGGGACCTTGACGCTCTGGAAGCCGAGCACCTTCGTGAACCCGGTGACGCCGAAGACGGAGTAGTCGCGGCTCGGGACGAGCGAGCCCCACGTCGATCCCGCGATCCCGTAGGCGGGGAGCAGCGGGTTGTAGCCGTAGACCATCAGGTCGAACGGCGTCGTGAAGCGGCGGCGCTTCGCGGGCGCGAGGGTCTTCGGGCCGAGCGCCGGGAACGTCGCGAGCGAGGCGGACTGCGTGGTCGCCCAGATGTTGGAGACGCCGTCCCCGCGCACCGTGAAGCCGTAGGCGCCGGCGACGCGGATCGGGCCGCTGACGTGCTTGACCGAGATCCGGGCGGAGCCGTTGACGACCGCGTCCGTCGTGAAGAGCTGGACCGACGGCTTCTTCAGGTGCTTCGAGTTCGTCCAGCGAAACTTCTGCTTCGCGCCCTTGACGAGCGGGAAGAAACGGGCGTCGGTCGGCGGGGTCTGCGCGACCTGGTTCGTCGACTGCAGCGTCGCCGTCGTCACGGGCGCATTCCCGCCCGCGTGCTGGAAGACGATCTTGACGGGGCCGACCCCGTAGACCCACCAGACGGTGCGGACGCCGCTCCCGTACGGATCGCCGATCGCGCCGGCCTGGGTGATCTCCGAGCGGATCGTGGCCGCAGGCACGGGCGAGGGGAACGCGGGCACCTGGACGAGCTCGACGCCGGTGTACTCGGAGGCGCCGGCGACGTCGCCCTGCGCGCCGCCCGTGCTCGCCCAGCTCGTGCCCGTGAGGAGCGGCGCGGCGAGCACCGGGTTCCGCGTCCCCCAGATCAGCGCGTACATCGTGCTCGAAAGGCTGTTTCCGCACTGGGAGGCGGTGCCGCAGAGGATCGGGAAGGCGGGCGGCGGCGGCGTGCTCGACCAGTCCGTGTTCAGGAGCCCGGCGGTCGTCTCCTGGAACGAGACGTTGCCGATGCTGACCGGCGCCTCGGCCGGGTTGCCCAGCTCCGCCGTCGTCCAGGCGAGTGTGAATGCCTGCCCCCGCTGCTCCTTGACGGTCACCTTCTCCTTCGTCGGCACGGGGTTGTAGACGCTGTTCGTCCACTCGTAGACCCACTCCGCATCCGCGGGATGCGGGTACCACGCATCCGCGGCCGCCGGCCGGGCGAATCCGAGCGCGGCGACGACGACGGCAGCGACGATTGCCGCCCTGGCTGAGACCCCCCGGTTCACGTGAGCCAGCCTAGACGGAAAGGCGCGCGGACGCCCGTGCCGCTCGGCCTATTCCGTGACAGGCCGGGACCCATCGCCCCGAACCCTCATGCTCGACTCGAGCTTGAGATTGGGACGCCGGGCGGGAACCGCGATGGTCGCGGCTGCCACGAGCCACGCCAGCGCGACGACGAGGCCGCCGGCCACCGCGTCGACGAAGAAGTGGTTGCCGGTCGCCACGATCACGAGGAGCATCACGAGTGGATACGTGGCGCCGAGCACCCGGACGACCGGCGACCCGGCGAGCCGCGCGAGCGCCACTCCGACGAGCAGCGCGTAGCCGAAGTGGAGGCTGGGCACAGCCGCGAGCGGGTTGTAGAGGCTCCCGAGCAGGTCGGAGCTGAGGTCGACGCCGCCGTTCTCGCTGACGGTGTCCACGAAGCCGAGCCCGGCGAGCCGGGGCGGCGCCACGGGGAACGCGACGTAACCGACGAGCGCGAGGGCGGTCGAGAAGACGAGCACCGTGCGCACGAGCGGGAACGACGGTCGCCGCGCGCGGTAGACCCAGACGAGCGCCCCGATCGTCACCCCGATGTGGAGCGCGAGGTACGAGACCCCGAGGAGGGCGGAGAGCCCGGGCACGCGGAGCACCCATTCCTGGATGTCACGCTCGACGAAGAGATGGAACCGCTGCTCGAGCGCCACGATCCGGTCCGTGTTCGCGCGGGCCGCGGCGAAGTCGAGATCCGTGAGGCCGCGCACGATCTCGTAGACGCCGTAGAGGAGTGCGAGCCCGGCCACCTCGATCCGACCCAGGTGGGGCGACGAGAGCGCGCGGCGGAGCATCAGCCGGCCACGCCCGGCTGCACCAGCCCGCTCTCGTACGCGAAGACCACTGCCTGGACGCGGTCGCGCAGGTCGAGCTTCATCAGGATCCGCGCGACGTGCGTCTTCACCGTCGTCTCGCTCACGAACAGGTTCCTGGCGATCTCGGCGTTCGACATCCCCCGGGCCATGTGGCCGAGCACCTCGAGCTCGCGCGCGGTCAGCTCCTCGACGGCGGGCGGCGTCGCACCGGCGATCGAGCTCGGTGGCCGGCGGATGAACTCCTCGATCACCCGCTTCGTGATCGTGGGCGAGAGCAGCGCGTCGCCCGAGGCGATCACCCGGATCGCCGCCACGAGGTGCTCCGGCGGTGTGTCCTTGAGCAGGAAGCCGCTCGCCCCGGCCCGGAGCGCCTCGTAGACGTACTCGTCGAGATCGAAGGTCGTCAGCATCAGGACCCGAGTCCCCCCGCCGCGCTCACCGACGAGCCGGCGTGTCGCCTCGAGCCCGTCGAGGTTCGGCATCCGGATGTCCATCAGGACGACGTCGGGGGCGTGCTCGCGGGCGGCCGCGACCGCCTCCAGGCCGTCGCTCGCCTCGCCGACGATCTCGATCCCCTCCTCCGCCTCGAGGATCATCCGGAAGCCCGCCCGGACGAGCGCCTGGTCGTCCGCGATCAGGACACGAATGCTCACCCCCGTGATCCTTGCACGGGGAGGCGCGCCGAGATGGTGTAGCCGCCGCCGGGACGTGGGCCGACGGTGAGGTCGCCGCCGCACAGGGCGACGCGCTCGCGCATCCCCACGAGGCCGTGACCCGACCCGTTCTCCGCATCCGTCCGGCCGTCGTTGGCGACCTCGACCTCGACCTCGTCCGGCCGGAACCGGACTGCGACCCAGGCGCGCGCCGGGCCGGCGTGCTTGAGCGCATTGGTCAATGCCTCCTGCACGACCCGGTACGCGGACAGATCGACCCCCGGAGGCAGGGCGGTCTGCACGCCCTCGTAGCTCAGCTCGACCGGGAGCCCCGCCGCTCGGACCTGCTCGACGAGGGTCTCGAGCGTGCCGAGCCCGGGCTGGGGTGCGAGCGCCGCGCTCTCACCGTCCTGGCGGAGCACGCCGAGCAGGCGCCGCATCTCCGTCAGCGCCTGGCGACCCGTCTCCTCGACCGTCACGAGCGCGTCCCGCTCCCGCTCCTGCTCCGGCCCGAGGCGCCGCCTGACCGCGCCGGCCTGGACGGTCATCACGCTGACGGAGTGGGCGATCACGTCGTGCAGCTCCCTCGCGATCCGGCTGCGCTCCTCCTCCGCCGCGCGCCGCGCGACCTCCTCGCTCTGCCGGGCGCGCTCCTCGGCGACCTCGGCCCTCGCCGCATGCCGGGCCGCCGCAGCCGAGATCGCGAAGACCCCACCGAGCGGGAAGGTCAGCCACAACAACTCCGTCCAGGGAACGTCGGGGGCCCGGATGAAGACCGTCCACCCGGCCGCGACGACCGCGAGCAGCGCCAGCCCCGCCTGGCGGCTGTTGCGGAGGGAGCCTGCCGCCCAGCACGCGAGAATCAGGACGAGGAACATCGTGTCGGTGCCGTAGGCCGCTGCGGCGTCGAGCCCGCTCAGCACGACCGCGCCCCCCGCGACGACGAGCGGGACGACGAGCGGGGCGCGCCGGCGGAAGAGCAGCGCTCCGGCGGTGCAGAGCGCGAGCGCGGCGAAGAGGCTCCGGCGGTGCTCCGAGCTCGCCCAGATGTCGCCCTGCGTGGCAACAACGGCGAGGAGCGCCACCGCCTCGAAGACGCGCTCTCTCGCCCAGCCGAGCAGTCGGACCACCATTGCTTCCAACGGTACGCGAGTCGGCCCGGCGCGTCGTCGTCCGGAGTGACGACCCTGAGATCGTCCCAGCGGACGAGACCGAATCCGGAGCGCGGACGATGCGGTTTTGCGAGGGCGGGCGCATTCTGAGCGAACGCTCGACCCCGACCCGAAGGAGCGAGAAACCCGCATGGAAGCCACACTCGTACGCGAGCAGACCGGGCAGGTTCGGCCGAGCCCCGTCGTCGCCGCCCAGACCCTGAGGCGCCGCTTCGGCGCCGGGGACACAGCCGTGGAGGCCCTGCGCGAGGTCTCGCTCGAGATCCCCCGCGGCCACCTGACCGCGGTCATGGGCCCATCCGGGTCCGGCAAGTCGACCCTGATGCACATCCTGGCCGGCCTCGACCGCCCCACCACGGGCACGGTCGAGATCGACGGGATCGAGATCACGGCGCTGAAGGACACCGAGCTGACGAAGCTTCGCCGGCGTCACATCGGCTTCGTGTTCCAGTTCTTCAACCTGCTGCCGATGCTGACTGCCGAGGAGAACGTGACCCTGCCGCTCGCGATCGCCGGCGACCGGGTCGATCCCGGCTGGCTCGAGGAGCTGCTCGCCGCGACGGGGCTCGAGGACCGCCGCACGCACCGGCCGTCCGAGCTCTCCGGCGGCCAGCAGCAGCGCGTCGCGGTCGCACGCGCCCTCATCTCGCGCCCCACCGTGCTCTTCGCGGACGAGCCGACCGGCAACCTCGACTCCCAGACGTCCTCCGACGTCCTCGCGCTGCTCCGGAACGCCGTCGATACCTACGGCCAGACGACCGTGATGGTGACGCACGACCCGAAGGCGGCGGCGATCGCCGACCGGATCCTGTTCCTCGCCGACGGCGAGATCGTCCGGGAGCTCGGCAGCTCGCTCGCAGACCGAGATCCTCACGGCGCTGAGCGAGGTGTCGACCCGATGAGGCGCGTGGCCTTCAAGGGGCTGCTGGGCCGGAAGGTGCGGACGGCGCTGACGGCGATCGCGATCGTCCTCGGCGTGGCGATGGTCAGCGGCACATTCGTGCTCACCGACTCCGTCCAGCGGGCGTTCGACACGATCTTCACCAGCGCCTACGACGACACCGACGCGGTGATCACGGGATCGAAGGTGCTCACGTGGTCGCAGACCGGCCGCGCCATCGTTCCCTCGGAGCTGCTCGGGACGGTGCGCGGCGCTGCCCGAGGTCGAGTCGGCCGCCGGCACGATCCTCGACCTCTCGGGCGACGGGAACCAGGCGTACCTGCTCGATCGCGAGCGGCAAGCCGATCATCGGCTCCAGCCCGAGCTTCGGCCTCGGCCTCGACCCGGAGGACGAGCGCTTCAGCCCGTTCAACCTGCTCGAGGGCCACTGGGCGTCCGGCCCCCGTCAGGTCGTGATCGACGCGGCCTCGGCCTCGAAGCACCACTTCGCCGTCGGCGACACGATCGCCGTCGCAGCGGAAGGGCCGACGCAGTCGTTCACGATCAGCGGCATCGCCCGGATCGGCGAGCTCGACTCGCTGGGCGGGGCCACGCTCGCCGTCTGGGACGTGCCGACCGCGCAGCGGATGCTCGCCAAGGACGGCTTCGACGCGATCGCGGTGACAGCGAAGAAGGGCGTCCCGGTCCAGGCGCTGATCGACCGGATCGGACGCGAGCTTCCCGAGACGGCCCAGGTCCGGACCGGCGCCGAGCAGGCGAACGAGGACGCCGGCGTCGCCGAGTTCGTCTCGTTCATCCGCTACTTCCTGCTCGGGTTCGCCGGGATCGCGCTCTTCGTCGGGGCGTTCGTGATCTTCAACACGCTCTCGATCACGGTCGCGCAGCGCACGCGCGAGCTGGCGACGTTGCGGACGCTCGGCGCCTCCCGGCGCCAGGTGCTCCGCTCGGTCGTGCTCGAGGGGGCGGCGATCGGGGTCGCGGCGTCCGTCGTCGGCCTCGGCCTGGGGATCCTGCTCGCCAGAGGTCTCTCCTCGCTCTTCGCCGCGCTCGACCTCGACCTGCCCCAGTCCGGGACGATCGTGGCGCCGCGCACCGTCGTCGTCTCCCTGCTCGTCGGGACGATCGTGACGCTCGTCGCCAGCGTCTTCCCCGCGGTCCGGGCGACCCGAATCCCTCCGATCTCGGCCGTCCGCGAGGGAGCGGTGACGGCGAAGCCTCTCTCACGCCGCATGTTCGCCGTCGCCCTCGGCCTCGTGGGCCTCTCGGTCGCCGCGCTCTCGTGGGGGCTCCTGGGGTCGGGCTCCACCGGCCAGCGCATCCTGGCGATCGTGCTCGGCGCGCTCGGGATCTTCGTCGGGGTCGCGCTGACCGCACCGAGGCTCGTCCGCCCGCTCGCCTCCGTCGTGGGGCTCCCCGCCTCGCGGCTCGGCGGCGTCGCCGGACGGCTCGCCCGCGAGAACGCGATCCGGAACCCGTCGCGGACGGCAGCGACGGCCGCGGCCCTGATGATCGGGCTGACGCTCGTCACGTTCGTCGCCACGCTCGGACAGGGCCTGATCTCGTCGGACGAGAACGCGCTCCGCGATCAGGTCCGCACCGGCTACGTCGTCACCTCGCAGAACGGCTGGGACACCGTGCCGACCGCGGCGGGCCGCGCGCTGGCGAAGGTCGACGGGGTCACGGCTCTCTCGAGCGTCCGCGCCGACCGCGCGCTCGTCGTCGGCAGCGGGGACGAGATCGACGTCAGCGGCGTCGACCCGGCGACGATCGAGTCCACCTACCGGTTCGACTGGACGGCCGGCTCCGACGGGCTTCCCGCCCGGCTCGGTCCGAACGAGGCGATCGTGCGCAAGGACCTGGCCGACGACGGCCACGGCGTCGGCTCGACGGTGCGTCTGCTCACACCGGCGGGGAACGAGCTCGAGGTCGTCGTTCGGGGCGTCTACGAGCCGGCCCGGTTCGACGCGCTCCTCGGCCACGTCGTCGTCACCCAGGCCGCGTTCGACCGCGAGTTCCCGCGGCCGGGCGATCTCTTCAGCTTCGTCCAGGCGTCGTCTCCCTCCGCGCTCGAGGGCGCACTGGCGGCGTTCCCCGACGCGAAGCTGCAGACCCAGGACGAGTTCGTCGAGGCGCGCTCGGCCTGGCTCGGGCAGGTGCTGAACCTCTTCTACGTCCTGCTCGCGCTCGCCGTCCTCGTCTCGCTCTTCGGGATGGTGAACACGCTCGTCCTCGCCGTGTTCGAGCGCACCCGCGAGCTCGGGATGCTGCGCGCGATCGGCCTGACCCGCCGGCAGACTCGCCGCCTGATCAGGCAGGAGGGCGTGATCACGGCGCTGATCGGAGCTGCGCTCGGAATGCCGCTCGGCGTCGGGCTCGCGGCGCTCGTGACCCAGTCGGTGTCGCAGTACGGGATCACGTTCTCGCTCCCGGTCGTGACGCTGCTCGCGTTCATGTTCGTCGCGGTGCTGGCCGGGATCCTCGCCGCCGTGGCCCCCGCGCGCCGCGCGGCACGGCTGAACGTCCTCGCCGCGCTCCAGTACGAATGACCGTTCCGGCCGTGTCCAGGGTCTGACCCTGGACACGGCCGGAAGGGACGGTCAGCGCGAGGCGTAGGTGACGACGGCGTCGACGACCTGCTTGAGGCGGCGCCCCTCGTCGGTCAGCCGGTACTGCACTCGCGGCGGCCGCGCGTCGATCACCTCGCGCACGAGCACGCCCGCCTCCTCCAGCTCGACGAGCCGGAGCGCGAGCGTGCGGGGCGGGATCTCCCCCACCGCCTGCTTGAACTCGTTGAACCGCTCCGCCCCCTCGTAGGAGGCCCAGAGGATCGAGACGATCCAGCGGCGCTCGAGGAGGCCCGCCGCGCGACGGACCTCCTCGGGCACCGGCGTGCAGCGCCTACAGCGCATGCAGCGTCGGCTTCGGGGCCGGCTCGAGCGCGAGCTCGAGCACCTCGTCCAGTGAGATCACCGGGTGGAACGTCATCTCGTCGCGCACGTGCTGCGGAACGTCGTCGAGGTCCTGCCGGTTCCGCTCGGGGAGGATCACGTCCGTCAGCCCCGCGGCGTGGGCGGCGAGCACCTTCTGCTTGAGCCCGCCGATCGGGAGCACGCGGCCCTGGAGCGTCACCTCGCCGGTCATCCCGACGGTGTGCCGCACCGGCCGCCCCGAGAGGAGCGAGGCGAGCGCGGTCGCCATCGTGATCCCCGCGCTCGGCCCGTCCTTCGGGATCGCGCCCGGCCGGGACGTGCACGTGGAAGGAGCCGTCGAACGCGTCCGTCTCGATCCCGAGCCGCTCGCTCTGCGCGCGCAGGGAGGTGAGCGCGATCTGCGCCGACTCCTTCATCACGTCGCCGAGCTGGCCGGTGAGGACGAGCGTGTCCGAGCCGCGGCCGGCGCTCGCCTCGACGAAGAGGACGTCGCCGCCGGTGCCGGTGACCGCCAGCCCCGTCGCGACGCCGGGGACGGCTGTCCGCTCGGCGGCCTCGCGATAGAAGCGCTGGCGGCCGAGAGCCTCCCGAACCTCCTCCGCGCCGATCGCGACGGGGGTCTCGACCTTCGCGGAGGCGATCCCGGTCGCGGTCTTCCGGAGCAGCTTCCCGAGCTCGCGCTCGAGCTGGCGGACGCCGGCCTCGCGGGTGTAGTCGACGATCACGAGCTCGAGCGTCTCGTCCGAGACGGAGACCTCGTCCTCGCGCAGCCCGTTCCGCTCGCGCTGGCGCGGCCAGAGATAGCCCTGCGCGATCGCGACCTTCTCGTCGACCGTGTAGCCGTCGAAGCGGATCACCTCCATCCGGTCGAGCAGCGGGCCCGGGATCGAGTCGGCGACGTTCGCCGTCGCGATGAAGACGACCTCGGAGAGATCGAGCTCGACGTCGAGGTAGTGGTCGCGGAACGTCGAGTTCTGCGCCGGGTCGAGCACCTCGAGCAGGGCGGCGGACGGGTCGCCGCGCCAGTCGGCGCCGACCTTGTCCACCTCGTCGAGCAGGATCACCGGGTTCATCGTCCCGGCGTCGCGGAGGGCGCGGACGAGCCGGCCCGGCAGCGCGCCGATGTAGGTGCGGCGGTGGCCGCGGATCTCGGCCTCGTCGCGGACGCCGCCGAGCGACATCCGGACGAACTCCCGGCCGAGCGCGCGCGCGATCGACTCGCCGATCGACGTCTTGCCGGTGCCGGGCGGGCCGACGAGGGTGAGGATCGCGCCGGAGCGCTTGTCCGGCTCGATCCCGCGCTCCTCGCGCAGCTTGCGGACCGCGATGTACTCGACGATCCGCTCCTTGACGTCCTCGAGCCCGGCGTGGTCGGCGTCGAGCACCTCGCGGGTGCGCAGCGGGTCGAGCGTCTCGTCGGAGCGCTTCCCCCACGGCACCGCGAGCAGCCACTCGAGGTAGTTGCGGATCATCGACGCCTCGGGCGAGCTCTCGCCCTGGCGCTCGAGCCGCCCGAGCTCGCGCTCGGCCTGCTCGCGAACCGCCTCGGGCAGCTCGGCCTCCTCGAGCTTGCCGCGGAACTCGTCGACGACCGAGCCCTCGTCGTCGCCGAGCTCCTTGCGGATCGACTCGAGCTGGCGGCGCAGGATGTACTCGCGCTGCTGCTTCGTCGCGCCCTCCTCGACGTCGTCGCGGATCCGGCGGCGCACCTGCATCTCGGCGAGCCGCTCGCGCTGGAGCTCGATCGAGAGCTCGAGCCGCTCCTGGACGTCGAGCGTCTCGAGCAGCTGCACCTTCTGCTCGAAGGTCAGGTCGGGCGAGTAGCCGGCGGTGTCGGCGAGCGCGCCGGGCTCGGTGATCGAGCGGACGAAGGCCGAGATCCGGCCGTCGTCGCCGCGCAGGTCGAGGATCTCCTCGACGACGGCGCGGTACTCGCGCTCGAGCTCGCGGGTGCGTGGATCGGAAGGCTCGTCGTCCGGGCGCTCCTCGACGGCGACGCGGAGCTGGCCCAGCGGGTCGGTCTCGGCCGCGCCCGCGATCCCCCGGTGGAGGCCGGAGAGGGCGACGGCCCGACCGCCGCCGGGGAGGCGGACGCGGTCGGTCACCTCGGCGACCGTGCCGACGGCCGCGTAGTCGTTCTCGTGGCGCGGCACGAGGAGCACGCGCTCCTCCGTCCCGACGTCCACGGTCAGGGTCACGTTCATGTTCGGGAAGACGACGAGGTCCTCCAGCGGGACGAGCAGCATGGTGGTCGGGCTCGGCGTGCTCTGGTCTGATCCGCTCATCTGGGCAACACACTCCTCTGCAGCTGGTTCTGTACCAGCATCAACTACAAAAAGGATACCTGTATTCCCCTCCGTGACCTCGGGGCCGGCCCGGAAGCGACCCTGGTAAACCCGCGTATGATCAGCGGATGCCTCGCGCCACGCCGCTCGCAGCCCGGAACGAGACGCCGAAGGTCGGCGCCCGCGTCCGGTCGCTCCGTCGCGAGCGGGGGCTGACGATCGAGCAGCTCGCCGCCGCGACCGGCCTGACGAAGGGGTTCATCAGCCAGCTCGAGCGCGACCGGACGGCGCCGTCGCTCTCGTCGATCGCCCGGATCTGCGACGCCCTCGGCGTCCGGCTCTCGACGATCTTCGAGCGGGAGCCCGGGGCAGAGCTCGTCCGGCGGGACGAGCGCACGCCCGTGGACAGCCCCCACACGCTCAGCTATCTCCTCTCGTCGCGGGACGAGCCCCGCTTCCAGGCGATCGAGTCGGAGGTCGGGCCCGGGGCCGGGGCAGGCGAGGAGCTCTACTCGCTCCCGGGCGAGGTCGAGTTCGTCTACGTGCTCGAAGGAGCGCTCGAGCTGCGGGTCGGGGACGAGGTACACGTCCTCGAGCAGGGCGACGCGCTCACGTATCAGCTCTCCAAGGCCCACACGTGGCGCAACGCCTCCAAGAGCGAGGGCCTGCGCGTCCTCTGGGTCGCCGTTCCGAACCCGTACTAGCCCCTCAAGAACGCCGCCTCGAGGCCGACGACCAGGCGGAGATGCCCGTCCGCCTCCGGATCCCCGTGCTCGTCGGCGCCACCCTTGCGCTCACCGCTGCGCTCGCGCTCGGGCTCTGGCGGCACGAGCAGAGCGACGTCCGCGCACACGCGCGAGCCGACGCCCGCGCCGCCGCGGCCGCCGTCGAGAGCCGGGCCGGCTCGGCGCTACTGGCGCTCCAGAGCCTCCGGGCGGCCTACGACTTCTCACCCGGCGCGTTCGAGCGCACAGCCGGGGTGCCGCTGGAGCTTCCTGAGCTCGTCGCGGTCGGCTGGGCGCCCCGCGTCCCCGCCGCGGAGCGCGGCTCGCTCGAAGCCGCGCGACAGATCCGGATCGCCGCTCCCGCGGACGCGCTCTACACCTATCCGCTCCTGCTCGCCGCCGAGCCGGCTCCGGGCGCCGACGTCCTCGACCTCGGCTCGGACGCCTCGCTCGGAACCGCGCTCCGCGAGGCCCGGACGACGGGCTCGCCCAGGCTCTCCGCGCCGGTGCGGCTGCCCGACGGCCGGCTCGGCTCCTATGCCTTCGTCCCCGTCTACGAGAGCGGGACGCCGCTCGACACGCCCGGCCGGCGGACCGACGCGCTCCGCGGCCTCGTCGTCGGCGCGCTTGCAGCGGCGCCGCTCGTCGAGAGCTCGCTCACGGGCCTCGGCCCCGCCCGCGTCACGGACGGTCCCTCCGTCCTCTCGGCCGGCCCTGCTGCCGGTGCCGTCTCGCACGCCGTGGTCGGCGGGCGCAGCTGGCGGATCGTCGTCCCGGTCGCCTCCCCCTCCCCGCTCGCACCCGCCGCGGTCGCCATGCTCGGGCTCGCGCTCGCGCTCGTGCTCCTGACCGGCTCGCGGCTCCTGGCCCGGGCGCGTGATGACGTCCGCGCGCTCCGCGGAGCGCTCACCCGGCTCCGTGCCCGCACCGCCGAGCAGCTCCAGGCCGCAGAGGAACAGGTCGCCCGCAGCGAGGAAGCGGTCGCGCTCGTCGCAACCGTCGGCGAGGCCGCCGTGCTCGACGTCGACCGGGACGGGATCATCCGCTCCTGCTCCGGCTCACTCGAGCAGCTGCTCGGCTACACCGACGCCGACCTCCGGGGCACGGCGATCTACGCGCTCCTCCACCCCGACGATCTGCTCGCCCCGCCGAGCGGGCCGCAGCGCTACGCACGGGCCGACGGCGAGTACGTGGTGCTGGAGTCGCGGCGGCTGACCCGGCGCGACCCGCTCGGCTTCGCGGCGGGCGTCGTCACCGTCCTGCGCGAGCCTGCGCGCACCGACGCCACCCGAACCGTGGCCCAGCGGCTCGCCGACGCGGTCGCGCTCGAGCCCGACCCGGTCGAGCTCTTCTCGATCGTCGCCGAGGAGATCGCGCTCGACCTCGGCGTCGCCGGCGCCTCCGTCGTCCGCTTCGAGGCGAGCGGCTTCGGCTCGGTCGTCGGCGCCTGGGCCCAGGATGCGGCCGGCGCGCAGCCCGGGACGACCGTCGAGCTCACCGCAGGAGCGGTCGCGACCGTCTACGGCGAGGGTCGCGCCGTCACCGGAGCCGCTCCGCTCCGCGTCGGAGCCCGCCTCTGGGGCGCGCTCGTCGCCGAGGCGGTCGACGCGGCCCGCCTCTCGGCCCTCGCCGAGATCTCCCAGAGCACGATCGCCTTCGCGGACGCGAGCTCGCGCCTGACCGCGCTCGCCACGCGCGATGCCCTGACCAACCTCCCCGACCATCGCGCTTTCCAGGAGCAGCTCCGCGCCGAGGTCCGCCGGGCGCAGCGGCACGAGCGGGCACTCTCGCTCGTCCTCATCAACATCGACGGCTTCCGCTCGCTCAACGACGTGCACGGACGGCTCGCGGGCGACCGCGTCCTCGCCGAGGTCGCGCGGCGGCTCGGCGCGACCGTCCGCCAGGGCGAGATCGTCTCCCGCATCGGCGGCGACCACTTCGGCTGGATCCTCCCGGAGGCCGAAGGGCTGAACGGGTGGATCGGCGCCGAGCGCGCGCGGCGGGCGATCTCGACGGTCCCGTTCGCCGGGGTCGGCACGGTCACCGCCTCCGCCGGCGTCTGCGACCTCGAGGATCTCGGCGGCTCCGACGAGCTGCTCGCGCTGACCGAGGTCGCTCTGGTCCACGCGAAGTCCTCGGGCGGCGACGCCACCTTCCGCTACTCCGCCGAGCTCGACGAGAGCGCCGAGACCGAGCTCGAGGAGACCCGACCCCTCCAGCGGCTCCGCAGCCTCGCCCAGGAGCTCGACGCCCACGACCCCGGCACGGACGGCCACTCCGAGCGGGTGGCTCGGCTCGCCGAGAAGCTCGCCCTCTCGGCCGGCTGGCGCAGCGACCAGGCGATCCGGCTCTCCCAGGCCGCGTTCGTCCACGATGTCGGCAAGCTCAGCGTCTCCGAGGACGTCCTCCGCAAGCAGGGCCCGCTGGACGAGCGCGAGCTCGAGGAGATCCGCAACCACCCGGACACCGGCGCCGAGATCGCGGTCAGCGCGCTCGACCCCGAGCAGGTCTCCTGGGTGCGCTACCACCATGAGCGCTGGGACGGCGAGGGCTATCCGAGCCGGCTCGCAGGCGAGTTGATCCCGGCCGGGGCACGTCTGCTCGCGCTCGCCGAGGCGTGGGACTCGATGACGTCGAACCGCAGCTACGGCGACGCGCTCTCCGTCGAGGCCGCCCTGGCCGAGTGCCGGGGCGAGGACGGAAAGCAGTTCGCCCCCGAGGCGGTCGCGGCGCTCGAGCGGCTCTGGAAGCTCGGGGCGCTGACGCCCGCCGACCTCGCCGCGACGAGCGAGCTCTAGCCCACGCGCCGCAGGCGCTCGAGCGCCGACACGGCCACGCGCCCGGCGAGCACGTCGGAGGCCGACCCCACGCCACCCGGGCTCCACGTGAGCACCGCGACGACGAAGACGCCACCCCGCCAGTAGACGAGACCGTTGTCGTGCCGGGCGGTCGCGATCCAGCCGGCCTTGTGCAGGACGGAGACGCCGGCGCCGGTGTACCGGTCGAGCTTGCCGCGGTCGCGGACGCGGGCGAGCAGCCAGAGCAGATAGCGCGCCTCCGCCGGAGCGACCCCGAGGTGCGCCAGGGACCCCTTCGCTCCTGCGGCGAGATGCACGGCCCGAGCCAGGCGGGCGAGGTCGGCCGCCGACGTGTACTTGCCGAGCCCGAACGAGGGAGCGCGCTCGACGCGCACGGGGATCGGCGCCCGCGCGGCGGGCCGGCGCAGGTCTTCGAGCTCGTAGCCGCCGAACATGAGCGAGTCGCGCAGCCCGAGCTCGGCGAGCGTCCGGTCGACGGCCGCCGAGCCGCCGCAGAACGCCTCCAGCTCGTTCGCGGACGCGTTGTCGGAGTCGAGCAGCATCCGCTCGAGCAGGCTCGCGACGCGGGTGCCCGCGGCGGGCTTCCCGTCTGTCGCCCTCAGCACCGTCACCGCGATCGCGAGCTTCAGCGTCGAGGCGGCGGGGAAACGGGCCGCGGCGTTCCAGGCGGCGCCGCGGCCGCTCGTCAGGTCCTCGACGTAGACCGCCGACGTCGCGGGGAAGGCGCGCGTCAGCGAGCGGACCCGGGCCGCGAGGGCGCCGTCGTTCCTCGCGGCCACAGCCTTCGGCGCGGCGGCGGCGGGAAGACCGACGACCGGCCCCACGGTGCTCGAGGAGCGGTGGCCGGCCCCGTCCACGGCGGTCACGCGAATCCGCAGGGTGCCTCGCGGGAGATCGAGCCCGAGCGAGAAGCGCCGTCCCGAGATCCGGCGGTCGGCGAGCACGCGCTCCCCGACCCGGACGATCACGCGGCGCGTCCCCGCGGGCACGGTGCCGCTGACTCGCCCGAACGAGACCTCGCGCGCGGCGGGCTGGACGATCGCGGGCGGGGGCATGACGACGATCGGAGCTGCGAGCACGGCTCGATCATCCTCCATCCGTACGCTCTCGGGATGGCGATCATCGCCCATCTCGACCTCGACGCCTTCTACGCGGCCGTGGAGGAGCTCGAGGATCCGAGCCTCCGCGCCAAGCCGCTCGTCGTCGGCGGCGACCCGCGGGGCCGCGGGGTCGTCGCCACCGCGAACTACGCCGCGCGCAGGTTCGGGATCCACTCGGCGATGAGCTCGGCCGAGGCGCTCCGCCGCTGTCCCGAGGTCGTCTTCGTCCGGCCCCGCGCCGCGCTCTATCGCGAGTACTCCGCCTCCGTCTGGGCAGCCGTCCGCGAGGTCGTGCCGACCGTGGAGCGGACGGGCCTCGACGAGGGCTACCTCGACCTCACGCCGCTCGCCGCCGACTTCGGCCGCGCGCGGGCGCTCGCCGAGGCCGTGCGGACGGCGGTGCGAGGCGCGACGAGCCTCTCCTGCGCGCTCGGAGTGGCGCCGACGAAGGTGGTGGCGAAGGTCGCCTCCGACCGCCGCAAGCCCGGCGGGATCACCGTCGTCCCCGCGGGCACCGAGGCGGCGTTCCTGGCGCCGTTCCCCGTCCGCCGGCTCCCCGGGGTCGGGCCGCGCGCCGAGGAGCGCCTGCGCTCGGCGGGGATCGCGACGATCGGCGAGCTCGGCGCGCTCACCGACCTGGAGCTGCGGGCCGTCCTTCCGGGCTCGGTCGGCGTGCTGCTTCGCGACCGCGCCCTCGGGATCGACCCCCGTGGCCTCGACCTGACGAGCGAGCGGATCTCGATCTCCGTCGAGGAGACGTTCGAGCGCGACCTGCTCGAACGCGACGCCCTCCACGCGGAGCTCCGCCGGATGGCCGAGCGGCTCGCGGAGCACCTCCAGCGCGACGGCCTCTCGGCGCGGACCGTGACGACGAAGCTGCGCTACGCCGACTTCTCGCTCCGGAGCCGCTCCACGAGCCTCGGGGCCGGGATCGACGACGCGGCGCGGATCGGCGAGCTCGCCTGCGGCCTCCTCGACCGCGGCCTGCGCGACCGCCCGGGTGCGCTCCGCCTCGTCGGCGTCGGCGTCTCGGGCCTCTCCGGCTACCGCCAGCTGACGCTCGACGACGCGACGAACGCGACTTAGTTGCTCTGAGCAACTAAGTCGCGCTCGTGCGTCAGCTCGGGGCGGTCAGCTTCTCGGCGAGCTCGTCGTGGCCGGCGGCGCGGGCGAGGTCGCCGGCGTTCGGCCCTCCTCGTCGCTGGCCGACGGGTCGGCGCCGGCACGCGAGCAGCGCCTCGACGCTCCGCTCGTCGCCGTTCTGGGCCGCCGCGTGGAGCGGCGTGGCGCCGCCGCCCTGGGTCGCGCTCGCGTCCGCGCCCCGCTCGAGCAGCAGCTCGACGATCTCGGCGTGCCCGCCCGCCGCAGCGCTGTGGAGCGGCTGCACGGTCAGCTCGGGCTTCCGCGCCACCGCACCGACGTCGGCACCGCGGTCGAGCAGCATCTCCGCTGCGTCCTGCCGGCCGAAGTACGCGGCGAGGTGCAGGGCGGTGAACCCGTCCGGCGAGTAGCCGCGCGCCAGCTCCGGCTCGCCCTCGAGCAGCGCCTCGAGGCCGCGGATCCGGCCCGTCGCCGCGGAGTCGAAGACGTCGAGCGGCGGGTTCGTGTCGAGGAGGACATCGACGAGGTCGGAGTGGCCGAGATAGAGCGCCTGCAGGACGGGCGAGAGACCGTCCTCGTCGCGAACGCCCGCCTCCTCGGGGCGCACTTCGAGCCGTTCGCGGAGCGCGTCCTCGTCGCCCGCCTGGATCGCGTCGAAGACGTTCACGCGTCGCGGAGGAGCGGCCGGGTCAGGCAGGTCGGGCCGCCGTCGCCCTTGCGGGAGATCTCGTCTCCGCGGTAGGTGACGACGTCGACGCCGGCGGCCTCCATGCGGCGGCGCGTCTCGTCGTTGCCCTCGAGCGCGAGCGCGCGGCGCGGGCCGAGCGCCAGCACGTTCGAGCCCATCGAGTCGAACTCCTCGTCGGGAACCTCGACGACCTCGATCCCGCGCTCGGCAAGGAGCTCCAGGAGGCGCACCGGTGCGAGCCGCGGGTAGACGAGGGCGAGGTCGGCGTCGAGCGGCGAGAGGAAGGACATCAGGTGCAGCACCTCGGCGGCGCCGTTGTAGTGGGGCAGGTCGAACCAGATCACGTCCACCCCGGGGAAGGAGCGTCCGAGCGCCTGGATCCCCGCCTGGTTCGTGCGGTAGCCGTGGCCGACGAGCAGCGTGGTCGCATCGAGCCAGACCGTGTCGCCGCCCTCGACGCACGCGGCGCCGTCGACCTCGCCCGCGCTCGGCACGCCGCGCTCGGCGAGCGTCGCGACGATCCCGGCGGGCTCGCGGCGGCGGCCCTCCTTGCCGGGCCGGAGCGCGACGACGCCGGCGTCGCCGACGAGGACGGGGTCGTAGGTGTAGATCGCGTCCGGGTTGCCCGGGTCGTGCTGCGAGAGCACCACCTCGGCGCCCGCGTCCTCGAGCAGCGCACAGAGCGCCTCGTGCTCGGCGCCCGCCGCGGCGGGGTCGGGTGCCGACCGCCAGCCGTACTCCTGCCAGGCGGCCGCGTCCTCCTGGAGCGGTGGCCGGAGGAGCACGCGCCGGAGCGTGCCGGTCATGGACTGGGAGCCGAAGTCGGTCATGGCAGGCGGAAGGCTAGCTCGCCGAGCCGGCGATAGCCGGAGACCGACGGATGGTCGCCGTCCACCGTCCAGTCGTCGCGCATCCGGCCGGAGGCTCCGGGATCCTCGAGCGTCTCGTAGAAGGGCAGCACGGGCACGCCCTCGTCCCTCGCGACAGCGGCGACGAGCCGGTTCAGCTCGTCGATCGGCCGCTCGGCCCGCGGCCAGCCGCGGTTCCAGGGAAGGAGATCCGCGAGCGCGACGCGGAGGCCGAGGGCCTGGCCGCGCCGGACCATGTCGCGCAGGTTCTCGGCGGCCGCCTCCAGGTTCCGGCCCTGGACGACGTCGTTGATCCCGCCCTGGACGACGAGCACGTCGGCGCCCCGCGCGCACGTGTCGAGCCGGTCGGCGATCTGGTCGGTCCGCTCCCCGTAGACGCCGCAGTTCCGGAACGTGAGCCGCGAGTCCTTCGCCGCAGCCCAGTGCTCCCATTGACTCTCGGGGTCGAGGCTCTCGCCGATCTGGCGGCGGACGTCGGGATCGGGGTCCCACAGCGGGGAGCCCGCATTGATCGAGTCGCCGAGCGCCGCGACGACGATCGTCCCATCCCCGTTGACCGTCGAGATCTCGCCGCCGGCCGCGCGCCCGCAGCCGGCGAGAAGGAGGGCCGTGAGGAGCACGAGCAACGGTCTGAACGAGGACGCCACCGCGGTGATTCGCACGAACGGGCTCTGGTGGATCGGGTGACGACAGCGGGCATCGCCGCGTGGTTAGGTAGAGCGATGAGTTTTCGGGCCTGCGCCCGTCTCAGCTGCACAACCACATCGAGAGGAGCCCCATGTCCAAGGTCTTGCTACTCGTTGGCACGCGAAAGGGTCTGTTCATCCTCGAGAGCGAGGATCGCACGGCCTGGACGAGGCGGGGGCCGTTCTGCGACAGCTGGCCGGTGTACGACGCGATCTACGACGAGGTGGCGGGGACGATCTACGTCGCCGCGGGCAGCGAGTGGCACGGGGCCGCGGTCTGGCGAAGCTCCGACCTCGGCGAGACGTGGGAGTGGTCCGGCGAGGGGCTCGAGCATCCCGAGGGCGAGCACCCGGTGACGAAGGTCTCGTCGCTCACCGCCGCCCACGGGCGCCTGCTCGCGGGCGTGAGCGCGCCGGGCATCTTCGAGTCGGTCGACGGCGGCGTCACCTGGTCCCACCTCTCGAGCCTGGAGGATCAGCCGGCGCGCGAGAAGTTCAAGGATCCGGAGAACTCGCCGCCCGGCAAGCTCGGGCTGATCGCGACCGTCCCTCACCCGGACGACGAGAGCCGCTTCTTCGCGAACGTCCAGGGCTTCGGCGTCTGGGAGACGGCGGACGGCGGCTCGTCGTGGGCTCCCCGCAACAACGGTCTGCGCGCCGCCTGGCCGCTCGACGACCCCGCCTGGGGCTACTGCGTGCACAAGCTGCTCCGCTCCCCGGCCGACCCGGACCGCCTCTTCGAGATGACGCACGTCGGCGCCTACGTGTCGAGCGACGGCGGCGCGAGCTTCACCGAGATCACGGAGGGCCTGCCGTCCGACTTCGGCTTCGGGGCCGCCGTGCACCCCCACGACAGGGACACCGCCTGGATGATCCCCCTCGACCCCGAGCACGGCCGCTTCATGCACGACGGCCAGGCGGCGGTGTGGAAGACGACGGACGCCGGCTCGAGCTGGCAGAAGCTGACGAACGGGCTGCCGCAGGACGGCGCGTACCTCGGCGTGCTGCGCGAGGGCATGCACGTGGACGGGCTGGACACTCCCGGCGTCTACTTCGGCACGAGCACCGGCCAGGTCTTCGCGAGCCCGGACGAGGGGGCGAGCTGGGCGCTCGCGGCCGACTTCCTGCCCGGGATCGCGTCCGTGAAGGCGGCGGTGATCGAGTGACCGTCGAGGTGCAGCTGCCCTCGACGCTGAGGCCGCTCTTCCCGGGGCTCGAGCGGCGCCAGACCGTCGAGGCAGCGACGGTCGCGGAGGCGCTGCACGCGCTCGACGAGCGCTACCCCGGCCTCCGCGACCGCCTCTGCGAGCCGGGGCCGAAGCTGCGTCCGCACATTCACGTCTACGTGGACGGCGAGCGCGCCGACGTCCGGACACCGGTGCGCGAGGGCGCGCGCCTCGCTGTGATCGCGGCGATCAGCGGGGGCTAGAGGACGGCGTTCGGCGGCGTTCGCCCCTCGAGGAGGACGGCCCGCAGCGCTTCCACGCAGAGCATCCCCATCGCCTCCCGCGCCTCGTGGGTGGCACTTCCGAGGTGCGGGGCGAGGACGACGTTCGGGAGCTCGAGGAGCCCGGGATGCACGTCGGGCTCGTGCTCGAAGACGTCGAGGGCGGCCCCGGCGATCGTCCCGTCCCGGAGCGCCCGGACGAGGGCGGCCTCGTCGACCACTGGCCCGCGGGCGGTGTTGACGAGGACGGCATCGCTCTTCATGAGCGCCAGCGTCTCCTCGCGGATCAGGTGCCGCGTCTCCGGGGTGAGCGGGCAGTGGAGGCTGACGACGTCGGCCGCGAGCACCTGGTCGAGAGGGTCGTCCCGGCCGGCGAGCACCACGCGCATCCCGAGCGCCTCTGCGAGCCGCCCCAGCTCGCGGCCGATCCGGCCCGCACCGACGATCCCGAGCGTCCGGCCCGCGAGGCCGTGGCCGAGCATGAAGGTCGGCCCGATCCGCCAGGGCTCACGGGCACGGATCAGGCGGTCGCCCTCCGCGACGCGGCGGACGAGCGCGAGCAGGAGCGCCAGCGCGTGCTCGGCGGTGGCGCGCGTCAGCACGTCCGGGGTGTTCGTGACGACGACGCCGCGCTCGCGCGCCGCCTCGAGGTCGACGTTGTCGAGGCCGACCGCGTAGTTCGCGACGATCCGGAGCTCCGGCCCCGCCGCGTCGAGCAGCGCCGCGTCGACCGGCACGCCCGGGATCGCGACGATCCCGGCGGCTCCCTCCGGCGCGTCCACGAGCTCGAAGTCACGCTCGAGCTCCGCGCGGACGCGCGCCGGCACCTCGGCGAGGACATGGACGCGCGGACGCAGGGAAGCGTTCCTACGCGAGCAGCGAGCGCCGGCGCTCGAGCCCGGCCAGCACGGCGTCGACGTCCTCGTCCGTGTTGTAGTAGTGGAGCGCGACGCGAAGGTTCTGGTCGCGCTCCGAGGCGACGATCCTGTCCTCGGCGAGCGCGGCGACGAGGCCCGGGGCGTCCGTGGAGCGGATGCAGACGAGCGGGCCGGCCGGCTCGGCAGCGAGCGTGGCCCCCAGCTCGCGGGCACCCTCGGCGAGCCGGGCGACGAGGCCGCGGACGTGCTCCTGGATCGCGGGGACGCCGGTCTCGAGGACGAGCCCCACCCCTGCGACGCCCGCGTAGATGTTCGGGACCGGCGGCGTCCCCGAGTCGAACCGCCGGGCGCTCCGGTGCGGGCGGTACTGCTCGATCTGCATGTCGAAGATGTTCTCGTCGGCGAACCAGCCGGTCTGCGTCGGCAGGAGCTCGGTGACGAGGCCCGGGCGGCAGGCCATGAAGGCGAGGCCCGCGGAGGCGAGCAGGTACTTGACGGTGCCGCCGACGACGACGTCGCCCATCCGGCCCACCTCGATCGGCACCGCCCCGACGCCCTGGTAGGCGTCGAGCAGCATCAGCGCCCCGTGCTCGCCGGCGAGTCCGTGGATCGCCTCGGCATCGTGGACGGCCCCGGTGCGATAGGAGACGAGCGTCGAGCAGACGAGGGCGGTGCGCTCGTCGATCGCGGCCGCGTAGTCCTCGGGCTCCGGCCCCACCTGCACGACCTCGGCGCCGCGCAGCTCCTGGGCGTGCGCGATCTGGCCGATCGTCGGGAACTCGTTCTCGGAGATCACGATCCGGTTCCGCTCGCCGCTGAAGTCGAGCGCGCTGACGAGGGCGCTGACCGCCGCCGAGACCGAGGTCTGGATCGCGACGTCGTCGGGCTCGGCGCCGAGCAGAGCGGCGAAGGAGGCGCGAGCGGTCTCGGAGCGGTCGACCCAGTGCCCCCACTCCGCGCCGTTCTCGTCCCAGCCGGTCAGGTACTCGTCGTAGGCGGCCCGGACCGCGTCCGAGAGCGCCCCCTGCGAGCACGAGTTCGCGTAGACCTTCTCGCGGAAGACGGGGAAGCGGTGGCGGACGGCCTCGCCGACCGCGCCCGTACCGACCGAGCCAGGGCCGACCGCGCTAGCGGCCAAGGTAGGCCTTCCGCAGATCCTCGTTCTCGAGCAGGTCGCCGGCCTTGCCCTCGAGCACGACGCGACCCGTCGAGAGGACGTAACCACGGTCTGCGATCGAGAGCGCCACGTTCGCATTCTGTTCGACGACGAGCATCGCCACACCTGCCTCGTGCACCTGCTTGATGATCTCGAAGCTCCGCTCGACGAGAATCGGGGCGAGCCCCATCGACGGCTCGTCCATCAGGAGCAGCTTCGGGTGACTCATCAGCGCCCGGCCCATCGCGACCATCTGCTGCTCGCCGCCCGAGAGCGTCCCGGCGAGCTGCGAGCGCCGCTCGTGAAGGAGGGGGAAGAGGGTGTAGACGCGCTCGAAGTCCTCCTTGCGGCCCTTGCCGTCCCGGTTCAGGTAGGCGCCCATCTCGAGGTTCTCGAGCACGGTCATGGGGCCGAAGAGGCGCCGGTTCTCGGGGACGATCGCCATCCCGCGGCCGATCCGGTGGCTCGTCGAGCGCCCCGTCACGTCCTCGCCGTTGAAGGTGACGGTGCCCGTGCGGGGCTTGACGATCCCGAGCACCGTCTTCAGCGTCGTCGACTTGCCGGAGGCGTTGCCGCCGAGGAGGGAGACGAGCTCGCCCGGCCCGACCTCGATCTCGAGGTCCTGGAGGATGTGGATCAGCCCGTAGTAGGTATTGACCCCGGAGAGCTTGAGCAGCGGCTCGGCGCGACCGTTCGTCTCGCTCACATGGTCGCTCACTTGGTCACCGTCGCCTTCGTGCCGAGGTACGCCTCGACGACCCGCGGGGAGGTGGCGACCTCGGCGAAGGAGCCCTCGGCGATCTTGACCCCGTGGTCGAGCGCGATCACCCGGTCGGAGATCCCCTCGACCACGTGCATGTCGTGCTCGATCACGAGGATCGTGTAGCCGCCCTCGGTGCGGAGCTTGCCGATCAGCTGCGTGATCTCGTGCGTCTCGGACGGGTTCATCCCGGCCGCCGGCTCGTCGAGGAGGAGCAGGCGCGGATTCGTCGCCGTCGCCCGGGCGATCTCGAGCCGCCGCCGGTTCGCGTAGGAGAGCGAGTAGGCGGGCTGATCCCAGCGGTACCCCATCAGGCGCTCGCCGAAGAACGCGAGCCGCTGCTCGGCGAGCTCCCGGATCCCGCGCTCCTCGCGCCGCTGGCCGGGCGTCCGGAGCATCGCCCGGAACGCGCCCGCCTTCGTGTGCCCGTAGGCGGCGGCCATCACGTTCTCGCGCACCGTCATGTTCAGGAAGAGGCGCAGCGTCTGGAAGGTGCGGGCGATCCCGAGCCGCGTGATCTTGTGCGGGGGCAGGCCCTTGAGGCTCTCGCCCGCGAAGAGGATGTCGCCTCCGGTCGGCTCGTAGACCCCGGTGACGAGGTTGAAGAGCGTCGTCTTGCCGGCGCCGTTGGGGCCGATCACGCTGACGATCTCGCCCTCGTCCACGTGCAGGTCGAGGTCGTCGATCACCGCGAGGCCGCCGAAGGCCATCGAGACGCCCTTGAGCTCGAGCAGGGCAGCCATCAGACGATCTCCACGCGCTTCTCGCCGAGCAGCCCCTCGGGGCGCGCGACCATGACGCCGACGAGGATCGCGCCGAGGAGGACGAATCGGGTCGGCTCAGGCTTCACGAGCATCACGTTCTCCCAGACGAAGGCGGCCAGGTACAGGGTCGGCACGAGCAGTGCCAGGCGCAGCCTGCCACGGACGAGGGTCAGCGCGAGCACGATGCAGATCAGCGCGATGTAGGAGACGGGCGGGATCCAGCCGGCCAGCGCCTTCGGGATGATCACCCAGCGGTCGACCCAGCCCGCGAGCCGGCCGCCCCCGTTGGGGACTCCCCGGTCCAGGCGCCGTCGTGGCTGCCGGCGAGGGCGTGGAGGACGAAACCGAGCACGACGGTGCCACCGAGCACGAGCGCGAGGCGCACCGAGAGCTTCAGCGCCGTGAAGAGCGCGATCAGCCCGACCACGTAGAAGAGGAAGCGCGCGTCGCCGGGCTCGCGCAGCACCTCGAGCAGGACGCTGATCGAGACCGCGCCGATCACGACGCCCGCCTGGCTGCCCGCGCCGCCGAGGATCACCATCGTGTAGACGGTGATCAGGAGCGGAAACTCGAAGGTCTGCGGGAAGACGCTCCCGTTCAGCGCGGTCACGAGCGTCCCCGAGAGCGCAGCGACCCCCGCGCCGAAGGAGAAGGCGAGCAGCTTCAGCCAGTTGACGGGCATCCCCATCATCTCGGCGGCGAGCGGGTCCTCCCGGAGCGAGCGCCACGCCCGGCCGGTGCGGGAGTCGTCGACGAGGCGCAGGGCGACGTAGACGACGAGGAACATCGCGAGCGCCACGTAGAGGTAGGCGACGTTGAAGATCCCCTCGGTCGAGGTCTTGAGCTCGTGCCCGAAGATCGAGAGCGGGTCGATGTTGATCATCCCGTTCGGCCCGCCGGCGATGTCTCTGCCGCCGATGTTGTCGCTGTTGTTCGAGACCGTGAGGAAGATCTGGAAGAAGAAGAGGGTGACGATCGCGAGGTAGTCGCCGAGCAGGCGGCGCGAGGGGAGCCCGACGAGCAGCCCGACCACCGCGCCGACGAGGGCCGCGAGCGGGAGGGAGAGGATGAACGGCAGGTGGATGTCGAACTTGTCCGAGCTGACGATCGCGTAGGTGTAGGCGCCGACGCCGAAGAAGGCGACATAGCCGAGGTCGAGCAGCCCGCCCCAGCCGACGACGACGTTGAGCCCGAGCGCGAGCAGGACGTAGATCAGCGTGTCGAACGCGATCCGGCGGACGTAGCCGCTCTCGAATCCGACCGGGAGCAGGGCGACGATTGCGGCGAAGAGGGCGAGCCACGTCCACCAGGGGACGACGGCGAGCCGCGCCTCGAGCTTGCCGAGGACGCCGCCGCGGCGGGTGCGGCGCTCGCCGGAGCGGGCGACCCACTCGTCCTTGCCGATCGCCGGCCCGGCCGTCGTCGCGGCTCCCGGAACGGCCCCCTCGTAGTTCGTCTCCTGGTTCGGGGTGAGCGGCTCGTCGTCCATCAGACCTTCTTGATGTCGGGGCTTCCGAAGAGCCCCTGGGGCCGGAAGAGCATGAACGTGATCAGGAGGACGAAGACGAGCAGGTCGGACCAGCGGGTCGAGATGTACCCCTGGGTGAACGCCTCCGCCATCCCGAGGATCAGCCCGCCGGCCATCGCGCCGGGGATCGAGCCGATCCCGCCGATCACGGCCGCGGTGAAGCCCTTGAGGCCGGCGATGAAGCCGATGGTGGCCGAGGTGGGCGCGCGGAGGGCGAACATCACCCCCGCGGCGCCGGCGAGCGCCGAGCCGAGCACGAAGGCGAAGACGATCACGCGGTCGATGTTGATCCCCATCATCGCGGCGGCCTCACGGTCGTAGGAGGTCGCGCGCATCGCCTTCCCGATCCGCGTCTTCGTCACGAGCAGCCAGAGGGCGACCATCAGGACGAAGGCGGAGACGATGATGATGATCCGGAGTAGCGGGATCCGGACGTTGCCGATGTCGAAGCCGCTGAAGAAGAGCGTGCCCTCGCCGAGCGAGAAGGCGTCGTAGTCGCGCTGCTGGGCGCCGAACATCAGCTGCACCGAGTAGGCGAGGAAGAAGGAGACGCCGAGCGCGCTGATCAGCGGCGCGATTCGCGGCGCGTTCCGGAGCGGCCGGTAGGCGAACCGCTCGATCGCGACGCCGAGCACCGCGCAGCCCGCCATCGCGGTGAGCGTGATCAGGACGAGCAGCAGCCAGAGCGGCACCTTGGGGCTCGCCGAGCCGCCGAGCAGCTGCAGCGCCCCGAAGCCGATGTAGGAGCCGACCATGAAGACGTCGCCGTGGGCGAAGTTGAGCAGCTTCAGGATCCCGTAGACGAGCGAGTAGCCGAGCGCGATCAGCGCGTAGACGCTCCCGAGCGTCAGGCCGTTCAACGTCAGCTGGATGAAAGTGTCCACGAGAAGGTGCCGAGTCTACGCCTGGGAAAAGAGCAGCGGGTGGAGCGGCGCGCAGCCGCCCCACCCGCCGGTGCAGCACGTCGTTAGCCGACGAGCTTGTACGAGCCGTTCGACTGGATCTGGAAGATGTAGAACCGTGCGTTGAGCGGATCGTTCGTGCGCGTCGAGAAGCGGAAGTCCCCGCCGAGGATCCAGTTCTTGACCCGGATCGACTTCACGCTGCGAACGACGTCACGCCGCTCCTTGATCTTGCCCTTGCCCTTGGCGCAGGCCTTCTGGATCGCGTTCAGCGCGACCTGGACGGCACCGTAGGTGGGCGGCCCGAAGGACTCGAGCCCGGACTTCGGGTTGGCCTTCTTCCAGCCGGCGATCAGCGCCTTGTTGTAGGCGAAGCCGCTGATGTCCGGCGCGAAGTTCGAGACGTACGAGCCGGCCAGCTTGAACTTGTCCGGCGAGTTGGAGCCGTCGCCGCCGAACACCTTCGCCCGCTTGCCCTGCTCCAGCAGCTGCTGCCCGAACGTCTGCGCGTCCTCGGGCTGCTGCGTGGGGAAGAACACGATCTGGGCGTCGTTCGGCACCTTCGTGACGAGCGACGAGTAGTCCGTCGTCTTCACCGAGGTGGACTCGCGGGTCACGGAGACACCCTTCGCCTTCAGGTACGCCTGCGCCGCGTCGGCGAGGCCGACCGAGTAGGGCTCCTGGAAGTCGACGATCGCGACCTTGGTCACCTTGAGCTTCTCGACCATGAACTTCGCGTCGCTCGGCCCCTGGATGTAGTCGCCGCCGACGACGCGGAAGAACGCCGGCGTCGCCTCCTTGACCGCACCCTGCGTCAGCGACGTGCGGGTCGCGGACGGGGAGATGTGGGCGAGGCCGGCCTTGAAGTAGGTCTGGCTCGTCGCCGCGACCGCACCGGACGTCGCCGGGCCGATCACCGCGACCACCGTCTTGTCGGCCACGTACTTCTGTGCGAGGGCCTGAGCCGGAGCCGGGCCCTGCTCGACCGGGGTGTCACCCGTGATCAGCTTGATCTTGAGCTTGTACTTCGGCGCCAGCGTCTTCACGGCGTACTTCGCCCAGCTGAGCTGCGCGTTGCCGAGGAAGCCGGCACCGCCCGTCAGCGGGGTCACGAGCGCGATCTTGAGCGTGCTCTTGCAGCTCACGACCGCCTGCTGCGCGTCCGTGGCCGCAACGGCCGTCGGCTGCGCGACGGCGGTCGACGCCATGAGCGCCGCGCCCAGGGTGCCGAGCGCCAACACGATGGCTCTCTTCATTCGATGCCCTCCCTTTACTGGTCCGTATGGGTTGTACGTCGTCTTTGACGAGGAAATGGTCAACTTGTTGTGCCGGCGCGCGCCTCGTCGTACGAGCGGGACGCCGGATCGCCGGACGGATGGAAGACCCCGACGAGCCGCATGGTCTCGGGGCCGGTGTTCTCGATGCAGTGCACCCACTCGGGGGGCAGGTGGAAACAGGAGCCGGGACCGAGCGGGATCGGCTCGCCGCCGAGGTGCGCGAGGCCCGTGCCCTCGATGATGTAGCCGACCTCGTCGTAGGTGTGGCTGTGGTCGGGCGCGCGGCACGGCTCGACGATCCCGAGGAACTGGGTCACCGAGGCACAGCCGGCTTCCTGGTTGACGAGGTAGCGGAATGTCCGCTTCGCGTCGGCGCGCAGCTCGGGCTGGCCGGCGAAGGGGACCGTGACGCGGCGCGTGCCGAGATCGGGGCCGGCCGGAGCGGTGACCGAGAGGACGACGACGTCCTCGGCGGCGGCGTTCTCGACCACGTAGCGCTCGCCGGCGCGGAGGTAGACCCCCAGATCGGGCTCGAGCGCGTGCGGCTCGCCGTCCAGCTCGAGCGTGCCGGCTCCCGAGATCACGAAGAGGAGCTCGTCCCGGTCGGCCTCGCCCCGCTCCTGCGAGCGGCCGGCGCCGAAGCGCAGCAGCCGCTGCTCGAGCAGGCCCGCGTCGATCGTCACCTTCTCCGTGACGGTGTCGTCGGCGCTGCTGCGCGCGTCGACGTCCGCCTCGGAGATCACCTGGGCCTGCCGCATGCCGCCCATCGAAGCTGTTGAACGGTGACATGTCAACAGGTGGTCGCTACCCTCGCGGCCGTGAACGTCGTCGAGGTCACCGATCTGCGCCGCACCTACAAGACGACGACGGGCACGATCCGGCGGCGCTCGCTCGAGGTCGAGGCGGTGCGCGGAGTCAGCTTCGGGATCGCGGAGGGCGAGCTCTTCGGCCTCCTGGGACCGAACGGCGCCGGCAAGACGACCACGATCAAGATGCTGATCACGCTCCTGCTCCCGACGAGCGGCGAGGCTCGGGTGCTCGGCCGCGACGTCGTCAAGGACGCGCGCTGGGTCCGCGAGCGGATCGGCTACGTCTTCGGCGGCGACCGCGGCCTCTACGAGCGGCTCTCCGCGCTCGACAACCTGCGTTACTTCGCCGAGCTCTACGGCGTCGACCCCCGCACCCAGCGCTCCCGGATCGCCGAGCTGCTCGATCTCGTCGGCCTCGCGGGCCGGGAAAAGGAGCGCGTCGAGGGCTACTCGCGCGGGATGCGCCAGCGGCTCCACATCGCCCGCGGGCTGCTCCACGACCCGCCTGTCGTCTTCCTCGACGAGCCGACGATCGGCGTCGACCCGGTCGGCGCCCGCGAGCTGCGCGCGACGATCGCGTCGCTGACCGCCTCAGGGAAGACCGTCCTCCTGACGACGCACTACATGTTCGAGGCCGACTCCCTCTGCGACCGGATCGCCGTGATCGCCCAGGGCCGGATCGTCGCCGAGGGCACGCCCGCGCAGCTGAAGGCGGGGGTCGAGGCCGGCACGGTCGTCGAGATCGAGGTGTTCGGCGTCGAGGAGGGCGCGGCCGAGCGGGTCCGCGAGCTGGACGGCGTGCGCGCCGCGACGATCGAGGACCGCGACCAGAAGCAGCTCCTGATCGTCCAGACCGCGCCGGGGGCCGAGCTGACCCACGCGATCCTCTCCCGGCTCGGCGACGCGTCCGTCGGCCGCGTCTCCTCGCGCGAGCCGACGCTCGAGGACGCATACGTGCAGCTCGTCACGGCCGAGTGATGGCGGCGGGCGTGCGGCGTTCGTTCCGCGTGCTCCGCATCGGCTGGCAGCTGCACCTGAAGATGCTCGGCCGCTCCGCGTTCAACACGCTGCTCGGGATCGTCTACCCGCTCTTCTTCGCCTCGGTCGCGTTCTTCATGTTCCGGGCCGGCGACGACCCGAAGCCGCTCGTCTACGCCTCACTCGGCGCCGCGGTGATGGGGATCTGGGGGACGACGAGCACCTCGGCCGGGAACGCGCTGGCACGTGAGCGCTGGCACGGGACGCTCGAGCTGCTCGTGACCGCCCCCGTCCACTTCGCGCTCGTGCTGCTGCCCGTCACGATCGCGATGGCGACGATCGGGGTCTACAGCATGGTCGCGACCCTCGCGTGGGGCCGGCTCGCGTTCGGGATCCCCGTCGAGGTCGGCGACCCGCTCGCGTTCGGGCTCGCGATCCTGGGGACGGTCGTCTCGATCGGCGCGCTCGGCTTCCTGATGGCGGTCGGCTTCGTCCGCTTTCGCCAGGCGTGGGCGCTCGGGAACATGCTCGAGTACCCGGTCTGGCTCGTCTCGGGCTTCCTCGTCCCGCTCTCGCTCTTCCCCGGCTGGGTCCGGCCGATCTCCTGGGCGCTCGCGCCGACGTGGGGGATGAGCGCGATCCGCGGCGCGGCGCTCGGCGGAGCGCCCTACCGCGACATCGGGCTCGCGCTCCTGCTCGGAGCGGGGTACGTCGTCGTCGGGATCCTGCTCGTCGAGCGGGCGCTGCGGGCGGCGCGCGGCCGGGGGACGCTGGCGCTCTCGTGACCTCCGCGCGGATCTTCCTGATCGGCGGCCTGATCAGCTTCCGGGCGCTCTTCGGCTGGCTCTCGCCCTGGGTCTACATCCCGAGCCTGCTCGTCGCCCCCGTCTTCCAGATCCTGCTCTTCGTCTACATCGGCCGCTCGGCCGCGCTCGAGTCGGACGCGTTCTACGTGATCGGGAACGCGCTCCAGTACGCGTCGATCCCGTGCGTCTTCGCGATGACGAACATCATCGCGGGCGAGCGGTTCCAGCAGACGCTCGGGAACATCCTGATCACCCCCGCGCCGCGGCTGCCGCTCTTCCTCGGGCGAGCCGTGCCGGTGGTCGTGAACGGCTTCTTCGTCGCCGCGTTCGGCCTCGTCGTCGGCGGCGCCGTCGTCGGGATCGACCTCCCCGCTTCGACGCTGGCCCCGCTCGCGGTCGCGATCGCCGTGGGCGCCTTCTCCTGCACCGGGCTCGGGCTCCTGAGCGCGGGAGTCGGGCTCGTCGTCCGCGAGACCGCGGTGCTCTCGAATGTGATCTTCGGGGTGCTGCTCGTCTTCACCGGCGCGAACGTCTCGCTCGACGACCTGCCGGGCTGGATGGCGGCCACGGCACAGGGGATGCCGCTGACGCACGCGATCGAGGCGGCGCGCAGGATCGCGGCGGGAGAGACGCTCGGCGACGTCGCCGGCCTCGTCGGGACGGAGGCCGTGATCGGGGTCGTGTACGCGATCCTCGGGCTCGGGCTGATCCGCGCGCTCGAGCACCAGAGTCGCAAGCACGCGACCCTCGAACGCGCCTGAGCGCCGGCGCTAGGCTCGGACGATGAGGCTCTTCTGGATCGGCTGGCTCTTCAACCTGAAGAACCTGACCAACTCGCTCTTCTTCATCCTCGTCTCGGTGATCCAGCCGGTGATCTTCGCCTCGATCGCCTTCTTCATGTTCCGTGAGGGCGACCGCCCCGGCGGCCTCCTCTACGCGGCGCTCGGCGCCGGCCTGATGGGGATCTGGTCGTCGACGCTCTTCGGCTCCGGCGGCGCGATCCAGTGGATGCGCTGGCAGGGGACGCTCGAGATCGCGATCGCGGCGCCCGTCCGCTTCTTCTGGATCCTGCTGCCGCTGACGATCTCGACCGCGACGATCGGTCTCTACTCGATCACCGCGACGCTCTTCTGGGGCCGCGTCTTCTTCGGCGTCCCGCTCCACTTCGAGCACCCCTGGCTGTTCGTGCTGGCGCTCCCGGTCACCGTCGTCAGCCTCGGCCTGCTCGGGCTCGTGATGGCGTCCACCTTCGTCCTCTACCGGCAGGCGTCCGCGTTCTCGAACCTGCTCGAGTACCCGGTCTGGCTCGCGACGGGCCTGCTCGTCCCGCTCTCTCTCCTGCCGGGCTGGGTCGAGTGGCTCTCGTGGGTGCTCGCACCGACCTGGGGGATGCAGGCGGTGCGCAACGCGGCGCTCGGCGGGGAGGTCTGGCCGGCGATCGGGATGTGCTTCCTGCTCGGCGCGGTCTACGTCGTCCTCGGGTCGATCTTCATGCACAACTTCGAGACGCGGGCGCGCGCCAAGGCGACGCTCTCCCTGACGTGACCCCGGCGCTCCGCATCTTCTTCGTCGGCGGGACGATCTCGTACCGCGCGCTCTTCAACTGGATCTCGCCGCTCGTGTACGTGACGACCATGCTCGGCTCCCCGCTGTTCCAGATCCTCTTCTTCACGTACCTGGGGCGCTACGCGGGCAGCCGGGGAGACGACTTCTTCATCGTCGGCAACGCCGTCCAGGTCTCGGCGATGGCGGGGATCTACGGGATGGTGATGGGGATCGCGAACGAGCGGCAGTACGGGACGCTCGCGCCGCTGCTGGCGACCCCCGCGAACCGGCTGGCGATGTTCGCGGGCAGGGCGCTCCCGAACGTCGTCAACGGGCTCCTCGTCTCGAGCTTCGGCTTCGCGATCAGCTGGCTCTTCCTCGACTTCAGCCCCGACCCGGCGGTGGTGCCGGCGCTCGCGTTCGTGGTCGTCGTCACCGTCTTCTCGTGCACGGCGCTCGGGATGCTGATCGGCTCGATCGGGCTGCGGGCGCGCGACGTCTTCTTCGCTGCGAACCTCGTCTACTTCCTGATGCTGCTGCTCTGCGGGGTGAACGTGCCGGTCGGCGACCTGCCGGGGTGGCTCGAGGCGGTCGGCCGGGCGCTACCGCTGACGCACGGGATCGAGGCGGCCCGGGAGATCGTCGCGGGCGCGAGCCTGGGCTCGGTGCGAGACCTCGTGGTGACGGAGGCGCTCGTCGGCGCCGCGTACGCGGTCGTGGCCTACGTCCTCTTCCGGCTCTTCGAGGCCGAGGGTCGGCGTCGGGGCTCGCTCGAGACCTACTAAGCTCCGCGACCGATGGCCGAAGCGGACGACATCACCGAGGACGGACCGCGCGACCCGAACGAGGAGGATCTCGACAAGCTGCTCGACTTCCTGCTCGGCTTCGCGTCGCAGCAGCTGGGCGAGGAGGGCGAGTTCTTCCCCTTCGCGGCGGCGCTGACGGTCGCGGGCGAGGTCGAGCCGGTCACGGTCGAGCTGGAGGAGGAGCTGCCGTCGAGCGAGACGGTGGTGGCGCAGCTCGTCGAGGCCCTGCAGGCGCGGGCCGAGGCGGGCGAGCTCCGTGCGTCCGGGATCTGCGTCAACGCGACGGTGTCGCTCGAGGGCGAGGACGCGGAGGGCACCGACGCCGCGCTCGTCCATCTCGAGCACGTCGAGGGCGACCCCGTCGACGTCGTGCTCCCGTACGAGCTCCACGGCGACCACATCCACGGCGGCGAGCTGATCGCCGCCCCCGGCGAGACGCGCGTCTTCCTCGCCGCCGGCTGACCGCCGCCGAAAAACCGGGGACTGTCCCCGAATGTAAAAGAAGAGCAACTTTTTCTCCACAGGCGGGGCGGCGCCAGAGGAGTCGGCTCGAGATCGTGGCGAGAACCGGGACGGCGGCTCAGAAGTAGAACGCGGTCCAGGCCTCCCACCAGGTGTCCCTGGTCACGGAGATGGTGCGGTCGTCGACCCGCTCGATCCCGGGCCGGAAGCGAAGCTTGTCGGGCGCGCCGGTGTGCTTGAACTCGACCCGGATCTCGCAGGGGCTGCCGGGGCTCCACGGCTCGACCGCGCCGAGGTCGGCGAGCGCCGCCTTCGCCCCGGCCTCGATCAGCTGCCGCGCCCGCACGGGCGGGACCTGTCGGGCCGACTCCAGCCCGATCCCGCGCTTGACGGAGACGGTCGTCAGCCCGTCGCCGAGCAGCTCACGCCCTTCCTCGCAGGCCGCGTCGTCGCCGGTCACGAGCAGGACGGGGCAGCCGAAGCTCCCGCAGACCGCGGCGTGGATCCCGGTCTCGCCGACGAGCGTGCCGTTGAAGAAGAGGTTGTAGTAGTCGCGGCCCGAGACGGTGTGGTTCATCACGCCGAACCGCATTCCGGCGCGCGCGTGCATTCCCGACGAGCAGCGTCGCGTCGCACCCTTCCTCGAGGAAGCCCGTGTACTCCGGTCCAGTCCTGCTGGACGACGAACTCGCAGTCGGGGTCGAGGTCGGCCGGGATCAGCGAGTTGAAGGAGAACTCCGCGCCGGCGCCGTGGCAGTCCATCACGAGGATCTCCGGTCGCGCCCGCCGCCTTGGCCCCGCGGATCGCCGCGTTGATCTCCTCGGTGTAGAGCTTCCGCCCCTCCTCGTAGAGCGGCGCGCCGCCGACGCGTCTGGGCGCCCTTGACGATCCCGGAGACGCCCTCCATGTCGCTGATGATCTGGACGCGCATCGCGCGGGTAGCCTAGGCGATCGTGGAGACCGGGCTCGCAGGGAAAGGGGTGCTCGTCACCGGCGCCTCCGGTGGGATCGGCGCCGCCTGCGCGCGCGCCTTCGCGGCCGAGGGCGCCAGGGTCGCCGTCCACTACAACCGTGGCGAGGAGCGGGCGCGCGACGTCGCGTCCGAGCTCGGCGGCGCCCCGGTCGTCCAGGCCGACCTGACCGACGAGCGCGAGGTCGACCGCCTCTTCGAGGAGACCCGCAGCGCTCTGGGGCGGATCGACGTCTGCGCCGCCGTCGCCGGGGTCTGGCCGAGCGCGGACGAGCCCGTCTGGGAGCTCTCGCTCGAGCGGTGGGAGGCGACGATCCGCCAGAACCTGACCGCCAGCTTCCTCACCGCCCGCGGCTTCCTCCGCGAGGTCGAGCGGAACGGCGGCGGCTCGCTCGTCCTGATCGGCTCGACCGCGGGGATCGTCGGCGAGGCCGGCCACGCAGACTACGCCGCCGCGAAGTCGGCCGTGCTCGGTGGGCTCCTGCTCAGCCTCAAGAACGAGGCGATCCGGATCGCACCGTCGCGCGCGCGTGAACGGGGTCGCGCCGGGTTGGACGGAGTCGCCGATGACCCGCGGCCACGTCGACCCCGAGGCGATCCGGCGGATCTCCCGCACGATGGCCCTCCGCAAGGTCGCCCAGCCCGAGGACGTCGCCCGCCAGGTCGTCGTGCTCGCCTCCGACGTCCTCTCCGGCCATGTCACCGGCCAGGTGGTCACGGTCGCGGGCGGGATGGAAGGCCGCGTCGTCCACGACGACTGACGGGAGAGCGAGATGGGGGCGGCAGACCGAGCATGCCCACCGCCCCCGAACGACCCATACCGCCGCAGGATGATTTGCCGTCAGTCCCCGACCGCAGAGCCGCACGGGCGATATCGGCACGAGGCCCCTCCTTGAGCCCGACGGCAGCGAGCGAACCGGGAGCGAAGCGACCCTTTAGGGGTCTTCGCGCGGAGGTGCGTCCGCCGCGAGGCGGATGCAGCTCCTTGCGCCAAAGAGGAAAGAATGACGAGGCCCCCGCCGCCTGGGGGCCTCGTCTCATGGCCCCCACAGGGGGCCGGTCTCCTCTTCCGTGCCTTGCCCTCCTGAGAGGGGCCCTCGTCCGACAGGCGCTCGGAAGATGTCCGCATCCTGGGTCACGTTCGGACTCCTGGCATCACCCGTCAGCGGTTGACTCGTCCCTCGAACGGGGTTGACGGCGCGGCTTCACCACTAGAGTCCGCGCCATGTCCCGCTTCCTCGAGCGCCTCGCCTCCGGCCGCCCGATCGTCGGCGACGGCGGCATGGGCACGCTGCTCTCGGGAGCGGTGCCCCGCCTGCGCTGCCCCGAGGAGGCGAACCTGCGCGCCCCCGAGAGCGTCGTCGCCCTCCATGCGAGCTTCATTCGCGCCGGCGCCGAGCTGATCGAGACGAACACGTTCGGCGCCAACCGGCGCAAGCTCGCGGGCCACTTCCTCGAGGAGGACTTCGAGCAGATCAACTCGACGGCGGTCCGGCTCGCACGCGAGGCCCGGGAGGTCGCAGGCGGCGAGGTGTTCATCGCCGGTGCGATCGGCCCGCTCGGCGAGCGCGAGCAGTTCGACCCGGCGGAGGCGGCGCCGCTCGTGGCAGAGCAGGCCCAGGTCCTGGAGGCGCGCGGCGTCGACGTGATCATGCTCGAGACCTACTACGACCTCGACGAGCTCGTGGCCGCGATCGAGGCTGTCCGCTCCGTCTCGCAGCTCCCCCTCCTCGCGCTGATGACCTTCGACGCGGACGGCCAGACACTCGGCGGCGTCTCTGCCGCCGACGCCGCCGCCCGGCTGGACGAGCTCGACCTCGCCGCGATCGGCGCGAACCACAGCGCCGGCCCGGCCGCCGCGCTGAACGCGCTCGCCGAGATGCAGGGCGACGGGCGCGTGCTGGCGGCGCTCCCCAACGTCGGCCTCGCGAGCCTCGCGGGCTCCCGGCTCGTCTTCCCGCACGCCACCCCCGAGTACTTCGCCGAGTTCGCCGCCCAGGCGCGCCGGCTCGGCGCCGGGCTGATCGGCGGCTGCTGCGGCACGACGCCGGCGCAGATCGAGGCGATCCGCGCCGCCGTCGACGCCGACCGCGCCCCCTCCGCCCCGCTCGTCGTCCGCGAGCGCGAGCTCGTCGTCGCCAGCGAGACGGCCGAGCACGAGACAGAGCTCGCCCGCATGCTCCGCGAGGAGGAGTTCGTCGTCTCGGTCCAGCTCGACCCGCCGCTCGGCGGCTCGAACACGGCGCTGCTCGAGAGCGCCCGCGTGCTGAAGGAGTCGGGCAAGGCGCACTTCCTCGACGTCAACGACAACCCGCGAGCGCGGGCGCGGATGAGCGGTGCGATGGCCTCGGTCGCGATCGAGCGCGACTGCGGGATCGAGACGATCCCCCACCTGACCCCGCGCGACATGACGATCGCCGGGCTCGAGTCGCTGCTGCTCGGCACCCATGCCGAGGGCGTCCGCAACATCCTCGCGGTCACCGGCGACCCGCCGGAGGAGGGCGACTACCCCGGCGCGCGCGGCGTCTACGAGGTCGACGCGATCGGCCTGACCCGGCTGATCGCGAACCTGAACCGGGGCGAGGACCACCACGGCCGCACGATCGACGCCCCCACCTCGTTCTTCACCGGCGTCGCGGTCAACCCGTCCGCCGACGACCTCGAGGTCGAGCTCGACCGCTTCGAGCAGAAGCTCGCCGCGGGCGCGCAGTTCGCGATGACGCAGGTGCTCTTCGACCTCCAGTACCTCGACTCGTTCCTCGCCCACTTCGGCGGCCGCTCGCCGATCCCGCTCCTCGTCGGGATCTGGCCGCTCCGGAGCCACGGCCTGGCGGTCCGGGTGCACAACGAGGTGCCGGGGATGGTCGTGCCCGAGCCGGTGCAACAGCGGCTCCTCGACGCGGGCCCGAACGCGGCTGCCGTCGGCGCCGAGCTCGCGCGGGAGCTGATCGCCGAGAGCCGCGAGAAGGCGGCCGGCGTCTACCTGGTGGCGCCGTTCCGGCAGCCGCTCGGGATCCTCGAGATCCTCTAAGCCCTCTCCTCTCAACCCACGCAGGGGCCGGAGGAGACCTCCTTGCCCGAGGCGGCGAGCGCGTCCCGGACGACCGAGGCCGGGAGGCCGTAGCCCGAGGGGACGCCGTCGCCGACGCGGGAGGCGAAGATCGTCGCCTGCACCCGGCCCTGCGCGTCCACCGCGGGCCCGCCTGAGTTGCCGTGCCGGACGAGGCCGCGGATCGTCGTGATCCGCCGCTCGATCGGGCCGCGACCGTAGGCGTCGTCGGCGAGCACGTTGCCCGTCTGGCCGATCCGCGCCGGGGTGGCGGTGAAGGGGCCGTTCTCGGGATAGCCGAGGATCGCCACCGGAGCGCCCGCCTCGGGCTCGGCGAGCCGGAGCGGCAGGGCGTCGACGCCGGGGACTCGCAGGACGGCGACGTCGTCGCGCGGGTCGAAGTGCACGACGGTCGCGGGCACGGAGCCGTCGCCGGTGTCGACGCGCGCGTCCTTCATCCCGGCGACGACGTGGGCGTTCGTGACGAGGAGGTGCGGCCGCGCCGCCCACGCGGAGCCTTCGACGCCGAGCCCGCAGGCCGACCCGATGACGCGGAAGACGCTGGCGCGGGCGGAGCGAACGGCCGGGTCGCGGAGAAGGCCGGGGTCGGGCGCGGGCACGTTTGCGCGCGGGCCGGCGATCCGCTCGAGCAGGTCGACCCGCTGGATCGCCTCCAGCAGCCGCGCGGGCGGCACGCGCGTGTTCAGCTCGCGGAGGATCTTCGACTGCTGCACCTCGCGCCGGAGCTCCGTCTGCCCGGGCAGGTGGAGAGCGACCGCGCCGGCGACCCAGACGAGCGCCAGCCCCGTGGCGGCGCCGAGCACCAGGCCGCCGAGCGAGTCGAGCACCCGCAGGGGCGGGAGCGCGAAGAGCGCGGAGCGGATCGTGCTCCCGACCATCCCCGCCGCGCTCCGGAGCACGACGCCGAGGACGACCGCGCCGCCGAGCGCGATCACGGGCGCGTAGGCGGAGTCGCTCCCCGAGAGGAGCTGCGGCGCGAGCCGCGAGCCGAGGTAGGCGCCGAAGAGGATCCCCGCGAGCGAGAACGCGCCGGCGACGAGCCCGCGCCGAAGTCCCCCGAGCGCAGTCAGCCCGATGACGGCGAGCGCAATCCAGTCGATCGTCGTCACCGTCCCCTCTTCACCTACGCCGGTGGCGTTCCTCCGCGTCCCGCTACACTGACGCCGCCCTGGGGGGCGTAGTTCAGCTGGTTAGAACGCCGGCCTGTCACGCCGGAGGTCGCGGGTTCGAGTCCCGTCGCTCCCGTCACCACCCTGCCGCTCGACGCTTGCTGTTGCCTGTCGAGACCCGCGGGTGTCTCCCACCAATGTCAGGCGGTCGCCGTCGCAGCGACCGCGCTGATCTGCACCTGGGCTCCCTTCCACAAGAAGGCGGCGCCGTAGCTCGTCCGCGCTGGGTAGGGCGTCCGGAACCGCTCCGCGTAGATCTGGTTCATCGCATCCAGATCGGCCTCGTTCACGAACTGGACCTCCGCTCGGATGACGAGGTCGAGCGCGCTCCCGGCCTCGCCGAGGATCTGCTCCAGATTCGTGATCGCCTGATGAAACTCCGCGGCGAAGCCGCCCGACACGATCTCCTGCGTGGCTGGATCTCGCCCGATCTGTCCGGTCACCCACACCAGCCCGCCATGCGTGCGCGCATGCGGGTACGGACCTCGGGGCTCGGGCGCCGCTGGAGTCGTCAGCGCCGCATCTGTCATGGGAACCTCCACTGTCGGACGGGGAATCGGTCTCGGTGCTGATCAGCATGATCTTCCAAAACGCGGATGGGTGTCTCGGTCCGCCCGTTCCGGCCGGCGCGCGCCGTGCGCCCGGGCTCGGCGACCCGCTGCCGGCGGCCGTAGAGTGAGCCGATGACGTCGCCCTCGCTGGCCGGTGTGACCCTCGTCGGGATCAACACCGAGACGGGGCTGAAGGTGCTCTACAGCCTCGCCCTCTTCCTCGGCGTGCTCGTCCTGCGGATGCTCGCGCTCGCGGTCGTCCGCCGGCTCGCCGGCGGCGCCGTCGCCGACCCGCGCCGCTTCTGGGCGCGCCAGGGGATCCAGGTCGCAGGTGCCGTAGTGATCGTGCTCGGTCTGCTCTCGATCTGGATCACGCCCGACACCGACGTCTCCACCGGTATCGGCCTGATCAGCGCCGGGCTCGCCTTTGCCCTCCAGCAGGTGATCCTCTCGCTCGCGGCCTACTTCGTGATCCTGCGCGGCGACGTCTTCGGCGTCGGCGACCGGATCACCCTCGGCGGCGTCCGCGGCGACGTCGTCCGGCTCGGCTTCCTGAAGACGACGATCATGGAGATGGGCCAGCCGCCCTCGGTCAGCGCCGCCGACCCGGCCGTCTGGGTGCACTCGCGCCAGTACACGGGGCGGCTCGTCACGGTGACGAACGGCGCCGTCTTCCAGGAGCCGGTCTACAACTACACCCGCGACTTCCCCTATCTCTGGGAGGAGATCGTGCTCCCCGTCGACTACGACGCCGATCGCGGCCGGGTCGAGGAGATCCTCCAGGCGGCGGCGCAGGCGCATGCGGTCGTGGACGACCCCGACGCCGAGCGCGCGCTCGCCCGGATGCGGTCGCGCTACGCGATGAGCGACGCCTCGCTCGAGCCGGCCGTCTACCTGCGCCTGACCGACAACTGGCTCGAGCTCTCGCTCCGCTTCCTCGTCTCGGCGCGCGGGGTGCGCGACGTCAAGGACCGGATCAGCCGGCAGGTGCTCGCCGAGCTCGACGCCGCCGGGATCGGGCTCGCCTCCGCGACCTACGACATCGTCAGCATCCCGCCGCTCCGGATCGAGCGAGAGCCGCCCGGCGAGACGCGAACGGAGGCGGGCTCGTCGCCCGCCCCCGTGTCGTCCCACCCTGAGCTCTAGGCGGCCGGCTGGATGTTCTGGTTGACCCGGAAGAGGTTGTCCGGGTCGTAGCTGCGCCTTGATCTGAGCGAGCCGGTCGTAGTTGTCGCGGTAGCTCGCGCGGACGCGCTCCTGGCCCTCGTCCATCATCATGTTCACGTAGGCGCCGCCCGCCGAGTACGGGTGCAGCGCCTCGAGGTAGTCGACGCTCCAGCGCCGGATCGCGTCCGACGTTCGCCGGGTCGGGGTCGACGCCGGCGAAGACCGCGCCCCAGTCGGCGTCGCGGTAGGCTCCAGGCCGTGTCGGCGGCGCCGACGTCGTGGGCGGCGCCGTCGATCGGGTAGAGGTGCATCGTCGACTTCATCGTCGGCATCTCGGCGCCGAAGCGCGCGTGGATCTCGACCGCCTCGTCGGGGATCTCCTTGACGAAGTCCGCCCGCCAGTACCACTGGTCGCCCGGCCGGGTAGAGGCCGTCGAAGGCGCTCTGGAGCGCCGGCGTGCGGCATCGGCGCGGACGCCGTGCAGGAGCGGCTCGGGCAGCGCGTCGAGCAGCGGCGCCATCGCCGCGGCCGCGTCCTCCTCGGACGCCGACGTAGCACCAGACGACGCCGCAGACCTTGCGCAGGTGGATCTCCTCGGGGAACGGCGGGCCGGGCGGCACGCGTCGTGAACGCGAAGAAGCCGTTCAGCTCGCGCGGCGCGCTCGGCAGGAACTCGCGGTAGGCCGAGCAGCACCTCGGCGGCCTGCTCGACCGGCCAGAACGTCGGGCCGCCGATCACGGTGCCCACCTCGTGCAGGCGGAACAGGAACGAGGTGACGACGCCGAAGTTGCCGCCGCCGCCGCGGATCGCCCAGAACAGGTCCGGGTGCTCGTCGGCGCTGGCGCGCGCACGCGCTCGCCGTCGGCGAGCACGACCTCGGCCTCGAGCAGGTTGTCGATCGCCAGCCCGAACTTGCGGGTCAGGTGGCCGAGGCCGCCGCCGAGCGTCAGCCCGCCGACGCCGGTGGTCGAGATGATCCCGCTCGGCGTCGCGAGGCCGTGCTCGCCGGTCGCGCGGTCGACCTCGCCCCAGGTGCAGCCGCCGCCGACGCGGACGGTGCGCGCCTGCGGGTCGACCTCGACGTCGTTCAGCGGCGAGAGGTCGATGCACGACGCCGTCGTCGCACGGTGCCGAGCCCGGCGCCGTTGTGGCCGCCGCCGCGGATGGCGAGCGAGCAGGTCGTGGTCGCGCGCGAACGCGACGCCCTGCGCGACGTCGGCGGGGCTGGCGCAGCGGGCGATCAGCGCCGGCTGCTTGTCGATCATCGCGTTGTAGACCTTGCGCGCCTCGTCGTAGCTCGGCGTCGTCCGGGGCCGATCAGCCGGCCGTCGAAGCCGGTCGAGCTCCTGGCGGGCGGCGCTCGGCGGGTGTGGTGACGGTGCTCATGCGGTCCTCCTGGTCGTGGACGAGGTTCGCGGCGACCTACGCCCGGCGCGGAGCGCCTGTCATGACGCGAGCTGACCGACTTCTGCGTGCCGCGTCCGGCGGCGCTCCGGCACGCGATGGTCAGATCTGACTATCGTCCGCCGGGATGGCTGCGATGCACGACCTGCCCGGCGCGCTCCGCCTCACCTCGACGTTCCCGTTCGTCGGCCGCTCGGCCGAGCTGGAGCGGCTGCGCACGCTGATGCCGCGCGCGCAGGGCGAGGGCCGCCGCGTCGTCCTGCTCGGCGGCGAGCCGGGCTCGGGCAAGAGCCGCCTCGTGCGCGAGTTCGCCGCCGAGGCGGCGCGAGGAGGGCGCGCTCGTGCTCTACGGCGCCTGCGACGCGGTGGTGCGCACGCCGTACGGGCCGTTCGTCGAGGCGCTCGACCAGCTCGCGCGCGGCGCTCGACCCCGCCGAGCTGCGCGAGGCGCTCGGCGCCGGCGGCGGCGAGCTGACGCGCCTGCTCCCCGACCTGCCGGCGCGCGTCGGCGGCCTCGCCGGCCGCCGGTCGAGGCCGACCCGGACACCGAGCGCCACCGGCTGCACACGGCCGTGACCGACCTGCTCGCCGGGATCAGCCGCGCGCCGGCCGACGCTGCTCGTGCTCGAGGACGGCCACTGGGCCGACGCGCCGACGCTCGCTGCTCCTGCGCCACCTGGCGCGCGCCGCGGGCACGCGCGGCTGCTGCTGCTCGCCACCTTCCGCGACACCGAGGCCGACGTGCCCGGAGCGCTGTCGGAGACGCTCGCCGACCTGCGCCGCTCCGACGACGTCGTCCGGCTGCGGCTCGGCGGGCTCTCCGGCGACGAGGTGGACGAGTTCGTCCGCGTGCGCCGGCGGCGGCGGCTCGGCCCCGAGCCGCGCGAGCTCGCGACGCGCGATCCGCGACCTGACCGAGGGCAACGCCGTTCCTCGTCTGCGAGCTGTGGCGCGCGCTCGTCGAGACCGGGGCCGTCGAGCTCGACGACGGGGACGATCCGGCGTCACGCGCTCGCCGGCCGAGCTCGGGAGCCCGGAGAGCGTGCGCGAGGTCGTCAGCCAGCGGCTCGTCCCGGCTGGCGCCGCGCACCACCGACCTGCTCGAGCTGGCGGCGACCGCCGGGCCGGAGTTCGAGCTCGACGTCGTCCGCGCGCGCCGCCGGGCCTGGCGGAGCCGAGCTGCTCGCCGCCTCGACGAGGCCGTCCGCAGCGGCATGATCGAGGAGCTCGCCGTCGCGCGGGCTCGCCTGCCGCTTCACGCACGAGCTGGTGCGGCGCGCGCTCTACGACCGGCTGTCGGGGCCGCGGCGCGCCGAGCTGCACCTGCGCGTGGGGGAGGCGCTCGAGCGCGCCGGCGGCGCTCGGGCCGCGCGCTCGCCGACCTCGCGCACCATTTCGCCGCCGCGGCGCCGTTCGGCGGGCCCGGGCGCGGCCGTCGAGTACAACGTGCTCGCCGCCGCGCGCGGCGACGCGGCGCGCTCGCCTTCGACGAGGCCGCGGCGCGCCTGCGCACCGCGCTCGAGCTCGGCATCGACGAGCCCGCCGGAGCGCGCCGAGATCGCTGCTCGAGCTCGGCGAGCGCGCGCCACCGCGCCGGCGAAGGCGCTCGACGCGCTGGAGGCGTTCGGGCCGCGGCGGAGATCGCCCGCGAGCTCGGGCGACGCCGGAGCTGCTCGCCCGCGCGGCGATCGGCTACGAGGACGCCTGCTGGCGCCCGGGCATCGCCGACCAGGGCGCCGTCGAGCTGCTCGAGGAGGCGGCGGCGGCGCTCGGCGAGCGAGGACTCCGAGCTGCGCGTCGGGCTGCTCAGCGGGCTCGCCCGCGCGCTCGACTTCCAGGGCGCACCGCGAGCGCGGGGCGGTCGTCCGCACGAGGCGATCGCGATGGCGCGGCGGCTCGGCGACCGCGCCGGGCCTCGCCACGCGTGCTGATGCGCTCCTACTGGTCGCACGGCACGACGCCGCTCGAGCAGATCCTCGAGCATGCTCACGGAGGCCGCGCGACCTCGGCGAGGCGCTCGGCGACACCGAGATCCGCGCCGAGGCGATGGCCTGGCGGGTCGCCGGCGTTCGTGGCGCTCTGCGACCTCGACGCCGCCCGACGCGAGGTCGCGGCGCTGCGCGACGACCGCCGAGCAGACCGCGCAGCCGTTCATGCTGCACGTCGCCGAGCACTACGGGTCGGCGATCGCGCTCTGCGACGGGCGGCTCGACGGAGGCCGAGGCGCTCGGCGCGCCGCTCGCACGAGTGGAGCCGGCTGCTGACCGGCCGCGACGCCGTCGGGCGTCTACGGGATCCAGATGTTCAGCGTCCGGCGCGAGCGCGGGCGGCTGGCCGAGCTCGCGCCGGTGATCCGGATCCTGGCCGGCGAGCGGCGCGCGAGGGCCCGTGGCGGCCCGGGCTCGTCGCGCTGCTGGCCGAGCTGGGCATGGAGGCGGAGGCGCGGCGCGAGCTGTCGCGGCTCGCGCGGAGGGGCTCGAGCCGCTCCGCGAGTCGCTGTGGCTGGCCTCGCTCGACGTACCTGACCGACGCCTGCGCGGCGCTCGGCGACGAGGCGGTCGCGGCGCTCGTGTACCCGGAGCTCGAGCCGCTCGCGGGCGCCAACGTGATGATCGGCCACCTCGTCGTCCTGCTACGGCGCGGCCGACCGCTACCTCGGCATGCTGGCCGCCACGCTCGGCGAGGCCGAGCGCGGCCGAGGCGCACTTCGAGCGGGCGCTGGAGCTCAACCGCCGCATGGGCGCCGCCACGTGGCTCGCGCACACCGCCTACGAGTACGCGCGCTTGCTGCTGCGCCCGCGCGGCCGGCCGACCGGGCGCGCGCCGGGCGCTGCTCGGCGAGGCCGCCGCGCTGGCCGAGCGGATCGGGATGCCCGCGCTGCTGGCCAGGATCCGCGCGGCTCGGCGCGCGACGCCCCGCGGCGCCGCGCTCCCCGACGGCCTCTCGCCGCGCGAGGCGCAGATCCTCGGCGCTCGTCGCCGCAGGGCCTCAGCAACCGGCAGATCGGCGCCGCGCTGTCGATCAGCGAGCACACCGCCGCCAACCACGTGCGCAGCATCCTGCGCAAGACGGGCTGCGCCAACCGGACCGAGGCCGCCGTCCTACGCCCACCGGCACGGGCTCGCGTCGGTCTGCCGGATCAGCCGCGCGATCCGCGGTACGATCGCGCCCATGCCGCTCTACATGATCGAGCGCACCTTCGCCGAGCAGCTCGACCTCACCGAGCGACGACGTCACGCTGATCGACGAGATCAACGCCGACGAGGGCGTGCGCTGGCTGTTCTCGTTCCTGAGCGCCGACCGGCGGCGCACCTACTGCCTCTACGAGGCGCCCTCGCGGAGGCGATCTGCGCCGCCGCGCGGCGCGCGAACGTCCCGGCCGACGCGGTCGTCGAGGTCGGCCCCGGCCGCGCCGGAGTTGCCGGGCCGGCTGCAGGACTGGGCCGCCGGCATCCACTCGCGCTGATCCGAGCCGTCTAGACCTCTTCGTCCGGCTCGCCCTCGGCGTCGCTCTCCTCCGGGCTGTCGGCGCCGGCGTACTCCTCGTCCGGCTCGCCCGGCGCGTCGTCCTCCGACACGATGAGGAGCTCCTCGTCGGGCTCTCCCTCGAAGTCGATCGTCATCTCCGCTTCACCTCCCTCCAGCGCTGCTGAGCCGCGTCCGAGCCGCTGCCACCAGTGCGCCGCGGGCGCCGGCGCGGCCGGCGGCTCTGCGGCAGCGGCCGGGAACTGCGTGAACACCTCGTCCGGCTCGCCCTCCAGCTCGGCTGCAGGAACGACCGGCTCACCGGGCTGCCTGTCTGTCCCCATCGTGCCTCCTTCCGTCCGACCTCTCCTCCCCGCCCGTGCGGTACCGGGCCGGAAGCTCGCGCCCGTAGAGCAGGAACTGGTTCACCGCCGAGGCGACCGCGCGCTCGTCGGCGGCGCTGGGCTCCGGCACGCCCAGCCGCTCGTAGAGCTCCCGCCGGTGGACGTCGATGCTCGCGCGCCGCTCCGTCCCGAGCCGCTCGGCGGCGCCGACCCCGGCCCGGTACAGGCTGTACGCGGCCGCGAAGGGGACGAGGTACCAGAGCCATTCCCACCCTTGGAGCGGCTGGTTGAGCGCGGCGTCCACGAGCACGGTGACACCGACCGCGACGGCGCCGACCGCGCCGTTGACGAAGAACGCAAGATCCGACATCGCGTTCGTGTGCAGCTCCTGCTCACGGTCGGTGAGGAGCACGTCGACCCGCGGCCAGACCGCGACGCCGTCGAGGCCCCAGCGGGTGTACGAGTAGTTCTCGGCCGCGCGGAAGGCGTTGCCGAAGCGAGTCGGCAGGAGCCGCTCCCGCTTCTGGTGGAACCGCCGGTCGAGCAGGCGGGCGGCCGTCGAGCGGTTCGGGAGTCGGGGTCGTCCCTCACCTCCGCCAACCGGTCGTACGAGCGCTGCTGGAGCCGGACGAACGGCCCGCGCAGCGGCCGCAGGGGCCCGCGCTCGAAGGGATAGCCCTCGAGGATCCGGATCACCGGATAGCGCAGGCCCTGCAGCGCGAGCCCGGCGACGAGCGCGCCGACGCCGACGACGAGCAGCCGGTCCTGCTGGCCCAGGCGCTCGAACGACTGCGGGAGCAGGGAGTCGGTCACGGCCTGCGAGAGCAGGAACAGCGTTGCGAAGGCGGGCACGAAGTAGCCCAGCACGAAGTACCGGCTGAGGACCCCCGTGACGTCTCGCAAGCCCATCGACGGACTACCCAGCCTAGGAGCGGCCCCGGCCCCGGTCAAGCGGCGGGACGGGCTCACCGCGGGGCGGATCCCCCCGCGAGCGCAGCCTCGAGCGCCTGCGACGCGGCCTCGACTGCGGCGTCCGGGCCGAGCCCGTGCTCGCGCAGCGACTCCCAGACGCGGACGTCGACGAGCGCGCGGACGAGCACGACCTGGTCGGCCGTCAAGCGGAATGGCCGCACGGCCTCCTCGACGAGCGCGCCTGAGCCCCGCCTCGAACAGCGCGTGCGACTCCTGCAGCACCGGGAGCTTGTCGCTGTCGCGACGGACGTTCTCGACGACCCGGCCTGCGCGCTCGTAGAAGGCGAAGGCCTCGCGGACGAGCCGGTCGAGGCGGTCGCGCCGGGAGCGCGCGCCGCGGAAGACCTCGGGCGCCCGCTCCGGGGAAGGCGGGTCGACGAGCTCCATCGTCAGCGAGCCGCACGCGGTCACGAGCGCGTCCAGCGTCGGGTAATGGCGGTAGAGCGTGGCGAGCGAGACGCCCGCGCGCTCTGCGATGTCGGGCCACCGGCCGGCGACGATCCCCTGCTCGTCGTGGACGGCCATCGTCGCCTCGAGGATCCGCCGCTGCGTCTCGGCGACCGCCGACGCGCGCTTGCCCATGCTGTACGTCCGCCGACTCATTTTGCTGAGAATAGTTTTCTTGACAAGTTCATTCTCACCAATTATAGTCTCCCCGTCGGCCATTCACCACAAGGAGGCAACAATGGCTGCGACGGACATCACCCCGGCGGCCGTGCTCGGCCCGCAGCAGGGCGAGGCGCACTGGTGGACGGGCGAGCTCGCGACGATCAAGGCCACCGGCGCGGAGACGAACGGGCACCTGGCGCTCGTCGAGATCGTGGCGCCCGAGGGGATCGAGATCCCACTCCACGTCCACCACCGGGAGGACGAGGGCTTCTGGGTGCTCGAGGGAGAGCTCACCTTCCGGCTCGGCGACGAGCTGATCCCGGCGAGACCCGGCGACTTCGTGCTCGGTCCCCGCGGGATCCCGCACACCTACACCGTCGAGGCCGGGCCGGCGCGGCTCCTCTTCCTCTTCGCCCCGGCCGGGTTCGAAGGGTTCATCCGCGAGACGGGCGAGCCCGCCCGCGCGCGCGAGCTGCCGCCACCGTCCGTGCAGACGGATCCGGAACGGCTCGCCGCGAGCGCAGTGGACTACGGCCTCGAGCTGGTGGGCTGACCGATGGCCGTCAGGAATCGACTGGCCGCGGTCGCCCTCGCGGGGAGCGCCTACAACATCGCCGCATCCGTCCTCGCGTGGCAGCAGGGCTGGCCGCCGCAGTTCGGCGGCAACCCCGAACCCGGGCAGAGCTACGCGAGCTTCCTGCTCAGCGGCGCCGCCATCTCGGCGCCGCTCCCCGCCCTGCTCGCGCTCCTCGCCGGCCTCGCCGTCGCGCGACGACGGGACGCCTGGGCCCACATGGGCCTGGCTGCGGTCGCCGTCGTCGGATTGCTCTTCGCCGTTGCCGCGATCGCCGAGTACGTCGCCGAGCACCCCTTCGTGCCGATGCCCGCGGTCTACGGGCTCGGTGGCGTCAACCTCCTGCTCGGGCTGTCACTGCTCGCCCTCACCGGCCTGAGCTGGCGGGAGCAGCGCCGAGGCCAGCGGGCGAGCGCTCAGAGCACCCGCCTAGCGCCGACCCAGTTCGAGACGTAGTAGCCCTCCGAGAGGCTGCTGATCTTGACGACGTCGCCGGTCCGCGGGGCGTGGATCATGTTGCCGCCGCCGATGTACATGCCCATGTGCCCGAGGCCGCGGAAGAACACGAGGTCGCCGGGCTGGAGCTCGCTCTTCGAGACGGAGCGGCCGAGGCCGTACTGCGCCGCCGCGTAGTGGGGGAGCGAGACGCCGATCTGGGCGAAGACGTACATGGTCAAGCCCGAGCAGTCGAAGCCCGATGGTGAAGCTCCTCCCCACCTGTACGGGATCCCGAGATAGCGCATCGCGATCGAGACCGCCTGGGCGCCCTTGCCGGCATCGGCGGGCGGCGCAGGAGCAGGAGCGGGAGCCGGCTCCGGGGCTGCCGGCGGCGGGGACTCATCCGTCGTGCCGGTGGGCTCCTCCGCTGCGGCAGGCGGCGCCTGGACGCTGCTGCGCGGCGCCTGCAGGTTCGGGCGGGTCGCCTGAGCCCGGACGAGCGCCTGCTGCCGGGCGAGCTCGGCGGCCGCGCGGCGGCGGAGCTCGGCCTGCCGGGCCTGCTCCCTGGCCTCCAGCTTGCGGACCTCCGCCTGAACGGAGGCGAGCAGCTGCGTGCGCTCCGACAGCTTCGTCTCGATCCTGCCCCGCTCCGCCGCGAGCCGGCCGACGAGCACCCGCTGTCGTGCCTGCGCCGTCTTGATCTGCGCCTCCCGCTTCTGGGTCCGGTGGGCCAGCCCGTTCAGGTCGGAGACGAGCCGGGCGTCCTGCGCCGCGACGCGGTCGGCCGTATCGAGCCGGTCGATCATGTCCGCGAGCGAGTCCGACCCGAGGATCAGGTCGAGAGCGTCACCGCCGCTGCCGTCGACGTAGAGCTGGACGAGCCGCTCGCCCGCCCGGCTGCGGGCCGAGCCGAGCTGCACCCGCGACCGCTTCAGGTCGGTACGCGCCTCGCGCAGCCGTGTGCCAAGCGTCTCGAGGCGGTAGTTCGCGCCGTTGTAGCGCTCGGCGGCAGCCCCGACCTGACCGTCGAGCTCCTGGACCTGCTCGAGGATCAGCTCTGCCTGCCGGCGCTTGTCGTCGATCGACGGCTCGGCGCCCGCCGAGGCGGCGAACCCGAGGATCGCAAGACAGAGCAGCGCGCCGAGGCCCGCGAGCGCGACGCGGCTACGCGAGCGGCGCGGCCTGGTCGGTGTGGTGTGGACGTGTGCTGGCATAAAGAAGAGATCTCCTGAGTCGAGTGCGGACCGGTGAGCGCCGGAGGCGCGGGCCGATCAGCGTCGAAGCGGAGAGAACAGCGCCGGCTCGAGCGCGATGCCGACGCGGCGGCTGCCGGGCCGGCGTGAGGGCGGTGCCCGGCGGAGCGCCAGCGTCCGGCGGCTCTGAACCGGAGGCGTCCCGCGCCCGATCCCCAGGAGCCTCAGCCCGAACGCGGCCATCGCGACGCAGGCGAGCATGTCGCCGACACTCCCGTGCTCGACCGCGTGCAGCGCCACGAAGACGAGCAGGACGGCGAGCAACAGGAGGAGGAGAGGACCGGCGAACCGATGCCGCAGCCCTCTCTCTATTGCTGTGCGAAGCCTCAGCAAGTGGTCGATCGTAGTCGATCGACCGGCCGACCGCGGGATTCGCGCCCGGTCGACGGCAGTTGTCACGGCGTCGAGCGCACTGTCCGGCGCGGACGGCGTCGACCGCGTAGCCTCAGCCGACGATGGGGAGCAGCGGCAGGCAGACGATCCTCTTCGCGCTCGCGGCCAACGCGGCGATCGCGATCGCGAAGCTCGCGGGTGGGCTGATCGGAGGCTCGAGCGCGCTCCTCGCCGAGGCGGTGCACTCGTTCGCCGACACGGTCAACCAGGTGCTCCTGCTCGTCTCGCTCAAGCTCGGCGCCAACCCCGCCGACGCGGACCATCCCTTCGGGCACGGCAAGGAGCGCTTCTTCTGGGCCTTCGTCGTCTCCGTCTCGATCTTCGTCGGCGGCGGCCTGCTCTCGATCCGGGAGGGGATCCTTTCCCTCGTCGGCGAGCATGGCGAGGTCGCGTTCAAGCTGACGCTCGGCGTCCTCCTCTTCTCGCTCGTCGCCGAGGGGATCGCGCTCTTCCGTGCGATCCGGCACCTCCGGCACGAGGCGGAGGCCGACGGGAAGCCGTTCTTCGCGTTCGTCCGCGAGACGAAGGACCCGACGCCGAAGGTCGTGCTCTTCGAGGACTCTGCCGCGGTCGTCGGCGTCCTGATCGCACTCACAGGCGTGACCCTCGCGCACGTGACCGGGAACCACCTCTGGGACGGCGGCGCCGCGGTGGCGATCGGCGTCCTGCTCGTCGTCACCGGGTTCGAGCTCGGGCGCGACACGAAGGGGCTGCTGATCGGCGAGTCCGCAGCGCCCGACGAGCGCCGCGCCCTCCGGGAGGCGATCGAGTCGCACCCCCAGGTCGCGGAGCTGATCGAGCTGCTGACGATGCACGTCGGCCCGAAGGCGATCCTCGTCGCCGCCCGGATCCATTTCGCCGGAGGGATCGACTCGGGAGAGCTCGAGCGGCTCGCCGACGAGCTCACTCGGCGGATGCGGGAGCGGGTGCCCGAAGTGACCCAGGTCTTCCTCGACCCCACGCCCGCCCGGCGCGCCTGAGCCTCAGCCGCCGGTCGCGACTCCCCGGCCCGGCTCGAGCCGCGTCGCCCGGGCACGCGCCCCAGAGCCCTCTCCCCGCTGTGCGAGCAGCCTCCGCCGCCCGGAGCAGGGCGGCGCTGTAGCGGCCGCGCACTCGCCGGTAGAAGTACGGCGCCGCGGCGCCGCGCCGGACGAGCTCGAGGTTCACGTTCCTCCCGCCCGGACGACGTAGCGGAGCAGGCGCCCGAACCGGTCTTCCGCGTCGAGCGCCGGGTCGGCCTCGAGGTCGACCCGGGCGCCTGGCGGCGCCAGCCGGACGAGCGCCGCCCGGGCGGGCCGGGCGTAGCACTCGCCGGAGGACAGTTCGGGTGCGTCGATCTGGACGAGCCGCACCCTCCGGCCGTCGAGGAGTCGCAGCGTGTCGCCGTCCGAGACGGTCGCCACGACGCCCGCGTCCCGCGCGACGACGGCCTCCTCGGCGGCGCAGCCGGAAAGGGCGAGCGCGGCCAGCACGAGCGCCGCCGACCGGAGGGCCACGCGGTCAGTCCCGGTCGGCGCTGAGGAAGAACGCGGCGAACGAGCCGGCGATCCCGGCGACGACCACGATCGCCCAGAGCTCCAGCACGACGTCGACGATCCGGCCCGCCCCGGTGAGCGGGTTCGGGATCTGCGAGGAGACGGTCAGGAGCTGCACCGTCGCGAAGAAGAGCGCGTCGTCGAAGCCCTCGATCTCGCCGCCGGCGACGCCGCGCTCGAAGTGGAGGATCAGGAGCGCGCCGACGAGGTCGACGACGAGCGTGAGGCCGAGCGCGACGAGGACCCGGGCGACGAGCCGGCGGTGCCGCTCCTCCCAGTCGAGCAGCCGGCGGATCTCCTCCATCAGCATCCCGCCAGTCTTCGCAGCGTCCGGGCGGAGCCGTCGCGCTGGTGGTTCTCGCCGGCGGCGCCCTCGTCCTGCTGCGACGGCCGCCGGCGGAGTGGTGTCCTAGGCGCGGCCGCGGAGCAGGCTGCGGAAGCCGATCGCGGCGAGCACGAGGACCACGACGATGATCACGAGCAGCCAACCGATGAAAGCGCACCTCCGATGCCGGGCCGCCGGGAGTCGGCGGCGATGAGCTGAAGTGTCCCTCGCGCGGCTTCGGAAAACCACCGCTGCTAGCGTCGAGCCCGTGAGCGAGGCACGGGAGACGATGAGCTGGGACGACCTCGGCCGGGGCACCCGCGAGCTGGCGGAGGCGATCCACGCCGACGGCTACCGCGCCGACATCGTCCTCGCGATCGCGCGGGGTGGTCTCTTCGTCGCCGGCGGCCTCGGCTACGCGCTCGGGATCAAGAACACGTTCACGATGAACGTCGAGTTCTACACCGGCGTCGACGAGCGCCTGCAGACGCCGATGATCCTCCCGCCCGCTCCCGATCTCGTCGACCTCTCCGGCTCCCGGCTCCTGATCGCCGACGACGTCGCCGACACGGGCGGCACGCTCGCCCTCGTCCAGCGCTTCTGCGCGGACAAGGTGGCCGAGGTGCGGACGGCGGTGCTCTACCAGAAGCCGCATTCGATCGTGGACTGCGAGTACGTCTGGCGCCGCACCGACCGCTGGATCACGTTCCCGTGGAGCGCGGAGCCGCCGGTCGGCGAGACCGGCCCGTCGACCGGCTAGCTCGACGGGCTAGGCGTCGAGCCGCGTCTCCTCGAGGTCGAGGTCGCGCAGGATCGGGTTCATCACGTCGTCGCCGATCACGCCCTGGCGCCGGAGCTCGACGATCGCCGACCGCTCGGCCTCGAGCAGCTCGCGGCGGAGCCGCTGGAAGGCGGTGGAGCGCTCCTCGATCCCGCCGTCGTCGCCGTCGTCGAAGCGCGCCGAGAAGCGGTCGACGCGGAACCCGTAGGAGCCGCGAATCCGCTCGGCGGTGTCCTCCCGGACCCAGTCCTCGGTCACCAGCTCCTCCAGCCGGGCGAGCGCGGCCTCCGCGGCCCGGATCCGGGCTTTCGCCTCCTCGAGCAAGGGCGCGCCATCGGCCTCGAGCCCGAGCCACCGGATCACCCAGGGGAGCGTCAGGCCCTGACCGACGAGCGTGATCAGGATCACGCAGAACGCGAGGAAGATCACGAGGTCGCGTCCCGGGAAGGGGTTGCCCGCATCGGTCGTGAAGGGGAGCGCGAGCGCGGCTGCGAGCGAGACGGCGCCGCGCATCCCCGCCCAGCCGACGAGCGCGGGCCCCTGCCAGGGCGGATAGGGGTCACGCTCGCGGATCCGCGGGAAGAGGAAGCGGGGCAGGTACGTGGCGGGGTAGATCCAGACGAGCCGGGTCACGACGACCGTCGCGCCGACCGCAGCCGCGTAGCCGAGCAGGGAGCTCCAGGCGATCCCCTGGAGGTTGTCGAGGATCCCGGGCAGCTGCAGCCCGACCAGGACGAAGAGGACGGTGTTGAGGACGAAGGTGCCGATCTCCCAGACGGCTGTGCCCTGCAGCCGCACCTGCGCGTTCGTCAGCTCGGGCGTGTGCCAGCCGAGGTAGACCCCCGCAGTGACCGCCGCGAGCACGCCCGAGACGCCGAACGCCTCCGCGGGCAGGAACGCGAAGTAGCCCGTCATCAGCGAGATCGTGATCTCGACCGGCGGATCGTCGAGCCGGCGCCGCACCTGACGCACGATCCAGCCGACGACGAGCCCGATCGCGACGCCGCCGACGGCGCCCAGGACGAAGCGGAGGCCGGCCCCCCAGAGCGAGAAGGTGCCCGAGACGACGGCGCCGAGCGTGACCCGGTAGAGGACGAGCGCCGTGGCGTCGTTGACCAGCGACTCGCCCTCGAGGATCGCGACGATCCGCCGCGGGACGCCGAGCCGCTGCGCGATCGCGGTCGCCGCGATCGGGTCGGTCGGCGAGACGATCGCGCCGAGCGTGAACGCCGCCGCCCAGGGCAGCTCGACGATCCAGTGGGCGACGAGCGCGACCGCGACGGTGGTGACGAGCACGAGCCCCGTCGCCAGCAGGCTGATCGAGCGCACGTTCGTGCGCAGGTCGCGGAGCGAGGTGAAGAACGCGGCCCCGTAGAGGAGCGGCGGGAGCAGGATCACGAGCACGAGCTCGGGCGGCAGCGCCAGGTCGGGGATCCCCGGCGCGAACCCGGCGGCGAGCCCGCCGAGCACGAGCAGGATCGGGTACGGGATCCGGACGGCGGGCGCGAGCGCGAGCAGCGCTGCGATCCCGCAGAGCAGCGCCAGCAGGACGATCCCGCCGTGATCCTCGAGGCCCATGCCGGGATCCTGCCTGCCGCGGGTTAGAGCCCGCCGCCGCCGGGGATGACGCGCCGGTGAGCGCCGGATCCGTCACCGCCAAGGGCCGCCGCGCGGGCAAGAGCCCGTGGGTGGAGGGGCTCGGTCGCGCAGGCCTCGTCGCCAAGGGCGTCCTCTACGCCGTGATCGGGCTGCTCGCGGTCCGAATCGCGCTCGACGGCCGCGACCGGAAGGCCGACAACCAGGGCGCGCTCCAGACGATCGCCGAGCAGCCGTTCGGCCGCCTCCTGATCGCGGTGCTCGCGCTCGGCCTCGCGGCCACGCCGTCTGGCGGCTCGCGCAGGGCGTGCTCGACCGCGACGACGAGGGCGAGGGGCTCAAGGGGCTCGCGAAACGGGCGGGGTCGTTCGCGCGCGGGGTCTGGTACGCCGGGCTCGCCGTGGTGACCGGGACGAAGGTCTTCTCCTCGAGCAGCGGCGGCGGGGGCGGCGGCAAGTCGGAGGACAAGGCGACCGGTGGCGTGCTCGGGCTCCCGCTCGGCCGCTACCTCGTCTACGCGGGGGCGCTCGCCTTCCTCGGCGCCGCGCTCTTCAACCTCTACCGGGCGGTCACGACCAAGTTCGAGGAGAAGCTCGAGACCCACAAGATGAACGAGTTCGAGGAGGCTGCCGCGAAGGCGGTCGGGATCCTCGGCCACCTCGCCCGGTTCGTCGTCTGGACGCTCGTCGCGGTCTTCCTCGCCAGGGCCGCGTGGCAGTACGACCCGAAGGAGGCGGTCGGGCTCGACGGCGCGCTGCACAAGCTGGCGACCCAGCCCTACGGCGGCGTCCTCCTCTTCGCGGTCGCAGTCGGCCTGCTCGCGTACTCGCTCTACTGCTTCGTGCAGGCGCGCTACCGCGACGTCTGAGGCCCCTCGCCGCGCAGAATCGAGTAGAGCGCGAAGTCCTGCCGGCTCCCGTCCCCGAGGGGCCAGAAGCAGCGGAGCGTGCCCTCGTAGCTCCAGCCGAGCTTCTCGAGCACCCCGCGCATCGCGCCGTTCTCGACCCACGTCGACGCCTGGATCCGCTCCGCGCCGTGCTCGGCGAAGAGCAGCTCGGCGACCAGCGCGACCGCCTCCGTCCCGATCCCCCGGCCCCGGTCCGGCTCCGCGAAGAGCGTGATCCCGATCTCGAACGCGCCCTCCGGCAGGGCGCCGTGCGGCTGCCGGGCCTCGACCGTGCCCACGAACCGGTCGCCGTCGGCGATCGCGAGGTCGAGCCGGCCGTCGACGAGCGAGCCCGATCGCTGGATCCGCAGCCGCCAGAGGTCGCGCGTAGGGCGGCGCGCGATCCCGTGCCCGGCGCAGAGGGCCTGGAAGTCGTCCGGGACGAGCGGGCGGAGCGCGACGGGCGGCACGGCCGGGAGCGTAGCGGCGCTAGATTCCGTCGATGGCGACGACCGGCGAGACTCGCACGATCCCGTTCGGCTGGTACGCCGACCCGGCCGTGCTCCGGCTCGAGCGCGAGCGGATCTTCAGGCGCGCCTGGCAGTACGCGGGCCGCGCCGACCAGGTCGCCGAGCCGGGCTCGTTCTTCACCTGCGACGCCGCCGGGATCCCGCTCGTCGTCGTGCGCGGCAAGGACGACGTCCTCCGCGCCTTCCTCAACGTCTGCCGGCACCGGGGCTCGCTCGTCTGTGAGGGCGAGGGGAAGCGCGAGACGCTCCAGTGCCCCTACCACGCCTGGACGTACGACCTCGACGGCTCGCTCCGCGCCGCCCCGCGCGCCGACCGCGAGGGAGGCTTCGACAAGGCCGAGCTCGGGCTCCGGCCGGCGCTCGTCGACACGTGGGGCCCGTTCGTCTTCGTCAACCCGGATCCGGGGGCGGCGCCGCTCGCCGAGACGCTCGGCGGCCTCCCCGAGCTCGTCGCCTCCGCGGGGCTCGACCTCGACGGGCTCCGCTTCCTCCGCCGCAGCGAGTCGAGCTACCGCGCGAACTGGAAGGTCTGCTGCGAGAACTTCCTCGAGTGCTACCACTGCCAGGTCGCGCACCCCGGCTTCTCGAAGGTCGTCGACGTCTCGGTCGACGCCTATGTGCTCGACGAGGCGCGGCTCTACTCGACCCAGCTCGGCCCCGTCCGGGAGAAGTGGTCGGGCGACTTCGACCCGCGCGGCCCGGTCGAGCGCGGCCAGTTCCACTTCCTCTGGCCGAACGTGACGATCAACGTGATGCCCGGGTTCCCCAACCTCTCGATCGGCCCCGTGGTGCCGACGGGGCCGGAGACGACCGACCGCTTCCTCGACTACTTCGTCGGCCCCGACGTCGACGAGGGCTGGCTGGAGGAGATGCTCGCGTTCGACGACCAGGTCGGCGCCGAGGACACCGTGCTCGTCGAGCGGGTGCAGAAGGGGCTCGGCGGCGCGTGGCTCGAGCACGGGCACCTGCTGCCCGAGTCCGAGCGGCTGATCGCGCACTTCCAGCGCCTGCTCGTCGACTCGCTCGGCGACTGACCCCCCGCCCCCCGAGCGCGGGCATCTGGTAAACAGCCCTCCGTGCGGCTGAGCCTCGTCCCCCGTCCCACCCAGTTCTACGACCTGTTCGCCCGCGCCGGCGAGAACGCGCTCGAATGCGCGCGCCAGGCCGAGATCCGCTTCCGCGACTACCCGAACGCGGCGGTGACGCAGGCCGACGTGAAGCAGACCGAGACCGAGGGCGACACGATCACGCGCGACCTGATCACGCTCCTGAACACGCAGTACGTGACCCCCTTCGACCGCGAGGACATCTACGAGCTCGCGACGCGGCTCGACGACGTCGTCGACCACATCGAGGAGGTCAGCGGGCTGCTCGAGCTCTACGGGATCGAGTCGACGACGAAGCACGCCGTCGAGCAGTGCCGGATCCTCGTGCTCGCGGTCGAGCAGCTCTCGCTCGCCCTCAGCCGGCTCAAGGGCCTGCGCGGGATCCACGAGCCGCTGATCGAGCTGAAGCGGCTGGAGGACGAGGCCGACCGGGTCGTCCACGACGCGATCGGCGCGCTCTTCCGGGACGACCGGATCGACCCGCTGATCGTGATCCGGTGGAAGGACGTCTACGACGGGCTCGAGCGCGCGATCGACTCCTGCGAGACGGCGGCCAACGTGGTCGCCAACATCGCCGTCAAGAACGCCTAGCCATGGGCGACGTCACGCTCGTCGCGGTCGTCGCGGTCGCGCTCTTCTTCGACTTCACGAACGGCTTCCACGACACGGCCAACTCGATCGCGACGAGCGTCTCGACGCGGGCGCTCTCGCCGCGCGCCGCCGTGATCAGCGCTGCGATCCTCAACTTCCTCGGCGCGTTCGTGTCGCTCGAGGTCGCTGCGACGATCGCCAAGGGGATCGTCGTCCCGGACGCGATCACGATGGACGTCGTCCTCGCCGGGCTCGTCGGCGCGATCACGTGGAACCTCGTCACCTGGTACGCCGGCCTTCCGTCCAGCTCGAGCCATGCGCTCGTCGGCGGCATCCTCGGCTCGGCGAGCGCGGCGAACGGGTTCGACGTCGTCCAGTGGGGCGGGATCCGCGAGAAGGTGCTGATCCCCTCGCTGATCGCCCCCTTCGCCGGGCTCGCGATCGCAGCCGTGCTGATGATCGCGATCACGTGGATCATCCGCACCCGCTCGCCCGGGACGATCAACCGCGTCTTCCGGCGGATGCAGCTCGTCTCCGGGGGCTTCGTCGCCTTCACCCACGGCACGAACGACGCCCAGAAGACGATGGGGATCATCGCCCTCGCGCTGATCGCGGGCGGGCATCTCGCCCCCGACTCCGACCCGCCGACCTGGGTGATCGCGAGCGCCGCGCTCGCGATGGCCGCGGGCACCTACGCGGGCGGCTGGCGAATCATCAAGACGCTCGGGACCCGAATCGTCAAGCTCGACCCGCCCCAGGGCTTCGCCGCCCAGACGGCCTGCGCCTCGATCCTCTGGACGACCGCGCACTTCGGCTTCCCGGTCTCGACGACCCACACGATCACCGGCTCGGTGATGGGCGCGGGGGCGTCGAAGCGGCTCTCGGCCGTGCGCTGGGGCGTCGCGGGCAGCATCCTCGTCGCCTGGGTGATGACGATCCCCTGCGCGGCGCTCGTCGGGGCGCTGATGGAGCTCGTGACGCGCCTCCCCGCCGGAGACGCCGTCGTCTTCGTGCTCGCGGCCGCGATCGCAGCGACCGCGTTTCTCGCCCGGCGCTGGCAGACGCGGAGGCTCGCCTCCCCCGCGCCCGCCTGACGCCGCACCCGTCCCGCTAGCCGAACGTCTGCTTCAGCGCGACCCGGTACTGGTACCGGGCTTTCTTCAGCTGGCGGTCGGTCAGGGAGATGAACCCTGCCTTCTTGGCGATCGCCTTCTCGTTGTTGAAGATGTAGCCGATGTAGGCGGCGACCTCGGGGCGCCGGAAGGACGCCCGCTTGGCGTAGATGAAGAGCGGCCGGGCGAGCGGCTTGTAGGTGCCCGCCTGCACGGTCTTGACGCTCGGCGAGACGCAGCCCTTGCCGCTGTCGACGCCGACGAGCTTGAGGTCGGCGGCGTTCTCCTCGTAGTACGAGAAGCCGAAGTAGCCGAGCCCGCCCTTCTCACCCTTGACGCCCTGGACGACGATGTTGTCGTCCTCGGTCGCGAGGTAGTCCGACCGGCTCGCCTTCGCCTTGCCGTTGACGGCCTCGGTGAAGAAGTCGAAGGTGCCGGAATCGGTGCCGGGGCCGAAGAGCTTCAGCGGCACGTCGGGGAAGCCCGGCCGCACGTCCCTCCAGCTCGAGACCTTCGAGCCCGGGCTCCAGATCGCCTTCAACTCGGCGGTCGACAGGCAGTTCACCCACGTGTTCGCCTTGTTGACGACGACGGAGATCCCGTCATTCGCAACGGTGAAGGCGACCCACTTGACGCCGGCGTCACGGCACCTGATCGCCTCGCTGTTCTTCATCGGCCGGGACGCGTCGGAGAGGTCGGTCTCGTTGCGGCAGAAACGCTCGAAGCCGCCGCCCGTGCCGGAGATCCCGACCGTGATCCGCACCCCCTTGTTGCGCTGCTGGAACCCCTCGGCCGCCGCGATCGCGTACGGGCCGACCGTGCTCGAGCCGTCCACCGTGATCGTGCCCCCGAGCGCCGAGACGCCCGCCGCCGCACCCGCCGCGAGCACGGCTGCGGCCAGTGCCGCGACAACCAGAATCTTCGTCATCTCACTCCTCTTCGTGGTCGTTTCCCTGGTGCCGCCAGTCTCGGCGCGAGGGAGCCGCGAAGGGGCTGAAAGCCGGTTAGGGAGTCGTATCGAGGTCGTGAACGAGCGCGTCGACCCGATCGGCGATCTCGTCGCGGATCGCGCGCACCTCGGCGGCCGGGAGGCCGGCCGGATCGGTCAGCTCCCAGTCCACGTAGCGCGTCCCTGGGACGACGGGGCAGGCATCGCCGCAGCCCATCGTCACGACGACGTCGGCCCACTTGGCGTCGGCACCGTCGAGCCGGTGCGGGACGCGGGCGGCCAGGTCGACCCCGAGCTCGGCCATCGCCTCGACCACCTCGGGGTGGACGGCGTCGGCCGGCGTCGTCCCGGCCGAGCGCGCCTCGTGCCGCCCCTCCGCCGCGAGCCGGAAGAGCGCCTCCGACATCTGGGAGCGCCCGGCGTTCTGGCGGCAGACGAAGAGGACGTTACTCACCGCCGACCCGCCCAGAAGAGCCACGTCCAGGGTCTGACCCTGGACGTGGCTCGAAACGACGGCCTCGCGATGGCCGCGGCGGAGCTGGGCGCCGCAGCGACGCGGCCAACGGGGACGTGGCCAGGGTCTGACCCTGGACGTGTCCGAAACGGACAGGCGGCGAGGCTGGTGGCTCGCCGCACGGACACCTCAATGCGAGGCGTCGGTGAACTCGCGGAACTCGCCGCTGACGAGGTAGGCGGTCTGCTCGCCGATGTCGACGGCGTGGTCGCCGATCCGCTCGAGGCTGCGCGAGACGATCACCATCCGCAGCCCCCACTCGCGCGACTGCATGTCGTTGCCGATGTCGAGCAGCCGGTTGACGACGCGCCGGTTGGCGCGGTCGATCAGCTCGTCCAGCTCGAGCAGCGACTCGGCGGCGACGCGGTCGCGCTCCTGCAGCGACCGGAGTGCGACCCGGATCATCTGCTCCGCGCGCTCGCCCATCTCCTTGAAGCCCTCGAGCAGGACGTCGTCGGGCGCGAGATCGCGGGAGAGCTTCGTCAGCTTGGCGATCGTGACGCAGTGGTCGCCCATCCGCTCGAGATGGTGGTTGTCGTGGAGCATCGCCAGCACGAGCCGGAGATCGGAGGCGACCGGCGTCTGCCGGGCGAGGAGCAGCTCGATCCCCTGCTCGACCAGCTTCCACTGGTTGTCGATGTCGTCGTCGAACGCGATCACCTCGTCGGCGAGCTCGACGTCCTGCGAGCAGACCGTCTCGACGGCGCCGCGGAGCGAGCGGAGGACGAGCTCGCCCTCGAGCTGGAGGCCCTGCTCGAGCTGCTCGAGCTCCTCCTGGAACGAGATGCGCATCAGCCGAACCGCCCCGTCACGTAGTCCTCGGTGCGCTTGTCGGCGGGGTGGGTGAAGATCGTCGCGGTCCGGTCGTACTCGACGAGCAGCCCGCTTCGCTTGCCCGCCTCGTCGACCTCGACGCTGAAGAAGGCGGTCATGTCGGCGACCCGCGCGGCCTGCTGCATGTTGTGGGTCACGATCACGATCGTGAAGGACTGCTTCAGCTCGTGCATCAGATCCTCGATCCGCGTCGTCGAGATCGGGTCGAGCGCCGAGGCCGGCTCGTCCATCAGGATCACGTCCGGCTCGACCGCGAGGCAGCGCGCGATGCAGAGCCGCTGCTGCTGGCCGCCGGAGAGGCCGAGCGCCGACTCCTTCAGCCGGTCCTTGACCTCGTCCCAGAGCGCGCCCTGCCGGAGCGCCTGCTCGACGCGCTCGTCGAGGTTGCCGTCGAGGCCGAGCACGCGCGGGCCGAAGGCGATGTTGTCGTAGATCGACTTGGGGAACGGGTTCGGCTTCTGGAAGACCATCCCGATCCGCCGCCGCACCTCGACGGGGTCGACGCCGGGGCCGTAGAGGTCCTGGCCGTGGTAGCGGACGTCGCCGCTGACCTCCGCGCCGGGGACGAGGTCGTTCATCCGGTTGAAGCAGCGGATGAACGTGCTCTTGCCGCAGCCGGAGGGGCCGATGAAGGCCGTGACCGAGTTGCGGTAGACGTCGAGCGTGACGTCCTTGATCGCGACGTTGCCGCTGTAGGAGACCTCGAGGTCGTCGACGTCGAAGACGACCTCCCGGCTCTCCGGGGTCTCCGATGCTTGCGCCTGCGCGATCTGGCCGAGGCTCACGGGGTCGATGCTAGTCATAGTCGTCACCAGGTTCTCCGGTAGCGGTTGCGGATGAAGATCGCGAACGCGTTCAGGGTGAGCAGGATCGCGAGCAGGACGATGATCGACGCGGCCGCCAGCGAGCTTGAACTCCGCCTGGGGCAGCCGCAGGTAGCTGTAGATCTGGATCGGCAGCGCGGTGAACGGGCCGAGGATGGTCGGGTCGAAGGTGATGTAGGTGACGGCGCCGATCAGGATCAGCGGCGCCGTCTCGCCGATCGCCCGGGAGAGCGCCAGGATCGAGCCGGTCGCGATCCCGGGGATCGCCGCGGGCAGCACCTGGCGCGAGACGACCTGCCACTGGGTCGCGCCGAGCGCGTAGCCGCCCTGGCGGATCGAGTCGGGGACCGCGCGGATCGCCTCGCGCGCCGCGATGATCACGGTCGGCAGGACGAGCAGCGTCAGGATCATCGCCCCGGCGAGGAGCACCCGGCCGAGCCCGATCCCGCGGACGAGGAACGCGAGCCCGAGGATCCCGTAGACGATCGACGGCACCGCGGCGAGGTTCTGGATGTTCAGCTCGAGCAGCCGGTTGTACCAGCGGCTCTTGTCCGCGTACTCCTCGAGGTAGATCGCCGTCGCGACCCCGATCGGGACGGCGAAGAGGAGCAGCAGCGCGCCGAGGTAGAGCGTCGCGATGATCGCGGGGCGGGCGCCGGCGGTCGCCGGGTCGGTCGAGGGTGGGTTGGTCAGCAGCGCCCCGTCGAGGTAGGGGAGCCCGTCCCGGAGGACGTCGAAGAGGAGCGCCGCGAGCATCAGGAACCCGACCGGCGAGCGAGAAGAAGAGCGCGAAGCGGAAGAGCCCGCTCTGGAGACGGCGGCTCACTCGTAGACCTCGCGGTAGCGGCGGACGAGGCGGATCGCGACCATGTTCATCGCGAGCGTGAGCACGAAGAGCGTCGCGCCGACCGCGAAGATCGTCTTGTACTCGAGCGAGCCGGTGGGGACGTCGCCGGCGCCGGTCGCGGCGATGAAGGCGGTCATCGTCTCGGCCGCCTGGCGCGGGTCGAAGGTGAGGTTGGGCTGCTGGCCCATCGCGACGAGCACGATCATCGTCTCGCCGATCGCGCGCGAGATCGCGAGCACGAACGAGGCGACGATCCCGGAGACCGCGGCGGGGACGACGATCCGCGTCGCCACCTGCACCTTGTTCGAGCCCGAGCGCGTAGGCGCCGTCGCGGAGCTCGCGCGGCACCGCCCCCATCGCGTCCTCGGAGAGCGAGGCGACGGTCGGCAGCATCATCACGCCCATCACGAGCCCCGCGGAGAGCGTGTTGAAGATGTCCACGTGGATCCCGAGATCGCGCAGGAGCGGGGTGACGAAGGTGAGCGCGAAGTAGCCGAAGACGATCGTCGGGATCCCGGCGAGCAGCTCGAGCGCCGGCTTGACGATCCCCCGCGTCCGCTGCCCGGCGTACTCGCTCAGGTAGATCGCCGCGCCGAGCCCGAGCGGCATCGCCACGAGGCTCGCGATCGCGGTCACGAGCAGGGTGCCGCCGATCAGCGGCAGGACGCCGAAGCTGGCGGGCTCGAAGAGCGGGGCCCAGTTCGTCCCGGTGAGGAAGTCGACGATCGAGACCGAGCGGAAGAACTCGATCGCCGGCGCGAAGAGCGCGACGACGATCCCGATCGTGGTCAGGACCGAGACGAGCGCGCAGACGGCGAGGACGCCCTTGACGACGTCCTCGCCGATCCGGCGCCGCTCGGCGCGGAGCCGTCGGCTCCGCGGCCGGCGGTGTGGTCCCGCGCGGCCACGCTCTAGCCCTTGACCTCCGCGAGCGCCGCGTCGTAGTCGGCCTTCGCCTGCGCGAGCTGCTCGTCGGTGAGCGGGACGAACTGCGAGCTCTCGGCGATCTGGGTCTCGTTGTCGAGCAGGTACTTGACGAACGCCTCCACCTCGGGCCGCTCGAAGCTGCTCTTCTTCGCGTAGACGAAGAGCGGTCGGGAGAGCGGCTTGTAGGTGCCGTTCTGGGCCGTCTCGACACTCGGCGCGACGCAGCCGTCGCCGCCGTCGATCGTCGACGGCCTTGAGGGCGCCCTGGTTCTCCTCGAAGTAGGAGAAGCCGAAGTAGCCGAGGCCGCCCTTCTCGCCGGAGACGCCCTGGACGATGACGTTGTCGTCCTCGCTCGCGGCGTAGTCGGAGCGGCTCGCGCCCTCCTCGCCGTTGATCTCGCCGGTGAAGTAGTCGAACGTGCCCGAGTCGGTGCCGGGCCCGAAGAGCTTCAGCTTCTGGTCGGGGAACTCGGCGTCGACCTGGTTCCAGTTCGAGACCTTGGAGCCGGGCTCCCAGATCTTCTTCAGCTGCGGCGACGGTCAGGCAGCTCGCCCAGCCGTTCTCCGTGTTGACGACGACGGTCAGCGCGTCGTTCGCGACCTGGAACTCGACGTAGTCGATCCCCGCCTTCTTGCAGAGCGCGGCTTCCTCGTCCTTGATCGGGCGGGAGGCGTCCGAGAGGTCGGTCTCGCCACGGCAGAACCGCTCGAAGCCGCCGCCGGTGCCGGAGACCCCGACGGTGATCTGGACGTCGGGCTCGACCTTGCGGAACGCCTCGGCGGCCGCGGTCGTGTAGGGGCCGACCGTGCTGGAGCCGTCGGCCTGGATCCGACCCGAGAGGCCCTGGCCGGCCTCGCCGGCCGCAGAGGTGTCGCTCGCCCCGGCGCCGCCACGACCGCCGCCGCAGCCGGCAAGGGCCGCGGCGAGGACGAGCAGGAGGGCGCTGAATGAGATCTTCGTCAGTGTCGTATGCATGGCCGGAGTCTTCCGGCGCCTGGGCCTTTCGTGGGGCGCGGACTGGTGAAGATCCTGTGAAAGACCGGTGAACGAGCTAGGGACGAGTGGGGAAGAAGCAGCGAATCTCCAGCCCCTTGCCCCGGCCGCCCCGCGCCTCCACCGTCCCGCCCGCCGAGCCGACGACGTGCTTGACGATCGCGAGCCCCAGCCCCGTGCCCCGGGAGGCCCGTGAGCGGTCGGCCCGGTAGAACCGCTCGAAGAGCCGCGGCACGTCGATCTCGTCCACCCCGCCGCCGTCGTCCGCGATCCGGAGCACGACCCCGCCCTCCGCGCGCTCGACCGAGAGGTGGGCTGTCGCGCCCGGGCCGGCGTAGCGGATCGCGTTCTCGGCCAGGTTCCGGGCGACCACCTGGAGCATCCGCGGCCGGACCTCGACGCTCGCCTCCGGGTCGCCCTCGACGACGACGGAGACCCCTGCTCGAGCCGCACGCTCCTCCAGGTCGACCGCGACCTCGTGGAGCACGGGGAGCACCGGCGCCGCGCCGAGCGAGACGACGCGGGCGCCCGACTCGAGCTCCGAAAGGAAGAGCACCTCGTCGATCAGCTCCCGGATCTGCTCGACCTCGCGCCGGGCCTGCTCGACCAGCTCGGTCACGTCCTCGCCGGGGAGCGCAGCCGTCTCGAGCAGCGAGAGCAGCCGGGCGAGGGGGGTGCGCAGCTCGTGGGAGACGGCGGCCGTGAAGCCCGAGCGGAGCTCCTCGTAGGCGGCGAGATCGCCGGCGTCGCTCAGGTAGACGAGCCGCTCCTGGCCGCCGGCGACGGTGTACGGGACGATCAGGGGCACCTTGCCGCGGTCGCCGCGAAGCAGGTCCTCGGGCACCGGCTCCCCTTCGCGGACGCCTTCGAGCGTCTGGCGGGCCCGCCTGCTCGCGCCGACCACGATGTCGTTCTCGTCCAGCACGAGCACGGCCTCGCGGCTCTCCTCGAGCAGCATTCGTCCACGCTGGGCGTCGCGATCCATCGTCGCTCAGCTTGTAGCAGGCGGCGGGGCGACGGGCCGGGTTCACCACCTGCTCACCACCCGGCAACCACTCCGCGCCGCCTCGGGACGACCCGTGGCGCATGATTCACCCGATGGCGAAGGTTCTGATCATCGAGGACGACGACGTGATCGCCCAGGGGATGGCGCGGCACCTGACCGTGGCGGGCTTCGACACCGTCGGCGTCTCGAACGGCGAGACCGGGCTCGCCCGGCTCCGCTACGAGCGGCCGGACGTGTGCGTGCTCGACCTGATGCTGCCGGGCCTCGACGGCTGGAAGGTGCTGGAGCGGGCCCGCGGCGAGGGGATCGGAACCCCGATCGTGGTCGTCAGCGCCCGCGGCACCGAGCACGACCGCGTGCACGCGCTCGAGATCGGCGCCGACGACTACCTCGTCAAGCCGTTCTCGATGAAGGAGCTCGTGGCGCGGGTCGGCGCCGCCGCCCGTCGCGGCACCCGCGGTCAGGAGCCGCGTCGCGGCGAGCAGATCGAGATCGAGGAGCTGCGCCTCGACCCGCGCAACGTCCAGGCCTACGTGGACGGCGAGAGCGCCGACCTGACCCCGACCGAGTTCCGGCTGCTCTATGCGCTCGCGACCGAGGAGGGGCGCGTCCTCACGCGGGACGAGCTGCTGCAGCGGGTCTGGGGCCGGCGGGCGTCGCACCGCGACCGCACCGTCGACGTCTTCGTCCGCAAGCTGCGCGAGAAGGTCGACAGCCGGGCGCCGCGCCACACGTTCATCCAGACCCGCTACGGGGTCGGCTACAAGCTCGAGGCCGCGCCGAAGTAGCTGCCGGCTTCACGTCCGGGTCGGGCGGGTAGATTCCCGCCGTGCTCACGCTCTTCCAGGCCGAGTGGTGCCCCCACTCCCGCGCCGTTCGCCAGCGGCTGACGGAGCTGATGCTCCCGTTCGTCGCGCTCCAGGTCGAACCGGAGCAGGCCGACCGGGAGGAGCTGCGCGAGACCGCGGGAACGGACGAGATCCCCGTGCTCCTGACCGAGGACGGCGACACGATCGGCGGCGAGGAGGCGATCGTCGCCTGGCTCGACGAGAACTACGAGGAGCCGGAGCTCGCCGACGGGCACCGGGCCCAGGCGCGCGCCCACAGCTGAGCCGCACTCGGGCTGAGCCGCTAGGCCTTCTTCCCGACGTACATGATCACGAGGAAGCCCTGCGGGATGTTCGCCCGCGCGGCCGGGGTCTGCGAGATCACCTTGCCGACCTTCGTCGAGTCCGACGTCGCGATCTGAATCGAGAGCGTCTCGAAGCTGGCGTCCGCGAGCCGCTGCCGGCCGCGCTCCTGCGTCTCGCCGACGACGTTGGGGACGCCGGTGTCGGGCGCGGGCTCGGGGCCCTTCGAGACGTTGAGCTGCACGGTCGAGCCGCGCGGGAGCTCGGTTCCGGGCTCCTGGGCCTGCGCGACGACCTCGCCCTTCGGCAGGTCGGACGGGACGGGCTGGACGGCGACCTTGAGGTCGGCCTTCCCGAACGTGCGCGCCGCATCGGCGAGCTCGCTGCCGACGGCGTCGGGGACGGTGGTCGTGGTCGGCTGCTGCTTCTGCGTCGTCGTGCCTGCGCTCGTCGTCGTGGCCGCCGTCGTTGCGGCCGAGGTCGTCGCCCCGCCGCCGCTGCTGCTGCCCTCGGCGACGTTGATCCGCACGCTCGAGCCCTTCCGGGCGCTGTCGCCCGCGGCCGGGCTCTGCGCGACGACCGTCCCCGCCGCCTCGTCGGACGGCACCTGGACGACGTTGGTCTCGAAGCCCGCGTCGCGCAGCGTTGCCGTCGCCTCGGACGCGCTCTGACCGACGACCGAGGGGACGTCGGCAGGCTCGGCGCCCTTCGACGCGACGAGGGCGACCTGGCCGCCCTGCTTCAGCTCGGTCCCGCCGGCCGGGTCCTGCTTGACGATCACGCCCGCGGGCTTGTCGGAGTACTCCTGGGTCACCTTCGCGTCGAAGCCGGCGGCCTTCAGGTCGGCGAGGGCTTCCTCCGACTTCTGCCCCACCACGTCCGGCACCTGCTCCGCCGAGGGCCCCTTCGAGACGGTGAGGATGACCGAGCCGCCCTGCTCGAGCCTGGCGCCGGCCTCCGGCGACTGCGAGATCACGACGCCCTTCGGCTTCGAGGCCTCGGCCTCCTTCGAGCCCGGGTCGAACCCGGCCTGGCGGATCGTCTCCTTGGCCGGGTCCTCGCGCATCCCGACCACCGAGGGGACCGCGGACTGGGCCGTCGTGGTCGTGCCCTTGTCGTCGTCGCGGTTCGAGAGGTAGTAGAGCGCGCCGAGGAGACCGAGGACGAACACGAGCAGCGCCAGGAGCCAGGGCCAGATCGTCGGCGGCAGCCGCCGTGGCGGCTCCTCGACCTCTTCGACCTCCTCGTAGGCCACGGGCTCGTCCGCGGCAGGACCGGCGACGACCGTCTCCTCGCCCCACTCGTCGCGGACGACGGTCTCGTCGATCGGATCGACCGGCTCGACGGGTGAGGGATCGGTCGGGTCGCGCGGATCGTCGGGGGAGGGGTCGCCACAGTGCGCTTCTCTCCCCGGCGGCGTAGATTTTCAACCGTGGAGATCTACCGGACTCCCGACGAGCGCTTCGAGGGGCTCCCCGGCTACCCGTTCGAGCCGCAGTACGTCGACCAGGACGGGTTACGGCTCCACTACCTCGACGAGGGCTCCGGCCCGCCTGTCCTCCTCCTCCACGGCGAGCCGACCTGGTCGTACCTCTACCGGACGATCATCCCCGAGCTCACCGCGGAGGCCCGGGCGATCGCGCCCGACTACTTCGGCTTCGGCCGCTCCGACAAGCCGACCGCGGTCGAGGACTACACCTACGACTTCCACGTCGAGTCGATCCGGCGGCTCGTCGAGGAGCTCGACCTTCGCGACCTGACCGTCGTCGTCCAGGACTGGGGCGGGCCGATCGGCCTGCGGCTCGCGGTCGAGTCGCCGGAGCGCGTCGCCCGGCTCGTCGTCATGAACACGGGGATCGGCACCGGGCGGCCGCCCTCGGAGGAGTGGCTGCGCTTCCGCGCCTTCGTCCGGCGGCACGGGCGCGACCTCCTCCCGGGGAAGCTCGTCCGCCTCTCGGCCGTCCAGCCGATGAGCGACGAGGTCGAGGCGGCCTACGACGCTCCCTGGCCCGTGCCCGGAGTCGCGGGCGGGCGTCGTCGCGTTCCCCGAGCTCGTCCCGGCCGAGCCCGACCACCCCAACACCGCCCCGATGCGCGCCGTCCACGAGGCGCTCGGGCGCTGGGAGAAGCCGACCCTCGTCCTCTTCTCCGACTCCGACCCGATCTTCTCCCCGGCCGTCGCCGATGCCTTCGCCGCGCACGTCCCGGGCGCGCTCCCCGCCGAGATCGTCGAGGGGGCCGGCCACTTCCTCCAGGAGGACAAGGGCGCCGAGATCGGCCGCCGGATCGCTCGCTTCGTCGCGACGGAGAGCTGACCGGGCGACTGCTACACTTAACGTCATTAATGGTTAATGACGTTATCTCCGATCCGGTTGCCGTGGCCAACGAGCTGCGGCCCGTGCTCCTGCGCCTCTCGCGCGAGTTGCGCCAGGAGACGGAGGATCTCGGGGTCACCAGCCGCCAGGTCACGCTGCTCTGGCTGATCCGCAGCCACCCCGGCCTCAGCCTCAAGGAGCTGGCCGACCAGGAGCGGATCTCGGCCCCGGCGCTCTCGGGCCACGTCGACCGCCTCGAGGCCGCTGGCCTGATCGAGCGCGTCCGCGACGAGGGCGACCGCCGCCGGGTCGGGCTCGACCTCACCGAGGAGGGCACGCGCGTCCTCAAGAACGTCCGCGCCCGCCGCACGTCCTGGCTCGCGGGCCGGCTGAAGGAGCTCGAGCCCGAGGAGCTCGAGGCCGTCGAGAACGCGCTCGAGCCGCTGCGGAAGCTCCTGTGAGCGGAATGCTCCTCGCGCTGAACGCGCGCACCTTCGCGAGCCTGCAGCGGCACCGCAACTACCGCCTCTTCTTCACCGGCCAGCTCGTCTCGGTCGATCGGGACGTGGATGCAGAACATCGCCCTCGCCTGGCTCGTGATCCAGCTCACGTCGTCGCCGCTCGCGGTCGGCCTGCTCGCCTTCTGCCGCTTCATCCCCTTCACCGTCCTCGGCCTCTTCGCCGGCGTGGTCGCCGACCGGTTCGACAACCGCCGGCTCGTGCTCGTGACGCAGTCGGTCTCGATGAGCTTCTCCGCCCTCCTCACGATCCTCGTCTTCACGGGGCACACGCCGCTCCCCGTCGTCTACCTGCTCGCCGTCCTCTCCAGCACCGCCGTCGTCTTCGACGCCCCGGGGCGTCACGCGCTCACCTTCCAGATGGTCGGGCGCGAGGAGCTGCCGAACGCGGTCGCGCTGAACGCGAGCCTCTTCAACGCCTCCCGCGTGATCGGCCCCGCCGTGGCGGGCGTCCTGATCGCCGCCTTCGGAGTCGGGATCTGCTTCGCGATCAACACCGCGACGTTCGTGGCCGTGCTCGGCAGCCTGCTGCTGATGCGCAAGGACGAGCTCGTCCCCGTCGCCCGCGACCTCGAGCCGCCGACGATGATGCGCTCGATCGGCGAGGGCTTCGCCTACGCTCGGCGCACGCCGCAGGCGCGCCTCGTGCTCCTGATCGTCACCGTCGTCAGCACGGTCGGCTTCAACTTCCACGTGATCCTGCCGCTGCTCGCCGACCAGACCCTCCGCGCCGGCCCGGAGGTGTTCGGGATCCTCTCCGCGTTCTTCGGCGCCGGGGCGCTCGTCGGCGCCCTGCTCTCCGCGGCGCTCGGCCGGGCGAGCTGGAAGGTGCTCGTCGCGGGCACCGGCGGCTTCAGCCTCTCGCTGCTCGCCCTCGCCCCGGTCTCGAGCGTCTGGCCCGCGGCCGTCCTCCTCTTCGTCACCGGCACCTGCTTCACGCTCTGGACGTCGAACGCGAACTCGATCCTCCAGCTCGGCGCGCCGGACCACCTGCGCGGCCGGGTCGTCGGCCTCTACCTCTGGGCCTTCGCGGGGCTCGCGCCCGTCGGCGGGCTGCTCGCGGGGTGGCTGACCGCGGTCGGCGGCACCGAGCTGGCCTTCGTCGTCGCAGGCGTCACCGGGATCGCGATGACGCTCGTCGCGGGGCGGGAGCTGCAGCTTCGGCGGCGGGCGGCGGTTTTACATTCGCCGAACGTCCAGAGCATGTCCTCCTGACAGATCGGGGCCACACTGCGTAGGTGAAGCGCAGCCAGCCCCGGGCGCGGCGCTGGTCCAGGCCACTCTGGGCCGTCGCGGCACTGCTCGTCGTCAACATCGTCCTGATCGCAGCCCAGCCGGGCCTCGCGGTCACGACCGCACTCCCGAACGGGCTCGCCTCGTACCTCTTCGGCCCCCGGCTCGTCCGGGCCGAGGTCGTCCTCAAGGACGGGACCGGCCTGCACGACTTCCGGATCGACCGCGGCAGGATCCGCACCGTCACGGCCGGCTCGGTGACGCTGCTCGAGCGCGACCGCTCGCTCGTCACGATCGACGTGGCCGCGACGGCGGAGATCTTCGCCGGCGGCCGGCGGGTGCAGCTCCGCGCCCTGCGCCGGGGCATGCTCGCGACCGTGATCCGCGACGGCGACGCCCCTGCGATCGAGATCCGCGCGAGCCGATGACGACGATCGCCGAGGAGCCGCCGCAGCTGCTGCTCGTCGAGGACGAGGAGTCGATCGGGTCGCTCGTCAGCGCCTATCTCGAGCAGAGCGGCTACCGGGTCGCCTGGGTGACCACCGGCGAGGCGGCGCTGACCACGCTCGACCGGCTGCAGCCGCGGCTCGTGATCCTCGACGTCGGGCTGCCGGGCCAGGACGGCTTCGACGTCTGCCGCGGGATCCGCTCCCGCTCCGACGTGCCCGTGCTGATGCTGACCGCGCGGGACGAGGAGGCCGATCGGGTCTCCGGGCTCGAGCTCGGCGCCGACGACTACGTGACGAAGCCCTTCTCCCCCCGTGAGCTCTCGGCGCGCGTCAAGGCGCTGCTCCGCCGCACCGGCCCGCCCCGGCCCCCCGCCGCGCTCGAGCTCGGCGACGTCCACATCGACCCGGAGGCGCGCGAGGTCGACGTCGCGGGCGCGCGCGTCGAGCTGACCGGGAAGGAGTTCGACCTCCTGGCCTACCTCGCCCGGAATGCCGGGATCGTGGTTTCGCGCGACCAGCTGCTCGACCGGGTCTGGGGAATGACCTACGCCGCCGGCACGCGCACGGTCGACGTCCACGTCGCCCAGCTCCGGCGCAAGCTCGGCCGCCCCGAGCTGATCCGCACGCTGCGAGGATCGGGGTACAAGGCCGTCAGGCCGTGAGGCTGGGCACGCTCCGCAGCCGCCTCTTCGCGGCGATCGGGCTCGTCGCGCTGCTCTCGCTGGCGTTGGCGCTCGCGCTCGGCGCCGTGCTGACGCGCCGCGCCGTCGAGCGGAACACGCTCCGGGACGTCTCCGCCCAGTTCGACCTGCTCGCCGAGCGCGAGCGCGAGGCCCTGCTCCCCTTCTCACGGCTCCGCTCGCTCGAGCCGTTCCTCGCACGCCAGGACGAGGAGGTCGTGCGCGTGCCGCTCGACGGCTCCTCGCCCCTGCTCCCGCCGGACGAGGCAGCCCAGCTGCGCCGCGGCGCACGGCTGGACGGGGCGCTCGAGCGCGACGGGATCCGCTACCTCTACGCCGCCCGGCTCGTGCGCGGCCACGGCTACCTCCTGCTCCGTCCGGCCAGCTCGACGAACTCGGCCTGGCGGCCGCACGTCGAGGGCCTCGTCGCCGCCGCGATCGCGACCGCGCTGCTCGCGGCGCTGATCGCCTTCCTCCTCGCCCGCGCGATCGCCCGCCCGGTCGCCCGGGTCGCGGAGGCCACGCGCGGGCTCGCGGCCTCGACGGGCCAACCGCCGCTCGTGCCGGTGGAGGGCCCGCTGGAGCTCGCCCAGCTCGCCGAGAGCTTCAACGAGGTCGCCGTCCAGCTCGCGCGGGCACGCGAGGCCGAGCAGGCGTTCCTCCTCTCCGTCAGCCACGAGCTGAAGACGCCGCTGACCGCGATCCGCGGCTATGCGGAGGCCGTCCAGGACGGCGCGATCGCCCCCGTCGAGGCCGCGGCGACGATCGTCGCCGAGTCGAGGCGGCTCGAGCGCCTCGTCGGCGACCTGCTCGACCTGGCCCGCATGCGCAAGGCCGCGTTCAGCGTCCGGCGCGAGCCGATCGACCTGCGCGTGACCGCGGACGAGGCGCTGCGGCGCTACGCGGCGCAGGCGGAGGAGTTCGGCGTCTCGCTCGAGGTCGTCGGCGCGTCGGCGGCACCTGCGACGGGCGACGCCGACCGCGCGCTCCAGGTCGCCTCCAACCTCGTCGAGAACGCGCTCCGGCTGACGCCGGCGGGCGGCTCGGTCGAGATCGCGGTCGCACCCGGCGTGCTGGCGGTGCGGGACACCGGGCCCGGGCTCGGGCCCGAGGAGGTCGAGCGCGCGTTCGACCGCTTCTACCTCCACTCCCGCTACGGCAAGGAGCGCCCGGTGGGAAGCGGCCTCGGGCTCGCGATCGTCAAGGCGCTCGCCGAGGGGATGGGTGGCTCCGTCGAGGTCGAGAGCGCGCCCGGCGAGCTGACCGTCTTCACCGTCCGGCTTCCCCCGGCACGGTTTACGCGCGTTTTACCTCCGGCGAACGGGCACCTGACGGACGCGAATCAGGATGCGCGAGTCACGATCGACTAGGAGGACTCGCATGAAGAACATTCGATTCATCGCAGGGCTCGTCGCTGCGCTCGCCATGCTCGTCCTCGCCGGCGCCGCCATGGCGCACGGCCTGGAGCGGATCAAGGGCACGAGCGGCGACGACACGCTCAACGGCACCTCGTCGGCCGACCTGATCGTCGCCGGCGACGGCGACGACACCGTCACGGGCGGCGACGGCAACGACCGCATCCACGGCGGCAAGGGCGACGACCGGCTGGACGGCGGCGACGGCCGAGACCGCGTCATCGGCGGTGCCGGGAACGACTCGATCCAGGGCGGGAACGGCGACGACGTGCTTCGTGGGCGGTCGGGCGACGACACGATCGAGGGCGGCGACGGCGACGACGTGATCTGGGTCGGCCGCGGCGCGGACGTCCAGAACGGCGGTGCCGGCAACGACCGGATGCACGCCCTCGCTCGCGACAATCAGGTCGACAGGATCGACTGCGGCCCGGGCGACAAGGACGTCGTCTGGCTGAACGCGGCCGAGCACGACGTGCACGTCAACTGCGAGATCGTCAAGACCGTCACCGTCACGGGCGACGGCGGCGACGACTGAGCCGACCGTTCGAGCGACGGTCCGACTTAGTTGCTCTGAGCAACTAAGTCGCTCAGTCGTCCCAGCCGATCCGGGGCCGGGGGCGGCCGGAGGTGCGCAGCTGCCGCCTCCGGCCGCTTCCGGCCGTTCTCAACGCTCCCGCCGAGCGGATCGACGGTTCTTCCGATCGGCCGCGCGGGACGCGAGCGTGATCCGCCGTGCGCTCGTCGGCCGCCGTTCGGGCCGGGAACGCGCAACGTGGTATGTCGCATGAGTCAGCATCGCACCTCCTTTCCGCCGATCACGCTACGGGCGCGGCTCGCCCGCGTCGTCGGCCGCGCGACCGATTTCGCCGTCCTCCTCGCGGAGGATCCCTCGGGTGAGGGACACTCCCTACGCGCTTTTGGGCCGATGCCCTGGTTGACTCGTGAATCAACACCGGCCCTGCGGCGGCCGGAGAGGGCGAAGATCACATGCACTCACTTGCGGCACATGCACCGATGGCGGTCGGGTTGGCCGGCGAGCCCCCGCTCAGCCCCGAGATCATCGGCCGACCTCCGTCGAACTTCGACGCGCCGGCCGTCCCGCTCCGCTCCCTCGAAGAGCTCGTCGGGCTCGACGGCGAGCCCGTCCCGACGCTGGAGGCAGCACCTGCCCCGGCCCCCGTCGAGGAGCTTCCCCCTGCGGCGGCGGCCCTCGACCAACGCCGGCTCGTCGTCCGCCTGCTCGGCGGCGAGGACGTCGAGCTCGGCACCTTCGACGGCCCGGATGCGGCGATCGACCGGGCGCGTCAGCTGGTGACGTCGATCGACGCGGCCGAGTCGGCCGGCGAGTGGCCGGAGCTGGAGGGACGTTTCCTCCGTCCGGGCGCGATCGTCTCGGTCGACATCCTCGTCGCGGACTAGCTCGAACCGGAACCGGCGGTCATCGGCTCCTCGCCGGTGCCGCCGGCTGGCTCCGTGGCGACGACCCAGATCGGGCCGTCGCCACACTCGACCCGCCGCGCGCCGTTCCCGGGGTCGCGCAGGCTCGTCCGCATCACCTTGACCCGCTCGCCGTCGAGCTCCGTCCACGGCCCTCTCGCCGGGCCGAGGTCGAAGGTGAGCCGCCAGGCACGCACCTGGTCGTGGATTCGCGCCGCCGGCTGAGACCAGTCGATCTCGGCGTAGTCGTCCTGCTCGAAGTGGCCTGCCCACGAGGCCTGCGAGTGATCCTGCGGGTCACCCGGGTCGCCGGCGGCGATCCGCTCGAAGACGCGCGGCAGGAGCCCGCACGCGGCGGCGCCGAGCCGCGGCGCCACATCCGTGATCTCGGCGTCCTCCGGCTCGATCGGGACGGAGCTCTGGGCCAGGATCCCGCCCGTGTCCAGCTCGGCGTCCATCCGGTGCCAGGTGATCCCGATCTCGCCCTCACCGGAGCGGAACGCCCACGCGATCGGGATCGGCCCGCGATGCCGCGGCAGCAGCGCCGGATGCAGGTTGACCGAGCCGAGCGGCGCGACGTCGAGCGCTGCCTGCGGGATCTTCCAGGGGAAGCCCCAGCAGAGCATCAGGTCGGGCTCGAGCGCGCGGAGCAGCCGTTCCATCGACCCGGAGCGGTGCGCGTAGAGGACGTCGAGCCCCGGCGGCGCGTTCTCGGGGGTCAGCGCCGCCGGATTGGGTGGATCGCCCGGTTGGCCGCGCGCGACGACGAAGCCCACAGGCTCGTGGCCGAGCTCCCGGAGCACGGGCACCAGTCGCTCGACGACCGGAGCGACCGTCGAGACGATGGCGATCCGCCAGGGACCTGGAGCGGACATGCGCGGGAGGCTAACCGGGTTTGGCGCAGCGCGTGAAGGGGCGAGGACAGCCCGTGGACGAGCAGCAGCAGAACGGATACGAGACCCCGCCCCAGGCGGCGCCTCATCCCGAGGAGGCCGTGCAGGCGCAGCGGCGCATGGCCCGCGGGATGCCGACCCTCTTCGCCTCGGTCTTCGCCGGCTTCGTGGTCGTCGCGCTGGTCGTCCTCCTGCTCGTCCGGTAGCCCGAATCCCACAGACGGGGGACGACGGGTCACCCCCCGCGGGGGCAGGATGCGGATCGAGGAGCACGGCGTCAGCTCCTTCCGCCGCCCCCAGGAGAAGGAGACGCCCCCATGCCCGCACTGGCTGATTCAGGCCGGTTCCTCGCACCGCCGCCGGCCGAGCCGCCGCTCAGCCCGCCCTCGGTCCCGTCCCTCTCGGTCGCGCCCGAGCCGTCGCCGAAGCGCGACCAGCGCAAGATCGTGATCCGCCTCCGCGACGGCGAGTCCGTCCACGTCGGGGTGGCGCCGGACCCGGATCGCGCGTTCGCGCTCGCCCGGGCGCTGATCGCGAAGCTGGAGACGCTCGAGGGCGACTGGCCCCGCGTCGGCGACCGCTTCATCCGCCCGGACGCGATCGTCTCCGTCGACGTCCTCCACTTCGGCTGAGGTGGGCGAGCGACGAGACTTTGTGTTTCCGAAACACAAGCGTCCGTTCCCGCGGCCCGGCCCGCCCGCCGAGCCGTTTCGACGGGGCGAAGAGGCGCTTGTGTTTCGGAAACACAAAGTCGTCTCTCTCCCCGCACTTCTCCGCCGCGACGGCCGGGCCCGCTCGACTAGGTTGAGGCATGGCTGCCGGCGTCTCCCTCTAGCGCGTTGATCGTCGCTTCACGGCGTCGCCGGCTCGAGGTGATGCTCGTCCTCGGCGCGGTCGCGGCGATGGGGGCAGCGGCGCTCGACATGTACGGCCTCGCGCTGCCGTACGTCGCCGACGACCTCGGGGTCTCCCCGGCCAGGGCGCAGCTGACGCTGACGGTCGTCTTCCTCGGCCTCGGGCTCGGGCAGGTGATCGCCGGGCCGCTCAGCGACGTCTTCGGCCGGCGGCGGCCGCTGCTCGCGGGGATCGCGCTCTACACGGCGGCCGGGATCGTCTGCGGGCTCGCCACCAACGTCGAGGTGCTGATCGCGGGCCGGTTCCTCCAGGGCGTGGCGGCGGCCGCGGGCGTCGTGATCTCCCGCGCGATGATCAAGGACATCTACACGGGGGACGACGTGGCGCGGCACTACTCGCGCCTCTTCCTCGTGATGGGCGCGGCGGCGATGCTGGCACCGCTGATCGGCGCGCGGCTCGTCGACGTGGCGACGTGGCGCTGGATCTTCGTCGTGCTCTGCCTCTTCGGCGGCCTGCTCCTCGTCGCCACGGGGCTGCGGCTGCCGGAGACACTCGCGCCCGAGCTGCGGCGACCGGGCGGCGTCCGCGAGACGCTCTCCACCTTCGGGATGCTGCTCCGGCACCGCACCTTCGTCGGCTACGCGCTCGTGTTCGCGACCGGGACGGCCGCGATCGTGTCGATCGTCAGCGTCGCGCCGTTCGTGCTCGAGGACTTCGGCCGCAGCACGGACACCTACTCGGTGCTCTTCCTCGCGGGGGTCGTCACCCTGATGCTGACGACGCTCCTGAACGCGCAGCTCGTCCGGACGGTCAGCTCGCGGCGGCTCCTCTTCGCCGGGCTGTTCGCGACGCCGCTCGCCGGGATCGCACTCGTCGCCGTCGGCGGTCGGGGGTTCTGGTGGTTCGCGCCGAGCTACATCGCGATCTGGGCGATGTGGGGCCTGGTTCCCGCGAACCTGACCGCGCTCGCCCTCAGCGACCACGCCCGCGTGGCGGGGACGGCGGCGGCGCTGCTCGGCTGCGCGCAGTACGGGGTCGGCTCGCTCTTCGCGCCCATCGCCGGCGCGATCGGGAACACGCCGGAAGCGCTCGGGATCGTGATCGTCTGCGCGGGGGTCGTCGCCCTGATCCTGACGGTGACGACGGTCCGCGGCGAGCGCGCCCGGGCCCGCATCCCCGTTCCGCGCCCCGCGCTCGCCGAGTCGCAGACCCTGCCCGCCCCGTGAGGCTAAGCTCGTTTGCGGTCGGCGCACACCGGCGAAACGGAGGAAGATGAGCGACACGAGAGCCTGCCCGCGCTGCGGCAAGGACGTCCCCGAGGGGATGCAGTACTGCGGCCACTGCGGCGCCGACCTGAACCGGCCCGACGCGGTCAACGTCCACTCGGAGCAGCGGACGATCGTCGGCGTCCCGCCCGCGACCGGGCTGCTCTTCATCGGCGCCGTGCTCGTGGGCGTCGCGCTCTGGGCGCTCTTCGCCGGCCACGTGATCCTCGGCTTCCTCCTGCTGCTCGGCGGGCTGATCCTGCTCCGGAACTTCCCCGAGGTGGCACGACACCATCACCAGGGCGAGGGCGCGCGCCAGGCCGTGCGCAGCTTCGACGGGGCGCGCGACCGGGCCGGGGCCGCTGTCGAGGCGATCGCCGTCAAGGTCAGCGCCCGCAAGCGCGTCTTCGAGCTCGACCGCGAGCTCGACCAGATCCGCGACTCGCGCCGCGAGAAGCTGCTCGAGCTGGGCGAGGCCGCCTACGCGAAGGACGACGCCGAGGTCGAGCGCCTGCGCGGCGAGGTCGCGACCGCCGACCGCGCGATCGAGTCGAAGCAGGCCGAGCGCGAGCGCGTCCAGGAGGACGCGGAGCGGAGCGTCGAGAACGTCCGCCAGAGCGCCGCGCCGACCGAACGGGTGCAGCGCGAGGAGCCGTCCGCGCCGCCCGAGGTGGCCGACACCCGGGTCGCGGCCCCCGCCGAGGAGGCAGTGGTCGCGGAGGAGCCTGCCGCGGAGGGGGCGCCCGCCGACGAGCCGCCGGCGGAGCACCCCGAGCGCGAGAGCTAGCTCTTCTTCTTCCCGTGCGTCGCCTTCTTGGTGGCGTTCCGGGCGTGCACGACGTGCTTGACGCACTGGCCCTGGTTCTTGAACGACGGGTTCGTGAAGGTCTTCCACGCGCCGTTCTTGCAGGCGGCCTGGGCGAGGCTCTTGCCGTGGCCCTTCGCGATCTTCTGCGCCTTCCCGTTGACCGTGATCTTCGTCAGGTCGGCCTTGCCCTCGACGTCGATCAGGACGCTGATGGCCTGGATCGTGCCGGTCGGGGTCGCGACCTGCTGGCCGGCGGCCGCGAGCGTCTCGGCGGTGAAGACGTACGTGGCGGTGCCGTTCGCGTTCGAGGTCGGCGTGACGTTGTTGCACCCGAGCGGGAACATCCCGGCCGAGGTGACGACGACGAACCGGGGCGAGCCGCCCTGGCACTGCGACGCCGAGGCGAGCGTGAACGAGGCGGACTGGAACGTCTGGCCCTCGGCACCCGTCACGTCGGCGCCGGCGGCCGCGTTCACGGTCGTGGCGCAGTTCTTCTCGAGGTGGAGCGTGCCCTTGGCGTAGGTCGCCTTGGGACAGCCCGTGTTGCCCGGGTCGTAGACACCGGGGCTCAGGGCCGCGCCGGCGACGGCGGTCAGCACGAGCATGGCGAGTGCGGCAACGGCCGCGACGATCGTCTTCTTCATCTTCGAATCCTCCTGCGTCGGAAGCAAATGAGCGTTTCACCGGGTAGATCCCTCCCACGCCGAGACCTGCGCGACCAGATGTAAGGAATCTGTGGGTTCGCGTCGGCAACGGCTGCCGCGGGCATCTGGAGAGGTATGGCCGCCACCGAGACCAGCGCCCGCGCGGCACGGCGCGCGGACGAGCTCTACCGCGAGCACGCGGCGACGATCTACCGCTACGGGCTCGCCCTGCTCGGGAACGCCGCCGACGCGGAGGACGTGACGCAGACCACCTTCGTCAACGCCCTGCGCGCGCTCGAGCGCGGCGACCGGCCGCGGAAGGCCGAGGCCTGGCTGATCACGATCGCGCACAACGTGATCCGGCAGCGCTGGCGGCACGACCAGGCGCGGCCGAAGGAGGTCGAGCTCGACCGCGACGTGCCCGGCTACGAGCCGGACGACGACGGCCCGTCCGTCGACGATCTCGTCCGCGCGCTGCAGCGGATCCCGAGCGCGCAGCGCGAGGCGCTCGTCCTCCGCGAGCTGGAGGGCCGCCCCTACAAGGAGATCGCCCAGATCCTCGAGGTCTCCGTCGCCGCCCTCGAAGGGCTGCTCTTCCGGGCGCGCCGCTCGCTGGCGGAGGAGCTGGAGAACCTCGTCACCTGCGAGCGGGCCGAGCTGGCCCTCTCGGTCCAGTCCGACCGGAGGCTCGGCCGCAAGGAGCGCCGCCGCCTCGCCGCCCATCTGGACGAGTGCCCGGCCTGCGCCCGGGCGGCCGCGATCTCGATGAAGCGGCGTCGCGCGTTCAAGGGGCTCGCGTTCCTGCCGCTGCCGCTCTCGCTGACGCTCTTCAAGGGCGCGCCGAGCGCGTCCGCCGCCGTCGGCCTGCCGACGATCGGAGCCAGCTCGGTGCGGCCGGCGCTGTCGGCGGAGGCGCCGCCGTCGCCGGGACGGGGATCGCCGCGAAGGTCGCCGTCGGGCTCACCGTCGTCGCCGTGGCGGGCGGCGCGGGCTACGAGGGCGTCAAGCAGCTGGAGGGCCCCGCGGCCCCCGCGAAGCCGGCGCGCTCGACGCCGGCCCCCGCGCGCGCAGCCGTCGCCGCCGGTGACGCCGCCCGGAGAAGGCCGTGGCGCAGCGGGCGAAGCAGGCGGCCGGGCGTGGCGAGGAAGCTCCGGAAGCAGGTCGCGAAGGCCGGCCTCGCGCCGAAGCCCGCCCCGGCGACCAAGGTGGCGGCGAAGTCGAAGGCGGCGCCGAAGGCACCTGCGTGGAAGCAGCCGCTCCGGCCCGCGAAGCCTGCGCAGGGCAAGAGCGCCACCGCGCCCGGCCGGACGAAGACGACGAAGCGCGCGACCCCGGTCCGGGGCAAGAGCGCGCTCGCGCCCGGGGCGCTCAGGCCGCTGAAGCAGCCGAGGCCGAAGAAGCCGAGCTAACTGCCGAGCTAGCTGCCGATTCGGGTCTTGCGGCGGATCCCGAGCTTGCGCTGCACGTCCTTGTCCTCCTCGCCGTCCTTCCGCGCGCCCCAGACGAAGACGGCGAGCAGAGCGGCGATCGAGACGAAGACGAAGGCGGTCACGAGGATCGCGACGAAGGTGTCCATCAGTCGGCGTCCTCCAGCTTCCCGTACTCGTCCCACGTCTGCACACGTCCAGGGTAGGCGATCCGCTCGAACGGCCACTCGGACTCGACCCAGGCGGTCGCGGCGCGGCCGACCTCCTCCTCGAGCCCGGGCTCGCCGGGGACGGCCCACCAGAAGACCTCGGCGTCGAAGCCCTGCTTCGTGGGCGGGTCGACGTAGACGCAGCCCAGGATCCGCGACTCGTCGTGCGGGACGACGGCGAAGTTGAACGAGCGGCGCAGGTCGCCCTCCTTCTGGTGCCACGCGAGCTCGATCAGATCCTCCTCGAGGGTCAGCTCGGCGGGCGGCCAGCCCCACGCCTCGCCGAAGAGCGACCAGAGGTGCTCGCGGTTCCCCATCACCGTCGCGTAGTCCTTGACCGCGTCGTGGATCGTGATCGGCCGGAGGCGGAAGCGCTCGTGCTCGAGCCCGTCGGGGAGGGCGGTGCCGCGCGGGATCCAGCGAGCGCTCATGGGGCGAGCCTAGTCGGTCGCGACCCGGACTTTGTGTTGAATCAACACTTTCTCCCTCCTGCCCCCGACCCAGAGGAGCCCGCATGCTCACCGACCTGAAGAACTTCCTCTTCCGCGGCAACATCGTCGAGCTGGCCGTCGCGTTCGTGATGGGCGCTGCGTTCGCCGCCGTCGTCAACTCGCTCGTCGAGAACCTGGTGACGCCGATCGTGGCGGCGATCTTCGGCAAGCCCGACTTCAGCGGGCTCACGTTCACGGTCAACGACGCGGTCTTCCGCTACGGCGCCTTCCTCACCGACGCGATCCAGTTCGCCGCGATCGGCACCGCCGTCTTCCTCTTCGTCGTCAAGCCGGTGGGCGCGATGATGGCGCGGCACGAGCAGACCCCGGCCGAGGAGGGCATGCCCGACGAGGAGCGGCGCCACCAGGAGCTGCTCGCCGCCTTGCGCGGGCAGCGCGCGTAAGCCCGGCGTCGCTCAGCGAGCGGCGTCGAGCAGGGTCCGGGCCGAGAAGCGCATCAGCTCGAATGCCGCCTCACCCGTGAGCCCGCCCATGTCGGTCAGCCAGACGTACGCCTCGATCCCGGTCGTGACCGTGACCGCGAGCACGAGCCGGTCGAACTCCGCCGCTGTCATCCGCTCCTGGAGCGGCGCGAACGCGTCCGCGACCCAGAGCCGGCGGCGTCCTTTGCGAAGCAGAAGCCGCTCGCGCTCGGCGGGCGCCTCGAGCGAGAGCCGGAGCATCGCCCGCAGGGGCACCTCGTTCTCCCGGATCTGCCGCGCCATCTCGGCGAAGACGAGCTCGAAGCGAGCGTCGACGTCGGCGGGCGGGTCGGCGCCGAGCACCGACTCGCGGGCGATCTCGGGGTAGGCGGCGAGCATGAGCGCGGACTGGGTCGGGAAGTAGCGGTAGGCGGTCGTGCGCGAGACCCCGGCCTCGGCGGCGGCCTCCTCGACGGTGGGCGTCGCCCCGCTCGCGAGCAGCGACCGGGCCGCCCCGACGAGCGCCTCCAGCGTCCGCCGCTTCTGGAGCACACGCCCCGTCTCTTGATATGGGACTGACATTCCTTTATGGTATCACTATCCCATGAAGGAGTTGCGATGAACGAGTCTCCGTACCGCGTCGTCCCCGCAGGCGAGGGCGAGACCCTCTGGTTCGCCGGTGCCTACCAGGCGGTCAAGCACCCTGGGGCGTGGAGCGACGGGGGCTTCTCGCTCGTCGAGGTCACGATCGCCCGCGGCCGCGCGACCCCGCTGCACACCGATCCGAGCGACGAGACCTTCTACGTCCTCGACGGCGAGCTCCTCTTCCACGTCGACGGCGCCGAGCACCGAGCGGGGCCCGGCGACACCGTCGCCCTCCGGCGCGGCGTCCCCCACGCCTTCGTCGCGACCACCGAGCGGACACGCTTCCTCGTCCTGAACACGCCCGGAACGCACGACTCCTACTTCCGCGACGGCGGCGAGCCCGCGACCCACGCCGACTTCGACGCTGCGCCGCCGCCCGACCGCGAGCGGATGGAGGCCTCGGGCCGCACACACGGAATCGAGATGCTCGGACCGCCGCCCTTTGCACCCGTGGGCGCGCCCGCCTAGCGGCGCCGCCACCAGGGCTGCCGCGGCGCCCGGACGACGACGAGGTGCGCACGCAACTCGTCGGGCACGTCGCCTCGACGCAGGCGTCGGCGCGACTTGCGGGCAGCTTCTCGAGCTCGGTTCATGTCCCGACCCACGACGGCCGCTAGAGTCGCGCCGATGCGCCTCCACTACCTCCCCGGCAGCGCGGCGATGGCGCCGCACGCGACCCTCGCCGAGATCGGCGCGCCCTACGAGCTCGTCCGCGTCGAGCGCGACAGCGAGGGCCGCAACACGCCCGAGTACCTGGCGCTGAACCCGTGGGGCGGCGTGCCGACGCTGGAGCACGGCGACCTCGTCCTGACCGAGTCGGCGGCGATCTGCCTCCACCTCGCCGAGCGGTTCCCCGACGCGCGGCTCGTCGCGGCGGCCGGGACGGACGAGCGCTCCGAGACCTACCGCTGGCTGCTCTGGCTCTCGAACACCGTCCAGATGACGGCGATGCGCCACTTCTACCCCGAGCGCTACGTCTCGGCGGGCCACGCGACCGAGGGCGTCAAGGAGGCTGCCGACCGCGCGCTCGGCTCGTACTACGACCTGATCGAGGCGAGGCTGGAGGGCCGCGACTGGCTGATCGGCGAGGAGCGCACGGTCGCCGACCTCTTCCTCTTCATGCTCACCCGCTGGGGCCGCTTCCTCGAGCCCGCCGCGTGGGAGCGCCCGAACCTGCAGGCGCACTTCCTCCGCTGCCTCGACCTCGGCGGCCCGCGCCGGGTGTTCGAGGAGCAGGGGCTCGACCTGCCCGCGTTCGCGGCCTGAGCCCCCGGGTAGGCGCCTCTCGATCCCGACGAGAGGAGCCTGATGGACACCGACGCGACCCCGGCCCGGCGCGAGCACATGGGCGGCAGCTACCGGCGCTTCGGCGCGATGATCGCGACGTCGACGGCCGTGATGTTCGTGCTGATGTACCTGAACACGTACGCGTTCGACCACGTCCGCTTCAGCGAGACGCGGTTCTACATGGCGTTCGTGATGGGCGCGACGATGGCCGTGATCATGCTCGGCTTCATGCTCGGGATGTACAAGAGCCGGGTCGTGAACGCGGCGATCTTCGGCGGCAGCGTCGTCGTCTTCGCGCTGGCGCTCTTCCTCGTCCGCAGCCAGGCGACGGTCGAGGACACCTCGTACATGAAGGCGATGATCCCGCACCACTCGATCGCGATCCTGACGAGCAAGCGGGCGAACATCGACGACGTGCGGGTGCGCGAGCTGGCCGACGGGATCATCGAGGCGCAGGTGCGGGAGATCAAGGAGATGGACTGGCTGATCGACGACATCGCCGAGAACGGCGATCGCGGGGACGAAGGCCGAGGCCGACGCGCGGCCGGTGCCCGACTTCAGCGCGGACGGCGGCTAGCGGGAGGCGTAGGATCGGCGCGTGATCGTCTACTACGCCGCGCTGAGCCTGGACGGCCGGATCGCCGGCCCCGACCACGACCTCGCGTTCCTGGAGACGCTGGCGGGCGGCCCCGAGGGGGACTACGAGCGCTTCTACGAGACGTGCGACTCGCTGATCATGGGCGGCGGCACCTGGGAGTTCCTCGTCCGCCACGGCTCCTGGATGTACGCCGACAAGCCGTGCTGGCTCGTCTCCCGCTCGCACACGCCCGGACGAGCTCCCGGGCGCCGAGGGGGTCGAGACCTTCGCGGGCGACCTCGCCGACCTCGTCCGGGAGATCGAGAGCCGCGGCCACACGCGGACGTGGCTGATCGGCGGCGGCGACCTCGCCGGCCAGCTGCTCGCGGCCGACCTGCTGGACGAGCTGATCCTGACCGTCGCCCCCACCCTCGTCGGCGCCGGCCCGGCGCTCGCGGACGGCTCGTTCCCGCTGACGCAGTGGGAGCGGGTCGAGCTGAGCGAGTACGGCGACGCGGGCGTGCGGCTCCGCTACGTGCGCAAGCGCGACTAGCCGACGCGCAGCACGACGTCGGAGAGCTCGGTCTCGCATCGCTCCAGCGAGCTCCTCGCATCTCGGCTGAGCACCGCTCGCGGCAAGACCTGACCCCGGATCTACGCGCCAGCGGCCGGCAGCCTCGACGCTCGGCCAGGGACCGAGGCTCATCGCTGCGATTGGACGTCCGCGCCCCTCGCAAACGGAGAATTGCCCGAGTACAGACCGGACCCGATCTGAAGCGTGTAACCACCGCGGCGGCGTCGTCTAAAGCAATTGCTGCCCGACGTCAACTAGCATCCATCGCCAGTTGTCGGTGTCGTTCATCTGGTTCCACCATCTCAAGATATGCGCGGAAGGCGGGATGCACTGCGTAACGGCCTCTCAGGGCGCGCCGCGAAAGAGCGTCGGCCCTCCTCATCTCTCGCTCTTCTTCAGAAAAGTCGAACCGTCAACTGCGATTTCCACCCCCAGAAACGACAGCGAGCGCAAATAGCCCTTCACATCGCCCAGTCTGGCCGCTTCACCAACGCCCCGCCCTGTGAGTGCGTCACGCGTCTTCACGAAGTACGCCGCAACCCAGCCCAAGCGAAAGAAGTTCCAGTGCCCGAACTCACCCACATCCTCGACGAGAAGCGCCTCAAACCAAATTCGGAGTAAATAGCTTCCGCGTCGAGAATGTCCTCCTCCTCTATACGCTCCGCCGGTGATCACTCGGTCGTGATCGCCGCATTGCAGAAAACACAATATCCCTCGGTCGCGGGAGCACTCGTCTCGCCAATGATACCTCCAACCGACGGACAAAAGTATTGAGCCGGAGCCTCTTCAGGCTCCGCGGAATGCTCCCGCGTGGCAAGGCGTCTAGCGCTCGCTCCACGACGCGGAGCAGAAGGTCACGATCCCGCCACTCCAGCCTCGTCGCCGGCAACTTGTCGGGTTTTGGCGCCCTCCCACGGTCGAAAAATGTCACTTCGCACAAAGACGGCCATTGTCAAAGGCAGCACGTTGTCTTGCTGCGGCGACCGTATAAACTCGCATCGGGTGATTCGACCACTGCAGCTCGCGCTAATCCTCGGTTCGCTCCCAGGCACGATCAAGGTTATCCACTAGCACGGCGATGCGAGACTTATTCGTGCAAGTTCGCGTCGCAGTCGCGTGACGCTACGCACCTAGGCGCGGCTCGGAGACCGCTCTCGTCCGATACCGCAACGTCGCGAGACCTGGTCCTCGGCCAAGACTCGTTCAAGGCGGACACCAAATCCTGTGTTAGAAACTCCGCATCATCGGGATCTGACTAACTCCCACTCTGCAGGATCCCGCGCAACACCATATGGCCGCCGCGTAATTTCTGCCGCGGCGGAAAGAGCAATCTCGAGTAAAGAAGAAACTTCCAAAGAGCTCTCAACCACATACCCCTTCTCATCCCGCTCCGAGTACGCGTGGAGCAGCCGCATTACGGAGTTGGATCTCGTAACCTGGTAGATCTCGCAAACGAGATTGCGCTTGTCTTCTCTGAGTCGCGAGGCGGCTTGGAGAACGCGATCCCCGCCTTTTCGCCGCAAAGACTGTCGCTCGGGCCAAGATATCCTCAAACGCGGGCGTGCTCAAGGAAGTACTCAGTCAAGGACGTCCGATTCGTTCTCCGCAACATGGTTCGAAGGCGAAGCGCTTGAGCTCGGTCGAAAGCTGCAGGCGGGACGCCCGTAAGCCCCCTTTTTGATTTCCGCATACGCGACAGCGAGGTGTTCCGCAACCACATCACATGAGCCACGCAATACTCCGCGGTACGGAGATATACAGCAGATCCTTGTAATCTAGAGCGAGACTACGGCGCGCATCACCACGGCAATTCCTGCCTCGCGCGTGATTGCTATTGTCAGCCCTAGGGACGCATCATTGTCGTGTAGACCTTGGACGTAGAACAGCTGCAGGCGTCGACATCGGCCTCCATTGCCGAGCGCGATCTCTGTCGTCGAATATTGACGACCCCTATGGAGATCGGGCCGATCCATTTAGAGACAGGCTATGCGAATGGTTCAGAAGTTTGCTCCGTACGACTCGAACCCGACCGTCGTAGAGTGCTCATCTTCTTCCAGTCACGATTGGCATTCTTCTCTGAACGGATCCCGTAACAGCCAGATCTTCGAACGCGAGCCAATTGCATAACCTAGCTCGAAGAGAACATTCTCGTTTAAGTGTGACAATCGAGATACTTCGGCGGCATCGATAGCGGCAAGAATGGGACTAATAACGAGCTTCCCTCCGATCTTAGGGATTCCCAAGTCTGACATCTCACTTCAGGGATGGCTCGATCGATGCGATCGCTGCGCTGTTTAGCGTCTCGGCAGCGATGGGACGGATGCCGACACGTTGTCGCATACGGTCGCTGACGACGTCATCCGGTTCTAGGCTCTGCTACTAGATCGTCCAGGTATCCCCGCCCGCCAGCAGCCCCGCCAGCTCCCCCTCGCCCTTCGCCTTCGCGACGCTGATCTGCTCGGCCATCAGGTCGTCGTAGACCGGGCGCTCGACGGCGCGGAAGACGCCCATCGGGGTCGCGCCGATCACCGACTGCGTCATCCGGCTGAGGGCGAAGGCGTGCGCCGGCTCGTGGGCATGGGCGTCGTGGACGAGCAGGCCCGGGTCGGAGGCGCTGACGATCTCCGGTGAGCCGTCCGGCAGCAGCCTGATGCCCTTGTCGCCCCAGACGATCGGCTCGCCGTGCTTCGAGATACAGCCGGTTCTCCTTCTGCTCGCGGACGAAGTCGAAGGCGCCGTCGTTGTAGATGTTGCAGTTCTGGTAGATCTCGACGAAGGCGCTCCCCCGGTGCTGGGCGGCGGCGCGGAGCACCTCGGTCAGCTCCTTCTTGTCCGTGTCGATCGCGCGGGCGACGAAGGTCGCCTCGGCGCCGATCGCCAGGGAGAGCGGGTTGAACGGCTGGTCGAGCGAGCCCATCGGGGTCGACTTCGTCACCTTGCCGAGCTCGGAGGTCGGCGAGTACTGGCCCTTCGTCAGCCCGTAGATCCGGTTGTTGAACATCAGGATCTTCAGGTTCACGTTCCGGCGGAGCGCGTGGATCAGGTGGTTGCCGCCGATCGACATCGAGTCGCCGTCGCCGGTCACGACCCAGACGGAGAGGTCGGGGCGCGTGACCGAGAGCCCGGTCGCGATCGCCGGCGCGCGGCCGTGGATCGAGTGCATCCCGTAGGTCTCCATGTAGTACGGGAAGCGCGCGGCGCAGCCGATCCCGGAGACGAAGACGATGTTCTCGCGCTTGAGCCCGAGCTCGGGCATGAAGCTCTGGACGGCGTTCAGGATCGCGTAGTCCCCGCAGCCCGGGCACCAGCGCACCTCCTGGTCGGACTTGAAGTCCTTCGCGGAGAGCTGGATCAGGTCGCTCATACCGTCCTCTCGTTCCCGCGCTTGAAGTTGCCGGTCGCCCGCGCGAGCAGGAGCTGCAGCTCCTCGCCGCTGCACTCGGACGCGGTGGCGAGGAAGTTCTGGGCGAGCTTGCCGGTGAGCGTCGCGGCGGGGACCCGGCGCCAGAAGACGGCCACGCTCCCGTCCTTCCGCTGCCGGAAGGTGTACGGCTTCTCCTTCAGCAGGAGCTTCCGCCCGTCGGGACGCGCCTTCTTCGGCCTCACGACTCCACCAGGGCCGTGATCGCGTCGGCCAGCTCGGAGGCCTTGAACGGGAGCCCGCGCACCTTGTTGTAGCCGTGCGCGTCGACGAGGAACTCGGCCCGGACGAGCTTGAGGAGCTGGCCGAGGTTCATCTCGGGGATCAGGATCTTGTCGTAGGTGCGGAGGACGTCGCCGGTGTTGCGCGGGAACGGGTTCAGGTGGTGCAGGTGCGCCGGCGCGACCTTGTGCCCGGAGCGGCGGACGCGCTTGACCGCGGCGCCGATCGGGCCGTAGGTCGAGCCCCAGCCGAGCACGAGCGTGTCCGCGCCGCCGGGATCGTCGACCTCGAGCAGCGGGATGTCGTTCGCGATCGCCGCGACCTTGGCCGCGCGCATCCGCGTCATCAGGTCGTGGTTGTCGGCGTCGTAGGAGATCGCGCCGGTGACGTCGGCCTTCTCGAGCCCGCCGATCCGGTGCTCGAGGCCCGGCGGTGCCGGGGATCGCCCACGGGCGCGCCAGCGTGTCCGGGTCGCGCGAGTACGGGTGGAAGGGAGCGCCGTCGCGCGCGGGCTCGGCGAACGAGGTCGAGATGTCGGGCAGGCTCGCCACGTCCGGGATCAGCCACGGCTCGGAGCCGTTCGCGAGGTACGCGTCGGAGAGGAGGTAGACGGGCGTCCGGTACTTGAGCGCGATCCGGGCCGCCTCGATCGCGGCGTGGAAGCACTGGGCGGGCGTCGAGGCCGCGACCACCGGCACCGGGCTCTCGCCGTTCCGGCCGAAGAGCACCATCAGCAGGTCGGCCTGCTCCGGCTTCGTCGGCATCCCCGTCGAGGGGCCGGCGCGCTGGATGTCGAGGACGAGCAGCGGCAGCTCCAGCATGATCCCCAGGCCGATCGTCTCGGCCTTCAGCACCACTCCCGGGCCCGGCCGAGGTCGTGATCCCGAGCGCGCCGCCGAAGGCCGCGCCGAGCGCCGCGCCGACCGCGGCGATCTCGTCCTCGGCCTGGAAGGTCTTGACGCCGAAGGACTTGTGCCCGGCGAGCTCCTCCAGGATCGAGGAGGCCGGCGTGATCGGGTAGGCGCCGAGGAAGAGGTCGAGGCCCGCGAGCTTCGCCGCGGCGATCAGGCCGTAGCGAGAGCGCCGTGTTGCCCGTGATCTGGCGGTAGGTGCCCGGCTGCATCGGCGCGGGCGCGACCTCGTAGGAGACGGCGAAGTCCTCGGAGGTCTCGCCGTACGCGTAGCCGGCCTTGAAGGCGGTCGCGTTCGCCTGGGCGATCTGCGGCCGCTTGCCGAACTTCGTCTCGATGAACTCGAGCGTCCCCTCGGTGGGCCGGTTGTAGAGCCAGCTCATCAGCCCGAGCGCGAAGAAGTTCTTCGAGCGCTCGGCCTCGCGCGGGGTGATCCCCTCGATCCCCTTCAGCGCCTCGACGGTCATCGAGGTGAGCGCGACGGTGTGGACGTGCAGGCCCTCGAGCGAGCCGTCCTCGAGCGGGCTCGACTCGTAGCCGGCCTTCTGGAGGTTGCGCTCCTTGAACTGGTCGGTGTCGACGATCAGCGTCCCGCCCTTCGGCAGGTCGCGCAGGTTCGTCTTCAGCGCCGCCGGGTTCATCGCCACGAGCACGTTCGGCGCGTCGCCGGGGGTGAGGATGTCGTGGTCGGCGAAGTGGAGCTGGAAGCCGGAGACGCCCGGGAGCGAGCCGGCGGGCGCGCGGATCTCGGCGGGGAAGTCCGGGAACGTCGCGAGGTCGTTCCCCATCAGCGCCGTCTCGCTCGTGAAGCGGTCGCCCGTCAGCTGCATGCCGTCGCCTGAGTCGCCCGCGAAGCGGATGATCACCTGCTCGAGCTGCTCTACCGCCTTCGGCATGCCTGCTCTAGTTGTATCAGTGTCATGACACGGAGTCGGCCGGGCGCCGGACGACGGCGATCCCCCAGGCCGCGCCCGAGGCGAAGAGCTCGTCCGGGTCGACCTCGTCGCGCCAGCCGAGGAAGTGCCGCTCGGGATCGTCCGCGGTCGAGCCGACGACGGCGAGCCGCTCCTCGACCCGCTCGGTCTTGACGCCGCGCGCGAGCTCGTCGCGGCGGCGCTCGGCCTCCTCGGCGACCGGGCCTTCCTCGTACCCCCTGGGCATGCCCGAATCGTAGGCGATCCGGTTCGGGACGGGCGGCTCCGGGGAGGTGCGAGGAACACACGCCGGCGGAGAGGGAGACACATGAGCAAGGTCTGGTTCATCACGGGGACGTCCCGCGGCTTCGGCCGGGAGTGGGCGCTCGCCGCCCTCGAGCGCGGCGACAAGGTGGCCGCGACCGCCCGGAACACGTCCAGCCTGGACGACCTCGTCGAGGCGCACGGCGACGCCGTGCTGCCGCTGGAGCTCGACGTCACCGACCGCGCGGCGGACTTCGCCGCGGTCGCCCGCGCCCACGAGCACTTCGGCCGGCTCGACGTCGTCGTCAACAACGCGGGCTACGGCCAGTTCGGGATGGTCGAGGAGCTGAGCGAGGCCGACGCGCGCGACCAGATCGAGACGAACCTCTTCGGCGCCCTCTGGGTCACCCAGGCCGCGATCCCGCTCCTGCGCGAGCAGGGCGGCGGGCACATCGTCCAGGTCTCCTCGATCGGCGGGATCTCCGCGTTCCCGACCGTCGGGATCTACCACGCCTCCAAGTGGGCGCTCGAGGGGCTGAGCCAGGCGCTCGCCCAGGAGGTCGCGGGCTTCGGCATCAAGGTGACGCTGATCGAGCCCGGCGGCTTCTCGACCGACTGGGCCGGCGACTCCGCCCGGCGCGCGGAGGAGAACCCCGCCTACGCCGAGGTGCGCGCGGCGAGCGCCGAGCGCAGGCGCAACGTCGAGCCGGGCGACCCGACGGCGACGCGCGGGCCGATCCTGAAGCTCGTCGACATGGACGAGCCGCCGCTCCGCGTCTTCTTCGGCAAGGCGCCGCTCGCGATCGCCGAGGCCGACTACGAGCAGCGGCTCGCGACGTGGCGGCGCTTCCAGCCGCTCGCGGTCGCCGCGCACGGGGGCGAGGAGGGCTAGCCGACGTCGGGCGACTCCGCCGCGTGCACCATGCGGCGGAGGAGGCTGTTCAGCTGCTTCTGCTCGGCCTTCGTCAGGCCGGCGGCGACGAACTGCTCCTTCTTCGCCTGCGCGCCGACAGCGCTCTCCCAGACCTTCAGCCCCTTCGGCGTCAGCTCGACGATCACGCCGCGGCGGTCGTCCGGGTCGCGGAGGCGCCGGACGAGGCCCGCCTCCTCCAGCTGGTCGATCCGGTTCGTCATCGCGCCGGTCGTCAGCTCGAAGCGCTTCGCGAGGAAGCCCGGCGAGGCCCGGTACGGCTCTCCGGCAGCGCGCAGCGCGCCGAGCACGCGCCACTCCCCGGAGTTGAGCCCGAACTCGGCGAGCGTGGCCTCGAGCATCCGGCCGATCCGCTTCTCGAGGTGCTGGATCCGCTCCACGATCCCCTCGACCTCGAGGTCGAGCCCGGGCAACTCCGTCAGACAGCTGTTCATCCAGTTGTCGACGTGGTCGGGGGTCTCCTTCATCTCCGCAGCGTATCTTGACAGAAAGTCTCTTGACGTCAAGCTACCCGCTCTTTGATATCGTTCGCCTTCAAGTAAGTGAACGTCGAGCAAGTCGATGTGGAGGTGAGCAGCGTGTACCTGGACGACCGAACGACGAGGCTGATCGCGGCGGAGCGCCTGGAGCTCCTGCGGTCGGACGCAACCACCACTCCTCGCCGCGAGGGCGCTGCCCGCATTCGCGTCGGAGGCTGGCTCGTGAGGCTCGGACTCCGCCTCGCAGGCCCGGCAGCGGTCGAGCGGGAGGGCCTCCGGGCTCTCCCGCCGGCCTCGGCCTAGTCGTCGAGCCAGGTCTGCTGCACGTGGTCGCTCGCGTGGATTCCGATCACGTGGGTGATCCCGTCCGCCGTCGCCTTGAACCCGTGCGGGGTGTTCGCGGGGACGACGACGCAGTGCCCCGCCGCCACGTCGACCGTCTTCTCCCCGACCGTGAAGCGCGCGGCGCCCTCGCGGACGATGAACGTCTCGACGTAGGGATGGACGTGCAGGTCGGGCCCGTGCCCTGCCGGTTCCGGGTGACGAAGAACGAGATCGGCGAGCCGTGGTCGCGGCCCTCGAAGAGGTCGGCGGTCTCGCTGAGGCGCAGGCTCTCGAGGGGGATCGCGCCGGTCATGTCTCGGCGAGGAGCGAGTCGAGGTCGAGCGGCGCGCTGAACATCGCCACCGAGCCGTCCGCGGCGCGCGGCCACTCGCGCCTCGGGCCGGTCGCGGTAGAGCTCGACGCCGTTCCCGTCCGGGTCGCGCAGGTAGAGCGCCTCGCTGACGCCGTGATCGGAGGCGCCGGTGAGCCGGATCCCGGCGCCGACCACGCGCCGGAGCGCGTCGGCGAGCGTGCGCCGGTCGGGGTAGAGGACGGCGAGGTGGAAGAGCCCGGTCGTGCCGGGCGGAGGCGGCGAGCCGCCCTTCGACTCCCACGTGTTGATCGCGATGTGGTGGTGGTAGCCGCCGGCCGAGACGAACGCGGCCTCGTCGCCCAGCCGCTGCTGCAGCTCGAAGCCGAGCACGCCGCAGTAGAAGGCGAGCGAGCGCTCGATCTCGGCCACCTTCAGGTGGACGTGGCCGATCCGCACCTGCGGGTCGATCTCGCTCACGGCGAGATCGTACGCCCGTTCGAGGACGGGGACGGCGAGCCGGGCGGCGAGCGCGTCGCGCTCCGCGGTGACGGCGCGCAGCTCGGCGAAGAGCTGGTCGTAGCGGCGGGCGGCGGCGGCGAAGTGCTCTCGGCCGACGTCGACCATCTTCTGCAGCGCCTCCACGTCCTCGAGCAGCGCCGCGATCGTCGCGTCGCGGTCGGCGATCGGGTCGAGCGGCTCCGACGGGGCGGCCGGCTCGCGCGCGGGCAAGGCCGGCGCTGACGCCGTACTCCGTCTTCAGCAGGCCGCCGTGCTGCTCGGCGAGCGCGTTCGCGATCGCGCCCGGCGAGGCGAGCCGGAGGTCGATCAGGACGGCACCGAGCGGCTGCGAGGTGCGGCGCTGCTCCTCGAGCGCGACCGCGAGCTGCTCCTGGCTGATCAGGCCGTTCTCGACCATGATCGTGCCGAGCTGGCGCCGGATCGGGGTGGAAAGCGTCTCCATGCAGGCCATATCGGCACGGCCCCCCGACTCCTCAAGAGCCAGTCAGGCGCGCTCGCCCGCGAGCAGCCAGACGACGAAGGCGAGCCAGTGGACGCCGATCACGTCGGTCTGGATCCCGAGCGCGAGCACCGCCGCGAGCGAGGCGGCGAGCCACGGGGCGCGCCGGAAGATCCGCGCGAGGAGCGCGAGGTTCCACGCGACGAACGCGAGCATCCCGAGCAGGCCGAGGTCGGCGCCCAGCTCGGTGTAGGTCGACTCGCCGGCCTTGATCTCCTCGCCCGTCCGCTTCGCGGTGACGCCGGCGTTCCCGGGCCCGTAGCCCCACGGATGGCGCGGCGACGGTGCCGATCCCGTCGCGGAGGCTGTCGAGGTGGCTGCGAGACCGACGACTCGCCGAAGCTCGTCGCGTCGCCGCTCGTCGGCTCCTCCTGGCCGCCGGCGCGCTGGAACTCGAGCTCGGCGGGCGTGTACGCGTCGCGCGGGCCGATCGACGGATAGGCCTCGACGAACGCGACGCCGACGACGGCGACGAGCACGGCGGCCGCGAGCGGGAGCCACGAGCGGAGCGCCCAGGCGAGGACGGCCAGCCCGAGGGCGAGCGCGGCGATCGAGGTGCGCGAGTAGGTGAAGAGGAGGCCGACGAACGCGAGCGCGGTCGCTGCGGGCAGCCAGCGCCGCCGGCCGAGCGCCGTCGACGCGAGCAGCGCCACGACGAGCAGGTAGCCCGTCGCGAGCGGGCTGAGGAACGTGGAGACGAGCCGGCGCAGCGGGCGCTCGTCGCCGGTGTTGTAGACGAAGTTCTCCGGCAGCCCCGAGAGCCCGTCGTAGCGGAGGCCGAGCTGCTCGCGGTACCAGCCCGGCACCCCGGAGCGGCGCCACGTGTCGAGCCCGAGCGCGTAGATGTCCACGAGGCCCCAGGCGGCGACGGCCGCGGCGACGGCGACGATCGCGACCCCGATCCGGCGCAGGTCGTCGCGGCCGAAGGAGAGGCTGCGCCCGAGCACGTACGCGGCGAGCGGGGTCAGGTCGTGACGGACGGCGAAGAGGATCCCGTGCGCGTCGGCGTTGCCGCCCAGCCAGCCCTGCGGGATCAGCGCGTAGACGAGCACGATCGCGCCGTAGGCGAACGCGAGCCAGTCCGTCGCCGTCGCCTTGAAGGGCAGCCCGCGGCGCTCGACGACGACGAGGGCCAGCGCGACCGCGAGCAGCGCCTCCTTCCAGGCGGAGACGGCGTCGAGCGCGTTGCCGCGGACGCCCAGGTCCCAGAGCTCGGCCATCGCGAGGTTGTGGAGCGGCAGGCCCACGACGAACGCGAGCAGGGCGAAGCGCCCGAACCGGCTAGCCAACGATCGCCGCCAGCGTCATCCGGAGGTTGACGATCCGGACGTTGCCCGGGAAGAGCGAGGCGAGCTCGGCCGGCCCGAGCAGGTGGTTCTCCTTCGCCCACGGCTTCCGCGTGAGGTCGTAGACGCGGTGCGCCGCGGGGTCGGGCAGCCAGTGGACGAGCGGCAGCCGCGTGTGCACCTCGACGGGGAACCAACGGTTCGGGGTCGTGATGAAGACGCGGCGGCCGACCCGCAGCGTCTCCTCGACGAACCGGCGCTGGCGCTCGCGGTCGCCGACGTGCTCGATCACGGCGTTCGAGTAGACGATGTCGAACGCGCCGTCCTCGAACGGGAGCGCGGTGGCGTCGCCCTGGACGTAGGGGATCCGGGGATAGTGCTCGCGGAACGTCGTCCCCTCGTGCTGCCCGAGGGCGGTGATCCGCTCCGGCCACGGGTAGGCGTTCTCGAAGTAGTTGAGCGTGCCGCAGCCGCCGTGGTCGGTCTCGTGGTGCTCGCCGAACCCGAAGTCGTCGACGCCGACGTCGAGCACCGTCGTCTCCGCGGTCGGGCGCAGCGCGGCCATGAAGAGGTCGAACTTGCGGCGCCGCGAGCGGAGCGAGATGGCGTCGACCGGCCTCATCAGGGGTGAACAGTAAGGTCTGCCGCAGTGCTCCAGGACGCCGTCAGGCCCGCCGGGCCGTACTCGCTCCGCCTCAGCGCCCGCCGCGACACCTGGGAGAGCCCGCTCCCCGGGGGCGGGCTGGCGGCCGCGTGGCAGCGCCCGGACGGCACCGTCGTCGTCCGCGCGCCCGACGAGGCGGGGCTGCGGCTCGCCCGCTTCATGCTCGCGCTCGACGACGACACGACCGAGTTCGTGCGCCGGTTCCGGCGCGACCCGCTGCTCGGCCCCTCGATCCGGGAGCTGCGCGGATTGCGGCCGCTGCGGCTCCCGACGGTGGCCCAGGCCGTGCTCCGGGCGATCTGCGGCCAGCTGATCGAGGCGCGGCTCGCACGCCAGATCGAGCGGGCCGTGATCAGGACGATCGGCGAGCCGGCCCCGACGCGCGAGGCGATCGGCGCCCTCTCCCCCGTCCAGATGCGGCGGCTCGGCCTCGCCACCCACCGCGCCTCCTCCCTCGTCCGGCTCTGCCGCACGCTCGACCTCGAGCGGCTGCGCGAGCTCCCCGAGGACGCGGTCGAGGCGCGACTCCTGCGGGAGCGCGGCTTCGGGCCCTGGTCGCTCGGCGTCGTCGGCCTCGAGGGGCTCGGCAGCTACCGCTTCGGGCTCGTCGGCGACCTCTCGCTCGTCAAGCTCGTGTCCGCCCTCCGCGGCCGCTGGGTCGAGCTGCCCGAGACGGCCGAGGTGCTGGCCCCCTACGAGGAGTGGGCCGGGCTCGCGGGGCTCTACCTGATGAAGGGCTGGGGGCTCGGGCTGGTGCCGGGCGCCGATCCCGACCGCTCGCGGGCGATCCGGGTCGCGTCGCGCCGCGCGGCCTGAGCTAGGAGGCGCGGGAGTAGAGCGCGCTCGACGCGGCGCCGTCGGTGGCGGCGCGGCGGATCGCGAGCACGTCGGGCCACGCGGCGAAGAAGCAGGTCGAGCAGCTCGGCGTCGAACTGCGTGCCCCGGCCCTCGAGCATCATCTCGCGGGCCTCCTCGGGCTGGTAGGCGCCGCGGTAGACGCGGTCGGAGGTGAGGGCGTCGAAGACGTCCGCGACGGCGGCGATCCGGCCCTCGATCGGGATCTCGTCGCCGGCGAGCCCGCGCGGATACCCCTTCCCGTCGATCCGCTCGTGGTGGGTCAGCGCCATCTCGGCCGCGAGCTCGAGCAGCTCCACCCCGGAGCCGACGAGGATCCTGTGGCCCATCTCGGTGTGGGCCTCCATCACCTTCCGCTCCTCGTCGGTGAGGCTGCCGGGCTTGAGCAGGATCCGGTCGGGGATCCCGATCTTGCCGACGTCGTGCATGGGGCTCGCGATCCGGATCAGCTCCGCGCGCTCGGCGTCGAGACCGGCGAGCCGGGCGAGCAGGGCGCAGTAGAGGCTCATCCGGACGATGTGCTGCCCGGTCTCCTGGTTGCGGAACTCGGCCGCCCAGGAGAGGCGCTGGATCGTCTCCTCGCGGAGCCGGCGCAGCTCGTGGTCGGAGCTCTCGAGCCGGCTGATCGTGTCGCGCAGCGTCGCCGTCCGCTCGAGCACGGTGTGCTCCAGCCGCTCCCGGTGGCCGCGGTTCTCGACCTCGAGGGCGCGGCGCCGGAGCGCGTTGACGACGTTGATGATCAGCTCGTTCGGCTTGAAGGGCTTGAGGACGTAGCCGTAGGCTCCGTGGGCGAGCGCGTGCTCGGCGTAGGCGCGGTCGTCGAGGCCCGTGACCATGACGACGGCGGTGTCGGGATAGTCGCTCGCGACCTCGGCGGCGAAGTCGAGCCCGGACTCGCCCGGCATGTTCACGTCGGAGAGCACGAGCTGGATCCGGCCGTGCGGGAGGATCCGGCGCGCCTCCGCGGCGCTCTCGGCCGTCTCGCAGTCGAACCCGTGCGCGGACAGGAGCCGCGCGAGCAGGGTGCGGATCGGCGCCTCGTCGTCGACGATGAGGATGCGCTCGGTTCCTTTGACTTTGTCCATCGCTGGGTTTATCGGCCGAAATCCGTATGGATTGAGCCTGCGTCGACGAGCTCGATCCGGTTCCCCCAGGGGTCGGCGACATACGCGCGGCGGACGCCGGGGAGCGTCTCGTCCGGCTCGACAGCGACTCCCGCGACCCGGAGCCGGTCGAGCAGCGCCTCGTAGGCCGCGACCTGAAATGCTGGATGCGCCTTGCGTGCCGGAGCGAATCCCTCCTCGACCCCGATGTGGAGCTGCTGCGCGCCACAGGCGAACCAGACGCCGCCGCGCGCCGCGAGCGGCTCGGGCTTCGCGAGCTCCGCGAGCCCCAGGAGGTCGCCGAAGAAGCCCCTCGCCTGCTCCTCGCAGCCGGGCGGAGCGGCAAGCTGAACATGGTCGATCCCCGAGACCATCACCCCGCAAAGTAGCTGCAAATGCGCAGACCGACCGTCCTCCGAGAGTCGATGGTGGCGACGAGCCACCCGCTCGCGACGCGCGCAGGGCGCCGGGTGCTCGAGCGCGGCGGCAACGCCGTCGACGCCGCGCTCGCCGCCGCGGCGATGCTCTGCGTCGCCGAGCCGGGGCACACCGGGATCGGCGGCGACCTCTTCGCGCAGGTCTGGTGGGACGGGACGCTTGCGGGCCTGAACGGGTCGGGCCGTTCGCCCCGGGAGCTGCCCGACGGGGCCGAGGCGACCGAGTTCGGCCCCGCGTCCGTGACCGTGCCGGGCTCGGTCCGCGCCTGGGCCGACCTCGCCGAGCGCTACGGCACACTCGGCCTCGACGCCCTGCTCGCGGATGCGATCGACGCAGCCGAGCAGGGCGTGGCCGCGACGGAGCGCGTGGCCGCGAGCTGGGCGGGCAGCCCGCGCGCGCCTTCCCCCGCGCCGAGGCTCGGCGAGGTCTTCCGCTTCCCGAACCTCGCGGCGACCCTGCGCCGGATCGCTGCCGAAGGCCCCGACGCCTTCTACCGGGGCAGCGTCGCCGAGCAGATCGCGGCCTCGTGCTGGCTCGCCGAGGAGGATCTCGCCGACCAGCGCTCCGAATGGGTCGAGCCGCTCCGCCGTCGGTATCGCGGCGTCGAGGTCTGCGAGCTGCCGCCGAACGGCCAGGGAGCGGCGGCGCTGATCGCCCTCGGGCTGCTCGAGGAGCTGCCGGACACGCTGCACAGCCGGATCGAGGCGACGAAGCTGGCGCTCGCCGATGCCTACGGCCATTTCGCGGACGCGCCCTTCCCCGCGTTCCTGCTCGACCCCGACCAGCTGGCGGAGCGGCGCGCGCTCGTCACGCCCGACCGGGCGCTCGACCCCGCCCCCTCGACGGCGCCGCGCGGCGGCACGACCTACCTCTGCGCCGTCGACGGCGACCGGAACGCGATCTCGCTGATCCAGTCTCAGTACTACCACTGGGGCTCCGGCATCCGAGCGGGCGACACGGGGGTGAGCCTCCAGAACCGCGCCTGGGGGTTCACGGCCGAGGCCGGGCACCCCAACCGGCTGGAGCCGGGCAAGCGGCCGTTCCACACGATCATCCCGGGCCTGCTCCTCCGCGACGGCGAGCTCTGGGGGCCGTTCGGCGTCATGGGCGGCCCGATGCAGGCGCAGGGCCACGTCCAGGTCGTGCACGGGCTCGTCGACCGCGGGCTCGACCCGCAGCGCGCGCTCGACGCGCCCCGCTTCCGGGTCGAAGAGGGACGCCACGTGGAGATCGAGCCAGGTCTCGAGGCGGAGGCGGCCGCCCTGCGGGCGCTCGGGCACGACGTCGCCGTCTCGCCCGAGGTGGACGGCTTCGGCGTCGGACAGTGCATCCTCGCCGAGGGCGAGGCGCTCGTCGGCGGCAGCGACGGCCGCGGGGACGGCTACGCGGGCTGACGCGCCTCCAGCACCTCGCGCACCTTCGCGGTGAGGGACTGGGGGAGAACGGCTTGGCGATGAACGCGGCGTCGGGCTCGGCGAGGAGCTCTTCGGGCTCGTTCGTGTAGCCCGAGGTGAAGAGGACGCGGAGGCCGGGACGCACCGCGACCGCCACGCGGGCGAGGTCGGGGCCGCTCATCCCGGGCATCACCACGTCGGTGAGCAGGAGGTCGACCTCGTTCGCACGAAGCAACTCGAGCGCCTCCATCCCGCTGCCGGCGGCGAGGACCGTGAAGCCGGCGCGGCGAAGGACGTCGCTCGCGAGCCGGCGGATCATCTCCTCGTCCTCCACGAGCAGGATCGTCTCCGAGCGCAGCTGCAGCTGCTCGATGCTCGCCGGGAGCTCCTGCTCCTCGACGGGGCCGGCGACGAGCGGCAGCACGACGGTGACGCAGGAGCCGACGCCGAGCTCGGACTCGATCGCGACGCGGCCGCCCGACTGGGTGACGACCCCGTAGACGGTCGCGAGCCCGAGCCCCGTTCCCTTCGACTTGTCCTTGGTGGTGAAGAAGGGCTCGAACGCCTGGTCACGCGTGGTCTCGTCCATTCCCTCGCCGGTGTCGGCGACGGACAGCTGGACGACCGGGCCGGACTCCTCGAGGGCGCCGCTCACGCGGATCGAGAGCAGACCGCCCTCCGGCATCGCGTCGCGGGCGTTGACGACGAGGTTCGTCAGGACCTGCTCCAGCTGACCCCGGTCGGCCTCGACGAAGCAACCCTCGTCCAGCGACACCGCCAGCTCCACGTCCGGCCCGAGCAGCCGGGTCAGCAGCGCCTCGATCTCGGTCACGACCTCGCCGAGGTCGAGAGTCTCCGGCTGCAGCACCTGACGGCGGCTGAAGGCGAGCAGCTGGCGGGTCAGCGCCGCCGCCCGGTCGGCAGCCTTGCAGATCTCGCGGGCGTCGTCGGCGCGGGGGTCGTCGGCCTCGAAGCCGGCGAGGAGGAACTCCGCGTAGCCGCCGATCGCCGTCAGCAGGTTGTTGAAGTCGTGGGCGACCCCGCCGGCGAGGCGCCCGACAGCCTCGAGCTTCTGCGAGTGGATGAGCTGCTCGCGGAGCTGCCGCTGCTCGGTGACGTCGCGGTAGTTGGTGACGAGGACCGGCCGGCCGCCGCGCTGGTGGAGCCGGCTGATCCCCTCGACCCAGCGCCAGCTGCCGTCGCTGTGCCGGAGGCGGAACTGGTGCGGCGGAAGCTGTCCTCCGTCGAGCACCGAGACGAAGTACGCGTCCATCTCGCGGGCGTCGTCCGGGTGGACGAGCGCCGCGTTCTGCCGGCCGACGAGCTCCGAGGGCTTCCAGCCCAGCATCCGCTCGATCGAGGGGCTCTCGTAGACGCTCGTCCCGTCCGGGAGGATCACGGAGATCACGTCGCTCGCGTTCTCGATCAGCGACCGGAAGTGCTCCTCGCTCTCGCGGAGGGCGTCGTCCGCGGCCCGGCGCTCGGTCACGTCCTCGCCCAGCGTGACGATCCCGGTCGAGGCGCCGAGCTCGTCGCGCTCGAGGATGCTGCTCCAGCGGATCTGGCGCAACCCACCGTCCCGGGTGCGGATCGCGCTCTCGAAGTGGGGGTTGATCGTGCCCCGCTCCATGCAGTCGAAGAAGTCCGCCTTCACCTCGGGGTCGTCGTCGAAGAGCTCGAACCAGTCGTTGCCGAGCACCTCGTCGCGCGACCAGCCGGTCAGCTCGAGCAGAAACGAGTTGACGAACGTGACGGTGCCGGTGACGTCGATCCCCGCGGCGATCAGCGGGATCCGCTCCAGCGCCTCGAGGAAACGCCGCTCGAGCGCCTGGCGGCCGGCGGGCACGACGAGGCCGGCGGAATCGGTCGGAGTCGTCATCGTTCGGGTCGTCGGCACCCGGCCGCGGAAATGTAGGTGCAGCCCCCTCAAGCCCGGGCGGACGCGGCCGATCACCGGCAGGACACGATGCTCTCCGCCCTCGCCCACCCGATCCCCTCGACGCCGCCGCAGGAAGTCCTCGACGAGCTCGACGCCGCAGCCCGGGCGCTGGACGCGCTCTCCTCGCGCGCAGCCGAGCTCGTGCTCGAGGTCGACGCCGAGTCGGGCGGGCTCCGGATCGTCCTCTCGGACGACGAGGGGACACGGGCGCTCTCGCCGCGCCAGCTCTTCGCCCTGCTCTCCGGCTAGCCCCGCTTGTAGGGTCGAGCAATGAGCCTCGACGCGGACGTCGCCGTCGTCGGCGCAGGCATCTCCGGGCTCGCCGCAGCACGGTCGCTCGCCCGCGCGGGCCGGGACGTCGTCGTGCTGGAGCAGTTCCGGATCGGCCACGACCGCGGCTCGAGCCACGGCAGCTCGCGGATCTTCCGGCTCTCCTACCCCGACGCCGGCTGGACGCAGCTCTGCCGCGGCGCCTACGCGCTCTGGCGCGAGCTCGAGGCGGAGGCCGGCGAGCGGCTGCTCGTGCAGCACGGCTCGCTCGACCTCGGCGACTGGGAGCCGGTCCGGGCGGCGCTCGACGCGAACGGCGTCGTCTACGAGATCCTCGACGCCGCCGAGCTCGAACGGCGCTTTCCGCTCCGGGCGGGGGCGGGCGAGACCGCGCTCTTCCAGGCCGACGGCGGGATCACCCTCGCCGACCGGGCCGTGGCGGCGCTGCGCGCGGGCGCCGAGGCCGCAGGAGCCCGCGTGCTCGAGGAGACGCCGGTGACCGGCCTGGTCGAGGAGGACGGGGCCGTCCGCGTCACGGCCCGGGGACTGTCCCTCACGGTCGGCGCCGCCGTCGTCACCGCAGGAGCGTGGGCGCGAGACCTGCTCGCGCCGGTCGGGTTCGAGCTCGACGTCGTCCCGACGCGGGAGACCGTGTCCTATTTCACGCTGGAGCACGACGGGCCGGTGCCCTCGGTGCTCGACCCCGGCGAGGGGCTCGGCTCCGGGCAGTCCTGGTTCGCGCTCGCGGCCCCCGGGGTGGGGCTCAAGGCCGGCCTGCACCATGCCGGGCCGGAGACCGACCCCGAGGAGCCGGGGGCGGCGGACGCGGAGATCGTCGCCCGCACCGAGGAGTGGGTCGCCCGCCGGTTCCGCGGGGCCGTCTCGCTGGGGACGCCGGAGACGTGCCTGTATACGAACACCGACGACGAGCGCTTCGTGCTCGAGCACCGCGGCCGGATCGTGGTCGGCTCGGCCTGCAGCGGGCACGGGTTCAAGTTCGCGCCCCTCGTCGGCCGGCGCCTCGCCGGGCTCGTCGAGCAGATCTGCCGGGCTAGCGGAAGAGGTCGCGCTCGGACGGGAGGATCAGGTCGCGGCCGCTGCCCTCGCCCGCCACGCCCGCGCCGCGCACGACGGCGGCGGGGATCCCGTCGATCTTGCCCATCACGAGCTCGGCCGCGCCCGCGAGCTCGTCGGCGACCGCGATCAGCGTCGAATGGAGCTCGTACCCGGCCCGGTCGCGGCGGCCGTTCAGGTCGAGGAGCGGCGCGATCCCGGCGACGCCGAGCGCCACCTCCGTCGTCCCCTGCCGCCAGGGCCGCCCGAAGGAGTCGCTGACGATCACGCCGACCGACCGGCCGGTGCGCTCACGGAGGCCCTCGCGGATCCGCTGGGCGGACGCGTCGGGGTCGAGCGGGAGCAGGACGAGCGTCCCCTCCCCCTTCGCGTTCGACGCGTCCACCCCCGCCGAGCCGCAGATGAACCCGTGCCGGGTCTCGGCGATCACGAACGGCGGGCGCGAACGGACGATCCGGACGCTCTCGTCGAGGATCGACCTGGAGGCGGCGCGGGTCGTCGCCGGCGGCGAGCTCGACGGCCTCGGGCGAGGCCTCGACGTCCGCGAGCCGCACGATCCGCCCCTCGGTCTTCGAGACCGCCTTCTGCGCGACGACGACGACGTCGTCGTCCTCGAGGCCGCCCGCGCGCTCGGCGGCGGCGGCGAGGTGCGCGGCGAGGTCGTCCCCCGGCTCCAGCTCGGGGATCCCGGTGAGCCCGAAGACCCGGAGGTCGCTAGAGACCGGTGACACGCAGGCCGGCGTGGGCCTTGTAGCGCTTGTTCACGTTCACGATCACGGCGGTCATCCCCTCGAGCGCGCGGGCGCTCGCGAGCGGGCCGCAGTCGACGGCCTTGCCCTCGACGAGGCGGCCGGCGAGGTCGAGTGCGAGCGCCTTTGCGTCGGCGTCGTCGCCGCAGACGAGGGCGTCCTCCTCGGGCGGCGCCTCCGAGAGGTTCGCGGCGGCGAGCGAATGGAGGCCCGCGACGACGGGGGCGTCGAGCTCGGCCTGGACCCGCTCGGCGATCGAGGTCGCCTCGGGGGTCGGCTTGACGCCGCCGGGGCCGAAGCTCAGCTCGGCGGCGACGGAGAAGACGGGGGTGGTGCCGATCGCCTCGCGGAGCCCGCGGGCGGTCTCGATCGTCGCGTCCGACTTGACGGCGAGGAGGACGAGGTCGACGCCGCGCACGGCGTCCTCGTTCGTCGCTCCCTCGGCCCCGAGGGGGGCGGCCGTCTCGCGGGCGCGCTCGGCGTCGCGCGAGCCGATCACGACCTCGACGCCGGCATCGGCCAGGCGCTTCGCAACCGCGCTCCCGAAGGCGCCGGTGCCGCCGACCACGGCGACCTTCATGCGGCGGCCAGCACGGTCTCGGCGAGGCGGCGCGAGGCGGCGACGTCGGTCATCAGGGTCTCGGTCACGACCGCTCGGACCCCGAGCGAACCGGTCGGGTCGGCGGGATCGAGGACGAGCGCGTCGATCAGCCCCTCGTAGCAGGAGGCGACATGCGCGGGTGAGGTGCCTCCGGCCATCCGCGTCAGCATACGGTCGACGGGCCCCTTGACCGCGCGGCCGCCGATGATCGGGCTGACGGCGACCGAGGGGACGTTGCGCGACTCGAGCGCCTCGCGGATCCCCGGGACGGCGAGGATCGGCCAGATGCTGACGTACGGGTTGCTGGGGGCGATCAGGATCGCGTCGGCGGCCGCGATCGCGTCGAGCACGCCCGGCGCGGGCGTCGCCTCGCCGACGAAACGCACACCGTCCACCTCGTCGCGGTGACCCCGGGCGACGAACCACTCCTGGAAGGTGAAGCTGCCCGCGGGGGTGTCGATCCAGGTGCGCAGCTCGTCGTCCGTCGCGGGCAGGAGCCGCGGCCGGAGCCCCATCGCTGCGGCGATCCGGGCCGTGACGGCGGAGAGCGGCTCGCCGGCGCGCAGCGCCTGGGTGCGGACGAGGTGGACGCCGAGATCGCGGTCGCCGAGGCGGAACCAGTCCTCGCCGCCGAGCTCCGAGACGGTCTCGAGCGCGCGCCAGCTCTCGTCGGCGCGACCCCAGCCGCGCTCCTCGTCGTTGACGCCCGCGAGGGCGTAGAGGACGCTGTCGAGGTCGGGCGAGACCGCCATCCCGAGCACCTCGAGATCGTCGCCGACGTTGCCGACGATCGTCAGGTCGCGAGGATCCATCGCCTCGGCGAGGCCACGGGCGAAGCGAGCTCCACCGACGCCGCCGGAGAGGAGGGTGACCTTCACAGCTCCTGCAGCATGCCGATCGCGGCCTGCGTGCGGGGGCCGACGCGCATCGACAGGCGCTCGAGGTCGGCGCGCGTGTCGACGTCGTCGATCAGGTTCGGGATCGCCGCGGTCGAGGTCTCGTAGCGCTCTGCGGCGGCGTGCTCGCGGAAGCGCTCGGCGCTGCCCTTCCCGTAGAGCGGCTTGAACACGTTCGGGCGCGGGAGGGCGAGGGCGTTCGTCGTCCCGTCGTCGGCCTCGACGAGGCCGACCGCCCCGAGCTCCGCCGCGCTCGCGAACGTCCGGAGGTCGTGGGGGACGACGCACGGCAGGTCGGCATTCAGGATCAGCACGGGCTTGTCGGCCACCTCGGCGAGCCCGGCGCCGACCGCGCCGCCCTGGCCGCCGCCCGGGTCGGGCACGTGCTCGGCGCCGATCTGGCGGGCGAGCTCGATCGCCTCCTCGTCGGCCGTGACGAGCAGCGTGCGGTCGAAGGCGACGCACGCGGTCAGGACGTCGCCGAGCATCGCGAGCGAGATCGCAGCGCGAATCTCGTCAGGTGCGTCGATCCGGCGCTTGCCGGCGATGCCGCGGTAGGGGATCACGATTGGAGGCATGGCATCGGAGAGAGTAGTACCCCGTGGACAATCGCTCGCTCGCCGACCGCCTCGAGGCTTTCGCGGCCCTGCTCGACCTGAACGGGTCGAGCTACTACACCGTGCGGGCCTACCGGCGCGCAGCCGAGCTGATCCGGGCGACACCGGCCGACGTCGCGGCGCTCGTCGAGGCAGGCCGCGCCCGCGAGCTCGCCGGAATCGGCCCGGGGATCGAGGCGCGGCTCCGGGAGCTCGTCGAGACCGGCGAGCTGGCGGAGCTGCGCGAGCTGGAGGCGGAGGCGATGCCCGAGCTCGTCGGGGTCGGACGGCTGCTCGGGCTCTCGCCGAAGCGGATGCGGGAGCTCGGAAAGGCGCTCGACGTCCGGACACTCGCGGGCCTGAAGGAGGCTGCGGCCGCGGGCCGGCTCGAGGAGGCGCCCGGGATCGGCCCGAAGTCGGCGGCGAAGATCCGGGCGGGGCTCGAGAGAGCCGGCGAGGCCCGCCCCCGGCGCGGCGTGACCCTGAACCGCGCGCAGGCGCTCGTCGGCGAGATCGCGGCGGCGCTCGGCGGCGAGCCCGCCGGCGACCCGCGGCGGGCCTGCGAGCTCTCGAACCGCTTCGCCGTCGTCGTCCCCGAGGGAGTCGGCGCGAAGGAGGTGGCCCAGCTGCCGCAGATCGTCTCGGTGCTCGAGTCGAGCGGTGAGCGGACGGTCGGCGTCACGGCCGAGGGCTTTCCCGTCGAGATCGTCTCGGCTCCGCGCGAGCGCTTCGGCACCGAGCTCGTGCGGGCGACGGGCTCGTCGGAGTACGTCGCTTCGCTCGGCGAGCTACCGGACGCCGCGACGGAGGAGGAGCTGTACGCCGCGCTCGGTTTGCCTCTGCGGCCGCCCGAGCTGCGCGAGGTGGAGGCGGAGGACCCGCCGGCCGGCCTGCTCGAGCTCGCCGACGTCCGCGGCGACCTCCACGTCCACTCGACCGACTCGGACGGGAAGGCGTCGATCCTCGAGATGGCCGACGCGGCCCGGGAGCGCGGCTACGAGTACCTGGCGATCTGCGACCACACGAAGGCGGTGCGGGTCGTCGAGGGGCTCGACGCGGACGGGCTCCGGCGGCAGGGCGAGGAGATCGCAGCGCTGAACGAGCGCTTGGCGCCGTTCCGAATCCTCCGCGGGAGCGAGTGCGACATCCTCCCGGACGGCTCGCTCGACCTGCCCGACGACGTGCTCGCCGAGCTGGACTGGGTGCAGATCAGCCTGCACGCGGGCCAGCGGCGCGACGCGCGGACGCTCACGGACGCCGTGCTGGAGGCGATGCGGCATCCGGCAGCGTCGTGCCTCTCGCATCCGAAGGGACGGATCCTCAACCATCGGCCCGAGAACGCCCTTGATCTCGACCGCGTCTGCGAGGTCGCGCTCGAGACCGGCGTCGCGCTCGAGGTGAACGGCCTCCCCGACCGGCTCGACCTCTCCGGCGAGCACGTCCGCCGCGTGCTCTCGGCCGGCGTGCGGATCGTCTGCTCGACCGACGCCCACTCGACGCGCGGGCTCGGGAACATGCCGCTCGCCGTCGCCACCGCCCGCCGCGGCGGCGCCCGCCGGGATCAGGTCCTCAACACGCTGCCGCTGAAGGACTTCGTCGCCAGAAGACTTAGTTGCTCAGAGCAACTAAGTCGGTTCGCCGTCGGCGGCGTGCACCTCGCGCCAGCCTGCGCGACTCGAGCGCCTCGGCGACCTTCGGCTCGGTGTGCGTCGCGTTGAACACGCTGCGCCTCCAGGTCGGCGCAGAGCGCGATCTCGGAGAGCGAGTCGTAGTCGAGCCGGGTCAGCACCTCGACGGGAAGGCCGGCCTCGCCGACGGTGTAGTGCTTGAACTGGAGATCGGGCGCGACCTCCATCAGGTCGGGCCAGTCGGGGCAGGCGCGCGTGCTCATCGGCCTCCGTTCTTCTGCTCGAGCGCCCACGTCCCTTCCAGCCGGACGACCCCCCGATCGTCGCCGGCGGGGTAGACGAGGAAGCCGAGAGCGTCGTCGAGCCAGTGGAGGACGCGCCCGCCCTCGCCCTCGGAGAGCCCGAGCCGGAGGTGGAAGCGGCCGTCGGAGAGCGGGAGCCGGTCGACGTCGAAGCGGAGCTCGCGGCCGCCGGAGCCGTTCGCCCAGCCGAGCGCGCCGGTGTCCACCGTCTGCGAGGCGACGAGCAGCCCGCCGTCGTCGCGGAGCTCGAGCTGGAGCCAGGGCGGCGCGACGGCGCCGTCGGCCTCGACCCGGAGCCGGAGCGAGAACGGCTCTCCCGCGAGGAACTGCTGCCGCTCCTCGCCGTCCGGCCCGCGCAGCGATGCCTCTGCGATCGTGGCCTCGCCCGTCCCCCACTCGCGCAGGCCCGCAGCGCGCTCGGCGGGGTCGGTCTCCTCGGCGAGGACGCGGCGATAGCGGACGAGCGCGTCGTGGACGGGCCCGGAGAGCTCGACCCGCCCGTCGCGGAGGAGGACGGCGCGCTCGCAGAGGCGCTCGACCTGGGTCGCGTCGTGCGAGACGAAGACGATCGTGCCCCCGCGCTGCTTGAACTCGAAGATCTTCCCGAAGCACTTGCGCTGGAAGGCCTCGTCGCCGACCGCGAAGACCTCGTCGAGCAGGAGCACGTCGGCGTCCAGGTGCGCCGCGATCGCGAAGCCGAGCCGCATGTACATCCCCGACGAGTAGGTGCGCACCGGCCGGTCGATCGCGTCCTCGAGCTCCGCGAAGGCGACGATCTCGTCGAAGCGCTCGCGGATCTCGGCCTTGCGCAGCCCGTAGATGGCGCCGTTGAGGAAGACGTTCTCGCGGCCGCTGAAGTCCGGGTGGAAGCCCGCGCCGAGCTCGAGCAGCGAGCCGATCCGCCCGCCGACGGCGACCGAGCCCGAGGTGGGCTTGATGATCCCCGCGATCACGCGGAGCAGCGTCGACTTGCCGGAGCCGTTGCGGCCGATCAGGCCGACGGCCTCGCCCGGCTCGACATGGACGGTGACGTCCCGGAGTGCCTCGACGTCCGTGCCCTCGGTGCGGCCGCGCAGGACGAACAGCTCCTTCAGCGTTCGCGCCTCGCGGGCGTGGACGCGGAAGCGCCGCGAGACCGCGTCTGCGCGGATCTCTCCCGTTCTCACGAAGGGGACGGTACAGCGACCGCGCGCCGGACGAGCCCGGCGAGCACCTCGACGAACGCGGGATCGGCGTTCGGCATCTCGATCCGCTCCAGCTCCAGCCCGAGCTCGCGAGCGCGGTCGACGGCTTCGGTGTCGAGATCCCACTTGATCTCGAGGTGGTCGGCGACGAAGCCGACGGGGCAGACGAGCACGCGCTCGACCCCGCTCGCCTTCAGCTCGCCGAGGTGGTCGAGGATGTCCGGGCCGAGCCAGGGCTCGCCGGTGGGCGACTCGCTCTGGAACGAGAACGACCAGTCGCCGACGCCGGCCCGGTCGGCCACGAGCCGCGCGGTCTCGAGCAGCTGATCCTTGTACGGGTCGCCCTCGTCGACGATCCGCGCGGGGAGCGAGTGAGCGGTGAAGACGACGTGCGCGTCCGTGCCGGCGACGCGGTCGGCCAGGAGCTGCACGAAGCCGGGCTCGTCGCCCCAGCTCTCGACGAAGCGGAGGTCGGCGCGACCGCCGAGCCCGTCCACGAGGAGGCCGCGGTACTTCTCGATCGACATCGATGAGTAGTGCGGGGCGAGCACGAGCCCGACGACGGTTTGCGCACCGCCCGCGACGGCGCGATCGGCGGCCTCCGCGATCCGCGGCTGCCAGTGACGCATCCCCGTGAAGACCGGGGCGCCCAGCGCCTCCTCGAGCCGCGCCCGGGTCTGCTCGGTGATCTCGTTGAGCGGGTTCGAGTCCTCGATCCCGAGGCGCCGGTAGCGCTGGACGAGGTCCTCCATCAGCTCGGGCCGGATCGGGCGGCCGCCGCGGATGTCGGCGTAGTAGGCGGGGACGTCCTCGATTCGGTCGGGCGAACCGTAGGCCATCAGCACGACCGCGTATGGGCTGGTCATACGGGGACGCGGGCCGTCTGCTCGTGGACGAAGGCGCGCAGCCGTCCGAGCACGTCCGGGTCGGTCGCGGGCATGACGCCGTGGCCGAGGTTGAAGATGTGGCCCGGGCGGCCGGCGGCGCGCGCGAGCACGTCGAGCGCCTGCTGCTCGACCCGCTCCCACGGCCCGAAGAGGAGGGCGCCGTCGAGGTTGCCCTGGACGCCGCGGTCGGGGCCGACCTGCTCCCAGCCCCAGTCGAGCGGGATCCGCCAGTCGAGCCCGATCACGTTCCCGCCCGCCGCGGCCATCGGGCCGAGCAGCGTCGCGGTGCCGGTGCCGAAGTGGATCGTCGGGCAGTCGACCGCCGCGAGGATGCGCGCCGAGTACGGCTGCACGAACTCCTCGTAGTCCTGCGGCGAGAGGGCGCCGACCCACGAGTCGAAGAGCTGGATCACGTCGGCTCCGGCCCGCACCTTCGCCGCGATGTACGGCGAGAAGGTGTCGGTCAGCTTCTCCATCAGCGCGTGCCAGACGTCGGGGTGCGCCGTACATCATCCGCTTCACCTCGAGGAACTCGCGGCTCGGCTTCCCCTCGATCAGGTAGCCGGCGACGGTGAACGGGCCGCCGCAGAAGCCGATCACGGCCTGGTCGGGACGCAGCTCGCGGCGGACGATCGAGACGGCCTCGAGGATGAACGGAACGCTCTCCTCGGGGTCGGGGACGCGGAGCCGCTCGACGTCGGCGAGCGTGCGGATCGGGGCGGCGATCACGGGCCCGACGTTCTCGACGAGCTCGACGTCGACGCCCATCCCGAGGACGGGGAGCATGATGTCCGCGAACATCACGGCCGCGTCGACGTCGTGGCGGCGGACCGGCTGCAGCGTCACCTCGGCGCAGAGCTCGGGCTCGCGGCAGACCTCGAAGAGCGTGTGCGTCTTCCGGACCTCGCGATACTCCGGGAGCGAGCGGCCCGCCTGGCGCATGAACCAGACCGGCGTGCGCTCCGTCGGCTCGAGCCTGGCGGCGCGGACGAGAAGGGGCTCGGACATCCGAAGTAGGCTAGCTGCGTGATGGAGGCCGTCGGCGAGCATCCCGTCCCCGCGGGCCCGCTGGCGGTCCGCTGGCTCGGCTACGCGCTCCCGGAGCTCAGGGCCGGGACGAGCGGGCCGGCCCGGCTCGCGCTCGAGAACGCCGGCTCCGCCCCGTGGCGCTCGCGGGGGGAGAGTGGCGTCCAGCTCTCCTATCACTGGCTCGACGACCGGGGGAACCCGATCGTCTGGGACGGGCCGCGGACGGCGTTCGCGGCGCCGGTGCCGCCGGGAGAGCGGGTGGAGGTGGAGCTGGAGCTCGCCGTCCCGCAGCCGCCGGGGCCGTACCGGCTCGCCTTCGACCTCGTCGAGGAGTTCCGCTTCTGGTTCGAGGAGATCGGCTCCACCCCGCTCGTCCTGCCCGTGGACGTCCGGCCCCGGATCGACGAGCGCCGCTTGGCCGTCGTCGTCCACGGCGGGGACGACCCGGAGACGACCGCGGCCCTCGCCGCCCAGGAGGAGCCGATCGCCCGGGACGGGGCCGTCGCAACCGCGCACCTCGTCGCGGGCGCCCTCCCCGCACCCGACTGGTCGCGCCGGATCCTCGACGCCCACGCCGAGGGCTACGTCGCCGTGGGCGGCTCGATCGAGAGCCCCGACCGCACGCTCCGGCCCTGGGCCCCCGGCGGCGGGCGCAATCCTGCCTTCGACCGGCCGCTGCTCCTGCCGTCGCTCCTGCACGGCGAGCCGACGGAGCACGAGGGACTACCGGCGCACGTCCCCGGCACCGAGCCGTGGCTCTACGACGGGCGGATCAGACTTCGACTGCCACGCGGTCGTCGACCCGCGTGAAGACGAAGGCGCCGAGCGCGAGGGCGGCGACAGCCGAGATCGCGAGGTAGAGCGTGTCGCCCGCCGAGGGCGCCGTGCCGAAGAAGACCGGGTCGCGAAGCGCCGAGACGGCGGGCGTGACGAAGTTCCCGTAGTGGACGAGCTCGATCAGCCGCGGATGGTCGCGCACGGCGGGGATCGAGTCGAGCGAGTAGAGCACCGGCGTCAGGAAGAACCACGGGAGCAGGAGCGCGGCGACGAGGTGCTCGACGTCGCGGTAGAGCGCGTTCAGGGACGCGACCGCGAGCGAGACGCCGGCGACGAGGCCGACGACGAGCACCGCCAGCGGGAGCGCGAGCCAGACCGTGTCGCGGGCCTCCGGCACATAGACGAGGCTGAGCGCGATCACGAGCACGAGCATGACCGCGAAGCTGACGAGCTGGGTCGCGACGATCGAGAGCGGCACGAGCTGGCGAGGGAAGCGCACCTTTCGGATCAGGTTCGCGTTCTCGAGCAGGCTGCGGGAGGCGGACTGGAGCGAGGTGGCGAAGAAGACCCACACCGGCAGCCCCGCGAGCAGGAAGAGCCAGTAGTGCTCCAGATCCGACGACTGGATCCGCAGCATCACCGAGAAGACGAGCAGGTAGACCAGCATCAGCGTCAGCGGGTGCGCGAGCGACCAGGCGAGCCCGAGCGCCGAGCCCTTGTACTTCGCGCGGAGGTCGCGGCGAAAGAGGCTCCCGAAGAGCTCCCGGTACCGAAGGAGGTCGAGGTAGGTCGTCACCGCCGCGTTTAGTCTAGGCAGCGTGGACGCACACAAAGCCCTAACGGGCGGGCACTACCCTCCGGGGCCGTGAGCGCCACCGTCGCGATCGCGGCGTTTCCCGTCGCGGCCCTCGTCCTCTGGACGCTCCTCCGCACGGCGCTCGGGGAGCGGCTCGTCGCCGTCCCGACGGGCGAGCGCTGGCACGAGAACGCGACCCCGAGCTTCGGCGGCGTCGGGATCTACTTCGGCTTCGCCGCGGGCGTGCTGCTCGCGATCGCCGTCGGCGCCGTCGACGCCTCGTCGGAGCTGCTCGGGATCCTCGGCGGGGCGACCGTGCTCTTCGTCGCCGGGCTCGTCGACGACGTCCGGACGCTGTCGCCCGGTCGCGAAGCTCGCGGCGCAGTTCGCCGCCGCAGGGATCGCGCTCGCCAGCGGGCTCTCCGTCGAGCTGTTCACGAACGACGCGGTCGCGCTCGCGGTCGCGCTCGTGTGGCTCGTCGGGATCACGAACGCGTTCAACCTGCTCGACAACATGGACGGGCTCGCAGCGACCCTCGCCGCGATCGCCTGCGCCTACTACGCGCTCGACGCGGTCACGCAGCACCCCGACCGCATCGTGCTCGTGCTCGCGCTCGCGCTCGGCTTCGCCTGCGCCGGCTTCCTCCCCTTCAACCTCCGCCCGGGCCGCTCCGCCGCCGTCTTCATGGGCGACTCCGGCAGCCAGCTGATCGGCTTCTCCCTCGCGGCGCTCGCGCTCGCCTCGAGCTGGAAGGTGGCCGGCACGACGGTCGCGACGACGCTGCTGCCGCTGCTCGTGCTCGCCGTCCCGATCCTCGACACGACCCTCGTGACCGTGATGCGGCTCCTCGAAGGACGCCCGGTCACCCAGGGGGGCCGCGACCACACCTCGCACCGGCTCGTCTACTACGGGCTCTCGGAGGGGAAGGCGGTGGCGCTCCTCGCCCTGGTCGCGACCGCGCTCGGGGCCACCGGCGTCGCCTACTCGATCCTCGACAAGCCGCGCCTGACGGTGCTCGGCGTCCTCGTCACCTTCGTCCTCCTCGTCCAGTTCGCGACCGTGCTGGCCGACCTGGAGGAGCGGCTCCGCCGCGGCGACGAGCGGCTCGACATCCCGCTCCGAGCCGTCCTCTTCCAGCCGCGCCGGATCGCCGAGATCCTCGTCGACTTCGGCTCGATCTGCGCCGCCTTCCTGCTCGCCTACGCGATCCAGGTCGACGGGCTCGGGTCGCCGAACCAGAAGGCCGTGTTCCTGGCGGCGCTGCCGATCCTCGTCGGCACCCGCTTCGCCGCGTTCGTGCTCTTCGGGGTCTACCGGCGGGTGTGGCGCTTCGCGGGGGCGCGTGACGCCGCAGCGCTCGCCGCCGCCACGTTCCTCTCCGCGCCCGTCGCGCTCGGGATCCTGCTCGCGACCTGGCAGCTCCGCGACTTCCCCTTCCAGATCTTCTTCGTCGACGCCTTCTTCTGCGTCGTCCTCGTCGGCAGCTCGCGGCTGCTGCTCCGGCTCGCGCCGCGGCTCGCCGACCGGATCGAGCCGACGCGGCGGGTACTCCTCGTCGGCGCCGGCCGGTCGGGACGCAGTCTGGCCCGCGAGATCGCCGAGACGCCGGGCGAACGCGTCGTCGGCTTTCTCGACGACAACCTCCGCCTGCGCAGGCGGCGGATCCAGGGCGTCAAGGTGCTCGGCGGCCTCGAGGACGCGGAGCGGATCGTCGGTGCGACGGCCGCGAGCGAGGTGCTCGTGACGATCCCCGACGCGCCCGCCGGACGACTGCGGCTCGTGCTCGACGGGTGCGCAGCCGCAGGCGCGGAGTGCCGCTACGTCCGCCGCGAGACGACGATGGCGCCTCCGCTCGTCGAGGCGACCGCGGAATGAGCCCGGAGCCCACGGCCCGGTCGCGCGCCGACCGGGCGTTCGGCGCGCTCCCGCTCGCACTTGCCTACCTCCTGCTCACGAGCCTCTACGCCTGGCAGGCGTCGAGGCACGTGACGCCGACGCTCTTCACGGACGAGCTCGAGCTCGCGCAGCTCTCGCGCTCGATCGCGGAGACCGGGGAAGCCGCGCGTCGGGGGATGCCGTACGGCCTGCCGACGCTGTACGCCTACGTGGTCGCGCCCGCCTGGTGGATCGACGACACGAAGGCCGCGTACGAGGTGGCGAAGGTGATCGGCGTCCTCGTGATGACCGCGACGCTCTTCCCGGCCTATGCGCTCGCGCGCACCGTGGTCACGAAGCCCTGGGCGCTCGGGGCAGGGGTGGCGGCCGCGTCGATCCCGGCGCTCTCCTACTCGCCCTTCCTCGTCGAGGAGCCGCTCGCCTACCCGGTCGCCACGCTCGCGCTCTTCCTGATCGCACGGGCCGTCGCGCGGCCCCGGCGCCTGCCGATCGCGCTCGCGGTCGCCGCCTGCCTCGTCGCGCCGCTCGTCCGCTCGCAGCTCTCGATCCTGATCCCCGTGCTCGGCGCTCGCGCTCGGAGCCCGGCTCTGGGAGACGGACGGCTTCCGCCGCCGGCGGGCCGGCTGGACGAGGGGCGACTACGCCGGGGTCGCAGTGCTCGCGCTCGGGGCCGTGCTCGCGGCGAGCGCCTTCCTCGGCCACCACTCGACCTCGTGGTACACGGCCACCGGCTTCTTCAAGCAGCGGATGTTCGACTACGGGCTGCGCGCGCTCGGCGCCCTCGTCGTCGGGATCGGGGTGCTCCCGTTCGTGGCCGGGCTCTCCACCGTGCTCGGGCGCGTGCGCGACGCCGACCGCGAGGTCCGCGCGTTCGTGCTCACGTCGCTCTCCGCGTTCTTCACCTTCGGCCTCTACACCGCCGTCAAGGCGTCCTACCTCTCGACCTCGTTCGGAACCGTCACGGTGGAGCGGAACCTGATCTACGTGGCCCCGCTCCTCTTCACCGGCACCGCGCTCGCGCTCGCCCGGCCGCGCCTCCATCCGGTCGGGCTCGTCGTCGCGGCGGCCGTGACCTTCTACGTGATCGTCACCACCCCGTTCCTGGAGAACTACCCGTACTACGACGCGCCCGGCCTGGCGATCCCGGCCCTCGCGAACCGCTTCTGGCGCTGGGACGGCCCGCGTGTCGAGCACGTCCTTCTGCTCGTGCTCCTCCTCTGCGCGGCGATCCTCGTCGCGCTCGTGCGCCGACCTCGGCGGGCGCTGCCGCTCGCGATCGCGGCGGGCGTGGCCGTGATCGGGTGGACGCTGACCGCCGAGGTCTATGCGGCGCGCGGCTTCGAGACCCAGGCCCGGCAGCTCGACGCGAACCTGCCGAAGCCCGTCACCTGGGTGGACGAGCTGACCGGCGGGGAGCCGGCGATGTTCCTCGGCTCGGGCGTCGACGACGCGAACGGCGTCCATCTGCTCGAGTTCTGGAACCGCTCGATCAAGAAGGTCTGGGCGCTCGACGGGAGCGCCCCGGGGCCTGGGCCGGTCGTCAACACGGATCTCGCCCGGCCGGACGGGACGCTGTTCCCCGACCCCGGCGTCCGCTGGGTCGTCGCCGAGAACGACGCCGCCATCGTGGGCGAGAAGGTCGGCGAGCCGCGCGGCGTCCTCCAGCTCTACCGCACCGACGGGACGCTGCGGCTCGTCTCGTCGCAGGTCGGCGTCACGGGCGACGGCTGGATGGCAGGCCGCGCGGTCTTCACCCAGTTCGCCTCGCCCGGCAGCCCGCGCGGCTTCGTCAAGGTCGTGCTCTCGCGGATCGCGTCCTGCGGCAAGGACAAGCCGGGCAACGTGACCGTTCGCGTCGGGACGATCGTGGTCGGCCCGGATCACCAGCCGGCGCTCGGCGAGGTTCTCGCGCAGCGAACCGGCGTGATCCACCAGTGCAAGATCGCCGGGCCCTACCTGATCCCCGCCGTCGTGCCGTACATCGTCGAGGTCACGATCGACCCGACCTTCTCGCCGGCGGAGCTCGACCCACGCAGCGGCGACGTGCGTCAGCTCGGCGCGCGCCCCGAGGTCTCGTTCATCCCGCTGCCCTAGAGGCTCGCCGCGACCAGATAGGTGAAGCGGAACCGGAGCGCGAGCCGCGCGAGCGGGCCCGTCCGCTCGAGCGCCCGGAGGAGGGCGAGCGCCGGCCGCGGCAGGGCGACCCGCTGGGGGACGAAGAAGGGCCGGACGTCGACGCGGACGAAGCCGGCGTCGAGGAGCTCACGGCGGATCTGCGCGAGCGGGTACTGGCGCGGGTTCAGGTCGAAGACGAGCTTGCGCTCGGTGAACGCGGCGACGCGGCGGAAGAAGGCGGGCCGGTCGGTCGCGTAGTAGATCGCCCGGAAGACGGTCGTGGCCGCGACGGGCGCGTCGGGCTCGTACGTGTTCAGGTCGCCGACCACGGCCTCGATCCCGCTCCGGCGGGCCTCCTCGGCCATCGCGGGGGTCGAGTCGACGCCGAGGTAGCGGAGGCCGCGCCGCTCGAGGAAGACGCCGAGGCCGCCGTCGCCGCAGGCGAGGTCGAGCACCGTCTCCCCGGGCGAGAGCGGTGCGCCGAGCTCCTCGACGAGCCGGGCGCGGTGCTCGAGGTACGCGACCGAGTCGGCGTACTGGGTCTCGCTCCAGCGCTCGGCCGAGCGGGCGTACTGCTCCGACTTCACAGCGCGAGCAGCCGCCCCGGGAACTTGCGCACGAACCGCGCCATCCCGCGCAGGTGCCAGAGCGTGTGCCGGGAGAGAAAGCGCTTGTCGATCACCGCGGCGTAGTCGTGCCGGACGACCGCGGCAGGGACGAGCCACCGCTCCCAGCCGGCGCGGGCGGCCCGGTAGGCGACGTCGATGTCCTCGACGTAGTGGCGGTAGCCCTCGTCCCAGCCGCCGAGCTCCTCGAGCATCGACCGCCGCATCAGCAGGCAGGCGCCGCCGAGCAGCCAGTCGCCCTGCGTCGGCTCGACGGGCCGCGTCCCGTAGTGCGCGGCCTGGTGCTCGTACGGGGCACGGAGAAGGCGGAGGGGCGTCCGGCGCCAGATCGTCCCGAGCACGGTGGGGAAGCGGCGGAGCGACGGCTGCCAGCGGCCGTCCGGCCAGAAGACGAGCGGGCCGACGAGCCCCGCGCGGGGGTGCGCGTCCGCGAAGTCGGCGAGGGCCGCGATCGCGCCGGGCTCGGGGATCGCGTCCGGGTTCGTGAAGAGGACGTACTCGCCGCTGGCGGCGGCGACGCCGAGGTTCACGTTGGCCGCGAAGGTTGAGCGGGCGCTCGTTCTCGAGCACGCGCGTCCCTTCCGGCACAGCGCCCACGCTGCCGGGGAGGTTGGCGACGACGACGAGCTCGTCCACCTGCGGCGCGAGCGCGGGGAGCAGCGACTCGAGCTCGCGGGCGTGCCCGTGCGAGACGACGAGGCCCGAGACCCTCATCCGAGAGCCTCCCGATACACCTCGAGGGTACGCCGCGCCGCGGTCTCCCAGCTGAAGAGCCTCGCCCGCTCGATTCCCGCCCGGCTCCGGTCCTCCCGCTCGGCGACCGCCCGACGGACGGCCTCCCCGAGCCCTGCCTCGTCCGCGTAGAGCACCGCCTCGCCACCCACCTCGCGGAGCGCAGGCTCGTCCACGGCGACGACGGGCGTTCCCGAGGCCATCGCCTCGACGACCGGCAGCCCGAAGCCCTCGTACCGGGACGTCTGGAGGAGGACGGCGGCGCCGCGATAGAGCTCCGCCAGCTCGGCCTGGGGGACGTAGCCGGTGACGCGGGCGCCCCTGCGCTCGAGCTCGCGGGCCAGGGCGGGCTCCTTCGCCGGCCCCGCGACGACGAGCGGGAGGCCGGCGGCTTCCGCCGCCGCGAGCGCCGCCAGCGGGTTCTTGCGCTCCTGCACCGCCCCGACGAGGAGCGCGTAGTCGTGCGCGCCCGGGCCGGGCGAGAACGCCGGGTCGACGCCGTTCGGCGTCACGACGATCTTCTCCGCGGGCACGCCGTAGAGCGATCGCAGGTCGCGGCACGTCCGTTCCGAGACGGTGAGCACGCGGGCAGCTCGGCGGGCCGCTCGGGGAACGACCGTCTTGAAGACGAGCCGGTCCCTGCGGCCCATCAGCCCCGGCTCGCGCTCGAAGGAGAGGTCGTGGATCGTGACCACGGCCGGGATCCGCAGGCCGAGGGGGAGCGCGTGCTGGAAGTGGCCGAGCGAGGCGCCGAGGCGCCGGAGCAGACGGGGGAGCGTCCAGGCCATCCGCAGCTCCTGCGAGCCGGTCGCCAGCTCGACCGCCTCGATCCCCTCGGGCACGAGGTCGGGGCGGCGCGTGACCGCGGCGATCCGGAGGCCCGCGGCCGGCGCGAGCGGCGCCAGCGCGCGGAGCAGGTTGAGGACGTAGGTCTCGTCGCCGGTGCGGCGGCGGCCGAGCACGTCCGCGTCGACGGCGACGAGCGTCACGCGATCTCCCGCCAGGCGGTCACGGCAGCATCCGCGACCCCGGCCCAGGTGTAGACCTTCGCCCGGTCGAGCCCTCGTGCGCGCAGCTCGTCGCGTCGCGCGACCGCGTCGAGCATTCCAGCCGCGATCGCCTCCGGATCGAGCGGGTCGACGAGCACCGCCGCGCCCCCGGCGACCTCCTCGGTCGCGCCTCCCTTGCTCGTGACGACGGGAGTCCCGCACGCCATCGCCTCCAGCACCGGGATCCCGAAGCCTTCGTAGAGGGAGGGGTAGGCGAAGCAGAGCGCCCCCCGGTAGAGCCGCGCCAGCTCCGCGTCGGAGACGTGGCCGACGCCGCCGCGAACGCGGACGCCACCCCAGCCCTCCGCCCCGACGACGCGCAGCTCGAGCCCGGCGATCTCGGCCGCCCGGGCGATCCGCGCGAAGTTCTTCCGCGGCTCGAGCGTGCTGACCGCGAGCACGTAGTCCCCCTCCGCGGCGTCGCCGGCGGCCGTGAAGACGTCGTCGACCGCGTTGCCGATCACCCGCACGCGCTCGGACGGGACGCCGAGCAGCTCCACGGTCTCCCGCTTCGTGAAGCCCGAGACCGCCAGCACGAGGTCGGCCGCCCGGGCGACCGGCCCGAGCGCGAGCCGGCCGCTCGTCCGGTGCCAGCGGGGAAAGAGCTCGGGGTGGCGGCAGAGCGCGAGGTCGTGGATGGTGACCGTGTACGGGACGGAGGCGCGGAGCGGCCCGCGAAAGGTGGTGCAGTGGAGAACGTCGGCGTCGCGCGCCGCCAGCGGCAGCCCGCCGAAGTACCAGGCCGTGTCGCGGAGCACGGACGAGATCCGGCCGGGGCCGCCGTAGGCGTGCTGACGCACCTCGATCCCCTCGCGGCCGCGCAGGGCGCCGAGGAGCCCGTTCACGTGCCGTGCCGTCCCGGCCGCGGTCTGGCGGAGCGGGGAGACGTCGACCGCGATCTTCACCGGGCCGCGGCCTCCTCGTAGCCGGCGAGGAAGATCCTGCCCGCCTCCGCCCACGAGAACGAACGGGCGTGCGCGAGCCCCCGCTCGACGAGCTCGTCGCGTCGCTCGACCGCGTCGCGGATCGCGGCTGCGATCGCGGCGGGATCGTCGGGATCGGCGCGCACCGCCGCGTCGCCGGCGGCCTCGTCCATCGAGGGGTGCGCGGAGGCGACGACGGGGACGCCGCAGGCCATCGCCTCGACGATCGGCATCCCGAACCCCTCGAAGCGAGACGGGTAGACGGCGACGGCGGCGCCGCGATAGAGCCGCGCCAGCTCCTCGTCGGCGACGAACCCGAGCCGCACGACGCCGGGACCTGCGAGCAGCGGCTGCTCGCCCCAGCCCGACCCGCCCGCGACCGCGAGCAGCAGGTCGTCCCCGAGCAGGCGATGCGCCTCGGCGAGCGTGCCGAGGTTCTTGCGCGGCTCCAGCGTGGCCACGGTCAGGACGTACGGCCTGCCGAGGTCGGAGCGCTCGCCCTCCGGCCGGAACTCCGGCTTCAGCCCCGGCCGCGCGACCCGCACGCGCTCCGGCGGCGACGCCGAGCCGCTCGACCACGTCCGCGCCCGTGTAGTCGGAGTTGACGAAGACGAGGTCGCACGTGCGGGAGGTGTCGGCGTACTTCGCGTTGTGCATCGAACGGGTCTTCGGCGTCACCCACTCCGGGAAGCGGAGCGGGACGAGGTCGTGCACCGTCGTGGCGCGGACGCCGCCGGCCTGCGGCGGATACATCCAGTCGGAGTAGTGGAAGACGTCGAACGGGCCCACGACCCGCTCGAGTGGCGGACGACCGAGGCGGCTCCAGGCGTCCCGCCAGCGCTGGGAGAGCGGCAGCGGCACCAGCTTCAACTCGACGTCGAGCCCCGCGAGCGCCTGCGGGATCGCCGTCCTCCCGGCCAGGCTCGTCGGAGCGAAGCCCACGATCTCGTGCCTCCCGGCCGCCGCCTCCACCAGGCCGCCGAGCGAGCCGCGGATGTAGTTCCCCACCCCGGTCAGCGAATGCGAGAGCGGCGAGACGTCGAAGACGATCCTCATCGGCCCATCCTCTGGGCGAGGCGCTGTAGTCGAAGGCGTCGAAGCGGACGCCCAGCTCGCGCGTGTCGGGATTGGCGCCGTTCGTGACCTCGGCCGGGACGGCGGTGGGATCGATCCGGAACTCGACCTCGCACGTGCCGCCCTTCGCGGTCAGCGGCACCGCGAGCGTCCGGGCGACCGAGGGCCGGACGAACGCGCTCGCGACCTGCTTGCCGCCCACGAGCGCGTGAACCGTCTGCGGTCGCGTGAAGAGGCTCCGGTCGCTCCGGATCGAGACGGTCAGCGTCCCGCCTCCGCACTTGACCCGGCGGTACGTGAGTGTCGGCCCCGACCAGCCGTCGGGCTCGAGCCCCTCGACGGAGGTGGTGGAGACGATCCGGCCGGGGACGCGGTAGACGGTCAGCCCTTTGCGCGGGTCGGACGCGACGGGGACGCCGTCGGGAGCGACAGAGCCGTCGGTGAGCACGTACTGCGTCTCGACCGGGGAGTCGTCTGCTCGCTCGACCACGCCGGTCGTCTCGTCGATCCGGACGGGGGTCTCCGGCAGGTAGCCGGGGAGAGCTCCGCCGATCGTGTAGACGGGGCCGAGGCTCCGGTTGAAGAACTCGTTCTGGAAGACGGTGAAGCGGTCGGTCCTCCCCGTCCAGAGCACCGCCACTTCGGCGCCCTCCGGCACGGCCCGGTCGATCCAGTCGCGGTGCGTGTTGCCGATCCCGGTGAAGACCGCGCCCGCCGAGGCGATCCGGACCCCGTGCGAGCCCGCGTCGATCGGGCGCAGGGCCGCGACGAAGTAGACGCCGACCACGAGCGGCAGCACGACCGCGAGCCGGCGCGGGACGAGCAGGAAGAGCAGTGCCGCCCCGAGCGCCGCGAGGTAGACGACCTCGTCGACGCGGGGCAGCGTGATCTCGTCCTGCAGGTTCCAGAGCGGGATCAGCATCAGGGTGTCGGAGCGCGCCTTCGACTCGATGAACCGCTCGTAGGGGAAGTACGCGGGGAGCAGCGCTGCGACGAACGCGGCCAGCGTCGCGAGCGTGCGCGGCCGGGGCGCGCCGCGGTCGACCCAGACGAGCAGCGCGATCAGGAGGAGCGGCGCGACCACGAACATGTTCCGCTCCTCGATCGCATTCGCGAACCGGGAGGCGAACGCGGCGACGACGAGGACGATCCAGCCGAGCAGGGCCACCGCCGCCGCGAGGAACGCCTGCGCCGGCGCGTCGAGCGACCGCCAGCGGCCGAGCAGGACGAGGAACGCCGCCACCGGGATCACGCCGACGTAGAGGTCGAGCTCCTCGACGTGCCAGAGGAGGAACCGGAGGACGTTGGCGACGTCGTAGCCGCCCTCGCCGACGACCGCGTAGGTGCCGAGGAGCGCCGAGAGTGAGGCGCCCCGGGCGAGCTGGAGCGCGACGAGGGCGAGACCGCCGCCGAGCACGAGCACGTAGAGGAGGGCGAAGGGCCGGAGCGGGCGCCGGGCGACGGCGCGGAGAAGGAGCGGGGCGGTCAGCGCCGCGAGCACGAGCGCGATCGCCTGGACGCGGATCAGCACGGTCAGGCCGCACAGCAGGAGCAGGACGAGCTGGCCGGCCGCGGTCGGCCGCTCGAGCACCCGGACGAGCTGCCAGGCCACGAGGAGGAAGGCGGGGTAGAACGCGTTCTCCGTCATCACGCTGCCGCTGTAGACGAGCGAGGGCAGCAGGATCGCGAGGCCGGCGCCGATGAACGCGAGCCTTGCCGGGAGCACGCGTCGGCCGAGCAGGTACGCGGGCACGGCGGCGAGGGACATCAGCAGGGCGTTGATCCCCTTGACGACGGCGTAGGCGGTCGGGAGCGAGTCGAAGAGGGCGTAGGCGGGCGCGATCAGGAGCGGGTAGAGGACGCTCGCGATCGAGTACTGCTCGCCCCGGACGAGCAGCCCGGCGCCGTCGGCGATGCTCCGGGCGACCTCCGAGTAGATCAGCTCGTCCACCAGGATGAACGGGCCGAGCTGCTTCGACCCGAGCCAGAGCCGGAGCAGGAACGACGCGGTGACGAGGGCCGCGAGGAGCGCCCAGGCGGGGACGCGCCCCGGCCGGCTACCGGCCAAGCTCGGACTCGCGCAGGAGCGTCGCCAGCTCGCGGGCCTCGGGCGAGCCCGGCTCGATCCCGACCTCGGCCGCGGCGGTCGCGACCTCGCCGAGGAGGGACTCGGTCACGGCCGAGCCGCCCGCGGCCTGTTCGAAGGCGGCGACGTAGAGATCGGCGACGTGATCGAGATCGTGGTCGCGGCGAGCAACCTCCCGGGCGGCGGCCGACATCGTCGCGCGCAGCGCTTCGTCGCGGGCGAGCAGCTCGAGGGCGGCGTGGAGCGTCTCGGCCTCGCCGGCGCCCACCGGCACCTTCAGCGCCACGTCGTCGGGGAGCTCGGAGAACCACCCCACGTCGCTGACGACGACGGGCTTCCCGAGCGAGAGCTGGCGGACGACGCTCCCGGACGTCTCGCCCATCGTCGGCGCGCGGAGGTTGACGCAGACGTCGCAGGCGGCCATCAGCTCCCAGAGCCGCTGCTCGTCCACGTAGTCGTGACGGATGATCCCGTCGCTGGAGAGCCCGAGCCTCTGGAGCCGCCGGTCGAGGTCGAAGCCGGGCGAGGTCGCACCGACGAGGAGGAGCCGCGCTTCCGGGCGCTCGCGCCGGAGCCTTGCGAACGCCTCGAGGAGCTGCGGGATCCGCTTGCTCGCGTTCAGGTTGCCGAACGAGCCGATCAACGGCCGGCCCCGCTCCTCGGTGGGGCGCAGCTCGGGCACCGGCCAGGCGGGATGCGGCACGACCCAGATCGGGCCCTCGAAGCCCGCCTCCCGGGCCCGCTCCTCGACGTGGTGGGAGTGGACGATCAGGCCGGTCGCAAGCCCGAGCACCTCGCCGGCGAGATGGAACTCGTCCGGCCGGCTCTCCCAGAGCGGTGGGATCCGCTTGTCGAGGACGCCGTGGCCGAGCAGCCGGCCGACGACCCCGCCCTCACGCTCCATCGCGTCCAGGTAGCCGTGCCCGTCCCGGCGGCCGATCGTCAGCCCGGCGACGAGGTGGTGGAGGACGAAGTCGTGGAGGACGACGGCGCCCGGCCGGCGGCGGAGCGCGTCGACGATCCACCCGTGGGCGTCCGGGTTGTTGCCGACGTGGTAGACGCTGAGGTCGGTACCGCGCGCGGGACGAGTCCGGCCCCGCCTGATCACCTTGACGTCGACCCGGGCCTGGAGCGCAGGCAGGAGCAGGGCGCTGTAGTCCGCGATTCCGGAGCGCTCGGGCGGCATCGGGCTGTAGAGCGCGACCCTCACGCCAGCAGCCGGTCGATGCAGCCGTCCCAGGTCACGCGCGCGGCGACCGCGTGGCCCGCCTCCCCGTAGGCGCGGGCCCGGTCGGGGTCGGCGACGAGCGAGGCGGCGGCCCGGGCGAGCTCCGCGGGCTCCGGCGCCGTCACGAGCCCCGTCGTCCCGTCCGTGACCACCTCGAGCGGCCCGCCGGCGTCGTGGGTCGTCAGCACCGGCTTCCCCGAGAGGAACGCCTCGTAGGGAACCATCCCGAAGTCCTCGTCCACGGGCGCGTAGTAGACGGCGAGGCAGCGGGCGTAGAGCGAGGCCAGCTCCTCCTCGTCGATCCTGCCCGTGAACTCGGCGCGGCCGTCGAGCCCGCGCTCGCGGGCGAGCGCCTCCAGCCGGTCCCGGTCCGGCCCCTCGCCGGTGACGACGACGCGCAGGCTCGGGTCGAGCGCCGCCGCCTCGAGCAGGAGGTCGTTCCGCTTGGCGCGGTCGAGCCGGCCGACGGAGAGGACGAAGTCGCCGTAGCCGTCGTTCCGGTACGGGAGCTCCTGGGGCGGGTGCGGCATCACCTCGGCCACGAGGCCGGTCGACCGCTCGATCCGGTCGGCGACGTTCCGGGAGGTGGCGAAGAGCCGCTTCGCCTCGCCGAGAGCGACCCGGTCCAGGGAATGGACCGAGCGCCGCAGTGCCCGGTCCGCCGGTGCTTCGGAGAACTGGCCCAGGTCGGTTCGGTCGAGCTCGTAGGCCTGGCGGAACTGGTGCAGCACCCAGACCCGCTTGTTCGGGTGGCGGACGCAGTAGGAGGGGAACTTCGTCGCGACGACGAGGTCGATCGGGGCGCCGTTCGACTCCTCGAGGTCGGCGAGCCGCCAGAGGAAGGCCTGGCTCAGCACCTTCGTCCCCGGGTACCACTTGAACGGGATCGTCACGAGCTCGGCCTCGTGGTCGCGCGCCCTCAGCTCCTCGACGAGCTTGTCGGCGAAGATCTCGGCGCCGCCGCGCACGAACGGCACTTGCGGCGCGCAGACGGCGATCCTCATCGGAGGCGCTTCAGCTCGGCCTCGAGCTCGGCCACCCGCGTCTCGAGGTCGTCGACGAGCCGCAGGGCGGCCGCGTTGAAGGAGCGCTGGTCGTAGGCGAGCGGCTCGACGTACCAGCGCATCAGCTTTCGGAGCACGCCCTTCGCGGGGTTCGCGAGCTTGCCGCGCAACCCCGGCCGGAGCTGGAGCGAGCGGTCGGCCGAGACCGGCCAGAGCCGTTCCGCCTCGGAGCGGGCGGCCAGCCGATCCGCGCCTCCGGCGCCCCCACGCTCACCCGGCGCGGCCCCGGAGCGGCGCACCTCCTCCTTCAGCTCGGCGAGCAGCGCCGCCACGTCGGGTGTGCCATTCGAGGAAACTCCTGCAGAAGGCGTGTTTTTCTCCGGTGCGTCGGGCATCGGTGGATCTTACCCGGGGTACGCTTCTCCCCGATGCGCGTCGGGCTCTCCCTGCTGACTCTCGTCCCGGGCGCGGTCGGCGGCACCGAGACGTACGTGCGTGGGCTCACAGCGGGGCTCGCGGACGTGGGCACGCTCGACTATCTGGCGCTCGTGCCGCCGGTCGGAGCAGGCGCGGGTCACGGGCTCCCCGAGACGGTCGTGACGGAGTACCGCGCCGCGCGGACGATGCCGGAGCGGCTGCTCGCCATGGGCCTGGCGGCCGCGCGGCCCGGGCCGCTGCGCCGCCGCTACGAGGGCCTCGACGCCGTCCACTACGCCCTGACCATCCAGCTCCCGCGGCTCGGGCTGCCGAGTGCGGTCACGATCCAGGACCTCCAGCACCTCGAGCTCCCGCACCTCTTCAGCCGCTCCGAGCGCCTGTTCCGGCGGCGCGCGTACGAGGAGTCGGTGCGGCGCGCCGACGCGGTGATCGTGCCCTCGCAGTTCGTCCGGCGCGGCGTCGTCGAGCGGCTCGGGATCCCGCCCGAGCGCGTGCACGCGATCCCGCACGGCGTCGACCACGACCGGTTCTCGCCCGGCAGCGCGCCGCGCGAGGACTTCCTGCTCTATCCCGCCCGCCCCTGGCCGCACAAGAACCACGAGCGGCTCTTCGAGGCGTTCAAGCTGCTCCGGCGAGAGCGGCCGGAGCTCCGGCTCGTCCTCACCGGGGGCGGCCACGAGGGCCGCGCGGTGCCCGAGGGCGTCACCGTCCAGGGCCTGCTCTCGCTCGACGAGCTGGTCTCGCTCTACCGGCGCGCGGCCTGCCTCGTCTTCCCGAGCCTCTACGAGGGGTTCGGCTACCCGCCGCTCGAGGCGATGGCGTGCGGCTGCCCGGTCGCCGCCTCGAACGCCGGCTCGATCCCCGAGGCGGTCGGCGACGCCGCCGCGCTCTTCGATCCCACCGACCCCGAGGAGATCGCCGCCGTCGTCGGCGCCGTCCTCGAGAGCCCGGACCGCTTCGCCACCGCCGGCCCCGAACGCGCAGCCCGTTTCACGTGGGCCGAGACCGCCCGCCGCCACGAAGCCGTGTACGCGACGCTCTGACGCACGACTGACTTTGTGTTCCAGGAACACAAGCTCGCCGTGAACGGCTCGTTCAAGCGCTTCGGGATCAAGAGAACTTTGTGTTCCAGGAACACAAAGTCTTCTCAGCGACGCCCCATCCTGCCCCGCCGGTAGTCGCGCCAGGCGCGGAGGGTGGTGGTCGCTGCGGCGACGGGGGTGGGATGTCGCATCGACTGGAGGAGGTGCGTGCCGACGACGACGGCCCGGCGGAGGCCGGTGGCGCCGCGGGGCAGTGGGCGGCGCCGCTCGCAGACGGCGAGGAGGTTTCGGCAGTGGTAGTAGAGGCTCGTGGTCGAGGCGGCGCCGCCCGTCGAGGCCGAGACGCGATGCCACGCGCGCAGCCCCGGCGCGAAGACGACGCGGAGGCCGGCGTCGCGGATCCGGAGGCACCAGTCGACGTCCTCGACGTAGGCGAAGAGCTCCTCGTCGAGCAGGCCGACGCGGTCGATCGCCTCCCGCGAGACGGCGAGGAGGGCGCCCGTGCCCCAGTCGACGTCGACCTCGGTGTCGTACTGCCCCTCGTCGCGCTCGCCGCCGCCCCGGACGCGGCCGCTGTAGCCGAGCCGCGGGTCGAACCGGCCCCCGGCGAACCAGAGGACGTCGGGCGGCTCGGCGACGTAGACCTTGCCGGCGAGCACGCCCGCAGCGGGATGGCGCGTCGCGACGGCCTCGACCTCCTCCACGAGCCCCGGCGCCACGGTCGCGTCGTTGTTCACGAGCACGACCCAGTCCGCTCCGGCCCGGAGCGCCCGCCGGATCCCGACGTTGTTGCCGCCCGCGTAGCCGAGATTGACGCCCGTCGCGATCAGCTCGACGTCCGGGAACGCCTCGCGCACGGCCTCGACCGACCCGTCCTCCGAGCCGTTGTCGACGACGACCGTCTCGACGCCACGGAGCGACTCGAGGCAGGCGAGCGTGTCCTCGCGCCCGTTCCAGGAGAGCACGACCGCGACGACGCGCATCAGCTGCGACGGACGAAGTGCGCGATCGAGCCTGCGCCGGGCTGCCGCTCGAAGTCGGCGTCCTCGCGCTGCATCTCCTCGGCGACGCGGACGACGCCGGGGTAGTGGTTCCCGTAGCCGCCGGTGTCCTGGGCGTCGTGGAAGAGGAGGTGCCCACCGGGGGCGACGAGCTCGCGCCAGCGCTCGTAGTCGGCGCGGGCGCCCTCGTAGCTGTGGTCGCCGTCGACGAAGACGAGCTCGGCCGGCTGCGGGGGCGGCTCGACCGTGCGCGAGTCGCCGACGACGAGGTGCACGCGGCCCGCGAGCCCGTACCGCTCCAGCGCCTCGCCGAGGTCGCGGTCGAGCTCGGGGCCGGTCAGGTCGGCACGGAGCGCGACGTGGAAGTCGTACGACCAGAGCAGCGCCCCGTCCGGGAGCGCGCTCGCGAGCAGCAAGGTGCTGCCGCCCTTGAAGCGGCCGATCTCGACGACGGCCGCGCCGGGCGAGACCCGCTTCGCGAGCCCGTAGAGGAGGGCGGCCTCGTCGAGCTGGAGCGAGGCGATCCCGTGGCTGAGCTGGTTGCTGGAGAAGAGGAACGCGAGATCCTCGAACCCGCCGAGCTGAGCGGGCCAGCGCTCGACCGTGCTGTAGCGGGCCCGCGCGGGATCCTCGAGCACGGCCGCGTGGACGAGGTTCTTCCCGAGAGCGCTGCGGCCGGCCCTGGCCGCGGCGCGCTTGATCGCGTCGCGCAACACGGCCGCCACCCTACTCCAGGGCCCGCAGGTAGCCCCAGGCCTGCCGGAGCCCGTAGGCACGCGTCACCCAGAGGATCGCGGCGAAGGCGAGCAGCCCGCCGACGGCGCCGACCGGGCCGCCGACCGCGAGATCGAGCAGGCCGAAGGCGAGGAGCGCCGGGCCGGCGGTGAGCACGGCGGCGACGACGAGCCCCGGCGCCGCGACGCGGAGCACGCCGGGCGAGACCCGCACGAGGATCGCAACGAGGATCGCAAACGTGGTCACCGTCAGGGCGGCCGCGGCGCCCTCGAGCCCCCAGGCGTCGACGAGGAGCCAGGACGCGACCACGTGGAGCGCCAGCGCGCCCGCGGCGAGCAGAGCGAGCCCTTGCCCGCGGCCGGCGACGAAGAGGAGCGGGAAGCTGACCGTGACCCCGATCGAGAACGCCATCCAGGGGCCGAGCAGCGCGATCAGCCGGCCGAGCTCGCCTCCCGACGCGCCCGCGTACTCCGAGCCGAGCACCGCGCCGACGACGCGGTCGCCGACGAGCGCGAACACCCCGGCCGCGGCGGAGACGGCGGCGAACGCGAGCCACGAGGTGCGCACGACGTGGTCGGCGGCACGGCGCGCGGTGAAGGCGCCCCGCGTCAGCGGCACGCTCGAGACGAGCCCGAGCGACGACGCGGTCACCGCGACGAGGCCGGCGGCGACGAGATAGGCGTAGGTGAAGGTCGTGACCGCGCCGGTGCCGAGGTCGCTGACGAAACGGATGCAGACGACGAACAGCCCCTGGAGCGCGAGCGGCAGCGCCACGGCGCGGCCCAGCTCGCCGAGGCGGGAGGCGATCCGGGAGGCGCCGAATGCCGAGAGGCCGCCCCGGGTCGCCAGGGAGCCGAGCGGGACGGCCACCGCGACGCTCCCGTTCAGGAGCATCCCCCAGGCACACGCCTCGATCCCGTGCGCGTCCACGAGAAGGAGGATCAGAGCCAGCCCGGCGATGCTCCCGGCCGCGTACCCCGCGGCCGCGGTCCCGTAGCTGTCCCAGGCTGCGAGGCCGCTCGCCGCGAGCGCGGCGTACACCTGGGCGATCGCTGCGGGGACGACGAAGCGGAGCGTCGTCGCGGCGGTGCTGCGCGCGTCCCCGGGAAGGTCGCCGGTCAGCTGGCCGGCCAGCCAGTCGCCGGCGAGGAAGGTCAGCGCGAGCGCGGGCACGGCGAGCAGCGTGATCGCGACCGCATACGAGCCCAGCTCCCGGCCGAAGCGGCCTTCCGCCCGGGCGCGCGCGAGCGCCGGCATCACCGCGACCCGGAGCGCGGAGCCGACGAGCACGAGCACGAGGAAGACGGAGTAGGCCGCGAAGAAGCCGTCGGTCTCGGGGCCGCGCCCGAACTCGTGCGCGATCACGATCCCGACCACGGCGGAGAGGCCGGTGACGACGGCGAGCGAGGCTGCGGTCAGGACGCCGCTCGCGAGCGCGCTTCGGCGGGGGGAGGCGGTAGGGTTGGTCAACCGCGTGATCGTATGCGGGAGACGACCATGGCTCACGACTCGATCCCTTCCGACGGCCCGGCGAGGCCCGGCGCGACCGCGCGGTGAAGGCGCTCGTCACCGGCGGGGGCGGCTTCCTCGGCTCGCATCTGGTCGCGCGCCTGGAGACGGACGGCCACGACGTGTTCGTCGCCCGGCGCCGCGACTACGACCTGACCACGATGGAGGCGGCCGAGCGGCTCTTCGCGGACGCCGAGCCGGAGCTCGTCTTCCACCTCGCGGCCGAGGTGGGCGGGATCGGCGCCAACCGCGAGAACCCCGGCCGCTACTGGTACGCGAACCTGATGATGGGCGCGCACGTGCTCGAGCAGAGCCGGATCCGGGGCGTCGGCAAGGTGATCACGCTCGGGACGATCTGCGAGTACCCGAAGTTCACGCCCGTGCCCTTCCAGGAGACCGCGCTCTGGGACGGCTACCCCGAGGAGACGAACGCGCCCTACGGCGTGGCGAAGAAGGCGCTCCTCGTCGGCGGCCAGGCCTATCGGGATCAGTACGGGATGGACGTCGTCCACCTGCTCCCCGTCAACCTCTACGGCCCGGGCGACAACTTCGACGCCCGTACCGCGCACGTGATCCCCGACCTGATCCGGAAGATGCACGAGTCGCCGGAGCGGATCGTGCTCTTCGGCGACGGCTCGCCGACCCGGGAGTTCCTCTACGTGGACGACGCCGTCGAGGGGATCGCGGCCGCGGCGGAGCGCTACGACGGCGCGGAGCCGGTGAACCTCGGCTCGGGGAACGAGATCGCGATCCGCGACCTCGTCGAGCTCGTCGCGGAGATCTCCGGCTTCGAGGGGGAGGTCGTCTGGGACGAGACGAAGCCGAACGGGCAGCCACGGCGGCGGCTCGACGTCAGCCGGGCAGAGGAGCTCTTCGGATTCCGTGCCCGCACCGACTTCCGCGAGGGGCTCGAGCGGACGGTCGCCTGGTACCGGGAGCACGCCACGGCGCATGCCGCCGGCTGAGCACGCCGCCGCCCCCTCGCCGGGCGCACGGGCCCTCGACGGGCTGGCACGAGGGCGGACGCTCGCGGTTCGGGGCGCCGTGGCGGCTGCAGATCGGCCACTGGCGGCTCTCGGAGCGCTCGTCGGCCTGCATCTGGTCGCGCTCGTCGCCTTCGCCCTGACGGTCAGGCACAACGGGCTCGTCTTCTACCAGGGCGGCGACCAGATCGGCCTGACCACGGACGCGTGGCTCCTCGGACGGGGACACCTGCCGCCGACCGTCCTCGGCTTCGGCTGGCCGCTCGTCCTCCTCCCGTTCGGCTGGCTGGCGGCACCGGACTACGTCGCCTACCTGCCGTGGGTGATCGGGCTGAACGCGCTCGTGCTGGCGCCGATCGCGATCTGGTGCGTCTTCACGCTCGGAAGCCGGATCGGCGGGCGGGTGCTGGGGCTCTGGGCGGCGCTGCTCTGGGTCGCCGGCCCGTACCTCGCGATCCCGTTCTTCCGCGCCGACTACCACGAACGCTACGTGGAGCAGTTCCTGCCCCAGGCGCTCGGGCTCGTGGCGCTCGCCGACTACCCCTCGACGGTCTGCCTCCTCGGGGCCGCGGTGCTCGGCGTGCGGGCGTTGGATGCGCGCGACCCCGGTTGGGCCGTCCTGGCCGGCCTCGTCTCCGGCTTCGCGGTGGGGATGAAGCCGTCGAACGCGATCTTCCTGGCCGCGCCCGCGGTTCTCTGGCTGCTCGCCCGGCAGCCGCGGCTCGTCGTCGCCTACGGGGCCGGCGTCGTCCCGTTCCTCGTCCTGCTCACGGCCTGGAAGGCGCGCGGCCTCGGAGACCTCCCGCTCTTCGCCCTTCGCGAGGCGCACGTCGCGGCCGGCGACCGATCTCGTCGGCGGGATCGACGTCAACCGCTACCTCGATCTCGACTGGGCGAACCTCCGCCAGAACATGGCGAACCTGCGCGAGTTCTTCTGGAGCGTCCGCCTGCTCCAGTGGCTCCCGCTGGCGGGCGCGTTCGCGGTCGCGCGGCGCTCGCTGCCCCTCGCGGGGCTCCTGGCGACGTGGTTCGGGGCCTTTCTCGTGCTCAAGGGGACGGCTCCGCAGTCGACGGTCGAGAGCGGCAGCTTCTTCCGGCTCCTCCTCCCGGCCGCGCCGGCCTACGTCCTCCTCGGGGCCTCGCTGCCGCTGCTCGTGCCGGGCGCTCGTGCGGCGCGTCCCGGCCCGGCTGCTGCCTGCGCCGGTTCGGCCGCTCGGTCGGCGTGTCCTCGTCGTGACGGCCCTCGTCGCGATCGGCCTCCCCACGATCGCCATCGCCGCGCCCCGGCCGCTCTCACGCGAGCGGCCTGCGGCGGTCACGGTCTCGACGATCCTCGTCCCCGTCGACTCCTCGATCGAGGTCGACGTGGCTGCGAGCGGCACGGCCCGCACGCTGACCTGGAGGCACCGCGACTTCGGCTCCACCAAGGTCTTCTACCGCGTCTTCCGCACCGCCGCGGACGGCGAGGACTTCGACTGCCTCGCGGGCGGGTCGCCGGACTGCCGGCTGCAGATGCTCCCGCTCGCGACCACTCGCAGCCGGACGTTCACCGACCAGTCGCCGCCCGCGGACGCGCTCTACCGGATCGGGATCGCGACCAACTGGCGGAACGACGCCGGCGGCGGCGACGTGATCGCGGTCAGCCCGCCGATCTCCGCGACTCCCTGAGCTCCGCCTCCTGCCGGCCCGCCTGCTGTTCGAGCAGCGCGACCCGCTGCGCCAGGATCATCGTCTCGTCCGAGAGGCGCGAGATCACGGTCGAGTAGTGGAGCAGGACGAGCAGGATGAAGACGATCGCGACCGCGAAGAGGACGGCGGGCGGATAGGTCGAGATCCCGACCCAGCCCGCGATCGTGTTCAGGCCGCCGCGCCACGCGGAGAGGACGAGCAGCACCGAGCCGGTCGCGAGCCAGAGCAGGGCGTAGCGCTCGCGCAGACGGCGGCTCCGGATCAGCTCGAGCACGATCAGGATCAGGAGGACGGAGGCGATCGACGCGACGATCGAGACGCGGAGCGGGGTCACGCCTCCTCCAGCGGGGTGACGCTGCGGCGGAAGATCCCGACGAGGAGCGCGAGCGTCACCTTGAGCACGTAGTAGCGCGGAGCCGAGGCCGGAGATCGAGGAGGTGCCGTGCTCGCGCTCGCGCATCCGGACGGGCACCTCGAGCAGGCGCAGGCGGTGCCGGACGACCATCACCGTCGCCTCGACCTCGGGGTAGTCGTGGGGGTAGTCGGCTGCGAAGAGCCGGATCCCCTGGCGGTTCAGGGCCTGAAAGCCGGAGGTCGTGTCGGTGACGCGCTGGCGCACGAGCAGGGAGACGAGCCCCGCGAAGAAGCGGATCCCGGCCCGGCGCGCGAACGGCGGCCGGTAGCCGTCCCGGCTCTCGGCGAAGCGCGAGCCGACGACGATGTCGGCCTCGCCGCGGAGGACGGGCTCGATCAGCTTCGGCAGCTCCGCCGGGTCGTGCTGGCCGTCGCCGTCGAGCCGGACCGCGAGGTCGTAGCCTCCTGCGAGCGCGTACATGAAGCCTGTCTGGACGGCGCCGCCGATCCCGAGGTTGAACGGCAGGCTGACCACAGCGGCGCCTGCAGCCGCCGCGAGCTCGGCGGTCGCGTCCGCGGAGCCGTCGTCGATCACGACCACGTCGAGCGCCGGGTCGAACGCGCGGATCTCGGCGATCACGCCCGCGATCGCCCCGGCCTCGTTGTGGGCGGGCACGATCGCGATCCCGCGGGCCTCAGCCACCGACGGTCGCGGCCGGGCGGATCCCGGCGAGGTCGAGGAGCGTGCGGGCGCGCTGCGCGTAGGTGTGCTCGTCGAGGACGCGCTCGCGCGCCCGCGCGCCCATCGCCTCCGCCTGCGCGGGATCGGCGAGGAGCTCGCGGTAGGTCGCGAGCGCCTCGTCGGCGTCGTGGACGACGAGCAGCTCCTTCCCCGGCTCGAACCAGCGCTCGATTCCCTCGTGCGGGTTCGAGACGATCGCGGCCCCGCTCGCGGCCAGCTCGAACGGCCGGCAGGTCGACGAGGCGAAGACGCTCGCGTGCGAGCGGCGCGTGATGTTGAGGTTGATCCGGGCGCGCGAGATCTCGCGCGAGAAGGTGTTGAAGGAGACGTCGCCCATCGTCCAGGCGCGGCCGGTGTCGCCCTGGAAGTCGCGGCCGCCGAGCGCGAACTCGATCTCGGGCGCGGCGCGGCTCGGCTCCCCCACCATCGCCCCCATCCAGTCGCGGCGGAACTTGTCCCCGTAGCCGTAGAAGAAGACGTCGTGCACCTTCTCGAGCTCGGGGTGCGGGGTGAAGAACTCGGCGTCGGCGCCCCAGAAGACGGCCTCCGCGCGCTTCGCCCCGAGCTCGAGCAGCCGCGGCAGGCCGCCCTCGGAGTTCGAGACGACGAGGTCGTACTCCGACGGGTCGGCGCCGTGGTAGTAGTTGAAGCCGGTGTCCATCCCGCCGAACTCGGGCAGGCTCATCGGCACGTCGCCGTCGTAGAAGAGGACGGGGATCCCGAAGCGCTCGCGGATGTAGGTGGGGATCCCGCGGAAGTGCGCCATCGGGACGGTGAAGACGATCACCGCGTCGACGTCGCGCTCGCGCTCCAGCACCTTCGTCAGGTGGCGGCGCCAGCGGGGCGTGACCCAGCGCCAGATCGCCTCGCGGGTCAGCTTGTCGAGGCCGCTCTCCTCGGGGCTGTCCTCGGCGCGGCGGAGGTAGCGGTCGCCCTTGAGGCGCGCGAGCCCGGAGCGGGCGGCGGCGAAGCTCTCGCCCTCGACCCAGGTCGGGTTCGAGGCGGTCCGCCACCACGGCGACTCGACGGGGCGGCCCCGGTAGGGCGTGACGACGAGGTCGACGCCGGCCTCGTACATCCCCTTCCAGAGCTGCCACCACGCGGGCGTGCAGCCGTAGCGGAAGTCGAGGTCGACCGCGGACGCGACGGCGAGGATCTTGGGTGCCTTCATCGTGGTGAGTCTAGGGAGCGGGGATGAAGGAACCGTTAGCCCTGGCCGCTCCGGCCCTGTCCAGGGTCAGACCCTGGACGCGTCCCGTATGGACGGTCAGTACGCACCCCGTCGGCCGACCACGGCCGTCGGCGTCTTGACGAGGATCGAGATGTCGAGCCAGATCGACCAGTTCTCGAGGTAGTAGAAGTCGAGCCGCACGAGATCGTCGAAGGTGAGGTTGGAGCGGCCCGAGATCTGCCAGAGCCCGGTGATCCCCGGCAGCACGAGGTAGCGCTTCCGGTGCCACGGCTCGAGCAGCTCGTAGTCGCGCAGCGGCAGCGGGCGCGGGCCGACGAGGCTCATCTCGCCGCGGAGCACGTTCAGCACCTGTGGCAGCTCGTCGAGCGAGAGCCGGCGGAGCAGGGCCCCGACCCGAGTGACCCGAGGGTCGTCGCGGATCTTGAAGAGCGCGCCGCCCGCCTCGTTGTCGCCTTCGAGCTCTTCCTGCAGCCGCTCCGCGCCTGCGACCATCGTCCGGAACTTGACCATCGCGAACTCCTGCTCGCCGACGCCGATCCGCCGGTCGAGGTAGAAGACGGGGCCGCGGGAGTCGAGCTTGATCGCGAGCGCGATCAGCAGCCAGAGCGGGAGCCCGATCACGACGACGAGCAGGCTGACGACCGCGTCGAAGGTCTTCTTCACGACCCAGTCCGCCCCCGCGAGCACCGGCGGGCGCAGCTCGAAGAGCGGCGCGCCCTGGCCGGGGATGTACTCGCCGCGCTGGACGAGGAGCTCCGTCGTCTTCGGCGCCAGCCGAACCCGGACGCCGCAGCGGTGCGCCGCCTCGACGATCTCGAGCACGCGCTGCTCGTCGAGATCCTGCTCGGCGAGGATCAGCTCGTCCGGGCGCTCTCGGGCGAGCACCTCGGGCAGGTCGTCGACCCCGCCGAGAACCCGCAGGCCGGGCTCGCCCGCATGCGTGATCGCCCCGACGAACTCGTAGCCGATGTCGCGGCGGGCGGCACCGAGCGTCCGCCGGAGCTCGCGCAGCGCCTCTCCGTGCCCGACGAGGATCGCCTTGCGGCGGACGCCCGCGAGCCGGAGCAGCTCCGACGTCGAGGAGGAGTAGGCCGCGCGGAGGAGGCCGATCGAGAGAGCGGAGAGCGCCGTCGCCACGGGGACGAGCCCCGAGGTGGTGAAGTTGTAGTCCGTCCCGATCCCGAAGGCGAGCACGACGAGCCCGATCAGGACGAGCGAGGAGACGACGGTGCCGGGCCCGGCCCTGCGCTCGCGCGAGGCGTACAGCCCGGCCTGCCAGAAGACGAGCACGGTCACGGGCGCGAGGAACGGCAGCCACGACGACGGCCCCTCCCAGAGCAGCCCCCAGAGGATCGAGGTGTCGCCGTAGACGAGCTCGCGGACGACGAGCGCGGCGTAGATCCCGAGCGCGAGCCCCGTGATGTCGAGCGCAACGAGCACGGCGATGCTCGCCGACCGGCGGGCGAGCGTCTTCAGCGAGCCGCGGCTGAAGACGTACGGCCGGGAGGCACGGACGTCGGCGGGCGGCTCGGTTGGCGACTCGACCGGCGACGGCGCGGGCCCAGGCGGGATCAGGGGCTCGAAGGCCACGGCCCGCGCATTCTACGCCGGACGGGCCACGGCCACGGGTCGGGGGCCAGTAGGGTCTCCGCCGTGACCGAGCCCCCGCGCCTGCGCCGCCGGAGCTTTCGCGCGCTGCTCGCGGGGCGCGAGCCCGGCCCCGACCGGATCTTCTTCCTCAGCCACTGGTTCCGTGGCCACAACAACCCGCGCTACGCGGAGCTGCTCCCCCGCCTCGACCGGGTCGACGCCTACCTGGCGATGATCTCCGACCGGAAGCCGCTCCGGGGTGCCCAGTGGGCGGCGCTGAAGCCGCTCCGGCCGCGCCTCGAGCCGCGCCTCCTCCGCCTCGGCGCCCGCCGCTACGGCGGGCTGTTCACGACCGAGAACGAGCAGATCCCCCACTTCGCCGGCCCCGTCGTCTCCGACGTGGACGATCCGCGCTTCACCCCGCGCGAGGCGGCGCAGCTGATGCTGCCGCAGGTGCAGGCGTACGTCGTCACCGAGGAGCGGGCCGCGCGCCGCTTCGAGCAGCTCGGGGTCGAGAAGCCGTACTACGTGATCCCGCAGGGGGTCGATCTCGCCGCGATCCGGGCGGCGGACGTCGACGAGATCCGCCGAGCACGGCGCTCGGAGGGGGACTTCGTCGTCGGCTACATGGCGGCATGGCTCCTGACGGGCTCCGACCGCGGCGGCGACAACCCGCTCTACAACGTCGAGCACCTGCTCGAGCTCTGGGCCGAGATCCGGGCTCGCGTCCCCCGCGCGCGGCTGTGGCTGCTCGGCGGCGCGAGCCCCGAGGTCGAGCGGCGGGCCGCGGCGCTCGGCGGCGTCGAGCTGCTCGGCCGCGTCGACCGCGACCGGCTCCTCGCCCACGTCGCCAACTTCGACGTCGGGCTCTACCCGCGGACGAAGGACCAGGGGATCCAGTCGGTCAAGATCGCCGAGTACATGGGCGCCGGGGTGCCCACGGTCGCCTACGACTACGACGTCACCCAGGTCGTGCGCGTCGCCGAGGGCGGGATCCTCGTCGAGACGGCGCGGGACTTCGTCGACGCGGTCGTGCGGCTCGCCGAGGACGAGCCCGAGCGGCGCGCGCTCGCCGAGCGGGCCGGCGCGTTCGGGGCGTCACTCGACTGGCGCGCGCTGGCCGAGCGCTACAACGCCGTCCTCGACCGGCACATCCCCGAGCAGCCCCGGTAGCTCGTCGAGGTCGACGACGCGGCGCCGCAGCCCGAGCAGGCGGAGCGCGGCGGTGAGCGCGAGAGCGCGCCTGCGATCGAGCAGGTCGGTGTCGTGGAAGTAGACGTGCACGACCTCGGCGTCGACCCGGCGGGCGACCGAGGCCCGGGCGGCCATCCCGAGCGAATGCGTGGTGGGCAGCTCGAGCAGCTCGGCCCCGTCGCCGAGCTCGAGCCGTGAGGGCCGGGAGGCCGCGAGCCGGGGCGCGCCGGCGGCGAGGTACGAGGGCCGGAACGCCGTCCCGGTGCAGTCGGCGTAGCCGAGCGACGCGACGGCGCGGGCGACCTCGAGGTCGATGAACCAGCCGCCACCGCAGAAGAGCGTCGGCCGGAGCCCCTGCTCGCGCAGCCAGGCTCCCTCGGCGAGGACGCGCTCGGCGGCGTCGCCCGCGGTCGGCCGCGCGTGCGTCGGAGATGTCCAGTGGGTGTGGTGGCCGAGGGGCGCACGGGCTGCGGCGGCGCGGGCGCGCTCGAGCCACGGCCCCTCCTGCTCGCCGGCGGCCCGGTCGGGCGGGCGGATCAGCGCGGCGATCCGGAAGCCGCCCGGCCGGCGCTCCTGGAGCCGCGAGAAGAGCGCCCACGTCCGGTCGTCGAGCGGCGCCTCGACGTGGCAGGAGGCGACCGCGTACCGTTGGGGCGAGATGTGCGGCATCGCCGGCCTAGTATCGCCACACGCGCCCCCGGATCCCGAGCTGGCGCGCCGGATGGCGAGCGCCCTCCGGCATCGCGGGCCGGACGAAGGGCGGCGCCGATCCGCTCACCGGCGGCTGCGTCCTCGCTCACCGGCGGCTCTCGGTGATCGATCTCGTCACCGGCTCGCAGCCCGTCACGAACGAGACCGGCGAGATCACCGCGGTCTTCAACGGCGAGCTCTACGAGTTCCGGGCCCTCCGCGAGCGGCTCGAGGCCCGGGGCCACCACATCCCCGGTACGGGCGACACCCCGGTGCTGCCCCACGCCTACGAGGAGCACGGGTCGGCGTTCGCCGCGCACCTGCACGGGATGTTCGCGCTCGCGCTCTGGGACGCGCCGCGGAAGCGCCTCGTGCTGGCCCGCGACCGGATCGGGAAGAAGCCGCTCCTCTACGCCGAGCTCCCCGACGGCACCTTCGCCTTCGCCTCCGAGCTGAAGGCGCTCCTCGCGCTCCCCGGGCTTCCGCGCGAGGTCGACCTCGACGCTGTCGACGCCTTTCTCGCGCTCCAGTACGTCCCCTCGCCGGCGACCGCGCTCCGCGGCGTCCGGAAGGTTCCGCCGGGCCACGTCCTCGTCTGGGAGAACGGCACGATCACGCTCGAGCGCTACTGGCGGCTCGAGCCCGAGCCCGCCGAGCGGAGCGAGGACGAGTGGCTCGACGAGGTCCGCGAGACGGTGCGCGCCGCCGTCCGGCGCCGGCTGATCGCGGACGTCCCGCTCGGCGCCCTCCTCTCGGGTGGGCTCGACTCCAGCATCGTCGTCGCGCTGATGGCCGAGGCCTCGAGCGAGCCCGTCCGGACCTTCACGATCGGCTTCCCGGACGCGCGCTACGACGAGCGCGCCTACGCCCGCGCCGTCGCGGAGCGCTACGGCACCCGTCACGAGGAGCTCGAGGTCGAGCTGGACGCGGCCGAGCTGCTCCCCCGGGTCGCCTGGGCGTTCGACGAGCCGCTTCGGTGACGAGGCCGCGCTCCCGACGCTGCTCGTCTCCGAGCTGGCGCGAGAGCGCGTCACCGTCGCGCTCGCCGGGGACGGCGGCGACGAGGCGTTCGCCGGCTACGAGCGCTACGTCGCCCACGAGCTGGCCCGCCGCGCCGGCCGGATCCCGCTGCTGCCCGGGCTCGCTGCCCGCGCGCTCCGCGCAGTCCCGTCGGGCCGGAACGAGCCTCGCTCGCCCGCCTTTCGCGCCGCCCGTCTCGCCGAGCTCGCGGCGACGCCCGCGCGCTCGCGCTACGCCCGGCTGATGGAGGTCTTCCCGCCGACGCTGCGGCGCCGAGCTCTGGACCGACGAGGTGCGCCCCGCCCTCTACGAGCCGCCCGGCCGCCCACCGGTGGAACGCCGGGATCGTCGCGCTCCAGCGCCACGACATCGAGACGTACCTCCCGGGCGACCTGCTCGTGAAGGCCGACCTCGCCTCGATGGCGCACTCGCTGGAGCTCCGCTCGCCGTTCCTCGACCACGAGGTGCTGACGCTCGGGGTCTCGCTGCCCGGCCTCGCTGCGGACGCGCGGGCTGCGCGGCAAGGTCGCGCTGCGGCAGGCGTTCGCCGACCTCCTCCCGCCCCAGGTCGCGGGCCGCGGCAAGACCGGTTTCGGCGTCCCGCTCGGCCGCTGGTTCCGCGAGGACCTGCGCGAGCTGGCGGGCGACCTCCTCCTCGACGAGCGGCCAGCGAGCCGCGGCTGGTTCCGCCCCGCTGCGGTGGAGACGCTCCTGCGCGAGCACGTCGAAGGCACGCGCGACCACGGGCACCGGCTCTGGTGCCTCGTGATGCTCGAGCTCTGGCTCCGCGTCTACGTCGAGTCGAGCGACCCGCCCGCGTCGGCCCGCGACGCCCGCGCCCTCGGCCTCGCCGCCTGACCGTGCGCCGGCTCCACGCCTCCCTCCTCGTCGCCGCCGCCTGCGCGCTCCCCCGCCTCCTCGTCGTCGGGATCGAGCGCGGCGACCTGCTCTCCGCCTACACCGAGAAGAGCGACGACTTCGCCCGGACGCTCGTCTCCAGCGGCACGCTCGGCTTCCTCCCGGGCGTCCCCTCGGCGTACACGCAGCCGCTCTACACCTTCTTCCTCGCCCCGCTCTACTGGGTCTTCGGTCGGCACTGGCTCGTGGTCGGGCTCGCGCAGACGCTCGTCGCCGTCGCGACCGCGCTGCTCGTGCTCGAGATCGGGCGCCGGATCGCCTCCCAGCGGGTCGGGATCGTCGCGGCCGTCGTCACGACCCTCCATCCCTACCTCGTCTGGCACGACGTGCACGTGAACCGGGAGATCCTCGACACGCTGCTCGCGGCGGCGATCGTGCTCCTGACGCTCGTGACCGCGGAACGGCGGTCGTGGCGGTGGGCCGGCGCGCTCGGGCTGGTGACGGGACTGGCGATCCTCGGCAACTCGCGGCTGCTCCTGCTCCCGCTCGTCCTCCTCGGCTACCTCGCCTGGCGGCTCCGCGCGTGGCGAACGGTCGGCGCCGTGGCCGCAGCAGGGCTCGCAGCGATCGCGCTCGTGCTCACGCCCTGGGTCGTCCGGAACGAGGTCTCGGTCGGCTGCTACGCGATCACGACCGACGCGCGGGCCCTCTGGAAGGCGAACAACCCCCTCACCTACGACGTCCTCGCCCGCGGCGACTGGATCGACGACGTCCCCGAACATTCCCGGCGCCCAGCTCTCGCCCGAGTTCGCAGGCGGCGATCTTCCTCGACCGCGGTGAGCTGATCGACGTGGACGAGTGCGCGCAGATGCGCTTCTACCGCGGGCTCGTGCATCGACTTCTGGCGCGAGCACCCGGGCGAGAAGGGGCGGCTCGCGGTGCAGGCGGCCGGGATGCTCTGGAGCCCGACGTTCACGGTCGAGCGGGAGGAGACGAGCAGTGGGCTCGTCGGCCTCGTCAAGCGGGTGGGCGAGCCCGCCTACATGGTGGCGCTCTACCTCGCGGCCGCGGCCGGGCTCTTCCTCGTCACGCGCGCCTTCGCCGTGCTCGCCGTCTCGCTGCTCGCCTACAACACGCTCGCCGCGATGGTCTTCGCCGGCAACGTGCGCTACCGGGTGCCCTGGGACTTCGTGCTCGCGCTGCTCGCCGCGGCCGCGCTCGTCCGCCTCCTCGAGCGCCGGCGGGCCTGATGCGCGTCGTCCACGTCCACCGGATGCGCGGGATCGGCGGCTCCGAGCGGCACCTGCTCACGCTCCTGCCGGCGCTGCGCGAGCGCGGCGTCGACGCGCGCTTCGCCGGGCTCGACGACGTCGAGGGCTGGGATCCGCAGCCGTTCTACGACGACCTGGAGCGGAGCGGCGTCCCCTTCGAGCGGCCCTCGGCGCGGAGGCTCGGGGGAGCCCTGCGCGGCGCCGACCTCGTCCACACGCACCTCGTCCACGCCGACGTCCTCGGCGCCCTGCTCGCCGGCCGCAGCACGCTCGTCTCGACGAAGCACAACGACGATCCCGTTCCGGGCGGGGCCGTTCCGGTTCGCCGAGCGGCTGCTGACCCGCCGGGCGGCCAGGGTGATCGCGATCACCGCTGCGCTTCGCCGCTTCAACGTCGAGCGGGTCGGGCTGCCCGCCGGGAAGCTCGACGTCGTCCACTACGGGATGGACGAGCCGCCCGCGCCGTGGGGCCCGGACGAGCTGGAGCTGCCCGACGGGAAGATCGTCACGGCCGTCTGCCGGCTCGTCCCGCAGAAGGGTCTCGATGTCGCAGTCGAGGCGCTCGCCGGTCTCGATGCGACCCTCGTCGTCCTCGGCCTCGGCCCCGAGCGCGAGCGGCTCGAGGAGCTCGCGCGCGAGCACGGGGTGCGCCTCCTCCTCCCGGGTCGCGTCGGCGACGTCGCCTCCGTGCTCCGCCGCTCCGACGTGCTCGTCCACCCCGCGCGCTGGGAGGGCTTCGGGCTGGCGCTCCTCGAGGCGATGCTCTGCGGGCTCCCCGTCGTGGCGACGCGGGTCAGCTCGATCCCGGAGATCGTCGCGGACGGCGAGACGGGGGTGCTGGTGCCGCCCGACGATCCCGCGGCCCTGCGCGCGGCCCTCGCCCGCGTCCTGGAGGAGCCCGGCGACCTCGGCGCGGCCGGTCTCAGGCGGGCGCAGGAGGAGTTCAGCGTCGCCCGGATGGCCGAGCGGACGCTCGCGGTCTACGCCGCGGCGTCCTCGAGCGCTCCCCGGTAGAGGAGCTCCGTCCTATCGGTGCAGCGCTCCTCGAGGAAGCGCTCGAGCGCCCGCTCGCGGCCGGCGACGCCCATCTCGCGCGCCCGCTCCGGGTTCGTGGCCAGATCGACGATCGCACGGGTCAGCGACTCCGCCTCGCCCGGCTCGACGAGCAGCCCCGTCTTGCCGTCCTCGACGAGCTCGCCGAGCCCGCCGATCGCCGCGGCGATCACGGGGCGCGCCCGCTCCATCGCCTCGAGCGCGACCATCCCGAAGCCCTCGCCGAGCGAGGGGACGACGCTGATCGCGGTCCGCTCGATCGCGACCTGGATCGGGTTGACCTGGCCGAGAAAGCGGACGGCGTCCTCGATCCCGAGCTCCGCCGCGAAGGCCCGGAGCGCCGGCTCGAGCGGCCCCCGGCCGGCGATCTCGAGCTCGAGCCCCGGCACCTGCTTCCGGGCCTCGTGGAACGCGCGGAGGAGGACGAGGTGGCCCTTGATCGGGATCAGGCGGCCGACGCAGAGCAGCTTCGGCGCTGCCCCGTCGTACGGCGTCGGCTCGGGGCCGGGCCGGATCCCGTAGTGGACGATCTCGAAGCTCTCCTGCGAGAACCCCTCGGTCTCCTCGAGGTAGCGGGCGAGCCCGCGCGAGATCGCGATGTGCAGGTGCGAGAGTGAGGCGATCGACCGGTCCGCGAACGCGAAGCCGCGGCCCTCGCGGAACTCGTTGAACCCGTGCTTCGTGCTGACGCGGACGGGCACGCGCATCGTCGTCCCTGCGAGCTGCCCGTAGACGTCGCCGTGGACGAGGTGCGTGTGCAGGATCGTCGGCCGCTTCCGCCCCAGATAGGCGCAGACCCGGAGGAACGCGGCGGGGTCGACGTCCGCGCCGAGCGGGATCGCGTCGAGCTGGACGCCCTGCGAGGTCAGCTTGCGCGCGAAGTCCCAGGCGCCGGGCTCGTGCTCGTGCAGCATCAGGAAGCGCACGTCCCAGCCCCGCTCGACGAGCGAGGGGAGGAGCGAGAGCAGGTGCGCCTCGGAGCCGGAGATCCCGGCGACCTTGGCGAGGTGGAGGACGGTTCCGTTCTTCATCGTCGGAGCAGTGTGACGACGCCGTCCGCCCAGGAGTCGACGGAGTGGCGCGCGAGCACCCGCTCGCGCAGGGTTCGGCCGATCGCGGCCCGCTCCTCCGTCCCGAGCGCGGCGAGGGCGCGAAGCCGGCCGGCGAGCTCCTCGGGGCTCTCGCGCTCGAACCGGAGCGCCGGCTCGATCCCGGCGAAGAGCTCGTCGAAGCTGGGGTTGGAGGCGAGGACGGGCAGGCAGCTTCCGCAGGCCTCGTAGACGGCCTTGTCGGGGGCGCCCGCCTTCATGTTGTTCACGAGCACGTCGGCTGCCGCGTGGACGTCGCCGATCTCGCTGCGCGGGACGGGCTCCCGGATCGCGGCCCGGCCCTCGAGCCCCAGCTCGACCACGAGCCGCTCGAGGTGGTCACGGTGGGCGATCTCCTCGGCGCTCGACGAGGTGCCGTAGACGTCGAGCCGGGCCTCCGGCACGAGCGCGACGGCCCGGAGGACGACCTCGATCCCCTTCGCGGGCGACGTCCGGCCGAGCACGACGGCCCGGAGCTCGGGGCCCGTCTCCCGCTCGCGGCACGGCAGTGCTGCGTAGTCGATCCCGTGCCCGATCGGGACGAGCTTGTCCGTCTCGATCGCGAACGAGCGCCGGTCGACGCTGAGCACGCGGGTGGAGACGGCGGTCGCGGCCCGGAGCAGCCCGCTCGGCCGCCAGTGGGCGAACCAGAGGTAGACGGGCACGCGGCGGGCACGGGCGAGCGGCGCCGCGAGGACGGCGTAGATGGGGCACATGTGCGCGAGCACGGCGTCGGCGCCGCCGAGCTCGCGGGCGAGCGCCCGCTCGTAGCGAAGCCCCCGCCCGAGCTTCGAGCCGCCCCCGAAGGTGACGACCCGGCAGTTCTCCGGGAGCGCGCCGGGGACTGCGCCGAGCGAGAGGACGACGAGCTCGTCGACGCGGGCCGCGAGCGCGCGCAGCTTCGCGACCGTGGCTCCGACGATCGGATCGGCCGGGTCGACCTGCTGGGTGACGAAGAGCAGCTTCATCCGGCCTAGAAGAAGTCGAAGTCGCCGAGGGCGAAGTGCCAGGGCCCGGCCAGATGCCCTTCGGGTCGCAGCACCTTGCCGATGAACCGGATCGACTTGTGGGTGGGCAGGAAGCCCGCCTGGAGGAACGCGGCGCGGTGGGGGCGGGCGGGCGGCGGCAGCGCGATCAGGGCGTCGGCGCCGCCGCGCACGTCCTCGAGCGCCCGGCGGAGCAGCGCGACGACGGCCTCCCGCTCGCGGGGCGGGGCGACCAGGTCGGCGAGGAAGCCTCCCGCGACGCCGTGGCGGTAGGCATAGCCGAGCACGGCGAGCCCGGCGAGCCGCTCCCCGCGGAGGGCCGCGAAGATCCGGTACTCGCGCGGCGCCTCGGCGAAGCGCCAGTTGAGATAGGCGGCGTCCTTGACGAGGTGGTTCCCCAACGCGGGCGCCGCCTCGGCCCAGAGCTCGTCGGCGCGCTCGTCGAGCCGGTCGACGGCGACGACGCGGACTGCACCCCGGGCGCGCGGCGCGGGGTCGGCGTCGTTCAGGCCGCCGGCCGGGCTCGCCCGCCGGAGCAGGTAGCGCGGGACGGCGCCCGGCTTCAGCACCCGCGCCCACAGCCGCCGGCTGGGCAGGTCGGTCCAGCCCAGGCCGGCGACGAAGATCGGGTGGGAGGCCGAGTTCGGGAAGGTGAGCGTCACCGGCGAGCCGGCGTCGGCGGCCGCGCGCTCGTTCGCCTCCTCCAGGGCGGGGAAGATCCCGCGGCGGCGGTAGCCGGGGTCGGTGGCGACGTGCACCGGCATCGCGACCTGCTGCTCCCGGCCGTGCAGGACGGTCCGGAAGTAGCTCATCGCGGCCACGCCGACGATCGCGTCCCCGTCCTCCATCAGCGTCACGAGCCGCCCGCCGACCGGGTTGTCCTCGAACCACCAGTCGAACTCCGCCTTCGGCATGTGGGAGCCCCAGACGCGGTCCATGAGCGCGAAGAGGTCGTCCTGCCGCGAGGGCTCGTACGGCGCGACGCGGAGGTCGCTCACTTCGAGGAGGTGCCGAGCGCGGCGTTCAGCGCCCGGCGTGCGTGCGTGCCCGCGACGGTGTCCTTGAGCGAGATCAGGTCGCAGGCGCCGGCGAGCACGAGCTCGAAGGTGCGGGCCGGGTACGGCTCGACGTTGTAGCGGCGCAGCCGGAAGCGGTCGCTCGCGGGGCCGTTCGCGCCCGAGACGGAGGTGAAGCCGAGGTCGTAGCCCGCCTGCCGGAGCAGGCTGAGATGGACGGGGCGGTAGTGCGCCTCCGAGCCCTTGACGTAGGCGAACGCGCGCACCGGCCGCCCGAGCGCCTCCTCCAGCCGGAGCTTCGAGATCGCGATCTCGCGGGCGGACTCGTCGATCTCGAGCTCGGCGAGCGGGCGGTGCGAGATCCCGTGCGACTCGATCCGGACGCCGGCCTGCTCGAGCTCGCGCAGCTCGCCCCAGTCGAGGGTGCGGTTGATGATCCCTCGGCCCGCGAGGTGCTCGTCGTGCGGCAGCGGCCGCCGGTCGCCGACGTAGCCGAGCGGCGCGAACAGCACGGCGGGATAGCCGTGCGCCTGCGAGCGCCGGGAGCGCGTTCTCGAGGTTGTCGCGGTAGCCGTCGTCGAAGGTGATCAGCACCGCCTTCTCCGGCAGCGCGGCCCCCTCGACGTAGTGGTCGAGCACCGCGTCGAGCCCGACGACGGTGTAGCCGAACTCCTGCAGGAGCGCCATCTGCTCGGCGAAGCGGCCCGTCGGGACGGTGACCGGGTTCTCGGGCTGGTCGTTGACCTTGTGGTACATGAGCACGCGCAGCGTCCGCGCCGCGTCGTCGGCCGGGGCGAGCGCGGTCGACGTCTCGCCGATCGTCCGGTAGACGGCGTTCTTCAGCAGCTGCTTGGCGCGCTCGGCTCTCACAGGCCCATCCTAGGGCGCGACGAGCCCGCGAAGGCCGGCCGCCCACGCCTCCGGGGTCGGCCGCAGCCGCTCCGCGGCGACCTCGGCACCCGCACCCAACCGGGCCGCGAGCTCCGGGTCGCCGAGCACGCGGACGAGCGCCTCCGCCAGCGCCTCCGGCTCGCCGGGCGGGACGAGGAGACCGGATTCGCCGTCGGCGACGAGGTCCGGGATCCCGCCGACGCGACTGCCCACGACCGCCCGGCCCCGGCTGAGGGCCTCGATCGCGACGCGGCCCATCCCCTCGGTGCGGGAGGGGAGGACGAGCAGCGTCGCGGCGTCGAGCGCGGCCGCCACCTCTTCCGTCGCCACCCCGGAAGCGTGCGTGACTCCGTCCCCTGACGGCGCGGGCAGCGTGCCGCGCCCGATCACGTGCAGCCGCGCGGCGGGCACGCGCTCGGCGGACGAGCGGCCAGGCGCGCGCGAGCACGTCGATGCCCTTGCTCCGCTCGAGCGAGCCGACGTAGAGCGCTGACGGCGCCTCGGGAAGCGGCGCCGGCGGGCCGAGGAACGGCTCCAGGTCCATGAACGCGGGGAACTCGGCGGCCGGCTCGCGCCCCGCCGCCCGGACGAGCCCGCTCGTGTAGGGCGAGACGGTGCGGATCGCGTCCGCCCGCGCGAGCGCGAACCGGGCCAGGAGATCGGCGGCGGGGGTGAGCAGCCGTCGGAGCGGGGAGCCGTAGAGCCGAGTCGGCGCCCGCCAGTCGCCGTGGACGTCGAGGATCACCCGCGTCCGCACGCGGGCGAGCGTCCGGGCGAGGAGCACGAGCGCCGCCTCAGGCGCTCCCTGGACGAGCACGGCGTCCGGGCGGAAGCGGCGCAGCTCCCGCGCCGCCCGGAACGGCAGCAGGAGGTGGAAGACGAGGCCGTCGAGCGCGGGGACCGGGAACGGGGCGAAGAGGACGAAGCGGTCGTCGGCCGACGTGCCGGCGCCGAGCTGGCGCCAGTCGAGCTCGGCGGAGAGCGCGTCGAAGCGGCGCCGGAGCGAGGGCTGGAGCGGGAAGGCGTAGGCGTTCCTCCCGACGATCAGGAGCCGCTTCATCCGGCGACGCGCTCGACCAGCGCCGCGACGTTCGCGGCGTACTCTTCCGGCGTGTACTGCCACGGCGCCGCGTCCGCGAGCGCCGCCGCGCCGAGCCGCTCGGCGAGGGCGCGGTCGGAGAGCACCGTGACCATCGCGTCGGCGATCGCGGTCACGTCCTCGGGCTCGACGAGCAGCCCGTTCTCACCGTCGCGGACGACGTCGGGGATCCCTCCGGCGCGGCCGCCGATCACGAGCCGGCCGCGCGAGAGCGCCTCGAGGATCACCCGCGGCGTCCCCTCGGAGCGCGAGGGCAGCAGCAGCCCCCACGACTCGTCGAGCGCCGTCACGACCTCCGGCGTCGGCAGCGAGCGGTGCCATTCGGTCTGCGCCGGCAGATCGCGGACGAGCGCCTCCACGAGCTCGGTGTGCCGCCCGTTGCCCACGAGCACGAGCCTTGCCCCCGGCACGCGGGGCGCGGCGAGCCGCCAGGCGGCGACGATCCCGTCGATGTTCTTGTAGCGCTCGAGCACGCCGACGAAGAGGAGCGTCGCCCGCTCCGGCAGCGGCCGCGGCTCCGGCTCGCTGAAGGCCGTCAGGTCGGTGTAGGTCGTGAAGGTCGCGGCCGGCTCGACTCCCTGGGCGGCGGCGAGCCCGGTCGTGAAGGGCGAGAGCGTGCGGACGGCGTCGGCGTGCCTGATCGCCCACGCCGCAAGCAGGTCGAGCGGCCGGGCGAGGAGCCGCCGCGGCGCCGAGCCGTAGAGGCGGGCGAACGTCGCCGGGTCGCCGTGCAGCTCGAGCACGACGGGCGTCCGGGCGCGCGCGAGCCTGCGGCCGAGGAGCGCGGCGGTCGCCTCGAACGGGCTCTGGGCGAGGATCGCGTCGGCGGGGCTCCGGCGGAGCTCGCGCGCGATCCGCGCCGGCAGGAGCGCGTAGAAGGCGGCGCCGTCGACCGCCCGGGAGGGCAGCGGCCGGTGGAGCCGGAAGCGCGGGTCCTCGCCGGTGCCGGTCGCGAGCACGCGGACGTCGAGCACCTCGCCGAGGGCGTCGAACTTCTTCGCCAGGCTCTCGGAGAGCGGGAGCCGGTAGCGGCTCCGGCCGACCATCAGCACGCTCCTCACGCGGCGGCCTCCGCGAGCGCGTCCTCGATCCGGGCGAGCAGCTTCTCGGGGGCATACGCCTCGACCGACGCCGCCGCCCGCGCGGCCAGGCGCTGCCGCAGCGAGGCGTCGCCGAAGTAGCGCGTGATCGCGCCGGCGAGCGCGTCCGCGTCCCCCGGCACGACGAGCAGGCCGTTGTCGCCGTCGTGGACGACCTCGGGGACACCGCCGACCGACGTGGCGATCACGGGCGTCCCCACGGCGAGCGCCTCGACGACGGTGTGGGGGAAGTTCTCCCAGGTCGAGGAGAGGAGCGACGCGTCCGACGCGCGGAAGAGCTCGAGCACTCCGAGGCGGGTGCGGGGGCCGAGGAAGGTGACCCGATCGCCGAGCCCGAGCTCCGCTGTGCGCGCCTCGAGCGCCGCGCGGTCGGGCCCGTCGCCCGCGATCGCGAGCGCGACCCCGTCGACGTCGACGAGCGCGGCCAGGGCGACGTCGAGCGCCTTCGCGGTCGTGAGCCGGCCGGCGAAGCCGAGGGTCGGCCCGTCGAAGCCGAGCTCGGCACGCAGCTCCTGACGCGCTCGGAGCGGCGGCAGCTCGGGCGCCGGATTGGGCAGCGTCGACACGCGGTCGGGCGGCACGCCCCAGCCGATCGCAATCCTGCGCAGGTACTCGCTCGGGCAGAAGACGTGGCTCGCCCGGGCGATCGCGATGTCGCGACTCCGGCGGAGAGCCCGGATCGCGGCCCCGCCACCGTGCGCCTGGAACTCGTCCAGGTTGCCGGCGAAGAGCCCACGCCGGCGAGCCCGTTCGTATGCCTCGTCCGCGGTCAGCTTGACCACGAACGGCCGGCGCGCGAGCCGGGAGGCGAGCGAGGCCCGGCCGATCATGCTCGTCGCGTAGACGACGTCCGCGGCGCGCGCCCGCCGGGCGACGAGTGCGACGACCGCTGCGTGCCGGAGCCCGACCGGGATGCCGCGGGAGACGTGGTGGACGGGGTAGGCCTCGGCGGCCGGGGGCGCGTCGGCGGTGACGACCACCTCGACGGCGTGCCCGCGCGCCTGGAGGAAGGCCGCGAGCTCGGGCGCGTGGCTTGCAGGCCCACCCACGTCGGGCGGCCAGATCCCGCTCACGATCACGATCCTCATCCGGACGACGCTACCTCGGCCCGCTTGATCCCGGCGAAGACGACGGCCCAGGTGAGGGCGAAGACGACCGTGGAGGCGAGCAGCGCGAAGGCGGCTCCCGTCGCGCCCCACTCGATCCCGAGCACGACGACGAGCGGGAGCAGCACTGCGGTCTCGATCCCGTGGGTGAGGATCCGCAGGTTCGGACGGCCGATCGAGATCGGCAGCGACTTCGTCCACCCGATCGAGAGCTGGATCGCCGCCGCGACGAGCATCACGCGCGCCGGGGCGGTCGCCGCCGTGTAGTCCGGGAAGACGACCCGGATCAGCCAGGGCATCAGGAGGTAGAAGACCGGGACCGCGACGAGCATCAACGCCGCCGAGCCGAGCGTGTAGCGCCGCACCCCGGCGAGCACCCGCCGTGAGTCGCCGGCCTCCCAGTCGCGGGTGTGCTCGGTGAGGAAGATCAGCCGCACCGGCGAGCTGATCGCGGCGAAGCCCGACTGCGGCGCCTGCGCGACCCGGAAGAGGCCGACCTGCGTCGTCCCGGAGACCGCGCCGAGGAGCAGCGGCGCGAGCGCGCCCCGGAGCGAGATCAGGCCCGTGGCTGCGCTCGACTGGAGGACGAACGCGAGCACGCCCTTCCTGTCCTCCCCGAGAGGCTCGAGCGGCGCGCGCGGGAAGCGGCGGAAGGCGGCCGCGCCGGCGACGCCGACGGCGGCGGTCGCGATCGTCTGGGCGACGAGGAGGCCGAGCAGCGTCTCGAGCACGCCGTACTGCGTCCCGATCACGACCGCAACGAGCCGCGTCCCCTGCGAGATCGTCTGGAAGAGGCCGCGGAGGTCGTAGCGGCCGCGCAGGAGGAGGGCCGTCCCGGCGACGTTCTCCGCGCTCTGGAGGAGCGGGAGCGCCGCGCCCGCGACGAAGAGCCGACCGAGTCCGCGCCCGTCGAAGAGCGTGTCCGCAACCGGCGCGAGCCCGAGCAGGCAGACACCGGCGAGCGCCCCGCCGAGCAGCTTCAGCCGGAGCGCCGAGCGGAAGAGGCCGCGCAGGCGGCCCCACTGCTCGCTGGAGGCGTAGCGGAAGCCGTATTTCGTCAGCGACTCCTCGACGGTCAGGTCGAGCAGCACCTGGAAGAAGCCGAGCGCGACCAGCGTGGTCGCGAAGAGGCCGAACTGGTAGGGCCCGAGCACGTTCGTGGCGACGACGGTGCCCGCGATCCCGAGTGCGGTGGAGCCGTAGAGGCCGGCGGCGGTCGCCAGACGGCGCCAGAGAAGCCGCGAGCGCATGTCGGGACGCCAGTATAGTTGCGCCCGTTGACGGCCCTGGCCCGCACGGCTGCGCGCCTTCCGGCCCCCGTCGGCGCGCTCCTACTCCTGACGTCGATCCCGGTGTTGCTGCTGCATGCCGATTACCAGCCGTCGGTCTCGGCCGGGAGCGCCACGTTCAAGCTCTCCGACCTCGCGATCCTGCTCCTCTTCGCCGCCGCTCTCGCCCGCCTCCGCCGCGACCGGGTCGAGCGTCCTGACGGGTGGAAGCTCGTCGCCGTTCCGGCCGCCGCGCTGCTCGCCTGGGTCGTGGTCGGGCTCGTCGCCGGGGCTGCATCGGGACGCGAGTACGCGACCGGGACGCATCTCGTCACCGCCGCCGGCTTCGTGGAGTACGCCCTGCTCGCGGTCGCGACGTTCGCGCTCGTCCGCTCCGAGGCGTCGCTCCGGCTCGTCCTCTGGGTGCTCACCGGCTGGCTCGCCGTGCTCGATCTCGTCGCGCTCGCGGGCTTCGCGGGTTGGGGCGGCCACGCCGGGATCCGGCAGCCCTCGTGGATCGGCTACCACGACTACGCCGTCGTGGGCGCGGTCGCGCTCGTCGCGGGGCTCGGCGCGATCGCGCTCGGAGCCCGGGCCCGGCTCGGCCGCCTCCCCGCCGCGAGCTGCTTCGCCGGGTCGGTCGGCCTCGTCCTCTCGGGCTCGGTGGGCGGGGCGGCCGGCTTCGTCGCCGCGGTCGTGCTGCTCCTCGTCGTCGGCGCCCGCCTGCGCACGCTCGACCGGCGCCGGTTCGGGGCGGTCGCGGCCGTGACGGGGGTTACGCTCCTCGGCGTGCTTGCGCTCAGAGGTGGCGACATCGGCCAGTTCGCCCGTTTCGCCGGGCTGCTGCCGGCCGAGCGCACCACCTCCGAGGACGTCCAGACCTACTCCCAGCGGACGCTGCTCGGCTACTACGGGCTTCGAGTCTTCGGCGACCACCCCGTCCTGGGCGCCGGCTGGCAGGCGACCCAGGAGTACGCGACGCTCGAGCCGTACACGGCCGACGCGCACCGCCGCTTCCCCGACGTCGCCGAGCAGGCGTTCCCCAGCCCGGCTCAGCCGTACGGGGTCCAGAACGCCTACGTCCAGGCGCTCTCCGACCTGGGCCTGCCGGGGCTGCTGCTCTTCCTCTCGACGTTGCTCGCACCGGTGGCGCTCGCGGTCCGGGCGATCCTCCGGGGCGCGCCCGCCCTCCTGCCCCTGCTCGGCGCGGCGATCCTGCTCGCGGCCGCCGGCGGCTGGACGGCGCAGGGGCTCGTCGCCGGCCTGCCGCTCGACGCGGTGACGTGGTTCGGGATCGGGCTCGTGCTCGCGGGGCTGCCGACGAGGCGGGCCCGATGACCGAGTGGCCGGGAGAGCTGCGCCGCAACCCCTCGCGCCGCTCGGCGACCTACGCCGTCCGCGCGCCGCTCGCGCGGTGGCTCGAGGCGGAAGGCGCCCGGGCGGCGGGCGCGCGCGTGCTCGACGTCGGCTGCGGGGTCAAGCCGTACTACCCCTATTTCTCCGCCGCTGCGAGCTACGTGGGGGTGGACGTCGTCGAGAACCCCGCCGCCGACCTGCTCGGGCCTGTCGAGGCCCTGCCGGTCGAGGACGGCTCCTTCGACCTCGTCCTCTGCAACCAGGTGCTCGAGCACTGCGACGACCCCGCGCAGGCGGTCCGGGAGCTCCGCCGCGTCACGGCTCCGGGCGGGCGCGTGCTCGCGTCCACCCACGGCGTGCAGGTGTACCATCCCTCGCCGAACGACCTGTGGCGGTGGACGCACGCGGGCCTGGAGCGCCTCTTCCGCGACAACGGCGACTGGGACACGCTGACGGTCGATCCCGGCGCAGGCTCGACAGCCACCCTCGCGATGCTCTTCAGCCACTTCATCGAGCTCCTCGCCGGCCGCGCCCGCCTCAGGGTCGCCGCGGCTCCGTTCGTGGGCGCCGCAAACGCCCTCGCGGAGGCGGTCGACCGTCGCTCGGCACTGCTGCGCGAGCCCGTTCCCGGCTCGCTGATCGCCAACTTCCACGTCGTCGCGGAGGTCGCCGGATGAGCCGCCGCGTCCTCGTCACCGGCGGCGGCGGCTTCATCGGCTCCCACGTCGTCCGCGCCCTGCTCGAGCGCGGCGACGAGGTGCGGGTGCTCGACAACTTCTCCACCGGCGACCGCGGCAACCTCGAGGGGATCGACGTCGAGGTGGTCGAGGGCGAGCTCCGCAGCTACGAGCGCGTCCACAACGCGATGCGCGGGGTCGAGACCGTCTTCCACCTGGGCGCGCTCGGCTCGGTGCCCCGCTCCGTCCAGGATCCGCTCACCTCGAGCGCCGTCAACGTCGAGGGGACGCTCAACGTGCTCCTCGCGGCGCGGGACGAGGACGTGCGCCGCGTCGTCTTCTCCTCCTCGAGCTCGGTCTACGGCTCGACGCGCGACCTGCCGACGACCGAGGCGACGCCGCCCGACCCGATCGCGCCCTACGGGGTGGCGAAGCTCGCAGCCGAGCGCTACTGCGTCAGCTTCAGCCGCGTCTACGAGTCGCTCGAGTCGGTCGTGCTCCGCTACTTCAACGTCTTCGGCGAGCGCCAGAGCCCGTTCTCCCAGTACGCGGCGGTCGTGCCGCTGTTCGTGACCGCGATCGCCGAGGGGCGGCCCGTGACGATCTTCGGCGACGGCGAGCAGTCGCGGAACTTCACCTACGTCGGCAACGTCGTCGACGCGACGCTGCTCGCCGCGGACGCGCCCGGCGCCAGCGGCCACATGTTCAACATCGCCTCCGACGCCCCCGCGAGCGTCAACCAGGTCGCCGACCTGATCGGCGAGATCCTCGGCAAGCCCGTGGAGCGGAACCACCTGCCGCCGCGGGCGGGCGACATCCGCGACTCGTGGGCGGACATCACCGCCGCGCGAGAGGCGCTCGGCTGGGAGCCGCGGGTGAGCCTCGAGGAGGGCCTCCGCCGCACCGCCGCCAGCCTTGTCTGACCAGGGCCCGACCGACCCGATCCGCGTCCTCCGCGTGATCGCCCGGCTGAACATGGGCGGGCCCGCGCTCCACGTCGCCTACCTCGCGGACGGGCTCGCGCGGCGAGGTTACGAGACGACGCTCGTGGCGGGCTCGCTCGCGCGCGGCGAGGGCTCGATGGCGTTCGTCGCCGAGGGGCTCGGGGTGGAGGTCGTCCGGCTCGACGCGCTCTCACGCGAGGTCTCCCCGCTCCGCGACCTGCTCTCCGTGGTCAGGCTCGCCCGGCTGATCCGGGAGCAGCGCCCCCAGATCCTGCACACGCACACGGCGAAGGCCGGCGCCGTCGGGCGCGTCGCGGCGCTGCTGGCCGGCGATGCGCGCCCGCCGATCGTCGTGCACACCTTCCACGGCCATGTGCTCCGCGGCTACTTCGGCCCGCTCAAGACCTCGGCCTACCGGCTCCTCGAGCGCCTGCTCGCCCGCGTGACCACCCGGCTCGTCGCGGTCAGCCCGCAGGTCCGCGACGACCTCGTCGAGCTCGGGGTCGCGCGGGCGGAGCAGTTCGAGGTCGTCCGGCTCGGGATCGAGCTGGACGAGCGCGTCACCGGCGGCGAGCCCGGCGAGGACGCTCGGAAGCTGCTCGGGATCGCGCCCGAGACGTTCGTGGTCGGTTGGGTCGGCCGGATGACCGGCGTCAAGCGCACCGACGACGTCCTCGAGAGCCTGCGGCTGCTCCGCGAGAGCGGCGTCGACGCCGCCCTGCTGATGGTGGGCGACGGCCCCGACCGCGACCACGTCGAGCGGCGGGCGAGCGAGCTGGGGATCGTCCGGCACTGCTTCTTCCTCGGCTACCAGGAGGACGTCTCCGAGTGGTACCGCGCGTTCGACACGATGATCCTGCCCTCGGCGAACGAGGGCACCCCGGTCGTCGTGATCGAGGCGCTCGCGGCCGGCTGCCCGGTCGTCGCGACGCGCGTCGGCGGGGTCGCAGACGTCGTCACCGAGGGCGTCGACGGCTTCCTCGTCGAGGCGGGCGACACCGCGGCACTCGCCGAGCGGCTCGGCCGACTCGCCGCCGATCCCGCGCTCCGGGAGCGCCTGGGCGCTGCCGGCCGGGCGAGCGTCCCGTCGCGCTACGCCGTCGAGCGGCTCGTCGACGACATCGACGGGCTCTACCGGCGCCTGCTCGCGGAGAGCTAGCCCGAGAGGGCCTGGAAGGCCCGGAAGCTCGGCTTCCGGGAGCCGCTCTGGTTGAGCAGGCCCGACTGCCAGCCGTTCTCGACCCGCGACTCGTCCCGGAGCAGGAACCAGAGCATCATGTCGATCCGCGGATTGCGCTTCGCGATCGCGAACGACTGCGTCAGGTAGGCCGCCTGCTGGGCGAGGGTGACGCCGAAGATCCGGTCGGGCGGGTTCGTCTGGTAGCCGTACTCGGTGATCCAGATCCGCTTGTTCCCGTAGAGCTTCGTCACCTCGCGGATCAGGGTGTTGATGTTCCCGAGCGTGACGGCGGTCGGCTGCTGGCCGCGCGGCGGCGTCGGCGGCGGCGTCGACGGCGTCTCGCTCGGCCCGCCGTAGTACGGATGGTGCGCGTACGCGTCGAACTTCGTCGCGCCCGCCTTCTTCATCGCCCGCAGGAACGCGAGCGGCGAGACGGAGCTGCGGGCACCGTTCGGGATGTTGTTCCCGCGCGGCGCCGTGACGCCGCAGGCGACCTTCGAGGCGCCGAGCGACGTGATCGCGACGCCGCGATAGATCGCGTTGCAGATCTTCGCGTAGTCGATCGCGCTCTGGACGACGTAGGTCTTGCCGACCTTGCGGAACTGCGGCCGGAGAAACGCCGGGTTGTTCGGCTCGTTCCAGGCGAGCCAGGCGCGCACCGGCGGCAGGATCCGTCCGTCCTTGCCCTTCCAGGCGCCGTTGTAGCGCTTGGCCGCCGCCGCCGCGAACTTCTGGAGGTCGACGAAGTTGCGGGGCGCGACGTTCGTCCCGGCCGCCTTGTTCGCCCAGGGGGGCGTGCCGAGGATCGAGAAGACGACCTTGATCCCGAACTGGGTCGCGTAGTTGACGGTGCGGTCGTAGGAGCTCCAGTCGTAGGCCGGGTCGTCGGGGTTCGCCGCGTTCGCGGGCCGGCGAGTGGCGACGCCGTTCGCGCCGCCCCAGATCAGGTTGACGCGGATCAGCTGCGTCCCGAGCGACTGGAGGATCGGGAAGACCTGATCCGGGTTGCCGTAGTGGATCGAGGCGTCGTCGAAGATGCCCCGCTGGAGGTAGCGCGAGCTCTCGGCCGACGACGCGGCGACCCCGGCCACCGTGACGAGGGCGGCCAGTGCGAGCGCGATCCTCCTAGGCGTTGTCCGCCTAGACAACGGGCGCTTCCTGCGGCAGCGATTCGCGCAGGCGGCGCAGCCCGTCGTCGAGCCCGATCTCCGGCTGCCAGCCGAGGATCTGGGTGGCGCGGGTGATGTCGGGCTGACGGACCTTCGGATCGTCGACAGGGAGGGCCTCGAAGACGATCTCGCTCGTCGTCTCGAAGACTTCGATCACCTTCTCGGCCAGCTCGAGCAGGGTGAACTCGTTCGGGTTGCCGATGTTCACGGGCAGGTGCTCGCCGCTCTCGACGAGCGCGATCAGGCCACGGATCAGGTCGTCGACGTAACAGAAGCTCCGCGTCTGCGACCCGTCCCCGTAGACGGTGATCGGCTTCTGCTCGATCGCCTGGCGGACGAAGTTCGGGATCGCGCGGCCGTCGTAGGGGCGCATCCGGGGGCCGTAGGTGTTGAAGATCCGGACGATCGCGGTGTCGACGCCCTGCTGGCGGTGGTAGGCCATGGTCAGGGCCTCGGCGTAGCGCTTCGCCTCGTCGTAGACGCCCCGCGGCCCGATCGGGTTGACGTGGCCCCAGTAGGTCTCGGGCTGCGGGTGCACCTGCGGGTCGCCGTAGACCTCGGAGGTCGAGGCGAGCAGGAAGCGGGCGCGCTTGAACTTGGCGAGGCCGAGGGCGTTGTGCGTGCCGTAGGAGCCGACCTTGAGCGTCTGCAGCGGCAGCCGCAGGTAGTCGATCGGGCTCGCGGGGCTCGCCAGGTGGTAGACGAAGTCGACGTCGCCCTCGAGCCGGATCGGCTGGGTCAGGTCGTGCGGGACGAACTCGAAGTCGGTGTTCGCGCGGTTGTGCTCGATGTTCGCGAGCGAGCCGGTCTCGAGGTTGTCGACGCAGATGACGCGGTGGCCGCGGGCCAGGAGCGCGTCGGAGAGGTGAGAGCCGAGGAAGCCGGCGCCGCCGGTGACCACTGAAGTCGGCATCGGCCGGATGGTACCGCCCGCCTCCCGCACGCAGACGGATACTTACGAAATCCTCACGCCGGCCCCGAGCACAGAGACCGCCGCAGGGACGAGGCGCTGGTGGCGCGTCCTCGCCGCGCTGACCGCCCTCCGGGTCGTTCCGCCGCTGCTGGCGCTCGCGGCCGAGGGCCACGATCTGCCGGGCCTGCCGCGCTTCGACCTCGTGGAGGGAACCGGGGACGACGCCGGCTTCCTCGCCGCCGCGCGCGAGGCGATCGCGGCCACGGGGCGCCTGCCGCTCCCCGTGCTCGCGGCCCTCGCGCTCGTGGTGGCGGCCGCCGCCACGGCGGTCCGGTGGCTCTGGCCGCGCCGCCCGTCGTGGCGTCCGTGGCTGCTGCTCGGCGCGGTCGAGGCCGGCGCGCTCGCCGTGACGGTGGTCGTCCTCGAGATGGAGGCGAGCGGCTCGGCCGTGGTGGGCTGGTCGCTCGTCTGGGCGGTGCCGCTTGCCCCACTCCGCGCTCTCGGCGTGCTCGACTTCGAGCTCGCGTTCGCCGCCGGCCTCGCGCTCTCGCTCGTGGCGAACGTCGTCGCGCTCGTCGCGACCGCGTACGTGGGCCTGTACGCGACCGGCCGCCGCGCGGTCGGGCTCGCGGCCGCAGCAGCGCTCGCCGTGTGGCCGCTCGTGACGGTGCTCGTCGCGGGCCACTCGGCCTGGGAGAACGGCTCCTGGTTCGTGGACACCGGGCCTCGCGCTCTACACCGAGCCGCTCTCGACCGCGCTCGTGACGGTCGCGCTCGCGCTCCTGCTCCGCCCGGCCGCCACCGACCTTCGTCTGGCCGTCGCCGGGCTGCTGCTCTCGTACGCGACGCTCGTGAAGCTGACGAACGGGCTCGCGGCCGGTCTCGCCGTCCTTCTCGTCGGAGGCTTCCTCGGCATTCGGCGGGCGCTGCCCTTCGCGGCCGGTGCGCTCGTCTTCGTCCCCGTCGCGGCCGCGTACTGGCCGCTCGGCTACGTGCACGAGGAGGACGGCAAGAACCTGCTGCCCGTCGACCCGTTCTCGCTCGGCTACGTGGGTCGCAGCTGGACGGAGTCGATCCTCTTCTCGCCGAGGACGCTGATCGTCCTGCTCCCGCTCGCGGTCGTCGGTGCGCTCGTGCTGCGCCGCGGCTACCCGCTGTGGCTGCTGCTCGCGTTCGTCCTCCCGAACGCCGCCTTCTACAGCTTCTACGCCCACACGCCGATCCACCCGCGCTTCCTCTACGCGAGCCTGCCCCCGCTCTTCGTCCTGCTGGCGATCGGGCTCGTCGCCGCGGTCGAGCGAGCCCGGCCCGTGCGATGAGCCGAGCCGCACGCCGCGGCGCGCTGGCCGGCGTCGCCTGTCTCCTCCTCTCGCTCTCGCTCACCGACCACGGGCTGCTCCGGGCCGGCGGCGTCGGCGACACCGGCCTCTACGGCCAGTACGGGCAGCGCCTGGCCGACGGCGAGATCCCCTATCGCGACTTCTTCGTCGAGTTCCCGCCGCTGGCGCTGCCGGTGCTCGCGCTACCGGCCGCCGGGCCGGCCGACCGCTACGTCCCGCAGTTCAAGGCGCTGCAGACGCTGTTCCTCGCCGCGGCGATCGCCTGCCTCGCGCTCGCCGCGGCCGCGCTCGGCTGGAGCACGCGCAGGACGGTCGAAGCCTGTGTCGTCGCCGGGATCGCGCCCGGCGTGCTCGGGCCCGATCTCGATCTCCAGCTTCGACGCCTGGCCGGCGGCGCTGACCGCCGCGGGCGTCGCCGCCCTGCTCGCGGGCAGGACGCGGCTCGGCGCGGCGGCGCTCGGCGCCGGCGCCGCAGCCAAGGTCTTCCCGCTCGCCCTCGCCCCGCTCGCAGTGGCGGACGCCGCGAGACGGCGCGGCGTCCGTGGGGCCGGCGCGGCTGCGCTCGCACTCACCGCCGCCGGGGCGGCAGCCGTGGCCCCGTTCGCGCTCCTCGCTCCGGGCGGCCTCGGCTACAGCCTCCAGACGCAGCTCACGCGCGGCCTCCAGATCGAGAGCCTCGGCGGCTCGGCGCTCCTGGTCGCCGACAGGCTGGGGTTGCACGATGCCGTCGTCGTCGTCGGAGACCCGTACTCGCTCGACCTCGCCGGCGGGCTGGCGGCGGCGGTCGGCGCGGCCCAGTCGGCGCTGCAGGTGGGCGCCGTCCTCCTCGCGCTCGCCCTCTACCTGCGAGGGCCGGCGTCCCGCAGCCGGCTCGCGCTTGCCGCGGTCGCCTCGCTCGCGGGCCTCGTTGCCTTCGGCAAGGTGCTCTCGCCGCAGTACCTCGTCTGGCTCGTGCCGCTCGTGCCGCTCTGCGGCCGGCTCCCGTCCGTGCTCTTCCTCGTCGCCTGCGCCCTCACCCATCTGTGGTTCCCGGGCCGGTTCGACGAGGTCGTCGGCGGAGGCGGGGTCAGCTGGGTGGTGCTCTCCCGGAACCTCGTGCTCGTCGGGCTGTGCGTGCTCCTGCTCGCACGGCTGCGACGAGCACCCCGAGAAGGGCGACCAGCAGCAGGTTCCTGAGCACGAGCACCCAGACGTCGGCGTCGAGGTCGAACGGCGTCACGTAGCGGAGGAAGAAGACGATCGTCGTCACGAGTGCCGCCCACAGCAGGGCCACGGCGGCGACGCCGTATACGCCCGGGACGAGCGGGACGAGCGGCACGAGCCAGGTCAGGAACTGCGGCGAGAGCACCTTCCCGAGCGCGATCGGGACCGCGCTGGACGCAACGACGGCCGTGGCGAGCCGCTGCGGGGTGGCCGGGCCTCGCAGGTAGAGCCGCAGGACGAGCAGCGTCATCGCGACCACCGCGAGCGCGGAGAGCGCCCGCACGGGGACGGTGGCTGAGCCGATCGCGTTCAGCGAGCCCGGGTTCTGCACGGCCGTGTGCGCGTCGTAGAGGCCGAGGCGGTCGGCGGCGAAGAGCAGCGAGGCGCCGAGGCTGTCGGCGTGCAGGCCGCGCGTCGCCTGCGACTCGAGGCTGAACCACATCCCGCCGGGCGCGAGCAGCACGAACGGCAGGGAGATGGCGGCACCGACGGCGAGGAAGGCCGCCGCGGCCCCGCGCGCGGCGGCCCGCCCCGAGGTGCGCCAGACGTGCGCGAGGAAGAGGGGCAGCAGGAGGGCGGGGACGAGCTTCGCCGCCACTGCGAGCCCGAGCGCCCCGAGGGAGAGCCGTTCGCGCCCCGCCACGAGCGCCCAGAGCGCGAAGACGACGAGCAGGGTCGGCCAGGCGTCATACGTGTTGACCCCGAGCGTGGCGAAGAAGGACGGGACGAGCGCGGCAGCGCCGACAGCGAGGGCGAGGCGACGCCCCGTCGCGCCCAGCCGGACGAGGATCAGCCCGAGCAGCAGCACCGACGCTGCGCCGAGCAGCGCCATCAGCAGCTTGAACGCGAACGGGTAGTGCGAGCCCGCCGCGGCCGGGGCGAGGAAGACCGGCAGCGCCCCCGGTGGGTACTCGAGGAAGAAGTCCCGATAGGGAATCCGGCCGTCGAGGATCTGCTCGGCGTAGGCGCGGTAGAGCTGGTGGTCACCGAACCCCTCGGAGCTGGCGAGCCCCCCGCGGGGGATCCAGCTGGCGCCGAAGAAGACGAGCGGCCCTGCCAGCACCGCCACCGGCAGCCTGGCCCGGTGCAGCGTGCGGACGATCGACACTCCCGTCAGGGTAGTCGCACGACCGCTCGTACACTGGCTCGGTGCCTGTTCCTCGCCGGACCCGCTTGCTCGCCGGGATCCTCTCGCTGGTCGTCCCGGGAGCGGGCCAGCTCTACGCCGGCGCGCGGCGACGGGGCCTCGTCCTGCTCGGGCTCGCGGCCACGGCGACGCTCGCCCTCGCGCTCGTGGCGCTGCACGCCGAGCTCGGCCGGCGCGGGCTCGCGGCGCTGCTCGTCCTCGACGCGGCGCTCCTCGCGATCCGCCTCGTCGCGGTCGTCGACGCCGTCGGGCTCCGCCTGACCCGCGTCGCGCTCGTCGCGCTCGTCGCGCTCGTCGCCGCCCCCCACGTGCTCGCGGGCTACCTCGGCGTCCGCGGCTACGGCGTGCTCGAGCACGTCTTCGCGGACGAGGAGCCGACCGACGTGCTCCCCGCCCACGGGCTCTTCGTCGGGGTGACGCCGGGCCAGGAGCAGCGCTGGCCCGAGATCGTCGCGGCGCCGAGCACGCCGAAGCCCGAGCCCGCCCGTCCGCCGAGCGCCGACGTCCCGATCGGCGGGTCCCGCCAGGTGCTCGCCGCGGCTCGCCCCGTCGAGGGCGGCAAGTGGACGACGATCCTCCTCCTCGGCACCGACGAGGGCCCGGGCAACTTCGGCGCCCGCACCGACACGATGATCCTCGCCGCGATCCAGCACGGCACCGGCCGGGCGGTCGCCTTCGGGATCCCGCGCAACCTCGTCGGCGTCCCGCTCGGCGGCGACGCGGCGACCGCGATCCCGAAGTTCGGCCAGCCCCTGAACGCCCTGCTCGGATTCGCCCGGGAGAAGCCCGACCTCTTCGCGGGCGGCGCCGACCCGGGCACGACCGCGCTCAAGCAGGCGGTCTCGACCCTGCTCGGGCTCCGGGTCGACTACTTCGCGCTGGTCAACCTGCTCGGGTTCGCGGACCTCGTGGACGGGCTCGGCGGCGTCACGATCAGGGTCAAGGAGCGCCTGCTCGACTCGGTCACGCGCCCGGCCTGGGGCGAGCCGAAGCCCCGGATCGACGTCCGGCCCGGCGAGGTCCACCACTTCTACGGCCGAGAGGCGCTGGCCTACGTCCGCTCGCGCAAGGCATCGAACGACTACACCCGGATGGCCCGCCAGCGCTGCTTCCTCAGCGCGATGGCGGCGCAGATCGACCCGGTGCGCGTCCTCCGCAACTTCCCGGACCTCGCCCGCACGGTCGAGCGGAACGTCTCCACCGACGTGCCGCTGAAGCGGCTCCCCTCGCTGATCCGCCTCGTCGCCGGGATCGACCCCGACCTGACCCTGACCGAGACGTTCGGCCGCGACTACATCAAGGCGCGCCGGAAGGCCGACAACTACCCGATCCCGCGGATCGAGCGGATGCGGACGACGGTTCGCGCCGCGATCCTGAACCCGCAGTACGCGCAGGCCGGCCGCGGGATCGCCTCGGCCGGGAAGAGCTGCTGAGCTAGCGCAGCTCCTTGTTCGACTCGAGGTCGAACCACATCGCGAAGAGCGTCAGCTGGCTGCCCGAGATCAGGAGCAGCGCCACGAGCACGATCGTCGGCGTCGTGATCGCGTTCCCCATCAGCCGCAGCACCACTTCGACGATCCCGAGCACGAGCCCGATCCCCGTCATCAGGAAGCCGAGCCCGTAGAAGAAGACGAGCGGGTGGAAGTCGCGGATCACGTACTTCTCGCGCAGCCGCCAGAAGAAGCCCTTGACGAGCAGCCAGGAGATCCGGGGCACGACCTTGCGGATCTTGATCCCGGAGCGCTCGCCGACGCCGTAGATCGGGCGCGAGGGGACGTCGCGGACCCGGGCGTTCCAGACGTTCAGGTGCACGAGCATGTCGTTGGGGAAGCCGTAGCGGCGGTAGATGCGGTCGAGGTCGAGCTTGCGCAGCGTCGCGACCGAGATCGCGGTGTAGCCCGCCTGCGAGTCGGCGACGTGCCAGTAGCCGGAGGCGATCTTCGTCAGCAGCGAGAGGATCGCGTTTCCGAGGTAGCGCGAGCGCGGGATCACCTCCCAGGCCTCGCCCGAGACGAGCCGGTTCGCCTTCGCGTAGTCGACCTCGCCGCGCGCGACCGGCTCGACGAGCGCCTGCAGCTCGGTCGGATCCATCTGGTTGTCGGCGGCCATCACGACCGCGACGCCCATCTCCTCCGCGACGGCGCGCTTGTAGCCGGTGACGATCGCCGCCCCGACACCGCCGTTCCGCTCGTGCACGATCACCTCGACCCGCGGGTCGCCGACGGCGCGCGCGGCGGCCGCGGTCCCGTCGCGAGAGGCGTCGTCGACGACGTAGACCCGGTCGACGCCCTCGGGGATCCCGCGCAGCGTCGCCGCGACCAGGTGCTCCTCGTCGTGGGCCGGAACGACGACGGCGACGGAGCAGCCGTCGATCATCGTCCGGTCCGGACGTGGCCGAAAGCGGGGGACTGTCCCCGGGTGTGACGATTGAGCAACGTTTCGTCCACAGGCCCGGCCTCAGGCGGGCGACGAGGCCCGGCGCGCCAGGTACCCGTCGGCGAGGAGTGCCGCGGCGGCGCCGAGCAGGAGCCCGATCAGCGCGCCGACGAGGGCGGCGTTCCGGCCGCTCCGCGCGGTCGACGCCGCGGCGACGGCGGGCTCGACGATCCGGCTCTTCTCGACCCGCTCGGCGAGCGACTGGAGCTGGCGCGCCTGGAGCAGGTCGGTCTGGACGGTGCCGCGGCGCTGCTCGGCGAAGCCGATCGTCGAGTTGATGTTCGTCAGGAGCAGGAGCCGCTCGGCGAGCGGCAGCGTCGTGTTCGAGAGGATCTCGCCCTGCTGGGTCTGGGCGAGCGCGATCCGCCGGTTGATCTCGGCGAGCTCGCGGTTGTCGTTCCGGATCTGGTCGTTCAGCACCGCGAGCTTGTCGTTGACGTAGTCCGAGACCCCGGCGATCACGCGCTTCGCGAGCGCATTCGCGGCGGCGGCGCTCTTCACCTTCGACGAGCCCTTGACCCCGATCTCGACGAGCGGCGAGGTGTTGCGGGTCGAGCCGGTCGAGACGATCGCCGTCGAGCTGACGTTCCCCTTCAGCTGGCTCACCGTCATCCCGCTCTTGCGCGCGGCCGACCGGAGCGCCGCCTCGGAGCGGACGATCTCGCCGACGGTGCGCGGGTTCGTGGCGAGGCTCTGGATCTGCCCGCCGCCCTGCGGGGTGAACGGCTGGCCGAGGAAGATCAGCGTCTTCGCCTGATAGACCTTGCCGCCGCCGAGCGCGAGCGCGTAGCCGACCACGAGCCCGAGCACGATCCCGGCGACCGGCAGCCACCAGCGGGCCGCGATCCGCGTCCAGGCGGAGCGGAGGTCGACCTCCTGCTCGGCGTCGTAGTCCACGTCGGCCATCGGGCGCGACTCTACCGCTTGCGCTCGACCATCCCGTAGACCCGAGCGAGGCCGACGAGGTAGAGCCGGTCGCTGTCGGCGACCGCCGGGGTGTACTTCCCGTCCGCGAAGCCCCACAGCTCCTTGCCGTTTCGCGCGTCCAGGGCGTACGTCCGGCCGGCGAGCGTGGCGAAGTAGACCACCCCGTCGATCACCGTCGGCGAGCCGGAGATCCGCCCGTTCGCGCGGAAGCGCCAGACGGTCGCGCCGGTGGCCGCGTCGAGCGCGTAGAACCAGCGGCTGTACGAGCCCGCGTAGACCTTCTGCCGCCAGACCGCGGGCGAGGAGTAGACGAAGCCGCCGAGCGAGTGCGACCAGAGCAGCTTCCCTGTGGTCTGGCCGAACGAGTAGACCTTGCCGTCCGTCGAGCCGATGTAGGCCCGGCCGTAGGCGAGCGCGGGCGTCGAGTAGAACTGGCCGCGGCCGCCGAGCCGGTCCTGCGAGCGTGTTCGCCAGATCAGCTTCCCCGTCTTCGGCTGCAGCGCGTAGAGAGAGCCCTTGTAGGTGCCGGCGAAGAGCCTGTCCCCGCCGAGCGAGAGCGCGCCCTTGATCTTGCCGTCGGCCTGGAACGTCCAGCGGACGCGGCCCGTCCGCTCGTCGAGCGCGTAGACGCGGCCGCGCCAGTCGCCGACATAGACGAGCCCGTTCGCGACGAGCGGCGAGGACTCGGTCGGCCCCAGCTTCGTCCGCCAGCGGATCGCGCCGACGCCGGAGGAGAACGCGATCACCTCGCCCTCGAGCCGGCCGGCGCTCTTCTCGCTGTTGCACGGCGGCTCGTTCAGGAACGACTGGAAGACCGTGTGCTCGTGGACGGCGGGCGTCGAGGCGACGCAGCGGCCGATCGGCTTCTTCCACGCGCGCTTCCCCGTCTTCGCGTTGATCGCGAACATGACACCCGAGTTGTTCGAGAAGTAGAGCCGTCCGTAGGCGATCGACGGCGGGAACTCGACGAGGTTGCGGGCCTTGAACGTCCAGACCTTGCGGAAGGGCGGCCGGAGCCCGAAGCCGGCGACGCGCTGCCGCTCGGCGTCGAAGCCGTACGTCGGCCAGACGACCTCGAGCTTCGGCTTCGCCTTCGTCCCCTTCTTCGTCGTCGTCGGCGTCGGCGGCGGGGCCGGCTCCTCCTCGGGCGCGTCGGTGACGACGAACTCCTCCGTCGAGGAGCCCTGGACGTCGGCCGCGGCGCTGCGTTTCTGAAGCACGTACGCGCCCCCGGCGCCCAGCGCGACGAGGACGACGACGAGCGCCGCCAGCAGCAGCCGCTTCTTGGTCATCGGCGCTTCTTCCGGGGCTCGACGGCCCAGATCCGCGAGTAGCCGTGCAGGAGGAGGCGCTGCCCGTTCCCCGAGACCGGGACGTACTCGCCGTGCGGCCAGGAGAGGACGACCTTGCCGGTCTTCGCGTCCACCCCGGTCGTGTGCCCCCAGGTCGAGCCCGCGTAGGCGACGCCGGCGACGACGACGGCGGCGCCCGAGACGGGGCCGCGCGACGAGACCGACCAGAGGATCCGGCCGGAGCTCGCGGAGACCCCGTAGAAGCGACCGTTGTAGGAGCCGAAGAAGACCCGTCCGGCCCAGACCGCCGGGGTCGAGTAGACGTACGACCCGGTGGTGATCCGCCAGAGGTACCGGCCCGAGGTCGAGAAGGCGGTGAGGCTGCCGCCGGTCGACGAGGGGACGAAGACGCGACCGCCGGCGACCGCGGGCGTGCCGTAGATCCGGCCGCCGACCGAGCGCTTGAAGCGCGGCCGCCCGTTCTTCGCGGAGAGTGCGTGCAGGCGGCCGCCGTAGTCGCCGATGTAGAGCGTGCCCCGGTTGATCGCGGCGCTCGAGGTGATCTTGTAGCCGGTGCGATACGACCAGCGGAGCCGGCGCCGCTCGAGGTCGAGCGCGTAGATCCGGCCGTTCCAGGCGCCGAAGTAGTCGATCCCGTTCAGGACGACGGGCGACGACTCGACCGGCGAGCCGACGCGGTACTGCCACCGGAGCCGCCCGTTCCTGCGGTCGAGGACGCGGACGAGGCCGTCCATCCCGTGCACGACGACGTCCCTGTCGGAGACGGCGGGCGACGAGGCCATCTTCCCGCCCGGCGGGTCGTACTTCCAGACGATCTTCCCGTTGCGCATCGAGACGGCGTAGATCGTCCCCTTGTAGTTGCCGATGTACGCGACGCCCTCGTAGACGACCGCGGGGAACTCGACGAGCGAGCCGAGCCCGCGCGACCAGACGGTGCGGAACGGCGGCCGGATCGCGATTCCCGTGTGCGCACCGGTGCGGCTCGGGTTGACGCCGAACATCGTCCACTGGCGAGCCGGCTTGTAGAGCTTCGCTGTCACCTGCCGCTTCTGCCTGAACGGCATCCGCAGCGTCCGGGAGAGGTAGCCCGGCTTCGAGATCGTCACCTCGAGCGAGGTGCGCCGCTTCAGCGCGAGCACGGCCCGGCCGCGGCCGTTCGCGTAGTCGCCGCGCTTGCCGATCACGACGCGGGCGCCCTCGAGCCGGCGGTGGGTGTCGCCGTCGACGACGGTGACGGCGACCTTCTTCCCGAGCCGGCGGGCTTCTTCGCGGCCTTCTTCTCGACCTGCTTCGGCGATTGCCGCTTGGCCGGCAGCGGCGCCACCGGCCCCTGGGGGACGAGCGAGCGGCTGCCGGATCGGGGCTGCCTCCGTCGGGGCTGCCGGCGCACGCCGCGACGAGGCTCGCGACCAGGACGGCGGTCGCGGCCAGAGCTGCGAGCGGGCGAATCACGTCTCGCCGGGCTCGCTGGCGATCGGCTCGGGGAGTTCCTCGGCGAACGGCTCCAAGGTAGCCCCCTCCCCGGCGGTCAGGCAGAGATGCGAGAAGAAGCGCGTCATCACGACGCCCTCCCGGAACGCGCCGAGGGTCGGCTCGGGCCGCTCCCCGTTGGCGAGCGCGAGCGCCAGCTCCGGGTAGCGGCTGCCCGCGGAGAGCGGGAGCGGGAAGCCGCCGCCGAAGCGGGGGTTGACGTCGGTGACCGGGAGCGAGCCGTCGGGCTCGCGGAAGCACTGGACGTTCGCGGGCCCGACGATCCCGGCCGTCTCGGCGACGTGAGCCGCGTGCTCGATCAGCTCCCGGTCGGCGATCGTGGCGCCCTTGATCGACTCGCCGCCCTTCGACTGGATCATCGTCCGGGGGATCGCGTTCAGGCAGCGGCTCTCGAGGTCGCAGAAGACGTCGACGGAGAACTCCTCGCCGAGGCAGACCTCCTGCACGAACGAGGGCACGGTCGTGTAGCCGAGGAAGAAGTCGAGCTCCCGCCGGTCGGCGCAGCGGTAGATGTGCCGCGAGCCGAAGCCCTCGCGCACCTTGACGAGCAGCGGCCAGCGCGCATCGCCGGGGACGTCCTCCGGCAGCCAGCTGCGTGGGCTCGCGATCCCGTGCTCCTCGAAGAAGACGTGCGCGAGGTACTTGTCGCCCATCGTCTCGCACGTCTCGGGGCTCGGGACGAGCGCGAGGGCCGGCGCGAGCGCGTCGCGGTTGCGGGCGAGCAGCATCTGGTCGAGGTCGGTCAGCGGAATCACGAGCGTGACGTCGTGCTCGGCGATCAGCTCGGCGAGCGCGGGGACGTAGCCGGGGTCGTCCACGCGGGGCACGAGCCGGTGCACGTCGGCGTGCCAGAGGGCCGGTGCGAGCGGGTCGAGGTCGGTCGCGATCGTCGTCACGCCCGCGCGCCCGAAGGCCGAGACGATGTCCACGCGCTGCCCCGCGCAGGTGAAGAGAACCGCAGTCACGGCGATCCAGCCTAACGGGCAGGCTCGGATACACGACTCGTGCCGATTCGTGTACTATCGCCGGGATGGCGCGCCTGAACGTCACGCTCGACGACGCGTCCGCCGCGAAGCTCCGGCGGCTCGCCGAGCAGACGCACGTCCAGGAAGGCACGCTCGCCCGCTCGCTGCTCGCCCACGCACTCGACGAGACGGATGCCGATCCTCGCCACGTCGGCGACCTGCTCGACGCCATCCCCGGCGCGTTCGAGCGCGCGCAACGGGGACTGGAGCAGGCACGCCGGGGCGAGACGGTCTCTCTCGACGATCTCTAGGCGGTGGCCCGGGTCGAGCTCAGCGCGGCCGCGGTATCGGATCTGAACGAGCTGATCGCGACGCACAGCCTGCCCGCGGACACGCGCGAGCGGGTCCGGCGATCGCTGCGGCATCTCGAGCGGTTCCCGCTCCTCGGCCCCGCGCTCGAGGGCCGATGGGAAGGCTTCCGCTTCCTGCTCGGCCCCTGGCGCTGGCTCGTGCTCGTCTACGTCTTCCTGGAGGACGAGGACCGCGTCGTCGTGGTCACGATCCAGGACGGCCGCTCCGGTGCCGCCGCGGCACGAGTGCCGACATAGTTGCTCAGAGCAACTAAGTCCCCTTCGCCCACCCTTCGCCGTCGCCCTCGCGTATCGGGCTGGGCGAGCGTCGATCGAAACGAAGGCCGGCCCGCGAGGCTACGGATCCACGAGCTCGAAATCCCCCCGATCCGCGCCGAACGTCGGCGGCGCATGTTCCGCCACGTCGAACGGCTCCAGCTCGAATCCGCCCTCGGGATAGATCTCCAGAATCGTGCACTCCGTCCCGGGTGGGATCCCTTGTTCGAGGAAGCGAGAAGACGTGATTCGAACGGTCGAGTACTCCCCCGGGTCGGCGCTGGACCGCACACTTGGAGCGCCCTTCCAGCCTCCGCCGTCGCCCTTGTAGGTGCCGCCGAAGAGGGTGAGCGGGGTGCGGAGGAGGATCAGCAGGTCGGTCTTCCAGCTCCGGTGGCGGACGTACCAGACGTCCAGCTCGATCCGCTCGGCCCAGGGGAGCGTCGCCCGGCCGTGGATCTGCGCCCAGCCGGTGATCCCGGGGCGGACGTCGAGCCGGTGCCGCTGGTGCTCGTCGTACTGCTCGACCTGGTAGCGGAGGGTCGGCCGCGGGCCGATCACGCTCATGTCGCCGCGGACGACGTTCCAGAGCTGCGGCAGCTCGTCGATCGAGGTGCGGCGGAGGAAGGCGCCGACCTTCGTGATCCGGGAGTCGCCCGCCGCGACCGCGTAGCCGGCGCCCTGCTTCTCCGCGCCCTGGATCATCGTGCGCAGCTTCAGCAGCTCGAAGTCCTCGCCGTCCTTCCCCACGCGGGTCTGCCGGTAGAGAACGGGGCCGCCGTCCTGGAGCTTGACCGCGAGCGCGCCGAGCGCGAGCAGCGGGCTCGTGAGCACGAGCCCCGTGCCGGCGATCGCGACGTCGAGAGGGCGGTTCAGCGCGTCCCCTCCGCGGCCTCCCACGTCGCGGGGACGCCGCGGCGCAGGTAGTTCCAGAGCGCGACGAGCGTGGCCCAGGTGACGAGGACGTAGTAGCGGGCGAGCCCGACGCCGAGGCCGGCGGCCGCGAGCAGGGCGAGCTGCCCGGCGAGCGCGACGTCGTAGAGCCAGCCCTCGCGGACGAGCGCGACCGACGCGGCGAGCAGGACGACGTGGAGGATCCCGCTCCCGTAGCGGAGCAGGCGGTGCGAGATCACCTCCAGGAGATAGAGCGGCGGGAGGCGCTTCAGCATCGAGCCCTTGAGCGTGATCTCCCAGCAGTGCTCGAACATCCGCACCTTGCGCGCGTACTCCGTCTCGTTCGTCGGCGTCGGCTTCTCAGAGGCGCGCGCCGCCGGCACGTAGACCGCGCGGCGGCCGGCCTGCACCATCCGGTAGGGCAGCGAGAGGTCGTGCCCCCACTTCGGGTCGACCTCGACGTAGTCGGAGCGGCGGAGCGCGTAGATCGAGCCGTTCCCGCCCGTGATCGAGCCGAGCCGCGACTCGGCCAGCCGCTGCGCCAGCTCGTAGCGCCAGTAGACGCCCTCGCGGTTGTCGCCGGCCGCCGTCTCGTAGACGAGGCGCCCGCAGGCGTAGGCGACGTCGGGGTCGGCGAAGGCGGAGACGAGCTGCCGGAGCGCGTCGGGCGCCCAGGTCGCGTTTGCGTCGGAGAACGCGACGAGCTCCCCGGTCGCCTCGCGCACCGCCCGGTTCTGCGCCGCGACCTTGCCGCCGCGCGGGTTCACGAGCAGCCGGACACGCGCGGGCCGAAGCGCTCGACGAGCTCGTGCGTCCGGTCGGTCGAGGCGTCCGAGGTGACGATCAGCTCGAGCTTGTCCGCGGGATAGTCGAGCGCGAGCAGGTTCTCGAGCCGCCGCTCGATCACCGCCTCCTCGTTGTAGGCGGTCACGATCACGCTCACCGTCGGCTCGATCGCCGCGGCGCGGACCGGGCGGCCGCGGACGCGCCCGAGCAGGACGGCCGCGAGCGGGTAGAGCGCGTGCGTCCAGAGCGAGCGCCGCCAGCGAGACCCAGAAGACGATCTTCACGACGATCACGGGACGAGCTCCCGCAGCAGGGCGCGGTAGCGGCCGATCGCGACCTCGCGGTCGGCCTCGGCGACGACGTACTCGCGACCGCGGGCGCCCATCTCGTCCAGCTCGTCGCGGCGCTCGCGCAGGTCGCGGATCGCCCGGGCGAGCAGCTCGGGGCGGCCCGGCGGGATCACGACGCCGCAGCCGACCGAGGTCACCACCTGCGCGGTCTCGCTGTCGGCGTCCGCGGCGACGATCACCGGGCGGCCGGCCGAGAGGATCCCGTAGAGACGGCTCGGCACGATGTAGCCGGAGAGCCCCTTCCCCAGGCCGACGACGTGGACGTGCGCGCTCGAGAGCGACTTCGAGAGCACCTCCCGCGGCTGGTACGGGAGGAAGCGGACGGCGTCCGCCTCGAGCCGCTTCGAGAGCGCGACGAGCTCGTCGTAGCGCGCCCCGAAGCCGACGATCAGGATCCGGAGGTCGTCGAGGTCGCGGAGGAACGTCGAGGCGCGGATCAGGCTGTCCAGGTTCTGGGCGTGCCCGACGTTGCCGGAGTGCATGACGACGAACCGGTCGGTGAGCTGCTTCTTCCTGGCCCAGGAGTTGTCGCGCTCCTGCGGCACGATCGCGGTCGTGTCGACCCAGTTCGGGATCACCGCGAGCCGCTCCGGCGGGGCGCCCTTCTCCTCCAGCCGCTGCCGCATCGTCTCGCCGATCGCGACGATCCGGTCGGCCCGCTTCAGGTAGAGGCCGACGAGCTGGCGGAGCAGGCCGACGAGGATCGGGTTCTCGAGCCGCTTCAACTCGAGTGCGACCTCGGGGAAGACGTCCTCGCTGATCACCACGAGGGGCGCGCGGAAGCGGCGCGCGACCGCGAGCGCGATGTCGCCCACCATCGGCGGGTCGGTCATGCACATGACCACGTCCGGCTCGGCGCCGCGCACCGCCTGGAGCAGCGAACGGCTGAGGTAGGTCAGGTAGTTCGACGCCCGCGCCGCGAGCTTCGAGCGCTCGAACGCGGTCGAGGGGACGCGCACGATCTCGACGCCGTTGCGGTTCTGGCGGCGCGGCTCCTGCTCGTGCCCGTGCAGCATCCCGGTGACGACCCGGACGTCCCACTCGTCCGTGAGCGCCTCGCAGAGCTCGGTCAGCAGGTGCGCGGTCGCCTCGACGCCCGGCCAGTAGTACTGGTTGAGGACGAGGAGGCGGGGTCGGCGATTCGGCTTCACTGCCGGGCAAGGCTAACGTCTCGCCTGTGCGCGTCCTCTTCGCCATGCCCGCGGCCTGGCCCGCGGTCGCCTTCGGCGGCCCGATCTGGATGGCGCGCGCCCTGACGGAGGGGCTGGTGGCCCGGGGGCACGAGGTCGACGTGGTCACCACCTCGCTCCGCGCGATCGACGAGCCGCCCGCCGCCCGCGTCCACACCGTGCACCGGCAGCTCGAGGGCGTCCGGATCCACGAGCTGGCGACGCCGGCCCGCTACCGCTGGATGGGAATCACGCCGACCCTGCCGCTCGAGCTCGCAGCGGCTCGGCCGGCCCGACGTCGTCCATGTCTTCGGCTTTCGCGACCCCGTCACGACGGCGACCGCGCTCTGGTGCCGGGCGCGCGGGATCCCCTACGTCTTCGAGCCGCTGAACATGGTCAAGCGCCAGTTCCGCAACCTGCCCCTGAAGCGGGCGTTCGACCTCCTCCTCGGCGACCCGGTGATCGCGGGGGCGAAGCTGATCGTCGCCAACTCCGAGCACGAGCGCGCGCAGCTCGCGGAGCTGGGGCTCGACGCACGGAAGCTCGTCGTCCGCCCGAACGGCTTCCCGGAGCCCCACACCGAGCGCACGGACGTGCTCCGGCGCCGGATCGGCGTCACGGAGCAGACTCCGCTCGTCCTCAACGTCGGCCGCTGGAGCTTCAAGAAGGGGCTCGACCTCCTGCTCGAGGCGGTCGAGGAGATCCCCGACGCGCACGTGGCACTCGTCGGCTTCGACGACGGCGACGGCACCCTCGAGCTGCTCGAGCGCCTGAAGGAGCGGCCGGCGCTCGCGGGCCGCGTCTCTCTCGTCCCGCCCTTCGACGACGAGCAGCCGCGGGCGCTCTACGCCGAGGCGGACGTCTTCGTCCTCCCCTCCCGGGACGAGAGCTTCGGGATGGTCGCCGCCGAGGCCGCCGCCGCCGGCGTGGCGTCGGTGGTCACCGACCAGTGCGGGGTGGCCGAGCTGCTCCGGGACCGCGCGGCGCTCGTCGTCCCCGTCGAGGTCGCGGCGATCCGCGAGGCGATCGGACGGCTGCTCGATGACGCAGCGCTCCGCGCGCGGCTCGGCGAAGGCGGCCGGACGGTCGCCGCGGAGGTCTCCTGGGCCGCCGTGGTCGCGCAGCAGGAGGAGCTCTACCGGCAGGCCCTCGATGCGTGACCTCGTGGTGCTCGGCCAGGACCCCCGCTTCGGCGGCGGGGCGACCGCCCAGGTCGATGCCTTCCTCGCCGGGGCCCGCGCGCTCGGCCGAGAGCCTGACCTCGTCTACGACCCCCACCCGACGCTGGCCGGCAGACGCCTGACGCCCGACCGGATCGAGGCGGTCCGGCAGCTCCGCGCCGCCCGCAGGCTGGCACCCCGGCTGGAGGGCGCGGGCTCGCTCTGGGTCGCGACCCCGCTCGCCACCCACGGCTACGCGGCGACACGGTCGGGCCGGCCGTACGGCGTCTGGGCGGGGACGTCGCTCAGCGACGAGTGGGCCGGCCGCGCCCGGGGGCTCGACCCGCTCCGCCGCGCCGCGCAGGCGGCGAACAGCCCGGTGCTCCGGCGGATCGAGCGAGCCGTCCTGAGAGGGGCCACGCGGGTCTACGCGACCGGCCCGGGGGCACGCGCCGCCGTTGCGGCGGCGGGCGGCCTCCCGGAGGCCACGGTCGGGATCGTCCCGCTCCCCGTCGACGTCGAGACGCTCGTGCCGGAGCCCGACGAGGCCTGGCGTGCGCGCCTGGATCGACCGACGCTCGTCTTCGTCGGCCGGGCGGACGACCCGCGCAAGAACCTGGCGCTGCTCCTCGAGGCCCTGCCGGCGATCCGGCGACGCCACCCGGATGTCCGGCTGCGGCTGATCGGCGGCCCCCCGCGCAGGTCCCGGACGGCGTCGAGGCGCTCGGCGAGGTGGCGTCGATCGTGGCGCCGCTGCGCGAGTCCTCCCTGCTCGTCCTGCCCTCGTGGCAGGAGGGTTTCGGCCTCGTCGCCGCCGAGGCGCTCGCCGCCGGCGTGCCCGTCGTGACGACGCCGTCGGGCGGGCCGGAGGAGCTGATCCGCAGCTCGCGCGGCGGCCGTGTCCTCGCCGGCTGGGACGCGGAGGAGCTCGCGGAGACCGTCGCGAGCCTGCTCGGGGACGCTGGTACCCTCCTGCGGATGCGCGCCGCCGGCCGGGAGCACGTCGTCCGTGAGCACTCGCCGGCCCGCTTCCACTCCCTGCTCGCGGCCGCGCTCGCAGCCGTCGACGCAGCCTGAATGGATCCAGCCTGATGCGCCTCCTCTTCACCACCCTCCAGACCTACGAGACCGACTTCTACGGCCGCGTCGGCGCTGAGCTCGAGCGCCGCGGGCACGAGACGGCGCACGTCAGCGTCTCGCGGGAGGCCGCCCGCCTCCTCCGGGAGCAGGGGCTCGAGTCGCGCTGCCTGCTCGACGCGGTCGACGAGCCGGCCTCGTACGACGACGAGGTCCGCCGGATCGAGGCGACCTACCCGATCCCGCACATCCGCGACGTCTACTACGCCGACAAGGCGGCGGCTGCGCTCTCGAGGAGGAGGCGATCCGCCGCACCGTCCGCCACTTCCGGGCGCTCGAGCGGCTCGTGGACGAGCTCCGCCCCGACGTGCTCGTGCCCGAGGTCGGGAACGAGACGATCCGCGTCGTCGCCCACCTGATCGGGCTGGAGCGGCGGATCCCGGTGCTCTTCCTCCTCTACACGATCTTCCCGAACCCGCTCCGGCTCTCGGTCGACACGCTTCATGCCCCGATCGTCGAGCCCGCGGAGGTGCGCGAGCTGACCTCGGACGAGCGCGAGGAGGTGGAGACGTTCCGCCGCAGCTTCATCGAGCGGGGGAAGCCGATCCGCGGCTACCGGCGCTGGCCGGTCGAGTGGCGCCGGGTCCGGCTCTTCGCCGGCCATGTGCGCCGCAAGCGCGGCGAGGACGCCGACAACGAGTACCTCCGGCCCTGGAGCCTGCTCGGCAGCAACGTCGCCGAGACGATCCGCGCCCGGGCGGCCCGCCCCTTCTACGACGACCTCGACGGCGTGCGGCCGTACGTCTACTTCCCGCTCCACGTCACCGACGACTACAAGATCCGCAAGGTGATCCCGCACACGGAGGACCAGGCCTCGCTCGTCGAGCAGGTCGCGGACGCCCTCCCGCCGGGCTACGACGTCGTCCTGAAGGAGCACCCGATGTCGGTGGGACGGAACTCGCTGGCGCTGCTCCGCCGGCTGCGGACGCGCCCGAACGTGCGGCTCGTCGGGCCGCGCACGTCCTCGCACGAGCTGATCCGCCGCGCGCAGGCGGTGGCCGTGATCGGCTCCACCGTCGGGCTCGAGGCGCTCCTCTACGAGAAGCCGGTGCTGACGCTCGGCCAGCCCTTCTACTCGGGCTACGGGGTCACGCTCGACGTCGACTCGTTCCGGGAGATCCGGACGAAGGTGCCCGAGCTCCTCCGCTTCCGCCCCGACGGCGAGACGATCCTCCGCTTCCTCCATGCCGCGATGCGCCGCTGCGTCCCGGGCACCCCCGTCCTCGTCGACCGCTCGGACGAGAACGCCGTCCGGCTCGCCGGCTCGATCGAGGAGGCCGCGCAGGCGGCCCTCGCGGAGCGCGGGACCGTGCCGGCATGACGGTCACGCTCTTCTGGGACATCGACGGGACGCTGCTGACGACGGCGCGGGCCGGGGTCTTCTCGCTCGAGGACGCGCTCGAGGAGGTCAGCGGCGTCCGCGCCGACCTGAACGGGATGGCGACCGCGGGGATGACCGACTACGCGATCGCCGAGGCGGCGCTCCGCGACGTCGGCCACCCGGCGGACGAGGCGACCGTCCGGCGCTTCCTCGAGGTGCACGGGCGTCAGCTGGCGGGGTACCTCCCGCGGCGCGAGGGCCACGTCATGCCCGGCGTCCGCGAGGTGCTCGACGACCTCGCCGGCCGCGCCGACGTCGTCAACCTGCTCCTGACGGGGAACATCGAGGCCGGCGCGAACGCGAAGCTCTCGTACTACGGCCTCGCGGAGTACTTCCCCCGAGGCGGCGCCTTCTGCGTCGGGCCGGGACAGCGGATCGAGATCGCCCGGCGCGCGCTCCCGCTCGCGAACGGCTCGCCGGCCTACGTGATCGGCGACACCCCGGCCGACGTCGAGTGCGGCAAGGCGATCGAGGCCCGTACGATCGCGGTCGCGACGGGCTCCTACGGCGTCGAGGAGCTGGCCGCGACGGAGCCCTGGACGGTGCTGGAGCGCCTGCCCGAGCCCGGCGCGTTCGCAGCCCTGCTCGGCCTGCCCGGGCGCTAGCGGGCGCTAGAGTCGTGGGCGCTGTGCAGGGAACGCGTGGAGCTCCGAGCGGGATCGAGGCCGGCACCGCTCCGGCGCCGCTGCGCATCCTCTTCTTCCTCCACAGCCTCGGCTACATCCGCTTCTTCGACGCGGTGATCCGGCTCCTGCTCGAGCGCGGCCACACGGTGCACCTGCTGCTCGAGCGCGACAACCACGAGCCGAACGAGATCGCCTGGCTGGAGGAGCTGGAGGCGCACCCCGGCTTCACGAGCAGCATCACGCGCGCCCTCGCCGAGGACCGATGGCGCGGCGTCGCGACCCGGCTCCGGCGCTCTTCCGACTACGCGCGCTTCCTCGGCCCGGAGTTCGACGACACGCCTCACCTGGTGCTGCGCTCGCGGGGACGCGCGCCCAAGGCCTTCCTCCGCCTCGTGGCGCTGCCGCCGTTCCGGACGGAGCGCGGCCGCCGCCTGCTCCTGCGCACGATCCTCCTGCTCGAGCGGGCCGTACCCAGCAGCCCGCTGCTCGAGGCCGAGATCGAGGGCCACGCCCCCGACCTGCTCGTGCTCTCGCCCCATCTGATGCCGGGCGCCCGCCACTCCGAGTACATCAAGAGCGCCCGCGCGCTCGGGATCCGCACCTGCGTGGCGATCGCGAGCTGGGACAACCTCTCGAGCAAGCAGCTGCTGCACGAGCTGCCCGACCGGGTCCTCGTCTGGAACGACGTCCAGCGCCGCGAGGCCGAGGAGATCCATTCCGTCCCGGCCGACCGGATCGTGGTCACGGGCGCACAGTCGTTCGACCTCTGGTTCGACTGGCAGCCGCGCTCCCGGGAGGAGTTCTGTGCCCGCGTCGGGCTCGATCCCGCCCACCCCTACGTGCTCTACCTCGGCGGCTCGCTCTTTCCCGGGACGCTGACGGAGGCCGACTGGGTCCGGGACACCTGGATCCCCGCGGTGCGCGAGCGGGAGCCGCTCGCCGGCTACGGGATCCTCGTCCGGCCGCACCCGAGCCGGATGGGCGAGTGGCGCGCGGCCGCCGTGGAGCGGCTCGAGCGGGTCAGCGCCTGGCCCCTCCTCGGCGACGAGATGCCGGTCGACGCCGCGGCCCGCGCCGACTTCTTCGACTCGATCCACCACAGCGAGGCCGTGGTCGGCCTGAACACGAGCGCGATGATCGAGACGGCGATCGTCGGCAGGCCCGTCCTGACCGTGCTCGTCGACGAGTTCGCGGAGTCGCAGGCCGGCACCTTCCACTTCGACTACCTGCTCACCGTCGCCGGTGGGCTGCCGCGGCTCGCCCGCACCCTCCCCGAGCACCTCGACCAGCTCGCCGACACCCTCGCGGGCGGCGACGCCGAGGCGGAGGAACGGAACCGCCGCTTCGTCGAGGCCTTCGTCAGGCCGCACGGGCTCGAACGCGAGGCGACCCCGATCGTGGTCGAGGCGATCGAGGCGAGTGGCGGCAGAGGGTGCCGCCGACGCTCATCCGCGGGAGTGGCGGCTGCTGCCGCTGCGCTGGGCGCTCGCCCTCTACATCGGCGCCAAGCGGGCCAGGTGGAAGCTCGTCAACCTGGGCAAGAAGGAGTCGGCGGCCGCGTCCCCGAGAGTTCCCTGAGCGCCGGCCCCTCCTCCAGGTCGACGGTCTGGGCCGGGCAGGCCGCGGACGGCGGCGGCCTGCGCGTCCTGCTCTCGATGTGGAGCGTCAACTACGACCGGCTCTTCGAGGCCGGGCTGCGCGAGCTGCTCTCCCGCGGGCACGCCGTCCACGTCGTCTTCGAGACCGACAAGGACGGGCGCTCGGGCGACACGCGCCTCTTCGAGGAGCTCCGGGCCGACCATCCGGGACTGACCTGGGCGAACGCGCCCGCCCGGCGGCTCCGACTCCGCTCGGCGCTGCGGCGCCGGCTGCGGCTGACCCTCGACCTGCTCCGCTACTCCGAGCCGGAGTTCCGAGAGGCGACGGCGCTGCGGGCACGCGCCCGCAGCCGGGCGCCGATGCTCGGGGCCGTGCTCGTCGCGGCGCTCGGCCCGGTCCGGCCGGTCCGGCGCCTGCTCGCCGCCGCCCTGCGCCGGGTCGAGTCCGCGCTCCCGCCCGATCCCGCCATCTCCGAGCTCGTCGCGGAGCTCGAGCCCGATCTCGTCGCGGTCACGCCGCTCGTCATGCTCGGCTCCGCCCAGGGCGAGTACCTCGGCGCCGCGCGCGCGCTCGGTGTGCCGACCGCCTTCCTCGTCGCCAGTTGGGACAACCTGACCAACAAAGGGGTCGTGCACGACAGACCCGACCTGACGCTCGTCTGGAACGAGGCCCAGCGCCGCGAGGCGACGGCGCTGCACGGCCTCCCCCCGGCGCGGGTCGTGGCGACCGGCGCGCACTCGTACGACCACTGGTTCGAGTGGGAGCCGAGCAGGAGCCGCGAGGAGCTCTGCGCGGAGCTGGGGCTCGATCCGTCCCGCCCGATCCTCCTCTACGCCTGCTCGTCGCCGTTCATCGCGCCCGCCGAGATCGCAACCGTCGAGCGCTGGCTCGCCCGCATCCGCGCCGCCGCCGATCCTCTCCTCCGCGACGCCTCCGTCGTGATCCGCCCCCATCCGGCCAATCCGCAGCCCTGGACGGAGCACGGGATCGAGGAGCGCCGGGCGGACCGTCGTGTGGCCGCGCTGCCGGCGCGAAGCCGACCTCGGCCGAGGCCAAGCGCGACTACTACGACTCGCTCGTCCACGCCGCTGCCGTGATCGGGATCAACACGAGCGCTCTCGTCGAGAGCGCGATCGTCGGCACCCCGTCGTTCGCGCTGCTCGAGCCGGAGCTGCGCGGGTCGCAGGAGGGGACGCTCCACTTCGCACACCTCGCCGCCCTTCGCGTCGCCCGGACGCCCGGCGAGCACGAGGCGCAGCTGCTGGCGGCCTGCCGCGGCGAGGCCGGTGACGGTCGTGTCGAGACGTTCGTCCGCGAGTTCCTGCGCCCGCACGGCCTGGACCGCCGGGCCGCCGCACTGCTCGTGGACGAGCTGGAGGCACTCGCCCGGCCGGGGACGGCGCGCCCGCAGACGTTCCTCTTCGCGCTCGACCACCCCGGCTTCCTCCTCCACTTCGACGAGACGATCGGCTCGCTCGCCGCGCGCGGGCACACCGTCCACGTCGCCTTCGCCCGCCCCGAGAAGTGGCCGCACGGGCTCGAGGCGATCGACCGGGACGATCCGCGGATCGTCGTCCACGAAGGGATCCCGCGCCGGGTCTCGCATCCCCGGATCGCGCGCGGCGTCCGGCGGCTCGCCGACTACGTCCACTACCTCGATCCCAGCCTCGCCGGCGCCGCGTTTGCCCGGGCCAAGTGGCGCGGCCTCGCGCGGCTTCCCGGCCCGCTCGCGCTCCTGCGCGAGCCGACACGCTGCCGCGTCCAATCGTGACCGGCCTGCTCCGCGCGCTCGCAGCCGCAGAGCGGGCGCTCCCGGACGAGAAGGAGATCACGCGCTTCGTCGCCGGGATCGCCCCGGACGCGGTCGCCGTCTCGCCGCTCGTCGAGGCGCGCACCGACCTGACCGACTATGTCCGCGCGGCACGCAGCCTCGGGATCCCGTCCGCGCTCTGCGTCGCCAGCTGGGACAACCTCTCGTCGAAGGGCCTGATCCGCGTCGTCCCCGACCGGGTGCTCGTCTGGAACGAGACCCAGCGCCGCGAGGCCGAGACGTATCACCGCGTCCCGGCGAGCCGCGTGGGCGTCACCGGGGCCCAGCCGTACGACCGCTGGTTCGGCCGGAGCCCGTCCACGAGCGCCGCGGGGTTCGCCGAGCGCCACGGCCTGCCGGCCGACCGGCCGGTGCTCCTCTTCGCCGGGACGACGCGTCAGAACGAGGACCCCGGGCTCGAGCCTCGGTTCGTCCGCGCCTGGCTCGAGGCCATCCGGGAGAGCGGCCGCCCCGAGCTCGCGGGTGCGGGCGTCCTCGTGCGCCCGCACCCCACGAACGAGGAGGCCTGGCGCGACATCGACCTCTCGGGCCTCGGCGACGTCGTCGTCTGGCTGCGCGAGCACGGGCTCCCCCTGAGCGAGCGCGACCGCGCCGAGTACTTCGACGCGCTCCACCACTCTGCGGCGGTGGTCGCGATCAACAGCACCGCCCTGCTCGAGGCGACGATCCTGGACCGGCCCGCCCACACGGTCGCGCTGCCGGAGTTCCGCCCCCTCCAGCACGACCTCCTCCACTACCACTACCTCCTGCCCGAGAACGGCGGCTTCCTCCGAGAGGCGCGGACGCTCTCGGAGCACGTCGAGCTGCTCGCCGACGACCTCGCGGACCCCGCCCGCGGGGCCGCCGAGCGACGCCGCTTCGTCGAGACCTTCATCCGCCCGTTCGGCCGCGACGAGGCCGCCACCCCGCGGCTCGTGGCCGAGTTGGAACGGCTTCGCGCCCGGTAAGGTGCCCGCGATGTCCGGCGGCCCCTTCGACCAGTTCGCCCCTCTCGTCGAGGAGTTCGAGGCTCGCGTGCTCGCGCAGAGCCCCGTCGAGGAGCAGCACTACGACGACGACTACTTCGCCGCCGACTGGCGCGAGGGCGACAACCGCTACGACCTGGAGACGCGCCGGCGGATCGAGGATCGCAACCCGGCCTTGATCCGCGAGGTCTTCGAGCCCAAGCGCGTGCTCGACGTCGGCTGCGGCCCCGGCTTCCTGATGATCCTGCTCGCCGGAGCTCGGGATCGAGGTCGAGGGGATCGACTTCGCCGAGAGCAGCCTCACGCTCGCCCCGCCGGAGGTGCGCGACCGGATCACGATCGCCCCGGTGACCGCCCTCCCGGTCGAGGACGCCGCCTACGACCTCGTCGTCTGCCGCGAGGTGATCGAGCACCTCACCGTCCTCCAGACTCGCCGGACGGTCGCCGAGATGTGCCGGGCGAGCTCGCGCTACGTCTACGTGACGACGCGCTTCCACCCCGACCCGAACGGGCTGCTCGACCTGACGACGGACTTCGAGACCGACCCCACCCACATCACGCTGATGACGAAGGACCTCCTCCGCACCCTGTTCGTGCTCGAGGGCTTCGCCCGCCGGGCCGAGCTGGAGGAGCGGCTGGACTGGGGCGGCAAGGGCCGCGTGCTCGTCTACGAGCGCACCCCAGCAGCCGACTAGCGCGCGGCGGCGGCCTCGAGCTCGTCCGACGACGATCGGCGTCGCCGGGCGGGAGAGCCCGTGCGGCCGGACGAAGGCTGCAAGGAAGCGCTCGATCGGCTCGAGCTCGGCGCTCGGGGTCGGCGAGCACGCGCTCGAGCTGGTCGAGGTGCGCTTCGAGCGACGGGGCGGCGTGGACGCAGCCGCCGCCCTCCGCGACGAGGTAGTGGAAGTGCAGCGTCCCCTCCTGCGTCTCCTGGAACTCCGTCGGTTCGCACCGTCAGCACGGGCCGGCGCTGGATCAGCGACTCGACGATCGCGCTCGTGTTGATCCCGACCACCGCCGCCGCATGGTGGATCGAGTCGAAGTAGAGCGCCTCGTCGGCCTCGGTCATCGGAATGCTGGGACGCTCCCGCGGGGCGATCGCGGCGCCCGGCGGGAGCTCCACCTCGCGCCAGTGGGCGACGTTGCCGGGGTGCGGCCGCACGAGCAGCGAGAGCTCCGCCAGCCCCGGGCGGGCGCGCGCCGCCTCGAGCCAGCGGCGCACCCAGCTCTCCTCGGCGGGCGCGTCGGTGATGTTCGGCGACGAGCCGACGTAGAGCACGAGCGGGTGCGCCGGATCGAGCCCGAGCGGCGCGAGCAGCTGCTCGCGCGTCGTCGCCGGATGCCGCTCGAACCAGGTGTCGAAGAGCTGGGCGCCGGTGACGGCAATCAGCCTGTCGGGGACGCGATGGAGCTCGCGGGCCTCGCGGCGCTGCACCTCGTTCCAGACGAGGATCCGGTCGGGGAGCGCCTTGACGAGCCCTTTCGTGGTCAGGTGGTCCCAGCTGCCGATCCCCGCGACGACGGCGATCCCGAGCTTCCGGGCCGCCTTGACGGTATCGGTCTGCCGGACGGACGACGGGCCGCGGGCGACGAGCGGGGAGACGAGGACGACGTCGGGCGCGAGCTCGCGGAGCGAGGCGAGCGTCGCCTCGTCGGGTGCGACGAGCCGGTCGGCGAGGACGAGGAGCCGAGCGACGAGCGGGCCGACGAGGCGGGCGCCGGGAAGCCTCGCCGCGCGGACGACGCCCGCCGGCGTGAACCGCTCGATTCGCTTCCGCAGGTATGGCGCGCCCGTGAACCGGGGCCCGAGGTAGCGGAGGTAGTCGGCGGCGAGCCGGCGCCGCGCCGCGCCGGCGACCCGGCCGGTGCCGGCCCACGCGAGCGCCGGCACGACCTCGACCCCGGCCAGCGCCTCCACCTCGTCCACGCTCGGGTCGCGGTTCTTGTCCAGGTCGTACGAGAGCAGGACGGTGTGGCCGCGTCGCTCCAGCTCGCGCACGGTCGAGCCGTACATGCGGAGGTAGCCCGGGTACGGCAGCTGGAGGAGGATCCGCACGGCCGCCGCGGTCGCCCGCGTCAGGCGAAGATCGGCGCGGAGTGATCCATCGACACGAGCGGCTGCCCCGGCCGGCGGAAGCCGAAGTACGGGAGCAGCTTGTGCGAGGAGTAGACCGCGAGGCTCCCGATCCCGCCGTCCTGGGCGAGGAGCTGGCGGACGCGGGGCTGCTCGTCGCCGAGGTTGCCGCGCCAGGCGCCCCACTGGGGGATCTCGAACCAGTCGCCCTCGAGCACGAGCCCCGCGGCGGAGGACGTGACGAGCCGCGCCTTGGTCGGCGCGTCGATCGGGTTGAGGAGGACGATGTCGGTCTCGACCTCCTTCGACGAGACGACGCCGGGGACGACCTGGAGATCGTCGCGCTTGACGATCTTCTTCTGGCCGCGGATCGGGATCGTGGGGATCAGGTAGCCGCCGCGGCCGTCCCGGCCCTTCGCGTCGAGCCACATCCCGACGAAGCTGACGTTCCGCTTCGGCGGCCGGTCGAGGCGGATCGGGTGCACCTCGATGATCCCGCCGCGGCCCTCGGGCGGAGGCGGCACGTCGAGGTCGTCCAGGCGCACCGCGCGCTCGTCGCCGTGCCGCAGGCGACCGACCTCGCGCTCCCACAGCGGCTCGGGGCCGTCCGCGTAACCGCGCAGGGTGACGTCGAACTCGGCCTCCTTGACCACGGTCGCGTGGTGCGTCGAGAGGATCACCGTCAGGGAGAGCTCGTCCGGATGCGGCCACCAGCCGTACGACGGCAGCCACGGCGACTGCTCTAGAGATGCTGAACGCGCCACAGCGCTGCCTCCGGCTCGTGGCGGATCATGAACCCGGCGACGGCGTGCACGGCCGGGTCGAGCCTGATCGCGCCGTGCTCGGTGCCGTCGTAGAGGCGCGGGAAGTGCTCGTGCAGCGGGAAGCAGGTCGTCTGCTCGAAGTCGAGCGTCGGGATCTCGGCGGCCTGCTCCTCGCCTCCGTCCGTCTCGAACACGAAGCGCTGCCCCTCCATCGGATGCAGCTGCGTGTTGGTCGCGAAGAAGTAGGCCTCCTCCTGCACGGGCGAGCGGCCGATCGGGAAGATCCAGTGGTAGTTCCGGTCCTTGCGCTTGGCCGGGTCGGCCGGGCCCTTCTTCTCGTGCGTGGAAGAGAGGCACGTCGGCGTCTCGAAGTGGAAGTACGGCCGCAGGGAGCCGACCGCGTCCACGTCCAGGACGAGCTTGACGATCCCGACGCCCTCCGGCAGCAGCTCGCCCACGGCGGCGCGGGAGTAGTCCAGGATCGCCGAGTGCCCGTTCGGGACGGCGTGGTGGGTCGCAGCGACGCGCTCGCCGTCGAGCCGGAGCAGGTCGGCCCGGAAGTGGACGGGCTCGGGCGGCCCATCGAGGTTGAAGACGATCACGCGCGTGTCGACCTCGTAGCCCCGGAAGCCGGCGAGCACGGGCATGTACATCGGCCGCGGCTCCTTCGTCGGCGAGAGCCCCGCGGGGAGTGAGATCGCGGCCTCGCCGACGTAGCGCTCGCCCCACTTCGCCTCGAGCATCCGCTCGAGCTCGAAGCGGCAACCGAAGCAACGGGTGCAGGCCGTCGTGGAGCGCTGGATGTCCGCGATCGACCTGGCCCCGCGGGCGATCTCGCGGTCGACGGTCGCGTACTCGACCCGGCGGCAGTGGCAGACGTACCCGGCCTGCGACTCGACGGCCGCGCGCCGGACGGGGTCGCGCAGGTTCCGGAGCCGGTCGGGCAGCCGGTCGGTGAGGCGGGTGAGCTTGGACGTGATCGCCATGGTCTGGAGGCCCCTTCGGACCGGGAAACAGCGTAGTCGCTCCTAGGCGGGCCGGGTGAGATGAGCGAGCGCCGTCTCGAGGTCGAGCCCTTCCGTCGCCCGGACGTCGTAGCGGCCGAAGCCGGGGCGCGCCGCGAGCCTGCGGGCCAGCTCGAGGTGCCGCTCCCGGAAGCGGGGCGCCGAGTGCAGCGCGAGCGCCGGGACATCGAGGAGGAGCGGCAGGTACGAGAGGCCGCCGTAGGTGCCGGCGAAGCCGTGCGCCCGCGAGATCACGGCGGTCTGCACGGCGAGGTTGGTGCGCGGGGTCATCGCCGTCTCGACGCGATGGACGCGTTCCGAGGCGCCGAGCTCGAGATCGTGGTGGTCGTCGTAGCTCCCCGGCGGCGTCAGGAGGACGACGTCGGCCTGCTCGGCCAGGCGCTCGACCGCCTCCTGCGCCAGCCGCCGGTTCGCCTCGGTCTCGGGCAGGGTCGCGCTGAAGTAGAAGCGCACCGCGGTGAAGGTCGGAGGCAGCCCCTCCGGAAGCGACCCGGCCGCTGCGCCGGCGGAGAGCGGCGCGAACGAGAAGAGCCCGCTCTCCTCGGGCGCCTCCCCCGACTTCGCGAGCGCGCGATAGCCCGCGAACATCGCCGAGGGGTGGAGCACTGCCGCCTCCTCCAGCGACGCTTGCCCCCGGAGGGCGGCGAGGAGCTCGCGGTCGAGCGACGTCTCGGCGTACTGCTTCCGGTAGCCCCCGGTCTCGGCCGTGACCCCGCGAAGCCGTGTCTCGAGCTGCTCCGGAGGGAGGACGTCGAAGACCTCGAGGTAGCGCGCCGCGATCCCGTGGTACCACGGCTCCGTGCCGCCGCGCGAGACGACGACCAGCCGCTCGGCGAGCCCCGGAACGAGCTCGGTCGCGCGGCGGAGGAAGGGGATCCAGTAGAGGAGCTCGTAGCCGACCTCGGCGAGCCATGGCCCCGCGAGGACAGGCCCCTCGGACGCGGCGAGCCGTGCCACCGCCTCCCTGGCCGGCGCCGCACGATCCGGACGGGAGGCCTTCGCCGCGCGCCGCCGTCGCAGGAGCGCGCGCTCGACGGGAGCGAGCGCCGCCTGGACGAGCCCGGCTCCCGCAGGCACGTCTCCGGCCGCCCGGCTCGGCGAGCCTGCGAGCCGCTCGATCGCCGCGACCAGCCGCGGCGTCGCGGGCTCCTCCAGCCCGTACGGACGGATGAAGGACTCGAGGAAGCGACGCCCACGCGTGTCGTCCGGCCGGGCGAGCGACTCCGCCAGCTGCCCGACGTGCTCGGCGAGCGAGCGGCCGACGATCAGATGGCCGTCGCCGCCGGCGATGTGCTGGAAGTGGAGGGTGCCACCCTGGGTCGCCCTGAACTCGTCGGCGAGGACGGTGTGCACGGGCCGGCCGAGGATCGCGCTCTCGATCTGGGCGCTCGTGTTGATCCCTGCGACCGCCCCCGAGTGGTGGATCGAGTCGAAGTAGTGCCGGCGGGCGTCGCGGTCGAGCGGGTCCTCGCCCCCGCGCGGCCAGACCGCCACGAGCGGATCGCCGAGCTCGACCTGCTCCCATTGCGCCGCGTGCTGGGGATGCGGGCGCACGAGCACCCCCACGTCGGCGAGCGGGGAGCCCTCCGCGCGAAGGGCCGCGAGCCAGCCGCGCACGTACGAGACCTCGTCGGGCGCGATGAAGGGCGACGAGCAGACCCAGAGGACGAAGGGGCGGTCGTCCGGCAGGCCGACGAGCCGCGCGAACTCCTCCCGCGTCGTCGACGGTGCCCACTCGAACCAGTGGTCGTAGGCGGAGGCCCCGGTCGCCTCGACCCGGCCGCTCGGCACCCCGTGGAGCGCGACGGCCTCCTCCACCTGCGCCGGGCTCCAGACGAGCGTGAGGTCCGGCACGTCGCGGAGCAGGCCCTTGTTCGTCAGGTTGTCCCAGCTGTGGACGGGGAAGACGGTGGGGATCCCCGCCCTGAGCGCGGCCCGGAGCACGTCCGCCTGGGCCGACCCGATCCCGACGAGCGGCGTCACGAGGACGACGTCAGGGCGCCGCTCGGCGAGGAAGTCGGCCAGCGCAGGCGCCGGCGGCAGCGAGCGCTCGACCCGGGCGAGCGCCCGGCGCAGGAGCCCGAGCACGCGGAGCCGGCGGGCGACGTCGCCGGCGAGCCGCAACGGGGCGGGGGCCTCCGCCCGGGCGCGCTCGCGCAGGCCGTCCGCCTCCCGGTACCGGGGCTCGAGATAGCGGAGATAGTCGATCCCGCGGCGGAGCGCGCCCGCCGTCTGCGCTCGGGGGCTCCGCGCGGGGGAGGGCGCCTTGACCCAGCTCAGACCGGGGTGGTCGGCCGCGAGCCGCTCGACCGTGGCGAGCGAGTCGGCCGACTTGACCGAGTCGAAGGCCAGCTCGACCTGGTGTCCCCGCTCGGCGAGCGACCGGACCACCGACTCGAAGTTCCGGATCGCTCCGGGGTGCTTCATGAAGAAGAGCGCCCGCACGGGCATCGACACTAGCGGGCGCCAGCGGCGGATCGGCGGCCACGCGTGCGCTAGGGTCAGCGGGCGGCCCCGCCGCCCCACCATGCGGATCCTGCTCTTCACGTGGCCGGCCCGGCTGCAGCGGTTCCTCGACGTGCTCCTGGAGCTCTCCGCTGCCGGGCACGAGGTCGTCGTCGCCTCGCCGAGCACCCGCTCGGCCGACCTCCCGGGGGCGCTCGCAGGGCTGCCTGGGCTCAGCGTGACCCGCTACGACGAGGCACCCGACCCGGAGGCCGCTCGGACGAAGGCCCTGCTCCGGATGGCGCAGGACTACCTCTGGTACCTCGAGCCCCACGCCCGGGCTGCCGGATTCAACCGGCGCCGCGCACTCGACTTCCTCGTCCGGGAGCTGACCCACGGGGCCGAGGGGGCCGACCCGCACTGGCCCGACCCGGTCGTCGAGCTACCGCAGGACGAGGTCGCGTCCCTGCGCCGGCTGCTCCGCCGGCTCGACGAGCGGCTCCCGGCCGAGCCCCACCTGCTCGACCTGATCCAGGCCCAGCGCCCGGACGTCGTCCTCGTGACGCCGCTCGTCCTCTCCGGGTCGCGGCAGCCCGAGGTGCTCCGGGCCGCGAGAGCCGCCGGCGTCCCCAGCGGCTTTCTCGTCTACAGCTGGGACAACCTGACGAACAAGGGCCTGATCCATGGCCGCCCCGACCGCGTCTTCGTCTGGAACGACGTCCAGAAGGCGGAGGCCGTCGACCTTCACGGGATCCCCGCCGATGCCGTCACGGTCACGGGTGCCCCCCGCTGGGATGCGTTCTTCGCGCTCCGCCCCTCGCAGACCCGGGACACCTTCCTCGAGTCGCACGGGCTCGTACCCGGGCGGCCCCTCGTCCTCTATCTCGGCTCGACGTCGGCCGTCGTCCCCGACGAGACGCTCGTGATCGAGCGGTGGCTCCACGAGCTCCGGACGCGTGCGGCGCTACGCGACGTCAACGTGCTCGTTCGGCCGCATCCCCGCGAGGCGCTGATGTGGTCGGGGTGGGAGCCCGATCACCCCGGGGTCGCGCTCGACCGCGCCCCGCGGGCAGCCGACCAGGGGCTGTACGACCAGCTCGCCCACGCCGACGCGGTCGTCGGGCTGAACACGAGCGCCCAGATCGAAGCGGCGATCCTCGGCACGCCCGTCCTCACCTTCGCCGGCGGCGCGCTGGCGCCCGGCCAGGCGGGCTCCGTCCACTTCTTCTACCTCCTCGAGAGCGGCGGTGGCGCCGTCGGCTACGCGGAGACGCTGGCCGAGCACGCGCAGCAGCTGGAGCGGACCCTGGCCGGCGACTTCGACCGCGAGGCGATCGCGGAGTTCGTGCGCTCGTTCGTGCGGCCGCACGGCGTCGAGCGGGCGGCGTCCCCCCTCCTCGTCGAGGCGATCCTCGAGCTCGGCCGCTAGGCAGGCCGGTCGCTAGGCCGGTCAGGCCGGTCGCGCGCGCCCGCCCGGAGGCGGTCGACGACGGCCTGAGCGTCGTGACGCTGGATCGACGCGGCGTTCGCGACCGTGTCCCAGTCCACGTGGTCGAGCCCGGCGGCCTCGGCGACGTCGATCGCGGCGCCCAGCGCCACCTCGGCGCGCCCCGGCCCGAGCGCAACCCGGAGGAAGTCGACGTACCGGCGAGCGTCGGGCGTCAGCGGCGGGTGGCTTGTCCTCGTCCCGGCGCCGCGCTCGCGGACGACGCGCTCGGCGACCTCGGCAGGCGGGCCGTCGTAGAGGACGGTGCCGCGCTCGAGGTACACGACCCGGTCGGCGAAGTCCGCGACGGCTTCGAGATGACGGGCAGTGACGACGACGACGGCGCCTCGTCGACGCAGCTCTGCGATCGCCTCGAGGCACTGCTCGCGAAATTGCGTCCCCCCGAGCGGCACGTCGAGGAGCGCGAGCTCGGCGTCAGCGGTGAGGGTGAGCCCGAGCAGGAGCTGCCGCCTGCGCTTCCGCGTCGTCGCTCCGATCCGCACGCGGCGGTCGGCCTCGATCCCGCCAAAGGCGAAGATCGCGTCGGCGCGCTGGCGGACCTCGTGCGGGGAGAGGCGGAGCAGCGTCGCGAGGAGCGAAAGCGACTTCTCCATCGTCAGGCGAGGCGGCAGCGCCCGCACGAGCCCTTCGAGGGCGGCGACGGTGCGGCCGCGCACGACGACGCGTCCCGCGGTGGGCGCGGAGAGCCCTGCGATCACGTGGAGGAGCGCTGTCTTCCCTGAACCGGGAGGGCCGACGAGCCCGAGCACGGTGCCGCCGTGGACGGCGAAGGCGACGTCGCGGAGCGCGTCGACCTCTGCCAGCGGCGCGTCGTCGTCGGCGATCTCGGGCTCGTCGAGGCCGTCGTCCTCGTCGTCCAGAACGCCGGTGGTGGCCTCGGTGCCGCCGAGCCGCGCCAGCGCCTGCTCGATCCGGCCCGAGAGGCGTACCGGCGGAAACGTCTTCGAGACTCCCTCGACCGCGAGCACGGGCTTGCCCGGCCGCACGGGCGCCGCGGTCACCTCCTGCTCCTCGCCGAGCGCGGTCAGATCCGCTCCTGGGCGCGTGCCTCGGCCCGCATGAACGTCAGGTAGCCGGCCACGAGCAGCGCGGCGAGGACGACGAGGGAGACGACGAGGGACGCCATCGACGGCCGGGCGGTGTCGAGGAGGCCGTGCTTGACGAGCTCGACCGGGGCCGAGAGCGGGTTGTACTCCGCGAGCGGGCGGTACTTCTCCGGCAGGTAGCTGGTCGGGTAGATGATCGGGGTGATCAGGTACCAGAACCCGATCGCGTACATGAGCAGGAAGCGGACGTCGCGGGCCTTCAGCGCCAGCGGCGCCGTGAAGAAGCCGATCGCGACCGCGTAGAGGGCGAGCAGCCCGAGCCCGATCGGCGCCAGGAGCGTCGAGGGGGCGACGGTGATGTAGAAGGTGCCGTGGGCGAGCTTGTAGTAGACGGCCGCCACCGCCCCGATCGACGCGTAGAGGAGCAGGTCGACGAGGCCGGCGAGCGTCGCACCGAGGACGGCCGTCGCCCGGGGCAGCGCCACCTTGTCCAGCAGTCCGCGGTTCACCTCGAGCGAGCGCGTCGCCCAGAGCGCCGTCGTCTGGAAGAGCTGCCAGGCCGCCGCGCCGACGATGAAGAACATGAAGTACGGGCGGTCTCCCGGGGACACACTGAGGAAGCCGCCGAAGAGGAGCACGCGGCTGGCGATGTCCACCGTCGGCCGGAGCGGGATCCAGAGCCAGCCCAGCCACGTGCGGCGATAGCGGCGCTCGACGAACACCTTGCCGAAGCGGGGGATCAGCGCCCGAAACGCCCAGAGGTCGAACAGGCGAAGGTCGGTGGAACGACGGGCGTTGACGACGCGGGCGCTCCCTCGCCGCCGGGCCCGGATCGCGCCGACGATGCTGCTCACGGTCGCGCGGCGGTCACACGCGCTCCGCGGGCAGCTCCGCGAAGTGGAGCGACTTCTGGATCGTCGGCTGAGCGACGGCGAGCACCTCGGCGATCCGCCGGCCCGCATTGCCGTCCCCGAAGATCGTGCTCCGCTCGTAGGGGCCGTGCGCGATCTGGGCCGAGATCGCCTCGGCGATCGCCCCGCGCTCGTGTGGCGCGTCGACCACGTTCGGGGCCCGCTCGCGGTTGTGCTGGCGGGTGCCGACGGTGACGGACGGAGTGCCGAGGAACGCGCCCTCCCGCAGCGCCGACGAGGAGTTGCCGACCATGCAGGCGCAGTGCGCGAGCAGCTTCGCGAACATCTCCGGAGGCAGGTTGCGGAAGAAGTGGAAGCCGCCGGCGCGCCCGATCTCGCGGAAGCGGCGGATCCCCTTCGCGACCTGGTCGGAGCCGGCGTCGACGTTCGGCCAGAAGACGAGCGCCTGGTGCCCCGTGGCGGCGACCGCCTCCAGTGTCTCCTCGATCTGCTCCAGCCCGTGGCCGTACTCCGTCGTGACCGGGTGCTGCATCACGAGGACGAACGGCCGCTTCGGGTCGATCGGCGAGCCCGCGCCGCCGAACTGCTCCAGCACGTCGTGGCGGAGCCCGAGGTCGGCGCGCGCGACGAGGTCGATCGACGGACAGCCGAGGTTGTGGACGGTCGCCGGGTCCTCGCCCATCGCGATCACGCGCCGGGCAGCGAGCTCCGTCGCCGGAAAGTGGAGGTGCGCGAGCTTCGTGACCGCGTGCCGGACGCTCTCGTCGATCGAGCCGGAGACCTCGCCGCCCTGGGTGTGGGCGAGCGGGATGTTCATGTAGGCGGAGGCGATCGCGGTCGCGATCGTCTCGAACCGGTCGGCGACGGTGACGACCATGTCCGGCTGGAGGAGCTCGAACACGGTCGGGAGCTCGAGCAGGCCGAGCCCGGTCGACTTCGCCATCGTCGCCGGCGTCTCCCCCTCGATGATGAAGCGGATCGTCGCGTCGGGCGAGAAGCCGTCGAGCGACATCACGTCCACGGCGTTGCCGAAGCGCTCGAGCACGAGCGACGCGCCCGCGACGACCTGGAGCTCGAGGTCGGGATGCTCCTGCACCGCTTCCATCACGGTCTTGATCCGGGCGTAGTTGGCCCGGCTCGCGACGACGACGCAGATCTTCCGCCTAGCCAAGCCAGTCCTCCTGGACGAGCTCGTTCGCCGGGATCGCGGCCGCCGCCGTCCGGCCGACCACCTCGGGCAGCCTGACCGCGGGAATCCCGTTCCCCGGCCGCTTCGTCGTCAGCATCTCGCGCTCGATCGTCGTCCCGGCCGGGATCTCGACGCGCGCGACGACGCTCTTCTCGAAGGTCGCGCGCGCAGGGTCGAGCCCGGGGTCGCGCACCTTCTCGTCGCTCCCGAGCGCCGCCTCCACCTCGCGGACGCCGGTGACGAGCCGCGCGAGCTCCTCGGGTGTCAGCGACGCGTGGTGATCCGGCCCATAGAGGCGCTTCGAGAGGGTGAAGTGCTTCTCGATCGCCGAGGCGCCGAGGGCGACCGCCGCGATCGAGGTATGGATGTCGGGTGTGTGGTCCGAGAGGCCGTAGGGGATCCCGTACCGCTCGCCGAGCGCGGGCATCGCGCGCAGGTTCACCTTCTCGGGCGGGCACGGGTAGTTCGACGTGCACTGCAGGATCAGGACGTCGGCGCCGGCCGCGCGGAGGATCGCCATCGCGGCGTCGACCTCGTCGAGCCCCGCCATCCCGGTCGAGAGGAGCACGGGCTTGCCGGTCGCGGCGATCGCCTCGATCAGCGGCGGGTTCGTGACCTCTCCCGACGCGATCTTGTAGAGCGGCGTCCCGACCTCCTCGAGCAGCTCGACCGCCTCGACGGAGAAGGGCGACGAGAAGAAGAGGAGGCCCTTCGCCTCGGTGTACGCCTTCAGGTGACGGTGCTCGTCGAGCGTCAGCTCCATCCGCTTCGTGAACTCCCAGCGCGGCTCGGGGAAATGCGGCGGCGTCGGGGTGGACGGGTGCATCTCCGCCTCGGTGATGTGCGTCTGGAACTTCGCGGCGTCGGCTCCGGCCTCCGCGGCGGCGTCGACGAGCCGCTCCGCCTGGTGGACGCTGCCGTCGTGGTTGTTGCCGATCTCGGCGATGAGCAGCGCCGGCTGCCCCGGCCCGAGGGTGCGTTCGCCGATCCGCATGCGGGCACTCTAGCCTCGCCGCCCGGGTTAGAGTGGCCTGCGTGCCCGCGCCGATCCCACGGATCATCCACCAGGTGTGGCTCGGCCCAACGCCCTTTCCCGAGCGGTTCGCGGAGTACCAGGAGGGCTGGCGCCGGCTTCATCCGGAGTGGGAGCTGCGCTTCTGGACCGAGGAGAACCTCCCCTCGGAGCTGCGCTGCGGCGCGATCGCCGAACGGCTCCGCAGTCCGGTCGAGCGATGCGACCTGATGCGGCTCGAGGCGCTCTGGCAGTTCGGCGGCGTCTACGTCGACACGGACTTCGAGTGCGTCCGCCCGCTCGACCCGCTCCTCGAGGGGATCGAGTTCTTCGCCGGCTCGATCGGGCCGGACACCGTCAACCACGCGCTGATGGGCTCGACGCCCGCGCACCCGATCATCGACCGCGCGCTTGCCGAGGTCCGGCCGCGCACCGAGTACGGGTATGCGAAGGAGGACACCGGCCCGCTCTTCTTCAACCGCGTCCTCGCCGGGTTCCCCGAGGCGACGATCTTCCCCTCCGCCTACTTCCACCCCGTGAACGACGAGGAGCGCGCGGAGGCCTACGCGATCCACCACGCCGAGCGAAGCTGGGTCGACCGAGACGCCCTGCTCGCCCGGCTCGCCAAGGCGCACGCCCGCCTCGAGAAGTCGGAGCGAAAACGGGCGCAGCTGGAGCAGCGGCTGGCTGCCGGTGGCGGCGAACTCGATCCGGCCCGGCGCGTGAAGCGCGTCGTCGTCGTCCGGGCCCGCCGGGCAGCCAAGCAGGCGCGGCGCCTGCGCAAGCGGGGCGGGCCTGCGGCAAGCGCCGTCTGGGAGAGCCGGTACCGCCCCCTCTACGGCCACTCGCTCGGGCTCCTCCCCAGCCGGGACGAGCTCCCCGCACTCCTGAACCGGCTCGGCCTCGTCGGCACGGGCGTCGAGATCGGCGTCCGCGTCGGGCGCTTCTCCGAGCGACTCCTCCGCGACTGGCGCGGAGCCCGGCTGATCTCCGTCGACCCGTGGACCGAGGCTTCCGGCGACGAGTATCGCGACCACTCGAACGTGGCCCAGGAGACGCAGGACGAGTACTACGAACGCACCCGGAGCGCGGCTCGCGCCCTTCGGCGAGCGGAGCGAGATCTGGCGGACGACGTCGCTCGAGGCCGCCGGATCGCGATCGACGACGGCCAGCCTCGATTTCGTCTACATCGACGCACGACACGACCACGACTCGGTGCTCGAGGACCTCGAGGCCTGGTTCCCGAAGGTGCGCCCCGGCGGGGTGCTCGCCGGCCACGACTACCTCGACGGGACGTTCGACGGGACCGAGTACGGCGTCAAGACCGCCGTCGACGCGTTCTTCGGCGCGCGCGGGATCACGGTGCACCGCACGCGCGAGTCGCCGCCCCGCTATCCCTCCTGGCTCGCCCGGGCTCCCGGAGCCGAGGTGAGCAGGGTGCGCGGCCTCGTCCGGCGCCTTCGCGGCGCCCGGCCAGAGCGGGAGCGGATCGCGGCGCTGGAGGCCAAGATCGCCAAGCTGCGGCGCAAGCTCGCCTCGCTGGAGGAGCGCCGCGTGGTCGCGCAGTGGGGCAGCGCCTACGCCGAGGGGCCCCGTTTTCGGCTGGACTACGACGGGGCGGAGATCCAGGTGGTCGCGGCAGCCCGCCAGCGGACGGCACGGGCGCAGACGAAGGAGCCGTTCACGGTTGCCTGGCTCGAGGACACGCTCCGCCCGGGAGACGTGCTCTACGACATCGGCGCGAGCGTCGGCTCGTACTCGCTGATCGCCGCGGCGTTCTGCCCGGAGGCCCGAGTTGTCGCGATCGAGCCCGGCTTCCTCAACTACGGCGTCCTCTGCAGCAACGTGGCGGTGAACGGCTTCGGCGACCGGGTCGTCCCGGTGCCCCTTCCCGTCGGCGCCCGGACCGGCACGAGCGCGCTCCGGTACTGGTCGATCACTCCCGGCGCCGGGACGCACGCGGCCGAGAGCCGGTCGGGCGAGGGCTCGATCTACGAGCAGCAGGCGCTGACCACGACGGTGGACGCGCTCGTGACCGAGTTCGGGCTGCCTGCCCCGACGCTCGTCAAGCTCGACGTGGACGGCCTCGAGACCGCGGTGCTGGCGGGGGCGGCCGCGTCGCTCGCCCGGCCCGAGCTCCGCTCGCTGCTCGTCGAGCTGCCGCCGGAGGACGAGCCCGACGCGATCACGACGACGCTGACCGAAGCCGGATTCACGGCAGCTGTCGTCCATGTTCGGCACGACGGGAGCGGCGTCCGCTACGCCCGCTTCGATCGCGGCGGCTGAGCCGGCCGCGACGTGAGCTAGCCTCGCCGCCGAACGAGGCCGCGGGCCCGGCGAAGCGTCCGCTTCCGTGCCCGCTGCATCTCCTTGCGGAACCGGCGGGGCAGCGGGCGCCGCGGGCGGCGCTCTCCGCCCGTCAGCAGCTCGGACGGGCCGTCCGGGCGGCCGAAGACGAGCAGCTCCGCGAGCCGGCCGGCGGGCCGCGAGAGCTGGGCGAGCAGAGTCGAGCCCGCGTCGGGCGGATGCCGCCGGCCGGACGGCCACGAACCGCTCGAGGTCGTCGGCGAGTAGCTCGGCGCCCCGGCGCTCGAGACCGTGGGGGCGGATGAAGCTCCCCAGGAAGCCGGTCAGCCGGTCTTCCGCGGGCTCGTCGACCACTGCCCGGAGGTGACCGAGATGCTCGTGGAACGACTCGGCGACGACGAGCGGGCCGCCGTTCTCGCTGACCAGGTAGTGGAAGTGAAGCGTCCCTCCCTGCGAGTCACGCTCCCCGGGAAGGACGATCGTGTGAGTACGGCGACCGACGATCGCAGCCTCGATCAACGCACTCGTGTTCAGGCCGACGACGGCAGCGGAGTGGTGGATCGAGTCGAAGTACTCGGCGCGCCGCGCGGGGTCGCGCGGCTCCGCCCCCTGGGGCGGCCAGACGACCACCTGCTCGTAGCCGGCGAGCGGGTCGCCGTCCCAGATCCGGCCGTTGTAGGGGTGCGGCCGCACGAGGACGCCCACCCGCGCCAGCGCCGGATCGCCGCGGAGCTCGTCGAGCCAGCGGCGGACGAAGGCCGCCTCGTCGGGGGCGATCTGGGCGGAGGAGCCGACGTAGAGCAGATAGGGCTGCGCGGGGTCGAGCCCGACGGTGGCGCAGAAGCCGGCCCGCTCCTTGCTGGGCTGCCAGGTGAACCAGTGGTCGTAGCTGTGTGCCCCCACCGCGACCACGTCCTCCGGCGGCAGCCCGTGCAGGTCGATCGCCTCCCGCCGCTGCACCTCGTTCCAGACGTAGGTGCGGTCGGGCTCCTCCTGGAGCACGCCCTTGTTCGTCAGGTTGTCCCAGCTGTGGACGGCGAGCGCCACGGGCAGGCCCACCGACCGGGCGGCGCGGACCAGCTCGTGCTGGTTCACCTCGGAGACGAGCGGCGTCACCACGAGTGCGTCGTGGCCGCCGTCGCGGAGCACCGCGGCGAGCGGCTCGGAGACGGGCAGCGACCGCGTCCAGGCCCGCAGAGCCCGGACGAGCATCGCCACCAGCCGTGGCCGCTCCCCGGGGCCACCCCCAAGCCGCACGAGCCAGCGCGGCACCCCGCGGGTCGCGCGGTCGCGAAGGAAGCCCGCGTCGCGATAGACGGGGGCGAGGTAGCGGAGATAGTCGAGGGAGGGCCGGAGCCACGCTGCCAGCGCCTGCCCCGCGTCGTTCCGAACCGGGGCGTAGCCCCACGTGACCCCGTCGAGCTCGGCCGCCAGCGTCTCCGGTAGGTGCAGGTCGTCCCGCTGGAGCTCGAACGCGAGGTGGACGCTGTGCCCCCGGGCGGCGAGCTCGCGCACGGCCCATTCGAAGTTCCGGACGTACCCAGAGTGGCGCAGGACGAAGAGGAGCCGCATGACTCAGGTGGGGCCGCTCGCGCGCAGGAGCGCCGCGCGCTCCGGTGCGGAGAGCCCGTCGAGCCGGATCGCGGTCAGCGCCTCCGCTTCCGCCGCGACCTCCTCGGCGAGCGCCTGCGCCGTAGACCGGCTCGAGCACGTCGCGGGCCGGCCCTGAGCGAAGGCTCGCCAGGACGAGGTCGAACTGCTCGTATGCGACGGCGATCGCGAGCCAACGCGCCCAGGCCCGCTCGAGCGGCGCCTCGACCGGAGCGCGGCCGAGGTCGCGCAGGTAGACGCAGTGGGCCCAGACCGGTTGGCGGCGCGAATAGGCCTCGGCGTCGTGGCCGTTCCCGCGCATGAACCACGGCCTCATGTCGACGAGATCGAAGCCGCGCTCGCGCAGATGGACGTCCACGTCCGCGAACAGCGACTGACCCGCGTAGAAGGGCTGGAAGAGCGACTCGACGTAGATCCCCACGACGGAGCGGCGAAGCACTCCCTCGCCGGAGCGGAGGATGTCGAGCTCGGTGCCCTGCGTGTCCAGCTTCAGGTAGCAGGCGTCGGCGAACCCGTACCGCTCGGCGGCGGCGTCCAGGGGCGTCGTCGGCACCTCCTGGGTGGAGACGACGTCGAAGGAGGCGGCCTTCCAGTACCGCTCGAAGACGGCGGGGTCGGGCGGGAGCAGCGAGCTCATCCCCGGATGGCTCGTCACGTGCAGCGTCGCCTGCTCGCCTTCGCTCGCGATCGCCTCGGGAACGAGGGTGACGGCGGCCCACTCGGATGGCGTTCCCGCCTCGAGGCGACCGACCTCCTCGGCCTCGGGCTCGAACGCGAACAGATGCGCGTGCGGGGCGAGCCGGGCGAGCGGCGGCGGCGGCGCACCGCGCGCGCCGATGTCGACGAGCCGGAGCTCGGCGTCGTCGAAGAGCCGCGCGAGCGCCGCGCCCTGCCGGCGCCGGAGCGCGCTCAGACGGTCCTTCATCCGGCGTGCTTGACGAGGATCAGCTGCTCGGTGTGCGCGTGCCACGACTGGAACGATGGGCTGCGCCGCGAGGAACTCGTCCGCCGCGCGCTCGATCCCGGGGCAGGTGGGGGCGCCGTAGTCGTCGAGCACGATCACGCCCCCGACGGCGAGCCTGGGCGCGAAGTAGTCGAGACAGGCGAGCGCCGGGCCGTAGATGTCGACGTCGACGTGGACGAGCGAGTAGCCCTCGTCGGCCGGGAGGCTCGGCGCGACCGACGCGAAGTCGCCGTGGTGGACGACGACGCCGGGGTGTGGGCTCAGATAGTCCTGCACGTCCTCGAACGAGGTCGCCTTGAACTTGTCGCCGCCCTTGTGGACCTCGGCGTCGTGCTCGGAGAGCTGCTCCTCCGGATGCCCGGCGAACGTGTCGATCACGTGCAGCGTCCGGCCGGGCGCTCCCGCCGTGGCGAGCGCGCGCGAGAGGAAGGCGGCCGAACCGCCGCGGTAGGTCCCGATCTCGGCAGCCGAGCCATCGAGTCGGGCGGTGTTGTGGGCGGCCTGCCAGAGGATCCAGAGCCGGTCCTCGGCCGAGCATCGTCCGCCGGTCGGCACGAACCTCGCGGGCGAGCTCGTGGAAGCGCGGCTCGTCGATCTCGATCGCGGGGCGCGCCCGTTCACCTGCTTGCGCAGCCCGCGGAGCTCCTTCTCGACCTTGCCGAGCCTGGCGGCAGACGTCCGAGATCGAGGGACGAGCTCGACGAGCTGGGGCAGGCGGCTGCGGATGGCGAGGCGGCTGCGGACGCTCACGGGGCAATGATAGGAGCCACGGCGCTCACCTCTCCAGGCCCCCGGCGAGGAGGAACTCCGCGAAGGCGAGGTCCTCGGGCGTGTCGATGTCGTGCGAGCGCTCGGGTGGCATCTCGTAGCCGCGCGTGTCGGCGTCGTCGACGAGCGAGCCGCCGTCGAGCACGTCGCGGCGCGAGACGTAGAGCGAGCCGTTCCGGACCCACAGGGGCGGCAGGTCGTGCGAGGGCGTGAGCGCGTCGTCGGCGAGGAACGGGAGCAGCCGCCCGTCGGGCTCGAGCCGCTTCAGCTTCAGCGGATGGATCGCCGACTCGAGCCGCACGACCGTGACGACCGAGGCGGCGCCGCTCGTCTCGAGCAGCCCGAGCGCCCCCGCGAGGTCCTCCGGCGCCGTAAAGGGAGAGGTCGCCTGGACGACCGCGACGGCGTCGTAGCGGGGCGGCTCGAGCTCGTCGAGGACGTGGCGGACGACGTCGAACGCGCGCGCCTTCGCGGTCGCCAGCTCCTCCGGGCGCCGCACGGCCGTCACCTCCAGCCCCGCGGCCTCGGCGAGGATCTCCTCGTCGTCGCTCGAGAGTGCGACCGACTCGAAGCAGCCCGCGGCGAGGCAGGTCTCGAGCGCCCGGCGGACGAGCGTCCTGCCCTCGAGCAGCGCGAGGTTCTTCCGGGGGACGCGCTGCGAGCCTCCGCGGGCCGGGACGACGGCGAGCGTGCGCACTCAGCCCCCGGCGGCCCGGAGCGCCCAGAGCTCGGCGAGGAGCGCGTCGGCGTGCGGGCCGAGGCGGGCGAGGTCGGGCTCGACCGCGTCGGCGGGCGCGAGGACGAAGCCCCAGTGCCCGTCGCCGGACAGCCGCTCGGCGACCGGCGCGAGCCCGGCCTGCGCGAAGAAGGCGAGCGCGGTCGGGCGGGTCAGGTAGTAGGGGTGGTCGACCTTGACCGCGCCCTCGATCGAGCCACGGCGGCGCGCCATGAAGCCGACGTCGAGGACGTCGACGAAGACGTGCCCGCCGTCGGCGACGGCGGCGCGGATCGCCGCGAGCGTCGCGCGGACGTCGAGCAGGTGGTCGATCGTCTGGCAGAGGAGCACGAGGTCGTAGGTGCGGCCGCCGAGATCCGCCGTCTCGGCGAAGCCGGCGATCGTCTCCATTCCCGCCGCCGCCGCCACCGCGAGCTCGTCCGGGGCCGGGTCGAGCACCGTCACCTGCGCCCCGAACGCGTCGCGGATCGGCGCCGCGACGACCCCGGTCGAGCCGCCGACGTCGAGCACCGTCGCGGGCCGGGCGGGGACCGCGGCCTGGAGGAAGGCCGCGAGCTCGTTCGCGTACTCCCGCTGCTCGGCCTGCACGGTCTCGGCGTCGATCAGGCGGCCGTGGTAGGCACTGACGAGCGGGCGATAGACGCCGTCGTAGAAGCGGCCGTACGCCTCGGCGGTGAGGCGCGGCGAGAGGAAGCCGAGCCCGCAGGCGGCGCAGACGAGGAAGGGCTGCGCGTAGCCGTAGCGGTCGCGCCGGGCCACCTCGACGTGGCGGGTGCCGCCGCAGAGGTTGCACGCCTCGACCCGTTCCCGCTCGTGGGCGGCGGGGTCGAACCCGAGCGCGGCGATCCGCTGCTCGCGCTCGCCGCTCACCGGAGCCGCTCCACGAGCCGGTCCCAGCCGCGCGCCCGGCCCGTCTCGATCGCGGCCGCCGCGATCCGCTCCAGCACGAGGGGATCGGCGGGGATCTCCTCGAGCTGCTCGAGGTCGAGCACGTTCTCTCCGTGGACGTACTCGGGCGGCGAGTGCTCGTCGAGGTTCGTGATCACGACCGCACCGCGCTCGAGCGCCGAGGCGACCGAGGTGTTGTTCGCACGCACGCCGGAGGGGAAGAACGCGGCGTAGAAGGTGGTCGCGTCGAGGTAGTTGGCCACGGCGACGTCGGAGAGGTTGCCGAGGAAGTAGAGCTCGTCGGGGAAGACCTCGTGCATCTCGTCGAACACGACCTCCGAGTCGCGCAGCGATGCGGTCTCGTGATTCGCGGCGGAGACGTAGAGGACGTAGCTGCGGCCCGATGCGTCGAGGAGGGCCCGGAGCCGCCGGAACATGTCGGTGCGGAGCTTGTGGGCCATCCCGAACGAGAAGACGGAGACCTCGGCGGGCTTGAAGGTACGGCCGTCCAGGATCAGGCCCGGCGTCCAGAGCGTGTCGCTCGAGCGCGCGATCCCCGTGACGGCGTCCTCGATCTCCGCATTGCCGCAGTGGACGTGGCGGGCGCCGCGGACGAGCGCGGTCTCCTCGGAGCCGCCCCGGAACTCGTGCAGGAAGAGCTCGTACGCGGGGGCAGCCGCCAACCAGTCCCACAGCCGCTCGGCCGAGCCCGGGTCGAGCTCTGCGACCTTGAAGGAGAGGAGCGGGCAGCCGGCCGCGTCGGCGGTCAGCTCGTCGAGCCCGAGGAGCGGCGCACCGAGCTGCTCGGCGAGCAACTCGTTGAAGCGAGCGACGCCCGAGCGGAACCCGTCGCGGTGGTGGGTGACGACGGCGTCGAGCGCCAGCCGCTCGCGGTCAACCACCGGGCTCGCCCTTCTCTCGCGCATACCGCTCCAGGATCGCCGACGAGGAGTCGAGGACGGTGTCGAGATAGACGACCTCGATCCCGTGCTCGGCGCAGAGCCTAGCCTCTTCGGGTGGGAGCCTCCCCTCCCAGTCCGCGCCCTTGACGTAGTAGCGCGGACGGAGGAGCTCGAGCACCCCTGCCGTCGTGGTCGTGGAGAGGTGGACGAAGTCGATCCAGCGGATCGCGTCGATCACCGCCGCGCGGTCGGCCTGCGGGAGGAGCGGCGGGTGCTTGCGCGCGACGTAGTCGTCCGAGGCGAGGTTGCAGAGCACGGGCGCGCCCAGCTCGGCAGCGGCCCGAAAGTAGGCGATGTGGCCGCCGTGGAGCGGGTCGAAGCCGCCGTCCACCATCGCGACCGTGCCCGCATGGCGCTCGAGCTGCTCGGTCGGGACGATCACCGCTCCACCTCGACCGGCGCCCCCAGGAAGCGCTCCACGACACCGTCCTCGTCGATCCCGGCGACGTCGTAGGCGACAGCCGCGAAGGCGGTGCGGGCGAGCTCGAGATGAGCCGGGTGAAAGCTCTCCCGCGCGTGCAGCGCGAGTGTCGGGGTGCCGACGAGCGGCCCGAGGTAGGAGAAGCCGCCGTAGGTCGAGACGAGGCCGCGGGCGCCGCCCACGATCGCGGTCTGAACGGCGAGGTTGTCGCCGGGCCGCAGCAGGTCGTCGATCCGGTGCACGTTCGGGAGATCCCATTCGTCGTGCTCGTCCAGCCGGAGCCCCGTCGTCAGGAGCACGACGTCCCCGTCGGCGGCGAGCCGCTCCGCGAGTGCCCTCGAACGCTCGCGGACCCGCGGCTCGTCCGGGAAGCAGTCGCTCTCGTAGAGCTTCACCGCCACGTAGCGCTCCGGGAGGCCCGCAGGAGGATCCGGGGCGACGATCGGCCTGAGGTCGAGCTTCGGGAGCGCGTCGGCGAGCGGCTCGTCGCGGAACCAGAGCCCGCGCAGCGCGGCGAACATCGCCGAGGGATGCAGCACCGACGCAGGCCCGATCCGCTCCTGCGCGAGCCGGACGAGGTCGCGGTCGAGGCGGTCGCCACGGAGCTGCTTCGCGTCCTTCGCCCGCCGGCGCCGCTCGGCCACCTGCTCGACGAGGAGCTCGGGCTCGACGAGGTCGAAGAGCTCGACGTCGTCCTGCGCGAAGTCGCGATACCAGACACCGGCCCCGCCCCGGGTCAGCGTCGTCACCTGCTCCGCGGGAATGCCGAGCCGGCCGAGCGTCCGCCGCACGAACGGGATCCAGTAGAGAAGCTCGTAGCCGACCTCGCCCACGAAGGGGCCGACGAGGATCCGGCGGCCCGACCGGGCAGCTCGCTGGAGCGCGAGCTCGGTGCCGGCGGAGCGGACGTGGACTGCGAGCTCGCGCTCGATTCCGCGCGCGATCCGCTGCGGCGATCTCATCTCGCGCGGGCGGGGGCGAGCGCGCCGGCCCGCTCGACGAGGCTCGCGGCGTCGAGCTCGTGCGCGCGCAGGACCTCGTCGTTGAGGCCGCACTCGGGAACGCGGTCGACCCCGAAGAGATGGGTGCGCGCGGCCGCCTCGGGTGCCGCTGCAGCGAGCGCGGCCAGCACCGCCTCGCCCTGCCCGCCGGGGAGGACGTGGTTGTCGAGGCAGACGATCGCGCCGCGCGCCTGCTCGGCGAGCCAGGCGCCGTCGATCCCGCGCAGCCACGGCAGGGCGATCACGCCCCAGCCCTCCAGCTCCTCGCACGCGGCCCACGCCTGCGAGACGAGCACGGGGCCGGTGCAGACGAACGTGCCCTCCTCGCCCTCGCGGAGGACGGTGCCGCGGCCCTCGACGAGCTCCGCCACCGGCGGCTCGAAGCCGAGCGGCCACGGCGGCGAGACGAAGCGGAGGTAGACGGGGCCGGTCGCCTCCCGCACGGCCCACTCGACGCAGCGGCCCACCTCGGCGTCGCAGTAGGGCTCCAGCGCGGCCATCCCGGGCACCGAGCCCATCAGCGCGATGTCGCGCACGGACTGGTGCGAGTGGCCCGGGCCGCCGGGGACGAGCCCGACGAGCGAGCCGTGGTAGAGCACCTTCGTCCCCTCGCTCGCGGCGTTGAAGATCTGCTCGTTCGCGCGCGGCGTCAGGAAGCAGGCGAAGGAGTGACAGGCGGGGACGAGGCCTGCGAGCGCCATCGCGCCGGCCTGCGAGACCATGTCCTGCTCGGCGATCCCGCACTCGAAGAAGCGCTCGGGGAAGCGCTCGCGGAAGGCGACGAGGCCGGTGTCGAGCCGGAGGTCGGCGTCGAGCGCCACGAGCCGCTCGTCCCGCTCGGCCTCGGCCACGAGCGCGTCGGAATAGGCCTGGATCAGCCGCTGCGGCGACTCGGGCGCGGTCCGGGTGGGTGCCTCGCGCTCCTCCAGCCGCACCTCCGCCTCGCCGAGCCGGCCGAGCCGGTCGTTCAGCCGGCCCACGAGCTGTTCGAGGCCGCGGGCGTAGTCGTCGGGGCCGGGCGCGCCCGAGTGGAAGCCGTAGAGCGACGTGTCCTCGACCGGGACGTCGTGCGGCTCCATGAAGCGGACGCCGCAGCCCTTGAGCGTGTCGGCGACCAGGAGCTTGGGTCGATCCGGCTCGGCCTCGCGCAGCGCGGCGAGCGTAGACGAGAAGGCTGCCAGATCGTGCCCGTCGACCCGGGCGGTCGCCCAGCCGAACGCACCGACCTTCGCCTCGAGGTCACCGAGGTCGCTGACCTTCTCGACCCAGGTGTCGGACTGGAGCTTGTTGTGGTCGACGATCACCGTGATCTCGCCGAGCCCGCGGTTCGCGGTCGGCTGGAGCGACTCCCAGAACTGCCCCTCCTGCAGCTCGCCGTCGCCGGTGAGCACGAAGACGTTCCCGCTGCGGCCTGCGAGCCGGTCGGCGAGGACGAAGCCGCGCGCCTTCGAGATCCCCATCCCGAGCGAGCCGGTGTTCGTGACCACCTGCGGCGTCGTCAGGACGTCCGGGTGGCCGGGGAGGCCGCCGAGGCGTCGGAGGCCGAAGAGCTTCTCGAACGGGAGCCGGCCGAGCCCGATCAGCACCGAGTAGAGGCCAGGCGCGTCGTGGCCCTTGGACGAGTAGTAGCGGTCGCCCTCGCCGAGCACCTCGAGCTGGAGCCAGGAGACGACGTCCATCGCGCTGAAGCTCGAGCCGATGTGGCCGGAGCCGGCGTACTCGATCATCGTCAGCGTGTTGATCCGGCAGGCGTCCGCGAAGGCGGAGGCGCGCTCGACCGGATCGGCGTCGAGCGAGCGGATCCGCTCCAGCTCGGCGAGCGGGACGTAGCTCAGGCTCATGCGGCCACCTCGACGCGAGGGAGCACTGCCTCGCCGCTCGCGACCAGCTGCTCGGCGCGCGCGAAGTCGTCGGGGTAGTCGACGGAGAAGCCCTCGGCGCCTTCGGTCAGGAACGGAGCGACCCGCTCGCCGGCGATCGACGGGCGCGGGCCGGAGAGCACGCGCGTCCAGGCGAGCTCGAGGCTGGAGTTCTGGACGTGGACGGTGGGCAGGGCCTGGTACTGCATCGAGTGGAACGGCACCCCCTCGGCGGGCTGGTCGGCGTACGGGCGCATCAGGTCGCCCTCGAGCACCCACATCTTGCCGGGATGCTGGCGGACCGGCTCCACTGCCCGGATCGAGTCGGCCCGGTCGCCGAGCTCGACGAGCCGCTCGTAGGCCCGGCGGATCGTCGCGGCGCTCCGGAACGGGCTCGTCGGCCGGAGGATCGCGAACAGCTCCTCGGCGCGGCCGCGCATCGCCTCGACCGACCCAGTCGATGTCGGGCGAGGTGGCGGTGGCGAGCTCGGCGGGGCGCAGGCCCGGCACCTCGGCGCCGTAGCGGCGGCCGACCTCCGCGATCTCCTCCGAGTCGGTCGAGAGGACGACCGCGCCGAAGACGCCGCTCTCCCGCGCCGCGGCGATCGTGTAGGCGAGCAGCGGATGGCCGGCGAGCTCGCGGACGTTCTTGCCGGGCACGCGCTGGGAGCCCGCGCGCGCCGGGACGAGCGCGACCGCAGCTCGGCATCAGACGGCCGCCGGGTCGTGGGTGACGTAGACGGTCTTCCAGTCCGAGTAGACGTCGAGCGCCTCGGTGCCCGGCTCGCGCCAGCCCGTGCCCGAGTCCTTCTGGCCGCCGAAGGGGACGTGCGGCTCGAAGCCGTAGGTCGGCCCGTTCACCTGGACGCCGCCCGCGACGACGTTGCGGAGGAAGCGCTCGCCGCGGTGGACGCTCGCCGTCCAGATCGCCGCCGTCAACCCATAGGGGGTCGCGTTCGCGAGCGCGAGCGCCTCCTCGAAGCCGGCGACCCGGTGCAGGGTCGTGATCGGGCCGAAGAGCTCGGTCGCGGCGAGCTCGGCGTCGTCGGCGACGCCCTCGACGATCGTCGGGCCGATGTAGTAGCCGCCGTCGTAGCCCTCGCCGGTCAGCCGCTCGCCGCCCGTCAGGACGGTCGCGCCTGCGGCCTTGGCCCGCTCGACCGCGGCGAGCATGTTCTCGAGCTGGCGCTCGTTGATCACCGGGCCCGAAGTCGTGCTCGTCGGTGGGGCCGACCCGCTGCGCGTTCGCGCGCTCGACGAGCAGCTCGCGGAAGCGGTCGTAGACGGCGTCGAAGACGATCAGGCGCGAGCCGGCCGCGCAGCGCTGGCCGGCGTTCGAGAAGGCGGAGAGCGCGGCGGTCTCGGCGGCCTTCTCCAGGTCGGCGTCGTCGCAGACGACGAGCGGGTTCTTGCCGCCGAGCTCGAGGCAGACCTTGGCGAGCCGCTCGCCCGCGACGCGCGCGATCATCCGGCCGACGGAGGTGGAGCCGGTGAAGGAGACGACGGCGACTCGTGGATCCTCGACGAGCGGCTGCCCCGCCTCGGGCCCGAGCCCCTGGACGACGTTGAGGACGCCGTCGGGGAGCCCCGCCTCGCGCGCCAGCCGGGCGAAGACGAGCGCGGTCTCGGGCGTGTCCTCGGACGCCTTGAGCACGCAGGCGTTGCCGCAGACGAGCGCCGGGAAGACCTTCCAGGCGACGTTCGCGATCGGCGTGTTCGCCGCGATGATCAGGCCCGCGACGCCGAGCGGCTGCCGGATCAGCATCGCGTGCCGGTTCGGGGTCGCGCTCGGCAGCGTCTTGCCGTAGAAGCGGCGGCCCTCGCCGGCGATGAAGTAGCCGAGCTCCATCGCGCCGTCGGTCTCGCCCTTCGCGTCCTTCGGCGACTTGCCCGTCTCGGCGGCGACGACCGCGGCGACGGCGTCGCGGTCGCGCTCGAGCAGCTGCGCGATCCGGCGGATGATCGCGCCCCGCTCGACGACCGTCCGGGCGGCCCAGGCCGGCTGCGCCGCGGCGGCCGCGGTGATCGCCGCGTCGACGTCGGCCGCGTCCGAGCGGGCGACGGTCGAGATCGGCTCGCCGGTCGCGGGCGCGCGCTTCTCGAAGGTGGCGCCGCTCGCGGCGGGCCGCTCCTCGCCGTCGATCACGTTGAGCACGAGCGTCATGCCGTGAATCCCCCGTCGACCCGGAGCTCGTGGCCCGTGACGTAGCTCGACGCGTCTGACGCGAGGAAGAGGAGCGGCCCGATGAGGTCGGGCGCCTCCGCGAGGCGGCGGAGCGGGGTCCGGGCCATGAACTTGCGCAGGAACTCGATGTCCTGGCCGCCGAGGACGCCGCCCGGCGAGAGCGTGTTCACCCGCACCCCGGCCGGCCCCCAGAGCCGCGCGAAGTAGCGCGTCAGGTTGACGACCCCGGCCTTGGAGGCGCCGTAGGCCGGCGGCTTCAGGAACGGCGGGTCGAGCTCGAGGTGGTCGTACATCGAGGGGTCCGGCGCGATCCCGGCGTAGAGCGAGCCGAGGTTGACGATCGAGCCGCGGCCCGCGTCCCGCATCGCCGAGCCGAACACCTGGGTGGCGAGGAACGTGCCGGCGAGGTTGACGTCGAGCACACGCCGGAAGTCGTCGAAGTCGACGTCCTCGATCGCGACCGAGGCCGCGTCGGCCGAGGGCGGCTGGTCGATCCCGGCGTTGTTGACGAGCACGTCGGGAGCGGCGCCGAGCCGCTCGCGCAGCGCGAGCAGCGAGGAGCGGTCGGTCACGTCGGCGACCTCGATGCGCTCGGCCCCGTCGACCTCGCCCGGCTTGACGTCGACGCCGATCACCCGCGCGCCCGCCCCCGCGAGCGCGGCGATCCAGACGGGGCCGAGCTTGCCGGAGGCGCCGGTGACGACCGCCAGCCGGCCGGTCAGGTCAGCCACGGGCGGGCTCAGCTGTCATGCCCGGAGAGGACGCCGCTGGGAGCGCGCTCCTCCAGGAGCTCGAACGTGAGCGTCTCGTCCTCGAGCACGGGACGGACGAGGGTCGAGCCGAGCACCCGCTCGAGCTCGTACGGCGGGATCCCGTCGCCGGGCGACTTGAAAGCGATGTCCGCATCCCCGAGCACGTGGCCGGCAGGCAGGTCGCGCGCGGCGACGAGCTTCTTGCCCATCTTCGTCGCGGGCGCGATCTCGCTCGGGTGGACGTTCTTCGTCCCGTCGCCGAGGGCCGCGCGCGTGCGCTGGAGGTCGCGGACCATCTTGCGCAGGCCCTGCGGCTCGAGCGAGAAGACGTGGTCGGTGCCCTTCATCGCCCGGTTGAGCGTGAAGTGCTTCTCGACGATCCGGGCGCCGAGGACGTAGGCCGCGACGGCCATCGCGATCCCGTTGTCGTGGCTGGAGAAGCCGACGACCGCGTCCGGGAACTCCTCCCGGTAGGTGCCGATCACGGCCAGGTCGAGCTCGTCCCACTCGGCCGGGTAGCCGGCCGTGCACTGGAGGACGGCGATCTGGTCGTTCTCGCTCGCGAGCGTCTCGTAGGCCCGGCGGACGTCCTCGATCCGGCCGCCGCCGGTCGAGAAGATCACGGGCTTGCCGATCCGGGCGACGTGGCGGAGCAGGGGCGTGTTGGTCAGGTCGCCGGAGGCGATCTTGTACGCGGGCATGTCGAGCTCGGCCAGGAAGTCGGCGCTGACGAAGTCGAACGCGGTCGAGAAGAAGGTGATCCCGAGCTCGGCGCAGTACGCCTTCAGCTCCTCGTACTCGGCGCGGCCGAACTCGAGCGCCTCGCGGTGCTCGCCGTAGGTGGCGCCGTAGCTGTTCTCGTTCTCGTACGGCTTCGCGTAGGCCTCGCGGGTGTAGAGGCCCCGGTTGTCGCGCTTCTGCAGCTTGACCGCGTGCGCGCCCGCCTCCTGCGCGGCCTTGAACAGGGCCTTCGCCTGCTCGACCGAGCCCTGGTGGTTGTGGCCGATCTCCGCGATCACGTAACAGTCGGTGTCGTCGCCGATCTCGATCCCGTCGATCGTGATCCGGCGCGCTAGCTCGGAGGCGCTCATGACACGGTGGTTCTACCAGAGGTGGCGTCCGGAGAGGCCTTGAGCCGATCCAGATCTGCGTCCACGAGCAGCTGGACGAGACCGCGGAAGTCCACGGAAGGCGCCCAGCCGAGCCGTTCGCGAGCCTTGCTCGCGTCGCCGACGAGGTTGTGCAGCTCGGCCTTCCCCCGGCGGAGCGACTCGTCCACCTCGACGTGCTCGCGCCAGTCGAGCCCGACGTGCTCGAACGCGCACTCGACGAGCTCGCGGACGGAGTGCGTCTCGCCGCTCGCGATCACGTAGTCGTCCGGCTCGTCCTGCTGGAGGATCAGGTGCATCGCGCGGACGAAGTCGCCCGCGTAGCCCCAGTCGCGGCGCGCGTCGAGGTCGCCGAGCGTCAGCGTCCGGTCGAGCCCGAGCGAGATCCGGGCGGCCCCGTGCGCGACCTTGCGGGGGAGGAAGTCGAGCGGCCGCCGGGGCGACTCGTGGTTGAAGAGGATCCCCGAGGACGCGTGGAGGCCGTAGCGGCGGCGGAACGAGCGGACGATGAAGAACGAGTACGCCTTCGCGGCCCCGTAGGGCGTCACGGGCATCAGCGGTGTCGACTCGGTCTGGGGCGCGTCGATCGGGTCGCCGAAGATCTCGCTCGAGGCGGCCTGGTAGACGCGGGCCTGCGGCGCGGCGACCCGAACGGCCTCGAGCAGCGCGGTCGCGCCGACGGCGGCGAACTCCGCGGTCAGCACGGGCTGCTCCCACGACATCGGCACGAACGAGGGCGCGGCGAGGTTGTAGACCTCGTCGGGACGGGCCGTCTCGAGCGCGCGCACGAGCGCGAGCTCGTCGAGCAGGTCGGCCTGGAGCAGCTGGACGCGGTCGCGGACGGCGTCCAGGTTCTCGTAGCGCTCGCTCGTCGAGCGGCGAACGACGCCGAAGACCTCGTAGCCCTGCTCGAGCAGGAGCTCCGAGAGGTACGAGCCGTCCTGCCCGGCGACGCCGGTGATCAGCGCGCGCTTCATCGGGGGCCATTCTGACGGAGGAGCGCGACGAGCGCCTCCGTCGCTGCCGGCCACGAGAGCTCCCGCTCGACGTGCTCCCGGGCGGCGGCGCCGAGCCGCTCGCGAAGCGCCCGGTCGCCGAGCAGGCGCTCGATCGCGGCGCGCAGCGCTTTCGGGTCGCCGGACGGGACGAGCAGGCCCGTCTCGCCGTCCCGGATCGCGTCGGGCAGGCCGCCGACCGCCGTGGCGACGACGGCCCGTCCGTGGGCCATCGCCTCGCGGGCGACGACGCCGTAGCCCTCGCGCCGGGAGGGGACGACGACCACCGCCGCGGCGTCGTAGTACGCGCCGAGCTCGCGCGGGGGCAGCGGGCCGATCGCCTCGGGCACATCGACGGGGCCGCCGCCGACGACCACGCGCGGGAGCTCTCGCGTGGCGATGAGGAAGTCCTCGATCCCCTTCTCGCGCGAGAGGCGGCCGACGTAGAGGACGTGCGGCGGCTCGCCGGGGGCGCCGGGCTCGGCCGGCAGCTCGACCCCGCTCGGGATCACCGCGACCTCTCGGGCGCCGAGCTCCCGGGCGGCGTCGGCGAGGAACGCCGAGGCGACCACGACCGCGCGCGCCCGCCGGAGCACGGGCCGCGCGAGCCACGGCGCCCGGCGCGCGAGCTCGACGTCCGTCCCCCAGAGCTGGACGAGGTACGGCTTGCCGGTGAGGAGCGCGACGAGCCCGGCGGGCAGCCAGTGCGCGTGGACGAGGTCCGCGTCGCGCGCGGCGCGGCGGGCGGCGCGGACGAAGCCGGCGAGGAAGAGCGGGAGCGCGAGCGCGAGCCACGGCCGCCGGCGCAGGTTCCCGGGGATCCCATGCCCGAAGGCGATCCCGTAGTGGCGGAAGCTCGCAGGCGAGACGACCTCCACCTCGATCCCCGCCGCCCGGACGTGCTCGACCGCGTCCCGGACGAACGCCCCGGCGGCGTCGTCCTCGTGGCGCGGGTACGACGTCGTCAGCACGACGACCTTCATCGGACGCGTCGGGCGAAGACGATCGGCGCGCCGAGCGCGAGCAGCGCGAACGCGAAGAAGTAGTAGAAGGACATCGTCAGGTAGAACGCGTTCGAGGCGATCGTCCCGGCGAGGGCTGCCGTCATCCCCCACGCGAGCGGCCTGACGCGGGCGGCGAGCGGATCGTGCGCGGCGGCGAGCCTGCGGCCGATCTCCCGGGTCGCCCCGAGCCGGCGGAAGAGGTAGACGAGGAACGCGGCGAAGAGCACGGCGCCGGCGACGCCCGTCTCGACGATCGTCGCCACGTAGAACGAGTGCGGCCCGAAGTTCGTCCGCCCGGTCACGAACTCGTAGTAGACCGAGAAGTTGTTCAGCCCGAGGCCGAAGAGCGGGTGCTGGCCGAGCACGTCGGGGATGAAGTCGTAGACCGCGAAGTGCGTCGACGCGGCGCCCTGGTCGGTGCTGACGCGGGACCTGAGCACGGTGCGGAAGAACTCCCAGCGCGCCCCGACGACGCCCGCGAGCACGAGCCCGACCGCTGCGAGCGGCAACAGCAGCTCGCGGGTGACGAGCTTGCGCCGGTACGGAAGCACGAGCACGAGCACGCCCACTCCGAGCCCGAGCAGGCCGCTGCGCGAGAGGGTGGCGAGCTCGACGAGCAGGAGGAACGCGAGCAGGATCGCGAGCGGCGGACCCGGAGCCGGTGCCCGCGCTCGAGCCGGAGGTACAGCGGCGTCAGGATCAGCAGCGGCAGGATCAGCTCCACCCCCAGGTGGTTCGGGTCGCCCGTCAGGGCGTTCGGGCGGTAGACGTCCTTGCCGTCGATCGCGCCGTAGACGTTGATCTGGCTCGCGCCGCCCGTGATCGGCTGCAGCAGCGACTGGTCGAGGTTGATCCCCGCGACCTCCGCGGTCGCGAGCTGGACGATCCCGTAGACGGCGTTGGCGGCGATCCCGAGCATGAAGACCGTGAACGCGCGCCAGTAGAACCGCTCCCCGCGCCGCGCCACGTAGGCGAGCCCGGCGACGAGGAAGAGGAAGTGGAGGAGGAACTTGACCATCCCCTTGGCCCACTGCGCGAGCGCCTGGCTCGTGTCGAGGTTGAAGAAGCCGATCAGGTACACGAGCAGGAAGAGCGCGAAGAAGCCGCCCGCGACGACTGCGCCCCGGGCCAGCCGCCGGTCGTGACGCGCGAGCCGGCTTCCGGCGAACCCGAGCAGGAAGAGCGCGGTCAGGACGTCCGAGAGCATCAGCGTCCCCGCCACCTCCCACTGCACCTTCGCCCAGGTGACGGTGAAGAGGGTCGCGAAGAAGAGGACGTCGAGCGCGCGGCTCCGCTGCACGCGAGGAACGCTCACAGCGAGCGGAGCAGCTCCGCGAGCTCCTCGGCCCGCGCGCGGCGCGAGAGCCGGTGCCGGATCGCGGGGTCGAGCTCGAGCGAGGGGAGGCCGCCGTTCCGGAAGCGCGCGACGAGGTCGTCGAGCGCCGCGCGGATCCCCGCCACGTCGTCGGGGGCGGCGATCACCGAGCCGCCCGTCTCGCGCAGCAGCCCCGCCGCGGCCCCGTCGGGCGGGACGGCGGCGAGAATCGGTCGCTCGGCGGCGAGATACTCGAAGACCTTGCCCGAGAGCACGCCCTTGCCCCTGCCGCCGGCCTCGGGGATCAGGAGCAGGAGCGCGTCCGAGTCGCGCTGGAGCTCGAGCGAGGTCTGGCGCGGCGCGTACGGGATCAGCTCGATCCGGTCACCGAGGCCGAGACCCTCGGCCCACTCCCGGTCGGAGGAGCGGAAGTCGCCGACGAAGCGGACGACCACGTCCTCGTGCCCGGACTCGGCGAGCGCGGTCAGGAACGGGCGCGGATCGCGCTTGCCGAAGAAGCTGCCCGTGTGCGTGATCCGGAAGCGCGGGCCGGGCCGGTACTCGAGCCCGGCGAAGTCGTCGAAGTCGGAGCCGTTCGAGATCGTGACGACCCGGCCGCGCGGATTCGCGCTCCGCGCCTCGTCCGCGATCGCGTCCGAGACGCAGGTGATCGCGTCGGCCTGGCGCGCGACGAGGTGCGCGATCGCGTCGACCGCCTTCGACTTCGTCCGGACGGCGAGGCTGTCGCTCCGCCGGTGCGGATGGGCGATCAGCGAGTCCCTGAGGTCGGCGACCCACTTCGCCCCCGTCGCCCGCTTGACCGCGGCGCCGACGAAGTGGAGCGAGCCGGGCGGAGAGGTGGTGAGGACGACGTCGATCTTCTCCTGGCGCGCGATCCGGATCGCAGCGGGGATCGCGGTCAGGTTCCAGCTGACGTTCTCGTCGGGGACGAGCAGGCGCCGCGACGCGAGCCGGGCGAGGACGACGGCGCGGCCGATCCCCTCCTTGCCGTGCAGCTCCTCCGCCGGCCGGCGTCCCTTCGGCCCGATGAAGCGCGCGCGGTGCACCCAGGCCTGGGTCGGCACCGGCAGGCTGGCGTCCTCGTGGATCCACTTCGGGTCGTCCGGCGCGAGCACGTGGGTCTCGATCCCGAGCGCCGGCAGGTACTGCGCGAACTTGAGCGGCCGCTGGACGCCGCCGCCGCCCGCGGGCGGCCAGTAGAGCGAGACGAGGAGCAGCTTCACGGCGACGATGCTACTTCGCCGCCCCCGGAACCGACCCCCAACGTGCCCCCAGGGGCACCCCCGGGTGTCCCAACACGAACGCTATCGAGAAACGTGTGCCGGGACCGTTACGGGAACGGGCCGGAAGTGGGTCAATCGAGCCGGTAGAGCGTGAAGCGCCCGTCGCGGTAGACGACGGGGAGCTCCGGCCGGATCTCGAACCGCTGCCGGTCGACGACGAGCCAGCCCGCACCGGCCCGCCGCGGGATCGCCAGCTCACCGGTCTGGAAGAAGCGCGCGTTCGCGCGGCGCCGCTCGTACGGGCGGTTCGCCTCGGTGTCGGCGACATGGCTCGGCGGGGCCGCTGCGACGTAGACCGGCGCGAACGCGGCGATCCGGTAGCTCGTCTCGAGGTCGGAGAACACCACCGCCTCCTTGGGCACCTCCGCCCGGAGCGCCTCGACGAGCCCCGCGCTGAGATGGCTCGGCCGGCGCGCGTCGGATGGGCTCCAGCTCGCCGCGGCATGCACCGCGACCGGGACGGCGAACAGCGCGGCCGCCAGACCGACGATGGCTCCCTCGCGTCCCAGCCCTGGCCTGCGGAGCAGTCCGAGCACGAGCGCCGCGACGCCTCCGCCCACCGCAAGCCAGGTCGCGAGCGCCGGCCCGCCATGGGCGAGGCGATAGCCGAAGTCGCCCGGATAGAGGAGCTGCAGCGCGATCCCGGCTGCGAGCGCGACCGGCAGCAGCGCGAGCCGGAGCAGCCCCGCCAGAACGACGAGGCCGCCGGCGAACGCGAAGGCGAAGGGCAGGAACCCGGCGGCGCGGCGGGACTGCGAGAGGGAGACGGCGTCCGAGAAGGGGACGAACAGCTGCGGCACGAGCGTGATCGCCAGCACCGCGAGCGCACCGCCCAGCACCCATGCGGCCCAGCGCCGCCGCAGCGCGAGCCCGGCGAGCGGGATGCAGAGGAGCGCCGCGACCGGGATCGCCCCCGCCCGCCCGAAGACCTCCGGGGCGAGCCGGTAGCTGCCCTCCGAGACGACGTCCAGCTGCGTCCCGTACTGCGCGATCCCGCGGTCGACCTCGCCCGCGTCCGGCGACACCGAGGCCGTCTCGCGCACGACGGGCAGGAGCCAGGCGAAGTAGAGCGCGGAGGGGACGACGAGGGCCGCGAGCACCGCAGCGAGCCGCGGCAGCTCCTCCCGTGCCACGAGCGGTGCGCACGAGCAGGAAGCCTCCGAACGGGATCCAGACGAAGATCGCGTAGGTCGGGTGGACGACGGCGAGCCCCAGCCCCGCTGCGGCGGCCGACGCGACGAGCGCCCGCGACCGGGTCTCGACCGCGGCGAACGCGAGCGCGAGCGTCGCGGGGACGAGCAGCTGGCGGGAGGCGGTCGCGGGCAACCCCAGCGCCGTATATGCGCCGCCGCCACTCGGGGCGAGCGCGGCGATCCCGACCTGAGCCACCACCACCGCCACCGCGGGCCCGACCCGGCGGAAGAGCGCCCAGCCGGCCTCGTAGGCGACGAGCAGCGCGAGCGGCGCGAGCACGGACGCCTCGTGCAGGACGACGTCGGCCGGGTCGAGGAAGGCGACGCGCGCGACGAGCGCCAGGAAGCCGTGCCACAGCGGGAAGGCATAGCCCGGGTGGAGGCCGCCGTCCGCGAACTCGTTCACCGAGTCGAGCGAGAGCGAGCCGAACGCGTCCAGCTTTCGCGCACGGGCGAGGTGGAAGAGCCCGTCGCCGCCGATCTCGCCCGCGACGTGCCAGAGCAGGATGCCGAGGATCGCGCCCGCCCCGAAGACCCACCAGCGTCCCGGGATCCGCTCGCCGCGCGCCGCGCGCCGGCCGGCAACGGCGGCGACGAGGCCGACCGCAAGGAGAAGGACGAGCGACAGCGTCAGCGAGCCGCCGACGAGGAACGTGACGGCGAGCGAGCCGAAGAGGACGGCGAGCCCCCAGGCGAGCGTCGCCGAGACCGTCCGGACGCCGAGCGCCCGAGCGACTGCCCAGCCGGGGGCGAGCACCACCCCCGTCGCAAGCGCGAGCCGGAGGAGCGTCATCGCCGGAGCAGCTCCGGGACCCGGCCGGAGCCGAGCCACGCCGCGGCGTCGCGGTACATCCGCCCGCGCTCGCCCCGGTAGAGGACGCCTCGGAGGAGGAGCGCCGCGCGGAGGAGGCGGCGGCCCCGCTCGGCCCGCCGCTTGCCGCCGTGCTTGGCGAGGAAGCGCAGATGGCCGCGCACGTTCTCCCGGTAGAGCCGCCCACCATGCGAGGCACCGCCGACGTGCACGCACTCCGCGCCGGGGAAGAAGAGCACCTTCCAGCCCGCCCGGTGGAAGCGATAGGCCCAGTCGGTCTCCTCGCTGAAGAGGAAGAAGTCCTCGTCGAGCGCCCCCACTGCGTCGACGGCGTCCCGCCGCACGAGCATGCACGCCCCCATGACGAAGTCGGCCTCGCGCACCCGGTCGTGCGCGAACCCGCCGGCGTAGAAGCCGTTCAGGAGCTCCGAGCGCGGCGCCAGCTTCCGGAGGAAGAAGTACTCCGTCGCGAGCCGCCACAGCGTCGGGAACCCGCGGACCGAGCGCTGGAGCGTCCCGTCCGGGTTGAGCAGCCGCGGCCCGACGATCGCCGCCTCGGGATGCTCGTCGGCGAACGCGACGAGCCGGTCGAGCGAGCCCTCGGTCAGCCAGGCGTCGGCGTTCAGGATCAGGAAGTAGCGACCCGAGGCGACGGCCATTCCGGCGTTCCAACCGGCGGCGAGCCCGAGGTTCCCCTGCTCGAGCACCCGCGGCTCCGGCCGGCGCGCGCGGACGGCGTCGACGGTCCCGTCGGTGGAGCCGTTGTCGACCACGATGGTCTCGATCCCTTCCACGCTGTCGAGGCACGGCTCGATCCACGGGAGCGCGTTGTAGGTGACGACGATCGCGGAGGCGTCAGACATGGGTTGGTGCCGGCCGGCCGCGCAGGCCCTCCCAGAGCAGGATCGCGCCGCCGGGCACCGAGAGCGCGAACGTGACCAGGAAGAAGAGGAAGCCGGCGGCGAAGGCGTGGTCGGCGGCGACCCCGACGCTGCCGAGGAAGCTGACGAAGAACGCCTCCCGGACGGCGAAGCCGTTGAGCGTGAACGGGACGAGCAGGACGAGGAAGAAGAGCGGCCCCATCACGTAGAAGATCCGCGGCGAGAGGTCGATCCCGACCGCGCGCGCGGCGGCCCAGATCGCAAGCACGCGCACCGCCTGGATCGCCACCGTCATCACGCAGACCGTCGCGAGCAGGCCCGCGTGGTCGCGGAAGGCGTGGACGCCGTCGTAGAGCGCGCGGACGGGCCGCTCCAGCCGGAGGCGCAGCAGCAGCGGCCGCGACCAGCGCAGCGCGGGGCGGGCGGCGCGGGAGAAGAAGACGAAGGCGAGCACGAACGTGCCGAGCACGAACGCGCCCTCGATCCACAGGTAGGCGCCGACGTCGTAGCGGCCGATCGCGAGCAGGAAGCCGATCGCGCCGAGGAGCACGGTCGCGGCGCCGCCGAGCGCGCGCTCGAGCAGGACGATTGCGCTGACCGCACCGAGCCGGGCTGGATGGCGGCGCGAGGTCTCGAGGATCCGGACGGCGTCCCCGCCGATCGAGGTGGGCAGGATCTGGCCCGCCGCGTACGCGACGAGGTAGGCGCGCCAGAGCCAGGCGACGCGCTCGCGCATCCCCTGCGAGGCGAGCAGCCACTGCCAGCGCACGGCCATGGGAAGCGTCGTCCCGATCATGATCGTCGCCGCGAGCAGGAACCACCACGGGCTCGCGTCGCGGAGCACCGACGCCGTCGTCCGGACGTCGATCTTCCAGACGAGGTACCCGACCGCGAGCCCCGTCAGCACGAGCGTCGCCGCCACCCGGACGAGCCGGCGCCTCATGTGCGGGCGCGAATCCGGGCCAGGGCGTCGAGCACGTCCGCGATGTCGGCCTCCGAATGCGCAGGCGAGAGCGGGAGCGAGAGGATCTCGTCGCCCGCCCGCTCGGCGACGGGCAGCGAGGGCTGGGCGGGGAACCGCTCGCGGTAGTACGTCAGCCGGTGCACCGGCAGGAAGTGGATCGAGGTCGAGATCCGCTCGGCCGCGAGCGCCCGCTGCAGCTCGTCGCGGGTGAGGCCGAAGCGCTCCGCGTCGACGCGGACGACGTAGAGGTGCAGCGCGTGCGTGTCGCGCGGGTCGCGCTCGAGCGGTTCCAGCCCCGGGATCGCGGCGATCCCTTCGTCGTAGAGGTCGAACTGGCGCTGCCGCGCGGCAGTGTGCGCGGGCAGCTTGTCCAGCTGGACGAGCGCGATCGCCGCGAGCAGGTCGGAGAGGTTCGCCTTGTAGCCGGGGACTGTGATGTCGTAGAGGGAGCCGTCGCCGCGCCGCATCAGGCGCAGGCTCCGGATCGCGTCGGCGACCTCGTCCGAGTTCGTCGAGACGAGCCCGCCCTCGCCCGCGGCGATGTTCTTCGTCGCGTAGAGCGAGAAGCACGTCGCCTCCGAGAGCCCGCCGAGCTTGCGGCCGCGGTAGGCGCTCTCGGCCGCGTGGGCCGCGTCCTCGATCACCGGGATCCCGAGCTCCCAGAGCGGGTCGAGGTCGCACGGCTGACCGGCGAGGTGCACCGGCATCAGCGCCCTCGTGCGCTCGGTCACGGCCGCGGCGACGAGCTCGGGGTCGATGTTCAGGTCGCCCGGCCGGACGTCGACGAAGACGGGCGTGGCGCCGGTGTGGACGATCACGTTCGCGGTCGCGGGCCAGGTGATCGGGGTCGTGATCACCTCGTCGCCGGGGCCGACCCCGAGCGCGACGAGCGAGAGGTGGAGCGCCGCCGTCCCAGAGGCGACTGCGAGGACGTGCTTCGCGTCGAGGTACTCGGCCATCCGCTCCTCGAGCAGCGCGGCCCGCGGCCCGGTCGTCAGCCAGCCGGAGCGGAGTGCGTCGGCGACCGCCTCGATCTCCTCCTCGCCGATCGAAGGGGGCTGGAAGCCGAGGGTGGTCTCGCGCACGCTCACTGAACCACGAAGCGTAGTAGCGCCGCCGCCCGGCGAGCCCGCTCGAGCGCGTCGTCGCGGCTCGAGCCGGTGGCGAGGATCGCCCCGGCCCGGTCGGCGCCGCGCCGGAACGGCCCGAAGACGTGACCCGGCTCCCGATAGAGCCGCACCTCCGCGACGCCCTCGACAGCCTCCGCCTCCGCGAGCCCCTCGACCTCCACGAGCTCACCCTCGGGCGGGACGAGGAAGAGCACGCAGGCCCCGCCGACCTGATCCGCCGGAGGACTTTGTGTTCCAGGAACACAAGCTCGCTCTCCGAGCGCGAAGTCGAGCGCCAGACCGTTCAGGTCGACGCCGGTGGCGAGCAGGGCCAGCTCGGCGTCGTGCCCTCCCCCCAGTCTCGCCGCGATTTCCAGGACTTTCGGCCCATCCGGCCCGAGCCGGAGCTGGGTGTAGCTCGGCCCGTTCCGGATCCCGACCGCCTCCGCCGCGGCCCGTGCCGCAGCGACGACGAGACTTTGTGTTCCAGGAACACAAGCTTCCCTGGACGGCCAGGCGTGTGCGAGTGCGACGCCGAACGCCGGCGGGTCGGCGGTGAGGCGGTCGGTCACCGTCAGCGGGTGGAAGACGCCGTCGACGGAGACGGCGTTCACGGTCACCTCGGGGCCCTCGACCAGCTCCTCGACGAGGTAGGCGCCGTTCCGCGAGGCCTCGAGCGCGGCCTCGATCGCGGCTGCGAGCTCACGCTCGTCGCGGACGAGGGTCAGGCCGCGCTGCCCCTGCCGGTCGGGGGCCTTGACGACGCACGGCACCCGTGGCTCGGCGAGGATCGCCGGCTGAGGCACGCCACGCTCGGCGAAGCGCTCGCGCTGGCGCTGCTTCGAGGTCGCAAGCCCTGCGGTGACTCCGTCGATCGGGTGCGCGATCCCGAGCCGTTCGGCGAGCCGCGCCGCGATCCCCACCGTCCAGTCGGCCCCCGGCGAGATGACGCCGTCGATCCCTTCGGCCCGGGCGAGCCGGTCGACGGCGGGCTCGTCCTCGGAGGAGAGGAGCGCCCGCGTGTCGGCGTAGCGGAAACCGGGTGCGGCAGGGTCGCGGTCGACGGCGAGGACGTGCAGGTCGCGCTCGCGCGCCGCGCGCAGGAGCCCGAGCTGCGCCGCCCCCGCGCCTAGAACGAGGAGACGCGGTCGCGCGCCAGGACGGCCCGCCACCAACCCTCGTTCTCGCGATACCACTCGACGGTCCGCTCGAGCCCGGTCGCGAAGTCCGTCCTGGCCCGGAAGCCCGCCAGCCGCTCGAGCTTGTCGGTCGAGCCGATGTGACGGTCGACCTGGCCGAGCCGCTCCTCGACGTAGACCTTCTCGACGTCGGCGCCGGTCGCGGCGAGCACGGCGTCGGCGACGTCGGAGACGGAGATGTCGATCCCGGTCGCGACGTTGACGACCTCGCCCGCGATCCCGTCGATGTCCGCCGCGATGATCGCCTCGATCGCCTCGGCGTCGTCGTCGACGTAGAGCCAGTCGCGGCTCGCGTGCCCGTCGCCGTGGATCGTCAGCGGCTCCCCGGCGAGCGCCTGCGTGATGAAACGCGGGATCACCTTCTCGGGATGCTGGCGCGGCCCGTAGTTGTTGAACGGACGGACGATCACGATCGGAAGCCCGTAGGTGACGTAGTACGAGTAGGCGAGCCGGTCGCCGCCCGCCTTCGTGGCGGCGTAGGGGGAGCGCGGGTTGAGCGGGTGCTCCTCGTCCATCGGCGCGGTCTCCGCCGTCCCGTAGACCTCGCTCGAGGAGATCAGGATGAAGCGCTCGACCGGCGTGCGGCGGATCGCGTCGAGCAGGATCTGCGTCCCCTCGACGTTCGTCGTCACGAACTCGGAGGCGCCTTCCTCGATCGACTTCTCGACGTGCGACTCGGCGGCGGCGTTGACGATCACGTCCACCTCGGCGACGAGCTTCGCGACGAGCTCCGGGTCGCGGATGTCGCCGTGCACGAACGAGAGCCGCTCGTGGCTCATCACGTCCGCGAGGTTCTCGAGGTTGCCCGCGTAGGTGAGGGCGTCGAGCGAGACCACGTCGTGATCGGTGTTCGCCAGCAGGTGGCGGATGAAGTTCGACGAGATGAAGCCTGCCCCGCCGGTGACCAGAACGCGCTTGCTCACAGCTCCTCCGAGATCGAGTAGAGAGGCCGCCGCTCGACCTCGCGCTGGATTCTGCCCAAGTATTCGCCGACGAGGGCGAGGATGAACCCCTGCATGCCGAGGACGAAGAGGACGGCGACCCCGCCGAGGAGCGGTCCCGGGAAGTCGGCGTGGTCGATCCAGAACCAGATCCCGTAGATCCCGAGCAGCGTCGCGAGCACCGAGCAGAGCGTCCCGACGGCGACTCCGATCCACTGGATCGGCTGCGGCCAGAAGCCGGCGAGCACGTGGAGCGCGAGCCGGACGAGGCGGAACGGCGAGTAGCGCGAGCTGCCCGCGCGGGCGGCGTGGCCGACGTCGACCTCGGTGACGGTGGCGCCGCCGGAGAGGATCAGCGCCTTCGTGAACTTCTGGCGACCGATCGCGCCGAGCATCGGAGTGACGGCGCTGCGCCGATAGGCGTTGAACGCGCAGCCGAAGTCGGCGATGTCCACGCGGGTGAAGCGACGGAGCATCCCGTTGATCAGGCGCGAAGGAAGCGTGCGCCCCCAGGAGTCGCGCCGCGCCGCCCGGCGGCCGCTGGCGACGTCGGTGCCGTCGGCGAGCGCGGCGACGAGCCGCGGGATGTCCTCGGGCTCGTTCTGGAGGTCGCCGTCCATCGTGACGACGATCTCGCCCCGCGCCCGCTCGAGCCCGGCGTGCATGGCCGGGTGCTGGCCGAAGTTGCGCTTGAAGCGGACGGCGCGGACGCGGTCGTCGCCGGCGCGCAGCCCCTGGACGAGCTCCCAGGTGCGGTCGCGCGAGCCGTCGTCGACGAAGATCAGCTCGTACGAGCGGCCCGAGAGCGTCTCGGTGACGCGCCGGTGGAGCTCCTCGACGTGCGCCTCCTCGTCGTACAGCGTGACGACGACCGAGAGCTCGGGCGCGGCGCCTTGCAGGGTGAGGACGTCGGCCGTGTGCAGGGGAGGGAGATTACCGTTGGGGGCGATGAGACGGCAGCCCGGAGACCCGATCGTGCGCCGCGACGTCTGGCACGGCGAGGTGATGGTCGGCTGGGGCGGGAACGTCGTCCGCGACGACGACGAGCTGCTCGTCCTCCACATGCCGTCGGGCGGGCCACTCGGGTTCACGGACCGCGACCACTGGGGCGGGCCTCACCCCTGGAGCGCCGCGACCGGTGGCACGGGCACGGCGTCCTCCAACTGCAGCGGCCCGGCGACCTGCACGCGGTCTGGGTGTTCTGGGAGGGCCCGGAGCGGGCGTTCGCCGGCTGGTACCTGAACATCCAGGAGCCGTTCCGGCGGACGCCGATCGGCTTCGACACCCAGGATCTGGAGCTCGACATCGTCGTCTCGCCCGACGGGTCGTGGGAGTTCAAGGACGAGGAGGAGCTCGACCCCTGGATCGCGCGTGGCCGCTGGACTGCCGAGGAGATCGCGGCGATCCGGGCCGAGGGAGCGAGGCTCGGCGCCGAGCTGGATGCGGGCCGCTACTGGTGGGACACCGCCTGGGCCGAGTGGGAGCCGGATCCCTCGTGGCCGGCCCCGACGCTGCCGCCTGGCTGGGCCGACGTTCCCTCCCCCGAGCCGTCCTGACAGGACGTGTCCAGGGTCTGACCCTGGACACGTCCCGCGCGGACGGTCTAGGTGGCGTCGAGCGCCGGGGCGGGAGCCTCTGCGGTATGGGGCCGACCGGGGATCGCGAACGCCGCCAGCGCGCCGAGGCCGACGACGGCACCGCCGAGCACGAGCGCCGGGCTCATCCCGTCGACGAAGCTCTGCCCGCTCTCGTAGCCGCCGACGTGGGCGAAGACCGCTGCGAGCACCGCGACGCCGAAGACGCCGCCGAGCTCCCGGATCGCGTTGTTGGCGCCCGATGCCTTGCCCTCCTCCTCCGGCCGCACGGCCGAGAGGACGACGTTCGCCATCGGGCGCGAAGAAGAGCCCCATCCCGACCCCGGCGAGGACGAACGGCGTCACGAGCTGCGAGTACGCGAGCGTCGGCGTCGAGACGAGCCCGAGCCACGACGAGCGCCGCCGCCTGGAGCGAGAGCCCGAGCCCGATGAGCGTCTTGCCGCGGATCCGGTCGGAGAGCGCGCCCGCGAGCGGCGCGACGAACATCGGCGCGATCGTCCACGGGAGGATCCGCAGCCCCGAGCCGAGCGGCGAGTAGCCCTGCACCGTCTGGAAGAACTGCGAGAGCAGGAAGATCGAGCCGAACATCCCGAAGAACATGAAGAGGCACGAGAGGTTCGCGAGCGCGAACGCGCGGCTTGCGGAAGAAGCCGCATCGGCAGCATCGGGTGCGGCGACGCGGAGCTCCCACGCGACGAACGCCGCCACGAGCACGAGGCCGAGCGACGAGCGAGCCCGACGATCTCGAGGCTGCCCCAGCCCTCGGCCGTTGCCGCGGACGAGGCCCCAGACGATCGCCGAAGAGCCCGGCGCTCGCGAGCGCCGAGCCCGGGCAGGTCGAGCCGCCCGGCGGGACCGCGCGTCTCCTCCAGGCGCGAGAGCCCGAGCGGGACAGCACGAGCCCGATCGGGACGTTGAGCCAGAAGATCCACTGCCACGAGATCCCCTGGACGACGGCGCCGCCGACCACGGGGCCGAACGCGACCGCGAGGCCGCTGATCCCGCCCCAGGCCCCGAGCGCGAGCCCGCGCCGCTCGCGGGGCACCGCCGCACTGAGGATCGTCAGCGTCAGCGGCAGCACGATCGCGCCGCCGAGGCCCTGGAGGGCGCGGGCGACGTTGAGCGCCTCGACGCTCGGCGCCAGCGCAGCGGCGACGGAGCCGAGCGTGAAGACGCCGAGCCCGATCGCGAAGATGCGGCGGCGGCCGAAGCGGTCGCCGAGCGCCGCCCCGGTCAGGAGCAGCACCGCGAAGGTCAGCGTGTAGGCGTTGACCGTCCACTCGAGGCTCTCGAGCGATGCGTTCAGGTCGGTTCGGATCACGGGCAGCGCCGTCGTGACGACGAGGTTGTCGAGCGTGACCATGAAGAGCGCGATCGAGGTGATCGCGAACGTCCAGAGGGTCGTGGTCTTCCCAGACATCTCCTTCATCCTTTCTTGTTTGTAAGTGATTACTTCCATACCGGCCGAAAAAAGGGGTCTACCCCTCGCCGCAGCCGGCGATCAGGCGGTCGCCCCACGGGGTCGGGTCCTCGAAGAGCTGCATCGACATCGTCACGGTCAGGAGCATCCCCTTGGCGAAGAAGCCGCTGACCACCTCGGGCGGCTCGCCGGAGCGCTGCTCGACCAGCTCGACGAGGTCGCGCCAGATCCCGCGCACGACCGCGCGCACGTCGGGGTCGTCGCAGCCGGCGAAGCACTGCAGCATCAGCAGCAGCCGGTCGCGGTCGGCCGCGGTCAGCTCCGTGAACGCGTCCCCCATCGCCTCGAGCGCCGCCGGCCGGTCTTGCCCGCGCGACGCCCGCTCGAAGGCGGCGTAGAGCTCCTCCATCTTCAGCGCCCGAGGCCGCGAGGTAGAGCTCCTTCTTCGTCCCGAAGAGCCGGAAGAGATACGGCTCCGAGATCCCGGCCGCCTCCGCGATCGCCTGCGTCGAGCCGCCGTGCAGGCCCTTCTGGGCGAACTCGTGCGCCGCGGCCTCGAGCAACGCCGCGCGCCGCTCCTCCGCCGTCTGTCGTGTCGTCGCCGTCGTCATCGGAAGTGAGTATTCACTCACAACCGGCGCTTGTCAAGCGAACCGCGGCGACTCCCGTCGGCGACGCGGTCGAGCTCGGCGTCGGTCAGGCGCGAGTGGAGCGGGAGCGCGAGCGCGCGGGCGAAGGCCCGGTCGGCGCCGGGGAACGGCCCCTGGTCGCGGTAGGCGCTCAGGTGGTGGAGCGCGTAGGTGCCGATCTGCACCTCGATCCCCTCGGCGCGCAGGGCGGCGAGCGCCTCGTCGCGGCGGTCGAGCCGGACGACGTAGGCCTGCCAGCCGTGCACGTCGCCCTCGTCGGCGTCCGGGAGCTCGACGACGCCCGTCGAGCCGCTCCGCGTAGCCGGCCGCGATCCGCGCCCGCTCCGCGTGCAGCTCGTCGAGCCGGCGGAGCTGCGGGATCCCGAGCGCGCAGAGCACGTCGGCGAGCCGGTAGTTCGTCGACGGCACGGGCGATGTCCGAGCTCGGGTCGAGCCCGTGGTGGCGCAGCCGCCGGACGGCGGCGGCGATCTCGGCGTCGTTCGTCGTCACCGCGCCGCCCTCACCCGTGGTGACGATCTTGCGCGGGTGGAAGGAGAGGCAGCCGAGCGCGCCGAGGCCGCCGCACGGCATCCCCTGCCAGCTGCGCGCCGAGCGCACCGGCGGCGTCCTCGAGCAGGTGGATCTCGGGCGAGACCGCGCTCTGCAGCGCGGCCCAGTCGAGCGGGCGGCCGAAGAGGTGCACGGCGAGCACGGCCTTCGTCCGGGGCGTCACCGCCTCGTAGACCCGGCCGAGGTCGAGGTTGAACGTGTCCGGGTCGACGTCGACGAGCACGGCCTTCGCGCCGGCGAGCTCGGACGACGTTCGCGGTCGCCGGGAAGGTGTAGGCGGGGACGATCACCTCGTCGCCGGGCCCGATCCCGAGCGCGAGCACGGCGCAGGTGGAGCGCCGCCGTGCCGTTCGAGACCGCGACCGCGTGCTCGACCCCGCAGGCCGCGGCGACGAGCTGCTCGAGCTCCGTCGACCTTCGGCCCCATCGTCAGGTTGCCCGCTCGCGAGCACCGCCGCGACCTCGGCCAGCTCCTCCTCGCCCGACGTCCGGCAGCGCGAGCCGGATACGTCTCGCTCGGGCCGGGGGACGCACGCGACTGGCTTCCGCTCCCGGTACCAGGCGATCGTCCGCGCGAGCCCCTCGTCGAGGTCGACCTTCGCGTCGAAGCCGAGCACCTCGCGGGCCTTCTCCACGTTCGGGATCCGCAGCTCGACGTCGGCGTAGTGGAGCGGCTGGAAGGTGATCTCGACGTCGGCCTCGGTCAGGCGCCGGATCCGCTGCGCGAGGTCGTAGATCGTGACCGTCGAGCGCGTGTTGCCGATGTTGAAGGTCTGGCCGACCGCGTCTGGATGCTCGAGGCAGCGCAGCGTCCCCTCGACCATGTCGTCCACGTAGCACCAGGCGCGGATCTGGGAGCCGTCGCCGTGGATCACGAGGTCGCGGCCGGCGAGCGCGTTCTCGATGAACGCGCGGATCGCGCCGCCGCCGATCTGGCCCGGCCCGAAGACGTTGAAGGGGTGCACGGTGACGGCGGGCAGGCCGAGCTCGTCGTGGTAGGCGTGCGACATGTGCTCGCCGGCGAGCTTGGAGACGGCGTACGTCCAGCGCGCCTCGCCCACCGAGCCGATCGTCGAGACCTGGCCCTCCTGGACGCGGAAGGCGTGGGTGCCGAAGACCTCGCTCGTGGAGAAGTCGACGAACCGCTCGAGGGTGTCGAGCGTGCCGAGCCCCGCCTCGAGGACGTGGTAGGTGCCGATCACGTTGACGCGCATCACGCGCACCGGGCTCTTGAGCACGTCGTCGACGCCGGCGATCGCGGCGCAGTGGACGATGTGGGTCGAGCCCCGGGCGAGCTCGCGGATCGCGTCCGCGTCGAGGATGTCCGCCTGGTGGAGCGTGAAGTTCGGGTGGTCGGCGAGCGGCGTCCCCTCGAGCGCGTTCCGGTGCAGGTTGTCGGCCGCGATCACCTCGTTGGCGTCGACGAGCCTGCGCGCGAGCGTGGTGCCGATGAAGCCGGCGCCGCCCGTGATGAAGATCCGCTTTCCCTCCAGAGCCACGGATCGAGTGTACTTTTCGGATCGAGATGCGGCTCGCCCTGCTCGCCGTCGTCGGCCTCGTCCTCGTCGCTCCCGCCTGCGCGGCTCCGCGCACCGACAGCTCCGCGAGCACGGACCTGACGATCCGCTACTGGCCAGAGGGCCGGGCCGCCGGCTCCGCGCAGACGTGGACGCTCCGCTGTGGCCCGCCGGGCGGGTCGCTCCCGCAGCGGGCCTCGGCCTGCGCCCGCCTCGCGAAGCTCGATCGCCCCTTCGCTCCCATCCCCAAGGACACCGTCTGCACCGAGCTCTACGGCGGCCCCCAGGAGGCGGTCGTCTCGGGCCGGTTCGACGGCCGGCGAATCTGGGTGCTGCTGCGCCGGCGGAACGGCTGCGAGATCGGCCGCTTCGAAGGGCTTCGCTTCCTCGTCCCCGACTTCCGGGGCGGCAACGCATGACGAGGGCCGCCGCGGCGCTGGCCGCGCTCGTCCTGCTCGGGGGCTGCGGCGGGAACTCGACGCCCGCAGGGCCGAACCCCGACGCCGCCACGCATCTGACGGTCACGGTCTGGCCGGAGGGCCGGCTGGGCGACTCCCTGACGTGGAAGCTCGAGTGCGACCCGCCCGGCGGCGACCACCCCGACCCCGAGGACGCGTGCGCCCAGCTCGCAGCGGTTCCGGACCCGTTCGGCTACCCCAAGCGCACGCCGCGCTGCAACGAGATTCCCGGCGCGACCGATGACCTCGGCCTGATCACCGGCACCTATCGCGGCCGCAAGGTGCGGGCCGAGTTCGACCGCAAGAGCGGCTGCGTCTTCGAGCGGTGGGACCGGATCGGCGCGGTCTTCCAGACCGGCTTCTAGACGCGCCGTTAGCATCGCCCGGTGAGCCCCGACCCCGTCTCCGGCAAGACCGTCCTCTTCGTGGGCGCCGGCCGGCACCAGCGGCGGGCGATCCTCCGCGCGCGGGAGCTGGGGATCCGCGTCGTCGCGGTGGACAAGAACCCGGACGCCCCGGGGCTCGAGGCGGCGGACGTCGGCGAGGCCGTCGACTTCACCGATGTCGCCGCGGTCACCGAGGTCGCGCGCCGGCACAGCGTCGACGGGGCGCTGACCGTCTCGGCCGACCGCGCCGTCCCGGTCGTCGCCGCCGTGACCGAGGACCTCGGCCTCCCGAGCATCGGCCGCGAGGTCGCGCACCTGATGACGCACAAGATCGCCATGCGCCGCACCCTGGCCGACGCCGGCGTGCCGCAGCCCCGCTTCGCTGCCGCGCGCGACCTCGCGAGCGCGCGTGCCGCGGTGGAGTCGGTCGGCCTTCCCGCCGTGCTGAAGCCGGCGGACTCGGGCGGCCAGCGCGGGATCTTCTACCTCGAGACCCAGGACGACGTCGACGCGCACCTGCACGCCGCGCTCGTCGCCTCGCCGACCGAGGAGGCGATCGTCGAGGGCTTCCACGACGGGCTCGAGCTGAACGGGATCGTGATCGCGCGCAAGGGCGAGGCCGTCCCGCTGACGCTCTCCGACCGGCTGCGGCCGCCCGGGATCGGCTTCGGGGTCGGCTGGATCCACGTCTACCCCGCCTCGATCTACGGCGACGTGCTCGCCGAGGCCGAGCGGGTCGCCGTCCACGCCGTCCACGCGCTCGGGCTGCGCGACGGGATCGCCTTCCCGCAGCTGCTCGTCTCGGACGACGGCTCGGTGCGCGTCGTCGAGGTGGCGGCGCGAATCCCCGGCGGGCAGATGGCCGACCTCGTCCGCCACGCTGTCGGTGTCGATCTCGTCGAGGTGGCGCTCCGACAGGCGCTCGGCGAGGAGATCCCGGACGAGCTCGTGCTCCCGAAGTTCAAGCAGCCGCTCTCGATCCGCTTCCTGACCGCGCAGCCCGGGCCGCTGCCGACCGGGAAGGTGACGCGCGTCGGCCCGCTCGACCCCGTCCTCGCGGCGCCCGGCGTCGTCCAGGCGGACACCTACCTCCAGGTCGGCGAGACGATCCGGCCGGTGCGCCTCGACGGCGACCGGCGCGGCTACGTGATCGCGACCGCGGACACGAACGTCGAGGCCCTCCAGCGGGCCGAGGACGCCTGCCGCCTGCTCGAGGTGGAGGTGGAGCCGGCGTGAGGACTTTGTGTTTCCGAAACACAAGCTCGTCCTTCGGCGCGGTCGATGGGTCAACCAGGCCGCCGGCGACCGGCCGCCCTGTGGAGAAGAGCGCTTGTGTTTCGGAAACACAAAGTCTTTCGGAGGAGAAGACGTGAGCTGCTCGTTCGACCTCGCCCATTACCGCGACCTGCTCGACGCGGCGCAAGGAGGGCGGCTACCGCTTCGCCTTCTTCGAGGGCGCGCCCCGCGAGGGCGACGTGATCCTCCGCCACGACGTCGACCTCTCGCTCGACGCGGCGCTGCGGATGGCCGAGCTGGAGGCCGAGGCGGGCGCGGTCGCGACCTACTTCCTGATGACGGGCTCGGTCTTCTACAACCTCTCCTCCTCCGAGGGCGAGGCCGCCCTCGCGCGCCTCCGCGAGCTCGGCCACCGGGTCGGCCTGCACGCCGTCTACCCCCGCCTCGAGCTCGACGACCGCTTCGACCCGGTCGTCGCCTGGCACAACCCCGACCCCGAGTACATGCGGGCGCCGGTCGACGGGCGCGATCAACGTGATGCAGGAGCCGTGGTTCGACCCCGAGACCTACCGCTCCGACTCGAACCAGCACTGGCGCTCGGGCTGCCCGCACGAGGAGCTCCGCGCCGGCGCCTTCCCGTGGCTCCAGCTCCTCACCCACCCCGAGATCTGGGTCTACCCCGGCGAGCGGATGGGCGAGACGATGCGCGCGATGCTGGAGGAGGAGAAGGAGCGGCGGCTCGACCAGCTCGCGGCCGACCGGATCGACCTGTCGTGAAGCCCGTCACCGTCCTCGTCTCGGCTGCGGGCGCGCCCGGCACGGCAGCGCTCCTCAACGGGCTCCGCGGGAACGGCGAGCAGGAGGTCCGCCTCGTCGGCACCGACATGAGCGAGCGCTCGGTCGGCCGCCACCTCTGCGACGCCTTCCACCTCGTCCCGGCCGGCTCCGACCCCGGCTTCGCCGACGCGATCCTCGCGCTCGTGGAGCAGGAGCGCGTCGACGTCGTCCTGCCGCAGTCGTCGTTCGACCTGGAGGGGCTCGCCGCGCACCGCGACCGCTTCCCCGTTCCCGTCCTCGTCTCCAGCCCCGACACGATCCACCGCTCGAACGACAAGGCCGAGACCTACGCACTCCTCCAGCGGCTCGGGATCAAGGGGCCGGAGTTCCGCCGCGTCAACGGCGCCCGCGAGGTCGCCGCCGCCGCGCGCGAGCTCGGCTACCCCGACCGCCCCGTCTGCTTCAAGCCCGTCTTCTCGTCCGGCTCGCGCGGCTTCCGGATCCTCGACCCCACCGTCGACCGCGCGCACCAGCTCCTGAACGAGCGTCCCGGCTCGGTCGCGATGCGCCTGGAGGAGGCCGAGGAGCTGCTGCCCGAGGAGGGCGGCCCCGACCTGCTCGTGATGGAGCTCGCGACCGGCGGCGAGCGGACGATCGACGGGATCGCGGACGGCGAGCGCGTCGTCCTCGGCCACCCGAAGACGCGCGAGGCGATGCGCGCCGGGCTCGCGATGTACTTCGTCACGCTGGAGGACGAGGAGCTGATGGCGACCGCGGACAAGCTCGTCGCCGAGCTCCGGATCGAGCACTTCTTCAACATCCAGCTCGTCGGCGAGCACGTGATCGAGATCAACCCGCGGATCTCGACGATCGTCTACCAGGACGACCTGAACCTGCCCTGGCTCGGGGTCAAGCGGGCGCTCGGCCAGATCTCGGAGGACGAGCTCGTCGCGCTCCGCTCCAGGATCCGGCCCGGCCGCGCGAGCCTGCGCTACTTCGACCAGATCGACTTCGACGGCCCCGTCGTCGACTCGCGCGCCCACGCGCGTGGCTGAGCCGTCTGAAAGGGGGAGACCGCTCCGCGTCACGCTCGGCCCGGTGAACACGGCCGGCGTGCCGTGGACGACGGCACAGGCGCTCCGCCGCCGCGGGGTCGACGCCCGGCTCGTCGTCTTCAACCGCTACGCGCTCCACTCCGAGGCGGACGAGTCGCTCGACCTCGGTTCCGGGCTGCTCCGCCGCCAGCCGAAGCAGTGGGCCGCGCTCGCGCGCCTACTCCCGCGCACCGACGTCTTCCACTTCATCTTCGGGCTCACGCTCGTGCCGCAGAGCGCCCAGTACCCGATCCTCCGCGCGCTTCGGAAAGAAGTCGGTGATGCACTACCTCGGGTCGGACATCCGCGGCAAGACGCCCGAGCAGCTCGCGCCCGGCCGGAAGGCGGACGCGCGGATCATCGGCAGCTACGACGCGATCCGCTGGGTGCCGGACGCCGAGGTGATCCCGCCCGGCATCGACGTGGCCTCGATCGCGCCGGCGCCTCCCTCCGACCGCGCCCGCCCTGTGATCCTCCACGCGCCGTCGAACCGCGGCCGCAAGGGAACGGAGCACGTGCTCGCCGCGGTCGAGGGGCTCGACGCCGATCTCGAGCTCGTCGAGGGCCTTCACCACGACGAGGCGTTCGAGCGCTACCGGGCGGCCGACATCGTCGTCGACCAGCTGAACGCGGGCTGGTACGGGCTCTTCGCGATCGAGGCGATGGCGCTCGGCAAGCCGGTCGTCACCTTCCTCCACGACGAGGCGATCCGCCGCACCGAGGAGGCGTTCGGCACCCGCGTCCCGATCGTCTCCGCCACCGCCGAGACGCTCGCGCGAGACCCTGCGCCCGCTCGTCGCCGACGCCGCCCGCCGCCGGGAGCTCGGCGCCGCCTCCCGCGCCTACGTCGAGCGCGTGCACGACCTCGAGCAGGTCACCGACCGCCTGCTCTCTCTTTACGCTCGTCTCTAGATGAATCTCGGCCAGCAGCTGCGGCGGCTCGGCAGGCACTCCGCGATCTACGGGCTCGGCGGGGTCGTCTCCCGGATCCTCGCCGTCTTCCTGCTCCCGCTCTACACCCGCTACCTCGACCGGGCCGACATCGGCGCGGTCGGCGTGATCGTCGCCTTCTCGGCCGTGCTGGTGACGATCCTCCGGCTCGGGATCTCCTCCGCGTTCTTCCGCTTCTACTTCGACTCGACCGACGCCATCCGCCGCCGGCTCGTCGTCCGGACGTCCTTCTGGTTCACGATGGGGAGCGCGACGCTCGGCCTCGCCGTCGGTGTCCTCCTCGCGGAGCCGATCGCCGACGTGCTCGGGCTCGGGAACGCGAACCTCGTCCGCGCCGGGCTCGTCGGGATGTGGGCGCAGATGAACTACGAGCAGCTGACCTCGCTCTTCCGCGCCGAGGAGCGCTCGACCGCGTTCGTGCTCGCGAGCCTCGCCAACATCGCGATCACGATCGGCGCGACGATCCTCCTCGTCGTCGGCTTCGAGAAGGGCGCCGTCGGGGTGATCGTCGGCAACTTCACGGGGACGCTCCTCGTCTACCTCGCCCTCCTCTCGGTGCACCGCGAGCAGCTCGGGCTCCAGTTCTCGCGGCCGCTGCTGCGCGAGATGAACCGCTTCGGCGTCCCGCTCGTCCCGGCCGCGCTGGCGCTGATCGCGATCAACTTCAGCGACCGCTTCTTCCTCGTCCACCTGACCGACATCGGCGAGGTCGGCCTCTACGAGATCGGCGTCCGGATCTCGTCGGCGATGGTGCTGCTCCTCACCGCCTTCCGGATGGCGTGGCCCGCGTTCGCCTACTCGATCGAGGACGACGACGACGCGAAGCGGACGTACGCCTTCGTGCTCACCTACCTCGTCGTCGTCGCGTCGTGGCTCGCGCTCGCGCTCGGGCTCCTGGCGCCGTGGCTCGTCCGCCTGCTCACCCAGCCGCAGTTCTACGAGGGCGGCAAGGTCGTGCCGCTGCTCGCGTTCGGCGGCACCGCGTACGCCGCCTACGTCGTGATGGCGATCGGCGTCGGGCGCGCGAAGCGGACGCAGTTCAACTGGGTGATCACCGGCGTCGCCGCGCTCGTCAACGTCGGCCTGAACCTGCTCCTGATCCCCCGCTACGGGATGACCGGCGCCGCGATCGCGACGATCGCCGCCTACGTCGTCATGTTCCTCGGGATGACCTGGTACGCCCAGCGTGTGTTCCCGACCCCGTACCAGTGGCGCCGGGTTGTGACGGCCGTCGGCGGGGCGGCGGCTCTGACCGTCGCCGGGAAGCTCCTCGACGTCCCGCTCGCGGTCGCGCTCCTCCTCGTCGCCGCCTACCCGCTCGTCCTGCTCGTGCTCGGCTTCGCCCTCCCGGCCGAGCGCGCGCGGCTCAACCCGCGGCGAGCCCGGTGACATACATCACGGCGACGCCCGCGAGGTAGCCGCCGACGATCCAGGGCGACTTGATCCCGAGCGGGTCGCGCCGAAGCACGTAGCGCCCGACCTCGACGACGACCTCGAAGGCCGCACCGGCGGCGGCGCCGAAGAAGAGGACCGCGAGCACGTCGTTCGCGACGAAGCCGCCGAGCCAGGTGCCGAGGATCGCAGGCCCGCCGGCGATCAGCGTCAGGCCGACGAGCCGGGCGGGCGAGAGGCGGTCGCCCGAGTCGGCGGCCGGGGCGGCGATCCCGAGCCCCTCGGTGACGTTGTGGATCATGAAGCCGACGATCAGGAACGAGCCGAGCGAGAGCTGGCCGAGAGCGAACGACGTCCCGATCGCGAGCCCTTCGCCGAGGTTGTGGACGCCGATCCCGATCGCGACGAGCGTCGCGAGCGCGGCGCCGGTGACCGCCGACCGAGCCGCCGTCGCCCGTCCGGGAGCGCGAGACCCGGCCCGAGATCACGGTCATGCTCAGGTAGCTGAGCGCCAGCCCGAGCAGCACGAGGCCAGGCCCGCCGAGTGCCGGAGGCAGCGCGGTCTGGAGCTCGAGCCCCTCGAAGAGCGCCTCGACGCCGAGGAAGGAGAGGAGCCCGACGGTCAGCGCCATGAAGGCGGTCAGCCACTGCTGCCGGACCCGCCGCAGCGCCGGTAGCCAGAGGAGGCCGAGGCCGACGGGAAGGATGCCGACGAGGAAGCCGATGATCGCGTAGCCGAGGAAGCCCTCTCCGGAGACTCCCGCCGTCTCGACCGCGGCGGCGACCTCCTCGACCGTCTCGATCCCCGTCGAGCTCGTCAGCCCCACCGAGATCGGGTCGTCGCGGACCCAGTGGTAGGGGATCACCACGGTGGTCGAGCGGAGCCGCCCGAGCGTCTGCGGCCCGTCGGTCGTGAACGGGACGATCGCGTCGTCGACGGTGACCGAGGCCACGGTGAGATCCCCCTGCTGCGGGTTCGTGACGCGGACGCGGATCTCGCCCGGACGGAACTCGACCCGCCGGACGTCGAACGCGTCCGCCTGGGGCGGGCTCTGCCCGACGAGGTCGAGGAGCGACGAGCCCGCCGTGACGAAGCCGGCGACCGCCGCCGCGAGGAGCAGGATCGGGACGAGCGCCCAGAGCCGCCAGGCGACGTCTCCGCGCTCGCTGTCGCCGGCCGCCATCAGTCGTCCACCACGTCGAAGAAGCCCATCCAGCCGAGCTCGGTGAACTCGGACTGGTGCGCGTGGAACATGTGCAGGCCGGTGTGCGCGAACTCGATCTCGAGGACGCCGCGCTGGCCCTGGCACTGCATCACCGTGTCGGTGTACTCCCAGTTCTCGCCCGTGCCGGTCGGCTGGTAGCGGAAGAAGTCGGCGTGCAGGTGGAACGAGTTGATCAGGTCGAACTCGGTCAGGTTCGAGAGGTAGATCCGCAGCAGCTCCGACTTCCGCACCCGGATCGGGTAGCGGGCGTAGTAGAACGTGCGCCCGTTGACGGTGTAGAAGTTGTTCGTCCCGTCGCCGTCGGTGTCGTAGCCGTTCATCACCATCACGAGCTCGCGGGCGGGCGGCCGCGGCTCCTTCGGGTCGATGATGAAGGCGCCGTAGAGCCCCTTGTGGATGTGCTTCTTCAGCGGAGTCGCGTGGCAGTGGTAGAGCTGGAGCGCGGCCGGGGTGGCGGGGAACTCGTAGGTGAAGCTCTCGCCGGGGTTCACGATCTCGAAGACACCGTCCATGTTCGCCGGGTGGATCCCGTGGAAGTGGATCGTGTGCGGGTGCGAGCCGGCGTTCTCGAGCGTGACCCGGAGGAGGTCGTCCTCGGTGGCACGGATCACCGGGCCGGGAATCGTGCCGTTGTACGTCCAGGCCGGGAAGAAGACGCCCGGGGCGATCTCGACGTCGCGGTCGAGCGCGCGCAGCGTGTACTCGCGCACGCGGCCCGGCTGGTGCGGCAGGGCCGGCGGCGGGTAGAGCAGGGCGTCGAGGTCGTTGGGGCCGCCGACGGCCGGCGCGCCCTCGCCGATCATCGCGGCGTGGCTCCCGGGCGGGAAGCCGTGCACGTGTGGCGTCGGCGGCGGCGCCTCGGCGCTCGCCTCGGACGGGAAGCGGTAGAGGAGGGGCGCCGCGAGCGCGGGGGCGGCGCCGGCGAGGAGCTTCTTCCGGGTCAGCTTGCGCATCTCAGGCGATCCCGAACGTCTGCGCGAGCAGGAAGAAGTTGAGCGAGACGATCAGCGCAGCGACGGCCGCTGCGGCGGCCGTGGTCGCGCGGTGGTTGACGAGTACGCCCATCAGATCCTTCTTTCGAGTGAAGAGGACGAGCGGGATCAGCGCGAACGGGATCCCGAACGAGAGCACGACCTGGCTCAGCACGAGCGTCTTCGTCGCGTCGACGCCGAGGCCGATCACCACGAACGCCGGCGCCATCGTCACGGCGCGCCGAAGGAAGATCGGGATCTGCCGGTCGATGAAGCCCTGCATCACGACCTGGCCGGCCAGCGTGCCGACGGCCGAGCTGGCGAGCCCGGAGCCGAGGAGCGCGAGCGCGAAGAGCGTGCTCGATGCGCCGCCGAGCAGCGGCTCGAGCGTCCGGTGCGCGCCGTCGAGCGAGTCGACGTTCAGGAGCCCGCTGCCGAAGAACGTGCTCGCGGCCATCACCAGCATCGCCATGTTGATCAGCCCCGCGATCGTCATCGCGATCAGCACGTCCACCCGGGTGAACCGGAGGATCCGGCGGGCGTCGGCGTCGTCCGTCGGGACGATCCGGTTCTGCGTCAGGGCCGAGTGCAGGTAGATCACGTGCGGCATCACGGTCGCGCCGAGGATCCCCACCGCGAGGAGGACGGACTCGCTCCCCGCGAAGTCGGGGACGACGGCGCCCTTCGCGGCCGCGCCGAGGTCGGGGTCGGCGAGGATCAGCTCACCGAGGTAGCAGAGCCCGATCACGCCGACGATCGAGGCGATCACCGCCTCGAGCGGCCGGAAGCCGTAGCGCTGGAGCCCGAGGATCACGAACGACGTGATCCCGGTCAGCACGGTGGCGAGGAAGAGATCGATCCCGAGCAGGAGGTGGAAGCCGATCGCGGCGCCGAGGAACTCGGCGAGGTCGGTCGCCATCGCGATCAGCTCCGCCTGCACCCAGAGCGCCCGCGAGGTGCGGCGCGAGAAGCGCTCCCGGCAGACCTCGGGCAGGTTCCGGCCGGTGGCGATCCCGAGCTTCGCCGAGAGGATCTGGATCAGCATCGCCATCAGGTTCGAGGCGACGATCACCCAGAGGAGCGTGTAGCCGAACTTCGAGCCGCCGGCGATGTTCGTGGCGAAGTTGCCGGGGTCGATGTACGCGACGGAGGCGATGAACGCCGGGCCGAGGAAGGGAAGGAGGCCGCGGCGACGGCGACGCGCTGGGGCGCTCTCGGCGGCCGCCCGGTGCCGCGCGCGGATGCGACGGGCGCCCGAGCTCTCGATCGTCGCGTCTACAGATTCAGGCACGCCTAAATCATAGCCATCATCTTTAGGCATGCCTAAACCTGGGATCAGGCGGCGGGGAGAACCACCTCGAACGCAGCGCCGTGGGGAGTCCCGGGCCGGTAGCTGAGCTCGCCACGGTGGGCCCGCGCGTACGACCGGGCGATCGCGAGGCCGAGCCCCGAGCCCTGGCCGCCGCCACGGACGAAGCGCTCGAAGAGCTGCGGGACGAGCTCGGCCGGAACGCCGGGGCCGGCGTCCTCGACGACGACGCTGAGCCCGCGCTCCCCGGCCCCGGCCCGGATCACGATCGGAGGCCTGCCGTAGCGAAATGCATTGACGACGAGATTGGAGACGATCCGTTCGAGGGCGTCCTGGTCGACCAGCGCCTCGAGCCGAGGATCCGCCTCGACGATCACGTCGGCCTGGTCGGCCGGCACCGTGCCCGCGACGATCTCGCGGAGGCGGTCGACAACGACGACGCGCTCCGGCCGGATCGCGACGGCCTCGGCCTCGAGCCGGGAGAGGTCGAGCAACTGCTCGACGAGGGTGCGCAGCCGCCCGGCCTGCTCGTGGACCTGGTTCTCCACCAGCTCCCGCTGCTCCGGGCGCAGGTCGCCGCGGCGAAGCGTTTCCGAGAACCCGTAGATCGCGGCCACCGGCGTGCGCAGCTCGTGGGCCGCGAGCGCCACGAACTCCGACTTGAGCTCGTCGGCCCGCTCGAGCGCCTCCCGCGCCTCCTGCTCCTGGCCGAAGAGGCGCGCGCGGTCGAGCGCGACCCCCGCCAGCGAGGCGATCGTCGTCAGGAGCCGCCCCTCCTCGTCGCCGAAGTACGGGGCAAACGGGGTCGTCTGGACGACCAGCCTTCCGTCTGCGAACGGCGTGGTCGTGACGTCGTCACCGACCTCGTCCGGAAGCTCGCCGTGCGACCCGAGCAACTCGCCGTCGGCGCCGTAGATCGCGGCCGCCCGGGCGCCCACCATCTCGGCGAGCGGCGGCAGGACTCCTGCCGCCACGTCGCCCGGCGTCGTCGCGGTCATCAGCCCGCCGACGGCGACCTGCATCTGGCGCTGCTCGGGGCGGCGCCAGAGCAGGCGCAGGGTGGCCGGGGGAGCGAGGCCGAGGAGGAAGGCGGCGCCGCTCGCGAGCCCCACGAGCGCGCTCGCGAGGCCGAGGGGGGACGCACGGTCCGACTCGCCGACGACGAGGAAGAGCGCGACCGTCAGGAGGATCGCCGCGGCGGCGAGCGTCCGCATCCGCTTGCGGGCGACGCTCGGCTGGTTCGTCCCCGCGCGCCAGAGCCGCACGGCGACGAGCACCGAGAGCACGGTCCAGTGCAGCAGGAAGAGCCCGAGGTAGAGCAGGAACCACCACGGGCGCGCCTCGCCGGCGGCCGGGAAATAGGGGAGCGTGGCGGTCGCGACGAGCAGGACGACCGTCATGACCGCGAGCAGTCGCTCCATCCGCAGCGTCGGCTGCCGGAACGCCGTCGTGAAGCGGTAGAGCAGGTAGGGGAAGAGGAGGAAGAGGACGACCTCCACTCGCTGGGCGACATGCTCGTGGAGCGCGTCCGGCCGCTCCGGGACGAGCCGCCCGAGCACGACGACGAGCCCGAGCGAGAGGAACGCGAGCGCCGCCCAGAGGCCACTCCGGTGACCGCCCTGACGCTGCCACTGCCGGACGGCGACGATGGCGGCGAGCCCGAAGAGAACGAGGTTGACGACTCTGAGAATCGCGATCGCGTGTTCCATCGTTCTCCCTATCGGCCGGGCATGCCCGGAGGACGAATCGGATTCTGCGCCACCGGCGTTTCACCTGCCCGAGGAAGGAGATCAGGGAAGGGAACAGCGCTGTCCACGACCAGGGAGGGGACGATGTCCGAGAGCATTCCGCTCGACGAGGAGAGGGACACGAGCGAGACGGACACGCGGGCGAGCGGCGGCGACGACCCGGGCTACGACGAGGTCGCCAAGCGCGCCTACGAGATCTTCGAGTCCGGCGAGGGCGGCTCCCCGCAGGAGAACTGGGAGCGGGCCGAGCGCGAGCTCCGCAGCGGGAACTAGGCGGCGTCGACCTCGGCGGCCGTCGGCAGCGACGGCTGCGCGCCGTGCCTCGAGGCGGCGAGCGCACCGGCGACGCAGGCGCGCCGGAGCGCGTCTTCGCGGTCGCGGCCCTCGAGCAGCGAGACGAGCAACGCGGCGCAGAAGGCGTCGCCCGCTGCGGTGCCGTCGACTGCGTCGACCTTGGGCGGGGCCGCCCGCGCCACCTCCGTGCCGTTCTCGAGGAGCACCGCCCCCTCCGCGCCGAGCGTGAGCGCGGTCAGCCGTGGCGTCTCGGGCAGCGCGTCCAGCTCGTAGCGGTTGACGACGACGAGGTCGGCGCTCCGCACGAGCTCCGCGGGGAGCGCGAGCGCCGGCGCGGCGTTCAGGCAGAAGAAGGGCGCTGCACCGGCGGCCGCCTCGACCGCCTCGACGGGGATCTCGAGCTGGCAGAGCACCGCGTCGGTATCGCCGATGTGGACGTCGTCCGCGTCGAGCCGGCCGTTCGCGCCGGGCGCGACCACGATCACGTTCTCACCCTCGTCGTCGACGAGGATCAGCGCCACTCCGCTCTCCCCGTCGTCGCGGTGGACGCCGGTGACGTCGATCCCCTCGGCGCGGAGCGAGTCGAGCACGAGCGCATCCGTGCCGACCCGCCCGATGAAGGAGACGTTCGCGCCGAGCCGTGCTGCCGCCACCGCCTGGTTCGCCCCCTTGCCGCCGGGGATCCGAGCGAAGGCCGCACCCCCGATCGTCTCGCCCGGCGCGGGCAGCCGGGTGCAGCGGGCGACGAGGTCGACGTTCGCAGAGCCCACGACCGTGATCCGCGGCGCGCTCATGCCGGCAGCGTCCCGTACCGCTCGGCGAGCGCAGCCACCTGCCGCGCGCTGCGCGCGATCGCCTCGTCCACGAACGTGCCGTCCGCGAGCGCGCTCGCACCGGCTCCCTGCTCGACGATCGCCGCGGCCCGCTCGGCCTCGGCCTTCGTCGGGAGATAGGCCCGCTCGATCACGGGCAGTTGAGCCGGGTGGATCGCGGACCGCCCGAGATGCCCGAGCTCGCTGCCGAGCGCGCACGACGCGGCGAGCCCCTCGAAGTCGCGGATGTGCGGGTACACCGACTGCGGGGGCCGCGGCAGCCCCGCCGCGACCGCGGCGTTGACGATCCGGCCCCGCGCCCAGGCGAGGCCCGCCTCACCGGCGCCGGTCTCCGCCCGAAGGTCGGACTCGCCGAGCGAGATACCGGCGACGCCGGGCGCGGAGGCGATCGCGAACGCCGCCTCGACCCCGGCCGCAGACTCGATCAGGCAGTGAACGGGCAGCGTCAGATCCGGGACGTCGTCCGGTGCCGCGATCTTGGGGACGACCACACCTGCGAGTGGTAGCCCCGCGACCGCGGCCAGATCGTCCTCGTCGCCCGCGTTGACCCGGACGTACGTGGGGATCTCCGTCGCCCCGGCGAGCAGCGACGCGAGCCCCGCGCGGGCGTCGGGCTTCCCCGCCGGAGAGACTCCGTCCTCGAGGTCGACGATCACGGCGTGTGCGCCGGAGCGGAAGGCCTTCTCGACGCGGTCGGGCCGGTCGGCGGGCACGTAGAGCAGCGTCAGCGGCGGGATCACACGACCCCCTCGCCGCGCAGCTTCTCGAGCTCGCGCGCCTCGAGGCCGAGCTCGGCCAGGATCTGGGCCGTGTCCGCTCCGTGCGGGCGGCCCGCCCAGCGGATCTCGCCGGGCGTCTCGGAGAGGCGCGCGATCACGTTCGCCATCTTCACCGACCCGAGCTCGTCGTCGGCGACGGTCGCGATCGTCCCGAGCGCCTCGTACTGCGGGTCGGCAGCGATGTCGCGGGCGTCGTAGATCGGCGCGATCGCGGCCTCGGCGGCGTCGAAGGCGGCGAGCACGTCGTCCCGGCTCCGCTCCGCGATCCAGCTCGCGACCGCGGCGTCGATCTCCTCGACGTGCGCGACCCGGCCGTCGCCGGTCGCGAACCACGGCTCGTCGACGAGGTCGGGCCGGCCGACGAGGCGGAGGACACGCTCGGCGATGCTGCGAGCGCTTGCGGAGACGGCGACCCAGGAGCCGTCCGCCGTCCGGTAGACGTTGCGCGGCGCGTTGTGGCTCGAGCGGTTGCCCGTCCGAGGCTGCAGCTCGCCGAGCAGGTCCCACGCGGCGACCTGCGGACCGAGGAGCGTCAGTAGGGGCTCGATCAACGACGTGTCGATCACCTGCCCTCGCCCCGTCGACTCGCGGGCGCGTAGCGCGGCAAGGATCGCGAATGCCGTCGCCAGGCCCGTGACCCCGTCGGCCAGCGCGAGCGGGGGCAGGAGCGGCGGGCCGTCGGGCTCCCCGTTCAGCGCCGCGAAGCCGCTCATCGCCTCGGCGAGCGTGCCGAACCCGGGCCGCCCGGCGGCGGGACCGCTCTGCCCGAAGCCCGTGACCCGGGCGACGACGAGCCTCGGGTTCGCCGCGATCAGCTCGTCCGGGCCGATGCCCCAGCGCTCGAGCGTGCCCGGCCGGAAGTTCTCGAGGACGACGTCGGCGTCGGCGGCCAGTCGGCGAAAGATGCCCGCTCCTTCCGGGCGCGAGAGGTCGAGCGTGAGCAGGCGCTTGTTCCGCGCGAGCGCCTTGAACCACAGACCTGCTCCGTCCTTGCTCGGGCCGTGCCCCCGGGCCGGATCCTCCCGGCGGGGATGCTCGATCTTGACCACGTCGGCGCCGTAGTCGCCGAGCAGCATCCCCGCGAGCGGCGCCGCGAAGAGCGTCGCCGCCTCGAGCACCCGTACCCCGTCGAGCGGTCGCGTCACAGGTCGACCGCCAGCCGGAAGCCGATCCGGCCCGAGCGGCCGAGGTCGCCCCCGGGAAGGAGGAGCTTGAGCGAGAAGGCCGGATCCTGCGGACCGCCGTCCACGTACCAGTCCGAGCCCTGCGCGGCCCACGCCGAGCCGCCCTTCAGGATCGCGAACCGCGTCCTGCCCATCCGTGTGCTCGCTCTCCGTCCAGTTCCAGACGAGCGGCTCGGCCCGTTCGAGCAGGCCCGCCTCGGCGGCGAGTTGCCACTCGTCCTCGGTCGGCAGGCGAGCGCCCATCGAGGCAGCGTATGCCCGCGCCTCGGCGAGATCGAGGCCGGTGACCGGCGCGCCGTGCTCGTCCGTGACCTCGCGGATCGCAACGGCGACGCGGGGACCGACGACGGGCGCCCGCTCCTCCTCGACGAAGTCGTGCAGCCGTGGCGGCAGAGGCTTCCACTCCTCCACGTAGGGCGCCTCCCCGTAGGTGCCGGTCTCGCGGCGGCGGAAGCGGGCGACGACGACGCCGGGGACGGGTGGCAGCTCGACGAAGCCCTCCGGAAGGGTGGCGGCGCGAGCGACCGGGGCCGGAACCCTCACCGGCAGCCGAGGCGGAAAGGCCGCTTCACCGCCACCCGCCACCGCGATCTGTTCCGCACCGAGGTACGCGGCGATCCCGCGCGCCGGCAGCGCGACCTCGAAGGGGGCGCCCTCGAGCGGCCCGGCGTACGGCTCGTCGCTCCCGTTCGCGACCGCCCAGAGCGTCGCCTCGCCCTCGCTCCAGCGCGACGCGACGACGCGGGGTCGCATCCCCCCGCTGTGCGCCGCGAGCGGTGTCCACTCGCCGTGCGCCAGCAGGGCTGCGTACCGTCGCTGCACGGGCAGCATCGCGCGGAGCAGCTGCTTGTCGCGCTCGTTCCAGCCGACCCAGGCGCCGAAGACGCTCTCCCAGACGAGGACTCCCACTCCGTTCAGCCAGGCGCTGTGCAACTCCTCCGCGTGGCTGCGGTTCCAGCGGCGGGTGTGGTGGAGCATGTGGCGCTGCTCGAACCAGCGCGACCGGATCACCCCGGGGACGGCGCTGTCGCAGAACCACTGGGCCCAGGAGAGGTGGTGGTCGCGGATCCGCTCGAGCGGCAGCGTCGACTCGCCCTCGAACGCGACGCCGGGACGGGCCGCGTCGACGGCCGCGCGCAAGCCCGGCAACGCCTCCTTCATCGTGTCGAGGAAGACGCCGTCGACGTCGAGCTCCCCCACCAGCTCGCCCGTCGCGGTGGCGTCGTCGACCGGCTCCCGACGCGTGCCGACGTCCCAGGGGTTGTAGTCGAGGAAGGTGCGAACCCCCGCATCCCGGAAGGTGGCGACGAGCTCCCGGAGCCCCGGGACGTCGCGGTACCAGTCGAACTGGTTCCGCTCGTCGATCCCGATCACGGGATAGGCGTGCCAGAGGACGACGCCGTCGAAGCCGCCGAGCTCGCGCTCCGCCTCCTCGAGCAGGCGCTCCGGGGTGAACCTGCCGGCGGCATGGTCGTAGAGCAGCTCGTCCCAGAGCCAGACGAGCGCGACGGCGAAGCAGCTCTGCGTCCACGCGAGCTCGGGCCGCTCGTAGGCGCTCCCGTCGTGGCCGATCCGCTCCGCCGCCTCCCGGCGCCAACGTGCGAGCGCCTCCCGCCACGCCGACCAGAGCGCCGGGTCGTCGGGCGCGGCGAAGATCTTGGCCGTGTCCAGGGCGTCGAGCGGGCCCTCGAGCGGCACCTCCCTGGGCAGGTCGATCGGCCTGGGCGCCCACGGGTCGCGCGGCTCCTCGTGCGGGATGCTCACGCAGCGGCGACTGCGACGGTGCGACGCACGAGCTCGTCGAGCTCGATCGCGTCGAACCCGGGGAGCGAGCTCGCGAAGCGGCCACCGAGCGGCGTCGACCAACGGTCTGCGATCCCCTCGACCCCCGCGAGCGCGCCGAGGATCGAGCCGACGGCGGCCCCGTTCGTATCCGTGTCCCAGCCACCCTGGACGGCCCCGCAGATCCCGCCCGAGAAGTCGCCGTCGAAGGCGTAGAGCGCCGCCGCGGTCAGGGCCGTGTTGTTGATCGCGTGCACCCAGTGGTAGTGCCCGTAGCTCGCGCCGAGGGCGTCGACCACGTCTTCCCAGTCCCGGCCGGCGAGCTCGCGCGCAGCCCGCAGCGCCTCGGCAAGCCTGCTCTGCGCGGGGACGACGGAGAGCCCGGCGTCGGCACAGGCAGCGGCAGACGACTCGGAGAGCGAGGCCGCGTGGGCCGCGGCCATGAACATCGCCGCGTAGACGCCGTTCGCCGTGTGGCTGACCCTCGCGTCGGCCCACGCCATCCGCGCCGCCGCGACCGGGTCGCCGGGGGCTGCCCAGCCGTAGACGTCCACCCGGAGCCGCGCGCCGATCCACTCCCGGAACGGATTGCGCCGCGTCGCCGTCTCCGGCGGGAGCCGTCCCTCGAGCAGGTTGCGCAGCGCCACCCGCTCGGCGGTGAAGATCCGGCCCGCCGGCATGTAGTCCAGCCAGAGCTTGGCGACGTCCTCGGAGTCGAAGCCGGTGCCGCACCGCTCGAGCAGGGCGACCCCGAGCATCGTGAAGTTGAGGTCGTCGTCCTCCGGGATCCCGTCGATGTTCTCGGCGAGGCTCGTGGGGCGGCTCGCCTTGTTCCAGGGCCAGCGCTCTTCCACCTCCCGCGGCAACCCGGCCGCCGTGAACCACCCCGCTACCGGCCAGTTGCCCGTCGCCTCGGCGATCGCGCGGATTCCCTCACGCGGGATGTTCTCGACCGGCTTGCCGAGCACGCAGCCGGCCGCCCGGCCGAGCCAGGCGCCCGCGATCCGGCCCGCGACGTCCACGGGCTCGGCCTGCCCGGCGGGCGAGGCGGCGGCGAGGATCTCCTCCAGGCCGTCCGGCTCTTGCTCGGCGAGCGGCCGCGGCAGGGCGTCGAGCTCGTCGAGGAGCGCGAGCCCCAGGTCGCGGAGCACGGGCGGGACGGGCTCCTGCGAGGCGCCCCGGCGTGGAGCCGGAGACCCGCCCGCGGCGAGCCAGCGCTCCTGGATCACGTCGACGTCCTTGCCTTCCTCCCGCGCCTGGCGCAGCTCGTGCCCGACGAGATCCTCGGGCTGGACCCACGTCACCCTCAAGGTCAAGCCGTGACCTCCGGCGCCGTCAGTGCGGCCATCACCTGCGCCCGCGCCTCGTGCCGGCCCGCGTCGCGCTCGAAGAGCTCGACGGCGACCGCAGCCATCGTCCTGCCCGCCTCCTCGACGTCGATCCTGCTCGCGGCCGACACGTCGTCGACCCAGTCACGCCGGAGCACTCCTGTGCCACCGAGCGCGCCCGCGAGTGCGCCGCCCATCGAGGCGATCGAATCGGAGTCCCGGCCGTAGTTGACACCGCCGAGCACCGTCTCGGCGTAGTCGCCGCCGGTGGCGACGAGCAGGCCGAGCGCGAGCGGAAGCTCCTCGATCGCGTGCAGCCGCGAGGGGATCCTGGCGTTCTGGGCCGGAGAGCCGTAGGGCACCCCGACGGAGTCGTACGGCGCGAACGCCTCCCGCAGCACGGCGAGGCCGCCCTCGCGCCAGCCTTCGAGCCCTGACGCGGCCTCGACGACCGCTTCGATCGCCGTCCTCGTCGCGTCCTTCGCGAGCCGGAGCGTCGTGTCGACGACGGTCGCGACGGTCGCCTCGGGGCGGAACGCCTCGGCAACCGCAGCCGCGAGCACGGCCGCAGCCTCCCGCCCGTAGCTCGACTGGTGGGCGCCCGAGAGGTCGAGCGCCTCCAGGTAGGCGCCGTCGGGGTCGCCGGCGTTCGCGATCCCCACCGGTGCGATGTACATCGCGGCGCCGCAGTTGACGATGTTCCCGACGCCGGCGTCGCGCGGGTCGGCATGCCCGTAGCGGAGCTTGAGCACGAGCCACTTCTCGGCCAGGAAGAGCCGGTGGTAGAGCAGATCCTCACGGTTCAGCTCGGGAATCCAGGTCCCCCTGTCCACGATCTCCGGCACCAGGAGCGCCTCGACGTCGTAGGCGTCCAGGTGGTCACGCTTGGCGGCGTAGACGTTGACGAGCGCCCGCGTCATCAGGGTGTCGTCGGTGATGTGGCCGTCGCCCTTGTGGAACGGCGAGAACGGCTTCTCCACCTTCTTCGTCCGGCGGATCGACTCGACGATCCCCTCGACGTAGCCACCGAAGTGGTCGTGGATCTCCGTTGCCTCCCAGCCTTCCGTCGCGCCGCCCAGGGCGTCGCCGACCGCGGCCCCGGCCAGGCAGCCGACGGCACGGTCGGCCAGCAGGTTCTCACTCACGTTCAACTCCTCGGTTCGTCTCTCCGCCCTCCCCGGCCGACCCCACGCGGGGCCGGCCGGGTACGGGCCTCACTCCTATCCGCGAACGCGCGTCCAGCCGTCCGAGAGGTTCTGACCCAGCTGCTCCAGCGTGATCGTCCCCTTCAGGTACTGGACGAAGTTCGGGGTCGCCACCTCAGACTTCCAGCGCGGGTACGCCGCGAGCGACACCCAGTTGCCCTTGCGGAGGCTCGTGACCGACGAGGTCGCGATCTTCCAGCTCCCCGTCCGCTTCGTCGACTTCCGGGCGATCTTGCCCGCCTCCGGGCTCGTCGGGATCAGCCAGTCGCCGAGCGCGAGCTTGGCCATGTTCTGGTTGTTCAGGAGGTAGGAGATGAACTGCATCGCCTCCTTCTTGTGCTCGCTCTGCTGGGAGATCGAGTACGTCTGCGGGTTCGCCACCTGATCCTGGGTCTTCCCCTTCAGGAGCGGGAACATCGCCCAGTTGAAGCCCTTCGGGCTCTGGAGGATCATCCCCTGGGCCTGGTAGTTGCCCTGAACCGTCATCGCGCACTTGCCGCCGAAGAAGGCCGGCAGGACACCGCTCCCCGAGAGCCCCGTGGCAGACGCGTCGACCGACTTGTCCACGTGGATCATGTCGTGCATCTGCTGGACGACGTTCTTCTCGTTCGGGCCCCAGTTGAAGACCCAGCGGCCGTCCTTGAGGTAGAAGAACTGCCCGTTGTAGTTGAGCGACATCGTCTGGATCGTCGCCGTCGGGGAGCGGAGCCCCCAACAGACGCCGAACCGGTCCGAGGTGGTCAGCCGCTTCGAGATCGAACGGAACTGCGCCCACGTCCACGGCTTCTCGAGCGTCGGGGCCTTGATCCCGGCCTGCTTGAGGATGTCCATGTTCGCGAAGACGTTGTACGTCTGGACGAGCGCGGGGACGCCGGTGATCCGGCCGCCGAAGTTGACCGTGTCCCAGAGCGACTTCGGGATCGAGCTCTTCAGCGTCTTCGGCAGCAGGGGTCGCAGGTTGGCGAGGTAGCCCTGCTGGGTGAAGCCGGCGATGTCCGCGGCTTCGTCGTGGATCACGTCGGCCGCGGTGCCGCCGACGAAGTTCGTCAGCAGCTTGTCGTGAACCGAGTTGACGTCGACCGGGACGATCGAGACCTGAATCCCCGGATGACTCGCGTTCCACGAGTCGACGATCTTCTTGTTCGCTGCGACTGTCGTCGGCTGCCACACGTAGGTGCCGAAGTTGAGCTTGACGACGCTCGCCCGGCTGCCGGCCTGCGCCGCACCGACGGCAAGGGCGGTGCACATCCTGATCACGGCGATGAGGCCGATGATCTTCCTCATTGATGACCCGCCTTTCTGCGGTTCTGGCGCCGTCACGTTCGACGCCGGGTGCTTCTGATGGTGAGAGGAGCCACCGCTAGCCCTTGACCGCTCCGGAGAGCAGACCCCGTGTGAGCCAGCGCTGGATGATGGTGAAGAGAACGAGGCTCGGCGCCGTCGCGAGCAGCGCGCTCGCGGCGAGCGGTCCGAGCCTGACGATCCCCTCGATCCCGACGAACTGGGCCAGCTTCAGCGGCAGCGTCGTCAGGTCGGGGGTCTGGAGGATGCACGAGTGCGAAGAAGAACTCGTTCCAGGAGAAGATGAAGGCGAAGAGGGTGGTCACGACGATCCCGGGGAGCAGCAGCGGGGCGACGATCCCGTAGAGGATCTGGAAGCGGGTCGCGCCGTCGACGCTCGCGGCCTCCTCGAGGTCGCGCGGGATCCCGCGGACGTAGCTCTGGAGCATCCAGAGGATGAACGGGAGCGCCCAGACGACGTAGACGAGCACGAGCCCGACGTGGGTGTCGGTCAGCTTCAGGTCCCGGAGGAGCAGGAAGAGCGGGATGATGATCAGGATCAGCGGGAACATCTGGCTGAGCAGGATCCAGCCCAGCCCGAGCTTGGAGATCAGCCCTTTCCGGCGGGCGAGCACGTAGGCCGCCGGCAGCGCGATCGAGGTCGTGATCAGCGCCGTCGCGACCGCGACCTTGAAGCTGTTGAACGCGCTGTGGATGAGGTCGTTCTCGCTGAAGGCGACCCGGTAGTTCTCGAAGGTCATGTCCGCGGGGATCAGCGAGGGGTAGAGCTGGACGAGCTCACGCGGGCCTTTGAAGGAGACCGAGAGCATCCACAGGAGCGGGAAGCCGAGGAAGAGGATGTAGAGCACGAGCGCGACGTACTGGCCCGCGCGCGTCTGCTTCGGACGGGAGGAGACGATCATGCGGACGCCTCCTTGAGCCGGCCCCAAAGGTAGAAGACGAGCGCGCCCGCGATCACGATCACCATCGCGTTCCCGAGCGCGGACGCGTAGCCGAACTCCCCGTACTTGAACGCCTGGTTGTAGGCGAACAGCATCGGCAGCTGGGTCTTCCCCGCGGGGCCGCCCTCCGTGAGGATGTAGACGAGCCCGAACGAGTTGAAGTTCCAGATGAAGTCGAGCGTCGTGATCGCAACGATCACAGGCCGCAGCTGGGGCAGCGTGATCGTCCGGAAGCGCTGCCAGGTCGTGGCGCCGTCCACCGCCGCCGCCTCGTGGAGGTCGTCGCGGATCGACTGGATCCCCGCCAGCAGCGCGACCGTCGTCTGGGGCATCCCCGCCCAGACGCCGACGATGATCACCGCAGGCAGCGCCCAGCTGAAGCTGGAGAGCCAGTCCGTGTTCTCGCCGGGCAGGTGGGCACGCCGGAGGAGCTCGTTGAGGACGCCCGCCTGCGGCTGGAAGACGAGCTTCCACATGATCCCGACGACGACGGCGGGCATCGCCCACGGGACGAGCGCGAGGGAGCGGGCGAGCCAGCGCCCGCGGAGCGGCTGGCTGAGCAGCAGCGCCAGCCCGAGCGCGAGCACGAACTGGATCGCGGTCACGGAGACCGCCCAGATCAGGCCGATCTTGAACGAGTTGACAAAGAGATCGTCCTTGAGGAGGACGCGGAAGTTATCCAGCCCGGTGAAGCTCGTCGTCAGCCCGAAGCCCGCCCGGGCGTCGGTGAAGCCGAGGTAGATCCCGCGGAGGAGCGGCAGCACGCTGAGGACGACGACCGGGAGGAGCGCCGGGATCAGGAGGAAGAGCGCCTCGCGACCCGAGAGGCCGGCCCCGGCCCGGCTGCGCGGTGTACGGGGGAAGAGGGGCTTGCGGGTGCCCGGAAGCGCGCTCATCCGACACCTCCCGACGACGCCCGCACGACGAGCCTGGGCTCTGCCCCTGCGAGCCGCGGCTCGTGGTCGGGCTCCTCGATCCGGTCGAGCAGGAGCTCGCCGGCGAGCCGGGCCCGCTCGGCGGAGCCGAGGTCGACCGAGGTCAGCGCCGGCCAAGTCACGTCGGTGAGGGGGCTGTTGTCCATGCCGACGAGCGCGACGTCGCCCGGGACGTCGAGCCCGGCCTCGCGCAGCGCCGTCAGGCAGCCGACCGCGAGCAGGTCGTTGGCGCAGAGGATCGCGTCCGGCCTCGCGCGCGCGAGCAGCCGCCGGGTCGCCTCGCGGCCGGGGCCGATCATGAAGTCGTCGGCTACCTCGACGAGATCCGGGTTGCGCTCGAGTCCGCACGCGCGCAGCCCGTCGAGATACCCGAGCCGTCGCGAGCCACCCGGAGCGGTGTGCTGCGGCCCGTTCACGAGCGCGATCCGCTTCCTGCCGCCCGCGCCCAGGTGCCGGACCGCCTCGGCCGCACCCTTGCGGGAGTAGGCGCGCACCGTGTCCACCGGCAGATCCCGGGTCGGCCGCCCGATCACGACAACGGGAGCAGCGGCCCGCCGGAGCTCGTCGGCGTGGGCTCCGGTGAGGTGGAGTGACGCGAGGATCAGCCCGTCCACGAAGCGGTGCTTGAGGTCGCGGACGATCGCCAGCTCGTCTTCGGCCGAGCCGCCGGTCGAATGGAGCAGCAGCCGCCGCCCCCGCGCCTGGGCGACCTGCTGGATCGCCCCGACCATCGTCGTGTAGACCGGGTTGGCGACGTCCGGCATCGCAAACGCGATCTGCCCCGTGCGCCGGGAGCGAAGCGTCCGGGCGGCAGCGTTCGGGACGTAGCCGACCGCCTCCGCCGCCTCGGTCACCCGACTCCGGGTGGTTGGGTTCGTCCGGATCCCGTTCAGGACCCGCGACGCGGAGGCCACGGAGACATTGGCGAGCGCGGCCACGGTCGAGAGCGTCGGCACCTGGGGGCCGAGCTCATCCAACGTCGGATGGGGGGTTTGGGGCTCGATCCTGGAATCGTTTGCTGAGAACGTTTACAGCAGCTTCACCCTCGCACAGCACGAGGGCGTTGGTCAAGGTCGCCTGTCCGGAGGCGGCGGCCGGAGCCGCCGCCTCCGTTTCGCGCGCGCTAGTCGTTCACTCCCGCCGGGTCGAAGCGTGCGAGGAAGACGTCGCCGAGGCCGAGCGCCGACGCTCCCTGCACGTCGCCGAGCGTCAGCCCGGAGGCGTAGACCGAGCCCCCCACCAACGCCGAGGTAGAGGTTCGCCTCGGCGAACGCGTCCGCGGCGTCGTCCTCGGTCGTCCCGAACTGCCGCACCCAGGCGCGGCTGGCATCCGGGGCGTACTTGACGAGCAGGCCGTCGAACTTCCCGACGCTCTGCTCCACTGTCCCGTCGCTGAACCCGGCGACGTAGAGGTTGCCGGCGCCGTCGAGGGCGACGGCGGCCCCCTTGTCGTTCAGCTCGCTGCCCAGCTGGTCCTTCCAGGTCAGCCCACCGGACGGGTCGAACCGGGCGACGATCAGGTCCTTGTCTCCCGCGAGCGGCCCGCCGAACGAGCCGGACGAGTACCCGGCGACGTACGCGTTCCCGGCCGCGTCGGCGGCGAGGCCCCAGGCCTCCTCGTTCCCGGCGGTCCCGAACTGCTCGAGCCAGGCACGAGCGCCCGCCGAGTCGTAGCGGGCGACCCAGCCGTCGAGCCCACCGGCGGCGGCGGCGGCGAGTGCGCCCGACGTCATCCCGGCGAGCCGAATCCCATCCGCGGTCGCTGCGACGCCCCAGCCCTTGTCCTCGCCCGGCCCGCCGAACTGCTGCAGCCACAGCTGAGCCCCGCCGGAGCCGAGCTTCGCGACGAACACATCCTTGTCTCCCTGGTTCGGGCCGGCGAGGTCGCCCTTCGTGTAGCCGGTGACGTATGCGTTGCCCGCGCCGTCCACCGCGAGCCCGTAGCCGCGATCGGCGACGCCGGCGACGCCGAGCTGCTTGACCCACGTCCTCGTCCCGTCGGGCGCGAACTTCGCCACGAAGGCGTCGTCGGTCGTGTTGCCCGCGTGCGCGCCGTCCAGGTCGCCCTTCGTGTAGCCCGCGACGAGCACGTTGCCGGCGGGATCGACGGCGACGCCGTAGGCACGCTCGAGTCCGGCCGTCCCGAACGCGCGCGTCCAGAGCCTCGTCCCGGTGGGCGAGTCCTTGACGAGGACGATGTCCTTGTCGCCCGCGTGCGGCTGGCCGGCCACCGGCCCGCCGGCGGCGATCGCCTGGTAGACGTTGCCGGCGGCGTCGACGGCGACGCCGCCCGCCCGCTCCTCCTGTGGAGTGCCCGTCAGCGTCGCCTTCATCGGCCGGGCCGCGGTCTGGTTCAGGAAGCGGAAGACGTATTTCGCGCCCTCCTCGAACATCGGCCCCCACACGTCCCAGTCGTGGCCGCCGTCGACGACCCTGAGCTCGCTGGAGATCCCGTCGACGTGGGCGACGTGGTTGAAGAGGACAGCCGACTCGAAGTCGATGTCGTGCGTGAAGTCCTTGGGGTCGGGGTTCTTGTACTCGTCGTCGCCGACCGCGATGAACATCGCGAGCGGCCGGCCGGCTTGCGCGAAGGGCTCGAGCAGCTCCGGGTAGTTCAGCTTCTTGTAGATCCCCGTCGAGAAGAGCTTCTTCCCCTCGCCGAACGCCCCGAACTCGCGGGTGCTCGAATCGACGGGCGGTGTCGGTGTGTAGACCGCCGGGCTGAGCACGATCGAGGCGGCGAAGAGGTCGGAGTGGGCCAGCGAGTAGCGCAGCGCGCCGTAGCCGCCCATCGAGTAGCCCGCAACGCCGCGGCCGCTGCGGTCGGCGACCGTCCGGTAGGTGCTGTCGACGTGGGCGATCAGATCGCGCGTGAAGGCGGTCTCGACCGCGCGCCCGGGGTCGGCGCCCGTGTAGCGCGAGTCGACGTAGTAGCTCGCGCGGCTGCTCCACGGGGCGTCGGGCATGATCGCGATCGTCGGTTGAATCGCACCTGACGCGATCAGCTCGTCGAGCCGCCCCTTCGCCTGCAGCCAGGCGCTCATCGAGTCGCCCCGGCCGTGGAGGAGGTAAAGGACCGGGTAGCGCTTCGCTGAGCCGGCATAGCCTGCCGGGAGATAGACGTTGTAGGCGACCGGCTCGCCCAGCGCGGTCGACTGGAAGGCGCTCGAGGTCACGGTTCCGGGCGCTGCAGCGCTGCCCGCGCCGCCGGCCGAGGGGGCGAGCAGGACGAGCAGGAGCACGAAGCATCCTGCTAGAGCGGGCGTGAGGCGGGTCTTCATCGAGCCTCCCTCCGGCCGCGACGGCGCGGCCTGGTCGGTGTGAGCTGGTCTGCGCGTGAAATCGATTGCTGAGAACGTTTACAGAGCGGCGAAGATGTCATACGATCGCGAGCGGAGTCAAGTGGCCCTCGACGAGGAGCGTCCGACGTGGCGGAGATCAGGCTGGAGCAGGTGGCCAAGGTGTATGCCGGCGGTGTCCGCGCCGTCGACGGGGTCGACCTGACGATCGAGAGCGGCGAGTTCATGGTCCTCGTCGGGCCGTCGGGCTGCGGCAAGTCGACGCTGCTCCGGATGATCGCGGGCCTCGAGGAGGTGACCGACGGAAGCATCTGGATCGGTGAGCGCGAGGTCTCGCGACTCGCCCCGCGGGACCGGGACATCGCGATGGTCTTCCAGAACTACGCCCTCTACCCGCACCTCTCCGTCGAGAAGAATTTGGGCTACGGCCTGAAGGTGCGCGGGACGCCCAAGGCCGAGATCGAGCGGCGCGTGGACGAGGTCGCGACGATGCTCGGGCTGCAGGAGCTGCGCGGCCGGCGCCCGGGCGCGCTCTCGGGCGGCCAGCGCCAGCGGGTCGCGATGGGCCGGGCGATCGTCCGCGAGCCGGCGGCGTTCCTGATGGACGAGCCGCTCTCGAACCTCGACGCCAAGCTCCGGGTCGACATGCGCTCCGAGCTCGCCCGCCTGCACGAGCGGCTCGGTGTCACCACCGTCTACGTCACCCACGACCAGGTCGAGGCGATGACGCTCGGGACGCGGGTCGCCGTGATGCGGGATGGCAAGGTGCAGCAGGTTGACACGCCGCAGACCCTCTACCGCGAGCCCGAGAACCTCTTCGTGGCGGCGTTCATCGGCTCGCCCTCGATGAACCTCGTCGAGGCGGAGCTCTCCGACGGCGCGGTCTCGTTTGCGGGGATGACGATCGAGCTCGGCGAGGAGCGGCGTCCCGCCGAGCGCTCGTCCGGGACGGTGATCCTCGGGGTCCGACCCCAGGATTTCGCCGAGGCGTCCGGGGCCGATCCCCGGTTTGCGACGATCGAAGCCGAGGTCGCAGTCGTCGAGGAGCTCGGCTCCGCCACGCACGTCCTCTTCCCGATCGAGGCGCCGCTCGTCGACGTGGATGCCGTCCGGGCCGCGAACGACGACGGCGAGCGGGCGACCCTGCTCGCGACCGACCGGCGGGCGCTCTTCACCGCCGAGGTCGCCGAGGGGACGGCCGTCCGCCCCGGTCAGACCCTCCGCCTCGCGCTCGACCCAAGCCGGCTTCACTTCTTCGACCCGGAGAGCGGCGCCACTCTCCGGAGCCGGCAGCTCGCCTCGAACGCCTTTTAGTCACGTATCTGTATAATACTTCGCGGTATACTCGACGGGGAGGACCGCGCGACGGCGAGAGTCCTCGATCACCGAAGGGTATAATACACCTCTGTGACCTTCCGTCTCGGCGGAGTGCAGCCCATGGCGAAGAAGACGCGACCGAAGATCCGCAACCCGTTCACCTACGGGGATCTCGTCTCCGACGAGTCGTTCACCGACCGCGAGACCGAGCTGAAGCAGCTGAAGAGCGACCTGCTCAACGGGCAGAACATCGCGTTGATCGCGCCGCGCCGGTACGGGAAGTCGTCCCTGATCCGGGCCGTGCTGAGCGAGCTGATCGGCGAGGGCGTGCTCGTCGTCGAGGTCGACCTGATGTCGGCGCCGACGAAGGAGCGGCTCGCGGGGAAGCTCGCCCGGTCGATCAACGAGGACATCGCCCCCGCCGTCTTCAAGGCGAAGGAGCACCTGCGGATCTTCCAGTCGCTCCGGATCGCCCCGACCGTGACCGTCGACCAGGACGGGTCGTACCAGTTCAGCTTCTCCGCCTCGCGCGCTCCGGGCGACATCGACGAGACGCTCGAGCACCTCTTCGAGCTGCCGGGGACGATCGCCGCCGACACCGGGAAGCAGGTCGTCCTCTTCTTCGACGAGTTCCAGGAGGTCGTGGAGATCGACCCGAGGCTGCCTGCGCTGATGCGTTCCGTCTTCCAGCGGCAGCAGCACGTCGCCCACGTCTACGCGGGCAGCAAGCGCCACATGATGCACCGGCTCTTCAACGACGAGAACGAGCCGTTCTTCCGCAGCGCCAAGATCACGGAGCTCGGCCGGATCCCGCTGCCGATCTTCAAGGAATTCATCAGGGGGCAGTTCGACCGGACCGACCGCGGCGTCAGGGATGAGGCGCTCGATCGCCTGCTCGCCGTCACCGGCGGTCATCCGTACGCGACGCAGGAGCTGGCCTACGCGCTCTGGGAGGTCGTTCCCGAAGGCTGGTCGGGGTCGGTCGCCGACCTGGACGACGCGGTCGCCGCCGTCCTCCGGGCCGAGAGCGCGCGCTTCACCCTGATCTGGGAGGGACTGACCAAGCCGCAGAAGCTGCTCCTGACCGCGTTGGCGAAGGAGGAGGGCGGGAGGCCGTTCACGGTCGGCTTCCGCGATCGGCACGGCCTGCCCTCGACGTCGCACCTGCAGCGCGCGCTCCGGCCGCTCGTCGAGGCTGAGCTCCTGACGCGCGAGATGCGGGGCGACTACGGGTTCGCGGAGCCGTTCGTCCGCGAGTGGATCCTCGCGAACGTGAGCTAAGCGACGATCCGGTAGACCTGGAAGACCTCGGCGTACTCACGGTTGACGTTGATCCCGTGGACGCGGGCGAGGTTCCAGATGTACTCGGCGTTCGCGTAGCGCCGGTGCTGCTGCGAGGCGTAGCGCTCGCAGGCGGCGACCTTGCGCTCGACGTGCTCCTTCGTCAGCGAGACGTAGGCGCCGTAGGAGAAGTCGAAGTTGTTCCAGGGGATCTCGTAGCCGAGCACGGTCGTCCGCTTGAAGGCGCGGAGACCCTCCTGCGCGATCGTCTGGTGGTCCTGGTGGACGTCGTGGTGCGAGGGCTGGAAGACCGCGTCGGGCTTCAGCTCCTCCCACAGCGCGACCAGCAGCTCGAGGATGTCCTGCCGGCGCTCGGGGAAGGTGCGCACGTCGAAGTCGTGGACCGTCAGGCACGACTCGGGGATCCCCAGCTCGCCGGTCGCCTCCTTCACCTCGCGCGCGAGCGTGTCCGGGGCGAAGCCCTCGGGGAGCGAGCGGGTCGCGATCGAGAAGGCGTGGTAGTGCACCTCGACGCCGGCCTCGACGAGCCGGGCCATCGTGCCGCCGCAGCCGAACTCGCCGTCGTCGGTGTGCGGCGCGAGCACGAGGACGCGCTTCCAGCCCTCGATCACGCCGGCTCCTCCGCCGTCTCTTCCCCGCGGTGGCGCAGCGCGAGCGCGCCGAGACCGAGCAGGCCCCACGTGGTCGGGTCCTCGAAGAGCGCGTTGTAGAAGAGGCTGTGCACGGCGATCGCGCCTAGCGTAAGCCCCACGACGAGCGCGAGGCGGCCGCCATCGGTCCGGTGGAGGCCGCGCAGCTGCGGGACGAGCGCGGCGAACGCGAGCCAGACGAGCAGCGCGAGCCCGACGAGCCCGCTCTCTGCGGCGACCGTGACGGGGGTCGAGTGCGACGCCGCCTTCTTCGGCTCCTGCCCGCGCAGCCCCGTCCGGTCCGCATAGGCGCGCTTGAAGCCGCCGACGCCGACGCCGCCGACGGGGTGGGCGATCGCGATCCGGATCCCGTTCGAGACGAGCCCCGCCCGGCCGCTCGTCGCCTTGTTCAGCCCGGCCTTCGACTTCTGGAGCAGCTCGTGGCGCACCTGCGGGGTCGCGAAGCCGACCGAGAGCAGGACGACGGAGACGAGCGCCAGCGCCGCGGCGGCGCGCGCGCGCCAGACGAGCGTGGCGGCCGCGAGCACCCCGACGATCAGCGCCGCGAAGCTCGACTGGGAGAAGGAGAAGAGGAGCCCGACCCAGGTCGCGACGACGAGCGCGAGCGCCGCGGCGAGCGGGCGCGGCCGCAGCCCGAGGAGGATCAGCGCCAGCGTCGCCAGGATCGCCACGACGAGGTAGCGGCCGTAGATCGACGGATCCCAGAAGACGGAGTTGACCCGGAAGAACGGCGCGTAGGCGTTGCCCACCTGCACCCGCGGGTTCCAGAAGACGTCGCGGGTCGCCCACTGGACGACGCCGATCCCTGCGAAGGCGAGCGCGGTCGCCGCGAGCACGCCGAAGAGGACGAGCAGCCCCGTCCGGCTCCAGGGCAGCCGCGCGATCCCGAGCGCGAGCAGGGCGAACGGGAGCAGGAAGGCCGCGAGGAAGATCGCACCCTGGCGGAGGTCGTTCGTCCAGAGGAGCGAGAGGCCCGTCCAGCCGGCGAACGCCGCGAGCGGGAGCGCCACGCCGCCGAGCTCTCGCGCGCGCTCGTCGCCGCGGGCCAGCTCCCAGCCGAGCAGAAGCGCATAGGCGCCGACGACCGCGTAGAGCGGCAGGAGCAGGTTCGCGTCCTCGGTGCCGAGGTCGAGCGGGATCCGGACGGGGAGTGAGAGCACGACGAGGAGCGGCAGGGCCCACGGGAGCCGGCGCAGCCCGACGGCCCCGGCCGCGGCGACGACGAGCCCGCCTGCGGCACCGGCGACGAGCAGCCCCGTCCGGCCCGTGGGCGCGAGGTAGGCGGCGAGACCCGCCAGCCCGAGTGCCCACGCGCCGAGCCCGGCGAGCCGGAGCTCGCGACGCGGCGCGAGCAGGAGCAGGGCGAGTCCCGCGCACGCGACGGGGCCCGCGATCCGGGCGAGCTCGCTCACGGCCTCTCCCTCACGATCACCGCCGCCTTCGCCGCGCGTCCTGCCGCGCTGACGAAGAGCGTGTAGGAGCCCGGCTGCTCGGGCGCGCGGAGGACGAGCGTCCCGGGCCTCGCCGTCCCGGCGCGGCCGCCGAGGCGCCAGCGGATCGTGGCGGCGTCGGCGGAGACGCGGACGGCGAGGCGCGTGCCGGCCCGGACGGCGATTCGCGTGCGCCCGAGCGCGACATAGCGGACGGTGAGCCGCCCGACGGGAACGGCCTCGCCGAGGTTCCCGGCGGGATCCCGCGCGGCGAGCGTCAGCGAATAGAGGCCACGGCGGACCGGCTTCCCCTTGACGATCCCGTACCAGGCGAGCGAGTCGCGCTCGCGTGCGAAGCGCTGCTCCACGCGCTTCGTGCCGCGGACGTAGAGGACGGCGCGCGCGGGCTCGGAGAGTCGGTAGGTCACCCGGGCCACGTCGCCCCTGCTGTCGCCGTCCGGCGAGATCACCTCCGGCGCGAGGTCGGCCGTGAGCACGCGCGGCGGGGTGGTGTCGAGCGCGATCGGGTTGGGGAGCACGATCGTGCGGTGCGCGTCGCGGAGGTGGACCCGCGGGCGGTAGCGCCCCTCCGGGTACGGCGTCCCGTCCCCACGCAACCCGTCCCAGGCGAGCTCGACCCGGCCCGGCCCCAGCCGCTCGCCGGCGACGACGGTGTCGACGACGGTGCCACGGCGGTCGACGATCGAGACCTCGACGGTGTCCGCCTTCCGGAGCCGGAACGCGATCGAGGCGGTCCGCGTCTTGCAGCGGCAGACCGGCGAGAAGACCTTGGCGACCGCGGTGCCGAAGATCGGGCTGCGCTCCAGCTTCAGACCCTCGGTGAGCGCGAACGCCGCGGCCGTCGCAGCGAGCAGCGCGACCACGAGCGCGGTGGAGGCGATGCGTGCCACAGCCTCGTGGATTCTAGGTGCCCGCGCGTTCGCTATAACTATCCCGAATGAAGCGAGCCGCCCATCCCTACCGCGACACGACGGTGATCGACGCCCGCGCGCCGCGCTTCAACCAGACGGTCGTCGGCCTCGTCTCGCTCGCCGCGGTCACCGTCGGCCCGTGGTGGCTGCTGGCGCTCGTCGGGCTCCAGCTCGCCGTCGGCCTCACCTTCGGCCGCCGCTTCTGCCTCCCCTGCGTCGCCTACTTCGAGCTCGTTCAGCCGCGCTTCGGCGAGGGCCCGCTCGAGGACTCGCGGCCGCCGCGCTTCGCCAACGTCGTCGGGGTCGTCTTCCTCGGCGCCGCCACGGTCGCCTTCGCGCTCGGCCACGTCGCCGCGGGGACGGTGCTCGGCTCGCTCGTCGCCGCGCTCGCCCTCCTCGCCGCGGCCACCGGCTTCTGCGCGGGCTGCGAGGCGTTCAAGCTCGGCCACCTGCTCACGGGCCGGGAGTTCGTGGCCTGTCCGCTGCCGCCTCAGCCGGCTCCCGGCGCGCGCGGCGTCTGACGAGCGCACGACCGCCCGCTGCGAGCAGCAGCAGCGCCCAGACCCCGAGCACGACGACGATCAGCACCTCGGCGTAGGGCAGGTTCACGAGCTTCAGGCCGGAGAGCGTGAGCGTGGTCGCGAGCCCGAAGCGGAGCGCCCGCTCGGGGAGGTTGATCGAGACCTGGCTGCCGAGCAGCACCCCCGGGATCGAGCCGACGAGCAGCGCGCCCATCGCGCCGAGATCGACGTTCCCGGCGACGAGATGCCCCGCGCCGGCGACCCAGAGCAGCGCGGCCGCGTGGAAGATGTCCGTGCCGACGATCTTCACCGCGGTGAGCGGGAAGACGAGCAGCATCACGAGCCCGAAGAAGGTGCCGCTCCCGACCGAGGTGAGCCCGACGACGAAGCCGCCGCTCATCCCGAGCAGGAGCGCGATCCGCTTGTCGGAGCGCTCGAGCAGAAAGGGCAGGTCGCTCTTCGGCCGGCCCTCGACGAAGGTCTTCAGCGCGAAGCCGATCCCGCCCGCGATCAGCGCGCAGCCGAGGATCACCCCGGCCGCGTCCTCGAAGCCCTCGCCGTAGCGGTGCTCGAGCCAGGTGGAGAGCGCGACGCCGACGAGCGAGAACGGCGCCGAGCCTGCGAGCATCCAGAGCGTCAGGCGCGCGTGCACCGTCCCGAGCTGGCGGTGCCGGACGGCGCCGAACGACTTGAAGACGGCGCCGTGGAGGATGTCCGTCCCGATCGCGACGGTCGGCTTGAAGCCGAAGAGGAAGACGAGCATCGGCGTCATCAGCGAGCCGCCCCCCATCCCGGTCATCCCGACGAGGGCGCCGACGAAGAGCCCGGCGAGCGAGAGCTTCAGGTCCACGGCGGGAGGGTACACGCTCGCTGCTAATACCGGCGATTAGCGTCAGTTATGCGAACTCCGGTAGGATTCCGGCCGATGGCCGCTTCCACGACCACCCCCGGCGCGATCGCCGAGCTCGCTGCCGACGGCGCGGCCGAACGTCTCTCCGCCCAGGAGATCGTCGCCGCCGCCGTCGAGCACCTGCACCCACGGCTCGCGCTCGCCTGCTCCTTCCAGAAGGAGGAGACAGTGCTGCTGGACATGCTCTTCGAGCTCGAGCCGAAGGCGCGGGTCTTCGCACTCGACACCCACCACCTCTTCCCCGAGACCTACGAGCACTGGCGCGAGGTCGAGGAGCGGTACGGGATCGAGATCGAGCGCTTCGAGGGCCCGAGCGCCGAGGAGATCGCGGCGACCCACGGCGAGAAGCTCTGGGAGACGAAGCCCGACCTCTACCTCGCGCTCGCCAAGGTCGAGCCGCTCGTGCGCGCACTGGGCGACCTCGACGGCTGGATCACGGGCATCCGCCGCGAGCAGTCGCCGACGCGCGCGAACGCGCCCAAGCTCGGCTGGGACGACGCGCACGAGCTCTGGAAGGCGAACCCGCTCGCCGACTGGAGCGACGAGGACTGCTGGGCCTACATCCGCGAGCGCGGGCTGCCGTACAACGCGCTCCACGACCAGGGCTACGCCTCGATCGGCGACACCCACTCGACGCTCCCCGGCTCCGGCCGCGAGGGCCGCTGGGCCGGCAGCGACCGGACCGAGTGCGGGCTGCATCCGGCAGGATGAGGACCGTGATCCACCGTTCCCATCTCGACGAGCTCGAGGCCGAGGCCGTGCACATCATGCGCGAGGTCGCCGCCGAGCTCGAGCGCCCCGTCCTCCTCTTCTCCGGCGGCAAGGACTCGATCGTGCTCCTGCGGCTCGCGGAGAAGGCGTTCCGCCCCGGCAAGTTCCCCTTCCCGGTCATGCACGTGGACACGGGCCACAACTTCCCCGAGGTGATCGAGTACCGCGACCGGCGCGTCGCCGAGCTCGGCGAGACGCTGATCGTCGCCTCCGTCCAGGAGTCGATCGACAAGGGCCGCGTGGTCGAGGAGACCGGCCCGCGCGCCTCGCGGAACCAGCTCCAGACGACGACGCTGCTCGACGCGATCGAGGAGCACCGCTTCGACTCCGCGATCGGCGGCGCCCGCCGGGACGAGGAGCGCGCCCGCGCCAAGGAGCGGATCTTCAGCTTCCGCGACGACTTCGGCCAGTGGAACCCGCGCGCCCAGCGACCCGAGCTCTGGAACCTCTACAACGGCCGGCTCCGCCGCGGCGAGAACGTGCGCGTCTTCCCGATCTCGAACTGGACGGAGCTCGACGTCTGGCAGTACATCGCCCGCGAGGACCTCGAGCTGCCGAACATCTACTTCGCCCACGAGCGCGAGGTCTTCAAGCGCGACGGGATGCTCTACGCGGTCAGCGACTTCGTCCAGCGGCTGGAGGACGAGGAGCCGTTCACCGCCTCCGTCCGCTTCCGCACGGTCGGCGACATGAGCTGCACCGGTGCGGTGGCATCCGACGCGCATTCGCTCGAGGACGTCGTCGCCGAGATCGCCGCCACCAAGATCACCGAGCGTGGCGAGACCCGCGCCGACGACCGCGCCTCCGAGGCCGCGATGGAGGATCGCAAGCGTGTCGGTTACTTCTAGGGAGCTGATGGCGACCGAGCTCGTCCGCCTCGTGACGGCGGGCTCGGTGGACGACGGCAAGTCCACCCTGATCGGGCGCCTCCTCTATGACACGAAGCAGATCCTCGCCGACCAACTGGAGCACATCGAGCAGACCTCGCAGCGTCGCGGCGACGGCTACGTCAACCTCGCGCTCCTCACCGACGGTCTCCGCGCCGAGCGCGAGCAGGGGATCACGATCGACGTCGCCTACCGCTCCTTCGTGACCGCGCGCCGCCGCTTCCAGCTCGCGGACGCGCCGGGCCACGTCCAGTACACGCGGAACATGGTCACGGGCACGTCCACGGCGGACGTGGCGATCATCCTCGTCGACGCGCGCAAGGGCGTGATCGAGCAGACCCGCCGCCACTCCTACATCGCCGCGATCCTCGGCACCCCACACGTCGTCGTCGCCGTGAACAAGATGGATCTCGTCGACTTCTCCGAGGAGCGCTTCCGCGAGATCGAGCAGGAGCTGCGCGAGACGAGCGAGCGGCTCGAGCTGCGCGACGTGACAGTGATCCCGATGAGCGCGCTCCGCGGCGACAACGTCGTCGAGAAGGGCGACGGGCTGCCGTGGTTCGACGGCCCGACGCTGCTCGAGCACCTCGAGACCGTGGAGATCGCCGGCGACCGCGACCTCGACCACCGCCGCTTCCCCGTCCAGTGGGTGATCCGCCCGATCTCGGACAGAGCACCACGACTACCGCGGCTACGGGGGCCAGGTCGCGGGCGGCGTCTGGCGGGCCGGCGACGACGTCGTCGTGCTCCCGTCCGGACGGCGCTCGAAGGTGGCCGCGGTCGAGACCGCCGACGGCCCGCTCGGCGAGGCGCTTCCCGGGATGTCTGTGACCGTGCGGCTCGAGGACGACGTCGACGTCTCCCGCGGGGACATGCTCGCCGACCCCGGACAGCCGCCGACGGTCGCGCGCGAGCTCGAGGCGACGGTCTGCTGGATGGCCGAGAAGCCGCTCGAGCCGCGGACGCGCCTCGTCGTCAAGCACACGACCCGAACCGTGCGGGCGATCGCGGACGAGCTCCTCTCCGTGACCGACATCCACACGCTCGAGGAGCAGCCGAGCCCGGAGCGGCTGGAGCTGAACGACATCGCCCGAATCCGCTTCCGCCTCGCCGAGCCGCTCGCGGTCGACCCCTACGGCGAGAACCGCGCAACCGGCGCCTTCATCCTGATCGACGAGGCCACGAACGACACGGTCGGCGCCGGGATGATCCTCTCCGCGAGCGCGTAGAGCGCTCTGGCGAGGGGACGCTCGCCCGGGCGACGATCGCGCATCCCTGTGTTGCCATAATCGCGCGACTGTGACCCCTGTACTCGACCTCGATAGTCCGCGGTGGGCGGCTTTGACTCACGCGTATGGCGATGCTGCGGACGTGCCTGGGCTGCTCCGTCAGTTGCAGGACGTTCCCTCATCGGCGGGTGAGAGCGAGCCATGGGTCTCTCTTTGGAGCGCGCTCGCTCACCAGGGCGATGTGTACAGCGCGTCGTTCGCCGCCGTGCCACACGTCGTTGCGGTGCTGGCGACAGCACCAGACCGAGCTGACTTCACGTACTTTCAGTTCCCAGCGTGGGTCGAGATCTGCCGTGCGCGGACGGGTACAGATGTCCCGCCTGATCTTGCGCCCGCGTATTTCGAGGCGCTCGCGCAACTTCCCACGCTCGTTGCGGCCGCGGCGGACCGGGAATGGGACGATGGCCTCACGGTCTGCGCGCTCGCGGCGATCGCCGCCTCCAAGGGCGCACACGATGTTGCGGAAGCCGTTCTGGAACTCTCGCCCGATGTCCTCGCTGAATTCGCGACATGGCTCGCCGAGAGGTAGCGGCTCAGGGGTCATTCGCGAACGCTCGCGCAGGCCACCCCTCATACCATCTCAGCGAGTCCGCGTCACGAAACGACGCGCGCTACGGCCCGTCGGGGCTAGCCCCTGATCTGTTCTTACGCCCTTCTGCGCGCAGCCCGAAAACGCCTGCCGCTGCACCGACGAGGCAGAACCCGGCAAAGAGCCAGCGACCAGTGAGCGCTGCGCCGACGCCGATCATCGCCAGAACGAGGATCTGAAAGATCCACCAGTCGAAGAGCGACGCCACCAGGACTCCCACGGCGGCAGCAACGTAACCGACGAGAAGGAACGGAACGAGCCACCAAGGAGCCCCTTGTCGCCAGTTCGGGAGCCGACGCACAGACTCACCGTATCGCGAGTCGCGTGAGGACGGCTCGCGATTTCGTCGGGCGTCATTCCCGAACACTGGCCCATCCGAGCCTCCCCTAGCCCGGATGGTCGACCCTTCCGGGGGTGCTCGCTAGACTCGCCCGCCGGGAGTCACCACACGAGCTGCAGAAGGACGTTTCAATGAGCGAGTACGCGGTCGCGCGGATCGACGAGATCGAGGAGCTCCACGACGGCCGCGTCCCCATGCGTCCCATCCGGTTCCACTTCGGGATCACGTCGTTCGGCGTCAACGCGTTCACCGGCCGAGAGGTGGGCGACCGGATCCTCAACGAGCACGACGAGTCCTCGGAGCACGATTTGCAGGAGGAGCTCTACCTCGTCCAGAGCGGGCGCGCGCGGTTCGAGCTCGACGGCGAGACGGTGGACGCTCCGGCGGGCACGCTCGTCTTCGCCCGCCCCGCCGTTACGCGCACGGCGTTCGCCGTGGAGCCGGGAACGACGGTCCTCGCGCTCGGCGGCGTCCGGGCCAGGCCTACGAGCCCGGGGGCGGCGAGATCGGATCCGCGCCACTCCTACGAGTCGGGCGGTACGCCGAGGCCGCCGACCAGGGACGCGACTGATCGAGGCCATCCCATCCCGGCCGCTCTACAACCTCGCCTGCTGCGAGAGCCTCGCCGGCCGGACGGACGACGCGATCAGGCATCTTCGGCTCGCGATCGACCGCAAGGAATCGTTCCGTTCGCTCGCCGCCGAGGACAGCGACTTCGACCCGATCCGCGCAGAGCCCGCTTTCACGGAGTTGATCCAGGGCCACGCAGGCGAGCCGGTTTCCGGGTAGAAGGCTCGATCGCGATCGCCGCGAGCCCGATCGCTGCGCCCTAGGCGGCCCCCGCCTTCGAGGCCCGGTACCGCATCACGACGAGCTGGAACGGCGTCGGGTCGGGCGGGAAGCTCACACCAGCCTCCTCGTAGTGCTCGATCCCGTCGAGCAGCGCCTCCTGGACGAGACCGTGGCGCTCGTAAAAGCGGACGGCGCCGTCGTTTCCCTTGACGACGAGCAGGATGTACGTGTCGGGCCGGAGTCGCGCGTGTAACTCCTCGACGAGGGCGGCGCCTACTCCCTGGCTCCGGAACCGCCCGTCGATGTAGATCCGGTGGAGCTCCGGCTCCGGCCCGAACGAGTCGTAGTGCAGGTAGCCGACGACGGTGCCGTCGACCTCGCCGACGAGAAACACGGAGCCCTCGTCGTCGGAGCACCTCGCGATGCAGTCGGCGACCGCGACGGGCTCGTAGGTCTGCGTCGCCACCGCGTCGACCACGACGGCGTCGACGAGCCCGTCGAACTGCACGGGCATCGCCGTGCGGCCGATCCGGGAGATCGCCTCGGCGTCACCCTGGATCGCTTCGCGAACGACGACCATGGCGGGAGACGCTACTGCACCGCGGGCAGGCTAGGCCCGGACGTATCTGATGTGAGTCACCCCGGGCGCCTCGACCGACTCGACCTGCTCGAGCTCTCCGGTTCCCACGTCGTCGAACAGCCGGGCACCGCCGCCGAGCAGGAGGGGGACGACCGAGACGACGATCTCGTCGAGCAGGCCCGCCGCGAGGTACTGCTGCGCGACGGACGCCCCGCCCCCCAGCGACACGGTCTTCTCGCCGGCCGCTGCCCGGGCCTGGTGGAGCGCGGACTCGATGCCGTCCGTGACGAAGTGGAACGTCGTCCCGCCCTGCAGCTCCAGCGGCTCGCGCGGATGGTGGGTGAGGACGAAGACGGGATGGTGGTAGGGCGGATCGTCGCCCCACCAGCCCTGCCACGACTCGTCCCACGGCCCATGACCGCCGCCGAACATGTTCCGGCCCATGATCGTCGCGCCAGCGCCCCCGAGGATCTCCTCGGCGAAGCGCGTGCTCGCATTGACCTCGCCGCCCTCGCCGCCGTGGCTTTCGCGGAACGCCTTCAGCGGAAGCAGCCAACCGTGCAGCTGCTCGCCACCGACTCCGAGTGGGTGCTCGGGCGACTGCTCCGGACCGGCGACGAAGCCGTCGATCGACATCGTGATGCTCAGCTTGAGCTTGCTCATCGGTTCTCCTCCGTCGACACGAGCCAAGGACCGCCCGGCCCCTCGGAAGTCATCGGTCGAGGAACCTCGACCGTTCTACACTGCCGGAGTGGTGAGGAAGAGCAAGACCGGAACATTCCTGGGGATGCCGTACGACTGGCGCCGCCCGACCGTCGCCCGGATCAAGGAGCGCTGGTGGAACCGGGACGAGCCGCGGCTGCTCACCCCGAAGGCGTTCGGCTGGGGCTACGACCTGAACCTCGCGCGGCTGCTCCGGCGCAAGCCGACGCCCTAGCCAAGCGGCCACGGCAGGCGCACGGGCACGTGCTCGCCGGGCCAGTCGGCGTACGCCTCGTCCGGGTCGTACGTCTCCTTCGCCGCCGAGGCGCCGTGCTTCGCCGCGAGCTCGCTCACCGGGTAGTGCAGCACCTCCTCCTCGGGGCGGGCGCCGACCATCAGGACGACGCACGGCTCCTCGCCGCCGACGCAGATGTGCCGCGTCCCGGCCGGGCAGTGGAAGAAGTCCCACTGCTTCAGCGTCCGCTCCTCCTCCTCGACGAGCAGCGTGCACTCGCCCGAGAGGACGAGGAAGGCCTCCTGCGCGTTCTCGTCGTGGTAGAGCCCGTTCGGCTGGCCCGGCGCGAGCACGCGCACGTTGATGCCGAAGTCGCGGAACGGCGCCTCCCGGGGCTCGAGCTGGTAGCTCGGCGCCGCCCTTCTCCTCGTTCCGGATCGCGAGCGCCTCCGTCAGGTTGAGCACGAACCAGCCCTCCGACGTGACGTAGCGGCCGTACGGGGTCTCCTCCGAGCTCGCTTCCTCTACCGGCATCTCGTCCTCCTCGTCTCGTCGCGTGCGGTCGATGGCGGGCGGAGTCTTGCGCACATCGCGGCCGCCTGCCTCGTTGCCTCTACGTCCGGGCCATTCGCTAGCCTCGCGCCGCGATGGTCGAGAGCGCTCGCCGCCGTTTCTCCCGCCTGCCCGCCCTGAGCGGGGTCGGATACGTGCTCCTGGTCTTCCTGGGGTCGGCGGCGATCGGGGGAACGTCCGGCGCGGGGCGACACAGCCTGGACGCCGGCGTCGAGGACGTAGCGGCGTACATCCGCGACGCTGATCCCACCCGCGTCTGGATCGGCGAGTACGTCGCCGTGGTCGGCTATGGGCTCTTCGTCCTCTTCGCCGCCTTCGTGTGGTCGCGCGTTCGGGGCGCAGACCGTGACGCCGGCGACAGCCCCGTCGTCGGCCCCGCGCTGATCTACGTGGCCCTCGCGCTGGTCGGCACCGCCTGCCTCGCGCCGGTGCTCAACCGACCGGACGACGCCGAGAGCGCGGCGCGGTTCCTCGACCTCCGAAGCGTCGTGCTCGCGATCTCGTTCCTCTTCTTCGCGATGTGGCTCGCCGGCGTCGGCGCCCGCTCGCTCCGGACACGTGCCCTTCCGGCTTGGCTCGGGTGGAGCGCGATCGTGATCGCGGTGCTCCAGCTCGTCGGCACGGCGTTCGCCACGGTCGACCCCGGCTTCACCGGAGCTGCCGACGTTCGCCGGGTTCCTCTGGGTCGCGATCGTCAGCGTCCTGCTCGCGCGCCGCGGCGCTCCCGCCTAGCGGGACGCGTTCAGCGCCGCCGCCGCGCGGACGAGCTCCTTGAAGGCGTCACCGTCGAGCTCCTCGCCCTCGTGCAGGTCGATCGCGCGCCGGACGTTGCCGTCGAGGCTCGAGTTGAAGAGCCCCGCCGGATCCTCGAGCGAGGCGCCCTTGGCGAACGTCGCCTTCACCTTGTCCTTGTAGGTCTCGCCGGTGAGCAGCATGCCGTCGCTGTACCAGGTCGGCACGCCCCGCCACTTCCACTCCTCGACCACGTCGGGGACCGCCTCCTTGACGAGGGCGCGGATCCGGGCGAGCGCCTCGCCGCGCCAGTCGTCCAGCTCCTCGATCCTCTCGTCGATCAGGCGGGAGGGGGACTCGCCCCCGGTCGTCGTCTCGCTCCGCTTCATCGTCTGTTCCCCTTCTGTCGTCGATCTGCAATACTGAACCAGATGGTTCACCATACCAACGATGTCGATCGCGCGTTCGCAGCGCTCGCGGACCCTACCCGGAGGGCTGTGCTCGAACGGCTTTCCGGCGGCGGGGCGACGATCGGAGAGCTCGCCGAGCCCTTCGGGATGTCGCTGACCGGGATGCGCAAGCACGTCCGGCTGCTCGAGGACGCGAGCCTCGTCGCCACCGAGAAGGTCGGCCGCGCGCGCAGGTGCACGCTGGTGCCGTACGCCTTCGAGGGGATCAGCATCTGGCTGGGGCGGCTCGACCGCTTCGCCCAGGTCGTCGAACGAACGAAAGGAGCACGATGAGCACCACCGTCACCACCCCGAACGAGCTCGAGATCCGCGTCGAGCGGGTCTTCGACGCGCCGCGCGACGCACGTCTTCTCCGTCTGGACGGATCCGGAGCTGATCCCCGAGTGGTGGGGCGACGGCACCGTGGTCGAGGAGATGGACGTCCGTCCCGGCGGCACCTACCGCTTCCGGACCGCGCACGGCGTCGTCGAGGGCGAGTTCCACGAGGTCGACCCGCCCGCGCGCCTCGTCCAGACGTTCCAGAACCACCTGCAGACGCTCGAGTTCGAGGATCTGGGCGAGCGGACGAAGCTGACCCAGACGATGCGCTTCGAGTCGACGGAGCAGCGCGACCTGACGATGCAGTACGGCGTCGAGGAGGGCGCGAAGCGCGGCTTCGAGCGCGTCGACGCGGTGCTGGCGAAGCTCGCCGCCCAGGCCCGGTGAGCTAGTCGGGGAGCCAGCCCTCGCGATACCGGGTCAGTTCGCTCTTGCCGAAGCGGGCGTATGCCTCGCTCGGCTCGGTCGTCTCCTCCTCGACGCCCGCGCCGTGCCGCTGCGCAGCTTCGTCCACCGTGTACGCGCCCCAGTCGGCGCCCGTCGAGGAAGCGCGGGCGCCGGCTGCGAGGATCAGGCACGGCCCGTCGCCGGCCCCGACCAGCACGTGCTCGGTTCCGGCAGGGCAGTGGACGAAGTCCCAGCGGCGAAGCGGCCGCTCCTCGCCCTCGACGATCGCGAGCGCCTCCCCGGCGAGCACGAGGAAGTCCTCCTGGTCGGTCTCGCGGTGGTACATCGCCATCGGCTCGCCGGGCGCCAGGATCGTCAGGTTGATCCCGAGCTGGTGGAAGTCGGTCGCGCCCTCGAAGCCCGCGCCCTCGAACTCGCAGAGGACTCCGCGGCCGTTCCGCTGCCACCACTGCGCCTCCCGGGCGTTGAGGACGAACCAGCCCTCGCCCTTGGGGACGCGCCCGTGCTCGGTCTCGATGAGCTCGGCCTCGGGAACCACCGCTGGATCGTGCCAGACGGCGGAGGGATTCGTTAGCGTCCCGGCGTCAGCGAGCGAAAGGGGTCGCAGCGTGGCCGAAGTCCTGCTCTTCCATCACGCCCAGGGTCGGACGGACGGGGTGCTCGCGTTCGCGGAGACGCTGCGGGCCGCCGGACACGTCGTCCACACGCCCGACGTCTACGACGGCCGGACGTTCGCCGACCTCGACGCGGGGATCGGCTACGCCAAGGAGGTCGGCTTCGGCACGCTCGGCGAGCGCATGCTGGCCGCGGCCGAGGGCCTGCCGGACGAGCTCGTCTACGCGGGCTTCTCGCTCGGCGTGATGGGCGCGCAGCAGCTCGTCCAGACCCGGCCCGGCGCGAAGGGCGGCCTCTTCTACTCGGCCGCGCTGCCGGCGTCGGAGTTCGGCGAGTGGCCGGCAGGCGTCCCCGCCCAGATCCACCTGATGGAGGGCGACGAGTGGGCGCAGGAGGATCTCCCGTCCGCGCAGGAGCTTGCCGAGACCGACGGCGTCGAGCTCTTCCTCTACCCCGGCGACAAGCACCTGTTCGCCGACAGCAGCCTGCCCGACCACGACGAGGCCGCCGCGAGGCAGCTCGAGGAGCGGACGCTCGGCTTCCTCGACGCGGTCTGACGCCCGTTTCCGCATGACGGCCGAGCCGAAAATCGTCCCCGCGAACGAGGCGAGCTGGGAGGACGTGCAGGCCGTGCTCGGCTCACGTGCCGCCCCGGCGACGTGCCAGTGCCAGCGGTACAAGATGGAGCGCGGCGAGTCGTGGCGGTCGGTCGGAAGCGAGGAGCTCGCCTTCCGGCTCCGTGCCCAAGCCGATTGCGGCAACCCGCGGTCGAAGGCGACCAGCGGGCTCGTCGCCTATCTGGACGACGAACCGGTCGGCTGGTGCGCAGTCGAGCCGCGAACCGCGTACCCGCGCCTCCTGACGAAGACCCGCGTCCCCTGGGACGGCCGGGACGAGGACAAGGCAGACGAGAGCGTCTGGGCCGTCACCTGCTTCGTCACCCGCGCCGGCTACGGGCGTCAGGGGATCAGCACATTGCTCGCCCGGACAGCCGTCGACTTTGCGCGCGAGCGTGGCGCCCGGGCGCTCGAGGGCTACCCGATGGTCACCGAGCCGGGACGGGCCGAGATGGCGATGGAGCTCCACGTCGGCACCCGGAGCGCCTTCGAGGCGGCCGGGTTCAGGGAGGTCGGCCGGCCGACCCTCCGCCGCGCCGTCATGCGGATCGACTTCTAGCGCTTCGCCGGCAGCGAGCGGGCGTAGGCGACGCCGCGCTCGGCCCAGGCGGCGAGCTGCTGCGTCGTCCCGACGTGCTCGCGGGCGACGCGGAGCCAGCCGCGCATCTCCCGGCCGCGCATCTCCATCGGGTGCGCGTCCGTCGTCGCCAGCAGCGTCTCCGTCTGCTCGGGATCGACGCGGACCATGATCCCGCCCTGACCGCTCGCCGCAATCGCCATGTTGCCGCCGATCAGGAACGCGAGCCCGCCGAACATCTTCTGCTCCGTGAGACCCGCCTCGGAGCCCAGCGAGCTCCCGGATCCGAGCCGCCAGCTCCTCGTCGTATGCCATGCGCGATTCTAGGCCGATCCGGCTGCGCTACCGTCGAGGCAAGCAATTGTCCACCCTCCTCCCCCACCTCGCCCGGATCGCCCGGGACGCCGCCTTCCGGAACAGCCTCGGCGAGGGCGCCTACGTGCTCGACGAGCACGGCTGCCTCGAGGAGCTGAACCCCAAGGGCGAGGAGCTGCTCGGCTGGACGGCCGCCGAGCTGCGTGGCAGGAACATGCACGACGCCGTCCACTACCTTCGCGCCGACGGCACGCCCTACCCGCGTGAGGAGTGCCACCTGCTCGCGGTGCTCGAGTCCGGCGAGGAGTTCGCCGAGACCGAGGACGTCTTCGTCCGCAAGGACGGGACGTTGCTCCCGGTCGCCTACGTCTCCACCCCGGTGCTGGCCGAGGGCGAGATCGTCGGGGCCGTGCTCGCCTTTTGGCGCCGCTGACCAGGAGGCGTATGCTCGGTCCATGAGCGAGATGCGCTGGAGCGAGCCGGCCGCGTTCCCCGCGGTCTACGAGGAGCTGAACGTTCCCGCCTTCTTCACCGAGTTCTCGGAGAAGCTGCTCGACCGGGCCGGCCCGCAGGACGGCGAGCGGCTGCTCGACGTCGCCACCGGGACGGGGATCGTCCTCCGGCGTGCGCTCGAGCGCTGCCCCGGGCTCGCGGCGCGCGGTCGGAGTCGACCTGACGCCGGCGATGCTCTCGGTGGCCCGCGAGAAGTCCGAGGGACTGCCGATCGAGTACGTGGAAGGAGACGCGACTGCGCTCCCGTTCGAGGACGGTTCCTTCGACCTCGTCACGTGCCAGCAAGGACTCCAGTTCTTCCCCGACAGAGCCGCGGCGCTCGGTGAGATGCGCCGCGTCCTCGTCCCCGGCGGCCGGGCACTCGTCGCCTGCTGGTGCGAGATCGCGACCTCGCCGATGCACGACACCCTCGCCGGGGTCGTCCGTGAGCGCTACCCGGATCGTGAGCCCGTCGCGCGCGCTCCTTTCTCCTTTCCCGACGGCGAGGAGCTGCGTCGCCTCGTCGACGCGGCCGGCTTCACGGACGTCGAGGTTGAGCAGATCGACGGGACGGCACGGTTCGCATCGGCCGAGGACTTCACCCGCTCGTTCATGGAGGGCTCTCCGATGGCCGTGGCGATCGCGGCCGACCCGGTCGAGGAGAAGACGATGCTCTTCGAGGCGATCGCGGCCGCGATTCGCTCAAAGGTCGGCGACCCGGCCGTGGCCCCGATGGCCACGCACGTCGCCGTCGGCCGGGCCTAGTCCCAGGAGAAGCCGGTCTTCTCGTTCTGGTCGATCGCGACGCGGCGCCGCGACTTGACCTTCTGATGCTCGATGGGCTGCTCCCCCGGCGCCGCGGAGGCGGGCTCGTCCGGAGCGTCGGCGACCTCGGGCTCGGGCTCCGCGACGAGCCGGGACGCGATCGCCCGATGGTGCCGCTCGCCCTGCACCTTCCCCTCGCGGGTCGCGAACCAGTGGATCGGCTCGCCCTCGGGGCGCTGGTGCGAGACGAGCCCTGCCTGCGAGAGCCGTCCCAGCGCGGGGACGAGCTCCGCCCGCTCGAGGCCGAGCATCTCGGCGAGATCGGGTGCCGGCTCGGCCTTGCGCACGAAGAGGAGCACGAGCAGCCGCTCGTCCACCGTCTCGGCAGCGTCGACGACGCGGCGGAGGTGGGGCGGCAGACGGTCGGCATCCATGCGGGGTGACCGTAGCAAGCACAGTCAGCGGCCGACCACGTCCAGCAAGACGGGCACACCCAGGAAGTGCCCGATCCTGTCGGCCTCGGCCTCGACGCCGGAGCGCTCGGAGCGGGTCAGGCGCCGTGCGGGCTGGACGGTGATCGTCGCCTGCCGGCCCGTCTTCCGCCGCTGCCAGATTCCCGCACAGAGGCCATCGATCAGGAGGAACGGCGTCCCGGCCGGGCCCTCGTACTTCCCCTTCCCGTGCGCGGCCACCTGCTCCCGGACCTCGGGCGGGACGAGCTCGTCGCGCTCCCGGAAGCCGAGGATGTAGGCGTCGTACTCGGGGATGAGGCGGACGCCGCCGCCCGCTCCGGCCACCAGGGGCTGCTCCACGCCCGCGAACGCCTCGCGGGCCGCTGCCATCCGGAAGCTCCGGGAGGCGAACCACTCGCGAAACTCGGCCGGGCCGACGGGCCCGTAGGTGGCGGCGTAGCGCCGGGCGACCTCGCGCAGCGCCTCCTCCGGCTCCCAGCGGCGGCACGCACCGAGCCAGTCGGTCGCGTGGACGAAGGTGACGTTCCGCCCCGCGGCGGCCCGAAGACGAGCACACCGGCGTCGGCCGCGTCGCCGAGGTAGCGGCCCCAGCCGGAGGTGAGGTGCTCACGAGGCCCGGCGCCGACTCGTTCGACGACGGCGTCTGCCAGCTGCTCGCGAGTCAGGCACGACCCGCGCAGGGCATCGTCGATCGCGGCGACCACGGCCTCGACGTCGTCGAGCCCCTCGGCGGCGTGGTCGGCGGCGCCGACGACGGCATGCCGTGCGGCCGTCCAGAGGCCGAGCTCGTCCGACGCGTGCAGGTGGAGCGTGCCGCGGATCGTCCACGTCTTCACGAGCGTCCGCTCCTCCCAGAGCGCAGCCTGCACGTCGGCCTGCTCGATCCCCTCGACCCGCGCCGCGAGCTGCAGCTCGGCGGAGGCCAGCACTTGCGCCTGGACGCCGCCGAGGTCACGGACGACCTCGACGAGCCGCTCGGACGGCGCCCGTTCCCCGAGATGGTTCCGCACGACCCGGCTCGCCCGGATCGCGCGCCAGTCCGGCTCGCTCACCCCGCGGGGGCGTCCTCGGGTGCGAGCAGCTGCTCGAGCGTGTCGCCGCGGAGGCCGAGCCGGAGCGTCTCGAGCGGGATCACCTCTTCGGGCGCGATGTTGCCGAGGTTGACCTCCGGCCCGAAGTGCGTGATGAACCAGGCCTGGGAGCTCTTCGACGGCGCCTCCCAGATCAGGTCGTGGAAGTCGATCTCGTGCGCGATCTCGTCGATCAGGCCGGTGCGCATGTCGCCGTCCTTGCGGAAGATCCCGGCCGTGCCGCCCTCGCGCGCCTCGGTGATCACCTTCCAGGAGCCCGCCTCCTTCTCCTCCTTGATCCACTGCACCCACTGGTAGGGCGCAAAGACGACCTCGGAGTCCTTCGAGCCGACCTCGGAGAGGACGGTGAAGTCGCGGGCGAAGTCGGCGATCAGCTCCAGCTTCGCCTCGCGGGGGATGTCGAGCGTCCCGTCCGAGATCTCGACGTGGGAGAAGCGGTAGTGCTCGAGCCACGACTTGAACCCGTCCATCTTGCCCCGCCGCCAGACCGCCTCGAAGAGCGTGCCGCCGCAGACGATCGGCGTGCCGAAGGAGCGGTAGAGCGCGATCTTCTTCTCGAGGTTGTTGGTGACGTAGCTCGTGCCCCAGCCGAGCTTGACGATGTCCACGTACTCGCCGGCGGTGTCGAACATTCCTTCGATCTCGCGGATCCCCATCCCCTTGTCCATCACGTGGGTGAGGCCGCTCTCGCGCGGCTTCGCCGGCCGGGCGGGCAGGTCGAGGAAGTTCGGCGGCGGCTCTCCGTTAGAGGCGTGCATACAGCTCCTTCAGCTTCTCCTGGGCGGCGGACTGGACGTCGTGGTAGAGCGAGTTCCCGTGGGCGTCGATCCCGACCGTGAGCGGGCCGAAGTCCTTGACCCGGAACTTCCAGAGGCACTCGGGCATCAGATCCTCCCAGTGCACCTCCTCGATCTCCTCGATCTGCGTCGTCTCGAGGGCGGCGGCTCCGCCGACGATCGCGAAGTAGACCATCCCGAGCTCGTGCATGGGCGCGATCGCCTCGTCGGGGAAGCCGCCCTTGCCGCAGATCGCGCGGACGCCGAGCTGACGGCCCAGCGGCTCGGTGAAGCGCACCATTCGGGCGCTCGTCGTCGTGCCGATGCAGATCTTCTCGTAGCTTCCGTCAGGGAGCTTGCGCACGTTGGGCGCCGTGTGGAGGAGGAAGGCGCCCGCGAGGTCGAGCGGCGGCTCGACGCCCTCGTCGAAGATCCTGATCTGGGTGCGGTCGCGGATCCCGACGATGTGCCCCTGGACGGTGACCTCGTCGCCCGCGCGGAGCTTGAGGATCTCCTGCGGGTCGGTGATCGGGAAGGTGAGCTCGTGCGCCGCCATCAGAACTCGCGATCGAACTCGACGGAGCCGTCGGGGGCGACGTGGACGGAGGCGCGGCGCGCGGCCCAGCACTGGTAGTTGACCGCGACCGGGTTCAGGGTCATGTGGGTGTCGGCATGCTCGACGTGGCACTGGAGCACGGTCACGTCGCCGCCGAGGCCCATCGGCCCGATCCCGGTCTCGTTCAGCAGGCCGAGGAGCTCCTCCTCGAGCTGCGCCACGAGCGGGTCGGCGTTCCGCGTCCCCACCGGGCGGGTGATCGCCTCCTTGGCGAGGTACATCGCGTAGTCGGCGGTGCCGCCGATCCCGACCCCGACGATCCCGGGCGGGCACGGCTTGCCGCCCGCGCCGACGATCGACTCGAGCACGAACTGCTTGATGCCCTTCACCCCGTCGGCGGGGACGCACATCTTCAGGAAGCTCATGTTCTCGGAGCCCGACCCCTTCGGCACGCACTTGACGTCGAGCCCGTCCCAGTCGGCGACGAACTCCCAGTGGACGATCGGGAGCCGGTAGCCGATGTTCGGGCCGGTGTTCTCGCGCGTCAGCGTGTGGACGGCGTTCGAGCGGAGCGGGTGCTCGACCGTCGCGCGCGCGGTCCCGTCGCGGAGCGCCTCGTAGATCCGTACCGGGTGGAGCGGGAAGTGCTCGCCGACCCGGACGGTGTAGACCGCGATCCCGGTGTCCTGGCAGACGAGGTTCTGCTCGGCGTCCGCGATCTCGACGTTCCGGTGGATCGTCTCGAGGACGCGCCGCCCCGTCACGGAGGTCTCCCGCTCCCGCGCCGCCCCGAGCGCGTCCCGCAGGTCCTGGGGGATGTCCTTCAGCGCCCAGACGTAGAGATGCGCCGCGGCATCCTCGACGGCGTGCTGAAGATCGGTCGTGGTGACTGTGCTCATGCGGTCGACTCCTCTGCGGCTGTCCGGCCCGCACGCCGCCCGAAGACGACGCACTCGAGGAGAGAGTTTCCCATCATCCGGTTGCGCCCGTGTGTCCCGCCGGCGATCTCGCCGCAGGCGTAGAGGCCCTCCACGGTCGTCCGCGCGTCGGTGTCGATCACGAGGCCGCCGTTCTGGTAGTGGAGGACGGGGTAGGTCAGGAGCTTCTCCTCGAGCGGGTCGATGCCTCCGCCACGGTAACGCCGCAGCATGTAGGGAAGCGAGACCTCCGCGTCGGCCTGCGCGATCCGCGTCGTGTCGAGGTAGACAGCGGGGCGTCCGTCCGGGGTCTCGACGCCCTTGCCCTTCGCGACCTCGTCGAAGATCGCCTGCGAGACGACGTCGCGCGGGCCGAGCGAGTCGGTGAACTCCTCTCCGTCGGCGTTCAGGAGCACGGCGCCGTAGGCCCGCGTCGTCTCGGGGATCGAGTAGCCCTGCATCGTCTCCGGCCAGGCGCCGCCGTTCGGGTGGTACTGGAGCTCGTCGAGGTCGCGCGCCTGCGCTCCGACGCCGAGCGCGATCTGCGTCACCTCGCCGGTCGCGTTCGGGTGGTTGGTGGAGAGCTCGCCGCGCTCCTCCGCGACGCGGAAGCAGCGGCCTCCGGCGGCGAGGACGACCGTGCTCGCCTCGAGAGCGTGCTCGCCGCAACGGGCGAGCCAGCCGTTCTCGCGCTGCTCGAGCTCCTGGAGCGGGCTGTTGGCGAAGAGCGTTCCCGTGCCCGACTCGAAGGCGTCGCGGAGCCCCTTGGTGATCGCGTGACCGGTGCGGTCGCCGACCTGGAGCAGCCGCTTCGCGCTCGCACCGCCGCAGCGGGCGAGCCGGTAGCCGCCGTTCTCTCTCGTGAACTCGACGCCCAGCTCCTCGAGCCAGTGGATCGCGCTGCGCGCATCGCCGGTCAGCGCCTCGACGAGTCGCATATCGGCGCTCTCGTGCGAGCTGCGCCAGATGTCCTGGGCGTGCTGCTCGGGCGAGTCGTCGTCTCCGAAGGAGGCCTGGATCCCTCCCTGCGCCTTTGCCGAGTTGCAGGCCTGGATCGAGCCCTTCGTCGCCAGCGCGACCCGGGCGCCGCTCGCCTCGGCGGAGACCGCGGCCGCGAGCCCGGAGGCGCCGCTCCCGATCACGAGCACGTCGAAATGGGTGCCGTCCGTCACCCCCGCAGGATACCAGCGGTCGTTATCTGCGGCATTAGCGTTGCTTATTCACACTTCTGTGACACCTCCGTTACCGAGTTGCCACGAAGGACCGGCTTCGTCCGGGCAAGCTCGAACGGACGCGCCTTCCCCGGACGGCGCACCCGGTCCACCGACGAAGGGACGTGCCATGTTCGACCGACTCACCGCCGAGCTCCTCGAGCTCACCGCCGAGCGGCGCGGCGCCGACCGCGCGCTCTACGCGCTGAACATCGACTGCTGCAGCTGTTGCTGCTGCGGCTGCGTGTTCCTCTGCGGCTGATGCGAGCGCGCCTCGACACGCTCACCGAAGAGCTGCTCGACCTCGTCGGGGAGGAGCGGGGTCGCTCCCGCGCCCTCTTCGCGGTCAACGTCGACTGCTGCTCCTCGAGCAGCTCGTGCTGCTGCACCTGCTGGCTGGGCTGTTGAGCGGACGCCCCTCCCCGGCGATCCCCATCCGCCCGCTGCTGAAGCCGTGGTACCGGCTCGCCGAGAGCGACGACGGTCTCCTCCTCGAGCACGGAGGCACCGTCGTCGCGCTCGGCGGCCACGCGGCCCGGCAGCTGCTCCCCGCCCTGCTCCCACTCCTCGACGGCACCCGGACGTGCGCCGAGCTCGTCGAGGAGGTCGGGCCGCGGATCGGCGCGGCTGTCGAGAACGCCCTGGCCGTGCTCGGCCGCCACGGGCTCGTCACCGAGGGGCCGCGGCTCGACCCCGACGACGCCATCCGTGCGACCGCCCACGGCCTCGCCGCCGCGGCCGGGGACGCACCGGCCGCCGTTGCGGCCCGCCTCCGCTCGGCCAGGGTCACGCTCGTCGGGCCCGGTACTGCGCCGCTCGCCGGGCTGCTGCTCCGATCCGGGATCGGGGTCGAGCGAGGACGGCCTCGACACCGACCTCGTCGTCGCTGCGGGGCTGTCTGCAACGGATCTCGCGACGCTCAACCGCGATCGGCACGCACGTCGCCTTCCCTGGCTCCCGATCGGCGGCTTCGACGGCCGCCTCGCCGAGATCGGGCCGCTCGTCGTCCCCGGGGAAACCGCCTGTCCCGAGTGCGTCCGGATCCGCCGCCGCTCGACGAGCGGCTGCGCTCCGGATCACGCTCTGCTCGCCTCGACGCCCGTCGCGGCCGAGCCCCCGCCGATCCTGGCGGCCCTCGTCGCGGCGCTCGCTGCGGACCTCACGCTTCGCTGGCTCGCGGCGGCCGACCCCTCCGTTCCCGGCGTGCTTGCGACGGTCACGCTCGACCCGTCACCTACCGTGTCGCGCCGGCTCGTCCTCCGTGTGCCGCGCTGCCCGGTCTGCTCGCCCGTCGCCGGCCTCGCCCCGGCCGCGCCCTGGCACGAGGCCGTCGCGTGAGCGTCCTCGCCGAGCTTCCGGAGACCATGCGCGCGCTCGCCGACCCGGACGTCGGGCTCGTGCCTGTGCTCGAGGAGTGCATGGCGGGCCCGGACGAGCCCCGCCTCGCGCGGTTCTGCTGCGAGCTCGCCGACGGCCTCGAGACGATCGGAGCCGATCTCGGTCACACGGCCGGGCTCGGCGGCGCTGGGCTGACGCCCGCGGAGGCTGCCACGGCCGCGATCGGCGAGGCCGTCGAGCGCTACTCGGCGAGCGCGGTTCCCCCCGACCGGCTCGTCCTGGCGACGGCGGCCGAGCTCGGTCCTGACGCCGTTCCACTCCAGACGCTCGCGCCGTTCGCAGAGAGCCAGTACCGGCAGCGGAGCTTCCCCTTCGCCAGGCCGACCCGCGAGACGCGCCTCCGCTGGGTCGAGGGCGTCGACCTCGCCACGGGAGAGCCGGCGTGGCTGCCGGCGGAGCTGGTCTACCTCTGCGACGTCGTCCTCCCCGGCGAGCCCCGCTTCGCCTACTCGACGAGCTCCGGCCTCGCCTGCGCCGGCTCGCGCGACGGTGCGATCGCGAGCGGCCTGCTCGAGCTGCTCGAGCGGGATGCCTTCATGCTGACCTGGTCGCTCCGGATCGCACAGCCCCAGCTGCTTCCGGGAGCGCACGAGGAGCTCGTCCGCCTCGACGAGCGGCTCTTCGCGCCGACCGGGGTCGAGTACACCGCGCTCGACCTCTCGAGCTTCCATGGCGTCCCGACCGTCCTCGGGGTCGTCCGGGCCCCGGGGAGCGCCGGCGCCCTGGGCGTCGGATCCGCCGCCGCACCAGAGCTCGGCCGCGCCTGGGTGAAGGCGCTCGCCGAGGCCTTCGCGTGCCGTTCCGCCGCCCGCAGGCTCGCCCTGATCGACGAGCGGCGGCTCGAGCCCGACGAGCTCACCTCGTTCGAGGACCACATCCGCTTCTACGCCGACGCCGACCGAGCGGCGGCCGCCGACTTCCTGCTCGACGTCGACCGAGAGCGTCGACGCCGAAGCCGTTGCCGGCCTGCCCTCCCTCGAGGATGGGCTGATCGAGCAGCTGGTCGCGCGAGTGCGAGCGGCCGGCTCCGGCTGCTACGCCGTCGATGTCACCGCGCCCGACGTTCGCGCCGCCGGCCTGCACGTGATCCGGACGCTCGCGCCGGGGCTGTGCGCTCTCGACGTCGTGCAACGCGCCCGCTTCCTCGGCTGCCCGCGCTACTTCGACGTGGCCGCAAAGGACAGGTTGACGGCACACATCCGCACGGAGGACGATCTCAATCCCGACCCTCACCCCTTCCCCTGAGCAGGCAGACCCCCACCGTGCAGTTCGCCGCCGTCGTCTACGGCGACGGCGTCGAGCTCGACGACCCCGCCGAGGGCTACCACGAGGCCGCGAAGCTGCATCCGTCCACGGCTGCGCAGCAGATGCGGGGAGTCCGGATCGTGGAGGAGCACGCCGAGCTCGGGGAGTCGATCGTGCGCGCGAGCCGCAGGCATCCCCACCGGCCGCAGACGCCCCTGCCGGAGCCGTCGCTGCCGGGGATCCGCCTCTCGAAGGCCCTGCGATCTCGCCGCTCGCTCGCCCCGGCCCCCGGCTCGAGCATCAGCGCGGCCGCAGCCGGCTCGCTGCTCGCCGCCGCCGGCTCAGCACGGCGGTACGCGCCGTCGGGTGGAGCCCTCTACCCCCTCGAGCTGTACCTGCTCCCGACCCGCGTCGACGGGATCGACCGGGCCGTGCACCACTACGACGCGTCCCAGCATTCCCTCGCCCACCTCGGGCGCCCACTCGCCCCGCTGGCAGGGTGCGCTCGTGGCGCCGGAGCTCTTCGCCGACGGTGCAGCGTTCGTCGCGGTGACCGCGGTCTTCTGGCGGTCGCGCTTCAAGTACGGGCAGCGCGGCTACCGCTTTGCGCTGCTCGAGGCGGGTCACGCAGTCCAGAACCTGCTCCTCGTCGCCACCGGCCTCGGTCTGACGGCCCTCCCCCTCGGCGGCTACTACGACGGCGCCGTCGACCATCTGCTCGGCGTCGACGGGGTCGACGAGTCCACCGTCTACCTGGTCGCGATCGGCCGGCGGAGCGAGCCGTGAGCCCGCGCGCGCTCTGGATCCGGCTCATGCTGCTCGCCAGCGGCGCCGCGGCGTCGCTCCTCGTCGAGCTCGACTCCCCCCGAAACGTCCCCTGGACGACCGGCACAGCCGCCCTCGCCGGTGCGGTCGCGGGGCTCGCGCTCTACGCCGCCCTCGCGCCGGCCCGAGGCGGCAGCGGCCCGCCGCGCCCCGTCACGATCCCAGACAGCCTTTCTGCTCGTCTGGGCGGGCGTCGAAGAGGTGCTCTGGCGGCGCTTCCTCTTCGGCGTGCTCGCCGCCGCAGGCACCGTTCCGGCCGCGGTGGTCACCACCGTGGCCTTCGCGGCGACTCACAGGCACGGACGCCGCGCTCACCTGCTCACGGGCGCGATGTTCTGCGGTGCCTATCTGGCGACCGGACGCCTGATCGCTGCGGTCGCGGCTCACGCGGCCTACAACCTGCTCGTCGCCTGGCAGCCGAGCCTGCGGCCGGCAGCCGTCCGCCCGGAGCCCGGATGAGCCCGCCCGCCGAGCTCCTCGACGCAACCAAGCGGTTCGGCCGCCATGAGGCTCTCGCCGGCGTCTCGTTCGCGACGGCTCCCGGAGAGCTGCTCGCCGTCCTCGGGCCGAACGGCGCCGGAAAGACGACGTCGATCTCACTCCTGCTCGGGCTCCGCCGGCCGGACAGCGGCACCGCGCTCCTCTTCGGGGCCGATCCGCGCAAGGCACGCTCGCGGCTTCGGCTAGGCACGACCCCCCAAGAGCTCGGCTTCCCGGGGACGCTGAGGGTCGGTGAGCTCGTCGAGTTCGTCCGGGCCCACTATCCGAAGCCTGCTCCGACCGGGGAGCTGCTCGGACGTTTCGGGCTCGAGGAGCTCTCGGCACGCCAGGCAGGCGGGCTTTCGGGGGGCGAGAAGCGGCGACTCGCCGTCGCGCTCGCGTTCGCCGGCGCACCCGAGCTCGTCGTCCTCGACGAGCCGACGACGGGATTGGACGTGGCAACGCGCAACGCGGTTTGGAGTGCCCTCCGCGACTTCACGTCGGCGGGCGGATCGGTCCTCCTGACGACGCACTACCTGGAGGAGGCCGAGGCGCTCGCCAACCTCCGTCGTCGTGATCGACCGGGGGCGCGTTGTGACGCAGGGCTCGATCGCGGAGATCAGAGGACGCGCGGGCGGATCCCGGGTCAGCTTCGTCGCGGAGGCGCTTCCACCCGACCTCGAGGGCGCCGCGGTCGTGCGCGACGGCAGAGTCGTGCTCGAGGCCGAGGAGCCGGAGGAGCTGGTGCGGCGGCTCGTTCACGCGGGAGCGGCTCTGCACGGGCTCGAGGTCACTCCGCTCCCGCTCGAGCACGCACTGCGCCGACTGCCCGGGAACAGCTCGTGAGACTCGCCGTTCTCCACGCCCGCGCCGGCCTGGTCGAGCTGCTCCGGATCCCCGCCTACGTGATCCCCACGGTGGGCTTCCCCACGATGTTCTTTCTCTTCTTCGCCGCACCGGGCGCCGGCTTCGACGCGAACGTGCTGATGGCGCTCTTCGCCGGCTTCGCCGTGCTCGGGGTGGCCTTCTTCCAGTTCGGGGTCGGGATCGCGAGCGAGCGGTCGACTCCCTGGGAGCGCTATCTCCGGACGCTTGCGATCGAGCCGGCGTCGAGGTTCGGAGGACGCGTCCTCGCGGCGCTCGCGGTCGGCGCGGCGTCCGCGTGCGTGGTGGTCGTGGCCGCGCTCCTGACGACCCCCGCCGGGCTCCCTGCAGCCCGCTGGCTGGAGCTCGCCGCGGTGCTCGGGCTCGGGAGCATCCCGTTCGCCCTGCTCGGGATTGCGCTCGGGTACCTCGCCCCGGTGCGGGCGGCACTGCCGATCGCGAACGTCGCGTATCTCTCGCTCTCGTACCTCGGGGGCCTCTGGACGAAGCCGGACAACTTACCCGGGGTTGTCCAGCGGGTGTCGGTTGCGCTGCCGACGCGGGCGCTGGCCGACTCGCTCGCCGGCGTCGCCGTCGGCATCGGCGTCCCCTGGCGGGCGGTCGGGATCCTGGTCGCGTACGGCGTCGCCTTCGGGGTGCTTGCCGGCTGGGCGTACCGCCGGGACGAGGGAGAGCGATACCGCTGACGGGGGTCGAGAAAACGGCTCGTGCTGCCGATAGCGTCACGCGTGGGACTGCGGCTCACCGGCTTCCTCTTGATCCTGGGCATCCTCGGGCTGTCCGGCTACGCCGCGCTCACGCAGGCCCGGAAGGGCACGCTCAACCCGGTCAAGAACGTCTCGCAGGCGGAGATGCGCGGCGAGCTCGCGAGTGCGCAGTACGTGCTCGGGATCGTCTCGTCGCAGCTCGAGCAGGTGAAGTTGCTGAGCGGCAGCTACGCGGGCACCCTCGAGCTGGACAACTTCCCGCTCGTCGAGCTGGTACGGGCGAACGAGAGCTCGTACTGCCTCGAGTTCAGGAAGACGAACACGTTCGTGCTCGCCGGACCGGGCGGAACGACCGCGCTCGGGCGCTGCTGAGTCTCACCAGATCGAGCGCAGCAGTTCCTCGACCTCGTCCGCCGACGCCTGGCGCGGGTTCGATTTCGCCCCGGCCCGCTCGACCACCGCCTCGGCGACCGCGGAGAGCTCGCCCTCGTCCACACCGAAGTCGCGCAGGCGGCCGAAGCCCCCGAGCGCCGCCAGCTCCTCGACGCGGGTCGCCGGGTCGCTGGAGCCGATCGCGGCGCCGAACCGTGCGACCGCCTCGGGGACAGCCGGCTCGTTGAAGCGGAGTGCAGGGGGCAGGCAGAGCGCGTTCATCGCCCCGTGCGGGAGCCCGTAGGCGCCGCCGAGCGCCTGCGCCATCGCGTGCCCGAGGCCGAGCATCGAGGCCCCGAGGGCAGCCCCGCACTCGCAGGCCCCACGGAGCAGCCCCGTGCGCGCCTCGAGGTCGTCCGGCCGATCGACCACCGGCGGAAGCCAGCGGGCGACCAGCTCCGCCCCGGCCAGCCCATGCTCGTCGGCGGTGTCGTTCCGCTCCCGGACGTAGAGCGCCTCGGCCGCGTGCGCGAGAGCGTTCAGCGCGGTCCCGACCGTCTCCTGCAGCGGCAGCCCGAGAGTCAGGCGCGGCTCGTAGACGATCGCCTCGGTGCGCGCCCCGGCGCCCCCGCCGCGCATGTGCCTGCCGGCGTCGCGGATCCCGTAGAAGCCCGTCCACTCGGCACCCGAGTACGTCGTCGGGATCGAGAGCAGCGGCAGGTCGGCCTCCGCGGAGACCGCCTTGCCGACGTCGATCGCGCTGCCTCCGCCGAGGGCGACGAGCACGTCCGCGCCCGTCGCGCGGGCCGCGGCCGCGGCCTCGTCGATCCGCTCGGTCGGCAGGTCGCTCCAGCGGCCGGCCGACTCGAACGGGAGCGGGTCGTGCCGGCCCGTCGCGAAGGCGAACGGCCGCGAGACCCCGAGCTCCTCGAGCGCGGAGCCGAGCTGATCGATTCCCCAGCGGACGATCACGGCGGGTCGCTCTCGAGCCGTGCGCGGGCGAACTCGACGAAGGACTCGGCGGCCCGGGTCGGCGCCCGTCCTGTCGAGCGGACGAGTGCGATCTCCCGCGTCGCGTCGAGCCCCTCGACCCGGGCCGCGACGAGCGAGCCGGACGACAGATCGGCCTCGACCGCGCGCCGCGAGATGAACGCGACCCCGTAGCCGGCGAGGACGGCGCTACGCACCGACTCCTGCAGCCCGAGCTCGAGCCGGACGTCGAGGTCGCGCAGCCGGGTGCCCTGCGCTCGCAGCTCGTCCTCGACGATCTGCCGGACGCCGGCGCCCTCCTGCATCACGATCAACTGCTCCTCCCGGAGCTCGTCCAGGGTCACCGTTCGCCCCGCGAAGGCGTGGCCCGGCGGGCAGATCAGAATCACCTCGTCTGCGAAGAACGGGTCGAAGCGCACCGACCGGTGGCGGCGGGCGGCGCCGACGATCCCCAGCTCCAGCTCGCGCTCGGCGACGAGCTCGACGACCGAATGCGTGTCGTGGACCGAGAGCGACACCCGAACCCCGGGATTCTCGCGCTGGAACTCGCAGAGGAGGAGCGGGACGACGATCGCGGCCGGGCCGGTGGAGGCGCCGATCCGGAGCTCGCCGGCGATCTCTCCGTCGCCGTCGCCGGCGACCTCGCCGAGCAGCTGCTCCTCGAGCGCGAGCAGCCGCTGCGCCCCGCGGTAGAGCCTGAGGCCGGCCTCGGTCGGCTCGACCCGCCGGCCGGAGCGGTCGAGGAGCTGCGCGCCGAGCCGCTTCTCCAGAGCCCGGACCTGCAGCGAGACAGCCGGTTGCGTCACCCCGAGCCGGTCGGCCGCCTGCGAGAAGCTCTTCCGCTCGACCACGGCGCAGAACGCCGCCAACTGGCGTGTATCCATAAGCGAAGCTTATCGCACGCTTCAGCGAGGCTTGTGCTGGCGACCCCGGCGCGGCCCTCGGCCTATGCTCGGCCCGTGCGCGTCTGGATCGACATCACCAACTCGCCCCACGTGCCCGTCTTCCGGCCGCTGATCGACTTGCTGCGCGAGCGCGGGGACGAGGTCGTCGTCACCGCGCGGGAGTACGCCCAGACGCTCCAGCTGCTCGAGCTGCACGGGATCGCCCACCACGTCGTCGGCCCCCGCCACGGCGGCGCCGGCCGGCTCGGCAAGGCGCGCGCGCTCGCCGGACGGATGCGGGCGCTGCGCCGGTTCGCGAAGCCGCGGGGCTTCGACGTCGCGCTCACCCACGGCTCGCACGAGCTCGCCCTCACGGCACGCTCGCTCGGGATCCCGAGCACGACCGCGTTCGACTACGAGTACGCCTGGCTCCAGCACCAGCTCGGCTGCCGCGCGGCGACGCGCGTGCTCGTCCCGGACGCGATCCCCCCCGAGCGCCTCGCACGCTACGGCGCCCGGCCGCCCAAGCTCGTCCGGTACGAGGGGCTGAAGGAGGAGTACTACCTCGGAGACTTCGAGCCGGTTCCCGACCCGGTCGAGGGGCTGGACCCCGCCCGCACCCTCGTCGTCGTCCGGACGCCGCCCGAGGTCTCGCTCTACCACCGCCACGGCAATCCGCTCTTCCGCGAGGTGCTGGAGCGGCTCGGCCGCGACGAGTCCGTCCAGGCGGTCGTGCTCCCGCGCACCGACGAGCAGCGCGCCGCGATCCGGGCGCTCGGGCTCCCCTCGCTGATCGTCCCCGAGCGCGCGCTCGACGCCCAGAGCCTGATCGCCGCCGCCGACCTCGTCGTCTCGGCGGGCGGGACGATGAACCGCGAGGCAGTCGCGCTCGGCGTCCCGGTCTACACCACGTTCGCCGGCCGCCTGGGTGCGGTCGACGAGCAGCTGATCGCAGAGGGCCGCCTCCGGCCGCTCGCCGACGCAGCGCAGCTCCCGTTGGGGAAACGGGTCGCCGGAGGCACGCGGATCCGGCGCGATCCGGCCGTGCTGCTCGACCTGTTCCTCTCCGCGACCCGCTAGCCCGGTTCGTCATACTCCGCGCCGCACAATCCACCAAGGGGGATAGACATGCGATCCAACATGCTGAGAGCGACGGTGCTCGTCGCGCTCGCTCTCCTGGCCGTTGCCGCGGCCGGAATCGCCCGGGGCAACTCCGGCGCGGCCGCCGCGACCTCGACGCCGGCGCTGCTCGCGCCCGTGGCGCCGGGCGTCCAGGTGAAGCCGTTGATCAGCGTCGGCGACAAGATCGGCGCCGGCTACACGTTCGAGTCGATCCCGGACGGGATTGCCTGGATGAAGGGCAAGGGCTCGAGCATCGACCTCTACGTCAACCACGAGACGTCGCTCGTGCCGTTCCCGGTCGGGTTCAGCGACTACACCAACGCGATGGTCAGCAGGATCGCGATGGACACGAAGACGCAGGCGCTGACCTCGGGCAGCTACGTGATCCCGTCGACGGCGAACTTCCAGCGCTTCTGCTCGAATTTCCTCGCCGGCAAGGAGCACGGCTTCGGCCGCCCCGTCTTGCTGACGAACGAGGAGGCGACCGACCTCGTCAACCGGAGCGGCACCGCGTGGCCCGCAGGCCCCGGCGCCGAGCAGGCCGGCGTCGTCGTCGCCTACGACATCGAGAACGACGAGTACAAGGCCGTCTACAGCATGGGTCGGCACAACCACGAGAACGCCGTGGCGATCCCGGGCTACAAGGTGTCGGTGATCCTCTCCGGGGACGACACGTTCAGCGCTCCCGCTTCGCAGCTCTACATGTACCTCACCCACGGAGCCTGGGGCGTCATGCACGACTCCGGCGCCCTCTACGGCTTCAAGTCGGACGATCCGTCCGTGAACGACTACGGCGACCTCTCCGGCTCGAAGAGCGTCTCGGGCACGTTCGTGCGGGTTCCCGTCCAAGTCGCGCTCGGCGACCAGAACGCGCTCGAGAAGTGGTCGAACGACAACGGGATCTTCCAGTTCATCCGGATCGAGGATCTCGCCTACGACCGCAACTCGCCGAACGTCGTCTACTTCGCGGACACCGGCGAGCCGCGCGCGATTCCGGACCCGACGACGGGCCGGCTCAAGCGCGGCCCCTCCGGCACGAAGGGCGCGTATCCGAACGGGCGCATCTTCAAGCTGGTGCTCGACAAGAAGAACATGCTCAAGGTCGAGAGCCTCTCGATCCTCGTCGACGGGGACGCCAAGGGCGCGGCCGGAGCGGGCGACGTCAGCCTGATCCACCAGCCCGACAACATCGAGACGACGAAGAAGGCTGTCCTCTGGCAGGAGGATCCCGGCTCGCAGAACGGCTACGCCGCGAACGACCCGAACGGGACGAATGCCCGGATCTGGCGCTACGACCTGAAGACGGGCAAGACCGACGTGGTCGCGGCCGCGAACCAGCCGGCCCTCGACGCTGCAGCGCCGAAGGGCTCGTGGGAGACCTCGGGCCTCGTGGATGCCTCGTCGGTCTTCGGCGAGGGTTGGTTCTTCACGAACGTCCAGGCGCATTCGGTGCTCGTCCAGCAGGAGAAGCGGGACGGCGTCACCTACAAGCGCGAGGCCGGCCAGCTGCTGCTGGTCAAGATCCCCGGAACGTAGGGAGTCAGGCCGATTCGGCCTGGGCGGGCGTCGCGGGAGCGGCGCCCGCCTCCGCCTCCCGCTTCGGCTCGCGCACGATCGCCGCGAGCTTCCCCACGAGCTCGAGCGTGTCGCCCGCCTCGACGAGGCGATCCAGCTCGTCGAGCTGCGCGTCGAGCCAGGCTCGTTCGACCGCGGCGACGTCGAGCGCGACGATCTTCGGGTGCGAGGTCGGCTGCCAGGTCTCGCCCTCGGCGAAGAGCTCCTCGTGGATCTTCTCGCCCGGCCGCGCGCCGATGAAGGTGATCGGCACGTCGACGTCGGGCTCCTTGCCCGAGAGGCGGATCATGTTCCGCGCCAGGTCGAGGATCCGCACCGGCTCGCCCATCTCGAGCACGAAGATCCGACCGCGGCCGCCGATCGAGCCCGCCTGGACGACGAGGGCGACCGCCTCCGGGATCGTCATGAAGAAGCGCGTCATCTCCGGGTCCGTGACGGTGACGGGCCCGCCCCGCTCGATCTGTCGGCGGAAGAGTGGGATCACCGAGCCGGCCGAGTTGAGCACGTTGCCGAAGCGGACGGCGACGAACCGCGTCGTCACGTCGTCGCGGTCGCCATGGGCGCCGACGATCCACTCGCAGAGCGTCTTCGACTGGCCGTAGACGCTGTTCGGGTTGAGCGCCTTGTCCGTGGAGATCAGGAGGAAGCGCTCGGCGCCGTACTCGACCGCAGCATCCGCGACGATCCGCGTCCCGAGCACGTTGTTGCGGACAGATTCGAGCGGGTTCGCCTCCATCAGCGGCACGTGCTTGTACGCCGCGGCGTGGAAGACGACTTCCGGGCGGTAGCGCTCGAAGACCTGGCGGATCCGGTTGGGGATCCGGACGTCGGCGAGCACGGGGATCCCCGCTGCGAAGCCGCGCTCGTCCACGAGCTCGCGCTCGATGTCGTAGAGGGCGCTCTCCGCCTGCTCGACCATCACGATCCGCTTGGGCTCCGCGCGGGAGATCTGCCGGCAGAGCTCCGAGCCGATCGAGCCGCCCGCGCCGGTCACGAGCACGGTCTTGCCCTTCAGGTACGCGGAGATCGCGCCCATGTCCGTCTCGATCGGTTCGCGCCCGAGCAGGTCCTCGACCTGGACGGGCCGGATCTGCGTGGCGAGGTCGACGTCGCCCGAGATCAGCTCGTAGAGGCCCGGCAGCGTCTTCACCGCAACGCCTTCCGCCTGCGCGACCTCGACGATCCGCTTGCGCATCTCGCCCGAGGCGGACGGGACGGCGATCAGGACCTCGTCGGGCTTGCGGTCGTGGAGGATGTGCTGGAGCTCGTCGGTCGTCCCGAGCACGCGGATCCCGTGCAGGCGCAGGTTCTTCTTCCGCGGGTCGTCGTCGATCAGCCCGATCGGGGTGTAGCCGAGCTGCGGCGTCCGCAGCATCTCCCGCAGGATCAGCTGGGCGGCGTCGCCGGCACCGACGACGATCACCTCCTTGCCGCGCGCGACGAGCGCGGAGGCCTGGGGCCGCTCGATGATCGTCCGCGCGAGCATCCGCGACGCGGCGACGAGGGCGAGGCAGAGGAGCCAGTCGAGCACCCAGACGACGCGCGGGACGGCGACGACGTGGATGTCGAAGAAGCTGAAGACGAGGAAGGTCAGGAGCGACGCGACGGTGACGCCGCGGAACGCGCCCCACATGTCCCGCGTCGAGACGTAGCGCCACCAGCGGTTGTAGAAGCCGAAGAGCGCGAACGTCCCGAGCTTCAGTGCAACGATGAGCGCGAAGACCTCGGTGTCGAAGTAGCGGTCGTAGTAGCGCGGAATGTCGGGGTCGAAGCGGAGCCGGAAGGCGAGGAACCACGCGACGACGACGATCGCGAGGTCGGCGGCCAGCTGCGGCAGCCTGTGCCTCGTGATCGGGAATCTCACGCCCACGACCCCGGGATGTGAGCCGAGCTCATGCCCTGGCGGGAGCGCCGACGGCGCTGCGGACGACGTCGACCACGCGCTCCTGCTGCTCGGCACCGACCCCCGCCCAGAGCGGGATCGAGAAGTTCTCGCTCGCGACCCGCTCGGTCACGGGGAGGTCGCCCTCGGAGTAGCCGAGGAAGCGGAGCGCAGGCTGGAGGTGCAGGGGCGGGAGGTAGTACTGCGCGTTCCCGATCCCGGCCTCGCCGAGCGCGGCGCGGATCTCGTCGCGGCGCTCCGAGCGGCAGACGAAGAGGTGATAGACGTGGCCCGGCTCGTCCGCGGGAGCGACGCACAGGTCGCCGATCCCGAGCTCGCGGTAACGGTCGGCCGCCTCGCGGCGCTCGGCCGTCCAGCGATCGAGCTCCCCGAGGAAGATCCGGAGCACGGCGGCCTGGATCTCGTCGAGCCGCGAGTTGCGCCCGACGAACTCGAAGGTCGTCTTGGCCTTGGAGCCGTGGAAGCGGAGCATCCGGACGCGCTCGGCGAGCTCGGGGTCGCTCGTCGCGACGAGGCCGCCGTCGCCGAGGCCGAAGAGGTTCTTGGTGGGGTAGAAGCTGAAGGTGGAGGCGACCCCGTGCCCGGCGATCGCGGGCGAGCCGAACGCCTGGGCGGCGTCCTCGATCAGCGGCAGCCCGAAGGCGGCGAGCGCGTCGAGCGGCGCGGGCCGGCCGAAGAGGTGCACCGGCATGATCGCCTTCGTCTTCGGCCCGATCTTCCTCTCGACCTCGGCCGGGTCGAGGTTGAGCGTCTCGTCGTCGATGTCGGCGAAGACGGGGGTCGCGCCGGAGCTGGCGATCGCCTCCGCGGTCGCGTAGAACGTGAAGGCGGGGCAGATCACCTCGTCGCCGGCGCCGATCCCGAGCCCGGCGAGGACGAGCTCGAGCGCGTCGGTGCCGTTCCCGACCCCGACCGCGTCCTTCGTCCCGAGGTAGGCGGCGGCCTCCTGCTCGAACGCGCCGACGTTGGGGCCGAAGACGAACTTGCCCTCCTCGAGGACGGCGGCGAACGCCTCCTTGATCCGGGGCACGAGCGGCGCGTACTGCGCCTTCACGTCGACGAGTGGGATCTGCACGGCAGGCAAGTCTAGCGGGCGGCCCGGGGCGATCCTCGCCGCCGCGCGATCAGCCTCCAGGCCAGATAGGCGATTCCTGCCGCCACGAGCGCGGCCACGAGGACGTCCACGTACCGGAAGGCATGGTGGAAGTCCTCCCAGCGCGAGCCGAGCGCCCAGCCGGCCCCCGCCAGCCCGAACGCCCACAGCGCCGAGCCGACGAGCGTGAGGATCGTGTAGCGGAGAAACGGCATCCGGAAGACCCCGGCCGGGATCGAGACGAACGAGCGGACGACCGGAGTGATCCTGCCGAGGAAGACGCCCCACTCGTCCCAGCGGTCGAACCAGCGCTCGGCCCGGTCGAGCTTCGCCGGGCTCAGGTGGAGCCAGCGCCCGTGCCGCTCGAGGTACGGTCGCCCGGCACGCGCGCCGATCCACCAGCCGAGCATCGAGCCGAGCGTGTAGCCGACCGTGCCGGCGAGCGCGACGCCGAGATACGCCTCGAGCCCCGGCTGCAGGGTCCAGCCGAACAGGACGATCCCCTGGCCGGCGAACGCGCCGGACGCGACGGCGCCTCCGTAGACCATCACCGGCTCGCTCGCGGCGGGGAACACCGCGTCGATCAGCATCAGCAGGAAGACGGCGTAGATCCCGTGGTTACCGATCAGCGTGGTCAGCGACTCGGTGATCGAGCTCAGGATCGAGGCCGCAGGCATCCGGGCGGACTCTACTCGGGCTTCGGCTTGGGCTTCGGCTTCTTCTTCTTGACCGGCGCGGCGCGCTCGACCTTGAAGGAGGCGCTCGTCAGCTCGACCGCGCCGAGCTCGTTGACGGCGCGGAAGCGGAAGACGTAGCGGCCGCCGTAGACGAGCGCCTTGCCGCCGCGGATCGTCCCGTTCCAGGGGACGACGAGCCTGCCTGTCGGAGCCGAGACCGTGGAGACCGAGGAGACGCGCACGCCGGACTGCGTCTCGACCGTCGTCGTCACCTTGGCGGGCCGCGTCAGCGTCACTCCGGCCTGGATGCGGCGGGCGCTCCCGAGCCGGGCGACGAGCCTGCCCGTGGAGAGCTTGACGCTCGCGAGCGTGTTGTTGACGGAGAACGTCCGGCGCTCGCTCGAGGTGCGGCCCTGGTCGTCGACCGCGCGCACGTCGAGGCGCCATTCGCCCTCGGCAGGCGGCCCTGCGGGAGCGGGCGGAGCCGACGGCGGAGCCGGGGGCGCGGCGGGATCGGCGGGGGGCGGAGGCGGCGGCGTCACAGGAACCGGCGGGAACGCGACCTGGTAGGTGCCCGGCTGCCTGGCTCCCTCCTCCGCGAAGGCGATCGAACCGTCGGGCGCGGTCAGCGAGACCGTGACCGTCGAAGGGCGGACGAGCTTGTACGAGAGGGACTGGGTGTCGTCGACGCGGTCGCCGTTCGGCGAGACGACCGGCCTCACGGGCGGCGCATAGACGCCGTAGTACATGAGCTGGAGCGAGGTCGAGACGGCGCGCTCGCTGCCGGCGGAGGGGCGGTTGAGCACGCCGCCGTCGAAGGCAAGGGTGGCCGAGCCGCCGGCGTCGAAGCCGGAAGCGGTGACCGCGCCGAGCCTGACCATCGCCTGGGCGAGCTCGAAGTTCGTCATCCCGACGCTGTAGCCGGGCTGGTTGCCGTCGGTCGCGACGAGGATGATCCGGCCGTCCGCGAGCTGGCCGATCGCAGTCCGCGAGTTGCGCGGGACGAGCTGCTGCGGCGAGAACGCCTCGAGAGCCCGGAACACCGGGGTGCGGTCGCGGACGATCGCGGGGCCGCCGCCGACGGCCTGGACGATCCCGCCCCACTCGGGCCGGAAGATCACCCTGAGCGCAAGGGAGGTGCCGACCGGGGCCTCCTCGGCGAGCTTCTGGGCGGCGGTGCCGCGCGCGACGAGGACGGCGCCCCCGGCGGGGATCGGCGTGCCGCCGGCGCCGGCGAGCTGGATCACGGGCCCGACGAGGTCGGTGTTCGGCGTCACGGAGGGGAAGGGGAAGAGCACCGCCTCGACCGTCCCGTTCTGCCGCGGCGTCGCCGGGCCGTAGCTCTGGGTGAAGAGCGAGATCCCGTTCGGGCCGGGCAGCTGGTTCAGGTCGTTGACCGCCCGCCGCTGGCCGAGGCCCTTCCAGGTCCCGAAGAACTCGATCTTGCGGACGTCGAGGGCCCCGTCGGCGGTGACACCGATGCTGGAGCGGTCGCCCCAGGGCGGGGTGTCGACGACGCCGTCGCGCATCAGGACGCCGCTCGGGCGGCCGCTCGCGTAGTTGAAGAAGTCCGCGTTGACGCCGACCATCGTCGCGCCCGCCGAGAGCCGCTTCTGCATCGACGTGACTCGCTCGACCCCGGGCACGAGCTCGTTCGAGAGCACCGGCCGGAGCGCGTAGAGGCCTGTCGGGCGGGGGCCGGTGACGACGTGGAGGGCGACAGGCCCGTGCGAGGTGAACTGGACGCCCTCTTCGAGCGTGACGCCGGGCATCAGCGAGCTCGTGCGGGCGGCAGCCGGCCCGGCGAATGCCAGGAGAAGCGTTGCGGCGATGAGCAGACGGCGAAGCACGACCCGGGCCGACACTAGCCGAAGGAGGACCGGCGCTTTGCAGGGCTTTACCGAATCCGAACCGGATCGGGGCCCCGGGCGGGTGCCGCGGCAGCCCCCGCCTGACCGCTACTTTGCACGGGTGAGCGCTCTCGTCTCCGACTCCCGCACCGAGCTCGTCGAGAGCCTGATGGCGCGCTTCCCGCACATCCCGCGCGAGGCCGTGCTGAAGGAGGATCTGCTCCGCTCCGGGATCGACTTCGACGACTCCGCGCTGACCGACAACCTGGAGGGCGAGGTGAAGCCGAAGTCGTACTTCATCTTCTCCTTCGACCAGAAGCCGCTCGCCCAGCTCGGCGAGGCCGCGCGCCGCCGGCCGCCCGAGGAGATCGCCCTCACCGGCGGGCCGTACGAGCTGCGCCGCACGATCGTCTCGGTCCGCGTCAACCCCGACTCGCCCTACCGCATCGACGGCGACGGCGAGGGCGGCCTGCGGCTGTCCCTGGACGGGCGCGAGATCGCGACCGTCGGGCTGCCGCCGATGCCCGAGTACTACCGGCACGAGCTCGCGAACGGGAAGACCGTGATGGAGACGGCGCCGACGATCCAGTGGGGCTACCTGATCTACCTGACCGTGCTCCGCCTCTGCCAGTACTTCGGCGCCAAGGAGGAGTGCCAGTTCTGCGACATCAACCACAACTGGCGCCAGCACAAGCAGGAGGGCCGCCCCTACACCGGGGTGAAGCCGGTCGAGGACGTGCTCGAGGCGCTCGCGCTGATCGACCGCTACGACATCGACCGCACGAGCAAGGCCTACACCCTCACCGGCGGCTCGGTCACCTCGACCGTGGACGGGCTCGGCGAGGCCGACTTCTACGGCCGCTACGCCCAGGCGATCGAGGAGCGCTTCCCCAACCGCTGGATCGGCAAGGTCGTCGCGCAGGCTCTCCCGCGCGCCGACGTGCAGCGCTACAAGGACTACGGGATCACGATCTACCACCCGAACTACGAGGTCTGGGACAAGCGGCTCTTCGGGCTGATCTCGCCCGGCAAGGAGCGCTACGTCGGCCGGGAGGAGTGGCACCGGCGGATCTTCGACGCGGCCGAGGTCTTCGGCGCCCGCTTCGTGATCCCGAACTTCGTCGCCGGCGTCGAGATGGCGAAGCCCTACGGCTTCACGACGGTGGACGAGGCGATCGCCTCGACGACGGAAGGGCTCGACTTCTTCATGCGCGAGGGGATCACGCCCCGGTTCACGACGTGGTGCCCCGAGCCCGCGACGCCGCTCGGGAGGCAGAACCCGGACGGCGCCCCGCTCGAGTACCACATCCGCCTGCTCGAGGCCTACCGCGAGACGCTCGAGCGCCACGGTCTGAAGCCGCCGCCGGGCTACGGCGTCGCCGGCGCCGGGAACGCGGTCTTCTCGGTCAGCTCCTTCATGGACACGCTCGCCCCCGAGGTCGTCACCGAGGAGGAGGCCGTCCCGGCATGAGCCGGATCTCCGTCCCGGAGGCCCGCGAGCTCTGGCTGCACGCGTCCGACGACGAGCTGAAGACGCTCGCGCGCGGCGTCCGCGACCGCTTCCACGAGCCCGAATCGCGCCACCTACATGGTGATGCGGATCGTCAACTACACGAACGTCTGCGTCGCCCAGTGCGACTACTGCGCCTTCTACGTCCTCCCGAACCAGGCGGGCGGCTACGTGCTCTCGCGCGAGGAGGTCTTCGCCAAGATCGACGACCTGCTCGAGTCGGGCGGCGACCTCGTCGCGTTCAACGGCGGCTTCAACCCGCGCCTGCCGCTCGACTACTACTGCGACCTCTTCGCGGCGGTGCGCGAGCGCTACGGCGACCGGGTCGAGTTCTACGCGCTCACGATCGCCGAGTTCCTCTACCTCGCCGACCGCGCCAACCTCACTCACGCGGAGGCGGCCGGCCGGCTGCGCGACGCGGGCGTCCACTGGATCACGGGCGGCGGCAGCGAGATCCTGACCGAGGACTTCCGCAAGCGGCATGCCAAGTTCAAGTACACGGTGCGCGAGTACTTCGAGGCCCAGCGCGCGATCGTCGAGGCCGGCCTGAAGACGACCGCGACGATGGTGATCGGCTTCGACGAGACTCTCGACGAGCGGCTCGAGCACCTGCAGCGGACTCGCGACTTCCAGGACGAGTGTCACCGCGACGGGCTCGACGGCCTCTTTTCGTTCCTCTGCTGGACGTACAAGCCGTACGGAACGGAGTTCGCGGGCGTCGAGATCTCGCCCGAGGAGTACCGGCGCTGGATCGCGCTCTCCCGGATCTTCCTCGACAACGTCAAGCACGTCCGCACCTCGGTGCTGACCCAGAACGCGGACGCCTTCGAGGCGCTCGACTACGGGGCCGACGACTTCGACCTCCCGATCGAGGACGAGGTGACCCAGAAGGCCGGCGCGACGATCGAGCTCGACCTCGAACGGCTGCTCGACGTGCCGCGCGCGCTCGGCTACACGGTCGAGTACCGCCGCGCCGAGCGGCCCGCGGCCCCCAGCGTCCTGCTCTAGCCCGAGGGCGGCACCAGGAGCAGGTGGCTCTGGATCACCGCGTGGGCGACCTCGAAGAGCTTCGTCCCGGAGCGTTGCGACTGCTCGCGCAGGAGCTCGAAGGCCTTCTGCTCGCCGATCGCCTGGCGCGCCATCAAGATCCCCTTCGCCCGTTCGATCACGGCCCGCCGCGCGAACGCGCCCTCGAGGCTCGTGTACTCCGCGTAGCGCCGGATCGTGATGTCGATCGCGCTCTGCATCTCCTCGGGGTGGCCGTCAACGATGTAGGCGAAGATGCCCCGCTTCGCGGCCTCGTTGACCCATTTGGGATCGCGGGCCTCGAGCAGCGCGACCACCGGGCAGGCCGCCTCGCGCACGATCTCCGAGATCATCTCGAGGGCGTGGACGGCGCTGATGCCGAGCCCGACGAAGGCGAGATCAGGGTGCTCGCGCTCGGTCGCGGCCGCGACCTCGGACACCTCGAGCTCCCGGGAGATCACTTCGTGACCGAGCCCGGTCACGATCTCGGCTATCCGCTGCAGCCTGTCCTTGCGCTCGTTCGCGATCAGGATCCGGAGGGAGGCTGACGCTTCAGCCACCGGGGCCTAGGTGCAGAGCTGCGAGCGGGGTGGCGCGGGAGATCGGCATTCGACGGTCTACCGATGGTAGCGCCCCTCCCACATTTGGACAAACATGCGCTATCGTCCACCAACGGCCTCAACACGAGTGGCCGTCGCACGACGCGGGCTCACACGAATCGAGCCCGCAACCAGCCGCCCTCAGCAACCGGGTCGGAGCCGATCTCGATCGGGCCCACTCCCTGAGGACGCCATGGTGTCGACTCGAACGAACGAAGCTTCGATTCGCCACCGGGTCCTCGTCGTCGACGACGATCCCGGCAGCCGCGAGCTCTGCGTCCAGCTGTTGCTTTCGGAGGGCTTCGAGGTCATTCAGGCCAGGGACGGCCGCGAGGGCGTCGCGCTGGCCCTGGCCGACCCGCCCGACCTGATCCTCTGCGACATCAACATGCCGATCCTCGACGGCTTCGGGCTCGCGCTCACCCTCCGGCGCAACCAGGGCACGAAGGGGGTCCCGCTCGTCTTCATCTCCGCGGAGACCGATCCCGAGATCGAGCAGCGCGCGACCGCAGTCGGCGCCGCCGGCTTCCTCTCGAAGCCCTTCCTTCCCACCGCGCTCTTCGCCTACGTCCGCACCGCGCTCGAGAACGCCGCTCGTTCACCCATCGGTGGTCACGCGGTCTGATGGCCGCACAGCGGCAGCGCGCCATTCGGCTTCCCTGGCGTGCAGCGGACCCTCGGGAGAGCTTCGACGGCGACCACGTCCCCGATCAAGAGCTGCTGCGCCGGATCGCAGCCGGAGACGTCCGGGCGCTCGAGGCGACGTACGACCGGCACATCGACGCGGTCTGGCGAGTCGCGATCGCGTTTGCCCCCGACGAGCCGGGCGCGACGGATGCCGTGATGACGGCCTTCCTCGAGCTCTGGCGCCGTCCCGCACCCACCGCCGGTGGCCTCGGCCTCAAGGCGCGCCTCCTCACCTCCGTCCGCCGGGCCGTCAGGCAGGATGGGCCGTGGCCGGAAGTCGCATGAGCCGAACTCACAAGGCGATCAACCTCGCCGGGATCGTGCTTCCCTTCGTCGGCGTCGTCGCGGCGGTCGTGCTCCTCTGGGGCCGGATGGTCGGCCCCACGGAGCTGGCGATCCTCGGGGTCGGCTACGTCCTCACGGGTGTCGGCGTCACCGTCGGCTATCACCGCCTCTTCACCCACCGTGCGTTCCAGACCCACCGGCCGGTTCGCTACGCCTTCGCCGTCCTCGGGCAGATGGCCGTCGAGGGCGACGTGCTCGCCTGGGTGGCCGACCATCGCAAGCACCACCAGTTCTCGGATCGGGAGGGCGACCCGCACAGCCCGCACGCCGGGTTCGAGGGCGGGATCGGGGACGCCTTCCGCGGTCTCTGGCACGCCCACACCGGGTGGCTCTTCTCCGAATCCGGCCGCGCCGACCACGCGCGCTACGCGAAGGACCTCCTGCACGACACCGGGCTGCGCGTGATCGCGAAGCTCTTCCTGCCGCTCGTCGTCGTCTCGCTGATCCTGCCCGCCCTCGCCGGCTGGCTCCTGCTCGGCGGCTGGTACGGCTTCTTCGCCGGCCTCGTCTGGGGCGGAGCCGTCCGGATCTTCCTCCTCCACCACGTCACGTTCTCGATCAACTCGATCTGCCACTTCTGGGGCCGGCGCCGGTTCGTCAGCCAGGACGAGTCGCGCAACGTCTGGTGGCTCTCGTGGCTCTCGTTCGGGGAGTCGTGGCACAACAACCATCACGCATTCCCGACCTCGGCGTTCCACGGGCTCCGCAAGCTCGAGCTCGATCCCGGCGGCTGGGTGATCCGGGCGCTCGAGGGGATGGGCCTCGCCTGGGACGTCGTCCGGATTCCGCCCGAGAGGCAGGCCGGCCGGCGGCTCCCGGGATGATCCCTTCGGCCGACAGCCGCGACCGCGACGGCTACCCTGGTCGCTCGGTGCCGTCTCTCCGCCTCGTCTCTGAGTAGTCCCACGTCGCCGCCGAGGCGGCGCCTCTCCCTGCCCGCGGTCACCCCGACGCTCCTGCGGATCGAGCTCCTCGCCGGGCTCGTCGTCGCGCTCGCGCTGATCCCGGAGGCGATCTCCTTCTCGATCATCGCCGGGGTCGACCCGCGCGTCGGCCTCTACGCCTCGTTCACGATGGCGGTGACGATCGCAATCGCGGGCGGCCGTCCGGCGATGATCTCGGCCGCGACCGGCGCGATGGCGCTCGTGATCGTCGGCCTCGTCCGCGACCACGGGCTCGAGTACCTGCTCGCGGCGACGATCCTCGCCGGAGTGATCCAGGCCGTCGCTCGGGCGTGCTCGGGGTCGCGCGGCTGATGCGCTTCGTCCCTCGCTCGGTCACGGTCGGGTTCGTCAACGCGCTCGCGATCCTGATCTTCCTCGCCCAGGTCCCGCACCTGCGCGAGGGCGGCATCGAGCGGCGCGCTCCTCGTCCTCCTCGGCCTGGCGCTGATCGTCGGACTGCCCGCGGCGTGACGAAGGTCGTGCCCGCGCCGCTGATCGCGATCGCCGTGCTGACGGTGCTCGTCGTCACCGGCCACGTCGGTGTCCCGACCGTCGGCGACCAGGGTGTCCTCCCCGACTCGCTCCCGATCCCCGGCCTCCCCTCTGTCCCCTTCTCGTTCGAGACGCTCGGGATCATCGCTCCCTACTCGGTCGCGCTCGCCGCCGTCGGCCTGCTCGAGTCGCTGATGACCGCGCGGCTCGTCGACTCGATCACCGACACGCGCTCGAACAAGGACCGCGAGTCGACGGGCCAGGGGATCGCGAACGTCGTCACCGGCTTCTTCGGCGGGATGGCGGGCTGCGCGATGATCGGCCAGACGATGATCAACGTCCGGGTCAGCGGCGCCCGGACACGGCTCTCGACCTTCGCCGCGGGCGTCTTCCTGCTCGTCCTCGTCGTCGGGCTCGGCGGTCTCGTCGCCCGGATCCCGATGCCGGCGCTCGTCGCGGTGATGATCATCGTCTCGGTCTCGACGTTCGACTGGCACAGCGTCCAGCTGGCGACCCTGCGCCGGATGCCACGGTCGGAGACGCTGATCATGGTCGTGACGGTCGTCGGCGACGGTCGCGACCGAGAACCTCGCGATCGGCGTCGGGCTCGGCGTCCTCACCGCGATGGCGCTCTTCGCGCGCAAGGTCGCTCACCTCGTCGACGTCGACCCGCGCGCTCGCCCCGGCCGGCGACTCGGTCACCTACATCGTCACCGGCGAGCTCTTCTTCGCCTCGAACCAGGAGTTCATCGACGCGTTCGAGTACCACGACGACCCGCCCCGCGTCGTGATCGACCTTCGCCACGCCCACGTCTGGGACGCGACGGCCGTCTCGGCGCTCGACGCCGTCGCCGAGCGCTACCGCACCCACTACGGGACGGCGGTCGAGCTCGTCGGCCTGAACAGCCAGAGCGCGGCGATCCACGGCCGGCTCACCGGGCAGCTCGCCGGCTCGCACTAGGATTCGCGGCCGTGCCGGACGCCCACGAGACCGCCCGCTCGATCCTGGCCGAGCTCCAGGCCGCCGTCGACTGCCGCGAGCTCGACCGGCTGCTGGCGCTGTTCGACGAGCGGAGCGTCCTGATCGGGACGTCGGAGCGACGCGCGCACGCCCGAGGCGCTCCGCGGCTACCTCACCGCGGTCGTCGAGCAGCCGGAGGCGCTCCGCTGGGAGTGGGACGAGGTCGTGACCGTTCCACGACGAGCCGGGCGCCCTCGGCTTCGCCGCCTTCGGCCAGGTCGTCCTCGGGGAGCTGCGCGAGCCGTTCCGCCTCACCCTCTTCGCCGTCGAGACCGGGGCCGGCTGGACGATCCGCCAGTTCCACGGCTCGATCCCGTTCGCCGGCTAGCGGGCCCCGGGAAGGTCGGCAGGCATGAAATCGTGCTCGGTGAGAAACGCTCTGGAGGCGTTCCATCGCGACAGGGAGAGGAGCTGAGGCGCCCGTGAGCTACAAGGTTGCGACCGTCGACGAGCTGCAGGACATCGCCTACCGGCAGGACACCCACATGCGGCCCGTCCGCCATCACCTCGGGATCACCGCGTTCGGCACGAACGCGTGGACGGGTGCGAAGGCGGGGGACCGGCTCATGCCCGAGCATGCGGAAGACGAGGGCGTCGAGGAGCTCTACGTCGTCCTCTCCGGACGGGCGCGGTTCGAGATCGACGGGGACACCGTCGATGCGCCCAGCGGCTCGCTCGTCTTCGTGCGGCCCCTGGTCGACCGCACCGCCTTCGCGGAGGAGGCGGGGACGACCGTGCTCGCCGTCGGCAGCAGGGTCGGGCAGCCCTACGAAGCCGGCGGCTGGGAGGTCTGGGCGGAGTTCCATCCGCTCTTCGACGCAGGCGAGTACGAGGAGGTGATCGAGCGCGCCCGCGAGACGCTCGAGACGTCCGGCTACGCGACGCCGCTCTACAACCTCGCCTGCTGCGAGGCCCTCGTCGGGCAGAAGGAGGAGGCGATCGCCCACCTCCGGGTCGCTGTGGAGCGGCGGCCGAGCCTGCGCGCCGCTCGCGAAGGAGGACGACGACCTGGCGGCGCTCCGGGACGAGTCGGCGTTCCGCGCCCTCGTCGACTGAGAGCTCTCTCTCGCCCCGCGCCGTCGCGCGCCGGTTCTAGCCGGCTCACTGAGGGAGGAACGCCGTACGATCGCGACGTGCCGTTCACGCGCAGCAACATCAAGGCTGACCTGGAGGACATCGGCCCCAAGTTCGAGGGTGCGCCGAACCTGGAGTTCCGCGCGGCGACGAAGGCGCTCGCGCTCGAGCAGTCCGCCCTGAGCTACCAGCACGTCCCGCCCGGTTACCGCTTTCCCTACGGCCACTCGCACCTGACGCAGGAAGAGGTGTACGTCGTCCTGAGCGGCGGTGGGCGGATGAAGATCGACGACGAGATCATCGAGCTCGACCAATGGGACGCGGTGCGCGTGCCCCCCGGCACCTGGCGCGGCTACGAGGCCGGCCCGAGCGGCCTCGAGCTCCTCGTCATCGGCGCGCCCAATCTCGGCGACGACCCCCGCGAGGACGTCGAGGGCCAGCGCGACTGGTGGGCCGAGTAGAGCTCCTGCTCCGTCAGGCGGCAGCAGGCGCGGCGTTCACGAACCGCAGCTCGGGCACGTGCTCGAGCTCGCCGACGTCGCGGGCCATCTCGAGGAACGTGTAGAGGCCGGCCCGCTCGCGCGGGCCGAACGAGTAGCGGAGCTTCTCGAAGTAGCGGGCGAGATAGCCGGCGGGGTAGCCGTAGCGGTCGCTCGCCTCGTGGGCGAGCACCTCGGGCTCCGCGCGCGCGAGCCGCACCGACGCGACGAGCGCGTGCTCGAGGTCGAGCAGGCCCTCGGCGAGCGGCTCGGGCGCGGCCCAGACGGCGAACACCATCGGCAGGCCGGTCCGCTCGAGCCAGAGCCGGCCGAGGTCGTAGTGCGGGGTCGGGTCGGCGAACGCGCTCCGCAGCGCCGCGTCGCCGATCAGGAGCTTCGCGTCGGCGTCGCCCTGGCCGTGCGACGGGTCGAGCGGCTGCTGCGTCGCGTGCGGCAGCAGCACCTTCGTCAGCACCACCGAGGTCGCGCTCTCCGGCGTGACCGCGACCGAGCGGATCTGCGAGAACGGCAGCCGCGAGACGAGCTGGATCGACTCGACCGCGCCCTCCGAGGAGACGCACATCCGCGGCAGGATCCGCAGCGACGATGCGTGGCGCGCGTACTCGATCGACGAGATCGGCGCGATGTCGAGCTGGCCGTCGAGCAGCATCCGGTTCAGCTCGGTCGGGACGCCGGTCACCTCCTCCACCTCGGCGACGAGCCGGTGGAAGACCGGGGCCATGTTCACGTACGAGATCCGGCCGAGCTTCAGCATCACGCGCTCCTGTTCACGACGGCGTCCGCGAGCGAGGCGAGCTCGTCCCGGGACGGCGCCCCGTCGAGGCTCTCGCGCGCCTCCCTAGCGTAGTCGCGGGCCACCTCCAGGGAACGCTCGAGGGCACCGGTCGCGGCGACCCGCACGAGCACTCCCTCGACCGGGCCGCCGGCGAGCGCGGCGTGGACGACCTCGTCCTCCTGCGCCGCGAGGAGCAAGGGCAGGGTGGGCGTCCCTTCGCGCAGGTCGGTGCCGGGGATCTTCCCCGTCTCGCTCGACTCGCCCGCGCAGTCGAGCACGTCGTCGGCGATCTGGAAGGCGATCCCGAGCTTGAGCCCGAACTCGCCGAGCGCGCCGCCGGAGCCGAGGTGGCACGCGGCCTCGAAGAGCTTTCCGGTCTTCAGCGCACACCGCTCGAGGTACTCCTCGACCGGCGTGTCCGGCTGATGCTGCTGGCGGCGCTGGAGCGCCTCTCCGCGGGCGAGCGCGAGGCACGCGTCGGCGAGGAAGGCGACGTCGTCGACCGTTCCGTCGGCGGCGAGCTCGGCGAAGGCCCGGGCGAAGAGATAGTCGCCGGAGGCCCGGGCGGCGTCGGGGCCGAACTCGGCCCAGGCGGCGGCGCGGCCCCGGCGGACGCGCGCCCCGTCGATCAGGTCGTCGTGGACGAGGGTCGCCATGTGCACGAGCTCGACGGCGACGCCGGCCGCGACGGGCGGGTCGGCGCCGGGTGCTGCAGCGAGGAAGGCGAGTAGAGGCCGAAAGCGCTTGCCGCCGGCGAGGAGCGCGCCGCGGCCGACCTCTGCGACGATCCCGGGATGACCCGTTGCGGCCTCCTCGAGCCGCTGCTCGACCGCCTCGAGGTAGGCGTCCAGCCCCGGCAGGCGGCGGACCTCCTCGAGCGTGGTCAGCGCGCCTCCCCGAGGTGGAGCGCGACGATCCCGCCGCCGAGCCGCCGGAAGCTGACGTCGGCGAAGCCCTGGTCGGCCAGCAGCGCGGCGAGCGCCTCCGGCCCCGGAAAGCGGCGGACGCTCGCGGGGAGGTACGTGTAGGCCTTCCCGCCGGGCAGCACCTTCCCGGCGAGCGGGATCAGGACGTCGAACCAGAGCCGGTAGAACGGCCGGAGCAGCCCCCGCGGCTGGGTGATCTCGAGGATCGCGACCCGCCCGCCCGGGCGGAGCACGCGCCGGAGCTCGGCGAGGCCGCGGCCGAGGTCGTCCACGTTGCGGACGCCGAAGCCGACGGTGGCGGCGTCGAAAGACCCGTCTTCGAAGGGAAGCGCGAGCAGGTCGCCCTGGATCCACTCGATCGCCGGCTCCTTCGCGCGGGCGCGCTCGAGCATCGCCCCGGAGAAGTCGAGCCCGACGACCTCGCGCGCGCCGCCCGCGCGCGCGGCGATCGCGAGGTCGCCGGTGCCGCAGCAGCCGTCGAGCACGCGGTCTCCCGGGCGGACGGCGAGACGAACGGTGAGCCGGCGCCAGCGCTGGTCGAGCCCCGCCGTCATCACCCGGTTCATCAGGTCGTAGACCGGAGCGATCCGGTCGAACATCGAGCGGACGCCGTCCGCCGGCAGCGTCCCTGTCGCATGGCCGGTGGGCTCGTGGGTCACGACTGCCCCCAGCGCGCCGTCAACGTGTTCTCGACCCCGATCTGGTCGAGGATCCGCGCGACCACGAAGTCGACGAGATCGTCGATCGTGCGCGGCTTGTTGTAGAAGCCGGGCGCGGCGAAGACGATCGTCGCCCCGGCCTGCTGCAGCGTCGCGAGCCCGTTCAGGTGGATGAAGGAGAGCGGCGTCTCGCGCGGGACGAGCACGAGCTTCCGGCCCTCCTTGAGCGCGACCGACGCGGCGCGGTGGATCAGGTTCGCCATCGCGCCCGTCGCGAGCGTGCCGACGGTGGACATCGAGCAGGGGCTGATCACGTAGGCGTCGACCTTCGCCGAGCCGGACGCGTACGGGCTCTTGTAGTCGTTGATCTCGTACGCGGTGACGCCCTCGATCCCGGCGGTGAAGCGCTCCAGCACCTCCGCCCGGGGAAGGGAGGGGTCCTCGTAGAGCTCGGTTGCCAGCACCTCGATCCCGGCGGCCGAGGCGGTCAGGCCGACCTCGCAGCCCGCGTCGCCGAGGGCACGCAGCAGCCGGGCGGCGTACGGCGCGCCCGAAGCGCCCGTCACGCCGAGAAAGACTCTCAAGCTAGCCCTTCGGCCCCTTGGACGCGTCGAGGAAGACGGCGATCTTGCGCACGTTGTCCTGGCCGAGGCCGGCGAACGGCGGCATCAGGTTGTTCCCGAAGGCGGCCGGATTCGTCACGTAGCGCTCGAAGTAGTCGACGCCCTGGTTCCCCTTGCCGATGTCCGAGAGCTCGGGCGCGCCCAGGTTGACAGCGCCGCTGTTCAGATACACGTGACACTGGAGGCAGCCCGCGACCGCGAACACCTTCGCGCCTGCGACCGCCTCCTCGTTCCCGGCGAAGCCCTGCTTCTGCGACCACTCGGGCACCGCCACGATCGTCTCCGAGCCGAGCGACTCGCGGGCGGTCGCGCCCTTGTACGTCAGCACGCCCATCGAGAGGACGACGAGGATCGCCGCCACGACCGCCACCGGGCGCCGCAGCAGCCGCCGCTCGCGGCGGAGGTCGATGAACGGGAGCGCGAGCAGGAGCACGAGCCCGATCGTCGGGATCCCGACCGTCCCGAGCACGACCGACTCCGGCCACTTGAAGATCCGGAGGAGGTAGAAGAGGAAGTAGAAGTACCAGTCCGGCCGCGGGACGAAGTTCGTCGTGCCCGGATCGGCCTCTTCGGTGTAGTACGGGCCGAGGGCGCCCGCCTCGGTGCCGTCGGCGGTGAAGTACCAGACGCACGCCAGCCCGGCGATCACGAGCACGACGACGAGGCTCATCACCGTGTCGTGGAACATCGCGTGCGGGAAGAACGGCTTCCCGGTGCGGTCGACGTCCTCCTTGTAGCGCTTGTGCTGCGCGCGGCGCTCTTCGAGCCTCCTACTCGCCATCGTGGCCTCCGCGGCCCGGGCGAACGAGGCCCGAGCGACCGGTGGCGACGGGCTCGGCCTCGACCCGGTCGCGCCCAGCCTCGTCCGGCGACCACGGCGGCGAGCTGACGCCGAGCCGGATCACGAGATAGAGGTGGAGCCCGATCAGGGCCGCGATCCCGCCAGGGAGCACGAGCATGTGCAGGGAGTAGAACTTGCTCAGCGTGTCCTCGCCGATCGCGGCGCCGCCCTGGAGGAACTGGGCGATGAACGGGCCGAGGAACGGCGCGGTGCCGTTGATGTTGATCCCGACGACGGTGGCCCAGTAGGCCGTCTCGTCCCAGGGGAGCAGGTAGCCGGTGAAGCCCTCGCCCATCCCCATCGCGAGCAGGAGCACGCCGATGATCCAGTTCAGCTCGCGCGGGTACTTGTAGGCGCCGAAGAGGAAGACGCGCGCCATGTGCAGGAACATCAGGATGATGAAGACGCTCGCGCCCCAGCGGTGCATGCCGCGGACGAGCCAGCCGAGCGTGAGGTCGTTCGTGATCGCCACGATCGAGCTGTAGGCGGCGTCCGGGTCCGGCTTGTAGTACATCGCGAGGATCACGCCCGTGATCGCCTGGACGAGGAACGCGGTCAGCGTCGCCGACCCGAGCGTCTGCATCCAGTTGATGTCACGCGGGACCTTGCGGAAGAGGAAGTACTTGACCCCGCCGACGAGGCCCGAGCGCTCCTCGAGCCAGTCGAGCGGGTAGAGCGCGACCTGCTCGATCTGCGCCCGGCGCGCGGCCTTTCTGGAGGCGGTGCTCGCCATCTAGCCGGGCACCGGAATCGGATAGAGCCAGGACTCGATCCCGTCGACGTGGACGCCGGGATTCGTGTGCGCGTACTTCTTGATCCGGGCGCGGGCGCCGGTCGAGTCGACCTTGCCGACGCTGTAGAACTCGCCCAGCCAGAGGTGGCCGTTGCGGATCGAGAACTCGGCGCGGTCGAGCGCGCGGACCGGCGGGCCGGCGGTGCGGTTGCCCTCCGTGTCGTACTGGCCGCCGTGACACGGGCAGCCGAAGCCGGCCGGCTGAACCGGCGTCAGGTCGACCTTGACCTTGTCGCCGACCGATCTTCTTCGCCGGAGTCGTCGATGACGCCGTTCGGCTGCACCGGGCAGCCGAGGTGGACGCAGCGGGAGAAGAGGATCGTGAAGCTCGGCTGGTCCTCGAGCAGGCCGTTGTTCCGGACGAACACCGTGCGGCGCGAGACCTCGCCGATCTCCGGGTCCTCCATGTACGTGGCGATCAGGTACTGCCCCTCGGGGTAGTTCTCGAGCGGACCGAGGTCGACGCGCTGCTTCTTCTGGTTCGTGAAGGAGGGGAGGACGGCGAAGCCGAGCACAGGCGCGGTGATCACGCCTCCGATCACGCCGCCGAGGCCGAGGGTGGCGGCGGTCAGGAAGCCGCTGCGCGAGTACTGGTCGGCCTCGACCTCCTCGTCGGAGGCGAGCGGCATCCCCGGCGCGCCGGCGGTGGCGGGCTCGGAGCTCGTCTCGTGGACGACGCGCGTCTCCGGCTCGACCGGGGCGACGGGCTGGCGCACGCCGCCGGTGACGTCACGGACCCAGAGGAAGCCGAAGACGATCGCGATCGCGGCGCCGACGGCGGCGACGGGCCAGCTGACGACGAGCCCGGTGAGGATGCACGCGATCCCCGCGGCGAAGCCGATCGGCCACAGGCTCGGCGGCGGGACGTGCGGCTGCTGGTCGTGGTGCTGGCTCAGTTCATGCTCCCCGCGGGATTCAACCTTGATCGTCTCGCGCCTGTCAACGACGTACCAGCTGCCGCAAGCGCTTCGCGGCGCCATTCTGCACGACGCCGCCCACCTCCTGCGCCGGTATCCCGTACTCGCTCCACCTACGGTCGACGAGCTCCTTGATCTCGGCGCTCATCTCGACCTCGTCCGGCCACTCCCGCGTGCCCTCGAGCGGCCCCTTCGCGGTCGCGTCGATCCCGAGCTTGCCGCCGAAGAACTGCCGGGTCGGCGCATGGTCGAGGTGGTCGAGCGGCCCCTCGGTGATCACGAGGTCGCGCGCCGGGTCGACGTTGGCGCCGACGTAGAAGAAGACCTCCTCGTAGTCGTGGACGTTCACGTGCTCGTCCACGACCACGACCGACTTGGAGAGGCTGAGCATCCCCAGCCCCCAGATCGCGTGCATGACCTTGCGCGCGTGGCCGGGGAACGCCTTCTTGATCGAGACGATCACGCAGTTGTGGAAGGTGCCGGCGACGGGCAGGTCGTAGTCGACGATCTCCGGCACGGTCATCCGGACGGCGGGGAGGAAGATCCGCTCCGTCGCCTTCGCGAGCCAGGCGTCCTCCTGCGGCGGCTTGCCGACGATGATCGAGGGATAGATCGCGTCCTTCCGCATCGTCAGCGCGGTCACGTGGAAGACGGGGAACGGCTCCGCCGGCGTGTAGAAGCCCGTGTGGTCGCCGAACGGGCCCTCGATCCCGAGCTCGTCCTTCTCGATGTAGCCCTCGAGCACGATCTCGGCGTGGGCGGGCACCTCGAGGTCGATCGTCTTGCACTTGACGAGCTCGACCGGCGACCCGCGGAAGAAGCCGGCGAGCATCAGCTCGCCCAGGTGCTTCGGGAGCGGCGCGCTCGCGGAGTAGGCGGTGATCGGGTCGAGCCCGAGCGCCACGGCGACGGGGATCCGGCCGTCGGTCGCGAGCCAGTCGGCGCGGCCGTCCTTGTGGATCTGCCAGTGCATGAAGGTCGAGTTGCGGTCGCGAACCTGCATCCGGTACATGCCGAGGTTCCGGATCCCGGTGCGGGGGTCGCGCGTGATCACGGCCGGAAGCGTGATGAAGGGGGCGGGGTCGCCGGGCCAGCAGCGCTGCACGGGCAGCAGGCCGAGGTCGACGTCGTCGCCGGTGAGGACGACCTCCTGGACGGGGCCGCTCCGGACGACCTTCGGGCCGGAGCCTGCAATCGACTTCAGCTTCTGGAGCCCGCGGAACTTGTCCACGAGCCCCTGGGGCGGCTGCAGCTCGAGGATGTCCGTGACGCGCTCGGCGAGCTCGTCGAGGCGCTCGACCCCGAACGCGAGGCACATCCGCCGCTCCGTCCCGAACTGGTTGATCAGGAGCGGGTGGCGCGCGCCCTTCGGGTTCTCGAAGAGGAGCGCCGGCCCGCCGGCCTTGACCGTCCTGTCGACGATCTCGGTGATCTCGAGGTCGGGGTCGACCTCGGCGGTGACGCGAACGAGCTCTCCCTCCCGCTCGAGCAGGCCGATCCACTCACGCAGGTCGGAGGGAGGCGCCATCCGCGTTCCAGTGTACGGAGCGGACTAGCGGCGCCGGTGGCGCATCCAGCGTGAGCCCTCGCCGAGGGCGATCACGCCGACGAAGATCAGCCCGACGACGAGCATGCCGGTGATCACGTTCCGGCCTTCGGTGGCCGCGTCCGCAAGGAGCCAGGCGATCATGGCGCGAGCTTACCGAACCGCGCGGCGTGCGTCGCCAGTGCCTCGTCGCCCGTCGGCTCGCCGCCCAGCCGGCCGCACGTCGCGAGCCAGGCCTCCCCGTCCCCGGGAGCGCCCTCGGCCCGGAGGTGCGCGCACGTCGAGATCAGCTCGGCGAGGGCGGCGACCGCGTCCAGCTCGCCTGTCGCCGAGATCCGGACGAGCCCGTGGGCGTAGAGGTAGTCGCCGAGCAGGATCTCCTCGTCGGGCCCCGCCGGGGCGAAGAGCCGGGGACGCCCGTAGTGGACGAGGTAGCCCTCGTAGATCGTCTCGAGCCCGAGCCGGAACCGCTCGGGGACGAGCGGCGAGAAGACGGGGACGTGCTCCGGGTCGGGCCGGAGCGAGTCGCGCCAGAGCGGGCTCTCCTCCGCCGCCTCGCCGGCGAGCGTCGCCCAGAGGTCAGCCGTCGAGGAAGTCGCCAACGGCGTCGATCGTCGCGTCGATCTGCTCGTCCGTGTGGGCGAGCGAGAGGAAGAGGCACTCGAACTGGGAGGGCGCCACGTAGATCCCGCGCTCGAGCAGATGGCGGAAGAGGGCGCCGTAGCGCTCGGAGTCGGCGCGCTGCGCGTCGTCGAAGTCGCGGACGGGACCGTCGGAGAGGAAGAGCGTCGCCATCGCGCCGACCCGCTGGACGACGCCGAAGCGGGCGAGACCGGCCTCGAGCCGCGCGCCCTTCCGCTCCAGCTCCTCGTAGACGCCCGGCTCGCGGAGCCGGCGGAGGACCGAGGTGCCGGCCGCGGTTGCGAGCGGGTTCCCGGAGAGGGTGCCGGCCTGGTAGACGTCGCCGCCCGGGGCGAGCAGCTCCATCACGTCGGCGCGGCCGCCGAACGCGGCAGCGGGAAGCCCGCCGCCGACGACCTTGCCGAGGATCGTCAGGTCGGGCAGCACGCCGAGCCGCTCCTGCGCCCCGCCCCGCGCGACCCGGAAGCCCGTGATCACCTCGTCGAAGACGAGGAGGGCGCCGCTCGCGTCGCAGAGGCGACGCAGCGCCTCGAGGAACCCCGGCGCGGGCGGGACGACGCCCATGTTCCCGGCCACCGGCTCGACGACGATCGCCGCGAGCCCCTCGCCGTACTGCGCGACCGCGGCGGCGACGGCGTCGACGTCGTTGTAGGCCGTGACGATCGTGTCGGCCGCGACGCCCGTCGGGACGCCCGGGCTCGAGGGGATCCCGAGCGTGGCGAGGCCGCTGCCCGCGCTCGCGAGCATCGAGTCGGCGTGGCCGTGGTAGCAGCCGGCGAACTTGAGCACGCGGTCGCGGCGAGTCGCGGCGCGCGCGAGCCGGATCGCGCTCATCGCCGCCTCGGTCCCCGAGGTGACGAGGCGCACCATCTCGACCGACGGGACGGCGTCGACGATCTCGGCGGCCAGCTCGACCTCGCCCTCGGTCGGGGCGCCGAACGTCGTCCCGCGCGCGGCGGCGGCGGCGATCGCCTCGAGCGTCTCGGGATCGGCGTGGCCGAAGATGAGCGGCCCCCAGGAGAGGACCCAGTCGATGTAGGTGTTGCCGTCGACGTCCTCGATCAGCGCGCCGGAGCCGCTCCGCATGAAGATCGGCTCGTCGAGCCCCACCGAGCGCATCGCCCGGACGGGCGAGTTGACCCCGCCGGGGATCAGCCTCGTCGCGCGCCGCCAGAGCTCCGACCGCTGAGCTCCGAAAGGCCGGGCTAGAGCCACCGGGCCAGGTCCTTCGTCCAGTAGGAGAAGACGAGGTCGGCGCCTGCACGCTTGATCGCGGTCAGCGACTCGAGCGCCGCCTGGCGCTCGTCGAGGAAGCCGCGCGCGGCCGCGGCCTTGACCATCGCGTACTCGCCCGAGACGTTGTAGGCGGCGATCGGGCAGTCGAAGCGCTCGCGGACGGCGCGGATCACGTCCAGGTACGGAAGCGCCGGCTTCACCATCAGCACGTCGGCGCCCTCGGCGAGGTCGAGCTCGCACTCGCGGATCGCCTCGCGGACGTTCGCCGGATCCATCTGATAGCCGCGCCGGTCGCCCTCGGCGGGAGCCGACTCGGCCACCTCGCGGAAGGGGCCGTAGAACGCGGAGGCGTACTTGGCGGCGTAGGCGACGATCGGCGTCTCCGGCAGGGCCTCGCGGATCGCGCCGACGCGGCCGTCCATCATGTCGCTCGGCGCGACGGCGTCCGCGCCGGCGTCGGCGTGGCTGACCGCGGTGCGGACGAGCAGGTCGAGCGTCTCGTCGTTCTGCACCTCGACGCCGTGCGGCCCGTCGCGGAGCACGCCGCAGTGGCCGTGGGCGGTGTACTCGCAGAGACACACGTCGGTGACGAGGACGAGCCCGGGGTGCTCGGCTCGCAGCGCCCGCAGCGCGCGCTGGACGATCCCGTCCTCGTCCCAGGCACCCGAGCCCTCGTCGTCCTTCTCCTCGGGGATCCCGAAGAGGAGCACCGCCTTGACGCCGAGCGAGACGAGCTCGCCCGCCTCGCGCACGAGCTCGTCGAGCGAGCGCTGCGCGATCCCCTCGAGGCCGTCCACAGGGCGGACGACGCCCTCGCCCGGGCAGGCGAAGAGCGGCATCACGAAGTCGTCGAGGTCGAGGCGGGTCTCGCGGACGAGCGCACGGAGCGCGTCGGTCCGGCGGAGCCGCCGCAGGCGCGTGACGGGGAAGGCGCTCACGCGGGGAAGGTTACGTGGAGCGGAGCGCGCTCCGGCCGGGGTGACCCGTAGCCTGGGCGCCACAGGATGCCTTCGGAGCGCGCCGCCTCAGCCCGTCCGGCCGCCCGTCCCTCGATCGAGGGACGTCATTCCCCGACCGGGTGGAAGGTTTCGGCAGACTCGGCTATCCTCAGGCCCATGGCTTCGGCCCGACAACGGGACGTGGCGCGCATGCGTGCGCGCAGGCGTCGACCGCGCAGCTTCACGGAACGGCACGCCGGACGGATCGTGCTGACAGGGCTCCTCTCGGCGGTGCTCCTCCTCACCCTCCTCCTGACCGCGTTCGGCTCCGGCTCTCCGAGCCTCGCCGCGGGCCAGCTCGCGGCCACCGGAGTCCTCCCCGGCGGCCGGCCGACGCCCCAGGTCGTGGCCAGCGCGAGCACCCTCCAGCTGCAGCTCCCGGTCGCCCAGAGCGCCGTCACCGCGGTCGGTTACCACCGCGCCGACGGCGCCGTCTCGCTGACGCCCCTCGGCAGCCAGGGCAACGCGGGCCTGCTCTCGCGGATCTGGCACAAGCTCGCCGGGACCCCGAACGGGCGGCTCGTCTGGTACCAGCTCACCGGCTCGGAAGGGCCCGGCACCTCCGCGCTCGACATCGGCGCGGCCCCCGGAACCGACGTCTACGCGCCCGTCGACGGCACCGTCGTCGGGATCACCGACTTCGTGATCGCGAACCGCGTCTACGGCTCCCGGGTCGACATCCGGCCCCAGCTCGCTCCGTCGGTCGTCGTCTCGCTCGTCCACCTCCGGCCCGACCCCTCCCTGACCGTCGGCTCGGCGGTCGCGGCGACCCGCTCGAAGATCGGCGTCGTCCTCGACCTCTCCAAGGTGGAGAAGCAGGCGCTCGCGCGCTACACGCAGGACTCGGGCGCCAACGTCTCGCTCGAGGTGCGCACCTCGGCGACGCTCTCGCTCCGCTGAGCGCGCGCTGAAGATCCTCTTCATCGGCGACGTGGTCGGGAGCCCCGGCCGGAACGCGGTCGAGGAGCGCCTGCGGACGCTGCGCGACGAGCTGGGCGCCGGCTTCTGCGTCGTCAACGGCGAGAACGTGGCCGACGGCGTCGGGATCACGCCCAAGCTCGCGGAGCGGCTGCTCGCGGCCGGGGCCGACGTGATCACGCTCGGCAACCACACGTGGCGCCGCAAGGAGATCAACCCGTACCTCACCGGATCCGAGCGAGTGATCCGGCCGGCGAACATGTCGGCCGGCGCGCCCGGTCGCGGGCTCGCGCTTGCGACGGCGGCCGACGGGACGCCCGTCGCCGTGCTCAACCTGATGGGCTCGCTCTTCCTCAACGTGGCGCGGGACATGTTCGAGGTCGTCGACGAGCTCGTCGAGGAGGCGCGCCGGCACGCGCAGATCGTGATCGTCGACGTCCACGCGGAGGCGACCAGCGAGAAGGTCGCGCTCGCGTCGTGGCTCGACGGCCGGGTCACCGCCGTGCTCGGGACGCACACGCACGTCCAGACCTCCGACGCCCGGGTGCTCCGCGGCGGCACGGCGGCGATGACCGACGTCGGGATGACCGGCCCTCACGACTCCGTGATCGGGGTCAAGGCGGAGCTCGCGATCCACCGGATGCGGACCGGGATGCCCGTCCGCTTCGAGGTCGCCGACGGGGACGTGCGGATCGAAGGCGCTCTCGTCGAGTGCGGCGCCGACGGCCGCGCTACGGCGATCGAGCCGGTTCGCGTCCGCCTCTGACGAGCACCGCGAGCAGCGCGAGCAGGACGAGGTCGCGCGCGACGACGAGCCAGGACGGCACGGCGGCGAAGTCGCGCACGAGGTCCCAGTAACGGGAGGGGAACCAGAGCTGGGTCAGGACGAGCGCGACGGCGAGCGTGCCCGTCGCTCGGACCCCGCGCCGGCCGCCGACGAGCGGCACGACCGGGATCAGCCAGAGCAGGAACTGCGGCGAGAGCACCTTCCCGAGCGCGACGAACGCGACCAGCGCAGCCGCGCTCCAGCGGATCAGCTCCTCGCCGTCGCGCGGGCGGCGCAGCCAGATCCAGATCAGGACGCCGAGCTGGACGAGCGTCAGCAGCGCCGACACGATCGCCGGCCCCGTCCCCGCGAGGTTCTGCGAGCCGTGCCCCGAGCGCATCTCGAGCCCGAGCCCGGTCAGCTGGTGGAGGGCGAGGAAGAGCGCCGAGCCGAGGCTCTCGATCTGCAGCGGCCGGCCGAGCTGGCGACCGAGGCTGTAGAGGACGCCGTCGAGCCCCAGGATCGCGAACGGGAGGTACGCGAGCACGACGACGCCGGCGAGGATCGCCAGGCAGCGGAGCGCCTCCTCCCGGCCGCGCCGGCGCCAGACCAGGGCGAGCGCGAGCGGGGCGAGCACGGCGGGGAAGATCTTGGCGGCGACCGCGAGCCCGAGCACCCCCGCTCCCAGCCGGTCGCGGCCGCGCAGGAACGCGGCGAGCGCCCCGAGGACGAGCGCCGCCGGCCAGAGGTCGAAGCGGGTCAGGATCACCGAGCCGGCCAGGAGCGGGAAGAGGGCGATCGCACCGAGCGCCAGCGCGGTCCGGGCCGGGGGCGCGCGGAGCGAGCGGAGGCAGAGCGCCGCGAAGAGGAGGACGGCGAGGCCGCAGGCGGCCATCACCCACTCGAACGCAGTCCGGTAGGCGTCCTCGTCGCCCCGCTCGGTCAGGAGCGACGGCAGCACGAAGACGGGCAGCGCCGCCGGCGGGTACTCGAGCCGGAAGTCGCGGTAGGGGAGCTTCCCGCTGCTCGATCGCGTTCCCGTAGCCCTCGTAGACCGGCGTGTCCACGATCTCGTCGGCGTCGTACCAGAGCCCGTGCAGCACCCCCCACGAGAGGAGGAAGGCGACCGCGGCGGCGAGCGCCGCGAGGCTAGTGAACCGGCTCGACGCGGGCACGGCGATCCCAGAGGACGGCGAGGGCGACGAAGGGGAAGAACCACGGGATGTAGAGGTAGAACCAGTGCGTCAGCACGACCTCGAAGCCGATCAGCACGGCGGCGGTGAGCGCGGCGAGCTGGCGCGGCGTCTTCCGGCGTGGGACGAACGCCAGCGCGACCGCCCCGAGCACGAGCAGGGTCTGCAGCGCCTGCTGGACGAGGTGCAGGTCGGGGACGCCCGCCGCGTGGTACTGCCCCCAGCCCCAGAGCGAGAACGGCGACTCGCGGCCGAACTGGAAGCCGAACGTGCGCTCGGCGAAGACGCGGGCGGCGTGGAACGGGTTCGGCTCGAGCAGGAGGACGGTGAAGGCGGCGGCGGTGGCGAGCGCGAAGCCGGCCACCCAGCGGCCACGGTCGCCGCGCGGGCGGCCGACCCGGAGGCCGTCCGGGTAGCCCAGCCAGAGCGGTGCCAGGAGCAGCGCGGCGAACTTCGTCCAGCCGGCGAGCGCGACCGCGGCGCCTCGCGCCCACGGCGAGGTGACGAGCCAGAAGCCCCAGATCAGGAAGGCGGGCATGATCGCGTCGTTCGTGTTCGAGTTCGCGGCGTAGAGCGTGAACGGGTACGCGGCCCAGGCGAACGCGAGCGTCGCGCCGAGCCGGTCGCCTCCGAATCGCCGGCCGACGAGCGCGAGGCCGACCAGGCAGAGCGCGTCGAAGAGCAGCGAGGTCGCGTGCCCCGCCCACAGCTCGTCCCACTTCCCCGACCAGCCGAAGGCGAGGTAGCCGGGGACGTAGGCGAGGTAGGAGACGGGGCCGTAGGTGTCGCCGCGCGCGTTCGACGCCTCGCAGCGACCGTTCGTCTGGATCCGCTCGCGGATCTCGCCGTTCGCGTCGGCCGGTCCGCACGGCTTCAGGTCGCCCTGATCCGGCATGTGCCCGTAGGGCATCTGGCCGTGGACGATCCGCTCGCCGCCGATCACGCCGGCGAAGCCGACGTCGATCACGCTCCGGGGCGCCTCGACGTTCAGACCGACGCGGAAGCCGGTCGCGAAGATCGCAGCCGCGGCCAGCAGCCAGACGGGCCACACGGGCCGGCTCGCCCGCGGCACCCGGCCGCCGATCCCGAGCCAGAGGCAGCGGCCGAGCAGGTAGGCGAGGGGCGGGTAGGCGAGCGGGGCGCTCCAGAAGATGTCGCCCCGGTTGAAGAACCAGAGCGAGACCGAGAAGGAGAGCAGGACGAGCAGGTCGAGGTTGCGGAGCGAGCGGAGCCGACGCCAGTCGGCGAGGCCGGCGAGGAAGAGCGCGCAGAACGAGAGCCAGACCCAGGTCGTGTTGATCGTCTTGCCGCCGAAGGCGCCGGTGCCGCCGCGGGCCATCGTCCAGGCGACCTGCGGACCGGTCCAGGTCTCGAGCACGGCCCCCGTCCGGTCGTCCACCTTCGCGAGCAGGATCTGGCCGGCCTTCCCCGACCAGGCCTTGACGATCCACTGCTCGACGTCCGCCTTGAACTCGCCGTCGGTGGTCGGGTCGGCCGGGTAGCGGTCGAGCCAGGACTTGACCTTCGGCTGGGCGAGGACGACCTCGATCGCCAGCTCCTCCGTCAGCCGCGCGGACCCGCTCGAGGGCGCGAACGGCGTCTCGATCAACCGGCCCTCGTCGTCGTACACCGGCGAGGTCGGCGTCGTCGCGGCGCCGCCCGTTCCGGCGAGGACGAGCGCCAGCAGAACCGCCGCTACCGCTTTCTGAACGACCAGATCTTGTTCCCGACGAAGTTGAGCGGCGTCACGAGCACGATCGCGATCGCCTGCGGCAGGACCTCGCGGTCCCAGAGCTGGACGAGCGTGTGCAGGATCAGCAGGTTGGCGCCGAGCGCCACGCCGGAGACGACGAGGAAGCGCAGCCCCTGGTAGGCGAGGTGCCCGCGGTCGCCCCGGAAGGTCCAGAGCCGGTTCCAGATGTAGTTGTTCGTGACCGCGACGAGGAACGAGCCGGTCGCCGCGATCAGATAGTGGACGCCGAAGCCGTGGACGAGGAGCGTGAAGACCGCGAGGTTGACGACGTAACCGCTCGCGCCGACCGTGGAGAACTTGGCCAGCTGGAGCCAGTTGTGACGGCGCCCGAGCGCGCCTCTCGTGCGGGCGAGCGGGCCCGAGGCGCGGGCGGCGGAGGTGCGCTCCATGGCGCGGTCGAGCCTAGCTGTTCCCGAGCACGACGCCGCCGTGCTCGTCGATGCTCGCGCCCGACAGCTCGCCGTCCCCGACGAGGGAGAGGCCGTTCGAGCGGTAGAACGACCACTCGCCCGGGTCGAGGAGGGTCAGCGTCGACTCGACCTGGACGCCGCCGCCCGCGACGCTCGCAGCGGCGAAGGGGAGGAAGCGGTGGACGTCGTCGCCGCAGAGGACGTCGAACCCGAGCACGCGGCTCCGGTCCCGGTCGACGATCAGATCGACCGTCTCGCCGAGCTTGATCCCGCGCAGCCGGACAGGCTTGCGCAGGAGCTCACCTGCAGGATGACCCCTCATCTCCTACCTCCCTACCACCCGGGCGCCCGGCCGAACCTCACCGGAGCGTGTACGCCGGCAGGGCGACCCCGAAGTGGCCGAGAACGGCGGGCATCACGTCGGTGATCGAGCGTGGCTCCTCGTCGAGCCCGACCGTCAACATCGGCACCTCCGAGTCCCCGGCGAGCAGCGACCCGTGCGAGCCGCCGCCCGAGTGGTGGCGGCCGGCGAGGTCGGAGAACTCCCAGCCGAGCGCGGCGGAGAGGAGGAGCTCGCCCGCGTTCGGGTTCACGAGCGCCGCCCAGGCCCGCTCGAGCCCGTCCGGATGGTCGAGGATCGAGGCATCGCCGACGGTCGAGAAGCCCGTCGCCGACGGGGCGAACCGGAGCTCCTCGCCCTCCCGGCGCGCGACCGCCTCATCCCCCTCGAGCCGGAGCGAGACGTCGACCGCGGCATGGCCGTCGAGCCGGGCCGCGAGCGCGGCGAGATCGGCGTCGTCCGCGTACACCATCCCGGCGCGGTTCGAGGCCGTTACGAGCGCGTCGGGGAAGACGTCCTCCAGCCGCGCGGCCTCGCCGACCGACGTCTGCCCGTGGTCGGCGCAGACGACGACCGCGTAGCGCTCGAGGAACTCCTCCTCCCCGCCCGCTGCCTCGATCAGCGACGCGAGCGCGTCGTCGCAGCGCCCGAGCGCCTCGTGGGCCGCATCGGGGCCCTGAGCGTGCGAGGCGTAGTCGTAGTCCGAGAGGTAGTAGACGAGGAAGTCGAAGCCGTCGCGGGTGACGAGCCAGCGGGCGACCGCGCCGGCGTAGGCGTCGATCGTCCCGCCCGGCCGGTTCCGGACGGAGAGCGGCGCGCCGGTCACGTCCGACTGGAAGAGGTTGTAGAAGAAGAGCCGCTTCGGCCCGTACGCCGGCCGGGTCAGGAAGGGGACGGTCGGGAGATGGGGCGTCGTCCCCCGGTAGCACGTGATGTTGACCGCGGCCGCGGTCAGCCCCGCCTCCTCGAGCGCCTCGTAGACCGTCACGGCCCCCTTGCCGAGATGGCTCGCGTTCAGCTCGTAGACCGTGTCGGTGAGCGACTGGCGCGTTCCCGCCGCGCGCACCGCGCCGAAGGAGGAGCCGTACTCGACGAGCCGTTGCTCGCCACGGTGGTACCAGACGAGGTGCGGGATCTCGTGGACGTCGGGGTGGGCGCCGGTCGCGATCGCCGAGAGGCAGACCGGGGTCAGGGAGGGGAAGGTCGAGATCGCCCGCCGGTAGCTGCCGTGGGACGCGAGCAGCGCGAGGGCCGGAGCGGTGCCGTCGCCGACGACCTGTTCGAACATCGACGGGGTCAGGCCGTCGATCACGATCAGGATCAGCTTCTTCGTGCCGGGTCAGTCCTTGGCGAGCAGGCGCAGCCCGGCGTAGCGCTCGGCCTGCGTGCGGCGGAGCCGGAGCGCGAGCGCCGGCAGCGCGACGGCCTCCAGGTACCCGACGACGGGGACGAAGGCGAGGCCGGCAAGTGCGACCGCCACGCCGGCCACGATCAGGGCGAGCCCACCGCGCGTGCCGCCCCGCCGGAGCGCGCCGGCCACCACGACGACCGCGGCGGCTGCTCCGACCGCGCCCGCCACCGCGCCGCCCGCGAGCTCGGTCCAGTCGTCGATCACGATCCCCGCGACCGCCCCGGCGGCGGCGGCGAGCACGACGGCTGCGATCCGGCCGAGCGGCGTCGCGGAGAGAAGCCCGGCGAAGAGCGCGCCGAAGGCGGCGCCGAGCCCGAGTGCGAGGCCGATCGTGTACCAGTCGCCCATCGCCGGCCAGTGTAGAGGGCGGGTCAGTGGAGAGGCGCCCCGCGTTTGCCCGCGCCGTTTTCCGGGCATGCAACACGCGACCCCGCTCGACCCCGCTGCACCCAGGAGGAGAAAGAATCGTGACGGACGACATACGCCCGCTGCTCGTGTTTTTCTGGTCGGAGCGCTCCGGCCCTGCCCGCCGGATGGAGAGCCTGCTCGCACACCTCGCCCGCAAGGAGCGCGCGCGCCTGAAGGTGAAGCGCGTGGACGTCGACGCGAGCCCCGAGCTGGCGGAGCGGTTCAAGGTCGAGGTCGTGCCGACGCTCGTCCTCGTCAAGGGCAAGCAGGTCGTGGGCCGGCTCGACGGCCGCACCAGCGCGCCCAGGATCGAGGCGATGATCGAGCCGCATCTCGCAGCCGGAAGCACCGCGGCCGAGGAGCTCGCGGTCGCCTGAAATCCGGTCAGGGCGTTCTCCCGTACCCCCGTAGGCCAGCTCGTTCGGCATTCGTGGGGAGACGGGGAGGTTCGGAATGCGAAAGCTGATCGCACTCGCCGCCGTCGGCGGGGCGCTCGTGCTCGCGCTCGGCACGTACGCGCTCGCGGGCGCGGGCTCGAAGGACTTCAAGGCCAAGGATCTGAGCGGTTACGCGGAGAACCCGGACGTCTCGTCGGTCGCGGCGGGCTCGTTCCGGGCGAAGCTGTCGAAGGACGGGACGACGCTCGCGTACGAGCTCGAGTTCGGCGGGCTGGAGGGCACCGTCACCCAGTCGCACATCCACTTCGGCAAATATGGGGTGAACGGCGGGATCTCGATCTGGCTCTGCGACTCGGTCACGAATCCGGCGCCGTCCGCCGCGACGCCGCTCTGTCCGCAGTCCGGGACGGTGACCGGCGAGGTCTCGGCGGCTGACGTCGTCGGGCCGACGGGGCAGGGGATCGCGCCCGGCGAGCTGGAGGAGATCCTGGCGGCGATGCGCGCAGGCCACGCCTACGCGAACGTGCACTCGACGAAGTTCCCGGGCGGCGAGATCCGCGCCCAGTTCGGGAACGGGGGAGGGGACGACTAGCCGGAGCCGGCCGCCTCGAGCCTCGCGATCAGCGCGAGACAGAAGGCGGCCGCCCGCGCCCCGTCGACCACGCGGTGGTCGAACGTGACCGAGACGTTGCCGAGCTCGCGCACGACGACCGCTCCGTCGCGGACGGCGGGGCGCGGTGCGATCCGGTGCAGGCCGAGGATCGCCACCTCGGGGTGGTTGACGAGCGGCGTCACCAGCAAGCCGCCGAGCTTGCCCGCGCTCGTGACCGTGAAGGTGCCGCCGCGGAGCTCCTCCGGCTTCAGCGTCCCCGCCCGCGCCGCCTCCGCGAGCCGGGCCACCTCGGCGCCGATGTCCTCCAGCGAGCGGGTCGCGCAGCCGCGCACGACCGGGACGACGAGCCCCGCGTCGGTCTGAACCGCGACCCCGAGGTCGTAGCGGTCGAGGTAGACGATCTCGTCCCCCTCCAGGCGCGCGTTCAGCTCCGGGAACTCCGGCAGGGTCTCCGCCGTCGCTTTCAGCGCCAATGGCAGGAGCTGCCGTGGATCGACCCCGGTGAGGTCGGCCTCCTCGACGAACGTGACCGCCGGCACCTCCCGGTGCGCCCGCGTCAGGTGCTCCACGATCTGCCGCCGCACCCCGCGCACCGGCTCCCGCCGCCCCTCGGAGCGCACCCTCGTCCGACGAGACTTTGTGTTCCTGGAACACAAAGTCTCGCCCGGTGTCTCCCTGCTCGGCGGCGGCGCGAACGTCGGCCTCGACGATCCGCCCGTTCGGGCCGGAGCCCTGCAACGACGCCAGATCGACGCCGAGCTCGGCCGCGATCCGGCGCACGACCGGCGTCGCCTGGATCCGCCCGGAAGGAACTTTGTGTTCCTGGAACACAAAGTTCGCCTGGTCTGGCTTCGACGTGTCCGCTCTCGACGTGACCGGCGGAGCGCTCGGGGTTGCTGCGGCATCAGCGTCGTCGGCGCCGATCACGACGAGCACGGTGCCGACGGGGACGACGGCGCCCTCCTCGACGAGAATCCGAGCGACGTGGCCGGCGGCGGGGGACGGGATCTCGACGGTCGTCTTGTCGGTCTGGATCTCGACGAGCGGGTCGTCCTCGGCGATCTCCTGCCCCTCGGTGACGAGCCAGCGGGCGATCTCGCCCTCCGTGAGGCCCTCGCCGAGATCGGGGAGCTTGAACTCGTACGGCACGGGCGCGAGCCTACCGCGGGGTGCCAAGCCAGGCGTCGGCAGGGGCGATCAGCACGCGCAGCCCCCCGTCGACCCGCCAGAGCGAGAGCGCCTGCTCGTCGCCCGCGAGCTCCGGCGCGACCGCAGCGGGGACGTAGCCGAGCTGGAGCGTTTGCTCCTCGTTCCAGACCGCGACCGCCTTGGGATCGTGCTCGTTGTCCGGCTCGGGGACGAGCGCGAGCCTCCGGCCGGGATCGAAGGACGGATCGGGCAGCGCCTCGGCCCGGTACGACACGCCCGCGACGGGGACGACCCGGATCCGCTCGTCCTCCCAGCGCACGGGCTCGCCGGTCACGGCGTCCCGAAGCCGGTAGCCGCTCTCGGCCCGCTCGAGCCAGAGCCGCAGGCGCTCACTCACAGGAGCGCGTCGTCCCGGAGGACCGCGTGGACGCCGAGCGTCTCGTTCACCACCTGGGTGACCCGCAGGTCGACGACGATGGATGCGAGCGCCGTCGCGTCCTCGCGCCCCAGGCCGTGCTCGCGCTGCATCAGGTCGAGCATCCCGTCGACGGCGACGCGGGCCGCGACGCCGAGGTGCTCGTCGAAGCCGAAGGTGAGCCAGGCCCCGCCGATCCGCGCGATCGGCCACTCCAGCTCGAGGTCGTCACGCACGTCCAGCGTGACCACGGCCTCGACGGGTGCCTCGATGGCCGTCCCGGAGATCTCGCCGTCGCCTTGCGCCGCATGCCCGTCGCCGGCGGAGAAGAGCGCGCCGTCGACCTCGATCGGCAGGTACAGCGTCGATCCGGCGACCAGTTCCTTGCAGTCGATGTTGCCGCCACAGCGGCGCGGCGGGATCGTCGAATGCTCGCCCGGCTCGGCCGGCGCGACCCCGAGCACGCCCAGGAACGGCGCGAGGCGGACGCAGTGGCGGCCGACCGTTCCGATCCCCTCCGTGAGGTCCCAGTCGAGGCTGTGATCGGGGCCGCCCATCGTCACGCCCCACGGGCCGGGGACGACCTCGTCCACGCGCACCGCGAGCACCTGGCCCGCCCGAGCGCCCGCGACGGCGACCGGGCCGGCGAGCGCGTGCCCGGTGTCGCGCTCGGGGTCTCGGGCTTCGAAGGGCTCGTCGTGGCCGACGCGCCAGCCGGCGTTCGGGACAGAGAAGCGCACCGCGTCACCCGGCTCGACGGTCAGCACCGGCTGGAGCTCCCGCGAGAAGCGACCGTGGAGAACGGCGGCGTCGAGCGGAAGCTCGTGGACTGCCACTACGAGCCGAGGAGGCGGCGGGCGGCGTCTGCCACCCGGGCGACCGACGGCATGTAGGCGTCCTCGATCGACCAGTAGGGGTAGGGCACGTCGTAGCCCGTGACGCGTACGACCGGCGCCTGCAGGTCGTAGAGCGCCTTCTCGGCCAGAATCGCGGCGAGCTCGGCGGCGAACCCGCACGTGCGGGGCGCCTCCTGGACGAGCACCACGCGGCCCGTTTTCGCGGCGGTCGCGAGCAGCGCCTCCTCGTCGAGCGGCTTCAGGCTGCGCAGGTCGAGCACCTCGACGGAGGCGTCGAGCTCCTCGGCGGCGCGTTCGCAGACGTGCACCATCGCGCCGTACGCGACCAGGCTGACGTCGTCGCCCTCGCGCACGAGCCGGGCCTTCCCGAGCGGGACGACGTGCTCGCCCTCCGGCACCTCGTGCCGCTCGGAGCGGTAGTGCAGCTTCGGCTCGAAGAGCACGACGGGGTCGGGGTCGCGGATCGCGGCGGCGAGCAGCCCCTTCGCATCGGCGGGGGTGGACGGGATCGCGACCTTGATCCCCGGCGTATGCACGTAGTAGGTCTCGGGCGAGTCGTCGTGCAGCTCCGGGGCGCGGACGCCGCCGCCGTAGGGCATCCGGATCGTGATCGGGAAGGTCATCGTCCCGCCCGTCCGCCAGCGGTAGCGCCCCACGTGGGTGATCAGCTGGTCGAGGCAGGGATAGGAGAAGGCGTCGTACTGCATCTCGCAGACCGGCCGCAGCCCCGCCATGCAAAGGCCGACGGCCGAGCCGAGGATCCCGGCCTCGGCGAGGGGCGTGTCGACGCAGCGGTCGGGGCCGAAGCGGTCGAGCAGCCCCGCTGTGGCCCGGAAGACTCCGCCGGAGCGGCCGACGTCCTCGCCCAGGACGAGGACGCTCTCGTCGCGCTCCATCTCGACGTGGAGCGCGTCGTTGACCGCCTCGACGAGGTAACGGCCGCTCATCCGAGCACCCGCCGGAGCTCGGCGAGGTCGGTGTCGAACGAGGCCGGCGGGTCGACGAGCGCGTGCTCGAAGACGAGGCCGACGTCGGGCGCGGGCTGCGCCTCGGCGGCGGCGATTCCGGCCCGCATGATGTCGGCCGACTCGAGCCTGATCTCCGCGTCGGTGTCGTCGTCGAGGATCCCCCGCCGCCGGAGATAGCCGGCGTAGCGGCCGACACACTCGCCCGCGCGCGCCCGCTCGACGAGCGCCGGGTCGATGTAGGAGGTCGGGTCGTCGGCCGTGCCGTGCGGCGCCGCCCGGTACGTGACCGCCTCGATGAAGCTCGCGCCCTCGCCGGCGCGGGCCCGCGCGACCGCCTCCCGCGTCGCCTCGTAGACCGCCAGCACGTCGGCGCCGTCCACCCGGTCGCCGGGGATCCCGTAGCCGGCCGCCTTGTCCGCGAGCGTCTCCGCTGCGGTCTGCGCCGAGATCGGGGTCGAGATCGCCCAGCCGTTGTTGTTGCAGAAGAGGATCACCGGCACGCGGAGCACGCCTGCGAAGTTCGCTCCTTCGTGGAAGGCGCCCTCGGAGGTGGCGCCGTCGCCGAAGTAGGCGATCGCGCACCCGGGCTCACCCTTGAGCTTCTTGCCCCAGGCGAGGCCGACGGCGTGCGGCACGTGGGTCGCGATCGGGACGCAGATCGAGGCGACGTTGTAGTCCGCCGGGCTCCACCAGCCCGACGGATGCCCGCGCCACCAGCTGAGAATCGTCGCCGCCGGCATCCCGCGCAGCAGCCCGATCGCCGACTCCCGGTAGCTGGGGAAGATCCAGTCCTCGTCGGCGAGCGCGTGGAAGGAGCCGGCCTGCATCGCCTCGTGACCCCAGAAGATCGCGTAGGTGCCGATCCGGCCCTGGCGGTGGTAGACGACCGAGCGCTCGTCGTACGTCCGGAGCAGGACGAGCGAGCGGTAGAGATCGAGGAGGTCGCCGTCGGAGAGGCCCTCGACCTCGCCGTCCGGGACGCTCGCCCCGTCTCCGATCACGCGCCGAAGGTCGCGTTCAGGGACCGTGGTCGTCATCGGGGCCGCAGTCTATTCGAGGCCGAGCCGTCGGCCGAGCCAGGAGAGGCGCTCGTCCTTGGTCGAGAGCAGGCCGTGGCCGCCGGCGTACCACCGCGATCTCCTTCGGCTCGCTCGCCGCCGCGTAGAGATCGTTCATCTCGGCGCGCCCGATCACCGTGTCGGCCTTTCCACCCTGGAAGAGGATCGACGCGGGTGCGACGTGGCCGACGTAGTGGACGGTGTCGAGCGGACCGAAGGCGCGAGCCGCCTCGGGGTCGGAGGTGCGGCCGGACGGGTAGGCGCGACCCGCCATCACGACGAGCGCCTTCAGCCGAGGCTCGAGCGACGCGGCGAGCGTCGCCGGCTGGACGCCCATGCTGTAGCCGACGAGCGCGAGCCGCCCCGGGTCGACTCCGTAGCGCTCCACGAGGACGTCCAGTCCGCGCAGGACGTCCTCGGTGGTCTGGATCATCAGGGCCCGCGTCGTCGCGATCGGCTCCATCCCCGCCTGGACGTCTGGCCGCTCCGAGCGGGCGAAGGCGGAGTCGATCGTCAGCGCCACCGCTCCCTGCTTCGCGAGCAGGATCGCCTCGTCGAGGAAGTCGACCCGCGAGCCGCCCGAGCCGTGCACGAAGAGCACGCCTGGGCGCCCCTCCGTCTCGTCGAGCGGCCGGACGACGATCCCGCTGACCCGGTCGCCTCCGGGGCTCGCGTAGGACATCCCGGTGACGGCGATCGGACGCTGGACGACTTGCTCGCCCTCGGTGACGTCGAGCGGAGCCCCGCGGTCGAATGCGAAGACGCGCGCCGTCTCCGCGGGCAGCGGGTCGTCCTTGGCGAGCTCGGAGCCGCCGCACCCGGAGAGGGCGACGAGCGCGAGAAGGACGAAGCCCCGCATGCATCCTGAGACGTCCTCGCGGGGGTTCGGTCTGCTCAGACGAGCACGTCGACGGCGTCGCGCTCGGCCTCGAGCACGACCTCCGTGACGTCGCCGAGATCCTCGCCGTCGACTTGGAGCGGCATCGGCCGGTCGCAGCGGACGACGATGCGGTCCCGGTCGCGCAGCCGGAGGAGCGGCAGGCGCGAGTGCCCCGTCAGCAGATGCCTGAGCACGCCCGGCAGGTGCTGAGGGCCGAGGCTCCGGGGGGCGACGAGGTCGAGCCCGCCCTCGAAGCGCGCCTCGCGGACGAGGTGGAGCGGCAACGGCCCCGCGTACGAGTACGGATCCGCATTGGCGACCATCGCGAAGGCTGCCCGTCCCTTGCCCTCGACCTCCAGGCTGTCCGCGAAGCGGGCGTGGTGCTCGGCGAGCAGCCGCAGCGTCGTCCAGGCGAAGACGGCGTCGCCGGGACGGCGGCCCTGGCGATCGCGGCCGCGCGCGTCCATCCGCCGAACGAGCTCGGCGTCGAAGCCGATCCCGGCGCTGAAGCCGAAGCGGCGGCCGTTTGCCCGCCCGAGCGAGATCCGCCGCGTCCGCCCCTCCGCGATCCGGCGGGCCGCCGCGATCGCGTCGTGCGGAAGCCCGAGCGCCCGCGGTAGGACACTCGTGCCGCCGCCGGGCACGAACCCGACCTCGACCCCGGGCCGCAGCCCGTTCAGCACCTCGTTGTAACCACCGTCCCCGGAGAGGACGACCACGCGGCCGCCCTCGACCGTCCCCGCGAGCTCGGTCGCGTGCCCGCGCCGCTCCGTCTCGAGCACCTCGGCGGCCCCGAGCTCGCGCGCGACGGCGTCGACCAGTGCCCGGGTGACGCGGGTCGCGTACGGATTGACGATGAGGGTGGTGCGCACGCCCCGATCGTAGGGCGCCCGCCCGCCGGCGACCCGGTCAGTCCCCGCTCGCCCACCAACCCTGCTCCAGCTCGGCGTCGTTCCCACCGTCCATCGGGGCGCCGAAGACCAGCATCTCCGCGCCGTCCGGGCCTGCCTCGAAGCTGCGCATCGTCGGGGCGGGGACGCGCAGCGCATCCCACTGCGCGAGCTCGACGACCTCGTCCCCGAGCTTCGCGCGGGCGCTGCCGGAGACGATCACGTAGACCTCCTCCTGCTCCGCGTGCTTGTGCCCGAACGGGAGCCGGAACCCCGGCGCGAGCCGCTGGTAGCTGAGCCCCGCGTGCTCGAACTCGAGCGGCTCGCGCGCGAACCGCGCCTCGAGCCCCTCCGTGAGCCCGAACTTCGGTGCCATGTCCTCGACGTCGCGTTTCAGATTCAGGTGCGTGTACGACATTGGCGACACTCCTCTCTGGGTGGCTCCCCGGTCGGTTTGCCGGCAGGGCCACCCACGCTCCTGCCCCGGTTCTCGACGCAAAAACCCCGCAGCCGGCCTCTAGCCGTACCGCCGGCCCCGCCATTCGACCCCACCGTCGAGCCGGTCGAGCGACGAGCGGAGCGAGACGAGCGCGAGAAAGAGCGATCCGAGCGGCAGGGTCGTCCAGAAGGCGGGCGGCGAGGGAGCGACCTCGTCCACGTCGGCGCGCGCCACGAGCTGGAGCAGCAGGCCCACGGCGCCGAGCCGGCGCGGGCCGCGCAGGAGCGCGAGCGTCGGCGCAATCGAGACTGCTGCCCCGACGAGCGCGCCCCCGAGCGCGAGCGGCGCCGAGCCGCGCGCGAGCCCCACCGAGGTGTTCTTCCGCCAACCGGCCCAGAGCTCGCGGATGCCCTCGTACATGCGCACGCGCACGAGCCCGCCCGCGAATGCCGGCACGAGCAGCCCACCCGCGGCCTTTGCCGCTTCCGCGAGCGCCTGATCGTCGATCAGCCGTCCTCGGATCGCCTCGTGACCGCCGAGCCGGTCGTAGAAGGCGCGCTCGATCAGGATGAAGCCGCCGGCAGCGAGGGCGATCTTCGACCAGCGCGCCCGGATCAGGAACCCCGGCGCGACGAAGGAGCGGATCAGGACGACCGCCGCGGGCTGGACGATCCGCTCGGCCGGGGAGCCGGAGTCGAGCCGGCAGAGGACGGTCAGGCCGCCACGCCCCTCGCGGCGCGCGAGCGCGAGCGCCCGGCCGAGCGCCTCCGGCTCGTGGAGCACGTCTGCGTCGGTGAAGAGGAGCCATTCGCCCCGAGCCGCCTGGACGCCCTGGTGACAGGCCCACGACTTGCCGACCCAGCCGCCCGGCAGCGGCTCGCCGGGGAGAACCCGCGCGCCCGCCGCGGCGGCGAGCTCGGCAGTCCGGTCGGTCGACTCGTCGTCGACGACCAGCACCTCGACCGGCGCGTAGTCCTGGGCCATGAGCGACGCGACGGCCGCCGCGATCCCGCGCTCCTCGTTCCGCGCCGGGACGATCGCGCTGACGAGCGGCCCGTCCCGCTCGGGCTCGACCTCGCGGATGTCGAGGCGCGCCCACCGGTCGAGCACGGCGACGAGCGCCGCCCAGCCCCAGGTCAGGACGGCGAGGAAGGAAAGGAGGCGCACCGCCACCGGGTTCCCCCGACGGCGGTGCGCCAACCTGCGTTACCCGGAGAAGACCTGCAGCTCCGCGATCCGGACCTCGTTGTCCCGCGGTGCGAGCACCTGGGGGAGGTCGCCGATCAGCTGCACGGACACGCCGGGCGACCCCTCACGGCAGTCGGTGCCGTTCTTGGGATCGTTGTCCTGCTCGCCCTGGAAGGCGGTGTTGCCCGTGCATTGGTTCGTCAGGACGACGATCCGGACATGCGTTGCCCGGACCTTCGCCGGGAGCGTGAAGCTCCGCAGGATCAGGTCGGGCGACGCCGGCCGGGGCGAGACGCCGGGGAAGGCGTCCGGGGTGCTCGTGTACTGCGTCGTCCACCCCGAGGCGAGCGAGCAGTTGCGGTTCGCCGCCGCCTCGAGGCACGTCTGGATCTCGAACTGGCGCAGGGCCGTGAAGCGGTTCTGGCCCGGCAGCAGCATGGCGCTCACCTGCACGCGCCCGACCGTCCGGATCGTGCCGCCCAGGTTCACGGTCACCTGACTGCCGCGGACGCTCGGCTGAGCCGCTGTCCGCTCCCAGTTCGTCGACTCGGTGTCGTCGATCAGGTCGTCGTGCCGGACGCCGTCGCCGGTGGCGGTTGCCCCCTGCGCCTGCGACGCCCAGTTCGGGCGCAGCCGCAGCGTCTGGGTGACCGTCTGCCCGGCCGCGATCGTCCGCGTCATGCGGAGGTGGCCGTAGCCGGGAGCGGTGACGACGAACCGGTACGTGCCGGGGGCGAACTGGGCCTTCTCGTCCAGGTTCGACCCCGTCGTCGCCGGGTTCGTGTCGGCGACCGGCGAGACGCGCGCCTCGAAGTCGCCCACGTAGACCCGGGCGGGCACCGGCTCGCCCTGCGGGTCCTGAGCGACGAACGTCACCGTCGCGTTCGAGTGCCGCGGCGAGGAGTAGTCCGGCGTCGGATCGACGTCGGTGTCCGCGGCCGTGTTCGAGCTGGCCGCCTCGGCGCCGAAGCCCCGGTGGGCGAACGCGAGCCAGAGCTCGTCCTGATCCGCACCGCCGAAGCGCATCTGGTCGGCAGCGAGGTAGGCGTCCCGCGCGTCGAGCATCGACGGCGCGGTCGGCATCAGGAGATACGCGTCGAACATGACCTGGATCCACCGCCGGTTGCCCGGGCAGCGGTCGGCAGGGAGCCGGCCCTCGGCGCAGTCGCGCTGCGTCTTGGCGTCACCCTCGCCGTACTTCGCGACGAACGCCTTGCGGATCTCGAAGTTCGTCGCCGACCAGATCTCACCGTCCGCATGCACCTGCGGGCCGGTGAGGTCGTAGCCCATGTCCGCGAAGTTGAGCGGGCTCGCGTTCATTCCGTAGTTCCGAATCCCCCGCTGCTTGTTGCCGGTCGCGTAGGCGCCGACGGCGTAGCGGTTCTCACCGGAGACGGGGACGAAGCCGCTCTCGTTCAGGTACTCCATCGCCATCAGGTCGCCCGAGCTTTCCCCCATCGCGCCTGCGTGGTGGCCGCCCCGGGTGCCGCCCTTGCCGATCATCCGGTTCTCGACGAGGTGGCCGTACTCGTGACCGATGATCGCCATGTCGAAGTCGCCGTCGACGCACGGGGCGTAGAAGGCGCCGGCGAGCGGCTGCCAGAGATACATGTTCGTGATCGCCGGCACCCCGTCGGGGAGCGGCGTCATGTTCGCGTTGTCCCGGCCGTTGTAGGTGGGAGCGCCGTCGAGCCCGCCGGCCTGGGCGTTCCCCAGCACCGGGTCGCCCTCGGCCGTCCCGCCCGTGCCGAAGTTGGAGTCCTGGGCGTTCCAGGTCCGCTCGGTGAAGCCGAGCCCGTACGTCCAGTCGTGCATCCGGTTGTGCATCGCGAACAGGTTCGTGGTCGCGGCCGAGATGTCGTGGCTCTGGCCCGGCACGAACGGCGCCGAGCACTTGCTCTCGTACCACTCGTTTTTCCACGGATAGACGTACTCGCGCGACAGGCTCACCGGGCGATAGCCGGTCGGGCCGGGCGCGCGGAAGTTCGACCAGCCCTCGGAGGCCTGGGCGTTGTTCCCGATCGTCGTGAAGGTGGGCTGCCCGGTGCGGACGCTGACGTCCCACGGGGCGCGCGAGGCCTGGTTCGCCACCTCGCGGTCGCAGTCGGAGATCGCCACCGGCGGCGTCCCGACGCTCGACTCCCAGCACCACACCTCACGGTTGTCGGTGCTCGGGTAGTTCCACGGATAGGCGTCCCCGCCGAGGAGCGGGTTCGCCGGGAAGACCTTCCACTTCGGCGGGTAGTTCGTCGCCGAGGTGCCGACGCCAGCCGGGCCGAAAACGATTTGCCCCGCATAGGTGGCCGGCGGCAGCCAGGGGGTGCCGTCGGAGTAGTCGCAGACACGGACGTGGTACGTCCCCTCGCCCGAGTCGTTCGGGTCGTAGGTCAGCGCCTCCGGGCTCGTGAGCAGGTCCTGGCTCGCCACGATCGACCCGTTCCGGATCAGATGGATGACCGCATCGTTCGCCGGGAGAAGCGCCTCCACTGCGACGACGATCGAACCGACGCTCTCGCCGGGGGCGACCGTCCACGGGCCGTTGTCGGGCGCGCAGGCGCCGTCCTGCGCCGGCATCGAGCCGGTGAAGACCTCCGCGGCCGAGTGGGACTGCTCGACGATGTTCTTGCGGATCAGCACCTTGCCGGTCTCGGCGTCGACGTAGCTCTGCCACGCCTCGGACCTGCCGCCGCTGACGTCCAGGACGTAGGTCTCCCATGCGGGGCGAACGCCCGAGCGGGGAGTCGGGACCGAGACGAGCCGCGCCCGCTGGGTCTGGGCGAAACCGTCGACCGTGAACGTCGTCCACGCGTCGCTCTTCGCAACATTCTTCAGATCCACGACGGCGAGCTTGTGACCCACGACCGCCGCAGCCTTGACCCACGCCTCGGCAGCGGTCAGCTTCGGCGACGCGGCGAGGCCGTTCGCCCGCGTGAGGGAGGACGACACGTACGTGACCCTGTCGCCGGTGACCCCGACGACGGCCATGCCGCCCTCGGAGGCGGGAAGCCCGCCGAAGCTCTGGCGGAACGCAACGGCGTGGCCGTCGCTCCGGGCGAGCTGGGTGTCGTTCCAGAGCGCGAGCTTCGCCGCCGCGCCCGGCTCGAGGCCGAAGAGGGCTGCGTGCTCTTCCAGGAACGTTCGCGCCACCGCGACGGAGTCCCCGCCGGCGACCCCGGTCGCCAGGTGGCCGCCGCGCTTGAGCAGCGACGCAGGTGTCCCGAACATGTTCCAGCGGGCCGTGGCGCCAAGCTTCTCGACCGCGGCCTTCTGAGCCGCAGTGGGTGCGATGACGCCCGCGCGCGAGTCCTCGTCGTCCAGCGCGCCGGCGGCCAACGCCGCGGCGGGCAGGGCGAAGAGCCCGCCCACGAGCACGAGCAACAGCAGTCTGAGTCGCATCTCTGGGTTCCCCCTTCGTCGAGCGAATGGTGTGGCCGTGACTCCCGGCCGACCCTCTGCTCTACCACCAGAAATATGACTTGAAACAGATAATACTTGACTGACGGGTCAGTCGGTGGCCGGCCTGCGGGGCGGCACCAGCTCGGGCACGGCGTAGCCGCGGATCCCGTCGACGATCAGCTCGGCGAACCGATCGGCGAGCTCGTCGGTGTCCCGGCCCGCGTCGAGCCAGGTGTAGGCCCAGTTGGCTGCCGAGAGGGCGAGCAGCGCCGCCGCCCGGTCGTCGAGATCGGAGCGGAGCTCGCCGTTCTCCCGCCCCTCGCGGAAGATCGTCCGCAGCCGCTCCTCGTAGCGGCGGCGCTCGCCCCGGAATTCCTCCTTCCGCTCGCCCTCGAGGTAGCGCCACTCGCGGATGAAGACGGTCGCGACGTCGAGCTGCTCGGCCACGACGCGGAGGTGCGCGCGGAGCGCGAGCCGGATCCGCTCGGGGGCGGGCGCATCCTCCGGAACCGCATCCAGCCCGGCGTGGAAGGCGGCCGAGCCCTCCTTGAGCGTGTCGTAGAGGAGCTCCTGCTTCGACTCGGTCAGCGAATAGAGCGACCCCTTCTGCAGACCCATCGCTCCGGCGAGGTCGCCCATGGACGTGCCGTGGTAGCCCTTCTCCGCAAAGAGGCGTGCGGCCTGTCTGGTCAACTCGTGGCGTCTCGTGGCGATACACTCGATGCTAACGACCGTTCGGCAGGGAGGCCAGCAATGAGCGACGAGCAGCGCACCCAGGAGTTCCTCGAGTACGTCCAGGCTGGAGGCCAGGTCGAGACCGAGGACTGGCTGCCGGAGGAGTACCGGCGCCGCCTGATCAAGTTCATCGAGATGCACGGCAACTCGGAGCTGATGGGCGTGCTCCCCGAGCGCGACTGGATCCTCCGCGCCCCCACGCTGCAGCGAAAGCTCGCGCTGACGGCGAAGATCCAGGACGAGGTCGGGCACTGCCAGCTGATCTACCGCGTCGTCGAGGATCTCGGCAAGCCACGGACGCAGTGCCTCGACGACCTGATCTCCGGCAAGTCGAAGTTCCACAACGTCTTCCACTACCCCACGAAGAGCTGGGGCGACGTCGGCGTGATCGCCTGGCTCGTCGACGCGGCCGCGATCATCAGCCAGAAGGCGCTCCTGAAGTGCTCGTATGCGCCGTACGCCCGCGTGATGAAGAAGGTCTGCTGGGAGGAGTCGTTCCACATCCTCCACGGCCGCGACACGATCCTCGCGATGGTCACCGGCACGCCGGAGCAGTTCGAGCTCGTCCAGGAGGCGCTGACCCGCTGGTGGGAGCCGCTGATGCACTTCCACGGGACGCCGATCCCGGCCGAGGACGACCCGATGGTGCACTGGCGGATCAAGAGCCAGGGCAACGAGGAGGCGCGGCAGCAGTTCCTCGAGGGCTACGTGCCCCAGATCCTCGAGCTCGGGCTCGAGCTCCCCGACCCGAAACTCCGCCGGAACGACGACGGCGTCTGGGAGTACACCGAGCCGGACTGGGAGAAGCTGACCGCGGTCGTCACCGGCCACGGCCCCGCCTCGCAGGAGCGGCTCGACTTCCGCCGCCTCTCGCGCGCCGAGGTCGACTGGGTCTCGAAGGCGATGCTTCCCGAGGCAGCATGATCTTCGAGGTCTTCCGGCAGGAGCGGAAGGGCCAGCCGTTCGTGCACGGCGGCTCCTTCCACGCGCCCGACCGCGCCTTCGCGGACGCCTACGCGCGCGAGTTCTACGCTCGCCGGCAGGAGTCGGTGGCACTCTGGGTCGTGCCGCGCGACGAGGTCATGGAGATCGACGAGTTCCCGGACGAGTTCGACCTCAAGTACCGCCGCGTCGACGGCTACTCGATCAAGGCGCGGCTGAAGGAGGCCCGCGAGCGGGCGGGGACGACGCCGCGATGAGCTTGTGTTCCTGGAACACAAAGTCCGGAGCGCTCTTTCAAGCCGTTGAAAGCGAGCTTGTGTTCCTGGAACACAAAGTTCGACACGTCCGGAGTGGACGGTGAGCGAGCGGACGCAGCTGCTGCTCGCGCTCGCCGACGACGAGCTGATCCTCGGCTGGCGCGACTCGGAGTGGACGGGGATCGCTCCGTTCCTCGAGGAGGACGTGGCCTTCTCCTCGATCGCGCAGAACGAGATCGGCCACGCGCGGGCGCTCTACGACCTCGCCGCCCGCGAGCTCGGCGGCGACGCCGACGGGCTCGCGTTCGACCGCCGCCCCGAGGAGTACCGCTGCGCCCCGCTCGTCCAGGCACGGCTCGTCGGCGACTGGGCCGGGACGATCGCGCGGCACGTCCTCTACGAGGCCGCCGACGCCGTCCGGCTCGAGGCGCTGAAGGCGGGCGACGACGACGAGCTGGCCGGGATCGCGGCGAAGATCGACCGTGAGGAGGTCTACCACCGGCTCCACGCCGAGATGTGGGAGGAGCGGCTCCGCGACGAGCCGCGCTACCGCGAGGCGCTCGACCGGCTCTGGCCGCTCGCGCTCGGGGTCCTGCCCGACGACCTCCGCCCCGCGCTCGCGGCCCGGGTCGGGCGCGAGGAGGTCGAGGCGATCGAGCGGACGCCGCCCGGCGCCGACTTCGCGGAGCTGTGGGACGAGATGACGATGGTGCGCCGCTCCGCCCCGGCGGGGTCCCAGTGGTGACCACGGCGGTGACCGAGGCCGCCGTCTGGGAGGCGCTCGCCGAGATCCCCGACCCGGAGATCCCGGTGATCTCGCTCGTCGACCTGGGCGTCGTCCGCGACGTCGAGATCGACGGCGACGAGGTCCGGCTCGCGTTCACGCCGACCTTCATGGGCTGCCCCGCGCTCGAGGTGATGAAGCGGCAGCTCGAGGAGGCGATCGCCGGGCTCGGCGCCGAGCCACACGTGGACGTCGTCCTCGACGACTCCTGGTCGACCGACCGGATCACCCCCGAGGGCCGCGAGAAGCTCCGCGCCGCCGGCTTCGCCCCGCCCGCTCCCCGCTCGGCCGGCGCGACGACGCTCGTCCAGCTCAACTCGAAGGCGTTCCGCTGCCCCTACTGCGGCTCGACCGAGACCCACCTCGAGAACATCTTCGGCCCGACCCCGTGCCGCTCCGTCCGCTACTGCGACGCGTGCCGGCAGCCGTTCGAGCAGTTCAAGACGATCTAGCTCGCGGGCGAGCTCCAGTTCGGGCGGAGGTACGCCTCCGTGAAGCCGCTGCGGAGGATGTTCCGGTACGACGGGCCGACCTCGCCGTCCACCGGGCCGCCGGTCTCGGTCACGAGGATGGTGCAGCCGCGGCGGCGCGCCTCCTCGATCCGCTCGGCGAAGATCGCCCCCTGGCTCCCGCGGCCCCGGTGAGAGGGGAGTGTCGCGCCCCAGGTGAACCAGGCCGTGTCGCCGGCGACGTGGATCGCGCCCGCGCCGACGGGCTCGTCCCCGTCGAAGCTGAGGTAGCACGTCCAGCTCTCGCGCCCAGGCAGCACCGCCAGCCACTCGGCGGTGAACGCGGGGAGCTCGAAGCCGGCCCTGACGATCCTGCCGAAGGCCTCGCCGCGCTCCGGCCCGATCCGCCGCACCGTCAGGTCGGTCGTCGCCGCGTGCGGGACGGGCTCGCGCCGGAACTTCATCCACGGGTAACCGGGCGTGAAGCCGCGGCGCTCCAGCTCGGCGTCAAGGTCGGCGCCGGGGGCAGGCGAGACGGAGTAGACGGGGCTCCGCTCCGCGTAGAAGCGCGCGATCTCGTCCAGCTCCGCCGCCGTCGAGACACCGAAGGCGTGGTTGAACATCCGGTTCCCCGGCAGCGAGGCGACCGCGAGCCCCTTGGCCCCGCCGAGGTCGAGCGCCTCGATCCCCTCGCGCCCGGCGAGCGCGAGCGGCGCGGCCCGCGCGAAGTCGATGTACCCCCCAAGCTCTGCTCGCTCGAGGTCGGGAGTCACGGCAGCGGATGCGTCCCGGAGCAGAGGGCGTCCACGGCGGCGATCAGCCCCTCCTCGACGGTGATCATGTAGTGCTCCTCGAGCTGCCGCTCGCCGCGCTCCGGGTCGAGCAGGCGCACCCGGGTCCGCAACACCGTCTTGGGGCCGATCTCCCAGGCGTCGAGCTCGAGCAGCTCGACCTCGGCGAAGCTCCGGAAGAAGCCGACGAGCTCGGCGACCCCCTCCTCCGCGTCGAGATCGACAAACCCGGGCGGGCTCAGCTCGCGGAGCCGGAAGCCGGGCGCGAGCAGCGATCGCGCAGCCTCGTCGTCACATGCGACGAGGGCGCGGACGTAGGCGGTCGCGATCTCGCGGGGCGCTCGCACCGCTCAGACCTGGCTCGGCGCCACCCTCAGAAGCCGCGCCAACCCCTCGGGCATCCACCAGTTCCACTTGCCCATCAGGCGCATGATCGAGGGGACGAGCAGCGCGCGGATCACGGTCGCGTCGAAGATGATCCCCGCGGCGAGGCCAATCCCGAACTGCTTGATGTCCGTGCCGGGACTCGTCGAGAGGACGAAGAACGCGAACATCAGCACGAGCGCGGCGCTCGTCACGAGCTTGCCGGTCCGCGCGAGCCCGAGCGCGATCGCCTGGTTCGTGTCGCCCGTCTCGTCGTACGCCTCGCGCATCCGCGTGAGCATGAAGACCTCGTAGTCCATCGAGAGCCCGTAGAGGAACGCGAAGATCATCAGTGGGATCCACGAGATGATCGAGTCCGTTGCCGGGACGTTCCAGATCTCCTCCGCACCGTGGCCCTTCTGGAAGATGAAAACGATGATCCCGTACGCCGCGCCGAGTGAGATGAGGTTCAGGAGCACTGCCTTGAGCGGCAGCAGGACCGAGCGGAATGCGCGCATCAGCAGCACGTAGGTGAGGAGGATCACGAAGAGCAGCACGAAGGGGAAGTTGCCGTAGACGGCGTCGATGAACTCCCGCTCCGACGTCGGCAGCCCTGCGAGCGTGACCCGCGTGCCGCCACCCAGTTCTGCTTCGGCCGCGGGGACGACGTCCTCCTTCAGCCGCGTGATCGTGGGCCTCGTCGCCCTGTCCGAGCCGTCGGTCGTCGCGTATGCCTCGATCAGAGCGAGGCCATCCGCTCGGGCACTCGGAGGAGCCGCCGCGCCCGCGATGCCTTCGGTCCGGTCGACCTGCGAGGCGATCCGGTCGAGCTGGTCGGGAGTCACGTCCCCCTCGACCACGAGCTGGAACGGCTTGTGCACGCCTTCGGAGATCCCCGCCTCGCGCAGGACCTCGGCCCCCTGGTGACCCTGCCCGGCGCCCGGCAGGTCCTTGGCCTGGGCATCGCCGGGATTGAGCTGGACGCCGTAGAAGAGCAGGAGCACCACGATCGCGATCCCGACGGCCGCGACCGGGAGCGGCCTGCGGACGACGAGGTGCGCCCACCGGTTCCAGAACCCTCGGTCGGGGTCGTCGCTCCCCTCGACGAGACGGCGCGGCATCACACGCAGCTTGTTGATGCGCGGCCCGAGCGTGTACAGGAGCGCGGGCAGCAGCGTGATCGCGGTCAGCACGGAGACGGCCGGGATCAGCATCCCCCCGATCCCGATCGAACGGATGAACGGCAACGGGAGGATGATCAGACTGAGCAGCCCGACGGCGACGGTCGAGCCCGACACGATCACGGAACGGCCGGCGTGTTTCATCGTCTGGGCGATCGCCAGATCCCGGTCTGCGCCGTGCCGTAGCTCCTCCCGGAAGCGGAAGATCATCAGGAGCGCGTAGTCGATCGCGACCCCGAGCCCCACGAGGGCGACGAGGAACTGGACGATGATCGAGACGTCGGTGACGTACGTGAGGAGCCAGATCAGGGTGAACGTGTTCAGGATCGAGGCGATCGCGACGAGCAGCGGCATCGCGATGGCCGGCAGCGTCCCGAACGTGAAGAGCAGGATCACGAGTGCCCCGAGGCCGCCGATCGATGCCTCGACCAGCACGTTCGGTGGCGCGGTGCCCTCGGTCGTCTCGCTCGCCTCCGCGTAGAGAGCGTCGATCCCGGTCACCCAGCCTTCGACGCCTTCCGGCACGGCTGCGGCGAGGGCCTCGTTCGTCGGATCGAGGCTCAAGGGCTCGAAGCTGAACGCGCCCTTCGGGTAGATGTTGGCCCAGGTGACCGTGCGGTCGTCCGAGACGTAGAGCTCGTTGCCTGCGTCGAAGTACGAGCTGACGCGCGACCCTGGCGTTGCGGCGGCGGCTTTCCGGATCGCCTCCTCCACGCCCGGCACCTTCGTCACGTCGCCGTCGGCCCGCAGGACGACGACCCGGGGGAAGAGCTCGCCGTTGCCGAGCTTGGCGAGCGCGCGCTGGTCGGCCTCGTAGCCGGACGCACCGGGGATCGAGAAGCTCTCGAGCCAGCGGTCGGCCACCTGGCCGGACGAGTACGCGCCCAGGGCGGTGAGGAGAATCCAGATGCCGATCACGATCCGGCGATGACTGACCACGAGACGCGCGAGACGTTCCATCGGGCGAGCCTAACCTTTCAGGTTGACGACATCGCATCTGACCCCCCGGTGCCCGGGAACTCATCGGTTCGACGCCTACACTCGTTCCGTGGACGTCGACGCTCTCGGCGCGCTCGAGTTCCCCGCGATCCGGGCGCGGCTCGCCGGGGCCGCCGTCACCGAGCACGGCCAGGCGCTCGCTCGCACCCTGACCCCGTCGGCGGACCCGGCCGAAGTCGGACGGTTGCAGGCGCTGACGGCCGAGGCGGTCGGGCTCCTCGACGAGTCGGAGGAGCCGCCGCTCCACGGCATCCACGACATCCGCGACGAGACGGCCCACGCGGCGCGTGGCGGCGCCCTGACCCCCGCCGCGCTCCGGCGGGTGGCCGACACGATCTCGGGCGGGCTGCGCGCCCGGGCGGCGCTCGACGAGCAGCCGGCGCCGCTGCTCCGGGAGCTCGCGGAGGCAATCGATTCCGACCTGCAGCCGCTCGCGAAGGCGATCGACCGCGCGGTCGCCGAGGACGGCTCCGACCTCCGCGACAACGCTTCGCCTGCGCTGCGCAAGCTCCGGGTCGAGCTCCGGAACGGCCGCGGCCGCGTGCGCGAGCGGCTGGAGCAGCTGGTCCGGACCGGCGGCCTTGCCGACCACCTGCAGGAGGACTTCGTCACGCTCCGCGGCGGCCGGCCCGTGCTGGCGGTCAAGGCAGGCTCGCGCAAGAGCGTCCCCGGGATCGTCCACGACGCCTCCGACTCCGGCCGCACCCTCTTCGTCGAGCCGTTCGAGGTCGTGGAGCTCTCGAACCGCCAGTCCGAGGCCGCGAGCGCCGAGCGGGAGGAGGTCGAGCGGATCCTGCGCGAGCTCTCGGCTACCGTCGGGACGCGGGAGCACGCGCTCGCGGAGCTCGTCGAGGCGACCGGGGAGATCGATCTCGCCGTCGCCCGCGGAACGCTCTCGCGCGGTTGGCGCGGCGCCCCCGTGACCGTCTCGGACGAGGTGCGCCTCGTCGAGGCGCGACACCCGCTGCTCGACCCGGCGAGCGCAGTTCCGATCGACCTCGAGCTCGGCGACCTGCGCGCGCTCGTGATCAGCGGCCCGAACACCGGCGGCAAGACGGTGGCGCTGAAGACGCTCGGCCTCGCAGCCCTGCTGCACCAGTCGGGGCTTCGGCCGCCCGCGGAGACCGCGGTGCTGCCCGTCTTCGACCAGGTGCTCGCCGACATCGGCGACCGCCAGTCGATCGAGATGAGCCTTTCGACCTTCTCGGGCCACGTCGCCAACCTCGTCGCGATCCTGCGGGCTGCCCGCGGCCGCTCCTTGGTGCTGCTCGACGAGGTTGCATCGGGCACCGATCCCGTCGAGGGCTCGGCGCTCGCGCAGGCCCTCGTCGCGCGGCTGGCCGAGCAGGCACGGCTGACCCTCGTGACGACGCACTACGCCGAGCTGAAGGAGTGGGCGAGCGCGACCGAGCACGTGGCGAACGCCGCCACCGGCTTCGACCCCGAGACCCACGCGCCGCTCTACCGGATCGCGCTCGGCCGGCCAGGCACGTCCCACGCGCTCCAGGTTGCGGAGCGGCTGGGGCTGGACGCAGGCGTCGTCGACGACGCCCGAGCGCGGGTCGCGCCGGAGCGGCTGAGGATCCAGGAGCTGCTCGTGGAGGCCGAAGCGGCTGAGAGGGCGGCGGCCGCCGAGCTGACCGACGCCGAGCGGGCACGCGTGGAGGCAACCCGGATCGAGGGCAAGCTGCGTGAGCGGGAGACCGAGCTCGCCGCCGAGATCGCAGCGGTCCGCGCCTCGGCCGCGACGGAACGGGAGCGGGCCGCGACCGACGCACGGCGCGACCTCGCGGAAGCGCGGGCCGAGCTGGAGGGGCTGCGCCGGGAGATCCGCGTGGCCCGGAAGCGCGACCGCGAATCGCGGCGAAGCGAACCGGCAGCGAGCGAGCGCGACCGCCGTCTGGGCGCGGCCTCCGACCGGGCAGAGCGGGCCGAGCGGGCGATCGGCGCGCTCGACGAGCCCCTGCCGCTGACCGGGCCGCTGGCGCCGGGCGACCCGGTCGAGGCACCGGCGCTCGGCGTCCACGGAACGATCGCAGCGATCGAGGGGGACGAAGCCGAGGTCGTGGGCCCGACTGGGCACCGGCTGCGGATCCCTGTCTCGCGGCTCCAGCCCTCCCGGCGGCGGGAAGTCGAATCCGAGCCCCCCGTTCGGGTCATCGCATCCGCCCGGGCCGACGTGGGCGACGAGCTCGACGTGCGCGGGCAGCGGGCCCACGAGGCGCGCGAGGCCGTCCGGGCCTTCGTGGACGAGGCCTCACTCGCCGGCCTCCCGAGCGTTCGGATCGTGCACGGCCGCGGCACGGGCGCGACTCGCAAGGCCGTGCGGGAGGAGCTCGGCGCCCATCCTCTGGTCGGGAGCCACGAGAGCGACTCGGCCGACGGCGCCACGGTCGTCCACCTGGACTAGCGACAAACGGACTTAGTTGCTCAGAGCAACTAAGTCGGCCTCCGCTCCTCGAGCACCCTGGCGGCGTAGAGCTGGTACGGGAGGGCCTCGAGGACGCGTAGGCGCGGCTCGGGGACGTCGAAGAAGCGCTCGAGTGCCAGCGGCTCCAGCCAGGCGAGGTCGGCCCGCGACCCGAGCACGCGGCCGACGGCGTCGCGATCGCCGCCGAGCGCGACCCGGTCGACCCGGCCGCGCCACGGCTCGAGCACCCGTGCGGCCGTCTCGGCCGCGGCGTCGACGAGCTCGCGCTCCTGCTCGCCGCGGCGGCGCCGGAAGCGGTTCGCCGAGGAGCCGCCCTTCTTGTGGCGGCCCTTGACGAAGCGCGTGCCGACCTTCGAGGCCGCGAGCCGCTCGCCCTCGAACACACCGATCGCATAGCCGCCCATCCGCACGAGCAGCGCTGCCACGACCGGCTCGACCTCGAGGGCGTCGAGCACGGGCCGGACGCGTAGCGTCTCGTGCTCCCCCTCCTCGGCGAGCCCGAAAGGAGGAGTCACGGTCAGCACCAGCTCGTCGAGCTCGAAGCGCGCGCTGCCCCCCGCGTAGAGCGTCCGCCCCGGAGCGCCTTCGAGCGGCGTCAGGCGCTTCGTGACGTTGGCCCTGCCGATGTGCCGCGTCTCGCCCATGGCCACACCGTAGACCGCGCCGTACACTCCGACCCGTGAAGCGGCTGGTCATCCTCGGGGCGGTGCTCACGCTCGCGGCCTGCGGGGGAGGCGACGGAGACGCGACGCAGTACCGCGCGGACGCGAATGCGATCTGCCTGACCGCGACGAGCGCCGCCGAGCAGGTGCCGGCGCCGGCCGACTCCGCCGAGGCCGTGGCGAGCTACGCCGCAGCGGCCCGAGCGATCCGGGAGCAGGAGGCGCGCGACCTCGCCGCAGTCGAGCCGCCCAGCGACCTCGCCGAGGAGCACGAGGCGCTCGTGAGCGCCTCCGGCGGGATCGTCCGCTCCCTCCTCGATCTCGAGGCTGCGGCGAAGCGAGGCGACAAGCAGGCCGCCGCCGCGGCATCGACAGCAGGCGCGAGCGCGGCGGCGAAGGCACGCACTGCAGCCTCGAAGCTCGGCCTCGACCAGTGCGGCCGGCCCGGCCGGCCCCGCTAGGCTGAAGGCGTGCGCGTCGAGATCCACTACTGCCCCGTCTGAGCGGGCTACGACTCCCGGGCCGCGAGTCTCGCGGCCGAGTTGCAGGAGCTGGGGCACGACGCCGTCGCGCTCGAGGGCGAGAAGAGCCAGTACGACGTGGTCGCCGACGGCGCGCTCGTCTTTTCGAAGCAGTCGGTCGGGCGCTTCCCCGACGACGGCGAAGTCGTCGCGCTCCTCCCCTAGACGCGTCGCCTAGAATCCGTTCCGGCCCTGGCGGTCTCGCCACCGCCGGGGCCAACTCATTCGCCCACGAGCCTGCTGAGCCGTTCGAGGTCCAGAAGGTGGGCGGGCGGTAGCTCGTACCCCGCATGCATGCCGACCTGCATCTCGGCGGTGACGCAGGCGACCGAGACGCCTGCGATCGAGCCCGGCCGTCGAGGCATCCGGGCCAGGTCGGCCAGGGGGAGTCGCAGAGCTTCTGCACGGCGCCGTCCTCGTTTACCTCGATCACGTGGACGTCGAGTTCGACCCCTTCGTCGTTCACGGCCACGAACGCAGACGGGATCTGCTCGCGCTCGAGCTCGAGCCAGCGGTTCTCCTCCCAGACGAGCTTGGTCGCGAAGCCGTGCTCGGCGAGCACCCGGCGCAGTTCGGCGAGGTCGTCCGCGAGCACGAGCACGTCGAGATCGTGGTGGTCGCGCGTCTGGGCTCCCGAGCAGCGCGTCGACGCCCCAGCCGCCCATGACCCAGCACCGGACGCCGCGTCGCGGAGAAGCCCGTAGAGCGCTGCGGCAACGTCGGCGGCAGACGACCATCGACCCGCGAAGGTCAGCTGCCGCCGAAGCGGGGCGGGCGCTTCTCGAGGAAGGCGGCGACGCCCTCGGCGAAGTCGGCCGTCTCCGTCGAGGCGCCCTGAAGCTCGGCCTCGAGCGCGAGCTGCTCCTCGAGAGTCGCGGTCGCGGCGTGCTCGAAGAGCTGCTTCGTCCGGCCGATCGCGAGCGTCGGCATGTTCGCGAGCGTCGCCGCGTACTCGGCGACGCGCGCCGGGAAGCGCTCCGCCTCGACGACCTCGGAGACGAGTCCCCACGCCTGGGCCTCGGCAGCGGTCAGGCGACGGTTCGAGCTCATCCACTCGAAGGCCCGGGCGAAGCCGAGCAGCCGGTGGAGGAACCAGGTCCCGCCCGCGTCGGGGACGAGCCCGATCCCGACGAAGCCGGGGACGAAGGAAGCCGCGTCGGAGGCGATCCGGATGTCGCAGGCGGCGGCGAACGAGAGCCCCGCGCCGGCGCAGGCGCCGTTGACGGCGGCGATCACGGGCTTCGGCAGCGCCCGGATCGCCCGGACGTTCGGATGGTAGGTCTGCTCGAGCCGCTCGCCGATCGAGCCGGGCGAGTCCTGGAACTCGCGCAGGTCCTGGCCGGCGCAGAAGCCGCGGCCGGCGCCGGTGATCACGACCGCGCGCACCTCCGGGTCGGCCGCCTCGCCGGTGAGCGCGTCGTGCAGCTGCGCGTGCAGCGTCGCCGTGAAGGCGTTGAAGACCTCCGGCCGGTTGAGGGTGATCGTCAGGACCGACCCGGATCGCTCGGTCAGGATCTCGCTCACGGCTTCTCCTTGCCCCGCTCGAGGAAGGAGCGGACGGCGCCCTGGGCCTCCTCACCGAGCATCGACATCGCGAGCCAGTCGCGGGCGTGCCCGACGGTCTCGTGCCAGGAGATGTCGCGCCACCAGTTCAGCTGCTGCTTCGCGTAGCGGGTCGTCTCGGGCAGCTTGCGGGCGAGCTTCTCGACCCAGTCGTCCACGACGGCGTCCAGCTCGGCGGCGGGGACGGCGCGGTTGATCAGCCCCCACTCCGCGGCCTGGGCGGCCGGGATCTCCTCGCAGAGCATGATGATCTCGCGGGCGCGCCGGTCGCCGACCATGATCGGGAGCCACTGGGTGGCGCCGCCCGCGGGGACGGAGCCGTGCTCGAGCCCGACGTGCCGGATGAAGGCGTCGTCGACCATCACCGAGAGGTCGCAGGCCATCTGGAGCTCGTTGCCGCCCCCGACGGCGATCCCCTGGATGCGCGCCACGGTCGGCTTGCCGATCTCGCGGAGGCGGTCGTGCATGTCCTTGAAGGCGCCGAACCACTTCCAGTACTCCTTCGAGTTCCCGAGCAGGTCCTCGCCCCACGTTCGGAGGTCGGCGCCGACGCAGAAGGCGCGGCCCGCGCCGGTGACGACGACGACGCGGATCTCGTCGTCCCAGGAGGCGTCCTCGAAGGCACGCGCGAGCTCGCGCAGCGTCTGGAAGTCGAAGGCGTTCAGGACCTCGGGCCGGTTCAGCGTGACGGTGGCGCGGTGGCCGTCCTTCGCGTAGACGATCTTCTCGAAGCCGAGCTCGGAAGGGTCGAGCGGCGTCGGTGCGGAGGGCTCGGTCATGCGACCTCGCCGACGTGGACCGCGTGCGCGATCCCGAGCTCGGCCGCGTCGGCGCCGGTGGCGCGGAACTCGTCGGTCGCCGCGGCGGCGCGGAAGGCGTCCTTGTCCGCGAACTCCCACTCGGCGTAGTACCCGAGCGGAGCGCCGTGGAGAGTGCGCGTGACGGGGCCGTGCCGGAACGTCCCGCCGGGCACCTTGCGGCAGAGCTCGGCGTGCTGCTCGTAGCGCTCGGGGTCGGGCTGCTCCTCATAGGTGACGAAGACGCGAATCATCGAAAGCTCCTCTCCTCGGGACGGCCCGAGCGTATACCTTCGCTTTGATGGGCAACGCGACTGCAGCGTTCGCCGCACTCGCCCTGGTGGCGGGGGTCGGCGGCTCGATCCAGGTGGCGGTGATGGGCCGCTTCGGGGAGCGGATCGGGCCGTACGAGGCGCTCGTCGCGAACCTCGCCTTCTCGACGCTCCTCGCCGCGTCGCTGCTGCTCGTGCTCCGGCAGGGAGTCGGCGGGCTCGGCGACGCGGCCAGGGCGCCATGGTGGTACTGGGTCGGCGGCGGCGGGATGGGAATCCTCGTCGTCTTCTCGATCACGGTCTGCACGCCGCGGCTCGGGGCGACGGGGACGATCGGCCTCCTGATCGCGGGACAGCTCGCGATGGGAGTGCTGATCGACCGGCTCGGCCTCTTCGGCGTCGACAAGGTCGGCCTGACGTGGCCGCGGGTGCTCGGCGTGGTGCTGCTCGCCGTCGGCGCGGGGCTCGCGCTGTCGAAGCGCTAGGCGGGGTCGGCGACGCGCGGGAGCGCGACCGTGAAGCAGGTGCCTGCGTCCGGCTTCGTCTCCACCCAGATCGCGCCACCGCTCTGGCTGACGATCCCGTGCACGGTCGCGAGCCCGAGGCCCGTGCCCTCGCCGACGTTCTTCGTCGTGAAGAACGGCTCGAAGATCTGCTCCGCGACCTCCTCGGTCATGCCGACGCCGTCGTCGCGGACGCAGAGCGTGACGTAGGAGCCCGGGACGAGCTCGGGGTGGGGTACAGGCTCGCCGGCGGCGAGCTGGAGGTTGGCCGTCCGGATCGAGAGGTTGCCGCCCGCGGGCATGGCGTCGCGGGCGTTGATCGACGAGGTTCAGGATCACCTGCTCGACCTGGGTGGGGTCGGCGTGAACGGAGCCGAGCTCCGGCTCGAGCTCGGTCGAGAGGACGACCCGCTCGCCGAGCATCCGGGCGAGCATCGACGCCATCTCGGTGACGACGCCGTTCAGGTCGAGCTCGGTCGGACGGAGGACCTGCTTGCGGCTGAAGGCGAGGAGCTGGGAGGTGAGCTCGGCGGCGCGCGTGGCCGCCCGGGAGATCTGCTCGACGCTCTCACGGGCGCTCCCCTCCTCGAGGTCGAGCAGGGTCAGCTCGGCGTAGCCGCCGATCGCGGTCAGGAGGTTGTTGAAGTCGTGCGCGATCCCGCCGGCGAGCCTGCCGATCGACTCCATCTTCTGCGCCTGGCGCAGCTGCTCCTCGAGCCGCTCCCGCTCCTCCTCGTCCCGCCGGCGCGCCGTGACGTCGCGCGAGACGGCCAGGATCAGCTCCGGCCGGCCCTGGTCGTCGTTGATCACGGTGGGTGACCCTTCGATCAGGATCCAGCTGCCGTCCTTCTTCCGTGCCCTGACGAGGTGGGTGCGTGGGGCCCCGGAGAGGGTGTCCGCGAACGAGGCGGCCGCGTCGTCGACGTCGTCGGGATGGAGGAAGCCGTGGAACGCGGACCCGACGAGCTCGGAACGCGGGTAGCCGAGGATCGTCTCGTGCGACGACGACGCGAAGACGACGGTGCCCTCGAGGTCGAGCAGCGTGATCAGGTCGGCGGAGCTCTCGACCACGACGCGGTACAGCTCCTGGCTCCGCCGGAGCTCCTCCTCCGCCAGCCGGCGCTCCTCGAGCTGCCGCTGGGCGTCGTCGTAGAGCCGGGCGTTCTGGAGCGCGAGCGCCGCGAGTTGCGCGAAGCGCTCGAGCAGTGCGACCTCCGCCGGCGAGAAGGTGTGACCCTCCTCGTCGTAGGCGATCCCGAGCACCCCTCTGATCTCGCCCGCGGCGCCGAGCGGCACGCCGAGCACGGCGTGGATCGGGAGCTGACGGTACTGGGGGAGCGCGCCGGCCCAGGTGTCGTACTCCTCGACTGCGAGGCTCTCGCCGGTCTCCCAGACTCGGCCGGAGATCCCGGTGCCGCGGCCGATTCGCACCGCGCCGGACGTCTCGAACGCGCCGAGCCGGATCCGCAGCTCGAGCTCGTCGCCGTCGACGAGGTAGAGGTAGCCGTGGGGCGTTCCGACGAGCGAGCATGCGCTGGCGACGATCGTCTCGAGCACGGCGCCGAGCTCGAGCCCCTCGATCAGGCCGAGTGCGGTGCGGTGCAGGGTCGCGAGCTCCGTGTTCCGCCGGATCAGGGTCGTGTGGTCGCGAGCCGAGCGGATCGCCGCGGACGCCTGGTTGGCGAAGGTCCGGAGCGCCTGCAGCCGCTGCGGCGAGGGGATCAGGCAGTCGGACGGGTCGTCGGCCCAGATGAAGCCCGAGATCGTGCCGTCGCGCTCGTGGAGAGGCACGAGCAGCCAGTGCCGCTGCCAGGCGTGGGGACCGCGCCCGTTCCGGGTCGAGGCGAAGCTCGAGCCGGTCGAGATGCGGGCGATGGCGTCCTCCCGCGGAAGCAGGTAGCACCCTTCGATCTCGTAGGCGGGCACCATGATCGCCTGGACGTCGGCCTCTGTGAGCGCGAAGGCAAGACCCGGATCGGCCGGATTCCAGCCGGCGCTCCCACGCGGGGTGAAGCGCTGACCCGGCTGCGCGGTCGCGATCGCGACCTTCTCGAAGCCGAGGGCGTCCCGGATCCCCTGCGCCACCGCGTCGAGGACGGAGTCGACGGTGTCGAGGTCGGCGAGTCGCGAGGAGATCGCGAGCAGGTGCCCGAGAGCAGCCCGGTCGCGCGCTGCCTCGAGGGAGCGCTGGGCTGCCTCGACGGCGGCCCCGATGTGGCCGACGAGGGTCACGAGCAGGTCGAGCTTGTCGTCGTTCGGGACGAGGCCGTTTCGAGGCTCGTCGACGGAGATGATCCCGAGCAGGTCACCGGCCTCGTCGCGCAAGGCAACCATGAGCGCGTCCTCCGGATGCCAGGCGTCCGGCTCCGGCCCGACCTCGAGGTCGGGCACATGGGCGGTGGGGTCGTGCCAGTCCATCTCGTCGTGCCGAACGAGATAGGCGCCGCAGCGGAGGAACCGCTCGTCGAGATAGCGCTCCCACGAGTCCCAGTGGGTCTTCTGGCCAAGCAGGGCGTCGCGCGCCGCCTCGCTGCCGTGGACCGTGACGACCTCGAAGTCGTCGTAAGCCCGGCGGTAGACGTTGATCGCGACCGTGCCGAACCCGAGCGCGTCGGAGATCGCTCGCGCGATCTCGGCGAAGAGCCCTGGCACGTCGTCCGGCGTCCGCACCGAGCGCTGGAGCTCGACCAGCGTGCGGAGATGCGGAAGGGTGTCGATCTCGGTGGGCATTGTTGCTCCCCGTTGTCGGCCTCCCGCCGGCTCCCTTGAGCCGCGGAGAGTGGGCAGGGTAGCCGCGATCCGGGCGGGCTAGAGCCCGACGACGTCGTCGGGGCGGACAGGCACGCGGACGAGCTCGCGCCCTGTCGCGGCCCGTAGCGCCGAGACGACGGCCGCGGTCGAGACGACCGTGGGCGGCTCGCCGACACCCTTGACGCCGTACGGGGCGTCAGGCTCAGGGTCCTCGACGAGCTCGCTGACGACGGGCGGCATGTCGAGAGTCGTCGGGATCAGGTAGTCGGTGAAGCTGGCGTTCGTGATCAGGCCGTCCCGGGTCTGGATCTCCTCCATCAGCGCCAACCCGAGCCCCTGCGCCGTCCCGCCCTCGATCTGCCCCTCGACCGCGAGCGGGTTGACCGCCTTGCCGACGTCCTGTGCCGTCCCGATCCAGACGACGCGCGTCAGCCCCAGCTCGACGTCGACTTCGGCGACGACGCGCATCGCCGCGACGGCGAAGGCGACGTGGGCACGCTCGCCGGTGATCTGGCCGGTCTCGGGGTCGAGCGGCGTCGTGTGCGGGTGGCGGTAGACGCGCTCGACGTCGATCTCGCCGATGGTTCCGCGCGCCCGCTCGTCGGCGGCCGCCCGGCAGGCGAGCTGCGTTGCGCCGGCGGCCATCCACGTCATCCGGGACGCCGAGGCGGACCCGGCAGAGGCGACAGTCGCCGTTTCGGGCGGCGCCAGCGTGACGTCGTCGAGGCCGAGCTCGGTGCGCGCGACCTGGAGAATCACGTCGGTGACGCCCTGCCCTACCTCGGCGGCCGCGCAGTGGACGACTGCGGAGCCGTCCTCGCGCAGGATCACGCGCGCCGCGGTCGAGTCGTCGAACCCCTCCGAGTAGCAGATGTTCTTGAAGCCGACCGCGAAGCCGACGCCCCGTTGGACGCCCTCGCCACGGGTCGTGTTCCCGGCGCCGCCGGGGAGCCGGATCGCCTCGCGCGGCAGGGCCTCGGCCTCGGGGACGGGCAGCGCGGCCGCGCGGCGGATCACCTCGGCGACGGGGAGCGAGCCCTCGATCGGCTGGCCCGTCGGGAGCAGGTCACCGGGCGCCATCGCGTTCAGGAGCCGAAGCTCGACGGGATCGATCCCGAGCTCGGCCGCGAGCCTGTCCATCTGCGCCTCGGCGGCGAAGCAGGTCTGAACGGCCCCGAAGCCGCGCATCGCGCCGCAGGGCGGGTTGTTCGTGTAGACGCACGTCGACTCGATCAGCGCGTTGTCGACCCGGTAGGGGCCGATCGCGAAGCAGGCGGCGTTCGAGGTGACCGCGGTCGAGCTGGACGCGTAGGCGCCCCCGTCGAGCAGGATCCGCATCCGGACGTTGACGAGCTTCCCCTCGCGCGTCGCGCGGTGCTCGCACCAGATCCGCGCCGGATGCCGGTGGATGTGACCGACGAACGACTCCTCCCGGTCGTAGACGATCTTGACCGGACGGTTCGTCTCCAGCGCCAGCAGGGCTCCATGGATCTGCATCGAGAGGTCTTCGCGGCCGCCGAACGCCCCGCCGACGCCACCGAGATGAATCCTGACCATCTCCGGGGGGAGGTTCAGGCAGGGCGCGACCTGGTCGCGGTCGACGTGAAGCCACTGCGTGGCGACGTAGATGTCGACGCCGCCCTCCCCGTCGGGGACGGCGAGCCCTGACTCGGGCCCGAGGAACGCCTGGTCCTGGATCCCGATCTCGTAGACCCCGGTGACGCTGACGTCGCCGGCCGCGTCGGGGTCGCCGTGCCGGATCGTGATCGAGCGGACGACATTCGGGCGAGGGTCGTCCCGGTAGCCGTGGCCCATCGTCGGGCGACCCTCGTGAAGCGGCTCCTGCTCGGTCGCGCGCTCCATCTGGGTCACCGGCTCGAGCGGCTCGTAGACGACCCTGACCGCCGCGGCCGCACGGCGCGCCTGCTCGGGCTCTTCGGCTGCGACGAGCGCGACCGCCTCGCCGAAGTAGCGGACGCGGTCGGCCGCGAGCACGGGCTGGTCGGGGAACTCGAGCCCGTACGTCTTCTGGCCGGGCACGTCCTCGTGGGTGAGCACGGCGTGGACGCCCGGCATCCGCGAGCGCCTCCGTGATGTCGATCTCGACGATCCGCGCGTGCGCGTGCGGGCTGCGGATCGTCTTGCCCCAGAGCATCCCGGCCGCTGAGAGGTCGCTGGCGTAGGCGAACTCGCCGGTCACCTTCGGGATCCCGTCCCGCCGCTCGACCCGCTCGCCGACGCGGCCGTGCTGGAGCGGCGTCGTGGTCTGCGTCGCGCTCATGCGAGCTGTGACAGTCGCGTGGCTGGATCGGCACGAACGGAGGTGGAGCCCGGCGATACGCTCGTGGCGGGGAGGAGGAGCGGTGGCCCCCAGCACGGCGACCCGCCAACGTCGAAGGACACGTCTGATGCGGTCATGTCCGCATCGTCCCGGCCGCCAGGCGGACGGCGTCGAAGATCTTGGCGTAGCCCGTACAGCGGCAGAGGTTGCCCGAGAGCGCCTCGCGGATCTCGTCCTCGCTCGGCTCGGGGCTCCGCTCCAGCAACGCCGCCGTGGCGACCACGAGCCCCGGGGTGCAGAAGCCGCACTGGACGGCCCCCGCCTCGACGAAGGCGCGCTGCACGGGATGCAGCGTCTCACCGTCGGCGAGCCCCTCGACGGTCGTGACCGAGTGCCCGTCGGCCTGGGCGGCGAGGACGAGACAGGCGCAGACGAGCTCGCCGTCGAGGAGCACCGAGCACGAGCCGCACTCGCCCTGCTCGCAGGCGTTCTTCGAGCCGGGCAGCTCGAGCGTGTCGCGCAGCGCCGTCAGCAGGCTCTCGCCGGCCCAGACGTCGGCCTCGCGCTGCTCCCCGTTCACGGTCAGCGAGATCCTCATGCGAGGCACCGGTCGAGGGCGCGCGCCGCGAGCACCCGGAGCGCGTGCCGGCGGTAGGCCGCAGTGCCGCGGACGTCGTCGATCGGCGAGGCGGCCGCAGCGACCTGCTCCGCGAACGAGTCGCGCTCGTCGAGCGGCGCCCGGACGAGCCCGACGACGGGCCCGGAGGAGCCGTAGGCGGCCCGGAGCTCTCCGCGCTCGCGATCGGCGACGAGAGCCAGGGAGCAGACGGAGATCACCATCGCGTTCCGGGGGCCGACCTTCATGAACGTCTGCGGCGCGCCGCTCGGGTCGAGGCGGACGGCGAGCACGAGCTCGTCGGGCTCGAGCGCATTCCGCTTCGGACCGACGAGGAACTCGGCGAGTGGGATCGAGCGGACGCCGCGGACGCTCCCGAGCTCGACCTGGGCGCCCTCGACGAGCAGCGGCGGGAGAGCGTCCCCGGCGGGCGAGGCCGTGCCGAGGTTGCCCGCCGATCGTGCCGCGGTTCCGGATCTGAGGCGAGCCGACCGTGCGGCTGGCCTCGGCCAGCGCCGGCACGAGCCCCGCGAGCTCGGAGCGTCATCGCCTCTGCGTAGGTGAGCCCCGATCCGAGCCGCAGCGAGCCGTCTTCCCGCGCCCAGCCGCGCAGCTCGGCGACCTCGTTCAGGTTCAGGAGCGCCTCCGGGCGGGCGCGATCGAAGTTCAGCTCGACGAGGAGGTCGGTGCCTCCGGCGATCGGCCGTGCCTCGGGCCGTTCGGACTTGAGCCGGAGCGCCTCGTCCAGCGAGCGCGGGGTGAGCACGTCCACAGGAGACGTTTTACCGTTCTTCGCGCACGTACGGAACCCCGAGCGCGGCCGGAGCCCCGAGCCGGCGCTTCGCCACGCCCGACGAGACGAGCACGAGCACGAGCACCGTCATCACGTAGGGGAGCGCCTGGAAGAGCTCCGGCGCGACCGTGACGCCGCGCGCCTGGAGCGTGAACGGGAGCGCCGAGAACGCGCCGAAGAAGTAGGCGCCGACGAGGCAGAGGTCGGGCCGCCAGAAGGCGAAGATCACGAGCGCGATCGCGATCCAGCCCGCCCCGGAGGTGAGCCCGTCCACCCACTGCGGCGTCAGCGCGAGGCTGAAGCACGCGCCGCCGACGCCCGCGAACGCCCCGCCGGCGAGCACGTGCAGGTAGCGATAGCGCGTGACGCCGATCCCGACCGCGTCCGCCGCGGCGGGCGACTCGCCGACGGCGCGCACGTTCAGCCCCGGCCGCGTGCGCGAGAGGTAGAGGCCGACGAGGACGACGCAGCACCCAGGAGGCGTAGACGAGCGCGGTCTGGTCGAAGAGGACGGGGCCGACGACGGGCAGGTCGCCCAGCCCGAGCACGTCCAGCTCGGCGAACGCGTGCCGCGCGGGCGCGTTCGCGAGCTCGAGGTCGTTGCCGAGGTAGGACGAGAGCCCGGCCGCGCCGGCGAAGATCGTCAGCGCGAGGCCCGAGACGATCTGGTTCGCCCGAAGCGTGATCACGAGGAAGGCGTGGATCAGCGAGACCGCGAGCCCCGCAAGCGCGGCGATCCCGACCGCGAGCAGGAGCACGAGCCCACCGGGGCCGCCGATCGTCTGGACGGCCCAGAAGCCCATCACCGCGCCGACGAGCATCATCCCCTCGACCCCGAGGTTGAGCACGCCGGAGCGCTCCGCGAGCAGCTCGCCGAGGGCGGCGTAGAGGAGGGGCGTCCCGTAGGCGACCGCCGAGGCGAGCACGACGACGAGGATCGAGTTGTTCACGCCGCCGCCTCCGCGGGCACCGCGCGGCCGCGCCGCCCGAAGCGGATCCGGTAGCGCACGAGCAGCTCCCCGCCGAGCGCGGAGAAGAGGATCATCCCCTGGAGCACTCCGACGAGGCCGGAGGGGAAGTCGGCCCCCTGCAGCGTGAAGCCGGCGTTCGTCAGTCCGCCGAGCAGGAAGGCGACGAGCACGACGGCGAACGGGTTGTACCGCGCGAGCGCCGCGACGACGATCCCCGCGTAGCCGTAGCCGGACTGCTGCAGCCCGCGCGCGTCGAGGAGGTGGCGGAAGTCGCCGTCCTGGCTCGCGCCGCCGACACCGGCGATCGCGCCCGAGAGGCACATGACCGCGAGGATCTTGCGCCGGATCCGCATCCCCGCGTACCGGGCGGCCCGCGGCGAGTCGCCGATCACCTGCGTCTCGAACCCGAAGCGCGTCCGGTTGTAGAGGAACCAGACGAAGGCCGCGATCCCGATCCCGATCAGGAACCCGAGCGGGACCCAGGTGCCGTGCACGATCCACGTCCACCAGGTCGCGTGCTCGGGCAGGAACTTGCCCTGCGGGAAGACCTTGGCCTCCGGCGAGGACGTGTCGCGCCAGTAGGAGAGGCTGTCGAAGATCAGGTAGTTGAGGACGAGCGCGGCGACGTAGTTGAGCATCAGCGAGGTGATGATCTCGTTCGTGTGCAGGAACGCCTTCAGCAGGGCCGGGATCAGCGCCCAGGCTGCGCCGGCCGCGGCGCCTGCGAGACACATGGCGGCGACGAGCACGACCGGGGAGCGCTCGCCGAGGTACAGCGCTGCCGGCGGCCGCACCGATCGCGCCGAAGTAGAGCTGGCCCTCGCCGCCGATGTTGAAGAGGTTCATCCGGAAGGCGACCGCTGCGGCGAGCCCGGTGAAGAGGAGCGGCGTCGCCGTGACGAACGCCTGGCTGAGGGCGCCGTCCGCGAAGAAGGCGGCGTCGAAGAGCCGCCGGTAGGTGTCGATCGGATGGTGGCGCGTCGCCAGGAGCACGACCGCTGCCGCCGCGAACGCGAAGACGAGCGAGCCGGCCGGGACGGCGACGAGCAGCCAGCGGGGCTGGTGGAGACGCCGCTCGATCCTCATCCGCGCCCGCCCCCCGCCATCAGCAGGCCGATCTCCTCGACGGTCGCGCCGACGGCGTCGAGCTCGCCGACGATCGCGCCCTCGTACGACGACCGCGATCCGGTCGGCGAGCGCGAGCACCTCGTCGAGGTCCTCGGAGAGCAGGAGGACGCCGACGCCCGCCGCCGCTGCCTCGCGCAGGTACGCGGTGCACGGTCTCGATCGCGCCGACGTCGAGCCCGCGCGTCGGCGAGGCGGCGACGAGCACCTTCGGGTCGCCGGAGAACTCGCGCCCGAGCACGACCTTCTGCAGGTTGCCACCCGAGAGCAGCCGGGCAGGCGTCTCCGGCCCCGGCGCCTTGACGTCGTAGCGTCCGATCAGCTCGCGGGCGCGCTCCCGGAAGCGGCGCAGGCGGAGGAACGGCCCGAAGGAGCCGTCGCCCCCGTAGGACTTGAGCGAGACGTTGGAGGCGATGCTGAGGCTGGGCGCGACCGCCGTGTGCAGCCGGTCCTCGGGAACGTGCGCGATCCCGGCCCGGATCGCGGCGCGCGGATCGCCGGTCCGCAGCCGCTTGCCCGCAACCGCGACGCTCCCGTTCGAGAGCGGCCGCGTCCCGGTGATCGCCTCGGCGAGCTCACGCTGACCATTTCCGGCCACGCCTGCGATCGCCAGGATCTCGCCGGCGCGCAGCTCGAGGCTGACCCCACGGACGGCGTCGCCACCCCGGTCGCCCGGGGCCGAGAGCCCTTCGAGCGCGAGCACGACCTCGCCGTACCCGCCCGCACGCTCCTCCCGGCGCGGGCCCTCGACGTCGCGTCCGACCATGAGCGAGGCGAGCGACCTGCGGCGTCGAGCCGGCGGCGGGGACGGTTGCGACCGACGTGCCGGCGCGGAGCACCGTGACGCGGTCGGCGACCGCGGCGACCTCGTGCAGCTTGTGGGAGATGAAGATCACGGTCCGGCCCTCGGCCGCCATCGAGCGGAGCGTGGCGAAGAGGCCTTCCGACTCCTGGGGGGTCAGCACCGCGGTCGGCTCGTCCAGGATCAGGATCCGCGCCTCCCGATACAAGCGCCTTCAGGATCTCGACGCGCTGCTGCTCGCCGACGGAGAGCTGCCAGATCCGGGCGCGCGGATCGACGGCGATCCCGTAGCGCTCGCCGAGCTCCTCGACGCGCCGCTCGAGCACGCGCGGGCGGAGGCGGAAGCCGACCTCGCCGCCCGTCTCGCCGAGGACGACGTTCTCGGCGACCGTGAACGACTCGACGAGCCGGAAGTGCTGGTGCACCATCCCGACGCCCGGCGTCGATCGCGTCGCGCGGGGCGCCGAACGCGACCGGCTCGCCGTAGAGCTCGAGCTCGCCCTCGTCGGCGCGGTAGAGGCCGGTGAGGATGTTCGAGAGCGTGCTCTTGCCGGCGCCGTTCTCGCCGAGGAGCGCGTGCACCTCGCCCACGGCGGCCTCGAAGTCGACCCGGTCGTTCGCGACGACGCCCGGGAAGCGCTTCGTGATCCCGCGGCACGCGACCGCAGGTGCGAGGGACCCGGGGGGAGCCGACGTGGCGACTCCCCCCGGAACCTCATCGGTCAACCGATGTCCTCGTCATCCTCAGCCCTTGGCGCTCCCGACGATGCCCTTGACGAGCCAGTCCATCGCGTAGAGCTGCTGGACGGTCGGGCGCTTGCCCTTGGCGATCCGGACCTTGCCCTTCTGGTCGCGGATCGGGCCCTCGAACTCGTCGAACGTGCCGGCGATGAAGGCCTTCCGCTTCGCGGCGATCGCCTTCTTGGTCTTCGCCGAGACCTTCGGCCCGTACTTGGCGATGTCGGTGAAGCCGTCCTTGATCGAGCCGTAGTAGAAGCCCGACTTCCAGGTGCCGTTCGCGGCCGCCTTGACCCGCTTCGTGTAGTACGGGCCCCAGTCGTAGACCGCCGCCGTCAGCCAGGACGTCGGTGCGAACTTGCTCGCGTCCGAGTCGTAGCCGACCCACGGGATCCCCTTCGACTGGGCGTACTGGCCCGCGGACGGGCTGTCCACGTTCTGCCCGAGCACGTCGGCGCCGGCGGCGACGAGGCTCTCGGCCGCCTTCTTCTCCTTCGCCGGGTCGAACCAGGAGTTCGTCCAGACGAGCTTGACGACTGCCTTCGGGTTCACGGCCTGGACGCCGAGCGCGAACGCGTTCGCGTGCCGGATCACCTCGGGGATCGCGAACGGGACGATGTAGCCGATCACGTTCTTCTTCGTGGCCGCGCCGGCGGCCATCCCGGAGAGGTAGATCGCGTCCTCACCGGCGCCGAAGTACTCGGAGAGGTTCTTGCGTCACCTTGGTGCCGGTCGCCATCTCGAAGTAGACCTGCGGGTACTTCCTCGCCGCCGAGACCATGCACGCCTGGAAGCCGAACGAGGTCGCGAAGATGATCTTGTTGCCGTCGCGGACGAGGCTGTCGATCACCTGGCAGGTCTGCGGGCCCTCCGGCACGTTCTCCTTGTAGGTCGTCTTGACGCCCGAGCCCAGCGCCTTCTGCACCGCGAGGCGGCCCTCGTCGTGCGACTGCGACCAGCCGCCGTCGTTGTGCGGGCCGACGTAGATCCACGCCGCCTTGATCGTCGCTGCCTTGCGTGCCCTGCTTCGCCGGTGCGGCCGCGGTCGCCACGAGCGTCACCAGCATGAGGACGAGGAGCAGTGCTCCCGTCCCGAACGTACGCTTCTTCATGTACCCCTCCTGCTGCCCTGAGAGCCGGTTAGAGCACGACTATAGGCCACTGCCCGGCCGGGGTTCCATGGGCCGTTCGGCCCACCCGACGTGCAGCTGGGGTCTATCGTCCTCCCGATGGCCCACCTGCTCGCCAACGGCTGGATCGCGACGATGGACGATGCCGGCACGGAGCTCGAGGACGGCTGGGTGCTCGTCGAGGACGGCGTCGTCCGGGAGGTCGGTTCGGGGGCCGAGCCGGAGGCCGCCGAGCGGACCGACCTCGGGGGCGCGCTCGTGACGCCGGCGCTCGTCAACACCCACCATCACCTCTACCAGACCCTCACGCGCGCCCGAGCGCCGCAGGGGACGCTCTTCGAGTGGCTCGTCGAGCTCTACCCGACGTGGACGCGCCTCGACGCCGAGGCCGAGTACGCCGCGGCGCGGACGGGGCTCGCGGAGCTGGCGCTCTCGGGCTGCGGCACCGTCTTCGACCACCACTACGTCTTCCCGCACGGCGAGCAGGGGATCCTCGAGGCCGAGGTCCAGGCGGCCCGGGAGCTGGGCCTCCGGATCTCGGCCTCCCGCGGCTCGATGGACCTCGGCGAGTCCGACGGCGGCCTCCCGCCCGACTCCGTCGTCGAGTCGCTCGACGCGATCCTCGCGGACACCGAGCGGCTCGCGAAGCTGCACGAGCCCGGCCCGCGGCGCGCGCGTCCAGATCGTCGTCGCGCCGTGCTCGCCCTTCTCCGTCACGACCGAGCTGATGACGGAGTCGGCCGAGCTCGCCCGCCGGCTCGGCCTGAAGCTGCACACCCACCTCGCCGAGACCGTCGAGGAGGAGGCGTTCTGCCGCGAGCGCTTCGGCTGCTCGCCGGTCGAGTACCTGGAGCGGCTCGAGTGGCTCGCCGGCGACGTCTGGTGCGCGCACTGCGTCCACCTCTCCCATCCGGAGATCGAGCGTTTCGCCGCCGCCGGCACGGGCGTCGCGCACTGCCCCTCCTCGAACCTGCGGCTCGGCGCCGGGATCGCGCCGGTGCGCCGGATGCTCGACGCAGGCGTCCACGTCGGGCTCGGTGTCGACGGCTCGGCCTCGAACGAGCGCGGCGACCTCTTCCTCGAGGTCAAGCAGGCGCTCCTCGTCGCGCGCGGGATCGGCGGGCCGCAGGCGCTGACGGCGCGGGAGGCGCTCCGGCTCGGGACGCGCGGTGGCGCCGCCGTGCTCGGGCGGGACGACATCGGCCGACTCGAGCCCGGCGCCTGCGCCGACATCGCGGTCTGGGACCTCGACGGGCTCGAGCTCGGCGGGGCGGCCGACCCCGTCTCCGGGCTCGTCTTCTCCGGGCCTCATCGAGTCCAGCGGCTGTGGGTCGGCGGCGAGCCTGTCGTCGAGGACGGCGCGCTCGTCCGCGCCGACGAGCGGGAGATCGCGCGGCTCCATCGGGTCCAGGCGCGAAGATTCGAACCGTGACCTCGCTCTCGACCCACGTGCTCGACACCGCCGCCGGCCGGCCCGCCGCGGGCGTCCCCGTCACGCTGTCCCGCGACGGCGAGCGTCGTCGCCTCGGCCGAGACCGACGCGGACGGCCGCGCCCGGCTCGCCGACGACCTCGAGCCGGGGATCTACCGCCTGGCCTTCGAGCCGCCCTCGCCGTTCTTCCGCCGCGTCGAGCTCGAGGTCGAGCTGGGCGACGGGCACTTTCACGTCCCCCTGCTCGTCTCCCCCTACTCGTGCGCGAGCTACCGCGGCAGCTGAGCGTCGAGGAGCTGACGCCGCTCTTCTCGGGGCGGACGCGGCTCGTCGACGAGCTGGCCGCGCGAGAGGACCCGCTCGGCGTCGCCGAGGAGGTCGCGCTCGCGCTCCCGGACGACGACCGCTTCGCGGCGCTCGCCACCCACCCGCGGATCGGGGAGCGCTCGCCCGAGCAGCACGGAGGCGACGCAGCCGTGCTCGAGGAGCTCGCCCGGCTGAACCGCGAGTACGAGGAGCGGTTCGGCTTCGCGTTCGTCGTCTTCGTGAACGGCCGCTCGCGCGAGGAGATCCTCCCGGTCCTGCGCGAACGGCTCGCGCGCAGCCGCGACGAGGAGCTGGAGACCGGACTGCGCGAGCTCTGCGCGATCGCCGGAGGGGAGCAGGGCGATGGACGTCGACTATCTGCGAGAGATCGCCGACCTCGTCCTCCGGCTGCTGCATGTCGTCGCGGGGATCGCGTGGATCGGCGCGTCCTTCTACTTCATCAAGCTCGACCTCAAGCTCGAGCGGCCGCGCGAGGCCGCCGACCGCGAGCGCGGCGTCGGCGGCGAGTACTGGGGGATCCACGGCGGCGGCTTCTACCACACCCAGAAGTACGCGATCGCGCCGCCGGAGCTGCCCGAGCGCCTCCACTGGTTCAAGTGGCAGGCGTACACGACCTGGATCTCGGGCTTCCTGCTCCTCGTCGTCCTCTACTGGACGGACGCGCGAGCGCGGCTCGTCGACCCCGCTGTCGCGGACCTCGAGGCGTGGGAGGCGGTCGTGCTCTCGGCGGCGGGGCTCCTGCTCGCCTGGGTCGTCTACGACGCAGCCTGCCGCCTGCTCCGCGACGACCGCGCCGTCGCGGCCGTCGTCGCCGTCCTCGTCGTCGCCTCCGCCTGGGGCGCCGGCCAGCTCTTCGCCCCGCGCGCGGCGTTCCTCCAGGTCGGGGCGATGCTCGGGACGATCATGGCGGCGAACGTCCTCTTCACGATCATGCCCGCCCAGCGGGAGCTCGTCGCCGCGAAGACCGAGGGGCGCGAGCCCGACGCCGCGCCGGGGAAGCGCGGCAAGCAGCGCTCCGTCCACAACAACTACCTGACCCTGCCCGTGGTCTTCACGATGCTCGCCGGGCACTTCCCGGTCGCCTTCGCCGCCGGGCGGCCCTGGCTCGTCCTGCTCGCGATCGTGACCTTGCTCGTGCTGACCCGGCACTTCTTCAACCTCCTCCATCGCGGCGTCCGCGCCTGGTGGATCCCCGCGGCGGTCGCGGCCGGCGCGGTCGCCCTCCTCGTCGTGCTCGCACCCGACGACGAGCCCGCCGCCGACCCGCTCCGTCACCGACGCCGACGGCGCAGGCGGTCGTCACCGCCCGCTGCACCCAGTGCCACGTCGGCGCCTCCGCCCCCGCCGGGCGTCCGGCTGGACACGGTCGAGGGGATGCGGGCGCACGCCGCGGCGATCGAGCGGATGGTCTCCGCGAGCCTGATGCCGCCCGGGAACGCGACCGGGATGACTGCCGACGAGCGCGCGACGCTCGTCGCGTGGGCCGCGGCGGCGCGCTAGGTTTCTCGTCGTGCTCGAGATCACCGTTGCCGGGATGCGCTTCCTCGCCCGCTGGGAGGAGGAGCTGGCGCCGAAGACCGTCGCCGCCTTCAAGGCGATGCTCCCGCTCGACGACCGGATCATCCACTGCCGCTGGAGCGGCGAGTCGAACTGGATCCCCTGGGGCGACCGCGACCTCGGCACGGGCCCGGAGAACGCGACGAGCTACCCGCATCCCGGCGAGCTGGCGCTCTACCCCGGCGGCGAGAGCGAGGCCGAGCTGCTCTTCCCCTACGGCTACTGCTCCTTCGCGAGCAAGGCCGGGCACCTGTGGGCGAACCACTTCGCCACCCTCGTCGAGGGCACGGAGCAGCTGAAGGAGCTGGGGCGCCTGACGCTCTGGGAAGGCGCGCAGGAGATCTCCTTCCGCGAGACGAGCTAGTTGCTCTGAGCAACTAAGTCCGTCCTCCCCGTGCTCGAGCTCGTCTACGAGACCCACTCGACCACGCTCGACAACGAGAACGGGATCGCGACCGGCTGGCTCCCGGGCGAGCTCTCGCCCGGCGGGGCGGGAGCAGGCGCGCGAGCTGGGCGAGCGGCGGCGCGACGCGGACGTCGTCTACGCGTCCGACCTCGCCCGCGCCGTCGAGACGGCCGAGCTGGCGTTCGGCGGCACCGGGATCCCCGTCCACCTCGACGCCCGCCTCCGCGAGTGCGACTACGGGGAGCTGAACGGCCGGCCCGTCGCCGAGGTCGACGCCGTCCGGCTCCTCCACGTCGACGACGCCCTTCCCGGGCGGCCAGAGCTACCGCGACGTCGTCCAGGCGACGCGCTCGCTGCTCGCCGAGCTCCGCGCGCGCCATGAGCGGGGAGACGGTCGTCCTGATCGGCCACTCCGCCAACCGCTGGGCGCTGGAGCATCTGCTCGTCGGGACGCCACTCGAGCAGCTCGTCGCGGCGCCGTTCGCGTGGCAGCCGGGCTGGCGCTACGAGCTGAGCTGACGGAGCGCGAGCTCGAGTGCGTCGACCGCGAGCAGGATGTCCTCGTCGGAGCTGAGCTCGTCGGGGTTGTGGCTGATCCCGCCGTTGAGGCTGCGGACGAAGAGCATCGCGCTCGGCACTGCCCGCCGCCGCCAGGATCCCGGCGTCGTGGCCCGCGCCGGACGCCAGCTCGACGGCGGGCTGCCCCAGCTCCGCAATCGCCCCGCGCACGGCCGCGACGACCGCCGGATCCATCGCCACCGGGTCGATCCGAAGGTGCGGCTCGATCCCGAGCGCGGCGACGAGCGCGTCCAGCCGCTCGACGTCCGGGGCGCGGGCGTCGACGGTGAAGGTGACGCGGGAGGGGATCACGTTCTCACCGCCGGGCTCGACCTGGAGCACGCCGACGGTCGCGACTGCCTCTGGGATCCCGCGCGCGATCTCGCGGATCTCGAGCAAGCGCTGCGCGGCGGCGACGAGGGCGTCGTCGCGCACCTCCATCGGCGTCGTCCCCGCGTGCCCGGCGCGCCCCTCGACGACGACGCGGCCGCGGACGTAGCCGACGATCGCGTTCACCGCCGCGAGCGGCGCGTCTGCGTCGGCGAGCCGCGGGCCCTGCTCCACGTGCAGCTCGACGTACGCCTCCGGCCGCCCCGTGCAGCCGAGGCTCCCGGCGCAGCCGCGCTCCTCGTCCCGGAAGACGACGACCGCGAGCCCCGGCCGGCCGATCCGCTCGACCGCCTCGAGCCCCGCGAGCACGCCGAGCGCCCCGTCGTAGCGCCCTCCGGAGGGAACCGTGTCCAGGTGCGAGCCCGTCCAGACCTCGCGGCCCTCGCCCGGCACGCGCCCGATCAGGTTCCCGGCGGCGTCGACCTCGACCTCGAGCCCGGCCTCCCGGAACCAGCCGGCGGCGAGTTCGTGGGCGGCGTCCTCCTCGGGGGAGTAGCCGATCCGGTCGCCCATGGCGTACAGCTCGTCGAGTCGCTCGAAGATCCGCATGGGCGGAACGTACTACCGCGGCGGCCCGCAGCCCTGCTTCCTCCAGCTCCGCACGGACGAGCGCGTCGTAGCGGCCGGCCCGCAGGTCGCCGATCGGATCGTCGGTGTAGCGGAGGAGCACGCCGTACGGGAGCGAGTAGGCGGCGCGGGCGGCAAGGAGCTCGCGCCGACCCTCGGCCTCGGGCTCGCGCAGCACCTTCGCCGCGGCGTTGAGACGCCGGATCCCGCGCAGGCGCGGCGGCACGAGCCAGAGGAGCAGGATCGCCGCGGGGAGCCCGAAGACGACGAGCCCGAGGATGTTCGCGAGGTCGTGAGCCGCGTTCTCGCCGCCGACGCCGAGCTCGGTCAGGTTGCCGCCGGTGCCGTCGCCCGCCCCGCGCAGCGCGTCGCCGAGCTGCCCGCCGATCAGCGGGGTCCCGTCGACCGCGTCGCCCGCCGAGTCGAACGCGCCCGAGACGGCGTTGCCGGCCGACTGCACTCCTTCGCCCAGCACCGCGAGCTTGTCGACGGCGTCGTGGACGACGAGCCCGAGCTTGGCCAGCAGGATCAGGCCGACGAGCAGCACCGCATCACGGAGGACGAGCCCGAAGCGGTGACTCGGGGTGTCGGGGTAGATGCGCATCGCTCCACCCGTACCCGTCCGGCGCGTCTCTACCCGTCGTGGAGCGGCCTGAGGACGAGCCAGCCCGCGAAGGGGAAGAGCACGATCAGCCAAAACGCGAGGCTCCACGAGCCGGCCGAGACGACGGCGGCGAACGCAACGGGCGCGCCGACGCCCGCGAGCGAGAGGACGGTCTGCTGCAGCCCCAGCGCGGCGCCGCTGCGCGCCCGGCCGGCGAGCTCCGCGACCGCTGCGAACGCGAGCCCGTTCCAGGTCATCGTCAGCGAGCCCGCAACGAGGACTGCGGGGACGAGCAGGATCAGGGGCGCACGGAGCGAGAGCGCCGTGACCGCGAGGGTGACGGTCATCGCGAGCCCGACCTGGCCGAGCGGCGCGAGCCTCGACCCGACGGTGTCCGACCAGCGGCCGGCTGCGACCCTGAGGATCACCGCCGCGACCTGCATCCCCCCGAGCACGGCTGCGGCCTGCCCCTTGCCGAGACCGCGCTCGTCGTGGAGGTAGAGGACGACGTAGCTGAGCACCGCGATCTGGGCGACGACGTAGAGCCCGCTGACCGCCGACAGCCGCCAGAGCCTGCGGTCGCGGACCGACCACTCGATGTCGGCGGTCTCCAGCGGGAGCCCCGCCGGCTCGCGCAGGAGGACGGCACCCCCGAGCGCGCCCGCGAGGCAGAAGGAGCCGAGGATCGCGAACGCCTGCGGAACGGAGAAGTGCGGGAGCACGAACGCCCCCACGAGCCCCCCGGCCGGGACGGCCGCCTGCCGGATCCCCAGCGCGAGGCCCCGCTCCGACGCCTCGAACCAGCCCATCACCGCCCGGCCCGTGGCCGCATTGACGCTCGCGCCTGCGGCGCCCGCCACGAAGAGGAGCGCGTAGAGGAGCCCGAACGAGTCGGCCCGCGCCGCCCCGAGCAGCGCGACGCCGCAGCCGCCGAGCCCGGTCGCGAGCACGAGCCGCTCCCCGACCCGGTCTGTCAGGAACCCCCACGGGATCAGGGTCAGGAGCGTGCCGAGCCAGTAGGCCGAGAGGATCGCCCCGACCTGGGTCAGTCCCAGCTCGAGGTCGTCGCGGAGCGCCGGCGAGATCGCAGGCAGCCCGACCCCGATCGCGGCGAAGCCGCGCCTGGGCGAACGTGCCCGCGCCCAGCACCGTCCACCGGTAGCGGGAGCGGGCTACAGGCCGAAGGGGTTGATCGGGCGCGAGCCGGTGTTCACGACCACGCTCTTCGTCTCGAGATAGAGCTCGAGCGCGTCGATCCCGAGCTCGCGGCCGAAGCCGGACTGCTTGTAGCCGCCGAACGGGATCCCCGGGAAGGCGGTGTAGGGCATGTTGATCCCGACGGTGCCGCTCTTGATCCGGCTGGCGATCCGGTGGCCGCGGGCGGGGTCGCCCGTCCAGACGGAGGCCATCAGCCCGTACTTGACGTCGTTCGCGATCCGGATCGCGTCCTTCTCGTCCGCGAACGGGATCACGGTCACGACCGGGCCGAAGACCTCCTCCTGCGCGATCGTGCCGTTGTTGTCCACGCCGGCGACGACGGTGGGGGAGTAGAACGCCCCGGTCTCGCCCGGCTCGCCACCGGTGAGGATCTCGGCGCCGTCACTGCGTGCGCCCTCGACGAACGAGTGGACGCGGTCGCGGTGCGCGGTCGAGATCAGCGAGCCCATCTGCGTCTCGGCGTCGAGGGGGTCGCCGACCCGGATGGCCTTCGCCTTCTCGGTCAGCTCGCCGACGACGTCGTCGTAGATCGACTGCTCGACGAGGACGCGGGAGCGCGCCTCGCAGCTCTGGCCGGCGCAGGCGAAGATCGACCAGGCGGCACTCGGGACCGCCGAGCCGAGGTCGGCGTCCGCGAAGATCAGGTTCGGGCTCTTGCCGCCGAGCTCGAGCGTCAGCCGCTTGATCGGGTCGGAGCAGAGGCGCATGATCTCGCCGCCGGTCTTCGTCGAGCCGGTGAACGCGACCTTGTCCACGCCCGGGTGGCGGACGAGGTACGAGCCCGCCCCCGGCCCGTCGGCGGGGATCACGTTGATCGCCCCGGCCGGGAAGCCGACCTCGGCCGCGAGCTCGGCGAGCCGCAGGGCGGTCGCAGGCGTCTGTGGGTCGGGCTTGAGCACGACCGAGCAGCCGGCGGCGAGCGCGGGTGCGAGCTTCCAGGTCGCCATCAGGAGCGGGTAGTTCCAGGGGACGATCTGGGCGGCGACGCCGACGGGCTCCTTCTGCGAGTAGAAGAGGAGCGAGCCGCCGATCGGGTTCGACCGGCCGCCGATCGTCGCGATCGCGGAGGCGAAGTAGCGGAAGTTCTCGACGGCGGCGCCGACCTCGGCCTTGACCGAGGAGATCGCCTTGCCGACGTTGCGCGCCTCGAGCTCGGCGAGCTCCTTCCGGTTCGCGAGGATCGCGTCTGCGAGCGCGTGCAGCAGGCGGGAGCGCTCGGTCGGGGGCGTCTTGCCCCAGTCGCCGTCGAGGGCGCCACGCGCCGCCTCGACCGCGCGGTCGACCTCGGCCTCACCCGCGAGCTGGGCGGTCCCGAAGGCCTCGGCCGAGGCGGGCTCGGTCAGCTCCCGGGACGACGAGCCCTCGACGGTCTCGCCGCCGATGAAAAGGCCGAACTCGCGTGCCGTCGCAACGCTCACGGCGCTGACGATACCGCCGCCGCCTCGGTCAGGCGACGTAGTCCAGCCGGACCGGCTCCGGAAAGGCGCCGATCTCCTCGCCGCGGCGGAGCAGCTCCGCCACCGCGGCGCGCCCCTCGTCGCCGTAGTCCGTGGTCAGCTCGTTCACGTACATCCCCACGAAGCGGTCGGCGAGATCGTGGTCGATCCCGCGCCCGAACTGCATCGCGTAGCGCATCGCCTCGTCGCGATTGTCGAGGCCGGCCCGGATCGCGTCGAGGAGCACCGCCGAGAGGTCGGGGAGCCGGTCGCCGAGGTCGCGCCGGGCGAGGTTGACGCCGAGCGGGAGCGGCAGGCCGGTCTCGCCCTGCCACCACTCGCCGAGGTCGAGCGAGCGCTCGAGGCCCTCGGCGGCGTAGGTCAGCTGACCCTCGTGGATCAGCAGCCCGGCGTCGGCGCGGCCGGAGGCGACCTCGTCGATGATCTCGTCGAAGGGGAGCTCCCGGTGACGGAAGTCGCCGAGCGCGAGCCGGAGCGTCAGGAAGGCCGTCGTCCGCGTCCCGGGCGTCACGATCTCGAGCTCGCGCAGCTCGTCGAGCGTGAACCGCTCGCGGCCGACGACGATCGGCCCGTACCCGGAGCCGATGCTCGCCCCGTGCGGCAGGAGCGCGTAGCGGTCCTGGACGAAGGGGTAGGCGTGCAGCGAGGTCGCGGTCACCTCGAGCCGCCCTTCGAGCGCCCACTCGTTCAGCGTCTGGATGTCCTGCAGCACCTGCTCGAACTCGAACCCGCGCGTGTCGACGGCGCCGGCCGAGATCGCCCAGAACATGAACGCGTCGTCGGGGTCGGGGCTGTGGCCGAGTCGGATCTGCACGCGGCCACCTTAGACTGAGCGGATGGCCCAGCCCGACCTGAGCGAGTCGATCCAGGACTACCTGAAGGAGATCTACAAGCTCGGCAGCGACGGGGAGCGGGTCTCGACGAACGCGCTCGCGGAGCGGCAGCGGGTCTCGCCCGCCTCGGCGAGCGGGATGGTCAAGAAGCTGGCGGCACTCGGGCTCGCGGAGCACACGCCCTACCGCGGGGTCGCGCTGACGCAGGCGGGGGAGCAGGTCGCCCTCGAGGTGATCCGCCACCACCGCCTGCTCGAGCTCTACCTGGCGGAGACGCTCGGGATCGGGGTCGAGGACGTGCACGCCGAGGCCGACCGGCTCGAGCACGTCCTCTCGGAGGAGCTGGAGGCGCGGATCGACAAGGCGCTCGGCTTCCCGACGCACGACCCGCACGGCGACCCGATCCCGAATGCGAACCTCGAGTGGCCGGAGGAGAGCGCGAAGGACTAGCGCTTCCCGAAGAAGAAGCGCTCCAGGAACGGGAGCACCTCTTTCCGGGTGAACGGCCTGACGAGATCCTCGGAGCCGTCCTGCTCGAGCACGCTGACGTCGTCCTCCAGCGCGTTGTTCGCCGCCTCGAGCGCGTCCTCGAGCTCGTAGCCCTCGAAGAGCCAGTCGTGGGAGCGGGGCTCGTCGCTCGCCCGGTGCTGCTGGTTGACCGACCGGCCGACCGCCCAGACCGCACCGGGCTTCCGCTCGAGCCAGATCACGATCCGCTCCTCGGCGCCGGCGTCGTCGAACCCACGGAGCACCCGCTCCGCGCACCGGCCCTCGACGGAGCTGCGACGCATGGAAGGAGGATACAATCGCCGGCGATGGCGTTCAGGGATCTCTTCTCCTTCCTCTTCCAGCGCTCCTCGGCCGAGGAGCGCGTCGCCGCCTACGTGATCCGCGAGCACGACCGCGGCCGCGACCTGGCCCAGATCCTCGAAGACCGCTACGTCCAGAACCGCCTCACGCCGGAGCAGCGCGCGCGCCTGCTCGACCGGCCAGAGGTGATCAAGGCGCTCGGCGACGACGCCGTCTCCGGCGCCCGCTCGAACGCCGGCTAGCTCGCTTTCGGCACGAAGCTGATCGTGCCGCTCGTCTCGAGCACGGCCCACTGGATCTCGGAGAGCGAGGCATGTCCCTGGACGCGCGCCTCGGCCGCCAGCTCCTCCGTCGTGATCCGGTTCCGGCTCAGGTTCCTCACGATCGGCTTCCCGTCCTCGAGCACGATCACCGGCTCGCCCTCGAGCATCGGCCTCAGCTTCGGGAAGCGGAAGGACGAGTAGGACGTCGCGACCGTCAGGAGCGCGATCGTGCCGATCACGAGGACCGCCCCCGTGACCGAGAAGTCGTTCTGGGTGACGCCCTGCTGGACGAGGTCGCCGATCACGACGAGCATGATCAGGTCGAAGGGCTGCAGCGACGAGAGCTCGCGCCGCCCGACGGCGCGCGTCACCAGCAGCACGAACGCGAACGCAATGGCTGCGCGGATCACGAGGTCCATCTAGGGAAACACCGTCACGGACCGGTCGACGTGGAGGAGCGGCGTCGTGTCGTCGAGCAGGTCGACGTCCTGGGAGCGGTGACCGACGTTCGTCGGGTTGACCTGGAAGTGGACGAAGAAGACGTGCTTCGAGCCCGCCGGGACGTGGCCGAGGTCGAAGGCGATCCGACCATCGCGGCTCGCCTCTCCGACCGGCGCCGGCTCGATCGTGTTCAACGTGATCCCCTCGAGCCAGCCCGGATCGAGGACGAGGGTGGCCTTCCGGATCTCCCGGTCGGCGCGGATCGTGAAGCGCGCCATCGAGAAGAGCCCGCTGCGGAGCCGGTCCGGCGAGTAGACCTCGAGCTCGACCCCGTTCGCGCGGACGGTGTCGGTGCGCGGCCGCTGGCCGAAGACGTTGAGCAGGCCGAGGAGGAGGACGAGCCCGATCACGGACAGGATCGCCCAGCGGAGCCAGGGGCGGCCCTCGCGCCCCTTCAGGTCGCGGTGCCGGGCGAGCGTGAGGAAGTCGGGGGCTGCCACCCCGGGCACATTCGCCGCCGAGGGCCTGCGTCCTACGGCTCGCGCACCACGATCCCGCGCCGGTCGGCGCGCACGATCTCGGCCCACGGGATCACGTCGTCGGTGCGGATCCGCTCCGTGCTCGACGGCGCCCCGATCCCGAGCCGCTCCAGGAGGGCGAGCTTGCCCACACAGATCCCCGTGACCCGGAGACTGCGCTCGCCCAGCTCGGCGCGCACGTCGTAGACGCGGCCGACCCGCTTCCCCGACTCGGTGCGGACGTGGAGGCCGAGGAGCTCGGAGAGCCTCACAGCGACGACCCCGGCAGCTTCTCGACGAAGGGCCGAGCGCGGTCGTCGCCACGCCCGAGCCGCAGCTCCCCGGCCGGCTTGCGCAGCTCGACGTCGGGATCGACCGCCCGCACCTCGGCCCAGGGCACGTGGACGACCTGGCTCCGCGCAAGCCGGGAGACGAGCCCGGCGACGCGTCCCCGGCCACGCCACGCCCCAGGCCCGACGAGGATCTCGGTCACGCGCGGGTCGCCGTCCGCGATCCCCTCGAGCTCGAGGTCGTCCACCTTCCCGCACCGGCGCCCCTCCGAGTCGAGCAGCTGGTGGTCGAGGATCCCGAGACCGAGGTCGATCTGCTCCATCTAGCCCTGCCCCATGTTGCTGAGGACGAGCAGCGGGACGGCGAGCACGGCGATCGCGACCACGACGACGAGGTAGAAGAGGCCGAACGTGTTCGCGAGCTTCCCGTTCGCGTACTCGCGCATGTACGCGCGATCGTTGGCGACGAGCAGGATCGGGATGTAGGTGAGCGGGAGCGCGACCACCGAGAAGACGACCGAGAGCTCGGTGACGAGCAGCGGGTCGACGCCGGTGAGGACGACGAGGGTGGCGAGCAGGAGCATCACCGCCCACGTGATCGTGAAGCGCGGCGCGCCCGAGTTCCCGCGGTACTTGCCCCACTCCCAGCCGAAGAACTGGGCGAGGCTGTACGCCCCGGAGAACGCCGAGTCGATCGCGGCGCCCGGAGATCGCGAACAGCGTCCCCACAAGGGCGAGGATCAGGCCAAGCTGCCCGAGCGGCGCCTCGGCGACGAGCATGACGGTGCCGAGCAGGTCGCCGCCGATCCCCAGTGGGAGCAGGAGCGCTCCGGCCCCCACCATCAGCGCCATCGAGAGGACGCCGCCGAGCGAGTAGCCGAGGAGGACGTTCATCCGGTTGATCCCGAGGTCCTTCGGCCCCCACTGCTCCTCGACGCCCCCCGAGGAGTAGAAGTAGACCTCGTACGGGATCAACGCCGCCCCGACGATCCCGACGGCGTAGTAGCCGTAGACGACGAGGTCACCGGAGCCCGCCGAGGGAACGAAGCCGTGGGCGACGTGGCCCCAGTCGGGGTGGAGCTTGATCGCGGCGACGGCGAACACGAGCAGGCAGAGCCCGCCGTAGCCGAAGACCCGCTCGATCCACGAGAAGGGCATCGCCCAGAGCACGACGGCCAGAGCGAGCGCCGCCAGCACGATCAGGAGCCGGTACGGCAGCCCGGAGAGGAGCTGGAGGACGAGCGCGATGCCGCCGACCTCCGCGATCAGCGTCATCACGTTCACGAGCTGCCCGGAGACGAGGGCCACGAGCCCCACGCCGACGCCGAGGCGCTCGCGGACGGCGTCGAAGACCGCGTCGCCGGAGACGGCCGCGACCCGGCCGCTCATCTCGGCGTAGGTGATGATTCCGCCGACGCCGACGACCACCGCCCACAGGAGCTGGTAACCGAAGGTCGCGCCGGCAGCGACGTTGAAGACGATGTCGCCGATGTCGACGAAGCCGCCGATCGCCGCGATGATCCCGAGCGCGATCGAGGTCAGCTTCTTCACGGGAGCGTCTCCGCCTCCGCCGCCGCCCGGTCGAGCCGGGCCTCGACGGGCCCAGGGTCGCCACCGGTCGCGAGCGTGGCGAGGCCGCCGTCGATCGCGGCCGCCAGCTCCGCCAGACGGTCGTCTCTCAGCTTGGGCCGCAACTTCGAGATGAGCCCGCGGAGCGCCTTCGCGTGCTCCCGCGTGAACGGCCCGGTCGACTCGGCCTCGCCGGCCCCGTGGGCGAGCAGCGCTCCCTCTGCGGCGATCGAGTGGAGCTCCTCAGCCTGCTTCGACGGCTCGCTGGGCGCGCCGCAGCCGGCCACGACGAGCACGACGGCGACGATGACCACCCGAGCGAGCACGCGGCCGGTGTGCCCGGCGAGGCGGGACTCGAATCCCGCCCCGCCGGGCCTCGCGCCGCCGGGCGCTACACTGACTCGGCTCCGAGCGCCCGTAGCTCAGGGGATAGAGCGCTGCCCTGCGGAGGCAGAGGTCGCACGTTCGAATCGTGCCGGGCGCATCTCAGAGACGGCTCCGTCTCAGTCGAGTGAGGGCGGAGGGCCGACGAGCTCGATCCGGTACTCGAGCATCCGCTGCGCGAAGTCCTCGGGATCGGGCAGCCTCGGCTCCGGCGCAGGACCGCCGTCGACGGGGTCGGCGACCTCGACCGCGAACCCGGCGAACCCGTACCCGGACTCCCCTTCCCGGCCGGCCGGCCCGAACGTGACGAACACCTCGGCCCGCTCGGAGACGACCACGAACGCATGCGGGATCCCACGCGGGGCGAGCACGAAGTCGCCCGCCCGGGCGCTGAGCCGGGTCTCGCCGACGACGATCGCGACCTCCCCATCGAGGACGAAGAATGTCTCGTCCGCGTCGTGGTGGATGTGGAGCGGCGTCGCGGCCCCGCGGGCGTCGGAGACGATCAGCTGGATCAGGCTGCCGCCCGTCTCGGCTCCGGTGGCCTTGAACGTGTACCGCCCGGTCTCCGGGGCGTAGGGCCACCAGAGGTCGATCACTCCCTCCTCCCTGGCGAGGACTGAGGGCTCGGTGCTGAGCGTGCTGGACATGGTGACTCCCTTCGGTCGTGGGTTCCGCCGCACCTTGCCTCCCCGCCCTCATGACGGCAACGACGAGTTGCTCTAGAATCCAGTCCGTGGTGGAATGCTCGAGCTAAAGCACCTGCGCGTCCTGCGGGCGGTCGCGGACGCGGGCTCGTTCTCGGTCGCGGCCGACCGGCTCGACTACACCCAGTCGGCCGTCTCGAAGCTCGTCGCCTCGCTCGAGCGCGACCTGGGCGTCGTCCTCCTCGACCGCGGCACCCGGCCGCTCCGCCTGACCGACGCGGGCGATGTGCTGATGGCGCGCGCCGGCGTTGCCTTGGAGGAGCTGTCGGCGGCGCGAGCCGAGCTGGACGCCGTCGGCCGGCTCGATCGTGGCCGGCTCGCCGTCGCCACGTTCTCGAGCGCGGGCTCGGCGCTCGTCGTCGACGCTGTCCAGGCGATGCGGCGCGAGCATCCGGAGGTCGAGCTGGCCGTCGCTGAGCGGAGCATGCCCTCCGTCGCGGTCAAGGCCCTCCGCGCGTGCGAGTTCGACCTCGCCGTCACCTTCGACTACCCGGGCGCCGGCGTCGTCGCGGGAGAGGGGCTCGAGTTGCACCCGCTCCTGGACGACGCGATGGACCTCGTCGTCCCGAGCGCTCACCGGCTCGCCCGCAAACGCAGAGTGGGGTTCGGCGACCTGGCGGAGGAGCGTTGGATCATTCCCGACTTCGGCGCTGACAGCCCCAGCTTGCGACTGCTCCGCCGGTCGTGCGCGGAGGCCGGGTTCGAGCCGGCAATCGCCTTCCGGATCAACGACTGCCAGATGACCCAGGCGCTCGTCGCCGCCGGCGAGGGGATCGCAGTCCTCCCACGGCTGATGCTCCGCCCCCCGCATTCCGGTGTCCGGGTGCGGCCGCTCGGGCCGCGGGCGCCGGTCCGCCGGGTCGTGGCGCTCCGGCTGCCGACGCGCTATCCCTCGCCGCTTTCCACCCGGTTCCTGGAGTTGCTCCGCGCCGCGGGCCGCCGGTACGCAGCGCCGATCTGAGCCTGTCCCCGCAGGACGTTACGCGCCGGGCGTGGTGAGCTCGAGGCGGGCGCCCTCGGGCACCTCGCGGCGGACGTAGCCGAGCGCGAGCACGTGGTCACCCTCCCGGACGGAGCTCGTGACCCGGCCGACGACCTTCCCGTCGAGTGAGAGCTCGGTGCCCGGCTCGGCTGGGCCGGGAAGCTCGAGCACCCGCAGGCCGCGGTTCGCGTGCCCCCGGTAGTGCAGGCGCGCGATCGGCTCCTGGCCGGGGTAGCAGCCCTTCGTGAAGCTGATCGCCCGCTCGTCGAGCCCTGCCTCCGCGGGGAGGATCCGGTCGTCGAGCTCCTTGCCCCACGCGGGCGTGCCGGCGCGGATCCGGAGCAGCTCCAGCTCCTCGCCGCTCAACGTCGGCTCGAGGCCGGCGTCGAGCACCTCGGCCGCCGGCTCGCCGTACGCGCCGGTGGGGATCCCCTCGCCGCCGAAGACGACCTGGGCGGCGTGCTCTTCCAGCTCGATCTCCGTCTGGGCGGCGAAGCGCATCCGGCGCAGCTCGGCCCGAACGACCTCGCCGAGCCCCGGCTCGGTCAGGAGGAGGAAGTCCTCGTGCCCGCGCCGGAGGACGACGAGCGGGGCGATGATCCGCGCCTTCGCCGTCAGCAGGAGCGCCTCGCACGACTCTCCCGGCCCGAGCGCGGCAACGTCGTTCGAGACCATCCGGTTCAGGTACTCCTCGGCGTCCCGGCCCGTGACGCGGACGAAGGAGCGGGGGCGGTCGGCGACCTTCATGGCGTTACTGTAGAGCCGTGTTCCGCTCGAAGGCCGAGAAAAAGGTGCGCGAGGCCGGCTACGACCCTGCGCGACTCCCGCCCGGCCAGTACCTGACCGAGAAGTGGCCGGTTCTGCACGCCGGCTCGGTGCCGCACACCGACCTCGCGACCTGGGACTTCAAGGTGTGGGGCGAGGTCGAGCAGGAGTTGACCCTCGACTGGGACGCGTTCACGAACCTGCCGTCGGTCGAGCTGACCCAGGACATCCACTGCGTCACGCGGTGGAGCAAGTTCGACATGACGTTCCGCGGCGTGCGCTGGGCCGAGCTGAAGGAGCTCGTCGGCCAGAAGCCGAGCGCGGCCTACGCAATCGCCCACGCCGAGCAGGGCTTCACGGCGAACGTGCCGATCGCGTCGCTCGAGGCCGAGGGTGCGCTCCTCGCCTACGAGGCGAACGGCGAGCAATTGACGCAGGAGCACGGCTGGCCGCTCCGGCTCGTGATTCCCGGCAAGTACTTCTGGAAGAGCGCCAAGTGGTTGCGCGGGATCGAGCTCGCCGCGCACGACAAGCCGGGCTTCTGGGAGCGCTACGGCTACCACAACGACGCCGACCCCTTCGCGGAGCAGCGCTACTCCTTCTAGGACGTGTCCGGCGATGTCCGCCCCGGACGTGTCCGGCGGGCGCCCAGGACGGCCTGAGCAGCGCTTTCGCACCTTCCGGCCATTGTCCGAGGCTTTAAGCCTCGGACGTTGTCCGGAAAGGCCGGTGCGAGGTTCCCCCGATCGAGGGACTCACGGTCGGGGCGTGGCCGCCGATACCTGGGCTACCCACCTCCCCCAGTAACACCCCTCGAAGACCGCGGCCCCCTCCGCGGTCTTCATCTTTTTGGGACGGAAACGTCCCCTGAGAACGACGAAGGGCCGGCGCGAGCCGGCCCTTCGGGTCTTCCATCGGCGGACGAGCCGACTGTGACGGGCGGAGCCGGGCTTCGCCCGGCGGGAGCCCAAGCCCACATTCCTCTCGCGCTGCCGAGGAAGAAGGGGGCTCACGGGGGAAACCTGGTTTCCCCCGTGCGACTTACATCATCCCGCCCATGCCGCCCATGTCGGGCATGCCGCCACCGACGCCCGCCTTCTCGGGGGCCTCGGCGACGATCGCCTCGGTCGTGAGGATGTTCTTCGCGATCGACGCCGCGTTCTGCAGCGCCGAGCGGGTCACCATCGTCGGATCGATGATCCCGGCCTTGACCAGGTCCTCGACCTCGCCGGTGTCGACGTTCAGGCCCTGGCCCTTGGCGGCCGAGCGGACCTGGTTGACGACGACGGAGCCCTCGAGGCCCGCGTTGTACGCGAGCTGCCGCAGCGGCTCCTCGAGCGCGCGGCGGATGATCTGCGCACCCGTCCGCTCGTCGCCCTCGAGATCGTCGAGCTTGATCGAGTCGATCGCGTTGATCAGCGCGACGCCGCCACCCGGGACGATGCCCTCCTCGAGGGCCGCGCGGGTCGCCTGCAGCGCGTCCTCGACGCGATGCTTCTTCTCCTTCATCTCCGTCTCGGTGGCCGCGCCGACCTTGACGACGGCGACGCCGCCGGCCAGCTTGGCGAGCCGCTCCTGGAGCTTCTCGCGGTCGAAGTCGGAGTCGGTGTTCTCGACCTCCGCCTTCAGCTGCTTGATCCGGGACTTGATCGCCTCGGCATCGCCGGCACCATCGATGATGGTCGTCGAGTCCTTGTCGATCACGACGCGGCGGGCCTTGCCGAGCTGCGAGATCTTCGTGTTCTCGAGCTTGAGGCCCATCTCCTCGGTGATCACCTCGGCGCCGGTGAGGATCGCGATGTCCTCGAGCATGCGCTTGCGGCGGTCACCGAAGCCCGGCGCCTTGACGGCGACGGCGGTGAAGGTGCCACGGAGCTTGTTGACGATGATCGTCGCGAGCGCCTCGCCCTCGACGTCCTCAGAGACGACGAGCAGCGGACGACCCGCCTGGATCACCTGCTCGAGCACGGGCAGGAGGTCCTTGACGGCGCCGATCTTCTGGTTCGCGACCAGGATGAACGGGTCGTCGAGCACGGCCTCCATGCGCTCGGCATCGGTGATCATGTACGGCGAGAGGTAGCCCTTGTCGAACTGCATGCCCTCGGTGAACTCGAGCTCGAGGCCGAAGGTCTGGCCCTCCTCGACGTTGACGACGCCGTCCTTGCCGACCTTCTCGATTGCGTCCGCGATCACGTCGCCGATCTCCCGCTCGCGCGAGGAGATGGTGGCGACCCGGGCGATGTCCTCCTTGCCGGACACCTCCGTGGACGTCGACTTGAGCTCCTCGATCACCGAGAGGACAGCCTGCTCGATGCCGCGCTTGAGCCCCATCGGGTTCGCGCCGGCAGCGACGTTCTTCAGGCCCTCGCGGACGATCGCCTGGGCGAGCACGGTCGCCGTCGTGGTGCCGTCGCCGGCGACGTCGTTCGTCGCCGTGGCCACCTCGCGGACGAGCTGCGCGCCCTGATTCTCGAACGGGTCCTCGACCTCGATCTCACGAGCGATCGTGACACCGTCGTTCGTGATCGTCGGGGCGCCGAACTTCTTGTCCAGGACGACGTAGCGTCCCTTCGGGCCGAGCGTCACCTTGACCGCGTCGGCCAGGATGTTCACGCCGCGCTCGAGCGCGCGCCGGGCATCCTCGTTGAACTTGAGCTCCTTGTGAGCCATTTTCGTGTTCCTCCCTAGTTCCTGTTAGACGCCCGCGCGGTCGCCGATGACCTTGGCGAGCACATCGGACTCGCGCAGGATCAGCACCTCGTCCGCGCCGACCTTGATCTCGGTGCCGCCGTACTTGGAGAAGATGATCTCGTCACCCTCCTCGACGTCCATCTTGATGTACTCGCCGTCCTCGTCGCGAGGGCCGGGACCGACTGCCAGGACCTTGCCGCGCTGCGGCTTCTCCTTGGCGGTGTCGGGCAGCACGATGCCGCTGACGGTGATCTCCTCTTCCTCGAGGATCTCAACGATCAGCCGATCACCGAGAGGCTGCAGATTCATGTGGATTGCCTCCTGATTCAGACTTTGTGACAGAGCTTGGCACTCTTGCCTTGCGAGTGCCAGGTAGATGATACCGATCCGGAGCGGGTTCGCAAGCCGCTCGCCCGAACCTGCCCCCACCGTGTTACAAAGCCCACATGCCGCGCGAGCTCTCGGCCGGAGGGGTCGTCGTCCGCCGGATGCGGGGCCGCTGGTGGGTGGCTGCGATCCGCCCGAGGCGCGAGGGGCACCGCGAGGTGTGGGCGCTCCCGAAGGGCCATCTCGAGCCGGGCGAGCGGCCCGCCGAGACCGCGCTCCGCGAGGCCTACGAGGAGACCGGGCTGCGGACCCGGCTCGGCGAGAAGCTCGGCGACGTCAAGTACGCCTACACCCGCACCGCCGCGCTGGGCGGAAGCGGGGAGCGGATCTTCAAGATCGTCAGCTTCTACCTCCTCCACGCGAGCGGCGGCCGGATCGGGGAGATCCCGCCCGGGATGGAGATCGAGGTGGCCGAGGCGCGCTGGCTTCGGCTCGAGGACGCACCCCGGCTGCTCGCCTACGGCGGCGAGAAGGAGATGGCACGCAGGGCCGCCGACGTGCTTGACTAGACCCGCCGTGGCCATGTTCGCCCTCAACTTCTACTCCCCGATCGTCGCCGACCAGCTGCGCTCGCGCCGCAAGACGGCGACGATCCGCCTGGGCGACAAGTCGGCGAAGTACAAGAAGGGGATGATCGTGACCGTGCTCGTCGGCGTCCGCTACGGGCAGCGCGAGAAGGTCTTCGACGCCGTGATCGACAAGGTCGAGGTGAAGCAGCTCCGCGAGCTCTCGCCCCGCGAGATCGAGCACGACAACCCCGAGATCAAGCGCACCGACGAGATGGCCCGCTTCCTCGGCCAGCTCTACAACCGCGAGGTCGGAGAAGACGAGACCGTGACGGTGATCCGCTTCTCCGAGATCGTCGGGAGTCTGCTGTTTCCGTAGCCCGGGCGGCCTAGCGGCCGGGCTTGCGGATCGGGACGCCGAGCACCTCGGGCGGGCGCACCGCGGCGCCGCACTCCTCGCACTCGACCGCGAACGCCGACGGGAACGGCGCCTCGCAGGCCGGGCAGCGATGGCGGGTCTCACCGCCGCAATGGGGGCAGGCCGCCGGCAGGTCGGACTCGCCCTCGAGGAAGTAGCGCCAGACCGACCCACACGCGAGGCAGAAGCAGGTGTAGTCGCCGAGCGTCTTCCGGCGCTCCTCCTGGATCCAGTTCCGCTTCGGGCGGGCTCGCTCGGCCATCTTCCCGGCACGGTACCGGCCAACTGCTAGAACCCCGGAGTGACCGGCAAGACCAACCCCTGGCTCGTCCTCGTGCTCGTCTGCCTCGCGCAGTTCATGGTCGTGCTCGACGCGACGGTGGTCAACGTGGCGCTGCCGGCGATTCGGCGCGACCTGGATATGTCGACGGCCGACCTGCAGTGGGTGGTCAACTCCTACGCCCTGATCTTCGGCGGCTTCCTGCTCCTCGGCGGCCGCGCCGGCGACCTGATCGGGCGCAAGAAGCTCTTCCTCGCCGGGATCGTGATCTTCACCGGCGCCTCGCTCCTGAACGGGCTCGCGACGAGCTCCGAGTTCCTGATCCTCGCGCGCGGCCTGCAGGGCCTCGGCGCCGCCTTCGTCTCGCCCGCTGCGCTCTCGATCGTGACCACGACGTTCAAGGAAGGCCCGGAGCGGACGAAGGCGATGGGCGTCTGGAGCGGGATCGCTGCCGGCGGCGGCGCGGTCGGACTGCTCGTCGGCGGCCTCCTCACCGACCTCGTCTCCTGGCCCTGGATCTTCTTCGTCAACATCCCCGTCGGGATCGCGGCGTTCGCGCTCTCGCTCCGCTACGTGCCGGAGTCGAAGGACGAGCGCGCACACAAGGCGTTCGACCTCGCGGGCGCGTTCACCGTCACCGCGGGCCTGATCGCGCTCGTCTACGGGATCGTCAAGACGGACGAGAAGGGGTGGCTCTCGCTGCACACGCTCGGCTTCGGGGTGCTTGCCGTCGGGCTGCTCGGCAGCTTCCTCTGGGTCGAGAGCCGCTCGACGGAGCCGCTCGTCCGGCTCTCGATCTTCGCCAAGCGGACGATCCGCTCGGCCAACCTCGTGATGCTGATCGTGGCCTCGGGCCTCTTCGCGATGTTCTACTTCAACTCGCTCTACGTCCAGAACGTGCTCGGCTACTCGCCGATCAAGGCCGGCGCGGCGTTCGTGCCGTTCACGGTCGGGATCGTGATCGGGGCCGGGCTCTCGCAGACGCTCGTACGCCGGATCGGGCTCCGCTCGGTCGGGATCGTCGGGATGGTGCTCGGCACGATCGGGATGCTCCTCTTCCTCCGGCTCGGCGTCGACGGCACCTACGTCGCCGACCTGCTCCCCGGGATCGCGCTCGTCTCGATCGGGATGGGCCTCACGTTCGTGCCCGTGACCCTGATCGCGACGAGCGGCATCTCCTCCGGCGACGCCGGCCTCGCCTCCGGGCTCCTGAACACCTCGCAGCAGGTGGGCGGCGCGCTCGGGCTCGCGATCCTCTCCACGCTCGCCGGCTCCCGGACGAGCGGCGCGCTCGCCGACGGGGTGCAGCAAGGGCAGGCAGCGGTCGAGGGCTTCCACGTCGCGTACATCGCCGGGGCAGCGTTCCTCGCCGCCGGCGCCGTCCTGCTCTCCGTGATGCTGAAGCGCTCCGACGTCGAGCAGATCGACGTCGACGACGCCGCCGTGCTCGCCGGCACCTAGCGGCGCGCATCTGCGCGGCGATCCGCGAACTGCCGTTATCGTTCGGCCCATGGCGGTTCGCGAGGCAGAGCCCGTCGGCTCGCTCAAGGAAGTCAAGGAGGCCGGTCTCGACCGCGAGGACCTCCTCGGCATCTACCGCAACCTCCTGGTCACGCGCGGCGTCGAGGAGCGCGGGCACATCCTCTACAAGCAGGGGAAGATCCCGGGCTCGTTCTACACCGGCCGCGGCAACGAGGGCTCGGCGGTCGGCGTCGCGACCGCGATGGGCCCGAACGACGTCGGCACCCCGCTCCACCGCGACATGGGCGTCCACATCGCCCGCGGCGTCGAGCCGTGGCGGATCCTCGCCCAGTACATGGGCCGCGAGGACGGGCCGACCCGCGGCCGGGACGGCAACGTGCACATGGCCGACGCCAAGCTCGGGCTGATCGCGATGGTCAGCCACCTGCCCGCGATGCTGCCCGTCGCCGTCGGCGCGGCGCTCGCCTTCAGGATCCGCGAGGAGAAGCGCGTCGCGGTCGGCTGGTCGGGCGAGGGCGCGATGGCCCGCGGCGACGCGCACGAGGCGATGAACTTCGCCGGCGTCCGCAAGCTCCCCGTCGTCTTCATCGTCGACAACAACCAGTGGTCGTACTCGACGCCGAGCCACCTCGGCTACGCCGTCGAGCATCTCGCCGACCGCGCCGCGGCCTACGGGTTCGAGGGGGTCGTCGTCGACGGGACCGACGTGCTCGCCGTCTACCGCGAGGCCAAGGTCGCGATCGAGAAGGCGCGCGAGGGCGGCGGCCCGACGCTGATCGAGTGCATGACGCTCCGGATGGAGGGCCACGCCGTCCACGACGACGCCTTCTACGTCCCCAAGGAGCTCTTCGAGGAATGGGCCAAGAAGGACCCGCTCGAGCGCTTCCGGACCTGGCTGCGCGAGAACGCCGAGCTGACGGACGACGAGGAGGACGAGATCGCGACGCGCGTCAAGAAGACCCTCAACGACGCGCTCCAGCGCGCGGAGGAGTCGCCCGACCCGGATCCCGCCACCCTGCTCGAGGGCGTCTACGCGACCCCCGAGGACCTCGACACGCCTCACCACAAGTAGATGGCCGAGAAGACCTACCTCCAGGCGATCAGCGACGGGCTCCGGCAGGAGATGCGCCGCGACGAGCGCGTCTACGTCCTCGGCGAGGACGTCGGCGTCTACGGCGGCGCCTTCAAGGTCACGCTCGGCTTCCAGGAGGAGTTCGGCCCGTGGCGCGTGATCGACACCCCGCTCGCGGAGACCGCGATCCTCGGCGCCGCGACCGGCTCCGCGTTCATGGGCCTGCGCCCCGTCGCCGAGATGCAGTTCGCGGACTTCATCTCCTGCGGCTGGGACCACCTCGTCACCGTCGCCGCGAAGCAGCGGTTCCGCGCCGGCACCCCGGTGCCGATCGTCGTCCGGCTCCCGTCCGGCGGCGGCTTCTCGGGTGGCCCGTTCCACTCCCAGAACCCGGAGAGCTCCTTCGCGCACATCCCCGGCCTCAAGTGCGTCTGCCCGGCGACCCCGGAGGATGCCAAGGGCCTGCTCGTCGCCGCGATCGAGGATCCCAACCCCGTCCTCTTCTTCGAGCACAAGCACCTCTACCGCCGGATCAAGGGCGAGGTGCCGGACGAGCGCTACGTCACCCCGATCGGGAAGGCGCGCACCCATCGCGAGGGCGAGGACATCAGCGTGATCACCTGGGGCGCGATGGTCTACACCGCCGACGAGGCCGCGCAGAAGATCGGCGAGCAGGACGACGTCTCGGTCGAGGTGATCGACCTGCGCACGGTGATGCCGTGGGATCGCGAAGCGGTGCTCGAGAGCGTCCGCAAGACCTCGAAGGTGCTCGTCCTCCACGAGGACACGCGCACCGGCGGCTTCGGCGCCGAGATCGCCGCGACGATCGCCGAGGAAGTGTTCGAGGATCTCGACGCCCCCGTGAAGCGGATCGCCGCGCCCGACTGCCCCGTCCCCTTCGCGCCGGTGCTCGAGAAGGCGTTCCTGCCCCAGGTCGACGACGTGCTGCAGGGGCTCAAGGAGCTCGCGGCGTACTAGAGGAGCGAGAAGATGGCTACCGGAACCCAGATCGACGTCGTGATGCCGCAGATGGGCGTGTCCGTCTCCGAGGGGACGATCACGAAGTGGCTCAAGGCCGAGGGCGAGGAGATCGCGCCCGACGAGAGCCTGCTCGAGATCTCGACCGACAAGGTCGACACCGAGGTCCCGAGCCCCGGCGGCGGCGTCGTCGCGAAGATCCTCGTCCAGGAGGGCGAGACGGTCGAGGTCGGCACGGTGCTCGCGGTGATCGCCCCCGCCGGCGCCGAGATCTCGACGCCGGACGAGGCTCCGGCCGAGCCCGCGACGCAGCCTGCCGCCGACGCCTCCGAGGCAGCCGCCAGCGAGAGCGTCGCCGAGGAGACGGTCGCTCCGGGCTCCGGCGAGGCCGCAGGGTCGAACGCTTCCACGGAGGCGCCGGCCGCCGCGCCGACGAGCTCCGAGAACGGCCGTTCCTTCGTCTCGCCGGTCGTCGCCCGGATCGCCGCGGAGCATGGCGTCGACGTCGGCCGCGTCACCGGCACCGGCACCGGCGGCCGCGTCACGAAGAAGGACATCCTGGCGTACGTCGAGTCGGGCGCGAAGGACGAGCCCGCCCCGCAGGCGGCTGTTCCCGCGGCACCCGCTGCGCCGGCTCCCGAGGCCGCGCCCGCCGCGGCGCCCAAGCCCGCCGCCCCGGCTCCGGCCCCGGCGGGCGAGCCCGGTGCGGGCGAGAGCTTCGAGGCGATGACGCCGATGCGGCGCGGGATCGCCGAGCACATGCGCCGCTCGCTCGACACCTCCGCGCACGTGACGAGCGCGATCGAGGTCGACTTCTCCAAGATCGTCGCCGTCCGCGAGCGGCTGAAGAAGGAGTACCAGGCGTCCTACGGCGTCAACCCGACCTACCTGGCGTTCGTGGGGCGGGCAGCGGTCGACACGCTCCGCGACTACCCCTACGTGAACGGGGAGATCCGCGGCGACAAGATCGTCACTCGCTCGTACGTCAACCTCGGCTTCGCGGTCGAGCTCGCCGACGGGAAGGGCCTGATCGTCCCGGTCGTCAAGGACACCGAGGGCCTGAACCTGCTCGGGATGGCGAAGGCGATCGCCGGGATCGCGAAGCGTGCCCGCGACAAGCAGCTGACCCCGGACGACGTCCAGGGCGGCACCTTCACGATCACGAACCCCGGCGGTTACGGCACCTTCCACGGCACGCCCGTGATCAGCCAGCCGCAGGCCGCGATCCTCGGTACCTACGCACTCGTCAAGCGGCCCTGGGTCGTCCAGGACGAGCTCGGCCAGGACGTGATCGCGATCCGGCCGATCATGAACATCACCCTCACGTACGACCACCGGCTCGTCGACGGCGCCTACGCCGGTCGCTTCCTCCGCGACCTCCGCGAGCGCCTCGAGGGCTGGGGCGACGACGACGTGTAGGCGGCGCGTGCGCGCCGTCTACGCCGAGCTGGGGGTCGTCCCGTACCGGGAGGCCTGGGACCTGCAGCGCGCGGTCGCAGCGGCGGTCGCCGCCGGTGAGCTGCCCGACACGATCCTTCTGCTCGAGCACCCGCCCACGGTCACGCTCGGGCGGCGCGCCGACGAAGGCGAGCTGCACGTTCCCGAGGGCGCAGAGGTCGAGATCGTCGAGACCGACCGCGGTGGCAAGTCCACCTACCACGCTCCGGGCCAGCTCGTCTGCTACCCGATCCTCGACCTGACCCGGCACGGGCAGGACGTCAAGCGCTACTGCCGCGATCTCGAGGAGGCGCTGATCCTGACGCTACGCTCGCTCGGCCTCGAGGGCGGGCGGATCGACGGGCTCACTGGCGTCTGGCTCACCCGGCCGCCCCGGAAGATCGCCTCGCTCGGGATCCACGTCTCCAAGTGGGTGACGACGCACGGCTACGCGCTCAACGTCGACCTCGACCCGGCGCCGTTCACGCAGTGGATCACCGCCTGCGGGCTCGAGGACGCGATGTTCACGACGGTCGCCCGCGAGCTCGGCCGCCCCGTGCCCGTCGCGGAGACGCTCCCGCACGCCCGCGCCGCCCTCGCCGAGGTCTTCGGGCTCGAGCTGGAGGAGCTCACCGAGACCGAAGCTGAGCGAGAAGACGGACTTAGTTGCTCTGAGCAACTAAGTCCGTCGTCGGCCCGACGTCCCGCCAGGCCTTGACCCAGAGCGGGCTGAGGGTGCAGACGAGATAGACGGCGCCGAAGGCGAGGAGGGTCGCACGGAGGCCGAAGGCCTCGATGCAGCCGGCGCCGAGCAGCGCGCCGACCGGCGCGCCGGCCATCACGCCGGCGCTGAGCGCGCCGAGGACGCGGGCGCGGAGGTGCACGGGGATCCGCTCGTAGAGGACGGTGCCGAAGATCGGGTTGATCGGCCCGATCCCGATCCCCGCGATCGCGAAGCCGACGATCACGGGGCCGACGCCCGGGAGCGCCGCCAGGAGGAAGAAGCGCGTCGGCCCGCCGAGCGTGAACCCCGCGACGAGGGTCGAGACCCGCGGGCAACCGGTGCCCGATCCAGGCGAAGACGAGCGTGCCCGCGAAGGCCGTCGCGCCCATCGCGCCGCTCATCAGCCCCAGAGCGACGACGCTGTCGAGGACGCGGTCGGCGTAGACGGGCATGATCACGCCGCCCATCGCCGCGTCGAGCATGTTGGTGATCAGCACCATCAGCACCGTCGCCCGGACGAGCGGCGTCCGCCAGAGGAAGCGGTAGCCCTCGCGCAGCTGGGTCAGGTAGCGCTCCGGCGACGCCTCGCCGTCGACGTGGATCGCCGCGGGGACGAAGATCCGCATCAGGAGCGCCGAGACCGCGAAGGTGGCCGCGTCGAAGAGAAGCACGTTCGCGGAGCCGAACACGGCGATCAGCACACCCGCGAGCGGCGCGCCGAGCATGTTCGCCGCGCGGGAGACGCCGTCGAACAGGCTCGTGCCGCGCTCGAGCGTCGTCCCCGCCCGCTCGATCAGGTCGGGGAGGATGGCCTCCCGGGCGGTGTGCCCCGGCGCGTCCAGGAGCGCGCCGGCGAAGACGAGCGCGAGCAGGCCCGCCAGCGGCAGGCCGACGGTGTGGAAGAGGACCGGGATCGCGAGCACCGAGGCGCCGCTCGCCAGGTCGGCGACGATGCTCGCGCGCCGGTAGCCGAGCCGGTCGACGACCACGCCGCCGAGCGCGGACGAGATCACGAACGGAAGCAGCGAGAAGAAGCCGACGAGGCCCGTCTTCGCGACGCTGCCGGTCGTCTGGAGCACGAACCACGGGATCGCGAGCTGAGTGATCCGGTTCCCGGTGATCGAGATCACGTTCGCCGCGAGCAGGCCGGCGAGCGGGGCGCGGCGGCTCACGGCGCGTCCTTCGGGAAGAGGCGGATCAGGAGCCGCGCGTCCGCCGCGTCCTCGGGCGCATCGGCTCGGCTGCTCCGGCCGTAGGGCTCGAGCAGCTCCTCGATCCGGGCGACGAGCGCGGTTGCCTCGTCGGGTGTCACCCTCAGCGTCTTGTTCGCCAGGAAGCTGGCCGCGCGCCACTCCGCCGGGTAGCGGGCCGCGTCCCGAACGAAGCGGTTCGTCCAGCGCTCGCCGGTCGCGACGAGCTGGCTGCTCAGCGCGGCCTCGGCCGAGGCGTGGCCCGGCGAGCTCGCGTCGGTCAGCTCGAAGGAGAAGCCCGTCCCGACCATCCGCCAGGGGCGTTCCCGCCCGTGGCCCCCGCCCGCCTCCTCGACGAGGCCCCAGGCTGCGAGGGAGCGCAGGTGGTACGACGCCGCCGAGGCGCTGATCCCGACCGCCTCGCCGCAGCCCGTCGCCGTCGCCGAGCCGACGTCGTGGAGGTGGTCGAGCAGCGCCAGCCGCGTCGGGTGGGCAAGTGCCCGGAGTGCCCGCGGATCGGTGAGGAGGACGTCTCCCTTCGCCATGTCGAAAGCATTCTTTCAAAAGAGTTCTTTCGACGCAAGTGGCAAGCGGCCCATCACTACACTCGACGGGATGGAGAGCTCGCTCCCAGTCGCCGAGCGGCCGCGCCGGCCCGAGTGGATGAAGGTCCGCGCCCCGAGCGCGAACGACCGCTACTTCGACGTCAAGAAGCTGATCCACGGCGCCGGCCTGAACACGATCTGCGAGGAGGCGCGCTGCCCGAACATCGCCGAGTGCTGGGGGCGCGGGACCGCGACCTTCCAGATCCTCGGCGAGACGTGCACCCGCGCCTGCCGCTACTGCTACGTCAACTCCGGCCGGCCGAACGACCCGCCCGACCCGCTCGAGCCGCTCAAGCTCGCGCAGACCGCCTTCCAGATGGGGCTGAAGCACGTCGTCGTCACCTCGGTCGACCGGGACGACGTCCCCGACCGCGGCGCCGGCCACTACGCGGCGACGATCCGGGCGCTGAAGGCGAAGCTGCCGGACTGCTCCGTCGAGGTGCTGACGCCGGACTTCCTCGGCGTCGAGGAGGAGGCGCTCGCGACCGTGATCGGAGCGCGTCCCGAGGTCTTCAATCACAACATCGAGACGGTGCGTCGCCTCCACCGCGCCATGCGCGGCGGCAAGGCCGACTACGACCGCGCGCTCTGGCTGCTCCAGCGGGCCAAGGAGATCGCCGACTACCCCGTGCTGACGAAGTCGGGGATCATCGTCGGGCTCGGCGAGACGAACGACGAGATCGTCGAGACGATGCGCGACCTGCGCGAGCACGGCGTCGACGTGGTCACGATCGGCCAGTACCTGCAGCCGTCCGCGCAAGCACGCGACGATCGACCGCTGGGTGCACCCGGACGAGTTCCGCTGGCTGCGCGAGCAGGGCGAGGCGCTCGGCTTCGGCTCGGTCTTCGCCGGCCCGCTCGTGCGCTCGAGCTACCGCGCGGACGAGCAGGTGCACGCGGCCGAGACCGGCCGCGGCGCCGTCTCCTACTAGCCGGCGCTTCGCGCTCCGAGAACGACGAAGGGCCCGGTCTCCCGGGCCCTTCGCGTTCCTGCAGTGCGATGCGACGCTCGCTACTTCGACGTGCTGATCTCGCACCTTCAGCTTGTCCTTGTTCTGATCCTTGACCTCGATCGTCGTGCCCGTCTTCGGCACGTTGACGCCGTACCAGCCGGGCTGGTAGCGGCCCGGGTGCGGTACCGGTAGCGCCGTGCTCGTCCGCCGGTACCACCACGTCTGCATGTCGTCGAACATCGACTGACGCCTTCCGCGACGGGATCGTGATCGCGACGCTGTTCTTGTGGACCGTGATCGACTCGACCTTGTCCTTGGTGAACGTCGCGTCGTACGCGAGCGTCCGCGGCCGGAGCAGGAAGCCGTCCTGGTCGTGGAAGAACTCCGGGTGCGCGTCGATCGGCAGGACGAGCCCGCCGCCCGGGTGGTCACCCACGTTGTTGTCGTTGTACGACTCGTCCCAGTAGCTCAGGAGCAGGCCGTCCTGGTACGGGTAGCTCTCGACCCAGTCCCCGTTCGACGTCGAGGAAGCCGAAGTTGTACGCCGTGCGAGCGAGCGGTCGTAGTTCTGATACGCCCGGTACTCGCCGATGTACGCGTTCAGGTGGGTGCTGGTCTCGCTCCCGGTCGTGCGGACGAAGCCGGCGTACGTCCAGCCGGTGTCCGTCTCGGCGCCATCCGTCGGCTGCGAGCCGACCGTGATGTTGTCGATCTGGAAGCCGGGGAGGGCGAGCCCGCCGTCGGTCTCGTAGCGGACGCGGAGGTGCGTCGCGCCGGCCGGGACCGTGGCGGTCAGGTCGACCCAGTTGCCACCGGTGGTTCCGTCGATCCCGGCACCGCTCGAGTTGATCCCGCTCTGGTCGAGCGCAGCGGGCGTCGAGAGGTTCGTCGGCAGCGGCGTGAACGTGGTGCCGCCGTCCGTGGACGCCTCGATGAACGCATAGTCGTACTGCGCCTCGATGTTGTAATTGACCTTCGCGGTCAGGGCGCCGCCGCCGGAGATCGCCTTCGTCATGTTGACGTTGAGGTCGTCGCCGGAGGTGCTCCACCAGTAGTAGCTGCCGGCGTACGGCGTGCCGACGGTCGTGACCTTCGTCTTGTCCGGAAGGACGACGAAGAGGGCATGCGGATCACCCTTCTTGCCGGCCGAGCCGGCGGGCGCGAGATCGGTCTTGGCCTTCTTGGGGCCGCCCGACTGGATCGCGTAGTAGTCCGTGCCACCGGGGCACGTCTCGCACCCGAGCCACCCGAGCTGGAACTTCTCCCAGGCGCCCATGTTGGTCGGGGCGTCGCCGATCCCGTTGGGACCGCCGTCGCCGATGTTCGCGCCGGAGCGACATCAGCGTCCAGAACGCGGTCTCGTTCTCCGCGCCACCCGTGTTACCCGAGGTGTCGTAGAGGTCCGGCAGGCCGAGGTCGTGGCCGAACTCGTGCGCGAACACGCCGAGCCCGCCGTTCTCCGGCTGGATCGTGTAGTCGCCGACCCACGTGTCGGTCGGGTGCGACGGGATCGTGACGCCGGAGGAGGTGCCGCCCTGGCCGACCGGGACACCCGGGTAGCCGTTCGGGCCGCCGCCGTAGAGCGCGGCGTACCAGCGGTGGCTCCAGATCGCGTCGGTGCCCTGGTTCGGGTCGCCGGCAGCCTGGTCGCCGCCCGCGTGGACGATCTGGAAGTGGTCGATGAACCCGTCGGGCTCGTCGAAGTTCCCGTCGCCGTCGGAGTCGTAGCGATCCTGCTTGTCGTAGCTGGCGAGGTACGCGTTGATCTGCGCCATCGTCTGGCCCTGGTCGAGCTGACCCTGCACCCAGTAGGCGAGGGAGTCGCGGACGAGGTACCACGTGTTGTTGCAGACGATCCCGCCGCAGTAGTCACGGCCGTAGCGCGCCTCGTTGAACGGCACCTTCACCCAGTTCGGTGACCTGGCCGCCAACGGTGTACCGCCCGGAGGACTGGCCCTGGTAATAGGCGGCCATCCGGTTGAAGTACATGTTCTCGTAGTGCGCCTTGCTGAAGTCCGACTGCCACAGGGTCGAGTTGTCCTGGGCGCGATCGGGCTGCGGGATCGAGTTGTGCGCCGGCCCCTCGTAGGTGGCCGCGCTCCCGTCGGGCGGGAAGGCACACACCTGGCCCGGGTCGCAGTACGACGAGTGCCGCGTGTTCCCGAACTCGGCCAGGATCACGAAGATCTCGTCCTCGCCCGTGTGCTGGAGCTGGGCGTACTGGCCGATCGCGATCTGCGCGACCTTCCCCTTCGCCTTGCCCTTCAGCTTGAGCTCGAGGCCCTTCGCGTTGAGCCGGTCCTGCTTCTTCTGCATCGAGCTGCGCAGATCGTGGCACCTTCTTGCCCTTCCCGTGCTCGACGTCTCCGCCTCCGCGACCGGCGGCTGCCGGCAGCGCGAAGACGAGGAGTGCGAGCGCCGAAACGGCAAGCACATGCCAAAGCTTCCTCATATTGAGGTTCCGTCCTCTCCCCTAGACAACAGACTTCGGATACCGCCCCATCGTGCCCCTCGGGCGTGTCCGAATGGTAGTCGGCCTTTTGCGAGTGTCAAGCTGAACGACGGTTCAACCGGGTCGCGCCGAATCGCGCCAAGGGCTTCAGGCGCGCGGCGGCCGGGCCATCGCGCGGTAGTCGAGCGCGGTGTCCAGGGTGGCGTCGTCGACACCCGCCTCGCGAGCGACCTCGCGGAGCGAGCGGCCCGAGGCGGCGGCCGTCTTGACGATCTCGGAGGCCTTGTCGTAGCCGATGTACGGGTTGAGCGCCGTCGCGGCGGACAACGTCAGCTCGGCGTAGCTCTCGCACTGCTCCCGGTTCGCCTCGATCCCGTCCACGCACTTCTCGGCGAGGAGCCGCGAGGCGGAGGCGAGCAGCTTGATCGAGCCGCAGCAGGTTGCGCGCCATCATCGGGATGAAGACGTTCAGCTCGAAGTGGCCCTGCATGCCGCCGACGGTGATCGCCGCGTCGTTGCCGATCACCTGGGCCGCGACCTGGGTCACGACCTCGGGGATCACCGGGTTGACCTTGCCGGGCATGATCGAGCTGCCCTTCTGGAGCTCGGGCAGGAAGATCTCGGCGAGCCCCGCGCGCGGGCCGGAGCCCATCAGGCGCAGGTCGTTGGCGATCTTCGTCAGCGAGACGGCGACGGTCTTGAGCGCGCCGGAGGCCTCGACGAGCCCGTCGCGGGCGGCCTGGGCCTCGAAGTGGTCGGCGGGCGCGGCGACGCGGAGCCCGGTGTCCTCGGCGAGCAGCGCGCGGACGCGCTCGGCGAACTCCGGATGGGTGTTCATCCCGGTGCCGACGGCGGTGCCGCCGAGCGGGATCTGGCCGAGCCGCGTGCGCGAGTCGCCGACGCGGTCGATCCCCTGGCGGATCTGGGCCGCGTAGCCCGCGAACTCCTGGCCGAGCGTGACGGGGACCGCGTCCATCAGGTGCGTGCGCCCGGACTTGATCACGTCGTCGAACTCGGTCGCCTTCGCCGCCAGGGAGGCGGCGAGCTGCTCGAGCGCCGGCAGCAGGTCGTTGCTCGACCTCGCCGAGCGCCGCGAGGTGCACCGCGGAGGGGAAGACGTCGTTCGAGCTCTGGCCCATGTTGACGTCGTCGTTCGCGTGCACGCCCTCGCCGGCGAGCGACGCGATCACCTCGTTCGCGTTCATGTTCGAGCTGGTGCCCGAACCGGTCTGGAAGACGTCGATCGGGAACTGGTCGTCGTGCTCGCCCCGGGCGATCGCGATCGCCGGCTGCAGCGATCCGCTCGGCCTTGTCTGCGTCGAGGAGGCCGAGATCGCCGTTCACCCGGGCGGCGGCGGCCTTGATCCGGCCGAGCCAGCGTGCGACGGGGACGGGGATCGGCTCGCCGGAGACGGGGAAGTTCCCGATCGCCTTCTCGGTCTCGCCGCCCCAGAGCTGGATCTTTCCCTCGGTCGCCACGAGGGCAATGCTAGCGGCGCGGCGGAGGCGCTAGACGGGTCGCATCGTCAGGCGGCGCTCGAGCGGGAGGTCGCGGAAGAGCCGGCGCGTGCGCTCGGAGAGCTCGACGGAGAACGCCCAGCCCACGTAGTGGCAGCGGGGGCACTCGCCGGCCTCCTGATAGCGCCAGCGGCCCGGCGTGAACGAGCGCGGGGTGCCGCAGCGCAGGCACTCGACAGTGGTCTCCTCCACTCCATCGTTGTCGGCGTCCTGCGCCGATCGGTGGTGCCCCGTTCGGGTGATGCCCGCCCTAACGGCGGGCGGCGGCGAGCAGCTCGTCCCAGGTGTGGAGCTTGACCCTGGGCCGTCCGTGCGGCTCGCCTGCGGCCTGCTCGGCCGCGTCGATCGCCTCCCAGCCCGCGTAGAGCACGGGCTCGTGCCCGCGCTCCGCGAGCAGCTCGGCCAGGTCACCGTCCTCGCGCGCGAGCAGCCCCGCCTCGGCGTCCTCGAGCAGGAGCGCGACGGTCTCGACCGCGTCCTTCTTGTTCGTCCCGATCACGCCGCTCGGGCCGCGCTTGATCCAGCCGGCGACGTAGAGGCCCGGCTCGACGCGGCCGTCCTCGTTCGGGATCGTCCCGGTCGCCTCGTCGAACGGGCAGCCGGGCAGGGCGACGCCGCGGTAGCCGACGCTGCGGAAGACGATCCCGGCCGCGATCGTCTCCGTCTCGGCGGTCGCGACGGCGCGGCCGTCCACGAGCTCGTTCCGGACGAGCTCGACCGCCTCGACTCGGTCGTCGCCGAGGAGCGCGACGGGGGAGCGGAGGAAGCGGAGCACGATCCGGCGCGGCTTCCCGGTGGGCTCCCGGGTCGCGTACTCCCGCAGGTGCTCGACGCTCCGCTTCACGGGCGGCGGCGCCGCCTCGAGCTCGGCCTCGCTCGCGGCGTCCAGCTCGAGGTCGGCCGGGTCGACGACGATGTCGGCGCCCGCGAGCTCGCCGAGCTCGCCGACCTCGACGGGCGTCCACGCGGCCTGAACCGGCCCGCGGCGCCCCACGACGACGATCTCGCGGATCCCGGACTCGTTGATCGCGGCGATCGCGCGGTCGGTCGTGTCCGTCGGCGCCAGCTCCTCGGGCGTCAGGGCGAGCATCCGGGCCACGTCGAGGGCCACGTTCCCGTTCCCGATCACGACCGCGCGCTCGTGCGAGAGGTCGAACTCGAGCTCCTGGAAGTCGGGGTGGCCGTTGTACCAGGCCACGAAAGCGGTGGCCGGCCACGACCCGGGCAGGTCCTCGCCGGGGATCCCGAGCTGCCGGTCGGCCTGGGCACCGACGGAGAGAAGAACGGCGTCGTAGATCCGCGCCAGCTCCTCGTAGCTCACGTGCCGGCCGAGCTCGACGTTCCCGAAGAAGCGGAAGCCGGGCAGCTGCGCCGTCTTCTCGAAGGCCCGGGAGACCGCCTTGATCTTCGGATGGTCGGGCGCGACGCCCGAGCGGACGAGCCCCCACGGCGTCGGCAGCCGGTCGAGCAGGTCGACCTCCGCGCCCGCGGCGAGCAGGGCGGCGGCGGCATAGAACCCGGCCGGCCCGGAGCCGACGACAGCGACGCGGAGAGAAGGCTCGCTCATGGACGCGATCGTACGCAGCCCGCCGCGAGAGGATTCGGAGAAGGCGCCGCTAGTGCGAGCAGCCGGAGCCGCAGGCGCCGCCGGCGGCCTCGGAGGCACCTTCGGCGCCCTCCTCGACCGTGAAGCTGTGCCCGCAGCCGCAGGAAGCGGCGGCGTTCGGGTTGTCGATCTTGAACCCGGCCTCGGAGATCGAGTTGAGGAAGTCGATCGAGGCGCCCTTGAGGTACGGGGCGCTGTAGGGGTCGATCACGACGGTGACACCGTGCAGCTCGAGCGTCTCGTCGCCCTCGGCGGCACCGGAGTCGAAGCCGAGCCCGTACTGGAAGCCGGAGCAGCCGCCGCCCTGGATCGCGACCCGGAGGACGCTGCTCTCGCCGCGTCGCGTCCTCCGCCATCAGCTCGCGGATCTTCACGGCCGCGGACTCGGTCAGGGTGACGAGGGTGGTGGGCTGCTCGACGGTTGCCATCGACACGGATCGTAGCAAGGCGGTCAGGGGTCACTCGAGGGCGGACTTTGTGACAGCCGCGACTCGCTTGATCACGCGGGTTGCACCTCTCTTCGGGTCCCCGCTCGTGACTTGCTAGCGTTGGGCGCTACCGGATGCTCGGAGACTATTTTCCCTTCCTGGTCTACGCGTTCTTCGCCGCCGTGATCCCGGCCTCGATGATCGCGTTCTCCTTCATCTTCGCGACGCCCCCGCAGCGTCGCGTCAAGGCGCGCTTCCTGCCCTTCGAGTCCGGCGTCTCCGAAGGCGCGCCGAAGCAGCAGCGCTTCACGGTCAGCTTCTACCTGACGGCGATGCTCTTCATCCTCTTCGACATCGAGATCGTCTTTCTCTACCCGCTCGCCCTCGTGCTCGACCCGCTCGGCTGGTTCGGGCTCGTCGAGTTCCTCGTCTTCGTGGCGATCCTCGCGGTCGCGTACGTCTACATCTGGAGGAAGGGGGCGCTGAATTGGCGGTAGACGAGACAGTCGACCCGAAGCGCGCCTCGAAGCGGCCGCTCGCCAAGGCCGGCCTCCAGAGCGAGGCGCTGCTCTGGCCGACCAAGAAGAGCGTCTTCGAGAACGAGGTGGAGAGCCTCGAGGACGCGCTCGGGCTGACCACGCTCGAGAAGGCGGTCGCCTGGGCGCAGTCGAACTCGATGTGGCCGGCCATCTTCGGCCTCGCCTGCTGCGCGATCGAGATGATGTCGATCGTCTCGTCGCGCTACGACATCGCGCGCTTCGGGATGGAGCGCTTCTCCTCCTCGCCGCGCCAGGCCGACCTGCTGATCGTCTCCGGCCGCGTCGCCCACAAGATGGCGGCGCCGCTGCGCCAGGTCTACGACCAGATGCTCGAGCCCAAGTGGGTGATCGCGATGGGCGCGTGCGCGAGCTCCGGCGGGATGTTCAACAACTACACGATCGTCCAGGGCGTCGACAAGATCGTGCCGGTCGACATGCACGTGCCCGGCTGCCCGCCGCGGCCCGAGCCGCTGATGGAGGGGTTCGTGCGGCTGCACGAGAAGGTGATGGCGGGCGTGCCGCCCGGCCTACGCAGATCCGCGGAGGTCGCCTCCTAGTGGCGCGCTACGAAGGCGGTGTCCCGGGGCTCGTCGAGACGCGTCGACGGCGCACGGCGAGACGACGCTCGTCGTCGACCCGGCGCGGCTGCTCGAGGCGTGCGCGCACCTGCGCGACGAGGCCGGCTTCAACGTGCTCGCGGACATCGCCGCCGCCGACTACCTCGGCTGGGACGAGCTGGGCGTCGCGGGCTACATCGGCACGGCCGGCGGCCGCGACCTGAACGCGCCCGGCTCGCAGGGCTACGCCCGCCGCCCGGCCCCGAAGCCGAAGCGCTTCGCGGTCAACTACCACCTGCTCCGGCTCGCCGACGACCCCGTCCGGCTCCGCGTCAAGGTCTGGCTCGACGACGGCGAGACCGTCCCGAGCGTGGTCTCGCTCTGGCCGACCGCCGACTGGCACGAGCGCGAGGCCTTCGACCTGATGGGGATCGCGTTCGAGGGCCACCCGAACCTGACGCGGATCCTGATGGACGACGACTGGGAGGGCCACCCGCTCCGCAAGGACTACCCGATCGGCGGCGAGCCCGTCCGCTTCTCGGGGGAGGAGTAGATGTCGGTCGTCGAGCGCCCCGGCGCGATCTACAGCGGCTCACGGATCCCCAGCCCGGTCCCGACCGTGCTCGTCCCGGATCCGACGCAGGTGCCGCTCGAGGACGTCCTCACCGTCAACTTCGGCCCGAACCACCCGTCGACGCACGGCGTGCTGCGGCTGATCGTCGACCTGAACGGCGAGCAGGTCGTCGGGATCTCGGCGGTGATCGGCTACCTCCACACGGGCTTCGAGAAGACGATGGAGCAGAAGACCTGGTGGAAGGCGATCACGTACCTCGCCCGGATCGACTACGTCTCGTTCCAGGTCAACGAGCTCGTCTTCGTGCTCGCGGTCGAGAAGCTGCTCGAGCTCGAGGTGCCGCGCAAGGCGACCTGGCTGCGGATGGCGCTCTCCGAGCTCGTCCGGATCCACTCCCACCTCGTCTGGCTCGGCACCTGCGCGCTCGAGATCGGGGCGATCTCGCTGTTCTGGTACACGTTCCGCGAGCGCGACCTGATCCTCGACCTGTTCGAGATGGTCACCGGGGTGCGGATGCACACGCGCTACTTCCAGGTCGGCGGGCTCGCCGAGGACATCCCCCCGGGTTTCTACGACGAGGCGCGCGCGTTCTGCACGCGGATGCCGAAGGCCGTCGACGAGTACGAGGCCCTGCTCGACGACAACCCGATCTGGCAGGAGCGGACGCTCGGGGTCGGCCTGCTCTCCGCCGACGACGCGATCGCGCTCGGGCAGACCGGCCCCATGCTGCGCGCCTCGGGCGTCGACTGGGACCTGCGCAAGCGCGAGCCCTACGTCGCCTACGACCAGGTCGACTTCGAGGTCCCGGTCTACCACGGCGGCGACGTCTACGACCGCTACCGCGTCCGCATGGACGAGATGCGCGAGTCGATCCGGATCGTCTCCCAGTGCATCGACCGGCTCGAGGAGATGCAGGGCGAGCCGTGGATCGCCGACGACCGCAAGGTCGTGCTGCCGCCGCGCGAGGAGCTGCACACCTCGATGGAGTCGCTGATCCACCACTTCAAGATCGTCACCGAGGGCTACCGCGTCCCCGAGGGCGAGGTCTACGTCGCCGTCGAGTCGCCCCGCGGCGAGTCGGGCTGCTACGTCGTCTCGGACGGCGGCCCGAAGCCGTGGCGCGTCAAGTTCCGCGCCCCGTCGTTCGTCGCGCTCCAGGCGACCGCGTCCTGCATGCACGACATCGCGATCGCCGACCTGATCGCCGTCGTCGGCTCGCTCGACGCCGTGATGGGGGACACGGACAGATGAGCGCGCGCCCGCTCGTCGAGGAGATCCGCGACGTCGTCGCGCTCTACCCCGAGTCGCGCTCGGCGACCCTGCCCGCGCTCCGGCTCGCGCAGGAGCGCTACGGCTGGCTCTCGCCCGACGCGTTCCGCGAGGTGGCCGAGGGGCTCGGCGAGACGCCGGCCTACTGCATGGCGGTCGCCTCCTTCTACGACATGTTCCACCTCGAGCCGATCGGCCGGCACCTCGTCGAGGTCTGCACGAACGTCTCCTGCGCCCTCGTCGGCGCCCAGGCCGTGCTCGAGGCGTTCGAATCCGAGCTCGGCGTCCGCCCGGGCGAGACGACCCCCGACGGCGAGGTGACGTTGCGCACCGTCGAGTGCGCGGGCGGCTGCGGCTGGGGCACCGTCGTCGCGGTCGACCACCGCTACCGCGAAGGCGTCTCCGCCGCCGACGTCCCGCGCATCCTGGAGGAGCTGAGCTAGATGCTCGAGACCCTCGAGGAGCGCTGGCACCCGACCGCGAAGCAGATCGTGCTCGCGGGCGCCGACGACCACGACCTGACGAAGCTGGACGCCTACCGCGCCCAGGGCGGCTTCCGCGCGCTCGCGAAGGCGCGCACGATGGAGCCGCAGGCCGTGATCGAGGAGGTGCTCGCGTCCAACCTGCGCGGCCGCGGCGGCGCCTTCTTCGCCACCGGCCGCAAGGCGAGCTTCATCCCGAAGCCCGAGACGACGCCGCGCCCGATCTACCTCGTGATCAACGCCGACGAGTCCGAGCCCGGCACCTTCAAGGACCGCGAGATCATGCTCCGCGTCCCGCACCGCTTCCTCGAGGGCGCGCTGATCACGGCCCACGCGATCCAGTCGAAGAACGTCTTCGTCTACATCCGCGGCGAGTACCTGAACGAGTTCGAGACCCTGCGCGCGGCGCTGGAGGAGATCCACGCGGCCGACCTGCTCGGCGGCGTCACCGTCGTCCTCCACCGCGGGGCCGGCGCGTACATCTGCGGCGAGGAGACGGCGCTGCTCGAGTCGCTCGAGGGCAAGCGCGGCCAGCCCCGCTCGAAGCCCCCGTTCCCCGCGATCTCGGGCGTCTACGCCTCCCCGACCCTCGTCAACAACGTCGAGACGATCGCGACCGTGACCCCGATCCTGGAGATGGGCGCGGCGGAGTACGCGAAGCTCGGCACGCCCGACTCGGCCGGCACGCGCGTCTTCAGCCTCTCCGGCAACGTCGTCCGCGGCGGCAACTACGAGCTCGAGAACGGGACGACCCTGCGCCAGCTGATCTACGAGCACGGCGGCGGGATCCCCGGCGGCCGCGAGCTGAAGGCTGTGATCCCCGGCGGCTCCTCGGTGCCCGTGCTGACGCCCGACCAGCTCGACGTCCAACTCTCCTACGACGCGCTGGCCGAGGCTGGCACGATGTTCGGCTCGGGCGCGATCATCGTGATCGACGACCGCGCCTGCATGGTTCAGCTCGGGCTCCGGGTCGCGCAGTTCTACATGCACGAGTCGTGCGGCAAGTGCACGCCCGTGCCGCGAGGGGACGCGCTGGATGGTGCAGATCCTCCACAAGATCGAGGACGGCGAGGCGAGCCAGGCCGATCTCGACCTGCTGCTCGACGTCTGCGACCGGATCCTCGGCAAGTGCCTCTGCCCGCTCGGCGACGCGGCCGCGATGCCCGTCGCGAGCTACATCGACCGCTTCCGCTCCGAGTTCCAGGCGCACCTCGAGGGCGGCTGCCCGATGCACGGCGACCTCGTCGCTCGAGAACCTGTTCGCGCCGGTCGACCAGCACCACCACGATCCCGTTCCCGACGGAGCCCTCGCATGACCGTCCTTTCCGGACGTGTCCAGGGTCAGACCCCGGCCCTGGCCCTTCAGGTCGGCGCCGCCGGCCGCTTCGGACGTGTCCAGGGTCTGACCCTGGTCACGTCCCTCGGAGACGTGTCGTGAACGCCGCCGAGCAGGTCACGCTCACGATCGACGGCGTCGCGGTGCAGGTGCCGAAGGGCACCGGCCTCGTCGAGACCGCTGCCGTCGCCGGGGTCGAGATCCCCGTCTTCTGTTACGAGCCGCGGCTCGGGCCGCCCGTCGGCGCCTGCCGGATGTGCCTCGTCGAGATCGAGGGGATCCCGAAGCTCCAGGCGGGCTGCACGCTGACCGCGCAGGAGGGGATGGTCGTCCGGACCGCGCAGTCCTCGGAGAAGGCCGCCGAGGGCCAGAATGCGACGCTCGAGTTCATCCTCGTCAACCACCCGCTCGACTGCCCCGTCTGCGACAAGGGCGGCGAGTGCCCGCTCCAGGACCTGACGTTCCGCTACGGCCCCGGCCAGTCGCGGATGAGCTTCCCGAAGCGGACGTTCGACAAGCCGATCCCGATCTCGCCCACGATCGCGCTCGACCGCGAGCGCTGCATCCTCTGCTACCGCTGCACCCGCTTCTCGGAGAACGTCGCCGAGGACGGGCAGCTCGTCGCCCGGAACCGCGGCGCGATGTCGATGATCACGACCTTCGAGGACGAGCCCTACCGCGACCCGTTCTCGGGCAACGTCGTCGAGCTCTGCCCCGTCGGCGCGCTCACCTCGACGCAGTACCGGTTCGAGGCGCGCCCGTGGGAGATCCAGAACGTGCCCACGGTCTGCGGCCTCTGCCCCGTCGGCTGCAACATCAGCGCGACGACGCGCGAGGGCAAGGTGAAGCGGATCCTCTCGCGCAACCATCCCGAGGTGGACGGCGGCTGGCTCTGCGACAAGGGCCGCTTCGCCTATCCGCACCTCTACGCCGACGACCGGATCACGGCGCCGCTCGAGCGGGTGCGCCGCCGCGGCTTCGCCGAGCTGAGCTGGGACGAGGCGCTCGACCGCGCCGAGGAGCTGCTCCGCGGCGCCGGCGGCCGGATCGTCACCGCCCTTTCGGGCTCGGAGACGCTCGAGCAGGCCTACGCGCTCGGGAAGCTCTTGCGGGTCGGCGCTCGGCGCCCACTCGGCCGTGCTCCCCGAGGCGACGTCGTCCGCGCTCGACGCCTTCCGCGCGCCGCTCTCGGCGATCGCCGACGCGAAGCTCGTCGTCGTCCTCGGCGAGGAGGAGGTCGCCGACCGCGCCCCGATCGTCGAGCTCTGGCTCAAGCAGGCGCGCCGGAACGGCGCCCGCGTCGAGCGGGTGCCGGCCCAGGCCGACCTCTCCGCCGAGCTGACCGAGGAACTGCGCGGCTCCGACGCGCGCGATGCTGATCTGGTCGGGCCGCGGCGGCGGTGGCGGCGCGCGGCTCGCCGAGCTCGCGCACTCGCTCGGCTTCGAGGGCAAGCCCGGCTGCGCGGCCTTCAACCTCCCCGCGACCCCGAACGGGCGCGGCGTCGCCGAGGCCTGGGCTGCGGCGGCCGACGGCGACGAGGAGAACCCCGAGCCGATCGGGCTCCTGATCGTCTCGGGCGACGAGGCCGCGGCCGACCCGGCCGTGCGCGCCCTCGCCGAGCAGGCCGAGCACGTGCTCGCGCTGACGATGTTCCACGGGCTCGCGGTCGGCTGGGCCGACCTCGTCCTCCCCGGCACGAGCTACCTCGAGCGCGACGGCTCGTTCCTCAACCTCGAGGGCCGCGTCCAGCGCCTGCGCCGCTCCGTGATCCCGCCCACACCCGGACGAGCTCGCCTGGATCTCGAAGCTCGCCGAGCGCTTCGGCGTCGAGGTCTCGCCGCACGCCTCCGTCGTCTTCGCCGAGCTCTCCGATGGGGCCACCTTCGGGGACGTCGGCGAGCGCGCCCCGCTCCCGGCCCGCACGCCGTACGCCGCCCCGGCACCTGCGGCCGGCGCCGCCGCCGAGCCGGCGCGCGAGACCCCCGAGCATTTCGTCGGCAACCTCCGCCTCCTCCGCTACCGGCCCCTCTTCTCGGGTCCCGCGGTCGAGCGCACGCCCGAGCTCCAGTTCCAGCGGCCCGCGGCCGAGGTCGAGCTCGCCGCCGCGGACGCCGAGCGCCGGCAGATCGCCGCCGGGGACACCGTCACCGTCCGCTCGAACGGGACGTCGGTCGCCCTGCGCGCGCGGATCGGCCACCGCCTCCCGGCCGGCACGATCCGGATCGCCGACGAGCACGCCGCCGACCTGCACCGCGAGGTCGAGGTGGTCAAGTCATGACGCCCCTCATGTTCCCGGGGCGCCGCTCGCGGTGCGTAGGCCGGTGGAACAGTGCTGGAGCACGGGCCGCCGGGTGGAGCGCCGCGAGCGGCGTCAGCCTTGCGCGGAGCGCGGCTTCGCCGCGCGGGAGCGAAAGGCGGCCGGGGGCATGAGCGAGCCGTGGTGGATCAGTGCGATCAAGGCGGTGATCATCATCAACCTCGTGCTCGTCGGGTTCGCGTACCTGACGCTGACCGAGCGGAAGGTGATGGGCCGGATGCAGCAGCGCTACGGCCCCAACCGCGCAGGCCCCTTCGGGCTCCTCCAGCCCGCGGCCGACCTGATGAAGCTGATCCGGAAGGAGAGCTTCTTCCCCGCCTCCGCGGTCGACGCGCTCTACATCGCCTCCCCGTTCGTGGCGGCCTTCACGGCGCTCTCGACCTTCTCGGTGATCCCGTTCGGCGCCGGCTGGGAGATCTTCGGCTACCAGGTCGACGGCCAGGTCGCGGACGTGCCGATCTCGCTGATCCTGATCTTTGCGATCGGCTCGATCGGGACGTTCGGCTTCATCGTCGCCGGCTGGGCCTCCGACTCGAAGTTCGCGCTCCTCGGCGCGATGCGCACGTGCGCGCAGCTCGTCTCCTACGAGGTCTCGCTCGCGCTGAGCGTGCTCGGCGTCGTCCTGATGGCGCAGTCGCTCTCGCTGACCGACATCGTCGCCCGGCAGGACGGCACCTGGTGGTACGTCGTGCCGCAGTTCGTCGGCTTCGTCGTCTTCCTGCTCGCCGGCACCGCCGAGACGGCGCGCGCCCCGTTCGACCTCCCCGAGGCCGAGCAGGAGCTCGTCGCCGGGTACCACACCGAGTACGGCGGGATGCGCTTCGGGCTCTTCACGATGAGCGAGTACATCAACCTGATCACCCTCTCCGGGCTCGCCGTCACGCTCTTCCTCGGCGGCTGGCACTTCTTCTTCCTGGACGGGCTCGGGCCGCTCTGGTTCCTGCTCAAGCTCTTCTTCCTGCTCTTCCTCTTCATCTGGATCCGGACGACGCTGCCGCGCCTCCGCTACGACCAGCTGATGCGGTTCGGCTGGAAGGTGCTGCTCCCCGTCGCGACGCTGAACGCCGTCGTGACCGCGATCCTGGTGGTGGCCCTGTGAGCCCTTCCGGCTGGGGTACCCCCAAGGGCTTCGCCGTGACGTTCCGGCAGATCTTCAAGAAGCCGATCACGCAGCAGTACCCCGAGTACAAGCGCCCGGTCTACCCGCGCTTCCGCGGCCGCCACCGGCTGAACGTGCACGAGAACGGGCTCGAGAAGTGCGTCGGCTGCTCGCTCTGCGCCGCCGCCTGCCCGGCCGACTGCATCCGCGTCGTCCCGGCCGAGAACACGGCCGAGAACCGCGTCTCGGCGGGCGAGCGCTACGCGCGGATCTACGAGATCAACCTCAGCCGCTGCATCTTCTGCGGCTACTGCGAGCTCGCCTGCCCCTTCGACGCGATCACGCTCGGGAACGAGTTCGAGATCTCCGAGTACTCGCGCGACGACCTGATCTACACCAAGGACATGCTCTTGGCGGAGCCGATGAAGACCGTGCCCGTCGCCGATCCCGTCCTCTACGACACGCCGATCCCGGCGTACAAGACCTCTTCCTGATGGGCGGCTTCCTCGTCTGGGTGATCTGGATCGCCGCCGCGACCGCCTGCCTCGGCTCGGGGATCGCCGTCGTCTCCTTCACGAACCCGTTCTTCTCGGCGCTGGCACTGATCGGGAACCTCGCCTCTCTCGCCGTCCTCTTCCTGCTCGCCTCGGCCGAGTTCGTCGCCGCGGCGCAGGTGCTCGTCTACGCGGGCGCGGTGATGGTGATGTTCCTGTTCGTGATCGCGTACCTCGGTGGCCGCGCGCATGCGCCCTTCGCCGGCGGGCCTTCCTGGGTCTCCGTCGGCGCCGTCGTCGCCGCCGCCGCGCTCCTCGTCGAGATCGTCGTCGTGATCGGGCTGAAGGCCGGCGACGCGCTCTCGAACGAGGCGACCGTCGGCGCGGCGTTCGGCAGCCCCCGCGAGATCGGGCGAGTCTTCCTGACCGACCACCTGCTCGCATTCGAGATCACCTCGATCGTCCTGCTCGTGGCCGCGGTCGGCGGCGTCATCCTCGGGACGAAGACCCAGCGCGGAGGAGGAGGCCGATCGTCTTCAGGAGGCTGCGCCATGATGGGGCCTGACGTCGCCTGGTACCTCGTCCTCGCCGCGCTCCTCTTCTCGATCGGGACGCTCGGCGTGCTCGTGCGGCGCAGCCCGCTCGTCGTCCTGCTCTCGCTCGAGATCATGCTCAACGCCTGCAACCTCGCCCTGATCGCGTTCGCGCGGCTCCACGGCGACCACGCCGGGCAGATCTTCGCGCTCGCCGTGATGGCCGTCGCCGCCTCCGAGGTCGTCGTCGGCCTCGGGCTGATCGTGGCGATGGCCCGCCGCAAGCTCGTGCTCGACGTCGACCGCTTCCGGGTGCTGCGGGGATGATCCAGGGAGCCTGGCTGTGCCTGCTGGCGCCGCTCGCCGGCGCCTGGACGATCCTCGTCATGGGCGACACGATCACGCGCCGGACCGCGGGCTGGATCTCGACGATCTCGGTCTTCGCGGCCTTCGGCGGCGCGGTCGCGTCCTTCGTCGGCCTGCTCGGCCGGGAGCCGGAGCAGCGCGACTCGCTCACGACCGCCTGGACGTGGCTCTCGACGGGCACCTACGACTTCGGGCTCTCGCTCCTCGTCGACCCGCTCGCGGTGACGATGATGCTGATCGTCTCGGGCGTCGGTGGCCTGATCGTCCTCTACTCGGTCGGCTACATGGAGGGCGACCCGGAGGAGCGGCGGTACTTCGCCTACATGTCGTTCTTCGTCTTCGCGATGCTCCTGCTCGTCCAGGCGGGGAATTTCCTGATCCTGCTCGTCGGCTGGGGGCTCGTCGGCCTCGCCTCCTACCTCTTGATCGGGTTCTGGCACGAGCGCCCCCAGGCGATCGCGGCCGCGAAGAAGGCGTTCATCGTCAACGCCCTCGGGGACGCGGCGATGGCGCTCGCGTTCTTCCTGTTGATCCTGAACACGCAGACGCTCGACTTCGTCCCCTCCTTCGCGCTCGCCGAGGGCCTCTCCTCGACGACGCTGAACCTCGTCGCGCTCGGCCTGCTCGGCGGCGCCGTCGCCAAGTCGGCGCAGATCCCGCTCCACACCTGGCTCCCGGACGCGATGGAGGGCCCGACCCCGGTTTCCGCGCTGATCCACGCCGCGACGATGGTCACCGCGGGGGTCTACCTGATCGTCCGCGCCCACCCGATCTTCGAGCTGGCGCCGCACATCCAGGACCTCGCGGCCGGGATCGGGGCGGTCACGCTCCTCGTCGCCGGGCTCGTCGCCCTCGTCCAGACCGACATCAAGCGCGTGATCGCCTACTCGACGATGTCGCAGATCGGGTACATGTTCCTCGGCGTCGGGATCGGCTCGTACGGCAACGGGATGTTCCACCTGATGACGCACGCCTTCTTCAAGGCACTGCTCTTCATGGCGGCCGGGCTCGTGATCCACCACCTCGCGAACGAGCAGGACATCCGGCTGATGCGCGGCGTGCGCACGATCATGCCGCGGACGTTCATCGCGTTCCTCGTCGGCTCGCTCGCGCTCGTCGGGATCCCGCCGCTCTCCGGCTTCTTCTCCAAGGACTCGATCCTCGCCGCGGCGCTCGCCTCGGGCGACTACGGGCTCGTCCTCTTCGTCGCCGGGCTCGCGGGGGCGCTCCTGACGGGGATCTACACCTTCCGGCTCCTCTTCCTCGTCTTCCTGGGCGAGCCGTCGCCGCTCGTCAAGGAGCACGCGCATGGGCACGGCCACGGCGAGGGGCCGTGGACGATGACGATCCCCGTTGCGATCCTGACGCTGCTCGCCGTGGTCGGGGGCTGGCTCCAGATCGCCGGGGTCTGGCACCCCTTCGCGGACTGGCTCCATCCCGTCGCCGAGTCGCTCGTCGAGCCGACCGTGACCCAGGACTACGTCGCGAGCGTCCTCGCCGTCGCGCTCGGGCTCGCCGGGATCGGGATCGCCTGGCTCTTCTACGGCGCCCGCTCGCCGCGCGCGCTCCCCCGCGCCGCCTTCGCGCGGCAGACGCTGGAGCACAAGTTCTGGTTCGACGAGCTCTACGACACCGTCTTCTACCGGCCCGCCGTCTGGCTCTCGCAGGCCTTCAGCCGCTGGGTCGAGGGGCCGCTGATCGGCGGCTCGATCACCGGCGTCACCGTCGGCGCCCGGCGTGCCGGCGGCCTGCTCGGCACCGCCCAGACGGGCTACCTCCGCTCGTACGCCCTGGCAATCGCCGGTGCGGTCGCCGTCCTCGTCGTCGTCTTCGTGGCCGTCCAGTGACGACTGCGCTGATCCTCCTCCCGTTCGCCGGCGCCCTCGTCGTCTGGCTGCTGCCGCTCCCCGGCCGTGCGACGGGCTGGCTCGCGACGGCGGTCGCGCTCGCCGAGGTCGCGCTCTGGGCGGCGACGGTGGCCCGCTTCGACTTTCAGCAGGGCTTCCAGCTCGAGGACCGGCAGTCGTGGTTCGCCGACCTCGGAATCTCGTACCACGTCGGCCTCTTCGGCTTCTCGCTCTGGCTCGTCGGCCTGACGGCGGTCGTCTCCGCCGCCGCGATCGGCTACGCCGCCTGGGCCGGCCGCGCCCGGCCGCGGGCCTACCACGGGCTCCTGCTCTTCCTGCTCGGCTCGATCGTGGGCGTCTTCACCTCCCAGGACCTGCTCCTCTTCTACGTCTTCTTCGAGGCGATGCTGATCCCGCTCTACCTGCTGGTCGGTCTCTGGGGCGGCGAGCGGCGCGTCTTCGCGACCGTCAAGTTCGTGATCTACACGATGGCGGGCTCGCTCCTGATGCTCGCGTCGGTGGTCGCGTTCGGCATCTCGCAAGGCACCTTCGACCTGATCGACTCGAACCAGTCGGACAACGTTTGGATCTTCCTCGGCTTCATGGCGGCCTTCGCGGTCAAGGCGCCGCTCTTCCCCTTCCACGGCTGGCTCGTCGACACCTACCGCGAGGCGCCTCCGGAGGTCTCCGCGATCCTCTCCGGCGTCGTCTCGAAGGCCGCGGTCTACGGGATCCTCCGGATCGGGTTCGAGCGCTTCCCGCAGCCGTTCGACGACTACAAGGAGCTCTTCTACGTGCTCGCGACGACCGGGCTCGTCTACGGCTCGCTGCTCGCGTTCCGTGCCCGCGACATGCGCTCCGTGACCGCCTACTCCTCGATGGCGCAGATGGGCCTGATCGTGCTCGGCCTGGCCTCCCTGACCGAGCTCGGGGTCAACGGCGCCATCCTCCAGTCGGTCGCGCACGGGCTCGTCTCGGCGACGCTCTTCCTGCTCGCGGGCATGATCGAGACCCGGACGGGGTCGAGCTCCTTCGACCGGCTCGGCGGGATGGCCCGAGGCCGCCCCGCGCTCGCCACCGTCGTCATGGTCACGGGCGTGATCGCGCTGGCGGTGCCCGGCTCGGCCGCGTTCGCGGGCGAGTTCCTGATCCTCGCCGGGATCTTCGCGCAGGGCTGGGCCTGGGCCGCCATCGGCGCGGGCGCGATCGTGCTCGCCGCGATGTACATGCTCCGCCTGATCTCCGGGATCCTCCACCGCTCGCGCGGCGAGGCCGTGCGCGAGGAGGCGCGCGACCTCGGCTACGCCGAGCTCACGATCGTCGTGCCGCTGCTCGCCGCGCTCCTCTTCCTCTCGGCCTGGCCCGCGGGGATCTCCGAGCGCTCGTTCCCCACCCAGTCCGGCGCCGTCCAGGAGGCCGCGGAGTGATCGCGACGCCGAAGGTCGACTGGTTCGCGCTCGCGCCGACCCTGGCGCTGCTGGCGGCGGCCGGGATCGCGCTGCTCGCGTCGGTGACCGGCCCCGCCTGGTTCCGGCGGGCGTTCTCGGCCTTCGTCGTCTTCGCGGGCTTCGTCACCGCGGGGGTGCTCGCCGCCGTCCTCTTCGACCGCAGCCCCGAGGCCCGCGTGCTCCTGGGCGAGTCGATGACCCGCGACCGGCTCGCCGCGCTCGCCGGGATCATCCTCGCCGGCGCGGGCGCGCTGGCGGTGCTCGTCTCCTGGGGAGAGACCCGCCGCGACCATGCAGGCGAGTACTACGCGCTCCTCGCCGCCGCGGGAGCCGGGATGCTCTTCTTCGTCGGCGCGTCCAACCTGATGACGCTCTTCCTCGGGCTCGAGTGGTTCTCGATCTCGCTCTACATCCTCTGCGCGCTCGACACCCATCGCGACTCGTCGCTCGAGGCCGGGCTCAAGTACCTGATCGTGGGCAGCTTCGGATCGGGGATCCTCCTCTTCGGCTCTGCGCTCGTCTACGGGGCGACCGGGGAGCTCGGCTTCGGTGCGATCGCCCGCGCCGGCTCCGACGGCGACCTCCTCCTGCTCGCCGGGCTCGCGATGATCCTCGCCGGGCTCGCCTTCAAGGCGTCCGCGGCGCCGTTCCACATGTGGACGCCCGACGTCTACCAGGGCGCGCCCACCTCGGTGACGGCGTTCATGTCCGCGGCGACGAAGGTGGCGGCACTCGTGCTGACGCTGCGGATCCTCACCGTCGCGTTCCCCGCGCAGGAGCACCTCTGGACGATCTCGGTCGCGGTGATCGCAATCGTCTCGCTCGCGGTGGGGAACATCGCGGCGCTCGTGCAGCGCGACCTGAAGCGCCTGCTCGCCTACTCGTCAGTCTCGCACGCCGGCTTCATGCTGATCGCGATCGCGGCGAACAACGCCCTCGGCGGCCGGGCGCTCCTCTACTACCTGATCCCCTACGGCGCGATGTCGATCGGCTCCTTCGCCGTCGTCGCCGCGCGGGAGCGGGAGCTCGGCGTCCCCGCGACGCTGGACAACCTGAGCGGCTTCCTCTGGGAGCGCCCGTTCCTCGGGGTCTCGATGTGGGTCTTCATGCTCGGGTTCATGGGAATGCCGCTCACCGGCGGCCTCTTCGGGAAGCTCTACGTCTTCAGCGCCGCCTACGACGCCGGCCTCTGGTGGCTCGTGCTCGCAGGCGTGATCGCGACGGCGATCTCGCTCTACTACTACCTCCGCGTGGCGCTGGCGATGTTCGTGACGCGGGAGCCCGCGCTCCGGCCGGTCGTCGCCGGCGGCTCGCCCCCGCGCGACCCGCTGCTCGCGACCGCGGTCGCCGTGTCGCTCGCCGTCACGGTCGGCTCGTTCTTCTTCGGCAACCCGCTCGTCGGGCTGGCGCGCGACGCCGCGTCGTCGCTGCCGTTCTAGTCGCGCTAGCGCTGGCGCAGAGCGGTGCGCACGCCGCGCGGGACGACGACCGTCGCCGCGAGGAGAGCCTGGAGCGCGAAGACGACGAGGCAGCCGACGACCGCCGTGACGCCGATCGCCGGCGGCGGACCGGTGGCGATCAGCGGCGCCCGCACGGCCGTGCCGAGGAGCAGGAACGGCATCGCGAGCGCGGAGAGCATCGCCAGCACCCGGTCGACGGGCTCGGAGGCGCTCCCGTCGAGGATGGCGCCGAGCGCGGTCAGGCCCGCCACGGCGCCGAGCGGCACGGCGGCGACGAGCGCGTAGTAGGCGAACTGGTGGGCTCCGGCGACGTCGGCGAGCGCAGCGGCGAGGACGGCGATCACGGTCAGGACGCGCATGCTCATGCAGCGATGTTCGCCGCAGCGGCGGACGGTCCTCTAGGGTTCGGGTCATGGCAGACAACGGCTCTCTCACGTGGCTCGGGCACGCGGCCTTCCGGCTCGACACCCCGGGCGGCAAGCGGATCTACATCGACCCGTTCCTGCACGGCAACCCCAAGTGCCCCGAGGGCGAGCTCGAGCCCGAGCGGGTCGACGCGATCCTCCTCACGCACGGGCACGGCGACCACGTCGGCGACACCGTCGCGCTCGCCCAGAAGTTCGGCTGCCCGGTGATCGCGCAGGTCGAGCTGCGCGGCTGGCTCGGCGGCCAGGGCGTCGGCGCGAGCATGGCGGAGTCCCCGAACAAGGGCGGCACCGTCCAGGTTCAGGGCATCACGGTCACGCTCACCGACGCGAACCACTCCTCGAGCGCCGACGACGGCACCTACCTCGGCGAGTCGTGCGGGCTCGTGCTCGAGCTGGAGACCGGCTTCACCCTCTACGTCGCGGGCGACACGAACGTCTTCGGCGACATGGCCCTGATCGCGCGGATCTACGAGCCCGACCTCGTCGTGCTCCCGATCGGCGACCACTTCACGATGGGTCCGCGCGAGGCGGCCGTGGCGCTGGAGCTCCTCGGGGCGACGCGCTGCGTCCCCTCGCACTACGCCACGTTCGGGCTCCTGACCGGGACGCCGGAGCGTCTGCGCGAGCTGGCGCCCGGCGTCACGATCGAGGCACCGGAGCCCGGAGGATCGGTCGACCTGTGAAGCCTGGTAGTCGATGAAGCCGGCCCCGCCCGTCAGCACCTACTCGATCGTCGCCTGCGACCTCGAGGCGGGGCAGTGGGGCGTGGCGGTGCAGTCGAAGTTCCTCGCCGTGGGCTCCGTCGTCCCCTGGGCCGAGCCGGGGGCCGGCGCGGTCGCCACGCAGGCGTACGCGAATCCCCGCTACGGCCCCGACGGGCTGGCGCTCCTGCGCGAGGGGCTCGACGCCGACGAGGTGGTCGCACGCCTGACAGCGGCCGACGAGGGGCGCGAGTCCCGCCAGGTCGGCGTCGTGGACGGCCGGGGCGGCAGCGCGACGTTCACCGGCGGCGAGTGCCACGAGTGGGCGGGCGGGCGCACCGGCGCAGGCTACGCCGCCCAGGGGAACATCCTCGTCTCCGCCGAGACGGTGGACGCGCTCGCGGAGACCTTCGAGTCGACGTCCGGCCCGCTCGCGCTCCGGCTGCTCGACTGCCTCGCCTCCGCGCAGGCAGCAGGCGGCGACAGTCGCGGCCAGCAGTCCGCCGCGCTGCTCGTCGTCGAGCGCGACGGCGGCTACGCCGGGCTTTCCGACGTTCTCGTCGACCTCCGGGTCGACGACCACGAACATCCGATCGGGGAGCTCGCGCGGCTGCATGGGCTCCACGCGGCTCTCTTCGGCAAGACCCCGCGTCACCGCTGGCTGCCGCTCGAGGGAGACCTCGGCGCCGAGGTCACCGACCGGCTGGGGCGGCTGGGCCACTCCTCGCTCGCCGACTGGGCGGGCGTCGAGAACCTGGAGGAGCGCGTCGACGGCGAGGACGCGATCGATCCGATCGTGCTCGAGCAGCTGCGGCGGCGCTCGTGAAGGGCTGGGAGGTCACCACCTTCGACGCGATCGGCGACCTGCCGGGCCCCGGGACGCTGCGCTGGACACCTGTGCGCCGCCACTTCGGCATCCGCGCCTTCGGGATCAACGCGTACACCGCCACCGAGGCCGGCCAGGAGGTGGTCGAGGAGCACACCGAGGACCAGCTCGGGCACGAGGAGCTCTACGTCGTCGTCGTCGGCCATGCCCGCTTCACGCTCGACGGCGAGGAGGTGGACGCGCCGGCCGGCTCGCTCGTCTTCCTCCGCGACCCGGCTGTGAAGCGGGCGGCGGTCGCGGTCGAGCCCGGGACGACCGTGCTCGCGCTCGGGGGCAAGCCCGGGGAGGCGTACGTCCCGTCGGCGTGGGAGTCGTGGTTCGTCGCGACGCCGAAGGGCCAGGCGGGCGACTACGAGGGCGCGATCGCGGCGGTCCGCGAGGGCTTCGCCGATCACCCCGAGCACCCGATGCTCTTCTACAACCTCGCCTGCTGGGAGGCGCGCGCGGGCCGGGACGACGACGCGCTCGCGCACCTGAATCGATCCGTCGAGCTCGGCGGCGACCGGTTCCGCACGTTCGCGCAGGACGACGAGGATCTCGGCTCGATCCGGGACGATCCCCGCTTCCCCGCCCCTGCCGGGACGACTAGCCCCCCGGAAGCCTGAGCCCGGCCGCCCGCTCTCGCAGCGCCGGGACGGGATCCGCCTCGGGCCGGGCGACGACGAGCACGGCGCCGTAGCCCTCTCCCGCGAGCGCGTCCACGAAGAGCTGCAGCCCCAGCGCGAGTGCGAACGCCTTGTGCGCCTGGGGGCCGCCGAAGGGGACGAGCTCGTCGGCGCTCGCGGCGCCGCGGAGGACGTCACCGTAGGTGACCGCGCCCATCGAGACGTCCACGACGACCGGCCGCCCCTCGGAGCTCGGGATCGCGAGCGCGAGCGGGTTCGTGCCGGCGAGCGGCTCGCCGCCGTCGGGATGGGCGAGCCGGGCAGGGGAGGTGGCGGTGAGCGCGGCGACGAGCCCGCCCTCGGCGAGCCGGCGGACGTACCAGCCGAGCATCCCGGTCGGGAAGCAGTTGGAGGCGACGACGACGCGGGCGCGGCCAGGGGGGTCGGCGAGCACGGCGTCGCAGATCGCGCTCAGGGTGAGGTAGCCGAGCGCGCCCTCCCCGTCCCAGCGCTCGAAGCCCGCCTCGGCGTGAAGGCGGCGGGGCCGGGCCTCGGGCCGGAGGTCGGACAGCGTCTCGAGCCAGTCGATCCGCGAGAGCCCGTGCCCGAGCTTGCCGCGTGCCTCGGCGTCCTCGAAGTGCGCCGCGAGCGTGGCCGCGTCGGGCGCGGAGAAGCCGAGCGCCCGGATCCGCTCGTCAGGGGTCACGGCGGCCTGCGGCCCAGACGGCGAGCGCGGCGGCGAGAGCGAGGGGAACTCCGACGGCAAGAGGCCAAGGGCGCCGCACCGCGGGGAAGGCGAGGTCGCGGAACTCGCGCACCGGCCAGCCCCTCTTCGCGGCGATCACGCGGAGCTGCCGGTCGGGATTGACGACGACGGGGTTGCCGACCGCCTCGAGGAACGGCAGGTCGGTGTGACTGTCGGAGTAGGCGGTCGACGCAGCGAGGTCGATCCCCTCCCGCTCGGCGAGCTCCCGTACCGCCGCTGCCTTCCCCGCCCCGTGGGCGGCGCGGAGCGAACGGCCCGTGTAGACGCCGTCGACGATCTCGCAGGTCGAGCCGAGCGCGCCGTCGAAGCCGAGCTCCCGCGCGAGCTCCTCGACGATCTCCTGGAGCGTGGCGGAAACGATGTAGACGGGCTCGCCGCGCTCCCGGTGCCCGGCGACGAGCTCGAGCGGGTCGCTGTAGACGAGCGGCTTCAGGATCGGCTCCATCGCCTCGGCGACCATCGTCCGCAGGTCGTCGACCCGGAAGCCCTTCAGGATCATCATCCCGTCCTCGGAGGCCTTCCGCACCGACTCCGCGCCGGCGCCGCGGGCCGCGAACAGGATCTGCCAGGCCGCTGCCCGCGCGAGCTGACCGCGGCCGATCACGCCGCGGTCCCGGAACGAGCCCGCGAGCGCGAGGGCGCTCGAGCGGCGGATCAGCGTCCGGTCGAGGTCGAAGAAGGCCGCTGAAGACACGTCGACGAGGATAGCTGTGCCGTTCTTCACCGAATCCTTACGAGGAAGGCGCAGGTCTCGGGCTCGCGCGGCGTCTCAACCTGTGCAGTCCACAAAAGGGGATTCCCGACCATGAAACGCCTGACAACGCTTGCGCTCGTCTCGCTCGTCGCGCTCCTCGCGACCGGCCTGGCGATCGCGCACAACAAGACGTCCGGCAAGACCGAGCCGGTCGCCGCGACCTTCACCGCGACGTCGACCGACACGAAGTCGGAGCAGTGCACCGGCACCGACGGTGCCTACACGCTGACGCGCGGCACCTACGAGGGCACGACCGCGGGCGACACCCGGCTCGCCGGCAAGCTGAGCCTGAAGCTCCGCTCGTCGGTCAACGCGGCGAACAACTACGGCTGGACGAAGGGCTCGTTCAAGGTCCGTGACGCGGCCGGCAAGACCGTCGTCCACGGCAGCCTCACCGCCGTCAACTCGCCCACCGGCGTCCTCAACGGGATGCTCCACGGCAAGGTCAAGGACGGCGGCCCGCTGCTCGCCAACTTCACGGCGACGGTCGCTGCCGACGGGAAGTCCGTCAACGGCGAGCTCGGCACGAGCTCGGGCCAGAACACGGCCGTGCTCCTCGGCGGCTGCTCGAAGAGCAAGGACGACCACGACAAGAAGGACGGGGACAAGAAGAAGGACGACGGCGACAAGAAGGACGCGCGCCGGAAGTAGATCGAGCTGGGGAGCTCGGTGGTAGCGAAGGGGCGCCTGCGGGCGCCCTTTCGCGTTCCCTACCCCAGCAGGGTCAGCGGGCGCTGGATCGCGCCGGGGCGCGGCGCCTGCAGCTCGGCCGCGATCGTCGCGATCGCGAGCGCGGCCGGCGACTCCGGATGCGCCTCGACCACCGGCTCGCCGCGATCGCCTGCCTCACGGAGCTCGACGTCCAGCGGCACCGAGCCGAGGAACGGCGTCCCGAGCTCGCGGGCGAGCAGCTCGCCGCCGCCGCTCCCGAACGCCTCGCCGGCCATGTTCTCGACGACGCCGAGCAGCCGGACCCCGGTCTTCTGCGCCATCAGCGCCGCGCGCGCCGCGACCTGCTGGGCGAGCGGCTGCGGGGTCGTCACCAAGAGCACCTCGGCCCGCGGGAGCAGCTGACCGAGCGAGATCGCCATGTCGCCGGTCCCGGGCGGCATGTCGATCAGGAGCACGTCCAGCTCACCCCAGTGGACGTCGGAGAGGAACTGCTCGAGCGCCTTGTGGAGCATCGGGCCGCGCCACATCACCGGCCCGTTCTCGTCCAGGAAGTTCCCGATCGAGATGAACTTGAGGCTGCCGCGCACGGGCGGGACGATCATCTTGTCGACGACGACGGGCCGTTGGTGAATCCCGAGCATGTGCGGGAGCGAGTGCCCGTAGACGTCGGCGTCGAGCAGCCCGACGCTGCGGCCGAGCCGGTCGAGCGCGGCGGCGAGGTTCACGGTCAGCGACGACTTGCCGACGCCGCCCTTGCCGCTCGCGACCGCGATCACGCGGGTGCGGGGATCGAGCGAGATCGACTTCTCCGGGCGCCCCCCGCGCAACCGCGAGGTCAGCGCCGACTTCTCCTCCGGCGTCATCACGTCGAAGAAGAGCTCGACCCGGGCGACGCCGGGTAGCGTCCCGACGTGCTCGGCGACCTGGGTCTCGAACGAGCTCCGGAGCGGGCAGCCGACGACGGTGAGGGCGATCGTGACCGAGACGTCGGCACCGTCGATCGTGACGTCGCGGACCATCTCGAGCTCGGTCACGGGCTTGCGCAGCTCGGGGTCGATCACGTGCTCGAGCGCGCGCAGGATCTCGTCTCGGTCGACGGCCATGTCCTTGAGCGTAGCGGCGTGCACCCTTCTCCGGGCCGCCCGGGCAGCTACGGAAGGACGTGCCAGACCTCTCGTGCGATCTCGGCGCACACCTGCTCCCGGGGCGCCTCGCCGTCGAGCCGGCGGACGCGATGGCGCGGCAGCTCCTCGAGGTAGACCCGGCGATGGTGCTCGAGCTCGGCGAGCGGCCAGATGTCGTCCTTGCGGGCGATCGAGGTCGATGCCTCGATGTCCAGGAAGTAGGCCAGCCGGACGGACGGCGCGGCGAGCCGGAACAGAACTCGCGCCAGCCGCGGGGCGGCGCCCGCCCCGTAGAGGATGCGGAGCCGCACGATCCCGTCGAGCGCATGGCGGTCGTAGATCACGATCGTGCCTCGCAGAAGGTGCGGCGCGGCCAGGCGCCGCTGCTCGAGCAGGCTGGCGATCCCGACGAACGCTGCCCAGAGCGTCCTGGCGCGACTGCCCTCCGGCGCAGTGGACATCACCGAGCCCGTGGCACTCCGCTCGGCGAGCCCGCGCAACCGGCCGAAGCGGAGAAGTCGTAGAAGGAGCTTGGCCGGCTTGCCGACGAGGTCGAGGAGAGGGCTTCCGACGGGGCTCCAGAGGATCACGGCGGTCTGGCCGAGCCGCTCGAGCGTGTCCGCGAGCGCCTCGGCCTGCGAGCTCTTGCCGGCGCCGTCGAGGCCCGAGAGGGAGATCGTCAGCGGACGGCGGAGTCGCGGCCGCGGGCGCGGCGCCTCGCGTAGCGCGAGCGCGTCGAGCTCCGCCGCGAGCCCCCAGGCGGCAGCCCGCTGGCGTGCCTCGAACCAGGCTCCGGGGGCGGCCTCGGCCCGCTCCAGACGCGCCCGGCGCTTCGTCCGGTACCCGATGCGGGCCAGGATCAGGAGCTGGTGGTGGGGCGACGGCTCGACGATCCTCCGGTACCCCTCGACCGGCGTGGCCTCGGCGAAGAGAGCCTCCAGCTCCGCGGCCGGCAGCCCCCACGCGGCGGCCGGGACGAGGTCGACGGCCTCGGCACTGCAGCCCGCGAACCGCACCCACTCCACCCCCCGCTGCTCGAAGCCCTCGCGGGCGAGCGCCTCGGCGAGTGCGGCCTCCTCGCCGGTCCGGACGAGCAGGTCGAGGTCGCGCCCGGCAGGCGGAGGGGAGCCGAACACGAGCACGGGGCCCGGCGTGGCCGCATCGACGAGATCGGCTGTCTCCATCAGAAGGGCAGTGTGCCCGTCCCGTCACCCGCTGCGTCGCGACGGCGAGCGGACTACGCGGTGAGCGCGTCCGCGAGCTTCCGGCACAGGGCCGGTGTTCCCGCCGCGACGACGCGCGAACGTCCGAGCAGGTCGAGCGGAGCATCCGCGAACGGGGGGTCCTCGAACAACTCGATCTCGAGCCCGAGCTCTCGGACGAGGAGCTGGGCGGCGGCGATATCGACCGACCGCGCCGGCTTCAACGAGCAGACCCCGTCGACGCGGCCGGCCGCGAGATGGCAGAGCGAGAGCGCGAGCGAGCCCATGATCCGCAGCCGCTTCGCGGTGCCGGCGACGGCGGCCGCGCGCTCCGCCACCTCGGCGGTGGTCGTCGCCTCGAAGGAGAGGATCTCGATCTCGTCCTTCGGCGCGACCGAGCCGAGCGGGCGCCCGTTCAGCTGCGCGCCGCCGCCGCGCGTCGCCGTCCACTCCTCGCGCGAGCCGAAGTCGTAGACGTAGCCGAACGTGACGTCCGCCATCGTCGGCCCCTCCGCGACTGCGACCGAGAGCGAGAAGAACGGGATGTCGCGCTTGGCGTTCAGGGAGCCGTCGATCGGGTCGACGACGACACGGGTCGGGCCGCCGCCGTTGAACGCGCGCTCGCCGAGCTCCTCCGAGACGAGCGTGAAGGGCAGGTCGAGCTGCTCCAGCCGGGCGACGACCGCCGCCTCCGCGGCCGCGTCGATCGCCGTCGTCTCGTCGCCGCCCTCCCCCTGACGGACGACCGGCTCCCGCTCGACCCGCGTCGGCAACTCGGCGAGGACGTCCTGGATGTCCGCGACGGCCGCGCGGCAGAGCTCGAGCCAGGGGCTCACGGAGCGAGAGGGTGGAAGAGCAGGCCCGAGATCAGCTTGGGATAGAAGTACGTCGACTTCTGGGGCATCACGTCGCCGCGGCGCGCGACGGTGAAGACGTCCTCGATCCTGGTGGGGCGCATCAGGTAGGCGACCTCGGCCTCTCCCTCGCGGACGCGCCGCAGCGCCTCGTCCGGGTCGGGGGTGTACGCGATCCCGTCATGGCCGAGGGAGTCGACGAGCTCGACGTCGAGCGTGCCGGGGCTGCCGTGGACGAGGGTGGCCCCGTCCCGCGTGACCTCGATCACCGCGGGCCGGTCGCCGGGCTCGGAGTCGCGGAGCTGCGCGAGCGCGGCGAGCGGGTCGGCGACGGGCTCGCGTTCCCCTGCGAGCTGCTGCCCTCCCTGGAAGACGCGGTGGGTGGCGAAGATCTCGAGCCCCTCGTCCTCGGTGGAGACGAGCACGACGAGCATCTGGGCGCTCGCCGGCGTCCCCTCTTCCTGGCTGAAGGCGACGGCGGTCTCGTAGCGGTGGTGCCCGTCTGCGATCAGCAACTGCTTGTCGGCGAACGCCCGCGAGACCGCCTGCGGGTCGTCGACCCGCCAGAGCTTCGCGCCCTCGACCTCGAGGTCGGGCGCGCGGTCCGGCGGCGAGGCGGGCGCGGCGCCGTCGTAGAGGAGGAAGATCGGCTCCAGCTGGACGCCGGTCGCGCGGAGCAGCCGCAGACGACCCTCCTTCGGGCCGGCGTGGGTGCGCTCGTGCGGCAGCACCGTCCGCGTCTCGTAGGGCTCGACCTTGAGCGAGCCGACGATGCCGGTGCGCGTCCGCGCGATCCCGTCCGGGCCGACGTAGTCCTGGGAGACGACCCAGAGCGTCGGCTCGTCGAGGACGAGAGTCCCGTCGGCGCGCCATTCGGCGAGGAGCCGGGCCGCTTCCTCCTCGGAGTCGGGCAGGGTCAGGCGAACCACGTTGCGCTCGCTCCGCGCGGCGAGCTCGTCACGCTCCGCCGGTGAGATCACGTCGTAGGGAGGCGCGACGAGCGTCTGGAGCGGGCCTGCGACGGACTCGTCGTAGCGGAGGGCGCGGAAGGGCTTGACGACGGCCATCCGGGCGAGCGTACCAACGCGCCCGCTGACCTAGACTCAGCCTATGTCGGCGATCAACGAGCTCGCGGAGGACCGCGTCGTCGAGGGCGTCTACGCGGTCGCGCGCAAACAGCGGCTGCGGACGAAGAAGGGCGCGTCGTATCTCGCGCTCGAGCTCGTCGACCCGACGGGGCGGATCGAGGCGCGGGTCTGGAAGGACGTGGAGCTGCTGGACGGCCGGTTCGCCGAGGGCGACGCCGTCCGCGTGCTCGGCCGGGTCGAGCGCTTCAACGACCGGCTCCAGCTCGACGTGCGGAGCGTGGAGGCCTCCGACGCGGATCCCGCCGAGCTCGCGCCGCGGCTGCGCCGGGACGCGGACGAGCTCGACGGCTTCCTCGAGTTCCTCGCGGCGGAGATCGCGCATCCGGGGCTGGCCGCGGTCGTGGGGCGGTTCCTCGGCGACGGGACGATCCGGAAGGCGTTCCGCGAGCTCCCGGCGGCGGAGTCGCACCATTCGTACGCGGGCGGGCTGCTGGAGCACACGGTCGGGGTCTCGACCCTCGCGCGCGAGACGGCGCAGCTCCATCCCCGGTTGCGAAGCGACCTGCTGCTGGCGGCCGCGCTCCTCCACGACGTCGGCCGGACGCGCGAGCTGGGGCCGCCGCCCGCGTTCCGCCAGACCGACGAGGGCCGGCTGCTCGGCCACGTCCACCTCGGGCTCCGGCTCGTCGAGGAACGGGCGGACGCGCTCGAGCCGGCCGTTCGGGCCGAGCTCCTGCACGCGATCGCCGTCCACCACGACCGCGGCGCCGCCCGAACGGCCGAGGCCGCCGTCCTCCATCACGCCAACCAGCTCGACGCCGTCGCCGCCACCCGTCCCGTCGACTGACCTCCGCGATGACGGCGATCCTCCTCGCGCTCGGCGCCAGCCTGTCCTACGGCGTCGGGGACTTCCTCGGCGGGCTGACCTCGCGGCGGACGCACGTCCTCTCGGTGATCGTGCTCTCGCAGGCCGTGGGCGTGGTGGCAGTGCTCTTCTGGGTCGGCGCGACGCGCGATCCGTTCCTGAGCTGGGGCGCAACGGCCGCCGCGCTCGGGGCCGGCTGCTGCGGGGTGTCGGGCCTCGCCGCGCTCTACCGCGGGATGGCGATCGGCGCTATGGGGGTGGTCGCACCGATCTCGAGCATGGCGGCGGCGATTCCCTTCGGAGTCGGGCTCGCCCGGGGGGAGCGGCCCTCGGCGCTCCAGTTCGTCGGGGCGGCGGTCGCGCTCGGCGGCCTGGCGCTCGTCTCGCGGAGCACGGAGAAGGCGCTCGGAGCCCGGCTCGCAGCCGGGGTCGGGCTGGCACTGATCGCGGCGGTCGGGTTCGGGCTCTACTTCGTCCTCCTCGACATCGCGGCGGACGAGAGCCCGTCGTGGGCGGTGCTGGTGGCCCGCGTCGCCTCGAGCGTGCTCGCGCTCACGGCCGTCGCATTCGCCGGGATCGGCCTCGGGCTGCCCCGGCGGCTCGTGCTGCCCGTCGTCGCAGTGGGGCTCTGCGACGTGGGCGCCAACGTGCTGTTCGCGATCGCGTCGACGAAGGGGCTGATCAGCGTCGTCTCGGTGCTGACCTCGCTCTACCCCGCGCTGACGGTGGCGCTCGCGGCCGCGTTCCTGCGGGAGCGGCTCGGCCCCGTCCAGCTCGCCGGCGCCGCCGCCGTCCTCGCGGGCGCAGCCCTCCTCAGCGCCGGCTGACCTTTCCAGCCCCGCCCCAAACGCCTCAGGTCCTCGACCCGGGGACAGTCCCCGCGTCTCGGTCCTGAGGCGGTGGCGACATGGCTCGAGGAGACACTGGTGGCGCCGCTCGGGATCGATGAGGCTGTCGCCATCGACCTCCACGACTTCATCGCCTCTCTGCGTGAGCCCAACCCGTACCTCCATGCGCTCGAGGAGCTCGCCGCGGCCCGCGAGCGCCCTCGCCCGGCTCGAGCCCCAGCTCGTCGAGGCGGCGCGCCGGCACGGCGCGAGCTGGCTCGAGGTGGGCGCGGCGCTCGGCGTGACCACCCAGACCGCCCACCGGCGGCACGCGCCGCGCCGGGGAAGGACTCAGACGTTGAAGCGGATGTTCAGGACGTCGCCGTCCCGGATCACGTACGTCTTGCCCTCGAGGCGCTGCGTGCCCCGGCGCGACGCCTCGGCGTGCGAGCCGGCGTCGAGCAGGTCGGGAGTCGAGATCGTCTCGGCGCGGATGAAGCCGCGGGCGATGTCCGAGTGGATCGTCCCCGCCGCGTCGAGCGCGGTCTGCCCCTCCCGGAGCGTCCAGGCCCGCGTCTCCTTCTCGCCCGCCGTGAAGAACGTGATCAGCCCGAGGGCGTCGGTCAGCCGCCGGACGATCTCGTCGAGCGCGGAGGGCTTGCCCTCGCGATAGGCGGCGGCCTCCTCGTCGTCGAGCTCGGCGAGCTCCGCCTCGAGCTGGAGGTCGATCCCCTCCGGCCCGTTCACGACCGCGATCAACGGCTTCGTCGTCAGCGGCTCCAGCTCGCCCGGCAGCTCGCCCGGGAAGTCGCGCAGCGTCTGGCCGGCGTCGAGATGCGCCAGGATCTCCTTCAGCACGTCGACCTCCTTGCGGAGGGAGGCGTCACCGGACTTGGCCTGCTTCTCGACCCGTTCCAGCCGCCGCTCGACGTGGTCGCGGTCGGCGACGAGCAGCTCCAGCTCGAGGTTCTCCAGATCCGCAGCAGGGTCGCCTCCGGGCGTGAACCCGTCCGCCACCGCGAGGATCGCGTCGACCTGTCGGAGCCCACCGAGGAGCGCGAGGCCCGTCCCGGGCACGTCGACGACGCGGATCGTCGCGGGCGTGATCTTGCGCGCGCCGACGAGCTCCGCGAGCGTTGCGAGCCGCTCGTCCGGGATCGAGGCCATCCCGACGTTCTCCTTGCCGAAGCCGGCGCCGCCCGTCTTCGTCAGCGCAGTGAAGAGCGTCGTCTTCCCCGCCCCGGGAAGCCCGACGATGCCGATCTCGAGCGCCACTACTCGTCCGCGTCGTCGTCTGCGGGCGCGTCGCCCGCGATCTGCTTCTGGAGCGAGACGAGCGCGCGGTGCTGGAGGCTCTTGATCGCGCCCTCCGTCTTGTCGAGGATCGTCGCCGCCTCGCCGTTCGAGAAGTTGAAGACGAACTTCAGCGTCAACACCTGCTGCTGCTCCTGCGAGAGGGAGTCGATCATCGAGAGCATCGACTGCCGCCCGATCGACTGGAACGCCTCGTCCTCGGCCGAGAGCTCCTCGGAGTCACGAGGCTCCGGCACCTCCTCCTCGGGCTGCCAGCGCCGGTTGGCGCGAAAGTGGTCCATCGAGAGGTTGTGCGCGATCCGGAAGAGCCACGCCGAGAACGGTGCCGACTGGAAGCGGAACTTGCCGATCGACTCGAGCATGCGCAGGAACGTCTGGGTGGTCAGGTCCTCGGCGTCGTGCCGGTTCCCCACCGTCATGTGCAGGTAGCTGTAGATCCGGTCGAAATGGATCAGGTACAGCTCCTCGAGGGCGGCGCGGTCACCCGCCTGCGCGCGCTCGACGAGCTTCCGGATCTCCGCGCTCGAAGGACCCTTCTGCGCCGTCTCGCTCATTCGACTCCGTGTCCCCGGCCCGTCAGATCCCGAATCCGACGCGCGCCTCGCGCGCGTAGCGCTTGACGTAGACGATCCGGCCGAGGGCGACGGTGTAGCGGCCGTCGCTGGCGTCGAGCGCGAACGTGCCGCCGTTCCCCGATGCGAGCGCGCGGTCGAGCTCGTCGGCGCTCGCCGAGGTGATGATCACGCCCATGATCTGGCCGCCGTCGAACGCGAGCTCGATGCGGACGGAGTCTTCAGCCAACGGAAACCACCTCCGTGAGGACGCCGTGGACGGCGTCGGGATGGACGAATGCGACCTGCAGGCCGAACAGCCCTTGCCGGGGCTCGCCGTCGATCAGCTCCGCACCCGCGGCGGCGAGGTCGTCGAGCGCGCTGCGCACGTCCTCGACCTCGTAGGCGACGTGGTGCATCCCCTGCCCACGCTTCGCGAGGAAGCGGCCGACGGGGGTGTCCTCGCCGAGCGGGGCGAGCAGCTCGATGCGGCTCGTGCCGACGAGCACGGCAGCGGCCTCGACACCCTGGTCGGGGACGGTGTCGCGATGCTCGAGCTCGGCGCCGAAGAGCGTGAGGTACGTCGCGACGGCGTCGTCGAGATCGGTCACGGCGACGCCGAGATGGTGGATGGCGCGGGCGACCATGCCCCGCGATGCTACTCGTCCGCTACGGGAGGACGCGGACCGTCCCGATCGTCTCGCTGGCGCGGGACTCGGGCTCGATCCCGGCGAGCAGCGACTTCAACTCGTCCCGGTCGAGCGTCTCCTTCTCGAGCAGCGCCGCGGCAAGCCGGTCGAGCGCAACCCGGTGCTTGGCGAGCAGCCGCTGTGCCTCGTCGTAGGCCTCGTCCGTGAGCCGGGCCTGCTCGGAGTCGCGCATCCGCTTCGTCTCCTCGGAGAGCGCATAGTTGTCGGCCCGCATCGTCCGAGCCGGCGCGACCTCGGACATTCCGTACTCGAAGACCATCGAGCGTGCGATCTCGGTCACCTTCTGCAGGTCCGAGGCGGCGCCGTTCGTGACCCGGCCGAAGACGAGCTGCTCCGCCGCACGGCCGCCGAGCGCGACCTTCATCACGTCGAGGAGCTCCTCCTTCGTGTGCAGGTAGCGCTCCTCGATCGGGAGGTAATACGCGTACCCGAGCGCCTCGCCGCGGGCGATGATCGTCACCTTCTGGATCGGGAGCAGGTCGCCCATCAGGTGCGCGAGCAGGGCGTGGCCGGCCTCGTGGAAGGCGAGGATCCGCTTCTCCTTCTCGGAGACGACGCGGCGCTGCTGGAGCCCGGCAACGACGCGCTCCATCGCATCCTCGAACTGGCGCATCCCGATCGAGTTCAGCTCCTCGCGGCCGGCGAGGATCGCGGCCTCGTTGCAGATGTTGGCGAGGTCGGCGCCCGTCAGGCCCGACGTCTGGCGTGCGATCACGCCGAGGTCGATGTCGCCCGCGAGCGGCTTGCCGCGCGTGTGCACCTGGAGGATCTTCTCGCGCCCGTTCAGGTCGGGCGGCGCCACGAGCACCTGACGGTCGAACCGGCCGGGGCGGAGCAGCGCCGGATCGAGATCCTGCAGCCGGTTGGAGGCGCCCATCACGATCACCTGCGCCCCCTGGGCGAACCCGTCGAGCTCGACGAGGAGCTGGTTCAGGGTCTGATCCTGCTCGCGGTTGTGGCTGTGCCCGGCGCGGGCCGCGCCGACCGCGTCGAGCTCGTCGATGAAGATGATCGCGGGCGCGTTCTTGCGCGCCTCCTCGAAGAGCTTGCGGATCCGGGAAGCGCCGAGCCCGGCGAACATCTCCACGAACGCGGAGGCGCTCTGGGCGTAGAACTTCGCGCCCGACTCGTGCGCGACCGCCTTCGCGAGCAGCGTCTTGCCGGTACCCGGAGGGCCGTAGAGGAGCATGCCCTTGGGCACGTGCGCGCCCAGGCGCTCGAAGCGCTTCGGGTGCTTGAGGAAGTCGACGACCTCGCGCAGCTCGGCCTTCGCCTCCTCGACGCCGGCGACATCGTCCCAGTTGACGGCCCCACCGGAGCTCGTCTCGACGGCGGCGGGCTTGACGCGCGGCATGTACTGGAGCGTCCGCCAGAGCAGGTAGATGATCGCGCCGAAGAAGACGAGCGGGAGCCAGGTCAGGGCGTAGTCCGGCACCGCATTCAGGAAGTCCCCCAGCTGCTGCATCTCTCCCCCTATCGGCAGGCGGTCAGGATCGCTGTAGCACGGCCACGATAACGGCCTCGCGCGGCGAGACCTGGAGCTCGACGGCGCTGAGCCGCGGGTGGCCGAGCCAGAGCTCCCGGATCGGGTCGGGGCCGCCACGCCCCGGCGTCAGGTCGTCGAGCACGAGCGTCCCGCCCGGCGCGAGCAGCCCGACGAGCTCCTCGTGCTCCTTCGCCCGGCCGCCGTCGGCGAAGAGGAGGTCGAACGGCGCCTCGGCCGGGAGGACGTCCGCCCACCCGCCCCGGAGGACGCGGGCGTGCTCGTCCTCGGCGAGCAGCTCCGCGACCGCGGCGGCGCGCTCCTCGTCCGGCTCGACGGTCACGAACACGGTCTCCGGCGGGAGCCCCGAGAGGAGCCACGCAGCCCCGACCCCGCACCCCGACCCGATCTCGGCGACCCGCTCGCGGCCCCGCTGCGCGGCCAGCACCTGGAGGAGCCGGCCCGTCTCCGGGCTGCACGAGCGCTCGAAGCCGAGCCGCTCGGCGAGCGCGACCGCTCGTTCGACGAGGGGCGGAACCACGGTGCAACACTAGTCCGCATGCCCGAGCTGCCCCTGCCGCCCCACTACGACCCGGAGCGGGTCGGCGAGGTCTGGCGCGTCGACTACGGCGCCCGCTTCGAGGACGCGGGCCGCTGGCGCGCCGAGCACGGGATCGCCGGCAACGACACGGACGGCCTCCGGATCGCGCTCGTGCTCGTCGACGTCCAGAACACCTTCTGCACGCCCGGCTTCGAGCTCTTCGTCGCCGGCCGCTCCGGCACGGGCGCGCTCGACGACTCCCGGCGGCTCTGCGAGTTCCTCTACCGCAACCTCGACGCGGTCACGCAGGTCTTCCCGACGCTGGACACGCACGGGGCGATGCAGATCTTCCATCCGATCATGCTCGAGGACGCCGAGGGCAACCATCCGCCGCCGTTCACGCTCGTCACCGCCGACGACGTCGAGAACGGCCGCTGGCGGATGAGCCCCGCCGCGGCGGCCGGGCTCGGCCTCGACCCCGACTACGCCACCGAGCACCTCCGCTACTACACCCGCACCCTCGAGGAGACCGGCAAGTACGGGCTGACGATCTGGCCGTTCCACGCAATGCGCGGGGGGATCGGCTACGCGCTCGTCTCCGCGGTCGAGGAGGCGATCTTCTTCCACACGGTCGCGCGGTTCGCGCCGGCGGGCTACCAGCCCAAGGGCGACAACCCGCTGACCGAGCACTACTCGATGCTCGGCCCCGAGGTCGAGGTCGACCAGGAGGGCGAGCCGCTCGGCCGCCGCAACCAGCCGCTCGTCGAGGAGCTGCTCCGCTTCGATGCCGTCGTGATCGCGGGGCAGGCGAAGAGCCACTGCGTCGCGTGGACGATCCAGGACCTGCTCGCCGACCCGACGGTCCAGGAGCGGGGCCTCGAGCAGAAGGTCTATCTCCTCGAGGACTGCACCTCCCCGGTCGTGGTGCCCGGCGCCGCCGACTTCACCGACGAGGCCGACGCCGCCTTCGCCCGATTCGGCGAGTCGGGCGCCCATCTCGTCCGCTCGACGACGCCGCTCGCCGACTGGCCGGGCGTCGTGGGCGAGGCGCTCGCGGGCTAGCCGACGAGCTCGAGCCGCGGGTTCGGCCGGTAGTGGCGGCCGACCTTGGCCGCGGGACGCCCGTCGGTCATGACGATGTCGGCGGTGAAATCGTTCTGGCCGCGGATCAGCGAGGAGCCGATCCCGTAGGCGTCGACCGGGACGTTTGCTGCCTCGAACGCGCGGATCTTGTCCACGGTGAAGCCGCCCGACGCGACGATCTTGATCCGCTCGAACCCGTCGGCATCGAGCGCGTCGCGGACCTTCCGGACGAGACGCTCGTTGACGCCGCGTGGGTCGAAGTCGCCCATCTCGTCCCAGAGCGAGCGGTCGACCAGCTGCCCCGACGTGTCGAGGCGGACACCCCAGAGCCGCGGGCCGAGTGCCCGGGCGACCTCGAGCGAGGTCCGGACCGAGTCGTTCTCGAAGTCGACGAGGACGACGACGTTCATGTCCTCCGGCGCCCACTCGGCGAACTTCGTCGCGGCGAGGACGGTGTTGCCGCCGTAGGCCGCGATCAGCGCGTGCGGGACGGTGCCGACCCCGCGGCCGCCCCACCACGAGGCCTGTGCATCCGAGGTGACGCCGATCTCGGCCCCGATCATCGCGCCGGCCACGTAGGCCGCGTAGCCGTCGCCCGTCTGGACGCGGTGATGGTCGTGCCGGGCCGGCATGAAGATGATGTGCTTCCCGTTCGCCGCCTCGACGACCTGGGCGACGTTGGTCGTGATCAGCGTCCGCCGCGTCAGCACCCCGAGGTAGGCGGTCTCGAGGTGGGCGAAGAGGGTGTAGTCGCCCTCGACGGTCAGGACGGTCTCCCAGGGCGCGATCAGGTCGCCGTCGTGGAGCGCGTGCACGGTCAGCGCCTCCCAGTCGTGCGAGGCCAGCTTGAGGATCGCGATCGCCTCGTCGACCCCGCCCAGCATGGCCGCGTTCCGCTGGAAGACCTGCATCACGACGCGGGGATGGCGCCCGTCGGCGAGCAGCGTGTCGCGGGTGTGGTTGAAGTAGGCGTCGGTGTAGTAGCCCTCCGCGCATCTTCTCGACCGGGAGGTCGAAGATCTCGCGCGGGAAGCCGCAGCCGGGTTCTCTGCTCGGTCGCCATCAGCCCTCGAGCTCCAGGCAGGCGGCGAGCGCGGCCTCGGCGACGGCGAGCTGGTCCGGGGTCGGCTCCGCGGTGGCGATCCGGTGCTGGAGCTCGTGCCCGGGCCGGGCGAGCGCCTTCGCGAGCGGATGCCCGGGATGGCGCGTCATCCAGCCGAAGACCTCGACCGCGGCCCCGACGGCCCCGAGCGATGCGACGGCGCGGGCGGGCGAGCGCAGCCGCCCGGGCGCGCGGGACGCGAGCGCGTTCCCGGCGGCCGTTGCGGCGAGGAGCGGGCCGATCAGGTGGGAGCCGCAGCGCTCGTGCTCCTTCGCGCGCGTCTCCCCGTGCTCGTAGGTGCCGATCGAGACGTGCTCGGCGCCGTGGTAGGAGGCGAGCTCGCCGCCGCGGAGCGCGAGCAGCGCCGGAGCGAGCGAGAGCGTCCCGGAGAGGAGCTCGCGTGCGGTCGCGCCGAGCCGGGAGGAGCGGCGGAGCGCCTGGACGGTGACGGCGCTCGCGAGCGTCGCTGCGATCACCGTGGGCCGCTCGAAGGGCAGCCGGGCCTCGGGCAGCCGCCGGCGCAGCTCGGGGATGAAGGCGACCGACTCGGCGAGCCGGAGCGGGCCGCGCAGGAAGGGGGTCTGGATCCCGGGCGCGAGCAGCCGCTTGCGGCCGGACGCGATCCTGATCTCGCCGGCGTCGGTCCGGATCGCAGCCGCCCAGGCCGTGGGGCCATGGACGAGGACGCCGTTCGAGAGCGCCATGCCGCCGAGCCGGACCTTCTCGCTCATCGGGGAAGCGTAGCCTCTGCCCGCAGCGCCGCCTGGAGCTCGTCCGCCGCCGGGCCGCGGCCCAGGGGCTGTCCGTCGAGCTCTGTCACCGGCATCAGCTCACGGACGGAGGACGAGGTGAAGGCCTCCTCGGCGCCCTCGAGCGCCGCGAGGGGGAAGATCCCCTCGACGATCTCGTAGCCGGCGCCGGCTGCGAGCTCGAGGACGGCCGCGCGCGTGACGCCGGCCAGGATCCCGAGCGAGAGCTCCGGGGTGTAGAGCCGCTGCTCGCGGCGCCACCAGATGTTGGTCGTGGGCCCTTCGAGGACGGTGCCACCGGCATCGACGAAGACGGCGTCGTCCGCTCCGCGCCGGCGCGCCTCCGACTCCGCGGCCATGTTGACGGCATAGCTCGTCGACTTGACCCCGGGCAGGAGCCAGGGCTCCTCGGCCCGGACGCCCCGGAGCGAGATCAGCCGCTGGCCCCGCTCGCGCAGCGCGTCGTAGTGGGCGGGCACCTCGCTGACGAGGGCGAGCGCCGTCGCCGGCCCCTCGCCCGAGCCCGGCGTCCAGTAGAAGCGAAGCACGGCGTCGGGACGGCCGGCCGCCTCGAGCGCCTGCCGGGCGAGCTCCTCCAGCTCGAGCCGGTTCACGCTCGGAAGCCCGATCGCCTCGGCGGAGCCCGCCAGCCGCTCGAGATGCTCGGCGAGCCGGTACGGGTTGCCCTCGTAGACCCGGATCGTCTCGAACGCGGCCCGCCCGCGCATCAACGCCTCGTCGTCGGCGCGGAGCACCGGCTCACCGGGATCGACGAGCCCGCGGCCACCGACCGCGACGGCCAGCAGGGTCAAGCCGCCACCTCGAGCGGGGCGCCGATCGCCGCGAGCAGCGGCCGCGCCTTCGTCCACGACTCCTCGATCTCGGCCTCCGGGTCGGAGTCCCAGACGATCCCGCCGCCGACCCAGAGATGGATCCGGCCCGCCGCGACGGCGAACGTCCGGATCGTCAGCGCCAGCTCGAGATCGCCGTTCCCGCGCACGGTCCCGAGCGCCCCCATGGCGGCGCCGCGCCCGACGGGCTCGAGGCGCGCGATCTCGTCCAGCGCCGCCAGCTTCGGCGCCCCGGTGATCGAGCCGCCCGGGAACATCGCGGCGAGCAGCTCCGCGAGGCCCACGTCCTCACAAAGCGTCCCCTCGACGCGGGAGACGAGGTGGGTGACGCCGGCGAGCTCGCGCTCGGCCATCAGCTCCGGCCAGCGGACCGAGCCCGGCTCGCAGACGCGCGAGAGGTCGTTCCGCTCGAGGTCGACGATCATCACGTGCTCGGCCTCGTCCTTCGGCCCCTCGACGTGCTCGCCCAGCGGGCGGGTGCCCTTGATCGGCATCGTCCAGACCGTCCGGCCGCGGCGGGCGAGGAAGAGCTCGGGCGAGGCGGACGCGATCGCCCAGCCGTCGCCGGCGAGGTAGGGCGCGAGCGGGCGCAGGCCGGCGAGTGCCGCCGCGAGCGCCTCCGGGTCGCCGTCGAAGTCGGCCGCGAGATGCTGGACGAGGTTGACCTGGTAGACGTCGCCGCGGCGGATCGCCGCGCGCACCGCCTCGACCGCGGCCGCGTAGGCCTCGTCGGTCCACGTCCGCTCCCACCGGCCGATCCGGACACGTCCGAGGCTTAGAGCCCCGGCCGTGGCCGCGGGGGACGTGTGCCCGGACCGACACGGCTGCGAGCGGAAGGTCGAGGGGCTCCGGCGGCGCGGTCGCACGTCGGAGGAGCGGCGCCGAGAGCCCGTAGCCGAGGTAGAGGTCGGCGCAGAGTGCCTCGCCGCCGGGGGCGAAGAAGCCGTGCTCGCGCAGATACGCCTCGATCGCCTCGAAGGCGCCCTCGGCGTCGCGCAATTCGAGCATCAGCGCAGCTCGAGCATCAGGGCAGCTCGAGCATCAGGACAGCGAGCGCGCCACGTCGCGGAGGAACTCGACCCCGAGCTCCGAGGTCGTCCACGTGCACGCGCTCGTCGGCGGAATGGATCAGGCGGGCCGCCAGCTCGGCGCTCATCGTTCGCATCGGGAAGAAGCCGTAGGCAACGGTGCCGAAGGCGTCCCGGAGCCAGTGCGAGTCGGTGAAGCCGGCGCAACAGGTCGGCGCGACCCGTGCCTCGGGGTCGTTCTCGGCCACCCAGCGCTCGATCGCGGCGTAGAGCGGCGTCTCCAGCGTCGAGCGGGTGCCGCCCCAGCGCTCGATCCACTCGAGCTCGTAGTCGCCCTCACCCAGCACGGAGCGGACGATCGGCTCGGCGTCCTCGGGCGTCTGGCCGGGCAGGAGGCGGCAGTCGACGGTCAGGTCGACGGCGCCCGGGATCACGTTGCGGCGCTCGGAGGCGGAGATCATCGTCGGCGAGAACGTCAGCGCGAGCAGCGGCTCGATCAGCTCGACCGCGAGCTCGTCCACGGCCCGCAGGCGCTCCAGCACGTCGGCGGGTGCGGGCTGCTCGCCGAGCACGGCGTCGAGGAACCCGGCCACCTCGGGGCCGACGGAGGGCTCCGGCCGGTAGGCGCCGAGCCGCTCGATCAGCGGGGCCGCCTTCAGGAGCGCGTTGTCGGCGATTCCGGGCATCGAGGCGTGGCCGCTCCGCCCGCGCACGTGCACCCGGAACGGGGCGGTCATCTTCTCGGCGCTCGCGAGCAGGTAGTACGCGGAGCCACCCAGCTCGACCCGCTCGCCACCGCCCTCGTTGACGGCGTAGTCGACGCGCACGGCGTCCGGGTGCTCCTCGCAGAGCCACTCGAGCCCGAACGCCTTCCCGACCTCCTCGTCGGCGGCCGCGATCAGGACGAGGTCGCCGGGCGGCCTGAAGCCCTCACGCGCGAGCGAGGCGAGGGCGACGGCGCTCGCCGCCACCTGGTTCTTCATGTCGAGCGCGCCACGGCCCCAGACGTGGTCGTCGACGAGGTCGCCGGACCACGGGTCGCGCGACCACTCCGACGGCTCCGCGACGACGGTGTCCGTGTGGCACAGGAAGGCGAGGCTCGGCCCGTCGCCGCCGGGGATCCGGGCGACGAGGTTCGCGCGCTCCGGCGTCCGCGCGTAGAGCTGTGCCTCGACCCCGTTCGCGGCGAGGTAGTCGCGCAGGCACTCGGCGGCGACCGTCTCGTTCCCGGGCGGGTTGACCGTGTTCAGCCGCAGGAGCTGCTGGAGCAGCCCGACGGCCTCGTCCTTGAGGCCGGTTTCGGCGGCGCTCATCCCTGCTCGTTCGAGAGGGTCGTCAGCTCGTTCCGGACGCGCCAGAGCTCCGGGTAGAACGAGTGGTGGACCAGGCGCCCGAGCACCTCGACCGGCGTCCCCTGGGTCCCGACGACGGAGTCCCCGATCACCCGGGCGACGACCTTGTAGTGGCGCATCCGCCACATCGAGATCCGCTCGTCCAGCTCGATCAGCGCCTCGGCGAGCTGGTAGAGCAGCTCGTGGTCACGGCCCTTGACGTAGACGTCGGCGAGCGAGAGGCCCGCCTGCTCGCGCTGACGGGCGAACGCGACCCCGAGTGCGGGCGCAACGCGCCGGATCTCGCGCCAGCCGGGCGAGTCGAAGCCGCTGCCGTGCCCGAGCACCTTCCGGATCCCCTGGTACTCCCAGGGCGACATCTGCTCGAGCATGTCGAGCTGCGTGGTCGCGTAGACGAGGCAGAGCGCCGAGCGCCGGAGCAGGCGCACCGCGTGCGCGACCTCGTCCGAGCCGAGATGCTGCGTGGCTGCCTCGGTGTCGTTCCAGGCGAGCTTGAGCCAGAGCTCGGAGGACTGGTGGACGACCTGGAAGAGGAGCTCGTCCCGGTGCACCCACTCGTCCGGCCCCTTCTGGAGCGCGAGCAGCTCGACCGTGTTCAGGTAGCGCTCGTAGTCGCTCCCGGCGTCGCCGGGAAGCACCGGCTGCGAAAAGTCCTCGGCCCCGTGCGTCGCCACGCGCGGAGCATACTGCCCGCATGAGCGACCTCTTCGCCGATGCCGCCACGCGAGCGCTCCGCCGCCCACGCGCCGCTGGCCCAGCGCGTCCGTCCGCGCTCGCTGGACGAGCTCGTGGGCCAGCAGCACGTGCTCGGCCCCGGCTCGGCACTCCGCCGCGCGATCGAGGAGGACCGCCTCCGCTCGCTGATCCTCTACGGCCCGCCCGGCGTCGGGAAGACGACGCTGGCGCGGATCGTCGCCGCCGCGACGGGAGCCGCGTTCCAGGAGCTCTCGGCCGTCTCGGCCCGCGTGGACGACGTTCGCCGCGTGCTCGCGGAGGCGCGCGAGCGGCTCGGTGCCCACGGCCGGCGCACGATCCTGTTCATCGACGAGATCCACCGCTTCAACAAGGGCCAGCAGGACGCGCTCCTGCCCGCGGTCGAGGAGGGGCTCGTCACGCTCGTCGGCGCGACCACCGAGAACCCGTACTTCGAGGTCAACTCGGCGCTCCTCTCGCGCTGCCAGGTGGTCGAGCTCGAGTCGCTCGGGGAGGCCGAGCTCGTCGAGGTGGTGCGGCGCGGCGCAGAGGCGATCGGCGCCGAGGTTCCGGACGAGGTCGCGCAGCTGATCGCCGTGCGCGCCGGCGGCGATGCCCGCTCGGCTCTCAGCACCGTCGAGATCGCCTGGGAGACCGCACAGGCCGAGGGCGTCCCGCTGGAGGAGCGGCACGTGACCGACGCGTCCCGCAAGCGCCCGCTCCGGTACGACAAGGGCGCGGACCAGCACTACGACTTCGTCTCCGCGTTCATCAAGTCGATGCGCGGCTCCGATCCCGACGCGGCCGTCTACTACCTCGCGGCGATGCTCGAGGGCGGCGAGGACGCGCGCTTCATCGTGCGCCGCATGGTCATCTTCGCCTCCGAGGACGTCGGCAACGCCGACCCGCGAGCGCTCCAGGTCGCGGTGGCGGCGGCGCAGGCGCTCGAGCACGTCGGCCTGCCCGAGGCGCAGCTGAACCTCTCGCAGGCGGTGCTCTACCTGGCGAACGCGCCCAAGTCGAAGGCGTCCGCGAACGCGATCTGGGCGGCGCGCAAGGACGTCCGCGAGGGCGGCAATCTCCGGCCGCCGGCGATGCTCCGAGACGCGCACTACGCCGGTGCGAAGAAGCTCGGCCACGGCGAGGGCTACGTCGACCCCCACACCGACCCCCGCGGCTCCGAGCTGGACTACCTCCCCGAGGAGCTGCGCGGACGGCGGTACTATCGCCCGACTGCGAACGGCGAGGAGGCCGGGCTTGATCCAGACGGGAGACGCGGCGCCTGACTTCGACCTCGAGGTCGACCGGGCCGAGCGCGTCCGGCTCTCCGACTTCGCCGGCCGCCGGAACGTCCTGCTCGTCTTCCATCCCTTCGCCTTCACGCCGCTCTGCGAGGAGGAGGCCCTCGACCTGCAGGAGAACCTGGGCGCATTCGACGAGGCCGACACCGACGTCGTGATGGTCTCGTGCGACACGGCGCCCGCCCGGAAGGCGTGGAAGGAGCGCCTCGGGCTCGGCTTCGCGCTCGGCTCCGACTTCTGGCCGCACGGCGCGGCAGCGAAGGCGTACGGGGTCTTCAACGAGGAGACGGGGGCTCCCGTCCGGGGGACGTTCCTGATCGACAAGGCGGGGACGGTCGTCTGGTCGCTCGTGACCGACCCGGACACGCGCCGCACCGAGCTGACGCGCGGCCCGCTCGGCGTCGTCGCCGACTCCGCGCGGTGATCCGGAGCGTCTACGAGACGGTGCTGTACGCCGCCGACGTCCGCGCGACGGCGTCGTTCTACATCGACGTCCTCGGGCTCCGCCTCGTCGAGGAGCCGGACGAGCTCGGCGCGGCGTTCCGGCTCCCGGACGGCGGCATGCTGCTGCTGTTCGACCCGGGACTCGCCTCGCAGCCCGGCCGGCGGGTGCCCTCGCACGGAGCGTCGGGGGCAGGCCACGTCGCCTTCGGCGTCGAGCCGGGATCGCTGGAGGACTGGGCCGGGCGGCTTCGCGGCCGCGAGGTGGAGGTCGAGCAGACGGTCGACTGGGACGGCCGCGGACGGTCGCTCTACGTGCGCGACCCGGCCGGAAACTCGGTCGAGCTCGTCGACGGCGACATCTGGCCCGACTAGTCGCCCAAGCTAGGCGACCCGGAGCTAGGCGGCCTGCAGGCCCTCCGTCCGCGCCGCGACGGCTGCAGCGAGCGCGCCCACGACGCCCCGGATCTCGGCGAGCAGCTCCGCGTCGACGCCGTCGGCGAGCCGCTCGTGGGCCTTCGGCACGGAGACGGTCTCCTCCAGCGTGCGGGCGCCGAGGGCGCCGAGCACCTTCCGGGTCTCGGCCGCCGCCCAGACGCCGCCGAACATGCCGGTGCTCGACGAGAGGACCGCCACCGGCTTGTTGCGGACCGGAGAGTCGGCGAGCGGCCGCGAGACCCAGTCGAGGGCGTTCTTGAGCGCGCCCGGGATCGACGAGTTGTACTCCGGGGTCGCCACCAGGACCGCGTCGGCGGCGGCGAGCGCCGCCCGCAACCGCTCGACGGGCTCGGGCTGCGCGCCCGGGAGGTCGTCGTCGGCGTCGTAGGGCGGGATCTCCTTCAGGCCCTCGTAGAGCTCGAGCTCGATCCCGTCCGGCGCCCCCGCGGCAGCCGCCTGGAGGAGCAGCGTGTTGTGCGAGCCGGCCCGGAGGCTGCCGCTGAGGGCGACGATCCGCATCGTTACGCCTGCGCCTGGACGAGCGCGAGGTTCGCGGTCAGCTTGACGTCGTTGCCGAGCGCGGGCTGGCCGGTCGGCAGCTCGAGGTTCCAGCTCGATCCCGAACTCGCGCCGGTCGATCGTGGTCGCGACGTCGAAGGCGACCCGCTGGTTGCCATACGCGTCCGGGGTCGGGCCGACGACGCTACCGGTGAGCGTGACCGGCTTCGTCTCGCCGCGGAGGGTCAGCTCGCCCTCGATCGTGACGGCGTCGCCGTCGCGCTCGATCGAGTCGGCCGAGAACGAGAGCGTCGGGTGCTGCTCCGCGTCGAAGAAGTCGGGCGACTGGAGGTGGCCCTGGAGGTTCGGGTCGTCGACGCGAATGGTCGAGACCGCGGTGCTGCCCTCGAGCTTGCCGTCCACGAGCGAGGCGTCGATCGTGTCGAACGTGCCGCGGAACGTGCCCGCGCCGCTGTACGTGACGGCGAAGCCGACGTCCGAGTGGACGGGGTCGAGGCCCCACGTGCCGCCCGGGATCGAGGTCGAAATCTCGGTGGTGTCCTGCGTGATGCTCATTGTTTCTCCTTCGTCGATGGTGCTATTCTTTGAGTGCGCAACCAAAGTAGCGCAAAACCATGAGTAGTCAAGTATTGACCGATCAACTGCTTTCCGAAACCGCGCTGACGGCGTGGGTTCGGCTCCTGCGCGGCCATGCGGCGCTCTCGCGCACCTTCAATGCCGAGCTGCTCCAGCAGCATGCGCTGACGATCAACGACTACGAGACGCTCCTCCACCTCTCCCGCGAGGAGTCGGGGATGCTCAAGCGCGTCGTCCTCGCGGAGCGTCTGCAGCTGACCCCGTCGGGGGTGACCCGTCTCCTCGACGGGCTCGAGGAGGTCGGGCTCGTCGAGAAGCGCAGCTGCGCCTCGGATGCGCGCATCACCTACGCAGCGCTCACCGACGCGGGGCGCCAGCGCCTCGCCGAGGCGTCCTGCTCGCACATCGCCTCGGTCCGCGCGCTCTTCGAGGAGCGCTACGAGCCCGAGGAGCTGGCGACCCTCGCCGAGCTGCTCGGCCGGCTCCCCGGCGCCGCCGGCACCGACGCCGGCGACTGCACGCTCGGGCACTGACCGAACCGATTCAGGCCGGCCGCCGAACCAGAGTCATGCCATTCGGAATCGGAATCACGGAGATGCTGATCCTCGCGGTCGTGCTGCTCGTCTTCTTCGGCCCCAAGCGCCTGCCCGAGATGGGCCGCTCGCTGGGGAAGGGGATGCGGGAGTTCAAGGACTCGATCACCGAGACCAAGGACGAGCTCGTCCGCGAGTCCAGCGACTCCCCCCAGAAGCCCTAGACGACGTACTCGTCGGCCACGGTGAGGACCTCGTCGAGGGTCGCAAGACCCTCCTCGAGCTCCTCGCGCGTGATCGTCAGCGGCGGGCAGACCATGACCACGTTCCAGTGGGTCATCAGGTAGAGCCCCCGGTCGAGCGCCGCCTTCGCCATCCGCGCGACGGGCGCGGCCGCCTCACCCCCGGCGTTGAAGGGGACGAGCGGCTCCCGCGTCTCGCGATTCGTGACGAGCTCGAGGCCCCAGAAGAGGCCGAGCCCGCGCACGTCGCCGATCGACGGGTGCTTCTCGGCGAGCGCGGGCAGCGCCGTCGCGAGGAACGCGCCCTGCTCGGCGGCGTTCTCGACGATCCCCTCCTCGCGGAACGCCTCGATCGACGCGACGGCGGACGCACACGCGAGCGGGTGCCCGCTGTAGGTGAGGCCGCCGGCCATGAACTTGTCGCGCACCCACTCCGAGATCGCCTGGGAGACGGTCATCGCGCCGAGCGGGACGTAGCCCGAGTTGATCCCCTTGGCCATCGTCAGGATGTCGGGGACGACGTCCCAGTTGTCGCAGGCGAACCACTTGCCGGTGCGCCCGAAGCCGGCCATCACCTCGTCGAGGATCAGCAGGATCCCGTGCTTGTCGCACGTCTCGCGGATCGAGCGCAGGTAGCCCTCGGGCGGCGGGATGATCCCGTTCGTGCCGGTGACGGTCTCGAGGATCACGGCGGCGACGGTGTGGGCGCCCTCGTACTGGAGGATCTCCTCGAGGTGAGGTGCGCCGGTGCAGACGGGGCAGGGATCGGGATGCCCGGCCGGGCAGCGGTAGGTGTAGGGGTCGAGCATCCGCACGACGCCCGGGATCCCCGGCTCGGCGTGCCAGCGGCGCGGGTCGCCGGTCAGCGTCATCGCGCCCGCCGTCGCCCCGTGGTAGGAGCGGTAGCGCGCGATCACCTTGTGGCGGCCGGTGTACCAGCGTGCGAGCTTGATCGCGTTCTCGTTGGCCTCGGCGCCCCCGTTCGTGAAGAACGACATCTTCAGGTCGCCCGGCGTCACCTCCGAGAGCAGGCGCCCGAGGCGCGAGCGAGGCTCCGTCGCCATCGGCGGCCCGATCGTCGCGAGCTTCTCGGCCTGCTCCTTGATCGCCGCGACGACCTTCGGATGGCCGTAGCCGATCGAGACGTTCACGAGCTGTGAGGCGAAGTCGAGGTAACGCTTGCCCTCGAAGTCCCAGAAGTGGCGTCCCTCCGCCCCTGCGACGGGGATGGGGTTGATCGCGTCCTGGACCGACCAGGAATGGAGCACGAACTCCTTCGCGTCGGCGCGAACCTGCTCCCCCAGCTGGGCGTTGGTCTCGATCGTCGCCATCTGCCGCAGTCTAGTCCGCGGTACGCTTCGACGACATCTTTCGAAGGAGCTCCGATGACCGAACTGGCAGCCCGCCCCGCCGAGCGCGACACGGACGTCGCCCGGATCACGCACTGGATCGACGGCAAGGCCGTCGCCGGCACCTCGGGTCGCACCGGCCCCGTCTACAACCCGGCCACCGGCGCCCGGGCGGCCGAGGTCGACCTCGCCTCCGTCGAGGAGGTCGACCGCGCCGTCCAGGCCGCCCGGAAGGCCTTCCCGGCGTGGCGCTCGACCTCGCTCTCCAAGCGCTCCGAGATCTACTTCCGGATCCGCAAGCTGCTCGACGAGCACCGCGACGACCTCGCGCGCCTGCTCACGGCCGAGCACGGCAAGGTGCTCTCCGACGCCCACGGCGAGGTGGCGCGCGGGCTCGAGGTGATCGAGTTCGCCTGCGGGATCCCGCACCTGCTCAAGGGCAGCTTCTCGGAGCAGGCCTCCGGCGGGATCGACGTCTACTCGATCCGGCAGCCGCTCGGCGTCGTCGCCGGGATCACCCCGTTCAACTTTCCCGCGATGGTGCCCATGTGGATGTGGGGGCCGGCGCTCGCCTGCGGGAACACGTTCGTGCTGAAGCCGTCCGAGAAGGACCCGAGCGCGTCGATGCTCACGGCCGAGCTGCTCAAGGAGGCCGGCGTCCCCGACGGCGTCTTCAACGTCGTCCACGGCGACAAGGTCGCGGTCGACGCGCTCCTCGAGCATCCCGAGATCGCGGCGGTCAGCTTCGTCGGCTCCACCCCGATCGCCAAGTACATCTACGAGACGGGGGCGAAGCACGGCAAGCGCGTGCAGGCGCTCGGCGGGGCGAAGAACCACATGATCGTCCTCCCCGACGCCGACATCTCGATGGCCGCGGACGCCGCCGTCAGCGCGGCCTACGGCTCGGCGGGCGAGCGCTGCATGGCGATCTCCCAGGTCGTCGCGGTCGGCGGGGTCGGCGACGACCTCGTCGCGGCGATCAAGGAGCGGCTCCCGAAGATCAAGGTCGGGAACGGCCTCGACGAGGGGGTCGAGATGGGCCCGCTCGTGACGAAGGAGCACCGCGACAAGGTCGTCGGCTACGTCGCCGGCGCACAGGAGCAGGGCGCCACGATCGTCGCGGACGGCCGCGAGTCGGCGCCCGAGGGCGACGGCTTCTTCCTCGGCGTCACCCTGCTCGACGACGTCACGCCCGAGATGGACGCCTACAAGGACGAGATCTTCGGGCCGGTGCTCGGGATCACGCGCGTCGACACCTACGACGAGGCCGTCCGGCTCGTGAACGAGAACCCGTACGGGAACGGCACCGCGATCTTCACCCGGGACGGCGGCGTCGCCCGCCAGTTCCAGTTCGAGGTCGAGGCCGGGATGGTCGGCGTCAACGTGCCGATCCCGGTGCCCGTCGCCTACTACTCGTTCGGCGGCTGGAAGGCGAGCCTCTTCGGCGACACCCACATCTACGGGCCCGAGGGGATCAACTTCTACACCCGGGGCAAGGTCGTCACCTCGCGCTGGCCCGACCCGGCCACGTCGAAGGTCGACCTCGGCTTCCCGCAGACCCGCTAGACAACAGCGCCGTGACCGAGCTGCTCGAGCGGGGAGATCTTCTCGAGCAGCTCGGCTCGCTGCTCGCACAACGCGGCCGGCTCGTGTTCGTCGGCGGCGAGGCGGGGGTCGGCAAGACGTCGCTGGTGCGCACGTTCGCCGCGCGGACGGGCGAGGCCCGGGTCGGCTCGTGCGAGAACCTCGCGGCGCCGACGCCGCTCGGGCCCTTCCTCGACGTCGGCCTCGAGCCCGGCGATCCGCGGAGCGTCGCCGCGCGCGCCCTCGAGCGCGGCGGCACGCTCGTGCTCGAGGACGTGCACTGGGCGGACGGGGCGTCGCTCGACGTGCTCCGCGTCCTCGGTCGCCGGATCGAGGGAAGCGGGCTCGTCGTCGTGGCGACCTACCGCGACGACGAGGTGAACGGCGACCACCCGCTCCGGATCGTGCTCGGCGAGCTCGTCTCGGCGCGCGGGGTCGTCAGGCTCTCGGTGCCTCGGCTCTCGCTCGACGCGGTGCGCGTCCTCGCCGAGCCGCTCGAGGCGGACGCGGTAGCGATCCACCGGCTCACGCTGGGAAACGCGTTCTACGTCACCGAGATCCTGGCCTCGGGCGGCGCAGAGCTCCCGGCGACCGTTCGCGACGCCGTGCTCGCCCGGGCTGCGCTCCTCGACGAGGAGTCGCGCAGGCTGCTCGACGCAATCGCCGTCGTGCCGAGGCGCGCTGAGCTCTCGCTGCTCGAGCGGGTCGCCGCTTCGCAGCTCGCCCACCTCGACGACTGCCTCGCCTCGGGAGTCCTTCGCGCCGAGGGCGACGCGGTGGCCTTCCGGCACGAGCTGGCTCGTCTCGCGGTGGCGGACGAGATCCCGCCGCACCGTCACCGCGCGCTCCATGCGGCGATCCTCGCCGCGCTCGAGAACGGCGGCGACCTCTCGCGGCTCGCCCACCACGCCGAGGAGGCCGGCGACGAGGACTCCGTGCTTCGCTACGCGCCTGCGGCGGCCCGTATGGCGGCCGCGGCGAGCTCGCACCGTGAGGCGGCGGCGCAGTATCGGCGCGCCCTCAGGCATGCCGGGACGCTGTCGCCGAGGGAGCACGCCGAGCTCCTCGACGAATACGCCGAGGAGGCGATGCTCACCGGCCTCTACGAGGAGTCGGCCGAGGCCCGCAACGCAGCGCTCGCGCTCTACCGCGAGCTGGGCGACCGCCTGAAGGTCGGCGAGACACTCTCCCGGGTCACGAATGCGAGCACAAGGCTCGGCCGCAACCAGGAGGCCGAGGAAGCGAACCGGGAGGCGATCGAGATCCTCGAGTCGCTGCCGCCCGGGCGCGAGCTGGCGTGGGCCTACGCAGTCCAGGCCTACGTCCGGATGCTCAGCCGCGACAACGAGGAAGGGGTCGCCTGGGGACGGAAGGCGGTCGCGACCGCCCGCGCCGCCGGCGCCCTCGCGGTCGAGGCGTACGGGCTCAACATGACCGGGACGTCGCTGCTGATGGCAGGCCGCATCGAGGAGGGCGTGCAGGAGCTCGAGCGCAGCCTCGTTCTCGCCGGCGACGAGGGCAACGAGGTTCTGCAGCTCTCGTCCCTCAACATGCTCGGCACCGGGCTGGGGGAGATGATGGAGCTCGAGGCCGCCGAGCGCTGGCTCCGCGAGTGCATCGACTTCGCCGACGCACACGAGCTCTGGCCGGTCTACCCCCGTTCGTGGCTCGCGCTCGTGCAGGTCTACCGCGGCCGCTGGGACGAGGGCGCGTCTGTCGCCACGTCGGTCCTGCACGGGCTGCACGACCCGATCAGTCGAATCAGCGCGCTGATCGCGCTCGGCCGCGTCCGCGCGCGGCGCGGCGACCCGGGCGCCTTCGCCGCGCTCGACGAGGCGCTCGAGCTCGCCGAGCCCGGCGGGCACCTGCAGCGGCTCGGCCACGTCCGCGCCGCTCGGGCCGAGGCAGCGTGGCTCGCCGGCGACCCCGCGCGCGCGGCCGAGGAGGCCCGCGCCGTCTACGAGCTCGCGGTCGCGAAGCGCCATCTCTGGTTCGCGGGCGAACTGGCCTACTGGCTGCGGCTCGCCGGCGCGGAGATCGAGCCGCCGGAGTGGGTCGCCGAGCCGTACCGACTCCAATTCGCAGGAGCGGCGCAGGCGGCCGCTGCGGCCTGGCTGCGGCGCGGGTGCCCCTACGAGGCCGCGCGCGCCCTCGCCGACGCCGGGGACGCCGAGGCGCTGGCCGAGCTCGACCGGCTCGGCGCCAGGCCCGCCGCGACGCTGCTCCGTCGCCGCCTCGGCCTGCGCGGCCCGCGGGAGTCGACGCGCGAGAACCCGGCCGGCCTGACCGCCCGCGAGGTGCAGGTGCTCGAGCTCCTCGCGACGGGCAAGCGGAACGCCGAGATCGCGGCCGAGCTGGTGCTCTCGCCCCGGACGGTCGACCACCACGTCTCCTCGATCCTGCGCAAGCTCGAGGTCGGCAGCCGCGGGGAGGCTGCAGCCGCCGCTGCCGGCCTCGGCCTGCGCGCGCCGCGCTAGCTGTACAGCAGCGCCAAGAGCCGTCACACTTCGCACGTGAGCGTTTCTCTCGAGGCGCGCCCGCTGCTCGAGCGCGAGGACCTGCTCGACGAGCTCGGCGCGTCCCTGGACGAGGCGGCTGCCGGCCGGGGCGGCCTCGTCCTGCTCGCCGGCGAAGCAGGGGCGGGCAAGACCGCGCTCGTCCGCGCCTTCTGCGACCGCGCCGGCGGCTCCGTCCGGCTGCTCACCGGCGCCTGCGACGCGCTCTTCACGCCTCGCCCGCTCGGCCCGCTCGCCGACGTCGGCGCCCAGACCGGAGGCGAGCTGGCACGGCTCGTGGAGGCGAGCGAGCCGCCGCACCACGTGCTCGCAGCGCTGCTGGAGGAGCTCGACGGGCCGAGCCCGACGGTGCTGATCCTCGAGGACCTGCACTGGGCCGACGAGGCGACGCTCGACGTCCTCCGCGTGCTCACCCGGCGGATCGAGAGCTGCGCCGCGCTCGTGCTCGGCACCTACCGGGTCGACGGCCTCGGCGCCGCGCATCCGCTCCGGCTCGTGCTCGGCGAGCTCGCGACGCGGGCGGGCGTGGAGCGCCTGACGGTGCCGCCGCTCTCGCCCGACGCGGTCCGGGAACTGGCCGGGGGCTCGCTCGACCCGGTCGAGCTTCACCGCCTGACCGGCGGCAACGCCTTCTACGTCACCGAGGTGCTCGCCTCGGGCGCCGGCGTCATCCCCGGGACGGTGCGGGACGCCGTCCTGGCGCGCGCCGCACGGCTGAGCGAGCCTGCGCGGAGCCTGCTCGGCGCGGTCGCGGTCGCGCCGCCGCGCGTGGAGCTGTGGCTGCTGGACGCGCTCGCCGGCGAGGACGCCGCCGCGCTGGAGGAGTGCCTCGGACGCCGGGATCCTCGTCGAGCGGGCCGGGGCGGTCGAGTTCCGCCACGATCTCGCCCGGCTGGCGCTCGAGGAGGCGCTGGAGCCGCGACGCCGGCTCGACCTGCACCGGCGGGCGCTCGTCGCGCTGGCGGAGCCCCCCGACGGACGGCCGGACCTCGCGCGGCTCGCCCATCACGCCGATGCCGCGGGCGACGGCGAGGCAGTCCTCCGCTACGCCGTCGCCGCCGCCGAGCGCGCCGCCTCGGCCGGGGCTCACCGCGAGGCGGCCGCGCACTACGCCCGGGCCCTGCGCTTCGCGGACGGCCTGCCCCCCGGGGAGCGCGCGACGCTGCTCGAGCGCCGCTCCGACGCCCTCTACTGCACGGACGAGCAGCGGGCTGCGATCGAGGTGCTGGAGCAGGCGATCCAGCTCCACCGTGCCTCGGGCGACAGCCGCCGCGAGGCCGACGCACTCGGCCGGATCGTGCCCTACCTCTCCTGCCGCGGGCAGCTGGCGGATGCGGAGGCCGCGGCCGAGGGAGCGATCGAGCTGCTGGCGTTGTTCCCGCCCGGGCACGAGCTCGCGCGGGCGTATGCAGGGCTCGCGCTCCTGCGGATCAATCAGGACGACTTCGAGGGGACGCTGCGGGCCGGCGCGCGGGCGGTCGAGCTCGCGGAGGCGGCCGGGGACGCTGCGACCGCGCTCGATGCGACGATCACGATCGGGACCTGCGAGCTCCTGCGCGACGGGCCGAGCGCGACCGACACGCTGGAGCGGGCGCTCCACCTCGCCGAGCGGCACGAGCACCCCACGCGGGCCGCCCGCGCGCTCCACAACCTCGGCTATACGGCCACCCTCCACCGCTCGCACGACGCCGCGAACCGCTGGCACGCCGAGGGGATCGCGCTCTGCGACGAGCTCGAGCTCGACCTCTGGCGGCTCGCGATGCTCGCCAGCCGCGCACGCTCCGAGCTCGACCAGGGGCGCTGGACGGAGGCCGCGGCGACGGCCGGGCTGTTGATCGACGAGAACCGCGACTCCCCCCACCCGCGCACCGTCGGGCTCGTCACGCGGGCACTCGTCCGCGCGCGGCGCGGCGACCCGGGGACGCGCGAGCTGGTCGACGAGGCGAGCGGGATGCCCGGCGCCGGCGGAGGACTTCGAGCGCGCCGCGCCGATCGCGGCTGCTCTGGCCGAGATCGCCTGGCACGGGGGCCGCGCGGAGGATGTCGGCGGGCTCACGCAGCGCACCTTCGAGCAGGCGGTCGAGCGCCGGTCGGCCTGGTGGATGGGCGAGCTCGCGTTCTGGCGCTCGCGGCACGGGATCGTGGACGAGCTCCCCGACGGCGTCGCGGAGCCGTGGGCGCTCCAGCTCGCGGGCGACTGGCGCGGAGCCGCCACCGCCTGGACGGCCCTCGGCTGCCCCTACGAGGCCGCCCTGGCGATGAGCGACGCCGAGGACGAGGCGGCGCTGCGGCGGGCGCTGGAGATGTTCCAGCGGCTGGAGGCGCGCCCCGCCGCCCAGCGCGTCGCCCAGCGGCTGCGCGAGCTCGGCGTCCGCGGCGTCCCCCGCGGCCCGCGGCCCGGGACTCGGCGGAACGCGGCGGGCCTGACGAGGCGGGAGCTCGAGGTCGTCGACCTGCTCGCCGAAGGCCTCCGCAACGCCGCGATCGCCGAGCGGCTCGTGCTCTCGTCCCGGACGGTCGACCACCACGTCTCCTCGATCCTGCGCAAGCTCGAGGTCGGCAGCCGCGGCGAGGCCGTCGCCGCCGCCGCCGGGCTCGGGCTGCTCCAAGATCGGTAGCCGCCGGCGCCAACATAGGCAGTCCTGCCGATGCCGGTGCGCGCCGGCCCTCCTAGCCTCGAGACATCCGATGAAAGGAGTCTCGATGGAGACCTACGTGATCCTCCGCCGCGGCGGCTGGCGCTCCGGTGAGGAGCTCGGCGAGGCCGCGGCCCGCTCGACCGTCGAAGGAGAGCGGATGTCCGACGACATCCGCTGGATCCGCAGCTACGTCCTCGAGGAGGGCAACGGCGTCGGCACCGTCTGCATCTACCAGGCCTCGAGCCCGGAGGCGATCCGCGCCCACGCGGCCGCCGCCGACCTGCCCGTCGACGAGATCGTCCGCGTCGCCGACACCGTGATCGTCCGGCCGGACCCGGAGCCGGCGCTCGCGTCATGAGGCGCGCGCTGATCGCGGGGGCCCTGCTCCTGCCGGTGCTCGTGCTCGTCGGCGTCGCCTGGGCGGCCGGCGGGCTCGCCGGGGCGAAGTCCTCGACGGCGGGCTTCCAGACCCTGAAGCAGGCGCGAAGGCCGCCGGCTACACGGTCAAGGTGCGCGACCTGAAGGGCTACGCCTGCATCGAGGACCCGAACGGCGCGGGCGGGATGGGCGTGCACATGCTCAACCCGAAGCTCCTCGACGGGAAGATCGACCCCGACCAGCCGGAGCTCCTCGTCTACGAGCCGAGGGCGAACGGCAAGGTCAAGCTCGTCGCGCTCGAGTATCTCGTCCTCGCGAAGGACTGGAAGCGGGCGGCGAAGCCGAAGCTGTTCGGGCAGGAGTTCGCCACGATCGAGCCGGGGAACCGGTACGGGCTGCCGAAGGCCTATGCGCTCCACGCGTGGGTCTGGCGGGCGAACCCGAGCGGCGTCCTCGCGCCGTACAACCCGAGGATCCACTGCGGCAGCTAGCCGCGCCGCCGGCCGAACGGGACGTGTCCAGGGTCTGACCCTGGACGCGTCCGTTTCGGCTAGGTGGTGACGGGCTCCCGGAGCTCCTCGCCGAACTTGGCCCGGCGCACGAACTGGCCGACGCCCGGCTCGCCCACGACCTCGCCGTCCTCGACGATCACGTTTCCGCGCAGGAGCACGGTGACCACGTCGCCGACGACCTCGGTGCCCTCGTAGAGGTTGTAGTCCGACTTCGAGTTCTGGTCGGCAGCCGTGATCAGGTGCCGCTTCTGCCGGGTCGAAGATCACGAGGTCGGCGTCCGCGCCCACCGCGACGGAGCCCTTGCGCGGGTAGAGCCCGAAGAGCTTCGCCGGTGTCGTGCAGAGCAGGTCGACCATCCGGTGGAGCGAGATCCGGCCCTCGGAGACGCCGAAGTGGTGGATCATCCGCAGCCGGTCCTCGAGCCCGGGGCCGCCGTTCGGGATCTTGGAGAAGTCGTCGCGCCCCATCGTCTTCTGGCCGTCCCAGAGGAAGGCGCAGTGGTCGGTCGAGATCGCCGAGAGCACGTCCGTGCGCACCGCGTTCCAGAGCACGTCCTGGTTCGCCTTGGCGCGCGGCGGCGGCGTGTAGACGTACTTCGCGCCCTCGAAGCCGGGCCGCTCGAGGAACGTCTCGTCGACGAAGAAGTACTGCGTGCAGGTCTCGCCCCAGACGTCCCAGCCCTTCTCGCGGGCGAGCATGATCGGCTCGACCGACTCCTTGCAGGAGACGTGGACGACGTAGAGCGGGCAGCCGGCGACGCGGGCGAGCTGGATCGCGCGGTTCGTCGCCTCGCCCTCGGTCTCGGGCGGCCGTGTGCGCGCGTGCCAGACGGGATCGGTGTTCCCCTGCTCGAGCGCCCGCTTGACGAGGACGTCGATCGCGTCGCCGTTCTCGGCGTGCACCATCACGAGCGCGCCGGTCTCGGCGGCGACCTCCATCGTCCGGAAGAGCGTCTCGTCGTCGACCATCAGCGCGCCCTTGTAGGCCATGAAGAGCTTGTAGGAGGTGACGCCCTGGTCGGGCAGCGTCGCCAGCTCCTCGAGCGTCCCGCCCTCCTTCAGGTCGGTGACGGCGATGTGGTAGCCCATGTCGATCAGCTGCTTGCCCTCGGCCTTCGCCTTCCAGGACGCGAGCGAGTCGGTGAAGGACGTCCCCGGCGCCTGGATGCAGAAGTCGACGTGGGTGGTCGTGCCGCCGCGGGCGGCGGCACGCTGGCCCGACTCGACGTCGTCCACCGTCACGGTGCCGCCGAAGGGCATGTCGAGGTGCGTGTGCGGATCGACGGCGCCCGGGAGCACGTAGCTCCCGGACGCGTCGATCACCCGGTCGGCCGGGACGTCGAGCGACGTCCCGATCAGGGAGATCCGCTCGTTCTCGACGAAGACGTCGGCGACGTAGTCGTCGGAGGCCGTGACCACGCGGCCCCCCTTGATCAGAACTGACATCCGGATCTCCCTTCTCGGCTCGTCGTTACTCGCCGCCCTCGGTCACCTGGACGGTGTCCTTCGTCCACCCGGAGCCGTTGACGTCGACCCCGTCGTCCTCCAGCTCCTTGACCGCAGCCTCCGCGAGATCGGTGCGATACGCGTCGCTCGACGCATCCGCCTTGATCACGCCGAACTGCTTGGCGATGTCGGCGGTCCGCTGGAAGGCGGCCTCCTCCATCACGCCGATGCCCTGCTCGTTCGGCCACGTGATCGCGTTGATCTCGTTCAGCTGCCAGGCCTGATGGCCCTCGCCGAGCGTCGGGCCGCTGTCGAGCACGTGCTTGAGGCAGGCGTCCTGGTTGTCGCGGCAGAAGGCCCAGCCCCGGAAGCTCGCCTTGAGGAAGCGGCGGGCGATGTCCTGATTCGCCTCGTCCGCGATCCACTCGCCCGTGACGAAGATCCCGTCCTCGAGCATCGCGGTCCCGGCGTCCTCCATCGAGATCACGTTCAGGTCGTCGAGCGTGAAGAGCTCGCCCGTGTCCGGGTTCTTCGTCTCGAGCACCTGCGCGAGCTCGTTGTAGGTCATCGCGGCGGCCGCGTCGACCTCCTTGTTCAGGAAGAGGCTCATGTCGAACGGCTGGTTCACGATCGTCACGTCCTTCGACTTCGGATCGATCCCGTTCTTGACGAGCGCGGCGTAGAGCTCGTTCTCGTTCCCGCAGCACCAGACGCCGACCTTCTTGCCCTTCATCCCGGCGACGTCGGTGATCCCGCTGTCCGCCCAGGTCACCTCGGTCATGCCGCTCTTGTTGAAGACCTGCGCGACGTTGACGAGGTCGCCGCCCTGGTCGCGGGCCGCGAGCAGCGCCGGCAGCCAGTCGATCCCGAACTCGGCCTGGCCGCTCGCCACGACCTGCTCCGGGGTGATGTCGGGGCCGCCGGGCTTCAGGGTCACGTCGAGCCCCTCGTCCTCGTAGTACCCCTCCTCGAGCGCGGCGTAGTAGCCCGCGAACTGCGCCTGCGTCACCCACTTCAGCTGCAGGGTGACCTTGTCCAGCTCCGCCGGCGCGCTCCCCTCCGTCGTCGTCCCGCCGTCCGCGCTGCTGCCCTCGTCGTCGTTGCCGCCGCAGCCTGCTGCGACGAGCGCCAGCGCCGCGAGGATCCCTGCGAGTACGAGCCATGCCCGACCCTTCATGCCTTCGTCCTTTCCCTGTGGTTGCCCTGAACGACCCGCTTGCCTGAAAAGCTCTCCTAGCATCTCACTCCGCCCTCGCCGACGCATGCCAGCCCATCGTCAGCCGCTCGATCACCGCGACCGAGGAGTAGAACGCGATCCCGAGCAGGCTCGCGACCACGATCGCCGCCCAGGCGAGCTCGAACTGGAAGAGCGCGGCCGAGTTCCGGATCTGGAACCCGAGCGCCTCCTGGGAGCTGAGGAAGTACTCGCCCACGATCGCGCCGATCATCGCCAGCACCGTCGCCACCTTCAGGGCGGAGAAGAGGTAGGGGAGCGAGTTCGGCAGCCGCACGCGCCGGAAGATCTCGACCTCCCCGGCGGCGTAGGAGCGCATCAGCTCGATCGAGGACGGCCGCACCGACGTCAGCCCGCGCAGCGTGTTCACGAGCACCGGGAAGAAGACGAGGATCGCCGCGATCGCCATCTTCGACGTCTTCTCGAGCGGGCCGAACCACTGGTTCGTGATCGGCGCGAAGGCGATGATCGGAACGGCGTTGGCGGCGATCGCGAACGGCATCAGCGAGCGCGCGAGGCGGCGGAAGCGGGCGAGCACGATCGCGGCCAGCACCGCGAGGGTGCAGCCGACCACGAAGCCGCCGAACGCCTCGGTGAAGGTGTAGACGCCCGCGTCGAACAGCGGGCCGCGCCGCTCCCAGAGCGTCTGGGCGATCGCGGACGGCGCCGGGAGCAGGAAGCGCTGGACGTCGAGCGCCCGCACGAGCCCCTCCCACAGCCCGATCCCACCCACGAGCACGAGCGCGGCCGGGATCCAGTCGCCGACGCGGCGCCCGACCCGGCGTCCGAGCGCGCCCCGGGGCACCTCCGCCACGCCGACCGCGCTCACAGCCCCTCCTCCGCGACGTAGAGCGGCACGTCGGAGTCGCCCTCGATCGCCTCGTCGGCGTGGCCCTGGCGAAGGAGGCGCCGCACCTGGGTGATGTGCTCGGCGAAGCGCGGATGCTCACGGGTCTCCGCTCCGCGCGGCTGGGGCAGGTCGATCTCGACGACGCCCGCGATCCGGCCGGGCCGGGCCGACATCACGACGACGCGCGTCGAGAGGAAGACCGACTCGGCGATCGAGTGGGTGACGAAGACGACCGTCGAGCCCGTGGCCCCCCAGATCCCGAGCAGCTCGTTGTTCAGCCGCTCGCGCGTCATCTCGTCGAGGGCGCCGAACGGCTCGTCCATCAGCAGGAGCGCCGGCGAGAACGAGAGCGCGCGGGCGATCGAGACGCGCTGCTGCATCCCGCCGGACAGCTGCCACGGGTGGTGCTTCTCGAACGCCGGTCAGCTCGACGAGCTCGAGCATCTCCTGCACGCGCGCGTCGCGGCGGCGGCGGTCCCAGCCGGCCATCTCGAGCGGGAGGGCGATGTTGCGGCCGACGGTGCGCCAGTCGTAGAGGACGGCGTCCTGGAAGACGATCCCGTAGTCGCGGTCGAGCCGGGCCTGGTGGGCGCTCTTGCCGTTGACCGAGACGGTTCCCTGCGTGGGTTGGACGAGGTCGCCGATGATCCGGAGCAGCGTCGACTTGCCGCAGCCCGACGGGCCGATCAGCGAGACGAACTCGCCCGGGCGGACGTCGAGGTCGATCGCGTCGAGCGCGAGCACGTCGCCGCGCTCGAACCGCTTCGACAGCCCCTCGACGGAGACGGCGGCAGGGCCGGGGACGGCGCTCACGCGACGTTCTCCGGGGCTCGGCGCACCAGCAGCTTCTCGCCGAGGGCGACGACGGCGAAGAACGAGATCCCGAGCGCGGCCGCGACGATGTTCGTCGCCCACAGACTCGGGGGCGAGCTCGTGTAGTACTGGTTGAAGTTGAGGATCGCGCCGGCGAGCCCCTCCTGGATCGAGGAGGGGAGCTCGCCGATGATCGCGCCGACGACCGCCGCCGGCGCCGCGATCTTCAACGCCGAGAAGAGGTAGGGGAACGACGCCGGCACCCGCAGCTTCCAGAGGATCGCCCAGCGGCTCGCCGCGTAGGAGCGGAGCAGCTCGACCGCCCGCGGGTCGGCGCTCCCCAGGCCGCGCAGCGTGTTGATCGTGACCGGGAAGAAGGTCAGGTAGGCCGAGATCACCGCTACCGCGCCCCAGCCCGCGAGCGGGTCGGGCAGCTTCGGGTTGACCCAGACGACGACCATCGGGGCGATCGCGAGGATCGGGATCGTCTGCGACGCGACGATGTAGGGGAGGAAGCCGCGCTGGAGCAGGTTCGACTCCGAGAGCACGACCGCGATCAGGAAGCCGACGGAGGCGCCGAGGACGAACCCGACCGCGGCCTCGCGCGCCGTGTAGGCGGCGGCGTCGAGCAGGACGTCGATCAGGAGCGGCCCGTTCCGCCGCGACGGCTCGAAGAGCTGGCCGACCATCTCGTGCACGTGCGGCATCGTCCGCTCGTTGACGGGGAACGGCCAGCGGATCCCCTGGCGCTCGCCGATCCACTTGTACGCCTCCCAGACGCCCCAGAGGACGAGCAGGACCACCGTCGTGATCCACGTCGTCTCCCACGTCCGTTGGAGCGACTCCCGGCGCCGTCCGGGCCCCTCCGTCACGACAGCTGCGCTTGCCACCGCTACTGCTTACCACACTCTCGGGCCGTGTGACATGCCAGTTCGAGACCGGTTATATGCTCCGGCCGTGGCGCTCGACCCCTCCCGCACCGTCGCCGAGCTGCGCGAGCTGCGCGAGCTGACGGGCGACGAGAACGGCGCCCAGCGCGTCGCCTGGACGGCGACCTGGGCGCAGGCGAAGGAGTGGCTCGGCTCGAAGCTCGAAGGGCTGCCGCTCGACTACGAGGTCGACGAGGCCGGGAACGAGTGGTGGACGCTGCGCGGCGACTCCGAGCGCGCCGTCCTGATCGGCGGCCACATCGACTCGGTCCCGAACGGCGGCTGGCTCGACGGGTGCCTGAACGTGCTCGCCGGCGTGGAGGTGCTGCGCCGGATCGCGGAGGAAGGCACCCCGCCGGTCACCGTCAAGCTCGTCAACTGGGCCGACGAGGAGGGGGCGCGCTTCGGCCGCTCGCTGCTCGGCTCCTCGGCCGCCTCGGGGACGATGGCCGACCAGGACGAGCTGCGCGCTCTGATCGACCGGGACGGGATCTCGCTCCCGGACGCCCTCCGCGAGCACGGCGTCGACCTGGACACCGCCCTCGAGGCGCACAGCCGGCTCGAGGGTGCGGCCGCCTACCTCGAGCTCCACATCGAGCAGGGGCCGGTGCTCGAGGGCCTCGGCCTTCCACTCGGCGCGGTGCTCGGCACCTACGGGGTCGAGCGGCACCGGATCACCTGGCGCGGCCAGGCCGCCCACGCCGGCTCGACGCCCATGGACGTGCGCCGCGACGCCCTGGCCGGGGCGGCCAAGCTGGCGCTCGAGCTGCGCGAGATCGCGCGCCGGGTCGGCGACGGCGCCGTCCTGACGAGCGGCGACGTCAAGTGCAGCCCCGGGATCGTCACCTCGGTGGTCGAGACCGCCGTGCAGCTCCTGGACATGCGCCACCTCGACGCGGCCAAGCTCGCCTCGATGTGGGAGCAGGTCCGCGACGCCTGCGACCGCTTCGCCGCCGAGGAGGAGATCGGGTGGGAGCACGAGCGGATCTGGGAGATCGACCCGATCCTCTTCGACGAGACGCTGATCGGGTTCGCCGACGAGGCGATCCGCGAGGTCGCCGGCGACTCGCACAAGCTTCCCTCCGGCCCGCTCCACGACGCGGCCGAGGCCGCTCGCGCCGGCGTCCCGACGGTGATGCTCTTCGTCCAGAGCCTGCGCGGGCTCTCGCACACGAAGCTGGAGGACACGAAGCCCGAGCACATCGAGCTCTCCGTGCAGGCGCTCGACCGCCTCGCCGCCAAGACCATCGCCTGGGTCGCGGAAGGCTGACCGCTCCCCCTGCCCCACCCGAGGCGGTCGTCTTCGACTGCGACGGGCTCCTGCTCGAGACCGAGGAGTGCTGGACGCGGGCCGAGGAGGAGCTCTTCGTCCGCTACGGGCGCGTCTTCGGCGCGGACGAGAAGCGGGCGCTGATCGGGACCTCGTCGACCGCGGGGTCGCGGGTGCTGGAACGGCTGCTCGGACAGCCGGGCCGTGGGCCGCAGCTCGGCGCCGAGCTGCTCGAGCTCGTCGAGCGCCGCCTGTTCGAGGAGGCGGTCGCCTTCCCCGGCGCGCTCGAGCTCGTGCGCGAGGTGCGGGCACGCGTCCCGGTCGCGATCGCGTCGAACACGCCCGGCCGCTTGCTCCGCGGGGCGCTCGCCTGCGCGGGGCTCGCCGGCGAGGTCGAGGTCGTCGTCGCGGCCGACGAGGTCGCCGAGCCGAAGCCCTCGCCGGACATCTACCTCAGGGCCTGCGAGCTGCTCGGCGCCGAGCCGTCCTGCTCGATCGCGCTCGAGGACTCCCCGACGGGCGTCGCAGCGGCGCGGGCTGCGGGGATGTTCGTGATCGGGATCCCCTCGTTCCCCGGCGTGCTCCTCGACGAGGCCGACCTCGTCGGCGAGTCGCTGCGCGACCCCGCCGTCCGCGCAGCGCTCGACCTCTAGTAGAAGCGGACGAGCGCGACGCCGAGGGCGACGAAGGCCATCCCGGCGAGCCGGCCCGGCGTGACGTGGTTCTCGGCGAAGCCGACGAGCCCGAAGTGGTCGACCGCGAGCGACGCCGTGGCCTGGCCGGCGAGAATGAACGCGAAGAGGGCGGCCGCGCCGAGCTTCGGAGCGGTGACCACGCTCCCGAGCACGTAGAAGGCCCCGAGGAAGCCGCCGAGCCACACCCACCACGGCGCCGCCGAGAGCCGCTCACCGGCAGGAACACCCCGCGCGAAGAGGAGCGTGGCGAGGAAGAGCACGAGCGAGCCGACCACGAAGGAGACGAGCGTCGCGCGCAGCGGGCTCCCCACCCAGGAGGCCAGTTGGGCGTTGATCCCGAACTGCATCGGGAGCATCGCGCCGGCCGCGACGGCGAAGGCGTAGTAGGGCAGGTTTGCCACGGACGCACTTTCGCGGAAGAATCCATCTTTCCCTGCACCCGACCACGGGGGTCCCATGCTCAGCTTCGGCGTCACCGTCCTCCCCGACCCGCCCTACCAGCGCCTGATCGACCTGACGAAGCTCGCGGAGGAGCAGGGGTTCGAGTACGGCTGGACGTACGACTCGCACGTGCTCTGGCAGGAGTCGATGCCGGTGATGGCCGTGCTCGCGAAGGAGACCTCGACGATCAAGCTCGGGCACATGGTCACCAACCCGGCCACGCGTGACCCGACGGTGCTGGCGAGCGCGTACGCGACGCTGCAGGACATCTCCGACGGCCGGATGATCATGGGCGTCGGCCGCGGCGACTCCGCCGTCCGCTACATCGGGAGAAAGCCGATGAAGGTGGCGGACTTCGAGGAGGCGCTGAAGATGGTCAAGCCGTTCATGAACGGCGAGGAGGTGACCTGGAACGACAAGCAGCTGCAGCTGAAGTGGGTGCGACCCGAGCTGCCCGAGATCGAGATGCACGTCGCCGGCTACGGCCCCAAGGCGCTCGCCGTCGCGGGCCGGCAGGGCGACGGCGTGATCATCCAGCTCGCCGACCCGGACATCATCCAGTGGATCATGGCCACGGCCCGGAAGGCCGCCGAGGAGGCCGGACGCGACCCGGCGGCGCTCAAGTGCATCGTCAGCGCCCCCAGCCACATCTCCGCCGACCTCGCGGACGCGCGCGACCAGGTGCGCTGGTTCCCGGCGATGGTCTCGAACCACGTCCAGGACCTGATCGACCGCTACGGGACCGACGGCTCGGTCGTCCCGAAGGTGCTGACCGACTACGTCGAGGCGCGGAAGTTCTACGACTACAACGAGCACTCCCGCGTGGGTGCCAAGCACGGCGAGTTCGTGACCGACGAGATCTGCGACCGGTTCTGCGTGCTCGGCACGCCCGAGCAGGCGATCGCGAAGCTGCGCGAGCTCGAGTCGATCGGCGTCGACCAGTTCAACATCTACCTGATGACCGAGGGCCAGGAGGCCACGCTCGAGACCTACGGCAGGGAGATCCTGCCCCAGTTCTCCCGGGTCAGCGCCTGAGAGTCGGGCGGCCTAGAGGATCGACTGGCCGAGCGCGCTCGCGACGAGCTCGACCGCGAGCTCCGCGGTCGCGTTCTCGCGATCGAGGATCGGGTTCACCTCGACCACCTCGAGCGAGCCCGCGAGCCCGGACTCCGCCACGAGCTCGAGCGCGAGGTGGGCCTCGCGGTAGGAGAGCCCGCCCCGCACGGGCGTGCCGACGCCGGGGGCGACCTCGGGGTCGAGCGCGTCGAGGTCGAGCGAGACGTGGACGAAGCCCGGGCCGGCGATGTGCGTGAGCGACTCCCGGATCGCGCGCTCGATCCCGATCCGGTCGATGTCGCTCATCGTGAAGACCTTGACCCCGCGCTCGCGGATCCGCCGGCGCTCGCCGTCGTCGAGCGAGCGGATCCCCACGAGCGCCACCCGGTCGGGCTCGACGGCGGGGATCGTCCACGCCTCGCTCGCGAAATGGTCGCCCGCGAGCCCGAGCGCCGCCGCGAGCGGCATCCCGTGGACGTTGCCGCTCGGCGAGGTCTCGGGCGTGTTCAGGTCGGCGTGCGCGTCGATCCAGAGGACCCCGCCGGGCGCCCCGTGCGCCTTCGCGAGGCCGCCCAGCGTCCCGAGCGCGATCGAGTGGTCGCCGCCGAGGACGAGCGGCAGCATCCCCTCGTCGAGCGCGACTCCGACGAGGCGGGCGACCCTGCTGCAGGCGGCGACGATCTCCGGGAGGTAGCGCGCCCGCTCGTCCTGCACCTTCGTCGCCTCGAGCACCGCGGTCTCGACGTCGCCCCAGTCCGTGACCTCGTAGCCGATCCGTGCGAGCCGCTCGTGCAGCCCCGCGTAGCGGATCGCCGACGGGCCCATGTCGACGCCCCGGCGGCCCGCCCCGAGGTCGAGGGCGGCGCCGATGATCGCGACCTGTTTGGACGAGGGCACGCGGGAACCATAGAGGGATGCGGCGTGCGCTTCTCGCTAGACTGCTGCCGCTCGGGGCGAGGTAGCTCAGTTGGTAGAGCACACGGCTGAAAACCGTGGTGTCGCCGGTTCAAGTCCGGCCCTCGCCACCTTCGGACGCGGCCCTAGGGGCCGCCGACCGCGATCCGGAGCGTCTGGCCGGCGCGCGCGTGGAGCATCTCCGCCGCGTTGCCGTTCGTGATCGCGACGGACATGTTCCGGTAGCTGTCCTCGTAGAGGATGATGTCGCCCCGCCGGGCGTCTGCGAACGTGCGGGCCGCGACCGCGTAGACCCGCTCGCCGCCCAGCTCGAGCTCGACCTGGGTGCCCGGGACGATCCCGACCTCCTGTGCGTTCTCACGGGTCAGGTTGAGGGCGATGTTCCCGAAGCTGTCGACGTAGAGCACGGTCGCGTTGATCCGGGAGTGGCCGAGCTCCGGCTCGGGCAGGTCGAGCCGCACGAGTGCGTCCGCGGCGATCGGCGGCCCGAGCTCGCCGATCGAGACGCCGAGCGGAGAGGTGCGCGGCGGCCGGGGCGAAGAGGTCGCGGCCGTGGAAGGTGCGGGAGATCGACTCGAGCGCGTACGCCGGGTTCGCGAGCTCATGGGCGGCGACGATCCCGGCCCGCTCGGCCGCAGGGACGAGCAGGCCGTTGTCCGGCCCGACGTAGAGCCGGCCCTCGGCGTCCTCGAGCGCGAGCGGCCGCCTCTGGCTGCCGACCCCCGGATCGACGACCGCAAGGTGCACCCCCACCGGCATGTACGGGACCGTGTTCGCGAGGATCAGCGCCCCCTGGAGGATCTGGAGCCGGGGGACCCCGTGGGTGATGTCGATGATCGGCGTCTCGGGGGCGATCCGCTTGATCACGCCGTGACAGGTCCCGACGAAGTCGTCCTGCAGCCCGAAGTCGCTCAGGAAGGTGACGAACACGGGGCGGAGCCTATCGCCGCGAGCAGGCCGGCGACGTCGTGCGTCGCCGCCTCGCGCAGGACCTCGAGCCCGGCGGCCCGGGCGGCGGCGGTCGTCTGGGGGCCGATCGAGACGACGGGGATGTCCAGCCCGAGCCGGGCGTAGGCCCGCGCGGCCGAGCCCGAGGCGAGCACGACGAGGTCGCCGTCCGGGAACGCCTCGGGGGCGAGCTCGACGGTCCGGTACAGGGGGAGGAACTCGGCGTCGAGCTCGTCGGCGAGCAGGCGGCGGGCTCCTTCGGCCGCGGCGACGAGCACGCGGCCCGCGGGGCGCGGCAGCTCGGCGAGCAGGCCTTCCTGGGTCGACACCGCCGGGACGAGGTCGGCGCCGCCGAACGCCTCGGCCGTGGCCGCGCCGATCGCGGCGAGCTGTCGCGGCCGTGCGGTCATCCGCCGCCGCAGCTCGCGGGCGCCGTTCGGGCTCGTCACGATCACCCAGTCGTAGCCGGAGACGTCGACGGGGTCGTCGCCGAGCGGACTCGACCTCGATCAGCGCGCAGTGGGCGACGTCGTGCCGCAGCGCCACCAGCCCCCGGACGAGCTCGTCCTCCTGCCCGAGCGGCCGCGTGACGACGACCCTCACGGAACGACGGACAGGAGCTCGGCGGCGACCGACTCTGCGGTCTCGCCCGTGCGACGCTCGATCCAGGCGCCGTCCTCGTCCGCCACGAGGGCCGTCAGAACCGTCGCCGTCGTGATGCGCGGCGACGGGAGCGAGGCAGCCGCCGCCGACGAGCGCGACGCAGCGGCGCTCGGCCTCGACCCGGCGCCGCGTCTCCGCGTCGTCCGCGTGGGCCACGAGCGCCTCCTCGCCTGCCCGCACCTGCAGCGCGAGCGCACCCTGAGCAGCCTCCGGGAGCATCACCTCGGGATCGAAGCGATGCCCGATCTCGGCCTCGAGCCCGAGCCGCTCGAGCCCGCAGGCGGCGAGGACGATCGCGTCGAGCCCGCGCTCGCCTCGCTTCCGGAGCCGGGTGTCGATGTTGCCCCGGAGCGGCTCGATCGAGAGGGACGGGTCGAGCGCGAGCAGCTGCGCGCGGCGGCGGACCGACGCCGTGCCGATCCGCATCCCGGGCCGGATCCCGTCGGCGCCGCAGAGAGCGTCCCTCGGGTCCTCGCGGGGCGGGTAGGCGCCGACCGCGAGCCCTTCGGTGTCCGTCGAGGTCATGTCCTTGGCGGAATGGACGGCGACGTCGATCCGCCCCGCGAGCAGCGCCTCCTCGAGCTCCTTGACGAAGACGCCGCGCTCGCCGATCTGCCCGAACGGCTTCGTCCGGTCGCGGTCGCCCGCGGTCGTGATCGGGACGAGCGCGATCTCCACCCCTGGCCCGCGCAGCGCCTCGGCGGCGCGTTCGGCCTGGGTGAGCGCGAGCCTACTGCCGCGGGAGCCGACGCGGATGAGCACAGCGGTGACGCGCTCCCCTGGAGACCGGGAACGGCCGGGACTCGCCGCAGCCGCGCGACGCCGACGGCCGGATCCGGACGAAGGCGGTCGGCGCCTGGAGGGGCAGCGGGCGACTCGAGAGATACCTGGTGCTCACGTCTGCCTCCCATCCTCGCCTAGGCCGAACAGGTGCCGAACGACGTCAGCATAGACCACCCCATCGGCTGCCGCGGCCGCCTCTTTCATGCGGATCGTCGGCAGGTGCAGGAGCTTTGCGAGGATCTGCGAGGTGATCGACTCGACGTGGCGGCGCTCGCTCTCCGAGAGCCGCGAGCCGACCCGCGCGAGCTCGCTGTCCCGGATCTCCTCGGCGAGCGCGCGCAGGGAGGCGATCGTCGGGACGACGTCGAGCGAGGCGTGCCACTCGCGGAAGCGGTCGCTCTCGGCGGCGACGAGGCGCTCGGCCCGGGCGGCCTCGCTCCGGCGTCCACTCATCGTCTCGGCGACGACCGCCTCGAGGTCGTCGACGTCGTAGAGGAAGCAGCCGTCGAGCCCGTTGATCTCGGGGTCGAGGTCGCGCGGGACGGCGAGGTCGACGAGGAGGAGCGGCCGGCCCTTGCGCGCGCGCAGGGCGCGTGCGACCTCGTCGCGCCCGAGGATCGTTCCGGGCGAGCTGGTGGAGGCGACGACGACGTCGGCCTCGACGAGCTCCCGGCCGAGGTCGTCCAGCGCGACCGCGCGGGCACCGAACTGCCCCGCGAGCGTCGTGGCGTTCTCGCCGGTGCGGTTCGCGACCGCGCCGATCACGGCGCCGCGCGAGACGAGGTTGCGGGCGGTCAGCTCGCTCATCTTCCCGGCGCCGAGCAGGAGCACCTGCTTGCCGGCGAGGTTCTCGAAGACCTGCTGGGCCAGGGCCGCGCCGGCCGCCGGGACGGAGGCGGGGCTCTCGGCGATCGCGGTCTCGACCCGGACGCGCCGGCCGATGTGGAGCGCCTGGCGGAAGAGGCGGTCGAGGAAGGGGCCCGTCGCGCCGCGCTCGTACGCGCTTCGCACCTGACCGAGGATCTCGCCCTCGCCCGGGACGAGCGAGTCGAGGCCCGCTGCGACGCGGAAGAGATGGAGCGCTGCCGCTTCGTCGCCGAGCCGGTAGAGCACGGAGGCGAGCTCGTCGGCACGGTCGCCCGCGATCCGCGCCAGCGTCGCCACCGCCTCGTCGTCGGCCTCCTCCGGGCGGACGAGGTAGATCTCCGTCCGGTTGCACGTCGAGAGGACGACCGCCTCCTGCCCCAGCTCGGCGGCGAGCGCCTCGGCGGCCTCGGGCGCGAGCGCGACCTTCTCCCGCAGCTCCACGGGCGCGTTGTGGTGCGAGACGCCGACGAGGGTGAGCTTCATGCGAAGTGAGTGATCGGGAGGACGACGGCGACGAGCGCGAAGCCCGCCAGGTTGAGCAGGGAAGCGCGACGTCCGCGCCAGCCCTCGTGGCGGAGCACGAGCAGCGCCGTGTAGACGGCGAGGATCAGGATCGTCACGGCCATCGCAAGGTCGAAGTCGCCGCGCTGGAAGCGGGCCGCGCCGACGCCGATCCCGAGCGCGAGCAGCCCGAGCGCGGCCGCGACGGAGCGGGCGGCGAGCCGGTCGAGCGCGTCGAGCGGCGGGACGCGCACACGCAGGAGCGATCGGTCGTGCCGCTTCAGCCGGCGCTCCTGCCAGACGTAGAGCGCTGCCATCCCGGCGGAAAGGGTCAGGCCCGCGAAGCCGGCGAGCATCAGGCCGACGTGGAACGCGAGCACGATCCCGGAATCGTCGCCGCGGTCGAGGCCGGTACCGCCCCCGGCCCACGCGAGCGCGAAGAGAATGGCTGCGAGCGGCATCACGGCGAGCCCGAGCAGCCGGTAGCGCGGCCGGCAGCCCCAGATCAGATAGGCGCCGACGACGAGCCAGACGAAGAGGTTGAGCGAGCCGGCCCAGGAGCCCCAGGGGAAGCCGTCCGCGGTCGCGACCTGCCCGACGAGGAGTGCCGTCTGCGCGGTCCAGCCGAGCCTGACGCCCCAGGTCCCCAGGCGCCCCGCGAGCCCGGGCCCGCGCAGCTCGCCGGCGTACGCGACCGCCGCCTCACCGTAGGCCAGCAGGGCGGGGACGACGAGCAGCTCAGACATCGGTCCGGCGCGAGCGCGCCAGCTCGGCCAGCGCAGCCGTCTCGCGCTCGAGCCGGGAGAGCTTCGCCGCGATGATCACGACGTAGATCAGGATCGTCAGGAAGACGATCCCGTATGCGGCTGCGGTGTATTTCTCGCCTGCGCTCATGCCTGCTCCGTCGAGCCTACGCCGCTCACGCCGTCAACGCCTCGCGCAGGTCGCGCAGGTTCTCGTCCAGCCGCTTGCCGACGAGCTCGACGCGGTAGAGCGCGTACGCGAGCGTGGTGATCGCGACCCAGGCGACGCAGAAGGTGAGGAACATCGTCCCCGTCATCTGCGGCCCGTCCCGGGTGAAGGTGGTCGGGTGGATGAAGTCCTCCGCGAGCCGGATCGCGAGGAAGCTGACCGGGATCAGAACGACGCCGAAGAGCGCGTAGACGGCGGAGATGTTCGCCCGGCGCGGCCCTTCCTCGATCGAGAAGCGGAGCATGAAGTAGGCCGAGTAGAAGAGGAAGAGGACGAGGAAGAGGACGAGCTGCTTCGAGTCCCACACCCACCAGTGACCCCAGGATGCCTTCGCCCAGATCGAGCCCGTCAGCAGCGTCATCGCCCCGAAGATCGTCCCCTGGTGGATCGCGACGTAGCTCTCGAGGTCGTAGCGCTCCTCCTTGCGCCAGAGCAGGAGCAGCGCCTTCAGCGCGCCCCAGCCGAAGCAGGCGTAGGCCGTGAGGGCGATCGGGACGTGGAAGTAGAAGATCCGCTGCGAGATCCCCTGGTCGGCGTCCTCGGGCGCGACGAAGAACGCGAAGACGATCGCGAGGCCGACCAGAGCGGCGGCTACGGCTGCGAGGAGGGGGACGCGGTTACTCGGTGACGACGTACTCAAAGGACGCCCAGCACAGTACCGAGAAGAGCGCGTCGTACAGAGCGAGAAACCCCAGGTAGCCACCGGGGTTCGGGGCGATGCTGGCCCCGACCCCACCGACGACGAGCGGGAGCGCCAGCGGGAGGAAGAGGAGGGGCAGGATCAGCTCGCGCGTGCGGCTCGCGGCGGCCATCGCTGCGAGGAGCGTCCCGACCGCGCAGATCCCGATGTCGGCGAGGAGGACGCCGAGGATCGTGGCCCCGTCGACCGGGGCGAAGAAGGCGGCGAAGGCGAGCAGCGCGACCACCTCGACCGCGGCGAGGAAGACGAAGACGGCCAGGGCCTTGCCGAGCCAGATCGCGCTCCGGTCGATCGGGGCGAGCACGAGCCCCTCGAGCGCGTTGCTCTCCCGCTCGGGCGCCCAGGCCCGCGCGAGCCCGAGGAGCGCGGTGAAGACGATCGCGATCCAGAGCAGGCCGCGCGCCGCGTCGTCGTCCGCTCCGGCCGGGAGCGCGAAGTGGAAGACCACCAGGATCGAGACGACGAAGAGGAGCATCGCCGGCAGCGTGTCCCGCGCCCGCAGCTCCAGCCGCAGGTCTTTCCGGGCCAGGGTGAGCACGTCGGCGAAATAGCTCATCGGCCCCGCCCCTCGGGACGCGTCCCGGGCTTTGAGCCTGCCTGTCCCACCGGGCCAGGGCCGCTCGGCCGCAAAACTCGCCTCGGTGCAGGGATTTTGACCCTCCCGCGAGGCCGGCAGGGACACGTCCGAGGCTTTAAGCCTGGGACGTTGGCCGGAAAGGACGGGGTCACGCGAGCGCCAGCCGCTGCGTCGCCAGCGCCTCGACCCGAGCCGGGTCGTGCGTCGAGAGGACGACCGTCCGCTCGCCGATGAGCTCCTCCAACTGCCCGTCGAGCAGCACCGATCCCTCCGCATCGAGCGCGGTGTAGGGCTCGTCGAGCACGAGCAGATCGGGATCGTGGAGGAGCGTCCGACAGAGCGCGAGCCGCTGGAGCATCCCGCGCGAGTACGCACCGCTCCGCTCGTTCCGCGCCTCCCAGAGCCCGAACCGCTCGAGCAGCATCCCGACACGCTCGCGTCGCTCGGGGACGCGATAGAGCCGTCCGTACAGGTCGAGGTTCTCGACGCCCGTGAGGTCGCGATAGACGAGCGGCTCGTGGGCGAGGTAGCCGAGCCTGCCCCTGTCGACGTCGATCGCCAGGTCGCCGCGCGAAGGCGCAGCAAGGCCCGCGAGCAGGCGGAGCAGCGTCGTCTTCCCGGAGCCGTTCGCACCGGTGACGAGAACGAGCTCGCCCGGCGCGACGGCGAAGTCGACGGGCCGGAGCGCCCGCTTGCGGCCGTAGCGCTTCTCGAGCGCCGTGGCCGAGATCATCGAGCGAGCACGTCGCCGAGCACGAAGGCGAAGAACGCGATGCTGATCACGCCGTTCGCGGTGAAGAACGCGGCGTCGAGACGACGGAGGTCGCCCGGCCGGACGAGCGAGTGCTCCCAGAGCGAGCAGCACGGCGGTGACGGCGACACCGATCCAGTAGGCGACGCCGACGTCGAGCCCGAGCCCGGCGAGCGCGAAGAGCGCCACCGCGGCCACGTGGAAGACGCGCGCACCGGCGAAGACGCCGCGCTCGCCGAACCGCACCGCCCACGAGGCGAGCCCCTCCGCGCGGTCGTGGTCGACGTCGAAGAGCGAATAGAAGAGATCGAACCCGGCCACCCAGAGCGCGACGCCGGCCCCGATCGCCCATGCCTCCCAGGGCGCGTCGCCGGAGACCGCAAGCCACGCGCCGACCGGCGCGAGCCCGAGCGAGGCGCCGAGCCACAGGTGGCAGAGCCAGGTGAACCGCTTCAGGTAGGGATAGACGACGAAGAGCACGACCGGAGCGGGCCAGAGCCAGCGGACGACGGGGTCGAGCTGGAAGACCGCGAGGAGGAAGAGGGCGAGCGCCACGAGCGCCAGCGCGAACGCCTGGGAGCGGCTGACGAGGCCGGCCGGCAGCTCGCGCGCGGCCGTGCGCGGGTTCCGCGCGTCGAGCTCGGCGTCGATCAGCCTGTTCAGCGTCATCGCGAGTGTCCGGGCCCCGACCATCGCCAGCGTCACCCAGACCCAGTCGTGGAGGCGCGGCACGTCGCCGACGGCGAGCAGCATCCCGACGTACGCGAACGGGAGCGCGAAGACGGTGTGCTCGAGCTTGACGAGGCCCGCGAACCGGCGGGGCAGGCTGACGCTCGCGCCGCTCACGTCTGCCGGTGGCGCGTGTCCGCACCGGCGAGGAGGCCGAGGGCGTGGGCGAGCGCGGGCCGGAGCACGGCGAACCCGTCCCGGCAGCCGCCGGGCGAGCCCGGGAGGTTGACGACGAGGGTGCGCCCGTGGATCCCCGCGACCCCGCGTGAGAGGAGCGCGTGCGGCGTGCGCGCAATCGAGTCCGCCCGGATCGCCTCTGCGATCCCCGGGGCATCCCGGTCGATCACGGAGCGCGTCGCCTCGGGGGTGACGTCACGCGGCGCCACGCCGGTGCCGCCCGTGGTGAGGACGACGGCCGCGTCGTCGGCGAGCTCGACGATCGCCGCGGCGATCGCATCGGCCTCGTCGGGAACGACCGCGCGGACGACCTCGTAGCCCTCCTCCGTCAGCAGCCCCGCGAGCAGGTCGCCGCTGGCGTCCTCCCGCGTGCCGGCGACGACCCCGTCGGAGACGGTCAGGACCGCGGCCTTCAGGCCGGGCTCGCTCACAGGGGCTCCTTCGTCTTCTCGACGAGCTGGATCTCGGAGATCACCATGCCCTTGTCGACCGCCTTCGCCATGTCGTAGACCGTCAGCGCCGCGACCGAGACGGCGACCAGCGCCTCCATCTCGACGCCCGTCTGCGCGACGATCTCGGCGGTGGCGGTGATCTCGACCGAGCCCTCCTGCACCTCGAGCACGACGTCGACGGAGGAGAGGGCGAGCGGATGGCAGAGCGGGATCAGGTCGCTCGTCCGCTTCGCAGCCATGATCCCGGCCAGCTGCGCGGTCGTGAGCGCGTCGCCCTTGGGCAGCTCGCGCAGGCGCCGCGCGGTCTCGGGCGCCATCCGGACGCTGCCGCGGGCGACCGCCCGCCGCCGCGAGAGTGGCTTGCCGCCGACGTCGACCATGTGGACGGCGCCGGACGCATCGACGTGGGAGAGGTCGCTCACGCGCGAATCGTAGTCACGCGCTCGAGGTCGGAGAGCTGCGCCCCGATCCAGGCACCGAGGTCGTGCTCGCGGACGAACGCCCGGATCGACTCGAGACGCTCTCGGCGCTCGCTCGCCGGCAGCTCGAGCGCCCGTTCGAGAGCGTCCGCCTGGCCCGCGACGTCGTAGGGCTCGACGGGGAGCACCCAAGGCGCCAGCTCCTCGTAGGCAGCCTGCGTTGACAGAAAGGACAACGACTCCGTCCCGGGTGTTCACGAGCGGAGCCTCCTTGGCGACCAGGTTGAGCCCGTCCATGATCGCGTTCACGAGCAGGACGTCGAACTGCTTGTAGGCGGCGACCGACTGGGGGAAGTCGTCGGCGATCCTGAGCCGGAGCGCGCCCGGGAACCGTGCCTCCAGCCGCGCGGCGGCGGCCTCGATCCGCGCCCGCTCCTCGACGTACTCGGGAATCGACTGGCGGGAGGGATCGAGGAACGCGAGCAGGACGATCCGCCCGTGCAGGTCGGGCCGCCGCTCGAGCAGGAGCTCGAACGCTTCCAGCCCGCGCCAGACGTTCTTCGAGGGGTCGGTCCGGTCGACCCGCAGCACGAGCCGTTCCGGCCGGTCGGCGACCAGCTCCCGTTCGCGCTCGAGCACGGCGGGGCTCTCGGCGAGCTCCTCGAACTCGGCGACGTCGGGCGCGATCGGGTGGGCCGTCACGAGCGTGCCGCCGGGATCGAGCCCGAGCGTCTCGCACGAGTCGAGGAACGCGCGGCGCCACCGGTCGGTGTGGAAGCCGACGACGTCGTTCGCGAGCAGCCCCTCGTGGACGGCGCGCACGATCGGCTCCGGGAGCATCCGCCATCCCTCCGGGCCGACCCAGGGGATGTGGAGGAAGTGCGCCAGCACCGCCTCCGGGGCACGGGCCCGGACGAGGCCCGGCGCGAGGTACAGGTGGTAGTCGTGGAAGAAGACGGCCGCGTCCGGCTCGCGTTCGAGCTCGTCGCAGACCGCGTCGGCGAAGGCGCGGTTGACCACCTCGTAGCCGTCGCGCCAGGCGGCCTCGAGCTCGACGAGCGGGTGCTTCAGCTCCCAGAGCCCGTGCTGGACGAACCAGAGCACGGGGTTGGCGACCACGTTGTAGTAGAGGTCGAACGCGGCGGAGTCGTGGTCGACGAACCTGAGCCGGTAGGCGGCGCCGTCCCGCGCCTGCTCCGCGAGCGTGCCCTCCGCTGCCGCGACCCGGTCCTCGGCCGAGAGGGCGCTCGCGATCCACGTCACCTCGTGCTGCGAGACGAGCGGGCGAAGCGCCGTCACGAGCCCGCCGGCCCCTCGCCGGGCGACCCGCTCGCCGGTCTCGTCGAGCGCGAACCCGAGCGGACCGCGGTTGGAGACGACGATCAGCTTGCGCCGCGCGGTCACGTCCTCTTAGAGGAGCTTGACGAAGCGGAGGCGCGAGCCGCCGCCGGGGGCGCTGCCGATCTCGAGCTCGTCCGCGATCGAGCGGATGATCGCGATCCCGAGCCCGCCCTCGGTCAGCTCGGCGGCATCGCCGTTCCGGCCGGCAGCCTCGGGCTCGAAGCCGGCGCCGTCGTCGCTGACCTCGACGATCAGGCGATCCTCCTCGAGCTCGAAGCTGATCTCGACGTGCCCTTCGCCCTCGCCATACGCGTGGCGCACCGAGTTCGAGGTCGCTTCCGTCAGCGCCAGCTTCAGGTCGGCGAGCACGTCGTCGTCGAGCGGGCGTACGCGCGAAAGCCCGGTCAGGGCGAGCCGGGACAGCGTGATGTACTCCGGCTTGGCCGGAATCGTCAGCCGGACCGTCCGGCCGTAGCCGGAATCCGGATCGTCGAGCGATGCTTCACTCATCTGCCGCAATCTGGCACGAGTTCTAGCGAAAACTGAGGAACCCTTGTCACCTTCTTCTCGTATACCCGGGACGGAGATGCCGAAACCCGGTCAGCTCTGAGGAGTCGCGGGGCGGAGGGCCAACGTCAACCGCAGCGTCTCGCGCTTGCCCGTGCCGCTCCGGATCACCGTCGCCCGGACGACCTGCTTGGGCTCGAGTCGATTCGTGACGATCCGCGAGATGTCGTCCGCACGCTCGACCCGTTCACCGGCGAAGACGACGATCAGGTCGCCGCCGATCCCGATCGGCGCCCCGTTGAAGACGATCCGCCGCGTGGCGCCGCGCAGCCCGGCGTCGGCCGCGGGAGCGCCCGGAACGACCTCCTGGATCAGGGCGCCCCGCTCGGCGCCGAGCTTGAACTTGCGCGCCAGCGCCGGGGTCACGTCCTGGGTCGTGATCCCGACGTACGCGTAGTCGACCCGCCCCTTGGCGATCAGCTGCTCCATCGAGCGGCGCGCGGCGTTGATCGGGATCGCAAAGCCGACGCCCTCGGCGTTGCCCGAGTCGGAGCGAATCTGGGCGTTGATCCCGATCACCTGCCCGCGCGCGTCGAAGAGGGGGCCACCCGAGTTGCCGTGGTTGATCGGAGCGTCGACCTGGATCGCGCTCGAGACGTTGTACCGGGAGGTCAGCGAGGGGATCGAGCGCGAGACGGCCGAGACGACGCCGACGGCGAGGGAGTTCTCGTTCCCGAACGGGCTGCCGATCGCAGCGACGGGCTCGCCGACCCGGACGGCCTCGGAGTTGCCCAGCGGGACGGGATTGACCTCGTGCTCCGCCGGGTCGAACTTGATCACGCCGGTGTCGTCGAAGAGGTCCCAGCCGACGATCGTGGCCGGGATCCGGTCGCCGTCCGAGAAGACGACGTAGACGCGTTGCGCCCCCGTGACCGGGCCGCTGCCCGCGTCGCCCGCATTCGTGATCACGTGCGAGTTGGTCAGGACGTGCCCCTGGGCGGAGACGACGAAGCCGGAGCCCTGCGAGCTGGCCCCGCCGCCGAAGACCGAGTAGATCGTGACGACGCCCGGGGTGCTGCGAGCGAAGATCGCGGCGGGATCGAAGCGCTCCCCCGAGAGCGGCGTCGCGGTCGGAGCGGTGGCGACCCCGCGCGTCGCCCCGGAGACGACCACCGTCGTGGCGGCTGCGCGCGGCCCGTCGTCGACCCAGCCGGTCTGGGTGCCGACGACGAGGGCAGCGGCGGCCCCGAGGGCGGCCGCGACCAGCGCGACGAGGGCGAGAGCGGAGGCGCGCATGGCGCCACTGTAGCCGCCCGTTTTCACGTGAAAACGGAGTCGGGCTCGGCTGCGCGCTCCCCGAGCGACGCGGCCGGGAGCGAGACGGTGGCCACGGTCTGCCCCGGCTCGGAGGTGAGGGCGACCTCCCCGCCCATCAGGCCCGCCAGCTCGCGGGCGATCGCGAGCCCGAGCCCGCTCCCCGAGGCGACCGTCCCCTCGACGCGGTAGAACCGCTCGAAGACGTGCTCGAGGTCGGTCGCCGCGATCCCCGGCCCGTCGTCCTCGACGGCGAGGGTCGCACGTCCGGCTCTCGCCGCGACCCGTACCAGGATCCGCGTCCCGGGCGGGGTGTGCACGAGCGCATTCCCGACGAGCGCGCGCCCAACCTGGAGCAGCCGCGCCTCGTCCCCGATCGCCGCCGGCTCCCCGGCGGCCTCCACCGCCAGCGCGTGGTCCGTCCGCTCCGCGACGGCGCCGAACTCCTCTACGAGCACCCGCGCGACCTCTTCCAGCTCGACGGCATCGCGCCCGACCTGCATCCGCCCGGCATCCATCCGCGAGAGGTCGAGCAGGTCGGTGGCGAGCTTCGTCAGCCGTGCGACCTGCTCGCCCATCGTCTCGAGGAACTCCCGCCGGGTCGCCTCGTCGAGCTCCTCGTCGGTCAACAGCTCGAGGAAGCCCCCGAGCGAGAAGAGCGGCGTCCGCAACTCGTGCGAGGCGTTGGCGATGAACTCACGCCGCGCGCGATCGAGATTCTCGAGCCGGTGCCGCATCTGCTCGAACGCCGCGGCGAGCTGACCGAGCTCGTCGTTGCCGCTGTCGACGACCGGCTCGTCGAAGCGACCGCTCGCGATCCGCTCGGCCGCGCGCTCCAGCCTGCGGATCCTGCGGGCGTGCACGGCGGCCCCGGCGTACCCCAGCAACGAGGCCACCAGGAGGGCGACGAGGCTCGCTGCCAGCAACCGCCGCTTGACGAAGCTGACGCTCGAGAGCGGATCCTGGAGCGAGCTCGAGAGCAGCACGATCGTGTCGCGCGAGACGGGCAGCGCCGCCTCCGCGACCCGGTCGCCGCCGCGCGTGACGGTTCCCCGCTGCGGGCGCCCGGTGGCTGCGGCGAACTCCGCGACGATGTCGTGCTCGACGTCGCGCGACGACGACGTCCTGGAGTCGCCGAAGATCTGGAGCGCGGGCGGCTGGTGCTGGAGCACCTGGTAGACGACGACCCGCGCGTTCAGGACCGCCGAGCCGGTGTCAGCGCACTCCTGCCAGCTCGTCGTCTCGCTCGACTCGATGCACGCCCCCACGGTGGCGGCGTCCCGCTCCAGCTGCTCGATCTTGGCATCGACGAGCCGGCTCTCGAGCGTCGGCACGACGATCGCGTAGGCGACGGCGAGCGCGCCTGCGACGACGATCAGGAGCGCCAGCGCCAGCCGGAGCCTGATCCCCCGGATCATCGTTCGCGGAAGCGGTAGCCGACCCCGCGCACGGTCAGGATCAGCTCCGGCTCGCGAGCGTCGCGCTCGATCTTCTCGCGCAGGTGCCGCACGTGCACGTCGATCGTGCGGGGCTCGCGGTAGTCGGCGCCCCCGCGGAGCCGCTCGAGCAGCTGGCGGCGCGAGAAGACCCGGCCCGGCGCCGCCGCGAGCGTGCGCAGCAGCTCGAACTCGACGAACGTGAGCTGCACCTCGCCCCCGCGGACGGAGACCGTCCTGCGCGGGACGTCGATCCGCACGTCCTCGCGCTCGATCACCTCGTCGGGCTGGTCCCCCGGCCGCGGCGCGCTCGCCCGGCGGAGCAGGGCTCGCACCCGGCTCCGGAACTCGCGGATCGAGAAGGGCTTCGTGATGTAGTCGTCGGCGCCGAGCTCGAGCCCGAGCACCTTGTCCAGCTCGTCGTCGCGGGCGGTCAACATGATGATCGGGACGCTGCTCGCAGCGCGGAGGCGCTTGCAGACCTCGAGCCCGTCCACCCGCGGGAGCATCAGGTCGAGCACGACGAGGTCGATGCTCTCCTCCGCGAAGAGCCGGAGAGCCTCCTCGCCGTCCCGCGCCGAGACCACACGGAAGCCGTCCCGCTCGAGCGGGTAGGTGAGCAGCTTCTGGACGGAGTCCTCGTCGTCGACGAGGAGGATGGTCGAGGTCTCGGCCATGACTCGCCCGCATCGTACGGGCCGGAGCCACGACTACACTAGACCCGCGATGTCGCCGCCCCGTGCCCCCGGGCCAACCGGCTCCGGACGGCCCCCCGAGCGGACGCGCCGACGGCGTGGCGGCCCGGAGCGGCCGATCAACGCTCGCCTCGTTCGGGGCACCTGGCTCCTGGTGGCGCTGCCGCTCCTCCTCGCAGCCTTCACGATCGGCCGCCCGGAGCCGCTCGCCGCGCCCACCCTGCCCGCCGGCTTCGACGCCGAGGCGGCCGCCACCCTCGCCCGGGAGCTGACCCGCGACTACCCCGATCGTGCCCCCGGCTCCCCCGGCTCGCTCGGGGCAGCGCAGTGGTTCGAGCAGCAGATGGCGCTCTACGGGTTCGAGACGACGATGGACACGTTCGTCGCGCAGGTGCCCGGGCAGGGGCGCGTCCGGCTCCGAAACCTGGTCGCGGTCGCCCCCGGCCCGTCCCAGAGCGCGATCGTCTTCCTGGCCCATCGCGACAACACCGGGCAGGCGGGCGGCGGCAACGACAACGCGTCGGGAACGGCGGCACTGATCGAGCTGGCGCGCGCCTACGCGCCGATCACCGGCACCTCCGGCGCCCGCGCGCGGCCCGCGCACACCCTCGTCTTCGTCTCCACCGACGGCGGCGCCTACGGTGCGCTCGGCGCAGCCCGGTTCGCAGCGCGCTCCCCCTACAGCCCCGAGACGATCTCCGTCGTCTCCCTGGACGCGATCGCGGGGCTCGGCCGTCCCCGGCTGTTGATCGCGGGCGACACGCCCCGATCGCCGACACCGGCGCTCGTGCGCACCGCTGCGGTGCGCCTGCTCGAGGCGACGGGCGACGAACCGGAGCGGCCGGGGTTGTTCGACCAGCTCTTCGATCTCGGCTTCCCGCTCACCTTCGGCGAGCAAGGCCCCTTCGTGGCGCGTGGGATCCCGGCCGTCACGATCACGACGGGGCCTCAGCAGCCGCTCGCGCCGTTCGCCGAGGACACGCTCGATCTCGTCCGGTTCGGCGAGACGGGCCGGGCCGCCCAGAACCTGCTCGGCTCGCTCGACGCCGGGCTCGAGCTGAGCACGGGAACGGCGAGCTACGTCTATCTCGGCCGCAGGCTCGTCCGCGGCTGGGCGATCGAGCTGGCGCTGATCGCCGGGGTCGTCCCGTTCGCGATCGGCGCCGTCGACCTGTTCGCCCGCCTCCGCCGCCGCCGGATCCCGATCGGCCCCGCCGCCCGCAGCCTCAGGCGGCGCCTCGGCTTCTGGGCCTACGGCGGCGTCCTGCTCTTCCTCGCAGGGCTCGCCGGGATCTTCCCGGGTGCCGAGGCGCGCCCGCTGCCGCCGAACGTGCCCGCGGCGACCGACCCGCCCACGGTCTGGGTCGTGCTGCTCGCGGTCGCGTTCCTCGTCGGCTGGCTCGTGGCCCGGGAGCGCCTGCTCCCTCGACGGCCCGTCAGCGCCGGCGAGGAGCTCGCGGGCTTCTCGGTCGCCCTCCTCGGCCTCGGCGTGCTCGCACTGCTCGTCGTCGCGGTCAACCCGTTCGCGCTCGTCTTCCTGCTGCCGTCGCTCTATGCCTGGCTCTGGCTCCCGCAGGCCCGAACGGTGCCGGCACGCCTCGTGCTGCTCCTGACTGGGTTCGCGGGCCCCGCGCTGATGCTCTCGGCCTTCGCCGACCGGTACGCCCTCGGGTCCGCTTCGGTCTGGTACCTGCTCTCGCTCGTCGGCGTCGGCTACGTCTCGTGGCTCACGTTCGCGCTCGTGCTCGGCTGGCTGGCGATCTCCGCGCAGCTCTCCGCGCTCACGGTGGGCCGCTACGCCCCCTACGAGGAGGGAAACGGCAGCTCGCTCCTCGACCGGATCGCGTCTCGCCGCGTATCTCTCGGCGACGTCGAGGCGTTGGAACAGGAGTGAAGCGCCTTGCCCGCATTCTCGGCACCCTGATGATCGTCGGGGGCATCGGAACCCTCGGCTGGGCGGTGACCGTGTGGCAATGGCAGGATCCGCTGACCGCGGCCGTCAACCGCCTCGAGCAGCGGAAGCTGAGCAGCGCGCTCGAGCACCGTTTCGAGGCGGCCGCACCCGTTCCCGGGCTGCCCGCGGCATCAGCTGCCGCGCCGGCCGCGGATCCCGCGCAGGTGCGGAAGGCGATTGCCGGCGCCGCCCGCGAGTGGCGCCGCTCGTCCGGCAGAGGCGACGCGATCGCGCGGATCAAGATCCCGGCGATCGGGCTCAACGCCGTCGTCGTCAACGGCACCGACCACGACTCCCTGAAGACCGGACCGGGTCGGTATCCGAAGAGCGCGATGCCCGGCGAGGGCCAGCTCGTCTACATCGCCGGCCACCGGACGACGTACGGGGCGCCCTTCTCCCGGATCGACCGCCTGCAGCGAGGCGACCGGGTCGAGCTCGACCTGCCGTACGCCACGATCACGTACGAGGTCACGGGGCACCGGATCGTGACCGCGACGAACCTCGCCGTCCTCCGCTCGAAGGGGACGGAGCAGCTCGCGCTCCAGGCCTGCCATCCCCGTTTCTTCGCGACCCACCGTTGGATCACGTACGCGAAGCCCGTCGAGGTCGTCCCGCACGGGGCCTCGGCGAATGCGGCGCTCGCGGCCGGCCAGACCGGCTAGAGGGCGAGGTAGCGCACCGCGTCGCCCTCGACCGGGGCGTCGCCGGCCCGCACGTGCACGAGCGCGTCGGCGGCCGCTGCCCGCGCGATCATGTGCGAGTCCTGGCCGCGCAGCGGCTCGAGCAGGGTCACGCCCTCCCTGCGGCGCGAACGCGCCCGCACGAGCTGGTCGCGGTCGGCGTTCGGACGCACCGGAGCCGAGAGCGTGCCCGTGGCGTAGTGCGGCCCGGGATCGGCACCCTGCAGCGCGAGCAGAGCGGGTCGGACGAAGAGGAGCGCCGAGACGAGCGAGGAGACCGGATTGCCGGGCAGCCCGAACACGAGGGTGTCGCCGCGGACACCGAAGGCGAGCGGCTTGCCCGGCTTGACCGAAACGCCCCAGAAGACCTCCTCGACCCCGAGCTCCGCCTCGATCCGGCGGACGAGGTCGTGCGGGCCTACCGAGACGCCGCCCGAAGTGACGAGCACGTCGCCCCCGAGCCCACGTTCGAGCGCGGCCCGGTGCTGGTCCTCGTCGTCTGCGACGGGCTCGAGCAGCTCGACCTCGGCTCCCGCCGAGGCGAAGAGGGCCGCCAGCATCGGCGCGTTCGCCTCGTAGATCTGGCCCGGGCCGAGCTCCTCGCCCGGCCGGCGGAGCTCGCTCCCCGTGCTGAGCACGGCAACCCGCGGGCGGCGCGTGCAGGACGCCGCCGCGATTCCCGCCGCCGCGAGCGCACCGAGCTGCGCAGGACCGAGCACGGTGCCCGCCGCGAGGACGACCGCGCCCGCTGCGACGTCGCCGCCGATCGGCCGAACGTTGTCTCCTTCGACAACAGCGGGCATCTCGATCCAACCGTCTCCCGTCTCGACGAGCTCGATCGGGACGACCACATCGGCACCGTCGGGCACGGGCGCTCCCGTCGCGATTCCCATCGCCTCGCCTGCCTCGAGCGGGCGGGAGGCGGGGGCGCCCGCGGCCACGCGCTCGACCACGGGCAGTCGTGCCGGCGCGTCGGCGGCGCGAAGCGCGTAGCCGTCCATCGCCGAGCTGCGGAAGCGGGGCAGGTCGACCGCGGCGTGCGCGTCCTCGGCGAGCACGCGCCCGGCGGCGGCGGCGAGGGGGACGTCCTCGGCCGCGCCTGGCCGCACGCAGCCGAGCACGGCCGCGAGCGCGTCGTCGATCGAGAGCAGCGCCATCGGCCCCTACGGTAACGGGCTAGTCTCAGGCCGTGATCTCCGTCGTGATCCCCGTGCACAACGAGGAGCGGAGCGTGGCGCTGCTCCTGGACGAGCTCGGCTCGGTGCTCGACGGGGCCGGCCGCCCCTGGGAGGCAGTCTTCGTCGACGACGGCTCCACCGACGGGACCTTCGGCGCGCTCACCCGGCTGCACGCCGCGGCCGACAACGTGCGCGTCGTCCGGCTCCGCCGGAACTTCGGCAAGGCAGCCGCGCTCCAGGCCGGCTTCGAGGAGGCGAGCGGCGACGTCGTGGTGACGATGGACGGCGACCTCCAGGACGATCCGGCCGAGATCTCGCGCCTGCTGGCCAAGCTCGACGAGGGCTTCGACCTCGTCACGGGCTGGAAGGCGAAGCGCCGCGACCCGATCAGCCGGCGGCTGCTCTCGAAGCTCTTCAACGGGGTCACGGGCCGCGTCTCCGGACTGCGCCTGCACGACATGAACTCGGGCCTGAAGGCGTACCGCGCCGAGGTCGTCCGTGGCGTCCGGCTCTACGGCGAGCTGCACCGCTTCGTCCCGGTGCTCGCGCACTACCGCGGCTTCCGGGTCGCCGAGATCCCCGTCAACCACCGGCCACGGGCCCATGGCCGCTCGCGGTACGGGATGGAGCGCTACGTGCGGGGCTTCCTCGACCTGCTCACCGTCACCTTCATGGGCCGGTACCGGCACCGGCCGCTCCACCTCTTCGGGACGCTCGGGCTCGGGCTCTCGGTCGTCGGCGGCGCCGTCCTCCTCTACCTGACCGCGCTCAAGATCGGCGGGCACGCGATCGGGCACCGGCCCCTGCTCACGCTCGGCGTCCTCCTCGTCGTCGTCGGGATGCAGTTCCTCTCGCTCGGCCTCCTCAGCGAGCTGATCACGAGCCACCACGAGGAGCGGGTGGGGGCGCAGGGACCGGGAGAGCGCAGCGGCTCCTCCGCCGACCTGCACGTCGACGAGATCCTGCGCTAGCGGGCCCGGCCGTGCGGGTCCTGTATTTCGGCACCTACGAGCGCGACTACCCGCGGAACGCGCAGGTGATCTCCTGCCTGAGAGGCGCGGGCGTCGAGGTCGTGGAGCGGCACGTCAGCGTCTGGGAGCAGCGCCGGCACAAGTGGTCGCTCGGGCTCGGGGCGGCGTCGCGGATCGGGCTCGCCGAGGCGCGGCTCCTGCTCGGCTGCCCGGCGGGAGCGCTTCGACGCCCTGATCGTGGGCTATCCGGGCCACTTCGACGTGCCCGCGGCTCGGCGTCTGGCCCGGGGGCGCCCGCTGATCTTCAATCCGCTCGTCTCGCTCTCCGAGACGCTCGTGACCGACCGCGGGCGGTTCTCGGAAGGGTCGGCGGCGGCGGCTGTCCTCAGGCACGTCGACCGGATCGCGCTCCGGCGCGCCGACCTCGTCGTGGCGGACACGGCCCAGAACGCGGCCTTCCTGGCCGAGCTCGGCGGGATCCCGCGCGAGCGCGTCGACGTCTGCTTCGTCGGCGCCGAGGAGCGGCTCTTCCGTCCCGGCTGGCAGCCGCGCGAGCGCTTCCACGCCCTCTTCGTGGGCAAGCTGATCCCGCTGCACGGGCTGGAGACGATCCTGGCCGCCGCCGCGCTCGCGCCGGAGATCCCGTTCCGGCTCGTCGGCAGCGGCCAGCTCGAAGGGCTGCTCGCCGACCGGCCCGCGAACGTCGAGTGGATCGACTGGGTCGAGTACGAGGAGCTCCCCGCCGAGCTCCAGTCCGCCGGCTGCGCCCTGGGCGTCTTCGGCACGTCCGAGAAGGCGGCCCGCGTGATCCCCAACAAGGCGTTCCAGGCGCTCGCGTGCGGCACGCCGCTCGTCACCGCCGACACCCCCGCGGCGCGCGAGCTCCTGCGCGACGGGGAGAGCGCGCTGCTCGTGCCCGCCGGCGACCCGGCCGCGCTCGCCGCCGCGGTGAGGCGGCTCGCTGCCGACGCCGCGCTCGCCCGGCGGATCGGGGACGGAGGGCTCGAGGCCTACCGGGCCGAGGCGAGCGAGGACGTGCTCGGCCGCCGCTGGCGTGGGCTCGTCGAGCAGCTCGTCGCGGCGCCGTGAGAGCCCGCACGCTGCTCTGGGCTGCGATTGCCGCCTTCGGTGCCGGCTTCGGGGCGCTCGGGATCCTGCGACATCGCGCCTACAACACGGGCCGCTTCGACCTGGGAAACATGACCCAGGTGGTCTGGTCGACCGCCCACGGCGACATTCTCGGCGCGACCGGGCTTCGCGGCGACCAGATCTCGCGCCTCGGCTCGCACTTCGACCCGATTCTCGCGCTGCTCGCCCCACTCTGGTGGCTCTGGCCGAGCCCCGAGTCGCTGCTCGCGCTCCAGAGCGCCGCGATCGCGCTCGGCGCCCTCCCGGTCTTCCTCCTCGCCCGCAAGCACCTCGGCTCCGAGCGGGTCGCGCTCGGGTTCGCGCTCGCGTATCTCCTCTATCCGCCGACCCAGTGGCTCGCCCTGGACGAGTTCCATCCGGTCGCGCTCGCGACGCCGCTGCTCCTCGCCGGCTTCTGGTTCCTGGACGAGGATCGACTCGCGCCCTTCGCCGTCGTCGCCGTGCTCGCGTGCCTGACGAAGGAGCACATCCCGCTCGTCGTGGCGGCGCTCGGGGTCTGGTACGCGCTCGCTCGCGGCCGCCGGCTCGCGGGAGCCGTGATCGCGGCGGCGGGCTGCGCGGTCGCAGCGTTCGCGATCGGCGTGGTGATCCCTCACTACCGCCCGGACGGGGGCTCCGCGTTCCGCAATCGCTACGACGAGGTCGGCGGTGACGCGACCGGGCTCGTCGCGCACGTGACGAGCGATCCGCTGCACGTCCTCGGGCACGCGCTCGGCGGCAACCTCGGCTATCTGCTCCAGCTCGTCGGCCCGCTGCTGGGGCTCTCGCTGCTCGCCCCGCTGGCCGCCGCGACCGCCCTGCCCGAGCTCGCCGCGAACCTGCTCTCGTCGACCCCGACCCAGACGTCGATCCACTTCCACTACACGGCCGGCGAGATCCCGGCACTCGTCGTCGCCGCGATCTTCGGGGCGGCCCGTCTCCGCGGACGCGTTCCGCTCGAACGACTCGCGACGGTTCTCGTCGTGGGCGCGCTCGCCGCGAACTACCTCCTGGGCGCGCTCCCGCCGTGGCGGGCCTTCCCGGGCGGCGAGTCGCTCGGGACGCGCCAGTACACGGTGACCGCCCACGACCGGGTCGCAGACCGGGCGATCCGCCTGATCCCGCCCGGCGCGGTCGTGACCGCCACCAACTCGCTCGGCGCGCACCTCTCCGACCGGCGTCGGATCCTCAGCTTCCCCGTGATCCGCGACGCGACCTGGATCGCCGTCGACGAGACGAGCCCCGGCTACGCCGACCGGCAGGCGCCGCTCGCCACGGCGGAACGGACCCGACGGCTCCGGCTCGACCCGGACTGGCGGATCGTCTTCGCAGAGGACGGGATCACGCTCTTCCGGCGCCGCGGCCAGTAGGCAGAGAGCTAGAGCGGGACGGTCTGCGGGAGCAGGTAGGCGCAGAGTGCGAGCGCCACCAGCTGCGCCGGGGGATCGTCCTCGGCCGCGGCGAGCGGCAGCGCCCAGATCGCGTACCAGGGAGCGAGCCACGGGGTCGTCAGGAGGAGCAGGCAGCCGGCGCGGCCGAGGACCGGTGTGCCACGGCGCGCGGCGCGCGCCAGCAGCGCGAGGCCGGCGAGGAGCGCCAGACCCGCGAGCCCGAGCGTGAGGGCGTGCGGGAGCCCCAGCTGCTCGAGCCGGTGGGGAATCGCGTAGCTCGTCTGCCCCTCGGCGTTCCGGGCGAGCGGCCCGAACGCCCGCAGCCAGTCGAGCCCGTACTGCCAGGTGGCGAGCACGGCGACCGCCGCCGCGGTGAGCGCGAAGCCGCGGTGATCGACCCGGCGTCCGGATGCCCGCGCCTCGACCGCCCGGAGCGCGAGGAAGACCACGGGCACCCACTTGACGAGGATCGCGAGCGCCCAGCCGGCGCCCGCGACGGCCCGGCGGCCGCTCGCGGCGAGGGCGAGTGCCCCGAGGACGAGCGCCAGCATCAGCGCGTCGTTGTGCCCCCCACCGGCGAAGTGGATCGCGAAGAGCGGGTTCCAGCCGACGAGCACGACCGCACGCACCCGGTCTCGTGCCAGCCGCGCGGCGAGCAGGGTCAGAGCGAGCATCGCGGCGGCGGCGAGTGCCTTGAACGTCCAGGCGGCGAGGTCGGGGTCGGATCCCGCGAGCGTCGCCACCCCCTTCGAGCCGAGCGTGAAGGCCGGCCCGTAGACGGACGTCGTCTCCCGCCAGGCGAACCCGGCGTGCTCGAACGCCGGGTTCGCCGGGACGTCCGAGGGAGCGTCGCGGTAGGGGTTCTCCAGCGCGCCGTACTCCCAGTACGTCCATGCGTCGGTGGAGAGGAGGAGCGGCGCTGCGAGCGGCGCCAGCTGGATCGCAGCCGCGAGCACGACCGCGGCGCGCAGCGGGATCCGGGCTCGTCCGAGCAGGGCGGCCGCGCCGAGGTAGGCGACGAATGCGCCGCCGAGGCAGAGCGCGAAGACGGCGAGCCAGACGCCGTCGCCCTCGGCGCGGCCGGCGTCGGCGGGCACGAGCGGCGCCCCCTGCTGCCAGGCGGCGAGGACGCAGCCCGCGACGAGGGCGAGCGCCAGGCCCCCGAGCGCCAGCGAAAGGCGGCCCCGGGAGCGGTTCAGGGCGTGACCGACTCCGTCGTCGTCGGGGGCGGAGGTGCGGTCGTGGGCGGAGGCGCGGTGGTCGCGGGCGGCGGCGGGGGCGGCGGGGGCGGAGCCGTCGTGGCCGGCGGCGGGGCGGTCGTCGCGGGCTTCGGCTTCGGGGGCGGCGGCAGCGCCCGCTCGGGACGGGTATCGGCCGGAGCCGTCTCCGTGACCGCGGTCGTCGTCTCGGGGGTGTACGACGGCGTCTCGGGGGTGTAGCCGAAGGAGCGGGCGTACTGGCCCCGCTCGAAGTCCTTCCACTCCGGGTAGTTCTTCGGCTGCGGGAACGAGAGCGGCTCGAGCCCGCCGATCGCCGACGACATGAACAGGCGCCAGATCTGCGCAGGGAAGCTGCCGCCGGAGACCCGGATCCCATGCACGTTCAGCATCGGGATCTTCCCGCGCGGGTAACCGACCCACACGGTGGTCTCGAGCCGAGGCGTGTACCCGCAGAACCACGCGTCGGAGTGCTCCTCGGTCGTCCCGGTCTTGCCGGCCGCGGGGGCGCCGTAGTTCGCGGCGGTGCCGGTGCCGTACTGGACGTTCTCCTGGAGGATCTTGTTCACCTCGTAGGCAACGCCGTCCGAGATCACGCGCCGGCGCTTCAGCTCGCCCCAGCCCGCGCTCGTGTCCTCGGTCCCGTTCGGAAGCACGACGCGGCGGATCGCGCGCGGCTCGGAGTAGACCCCGCCCGCCGCAAGCGTCGCGTAGGCGGAGGCCATGTCCAGGGGCGAGACCTCGATCGAGCCGAGGCCGATCGACGGGACGTAGGCACCGTCGGAGGTGGTCAGCTTCGAGCGCACGCCGAGCTTGGTCGCCATCTTGGCGACAGCCTCCGGCCCGACGTCGAGGGTCAGCTGCGCGTAGATCGTGTTGTCGGAGCGGATCGTCGCCCGGTCGATCGTCGTCCAGCCGGTGTAGCTCTGGTCGTAGGTCTCCGGGCACCACCAGGTGCCGTCGTCGCAGCTTCCGTTCGGATCGGGCCGGTAGAAGAAGGGGGCCGAGAGGTAGCTCGTGGTCTCCGGGTTGATCCCCTGCTCGATCGCCGCCGCGAGCACGAAGGTCTTGAACGTCGAGCCTGCCTGGCGCTTCGCCTGCGAGAGCAGGTTGAACTGGTTCTTCTTGACGCCCGGCGTGACCGCCGTCATCGCCCGGATCGCGCCGTTGCGCGGGTCGATCGAGACCACTGCGGCCGCGGGATCGGTCTTCTCGTAGAGCGTCTCGCGGATCGCCTTCTGCGCGGCTCGCTGGAACCGGGGGTCGATCGTCGTGAAGACCTGGAGCCCGCCCGAGCGGACGGTGGCGGACCCGTACTCGGCGATCAACTCGTCCCTGACGTAGCTGAAGAAGTACGGCTCCCGGATCGTGGTGTAGAGCTTGCCGGCCTTCAGCCCGAGCGGCTGCGAGACCGCCCAGTCGTGCTGGGCGCGGCCGATCAGGCCCTCGGCGAGCATCGCGTTCAGCACCTGGTTCCGGCGGCCGGTGGCGATCTCGGTCCGGTTGAACGGGTCGTACGCCGACGGCGCCTGCGGCATCCCGGAGAGGAGGGCCGCCTCCGGGAGAGTCAGCTCCTTCGCGGACTTGGAGAAGTAGGTCTGCGCGGCCGCCTCGATCCCGTAGGCGAGGTTGCCGTAATAGACCTGGTTCATGTAGGTGGTGAGGATCTTGTCCTTCGACCAGGCGTTGTTCAGCTTGATCGCGAGGCATGCCTCCTTCACCTTCCGCTGGATCGTCTGCTCGCGGCTGATGTAGAGGTTGCGCACCAGCTGCTGGGTGATCGTCGAGCCGCCCTGCACGACCTTCCCGGCGCGGACGTCCGCCCAGACGGCCCGCGCGATCCCGCTCGGGTCGATCCCGCCGTGCTCGTAGAAGCGCCGGTCCTCGATCGCCACGGTCGCGACCGGCATCCAGCGGCTGATCTCGTCCAGCTCGACGGGCTGCCGGTTCCGCTCTGCCGGGATCGCCCCGAGGATGGCGCCGTTGCGGGCGTAGATGAACGAGTTCTGGCCGATCGCAACCGGCTGGAGCGCGTTCAGGTCGCACGAGGAGCCGAACGTGGCGACGCTCGTGACGGCCCCGCCGGCGACGACGAGCAGCAGCGCCCCGACCGAGACGGCGCCGAGGACGGCTGCCCGCCGGCGGTTCCGCTTCCGCTCGACCCGGCGGCGCTTGCGGCGCTTCGCCCCGTAGAAGTCGTCGGCGGCGCTGCGGCCGCCCCGACCGGCGGGGCTCACGCGAAGATCCCGTGCTCGCGCAGGCGCGCGTGCACGCGGAGGCGCAGATCCTGCTCGAGCCGGTCGGCCTCGCCCTCGCTCGCGGTCCACGCCCGGACGATCAGGGTCGGGGACCCCTCGATCGAGTTGACGAAGACCTCGTCGCGCTCTCCGGTGGCCTCCTGGCGGAGAACCTCCACGAGCCGGCCGAGATCGGTGGCGGGCGGAACCTGCACTGTCACCTGGGCGAACTTTGCGGGACTGCGGATTGTCGAGTTGCGAATGGTATCCGAGGCCAGTTTTTCGTTCGGGATCACGAGCCGGGCGTTGTCCTCGGTGCGGATGAACGTGTACATCAGCCCGATCTCCTCGACGGTGCCCTCGACACCGCCGACCTCGACCCAGTCCCCGAGCCGGAGCGGCTGCGTCGTCGCGAGCATCAGGCCCGCGATGAAGTTCCCGAGCGTGCGCTGCGAGGCGAACCCGACCACGATCCCGAGCACCGCGGAGGACGCGAGCAGCCCGCCGGCGACGGCGCGCACCTGCGGGATCACGAGGAGTGCCGAGAGGACGCCGATCGTGACGATCACCGCGGTGACCGAGCGGCGGAGGACGCGGTAGCGCGTCAGCGTCTGGGGGGTCCTGTCCCCCTTGAGCAGCCAGCGGTCGATCAGGCGGGCGCTCACGGCCGTGACCGCGAGCACGATTCCGAGCACGAGCAGTCGATCCCAGATGCCCATTCCGTCAGATTGGCTTCCGGCCGGCGAAGCCCTCCTCGGCCGAGTGCCAGTACTCCACCGCGGGCTCGCCCAGCTGCCAGCAGAGGAGGACGACCTCGCCGTCGCGCTCGGAGGGGAAGTCGAGGAGGCCCGCGTCCGGATCCTTGACGAGGACGCCGAGCGAGTCCAGCTCGCCGAGCGCACGGGCGACGGCGCGGACCGCCTCGTCGAACGCGCTCTGGACGACCCGCGGGGCCTCGGGGTCGATCCCGCCGCCGTTCCCGGCAACGTGCCCGCGCAGCTCGGCGCGGCGGGCCGCCGCCGCGAGCATCGAGGCGCGCGCCTCTACGAGCGCTTCGGCGAGCGGGCGCACCTGCTCGAGGGCGGCATTCGCCTCCGCGGGCGTGAAGAGGTGCTCCACGGGGCTATGATCCCGGCCCTGTGGCGGCGGGTCAACGGCAGCGGCGGCGAGAGGCCCGGCCGGCGGCACTCGCCCTCCGCGTCTTCCTCGTCAGCCGCCTCGTCCTCTGGGCACTCGCGCTCGGGACGCTCCTCCTCTTCGACGAGCACCTGAACCCGGACCGGGGCCTGTGGGACACGGATCGGCTGCACGAGCTCGGGCGCGGAATCGACGTCTGGGCCAGGTGGGACAGCGACTGGTACCTGCGGATCGCGGAGGAAGGCTACGCGGGCTCTCCGTCGAGCACGCCCGCGTTCTTTCCGCTCTACCCGGCCCTCGTCGGGCTCCTCGGCCGGCTCCTCCTCGGCCACTACCTCCTGGCCGGCGTGCTCGTCTCGCTCGCGGCGGGGGCCGCCGCCTTCGTCCTCCTGCTCCGGCTCGGAGCCCGCCTGCTCGGCGAGGCGGTCGCACTCCGCGCCGTGTTCCTGCTCGCGGTCTTCCCGACCTCGCTCTTCCTCGGCGCGGTCTACAGCGAGTCGCTCTACCTGCTTCTCGCGGTCGGGGCGTTCCTACTCGCGGAGCGCGGGCGGTGGCTCGGCGCCGGCGGAGTGGCCGGGCTGGCGCTCCTGACCCGGCCGGCGGGGCTCGCGCTCCTCCCGGCGCTGGCCCTGCTCGCCTGGCGAAGCGAGGACCGGAGAGCCGCGCTCATCCGGCTCACGGCCGCCCTCCCGATCGGGGCGGTCTACCCGGTCCTGCTCTGGATCTGGATCGGCGAGCCGTTCGCGTTCCTGCGCGCGCAGGAGGGGATCTGGCAGCGGTCGCTCTCCCCGGCGGGGCCGCTCGGGGGGCTCTGGCGCGGCGTCGCGGTGCTCTGGGAGGACCCATCCGGAAAGGAGCTCCTGCTGAACGGCCGTGAGCTCGGGCTCACGCTCGTCTTCCTTGGCCTCACGGTCGTCGCGTGGCGCCGGATCGGCGCTGCCTACGGTCTCTTCGCGGCCCTCAGCCTCGCGATCCCGCTCGCGGTCCCGGCAGACCCGCGCCCGTTGCTGTCGCTCTCGCGCTTCGGGCTCGTCGCGTTCCCGCTCGTGCTCGCGCTCGCCACGCTTGCGGAGCGGCGGCCCGCCCGCGCCGCGATCGTCGCCGGTTCCGCCGCGCTGCTCGCGCTCGGGGTGGTGCAATGGGCGCTGTGGAGATGGGTGGCCTGACCGAGGACCGGCACCGGAGCCTGCGAACCGCCGGCTGGCTCGGGCTCGTCGCGCTGCTCGCCGCTGCCGGGTACGGGAGCCGGCTCGCAGACGGCAAGCCGCCGGAAGACGCGCTCTACCGCACCGACCTCGCGATCTCGAGCATCGCGGTCTACGTGCTCCTGCTCGCGTTCGTCTATGCGCTCGGCGCGGGCACACCGAGACGCGAGCTCTTCGCGCTGCGCCGGCCCGCGTCGTGGGGGAGAGCGCTCGGGCTCGCGCTCGCGGCCTATGTGGCGATCATGATCGGCGCGAGCCTCCTGATCCGGCTGCTCCGTGCCGGGGACGAGCAGGGCCTGACCCCGGAGAGCTGGGACGGGAGCCGGGCCGGCGCCTTCGTCCTCAGCTTCGTGGCGATCGCGGTCGTCGGGCCGATCGTCGAGGAGCTGACCTACCGCGGCCTCGGGCTCTCCCTGTTCCTCCGCTTCGGGTCGCCGACCGCGGTCGCCGTCACATCGGTCGCGTTCGGGCTCGGGCACGGGCTGCTCCTGGCGCTGCCGGCGCTCGTCTGGTTCGGGATCGTCGTGGCGCTCCTGCGGCTCAGGACCGACAGCGTGCTCCCCCCGATCCTCGTCCATTGCGCGTTCAACGCGACCAGCCTGATCCTCGCCGTCGCCCTCTGACCACGCCGCTATCCTCCGCGGCCATGCGGGTCTTCCTCGTCGCGCTCGCCGCGCTCGTCCTGGCTTCCGGCGCCGCGGCCGCACCGCCCGCGGTCACCGCCACCGCCGCGCCGAACGGTGCAGCCGGGCCTGTCGCGGTGACGTTGACCGCGAGCGGGGACGCCGCCGCCTACGCCTGGGATCTCGGCGACGGGTCGAGCGCGCAGGGCGCGAGCGTGCGTCACGTCTACGCGCCGGGCACGTGGATCGCCCGGGTGACCGCCACGAGCGCGGCAGGGGAGACGAGCGTCGCCGAGACACGCGTCGTCGTGCTCGCCCGCACCGTGACTCTGGCGGCTCCGGCGGCCGGCAACTATGGCGCGCCTGTGGTGCTCGCGGGCAAGCTGGCTCCGGCCGTCCCAGGAGCCAGCGTTCAGGTCTACCGGGGCACGGTCCACGTCGCCTCGGGCCGCACGGGAGCGGACGGCCGCTACCGGATCCGCGTCCTCCTCCGTTCGCCCGGCCCGTACGACGCCCGCTACGGCGCCGCGCGCTCCACGCCGCGCTCGATCGCGCTCCGGCCGCGCCTCGTGGTCGACGCGCCGGCCTCCGTCCCGATCGCCGGAGCCGCCGAGATCCGCGCCCGGCTCGAGCCTCGCGCTGCCGGCAGCCTCGTGATCGAGATCCGCCGGGGCGCCCGCGTCCTCGCCCACGGCACCGGTCGCGTCCGGATCCCCTCCGGCCGGCCCGGGCCGCTCCGGATCACCGTCGCCTCGAAGCCGGCGCGCGGTTTCGGAACGGTGCGGCAGACGCTGAGCACGACGGTGGTCGAGCCCACGCTCGCACTCGGCTCCCGCGGGCCGGAGCGTGCTCGCGCTCGAGCGGCGGCTCGCGGAGCTCCGCTACGCGCTCCGCGGGGTCGACACGGTCTACGGGGTCGACACGCTCGAGGCGGTGACCGCGTTCCAGAAGGTCTCCGGGTTGCCCCGGACGGGCCGGGTCGACGCCGCGCTCTGGCGACGGCTCGCTACCGCGACGACGCCCCTTCCCCGTTACGGCGGCGCCGACCACATCGAGGTGGACAAGACCCGCCAGGTGCTCTTCGAGGTCACGAAGGGCCGGATCACGAGGATCGTCCACGTCTCCACCGGCGCCACGGGCAACACGCCGCTCGGGACCTGGCACGTCTACCGCAAGGTCACCGGCTTCGACTGGGTGCTCTGGTACCCGATGTACTTCCTCCGCGGGTTCGCGATCCACGGCTATCCCTCCGTGCCCGCGTATCCGGCCTCCCACGGCTGCGTCCGCGTCCCGATGTGGATCGCGCCCGTCCTCTTCGCGGGGCACGGCGACGGCGCCACGATCACCATCTATCTCTAGCGTCGCCGCCCTCGGGCTGGTGGTGCTCGCGGCGGCGGGGTGGCTCGCGTGGCAGGGGCTCTACCTCCGCGGCGGCGACCGTCCGGTGGCCTGGGTCGACGTGACCGGCCGAACGCTCGCTGCGCCCGAGCGCCGGGAGCTCCGCGCGATCGAGAGCGCCTCGGAGCTCCGCGCCGCGCTGGGCTTCTCGGCCACGACCCCGCGGATCGACTTCTCCCGGCGGCGCGCGATCCTGATCGCCGCGGGGCCGCGGTCGAGCACCGCCTACGGGCTCCAGGTGCTGGGCGTCACGAAGGAGCGGGCCCGGATCGTCGTCAGCGTCCGTGAGCTCTCGCCGACCCTCGCCCGGCCGGGCCTGGCTAGGCTGGCGTTTCCGTTCCGACTGATCACGATCCCGCGCGGCGACGAGCCCGTCGCGCTCGAGGTGAAAGGACGCCCGTGAGCACCGACCCGCGCATCGAGAGCCTGCGAGCCGAGCTGACGGCGAACGACGTCCGGATCGTCGAGGCGGTGAACGCCCGGCTCGAGCTCGTCGGCCGGCTGCGGCGGGTCAAGGAGGAGCTGGGAGTCGACTTCCTCGATCCGGGCCGGGAGCAGTGGCTGCTCGAGCACCTGGGCGAGAGCAACGGCGGCCCGCTCTCTCCCGAGGGGCTCCGGACGCTCGTGGGCGAGCTGCTCGCGCTGACGAAGCGCGAGGTCTACGAGCGCCCCCGAGCCTGAGGCCGGGCTACTCCTCTTCCTCGAGGTTGAACTCGTCCGGCGAGACCTCGTCGAGGAAGCGCCGGAACTCGTCCGGGTCGAGGTCGGCGAGCGGGGTCACGTTCGCGAGCTCTTCGTGCTCGCCCTCACCCTCGAACTCGATCCCCGACTCCTCGATCACCTCGTCGGCGGCGAAGATCTTCGCGCCCGAGCGCACGGCCAGCGCGATCGCGTCGGAGGGGCGGGAGTCGATCTCGATCTCGGAGCCGTTCTGCTGGAGGGTGATCCGGGCGTAGAAGGTGTTCTCGCGCAGCTCGGTCACGGTCACCGCGGTCACCTCCGCGCTCAGCTCGCCGAGGATGTCCGCGACGAGGTCGTGGGTCATCGGCCGCGGCGTCGGCGCGTTCTGCAGCTTGACGAGGATCGCGGCCGCCTCGGGATGGCCGATCCAGATCGGGAGGAACTTGTTCCCGTCCGTGGTCTTCAGGAGAACGATCGGCTGCTTGCCGACCAGGTCGAAGCTCACCCCGTAGATCACCATCTCGCGCATCTGGCCTCCGATCCAGTGTAGCCCAGCGCCCTGTCGCCAAACTCGACGCGACACCAGAGCCGGCCCCGTATCCCGCCGGGCGGGGCCGCCGTTGTACCACCATGGTCGATCTCTGGCTCCACGACATCGAATCCCTCGAGGCTGTCGCCCAGGACGAGGGCACCAAGCTCCTCTGCCTGCGGATGGCCGCGATGTCGAAGGCCGGGACGCTGCAGCCGTTCATCCGCGACCTGCACGCCGACGACGACCTGGACGACGGGACGAAGGACACGATCGCCGAGATCGCGAGCGACGAGCAGTTCCTGCTGGCGCTCGAGGACTACGTCCGCCGCACGACGTATCGGCACTGACCTGTCGCGCAAGGCACGCATCCGCCTCACGGCGGACGCGCACCGCGCAAGACCCCTGAAGGGCCGCCTCCGGCGGCCGAGCAGCTCGCCACCACGCGGGGTTTCCGTCTGGCTAGAATGCGCCCCCGCGTGGGCGATTAGCTCAGTTGGTTAGAGCGCCGCTCTGATAAGGCGGAGGTCCCTGGTTCGAATCCAGGATCGCCCATGTCCCTCGCCCGGCTACAGGCTCTCGAGCGTCTCCACGAGCTCCTCGAGCCCGGTCTCGTCCCCGAAGAGGAGCTCGAGCTTGCCGGCGCTGACACGGGCCTTCATCCCCGTCACGTGCTCGGCGGCGGCGCGGGCGCGCTCCGCCAGAGCGGGGTCGACGCGGCCCGAGGTGCGCGGCTTGCGGGCGGCGCCGCCGTCCTGGGCGGCGCGCTCGGCGCCGCGGACCGACATCCCCTCCGCGACGATCCGCTTCGCGAGCTTCTTCCGCTGGTCGTGGTCGGGCAGGGCGAGCACCGCGCGGGCGTGGCCCTCGGTCAGCTCGCCGCGCGCGACCATCCAGAGCACCTCCTCGGGCAGCTCGAGCAGGCGGAGGCGGTTCGAGACGCCCGACTTGGAGCGGCCGACCTTGCCCGCCACGTCGCCGAGCGTCAGCTCGAACTCGTCCACGAGGGTCGCGTACGCACGCGCCTCCTCCACCGGGGAGAGCTGCTCGCGGGCGACGTTCTCGACGAGGGCGAGCAGGAGCGTCTCGCGGTCGTCCGCCTCGCGGACGAGGGCCGGGATCGCGGTGATCCCCGCCTCGCGGGCCGCCCGCCAGCGCCGCTCGCCGGCGATCAGCTCGTAGCCGCCCTCCGGCCGGGGCCGGACGACGACCGGCTGGAGCAGACCCTGGGCCTTGATCGAGCTCGCGAGCCCGGTCGTCGCCTCCGGCTCGAAGCGCCGGCGCGGCTGGCGCGGGTTCGCGTGGATCGCGTCGACGGGGAGCTGGGCGAGCTGCGTGCCGCCGGCCTCGGCGCCGCCGATCAGGACCTCGAGCCCGCGGCCGAGGCCTCGTCTAGGAGCGGTCGACAAGCTCCATCGCCACCTTCCAGTACGCCTCTGCGCCCGTGGAGCGCCGGTCGTACGCGATCGCAGGGAGGCCGTGGCTCGGCGCCTCGGCGAGGCGAACCGAGCGCGGCACGGTGGTGGTGAAGACGAGGTCGCCGAAGTGGCGGCGGACCTCGGCCTCGACCTCGGCGGCCAGTCGCGTGCGGCCGTCGACCATCGTCAGGAGGATCCCCGCGATCCCGAGCTTCGGGTTCAGCCGCTTCTTGACGAGCTCGATCGAGCCGAGCAGCTGCGAGAGGCCCTCGAGGGCGTAGTACTCGGCCTGCACCGGCACGATCACCCGGTCGGCGGCCGCGAGCGCGTTCACGGTCAGCGGGCCGAACGAGGGCGGGCAGTCGAGGAAGACGAAGCCGTAGCGGTCGCGCGCGGTCTCGAGCGAGCCCTGCAGGTAGCGCTCGCCGTCGCTGTGCCGCGAGAGCTCGACGGCGGCGCCGGCGAGGTCGGGCTTCGCGGGCACGAGCTCGAGGTTGCCGAACCGGGTCGGCCGCGCGATCTCGGCGACCGGCGCGCCGTCGAGCAGGTCGTAGCTCGAGGTGCCGTTCGCCTTCTCGCCGAGCCCGGAGGTCGCGTTCGCCTGCGGGTCGAGGTCGACGAGGAGCGCCTGCTCGCCCGCCTCGGCGAGGCACGCCGCGAGGTTGACGGCGGTGGTCGTCTTGCCGACGCCGCCCTTCTGGTTCGCGACTGCGTAGATCGTCCCGGCCACCCCCCGAGCCTAGCTAGGCCAGCGGACGCTTCTTCGCCATTCCCGGGTCGGCGCGGGAAGCCCGGCGGGGTCGGGCCGAGCTTGCGGAGGACGAGGAACCCCGGCGGGCTCGGCTCGAGCTCCGCCGCGAGCTGCTCGGCCACCCGCGCGACCCGCTCGGGCTCGGCGCTCGGCCCGACCCAGAGGATCACGGCGCCGCCCTCCTCGACGAGCGGCAGGCACCACTCGGCGGCGACCGGTGGGTGCGCGAGCGCCTTGGCGACGGCGACCTTGTTGCTCCGAGCGACGTGCTCCTCGGCGCGGCCCCAGACGACCCGCAGGTTCGGGAGCTCGGCGGTCCAGCGCTCCAGGAACACGACCTTGCGGCGCTCGGCCTCGAGCAGGGTCACCTCGAGCTCGGGCAGCGTCGCGGCGAGCGGGATCCCCGGCGTGCCGCCGCCGGAGCCGACGTCGATCACCGGCCCGCCCTCGCGCCGGACGAGCTCGAGCCCCGCGAGCGCGTCGTCGAGCAGGACGCGGCGGGCCTCGGCCCCGGAGAGCGCGGTCAGCCCGGGGGTGGCGACGACGGCTTCGAGCCAGCGCTCGAGGACGGCGTCAGACGCGGAAGCCACGGGGGACGATCACGACGTAGCGGTTCGGCTCCGTCCCCTCGCTCAGCGTCTCGACCTCCGGATCGTCCTTCAGCTTCTCGTGCACGATCTTCCGCTCGACGGCGGTCATCGGCTCGAGCTCGACCCGCTCGCCGGTGGCGGAGGCCTGCTCGGCGAGCCGGAGCGCGAGCGCGTCGAGCGCGGTCTGGCGGCGGGCGCGGTAGCCCGCTGCGTCGACGACGATCCGCTTCCGCTCCTCGTAGCGGTCGCGGTAGACGATCGCGTTCGCGAGGTACTGGATCGCGTCGATCGTCTGGCCGTGCTTGCCGATCAGCATCCCGAGGTCGTCGCCCGAGCAGGTCGCGCGCACCTCCTCGTCGGTCTCGTCGATCCGGATCTCCGTGTCGACGCCGATCACGGCGACGACGCGCTCGACGAGCTCGCGCAGCTTGGCGCCGTCCGGGCTCTCGTCCCCGGCAGGCTCGCGCGCAGGCTCGGCGACGGTGGCGGCGTCGGAGCCGTCGTCCTCGATGCTCGCGACGACCCGCGCCGGCTCGTACCCGACGCCGAGCAACCCGCGCTCGCCCTCCGAGACGACCTGGAAGCGGACCGCGGCCTTGTCCAGGCCGGGGCGCTTGCGCTCGAGCTCGCGGAGAGCAGCCCACTTGGCCTCGCCGACGGTCTCTCCGGACGCCTCGACGGAGACCTCGTTCACCGCCGGGCGCCGCCCTTCTTGCGCTTGACCTTGCGGACCTGCTGGGGCGTCTGCTTGGGCTTCGGCTTCGCCTCGGCCGCGGCCTGCACCGCCCCCCGCTTCGGCGGGGTCCGCGAGCTCTTCTTCGGCGGTGGCTCGCGCTTCGGCGTCAGCCGGCGCGTGATCAGGCCCTGCCCGGTCGTCCACAGGTTCGTCGTCAGCCAGTAGACCATCAGGCCGGCCGGGAAGTTGAGCACGAAGGGGATGAAGGCGATCGGGAGGATCAGCATCAGCGCGCGCTGCGCCGGCTGCATCGTCGTCGACATCAGGAACGACGAGGTCAGCTGGCTGATCGCGTAGCAGACGACGAGGAGCGGGCCCCAGCCCACCTTCGTGTTCTCGATGATGTTGACGAGCCCCAGCCAGTCGAGGTCGGTGGCCTGGTAGTTCGGCAGCACCTCCTTCTCGAAGCCCTTGAGCACGAAGAAGAGGCCGATGAAGACCGGGATCTGCGCCACGATCGGCAGGCAGGAGGCGGCCGGGTTGATCTGGTTCTCCTTGTAGAAGGCCATCAGCTCCTGGTTCAGCTTCTGCTTGTCGTGCTTGAACTTCTGCTGGAGGGCCTTCATCTCCGGCGCGTGCGCCTGGAGGTTCTGCATCGAGTGGATCTGCTTCACCGTCAGCGGCACGAGCAGCATCCGGACGATCACGACGAGCGCGACGATCGACCAGGCCCAGGAGAGGCCGACCGAGTCGTGGAGGTGCGTCAGCGCCCAGGTGAGGAGGTCTTCGAGCGGGGTGAGGATGCTCGCGACGATCATGCGTGGTCGACCCCGCCGTGGCTCCAGGGGTTGCAGCGAAGCACGCGCCAGCCCGCCTTCGCCCCGCCCTTGACGAGCCCGTGCTTGCGGAACGCGTCGAGCGCGTACTGGGAGCAGCTCGGGTGGTACTTGCAGGTGTTCGGCGGGGTCAGGAGCCCGAAGCTGTAGCGCCAGGCGTAGACGAGCCCGATGCCCAGGTACCGGCCGGGCGAGGCGATGCCGGTCATGCGCCCGCCTTCTCGAGGACCTCGGTCACGCGCTCGACGAGCCAGGCATGCCCGCGCGTGTCGGCCGGCTCCGCGAGGCCCGGGCGGGCGACGAGGACGTAGTCGTGCCCCGGCTTCGCGGCGGCGGCGAGCTCGGCCCACGTCTCGCGCAGCTGGCGCTTGATCCGGCTCCGGACGACGGCGTTCCCGACCGACTTCGGCACCGCGAGCCCGAGGCGCGGCTCCTCGCCCGTGTCCTCGTCGGCCGAGCGCGGGAACCAGTAGAGGACGAGGAAGCGCGTCGAGGTGGAGCGGCCCTGCCGGTAGACGGCGTCGAAGTCCCGGGAGCGAGAGAGGCGGTTCCGGCGCTGCACGGGTTCGCGGGAGACGGTGTCCTCGGTGATGTCGGTCTCTGAGGTGGGGTGAGGCGGGTGGGGCGTGCTCAGGCCGAGAGCCGCTTGCGGCCCTTGGCGCGGCGGCGCTTCAGGATCGCCTGGCCGGCGTTCGTGGCCATCCGGGCGCGGAAGCCGTGCTTGCGCTTGCGGCGGCGGACGTTGGGCTGGTAGGTGCGCTTCATCTGGTGTCGCTCTCCGTCGAAAAAAGGCCGCCGGGTCGGCGGGACGCAAAAGTATAGACGAGGGTCGCCGGAGGCAGTTGTCCACAGCCGGACCCCCACCGGGAAAAGGCCCGCAAACGGCCACGAGCGAGCGGGTTCTCCCACAGGTTGTCCACAGGTGTGGAAACGAGTGATGGTCGGCGAACTTCCCTGCAAAGAGCGGGTTTTTTCTCCACAAAGGGGTGATTGAGCCTGCCGGAGGACGGTGCTATGCTCGCGCCTTCTGTCGAGGTGGTGAGAGGAGCAAGCGAACCCGCGTGGAGCACCAGATCGAGCTGACGGCGGACACCCTGTGGGACGAGGTGGCCGGCCGGCTGAAGGGGGCGCTCAACGAGCAGACGTTCGGGACCTGGTTCGCAGAGGCGTCCGGCGCGGAGCTCTCCGACGACGCGTTCACCGTCGCCGTCCCCAACGACTTCACCCGGGAGTGGATCGAAGGCCACTTCCTCGGCCTGATCCGGGCCGCGGTCAAGGACGCGACCGGCCAGGAGCGCGGCGTCCGGCTGACCGTGCGGGACTTCGGCCCGCCCGCCCTCGCCGACGACGGCATCCCCGCCGCCGAGGCGTCGCCCGTCCGCGTCGCGCCCGAGCAGGCGGCGGCCGGCGCGACGATCAACAACAAGTACACCTTCGACCTCTTCGTGATCGGCTCCTCGAACCGGTTCGCGCACGCGGCCGCGCTCGCCGTGGCGGAAGCGCCGGCGCAGGCGTACAACCCCCTCTTCATCTACGGCGGCACCGGGCTCGGCAAGACGCACCTGCTCCAGGCGATCGGCCAGTACGTCGGGGAGCACGGCAACGGGCTGACGGCGCGCTACGTGACGAGCGAGACCTTCATGAACGACTTCATCAACTCGCTCCGGGACAAGCGGATCGAGGGGTTCAAGCAGCGCTACCGCACCTACGACGTGCTCCTCGTCGACGACGTGCAGTTCCTCGAGGGCAAGGACCGGATGCAGGAGGAGTTCTTCCACACCTTCAACACGCTCTACGAGTCGGGCAGCCAGATCGTGCTCAGCTCGGACCGGCCGCCGAAGGAGATCGCGACGCTGGAGGAACGGCTGCGCTCGCGCTTCGAGTGGGGCCTGATCACCGACATCCAGCCGCCCGACCTCGAGACGCGGATCGCGATCCTGCGCAAGAAGGTGAAGACGGACGAGATCCACGTCCCCGACCCCGACGTGCTCACGTACGTCGCCGAGCGCGTGACCACGAACATCCGCGAGCTCGAGGGCGCGCTGACGCGGGTGGTCGCCTTCTCCTCGCTGACGGGCCGGCCGATGACGGTCGAGCTCGCCGAGGACGTGCTCAAGGACGTCTTCCCGCAGGGCCAGGCCGTCGAGATCTCGATCCGGCTGATCCAGGAGACCGTCTCGGACCGGTTCGGGATGTCCGTGCACGAGCTCTGCAGCGCCAAGCGCTCCCAGGCGATCGCCTATCCCCGCCAGGTCGCGATGTACCTCTCGCGCGCGCTCACGGACTCGTCGCTGCCGAAGATCGGCAAGGAGTTCGGCGGCCGCGACCACACGACGGTGATGCACGCGAACGCGAAGATCGAGGGGATGATCCGGGAGGATCGGACTGTGTACAACCTTGTGCAGGAACTGACCGCACGGATCAAGCAGGTCGGATGATTTCTGTGGAAACCTCCCAAAAAGCGAATCAGCCTGTGCGTAACGCCGATTTCTCCACCGGCTGGACCCACCGCACGGATGGCGCGGTTGAGCGGTTTGGCGCCGTCTTCCCCGTCGTCCACACTCCCTATGACTTCTACGAGAGGATTTAAGAAGAATGATGGATATAGAGGCGGGAGCCGATGCGGGGGTCGAAGACGGCGGTCAGAGCATTGCCGGCGGCGGGTCGGGCGACGCCGGGTCCGCCTCGACCGGGCTGAAGATCACCGTCGCCCGGGACGAGCTCGTCGCGAAGCTCGGTGTCGTCTCGCGCGCCGTCTCGAGCCGGGGCACCGTCCAGGTCCTCTCGGGCATCCTCCTCTCCGTCGAGGGCGGCACCCTGTCGCTCGCCGCGACCGACATGGAGCTCTCGCTCCGCACGACGCTCGACGCCCAGGTCGAGGGTGACGGCGCCGTCGTCATCCCCGGCAAGCTGCTCGTCGACCTGGCGCGGCTCCTCCCCGCCGAAGAGGTCACGCTCGAGTACCGGCCCGAGGAGGGCGTCGCGCACGTGACCTCCGGTACCGCCAGCTACCGCCTGAACACGTACGCCGCCGAGGACTTCCCGCGGCTGCCGGCGGTGGACGCGCAGCTCCACGCGATCGAGCGCGAGGCGCTGCTGGAGACCGTCGATCGCGTCGCCCGCTCCGCGTCGCGCGACGAGTCGCGGCCGGTCCTGACCGGGATCCTCGTCCGCTTCGAGGGCGGCAAGCTGATCATGGTCGCGACGGACTCGTACCGGCTCTCGGTCAAGGAGACCGCGCTCGAGTCGACCGCTCCCGAGCTCGAGGCGATCATCCCCGCCCGGGCGCTCGGGGAGCTCTCGCGTCTCGCCGGCGGCGACACCGTCGAGCTGGGCGTGCACGAGAACCACGTCGTCTTCGGGACGACGACGCCGGGCGGCGGCGAGGCCTGGCTGACCACGCGGCGGATCGACGGCCAGTTCCCGAACTACCGCCAGCTGCTGCCCGAGACCTTCGAGGTCGAGCTGACGATCGCGCGCGCCGAGCTCGGCGACGTCGTGCGGCGCGTTTCGGTGATGGCGCAGCGGAACTCCCCGCTCCGCCTGCGCTTCGCCGAGGGCGAGCTGACGATCTCGGCCCAGACCCAGGACGTCGGCGAGGCCAAGGAGTCGCTCCCGATCGCCTACACCGGCGAGGAGTTCGTGATCGGCTTCAACGCGGACTTCCTCCGCGACGGGGTCGACTCGATCCGCGGCGACGACGTCCAGGTGAAGCTGATCAACCCGCTCCGGCCGGCGATCCTCGTCGACCCGGCCGGGGACTTCACCTACCTGATCATGCCGATCAGGCTGGCCGGCTAGACCGGCCGGCTGTGACACCCTGATCGTCCGCACGGTCTCCCTCCGCGACTACCGCTCGTACGAACGCCTCGAGCTCGAGCTGGAGCCCGGCCTCGTGCTCGTCACCGGCGCGAACGGGGCCGGGAAGACGAACCTGCTCGAGTCGCTCCACGTCGGGACGCAGGGCTTCTCGCCCCGGACGCGGGCGGACGCGCAACTCGTGCGACTCGGCGCCGACGGAGCCCGGATCGCGCTCGCGGGGACGCGCGACGGCCGCCCGCTCGGCCTCGAGGTGACGCTCCAGCCGCAGCAGGGCAAGCGCGCGAGGCTGAACGGCGCGCCGCTGCGCTCGGCCGAGCAGCTGCGCGGCGAGGTCGCGACGCTCGTCTTCACCCCGGACAGGCTCGCCGTCGTCAAGGGCGGCCCCGCGGCCCGGCGCGCGTACTTCGACAGGACGCTCGGACGCCTGCTGCCGGGCCGCGCCCCGCTCCCACTCGACTACGGCGCGGCGCTCGGACAGCGGAACGCCTCCCTCCGCCGCGCCGGAATGGGCCTGGCCGGCCGGGACTCGATCGCGCCCTGGACCGAGCAGGTCGTACGGCTCGGCGCCGAGCTCGTCTCCGCCCGGACGGAGGCGCTCGCGCTCCTCGCCCCGGCGTTCGCGGCGCGCGCCGACGAGCTGGGGCTTCCCGACGCCGTGCTCGACTACGCCGCCGACCCGCCGACCGTCGCCGCGCTGGAGGCCCGGCTCGACCGCGACGTCGAGCGCGGGATCACGGGGCTCGGCCCGCACCTCGACGACGTCACGATCCGCTCCGGCACCCGGGAGCTGCGCAGCTTCGGCTCGCAGGGCGAGCAGCGGCTCGCCGTCCTCTCGCTCCTGCTCGCCGAGGCGGAGGTGCTCGCCGAGCTCCGCGGGGTGCCGCCGCTCGTCCTGCTCGACGACGTCCTCTCCGAGCTCGACGCGACCCGCCGCCGCGCCCTGGCCGAGCGGATCGGCGCCGTCGGCCAGGCGGTCGTCACCGCGACGGGCGCCGATGCTCTTCCGCTCGAGCCCGCGCAGCTGCTCGAGGTCACGCCCGGCGCGGTTCGGGTCGCCTGATGGACCGGCCCGCCTGATGGACCGGCTGGGCTCCCAGGTCGGACGCGAGCTCTCGCGGTTCGGCCCCGCCGACTCCGACATGGGCGCGATCGTGCGCGTCTGGCCGGGGGTCGTCGGCGAGGAGGTCGCCAAGAACGCGTGGCCGGCGCGGCTCGCCCGGGACGGGACGCTGAACGTGAACGCCTCCTCCTCGACGTGGGCCTTCGAGCTGGGCCGGATGGCCGCGGACATCCTCGAGCGCCTCCGCGCGGAGCTCGGCGATGCAACTCCACCGGGGCTCCGGTTCGTGCCCGGCCCGATCCCGGACGCGGCCTCGGCGCCGGCCGAGGAGCGCTGGCCGACCCGCCCCGAGGTCGCCCCCGAGGACGCCGCGCAGGGGGCGGAGATCGCCGCCTCGATCGAGGACGAGTCCCTCCGCGCGATCGTCGCCCGCGCGGCCGCGGCGAGCCTCGCGAAGGCACGCCGGAACCCCCCTCCCGACCGGCGTTTCTGATACACTTCTCTTTGCCCGCAAAGTTTCTATTTGCAGGGCTTTTTTGATGGCCGAACGAGAGTACACCGCAAAAGACATCACCGTTCTCGAGGGCCTCGAGCCCGTTCGGCTCCGACCGGGGATGTACATCGGCTCCACAGGCCCGCGCGGCCTCCACCATCTCGTCTACGAGGTCGTCGACAACTGCGTCGACGAGGCCCTCGCCGGCCGGAACGACATGGTCGACGTGACCATTCATCCGGACAACTCGGTCACGGTTCGCGACGCCGGCGCCGGCATCCCCGTCGAGCTGATCGAGGAGCAGGGGCTCTCGGCGCTGACGGTCGTCCTGACGAAGCTCCACGCCGGCGGCAAGTTCGGCGGCGAGGGCTACAAGGTCTCCGGCGGGCTGCACGGCGTCGGCGTCTCCGTCGTCAACGCGCTCTCCGAGTGGCTCATCGCCGAGGTCCGCCGCGACGGCAAGGTCTACCGCCAGGACTTCGTCCGCGGCGTCCCCCAGGGCGACGTCGAGGTGGTCGGCGAGGCCGACAAGGGAGACACCGGCACGACGATCTCGTTCCTGCCCGACGCCGAGATCTTCGAGGAGGTCGACTTCTCGACCCAGACCCTCGTCCAGCGCCTCCGCGAGACCGCGTTCCTCACCCGCGGGCTTCGGATCGTGCTGCTCGACGAGCGCTCCGGCGAGGACCGGCACGAGTTCTACGCCGAGGGCGGGATCCGGGACTTCGTCGCCTACGTGAACGAGTCGAAGGACCCCGTGCACAAGCACATCGTCTTCTTCGAGGGCGAGAACGAGGCGGGCCACGTCGAGGTCGCGATGCAGTGGAACACCTCGTACGTCGACTCGGTCTACTCCTTCGCGAACAACATCAACACGCACGAGGGCGGCACCCACATGGCCGGGTTCCGCTCGGCCCTGACGCGGACGCTGAACAAGTACGCGCGCGACAAGGGCCTGCTCAAGGAGAAGGAGGACAACCTCGAGGGCGAGGACGTCCGCGAGGGCCTTGCAGCCGTGATCTCGGTCAAGCTCCAGAACCCGCAGTTCGAGGGGCAGACGAAGACGAAGCTCGGCAACCCGCCGATCGCCGGTCTCGTCGAGCAGATCGTCAACTCGAAGCTGGCCGAGTTCATGGAGGAGAACCCCCAGGACGCGAAGCAGATCATCAACAAGGCGGTCTCGGCGTCGCGCGCGCGCCAGGCGGCGCGGAAGGCCCGCGAGCTGACGCGGCGCAAGAGCGCGCTCGAGAACTCCTCGCTCCCCGGCAAGCTCGCCGACTGCTCGATCAAGGATCCGGAGTCGGCCGAGCTCTTCATCGTCGAGGGCGACTCCGCCGGCGGCTCGGCCAAGATGGGCCGCGACCGCACCTACCAGGCGATCCTGCCGCTGCGCGGGAAGATCATCAACAGCGAGAAGAACCGGATCAACAAGGTGCTCTCGAACAACGAGATCCAGGCGATGATCACCGCGATCGGGACCGGGATCGGCGACGAGTTCGACATCTCGAAGCTCCGGTACCACAAGGTGATCGTGATGACGGACGCCGACGTCGACGGCTCCCACATCCGGACGCTGATCCTCACGTTCCTCTACCGGCACATGAAGGAGCTGATCGAGCGCGGGCACGTCTACATCGCGGTCCCGCCGCTCTACAAGGTCAAGCTGGGGAACCAGGAGTTCTACTTCGAGAAGGACTCCCAGCTCGAGGAGCTGCTCGTGCGCGAGCGCGTCGGCGAGCTCGAGATCGTCTCCCGGGGCACGCAGGCGCTCAAGCTGACGGAGGCGCGCTGGCGTCGCTTCTCGAGCGCGCTGGCGGAGTTCGAGGGCTGGCTCGGCCGCCTGCGCGCCGACTTCGGGGCCGGCGTCGCCGACTTCGTGGTCACGCACCGGCTCGTCGAGACGGAGGCCGGCTCGATCGCCGACCTCGACGCCTACATCGCCGCCTCGGTCGACAACGGCTACGCGCTCAGCGTGCTCGATCGCTCCGAGGAGGCCTCGCTCGAGGTCAAGGTCGTCGAGACCGAGACGAGCGCCGCGACCCACCTCACCGTGCCCGCCGCGCTCCTCAGCTCGCCGATCTACGCCAACCTCCGGCGCGCCTACGCGAAGCTCGTCGAGGTCGTCGGCGAGCCGCCGTTCGAGCTCGCCACCGGCAAGAAGCGGCGCGACGCCGAGAGCTTCGGCGCGCTCCGGCTCGAGTCGCTCGAGCTCGCCAAGGAGGGCGTCGCGCTCTCCCGCTTCAAGGGCCTCGGCGAGATGAACGAGGAGCAGCTCTGGGAGACGACGATGGATCCCGCCAAGCGGCTCCTGATCCAGGTCGAGGTCGAGGACGGCTCCGCCGCGGACGCCCTCTTCTCGATGCTGATGGGCGACCAGGTCGAGCCGCGCCGCAACTTCATCGAAGAGAACGCCCGCGACGTGCGCTTCCTGGACGTCTAGATGACCGACATCACGAACGAGCCCCTCGGCGGCGGCCGGATCGAGCCGCGCGAGCTCGAGCAGGAGATGCGCTCGAGCTACCTCGACTACGCGATGAGCGTGATCGTCGGGCGCGCGCTCCCCGACGTCCGCGACGGGCTCAAGCCGGTGCACCGGCGCGTCCTCTTCGGGATGCACGAGGCCGGCCTGCAGCCGAACCGGCCCTACAAGAAGTCCGCCGCCACCGTCGGCGACGTGATGGGCAAGTACCACCCCCATGGCGACGCGTCGATCTACGACACGCTCGTCCGGATGGCGCAGCCGTTCTCGCTGCGCTACCCGCTCGTGGACGGGCAGGGCAACTTCGGCTCGATCGACGACGACCCGCCGGCCGCGATGCGCTACACCGAGGCCCGGCTCTCGAAGATGGCGACGGAGATGCTCCGCGACATCGACGCGGACACCGTCGACTTCGAGCCGAACTACGACGAGTCGCGCCGCCAGCCGACCGTCCTCCCCTCCCGCTTCCCGAACCTGCTCGTCAACGGCTCCTCCGGGATCGCGGTCGGGATGGCCACGAACATGCCGCCGCACCGCCTCGGCGAGGTGATCGACGCGATCGTCCAGCTGATCGACAAGCCGGACGCGAACGTGGACGACCTGATGAAGCACGTCAAGGGCCCCGACTTCCCCACCGGCGCGATCGTCGTCGGCCGCCAGGGAATCCGCGACGCCTACCGGACCGGCCGCGGCCGCATCGTCATGCGCGCCCGCGCCCACATCGAGGAGCTACGCGGCGGCAAGAACGCGATCATCGTCACCGAGCTTCCGTACGGGGTCAAGAAGGGCGGCGACGGCGGCGTGATCAAGAAGATCGCCGACCTCGTGGGCGAGAAGGTGATCACGGAGGTCTCCGACCTCGCCGACCACTCCGACCGCTCCGGGATGCGGATCCAGATCGAGCTCAAGCGCGAGGCGATCCCGCAGGTCGTCCTGAACAAGCTCTTCAAGCACACCTCGCTCCAGGCGACGTTCGGCTACAACGCCGTCGCGCTCGTCGACAACGTCCCGAAGACGCTCTCGCTGCTCGAGCAGATCACGCACTACCTGCACTACCAGCGCGAGATCGTCACGCGCCGCTCGAAGTGGCAGCTGCGCAAGGCGGAGGACCGCGCCCACGTCCTCGCCGGCTACCTGATCGCGCTCGACAATCTCGACGAGGTGATCCGGATCATCCGGAACGCCGACGACACCGACGACGCGCGCACCTCGCTGATGACCTCGTTCGCCCTCTCCGAGATCCAGGCGACGGCGATCCTCGACCTTCGCCTCCGCGCCCTCACGGGGCTCGAGCGCAAGCGGGTCGAGGAGGAGTACAACGACCTCCAGGAGCAGATCGCCGAGCTGCGCGCGATCCTCGGCGACCCCGCCCGCGTCGACGGGCTGATCCGCGAGGAGCTGCTCGAGATCAAGGACGTCTACGGCAAGGGCGACGACCGCCGGACCGAGATCGTCAGCGCCGAGGGCGAGCTCTCGCTCGAGGACATGATCGCGGAGGAGGACATGGTGATCGCGATCACCCGCTCCGGCTACGTCAAGCGCCTCCCCGTGACCACCTACCGGGAGCAGCGCCGCGGCGGCCAGGGCGTGATGGGGATGGACCTGAAGGACGACGACTACATCGAGCACCTCTTCGTCGCCTCGACCCACGACTACATCCTCTTCTTCACCACCGTCGGCAAGGTCTACCGGCTCAAGGTGCACGAGCTGCCGCTCGGCTCCCGTCAGTCGAAGGGCCGGGCGATCGTCAACCTGCTTCCGTTCCGCCAGGACGAGTCGGTGCGCGCGGTGATCGCGACGCGCGACTACAAGGAGGCGAAGTACCTCGTCTTCGCGACCAAGGGCGGCGTGATCAAGAAGACGGAGTTCCTCGAGTACAACACGCCGCTCAAGGCCGACGGGATCATCGCGATCAAGATGCGCGAGGACGACGAGCTGATCGGCGTCCGTCTCTCGGACGGCGACGACGACATCATCATGGTCTCGCGCGCCGGCCAGGCGATCCGCTTCCACGAGGGCGACGTCCGCTCGATGGGCCGTGCCGCCTCCGGCGTCCGCGGGATGAACCTGCGCAAGGGCGACGAGGTGATCGAGGTCAACGTGGCCGAGGACGACGCCGAGCTGCTCGTGGTGACCGAGAACGGCTACGGGAAGCGGACGCCGCTGCACGAGTACCCGAAGAAGGGCCGCGGCGGGCTCGGGGTCAAGACCGTCCAGCTGACGGAGGCGAAGGGCAAGCTCGCCGGCGCCCGCGTCGTCCGCGAGGGCTACGCCGTGATGCTGATCTCCACCGGTGGCACCGTGATCCGGATGCCCGTCGAGGGGATCCGCCGCGCGGGCCGCTCCACCCAGGGCGTGATCGTGATGCGCCTCCGGGGCGACGAGACCGTCTCCAGCCTCGCCCCCGTCGTCGAGAGCGACGCCGGCTCGGAGGCCGCGATCGAGGCGTCCGCCGAGGCCGCCGAGGCCGCCGGGATCGAGCCGCTCAGCGAGCCGCAGTTCGACGAGGACGGCTTCGCGCCGGCCGCGGACGAGCCCGGGTCGGACGACCCCGCGTAGCCCGAACCACACACAAACTTTCACGAACCTCTTCCCAAATCGGGAAAATCGGTGTATATCTTCCTCTTTAGGGGTCAGCGTCCCTGCCGATAAAGAGGTAGACATGCCTTACAACAAACAATTGGATCTGCTCGAGCCGGTGAACCTGTCCGAGCATCTCGAGAAGGTCGAGCTCTATCTGGGGCAGGTCTGCCAGATCGCCGGGATCTCGAAGATGCAGCTCGACTACTGGACGAACAAGGCCCAGATCCCGACCAAGGGCAAGAAGCAGCGGATCTACGACATCGAGGCCCTCGAGACGGTGATGCTGATCAAGCAGGCCAAGGACAAGGGCCTCAACCTCGGTGCCGCGATCGACGCCGCACGGAGATTTCGTACTGCGCAAGACCAGAATCCGCAGTAGCGGATTCCGGTCGCGCGAAGATCCCTAAAGGGAGCCGCTTCGCGGCTCCGCCTGTTGCCCGAGCGTTGCGGTCCGTGGGGTTGTCGGACTAGCCGGTGCCCGTGGGTAGGGCGTAGGCGGCTGGGGCGGGTTCGGCTTCGGCATGAACGCGGTCAGCATGTCGATCGGGGCCGGGAAGACGATCGTGGACGAGTTGGTCGCCCCGATCTCGAGCAGCGTCTGCAGGTAGCGCAGCTGAAGCGCCATCGGAGACTTGGCCATCACGTCGGCCGCCTCCGAGAGCTTCTGCGAGGCCTGGAACTCGCCCTCGGCCGCGATGATCTTCGCGCGCCGCTCGCGCTCGGCCTCGGCCTGCCGGGCCATCGCGCGCTGCATGCTCGCGGGGATCTCGACGTCCTTGACCTCGACGACCGAGACCTTGACGCCCCAGGGCGAGGTCGCCTCGTCGATGATGTTCTGGAGGATCACGTTGATCTTGTCCCGCTCCGAGAGGAGCTCGTCGAGCGAGTGCTGGCCGAGCACGGAGCGCAGCGTCGTCTGCGCGATCTGCGAGGTGGCGACCATGAAGTTCTCGACCTGGACGATCGCGTTCTTCGGCTCCACGATCCGGAAGTAGGCGACGGCGTTGACGCGGACCGGGACGTTGTCCTTCGTGATCACCTCCTGCGGCGGCACGTTCAGCGTGATCGTGCGCAGGTCGACCTTGACCATCCGGTCGATGATCGGGATCAGGAGGAAGAGACCGGGGCCCTTGGGCTCCGGCAGCAGCCGGCCGAGCCGGAAGACGACCCCTCGCTCGTACTCCCGCGCGACCTTGACGGCCGAGAAGAGGAACATCAGGAGGATGAAGACGACTGCAGCGAGGGCGATCAGCGTGACGTCCATCTAGGTCCTTTCGGCTGGAGCGGGGGGCGCGGCGGGCTCGTCGCCGGCATCTGTCACGACGAGCCGCAGCTCTTCCTGCTGCACCGACTCTACGCGGACCGGGGTGCCCGGGCGCAGGGGCGAGCCGTCCGCATGCACCGCGTGCCAGAGCTCGCCGTCCACGAAGACGTGGCTCTCGCCCCGAACGACGGCCGGCTCGCCGACGAGGCGGTGGGTCCCGACGCTCGGTGGAGAGCGGCGCAGCCGGGTCGCCTTCGTCAGGCCGACGCCCACGAGCAGGGCGAGCGTGAGCGCGATCGCGAGCGAGACCTGGAGCGAGACCTGGTACGCCGGCCCGGCGGGGTCGAAGAGCAGGAGCGAGCCGACCACGAACGTGACCGCGCCTGCGACGGAGAGGGCCCCCTGCGAGACGACGAACGCCTCGGCGACGAAGAACGCGCCCGCCAGGATCATCAGCAGGAGGCCGGCGGCCGAGACCGGGAGGACCTGGAGCCCGTAGAGGCCGACGATCAGCGAGAGCGCCCCGACCGTGCCCGGGAAGATGAGGCCCGGGTTCCAGAGCTCGACGACGATCCCCAGCAGGCCGATCGAGAGCATCAGCGCGACGATGTTCGGGTCGATCAGGACGTCGAGGATCCGCTTCCAGGTCGACATCTGGATCCGCTCGATCGTCACCCCGGCGGGAGTCGCGAGCGTGAGCCCCTTCGGCTGCGTGCGGAGCCCGTCCGTCTGCCGGAAGAGGTCGGGGTAGCCCGTCGCGAGCAGGTCGGCGACGTCGAGCCGGAGTGCGTCCCGGGCGCCGAGGTTCGAGGCCTCGCGCACCATCTTCTCCGCCTCGGCGACGTTGCGTCCGTGCTCCCGGGCCAGCTCGCCGATGTACGCGGCCGCGTCGTTCACCACCTTCCGGCGCAGGTCCTTGGAGAAGTCCTCGCCACCCGTCGAGATCGGCGTCGACGAGCCGATGTTCGTCTGGGGCGCCATCGCGAGCACGTCCGCCGCCATCCCGATCACGGCGCCGGCCGAGTCCGCGCTCGCGCCGCCCGGCGCGACGTAGACGATCACCGGCACCTTCGCGGCCAGGATTCCCTTGACGATCGCCCGCATCGACGACCCGAGCCCGCCCGGGGTGTCGAGCTCGATCACGAGCGCCGCGTAGCCGCCCTGCTCCGCCTGGTCGATCGCGCCCAGCAGGTAGTCCTGCGTGACGGGGTTGACGTCGTTCTCGAACTCCGCCACGAGCACGCGTGGCGCTTCTGCCGCTGCGGCTGGAGAGACGAACGCGGCGGCAGCGACGAGCACGAGCAGTCCGCGTAGGACAGCCACCATTCCACGAGTGTACGTCAGGCCATCCGGGATGCCGCGGGCGCCGTCGCCAGCTGTAAGCATTCGGTCAAACGAGGGTCGCAGTCCTTGTCGGCGAAGGAGATTGGAGCCACCCTGAGCGTGTCCGGCGTCCCGCCATGAGAAAGCTGCTCCTGATCCCGTTCGTCGCCGCCCTGCTGCTCCCGGCGCAGGCGGTCGCCGGCGACGCCACGATCGTCGCGCGCGACCTCCCCCTGGCCGGCAGCGGGAGCCGTGGGCTCGCCGCCGCGGCGCCGAAGCGGTTCGACCTCGTCGGGCTCCACTGGCAGGGGCGGGGCGCCGTCCAGTTCCGCGTCCGCTCCGTCGCGGGACGCTGGAGCGCCTGGGAGAGCGCGGCGCCCGAGGCCGAGGATCGTCCCGACGCGCAGAGCGGCGAGCGCGCCGCCTCCGGGCGCTGGCGGCTCGGGAATCCCTGGTGGGTGGGGCCGTCGAACCGCCTCGAGGTGCGGACGAGCGGCGTCGTCACCCGCCTGCGCGCCTACTACGTCCGCAGCGCGCCGTCGTTCGTCCCGCTGCGGACGATCCAGAAGGCAGGCTCGCCCGCGATCGTGCCTCGCTCCGGCTGGGGCGCGGACGAGTCGATCCGCCGCGGCACCACGGCCTACGCGCCCGAGCTCAGGGTCGCGATCGTCCACCACACGGCAGGTGCGAACGGCTACAGCGCCGCCCAGTCGCCGGCGATCGTCAAGGCGATCCAGGTCTACCACGTCAAGGGGAACGGCTGGAACGACATCGGCTACAACTTTCTCGTCGACCGCTTCGGCAAGGTCTTCGAGGGTCGCTACGGCGGGATCGACCGGAACGTGGTCGGGGCGCACGCGGAGGGCTTCAACACCGGCTCGGTCGGTGTCGCCGTGATCGGGGAGTACACCGCGCTCGGCGTCGCCCGCGAGGCGCAGGACTCGCTCGCGAAGCTGCTCGCCTGGCGGCTCGACGTCGCCCACGTCAACCCGCTCACGACGCTCTCGTTCATCTCCGGCGGCAACCCTCGCTTCCCGTCCGGCGTGCCGGTCTTCCTTCGCGCCGTCTCCGGCCACCGCGACACCGGATTCACGGACTGCCCCGGCACGGCCCTCTACTCGCTCCTGAACGGCCTCGCCGGGACAACCCAGGCGCTCGGCCTGCCGAAGCTCTACTCGCCGCTCGTCTCGGGCAAGGTGCCGGGCAAGGTGCGGTTCCGCGCCACCCTCTCCTCGGCGCTCCCCTGGACGGTCAACGTCACCGACGCCGCCGGGACGGTCGTGGCGGGGACGAACGGGCAGGGCGCGGCGATCGACTGGACCTGGGACGCGGCCGCGCTGCCCGCCGGCCCGTACCGCTACCGGATCGAGTCGGCCGGCGCGACTCCGGTCTCGGGCTCGCTGGGCGCAGCCACCGCCGGCGGCGGGGTCGAGCTGACCGTCAGCGGCATCGCGGCCGATCCCGAGACGCTCTCCCCGAACGACGACGGCCAGGCGGACGCCTCCACGCTCACCTACACGCTCAGCGATGCCGCAACCGTGACCGCGGTCGTCCGGAACGAGCTCGGCGAGCCCGTCGCGACGATCGAGAAGGCCTGGCGGAAGGTCGGCGAGCACGCGATCACCTTCGCGCCCGCCACCGAGCTCCCCGACGGGGTCTACACCGTCTCGTTCGAGGCGAAGGGCTCGGGCGGCCGCGTCGCCACGGCGTCCATCGTCGTCACGGTCAGCCGGACGCTCGGCAGCTTCGCTCCTGCGCACCCCGCGTTCTCGCCGAACGGGGACGGGAAGCTGGACACGCTCGCCTTCAGCTTCGTGCTCGCCGCGCCCGCGGAGGTGCGGCTGCGGATCCTCCGGGACGGGAAGTGGATCGCGACGCCGTTCACCGGGCCGCTGGCGGCAGGCCCACAGCGGCTCGAGTGGGACGGGACGAAGCGGGTCGGCAGAGTCAAGGACGGGACGTACGACGCGGTGCTCGAGGCGACCGACCCGATCGCGACCTCGTCGCTCGCCGTCCCCTTCGCCACGGACACGGCCAGGCCCTCGGTCAAGATCCTCCAGCGCACGCCGCTCACCCTCCGGCTCAGCGAGCCGGGGACGCTGAAGCTGCGCGTCGGCGGCCGCACGCTGACCCGGGAGGCGACGGCGGCAGGCACCGTCAAGTTCGGCGGGATCCCGCGGCTCGGAGTCCTGCGGGTGGTCGCCTGGGACGCGGCGGGCAACAGCAGCATCCCCGTGTCCAAGAGATAGCGGGCCGAAGCCGACTAGGATTCGGCGGATGCAACCCTCGAGACGCACCGCGGGTCGAATCGGGCGAGAGCTGCGCGCCGATGCGCCGCTCCGCTACGAACGGCTGAGCGATCCGATTCTGGTCCGGCGAGCGAAGGACGGCGACGAGCGCGCGCTGGCAGCGCTCTGCGAGCGGCACGCGCCGCGCGTCGAACGGCTGGCGCAGCATCTGCTCCGCGACCGGGAGGACGCCCGCGACGCCGCGCAGGACGCGCTCGCGCGCCTCTGCGTCAAGCTGCCGCAGTTCCGCGGCGAGTCCGCCTTCTCGACCTGGCTGCACCGGCTGACCGTGAACGCCTGCCGCGACGTCGCCCAGCGCCAGCACGCCCGGCGCTGCCTTCCGCTCGAGGACGACCGCCGGATCTCGGCGGAGCCCGAGCCGGCGAACCAGATGGAGGCGAAGGAGCTGCGCGAGGAGCTCGGCGCCTGCCTCGCCGAGATCTCGCCCGCCCAGGCGAAGGTGATCGTCCTCAAGGACGCGTTCGACTACAGCTTCGAGGAGATCGCCGACGCCGAGGGGATGCCGGTCGGCACCGCCAAGAGCCATGCGCACCGCGGCCGGCTCGCGCTCTCGGGGAGGCTCGGTTGAGCGTGCTCGACAAGGCCGGGATCGAGGCGATCCTCCCCCACCGCGACCCGTTCCTGCTCCTCGACGAGGTGATCGAGCTCGTCCCCGGCGGCCGGGTCGTCGCGCGCAAGCTCGTCACCGAGGAGGACTGCGCCGGGCATTTTCCGGGGAACCCGATCATGCCGGGGGTCAAGATGGTCGAGGCCCTGGCGCAGGCCGGCGCCGTCGCCGTCCTCTCGCTCGAAGAGAACAAGGGCCGGCTCGCGCTCTTCGCCGGGATCGACGACGTCCGCTTCAAGCGGATCGTGCGCCCGGGCGACCTGCTCGAGCTGACCTGCGACCTCGAGACCGTCCGCGGCCCGATCGGGAAGGGCAAGGCCCGCGCCACCGTCGACGGCCAGCTCGCGGTGCGGGGGACGCTGACCTTCGCGGTGGACCGCTCGTGATCGGCTCGGCGACAGGGCCGCGGATCTCGATCACCGGCCTCGGCACCCACGTGCCCGAACGGGTGGTCACGAACGCCGAGCTCGCGACGATGGTGGACACCACCGACGAATGGGTGGTCGAGCGCACCGGGATCCGCGAGCGCCGCTTCGCGAAGCGGGAGGAGGCGCTGACCGACATCGCCGCGCCCGCCGTGCGCCGGGCGCTCGAGCAGGCGGGCGCCGAGCCGGCGTCGATCGACCTGATCATCGTCGCCACCGTCACCCCGGACATGATGTTCCCGACGAGCTCCGCGATCCTCGCCGACTCGATCGGCATGCCCGACGCCGCCGCGTACGACCTGCTCGCCGGCTGCACGGGCTTCATGTACGGGATCGCCCAGGCCTACGGGATGCTCTCGTCGGGCCTCTCCAAGCGCGCGCTCGTCGTGGGCGGCGACGTCCTCTCCAAGATCCTCGACTTCGAGGACCGCTCGACCCTCGTCCTCTTCGGGGACGGCGCCGGAGCCGTCGTGATGGAGCGCGTCGAGGAGGGCGGCTTCCTCGGCTTCGAGCTCGGCGCGGACGGCGGGGGCGGCGAGAACCTCTGGCTTCCCGGCAGCGGCTCGCGCCACTTCGAGGACCCGACGGGCCTCGTGAAGATGAACGGCCGCGAGGTCTTCAAGTTCGCCACCCGCGTGATGGTCGCCTCCGCCGAGAAGGTGCTCGCGCAGTGCGGCCTGACGATGGCCGACATCGACGTCTACGTTCCCCACCAGGCGAACAAGCGGATCATCGATTATGCAGCGGGCAAGCTCGGGATCCCGGAGGAGAAGGTGGTCGTGAACGTGCACAAGTACGGCAATACCTCGTCGGGGTCGATCCCGCTCGCGCTCGCCGACGCGAAGGCGGACGGCCGGCTCAAGAACGGCGAGCTGGTGCTGATGACGGGAATGGGAGCGGGCCTCACCTGGGGCTCCGCCGTGATCGAGTGGACGGAAGGGAAGGCTGCATGAGCAAGATCGCATTTTGCTTCCCGGGCCAGGGCTCGCTCGAGGCCGGCATGGGGAGGGACATCGCCGAGGCGGTGCCGGAGGCGATGGAGGTGTTCCGCGTCGGCAGCGAGGCCTCCGGGCTCGACCTGCAGCGGCTCTGCTTCGATTCCCCGCTCGACGACCTCGTGGAGACCGAGGTGCAGCAGCCGGCGCTCGTCGCGACGAGCCTCGCGGTCCTCGCGGCGCTGCGGGCGCGCGGGATCCAGCCCGACGTCGTCGTCGGTCACTCGGTGGGGGAGTTCGCCGCGTTGGCGTCCGTCTCCGCGATGTCGAACGGCGAGGCGATCGGGCTCGTGCGCGAGCGCGGGCTCGCGATGGCCGAGGCGGCGCGCCAGCATCCCGGCTCGATGGCCGCGATCCTCGGCCTCGACGACGAGGTGGTCGAGAACCTCTGCCGCAAGATCCTGGGCGTCTGGCCGGCCAACTACAACTGCCCGGGGCAGATCGTCGTCTCCGGCGAGGATGCGGCCGTGGAGGAGCTGTGCGCCGAGGCCGAGAGGCTCGGCGCTCGACGAGCGATCAAGCTCAAGGTCTCGGGCGCGTTCCACAGCCCGCTCGTCGCGCGGGCGGCCGACCGCCTGCGCCCGGCGATCGACCGGATCCCCTTCCACGACCCGATCGCGCCGTTCATGTCGACGGTCACCGCGAAGATCGAGCCTGCGCAGCGCTTCGGCTCGCTGCTCATCGACCAGCTGACGGCGCCCGTGCGCTTCACCCAGTCGGCGACCGAGCTGATCCGGGACGGCGTCAGCACGTTCGTCGAGGTCGGGCCGGGCAACGTGCTCTCCGGGCTCGTCAAGCGAATCGACCGCAGCGTCAAGGCGATCTCGGTCAACAACCTGGCCGGGCTCGACAAGGCCGCCGAGTCGCTCGAGCGCGCATGAGCTTCGCCTCGTTGGACGGGAAGACCGCCCTGGTCACGGGCGCGTCGAAGGGAATCGGCCGCGCGATCGCCCAGGAGCTCGCGGCTGCGGGCGCCTCGGTCGTCCTCGGCTACCGCTCCGGCAAGGACGAGGCCGAGGCGCTCGCCGCCGAGCTCGGCGGCCGCGCGATCCAGGCCGACGTCTCCAATGCAGCCGACGCTGCGCGGCTCGTCGAGGAGGCCGGCGACCTCGACGTCCTCGTCAACAACGCCGGCCTGACCCGCGACGGGCTGCTCGCCCGGATGTCGGACGACGACTGGCAGACGGTGATCGACACCAACCTCGCCTCCGTCTTCTACACCTGCCGCGCCGTGACCCGGCCGATGATGAAGAAGCGCGCCGGCGCGATCGTGAACATCTCCTCCGTCGTCGGCGTCCACGGCAACTGGGGCCAGACGAACTACGCCGCCTCGAAGGCCGGGATCATCGGCTTCACGAAGTCGCTCGCCCGCGAGCTCGGCTCCCGCAACGTCCGCGCGAACGTCGTCGCGCCCGGCTACGTGAAGACGCAGCTGACGGAGGTCCTCCCCGAGGAGGCGACCGCGGCGATGCTGCAGGCGACGCCGCTGGGCCGCCTCGGCGAGCCGGAGGACGTGGCCGGGGCGGTACGCTTCCTCTGCTCCGACGCAGCCTCGTTCATCACGGGTGAGGTCGTGCTCGTCGACGGCGGACTGGGGATGTAGGGAATGGCTTCTGACAACGGGAGAAGGCGCGTCGTCGTGACCGGCCTCGGCATGGTCACGCCGCTCGGCAACGACGTCGAGACGACGTGGGCCAACCTGACGGCGGGCGAGTCCGGCGCCGGCGAGATCCAGCAGTTCGACGCGAGCGACTTCCCCGTCCACTTCGCCTGCGAGCTGAAGGACTTCGACCCGACGAACTGGATCGAGCACAAGCAGGCCCGCCGCATGGACCGCTTCGCCCAGATGGCGATCGCCGCCGCACGCCAGGCCGAGGCCGACTCCGGGCTCGAGATCGCGAAGGAGGCCGACCGCATCGGCGCCTCGATCGCGACGGGAATCGGCGGGCTCGGCGCCTTCCAGGACTGCTACCAGACGCTGATGGACCGCGGGCCCGACCGCGTCAACCCGTTCTCGATCCCCGCGATCATCCCGAACATGGGCGCCGGCTGGGTCTCGATGGAGCTCGGCACGCGCGGCCCGCTCTCCTCGCAGTGCACCGCCTGCGCCGCCTCGAACATGGCGATCGGCGAGGGCGCCGACGCGATCCGGCTCGGCCGCGCCGACGTGATGCTCTGCGGTGGCACCGAGGCCGGGATCACCCGGGTCGGGATCGCCGGCTTCGGCGCGATGCGCGCCCTCTCGCGCCGCAACGACGACCCGAAGGGAGCCTCGCGCCCGTTCGACGCGGGCCGTGACGGCTTCGTGATGGGCGAGGCCGGCGCCGTCGTCGTCCTCGAGGAGCTCGAGCACGCCAAGGCGCGCGGCGCCACGATCTACGCCGAGCTGATGGGCTACGGCGTCTCCTCCGACGCGAACCACATCACGGAGCCCGACCCGCAGGGGACGAACCCGGCCCGCGCGATGCGGATGGCGCTCGCCGACGGCGGGATCGAGCCGGAGCAGATCGGCTACATCAACGCCCACGGCACCTCGACGCCGCTCGGCGACGCGTCCGAGACCCGCGTGATCAAGCTGGCGCTCGGCGAGGAGATCGCCCGCGGGATCCCGGTCTCCTCGACGAAGGGCGCGACCGGCCACTGCCTCGGCGCGGCCGGCGCGGTGGAGGCGATCTTCACGATCCTCGCGACGCAGCGGGGCGTGCTCCCGCCCACGATCAACTACGAGACCCCCGACCCCCAGTGCGACCTCGACTACATCCCCAACGAGTCGCGCAAGGCCGAGATCGAGTACGGGCTCTCGAACTCGTTCGGCTTCGGCGGCCACAACGCCTGCGTGGTGTTCCGCCGCTTCGACGCATGACCCGCTGGGCCACGTTCGACGTCTACGGGACGCTGATCGACTGGAATGCCGGCATCGGCACCGCGCTCGAGGAGCTCTGGGGCGCGGAGCGCGCGTCCGGGCCTGCTCCGCCGCTACCACCAGCTCGAGCCGGAGGTGCAGGCGGAGGAGTTCCATTCCTACGCGGAGATCCTCACGCTCACGCTCGAGCGGCTGGCGCTCGAGAAGGGGCTGCCGATTCCCGAGGGCGAGAGCGGGATCCTCGCCCGGTCGCTGCCCGACTGGCCGGCCTTTCCCGAGGTCCCGGCCGCGCTGGCCGAGCTGCGTGAGCGCGGCTGGAGCCTCGCGCTCCTCTCCAACACCGACCGCGACCTCGTCGCCGCCTCACAGCGGCAGCTCGGCGTCCCCACCGACCTCGCCGTCGTGGCGGAGGACGTCGGCTCGTACAAGCCCGCGGCGGCGCACTGGGAGCGGTTCTTCGAGCTGACGACGGCCGACCGGTCGACGCACGTCCACGTCGGAGCGAGTCTCTTCCACGACATCGCGCCGGCGAACCAGCTCGGGCTGAAGTGCGTCTGGATCGACCGCGGCGGCAGCGATGCGCAGGCCCACACCGCCGAGGCGACGCCGGACGTGACCCTGACCGACCTGTCGGGCCTGCCCGACGCGCTGGACGGCCTCGTCTCGGCATGACCCGGCGCCGGGCGACGCTCGCCGACCTCCCGGAGGCCCTGGCGCTCGCGCGGGCCGCCGACCTCGCGGCGCTCGGCGAGACCGACTGGACGGAGGCGGAGATGCGCGAGGAGTGGGAGGGCTGCGACCTCGACCGCGACGTGTTCCTCCTCGACCTGGACGGCCGGCTCGGCGCCTACGCGTCGATCGAGCTCCGCGACGAAGGCCGCTCGATCGTCGACGGCTACGTCCACCCGGAGCTGCTCGGGCGGGGGCTCGGCTCGGAGCTGCTCCGCCTCACCGAGGAGCGCGCCTGTGAGCAGCCGGTCACGCCCGGGACGCGCGTCTACATCCAGAACGCGACGCTCCGGGGGATGCCCGGGATCGAGGAGCTCTACGCCGCGCACGGCTACCACGTCGAGCGGCACTTCTGGCGGATGCTCGCCGAGCTCGAGCGCGAGCCCGAAGTGGTCGTTCCGGCAGGAGTCGAGATCCGGCTCGCGCGCGACCCGGAGGAGCGGCAACTCCTCCACGAGGTGATCGAGGACGCCTTCGACGACCACTGGGAGAGCCGCCGCCGCCCGTTCGAGGAGTGGGCGAAGGGGGTCTTCGAGGTGTCGGGGTTCGACCCGACCCTGTTCTGGGTCGCGGCGGTCGGGGACGAGATCGCAGGTGCGAACCTCTGCTACTGGAAACGGAACGGCGACTGGGGCTGGGTCGGCTCGCTCGGCGTTCGGCGCTCCTACCGCCGCCGCGGGATCGCCGAGGCGCTGCTCCAGACGGCCTTCCGCGAGTTCTGGCGCCGAGGCGAGCGGCGGGTCGCCCTCGGGGTCGACGCGCAGAGCCCGACCGGGGCGACGAGGCTCTACGAGAAGGCGGGGATGGGGGTCTTCTTCGAGGCGCTCGTCTACGAGAAGGAGCTGCGTGCAGCTGCGTGAGCCCGGTCCGGCGGACGCCGGAGAGATCGCCCGCGTCCTCAACGAGCACTCGCGCGAGCTCTTCGGCGAGCCCGACCTGACCGAGGGCACCGTCCGCGAGTGGTTCGAGCTGCCGGACGTCTGGATGCGTGTCGCCGAGGCGGACGGGAGCCTGGCCGGCTATGCCGACGTCTCCGAGGAGGGCGGGCGCTGGAGCGTCGACCTCCGGGCTCTCGACCCGGACGCCGCGCGGCTCCTGCTGGCCGGCGCCGTCGAGCACGTGGGCGCCGGCGCGCTCCTGCGCGGCTACGCGCCAGAGGCGGATCTCGTCGCCGCCGGAGCCTACGAGGCGGCCGGGTGGCGGATCATCAGACATGCGTTCCGGATGCGGATCGCCCTCGACGGGGAGCCGCTCGAGCCCCGCTTCCCGGAGGGGATCGAGGTGCGGCCGATGCGGACCGGCGAGGAGGAGCGCGTCCACGCTGCGCACATGGATGCGTTCGCCGACCACTGGGAGTTCCACGAGCAGAGCTACGAGCAGTGGCGACGCTGGCACCGCGACCGCGAGATCTTCGACCCGACACTCTGGTTCCTCGCCCTCGCCGAGGACGAGCTCGTCGGGCTCGCGCTCTGCGGTCCTCATCTCTCCGGCGAGCCGGGCTTCGGCTGGGTCGATGTCCTCGGAGTCCGCCCGCCGTGGCGTCGCCGGGGGCTCGGTGAGGCGCTGCTCCGCCATGCGTTCCGCGAGCTGCAGCTGCGAGGATTCGACCGCGTGGGGCTCGGCGTCGATGCGGAGAACCCGACCGGCGCCGTCGCGCTCTACGAGCGGGCCGGGATGCGAACGGTCCGTGTGAATCACACCTGGGAGCTCCGGACGTGAGCCGTCTCCGCGCGCGCTGCCCCGACTGCCGCACCCTGACCGCGGTCGCGATCGGGCCCGAGTACCAGTGCCACTCCTGCGGCCGCGAGTTCGGCGCCGGCCTCGTGCGTGTCCCGCGCGCGTGGGGAGACGGCGGCGAGCGCATGGCCGAGGCGGCGTGGCACGAGCTGCCCTACCCCGAGACGGGCGTGATCGAGGCGGACACCCTCGCCGAGCAGAACCTCGCGCTCGCCGCCGAGCTGCCGGACCGTCCGCTCGTCCTCGGCGGTTGCTGCTGCGCCCACGTCGGCGCGGTCGAGCGGCTCTCGTCCGGCGAGGAGCGGCTCGCGGTCGTCTGGATCGACGCCCACGGAGACCTGAACACGCCCGCGAGCTCTCCCTCGGGCAACGCCTGGGGGATGCCGCTGCGGATGCTGATCGACGACGGCGCGGTGCTGGCGGAGGACGTGGCCCTCGTCGGCGCGCGGGCGCTCGACCCACCCGAGCGCGGGTTCATCGAGGCGAGCGGGATCCAGACAGGTGCGGGCGCGATCGAGCGCGCCCTCGAGGGCGCCGATGCGGTCTACGTCGCGCTCGACTGCGACGCGCTCGAGCCCGGCGAGCTCGCGGTCTTCATGCCGGAGCCGGACGGCCTCCGTGCCGGCGAGGTCGAGGCGCTGCTCGGGTCGATCGCGGCGGGCTCGCGCGTCGCCGGCGCCGGCCTGACCGGGCTCGTGCTCGACCGTGGCAACGAGCCCGTGCTCGCGCGGTTCTGCTCGGCCCTCGGCCTCTGACCGGTCAGAGCGAGACGGCGACGGTGATGCTGAGCGCGCCCTCGCGCCCGGTCCACGACCGGTGCATCGGGGTGACGGTGTAGCGCCAGCCTCCGATCGCGACCCCCGAGTCGGAGCACGACGTCGTCGTCACCGTGCCGGCGCAGGTGCCGCCGACGGTCGCCTCGGCTCCGCCGAGCGCGGCATAACGGCGGATGCGATATCCCGCCACCGAGGCGCCCGACATCGTCGACGCGGTCCAGGAGACGTTGACGGTCGTGAGCACCGCGACGGCGATCGGCGTCGGCCCCGTCGGCGCCGTCGCCGCCCCCGCCACGGCGGTCCCCGACCCGACCGCGCTCCACGCCCCCAGTGCGGCGGGCGCGAGCGCGAGCGAGCCGAGGAGCGCCGCTAGGCGCTGGCCGCGGTGACGGTGACGGGAATGGAGAAGACCGCTCCCTGACACGCGTTGTCCGATGCGTTCGACATGTGAACGGCGCCGGCGAGTGAGAACGTCGTCGTGGCCCCGGCGGCCAGATCGAGCGTGAGGCCCGTCTGGTTCGTGAACGTGACGCCGTGTGCGGCATTGCAGGCGGCGCCTGCGTTGCTCGTGATCGCCCCGTTCCCGCTCACGGCGGTGATCCGGACGGGGAAGGAGTTCGGGTTGGTCACCTTGACCTTGAGCGCCCCGTCCGCGCCCGGATAGAGATCCGTGCCGACTGCGGCGGAGGCGTCGCCCAGCGTGATCGCCGAAGCGGTCGCGGCCCCTGCGGAGGCCGTGCCGCTCCCGCTCGTGGCCCAGGCGGCCAGGCCGACACCCACGGCGACCAGCAGCGTGGTCGGGACGAGGACGAGCAGAAGCTTTGCCTTCAGGAAGTGTGACATTGGCTCACTTTCGTAGACGTACGGCGGTCGATCGGCCGCCGGAGCCAAGACTTGAGGGCGACTTGCACGGGTCCGGTGCAACCTCGGGGCGGGGCGCCCGGTCTAAGATCGGGCATGGCCGAGCCGAGCAGGATCGACGTCTCCATCGAGCACAAGCAGGCCCCGGAGCCGGCGCCGAAGAAGCACCCCAACACCTGCCCGAGCTGTGGCTCCCACTATCGAGACGACGAGCTGGACGCGGCGCTGCGGGTCTGCTCCCAGTGCGGCCACCACTTCCCCGTCAAGGCGCGCACGCGGATCGCGCAGCTCGTCGACCCCGGCAGCTTCGAGGAGGAGGCGGCAGACCTCCGCTCGGCCGACCCGCTCGAGTTCTTCGACCTCCGCGCGTACAAGGAGCGCCTCGCGGAGGCCGAGGTCGCGACCGGCCTCGGCGATGCGATGGTGATCGGTGCCGCCAAGATCGAGACCCTCCCCTGCGAGCTCGCGGTGATGGACTTCTCGTTCATGGGGGGCTCGATGGGCTCCGTCACCGGCGAGAAGTTCGCGCGGGCGTGCGAGAGCGCGGCCGAGGGCCGGGGTGCCGCTCGTGTCCGTCTCCGCCTCGGGCGGCGCGCGGATGCAGGAAGGGATCCTCGCGCTGATGCAGCTGCCGAAGACGGTCGTCGCGGTCGAGGAGCTGCACGACGCGGGGTGCGGCCTGATCTCGGTGATGGCGCACCCGACGACCGGCGGCCTGCTCGCGAGCTTCGCCAGCCTCGGCGACGTGATCGTGGCCGAGCCGGGGGCCCTGATGTCGTTCGCCGGCCCGCGCGTCGTCGCGCAGACGACGCGGGAGAAGCTGCCCGACGACTTCGGCCTCGCCGAGTCGAACCTCCGCTTCGGCCACGTCGACGCGATCGTCCCGCGACCCGAGCTCCGCCCGACGCTCGCTCGACTCCTGCGACTCTTCGGTTCACACTGATGGCGAGCGATGCAGAGATCCGACTCCGGGACCGGCTGAGCAAGCTGAGCGGCCTCGACCTCCTCCGCGGCGCCCGCCTCTCGGGCGAGCTGGAACGGCTGCAGCGGCAGCTCGACCGGATCGAGGCGGAGCCGACCGACGAGGAGATCTGGAGCAAGGTCGAGCTGGCGCGGCACGAGGAGCGGCCCTACACGCTCGACTACGTGGGGCGGATCTTCGAGGACTGGTTCGAGCTGCACGGCGACCGCGGCCGTGCCGACGACGCCGCGCTCGTGACCGGGCTGGGCAAGCTCGAGGGGCGGACCGTGGCGCTGATCGGCCACCAGAAGGGCCGCGACCTGAAGGAGCGGACGACGCGAAACTTCGGAATGGCCTACCCCGAGGGCTACCGGAAGGCAATGCGGGTGATGGAGCTGGCGGAGCGGCTCGGCTTCCCGGTCGTCACGCTCGTCGACACGCCCGGCGCCTACCCGGGCGTCGCCGCCGAGCAGCACGGCCAGGGCGGCGCGATCGCGCGCTCGCAGGCCGTGATGGCGCGGCTGCGTGTCCCGACCGTCAGCTGCGTGATCGGCGAAGGCGGCTCCGGCGGCGCGGTCGCGATCGCGCTCGCGGACCGGGTGCTGATGCAGGAGAACGCGATCTACTCGGTGATCTCCCCCGAGGGCTGCGCCGCGATCCTCTGGCGTGACGCCGGCGAGCGGCAGAAGGCGGCGGCGGCGTTCAAGCCCGACGCCGCCCATTGCCTCGAGCTGGGCGTGATCGACGGGATCGTTCCCGAGCCGATCGGCGGCGCCCACACGGACCACGCCGAGGCCGCCCGCCTGCTCGGTGCCACCCTGGCGGGCGCGCTCGAGGAGCTTGCGGACGTCCCCCAGGAGGAGCTGCGGACGCGCCGGCGCCGGAAGTTCAGGGCGATGGGCGTCCTCGCGTAGGCCGCCCTCGCGTTTCCCAGACTTTCCACAGCTTCCACAGGCTTTTCCCCTGGGCCGAATACGGCGTGAAACACGCGCTCTTATGTGTTGAGGCCGGCAAGAGCCGACCTCAACTGACCCCCCGCTGTGAGAGGAGAAGCGCTCCGCGGCGCCCGGGGTGGCGCTGCGTGCCGGATCCATCCCCGGTCAGGGGGTGGCGAAACATCCGCCGAGGGGAAGGAGGCGACCGTGCCCCCGCTCCGCGACTACCGGCGTAAGCGCACCGAGTCGGCGACCCCCGAGCCGTTCGGCTCGAAGCGGCGCCGGAAGGGCGCCGCGCCGATCTTCGTCGTCCAGCGCCACGACGCGACCCGGCTCCACTACGACTTCCGGCTCGAGCGCGGTGGCGCGCTCGCGAGCTGGGCGGTGCCGAAGGGCGTGCCGCTGGAGCCCGGCACCCAGCACCTCGCCGTCCATGTCGAGGACCACCCGCTCGACTACGCGACCTTCGAGGGCGAGATCCCCAAGGGCAACTACGGCGCCGGCACCGTCGAGATCTGGGATCACGGCACCTACGAGCTCGTCGAGGAGAAGCCGCGACGGCGGGCTCACCGTCCACCTCGCACGGCGAGCGGCTCGAGGGGCTCTGGACGCTCGTGCCCGGCGAAGCTCTCCGGGGACGAGAAGAACTGGCTCCTCGTCAAGAAGAAGGAGACCGCCGAGACCGAGCGCGTCCCGCCCGCGAAGCGACGCCGGTACGCCCCGATGCTCGCCACGCTCGCGGCCGACGTGCCCGACGGCGAGGGGTGGCTCTTCGAGGTCAAGTGGGACGGGTTCCGGGCGATCGCGACGATGCGCGGCGGCGAGGTCGAGCTCCGGAGCCGGAACGACAACTCGCTGAACGAGCGCTTCCCCACGGTCGTCCAGGCGCTCGTCCGCGCCCTGCGCACGCCGGACTGCGTCCTCGACGGCGAGATCGTCGCGATCGGGCCCGACGGCCGCGCCACCTTCTCGGCGATGCAGCAGGGCAAGCCCGGGACGAGCTACGTCTACGTCGCCTTCGACCTGCTCGAGGAAGAGGGCGACCCGCTTGTCGGGCTGCCGCTGACAGAGCGGCGTGAGCGGCTGGCGGCGCTCGTCGACGCCCGGCGCGGCGGCGTCCAGCTCTCGGATGCGTTCGACGACGGTCACGTCCTCTACCGGGCGGCGGAGGAGCAGGAGTTCGAGGGGATCCTCGCCAAGCGGGCCGACTCGGTCTACGAGCCGGGGAAGCGCTCCCGGGCCTGGCTGAAGGTGAAGACCCACGGCCGGCAGGAGTTCGTGATCGCCGGCTACACGAAGGGCCAGGGCCGCCGCTCCGGCCGGTTCGGCGCTCTGATCCTCGGGGTGCGCGAGGGCGGCGAGCTCCGCTACGTCGGCAACGTCGGCACCGGCTTCCGGCGACGCGGAGATCGACCGCCTGCTCGCGCTGCTCCGCCCGCTCGAGCGGGCCGAGACGCCGTTTCCCGAGGCCCCGAAGCTGCCGAAGGTACGCAAGGCCGACGTCGTCTGGGTCGAGCCGGAGCTCGTCTGTGAGGTCGAGTTCGTCGAGTGGACGCACGACGGCCGCCTGCGCGCTCCCTCCTACCAGGGGTTGCGCGAGGACAAGCGCGCGGAGGAGGTGCACCGTGAGCGCGAGGCGATCGGGCCCGAGGTCAAGCGCGGCTCCCGCGTCCTCAAGCTCTCGAACCTGGACAAGCCCTTCTGGCCCGACGAGGGGATCACGAAGGGCGACCTCCTCACCTACTACCGCGACGTCGCGCCCGTGCTCGTGCCGCACCTGAAAGACCGCCCCTTCACGATGAAGCGCTATCCCGACGGCGCCTTCGGCAAGTTCTTCTTCCAGAAGGACGCCCCCGAGCACATGCCGGACTGGATTCCCACGCGGCGCTTCGAGGTCTCGGCGCGCGACCGGGCCCGCACTCGCCGCGAGATCGACTTCGCGCTCGTCAACGACGAGCTCGCCCTGCTCTGGATGGTGAACATGGGCTGCATCGACATGAATCCGTGGTACTCGCGGGCGGACAAGCCCTCCCGGCCGGACTTCGTCCTCTTCGATCTCGACCCCTCGCCCGACGTCGGCTTCGCGGAGACGGTGCGGGTGGCGCTGCTCGTCAAGGAGGTGCTCGAGCTCGTCGGGCTCGAGTCCTTTCCGAAGACGAGCGGCTCGGAGGGGATCCACGTCCTCGTCCCGGTCGCCCGGCGGCACACCTTCGAGGAGACGCGCTCGTTCTCCGAGATCGTGGCCGGCGCGATCGCCCGCGCCCATCCCGGGCTCGCCACCACGGAATGGACGAAGGCGAAGCGCAAGGGCGTCCTGATCGACTCGAACCAGAACGGGGAGGGGAAGACGATCGCCTCCGTCTACTCGGTGCGGCCGAAGCCCGGGGCCCCGGTCTCGACGCCGCTCCGCTGGGACGAGGTCACCCCCGACCTCGACCCGTCCGCGTTCACGATGGAGGCCGTGCTCGCCCGCGTCGAGGAGCACGGCGACCTGTTCGAGCCGGTGCTGACGATGCGGCAGGCGCTCGGCCCGGCGCTGCGCGCGCTCGGCTAACTGTCGCCGGAACCGGTCCGGTCGTCTCCACCGAGCCCGCGCGGGTGCCCGAGCATCGAGAGCTCCGCGGTGTCCCGCCGGAAGAAGAGCGACGTCGTCCAGTCGGCCACGACCCGGAGCTTGCGGGAGAGGAGCGGCAGCTGGAAGAGGTGGTAGCTGCGGGTCACGAACCAGCCCGGGAAGCCGCGGAGGCGGAGCCCGAGCACGTCGGCGATCCCCTTGTAGCGCCCGAGCGTCGCGACCTGCCCGAGCATCCGGTACCCGTACGGCTGCGGCGGGCCCTGGAGGTTCTGCGCGAGGCGGCGGGCCTGCCGGAGAGCGTGCTGGCAGGTGGGCGGATCGGTCCGACCCGGCGTCCGCTCGTTGGGGACGGCGGCGCCGTCGCCGAGCGACCACACCCGCTCGCGGCCGACGACGCGCAGGCAGGCGTCGACCTCGACCCGGCCGCGCTCGTCCAGGGGGAGCCCGAGCTCGCCGAGGAGCGGGTGCGCCTTCACCCCGGCCGTCCAGACGAGCGTGTGGGTCGGGATCCGGATCCCGTTCGAGAGCACCGCCTCGTGCTCGTCGAGCGACTCCAGGGTCGTGCCGACGTGAATCTCCACGCCCCGGCCGGCGAGCTCCCGCGCGGCGTACTCGCCGAGGCGGGTCGGGATCTCGGGGAGGATCTTCGGCGCCGCGTCCACGAGCACCCAGCGCTGCTTCACCCCCCGCAGGGTGGGGTACCAGCGGAGGGCGTCGCGGACGAGGTCGGAGAGCTCTGCGAGCGCCTCCACGCCCGCATAGCCCGCCCCGACGAAGACGAAGGTGAGGTGCGCGGCGGCCGCAGCGGGATCCGCCTCCGCGGCCGCGGCCTCGAGCTCCCGGAGGATCCGGTTGCGGAGCGCGATCGCGTCGGGGAGATCCTTGAAGCCGACGCCGTGCTCGACGAGCCCCGGGACCGGGAAGGTGCGGGAGATCGAGCCGAGCGCGAGCACGAGCTGCTCGTACTCGACCTCGAACGAGCCGACCTCGTCGGTCTCGACCTCGACGACGCGCCGCTCCTCGTCCAGGCCGCGGACCCGGCCGAGCAGCAGCTCCGCGTGCGGGCACATCTGGCGGAGCGGTACGACCACGTGCCGCGGCTCGAGCGTGCCCGAAGCCGCTTCCGGCAGCATCGGCGTGTAGAGCATGAAGTTCTCGGGGCTGACGATGGTCGCGCCCGCGCGGCCGAGTAGGCGGGCGACGTAGCCGCCCGCGAACCCTCCGCCTGCGATCAGGACGCCGCCGCGGGCGCGCCGCGGCGTCATCCGAGCGAGACCGATCCGTCCTCCGCGAGCGGCCAGCCCGGGTTGTGCGCGACCTCCCAGGGATGCCCGTCCGGGTCGGCGAACAGGCCCGAGTAGCCGCCCCAGAAGGTCGGGGCGCCCTCGCGGCGGATCTCGGCGCCGGCCGCGGCCGCCTCGCGGATCACGGCGTCGACCTCCTCCGGCGAGCGGACGTTGTGCGCGAGCGTGATCCCGCCCCAGCCGCCTTCGTCCTCGGCACCGCTGTCCGTCGCGAGCTCGCCCCGGTCCCAGAGCCCGACGACCATCCCGCCGGCCTGGAAGAAGACGACGTCCTGGGCGGGATCGGAGTCGGTGCGCCAGCCGAGCGCCTCGTAGAACGCGCGGGCCCGGGCGAGGTCGGCGACCCCCAGGGTGACGAGGCTGAGGCGCTGTTCCATCCTCCTAGTCTTTCAAGCCTCGCCGTTCAGGCGGTGACCTCGCCGAGCCGGCGCTCCAGGAAGACCCGGTCGGAGGCGTTCATCTCGAGTGCGAGCGCCGCGCGGTAGGAGGCCGCGGCCTCGGCGCGCCGGTCGAGCTTGCGAAGCAGGTCGGCGCGGGCAGCGTGCAGGAGGTGGTAGCCGGGAAGCTCGATCCGGTCGAGGAGCTCGAGCCCGCGCTCGGGGCCGAAGGCGAACGAGACGGCGACGGCGCGGTTCAGCTCGACCACCGGGGACGGCTGCAGCGCCGCGAGTCGGTCGTAGAGGAGCGCGATCTCCGTCCAGTCCGTCTCGGGCTCGACGTGGAGCGCGGCGATCGCCGCCTGGACGGCGTAGATGCCCGGCGAGCGGAGCGAGAGCGCCCGGTCGAGCGCCCGCTTCCCCTCGTCCGATCCGGGACTCGTTCCAGCGCGACCGGTCCTGCTCGTCGAGCAGGATCAGCGACCCGTCCGGCGCCGTCCGCGCGTCGCGCCGGGCGTCGTGGAGGAGCATCAGCGCCAGCAGCCCGAACGCCTCCGACTCGTCCGGCATCAGGACGGCGAGCAGCTTGGCGAGCCGGATCGCCTCCTCGCAGAGGTCTGCGCGCAGGTGCCGCTCGCCACCGCTCGCCGCGTAGCCCTCGTTGAAGACGAGGTAGAGGACGGCCAGCACGGAGCGGAGCCGCTCGGGGAGGAGGTGGTCGGGCGGGACGCGAAACGGGATCCCGGCCGCCCGGATCTTCCGCTTGGCGCGCACGAGGCGCTGGGCCATCGTCGGCTCCGCGACCAGGAACGCGTGCGCGATCTCCGTCGTCGTCAGGCCTACGACCTCGCGCAGGGTCAGCGGCACCCGCGCGTCCGCGGCGAGCGCCGGATGACAGCAGGTGAAGACGAGCGCGAGCCGGTCGTCGGGGATCGCGCTCACGCCCTCGTCGTCCACCGGCAGCGCTTCGAGACGGGCGAGCAGCTCCGCCTTCCGGGCGAAGACGCGGTCACGCCGGATCCGGTCGATTGCGCGGTTGCGCGCGGTCGTGACCACCCAGGCGCCGGGGTTGGTGGGCGGCCCGTCGCGCGGCCAGCGTTCGAGCGCGGTGGTGAACGCATCCTGCACCGCGTCCTCGGCGAGGGTGAGGTCGCCGAGGACACGGGTGAGGATCGAGACGGCACGGCCCCATTCCTCGCGGAAGACGCGACCGACGTCGTCGGTCAATGCTCGACGACCGGCCTCAGCTCGACGGATCCGTAGAAGGCGACCGGGATCCGGGCCGCGATCGCGATCGCGGCGTCGAGGTCGTCCGCCTCGAGCTCCATCAGGCCGCCGATCAGCTCCTTCGACTCGGCGTAGGGGCCGTCGGTGACCAGCGTCTCGCCGTCGCGGACGCGGACGGTCTTCGCGTCCCGGGGCGACTCGAGCTCGGCTCCGAAGCCGAGCGCGCCGGTCGGGCCGAGCTCGCCGAAGAGCGCCTCCCACTTCGGCATCTCCTCGGCCCGGGCGGCCTGGGCCTCGTCCGGGCTCATCGCCTCCCAGCGCTCGAGCGACTCGGCCGGGTTGGCGAGCAGCGCGACGTACTTCACGACGCCACCTCTCCCTCGTCGTGGATGGGACGGACCTCGACGGCGCCGTGGCGCGCCGCGGGGATCTTCGCCGCCCACTCGCAGGCCTCGTCGATCGTGTCGCACTCGAAGACGTAGTAGCCGCCGAGCGCCTCCTTCAGCTCCGCGAACGGACCGTCCGTGACGAGCGTCTCGTCGCCCCGGACGCGCACCGTGGTCGCCGCCGCGATGCTCTCGAGCTCGTTCCCACCGCGGGTGACGGGCGCCTGCGAGATCGCCCTGTACTCCGCCATCTCGCTCTCCCGCTCCGCCGGCGAGAGCCCTTCCCAGCGGCCCTCGGCCCCGTGGATCAGTGCCAGGTACTGCATGTGGTGCCTCCTCTCGAACTCCGATTTCACCATGGAGACGAACGAGGTGTCGAGAAATCGACATCGGGGCACGATCGCCGCCGTGGGTCTCTTCTCTCCGAGGGAATTCAAGGGCGGCCGGGTCAAGGTCTACGGCTGCTCGCCCGGCTGCCTCGTCGTCTCGATCGCGGTCTCGCTCTTCCTGACCCTCTTCGTCAACGGCTGCATCCGCGTGCTCAGCTAGCGAGCAGGCGCCGGAGGAGCGTCAGCGCTCCCTGCTTGTCCAGCCACTCGTTCAGGTTCCCGCACTTCGGGCTCTGGACGCAGCTCGGGCAGCCGCGCTCGCAGGGACAGCCCGCCAGCATCCGGGCGGTGTCCTCGACCCAGCCCTCGAACCGCTCGAAGCCACGCTCGGTGATCCCGACCCCGCCCGCGTGCCCGTCGTAGACGAAGATCGTCGGCAGCCCGGTCTGGAAGTGGATGTTCGTCGAGAGGCCGCCGATGTCCCAGCGGTCGCACATCGCCCAGAGCGGCAGCAGCGCGATCAGCGAGTGCTCGGCCGCGTGCAGGGAGGAGAGGAGCGTCGGCATCTCCTCCAGCCCCTCGAGCTGCGCGGCGGTCGGGCGCGAACCAGATCGCCTCCGTCTCGAAGCTCGTCTCCGGCAGGTCGAGCGGCACCGTCTCGAGCGTGTCGCCGCCGCTGATCGACTTGCGCTGGTAGGCGACCACCTGCTCGGTCACGGAGACGCGGCCCCAGTGGAGGTCGAGGCCGAGCCGCCGCTCGACCCGCTCGGGGGCGACGATCGCCGTCTGCGTCTCCTTCTTCGCCTGCGTGTACCAGTCGACCGACGCGGGGGCGACGACGGCGGTGCGGGCGACGAGGTCGAGGGCGCGCACGAGGTACTGCTCGCCGAGGTGGAGGTAGATCGCGCCCTCGTGCACCGTCCCGTAGGCGCGGGAGCGCTCGACGAGCCCGAGCACGGTGCCGGTCTCGCGCGTCGACGACCGTGAAGCTGTCCAGCTCGGCGGAGCGGAGCCCGACGCGCGCGGCGGGGTAGTCGGTGCCGGCCCAGATCCAGCCGGCATCCGTCCGCTTCAGCTCCGGGAGCAGCGGCGCGCGCGCGAGCGCCTCCGGGCCGAGCGTCTCCGCGTCGCGCTCGTCGATCGGGCCCTCGAAGGCGGCCGAGAGGACGTGGCCGTCGAGCACCCGGGGGTTCGTGGGGTCGGAGATCGCGGCCTCGACCGTGCGGGAGAGCAGAGATTCGGGGTCGCGCATGAAGAACTGGTCGAGGGCGTCCTCGCTCGCGACGAGCACGGCCGTCCCGTGCCCGCGCCGCCCGGCGCGCCCCCACTGCTGCCGCAGCGACGAGACGGTGCCGGGGAAGCCGACGGAGATCGCGACGTCGAGCGCGCCGATGTCGATCCCGAGCTCGAGCGCGTCGGTCGCGGTGACGCCCGAGCAGCTCGCCCGCCATCAGCCGCCCCTCGATCTCGCGGCGCTGCGACGGCGTGTAGCCCGCGCGGTAGGGAGCGAGGCGCCGCGCCGTCTCGGAGTCGACCCGCTCGACGGTGAAGCGGTGGATCAGCTCGACCGCCTTGCGGCTCTTCGCGAAGCAGATCGTGCGCAGGCCGCGCTGGGTGAAGCCCGCGAGCAGGCGCGACGCATCCCCGAGGGCGCTCGCCCGGATCCCGAGCTCGGCGTCGATCAGCTCCGGGTTCCAGAGCGCGATCGTCCGCTCGGCGCGGGGCGCGGCGTCGCCCTCGACGACGGTGGCAGGCTCGCCGAGCAGCGTCTCCGCCAGGCGGCCCGGGTTCGCGATCGTCGCGGAGGCGAGCACGAACTGCGGCTCGGAGCCGTAGGCGCGCGCGAGGCGCCGGAGCCTGCGGAGGACGTTGCCGACGTGAGAGCCGAAGACGCCGCGGTAGACGTGCGCCTCGTCGACGACGACGAAGCGGAGGTTCGCGAGCACGTCGCCCCAGCGGTCGTGGTGGGGGAGGACGCCGACGTGGAGCATGTCCGGGTTCGTCAGGAGCACGTTCGCCCACTTGCGGATCTGCCAGCGGCGCTCGCTCTCCGTGTCGCCGTCGTAGATCGCCGGCTTGAGACCCTTGAGCCCGAACGCCTGCAGCGCCCGCGCCTGATCCTGCGCGAGCGCCTTCGTCGGGTAGAGGTAGAGCGCCCGGCTCTTCGGCTCGCGGGCGAGCAGGTCGAGCACGGGCAGGTTGAACGCGAGGCTCTTCCCGCTCGCCGTCCCGGTGGTCACGATCACGTGGCCGCCGGCGCGCGCTGCCTCCCAGGCTTCCGCTTGGTGGCGCCAGAGCGCGGTGATCCCCTGCGCCACGAGCGCCGAGGCCACCCGAGGGTCGAGATCGTCCGGGAACGGCTCTGCCTTGCCCGCGCGAGCCGGCTCGGAGCCGAGGTAGGCGAGCTCCTCTCCCTCCAGCAGCTCGAGCCAGGGCGTCGCGGTCGCCATCGCCCCTACGCTAGCCTTCCCGCACCGGGGTGCCCGTTTCGGCGGGCTGAGATCACACCCGTCGAACCTGATCCGGTTAGCACCGGCGCTAGGGAGAGCAGTGAGCGTTCCGAGAGCATTGACGATCGCAGGGTCCGATTCCGGCGGCGGCGCCGGGATCCAGGCCGACCTGAAGGCGTTCGCCGCCGCGGGCTGCCACGGCTCGAGCGCGATCGTCGCCCTCACCGCCCAGAGCACCGTCGGCGTCACGGCGGTGCACGAGCTCCCGCCCGAGTTCGTCGCCGCGCAGCTCGACGCCATCTTCGACGACATCGGCGTCGACGCCGCCAAGACCGGGATGCTCTTCTCGCGCCGGGTGATCGAGGTCGTGGCCGACCAGCTCGGGCGGCGCCGGCCGCTCCTCGTCGTCGACCCCGTCATGCTCGCGAGCTCCGGCGCCCGGCTGCTCCAGGACGATGCCGTCGAGACGCTCGTCGAGCGGATCTTCCCGCTCGCGACGGTGGTCACCCCGAACCTGCACGAGGCCGAGGCGCTGACGGGGCTGCGCGGCGCCTCCCGGCGCGAGCTCGCCGAGCACCTCGTCGGGCTGGGAGCCGCCGCCGCGATCGTCACCGGCGGTCACGGCCCGGAAGCAATCGACCATCTCTTCGACGGGACGGAGCACCACGAGCTCGCCGTTCCGCGGCACGAGTCCGGCGCGACCCACGGCGCCGGCTGCACCCACTCCGCCACGCTCGCGGCGCTGCTCGCCCGCGGGCTCCCGCTTCTCCGTCGCCGCCGAGCGGGCGGCCCGCACAGCCTCCGAGGCGGTTCGAAACGGCCTCGCCGAAATCGGGCAGGGCGACGGCCCTGTCGACGTCTTCGACCTGAAAGGACGCACATGATCGATCCCGGAGCGACGCTCGCCGGCCTGCGCGAGCGCAAGCCGCTCGTCCACAGCATCACCAACTACGTGGTCATGAACGAGACGGCGAACGCGCTGCTCGCGCTCGGGGCGCTGCCCGTGATGGCGCATGCGCAGGAGGAGATGGAGGAGATGGTCGGGATCGCCGGCGCGCTCGTCCTCAACATCGGCACCCTCTCGCCCCACTGGGTCGACGCGATGCTCGCCGCCGGCGCCGCTGCGAACGCGAAGGGGATCCCCGTCGTCCTCGACCCCGTCGGCGCGGGTGCGACCACCTACCGGACCGAGACGGCGAAGCGGATCCTCGACAGCGTCGACGTGGCGATCCTCCGCGGCAACGCCGGCGAGGTGGCGACGCTCGTCGGCGCCCAGGCCGAGGTACGAGGCGTCGAGTCGATCGACACGGGCGGTGATGCCGCCGCCCTCGCGGCCCAGGCGGCGCAGGCCCTCGGCGTCGTCGCCTCCGTGACGGGCGCGGTCGACCACGTCTCGGACGGGACGACGACGCTGGCGCTCGCGAACGGGCACCCGCTGATGGCCTCGATCACGGGTACGGGCTGCATGTCGACCGCGTTGACCGGCGCCTTCGCCGCGGCGAACGCCGATCCGCTCGCGGCCGCCGCCGAGGCGCTCGTCGCCTTCGGCGCCGCCGGCGAGGACGCGGCCGAAGGCGCGAAGGGCCCGGGCAGCTTCCACGTCGCTCTCTACGACGCGCTGGCGTTGCTCGACCCGGCCACCCTGTCCTCCCGGGCCAAGGTGAGCGACGCATGAGGCCTTGTGTTTCCGAAACACAAGCTCTCGCCCCACCGCATGGTTACGCGGGAGAGAGCAGCCGGAGTGGACTTTGTGTTTCGGAAACACAAGGATCCCCTGCGATGGGAGCAGCGGTTTGAAGGTGCACGTGCTCGTGGCCGACTTCGAGACCGCCCACCTCGCGGTCGAGGGCGGCGCGACCGTGATCCAGCTCCGGCTCAAGGGCGCGCCGACCGCCGAGGTCGTCGCGCTCGGCCGCGACCTCCAGCAGCTCGACGCCGAGCTCGTCGTCAACGACGACGTCGACGCGGCGCTCGAGCTGGGCTGCGGCGTCCACCTCGGGCAGACCGATCCCGGCGCCGAGCGCGCAGCCGCGGCCGGGATCCCGCTCGGGATCTCGGCGGCGACCCGGCGGGAGGCAGCGGTGGCGGAGTACAGCGGCGCCACCTACATCGGCGCCGGCCCCGTCTGGGCGACGCCGTCCAAGGAGGACGCGGTCGCGCCGATCGGCCTCGACGGGCTCGCCGACGTCTGCCTCGCGGTCAATGTCCCCGTGGTCGCGATCGGGGGGATCGACGCCGCGAACGCGGGAGACTGCATCCGTGCCGGCGCCTCCGGGGTCGCCGTGATCCGGGCGGTCGCCGAGATCCGCGCCCTCTGCGACGCGGTCGATGCGGCTCTCTGAGGCAGGCGAGCTCGGTCTCCTGCGCGAGCTCGAGGACACGCGGCCTCGTCAGCGGGATCGAGCACGACGCCGCGGTGCTCGAGGGCGGGCTCGTGGTCACCCAGGACGCGCTCGTCGAGAACGTCCACTTCCGGCTCGACCTGATCTCGTGGCGCGAGCTCGGGTTCCGAGCGGCCGCGGTCAACATCAGCGACCTCGCGGCGTCGGCGGCCCGCCCCGAGGCGCTGATCGTCACCCTCGCGCTGCCCGCGGAGACGGAGCTCGAGCACGTGCTCGAGCTGTACGAGGGGATCGCCGAGGCCGGCGTCCCCGTCCGCGGAGGCGACACGACCGCCGCCTCGGAGCTGCTGCTCAGCGTCACCGCGCTCGGCCGCTCGGAGCGCGTGCCCGGCCGAGCCGGTGCCCGTCCCGGCGACCTCGTCGTCGTCACCGGCCCGCTCGGCGCTGCCGGAGCGGCCTTTCGCGAGGGGCGGCTCGCGCGTCCGCCTCTGCGGGTCGAGGACGGGCTCAGGCTCGGCGCGGTCGCGACCGCGATGCTCGACGTCTCGGACGGCCTCGCCGTCGACGCGGGCCATATCGCCCGCCGCTCAGGCTGCCGGCTCGCGATCGACCTCGACGCCGTGCCGCGCGGCGGCGAGCTGGACGACCTCGGCTTCGGCGAGGACTTCGAGCTGCTGGCGACGACCCCCGACCCGCTCGACTACGCCGTGATCGGCCGGGTCGAGGAGGGCGACGGGGTCGAGCTCCTGCTCGCGGGCCGTCCGCACGCCCTCCGCGGGTACGAGCACTTCACGCAGCCGTAACGAATCCGGGCTTGCGCGGCGCCCCGGCGCGCGCGAAGCTGGAGCGACGGTGCTCGGCTATCTCCTCCGGCGCGTCGGCTGGGCGGTGGCGCTCTTCTTCGTCGTCACGCTCTACACGTACGTCCTCTTCTTCATCCTCCCGGCGAACAACCAGACCGTGCGGCGCGGCTTCCGGCCCGTCCAGACGGCTTCGACGATCCGCGACCAGACCAACGGGGCCGCCGAGCGCTCGGTCGCGCAGGAGTACGCGGCGTTCCTCGGCAGGCTCTCCCACGGCGATCTCGGCACCTCTCGCGTCAGCCGCGAGCCGGTCGCGGACTCGATCCGCCGCGCCGCGCCGGTGACCGCGTCGCTCGTGCTCGGCGGCGCCGTCGTGTGGCTGCTCATGGCGTTCCCGATCGGGATCCTCTCGGCGCTGCGCCCGCGCTCGCTGCTCGACCGGGCGGGGATGATCTTCGTCCTGATCGGCGTCTCCGCGCACCCGCTCTGGATCGGCCTGATCCTCGGCTACGTCTTCGGGTTCCAGCTCGCCTTCGCCCCGATCGCCGGCTACTGCTCCGTCTTCAATGCGTCGGAGACGTGCGGCGGCCCCGTCCAGTGGGCCTACCACCTGCTCCTGCCCTGGCTCGCCTTCGGCTTCGTCTTCGCCGCGATCTACGCGCGGATGATCCGGGCGGCAATCCTCGAGGCCGGCGAGGCCGAGCACGTGCGCACCGCGCGGGCGATCGGGATGGGCGAGTGGCAGATCCTGAAGACGCAGGTGCTCCGGAACGCGCTCCTCCCGATCGTGACGATGCTCGGGATGGACGTCGGGATCGCGTTCAGCGGCGCGATCTTCGTCGAGCGGGCGTTCGGCCTCCCCGGGATCGGGCCGCTCCTCTTCACCGCCCTCGCGCGGCGCGACCTGCCGGTGATCCTCGGGGTCGTGATGCTGGTCACGACCGCGATCCTCGTCTTCAACCTGCTCGTCGACCTCGTCTACCCGCTCCTGGATCCGCGCGTCCGCACCGCCCCGCCGCGAGCCAGACGCGTCCGCGCGCGCCGCCCGGCTCCGGCGCCCGAGCAGGTGCCCGCGATCACGTCGCCCTGAGCCAGGCCGACCACTCCTGCTCGAAGTGGGCGCGGTTGCGGGCGCCGATCACCGTCGAGCGGGGCTCGCCGCCCTCGAAGAGGATCACCGTCGGGAGGGAGAGGACGCCGTAGCGCGAGGGGACGCCGAGGTGCTCGTCGATGTCGAGCTTGACGAGGCCGAGACCGTGCTCGGCGGCGAGCGCCTCCAGGATCGGCTCGATCGCCTTGCACGGCTTGCACCACGGTGCCGAGAACTCGACGAGCACCGGGCCGTCGGCCGCGAGGACGTCCGCCTCGAAGGCCGCGTCGGTGGTCTCCTTCACAGCCGTCCCCGCAGCGCCTCGAGCCGGAGCGCCGGCACCTTCCAGATCGCCTCGAGCACGATCCCCTTCGTCATCTTCGAGCCGCCCACCTCGCGGTCGGCGAAGGTGATCGGGATCTCCCGGACGCGGAACCCGGCGCGGCGGACGCGGAACGTCGTCTCGATCTGGAACATGTAGCCGCGCGACCCGATCGCGTCGAGGTCGAGCCGCTCCAGCACCTCCCGCCGGAAGCACTTGAAGCCACCGGTCGCGTCCTTGACCGGCATCAGCAGCACCTGCGTGTAGAGCGACGCCCCCCGCGAGATCAGCCGCCGGACGAGCCCCCAGTCCCGGACGCCGCCACCGGGGACATAGCGCGAGCCGAGCACGAGGTCGGCGTCGGCTGCGGCCGCGATCAGCCTCGGGACGTCGCGAGGATCGTGCGAGAAGTCGGCGTCCATCTCCAGCACGAGCTGCGCCCCGCGCTCGAGCGCGAGCCGGAACCCTGCGAGGTAGGCGCGGCCGAGGCCCTCCTTGCGCTCTCGGTGGAGGACGTCGACGTACGGCAGCTCGGTCGCGAGCCGGTCGGCGAGCTCGCCGGTGCCGTCGGGCGAGCCGTCGTCGATCACGAGCACGCGGTCGTCGGGCTCCAGCACGTCTCCGAGTGCGCGCAGCATCGGCTCGAGGTTCTCGCGCTCGTTGTAGGTGGGGAGGCAGACGACTGCGCGCACGGCCCTATCATCGCGGTCAGTGGCCACTCCGCTGCCGAGGAACGACGAGCTCGCCGACCAGCTGGAGCTGCTGGCCGACCTGAGCGAGCTCGAGGGGGAGGACTCCTTCCGCGTCCTCGCCTACCGGCGCGCAGCCACGCGGATCCGCGAGACGGGCGGCCCGGTCGCCCAGCTCGCGCTCGACGGCAAGGCGAAGAACCTGAGCGGGATCGGCAAGACGATCGAGGCGAAGATCGTCGAGGTCGTCGAGCTGGGGGAGATGAAGGCGCTGACGAAGCGGAAGGCGCTGATCCCCGAGGAGGTCGTCAAGTTCATGCACCTGCCCGGCCTCGGCCCGAAGACGGCGCGCCGGATCTGGCAGGAGCTCGGCGTCTCGACGGTCGCCGAGCTGAAGGAGGCGGCAGAGGCCCAGCGGCTCCGGGCGCTCGCGGGCCTCGGCGCGAAGAGCGAGGAGAAGATCCTGAAGGCGCTGGCGGAGACCCCCAAGGACCCGCGCGAGTCGCGCCGCCTGCTCGGTGAGGGCCTGCCCGCGGTGCTCGCCGTCGTCTCCGTGCTGCGGGAGCACCCGGCCGCGGTCAAGGTCTCGGAGGCCGGCTCGGTGCGGCGGCGGCGCGAGACGTTCCGCGACCTCGACATCATCGCCACCTCCACCGACGCCCCCGCGCTGATCGACTACTTCACGAGCCTGCGCTGGGTCGCGGACGTGGTCGCGAAGGGCGACACGAAGGCGACCGTGATCTCGAACGACGGCCTTCGCTTCGACCTCCGCGTCGTCCCGCCCGAGTCGTACGGGAACCTGCTCCAGCACTTCACGGGCTCGAAGGAGCACAACGTGGCGCTGCGGGAGGACGCCGTGCGCAGGGGCTTCTCCGTCTCCGAGTACGGCGTCACCACCGTCGAGACCGGCGAGGTGGCCGCCTTCGAGGACGAGGCCGGCGTCTACCGCCACCTCGGCTACGACTTCATCCCCCCGGAGCTGCGCGAGAACGGCGGCGAGCTCGAGGCGGCGCGCGAGGGACGGCTGCCGCAACTCGTCGAGCGCGCCGACCTCCGCGGCGACCTCCACTCGCACTCGACCTGGTCGGACGGGAAGGCCACGATCGAGGAGATGGCGCTCGCCGCCGCCGCGCTCGGGCACGACTACCTCGCGCTCTGCGACCACTCCCAGCGGCTCCGCGAGGGCCGGATCGAGCGGCAGTGGGAGGAGATCGACGCGCTCAACGAGCGGCTGGCGCCGTTCCGGATCCTCAAGGGGATCGAGGTGAACATCCGCGCGAACGGCGAGCTCGACTTCCCCGACGAGCTGCTCGCCGAGCTGGACTGGGTGATGGCCTCCGTGCACTCGAGCTTCGACAACGACCCGACCGGACGCGTGCTCGCGGCGATGGAGAGCCCGCACGTCGACTGCATCGGCCACCTGACCGGCCGGAAGATCGGCAAGCGGAACCCCTCGACCGTCGAGGTCGAGCGCGTGGTCGAGGCGGCGCTCGCGACGGGGACGTTCCTCGAGATCAACTCGCAGCCCGACCGGCTCGACCTCCGTGACGCGAACGCGCGGCTCGCCGGGGAGGCGGGGCTGAAGCTCGTCGTCTCGAGCGACGGCCACTCCACGGGCGCGCTCGGCTACGTCGAGCTCGGGATCGCGCAGGCCCGGCGGGCGTGGCTGACGCAGGAGCAGATCCTGAACACGCGCACCTGGAAGCAGATCGAGAAGCTGAAGAAGTGAGGACGGCGCTCGTGCTCGACCTTGCCGGGACGGCCCCGGGCCTCGCCGCGCTGCGGGCGCGCCTCGACCCCGAGCGGGCGGCGCGGCTCCCGTTCCACCTGACGCTGCTCTTCCCCTTCGCGCCCGCCGACCTGCTCGACCTGCCCCGGTTGCGAGCCTTCTTCGCCGGCCGCCCGCCGCTCTCGTTCGCGCTCGCCGGGATCGCCCTCCTCGACGGCGAGTGGGTCTACGCGGCGCCCGAGCCGGAGGCGGCGGTCGCGGAGCTGCAGGAGGCGCTCTGGGCGCACTACCCGGAGTACCCGCCCTACAGTGGCGAGATCGCCGACCCCGTCCCCCACGCGACGCTGACCCGGGTCGAGCGCGACGGCGCCGACGAGGTGCTCGCGCGGATCGCCGCCGAGGCGGAGCCGCTCCTGCCCGAAGCCTGCAGGCTCGACGCCGTCACGCTGCTCGAGGAGCGGGAGGGCGAGCGGTGGCCCGTGCTCGAGCGCCTGCCGCTCGGAGCTCTGCAGCCGGGGCGGCAGCATGAGCTTCCGCGAGGACGGCGCCGCGGCGCTCGAGTGGGCGGCGTCCTATCTCGAGCGGGTCGGAGACCTGCCCGTGCTCGCGCAGGTCGAGCCGGGCGAGATCCGGGCGAAGCTGCCCGCATCGCCGCCGGAGACCGCCGAGCCGTTCGCGGCCGTTCTGCGCGACCTCGACGAGATCCTCGTCCCTGGCCTCACCCACTGGCAGAGCCCCCGCTTCTTCGCCTACTTCGCGAACACCGGCTCCGAGCCGGGGATCCTCGCCGAGCTGCTCGCGGCGACCCTGAACCAGGTCGGGATCCTCTGGCGCACGTCGCCCGCGCTGCAGGAGCTGGAGGAGCTGACCCTCGACTGGCTCGCGCAGCTGCTCGGGCTCCCCGACGGCCTCCACGGCCACATCGAGGACACCGCCTCGACGGGGACGATGGCGGCGCTCGCCGCGGCGCGGCTCGCGAAGCCGGGCGCCCGCGCCGTCGTCTACTCCGAGCAGGCGCACTCGTCGGTGGCCAAGGCCTGCCGCCTGCTCGAGCTGGAGCCGCGGCCCACTCCGGTCGACGAGGCCTTCCGGCTCCGCCCCGACGCGCTCGACCTGGACGGCGCCTGCGCGGTCGTCGCCACGCTGGGGACGACCTCGACGAGCTCGGTCGACCCCGTCGCCGCGATCGCCGACCGGGCCGAGGCCGCCGGGGTCTGGCTGCACGTCGACGCCGCCTACGCGGGCTCGAGCGCCGTCTGCCCCGAGCTCCGCCACCACTTCGCCGGCTGGGAGCGCGCGGACTCGGTCGTGATCAACCCGCACAAATGGCTGCTGACCCCGATGGACTGCTCGGCGTTCTGGACGCGTCGCCCGGACGACCTCCGCAACGCCTTCAGCCTCGTCCCGGAGTACCTCCGCGTCAGCGAGGACGTGGCCAGCCTCTCCGAGTTCAGCCCCGTCCTCGGCCGCCGCTTTCGGGCGCTCAAGCTCTGGGCCGTGCTCCGCGTGCCACGGTCGGGAAGGGCTGCAGGCGCGGATCCGGGAGGACATCCGGCTGGCGGCCCTCTTCGAGGGCTGGGTTCGGGACGAGCCGGGCTGGGAGGTCGTCGCGCCGCGCCCGTTCGCGCTCGTCTGCTTCCGCCGCGACGGCTCCGACGACGAGAACGAGGCGATCCTGGAACGGGCGAACGCGACCGGCGAGCTCTTCCTCTCGCACACGAAGCTGAACGACCGCTACGTCCTCCGGCTCGCGGTCGGGAACGCCGGCACGACGGAGGCCGACGTCGCCCGCGCGTGGGACGTCCTGCGGGGGGTTAGCTCCTGAGCCTCTAGACCGGGGCGGGCGCCACCGCGCCGAGCGCGGCGAGCAGCAGTTCGCCGTCGCCCTCGACCCGGACGCCCTCGAGCCGCCGGTCGACGAGCAGGTGGTAGAAGCCGGCCGAGTCGGTCTCGACGAGCACGTCGGCGCCCTCGACGATCCCCGGGACCGCGCAGCCGTCGACGAGCGAGGCCGCCTCGTCCCCGATCCGGAACGCCAGCGTCCCCGCGGGCTTGACCGGGACGAGCGCGATCTCGAGCGTGTCCTTGAGCCACCCGGGGCCGAGGTCGCCGGGATCGGGCGGGCCGAGCGAGCGGGCGCCCCAGCGGGCGAGCTCGTGGAGGACGGGCTGGAGCGCCTCGCCCTTCGGGGTCAGCTCGTAGACCGTCGAGGCCGCGGGCGGAGGGAGCTTCACCTTCCGGAGGACGCCGCCGGCCTCGAGGTCCTTCAGGCGGGTGGCGAGGATGTTCGTGCCGATCCCGGGCAGGCCGTCCACGAGGTCGGTGTACCGCTTCGGCCCGTGCAGCAGCTCCCGGACGACGAGGAGTGACCAGCGCTCGCCGAGCAGGCCGAGGGAATGGGCGATCGGGCAGTACTGGCCGTAGTCCTTCATCCGCTTTCAGTCTAGCAGGGAATACTTGCATTCAGCAAGTCGTTTGTGTATTTTCGCAAGCGTCAACTTCTGAAAGGCAAGGAACATGGCTGCACACGCTGAACGCAAATGGCTCGCACTGGCGCTTCTCTCCGCCGTGCAGTTCATGGTCGTCCTCGACATCGCGATCGTCAACGTCGCGCTGCCGTCGATCAAGGTCGACCTCGGCTTCTCCCAGGAGAACCTCCAGTGGGTGATCAGCGCCTACGCGCTGGTCTTCGGCGGGTTCCTCCTCCTCGGCGGCAGGCTCGCCGACATCCTCGGCCGGCGCCGGATCTTCTTCGCCGGTCTGATCCTCTTCACGCTCTCGTCGTTCCTCGCCGGGATGGCGTGGAGCGAGGGCTCGTTGATCGCCGCCCGCGCGATCCAGGGCCTCGGCGCCGCGATCATCTCGCCCGCCGCGCTCTCGATCCTCACCACCACGTTCCGCGAGGGCAAGGAGCGGAACATCGCCCTCGGTGTCTGGGGCGCGGTCGGCGGCTTCGGCGCGGCGGCCGGCGTGCTCCTCGGCGGCGTCCTCACCGACCTGCTCTCGTGGGAGTGGATCTTCTTCGTCAACCTCCCGGTCGGGCTGCTCGGGCTCGTCCTGACCCCGATCCTCCTCGCCGAGAGCCGCGACGCGCGGGTGAAGAGCTTCGACGCCGTCGGCGCCGTCCTCGTCACCGGCGGGCTCGCGACGCTCGTCTTCGGGATCACCCAGGCGAACACGTACGGCTGGGGCTCCGCGAAGACGTGGGCGCTCATCGTCGGCGCCCTCGCGGTCCTGACCGCGTTCGTGATCTGGGAGCGCCGCCACGCCGAGCCGCTGATGCGGTTCGGGATCCTCCGGATCCGCACCGTCGCCGGCGCGAACGTGGCGGGCTTCATCCTCGGGACGGCGCTCTTCGCGATGTTCCTGATGCTGACGCTCTACATGCAGCAGGTGCTCGGCTTCTCGCCGCTGAAGACCGGCGTCGGCTACCTCGCGACCGCCGGGACGGCGATCCTCTGGTCGGGTGTCGCCGCGCAGCTCGTCAACCGGGTCGGCGTCAAGCCGGTGCTCGTGACGGGGATGATCTTCCTCACGGCCGGGCTCGCGTGGTTCACGCAGGTGAGCGTCGGCGGCTCCTACGTCGGCGACCTCCTGCCCGGCTTCCTCCTGATCGCAGTCGGGATGGGCTTCTCGTTCGTGCCGATCTCGATCGCCGCGCTCGCGGGCGTCGAGCCGGCCGAGGCGGGGCTCGCCTCCGGGCTGATCAACACCTCGCAGCAGATCGGCGGCGCGCTCGGGATCGCGGCGCTCGCGGCGGTCGCCGCGTCGCGCACCGACTCGGCGCTCGCCGGAGGCACGGAGCTGCCCTCCGCGCTCGTCTCCGGCTTCCACGGCGCCTTCTGGGGCGGCGTGATCGTCGGGCTCGTCGGGATCGTTGCGGCGCTGACGCTGATCAGGCCGGACGAGATCGAGGCGGCCGCCGTCGAGGCCGTCCCCGCGCCGCCGCCGCCGCCTAGAGCCTCCGGAGCACGTCCAGGAACGCAGCGGGGCCGTCGACCACGAGGTCGGCGGCCTCGCGCAGCGCCGGCGGGCCTTCGGGCGAGGCGACCGCGACCGCGACGCCGAGCTCGAGACCGCGGAGCGCCGCGAAGCGCGTCCAGGTCGGTCGTGTCGTCGCCGGCGAAGAGCGCCCGCCGGAGCCCGCGCTCGCCGAGCAGGTGCGTCGACCGCGGTGCCCTTGTGCGGCGTCGAGCGGCGGCCGCAGCTCGAGCACCTTGCGGCCGAAGCGGGCGGTGAAGCCCGCCGCGCGGGCGCGCTCGGCGAGCGGCTCGAGGACACGCAGCGCGGCCGCCTCGTCGGCGGCGCGGCGGTAGTGGAAGGTGACGGTCAGCGGACTTGCGCTCGACGTCGTCCCAGTCCGACGTCGGCGAGCACCGCGTCCAGCCGCTCGCGCCACTCCGCGGCCTCCGGGACGAGCTCGAGGCCGTGCTCGCCGACGTAGGTGAGCTCGTCGAGCCCGACCACGCGGCGCGCGTCGGCGCCGGCGCGGCCGCTGACGCAGCCGACGAGGGCGTAGCGCCCGTGCAGGCGGCGCAGCTCGGCCCGCGTCTCCTCCGGCACGGTCGCCTCGCTCGGCACCTCGACGATCGGCGCGAGGACGCCGTCGACGTCGAGCAGGAGCGCCGTCGCCTCGGGCGCCTCGGCGATGCGGGAGATCGGGTCGCCGTCGAGCACGAGCCGTAGGATACGCCCGTGCCGCGGCTGATCCTGATCGGGCTCGTCGCGGGGCTCTTCAGCGCGCTCTTCGGCGTCGGCGGCGGCACCGTGATCGTGCCGCTGCTGATCCTGCTCGCCGCGTTCCCGCCGCGGCTCGCGACCGCCACCTCACTCGCCGCGATCGGGCTGACCGCGCTCACCGGCGCGATCCGCTACGGCTTCGAGGGCAACGTCCACGTCGGCTACGCCCTCCTGCTCGGGCTGCCGGCGGCCGGGGGCGCGATCGCCGGCGCCGTGCTCCAGCAGCGGATCTCGGCCCGCCCGCTCACGCTCGCGTTCGCTGCGCTCCTCGCGGGGCTCGGCGTCTGGATGCTCGCCGGATGAGCACGACGACGGTGATCCTGGCGCTCCTGCTCGGGCTCGCCGCCGGAGTGCTCGGCGGCCTCTTCGGCGTCGGCGGCGGGATCCTCTTCGTCCCCACCCTCGTCGGGCTCGGCCTCGGCCAGCTCGACGCGGAGGCGACCTCGCTGCTCGCGGTCATCCCCGTCGTCCTCGCGGGCACGTGGCGGCAGAACCGCTACGGGAACGTCCGTTGGCGCGCCGCGCTGGGCATCGGGCTCGCCTCGGTCGTCGGAGTCGAGGCGGGCGTGCAGATCGCGACGGCGCTCCCCGAAGCGACGCTGCGCCGGCTCTTCGGCGTGCTGATGCTCGTCGTCGCCGCCCAACTCGCCTGGCGGTCGCGGCGCCCCACCGCCTATGCTTCGCGGACATGACGGAGCACGAGGACATCTGGCTCCCGCTCGTCGACGAGCCGATCGGCAGCATCGTCCGCGAGCTCCAGGCCGCCGACCCCGAGATCGAGCGGCTCGTCGGGTCTCCTCACCGGATCCTGGCCTTCCGCACGTTCTCCTACATCCGCGTCGGGATGAAGCTGGGCGAGCTCCTGATGGAGGCGGACCTGCCGCCCTACGACGGCAGCGACACCTGGGTCGAGCTGCTCCTGCGCGAGCCCAAGCACCGGGCCGCGATCGCCGCCGAGGTGCGCGCCGTTGCCGAGGAGGTCGCAGCCGACCCGCGCTACGGCCCCGAGGAGAACCTCGGGCCGGACGAGGACGCACGCGCCCGCTTCCGCGAGTTCGCCCGCAAGCAGCTCGAAGAGGCCTAGGCGACCGCGAGCCGGGGCGAGGCGGCGAGCCAGAGCCCGGCGAACGAGCTCGTGACGATGCGAGCGACGAGCGTCGAGCCGGCGTCGAGGGCCTGCACCCGGTAGCTCGCCCCGGTCGAGGCGGGGACGCAGTCGTGGACGGTTCCCGAGGCGGCGCAGCGGAACCAGCCGACGTGGGCGCCCGCCGGCACGGCCGAGGCGCTCGCCCGGAGCACCGAGCCGGGACGCGGCGAGCCGGAGACGGACAACACGGGAGCGCGCTCGCCGGTCCGTCCGGCGAGCAGCCGGGGCAGCCGCGCTGCCAGCTCGGCGACCGAGGCAGACGGGTCGTGGGCGCGCTCGCGTGCCGCCAGCCCGGCGACGAGCGGCGCGGCGAAGGAGGTTCCGCAGACCGTCTGCGGGAGGGCTGCGCAGCCGGGGGCGGCCAGGTCGACCCAGGCGCCGCGGGACGACCAGTCGTAGAGATGGCCGTCCGCAGTCCGGGCCGCGACCGCGACGACGCCCGGATAGGCCGCGGGGTACGAAGGGCGCGCATCCGCGGCGTTCCCGGCAGCTGCGACGACGAGGACGTCGTGGCTCAGCGCGTACTCGACCGCGCGCCGGAGCTCGGGCGAGCCGTCGGGACCCGCCACCGAGACGTTGACGACCCGGGCGCCGTGGTCGACGGCCCAGGCGATCCCGGTCGCGACGCGAGACCACGGCGCGGTGCCGCGGTCGGAGAGCACGCGCACGGGAAGGATCGTGCAGCCGCCGCAGGCGCGGGCGACCTCGGTCGCGACCGCCGTTCCATGCCCGTAGGGGTCGGAGGGCTCGCTGCTGCCGGTGACGAGGTCGATCCCACCCGCCAGGGGGAGGCCCGCGGCGGGGTCGACGCCGGAATCGACGACGGCGACGAGCGGCGCGGCCGTCCGCCCCGGCGAGGCGTCGGCGACCGCGAAGGCGAGCACGCCCGCGAGCAGGGCCGAGAGGACGATGAGGAAGCGGCGCGCCATTCCACAGAGGGAACGGGCGACCACCCGAAAGGGTTACGTCAGTGCGGGATCAGGCTGACGAGGAAGATCGCCGCGAATCCGGCCAGCGTCAGCGCCACGCGCTTCCCGGACGGGTGCTCGTGGGCGTGCGGGAGCAGGTCGGTCGCGCCCATGAAGAGGAAGAATCCGGCGTAGACCGCGAGCGCCATCCCGAGGTTCGTCGCCGAGATCGAGAGCGTCGAGCCGATGATCGCGCCGGCGAGCGGCGCCAGGGCGTCGACCGTGAGCCAGCGCACGGCTCGGCTCCGGTCGCCGGACTGGCGGAGCACGAAGCCGACCGTGTTCAGACCGTCCGCGAAGTCGTGCGAGATCACGGCGACGAAGACGAGCAGGCCGGTCGAGGTCGAGAGGTCGAACGCGAGCCCGATCCCGAGCCCGTCCACGAAGCTGTGCAGCGAGAGCCCGGCAGCTCCGAAGGCCCCGACGTGGGCGTGCGCCTGCGCATGCTCGGTGTCGTCGCGGTGGTGCAGGACGAGCAGCCGCTCGGCGAGGAAGAAGGCCAGGAAGCCGGCGCCCACCAGCATCCCCACCCGGTGCGGGTCGCCGACGGCGTCCATCGCCTCGGGCAGCACGTGGAAGAGGGCGACCGCGACCACGATCCCGCCGGTCAGGGCGATCGCGGTCGTCAGCTCCTGCGCCAGGCGGAGCGCGACGAAGCCGCCCGCGAGGGTGGAGAGGACGGTCAGCCCTGCGAGCGGGATCGCGAGCCAGCTCACGCGCAGCGCCGGCAGGTGCCGTAGATGTCGAGCTCGTGGCCGCTGGCGCGGAAGCCGTGCCGCCGACGCAGCTCGTCTGCCGCCGGGACGGCGCACAGCTCGGTCTCCTCGACCGCGCCGCAGCTCGTGCAGACCAGGTGATGATGGTGGCCGCCGTGCCGGTGCTCGGCGCTGCAGCGCACGTACACGTTCGGCCCTTCGCCGAGCAACGGATGGATCGCGCCGCTCGCCCGGAGCAGCTCGACCGTTCGGTACGTGGTCGCGAGCCCCAGCCCCGGCTCGGCGGCCCGCCCCCGCTCGTAGAGGTCTGCGACCGTGAAGCCGCCCGACCAGCCGTCGACGAGCTCGAGGATCGTCCGGCGCTGGGCGGTCAGGCGCGTGCCGGCGGGCAGGGCGATCGAAGCGGCCACGGGCGCGACTCTACCTGAAAGTGATTCTCATTCTCGCCAGCTAGACTCCCGCCCACGCAGGCGACGGCACCGTCTCCCGCGCTCTCGATACTTTCCAACGAACGTGAAGCGAAGGCTCGCCGCACTCCTCCTCCTGACCGCAGCTCTCGCCGCCGGCGGGGCCGGCGTGGCAACGACCGCCAAGCAGCCAGCGGCGTCGGCGAGCGTCTTCGCGGTCAGCGTGGTCGTCCCGGGACAGACAGGCGCCGCGATCGGGACGGCGATCGCGCCCGGCCCGGCGCTGACCGGCACAGCAGACTCGTTCCTCTACCCCGCCGACGGCTCGATCGTCTCCACGGGCGCGCTCTCCTCGAGCGCCTCCGCGCGGACGGAGTCGGGCGGAACCGCCCAGTCGGTCGGCGACGTGCTCACCGTCTCCCTCTTCAACGGCGAGATCACCTTCGACTCGGTCGCCGCCCGCGCGAGCGCCTCGGCCTTCGGGGCGGGCGTGAGCGGCTCGACGGTCACGAACCTCGTGGTCGGCGGCCAGCCCGTCGCGGCCGTCCCCAACGGGCGCACCGTGCTCGGGGACTGGGGCAGCCTGACCACGCTCGAGCAGACGACGGAGCGGACGACCGGGGCGACGACGGACGCGCGCGCCACCGTCACCGTCGTCCACGTCGTCCTGACCGCGGAGCACGCGGGCCTCCCGGCCGGGAGCGAGATCCTGATCGGCCATGCAGAGGCCTCGACGTCGAGCCCGCGCGAGGCCACCAGCACGGTTCCGGGGCGGACGACGCCGCTCGCGCCGGCGAAGACGACGCCGGCGCCCAAGCCGACGCAGACGCTGCCGAAGCCGCCCGAGCCCGGCAAGAGCCGCAACGGGATCCCGAGGGCGAAGGTGCTGACCGCGCCGACGAACATCGACGCGCCGCTCTCGCCGCACGGCTACGTCTTCCCGGTCTACGGCCCCTCGTCGTTCGTCGACACCTACGGAGCCGCGCGGGCGGACGTCAACTGGCACCACGGCGTCGACATCTTCGGCTCGCTCGGGGCGCCGCTCCTCGCCGTCGCCGACGGCACCGTCTTCTCGGTGGGCTGGAACGACATCGGCGGCTACCGCTTCTGGCTCCGCGACCGCGAGGGCAACCAGTTCTACTACGCCCACCTCTCCGCGTTCTCGCCGCTCGCCGCCAACGGCCGCGAGGTCAAGGCGGGTGACGTGATCGGCTTCGTGGGCAACACCGGTGACGCTCAGGGGACGCCGTACCACGTCCACTTCGAGATCCACCCCGTGGCGCTCCTGCCGATGGGCTACGACGGCGTCGTCAACCCGACGCCCTACGTCGCGGCCTGGCGGCGGCTCACCGACATCTCGTTCGCCGCCGGCCGCGGCTGGGCGCCGCCGGTGCCGCCGGACGCGAACGCCCCGGCCCCGGGCGCCTTCCTGCTCGGCTCCACGGACATCTCGAGCGCGAGCGGGCTCGATCCGGGCGCGCTCGGCCGCGCGCTCGTCGCCCCGGTCTCGGCCGAGGGCGACGGCGCGCTGCTCCGCGGCTAGCTAGGAGCCGTTGTTCGAGCTCGAGGACGTGCTCGAGCCCGACGACGAGGTCGAGCCGAAGTCGTCCGAGCTCTCACCGGTGACCTTGTCCATGACCCACTTGCGGGTCTGGGGGCCGGTCATCGGGTTGAAGAGCAGGCCGGCCGTGATCCCCGCGAGCAGGAGCGCGGAGTTCCGGGTGCCGTGATCCTTCTTGCCCTGGAGCCGGTCGGCGGCGTTGCGCAGCTCCTCGACCGCCTTCTTCAGGTTGTCCTGGATGTCCTTGTCGCTGGCGACGCGCATCGCGGTCGCCGTGGCGCCGCGGCCGCCGAGCAGCTCGGCGTAGACATCCCGCGCCGCGTTGAACGCCTCCTTGAGGTTGTCGCGGAGGTCCTCGTCGTGGAGCGCACGGTCGACGTAGGGCTTCATCGCATCGGCGCTGTCGGAGAGCTTGTCCTTCGTCTTGGCCATCTGGGGCCGTCCTTTCAGAGGTCGTAGGCGTCTCTGGGTGTTGCCCCAGGGGGCATCCTTGCAAACGGGACCGGCTCAGCGGGCGGGCGCGGCCGCCTGCCTGAGGACGCCGTTCCGGCCGCGCCTGGAGGCACTGGTGTCGCCGTCGAACGCGTGTTCCAGCACCTCCTGGATCGTGTCGACCGGGAAGAACGTCAGTTCCGCGCGCGTCTCGGGCGGGAGCTCCTCGAGGTCGGCCTCGTTCTCGCGTGGGAGGATCACCCGCTTCAGGCCCGCGCGCTGGGCCGCCAGCACCTTCTCGCGCAGGCCGCCGATCGGCAGCACCTGCCCGGTGAGCGTGATCTCGCCGGTCATCCCGACGTCGGAGGCGACCGGCGTGCCCCGCACGAGCGACGCGATCGCAGTCGCCATCGTGATCCCGGCCGAGGGGCCGTCCTTCGGCACCGCCCCGGCCGGCACGTGCACGTGCACGTCGTGGCTGCTGAACCAGCCCGGCTCGAGGCCGACGTCGGCGGCGTGCGAGCGCACCCACGAGAGCGCCGTCTGGGCCGACTCCTGCATCACCTCGCCGAGCTGGCCGGTGATCTGGAGCCGTCCCTTGCCCTCGTAGGCCGTCGCCTCGATGAAGAGGACGTCGCCGCCGACGGCCGTGTAGGCGAGCCCGGTGGCCACGCCGGGATCGGCGGTCCGCCTGCGGGCCTCGCTGGAGAACTTCCGCGGGCCGAGCCAGTCGCGGACGACCGGCTCGTCGATCTTGATCTTGGCCTTCTCGCCCCGCGCTACGAGCGTCGCCGCCTTGCGCAGCAGGGTCGCGATCTGACGCTCGAGGTTGCGGACGCCGGCCTCGCGCGTGTACTCCGCGATCACCAGCTTCAGCGTCCGGTCGGTCAGCGAGATCCGGGACTTGGTCAGGCCGTGCTCGGTCAGCTGCTTCGGGACGAGGTAGCGCTTCGCGATCCCCAGCTTCTCGTCGTGGGTGTAGCCGGAGAGCTGGATCACGTCCATCCGGTCGAGCAGCGGGCCGGGGATCGTGTCGAGCGTGTTCGCGGTGCAGATGAAGAGGATCTGCGAGAGGTCGAACGGCAGGTCGAGGTAGTGGTCGCGGAAGGTCTGGTGCTGGTGCGGGTCGAGCACCTCGAGCATCGCCGACGCCGGGTCGCCGCGGAAGCCGTCCGAGCCCATCTTGTCGATCTCGTCGATCAGGAAGACCGGGTTGCGCGACTCGGCGTCCCGGAGCGCCCGGACGATCGTCCCCGGCATCGCGCCGATGTAGGTGCGCCGATGCCCGCGGATCTCGGACTCGTCGCGGACGCCACCCACCGAGATCCGGGCGAACTTCCGGCCGACGCTGCGGGCGATCGACTGCCCGAGCGAGGTCTTGCCGACCCCGGGCGGACCGACGAAGCAGAGGATCGGGCCGGCGAGGTCGCCCTTCAGCTTCGAGACGGCGAGGTACTCGATGATCCGCTCCTTCACCTTCTCGAGGTCGAAGTGGTCCTCGTCGAGGATCGCGCGAGCCTTGTCGAGGTCGAGGTCGTCCTGCGTCGTCTCGTTCCAGGGCAGCGAGAGGATCCAGTCGAGGTAGGTGCGGATCACGCCGTACTCGGCGGCGGCGGGCGGGAGCTTCTCGAGCCGGGAGAGCTCGCGCTCCGCGGCCTTGAGCGCGTCCGGCGGCAGCTCCTTCGCCACGATCTGCTCGCGCAGCTCGTTCGCCTCGGCCTGCTGGTCGTCGCTCTCGCCGAGCTCGTCCTGGATCGCCTTCAGCTGCTGGCGGAGGAAGTACTCCCGCTGCCCCTTCTCGATCTCCGAGGCGACCTGATGCTGGATCTTCGTCCCCAGCTCGGAGACGTCGAGCTCGCGCTCGAGGATCACCGAGATCGCCCGCAGCCGTTCCTGGACGTCGATGGTCTCCAGCAGGGCCTGCCGCTCGTCGGTCTTCAGGCGCAGGGTCGAGGCGACGAGGTGGCAGAGCGCGCTCGGGTCCTCGACGTTCGCGGCGGCGAGCTGCAGCTCCTCGGGCAGGTAGGGCGTCATCGCGATGATCCGCCCGAACTGCGTCTGGACGTTCCTGGTCAGGGCCTGGACCTCGGGGGAGTCGGGGACGACGTCGGGGAGCGGCTCGAGCTCGCCGACGAGGTACGGCTCGGCCTGGACGGGGCGGACGAGCCGGACGCGGTGCAGCCCCTGGACGAGGATCCGGAGCGTCCCGTCGGGCACCTTGATCATCTTGTGGACGAGCGCGGCGGTCCCGACCTCGTAGACGTCGTCCCAGCCCGGCTGCTCGATGTCGGGGTTCTTGACCGTGAAGAGCGCGAGCATCCGCTCGCCCGCGACGACGTCGTCGATCAGCTTGACCGAGCGATCCTGGCCGACCGCGAGCGGCGTCATCGACTCCGGAAAGACGACCGTCTCCTTCAGCGGCATCACCGGGAGCCGGGCAGGCACGTCGGCGGGGGAGGGGCCTCCCGGGACGAAGTCGAGCTCGAGCTCGGTCACCCGACCCTCCGGACGACGATCGCGATCGCCCGGGGCGGCTGGGGCCGCTCGACGATCGGCAGCGTCACCGTCAGGAGGCCGCGCTCGTAGCTCGCGCTCGCGCCGGCGGCGTCGACCTCGACCGCGAGTTGCAGGCTCCGCTCGAACTGGCCGTACTCGATCTCCATCTGCTGGTAGACCTGGCCTTCGACGCGCGGCCGCGCCCGCTCGCCGGCGATCGTGAGCGAGCGCTCCTCGACCGCGAGCCGGATCGAGTCCGGCTCGACCCCGGGGAGCTCGACGACGACGGTCAGCTCGTGCGGCTCCTCCGTGTGGAAGCAGTCGATCGCCGGCCGGAAGCCGTGCCGGAGCCCGGAGAACCGGGGAACCTGCCAGAGGTCGGCGAAGAGCTCCTCGATCTCCCCCTGGAGGCGGTCGATGTCGCGCCGCGCCATGGGGGTGAGCCTACCCCTCCCACTACCATCCGAGACATGACTCTCGTCCGCCGGATCCTGAAGCTGGCCGCCGCCTCGCTCGCGCTCGTCACCTACGTCTGGATCGACGGGGTGCGGAACGTGCCCGCGGTCAAGCGCAGGAAGGCCGAGCGGCGCCGGATCCGGCGCGCGCACCAGGGCTAGATGGAACGCTGGACTCGGTTCGTGCTCCGGCACCGCTGGCCCGTGCTCGGGAGCTGGCTCGCGGTGCTCCTCGTCGGCGGCTACCTGAGCACCGGGCTGAGCGCGCTGCTCTCGAACGAGTTCACGACGCCGGGCACCGACTCGGAGGAGGTCCGGAGCGTGCTCGCGCGGGACTTCGGGCAGCGCGACGACGGCTCGTTCCTCGTCGTCTTCCGGGTCGTCGACACCGGCGACGCGGGGCTCCGGCGCGAGCTGGCCGCGGCGCTCCAGCGGGGTGCCGGCGCGGTCCGCGGCGGGGAGGCGCAGCCGCTCCAGGTGGCAGGCCAGGCCGTCCTCTTCGGCACGATCGCGACCCCGCTCGACCTGACGGAGGCCAAGGGGCGGACGGACGCCGTCCGGCGGGCGATCGGCAACCCCGCCGGCGCCGAGGTCTGGGTCAGCGGCACGCCCGCGATCCAGGCCGACCTCGACCCGATCTTCGCCGAGGACCTCGTCAAGGGGGAGGCGATCGCACTCCCGATCGCGCTCGCCGTCCTCCTCGCCGTGTTCGGGCTCTCGCTTGCCGTGCTGATGCCGTTCCTGATCGCCGCGACGACGATCTCCGCCACGCTCGGGATCGTCTGGGTGGTCGCGCACTACCTGACGACCGCCGTCTACGTCACCAACCTCGTCCAGCTGATCGGGCTGGGGATCGCGATCGACTACTCGCTCCTGATCGTCTACCGGTTCCGGGAGGAGCTCGCGCGGGGCGGCGCCGTCGAGGACGCCGTCGTGCGGACGATGGCGACCGCGGGCCGGGCGGTCGTCTTCTCGGGCGCGACCGTGGCGATCGGGCTCGCGCTCCTCCTCTTCATGCCGCTCCCGTTCATGGTCTCGATGGGGGTCGGCGGCTTCCTGATCCCGCTCGTCTCGATCGTGGCGGCGGTCACCCTCCAGCCCGTCCTCCTCGCCCTCTTCGGCCGCCGGGGAACGCGCCGCGCCGACGTGGCCGGCTTCCTGCGCACCCGGCTGCGGCTGCCGGTGCCGCGGCTCGCCGCCACGGACGATCCCGCGCGGGGCTTCTGGGCGCGGCTCGCCCGGTCGATCATGCGCCGGCCGCTCGTCTACCTCGCGATCGGCGGGACGCTGCTCGTCGCCGCGGCCGCGCCCGTGCTCGACCTCCAGCTGACCCCGGGCTCCGTCGACGGGACGCCGCAGTCGCCCGAGTCGATCCAGGGCTTCAACGTGCTCCGGGGAGCCGTCGGCCCGGGAGCGCTCGCTCCGACCCAGGTGCTGGTGGACACGGGTGCAGCCGGCGGCGTCCGCGACCCGGAGGTCGCGAGCGCAATCGACCGTCTCGCCGCCGAGCTGCGGGACGACCCAGAGGTGGCTCGGGTGGACTTCGCGGCCGACCCGCCGTTCGTCGACCCGAGCGGCCGCTACGCCTATCTGAGCGTCGCGGGCCGGGACGAGTACGGCGCGCTCGCGGCCCAGGACTTCGCCCGGCGGCTCCGGAAGGAGCTGATTCCCGCCGCAGGCTTCCCGGAGAGCGCGACGGTCCGGGCGGGCGGCGGCCCCGCCCAGGGGATCGACTTCATCGACCGGGCCTACGGCGCGTTCCCCTGGCTCGTGCTCGCCGTCCTCCTCCTCACCTACGTCACCCTGATGCGGGCCTTCCGCTCGCTGCTCCTGCCGTTGAAGGCGGTGCTGCTGAACCTGCTCGCGATCGGCGCCACCTACGGCCTGCTCGTGATCGTCTTCCGCTACGGGATCGGGGCCGACCTGCTCGGGCTCTACCAGCTCGACCAGGTCGAGGCGTGGATTCCGATCTTCCTCTTCGCGATGCTCTTCGGGCTCTCGATGGACTACGAGGTGTTCCTCGTCACCCGGATGCGCGAGTTCTGGGACGAGGGCGCGACGAACGAGGAGGCGGTCGCGCACGGGCTCGAGCGCACCGGGCGGATCGTGACAGCGGCGGCGATCGTGATGGTCGCGGCGTTCTCCGGGCTCGCCGCCGGCTCGATCGTGGGACTGCAGCAGTTCGGGCTCGGGCTCGCGTTCGCGATCTTCCTCGACGCGACCCTGATCCGCGCGGTGCTCGTGCCGGCGCTGATGCGGCTCTTCGGGCGCTACAACTGGTGGCTGCCCGCCGGGGTCGCGCGGATCCTTCGCGTCGCTCCGTCGCCGCTCGCCGATCGCCGTTAACGGAACCTTGATGTGTGGCGCCCGTCGGAACGGGAACCCCGCCGGGATGCGGCGCCTTCTCCTGCCCCTGGTCCTGACCCTGCTCGCCGGCGTCCTCGCAGGCCCGGCGGTCGCCGCCCCCTCGGTCCGGTACGGGATCCAGGACGACGCCTGGCTCCTCCACGGCGGTGGCACGCTCGACGAGCGGCTGACGCAGATCCAGGTGCTCGGCGTCGAGCTCGTCCGCTTCAACCTCCACTGGGACGAGATCGAGCCGAGGCAGGGGCAGCCTGGACTGGACGGCCGTCGACGCGGTTCTCGAGGGACTGAAGGCGCGCAAGGTCGACGTCGTCGTCGGGCTCGTCGGCTCGCCGCGGTGGGCGAACGGCGGCAAGCCCCCGAACTACGCCCCGCGCGCTGCCGCCTTCGCCGCCTTCGCCGGAGCTGCGGCCGAGCGCTATCGCTGGGTGCGCAAGTGGCTCGTCTGGAACGAGCCGAACCAGGCGCGCTTCCTCCGTCCACCCTCGCCCGCCCTCTACGTCAGCAACCTCCTCAACCCCGCGTACGCGGCGATCCACGCGGCAAATCCGAACGCGAAGGTCGCGGGCGGGGTCACCGCGCCGCGCGCGGGCTCGAACGGCGTCTCGCCCCTGAAGTGGATCGACGGGATGCGCGCCGCGAAGGCCCGGCTCGACGCATATGCCCACCATCCGTATCCCGCCCGGCCGAGCGACACCCCATTCGCCGGCGGCTGCGCCCACGCCGAGTGCGAGACGATCACGATGGCGACCCTCGAGCGGCTGCTCTCGAGCGTCACGCGCGCCTTCGGGCCGAAGCGGATCTGGCTGACGGAGTACGGCTACCAGACCGGGCTCGGCGGAGTCTCCGCCCAGCGCCAGGCCGACCTGATCGGCCAGGCGGCCCGCCGGGTCTACAAGGCGCCGCGTGTGGACATGCTGATCCACTACCTCGTCGTCGACGAGCCGCTCGTCTTCCGCTTCCAGAGCGGCCTCTTCACCGTCGCGGGTCGGGCGAAGCCGAGCTACTCCGCGTTCCGGTTCCCGCTCACCGTCGCCGGCGCGAGCGCCGGCAAGACCGTCCTCTGGGGGCAGGTGCGTCCGGGGATCGGACGCCAGGCCTACCGGATCCAGGTGCGTCGCGGCGGCGGGTGGAGCTTCGTGACCCCCGTGCGGCGGACGAGCATCCGCGGCTATCTCAGCCTTTCGCTCGCGCTGCCCCGCGGCTCGACCGTGCGGCTCTGGCACGCCAGCGGAACCGGCGCGGCCTTGACCGTCTAGCCCTGGCGGTCTAGCGCAGCGCGACGTAGAGCACGACCACGGCCCCGATCGCCAGCACGAGGAAGGCGAGCCGGAGGACGCGGAAGGCGCGTTGGTCGCCGGCGGTGGCGCCGGGCTCGGGCGTGTACGCGTCGAGCGGCGCCGACGGCTGCCGCGGCAGCTCGTCCTCGCCCTCGAGCACCTGCGGGTCGTGCTGGATCTCGCGTTCGGTCACGGGTGGGACGTACCCCCACGGGTAGCTTCCCAAGCGTGCACGCACCCCCCGAGATCCGCGGCGGCCTGCCCGCCCGGCTGGCCACCCTCGTCCTGGGGCTGTTCATCTGCGCGGTGGGCACGGTCGCGTTCCTCGAGGCCGAGCTCGGGCTGCCGCCCTGGGACGTCCTCCACCAGGGCGTGGCGACGCGGCTCGGGATCTCCTTCGGGCTCGCGAACATCCTCGTCTCGGCCGCCGTGCTCGCCCTGGCGGCGTCGCTCCGGGCGAGGATCGGGATCGGGACGGTCGCGAACGCGACGCTGATCGGCACCTTCGTCGATCCTGCTCTTCCGGATCGACGGGCTGAGCGACCTCTCCGACGCTGGTCTCGCCACCCGGATCGCCTATCTCCCCTTCGCCCTCCTCTGCTTCGGGAGCGGCTCCGCGCTCTACATCGCCGCGTCGCTGGGCGCCGGCCCGCGCGACTCGCTGATGCTCGTGCTCTCGCGCCGGGTCGGGATCCGGATCGGCTGGGCGCGGACGGCGATCGAGATCCTCGCGCTGGCTGCTGGCTTCGCCCTCGGCGGCACCGCGGGGATCGGGACGCTCGTCTTCGCGCTCGGGATCGGGCCGGCGGTCGAGCTCTCGTTCTGGCTGCTCGAGCGCACCCCGGTCGCCGGTCCCGGAGTAGCATCGCCCCCAGTCATGGAGACGGGGATCTGAGCGTCAAGGGCCTGATCGCGGCCGGCGGCGAGGCGACACGGCTCGGCGAGCTGACTCGCGTCGTCAACAAGCACCTGCTCCCGGTGGGCGGCTGGCCGATGATCTACTACCCCCTCCAGCTGCTCCAGCTCGCGGGCGTCGAGGAAGTGCTGATCGTCACCGGCCAGGGGCACGCGGGCCAGCTGATCGACCTGCTCGGGAACGGCCGGCTGCCGAAGCGCGGCACCGACGAGCCGCTCTTCGAGCTCGACCTGACCTACAAGGTGCAGGTCGAGGCCGGCGGGATCGCGCAGGTGGTCGGGATGGCCGAGAGCTTCGCGGGCGACGACAAGCTCGTCGTCTGCCTGGGCGACAACATCTTCGAGTACGCCGAGGTGAGCGCGATCCGCTCCTTCGTCGAGGGGGACGACGGCGCGGCCGTCTTCGTCAAGGACGTCCCCGACCCGGAGCGCTTCGGGGTCGTGGTCTACGACGATGACCGCCGCGTGGTCGACGTCGTCGAGAAGGCCGGAACGGTCGACCTGCGCTACGACGCGCCGCCGTCGAACGACGCCGTCGTCGGCCTCTACGCCTACGACCCGTCCGTGTTCGCCCTGATCCACGACCTGAAGCCGTCCTCACGCGGCGAGCTCGAGATCACCGACGTCAACCGGCACTTCGCCGAGCAGGGGACGCTCGCGAGCCATCGGGTCACCGGCTGGTGGGAGGACGCCGGCACGCAGGAGTCCCTCCCCGAGATCGGCGCCCTGATCGCGCGCACCGGCGTCAACAAGCCCGCGTGATCGACGGTCTGCTCCGCCTCCCGATCCGCCGCTTCGAGGACGAGCGCGGCTGGTTCTCCGAGCTGATGCGCGCGGGCGCGCTGCCCAAGCCGGTGCGGCAGTCGAACCTCGTCCGCTCCCGCCGGGGGGTCGTGCGGGGGCTCCACTACCACGAGCGCGGGCAGGACGACCTCTTCGCGTGCGTCCAGGGAATGGTGCGCGTCGTCGTGCTCGACCGGGCGACGGGCGAGACCTTCACCGAGGACATCGGCGACGAGAACCCGGTCGCGATCTACATCCCCGGGATTCACGCCCACGGCTACGAGGCGCTGACCGACTGTCTCTTCCTCTACCACGTGACCGAGGAGTACGACGCGGCCGATCCCGACGAGCACGGCGTCTGCTGGGCCGATCCGCGGGTCAAGCACCTCTGGAGCACCGAGACGCCGATCCTCTCCGAGCGCGACCTCGCGGCCTGTTGAGGACGTCCTCGTGCTCGTGACCGGAGCCGGCGGGCAGCTCGGGCAGGCGCTGCTCGAGGAGTTCGCCTCGGAGGGAGCGGTCGGGGTGACGCATGCCGACTGGGACGTGACGATGCCGGCGCCGGCGGGCCTGGGCGAGCACGAGCTCGTCCTCCACGCCGCGGCCTGGACCGACGTGGACGGCGCCGAGGACGACCCGCAGAGTGCCGCCGCCGTCAACGTGGGTGGCACCGCGAACGTCGCCGCGCTCGGTCTCCCGCTCGTCGCCTACTCCACCGACTACGTCTTCGACGGCCGCAAGGGCTCTCCGTACGTGGAGAGCGACGGCCCCAACCCACTCTCCACGTACGGGCGGAGCAAGCTGCTCGGAGAGGCGGCCGCGGGCGAGCGGGCCTGGGTCGTCCGCAGCTCGGGCCTCTTCGGGCTCGACGGGCCACAACTTCGTCCGGACGATGCTCCGGCTCGGCGCCGAGCGGGAGGAGGTGGCGGTCGTCGACGACCAGCGCACCGCCCCCACCTACGTCGCCCACCTGGCCCGCGCGACGCGCGAGCTGCTCGACCGGCCGCCGGGGATCTGGCACCTCGCCGCGGCGGGCGACTGCAGCTGGGCAGAGCTGGCCGAGGCGGTCTTCGAGGAGGCGGGCCTCGCCTGCCGCGTCCGCCGGATCACGGCCGCCGAGTTCGGCGCGAAGGCCGCGCGCCCCGCGAGCTCGGTGCTCCGCAGCGACAAGGGCGCGCCGGAGCTCCCGCACTGGCGCGACGGCCTGCGCGAATGCCTGGCCGCGCTCCGGGCGTCCGGCTGATGGCGCGCTACTCGTTCGTGACGACGTGGGCGCTCGAGGCGCCGCTCGACGACGTCTGGGAGGCGATCTCCGCCACGGAGGGCTGGCCCGCGTGGTGGCGCGGGGTCAAGGTCGCCGAGCAACTCGAGCCCGGCAACGGAGACGGGGTCGGCTCCCTCCACCGCTACGTCTGGCGCAGCCTGCTCCCCTACGACATCGAGTTCCGGATCCGGACGACGAACGTGGAGCGGCCGTACCTGCTCGAGGGGGACGCCGAGGGGAACCTGCGCGGGACGGGCCGCTGGCGGCTCTGGGAGGGCGCGGCCGGCACGGCGGTCACCTACGAGTGGGACGTGGAGACGACGATTCCCTGGATGAACGCGGTCGCGCCCGTCGGGCGTCCCGTCTTCCACTGGAGCCACGACCACGTGATGCGGAACGGCGGCCGCGGGCTCGCCGCGCTCCTCGGCGCCCGCCTGCTGCTCGCGGACTAGCGGCGCCAGTCGACGACGCTGAGGATGTTCGAGAACTGGTCGGTCCAGACCGGCTCGCCGCGGCCGGCCGCGAGCCCGTGCCAGCGGCGGTCTCGGGCGAGCGTGCCGAGGTCAGCGGGCGTGCGCGCGAGCACGACCCAGTGCGCCCGGCGGGCGCCCCGGTCGGAGGCCGCGGCGGAGGGCCGGTAGTCCTGGGCGACCCCGGCGAGCCCGAGCGAGCGGGCGATCCCTGCGACGACGGGCTCCATGTCCAGATGGTTGTTCGTGATGTGGAGGGCGACGACCCCGCGCGGCGCCAGTTCGCGGAGGTAGAGCGCGACCGCCTCCCGGGTGAGCAGGTGGACGGGGACGGAGTCGGAGTTGAACGCGTCGAGGACGAGCAGGTCGTACGCGGCGCGCGGCGCCTGCGCGAGCTGGATCCGGCCGTCCCCGATCACGATCCTGACGTCGGCGCGCGAGTCGCCGAGGAAGGTGAACCAGCGGGGGTTCGACGCGATCCGGGCCACCGCCGGGTCGATCTCGTAGAACGTGAAGCGGTCGCCCGGCTGCCCGTAGGCCGCGAGCGCGCCGACGCCGAGCCCGACGACGCCGACGTCGCGGACGCGCCCCTCGTGGGCGGCGTAGACCTGGCCGAACGGGCCTCGTGGCGTGTAGTAGCCGAGCGGCTCGCGCCGCCGCGCCGGGTCGAGGCTCTGGGCGCCGTGGATCGTGATCCCGTGGGTGAGCACCCGCTCGTGGTTCGGCCCGTCGATCACGCGCAGGACGCCGAAGAACGTCCGCTCCGCGTGCAGCGACTGCTGGCCGAACGTCGCGAGGGTGAGGAGGACGGTCACGCCGAGCATGAAGCGGGCCGGGCGCCGCGCGAAGGCGAGCAGCGCGACGACGGCGGCGCCGAGCGCGACCCGGATCGCCCCCGTGCCGCCCGTCGCCGCGAGCGGCAGCGAGATCACGAGCAGGGAGCAGTAGAGGAGGCTCGGGACGAGGTCGCGCCGGAGCGAGCGCGCCCCCGGCAGGAGGAGGAGGGAGAGCACGATCGCGAGGGGATACTCGACGATCGCGTCGAAGAGCACGGGCGCGGCGAGGGCGTTGAACGCGCCGCCGAGGACGCCGCCCAGCGAGAGCAGGAGATAGAACTCGGTCAGCCGCTCCACGGGCGGGCGCTCGCCGCGCGAGCCGCCGGTGGACGAGCAGGGCGACGAAGAAGAGGTTGCCGCAGTGGATCGCGACGAGCGCCGCGATCGGCAGCGCCACCAGCTGCAGGAGCGAGCCGGCGACGAGCACCGTGCTGACGACGACGCCTGCCGTGATCGTCGTGCGGCGAGAGCCGTGCGCTCCGGGCGAACGCGAGCACGAACGTGAGCAGGTAGAGCGCGAGCGGGATCACCCACAGGAGCGGCACTGCTGCGATCGAGGTCGAGAGGTAGCTCGTCGTGCCCAGGATCAGGCTCGAGGGGAGGGCTGCGAGCGCGACCCAGCGGATCCTCGTCCCCCGGAGATCGCCGCGACCGTCGCCGCCTTCCGTGGGATCGCGGCGAGCGCGGCTGGACCGGCGCCGAGAAGGCGGAGCGCGCAGAGTGCCGCCAGCCCCACGAAGAGGGCGTAGCCGACGAGCCAGACGCGGGACTGCTGGGTCAGAGTCAGGTGCGGCTCGAGCAGGAGCGGGTACGCGAGGAGCCCGACGAGGCTGCCCGCGTTGCTCGCCGCGTAGAGGAAGTAGGGGTCGGCGGCGGACCGGTGGCCGGTGGCCGAGAACCAGCGCTGGAGCACGGGGCTCGCCGTCGTCACCGCGAAGAACGGCAGCCCGACCGCGAGCGCGAGCACGCCGAGCAGCCACGCCGCCGGGCTCTTGCCTGCAGGGCGCGGCGCCGGCCGAGACCGCGATCGGGAGGACGAGGAAGGGAACGAGGAGGAGCGGGAGCTGGACGAAGGGCTGGGCGCGGAGCGGGAGCAGCCGCAGGGAGATGTGCGCCCACGCGTACCCCGCGAGGAGGATCGCCTGGAAGAACACGAGCGTGACCGCCCAGACCGCGGGCGTGCCGCCGGCGAGCGGGAGCACGAGCTTGGCCGCGAGCGGCTGGACGAGGAAGACGAGCCCGGCTGCGAGGAAGATCGTCGCGCCGAAGAGCGGGACCGTGGCGACGGGCAGGCGAACGGGGCGGAGCGTGGCGGCGGACGAGCTCACTTCGGACCTATCGGCGGCCCGGCGTCGCCGCGCTTGACCGCGGTCGCTAGGGTTTCGGTCATGCGTGTGCTCGTCACCGGCGGCGCCGGCTTCATCGGCTCCCACTTCGCCCGCAGGCTCGCCGCCGCACGGCGAGCACGTCGTGGTGCTGGACAAGCTCACCTACAGCGGCAACCGGGCGAACCTGGAGGACGTCGAGCACGAGTTCCACGCCGGCGACATCGCCGACGCAGCCGCCGTCAGGGTCGCGGCGGCGGACGTGGACGCGATCGTCAACTTCGCCGCAGAGACCCATGTCGACCGCTCGATCGTCGAGCCGGAGGCGGTGCTGCGGACGAACGTGTTCGGGCCGCACGTGCTGCTCGAATGGGCGCGGGAGACCGGCAAGCGGCTGCTCCACGTCTCGACGGACGAGGTCTACGGGGACGTGGCGCTCGACGAGGCACCGCGAACGGAAGACCGACCAGTTCCGGCCCTCGAGCCCGTACAGCGCGGCCAAGGCCGGTGGTGACCTGCTCGTCCCCGCCTACGTGCGCACCTACGGCGTCGACGCGCTCCGGACGCATGCCGCGAACACCTATGGGCCGAACCAGTACCCGGAGAAGTTCCTGCCGCTCTTCGTCACGAACCTGCTCGACGGCGAGCCGGTGCCGGTCTACGGCGACGGGAAGCAGCGCCGGGAATGGCTGTTCGTCGAGGATCACTGCGCGGCGGTCGAGCTCGCGCTGCGCGAGGGCGCTCCCGGCGAGGCGTACAACGTCGGCGGCGAGGAGCACGAGAACCTGACGATGGTCGGCGCACTTTCTTCGGCTGACCGGCGCGGACGAGTCGCTCGTCCGTCACGTCGAGGACCGCGCGGGGCACGACCGCCGCTACGCCGTCGACGACACGAAGATCCGCGGTCTCGGCTGGTCGCCCTCGACGCCGCTCGAGCAGGGGCTCGAGTCGACCGTCGCCTGGTACCGCGACCGGCGCGACTGGTGGGAGCCGATCAAGTCCGGCGCGTTCCGCGAGTACTACGAGCAGCAGTACGCCTCGCGGCTCGGCGCCCCCTAAGACCGGGGACCTAGTCCCCGCAGGCCTTCTCGGCCTCCTTCTTCAGGCGGGAGATCTCCTTGCGCTTCCCCTGCACGTCCTCGGAGCGCTCGAGCAGGTCGACGACGCCGCCGCACTGGCCCAGTGCGAGCCGGGTGTAGGCGAGGTTGTAGCTCGCGTACGCCTCGGTGGTCGAGCCTGAGCCGGAGAGGCCCTGCACCGCCTGCTCGAGCAGCGGCAGCGCCGACTCGAAGTCGCCGGCCTGCATCAGCCGGTACCCCTGGTCGTTGAGCGCGCTGGCGCTCGAGCCGGACGTCGGCTCCGGCGTCGGCTCCGGCGTCGGCTCGGACGCCGTCGTCGCCGGCGGCTCGGTCGGGGTCGTGACGGTCTGCACGACGGTCGTCCCGGGGGCGGTCACCGTCTGCTTGATCGTCTTCGGCTTCGGGGGCGCCGCCGCAGTCCCGTCGTCGCCGCCGCCGACGAGCGCAGCGGCGAGCGCGGCGCCGCCGAGGCCGAGCACGAGGAACAGCGCGGCGAGGAGCGGGACGGGGTTGCGGCGGCGCTGTCGCGCTGCGGCCACCGGGGCCTGCCGCGTCGCCGCGGTTGCCGGGATCGCTCCGACTGTCGTCTTGCCGGCCGCCTCGTCGAGCGCCTCGCGCAGCTCCACGACGAAGTCGGCAGCGGTCGGGTAGCGCTCCGCCGGATCCTTGGCGAGCCCGCGGGCGAAAACGGCGTCGAGCTCCTCGGGGAGACCGGCGCCGGCCTCCGACGCCTGCGGGATCGGGGCGTGGACGTGAGCCGCCGCCTCGGCGGTCGCAGACTCGCTCGCGAACGGGCGCTTCCCGGTCAGCAGCTCGTACGCGACCACGGCGAGCGCGTAGCGGTCGCTTTCCGGCCCGGCCCGCTCGCCCCGCGCCTGCTCCGGGGAGAGGTATCCCGCCGTCCCGAGCACCGTGCCGGCCTGGGTGAAGGAGTCGAGCCCGACCGCGCTCGCGATCCCGAAGTCGGCGACCTTGACCTGCCCGTCGTCGTCGAGGAGCAGGTTCGCGGGCTTGACGTCGCGGTGGACGACCCCCTTCGCGTGGGCGGCGTCGAGCGCGGCAGCCGTCTGGCGGAGCCAGGGCAGCGCCTGCCGCGGCGACTGCGCTCCGTCCGCGGCGAGCCGGTCCGCGAGCGAGCCGCCGCCGAGCAGCTCCATCACGATGTAGGGGCGCCCCTCGTGCTCGCCGACGTCGAAGATCGTGACCGTGTTCGGCGCGTTCGAGAGCCGCGCGGCGGCGAGCGCCTCTCGCGTGAAGCGGCGGCGGATGTTCTCGTCGTCGGCGAACTGCTCTCCCAGCAGCTTGACGGCGACGATCCGGCCGAGGACGCCGTCCTCGACCCGGTAGATCTCGCCCATGCCGCCGCGCGCGATCCGCTCGGGCTTCCGGTAGCGGGGGGGCAGCTTGTCGGTCATGCGTTCTCCGTCACCGGGGCAAGGTGCCCGGGGGGAATCGACCGAAAACGCCCGTTTCGGGGATGAATTGAAGCTTCGGTAAAGAAGGCCGGAGTGCCCGGAGCCATCGGCTAGCCTGATTTTCGACCCTGTGCCGCGGCATGCACCAGTGCCTCGGCAGGAAGGGTCACCCTTATGCGGCGCCCAGTCCTCGCACTCATCGCCCTCTCCCTCGCGCTCGCCCCGACGGTGGACGCGGCGCGCCGGGCTGCCCCGGCTCCCCCTGCGGTGACCGCGACGAGCTTCGTCTTCAGCGGGCGCGGTTGGGGCCATGGGGTCGGGATGAGCCAGTACGGCGCGCTCGGCTACGCCGAGGAAGGGCTCGGCTACGACGCGATCCTCGCCCACTACTACACCGGGACGACACTCGGGCCGGCGCCCGTCTCGAAGCTGCGCGTCCTCGTCGCCGAGGCCCGCGGGGCCTTGGTCGGTCGCCTCCGAGTCGGCCTACCGCGTCCGCGACGTCTTCGGCAAGACCTACCCGCTGCCCGCGGGCAAGCAGCAGCTCGGGCCGAAGCTCCAGGTGGTCGGGAACGGCGCACCGGTCGACCTGACCGGGCCGCTGACGTTCCTCCCCGGCGCGTCCGCCCTCTCGGTCGACGGGATCGCCTATCGCGGCCAGGTCGAGGTCGCCGTCGTGGCGAAGAAGCTGAACGCCGTCGACGTCGTCGGGCTCGAGGACTACCTCGCCGGCGTCGTCCCGCGAGAGATGCCCGCCGCCTGGGCCGCCGAGGCGCTGAAGGCGCAGGCCGTCGCCGCGCGCTCGTACGCGCTCGCCCACCGGGCGGTCGGGAAGAGCTTCGACCTCTACGCCGACGTGCGCAGCCAGGTCTACGGCGGGATCGCCGCCGAGGACGCGCGGGCGACCGCGGCGGTCGCCGCGACGGCGGGCCAGGTGCTGCTCTACGAGGGCAAGATCGTGGACGCGCTCTTCCACTCGACATCGGGCGGCCGCACGGTCTCGGCGAAGGAGGCGTTCGGGAGCGACGTCCCGTACCTCGTCGCCGTCGACGACCCTCATAGCTCTCTCTCGCCGGTCGACCGCTGGGGCCCGACCGCCGTCGGCGACACCACGATCCGGAAGGGGCTCTCGCTGGCGACGCCGGTCGTGGGCCTCAAGCTCGCCAAGAGCCCGTCGGGCCGCGTCGTCTCCGCCACGGTGTCGACGAGGCACCGGGACGAAGTCGGTCACGGGCAGCGAGCTCCGCTGTCGCGCTCGGGCTCCGTTCGACCTGGGTGACGGCGCTCGGCACACTCGCGCTCACCCGCCCAGGTGGCTCGGCCGTGGTCGGCCGCCCCACGGTGGTGCGCGCGACGGTCAAGGGCCTCAAGAACGCACGGCTCGAGCAGCGGACGCCCGCCGGCTGGCAGGTCGTCGCCGAGCGACCCGGTCCGGGCGAGCTCGCCTACACGGCGAAGCTCGACAGGACGACGAGCTTCCGGCTTTCGGCGGGGAAGACCGTCGGGCCCGTCCTCAAGGTGCCTGCCGGGCCGCTCGTCACCGCGCGGAGCGGCCCGGCCGGGATCGAGGGGACGGTCGCGCCCTTCACGGCAGGAGTGGCCGTCCAGGTGCAGCGGCTCGAGGGGACGCTCTGGCTCCCCGCCGGCTCCGGCACGGTCGACGATGCCGGCGAGTTCCACGTCGAGCTCGACACGGGCCCCGGCACCTACCGGGTCAGGATCGCGCCGGCCGGCGGGCTCGCCCAGGCGCTCTCCGCAGTCGTCAAGATCGGCTGATGCGCCGAGGCGCTGCACGCGGCGGTCGTCGGCGCCGCCGCCGTGCTCGGCGCTCGCCGTCCCTGCGGGCTCGGACGCGGCGCGCTACGCCGTCGGTGCGCGCTCCGTCGCCGCACTGCCCGCCCTCCGCGCCGCGCTGCCCGGGGCGCGAAGCCTCGCCCCGATCCCGGCCCTCGTCGTCGAGGCCCCGGTCGCCGCCCCGGCTCGGGGCGCTGCCCGGCGCCACGTACGTCGAGCGGCTCGGCGCCCGCCGCGTCGCCTTCGAGCCGTCCGATCCGCTCGCGGCGCGCCAGCTCCACCTGGCCGCCAACCATGCGTTCGACTTCTGGGAAACGCTGCCGATCCTGCCGCCCGTCCGGGTCGGCGTGATCGACTCCGGGATCGACGGCGGGCATCCGGAGTTCGCGGGCAAGATCGTCGCGGCCCGCAGCTTCGTCGGCGGCTCGGCGCGGGTCGACACCCGCGGCCACGGCACCTTCGTCGCCGGGCTGATCGCCGCCGGGATCGACAACTCCGAGGGGATCGCCGGGATGGCTCCATCGGCCGAGCTCGTCGTGGCGAAGGTGGTCAAGGACGACGACACGATCGACGTCGAGGCCGAGGCGCGCGCGATCCGCTGGGCGGTCGGGAACGGCGCCCGCGTCCTCAACATGTCGATCGGCGGCGTCCGGGATCCGGCCGATCCCTCCCGGGACACCTACTCCCCACTCGAGGCGGCGGCGATCGCGTACGCGGTCTCGCGGGGCGTGGTCGTCGTGGCCGCGGTCGGGAACGCCGACGCGTCGCCGCGGGAGCCCTGGCCCTACGCCAGCTATCCCGCCGCCCTCCCGCACGTCCTCGGTGTCAGCGCGCTCGCCCGCGACGGCAGCGCGCCGGCCTTCTCCAACCGCGACCGCGTCTACAACGACATCGCCGCGTCCGGCCAGGGGATCGTCTCGACCTTCCCGCGCGCCCTGACGGCGCCGTTCAAGGACTGCGCCGAGCAGGGGTACTCGCTCTGCGCGCCGGACGACTACCGGGACGCGGAAGGAACCTCGTTCGCCGCGCCCCAGGTCAGCGCGGCCGCCGCCGTCCTCTTCGCGGTCCGGCCGAGCCTGCGCGCCGAGCAGGTGACCGCGCTCCTGACGCGTACGGCGGCCGACGCCGAGCCGTCGACCGGCTGCCGCCGCTGCCCCGTCGGACGCGACGAGCTGACGGGCTGGGGCCGGCTCGACGTGGCCGCCGCGCTGCGAGCCCTCTCGGGCTCGCTCCCCGTCACCGACCGGCTCGAGCCCAACGACGACGCGGGCGTGCGGGCGCGAAAGCTCTGGGGGAAGACGATCCGGATCGAGGCGAGCCTCGACTTCTGGGACGACCAGAACGACGTCTACGCGATCAAGCTGCGCCTGGGGCAGTCGGTCTTCGCGAGCGTCCGCGGACCGGCGGCCACCGACACCAACCTGATCCTCTGGAAGCCCGCCGCGACCGAGGTGGACGACCTTCGCCGCCGGACGCTCGTCGCACGGCAGTCCGCCCGCCCCGGGCCGCGCGACTACCTCGCCCACCGGGCGCCACGAGCCGGCTGGTACTTCGTCCAGGTGAAGCTGAGCTCCCCCGGCGCCGGCCGCTACTCGCTCACGATCGTCAAGACCTAGCGCGCGGGACTGTTGCTCTGAGCAACTAAGCGTCTGGTTCTCGAGCAGCTCCTCGTCCGGGACGTCGCGGAGCCGGCGGGCCGGGTTGCCGACCATCACCGCGCGCGGGGGAACGTCCTTCGTGACGACGGCGCCGGCGCCGATGAACGCCTCCTCGCCGATCTCGATCGCGGGGCAGAGGATCGCGCCGCCGCCGACCCGGGCGCCGCGCCGGATCGTCGGGCCCTTGATGTTCCCGAACCGCTGCTCCGTCCGGCCCATCCAGTTGTCGTTCGTGGTCACGACGCAGGGCGCGATGAAGACGTGCTCCTCGAGCGTCGAGTAGGCGGTGATGTAGGCCTCGGCCTGGATCTTCGTCATCGCCCCGATCGTCGTGTCGTTCTCGACGAGCGAGCCGCGGCCGACGACGACGTCGTCGCCGATCTCGACCCGCTCGCGGATGCACGACTGGTCGCCGAGGATCACGCGCGCCCCGATCGTCGTCCCGGCGAAGACGATCGCGCCGGTGGAGACGATCGTCCCGTCGCCGAGCACCGCCGGCGCGAGCGGCTCGCGCTTCGCCGTCGAGCGGGGCGAGAGGGTCGGCTGCTTCCCGACGACCGCGTTCTCCAGCACCTTGACGCCCTCGCCGAGCACGGTGCCCGGGTAGACGGTCGCCGTCGGGTGGATCTCAGCCACGCGGCGCTCCGCTGCGCAGCGACTCCGTCAGCCGGTCGAGCGCGCGGACGACCGTGAGCCCGTCGCGCGCCTCCGCGTGGTCGCCCGGCCCGTTCGCGACGAGCTCGAGGAAGTGGTTGCACTCGAGCCGCAGGGGCTCGTCGTTCGCGATCTTCGGGCTGTGGATGTCGCCCGTGCGCGTCCGCCACTCGCCGTAGGTGCCTGCCGGCTCCCAGGGCGCCTTGTCGTAGATCGTCACCTTGCGCTCCAGCTCCATGTCGTCGAAGACGGCCATCTTCTCCTTCCCGACCACGGTCAGCTTCCGCATCTTGTGCGGGTCGAGCCAGGAGAGGTGCATGTGCGCGATCTTCCCGGAAGGGAAGCGCAGGTAGCAGAAGACGACGTCCTCGACGCCCGGGTTCAGGAACGCGTTCCCGTGCGCGATCGCCTCCTCCGGCTCCTCGCCGACGAGGTAGAGGATCACCGAGAGGTCGTGGACGCCGAGCGACCAGAGCGCGTTCTCGTCGCGGCGGATGATCCCGAGGTTCTGGCGGTTCGTGTAGACGCAGAGCAGGTCGCCGAGGTCGCCGCCGGCGACGAGCTCCTTCAGCTTGCGCACGCCCGGGTGGTAGAGCAGGAGGTGCCCCGGCATCAGGACGAGCCCCTTGGTCGTGGCGAGCTCGACGAGCTCCTCCATCTCCGTGCCCTTCATCGCGGGCGGCTTCTCGACGAAGACGTGCTTGCCCGCCTCGAGCGCCTGCTTCGCCAGCGCGTAGTGGGTCGGGACGGGGGTCGCGATCACGACCGCCTCCAGCTCCGGGTCGGCGAGCATCTCCCCGAAGTCGGCGGTGACCCGGGCACCCGGGTAGCGAGCCGCGAACTGCGCCCGCAGCTCCTCCGACGCGTCGCAGAGCCAGGCGAGGTCGGCGAGCTCGTCGAAGTTGCGGACGAGGTTCTTGCCCCAGTAGCCGAGCCCGGCCTGACCGATCCTGGTCAGAGCTTCCAGACCTTGCCGTTCGCCTGGACCCCGTGCCGGCCCGTCGCGTTGCGGAGGTCGACGACGAGCTGCGCCTCCTCGACGAGCCGGTCGTAGTCGATCCCGGAGTGGGCGGTCACGATCACGACCGCGTCGTAGGCGGCCGGCTCGAGCGGGACGGACGAGAGCGCGACGCCGTGCTCCTCGAACTCGGGCACGTGCGGGTCGTGATAGGCGACGTCGGAGCCGGCGGCCCGGAGCAGCTCGATCACCTTCAGCGCCGGCGACTCGCGCATGTCGCCGATGTCGGCCTTGTAGGCGACACCGAGGACGAGCACCTTCGAGGCGGCGAGCGACTTGCCGGCCCCGTGGTTCAGCGCCTGCGAGATCACGGAGCGGCAGTAGTAGGGCATGTTCTGGTTGACCTCGCCGGCGAGCTCGATGAACCGCGTCGTGAAGTCGAACTCGCGTGCCTTCCAGGAGAGGTAGAACGGGTCGAGCGGGATGCAGTGGCCGCCGAGGCCCGGGGCCGGGCTCGAAGCGCATGAAGCCGAACGGCTTGGTCGCCGCCGCGCCGACGACCTCCCAGACGTCGATGTCCATCCGGTCGCAGAGCATCGCCAGCTCGTTCACGAGCGCGATGTTGACCGAGCGGAAGATGTTCTCGAGCAGCTTCGTCAGCTCCGCCGCCTCGGGGGTCGAGACGGTGTGGACGGTGTCGATCGCGCTCCGGTAGACGGCTGCCGCGGCCTCCGTCGACGCCTCGTTGATCCCGCCCACGATCTTCGGCGTCGTCTTCGTCGTGAAGTCGGTGCGGCCGGGATCGACGCGCTCGGGCGAGAAGGCGAGGTGGAAGTCCTCCCCCGCGGTGAGGCCGCTGCCGTCCTCGAGGATCGGGCGGAGCACCTCCTTCGTCGTTCCCGGGTACGTGGTCGACTCGAGCACGACGACGTGACCGGCCCGGATGTGCGGCGCGAGGCTGCGCCCGGCGCGCTCGATGTAGGAGAGGTCGGGCTGGCGCTGCTTCGAGAGCGGCGTCGGCACCGCGATCAGGATCGCGTCCGCGTCCTTCACCTCGGAGAAGTCGGTGGTGGCGCGGATCGAGCCGGACTCGACGAGCGGCGCGAGCGTCTCCGACGGGACGTCCTCGATGTGGCTCTCGCCGCGGTTCAGGCCCGCGACCACGGTCGCGTTCACGTCGACGAGCAGGGCGGAGCGCCCCGCTTCGGCGAAGGTCTGAGCGAGCGGAACACCGACGTAGCCGGCTCCGACGATGGCGACGTCGGTCATCGGCGGTCGATCCTACCGGTGAGGGCGTCCGCGATCCGCTCCGACGCGTGCCCGTCGCCGTAGAGCCGGGGCGGATCCGGCGGCATCCGGGCGTCCCGGATGGCGCGGACGAGCGCGTCCGGGTCGTCGTCGACGAGCGTGTTCGCGCCGACCCGGACCGTGTCGACCCACTCCGTCGAGGGCCTCGGCGTCACGCAGGGGACGCCGTACCAGTAGGCCTCCTTCTGGAGCCCGCCCGAGTCGGTCACGATCACCCGTGCGTCGCGGGCGAGCGCGGCGAGCTCGAGGTAGCCGACCGGCGGCAGCAGCTCGACGTGGGCCGCGAGCTCGATTCGCTGCTCCTCGAGCGCCGCGCGCGTGCGTGGGTGGGCGGGCAGGACGACGGGCTCGGCGACCGCGTTCAGCCCTGCCGCGATCCGGCCGAGCCGCGGCGCCTGGACGTTCGCCTCGCGGTGGATCGTCGCGAGGACGTAGCTCCCCGGCTCCCGGCCGGACGGCGGCGCCAGGGGCGCGAAGACCCTGGCCGCGTCGGCCATCACGTCTCCGACGACGAGCGCCTCGCCGGCAACCCCTTCGCGCGGCGAGCGTCTCCCGCGAGCCCTCGTCGGGGCAGAGGAGCAGCGCCGCCAGCCGGTCGACCTCGATCCGGTTCCGCTCCTCGGGCATCGCGAGGTCGCCGCTGCGCAGTCCCGCCTCGACGTGGGCGACGGGAACGCCGGCCTCGACGCCGGCGAGCGCGCCCGCGAGGGTCGTGTTCGTGTCGCCGAAGACCAGCACCCAGTCGGGCCGCTCCGCCGCGAGCGCGGCGGCGAGCGGCTCGCGCATGGCGGCCGGATCGGCCGTGCGGAGGTCGAGCGGGTACGCCGGCTCGGCGAGCCCCAGCTCCTCGTAGAAGAGCGCCGACATCTCCCGGTCGTAGTGCTGGCCCGTGTGCAGCGAGACCTCGTCGATCCCGGCCGCGCGCAGGGCCAGCGAGAGCGCGGCGGCCTTGATGAACTGCGGCCTGTTCCCTACGACGGTGAGGACGCGCATGACTGGCTACACTACTCAGCCGTCCGGGCCGTTAGCTCAGCTGGTAGAGCAGGGGACTCTTAATCCCAAGGTCGAAGGTTCGATCCCTTCACGGCCCATGCTTCGGCGCAAGATCGGAATCGGCTGAGCGATTCGATCGCGCTAAGACCCCTGAAGGGTCGCTTCGCTCCCGGCTCGCTGGTGATGCCATGTCGTCCTACCTGGACAGGGCCGAGTACCCGGCTACGATTCGGCCCGACGTCCAGCGGGGGGAATCTCCAGACGTGTCGGTTGACGAGGACGAGCAGCTCGGCGCGACCTCCGGGTTCCCGGCTGCGATCCTCGCCGCGGTTGCCGACGGGATCACCGTCCAGGACGCGGAGGGCCGCGTCCTCTGGGCCAACGACGCTGCCGCCCGTCTCGTCGGGTTCGAGAGCGCAGCCGAGCTTCTCAGCGCCGACGTCGCCGACGTGATCGACCGCTTCGACCTCCTCGACGAGCGCCGCCGGCCGCTCGACCCGGACCAGCTGCCCGGCCGGCTCGCCCTCGCCGAGGGGCGCGGACAGGAGCGGATCGTCTGCTACCGAATCCGCGCGACTGCGGAAGAGCGCTGGTCCTCGATCCGCGCCCTCCCGGTCGCGGGTGAGGACGGTCGCGCCGTCGCGGTCAACGTGATCCGCGACATCACGACCCAGCGCCGCGCCGCCGAGCAGATGCGCCTCCTCGCGGACGCGAGCGAGCTGCTCGTCTCGAGCCTCGACGTCGAGCTGACGATCGGCGCGATCGGCGGCATGCTCGTCCCGACGTTCGCCGACTACGCGCTCGTCGATCTCCTCCGCGCGGACGGCAGCCTCGAGCAGGTGGTCCTCCGCCACGTCGACCCGGCCCGTGAGGCCGTGCTCCGCGAGATCCGGGAGCGCTACCCGCCGACCGGGAACCCGGAGCACCCGGCCTCCGTCGTCGCCGCCAGCGGGGCGCCTCTCCTGATCGAGACCGCCGACGACCCCGAGCTCAGCCGCGCAGCGCTGGACGAGGAGCACCTCGAGCTCTACCGCCGCCTCGAGCCCAGCTCCTACCTCGTCGTCCCGCTCGTGGCCCGCTCGCGCACGATCGGGACGCTCTCCCTCGGGATGGGCGAGTCGCACCGCCGCTACCACGACGAGGACATCGCGTTCGCGCAGGAGGTCGCGGGCCGGATCGCGCTCGGCGTCGAGAACAGCAGGCTCTACGCCGAGGCCGGCGCCTCGCTCGACCGGCTGCGGCTGCTCTCCGAGGCCGGCGAGCTCTTCGCGTCCTCGCTCGACCGCGAGCGGATTCTCGAGCGCGTCAGCCGGGTCGTCGTCCCCCGGATCGCGGACGCCTGCAATATCTACCTCCTCGAGGAGGGGCGGCTCCGTCGCGTCGCCCACGCCCATGCCGAGCCCGAGCTCGAGCGCCTGATGGACGGGATGAGCGGGACCTACTTCCCGAGCGGCGAGCCGCCCGCGCTGTGGCGGCAGGTGGTCGAGCAGGGCAAGGGCTTCCTCGCCTCGACGATCTCGTCCGAGCTCGGCGCCGACCTCGCCGGCCTCGGCCTCGACCTCGAGCTCTTCGCGCGGGTCGGCTCCCGCTCGATGATGTTCGTCCCCTTCGTCTCGCGCGGTGAGGTCCTCGGGTTGCTGACCCTCGGCGCGCGGGAGGAAGGCCACTACGACGAGACCGACCTCGAGCTCGCCCGCGAGCTGGCCCGGCGCGCGTCGGCCGCGCTCGACAACGCGCGCCTGCTCTCCGACCTCGAGCAGCGCGCCGAGACCGCCCGGGCGCTCGAGTTCGTCGCCGACGGCGTCTTCCTCGTCGACGATCGAGGCATCGTCCGGCTCTGGAACCCGGCCGCCGAGGCGATCACCGGCCTCCGGGCCGCCGAGGTCGTCGGCCGGAGGATCGACGAGGCGATCCCGGGCTGGGGGGACGTGGAGCGGCTCGTGCCGGTGACCGAGACGCGGCACGGCGGCGGTACCCGCGCCGAGACCATCCCCGTCGAGATCCGTGGCCGCGAGCTCTGGCTCTCGATCTCCGGGGTCGCCTTCGGGGACGGAACGGTCTACGCGTGCCGCGACCTGACCGAGGAGCGCGCGGTCGAGCGCCTGAAGAGCGACTTCGTCTCGACCGTCTCCCACGAGCTGCGCACGCCGCTCGCCGCGATCTACGGCGCGGCGATGACATTGAAGCGCGAGGACGTCCCGCTCTCCGGCGACCAGCGGGACGGAATGCTCGGCGTCGTCGCGAGCGAGTCGGAGCGGCTGGCGCGGATCGTCAACGACATCCTGCTCGCGAGCCGGCTCGACTCGGGCATCGTCAACGTCTCGCTCGAGCACGTCGACCCCGTCGAGGTCGCGCGGGCGGTGCTCGCCGCGGCGGAGGCCCACCTGCCGGACGGGATCGACCTGTCGCTGATCGCCCCGGCGAACGGCTCGGCAGTCCGCCTCGATGCGGACAAGGTGCGCCAGGTGCTCGTCAATCTCGTCGAGAACGCGATCAAGTACTCCCCCGAAGGAGGCGTCGTCGCGCTCGAGGTCGCCCCGACCGAAGACCGGATCCGGTTCCTCGTCCGCGACGAGGGGCTCGGGATCCCCGCGTCCGAGCACGGCCGGATCTTCGAGAAGTTCTACCGGCTGGATCCCGACCTGGCCCGCGGCGTCGGCGGCACCGGCCTCGGGCTCTACATCTGCCGCGAGATCGTCCGCCGGATGGACGGACGGATCTGGCTCGAGTCGACTCCGGGCCGCGGCTCCACCTTCGTGGTCGAGCTACCGCTCTCCTAGAACGAGAAAGGGCGGCCCGGAGGCCGCCCTTTCGACACGCGGACGACGAGGGTCTAGACCTCGTCGACGTACGTGGTGCGCCGGCGGGAGCCGCCTCCCACGCCGCCCCAGGACGACCAGAAGATGACCGAGAGGACGAGGCCGAGGATCCCGACGACGAGCAGGATCACCCCGATCGTCGTCAGCTCGAGGCCGGACACCGAGGCGTTGACCGCCCAGGTCAGGATGGCGCCCACTGCGATCAGAAAGATGCTCACTCCAAGACCCATGATTTCGTCCTCCTTGTGGTGCGGGGGGTTGAGGTCGTTCTACCCAGTTCGCGGGTTCCTCTAACGAACGATTGACACGCACTCGGGGATACGGCGTCAGGTAGGCTCGCCGCGTTGCGTAGGGGCTCAATCGTCCGAATCACGATCTACGGCGTCATTGCCGGGGCGTTCGCGTCCCTCGTCGCCGTCGTCGTCCCCTGGCTGCCGACGTCCGCTTCCGAGGAGATGGACCGGATCACATTCGTCTTCTGGTTCACGACGGTGATCTGCATCGGGATCTTCGCGATCGTGATGGCGGTGATCGCCTACTCGATCCTCAAGTTCCGCGCCGCCGACGACGACGAGCGCGACGGGCCGCCCGTGCACGGGCACACGGGGCTCGAGATCGTCTGGACGGCGATCCCCGCGATCCTCGTCACCGCGATCTCGATCGTCAGCGCCGTCGTGCTGGCGAAGAACGACGACGTCGGCGACAACCCGCTCCGGATCGCCGTCACCGCGCAGCAGTTCGCCTGGAAGTTCGAGTACCCCGGCGCGGACAAGGTGACCTCGGGCGAGCTCGTCCTCCCGGTCGACCAGCCGGTCAAGCTGACGCTGCACTCGCTCGACGTGATCCACTCGTTCTGGGTGCCCGAGTTCGGCCAGAAGTCCGACGCCGTCCCGGGGATCGAGACCACGCTCACGATCACCCCGCAGAAGCTCGGCAGCTATGCCCTGATCTGCACCGAGCTCTGCGGGCTCGGGCACGCGACCATGCGCGCGCACGTCCGCGTCGTCGAGCAGGCCGCCTACGAGGCGTACCTGAAGGAGGAGGCCTCCGCCGGTGGCGCGCCCGCGTCCTCCAACGATCCTGCCGCCGTCTTCACCGCGGCCGGCTGCGGCGGCTGCCACGCCTTCAAGCCGGCCGGCACCGACGCGCAGGTCGGGCCCGCGCTCGACAACCTGGCGGCCGACGCCGAGGCCGCGGGCGAGCAGGTCGAGGAGTACGTGCGCCAGTCGATCGAGGAGCCGAACGCGAAGATCGCGGCGGGGTATCAGCCGGGCGTGATGCCCGACAACTACGGGAAGTCGTTGACCGCGGACCAGATCGACGCCCTCGTGCAGTATCTGGTCAAGGGCCAGTAGGGAGAAGCAGAGTGACCGAGACCGTCCACGCAGAGCACCAGCACCACGGCCCGGCCTCGCCGCCCCCGCAGGGCCTCGCGCGTCTCCGCGCGCCGGGCTTCCTCCGCGCCGCGTGGATGATGCTCGCCTTCTGGGCGTTCGGCTTCGGCGTCGTCGTCTTCTTCCGCTGGCTCGGCCACTACGACCCCTACGTCGACTGGACCGTGATCACGGTCGTCGCGTTCCTGACGACGCTCCCGCTCGGCTTCCTCGCCGGGATCGGGGCTTTCGACTACTGGGCGTACTACGTCACCGGGCGGGCGACGCGGCCCGAGGATCACTCGAGCCACGGCGCCACGAGCTGGAAGGACTACTTCCGCGTCAACACCGATCACAAGGTGATCGGGATGCAGTACCTCGTGACCACGTTCTTCTTCTTCGTCGCCGGGGGGCTGATGGCGATGCTCGTCCGCGCCGAGCTGGCGCGGCCGGACATGCAGTTCGTGGACACGCAGACCTACAACGGCCTCGTCTCCGAGCACGCGGCGCTGATGATCTTCCTCTTCATCATCCCGGCCTTCGCGGGGCTCGCGAACTTCGCGGTGCCGCTGATGCTCGGCGCGCCGGACATGGCCTTCCCGCGCCTGAACGCGCTCTCCTTCTGGCTCCTCCCGGTCGCCGGCGTCATGTTCCTGGCCGCGTTCCTCGCGCCGGGCGGCGCCTTCGCGACGGGATGGACGAGCTACGCGCCCCTTGCCTCGGAACAACCACTGGGGCAGGTCTTCTTCAACATGGGCGTCCAGTGGGCAGGCGCGAGCTCGATCATGACCGCGCTCAACTTCCTGGTCACGATCATCACGATGCGCGCGCCGGGAATGACCTTCTGGCGGATGCCGCTGCTCGTCTGGGCGAACTTCACGACCTCGCTGCTCGTCGTGATCGCGACGCCGTTCATCGCCGGCTCGCAGTTCTTCGTCATGTTCGACCGGGTGATGCACACGCACTTCTTCACCCCGGACGAGGGCGGGTACGTGCTCGGTTACCAGCACATCTTCTGGTTCTACTCGCACCCGGCGGTCTACATCATGATGCTGCCCGGGTTCGGGATCATCTCCGAGGTGATCGCCGTCTTCTCGCGGAAGCCGATCTTCGGCTACCGGCTGATGGCGCTCTCCCTGATGGGGATCCTCGTGCTCGGCTTCTCCGTCTGGGCGCACCACATGTTCGTGGCGGGGCTGGCGCCCTGGCTGCGCGTGCCGATGATGGTCACCTCGATGATCATCGCCGTGCCGACCGGGATCAAGATCTTCAGCTGGCTGGCGACGATGTGGGAGGGACGAATCCATCTCCGGACGCCGATGCTGTTCGCGCTCGGCTTCCTCTCGATGTTCGTGCTCGGCGGCCTGTCGGGGATCTTCCTCGCGTCGGTGCCGATCGACATCGCCGCCTCCGACACCTACTTCATCGTCGCCCACATCCACTACGTGCTCTTCGGCGGCTCCGTGCTGACGATCTTCGCGGGGGTCTACTACTGGTTCCCGAAGATGACCGGCCGGATGTACAACGAGCGGCTCGGGAAGCTGCACTTCTGGCTCACCTTCATCGGCTTCAACGGCACCTTCTTCCCGATGCACTGGATCGGGCTGCAGGGGATGCCGCGGCGCGTCGCCGACTACTCGGCCGAGTTCGGGAACTGGAACATGGTCGTCTCGATCTTCTCGTTCCTGCTCGGCGCCTCGACGATCGTCTTCTTCTACAACATGATCACGAGCTGGCATCGCGGCCCGATCGCGCCTGGCAACCCGTGGCGTGCGATGACGCTCGAGTGGCAGGTCAGCTCGCCGCCACCCGTCTTCAACTTCGACGAGATCCCGCAGGTCGTCGCCGGCCCGTACGAGTACGGGATCCCCGGCGCCCGGCACGCCGTCCTCTCCGGGGGGCACGCGGCGGTGCACGAGGCCGCGCACGAAGAGGTCAGGCATTGAGCGAGCTCCGGCGCATCCTCGTCGTTGCGAACGAGACGCTGACCGGCGACGAGCTGCTCGACGCCGTGCGCACCCAGGTCGATGCAGCGGACGGCGAGGCAGGTGTGCGCGTCGTTGCTCCCGTCAGCCAGCCCGGGCACGGCTACGTGGTCTACGCGGACACGCGCCGGGCAGCGGCGGGCCGCAGGCTCGAGCGCACGCTCGCGAAGCTTCGCGAGGCCGGGATCCGCTCGCTCGGCGACGTCGTCGACACCGATCCGCTCACGGCGGTGAAGGACGCGATCGCGCTCGAAGAGCCGGACGTGGTGATCGTCTCCACCCACCCCGATGCGACGTCGGGCTGGCGGCGCAAGAACCTGCTCGAGGAGATCCGCAAGGTCGCGGGCGACCGGGAGGTCGTGCACGTGGTCTCCGACGTCGCAGCCCGCGAGGGAGCCGGCAACGTGCTCGTCCTCGCGAACGAGACCGTGCTCGGCGAGCCGCTCCTCGACCGGATCCGCGAGCGAGCCGCGGCGGGCGAGGGCACGAGCTTCCTGATCGTGTGCCCGCAGAGCGACCCCGAGCAGCACGAGCATCCGGAGGCGGAGCGGCGCCTGCGCGCCGCGCTCGCGAAGCTGCGCGCCGACCAGATCGAGGTGCACGGCCAGATCGCGCATCCCGACCCGTACGCCGCGGCAATGCACGCCGTCCACGACGAGAAGATCGACGCGATCCTGGTCTCGACGTTCCCGGAGCAGCGCGGCTCGTGGCTCCGTCGCGACCTCGTGGGCCGGCTCGAGCGCGACGCCAAGGTGCCGGTCGAGCACGTCGTCGTCACGCCCGAGGAGGCCGGTGTCCGCGCCAAGGCCGGGGTGGGCGCATGAGCGCGCACGCCGAGGCCCATCACCACGGGCCGCCGATCGCGAACCAGAGCTCGCGGATCAGCGCCACGGTGCTCGGGATGTTCCTCTTCATCGCGTCGGAGGCGATGCTCTTCGGCGCGTTCTTCACCGCCTACTTCTTCGTCCGTGTCGTCAACCCCGACGCACAGGGATGGCCGCTGCCGCCGTTCGAGCTGCCGGTCTTCGTCGCCGGGATCAACACACTCATCCTCGTCACCTCCAGCTTCACGATGCACTGGGCGCTGACGTCGGTGAAGCGCGGCAACCGGGCCGGCCTGCAGGCCGGGCTCGTGCTGACGCTCCTGATGGGGCTCGCGTTCCTGCTGACGCAGTTCATGGAGTACGCCCGGATCGGCTTCAACCCGGCCGACGGCGCTTTCGGGACGATCTTCTTCAGCCTGACGGGGCTCCACGGCGCCCACGTCTTCGTCGGCCTCTGCCTCCTCTCCGTCGCGACGATCCGTTCGTTCCGCGGCCACTTCACGCCCGAGCATCACCACGGAGTCGAGCTGCCGGGGATCTACTGGCACTTCGTCGACGTGATGTGGATCGTCGTCTACTTCACGATCTACATCCTCTGAGGCCATGCCCCGGAACCCTCTCCGCAGCGAGGCAGAGGCGTTCCGGTTCGTGCTGGCCACGTTCGTCTACTTCGCGCTGATCGCGGTCGCCGCGGCGATCCGGACCTGGCTCGGCGTCGTCGTCTTCGTCGCGTTGAGCGGTCTCGTCGTCGCGCGCTGGCTGCGCCGTGAGGAGCACGCGCCGGAGGATCCCGCAGAGGTGCCGCACCGCGGAGCCGAGGACGAGCGGCGGATCCTCGTGATCGCGAACGAGACGGTCGGCGGCACCGAGCTGCTCTCGGTCCTGCGCGGCATGGCCGAGGGCGTCCGCGAGCAGTTCTTCGTCGTCACGCCGGCGCTGAACTCGAAGATGCGCCAGTGGGTCTCCGACGAGGACGGTGCGCGCGCAGCCGCGCAACATCGGCTCGACGACAGCCTCGCCGAGCTCGGTCGGGCCGGCGTCCGGGCGCGCGGCGAGGTCGGCGACGGCGACCCGCTCCAGGCGATCGAGGACGCGCTCGCGATCTTCGGAGCGGACGAGATCGTGATCTCGACCCATCCCCCGGGTCGCTCGCACTGGCTCGAGCGAGACGTCGTCGAACAGGCCCGGGCCCGCTTCGCGGTCCCGATCACCCACGTCGTCGTCGACCTCGCCTCCGACTGACGCGTCCCCTCCGGCCGACGCCCCAGGCTTTAAGCCTGAGCCAGGTCCACCGAAGAGAGGAGGAAGAGCCTCGATTCGGTAAAAGTTCGTGTCACTGAGCCCTTTCGCCGCCTGGCGATGCGTAGCCTCGGGAGATGGGACAGCGACGACCCGTCCAGCCTCTCGGCTTGATCCACGTGACGCAGAGGGCAACCGATCGCGAGATCTTCTTTCGCGACGACCTCGACTACAGCGCCCATCTCCGTCTCCTCGTCAAGACGGCAGATCGTTACGACGCCGGGATCCGCGACTACTGCCTCATGCCGAACCATCTCCATGTCCTCTTCGACCTCAGGCATGCCAATCTCGCCGAGCTGATGCAGTACCTACTCGCGCGTCACGTCGAGCGCTTCAACCGGCGGCACCTTCGGCGTGGGCATCTCGTCCAGGCGCCGTACCGGCCGAAGCCGATCGAGGACGAGCCGCATCTCTTCCGCTCCCACCGCTACATCGCTCTGAACCCCGTGCGAGCCGGCCTCTGCGACCATCCGCTCGAGTGGCCCTGGTGCGCGTACAGCGGCGACGGGCGGATCGCACCTCGACCAGGCGCGACCGTACGGAAGCTCGTTGCGGACGCGCTGCGGTCAGGCGACCTGACCTGACCTTGCGAGACACGTCCGAGGCTTAAAGCCTGGGACGTGTCCGGAAAGGCCGCGCTACTGGCCGGCGCTGCTGGAGACGTACTCGGCGACGGCGGCGATCTCCGCGGCCGAGAGTGAGTCCGAGAACGCGGGCATGACGCCCTTGCCGTTCGTGACGCGGTCGGTCACGAGCTCCTTCGACGGTTTCGCCTCGTCGAGGTTCGGCCCGACGTTGCCGTTCGCGCCGGCCGCCTTCAGCGTGTGGCAGCCGCCGCAGCCTGCGGAGGCGAAGACAGCCTCGCCGTCCGCTCCACCGCCGCCGGTCTCCCCGGTCGAGGTCGAGCCGCCGGTGTCGGTCGCAGGGGCCGGGGTTCCGGCGCCGCCGCCCTTGCCCGCGACGGATGCAACGTAGGCAGCGACGTCGTCCGCGTCCTGGCCGGTGACGAGGTCCTGCGGCATCCCGGGCGAGCCCGTGGCCGGATCCTGCACCGGGTAGGCGATCTGGCCGCGGACGACCGACTCGACCGTCGTGTCGCCCAGCCCGTCCGCGCGCGCCTGCACGAACGCGTCGTCGAGGTTGGGGCCGATCTGGCCCTTCGTCCCCGCGGCGTCGAGCGTGTGGCAGGAGCCGCACTTCTCGGTGTAGAGCTTCTTCCCCGCCGACGCGTTGCCGGCGCCGTCCGGGAGCCCGACCGTGCCGCAGCCGCTCGCGGCGAGAGCCGCGACCAGGATCGCGCAGAGACCGGCGACCCTCCGAGCCACTCTAGGCGGTCGACCCCGAGCCGAGAGCCGCCACGGCCTCGTCACGTGTCCCGTGAATCGTGAAAACCCGGTCGAGACCGGTGATCTCGAAGATCTTGGTGATGTTGCGGTCGCTGCAGACGAGCGAGAGCTGGCCCTCGTTCGTCCGGAGCCGCTTGACGCCGCCCACGAGCACGCCGAGCGTGGTCGAGTCGATGAAGGTCGTGTTGCTGAGGTCGACGACGACGTCGCGCCCACCCTGGTCGATCACCTCGAGCAGCTGCTGCTTGAACTCCGGCGCGGTGTACAGATCCACCTCGCCCGACAGCGAGATCACGTACTGCTGGTCGCTCAGCTTCTCGGTGTTGACGTCAAAATTCATCTGAATGCCCCCGGTCTCCGACAGTAGTGGTGCGCGTCTTCCCGGACGGAGGTGAGTCTAACCAGACGCGGAGGGTGCGGAGGCGGAGAGCTGTGCCTCGAGGAGCTTGATCCGCTGCTCGACGATCGGTGCATTCGTGTCGTCGGGGGCGAGCTTCAGGAACTGCTTGTACGCCTCGACGGCGCGCGGGTAGTTCTGGATGCTCTCCGCGGTCTGGGCGAGCTCGAGCTGGAGGTTCGGATCCTTCGGCGAGAGCTTCGCAAGGTCCTCGTAGGTGCTGATCGCCGCACCGAACGAGGTGTTCGCCTCCGTGACCGCGCCGCTGATCGTGTCGTTCGCCTGCGCATTCACCGCCGCCGAGATCGGGTCCTCGCCGAGGGTCACCCCGGAGTCGCCGAGCTTGAGGGGGGCCACCCAGGTGGAGCCGGAGCTCCGGTACGCCGCGAGGGCCTGTGCGGTCTGGGCGCGCGCCTGCGCCTGCTGCCCCTGGGTCAGGTAGAGCCCGGCGAGCTCGCGGAGGGCGTCCTGATCCTTCGGGCGCAGCGTCAGGTAGTCCTTGTAGGCGGTAATCGCCTCGCCGGTCTGCCCGTCGTCGACGTAGGCGCGCGCGAGGACGCGCTGCGCGTCGGCGTCCTTCGGGTTCTTCTCGACGGCCTTGCGGGCGTCGGAGACCGAGGTGCCGCCGTTCGAGGGGCTGCTGCCGTCCCGGAGGATGTCGCCGATCCCGGTGCCGCCGCTCGACCCGACGCCGAAGACGACGAAGCCGAGGCCGAAGATGAGAGCGAGGAAGACGAACATCCACTTGGCGTGGCGTCGCAGCCTCGTGAAGAAGAGGGTGTCCTCGAGCGCTAGCTGGGCTTCGCCCTTGCGGGGCTGCTTCCCAGCAGCGTGGCCCGGGCGCGGTGCGCTGCGTCGGTCAGCTCGTGCCATGCCTCTCCTCCTTTCCGGTAGCGGTCCTCGCCAGCGACGAGGGTAGCCAGGATCCGTGCTGGGGCGCCGCCGAAGACGACGGCCGCCGCAGGGTCCTCCCATGGTAGATAGGGCGAGCCGGCCAGGCCCACGACAGCGAGGTCGGCCTGCTTCCCGGGGACGATCGAGCCGACCTCCGAGTCGAGGCCGAGGGCGCGCGCACCGCCGAGCGTGCCCAGCTCGAGCGCTTCGGAGGCCGACAGGGCGCCGGCGTCCTCGCTCCGGGCACGGGCGCCCGTGACCACGGCTCGAAGCTCCTCGAAGAAGTCGTGTGACGGGACGGAGGAGACCCCGTCCGTGCCGACCCCGATCCGCAGGCCTGCGCTCCGGAGCTCGGCGAGGGGCGCGACGCCGCAGCCGAGGTAGGCGTTCGAGCGCGGGCAGTGCGCGACCGCGGTGCCTCCGGCCGCGAGCAGGGCGATCTCCTCCGCGTCGACCTTGACGCAGTGGGCGGCCACGACTCGCTCGTCGAGCAGGCCTGCTGCTGCGAGCCGGCGAATGCCGCTCCGACCGTCCGGCTCGACGAGCAGCTCCCCGAACTGCTGCCACGGCCCCTCGCCGCGGAGCAGCCAGTCGAGCTCGTCCTGGCTCTCGTTCAGATGGGTCGCGACCGGTAGCCCGAGCTCCGCGGCCGCGGCGTAGACCTCGAGCGTGCAGGTGTACGGGGCGTGCGGGGAGACGCCGAGCAGGACCCGCTCGGAGAGCGCGGGACGCACGTACTCGTGCTTCTCCGCGAACTGCTGCCGCGCCGCGCCCGCGTCGGCGCCGAAGACCTCGAGGTAGACGATCGCGCGCAGGCCGAGCTCGGCGCAGGCATGGGCGCTCGCGCCGGAGAACGCGAGATCCCCGACGGTCGTGACGCCCGAGCGGAGACACTCGGCCGCTCCGAGCCGTGCGATCGCGACCATCTCGTCCCGGTCGAGGCGGCGCTTCCGCTCCACGTGCGTCGTGATCCACGGCCCGAACGAGAGCCCGTCGCCGAAGCCCGCGTAGACCGCGTACTCGAGATGGGTGTGGGCGTTGACGAAGCCCGGGACGATCGCGGCGTCGGCGAACCGCTCGCCCTCGCCCAGCTCGGTCGCTGTCCCGACAGCCTCGATTCGGCCGTCCTCGATCGCGACGGCGCCGTTCCGGATCGGCTCTCCCTCGACGGGGAGGAGCCAGTCCGCTGAGAGAACCCGCCTCACGGCGGCGACTCTAACGGGCGTGCTCGGAGCGGGGCCAGGATCCAGATGCCGGTCTCCGGACCGACGCCGGAGTCGAGCGTGAGCCGGAAGGAGCGGATCCGCGCGCCTCTCGGGAGCTCGAAACTGAGCGTGCCGGTCGTGCGAGCGCCGGGCCGGAGTCGCGGCCGGTTCAGCCCGGGCTCGGCGGCGTCGAGGATGGTCGCACGACGGAGCCGCCCGCCCGCGTCCACGCGCGCCCCGTTCGACGTCGTGTCCACGTAGAGCATGGTGCCGACGTTGACGAGCTCGACCTGGATCGCGACGAAGCGGTTCGCCGCCTGGGGATGGAAGTACCGCGATCCCGGCGCGGGGTCGATCACCGCGCGCGGGGTGACCCGGAGGCGCGCCCCCCGCTTCGTCCCGTGAAGGACGAGCGGGCGGCCGAGTCCGGCCGCCCGCTTGATCCTCGTCTCCTGCATCAGGAACTCTCGACTAGGCGAAGAACGGGCCCGCCGCGGCGAGCACCTGGTCGGTGGTCAGGAGGTCGTCGAACGAGGCCGGCGCCGGAGCGGTGCCGGCGACGCCGCGGACCCACGAGGCGTGCATCGCCTCGACGGCGACGATCGACGCCGCAGCCTGCTTGACCGGGTTGAGCGTCAGGGCCGGGCCGGCGCCGTTGTAGGCACCGACGCCCGTGTCCTCGAGCGCCATCGCGGTCTGGAGGAACGTCGTCTCGTTGGCGAAGATCGACGGCGGGAAGTTGAACTTCGGCTCCTTCACGGCCTTGCCACCGAGCGACGGGATCGTCGACTCGAGGGCCTTGACATGGGCGAGCTCGTGGTCGCGGATCACCCGTGCCAGCCGGTCGACCCGCGGGCTGAAGTCGTGCTTCTTGCCGGCGGCGATCGCGTAGAACGACGACTCGAGGTACTCGAGCGTGAGCGCGAAGTTCAGGATCGCGATGTCCGTCTTCTTGCTGGCCTTCGCACCGGACGGCAGGGCCATCCCGAGCGAGGTCACGGCGACGACGCTGCCGCCGAAGATCGCGGCACGCTTGAGGAAGAGGTCACGGGTGGTCCCGAGCTCCTCCGCGAGCGAGGTGACGGGCACGTCGGTCTCGACCTCGATGCCCTTGTGGATGAAGATTTCGGTCATCGGGCGCCTCCTAGGCGAAGAACGGAGCGGCGCGCTTGAGCACCTGCTCGCTGGTCAGAGGGCTGAAGAACGCGACGTTGGCCGGCAGCGTCCCGGCAACGAGCCGGGCGTACGCGGCGTGACGCGCCTCCACTGAGTGGATTGCGAGGGCGGCCTTCTTGACGGCCTCCGTCTTGAGCGACGGGAACGCCCCGCCGTAGGCGCCGACGCCCGTCTGCTCCAGCACGATCGCGGTGCGGACGAACGTCTTCTGGTTCAGCTTCGGGAACTTCAGCGCCGGCTTCTTGACGGCGGTGCCGCCGAGAGCCGGGATCGTGGCGAGGAGCGTGTCCACGTGGGCCTGCTCGTGCGAGTAGACGACCTCGGCGAAGCGCTGGACGCCCTCGTTGAGGTTGCCGAACGCGCCGTTGCGGGCCCGGTCGTAGAACTCGGCCTCGAGGTACTCGAGCGTCAGCGCGAAGTTCAGGACCGCGATGTCGCTCTTGGGGGTCGAGGCTGCGAGGGCGGACTCGCTGAAGACACCCGCCCCGGTGGCGGCGAGGGCACCGCCGCCGAGCAGCGCTGCCTTCCCGATGAAGCCGCGGCGCGTCTGCGCGGCGGCGAGATGCTCGTGCATGGGTTCTCCCTGGGTCGATGGAAGAGACTGTCCGGGTGCCCCGGGTGGGGCTCCGGACGATGAATCGACTCTGGTTCGACCTCGGGCGCCGATCGGTTCGATCGGGCCTACGGGAGGGGGCGACGGGTCCTAGTCGCGGTTGAAGAGACCGCTGAAGCCCTGGGTCTCCGGATCGAGCTTCCAGCGCTTCTCCATCATCGTGGAGAGCCAGATCGAGAGCTCGAAGAGGATCAGGAGCGGGGCGACCTCGAGCGCGAGCGAGACGGGGTCGACGGTCGGGAGGAGGATCGCGAAGACGATCATCACCACGTAGCCGACGCGCCGGTTGCCTCGCAGCTTCGCGGCGGTCAGCACGCGGAGCCGGACGAGCGCGAGCACGAAGATCGGCATCTGGAACGCGAGCCCGCTCGCGAGCAGCGTCAGCGCCACGAACGAGTAGTAGTAGCTCGCCCGGATCTGGATGTCGTAGAGCTGGTCGTCGAAGTTCGTCAGGAAGCCGAGCGCGCGCGGGAGCACGACGTAGTACGAGAACGCGATCCCGCTCGCGAAGAGCACCGTCGCGAAGACCACGAATGTCGAGACGATCCGCTGCGTGTGCTCCTCGATCGCGGGGGCCATGAACGCCCAGAGCTGGAAGAGGAGGATCGGGAGCGTCACCGCGATCGCGACGAGGATGCTGACCTTGACCGAGGTGGTGAAGGGCTCCGTGACGCCGAAGGTGACGAGCCGCTTGTCGCTCGGAAGCGGCGACGAGAGCCACTCGATGATCCGGGTGTGGAACGCGAAGGCGATCGCGAAGGCGGGGACGATCGCCGCGAGCGAGATCACGAGGCGCGTCCGGAGCTCGCCGAGGTGCTCGACGAGCGTCGCCTCCTCACCATGGCCGAGCCGGCGCGGCAACCGCTTCGTGATCATGCGGGCCTCCGGTCTAGGAGACGCTGTCGCGCTCGCGCGCCGGCGTCGTGACGTCCGGCGTCGTGGCGTCCGGCGCGGCAGGATGCTCCGCGTCCGGCAGCTGCGGCGAGTAGTGCTGCACGGGCTCGTCGTCGTCGTCCTTGCCGGAGATCGAGTCCTTGAACTCTCGCATCCCCTTGCCCAGCGACCGGCCCATCTCCGGCAGGCGCTTCGGCCCGAAGAAGACGAGCAGGACGACCAGCAGGATGATCATCTCGGTGACTCCGATTCCGAACGGCATGAGGCGACAGTAGCATTCGTTTGCCCATTCGGATGCGGGGCAGGGATGGTTCATGAAGCGTCCTCTGGAAGACCAGGTGCTGGTCGTCGTCGGCGCCTCGAGCGGGATCGGTCGCGCCACTGCCCGCGCCGCCGCCGCGCGGGGCGCGAAGGTCGTCGTCGGCGCCCGCAACGGCCCGGCGCTCGACGAAGCGGTCCGCGAGATCGAGCAGGCGGGCGGCGAGGGGGTCGCGGTTCCGATCGAGGCGACGAGCCAGGTCGACCTCGAGTCGATCTGCGCCCGGGCGGTCGAGCGCTTCGGTCGGATCGACACCTTCGTCGCGACGATCATGGTCACGGTCTACGCCGAGGTCGAGCAGCTGGAGCCGGACGAGCTGCGTCGCGTCATGGACGTCAACTTCATGGGCCGCGCGCTCGCCTACCGGGCGGCGCTCCCGCACCTGAAGGAGACGCGCGGCACGTTCATCGACGTCAACTCGGCCCTCTCCTACCGGGGGATCCCGCTCCAGGCCGCCTACTGCGCCTCCAAGGCCGCGGGCCGGGCGTTCTTCGAGTCGGCGCGGGTCGAGCAGGAGAAGCACGGCACCGGGGTCGACATCTCCCTGATCCTCCCGGGCGGGATCAACACGCCGCAGTTCCTCCGCGGCCGCCAGAAGGTCGGCCTCCAGCCCCAGCCCGTGCCGCCGATCTACCAGCCCGAGACCGTCGCCCGGGCAGTCCTCCACTGCGCCGAGCACCCGCAGCGGGAGCTTCCCGTCACCTGGGCGGCGCAGAAGCTCCTCTGGGGCCAGAAGCTCTCGCCGCGCGCCGGCGACCTCGTCCTCCTCCGGACGGGCTGGAAGGGCCAGAGCACGGGCGAGCCGAAGCCCGTCGACTCCCCCGACAATCTCTGGGAGACGATCCCCGGAGATCCGGGCGCGCACGGTCCCTTCGACGACCGGGCGAGGTCCACGAGCGCCTGGACGCGGGCGCGCGTCGCGCTGGGGAAGCCGGGCTCGATCGCGGTCCTGGCCACGCCCGTCCTGGGTGCCCTGATCGGCTACCATCGGGTTACGAAGCGGCGCTGATTCCGGCTTGCCGCAACGAATAGAGGAGTCACAAGCTTGGCGTTCCTGGAACTGAAGAACCTGCACGTCGCGCTCGAGGACGGCACCCCGATCGTGAAGGGCGTCGACCTCGCCGTCGACCTGAACGAGAAGCACGCGATCATGGGCCCGAACGGCTCCGGCAAGTCGACCCTCGCCTACGCGCTGATGGGCCATCCGTCCTACGAGGTGACCGAGGGCGAGATCCTGCTCGACGGCGAGAACATCGTCGAGCTCGGCGCCGACGTCCGGGCGCAGAAGGGTCTCTTCCTCGCGTTCCAGTATCCGCACGCGATTCCCGGCGTGACCGTCACGAGCTTCCTCCGGAGCGCGATCAACGCGATCCGGAAGGCGAAGAACGGCGGTCAGGACGATCCGATCCCGGTCAAGGAGTTCCGCACCGAGATCCTCGCCGCGATGGAGCGCCTGAAGGTGCCGCGCGAGCTCGCCTCCCGCTACCTGAACGACGGCTTTTCGGGCGGCGAGAAGAAGCGGGTCGAGATCCTGCAGATGGCGCTCCTGCAGCCGAAGATCGCGGTGCTCGACGAGACCGATTCCGGCCTCGACATCGACGCCTTGAAGATCGTCGCGAACGGGGTCAACGACCTCGTCAGCAGCGAGATGGGCGCGCTCGTGATCACGCACTACCAGCGGATCCTCAACTACATCACCCCCGACCACGTCCACGTCTTCGTCGACGGCAGGATCGTCGAGAGCGGCGGGGCAGAGCTCGCCGCGAAGCTCGAGGCCGAGGGCTACGAGGCGTTCATTCCGGAAGGGGTCGCATGAGCAGCAGCGAGACCGAGATCGTCAAGGGGATCAGGGACGAGTACGCCTACGGGTTCTCGAACTCGGACGAGGCGGAGAACTACTTCTTCAAGTCCGGCCGCGGCCTCTCGCACGAGGTCGTCGAGGCGATCGCCGAGCACAAGCAGGAGCCGGAGTGGATGCGGAAGTTCCGGCACAAGTCGCTCGACTACTTCAACGCGCGCCCGCTGCCCGAGTGGGGCGGCAACGTCGCCGAGATCGACTTCGAGAACATCTACTACTACATCAAGCCGACCGAGAAGCAGGCCAAGAACTGGGAGGACCTGCCGGCCGACATCCTCGACACCTGGGACAAGCTGGGGATCCCCGAGGCGGAGAAGAAGTACCTCGCCGGGGTCGGTGCCCAGTACGAGTCCGAGGTCGTCTACCACAAGCTCCAGGCCGACCTCGAGGCGAAGGGCGTGATCTTCCTCGACATGGACTCGGCGCTCCGCGAGCACGAGGACATCGTCAAGCAGTACATGGGGACGATCATCCCGCAGAACGACAACAAGTTCGCGGCGCTCAACTCGGCCGTCTGGTCGGGCGGCTCCTTCATCTACGTGCCGCCGGGCGTCAAGATCGACCTGCCGCTCCAGGCCTACTTCCGGATCAACGCCGAGAACATGGGCCAGTTCGAGCGGACGCTGATCATCGTCGACGAGGACGCCTACGTGCACTACGTCGAGGGCTGCACCGCGCCGATCTACTCGTCCGACTCGCTCCACAGCGCGGTCGTCGAGATCGTGGTCAAGCCGCGCGGCCGCTGCCGCTACACGACGATCCAGAACTGGTCGAACAACGTCTTCAACCTCGTGACGAAGCGCGCCGTCGCCTACGAGGACGCGACGATGGAGTGGGTGGACGGCAACCTCGGCTCGAAGCTGACGATGAAGTACCCCGCGATCTGGCTGATGGGCGAACGCGCCCACGGCGAGGTGCTCTCGATCGCGTTCGCCGGCAAGGGCCAGCATCAGGACGCGGGCGGCAAGGTCGTCCACGCCGCGCCGAACACGACCTCGGTGATCAACTCGAAGTCGATCTCGAAGGACGGCGGCCGCGCCGGCTATCGCGGCCTGCTCGAGGTCGCGAAGGGCGCGCACGGCTCGACCTCCAAGGTCGTCTGCGACGCGCTGATCCTCGACGAGGAGTCGCGCTCGGACACCTATCCGTACATCCGGGTCGACGAGAACGACGTCAACCTGGGGCACGAGGCGACCGTCTCGAAGATCGGCGAGGAGCAGCTCTTCTACCTGATGAGCCGCGGCCTGACCGAGTCCGAGGCGAGCGCGATGATCGTCTCCGGCTTCGTCGAGCCGATCACGAAGGAGCTGCCGCTCGAGTACGCGGTCGAGATGAACCGGCTGATCCAGCTGCAGATGGAGGGCTCTGTTGGCTAGCCCGGTGACGGGCGTCGACTTCGTCGCCGTCCCGTCCACCGACTGGGAGCGGTCGAGGGCCTTCTACGTCGACACGCTCGGGCTTCGGCCCGACGCGACCGGCCAGGCGGAGTTCTGGGTCGGCGAGACGTGCTTCGGGATCTACGAGCCGACCACCTTCGGGATGGAGTTCGCTCCGCAGAAGACGGCTCACCTCGCGCTGCACGTCGAGGACATGGCGGCTGCACGCGCCGACCTCGAGGCGAAGGGCGTCGAGTTCGCCGGCGAGACCTTCGACACGGGCGTTTGCCACATGGCCTTCTTCGAGGATCCGGACGGCAACGCCCTGATGCTGCACCACCGGTACACACCTCGTGAAGGCTGAGGCGCTCGAGGCCTACCGGGCGCTGCCGTTCCCGTCCACCTCGGACGAGTCGTGGCGGTTCACCAGCCTGAAGGGCTTCGACCCCGACGCTTTCACGGCGAACGGGGCCACCGAGATCGCCCATGCCGAGGGGATGCTCGAGCTCGAGGCCGCGGGCGTCGTCCGCGTCTCCGAGGCCGGGATCGAGATCGAGCGCGCTCCGGACGGGATCCGGTTCGAGCAGCTGAAAGACCATCCCCGTCTCGGCGAGCTCGTCGGCACGGACGAGAAGTTCGCGGCGCACAACGCCGCGATGTGGGAGCACGGCCTCCTCGTCCACGTCCCCAAGGGCGTGACCCTGGAGCAGCCGCTCTACGTCCGCATCGTCAACTCGGTCGAGGGCGGCTCGCTCTTCTGGCGCCTGCTCGTCGTCGCCGAGGAGGGCAGCGCGTTCACGGTGATCGAGGAGTACGTCTCGACGACGCCCGAGCTCTCCGGCTACGTGAACGCCGCCGTCGAGATCTTCGTCGAGCGGGCCGCGAAGGTGGAGTACGTCTCCGTCCAGTCGACCTCGCTCCAGACGTGGCACTTCGGCACCCACCACGCCCGGGTCGAGCGCGACGCGGAGCTGGACTGGGTCGCCGGCGGCTTCGGCTCCAGGGGCGGCAAGGTGCGGATCCAGAACGACCTCGCCGGGGCGGGCGCGACCTCGCGCGTGACCGGCGCCTACTTCACCGACGGGTCGCAGCACCTCGACTACGACACCTTCCAGGAGCACATCGCCCCGAACACGACCAGCGACTTCGCCTTCAAGGGCGCGCTCCGGGACAACTCGAGCGCGGTCTGGCGCGGGATGATCCGCGTCGAGAAGGACGCGCAGAAGACGAACGCCTACCAGGAGAACCGGAACCTGCTGCTCTCGAAGACCGCGCACGCGGACTCGATCCCGGGGCTCGAGATCCTGGCGAACGACGTCCGCTGCACCCACGGCGCCACGCTCGGCCAGGTCGACCGGGAGCAGCTCTTCTACCTGATGGCACGCGGCCTCAGCCGCCAGGAGGCCGAGCGGATGATCGTGCGCGGCTTCTTCCAGGACGTGCTCGACCGGATCGAGCTCGAGCCGGTCCGCGAGGCGCTCGGCGCCGCGCTCGAAGCGCGGATCCCCCAGGCCTAGCCGCCACCTTTACGGGTTGCAACTCGGAAAGATGGGCCGAACGGCCCATTGCGCTTCGTGCAGCGTGTAGCGATAGTGGAGGCGATGGAACGCTCTCAGGCACGGCTGGCGGAGAACGAGGCGGTCTTCCGGCGGGCGAACGAGCACATCGACGCGAAGGCGGTGGAGCTCGATCCCGACGAGGACCACGTCTTCCTCTTTCTCTGCGAGTGCTCACGCGCGGACTGCGTCGACCGCGTGCCGCTCACCCGCGCCGAGTACGAGCACGTCCGCAGCGATCCCACCCAGTTCGTGATCATCCCGGGCCACGAGGCGGCCGAGATCGAGCGGGTCGTCGAGCGCGAGGACGAGTACGAGCTCGTCCGGAAGCAGGGCGGCGCCGGCCAGATCGCCGTCGCCACCGACCCGCGCCGCTGACCGCCCCTCGGCCGCTTCTGCCTTGACAAGGGCAGCAGTGAGCACCTTGAATGGCTGACATGTCAGTTGCCGAGGTGCTGGGGGGCGGACGACCGACGGCGGGCGAGCGCGTTCGCGCGGCAGCCGGCCGGCACCCGCTGCTCGGGATGCTCGTCCTCTTCGCGGCGGCCGGCGTGGCGCTCGCGCTCACCCAGGGCCTGCAGGAGCTCGCCCAGGCGACGGTCAACGGGATCGTCGCCGGCAACTACTACGCGCTCGGTGCCGTCGGGCTGACCCTGATCTTCGGCGTGCTCCGCCTCGTCAACTTCGCCCACGGCGAGTTCCTGACCCTCGGCGCGTACCTGATGCTCCTCGGGACCGCCCTCGGGCTGCCGCTCGTCCTCGCCGCCGCCGCCGGGATCGCGGCCACGGCGGTGTTCAGCGTCGGGCTCGAGCTCGCCGTCTGGCGCCCCGTGCGGCGCCGCGGTGCAGGAGAGCTCGAGCTGCTCCTCTTCGCGCTCGGACTCGCGTTCCTGATGCGCAACACGATCGCGTTCATCGCGTCGCCCGAGGACAGGCAGACCGGCGCAGACGTGACCTCGTCGTTCGCGGTCGGCGAGCTCCGGATCGGGCAGGTGGAGCTCGTCGTCACCCTGATCGGGATCGTCGTGATCGCCCTGGTGGCCGCCGGGCTGCGCTGGTCGTCGCTCGGCCGCCAGGCGCGGGCACTCTCCGACAGCATCCCGCTCGCCGAGACGACGGGGATCGATACCGACCGGATCGTGCTCGTCACCTGGGCCGTCAGCGGCGCCCTCGCCGGGCTGGCGGGCGTCTTCTACGCGCTCCCTGCGGGCGCAGCCAACCCCCAGCTCGGCTTCTCGCTGATCCTCAGCATCTTCGCCGCCGTCGTCGTCGGCGGGATCGGGAACGCGTACGGCGCGCTCGCAGGCGGCCTGCTGATCGGGATCGCGCAGGAATGGGCGACGCTCGTGCTCGAGCCCAGCTTCAAGGTCGCCGTCGGGTTCGGGATGCTGATCCTCGTCCTCCTCGTCCGCCCGCGCGGGCTGTTCGGACGCACCCTGGCGGCCGACCGATGAACGGCCTCCTCGCCGTCTCGTTCGCGTTCCTCACGAACGAGGCGTTCTGGATCAACACCGGGATCCTGATCACGACCTACGGCGTGTTCGCGCTCGGGCTGCAGCTGAACGTCGGCACGACCGGGATCGTCAACTTCGGCCAGGCGGGCTTCATGGCGGTCGGCTCGTACGCGATGGGGATCGCCGTCGTCCGCTGGGGCGTCTCGTTCTGGCTCGCCCTCCTCGTCGGGATCGCGGTCGCGATCGCCGCGGCGATCCTCGTCGGGCTCCCGTCGCTGCGGCTGCGCTACGACTACTTCGCGATCTCGACGCTGGCGTTCAGCGAGATCGTCCGGATCGTCGCGGACAGCTGGGACGGGGTGACCGGCGGGAACCTCGGCCTGTTCGGCTACACCGACGACTGGACCAGCCTCTCGGCGCGGATCGACGGCTGGCTGCTCCGGCTCGGCGTCGGTGAGCGCTTCCTGCTCCCGCTCCTGCTCGTCAACCTGGCGATCCTGCTCGTGCTCACGGCCGTGATCAGCCTGCTCGTGCGGTCCCCCTGGGGCCGGGTGTTGAGGGCGATCCGGGAGGACGAGGACGCGGCCCGCGCGCTCGGCAAGAACACGTTCGCCTACAAGCTCCAGTCCCTCTCGATCGCGGCGGCGCTGGCAGCGGTGGCCGGCTACATGCTCGCCCTGAACATCTCGATCCTCTCGCCCCAGAACTTCGACCCGATCCTGACCGCGTACGGCTTCGTGATCGTGATCCTCGGGGGGCGCGGGAGCTATCTCGGCGTGCTCGTGGGCTCGTTCGCCTTCCTCTTCCTGCTCGAGGCGACGCGCTACCTCGACCTTCCGCTCGACGACGCACGGGTGGCGGCGCTGCGCTTCATGATCGTGGGCCTCGTCCTGATGGCGCTCGTCGTCTTCCGTCCCCAGGGCCTCTTCGGCAAGCGTGAGGAGCTTGCGCTCCGTGGCCGCTGACGCCCCGGCACCCGTGCTCGCCGTCCGCGGCGTCTCCAAGCACTTCGGCGGGGTGGCGGCCGTCGACGGAGTCTCCTTCGACGTGGCGCCAGGGTCGATCACGGCCCTGATCGGCCCGAACGGCGCGGGCAAGTCCACGCTCTTCAACGTCGTCACCGGCTTCGAGCGCGGCGATCGCGGCGACGTGCTCCTGCACGGCCGCTCGGTCTTCCGGGCGAGCCCGCACGTGATCGCACGCCGCGGGATGGTGCGGACGTTCCAGCTGACGAAGGCGCTCTCCGTGATGTCGGTCCTCGACAACATGCTGCTCGGGAACGCCGCCAACCCGGGCGAGCGGCTCGGTCTCGCAGCGCTCCGGCCTCTCTGGTGGAAAGCCGAGCGGCGAGCCCGCGACCAGGCCCGCGAGCTGCTCGAGGTCTTCGGGCTCGCCGCCAAGGCCGACGACTACGCGGGGACGCTCTCGGGAGGGCAGCGGAAGCTCCTCGAGCTCGCGCGCGCCCTCATGCTCGAGCCGTCGCTCCTCCTCCTCGACGAGCCGCTCGCAGGTGTGAACCGCACCCTCGGCCAGAAGCTGCTCGAGCACGTCGAGAGCCTGCGCGCCGAGCGGCGGCTGACGATCCTCCTCGTCGAGCACGACATGGACGTGGTCATGCGCCATTCCGACCGGATCGTGGTCATGGCCGAGGGACGCGTCGTCGCCGACGGCGACCCGGCCTCGGTCCGGAGCGACGAGCGTGTGATCGCGGCCTACCTCGGCTCACCCGCGGCGCGGGAGGGAGCCACGGATGCCTGAGGCGGTGCTCACGGTCGAGCAGGTCGTGGCGGGCTACCTCCCCGACGTCCCGATCGTCGACGAGGTCGACCTGACGCTCGCGCCCGGCGAGCTCGTGACGATCGTCGGCCCGAACGGCGCCGGCAAGTCGACGCTGATCAAGGCGGTGATCGGGCTGTTGCGCCCCTGGACGGGCACGATCCGGCTGCGGGGGGAGGACGTGACCGGCTGGAAGCCGCACGCGATCGTGGCGCGCGGGGTCGGCTACGTGGCGCAGCGCGAGAACGTGTTCCCGACGATGACCGTGGAGGAGAACCTCGACCTGGGTGCGGTGCCGGTGCGGAAGACGACCGGCACCTCGCGTCGCGACGAGCTCTACGCACTCTTCCCCCGCCTCCTCGAACGCCGCCGGCAGCCTGCCGGGATCCTCTCGGGCGGAGAGCGGCAGATGCTGGCGCTCGCGCGCGCCCTGATGGCAGGCCCGCAGGTGCTGCTGCTCGACGAGCCCTCGGCCGGGCTCGCGCCGCAGGCGGTGGAGCTGATCTTCGAGAAGATCGAGGAGATCAACGCCGGCGGGGTCGCGATCTTGATGGTCGAGCAGAACGCGCGCCGCGCCCTCGCGATCTCGCACCGCGGCTACGTCCTCGACACGGGCCGGAACCGCTACGAGGGCCCGGGTCGCGAGCTGCTCGCCGACCCGAAGGTCGCGGAGCTCTACCTCGGCGGGGCCGCCGCCCCGCGTGGCGGCTAGAGCGATGGCGCTCTCAGTTGTCGAGCAGGAAGAGCGGGCGACCGATACGCGCCTCGAGCCGGAAGACGCGTGCCAGCTCGGAGGAGCGGATCTCGTGCGTCAGGCGCACGAGCACGGAGAGGTCGTCGACGTCGTAGAGCGCGTAGATCGAGTACGGGAGCGAGAGCGGCTGGCCCGTCGCGAAGAGGTCGTCGTCGAACGACCCGACGAGCCGGGCCGCGCCACCGGCTTCGAAGCGCTCGAAGAGCTGCTCGAGCTGCTCGAGCAGCGGCGATCGCTCCTCGGCCGTCGCGGCGAACCAGCCCTCGGTCGCGGCTGCGAGCACGAGCACGCGGTAGGGCGGCTCGAAGCTGGGGGTCGCGTACTCCATCGGCGGGCGCGAGCCTACAAGAATCGCGCCCTCTTCGAAATATTGAATCTCGCTTCGACCTGTTGTACGGTCGCACACAAGGCCGCGGGGAGGACGGAAGCAGGTTTCCGTCCCGGCGCGGCACAAAGGGAGGGGTACTGATGGGTAAGAGAGCAATTCGCTGGCTCGTTGTCGTCGGCACGATCGTCGCCGTTGCTGCAGGGGCCGCGACGGCCCAGGCGCGCCAGTCCGCCGGCTACACGCTGAGGATCGGCGACGTCGTCCCGTTCACGGGCGCCTCGGCCGTCTTCGGCCCGGCGTACGCGAAGTCCGCCGGCCTCGCCGTGCAGCAGGCCAAGAAGGCTCTCCGCCAGGCGGGCGTCCGCGACGTCAAGATCCAGATCGAGCACGCGGACGACGGGACGACGCCCGAGGGCGGCGTCAACGCCGCTCGCAAGCTGATCGCGAACGGCGCCGGGTGCGTGCTGGGCGCGCTCACGTCGGCGAGCTCGATCGCGATCTCGCAGGCCGCAACCACGCCGGCCCGGGTGCCCCAGATCGGCCCGAACAACTCCAGCCCGGCCCTCACCGATCTCAAGGACAACGGCTACTACTTCCGAGTCATGCCCTCCGACGTGCTCCAGGCACCCGTCCTGGCGCGCGCGATCCTGCAGGAGATGGGCAAGGGCGCGACGATCTCGCTCGCGGGCCGCAACGACGCCTTCGGGACGGGCCTGCTCCCGCGCCTGAAGACCAACCTCGAGAAGCTCGGGCTGAAGGTGCAGGGCCCGCTGCTCTACGACCCGACCGCGGCGAGCTACAACTCCGAGGCGGCCGACATCGTCAAGGGAGGCCCGGACGCCTACGTCGTCCTCGACTTCCCCGGGAACTACGCGAAGGTCGGGGCCGCGCTGCTCCGGACCGGGAAGTTCAACGGCAACAAGCTCTTCGTCGCAGGCGGCTGGCCCGCCACGATCCCGTCGTTCATCCCGCCGGCCTCGCTCGAGGGCGCGCGCGGCACGTCGGCCGGCTCGCCGCTCGGCACCAGGGCGGCGGACGCGTTCGACAAGCTCTACACGAGCTCGCCGGGGCTCAAGGATCGCCAGACGCTCGAGTTGAACAACTTCGACGGGGCGATGATGTGCATCCTCGCCTCGGTCGCCGCCAACTCCGGCAAGGGCTCCGACATCGTCAAGCAGATCCAGCGCGTCTCGTCGCCTCCGGGCCGGACGTACACGTACCTGAACCTGGCCCAGGCGATCCGGGACATCAAGGCCGGGAAGGACATCAACTACGAAGGCGTGGGCGGTAGCGCCGACCTGGACGCGAACGGCGACCTGAAGTCGGCCATCTACAACGTGTTCGAGTACAAGGACGGAAAGCAGAAGCTCCTGCGCCAGATCAAGATCCGGAAGTAGAGCGCCGGACACCGCATTCGTTCCCGGGGCCGTCCGGCCCCGGGAACGACCCATCCCCATGCAGCCGCTCTCTCACGGCGTCACCGTCGTCTGCGCCGTCCCGGCCGGGACGGCGTTCGGCTTCCTCGCGGACCCCTCGACGCTCGGTTCCTGGGCGCTCGGGTGCTGGGACGCCGAGGTGGTCGAGCCGGGCGTCGTTCGCGGGACGTCGCTCTTCGACCGGTCGACGACCTGCGTGCGGGTCGATCCCGACCCGTCCACGCTGACCGTGGACTTCGCCGTCGGCGGCGACACGGCGGAGCTCGTCCATCGCATCTCGGCGCGCGTCGTCGACGGAGCTCCTCTCGGCTACGGCGCGTCGAGCTGCCTCGTCACGCTGCTCGCGTGGCGGCCGGCCGAGATGAACGACGAGCGGTGGTCGCGCGTCGCGGCCAGTCACGAGGCAGAGATCCTGCTGCTGCGCTCGCGGATCGAGGGCGCCGCATGACCGAGCTCGTCGAGGGGTCGGACGGGGCGAGCCCGGCCGGCGTGCTCGCGGAGCCGGGCCGGCGCGAGCTCGGCCGGCGGCTGCGGACGCTGCGTGCCTCCCGCAGGCTCTCGCTCGCGGAGGTCGCGGCGGCGACGGCGATCTCGCCCTCGTTCCTCTCGGTCGTCGAGAACGGCCAGAGCGACATCACGGTCAGCCGACTGATGCGGCTCGTCACCTGGTACGGCGTCAGCATCGCCGACCTCATCCAGGAGCCGGACCGGTCGGTCGCCCGCGTCGTCCGCTCCGGCGAGCGCCGGTCGCTCGTGCTGGCGGACGAGCGGATCACGATCGACATGCTGACGCCGGACGGGCAGCACGCGATGATGCCGGTGCTCAACGTCTACGAGGCCGGCGGGGGGATGACCGAGCCCGCGCAGCACGACGGCGAGGAGTTCGTGCACGTCCTCGAGGGCACGATCGAGCTGACGATCGGCGGTGGCGGCCCGATCGTGCTCGAGCCCGGAGACAGCGCGTACTACCGGGCCGACATCGCTCATTCGTTCCGGAACGTGGGCGACGCCCGGGCGTGCTTCCTCGGGATCACGACCCCGCCGAACCTCTAGATGGCACCGCCGCCTGCTCCCGCGCTCGCGTACGGCGCCCACCCCGACCAGGTCGCGAACCTGCACCTGCCCGTCGGGGAAGGACCGTTCCCGGTCGTCATGCTCGTGCACGGCGGCTTCTGGCGGCACGGCTGGGACCGGACGCTGATGACGCCGCTCGCGCGCGATCTCGCCGAGCGCGGGATCGCTGCCTGGAACGTCGAGTACCGGCGCGTCGGCCAGGAGGGCGGCGGCTGGCCGGGCACCTTCCTCGACGTCGCCGCGGCGCTCGACCACCTCGGCGGGCGTCGAGCAGGTCGACTCCGCGCGGGTCGTCACCTGCGGCCACTCCGCCGGCGGTCACCTCTCGCTCTGGCTCGCCGGACGGCACCTCCTTCCCGCCGGCGCCCCGGGTGCCGGCCCGGCCGTCCGCCCACGGGCTGCGGTGGCCCAGGGGGCGGTGGCCGACCTCGCGGCTGCAGCGGCCGCAGGGCTCGGCAACGGCGCGGTGGCCGATCTCCTCGGCGGGGAGCCCGGCGACGTTCCGGATCGGTTCGCCGCCGCCGACCCGGCAGCGCTCGGCCCGATGGGGATCCCGCAGCTCCTCGTCCACGGGCTCGACGACGAGATCGTGCCGGCAGCGATCAACCGCCCCTTCGCCGCCGCAGGAGGCGACGAGGTCGAGGTGGTCGAGCTCGAGGGCTGCGACCACTTCGACGTGATCGACCCCACGCATTCGGCGTGGAGCGCGGTCGTCGAGCGGCTACCCCGCCTGCTCGGCTGAGCTGCAGCGGAGTAGGGTGGGCGCGTGAGTGATCCGGGCCTTCCCGACTTCGTTGCTCTCGGCCACGCGGGCTCGGAGCACTACGCGGGGCTGGAGGCCTTCCCCAACCCCGGCGTCACGCGCGTCGAGCTGGAGAGCGACGAGCTCGTTGCCGTCTGCCCGATCACCGGCCAGGCGGACATGTACCTCGCCACGATCGAGTTCGAGCCCGACGGCCTCTGCCTCGAGTCGAAGTCGCTGAAGCTCTACCTCGCCTCGTTCCGCAACGAGGGGGTCTTCTGCGAGGCGCTCGCCGTCACGATCCGCGACGACGTCGCCCGCGCGCTCGAGCTCGGGAACGGAGCGCGTCACCGTCACCCTCGTCCAGAAGGCGCGCGGTGGGATCACGATCTCCGCGACGGCCTAGCCGAGCCAGCGGCGGCGCCGCAGGGGCGCCGGCGCCGTGGACTCGCCGAGCGCCCGCGCCGCCTCGAGCACGTCCTCCTCGGCCAGCGTGACGACGGCCTCGCGGTCGAGCCCGGCGAGGTCGGCCCCGTCCACCCGGGCGAGCCGGAGCGCCTGCCGGTTCAGCGACTGCTCGAAGATCGTCCGGGCGTAGCGCGCGTTCCCGAAGCCCTCGCCGCGCTCGGCGCCCGCGAAGATCCGTCCGAGCGCCTCCTCGACGCCGGGGCCGAGCTCGTACTCGGCCTCGGCGGCGAGCCCGTGCGTGATCGCGAGCAGCTCGGCCGTCGAGTAGTCGGGGAACGAGATCTCGCGTGCGAAGCGGGAGCGCAGGCCCGGGTTCGAGTCGAGGAAGCCGCGCATCAGCGCCGGGTAGCCGGCCACGATCACGACGAGCCGGTGCCGGTAGTCCTCCATCCGCTTCAGGATCGTCTCGACCGCCTCCGCGCCGAAGTCGAGCCCGCGCTCGCCGGCGCCCGGCGTCAGCGCGTAGGCCTCGTCGACGAAGAGGACGCCGTCCAGGGCGCGCCGGATCGCGCGGTCGGTCTTGATCGCCGTCTGGCCGACGTACTGGCCGACGAGCGACGCCCGGTCGACCTCGACGAGATGTCCCTTCCGGAGGAGGCCCATCGAGCCGTACATCTCGGCGAGGAGCCGCGCCACCGTTGTCTTCCCCGTGCCGGGGTTGCCGAGGAAGACGAGGTGCTGGCTCGTGGCCGCCTCGGGGAGGCCGTGCTCCAGGCGCCGCGCCTGCACCCGGAGGAAGGCGATCAGCGAATGCACCTGCTCCTTGACCGTCTCGAGCCCGACGAGCGCGTCCAGCTCGGCGAGGAGCTCGGGCAGCGGCCGCGGCTCCGGCCGGGAGCCGAAGCGGTCGGCGATGAACTCCTCGACCTCGGGCCCGGCCGTGCGCCGGATCTGGTCGCCCAGGCTCTTGATCGTGCCGCGCAGCTCGTCGAGCGGATTCACGCGGGCACGGTAGCGCCGATCTCAGTCGCGAGCGGCGAGCGCCCGCTGCAGCTCGGCGACCTGCTGCTCGAGCCGGGCGACGCGCTCCTCGAGGGGACTTTGTGTTGCAACAACACTTTCTCCCTCCGACGCGGCCTGGCTCTGCCCCTCGCTCTCGGGCTCGCTGCCCCCCGAGGAGCTGCTCCCAGCGGTCCTGGCTCTGGCCGGGGCGGCGCGGGAGCTTGCGGACGAGCTCGTGCTCGGCGAGGGTCTCCAGCGTCCGCACGACGTCGTCGACCGAGCCGTAGGGATAGATCCGCTCGACGCGCGTCTTCAGCTCGCCGGGGGTCTGCGGGCCGCGGAGCATCAGGACAGCGAGGAGCGCGACCTGCGAGGGCACGCGGCCGAGGGCGTCCTCGAGCAGGTGCCGGTACTTGGCGACACGGCTGCCCGGGCCCGCTCGCGAGCCGCACCCAGCCGCGCCGGGAGAGCCGTTCGAGCGCCTGCCGGATCTCCGCCTCGTCCAGCTCCATGACCGGCTCGCGGTTCGTGGCCTGGTTGCAGGCGAGCCGGAGCGCGTTCAGCGAGAGGGGGTACTGGTCGGGCGTCGTCCGCTGCTTCTCGACCAGCGAGCCGAGCACCCGGAGCTCGACGGGGCTTGCATCCACGCCCGACACGCTAGCGCGGTCTGGCAGACTGCCGCGGTGGTTCCCGAGGCCGAGGTCGAGCGCACCGAGGCAGGCGTCGTCCCCAAGGGCGCCGGCTGGTTCGTGCTGAACGCGAAGGAGGCGCTCTGGAACGACGGGCACTTCGGCGCCTACACGCGCTTCGAGGGGCCCGAGTCGCGCTTCGACCAGGTCGGCGTCAACATCGGCGTTCTCCAGCCCGGCCAGCCGGCCTGCATGTACCACGGCGAGAGCGAGCAGGAGGACTTCCTCGTCCTCTCCGGCGAATGCCTCCTCCTCGTCGAGGGCGAGGAGCGGCGCCTGCGGGCCTGGGACTTCTTCCACTGCCCGCCCTGGACGGAGCACGTCTTCGTCGGCGCCGGCGACGGACCGTGCGCGATCCTCGCGCTCGGCGCGCGGCCGGACGACGGGCGGGGTGGTCTATCCGGTCTCGGAGCTGGCCCAGCGCCACGGGGCCGGGGTCGAGGCCGAGACCACGAAGCCGGCCGAGGCGTACGCGAGCTTCCCGGAGGACGCCGTGACGCCCTATCGGGAGGGCTGGCTGCCGGCTGACCGCGCGATGCTAGCCGCGGAGGGCAGCGCGGACGCGCGGAAGATCCGTGCGGCCGGAGAGGAAGAGGAAGACCGCGCCGACCAGGGAGCGGAACGTGTCGGCGTCGAGCGGCGTCCGCTTCGTCACCGGGCCTTCGGCCTTCGCGGTCAGCTTCGCCTTCGTCCCCGTCAGCGGGGCGTGCGTCATGCGTTGGAGTGCGCCCATGCGCTCCCTCTACCCGGGGAGCGCATGGGCTAGTCCTCTAGCAACTCCGCTCCAGCGGGACGGGGTGATTCGAGCGGATCACGTCGCCGGGGTCGAGGATCGTCTTGATCTGGCGGAGCTTGTGGTAGCTCGCGCTCGAGAAGAGCGTCTCCGGCCGGCGGCGCGTCTCGGCGAAGTTCAGGTACGTGTGCTCCGCCTGCCACGGCTCGAGCGCCTCCGAGAGCCGCTGGATGCTGTCGCGCACGTCCGCGACGCTCTCCGGCGTCGGCGTCAACCCCACGTTGAACATGAGGTACGGCGCCTCGAAGGCGTCCAGGGCACCGTGGGCCGACGAGCGCCTGGCGACCGCGCCGCCGAGATGGCGGATCTCCGCCGAGAGGAGCGGCGTCCCGACGACGTGCTCGACGAACAGGTCGATCAGGTCGCCGTCCACGTCGGCGAGCATCCCGCCGTCGCCGATCCCCGGGGTCGGGCCTTCCGGATCCAGGTGGAGCCGGCTCAGGTCCTGAACGGGGATCGTCGCGATCGTGTCGAGCTCCGGGCCGAGACCGCGGAGCGGCGCGAGCAGGGCCTCGCCCTCCGCCTCGTCGCCGAGCCAGATCGCCTCGACGACCGCGAACGACTTGCCGCGGACGGGCTCCGGGATCTCCGGGATCGGCGGCAGCTGGAGGATCCGCCCCACCGAGGTCATCTCGTCGGGCAGATCGTCCGTCCAGGCGCGCCAGACCTTCAGCACCTCGGCGGCCCGCTCGACGGGGAACCAGAGGATCCCGGCGTAGACCTCCTCGATCGGAAGGAGGTTGAACTCGATCGCGGTCACGATCGCGAAGGAGCCGCCGCCACCGCGGAGCGCCCAGAAGAGCTCCGGCTCGTGGTCGCGGTCGGTCCGGAAGACCTCGCCGGACGCGGTCACGCCCTCGATCGCGGTCACCTGGTTGGCGCCGATCCCGTGCTTGCGGGCGAGCCAGCGAGAGGCCGCCGCCGAGCGTGTAGCCGATCACGCCGACGTCCGGCGAGGAGCCGGCGAGCGCCGCGAGCCCGTGCTCGGCCGCGGCCTCGACGACCTCGATCCAGATCGCGCCGGCGTTCGCGCGAGCGGTCCGGGCCGCCGGGTCGATCTCGACGCCCTTGAGCCGGTGCAGCTTCAGCAGGATCGTGCCCTCGAGGTCGCCGAGCACCGAGGCGTTGTGGCCGGTGCCCTGCGGGGCGACCCGGAGGCCGTTCGCGCGGGCGAAGTCGACCGTGGCGACGACGTCGTCGACGGACTCCGCCTGGACGACGGCGGCGGGACGCTGGTCGACGGTCAGGTTCCAGGCCTGCCGGTCGGCGTCCCACGTCGGGTCGCCGGCGACGGTCACCTCGCCGTCGAGGAGCGCGCGCAGCGGCTCGACGTCGAGGCCGAAAGTGGGGCGGGAAGTTGGTGTGGTCAGGGTCTGCACGTCGTCTCACCTCTGGATCGATTGGGTGAGGACATGCTGGGCCCGTGAGAGGCCGGGGTCATCGGCCGCAGGGGCGAAATCGGCTGCCGTGCCGGACGATCTTCGCGTCCCCCGCGAGGAGGACGGCCCGTCCTACGCGCGGACGAGTGGCTTGTACTTGATCCGGTGCGGCTCGAGCGCCTCGGCGCCGCGGGTCTCCTTGACCCAGTCGGCGTACTCCTGGTAGCTGCCCTCGAACCAGGTCGCCTGCGAGTCGCCCTCGAACGCGAGGATGTGCGTCGCGATCCGGTCCAGGAACCAGCGGTCATGGGAGATCACGACGGCGCAGCCGGCGAAGTCGAGCAGGGCGTCCTCGAGCGCGCGGAGCGTGTCCACGTCGAGGTCGTTCGTCGGCTCGTCGAGGAGGAGCACGTTGCCGCCGGAGCGGAGCAGCTTCGCGAGGTGGACGCGGTTGCGCTCGCCACCGGAGAGGTCGCCGACGCGCTTCTGCTGGTCGGCGCCGCGGAAGTTGAACCACGACACGTACTGCCGCGAGTTCACCTCCTTCTTCCCGAGCAGGACGATGTCCTGGTTGCCCGAGATCTCCTTCCACACCGTGTTCTCCGGGGTCAGGTCGGCGCGGGCCTGGTCGACGTAGGCGAGCTCGACGGTGTCACCGACGCGAAGCACGCCCGAGTCGGGCTGCTCCTCGCCGGAGATCATCCGGAAGAGAGTCGTCTTGCCGGCGCCGTTCGGACCGATCACGCCGACGATCCCGCCGGGCGGGAGCGAGAACGTCAGGTCCTCGTAGAGGAGCTTGTCGCCGTAGCTCTTGGTCACGCCCTCGGCCTGGACGACGATGTCGCCGAGCCGCGGGCCGGCCGGGATGTGGATCTCGACCTTGTCCAGCTTCACGTTCTGATCCTCGGAGAGCAGCTTCTCGTAGGACTGGACGCGCGCCTTCGACTTCGCGTGGCGCGCCTTGGGGCTCATCCGCACCCATTCGAGCTCGCGTGCGAGCGTGCGGCGGCGCGCCGACTCCGTCTTCTCCTCGTGGGCGAGCCGGTCCTGCTTCTGCTCGAGCCAGGACGAGTAGTTGCCCTCGAACGGCAGCCCCTTGCCCCGGTCGAGCTCGAGGATCCAGCCGGCGACGTTGTCGAGGAAGTAGCGGTCATGGGTGACGGCGACGACGGTGCCCTTGTACGTCTCGAGGAACCGCTCCAGCCAGGCGACGGACTCGGCGTCGAGGTGGTTCGTCGGCTCGTCGAGGAGGAGCAGGTCGGGCGAGGCGAGCAGGAGCCGGCAGAGCGCGACCCGCCGGCGCTCGCCGCCCGAGAGCGAGGTGACGTCGCGGTCGCCGTCGGGGAGCCGGAGCGCGTCCATCGCGCGGTCGAGCGTCGCGTCGAGGCTCCACGCGTCGTGCCGGTCGATCTGGTCCTGCACCTTCGCCTGCTCGGCGAGCAGGGCGTCGAAGTCGACGTCGGGCTCGGCGAAGCGCCCCGAGATCTCGTTGAACCGGTCGAGCAGGTCGCGCAGGGCGCGGACGCCGTCCTCGACGTTCTCGCGCACGGTGCGCTTCGGGTCGAGCTCCGGCTCCTGCGGCAGGTAGCCGACGGTCGCCTTCGGGTCGAGCTCGGCGACGCCGCTCGACGGCTCCTCGATCCCGGCCATGATCCGGAGCAGCGTCGACTTGCCGGCGCCGTTCGGGCCGAGCACGCCGATCTTCGCCCCGGGGAGGAACGAGAGGGAGATGTTCGCCAGGACCTGGCGGTCCGAGCCGTAGAACTTGTCGGCCCGGTACATCGTGTAGACGTAGTCGCTCATGCCCCGCTCCGGCACCGGCAAAGCCGGTACCTCCGCTCCTGGCCGGCTCCGTCGAGCCTACGCCGGCTGACCGTTGCGTTTCGGAGTTCCATGGAGGATCACGATAGCCATAGGCTACGCCGATGCCCGAGCTCTTCTTCGAGGACTTCAGGCCCGGCCAGGTCTTCGACCTCGGCAGCCGCACGCTCACGGAGGCGGAGATCGTCGGGTTCGCGCAGCAGTGGGACCCGCAGCCGTTCCATGTCGACGCGGACGCCGCTGCCGGCTCGAACTTCGGCGGGTTGATCGCGAGCGGCTGGCAGACCGCCGCGGTATGGATGCGCCTCTACGTGGACGCCGTGCTCGGTCGTGCGGCGAGCATGGGCTCGCCCGGCGTCGAGGAGCTGCGCTGGCTCGCCCCGGTGCGGCCCGGCGACACCCTCACCGGCACGGTCACGGTGCTCGAGGCGACGCCCTCCGAGCGTCAGCCCGGACGCGGATCGGTCCGCCAGCGCGCGGAGCTCGTCAACCAGGACGGCGTCACCGTCCTGACGATGCTCGCTTTCGGCCACTTCGCCCGCCGGGCTTCCTAGCGGCCTCGTCGATCTCGACGCCTGCGAGGAAGACGGCGGAGAGCCCGAGCACGTAGGTGGTGAGGACGAGGAAGGCGGTCAGGTTCCCGACGGCGCTCTGGTAGCTCGCGATCCGGCCGACCCAGATCCCGAAGCCGAGCGAGAGTACGAGCCAACCCAGGACGATCGCCGCCGAGCCCGCGCTCGCCCAGCGCGGCTCGGGCCGCTCCGCCGGGGCGTAGCGGAGGAGAAGACCGACCGCGAGGCCGAGCAGGAGGATCGCGACAGGGAAGCGGAGCACCGCGAGGAGGAGCCCGGCGCGCCCGCCCACGACCATCGCCAGGACGGCCCCGATCAGGCACAGGCCGACGGCGACGGCCAGCCCCGCCGTCACCCACAGCACCGTCGGCCAGGGACGGTGCTCCTCGACCCCGTGGATCTCGTTCAGCGCGACCGAGACCGCGCGGACGCCGCGGGAGAGCTCCCAGAGCAGGAGCCCCGTCGCGAGCGCGAGCAGCGTCCCGCTCGGGCTCGCGAAGATCTCGGTGACGGCGAAGTCGATCGCCACGAACGTCGGGGCCTGAAGGCGGTCGCGCAGCGAGGGCGCGATCGTGTCGCGCCAGACATCCTCGAGCCCCAGGGTGCCGAGGAGCGCGGTGCCGAGCAGGACGAGGGGGACGAGCGCGATCAGCACCCGGAACGCGATCGCGGCGGCGTGGGTGGGGAGCCGGTGGGCGCGCGCAGCCGCGCCGACGTCGCGCGCTCGTTCGATCAGGGGGCCCGCGTCCACCGGTGCCTCCTTCCCGGCTGCGGCGGAGCACGAACCCGACGTACCTTTACGGGGTGAGTGAACTGGGCCTCTTCCCGCTCGGCGTCGTCCTGCTTCCCACCGAGCGGATCCCGCTGCACATCTTCGAGGACCGCTACCGGGAGCTGATCGGCGAATGCCTCGCCGACGACGTGGAGTTCGGGCTCGTCTACGCCGACGAGGAGGGGCTGCGCGAGGTCGGGCACGCGCGCCGCCGTCACGGAGGTGCTCGACCGCTTCGAGGACGGCAGGATGAACGTCGTCGTCGAGGGGCGGGAGCGCTTCCGGCTGCTCGAGCTGACCGAGGGCCGGTCCTTCCAGACAGGGCTCGTGGCGCCGTTCGAGGAGGAGCCGGATCCCTCGGAGGCCGAGGACGACGAGCGTGTCCGCGAGCTGTTCGCCCGGCTCGTCGAGCTGACGGGCGCCGAGGTGGAGCCGCCCGCACCGGGAGTCGAGTGGCTCTCGTTCGAGCTCGCCGGCCGCTTCGAGTTCGCGCCCGAGATCAAGCAGCGACTGCTCGTGCTCACCTCGGAGCGGGAGCGGGTGAAGCTGCTCGCCGAGCTGCTCGAGACGGCGGCGGAGGCCGTCGAGCGGGAGCGGGAGGTCGCCGTGCGCGCGGCGACGAACGGGAAGGTCGACCCTCGGACTTGATCCGCCGGCTCCGACACGGTTTGGCTCGCTACGGGCTCCGGGGAGCGATGCGCCGCGCGCTCGAGCTCGCGAAGGGCCGGCTCTTCCTCCAGGAAGAGCACATCTGGTACGAGCTCCCGCTCGAGGCCGAGCGGCCCACTCGCCCGCTCGAGCCGGGGCTGCGGCTCCTCGAGGCGGGGCTCGAGCATCTGCCTCTCCTCGGCGAGTTGCCCACGCTGCCCCCCTCGGAGGCGGCGAAGCTCCGGGAGGGTGGCGGCCGGCTCTTCTTCGTCCTCGACGCCGACGAGCCCCTGTTCTCCTGCTGGATCCACGAGCGGCGTACACCGGTGCTCGCCGCCCCCGGCGGGTGGCTGACCCTCCCGCCCGGCGTCGCCTGTCTCGAGGATTCGGTCACGGCCGCGGCGGCGCGGGGACGGGGGATCGCTCCCGCAGCGTGGTCGGCTCTCGCGGGCCTGCTGCAGGAGGAGGGTGTCCGGGCCTTGATCACGAAAGTCGGGGTCGAGAACGCGCCTTCGCGGCGCGCGGTCGAGAAGGCCGGTTTCCACGAGGTCGCGCTGATGCGGCTCCGGCGCGTCGGTTCGCGCGCGACGGTGACGGTCGTCGGGACGACCGAGCTCGCGTCCGTCCTCTCGCGGCTCCTCGGCGGCTGAGGGCCCCACCCGGCCGGGAGAGCAGGCCCGGTACGATTCACCGATGGCCGTCGCGAACCCGACCAGGCTGGACGCCGAGCGCCTCCGCGCCGACTTCCCCTTCCTCGAGGAGCTGCAGAACGGCAAGCCCGTCGCGTTCCTCGACTCGGCCGCGTCGACCCAGAAGCCACGGCAGGTCCTGGAGGCGATGACGGAGTTCTACTCGCACTCCTACGCCAACGTGCATCGCGGCGTCTACCGCCTCGCCGAGCGCGCCACCGACGCCTACGAGGGCGCGCGGGTCAAGGTCGCCGACTTCCTGAACGCGCCCTCCGAGCGCGAGGTGATCTTCACGCGCCAGGCCACCGAGGCGCTCAACCTCGTCGCCTACGGCTGGGGTCTCGACAACCTCGGGCCGGGCGACCTCGTGCTCGTCAGCGAGCTCGAGCATCACTCGAACTTCGTCCCCTGGCAGTACATCGCGGGCCGGACCGGCGCCACGTTCCGCGCGATCCCGATCGACGACGCCGGCGAGCTCCGGCTCGACACGCTCGACGAGATCGCGAGCGAGGGCACCCTCAAGGTGGTCGCGGTCGGGCTCGTCTCGAACACGCTCGGGACGGTGAACCCGGTCGAGAAGCTCTGCGCCTGGGCGCACGACAACGGTGCGATCGCCGTCGTCGACGCCGCGCAGGCGGCGCCCCACCGGCGGGTCGACGTCCAGGCGCTCGGCGCCGACTTCGTCGCGATCTCCGGCCACAAGATGCTCGGCCCGACGGGGATCGGCGCGCTCTGGGGCAAGAGCGAGCTGCTCGAGGCGATGTCGCCCTTCAACCTCGGCGGCCACATGATCCGCACCGTCACCGCCGAGAAGACGACGTGGGGCCAGCTGCCCTACAAGTTCGAGGCCGGCACGGGCCCGATCGCCGAGGCCGTCGGCTTCGGCGCCGCGATCGACTACCTGAACGCGGTCGGCCTCGAGGCGGTCGAGCAGCATGAGCATGACCTGACGAGCTACGCGCTCGAGCGCCTCGGCGAGCTGCCGTGGATCGAGACGTACGGCCCGCCCGTCGACCGCCGCGCCGGGATCGTCTCGTTCAACGTCGAGGGGATCCACCCGCACGACGTCTGCCAGATCCTCGACTGGGAGGGCGTCGCGATCCGCGGCGGCCACCACTGCACCCAGCCGCTGATGCACCGCCTCGGCGTCGTCGCGACGAACCGCGCGAGCTTCTACCTCTACTCGATCCGGGACGAGGTCGACCGGCTCGTCGCGGGGCTCGAGAAGGTCAAGACGAGCCTCAGCTGATGTCCGAGTTCGACCAGCTGTACCGCGAGGTCATCCTCGACCACTACAAGAACCCGCGCGGGCAGGGAGCGCTCGAGGGCGCCGACGCGCAGGCCGAGGGGCAGAACCCGCTCTGCGGCGACGAGGTCACGATCTCGCTCGCCTTCGACGGCGACACGATCTCGGACATCCGCTTCGAGGGCCGGGGCTGCGCGATCTCGCAGGCCGCGACCTCGATGCTGACCGAGCTCGTCGTCGGCCGGGACGCGGCCGAGGTCGCTGCGATGCCGAAGGAGGAGCTGCTCGAGGAGATCGGGATCCCGCTTGACGCCGGTGCGGCTCAAGTGCGCGATCCTCGGTCTCGGCGTCCTCAAGGTCGCGCTGCACAAGGGCAAGGGCACGCCCCTGCCCGAGGAGTGGTCGGGCGCCGACGACCTCTCCTTCACGTGACCGTCGACGTCTGCCCCGTCGAGGAGCTCCCGCCCGGCCAGGTCAGGATCGTCTACGCGGGCCTGACGGGGATCGGCGTCTACAACGCCGGCGGCACGCTCTACGCGATCGAGGACCGCTGCTCGCACGACGACGGCCCGCTCTGCGAGGGCGACTGGGAGCCCGAGCTCTGCGTCGCGATCTGCCCCCGGCACGGCGCCCGCTTCGACATCACGACCGGGAGCGCACTGACGCTGCCCGCCTTCGAGCCCGTCGCCACCTTCCCGGTTCGGGTCGAGGACGGCTGGGTCAAGGTCGACGTGCCCGACTGAAGAGACGTCCACCGGCGCCTTCGCTATATTCCGCGTACCGCGGAAAGGAGGTGGTCCGGTAGTGACAGATTCCAGTACGGGCAGTGGAGGTACTAGCCGGTAGGGGCGTGTCCCCGGAACCTGCAAGGGGAATCGTCTAGCCAGCGTGGGGGACTACGCGTTACGCGCCGCCGTTCATGAGGAGAGCGGCCCGGAACGCCCCTACTACTCCAAGGCTAGTGACCGGTTTCGGGGGCCCCCGCAAGGGGCCCCCGATTCATTTCCGGACACGTTCGCGCGGGACGTGACCCAGGCTTGAAGCCTCACCGGCCCTTCGGGACACGTCGGCCCGGGAGGAAAACCCTGCAAACTGGGGGCAAGCCATGCCTCTCCGGGACACGGCCGGGGCTTTAAGCCTCGGCCGTTGGCCGCAACGGACAGTCAGGCGCTGCGGCGGAGCTGCTCGTCGAGGGGGACGAGGGGGAAGCCGAACGTGTCGACCGCGTCGGCGTTCGTGACGACGTTGTCGCCGGCCTCGAGCATCGTCAGCTGGTCGCGCGTGACCGGCGGGCTCGGCAGGCGCTCCAGCACGGCCGCCTGCACGCGCATCAGCCCGAACGGCACGTGTACGGACGGACGCCGTGTCCCCAGGCTCGTCTTCAGCCGCTTCCAGAACTCGTTCCAGGTGACCACGTCGGGGCCGCCCAGCTCAAAGGTGCGGTTCGCCGCCTCGGGCAGGTCGATCGAGGCGGCGAAGAAGGCGGCCACGTCCTCGACCCAGATCGGCTGGATCCGCTGCGTCCCCGGCCCGACGATCGGCGTCACAGGAGCCAGCTTCGCGATCTTCCGGAACTGGGCGAGCGCACCGCCGCCCGGCCCGAAGACGAAGCTCGGCCGGAAGATCACGTGCTCGAGCCCGGATTCCTTGACGATCTGCTCCATCTCCCATTTCGCGCCGTAGTAGGGGACGAGGTCCTTCGTGCTCGCGTCCGTCCCGAGCGCCGACATCAGCACGAAGCGCCGTACCCCGGCCTCGCGGGCGGCGGCGACGAGGTCGCGGGTGCCCTGGATCATGATCCGCTCGAAGTCCTCGGGCTTGCCGGAGAGGATCGCGACGAGGTGGACGACGACGTCGCAGCCGGCGACTGCCTCGCGGAGGCTCGCCGGATCCGTCATGTCGCCGAGCACCGTCTCGCAGCCCCAGGCGTGCAGCCGGCCCGCGTCGGAGCGGTCGCGGACGAGCGCACGCACGTCGCGCCCCTGCTCGCGGAGGGCGTGGACGACGTGGGGGCCGACGAAACCGGTCGCGCCCGTGATCAGGATCATTCGAAGTTCTTCCAGTAGCGGGAGGGAGTCGGTCCCTTCTGCCCCTGGTACTTCGATCCCAAGCCCCCGGAGCCGTACGGGTGCTCCGCGGCCTCCGTCAGCTGCACGAACGAGAGCTGGCCGATCTTCATCCCGTGGTAGATCGTGATCGGGAGGCTCGCGACGTTGGAGAGCTCGAGCGTGACGTGGCCGTCCCAGCCGGGATCGATGAAGCCCGCCGTCGAGTGGATCAGGAGCCCGAGCCGGCCGAGCGAGCTCTTGCCCTCCAGGCGGGCGACGAGATCGTCCGGGAGCCTGACGCGCTCGAGCGTCGAGCCGAGCACGAACTCGCCGGGATGGAGGATGAAGGGCGTCTCGTCGTCGATCTCGACGAGCTCCGTCATCTCCTCCTGCTCCTGCTTGACGTCGATGTACGGGTAGCGCGAGTTGCGGAAGACCCGGAAGTAGCGGTCGACGCGCACGTCGACGCTCGCCGGTTGCATCAGCGCGGCGTCGTAGGGATCGAGCTCGATCCGACCCTCGTCGAGGAGGCGGCGAATCGTCCGGTCGGAGAGAACCACGACGCGATTCTACGACGCGCGGTTGCGGGCGACGCCGGAACCGCGTACCGTTCCCCGGCCGTGTCGATGCTGTTCGAGCCTCTGGAACCGAACGAGCGCTTCCGCGCGCGGCGCGCTGCGTCGCGGAGACGCAAGCGCAGGCAGCGCCAGGCAGTCGTCGGCGTCCTGCTCACAGGCGTGCTCGGCCTCGCTGCAGGCGCGAAGGTGATCCCGCAGGAGGACCGGCTGGCGGCCCCGACCGCCGGGGCCGCGGCGTCGCAACCGCCATCGGCGAAGCTCCGCGCCCTCCCGGCCGAGGTGCGCGGCGTGCACGTGACGATGGCGCTCGCCTCGCTCGAGGGCAAGTTCGACGAGTACCTCGCCCTGACCGGCGAGGGGCTGAACACGATCGAGCTCGACGTCAAGGACGAGAACGGTGAGATCGGCTTCGTCCCCTCCGCCGTCCCGCTCGCCCGCAAGGTCGGGGCGGCCCGCCCGTACTACAGCCCGCGGAAGCTCGCCGAGGCGGCGCACGCGCGCGGGATCTACCTGATCGGCCGCGTGGTCATGTTCGAGGACCCGCACCTCTCGGAGGGCAGACCGGATCTCGCGCTCCAGAATCCGGACGGCTCGGTCTGGCACAACGCGGGCGGGCTCGGCTGGACGAACCCCTACGACCGGCGGGTCTGGGACTACAACGTCTCGATCGCCGAGGTCGCGGCGCGTGCGGGCTTCGACGAGATCCAGTTCGACTACGTCCGCTTCCCGACCGACGGCGACGTCGCCAACGTCGTCTTCCCGCGGAAGCTCGCGAAGGCGCCCGGCTGGGTGATCGCCGAGTTCGCCCATTACGCGGCGAAGCGGCTGCGCCCGCTCGGTGTCCGCGTCTCGACCGACGTCTTCGGGCTCGCCGCCACGCGCGACCTCGGGATCGGCCAGATCCCACGGCGGCTCGGCAAGCAGGTCGACACGATCTATCCGATGGTCTACCCGTCCCACTTCGGCCCGGGCGAGTTCAACCTCCCCGACCCGAACGCGGCGCCCGGCGACACCGTCCGCTACGCGCTCTCCCACTTCCGGCGCGAGCTCCGCACGGGCAAGGCGGAGCTGATCCCCTGGCTGCAGGACTTCTCCTACGGGCGCACCTACGAGCTCTCCGACGTCAAGGAGCAGATCGACGCGGCGCGGCAGCTCGGCGCCCGCGGCTACCTGCTCTGGAACCCGCTCGGCGTCTACACGCCCGGCGCGCTCGCCCCCGCGACGGGCTAGGCAGAGCGCTAGGGCGCGAGCCGCTCCGAGCGCCATCCTGCTCCGTCCCGCTCGAAGCGGATCCGGTCGTGGAGCCGGTGCTCGCCCTGCTGCCACAGCTCGATCGCCTCGGGAACGAGCCGGTAGCCGCCCCAGAACGGCGGCAGGGGCGGATCCTCGCCAAGGCGCGCCTCTGCGTCCACGTAGCGCCGCTCCAGCTCCGTCCGGTCTCCGATCGCCCGGCTCTGCGGCGAGGCCCACGCCGCGAGCCGGCTGCCCGCCGGGCGGCTGCGGAAGTAGGCCTCGGACTCCTCGTCGGACATCCGCTCGACCGGCCCTTCGACGCGCACCTGCCGCCTGAGCTCGGGCCAGTGGAAGAGGAGCGCGGCCCTGGGGTTCGCCGCCAGCTCGCCGCCCTTGCGGCTCTCGCGGTTCGTGAAGAAGCCGAAGCCGCGCGCGTCGATCGTCTTGACGAGCACCATGCGGGCCGAGGGGCGCCCGTCCGGGGTCGCCGTCGCGAGCGCCGCGGCCTCCGGGAAGGCGAGCCCCGTCTCGCCCGCCTCTGCGAACCAGCGCTCGAACGCCGCCAGCGGATCGCCGCCGACCTCCTGCTCGAATGAATGCGCACTATGCATCTATGCAGTCGACCTCCATCTTGGCTATCCTGCCGGTTATGGCCGCGACCAAGACGATCGAGCTGCGCACCGCGATCCCGGGGCCGCGCTCCCAGGAGATCCTCGCCCGCAAGGAGCGCGTGATCGCGAACGCCAAGTCGATCGTGCTCCCGATCGTCGCCCACGAGGGCCACGGCGCTCGGCTCACCGACGTCGACGGGAACACCTTCCTCGACTTCACGGGCGGTGTCGGCTGCCTGAACACCGGCCACGCCCACCCGCGCGTCGTCGAGGCCGCGACCGAGCAGCTCTCCCGCTTCGCCCACACGGACTTCACGATCGTCCCCTACGAGCCGTACGTCGAGCTCGCCGAGCGACTGCTCGAGCGCTCGCCGTTCACGGTTCCCGCCAAGGCCGCGTTCTTCAACGCCGGCACCGAGGCGGTCGAGAACGCGATCAAGTTCGCGCGCCTCGCCACGGGCCGCCCGGCCGTGATCGCCTACGAGGGCGCCTTCCACGGCCGCACGCTGCTCTCGATGACGCTGACCTCGAAGCCGCACCCGTACAAGGTCGGGATGGGGCCGCTCGCGCCCGAGGTCTACCGGATCCCGTTCCCGCAGCCCTACCGCGGGCCGGACACCGAGACGGCCCTGGCGGCGCTCGACCAGCTCTTCCTGACGCAGGTCGCGCCCGAGCAGGTCGCGGCGATCATCATCGAGCCCGTCCAGGGCGAGGGCGGCTTCCACCCGGCGCCGACGGAGTACCTGGTCGCCCTCCGCGAGATCTGCGACCGGCACGGGATCGTCCTGATCGCCGACGAGGTGCAGAGCGGCTTCGCCCGCACCGGCCGCTTCTTCGCGATCGAGCACTCGGGCGTCGAGCCCGACCTGATCACGGTCGCCAAGTCGATCGCCGCCGGCCTGCCGCTCTCGGGCGTCCTCGGCAAGGCGTCGATCGTCGACGCAGCGCACGACGGCGCGGTCGGCGGCACCTACGTCGGCAACCCCGTCGCCCAGGCGGCCGCGCTCGCCGTCCTCGACGTGATCGACGACGAGGGGCTCGTGGAGCGCGCGAACACGATCGGCGACACGATGCGCAGCCGCATGCTCGCGTGGCAGGAGCGGTACCCGGAGATCGGCGAGGTGCGCGGCCTCGGCGCGATGCTCGCGCTCGAGCTCGTCCGCGACCCTGCGACGAAGCGTGCCCGCACCCGACCTCGCCCAGGCCGTGATCGACGCGGCGACCGGGCGCGGCCTCCTCCTGCTCCGGGCCGGCGTGCACTCGAACTGCATCCGGGTGCTCTGCCCGCTCGTGATCACCGACGCCGAGCTGGACGAGGCGCTCGGGGTCTGGGAGGACGCGCTCGAGAGCGTCCTCGCGCGCGACTAGCTTTTCGCACGACTAGCTTTTTGCAGGCTTGGGAACGCTACGTTGGTGGCAGTGGGCCAACTCATCGCGGACCGGTACGAGCTGAAGGACGTCGTCGGCAGGGGCGGAATGTCCGTCGTCTACTGCGCGCACGACACGCAGCTCGAGCGCAGCGTTGCGCTCAAGATCCTCCACGACCACTTCAGCGAGGATTCCGACTACGTGGAGCGGTTCCGGAGCGAGGCGCGCGCAGCGGCGCAGCTCTCGCATCCCGGGATCGTCACGGTGATCGACCGGGGCGAGGAGGACGGCCGCCAGTTCATCGTCTTCGAGTTCGTCGAGGGCGAGACGCTGAAGGATCTCGTCGACCGCGGCGGGCCGCTGCCGGTGCGGAGCGCGATCGAGTACGGGCTCGAGGTCGGCCGCGCGCTCGCGTTCGCGCACAACGCCGGCCTGATCCACCGCGACATCAAGCCGCAGAACGTGCTCGTGAACGGCGAGGGGCACGCGAAGGTGACCGACTTCGGGATCGCCCGCTCGCTCGACGCCGTCGGGCAGACGCAGACCGGCACCGTGCTCGGGACGAGCCACTACATCGCGCCCGAGCAGGCGCGGGGCGAGCGCGTCGACGCCCAGACCGACGTCTACTCGTTCGGGGTCGTCCTCTACGAGCTGCTCGCCGGCGAGGTGCCGTTCCCCGGCGACAACTTCCTCACGGTCGCGATGCGGCACGTGAACGAGGAGGTGCCGAGCCTGCTCGAGAAGCGCCCCGACTGCCCGCTCCGCCTGGCGTCGCTCGTCGAGCGGTGCATGGCGAAGGATCCGCGCGACCGGCCAGAAGGGATGAACGGCGTCGTCGAGGAGCTGCTGGCCTGTCTCGCCGAGCTGGACAACCGGGGCGACGGCGACGCGACGATGATCGTCCGCAGCCCGGTGCAGAAGCAGCGGCGCCCGCGGAAGCAGCGCCCGCCCCGCCGGCGGCGCGCGGCAGCCGCCGCCGATGCGACCGCGGACGCCCGCACACGCTCCTCTACGTCCTGCTCGCCGCGCTCGTCTTCGCCCTCGTCCTCGGCGGGCTCCTCTTCCTCCGTGACGACGACGCCGGTGCCTCCGGCAGGGGCTCCGGCGCCTCAGCGCCGATCGCGCTCGCGGGGATCGCCTCCTACGACCCGGAGGGCGACGACGGGGCCGAGCATCCCGAGGCCGTCGCGAGCGCCGCCGACGGCGATCCCGCCAGCTACTGGACGACCTCGACCTACCAGGACTTCAGCGCCACGAAGAGCGGTGTCGGCGTCGTCCTCGACGCGGGCTCGCCGCGCGACCTCTCCAGCGTCACCGTCACCACCGACACGCCCGGGTACACCGCGGAGATCAAGGCGAGCGACTCGCCGACCGGGAACTTCCGCACCGTCGGCGAGAGCAAGACGGTGGGGGCGACGACGACCTGGGAGCTCAAGGACGCGAAGGCGCGCTACCTGCTCGTGTGGATCACCGACCTCGACGGTCGCGCCCACGTGAACGAGGTCAAGGCCCGCTAGTACCGGAGAGTCGAGCGCCGCTCGTGGCGCTCGAGCGCCAGCGCGATCAGCCGGTCGAGCAGCTCGGCGTACGGGATCCCGGAGGCTTCGAAGAGCCGGGCGTAGACGCTCGTCTCGGTGAAGCCGGGGATGGTGTTCAGCTCGTTGACGACGGGGGTGCCGTCCTCGAGCACGAAGAAGTCGACGCGCGCCATTCCCTCGCACTCGGTCGCCACGAACGCCTCGACGGCCAGCTCCTGCACGCGCCGCGCGGTCTCTTCCGGGAGCCTCGCCGGGATCACGATCTCGGAGCCGCCCGCGTCGTACTTCGCGGCGTAGTCGTACCACTCGGCGTGGGGGACGATCTCGCCGACGACGGAGGCGACCGGCGCGGGCATGAGGTTGCCGAGCACGCCGACCTCGACCTCCGTGCCCGCGAGCAGCTCCTCGACGAGCACCTTCTCGTCGTGGCGGCGCGCGAGCGCGACCGCGGCCTCGAGCTCGGTCTCGTCGTGCGCCTTCGAGATCCCGACGGAGGAGCCGAGCCGGGCGGGCTTGACGAAGACCGGGAAGCCGAACGGGTTGCTGATCTCGTCGCCGAGCCGGAGCGTCACGTTGCGGGCGACGGGGATCCCGCGGTCGCGGAGCACGGCCTTGCAGAGGTCCTTGTCCATGCAGAGCGCGGAGGCCGCGACCCCGGCGCCGACGTAGGGGATGCCGGCGAGCTCGAGCAGTCCTTGCACCGTGCCGTCCTCGCCGAAGGGGCCGTGCAGGATCGGGACGACGACGTCGACCGAGCCGAGGGCCTGCGCGGGGGAGGCGTGCTCGGCGAGCACCGGCAGCGACTCGATCGGCGTGCCCTCGCCGAGCTCCTTCGCGCCGGCCCCGAGCTCCCAGCGGCCGTCGCGCCCGATCGCCACCTCGACGACCTCGTAGCGCTCGGGGTCGAGCGCCGCGACCACCGAGCGCGCGGAGGCGAGCGAGATCTCGTGCTCGCTGGAGCGTCCGCCCGCGACGACGGCGACGCGGGTCCTGCGGCTCACGGGACCGTGTCGGTCGGGGTCGTGTCCGTCGTCGCCGCGACGAAGCGGCCGACGAAGAGCGTCACGGTCGAGCCCGGCTCGGCCTGGTCGCCGCCGGGCGGATCCTGAGCGAGGACGATTCCGTCCAGCGTCGGATCGTCCGTGTCCTGCGGGACGACGGTCGACCGGAAGCCGGCGCCGCGAAGCTGGCTTCGCGCAGCCGGGGTCTCCTGGCTCGTCACGTCCGGGATCCCCGACGTCGTCGGGCCCTTCGAGACCTGGAGCGTGATCGTCGAGCCCTTCGAGGCGAGGGAGTTCGCGCCCGGGATCCTGGCCGACGACGATCCCCTCGGCCTCCTCCGAGTCGACGTCCTCGCGCGCGACCGCGAAGCCCGAGCCCTGGAGCTGGGACGCGGCCGATTCGTAGGCGGTGCCGACGACGTTCGGGACCGCGACCGGCTTCGGGCCGGAGGAGACGTTGATCCGGACCTCGGTCCCCTCGATCACCTCGGTGCTGGCCTTCGGCGCCTGGGCGGTGACGGTGTCGACGGGCTGGTTGGAGGGGATCTTGACCACCTTCGGCTTCAGGCCCGCCGAGGTCAGCTCGGCGACGGCGTCGTCCCTGCTCTTGCCGACGACGCCCGGCACCCGCACCTTCGGCTTGCCGGTGGAGACGACGATCGTGACGAAGTTGCCCTTCTCGATCTTCACGGGCGGTTCCGGATCCTGGGAGACGACCGTGCCCTGCGGCACCTCGGAGTCGGCCTCGCGCCGGATGTTCGGCTCCAGCCCCTTCTCCTTGATGTTCGCGACGGCGAGCTCCTCCTCGAGCCCGACCACGTCCGGGACGGTGACCTGGGCGGTCGAGCTGAGCTGGTCCTGGATCCGGCTGTACGCGAAGAAGCCGCCGACGAGGATCAGGACGAAGAGGAGGAAGCCGAGCAGCCAGGGCCCGATCGAGCGGCGGCTGCGGGTGTCGTCGTACTCGTAGTAGCGGCCCGGCGTGTACGTCGTCGACGCGGCCGTCGGCGCGCCGGCGGGCCGGATCGTGGTCGCGCCCTCGGTGACCTCCGTGCGGGAGAGGACGGTCGTCGCTGCCTCCGCTGTCTCGGCCGAGACGCCGATCCCGCGCGCGATCCGCTCCAGGTCGGCGTCCATCTCCTCGGCCGAGTGGTAGCGGTCGGCCGGCTCCTTCGCGAGTGCGCGCAGGATCACGTAGTCGAGGTCGCGCGGGATCTCCGGCCGGAGGCTCGAGGCGGGCGCGGGCGTCTGCGAGAGATGCTTCATCGCGATCTCGACCGGGGTGTCGCCGTTGAACGGCACCGCTCCCGTCAGCAGCTCGTAGAGGACGATCCCGGTCGAGTAGAGATCGGAGGTCTGGTCGACGGGCGCGCCGCGGGCCTGCTCCGGGGAGAGGTACTGGGCGGTGCCGATGATCGAGCCGGCCTCCGTCATCTGGCTCGTTCCGGCCCGGGCGATCCCGAAGTCCATCACCTTGACCCGGCCCTCGCCGTCCACGATCACGTTGTGCGGCTTGATGTCGCGGTGGACGATCCCGTTCCGGTGCGCGAAGCGGAGCGCCGAGAGGATCTGGCGGCTGTAGTCGACGCCGATCCCGATCGGGGAGGGGCCGCGGGCGACGATCAGCTCCTTCAGCGTCCGCCCCTCGACGTACTCCATCGCGATGTAGTACGTCCCCTCCGCCTCACCGCGGTCGTAGATCGAGACGATGTTCGGATGCGAGAGCCCGGCCGCGTTCTGCGCCTCGCGCCGGAAGCGCTCGACGAACTGCTCGTCGCTCGCGTGCCGGTCGTCGAGGATCTTGATCGCGACCCGGCGGCCCAGCTCCTGGTCCTCGGCGAGGTAGACGTTCGCCATCCCGCCGGAGCCGAGCTTGCGCACGATCTGGTAGCGACCGTCGAAGAGCGTGTCGATGAGGGGATCGCGCACCATCTGACCTAGTTCGCCGCCTCGGGGAAGAGTGCCTGCAGGACCTGACGCGCGACCGGAGCCGCCGTCTCGCCGCCCGTCGAGTTCTGCTGCTCGACGACGACCGCGATCGCGACCTCGGGCCGCTCCTTGCCGGCGAAGCTGATGAACCACGTCGTGTTCAGGCCCGCGACCCCGGTCTCGGCCGTGCCGGTCTTGCCGCCCATCACGAGCCCGGAGATCCGGGCGCCGGTGCCGGTGCCTCCGTCGACGACCCCCTCCATCATCGCCTGCACCTCGGCGGCGGTCTCCGCCTTGACGGCGCGGCCGAGCTCGTCGGGCTTCGTCCGCTGCACGGTCTTCCCCTTGGGGCCGAGGATGCGGTCGACGACGTACGGGCGCATCACGACGCCGCCGTTCGCGATCGTGGCTGCGACCATCGCCATCTGGAGCGGCGTCACGAGCAGCCGCTCCTGGCCGAAGGCGAAGCGGCCCGCGTCGACCTGGCTGTCGTCCTCCGGGTCGAAGAGCTCGCCGTCGTCGTAGAGGCCGCTGGGGACGCGCTCGTTCGACGGCGTCTCGAGTGGCGGCTCGGAGTAGAAGCCGAAGCGCTTCGCGTAGTCGACGAGCTTCTTCGCCCCGAGCTCCTTGCCGATGTTGCAGAAGACGGAGTTGACGGAGTACTTGAGGGCCGTGCGCAGGTCGATCCGGCCGAACGGGCGCGTCGTGTCGTAGTTGTTCACGCGCTTGCCGTAGACGTCGCAGTAGCCGGGGTCGACGAACTCCGAGCTCGGCTTGAACTCGCCGGAGTCGATCGCGGCCGCCGCCGTCACGACCTTGAAGGTCGAGCCCGGCGCGTAGAGACCGTCGGTGGCGCGGTTGATCAGCGGCGCCACCGGCTTGCACGGAGCCTGGATCCGGTCGATCGCGCCGAAGTCCTTCTCGATCACGTTCGGGTTGAAGGTCGGCGAGCTCGCCAGCACCAGCACCTTGCCGGTCCTGACGTCGAGGGCCACGACCGAGCCGCAGCGGCCGCCGAGCGCGTCGAGCGCCGTCCGCTGCGCCTTCAGGTTCAGCGTCAGCCGAAGGCTGTTTCCCGTCACGGTGGCGCCCTTGAGCTTGTCGAGCGCGGTCCCGACGACGGTGCTCAGGTTCGCGTTCGCCCCGGTCAGGTAGTCGTTCATCGAGCGCTCGAGACCCGAGCGGGCGCGGGACTGCGTCGAGTAGCCGACGACGTGCGCGGCCAGGCCCTGCTGCGGGTACCGGCGGAAGTAGAGCGTCTTGCCGCCGACGCGGTCCGGGTCGTTGACCGCGAGCGGCGCCCCACTGAGGATCTCGCCCCGCTTGATCGTGAACTGGGCGACCCGCTGGATCTGGTTGTCCTGCCGGTCGGCGAGGTCGCCCGCGGCCCACGCCTGCCAGTAGGTCGTGGCGACGACGAGCGCGACGATCAGACCGGTCGCGACGATCGCGAGCTTGCGGATCTGGTCGTTCATCGCCGCGGCCTCATCGGGGCGCGTTCGCGCGGTTGGAGACGAGCAGCAGCCCGGCCAGGAGAACGAAGTTGGCGACGACGCTGGAGCCGCCGTAGGAGATGAAGGGGAGTGTGATCCCCGTCAGCGGGATCACCCGGAGCACGCCGCCGACGATGATGAACGTCTGGAGCGCGAAGCCGAAGGTGAGCCCGGCGGCGAGCAGCTTCGAGAAGCCGTCGTCGGCGGCGAGCGCGACGCGCATCCCCCGGGCGATGAAGAGCATGAAGACGAGCAGCACCGCCGACGAGCCGATCAGGCCGAGCTCCTGCGCGATCGCCGAGTAGATGAAGTCGGTGTTGAGGAACGGGATGATCGGGTCGCCGGCCGTCGTCGTGAAGGTGCCCTGGCCGAGGCCCGTCCCGCCGTAGCCGCCGTTTCCGATCGAGTAGAGGCTCTTGACGAGCTGGAAGGAGCCGCAGTCCTGGCGCAGCGCCAGCTCGCCGGTGCTCGCACAGGGCACGGGGCTCTCCGTCCACGGGATGGAGCCAGATCGTCACGCGCTCCTGGACGTGGCCGACGAACTGGTAGATCACGGCCGAGCCGAGCAGGAAGAGCGCGAGCCCGGCCCCGACGAACCAGCCCTTGGCGGTGGCGACGTAGAGCATCGCGAGGAAGATCCCGAACTGGAGGAGCGCGCTGCCGAGGTCGTTCGTCTGCAGGAGCACGAGCATGGCGGCGCCCCAGATCACGAGCAGCGGCCCGAAGTCCTTCAGGCGGCCCTGCGCGAGCACTTCCCGCTTGTCCCGCAGATAGCCGGCGAGGAAGACGATCAGGAGGATCTTCGCCAGCTCGCCCGGCTGGAACTGGAACGAGCCGACCTTGACCCAGAGCCGGGCGCCGTTGATCGTCTGGCCGATCCCGGGGACGCGCCGGGAGCGCGAGCAGGACGAGCGAGGCGATCCCGAGCAGGTACTTGTAGCTCTCGACCCGGCGGTAGTCCCAGCGGAGCGCGAGCAGCGTGCCGGCGAAGGCGGCCACGCCGATCACCACCCAGAGGCTCTGGCGGAAGGCGTCGTCCGGGTTGAGGCGGTAGATCATCGTCACCCCGACCGCCGAGAGGAGCGCCGCGATCGGGAGCAGGTACGAATCGGCGTACGGCACCGCGATCCGAGCGATCACGTGCGCCACGAGGTAGAGGCCGACGAAGAGGGCCGCGTAGGTCAGCGAAGCGGTCGAGACGAGCTCGGACCGGGCGATGTAGACGGAGGCGAAGCCGATCGCGGTGAGCAGGCTCACGGCGACCAGGTTGAGAAGCTCGCGGTTCCGGGCCGTCAGCGGGTGAGCCCCCAGACGACGAGCGCCGCGATTGCGACGAGCACGGCCAGGAGCAGGAGGAAGGGGAGCACGCTCCGCCGCCGTTCGCGGCCGGCCGGCGCGGCGTCGGTCCCGATGTGGTCGCGGAGCTCGTCGGCGGAGAAGACCGCGGTGTCGATGGCGGGAACGGCCTCGAGCCCGGAGAGCGTGTCCTCGTCGTCCTGGACCGGGTTCGGCTCCGGCTCTGCGACGGCGGCCGGCATCCGGGCGGTCTCCCCTGCGTCTGGCTCGCCGGCGTCCACGGCCGTTCCCTCCGCGATCTCGAACGCGACGACCGTGATGTTGTCCTCGCCCCCGCTCGAGTTCGCGGCCCGGATCAGGCCGTCGAGGGCCCGGTCGAGCTCGTTCCCCTCGACGAGGCCCTGGATCTCGGCGTCGGAGAGCATGTCGGTGAGCCCGTCCGAGCAGAGCAGGTAGACGTCGCCCGGCTCCGTCTCGACGGTGAAGGTGTCCACGTCCACGTCCGGCTCGGTGCCGACCGCGCGCGTGATCACGGAGCGCTGCGGGTGCGACTCGGCCTCCTCCGGCGACAGGCGTCCGCTCCGGATCAGCTCGCCCACGAGGGAGTGGTCGTGTGTCAGCTGCTCGAGTGCGCCGGCGCGGATCCGGTAGGCGCGCGAGTCGCCCACGTGGCCGATCACGATCGAGGCGGCGTCGTCGGCGACGAGGGCGACGGTCATCGTCGTGCCCATCCCGGAGACGGCGGCGTCCTCGCTCGAGCGCTGGAAGACGCGGCGGTTCGCCTCCTGGATCAGCTCCGCGACGAGCTCCTCTCCGGCGAGCTCGTCGGCGCGCTTCTCCTCCAGCACGGAGGCGGCGAGCCTCGACGCGACCTCGCCGGCCTGGGCGCCGCCCATCCCGTCCGCGATCGCGAAGAGCGGCGGCTCGCAGACGTACGAGTCCTCGTTGTGGCGGCGGCGGCGGCCGGTGTCGGTCGCGCCGGCGGAGCGGCCGAGGATCACAGGTCCACCCGGAAGTCCGTCTGGCCCACTCGCACGATGTCGCCCTTGGTCAGCCGGCGCGGGCTCGTCACCTGGGCGCCGTTGACGAAGGTGCCGTTCGTCGAGCCGGTGTCCTCGACCCAGAGCCCGTCGCGCTTGGCCTCGAAGCGGGCGTGCTGCGCCGAGGAGAACTCGTCCCCGTCGAGCGGGACGTCGTTCTGGCCGCCGCGGCCGATCGAGACCGGGAGAGTGTCGACGGGGATCTCCTCGCCCGGGTCGAGCGCGGGGCTCTTGAGCACGACGAGCCGCGCCTTCACCGTCCGCGGCGCGAGCCCCGCTGCCGCGGCCTGGCCGGGGGCGATGATCATGCTCTCCTGGGCCGGGCCCTGGCGGAAGTCGCGGCTGGCGCTGCGAACGATCCGCCAGATGAAGAGGTAGAGGAGCACGATGAAGGCGATCTTGAGCACGAGGAGCGCCTCGTCGACCTGGATGTTCACTCGTCCGTCCTCCTCGAGCGCGAAGTGGAGGTCGAGGTCGCCGAGGGTGAGCGTGTCCCCGGGGGTGAGCTTCGCCCGGCTGACGCGCTTCCCGTTCAGGGCTGTCCCGTTGGTCGAGTCGAGGTCGACGATCCACCAGGCCGAGCCCTCCTGACGGACCTCGGCGTGGCGGCGCGAGACGTTCGCGTCGGGCACCTGGATGTCAGCCTCCTTCGAGCGGCCGAGGACGGCACGGCGCTCGGACAGGAGGTGCTTCTCGCCATTCATCGTCAGCGAGAAGCGCTCGCGCTCGATCCCGAGCTCGACCGGCGAGGCGGCCTCGGTGGGCACGGGCGCCTTCGGCTTGTAGATCATCGTCGCGCCGGGCTCGACCTGCTCGGCCGGCTCGTCGAGGCGGGGGCCGCGCTTCCCCTCGGGCTGCACCATCCGCGTCGCGATCCCGAACTCGCCGATCGAGAGGTCGGGGTCGGTCTTGATCAGCACCTGCGGCGGCGTCAGCGTCGCGTAGCTCTCGCGGCGCGCGTGCTCGAGCAGGTAGTCCTGCAGCTCCCCGATCAGCGAGCCTTCGTAGCCGGAGAACTGCTCTCGGTCGTCGCCGGCGAGGTAGACGGTGTACTCGTTCGGGACGTAGACCCGGGAGACGGAGATCGAGCGGTGCTCGTCCATCTCCTTCGCGAGCTTGCGCGCCAGCTCGACCGGCTGGACGTGCGTCCGGAAGGCACGGCCGAACATCCCCTCGAAGAGGCCTTCGATCTTCTGCTCGATGTTCCGGAGGACACTCATACCCGACGGAGGACGGTTCCCCCTTCGGCCGAGTCTAATGCGCCTTCCGCCACGCCAGCCCGGCGCAGGTGACCCAGGCGGCGGCGACGAGCGGGAGCGCGGGAGCCGACGGAGCGAGCAGGAGCGTGGCTGCGAGGAAGCCCGCACCCAGGAGCGCGATTCGCCAGAGCCCGGTCGCGAAGGGGATCGCGACCGCGACCGCGGCGAGCGCGAGCGCCTCCAGTCCGACGACGGGCGGGAGCGCCTGCCCGAGGATCCGCGCCGCCTCGAGCGGGCTCGCGACGCCGGCGAGAAGACTTTGTGTTGCAACAACACTTTCTCCCGCGCCGAACGGCAGCGCCTCGCCCCGGAGGCCGGCGGCAACCGTGGCGACGACGACCGCCGCTCCCGCCTGAGCCGCTCGGCGGAGCGGGTCGCGGACCGGCTGGACGGCGATCGGGACGAGCCCGATCAGGCCGAGCGGGGCCAGCAGCGGCCCTGCGAGGAAGGCGAGCCCGGCCCGGGCCTCGCGCCAGAAGAGGGCCAGCCAGCCCGCTGCCAGAGCCAGATAGAGGAGGGACAGTCCCTGGGACAGGTTCCCGAGGGGCAGGGCCGGAGCGGCCAGGGCGAGCGCGAGCCCGGCCCGGGGGCGGGCGAGCGTCAGCGCGGCAGCGGCGAGCGCGAGCGCGACCCCCCAGCCCTGGGGGAAGAAGGGGAGCGCCGTCGAGCCTGCCAGGGTGGCGACGCCGGCCGCGACGGGAGGGAGCACGCGGACGAGCGGACTTTGTGTTGCAACAACACTTACTCCCTTCGACCTCGCCTTGGTTTCCTTCTGCCTCGGCTTCGGCGGCTTCCGGCGGCGGGGGTGGAACGACTCCCGCAGCTCGTGAGCGAGCGCGGCGGCGGACGGCCGGCGGCCGGGATCGGGCGCGAGCGCATGGCCGATCGCCGCGAGCAGGCGCTGCGGCAGGTCGGGGCGCTCGGTCGCGAGGGACGGCGGCCCTTGCTCGATCGCATCGGCCATCGCCTGGATCGGGATCCCCCAGAAGGGATGCTTGCCTGCGAGCGACTCCCAGAGCAGGATCCCGACGCCCCAGACGTCCGCGGCCGGGCCAGCCTCCGCACCGGCGAGCCGCTCGGGCGAGATGTAGGCGAGCGTGCCCGGGACGTCGCCGACGGCGGTCAGGGTCTCGGCCTCGTCGAAGCGCGCGAGCCCGAAGTCGATCAGGCGGATCGAGACCTGCGCCTCGTCGAGCAGCAGGATGTTCGAGGGCTTGACGTCGCGGTGGGTGATCCCGCGGCCGTGCGCGTGCGCGAGCCCCTCCAGGATCTGGGCGGCCGCCTCGACCGCGCGCGGGTCGGTCAGCTCGCCGCCCCGCATCGCCTCCCGGAGCGTCCGGCCCCCGACGTACTCGTAGGCGATGTAGACGTGGCCGGCATCGGAGCCGAAGCCGTAGGAGCGGAGGCAGCGCTCGTGCCGGAGCCGGCTCGCCGCCTCGGCCTCCCGCTCGGCCCTGAAGGCAGCCTTGCCCTCGCGCGGGACGATCTTCAGCGCCACGTCGAGGCCGTTCTGCTCGTCCCGGGCGAGCCAGACCGAGCCCGACGCCCCGCTCCCGAGCGGCTTGAGCGGCCGGTATCGGCCCAGCACGAGTTGGTCGAACGGGAGTGCAGTGGCAGCCGACGACACGGTCCCTCTGCGTTGGCCGTGGCAGGAGAAAGTCCTTTTCAGGCCGAAGCACCCGTTACAGTGATCACGTTCCACCCACTGCCGTGAGTAGCCGCGAGCCCGACTTCGAGTTCGACTTCTTCGACGAGCCTGAGACCCAGGAGGCGTCGGGGCGCGAGCGCACGCTCCGGAACCCGCTCGGCAGCGGCCCGAAAGGCCCGAGAGGCCCGAAGGGGCCGAGGCGGCCGATCCGGCCACCGCTCCGTCCGGGCGCCGGCCTCACGCCGCTGCTGCGGCTGATGGGCCTGATCGCCTTTGCGATCCTGATCGTCGTCCTGCTCGTCCTCTGGACGCAGAGCTGTCAGGAGAGCAAGAAGCGCGACGCGTACCGCGCCTACCTGGAGGACGTCACCTCCGTGGCGAACTCGTCCGAGCGCGTCGGTCGCGAGCTGAACGACGTCCTGACGACACCCGGCCTCAAGCCCGCCGACCTGGACAAGCAGCTCGCCGGTCTCGTCCAGCAACAGAAGCTGAGCGCCGACGACGCCGAGAAGCTCGACGTCCCGGGCCCGCTGCAGGCCCGCGCACCAGTCGATGCTCGAGGCGCTCCAGTTCCGCGTCAACGGCCTCGAGGGGCTCTCTGCCGAGTTCAAGAACACCCGCACGTCGAAGGACGCCGCCGCCGCAGGTGGGCTGCTCGCGGCCCAGGCGCAGCGGCTCGTCGCGAGCGACGTGATCTGGGACGACCTCTTCAAGACGCCCGCGATCGCCGAGCTCCGCGCCCAGGACATCAGCGGCGTCGAGGTGCCCGACTCCAACTTCGTCCAGACCGCCGACCTTGCGAGCACGCGTTCGATGGTCCCGATCTGGCAGCGGATCAACGGCACGACGACGTCAGGGACGACCTCGAGCGGCCTCCACGGGACGGGGATCCTCTCCGTCAAGACGCTTCCCGGCGGGCAGGCTCTCTCCACGAGCTCCGAGAACACGATCGTCGCCTCCACCGACCTCGGCTTCGCCGTCGCCGTCCAGGACACGGGCGACAACCAGGAGGTCAAGATCACGGTCACCCTGACGATCCAGCAGAGCCCGACCCCGATCGTCAAGAAGCAGACGATCGACCTGATCAACCCGGACGAGACGAAGACCGTCGTGTTCCGTGACTTCCCCTCGATCGACTTCGGGGAGCTGCGCACGCTGCGGATCGACGTCGACCCGGTGCCCGGAGAGAAGAACACGAGCAACAACTCGGCCGAGTACAAGGTCATCTTCTCGGTCGAGTGACCGCGAGCCTTCTCGTCGCGATCGCCGCCGCTGCGGCCGCCGCTGTCGCGCTCGGGCTCTCCTTCTGGCTCTGGGTGCGCGTCCGGCGGCTCCGGGCGGCGCAGCGTGTCCTCCTCGGGGGTGGCCGCTCCGACCTGGTCGACTTCGCCGTCTCGCTCCAGGGGCGGATCGACGACCTCCATGGAGCCGTGGACGAGATCGCCGCCGCGCTCTCCCGGGTCGACCGGCGTGTCGACGGCTCGGTCACGAACACGTCGGTCGTCCGCTACGACGCCTACGCCGGTACGGGCGGTCACCAGTCGGCGTCGTTCGCCTTCCTCGACGCCAACCGGACGGGCACGATCGTCACCGCGATCCAGGGCCGCGACTACGCCCGGATCTACGTGAAGGAGCTCGATCGTGGCCGTGCGCCGATCGCGCTCTCGCCCGAGGAGCTCGAGGCGGTCGAGCGCGCGATGGCCGCAGGCTAGCCGCCGGCGCTCCCCGGATCGCAGCCTGTGGAAGAAGAGTTGCACTTCTTTCACATTCGGGGACAGTCCCCGGTTTTCGCCCCTCGCGCTCGGCGGCGTCGGCCGATCGATCGACGGATGGGTCGCGGAGCGACCCCTTCAGGGGGTCTTCACGCATCGGCGGCGGACGGCCGCGAAGCGGCCCTTTAGGGGTCTTGGCGCGTCCGGGATCCGCTTCTGCGGATCCCGGACTTGCGCAAGCAGACTGGTACGCTTCGCCCGAGTTGCAACACGTCCTCGTCCTGAACGCGAGCTTCGAGCCACTCAACGTCTGCTCGGTCCGACGTGCGCACGTGCTCGTCTGGAAGGGGAAGGCAGAGGTGCTCGAGAGCCTGCCCAAGGCGCTCCACTCGGCGACGGACACCTATGTCTGGCCGCACGTGATCCGGCTCGTCCAGTACGTCCGGGTCCCGCGCGCGATCCAGCGCAAGATCTCCCGCCGCGCGCTCTTCGCCCGCGACGGCTGGCGCTGCGTCTACTGCGGCACGACGACGGGCCGGATGACGCTCGATCACGTGATCCCGCGCTCCCGCGGCGGCGAGTCCGTCTGGGAGAACGTCGTCACCGCCTGCTCGCCCTGCAATCTCCGCAAGGGGAGCCGCCTGCTCGAGGAGACCGGGTTGACGCTGCAGCGGCCACCCCGGGCGCCGGCGCCCGTCCTCTTCATCCACCTGGCGACGCCCTCGATCCCCTCCGTCTGGCAGCAGTACCTGCCACGCGGAACCGCCTCCGCGGCAGCCTGAGCCTCTAGTCCCGCTCGACGGGGTTCCCGAGCTCCGACCACTCGCTCCACGAGCCCGGATAGAGGCGGACGTCCTCGCGCCCGGCCTGCACGAGCGCGAGCGCGTTCACGCAGGCGGTCACGCCCGAGCCGCAGTACACGACGAGGTCCTCCGACTCGAGCAGGTCGGCGGGCACTGCGCTTCCGAACGGGAGGTTGCGGGCGCCTGGGATCCGGCCCGCGATCCGGTCGAGCGGCTCGACCTCGCCGCGCCAGCGCTCCGGCGCCCGGGCGTCCACCAGCACGAGCGCGGGATCGTCGAGCCGCGCCAGGATCTCGTCCGCCCGCACGATGTCGTCGGCGCGGGGCCGGGCCTCGAAGGCCGCAGGCGCGATCTCCTCGCCGCCTTGCCGGAGCGGCCCCCGCCAGCTCTCGAGCTCGATCACGCCGGCGAGGTCGTGCCCGAAGTGCCGGAGGAGCCACCAGAGCCGCGCGGCCCAGCCCGTGCCGCCGTCGTAGGCGACGACCAGCGTCTCGGGGCCGATCCCCGCCAGCGAGGCCCAGGCGGCGAACGCCTCCCCGACCGGGAGGGGATGGCGGCCGCCGCCGTCCGTCCCGGTCAGGTCGCGCTCCGGGTCGGCGTGGGCCGCGCCGGGGACGTGCCCCGCCTCGTACGCGTCCGCGATGCGCGACAGTCGACGAACCGCGTCTCCACAGGACAGGGCAGTGTGACGAATGGCGAACGGGCGGCGTATGAGTCGTATGAAAAAGCTGACGATCCTCCTCACAGGCCTCGCCGTCGTCGCCGTCGCCTCGCTGGCGGCCGTGACGCGCGCGGGCGACGCACCGGCCGCTGCCGGCGACACAGGC
>CAWJWW010000003.1:0-13216 GCA_963846665.1 uncultured Gaiellaceae bacterium
CGCAGTCACCGCGATGACGGCGAGCGCAATCCAGTCGATCGCCGTCACGTCGCGGAGTAGGGTACTCGTCGAGGAGGAGGACATCGATGAGGGCACGCCCGCTGACGCTCTGCGGCGTCGTCGCGCTGATCGCAGGTCTCGTGACCGTTGCGATCGCGCTGCTGCCGAACCTCCGGTTCGCCTACCGCGACCCGTCGCTCCGGGTCGCGATCGAGACCTCCGCGGCACTGATCGCGCTGATCGTGGCCTACACGTTCATCGGCCGCTATCTGCGGAGCCGCCGGCTCGACCACCTCGGCGTCGCCGTCGGGCTGGTCACGCTGGCCGTCTCGAACGCCGTCACGACGGCGAACGTCGTGCTCGGCCCCTCGGTCACGGGCCGCGACTTCGCCTGGGGCGCGAGCCTCGCGGGCGTCGGGATCCTGGCGCTCTCCGCGTTCCTCCCCCGGGCGAGCCTCGTCCGGTCGCGGCGCGGGATCGCAGCGTCGGCCCTCGTTGCCCTGCTCCTCTCGGCCGTCTTCGCGCTCTCGCTCAATCTGCTCTTCTCGCGGTTCCCGCTCCGCGCCAACTTCCTCGAGCTCGATCCCGCCCATCCGTTCTTCTCCCGCCACCCGGTCTATCTGATCGTCAGCCTCGGGGCGACGCTCGGGCTGGCCGCCGCCGCAGCCGGGTTCGCCCGCGGTGCCGAGCGCGAGCGCGACCCGCTGCTGACGTGGCTCGCGGTCGCGACCACGATCGGCGCCTTCAGCCGGCTCCACTACTTCCTCTTCCCGCCCGTCCAGCCCGAGTGGATCTACACGGGCACGATCTTCCGGCTCGCCTTCTACCTCGTGCTCCTCGCCGGCGCCGCGATCGAGATCAAGCGCTACTGGCACGGGCTCGCGGCGGCGGCGGTGCTCGAGGAGCGGCGGCGGATCGCCCGCGACCTGCACGACGGCGTCGCGCAGGAGCTCGCTTTCATCGACCGCGCGTCGCGGCGGCTCGCCGACGCCGACGGCGAGGAGGCCCGTCAGATCGGCGCCGCGGCGATGCGAGGCCTCGCCGACTCGCGCCGCGCGATCGCGGCGCTCGACCCGGCCCCTCGACGAGCCGCTCGAGCTCGTGCTCGCCCAGGCCACCGAGGAGGTGGCCGCTCGGACCGGGCTCGACGTCTCCTTCGACCTCGCGCCGGGGATCGAGCTCGCCGCCGAGCAGCGGGAAGCGCTGATCCGGATCGCCTGCGAGGCGGTGACGAACGCCGCGGTGCACGGCCGCGCCCGGGGAGCCCGGGTCGAGCTCGTGAACGGCGACCGCGTGCTGCTGCGCGTCGTCGACGACGGGGTCGGCTTCGACCCCGTCGAGGCGGCCCGCCGACGCGGGTTCGGGCTCGTGAGCATGCGCGAGCGCGCGGAAGCGGTCGGGGCGGTGTTCCGCCTCGACGCACGGCCCGGCAGCGGCACCTCCGTCGAGCTCGAGCTGCGATGACGCACCGGAGTCATCCTCGCCGACGACCACGTCCCGACCCGGGACGACATCCGCCGGACGCTCGAGGCGGACGGCCGCTTCGACGGTCTGCGCCGTGGCGTCGAACGCCTCCGAGGCGGTCGACGCAGCGACCCGCGAGCGGCCCGACCTCTGCCTGCTGGACATCCGGATGCCCGGGAGCGGAATCGCCGCGGCCTGGGAGATCACGGCGCGCCTGCCCGAGACGAAGGTCGTGATGCTCACCGTCTCGCGCGACGACGACGACCTCTTCGCCGCCCTCCGCGCCGGCGCCTCGGGGTACCTGCTCAAGGACACCGACCCAGCCCGGCTCGCACACGCGCTCGACGACGTGCTCGCCGGCGAGGCCGCGATCCCGCGCTCGCTCGTCGCGCGGCTCGCGGAGGAGTTCCGCGAGCGGGGCCCGCAAGCGCCGCTCGCTGCTTGCGTCCGAGCCCGCTGACGAGCCGCGAATGGGAGGTCCTCGAGCTGCTGCGCGCGGGCGGCTCCACGGCGCGACATCGCCGCCAGGCTCGTGCTCTCCCAGGCCACGATCCGCTCGCACGTGGCCGCGATCCTGCGCAAGCTCCGCGTCCCCGACCGAGCCTCGCTGCTCAAGCAGTTCGAGGGCGTCGAGGAATCTCCACACTCCCGCCCTTGAGCTGACCGTCCACCGCGACGCAGGATGGGTGCATGGGCACTGCGGCTCAGCGCGGGAGCCCGGTCCGGGTGCTTCTCGTCGAGCGTCATCCGAATATCCGGGCCGTTCTGCGAGCCGAGCTCGAGGATGTCGGGTTCGACATCTGCGCGGACGTCGCGACCGCGGACGAGGCCGTCGAGCTCGCGCAGAGCCATCGCCCGGAGCTGTGCCTCCTCGACGTCGCAGTCGACGGCGGCGCGCCCGCCACGGTCACGCGGCTGCTCGCGGCAGCCCCCTCGCTGCGGATCGTGCTCCTCTCGGTCAGCCGGGACGACGACGATCTCGCCGCCTCGATCCGGGCCGGCGCGGTCGGGTACCTGCCGAAGGACGTCCGCGCGGCGCGGCTGGCGGAGGTGATCGCGGCGACGGCGGCTGGGGCGACGCTGCTCCCGCGGACGCTCTCTTCGCGGCCTTGAGCAAGCCGCGGCGTTGAGGCATCTCCACGCGCCCGGGCTTGTGCTCGAGCCTCGCGACGTCGGACGCTCCCTCCGAGCGAGTGTCAACACGGACAACGGAGGACGGGCATGACGGGGACGACGAAGAGGGCACGCCGCGGCGCGCTTCTGGGCGCGGCGGTGCTGGCGATCCTGGCCCTGGCGGGCGGATTCGCCTCGGGCGCTGCGGCCGACGAGGGCGACGACACGAACGGCAAGGCAGTGGTCGAGGTCACGGTCGCGGGCAAGGGGGCGATCGACGCGCTCGTCGACCAGGGCTTCGACCTCGTCGAGTACGTTCGCGAAGAGGCGGACGGCCGGCTGACCCTCAACATCGTCGTCGACGACGAGGAGCGCGCCGCGCTCGGGTCGCTCGGCTACGCGATCGGCGCCACGATCGAGGACGGGAGCACCTACGCCGCGCGGATCGCCGAGCGAAAGGCGGCCCTCGCCGCGGAAGACCGCTCGCACGACGCCGCCGAGAGCGGCGACCCGGCGAAGAGCCTCCTCTTCTCCGCGAACGGGTTCAACGCGCTCGACGCGCTGACCGCGCAGAGCGAGCTCACGATCAACCGCGTCGACTACTTCCAGAACTACGCGGGCTGGTTCCTCTCGGTCGAGGTCTACGACCGGGCCGTCAACGGCACCGGCACGACCGGCCCGACAGTCTCGTTCTCCTGGAAGACCGAGAGCGGCGCCTATGGAGCGGCGACCACGATCCCGCGCTTCGTCGACACCGACCCGAGCCCCGACGTCTACCTGTACAACCGGATTCTCGTCCGGATCGGGCCGGCCGGCGCCGCGCCCGACGCGCCGGCCATGGTGCGGGTCGCGTCGAGCACCGTCGGCGTCGACCCGGTCGAGGCACCGGTACGGAGCTGGCTCTCGAACCCGCTCCCGCCCGGCGAGGTCAACTTCGCCCAGCAGTACTTCACCGCCTACATGGACCCGACGCAGATCCAGACGCGCTTCCGCGACCTGGCCAACGAGTTCGGCGGCCCGGGTGGGATCGCGCAGCTGATCACCCTGCCGGAGAAGACCAACGGCTACCAGCGGAAGTCGATGTGCTCGATGTCGGGGACCGCGTCCTGCACCGCCTCCGGCACGGCGACCTCCGCCGTGTATCTCGAGGCGACGAAGTTCGGCCAGAGCGGCGGCAACGCCACCCGCGCGCAGTTCCGCAACCCCGGCGCGGCGAACAGGCCGCTCGCGGTCAGCGTGCTCCCGAACCCCGCCGGCCAGGCCGACGTCGTCGTCGACCTCGCCACGGGCTCCACCGGCGCTCTGACGAGCACCGCGGCTCAGGTGGTCGCGGCGATCAATGCGAACCCACAGGCTGCGGCGTACCTGACCGCCTACACCTACGGCGGCAACGCGGGCACCGGTGTCGTCGCCGCCCGGGCGCTCGTGAACCTGACCGACGGCCTCGCCGCGCCGGCCAGCGTCGAGCGGGGGCAGTTCACGATGCAGGCCCTCCGGATCTCGAAGGACGCCGGCAAGTCGCCCGCCGACTCGCACCGGACCGGCGTCTATCTCTTCTGCCAGCAGCACGCCCGCGAGTGGGTGACGCCGATCACGTGCGTCCAGACCGCCGAGCTGTTGCTCCGGAACTACGCGACCGACCCGCACACCCGGGAGCTCGTGGACAACCTGGACATCTTCATTCTCCCGTCGGTGAACCCGGACGGGTCGCACTACTCGCTCTACGACTTCGCGTCGCAGCGGAAGAACCTGACCCGCTACTGCGCGATCACGACGACGAACGGGATGCCCACGAACCGGAATACCTGGGGCACCGATCTGAACCGGAACAGCGAGAGCTACTCGCTCTTCGACGGCTACGCCGGCGCCTCGTCGAGCTGTACGAGCGAGACGTACGCCGGCCCCTCCGAGGTGTCCGAGCCGGAGACCCGGAACCTCAACTACATCGTCGACACGTACTCGAACATCAAGTTCTCGAACAACATCCACACCTACGGCGGCTACTTCATGTGGGCGCCCGGCTCGTACATCGCGGCGGGGCGGATCAGCGCGCCCGCTCCGAACTTCGGGATCGAGGCGTACTTCTTCGCCGCGGCCGACACAGTGCTGCAGCGGATCAAGGACGTCCGTGGGACGGCGGTGCTCCCGGCCCGCACGGGCCCGATCGCCGACGTGCTCTACTCGGCCGCCGGGAACGGCGCGGACGACTTCTGGTACCGGAAGGGGATCATCGGCTACTCGTTCGAGGCCGGCTCCGACAGGTTCTCGTCGACCTCGAGCGGCACGAGCCAGTCGGCGGTCGGCTTCCAGCCGAGCTTCTCGACGGAAGGGCGGTTCGAGGCACTCGAGTTCGCCGCGGGCAACTTCGGCCTGCTCGAGTCGGCGCTCGCCTACGAGCGTGACTCGACGCCGCCGTCGGCCAGCATGACCCCGGCGGGCGCTGCGTCGCAGACACCCGTGACGGCGACGTTCAAGTGGGACAACGAGCCCTCGGTCGTCCGCTACACGCTGGACGGCTCCACGCCGACGCTCTCCTCGCCCGCATGGGAGCGCGAGCGGCTGCGCGGGCCGGGCACGAGCTTCACCTTCACCAGCACGACCACGGTCAAGTGGATCGCCGTGGACGTGAAGGGGAACGTCGCGGCGGTCAAGTCGGCCCGGTTCGCGGTCGAGACCGAGCCGCCGGTGACCTCGGCGCAGATGTCCCACGGCGGCGTCGACGACTGGTACAGCAACCCTGTCGTCACGCTCCAGGCCGAGGACGGCGTCGACGGCTCGGGCGTCGCGCTGACCGAGTACAGCCTCGACGGCGGCCCGTGGATCCGGTACACGGCTCCGTTCACGGTGACCGGGAATGGCGACCACTCGCTCGCGTACCACTCGACTGACGCGGCCGGGAACGTCGAGGCGCCGAAGTCGAAGGCGTTCCACGTCGACGCGGTCGCACCGGAGGCGTACCTCAGCTTCGACGCGGCGACCGACTCGCTCGGGATCTACGGGCGCGATCCGCTCGCCGGCGTCGTCGGCGGCCCGTTCGCACCGACGTCGATCGTCCCCGCGAAGTGGGACTCGAAGGACGACAGCGAGGTGACGGAGGAGCCGAAGAACCCGAACGCGGAGCTCCGCACCTACGTGATCCGCGACCGCGCGACGAACCAGATCACGATCGTCGTCAAGGTCAAGGACACGAAGGACGATGCGCGCGAGGTCAAGTTCCACCTGATCAGCGTCCGCTACGGCAGCGGTGCGACCCAGCTCGTGACCGAGAACAAGGGCTCGCTCAAGTGGTCGTTCGACAAGCCCACGACCGTGATCGACAAGCTCGAGCAGAAGCTCGAGATCAAGAACGCCGAGGGCAAGACGAAGCTCGAGGCGAAGTACGAGGACAAGAAGCGCGAGACGACCAAGGTGAAGCTGAAGGAGCCCGGCGGCGAGACGAAGTCGACCGAGCCCGGCCTCGTCCTGATCAGGCTCGTGACCGCGGCCGGCGCGATCCGCGTCGAGCCGTAGGCGGCACTCGGCGGAAGGGAGGGGCCGGCCGCGCGCCGGCCCCTCCCGCCGCCGCGAGCGGCTGCAGCGAGACCGTCCCGCCGCGTGCCGCTACACTGACGCCGCCCTGGGGGGCGTAGTTCAGCTGGTTAGAACGCCGGCCTGTCACGCCGGAGGTCGCGGGTTCGAGTCCCGTCGCTCCCGTAACACCCTGCCGATCGACGCTTGCTGTTGCCTGTCGAGGCCCGCGGGTGTCTCTCACCAGTGTCAGGCCGGCGTCGTCGCAGCGACCGCGCTGATCTGGACCTGGGCTCCCTTCCACAAAAAGGCGGCGCCGTAGCTCGTACGCGCTGGGTATGGCGTGCGAAACCGCTCCGCGTAGATCTGGTTCATCGCATCCAGGTCGGCCTCGTTCACGAACTGGACCTCCGCTCGGATGACGCGGTCGAGCGAGCTGCCAGCCTCGCCGAGGATCTGTTCCAGATTCGTGATCGCCTGGTGAAACTCGTCGGCGAAGCCGCCCTTCACGATCGCTTGCGTGGCTGGATCTCGCCCGATCTGTCCGGTCACCCACACCAGCCCCCCATGCGTGCGCGCATGCGGGTACGGACCTCGGGGCTCGGGCGCCGCTGGAGTCGTAAGCGCCACATCTGTCATGGGAACCTCCACGGTAGGACGGGGAATGGGTCTCGCTGCTGATCGGCATGATCTTCCAAAACGCGGGAACGCGTCCGACCCACTCCACGCCCGGCTCGCCGCCGGCGGCCGTAGAGTGAGCCGATGACGACGACACCGCTCCTCGGTGTGACCCTCGTCGGGATCAACACGGAGACGGGGCTGAAGGCGCTCTACAGCGTCGCGCTCTTCGCGGTCGTGCTCGTCCTGCGGATGCTCGCGCTCGGGGTGATCCGCCGGATCGTCGGGGGCGAGGTCGCGGATCCGCGCCGCTTCTGGGTGCGGCAGGGCGTCCAGGTCGCCGCCACGGTCGTGATCGTGCTCGGCCTGCTCTCGATCTGGATCACGCCCGACACCGATGTCTCCACCGGCGTCGGCCTGATCAGCGCCGGGCTCGCCTTCGCGCTCCAGCAGGTGATCCTCTCGCTCGCGGCCTACTTCGTGATCCTGCGCGGCGACGTCTTCGGCGTCGGCGACCGGATCACCCTCGGCGGTGTCCGGGGCGACGTCGTCCGGCTCGGCTTCCTGAAGACGACGATCATGGAGATGGGCCAGCCGCCCTCGGTCAGCGCCGCCGACCCGGCCGTCTGGGTGCACTCCCGCCAGTACACGGGCCGGCTCGTCACCGTCACGAACGGCGCCATCTTCCAGGAGCCGGTCTACAACTACACGCGCGACTTCCCCTACCTCTGGGAGGAGATCGTGCTCCCCGTCGACTACGACGCCGACCGCGGCCGGGTCGAGGAGATCCTCCTGGCGGCGGCGCGGGCGCACGCGGTCGTGGACGACCCCGACGCCGAGCGGGCGCTCGCGCGGATGCGGTCCCGCTACGCCATGAGCGACGCCTCGCTCGAGCCGGCCGTCTACCTGCGGCTGACCGACAACTGGCTCGAGCTCTCGCTCCGCTTCCTCGTCTCGGCGCGCGGCGTCCGTGAGGTCAAGGACCGGATCAGCCGCCAGGTGCTCGGCGAGCTCGACGCGGCCGGGATCGGGCTCGCCTCCGCGACCTACGACATCGTCAGTTTCCCGCCGCTTCGGATCGAGGGACCGGCGCCCACGGACAGACCCAGCGCGTAGCCTCCGGCGGATGGGGAGCAGCGGCAGGCAGACGATCCTCTTCGCGCTCGCGGCCAACGCGGCGATCGCGGTCGCGAAGCTCGCGGGTGGGCTGATCGGAGGCTCGAGCGCGCTCCTCGCCGAGGCGGTGCACTCGTTCGCCGACACGGTCAACCAGGTGCTCCTGCTCGTCTCGCTCAAGCTCGGTGCCAATCCCGCCGACGCGGATCATCCCTTCGGGCACGGCAAGGAGCGCTTCTTCTGGGCCTTCGTCGTCTCCGTCTCGATCTTCGTCGGCGGCGGCCTGCTCTCGATCCGGGAGGGGATCCTCTCCCTCGTCGGCGAGCATGGCGAGGTCGCCTTCAAGCTGACGCTCGGGGTCCTCCTCTTCTCGCTCGTCGCCGAGGGGATCGCGCTCTTCCGTGCGATCCGGCACCTCCGGCACGAGGCGGAGGCCGACGGGAAGCCGTTCTTCGCGTTCGTCCGCGAGACGAAGGACCCGACGCCGAAGGTCGTGCTCTTCGAGGACTCTGCCGCGGTCGTCGGCGTCCTGATCGCGCTCACAGGCGTGACCCTCGCGCACGTGACCGGGAACCACCTCTGGGACGGCGGCGCCGCGGTGGCGATCGGCGTCCTGCTCGTCGTCACCGGGTTCGAGCTCGGGCGCGACACGAAGGGGCTGCTGATCGGCGAGTCCGCAGCGCCCGACGAGCGCCGCGCCCTCCGGGAGGCGATCGAGTCGCACCCCCAGGTCGCGGAGCTGATCGAGCTGCTGACGATGCACGTCGGCCCGAAGGCGATCCTCGTCGCCGCCCGGATCCATTTCGCCGGAGGGATCGACTCGGGAGAGCTCGAGCGGCTCGCCGACGAGCTCACTCGGCGGATGCGGGAGCGGGTGCCCGAAGTGACCCAGGTCTTCCTCGACCCCACGCCCGCCCGGCGCGCCTGAGCCTCAGCCGCCGGTCGCGACTCCCCGGCCCGGCTCGAGCCGCGTCGCCGGGCACGCGCCCCAGAGCCCTCTCCCCGCTGTGCGAGCAGCCTCCGCCGCCCGGAGCAGGGCGGCGCTGTAGCGGCCGCGCGCTCCGCGGTAGAAGTACGGCGCTGCTGCGCCGCGCCGGACGAGCTCGAGGTTCACGTTCCTCCCGCCTCGGACGACGTAGCGGAGCAGGCGCCCGAACCGGTCTTCCGCGTCGAGCGCCGGGTCGGCCTCGAGGTCGACCCGGGCGCCTGGCGGCGCCAGCCGGACGAGCGCCGCCCGGGCGGGCCGGGCGTAGCACTCGCCAGAGGAAAGTTCGGGTGCGTCGATCTGGACGAGCCGGACGCGCCGACCGTCGAGGAGTCGCAGCGTGTCGCCGTCCGAGACGGTCGCCACGACGCCCGCGTCTCGCGCGACGACGGCCTCCTCGGCGGCGCAGCCGGAAAGGGCGAGCGCGGCCAGCACGAGCGCCGCCGACCGGAGGGCCACGCGTTCAGCCCCGGTCGGCGCTGAGGAAGAACGCGGCGAAGGAGCCCGCGATCCCGGCGACGACCACGATCGCCCACAGCTCCAGGAAGACGTCGACGATCCGGCCCGCCCCGGTGAGCGGGTTCGGGATCTGCGAGGAGACGGTCAGGAGCTGCACCGTCGCGAAGAAGAGCGCGTCGTCGAAGCCCTCGATCTTCCCGCCGGCGACGCCGCGCTCGAAGTGGAGGATCAGGAGCGCGCCGACGAGGTCGACGACGAGCGTGAGGCCGAGCGCGACGAGGACCCGGGCGACGAGCCGGCGGTGCCGCTCCTCCCAGTCGAGCAGCCGGCGGATCTCCTCCATCAGCACGGCTGCAGTCTCGCAGCGCTGCTGGCACCATGTGGCCTATGAGGCGGCTCTTCGTCTGGCTCGTCGCGCTCCCGCTCGCCGTGGGGGCGGCCCAGGCTGCCCACGAGCTCGACTACCGGCTCGTCGTCCCGGACGCCCATGAGCGGGCGCACCTGCTCGCCGCGACCGGCCACGAGTACTTCTCGGCGTACCCGCTGCTCGCCGCGGCGGCGCTCGCGGCTCTCGTGCTCGGCCTTGCCGGGCGGATCGCGGGCGGCGGCGCCTCGACGGCGCGCTGGCCGTTCGCAGCGCTCCCGTTCGGTGTCTTCGCCCTCCAGGAGCCGCTCGAGCGGGCGCTCCATTCCGGCGCGCTCGACCTCTCCAGCTTCGCGGAGCCGACCTTCGCCGTCGGCCTCGCGCTCCAGATCCCGTTCGCCGCCCTCGCCTGGGCGCTCGCCCGCCTCCTCCTCCAGGCCGCGGACGCGGTCGCAGCCGTGCTCCGACGGAGCCCGCCGCGCTCGTACGGGGCCGCGGCACCACTCCTCCTCCCTGCTTCCGTGCACCTGCCCCGCCGGGCGCCGCTCGCCTGCGCCCTCGCGGGGCGCGGCCCTCCGCCTCTCCCGACGCCGTAGGCCAGCCGCGCCCTGAGGCGCGGACCCCACACGCGAGGAGAGAGCCATCCACCGTTCGACCCGACGCGGGCTCGCACGGCGGCGGCTCGTACTCGGGCTCGGAGCACTCTGCGTGCTCGCGCTCCCGGGGACGGCCGGCGCCCACGCGACGCTCGTCCAGACCACGCCACAGGCAGACGCGATCCTCCGCACGCCGCCGAGCGAGCTGACGCTGCGCTTCAGCGAGCCGGTCGAGACCTCGCTCGGCTCCGTTCGCGTCTTCGACGGGGCCGGCGAGCGCGTGGACAGCGGTGGGCTCTCGCGACCGGAGGCCGGATCAGGTTCGAATCCGGCTGCCGCGCCTCGGGACGGGCACCTACACGGTTGCGTGGAAAGCGGTCTCCGCCGACACCCATCCCGTGCACGGGGCCTTCGTCTTCTCGGTGGGGCGGGCGACGGGCGGGATCGTGGACGAGGTGCTGGCCGAGCAGGCGACGGCACCCGGTGTGGGCGTCGGGTTCGGCGTCGTCCGGTTCGCAGGGCTCGCCGGAGTGCTGCTCGCGCTCGGGTCGGCCGCGCTCCTGCTCGGGGCCAGCCCCGAGGCCAGGCGGCCGCTCTGGCTGCTCGTAGCGGCGGGCTCCGGTCTCGTCGTCCTCGCCTCGGCGCTCGGGCTCGTCTTCCAGGGTGCGGTCGCGGGCGGGTACGGCTTGCTCGAGGCCGCCCGTCCGGGGGTGCTGTCCGAGGTCGTCGCGACCCGGTTCGGCGCCTGGTGGGTGACCCGGGCCGCGCTCGCGGCCGTGCTCCTGACGCTCGCGCTCGTCGCCCGCCGAAGGCTCGACCGGTGGCTCGCCCGGGTCGCGGGCGGGCTCGGCCTCGGCCTGGCGGTCACGGTCACGGCGGCCTCGCACGCGCGGGCCGCCGGGACGTTCGCGCCGGTGGCCGACCTCGCGCACATGCTCGCGGCGTCGGTGTGGGGTGGCGGGCTCGCCGCGGTCGCGTTCACGCTCTTCCGAACGCCGGCCGAGGGCCGCTGGCCCGTCGCTGCCCGGCTCGTGCCCGCGTTCTCACGGGCGGCCGTCCCGGCGGTGGCGGTGCTGATCGCGGCGGGCACCGTGCGGGCCGTGGAGGAGATCGGCGCGTGGCGGGGGCTCTGGGAGACGACCTACGGCCGGCTCGTGCTGGTCAAGATCGCCCTCCTCCTGCCGCTGCTGGCCCTCGGGGCCGTGAACAACCGCGTCGCCGTGCCACGTCTGCGGCAGGGGATCGCAGAGCCGCGCGAGCGACGACGCTTTCTCCGTGCCGTCGTCGCCGAGCTCGGGCTCGTCGTGGCGATCGTCGCGGTCACCGCGGCGCTCGTCGCCGAGCCCCCGGCAAAGACCACGCTCGACCCGTCCGGGCCGGTCACGGCGCAGCTCGCGCTCGGCCCGTACGAGCTCGACCTCGTCGTCGACCCGGCCCGCACGGGCCCGAACGAGGTGCATCTCTACCTGCTCGACGCGAACGGCCGGCAGGCCCAGGTCGACGAGGCACGGCTCGACGCGAGCCTCCCTGCCCGGTCGATCGGTCCGCTCGACCTGACCGTGTTCCCGAGTGGGCCCGGCCACTTCGTCGTCCCCCGCGCCGACTTCCCGCTTCCGGGGAGCTGGCGCCTGCGGATCACCGTCCGCAGGGGGGAGTTCGACCAGTGGGAGGGCTCGCTCCTCGTCCCGATCCGAAAGGACACCTGACCATGAAGAAGCTCCACGCACTGCTCGCCGCCCTCACGGCGGCCCTCGCCCTCGCCGGCACCGCCGGCGCGCACGTCACCGTGCACCCGAACGCGCTCCCGTCCGGATCGTTCACCGTCGTCAACGTCCGCGTCCCGAACGAGCGGCCGCAGTCGACCACCAAGGTGGACGTCCAGCTCCCGAGCGGGATCCTCTTCCTCAGCTACCAGCCCGTTCCGGGGTGGAAGGCGAAGGTGACCTACCGGAAGCTGGCGAAGCCGGTGACGATGTACGGAGAGCAGATCACCCGCGAGGTCGACCGGGTCACCTGGACCGGCGGCCGCATCGCAGCGGGCCAGTTCGTCGAGTTCCCGCTCTCGATCTCGGTGCCCTCGCGTCCGGCCGGGACGGTGCTCACGTTCAAGGCCGTCCAGACGTACGCCGGTGGCGAGGTCGTGCGCTGGATCGGCAGCCCGACGGCCGACCAGCCCGCCCCGCAGGTGCTCGTGCGCGGCAAGGACACCGCCGTCGCCGACTACCCGAACGTCGCGGCCGCCCGCAAGGCTCGCTCGACCTCGGGCGTCCATCCGGCGATCGGCGCCGCGATCGCCCTGCCGCTGCTCGGCCTCGGCCTGCTCGCCCGGCGGAGGCGCCGCGCGTGATCCGCGCCCTGGCCTGCGCTGCCTCGGCGGCGCTCCTCGTCTGCCCCGTCGCCGTACCGCACGGCGACGGGGCGGCGCAGGGCTTCCGCTCGACCGTCACCGGCGTGAGCCCCCCGCTCCCCGGCGTGACGGTGCGCGTCCTCGACGGCGACGACCAGCTCTACCTCGCGAATGAGAGCGGAACGACGCTTGTCGTCCTCGGCTACGAGGGCGAGCCCTACCTGCTGATCACCCCGGAGGCCGTCTTCGAGAACCGACGCTCGCCCGCGGCCTACTTGAACGCAGAGCGCTCGGGCGACGCCCCCGTCCCGGCCACGGCCGACACCAAGGCGCCGCCGCGTTGGGTCGAGACCGTGCCCTTCGCGGTCGCCCAGTGGCACGACCACCGGATCCACTGGATGGGAGCCTCGCTGCCGTCGCGGATCGCAGCCGACGCCGGCTCTCCCCGCCACGTCTTCGACTGGAAGGTGCCAGTGCTCGCCGGGGAGGAGCGCCACGTGATCTCGGGCAGCCTCGACTACGAGCCGCCGCCGGCGGGACGGAGCGCCGGGCCGTTCGTCGCGGGCGGAGCCGTCGCGCTGGTGGTTCTCGCCGGCGGCGCCCTCGTCCTTCTGCGACGAAGGCGCGCCGGCGGAGTGGTGTCCTAG
>CAWJWW010000004.1:0-20332 GCA_963846665.1 uncultured Gaiellaceae bacterium
GACGTGACCGTGGTGACGCCGCGCCTCACCGTCACCCCGCGAACGGTGGACGGGCACGACCTGCCTCCGCGCGCGTTCGAGCTTGCCCACGTGGGCCGCGCGTTCCCCTTCTACGCCAACAGGGCCGAGACGCTCGTGACGCTCGGTCGCCTCCCGACGGAGCTCGATCGCTGCTTCCGCCGCGGCCGCTTCGACGTCGTCCACGTGCACAACCCGTTCGGGACGATGTTGCCGCTGACCGCGATCAGGCGCTCGGTCGCGCCGGTGACCCTCGGGACGTTCCACAGCGTGGTGCCGGATCGGTACCCGCTGCTGAAGGCGTTCCAGCCCCTGCTGGCGAGGGCCTTCCGCCGGCTCGACGCCTGCATCTCGGTCTCCGACGCCGTGATCGACTCCCTGCAGCCGCGCTTCCCGGAGCTGCGCTTCACGACGATCCCCAACGGGATCGACACCGGCTTCTTCTCCCCGGATGCGAAGCCGCTCGACACGCTCGGCGGCAAGCGGACGATCGTCTTCGTGGGGCGGTTCGACCCGCGCAACGGGGTCAAGCACATGATCGGCGCCTTCGTCGCCCTACGGCGGCTGCGGGACGACGTGCAGCTCGTGATCGTCGGGGACGGGCCGCTGCGCCCGCTCGTGGAGCGCCTCGTCCCGTCCGAGCTGCACGGCGACGTGGTCTTCGCGGGCCGGGTCAACCGGCTCCGCCCGCGGTACCTCGCGAGCGCCGAGATCCTCTGCACCCCCTGCAGCCTCGCCTCGTTCGGGATGGTGCTGCTGGAGGGGATGAGCGCCGGGCTGCCCGTGGTCGCCAGCCGCCTGCCCGGGTTCGAGCTCGTGATGCGGGACGGCGTCGACGGGCTGATGGTCGACGACGCAGGAGACGAGGCCGGTTTCGCCGCGGCGCTCGACACGCTCCTCTCCGACCCCGTCCGGGCGAGGCGGTTCGGCGCGGCCGGGCGGCAGCGCGCGCTCGACGAGTTCTCCTGGCCCGTCGTCGGGGGCCGGCTCGAAGCGCTCTACGAGGAGCTGCTCGGCGACCCCGTGTCGCTCGCGGTGGCCGCGTGAACGGGAAGGTCGGCACCTGGGCCGCCGCGGGCGCGGTCGCGGCCGGGGTCGCCGCCGCCGGCGCCGGGGTGGACCGCCGGCTGGGGACTCGGCCGTTGATGGCCCTTGCGACGGGCACCCTGGCGACCGCCTATCTCGCGGGCACGTTCCTGCCGCGAACGAGGATCTTCGGGGCTGCCGCGGCAGCCGGCGGGACGGATGCGTTCGCGCTCACCTTCGACGACGGCCCAGACCCCCGGCACACGCTCGAGATCGGTCGCCTCCTCGCCGAACGGGGGCACCGCGCGACCTTCTTCGTGCTCGGCCGCGAGGTCCGCGAGCACCCGGACGTCGCTGCGGCGATCGTCGACGCGGGCCACGAGCTCGCCTGCCATGGCGACGATCACCGGCTGCTCGCCTTCGCCCCGCCCCGCGAGCTGCGCCGCCAGCTGGCCGCCACCGAGGAGGCCGTGCTGGCCGCGACCGGGGCGCCGCCGGCACCGCTCTTCCGCGCCCCGCACGGCGTGCGCAGCCCGTGGCTGACCCGGGTGCTCGCCGAGCACGGCTACCGCGTCTGCGCCTGGGACGGCTCCGTCTTCGACACGGCCCAGCCGGGAAGCGAGGTGATCGCCGAGCGGGTCGAGCGGCTGCTCGCGCCCGGCGCCGTCGTCCTGCTCCACGACGGCGACGGCTCGGGCCGGGAGGGCTCGAGGCGCCAGACCGTCGCCGCCCTGCCGGCCATCCTCGATGCGGCCGAGCGGCGTGGACTCCACTCCGAGCGGCTCAGCGCCCTCGTCGCCTGACGATGAGCGTCGGTGGGCTGCTGGGGATCGTGGGGGCCGCGGTCTCCGGCCTCGCCGGCGTCTCGCTCCTCCCGCTCGGGCTCGCTCTCCTCCTCCACGTCGCCAAGATCCTGGCCGAGGCGCGCTCGTGGCACGCGATCGTCGGCTCCGCCTTCCCGCGGAGCCCGCCACGCTTCCGGACCTCGCTCGGCGCCTTCGCCGGAATGATCGGCGCGAACGCCGTGCTGCCGGCCCGCTTCGGCGAGGCGCTCCGGCTCGGGATCCTCCGGCGGCGCGTCCCCGACTCGACCGTGCCCGCGATCGCCTCGACGATCGTGCTCGAGACCGCGCTCGAGGCCTTGCTGGGGATCGGAGTCGTGCTTGCGGTCTTGCTGGCCGGACGGTCGATCGGCGCGATCGGGGCTCCCGGCGCGCAGCTCCTGGGCTTCGCGGCCCGGCCGGTCGTCCTCGCGGGCGCGGCGGTGGCCGCTGTCGCGCTCGGGGCGCTCGCCCACCGCCAGCGGGCACGGCTGCGCTCCGTCGGCGCGGCGATGGCCCAGGGTGCCGCCGTGCTCCGGGCGCCCGCGGCGCTGCTGGGAGGGGTCGTCAGCTGGAAGGTGGCCGCCTGGCTGCTGCGTTTCGCCGCCGTCTACTTCTTTCTCGTCGCCTTCCACCTGAACGCGGGGCTCTGGACGGTGCTCGTCGTCGTCGCGGCCCAGAACCTCGCGGCGCTGCTCCCGTTCGCTCCCGGAAACGCAGGTACCCAGCAGGCCGCCCTCGCGGTCGCACTCGCAGGGCTCGCCGCCCCGGCGGCCGTGCTCGGCTTCGGGATCGGGATGCAGGTGACGACGACGGTGGTGGACGTCGCCGCCGGTGTGGCTGCCGTGGCCCTGCTCGCCGCGGGGGCCGACCTCCGCGCCGTGCTGCGCCCCGCGAGACGCAGCGCCACCGCCTGAGCGGCGGGGGTGGGATTCGAACCCACGGGAGGCTTGCACCCCCAGCGGTTTTCAAGACCGCCCGATTCGACCGCTCTCGCACCCCGCCCGCGGCGAGTCTAGATCGTCGGCTGCCGGGGCCACGCTAGGTTCCTGCCATGAGCCTCGTCGTGAGCAAGTTCGGCGGCACGTCCGTCGCCGACCCGGAGCGGCTGAAGGCCGTGGCCGCGCGCCTCGTCGCGGCGCAGCGGGCGGGGAACCGCGTCGTCGGCGTCCTCTCCGCGATGGGGAAGGCGACCGACGATCTGATCGCGCTCGCCCACGAGGTCTCGGAGACGCCCCACTCGCGGGAGCTGGACATGCTGCTCTCCGTCGGCGAGCGGGTCTCGTGCGCGCTCGCGGCGATGGCGATCAACGACCTCGGCCACGAGGCGATCTCGCTCACGGGCTCGCAGGCGGGGATCGTCACCGACACCGCGCACGGGCGCGCCAAGATCCTCGAGGTGCGCGGCGAGCGGATCCACGACGCGCTCGAGGCGGGCAAGATCGTCCTCGTCGCCGGCTTCCAGGGCGTCTCGACCGAGCTCGAGGTGACGACGCTCGGCCGGGGCGGCTCGGACGCGACCGCGGTCGCGTTGGCCGCGGCGCTGGGCGCGGACGCCTGCGAGATCTACACCGACGTCGACGGCGTCTACACCGCCGACCCCCGGCTCGTCCCCGAGGCGCGCAAGCTCGGGGCCCTCTCGTACGAGGAGATGCTCGAGCTCTCCGGCGCAGGCGCGAAGGTGCTGATGCTCCGCTCGGTCGAGTTCGGCCGCAATCACGGCGTGCGGATCCACGTACGCTCGTCGTTCAACGACGCCGACGGGACGTGGATCGTCGGCCAGGAGGAGCTGGTGGAGCAACCGATCATCTCGGGGATCGCGCACGACACCTCGGAGGCCGAGGTGACGATCCTCGGCGTCCCCGACCGGCCCGGGATCGCGGCGCGCGTGGTGCGCGCGCTCGCCGACGCCGGCGTGAACGTCGACATGATCGTCCAGAACGTCTCCGCCGACGGGCACACGGACATGTCCTTCACCGTCCCCAAGACCGACCTGGCGGTCGCCGAGAGCGTGCTCGACCCGATCGCCGGCGAGATCGGCGCCCGCGGGCTCGCGACCGACTCCGAGATCGCCAAGATCGCGCTCGTCGGCGCGGGGATGCGCACGCACCCCGGGGTCGCGGCGGACATGTTCGACGCCCTCGCCGAGGCGGGCGTCAACATCGGGATCATCTCGACCTCGCCGATCCGGATCTCCTGCGTCGTCCCGGCGGCGGACATCGAGCGGGCGGTCAAGGCCGTGCACGAGCGCTTCGCGCTCCACCAGCCGACCGTCGAGGCGGCGGCCTAGCGCTCGACGCGCTCCGGCGCACCGTAGGGCCGGAGCGCGTCCGGCACCTCGCCGCCGAAGTTCTCCAGGATCGCGAGCAGCGCGCGGTCGGTGACCATCGTCCCGTTCAGCGTGTGCGCGACCTGGGGACCACCCTCGCCGCGGTAGCGGATTCCGAGCCGGCGGGCCTGGTAGTCGGTCGTGTTCGAGCAGGACGTGACCTCGCGGTAGCGCTCCTGCGAGGGGAACCAGGCCTCGAGATCGACCTTCTTCGCCGCGGGCGCGCCGAGGTCGCCCGCCGCGACGTTGACCGCGCGGTAGGGCAGCTCGAGCTTCTGCAGGAACGCCTCCTCGAGCGCCACGAGCCGGTCGTGCTCGGCCCAGGAGTCGTCGGAGCGTCGTGTAGACGAACATCTCGACCTTGTTGAACTGGTGGACGCGGAACATCCCGCGCGTGTCCTTCCCGGCGGCGCCGGCCTCGCGCCGGAAGTTCGTGGAGAAGCCCGCGTAGCGGAGGGGCAGCTCGGCCTCGGCGAGGATCTCGCCCATGTGCAGGCCGGCGAGCGCGACCTCGGAGGTGCCGGTCAGGTAGAGGTCGTCGTCGGCGAGCGCGTAGATGTTCGAGCGCTCGGTCGGGAAGAAGCCGGTCCCGACCATCGCCTCCTCGCGCACGAGCACGGGCGGGATCACCGGCAGGAAGCCGTCCTGGGAGAGGTGGTCGAGCGCGGCGCGGTAGAGCGCCATCGCGAGCAGGGCGGTGTCGCCGATCAGGTAGCCGAAGCGCGAGCCGGAGAGGCGGGCGGCGCGCTCCATGTCGAAGCGGCCGATCTCGGTGTGCTCACGGGCGTCGGCCGGTGCCGTCGGCTCGCCGACGCGGCGCAGCTCCTCGGCGTCCTCGTCGGTGTCGCCGTCGGGCGCGGAGGGGTGCGGCGGGTTCGGCACCTGCGCGAGCAGCTCGTCCCGCGCGGCCTCGGCGGCGGCGAGCTCCTCCTCCGCGGCCTTCAGCTCCTCCTTGACGCCCTGGAGCTCCTCGAGCTGCTCGGGCGTCGGCTTGCCCTTCAGCTTCGTCCTCCCGCGCAGCTCGTCGATCCGGGGCACGAGCGCGCGCCAGCTCTCGTCGGCGGCGAGCAGGGCGTCGAAGGCCTCGGCGGCGCCCTTGCGCGCGAGCGCGGCGCGGGTCGCGTCGGGGTCGTGCCGGGCTGCCTTGAGGTCGATCACGGGGTTGAGTCTAGGTAGGCCTCGAGCACCTGCGCCACGCCCTCGTCGTCGACGGAGGGGCAGATCCAGTCGGCGCGCGCCTTCAGGTCGTCGTCGGCGTTCTCGACCGCGACGCCGTAGCCCGCCCAGTCGAGCAGCTCGCGGTCGTTCTCTCCGTCCCCGAACGCGAGCGTCCGCTCCGCCGTGAAGCCGAGGTGCTCGGCGAGGAACGCGAGCCCGCTGCCCTTCGAGACGTCCGGGCTCGCGAGCTCGAGGAAGTAGGGGAGGGACTTGGCGACGAAGAGCCGGCCGTCGAACTGCTCGAGCAGCCGCGGCTTCAGGCCGTCCAGCGCCGCTGGGTCGTCGACGACGACGAGCTTCGTCGGGGGCCGGTCGAGCCAGGAACGCAGATCGCCGACCTCCGTCAGCGTCAGGTTCTGGAAGTCGGCGTAGGAGCGTGCCTGCTCGGTCACCTCGCGCACGTAGAGCTCGTCGTCGACGTAGCAGTTGAGCCTGAAGCCGGCGTCCTCGACGGCGCCGATCGCCTCCTTCGCCAGCTCGAGCGGGATCGGCTCGTGGCGGAGGAACTCACCGGTCGCGGGGTCGGCGACGACCGCGCCCTGGTAGCAGACGATCGGGATCGTGATCCCGGCGAGCTCGGCGTACGGCCGGGCCGAGCGGAACATCCGACCCGTGACGAAGGTGACGTGGATCCCGCGGTCGCGCGCCGCTGCGAGCGCGGCGAGCGTACGCGGGCGCAAGAGGCCGTCGGAGGCGATCAGCGTCCGGTCGAGGTCGCAGGCGACCGCGTCGACCGCCTGCGGGAAGCCTGCTGGGAGCTCTATTTGCCGGCGTTCTCGGCGACGTACGCGGCCACGTCGGCGATCTGCTGGTCTTCCAGCTGACCGTCGAACGAGGGCATCACGGCCTTGCCGTTCTTGACCCGGTCGTACGCGAGCTCGTACGAGGGCTTCGCGTCGTCCAGGTTCGGCCCGACGTTGCCGTTCGAGCCCGCTGCCTTGAGCGTGTGGCAGCCGCCGCAGCCCGCGGAGGCGTAGATCGCCTCGCCGGCGCCCGCGTCGCCCTTGACCGTGACGGTGCCGCCGCCACCCGCGCCCGTGTCGGCCTGCGTCGTCGCCGCGGGCAGCGTCCCCTCGACGGTCTCAGGCGCGGGCGAGACCTCCTCGCCGCCGCCGCAGGCGACGAGCCCGAACGGGACGAGCAGGGAGAGGGTGCAGACGGCGATCGCGATCGGGCGGCGCATACGGCGGGCAGTCTAACCAGGGGCCGGGGGGCGCGGCAGCGGGAAGCGTGCGAGCAGGATCGCCGCGGCCGCGCCGACCGCGACGACGTCCCCCGGCGAGTCGTTGACGAGCAGCGAGACGGCTAGCGCGGCGAGGAGCGCGTCGAGCAGGGGGCGGCGGGGCGTGCGGAGCGCGAGCGCGACGAGGAGGGCGCCGCCGACGAGGACGACCCCGAGCGGGCCCGGCCCGGCGATCGTCCGCCGCACCGAGAGCTCGAGCCGGTCGCCGAGGTCGCTCGCGAGCGCGGCGGGCCCGTCGCCGACGGCTCGGGTGACGTGGCTCTCGCCTCCGGTGAGCGCGTCGAGGCCGAGCAACGCCAGGGCGAGGGCGACGGCGCCGAGCGCGACCGCGGCGACGAGCCTCGGGGTCGGTCGGGTGCCGCGCAGGCGGAGCGCGAGGACGAGGAAGCCGACGACGAGGACGACGAGGCCGCCGCCGTCCGCGCCGAAGCGGTTGCCGCCGACCGCGACGAGCGCGAGCGCGCCGACGGCGAGCGCCCGCCGCCCGCCGAGGAGCGCGGCGCCGACGAGCGCCGGTAGGAGCAGCATCGTCTCGAGCAGGTTGTCGATCCCGTAGAAGCGCCCGGACTGGGAGGGGCCGTACGGCGAGAGCGCCACCGTCTTCGCGTCCAGCCCGAGCGAGGCGAGATAGGCGGCGAGGAGCGCGGCGCACGCCCAGCCGAGCGGGAGCGCGAGCGCGGCCAGCACAGCGAGCGCCGCCAGCCAGGGCGAGAGCCAGAGATTGAGCGCGAGCCCGACGAGGAGGACGCGGAGCGCGAGCCGCGGCCGGACGAGCGCGAGCGCGATCACCGCGCCGACGAGCAGGATCGTCAGCGGCAGCTTCCAGCGGTCGTTCCGGTCGATCCTGGTGTTCAGCCGGTTCAGCGCGGCGACGGGATCCGCGGACGGGACGACCCGGAGCCGGCCCGTGGCGACGTCCGTGACCGAGACGAGCCCGTCGATCCGGGTCGAGTCCGAGGTGAGGAGCCCCCGCGCTCCGAGCAGCGCGATCGGGTAGCGGCGGTCGTTGCGGCTCCGGCCCGGCGGCGGCAGCGAGACGAGGATCTCCGGGCCGCCCGCCTCGCCCAGCCGGATCAGCGGCTCGCCGCGCGCGATCCCGCCGAGCAGGTCGTGCTCGAGCTTGCCGCGGAGGAGGGCGGAGAGCGCACCCTCGCGCGTCACCTCCGGCCCCGCGCCCGGCACGAGCAGCCCGAGCGCGGCCCGGTCGGCGTAGCGCTCGAGCGGGAACGGGTCGACGACGCGGACGCCCGCGCCGGCCGGCGCGGCGGCGGCGAGGACGGCGAAGACGAGACCGAGCTGGAAGCACCGACGCATCGACGCAGTATCCCGTCGCCCAGGGACGTCGCCGAAGCGGACGTGGCCAGGGTCAGACCCTGGACACGTCCGGAAAGGACAGTAGGTTGGGGCGGTGCGCCTGCTCGTCGCCCGCTGCGAGGTCGTCTACACCGGCCGCCTGACCGCCGTCCTGCCGGAGTCGGTGCGCCTGCTGCTGCTGAAGTCGGACGGCTCGGTGCTCGTCCACGCCGACAGTGGCGGCTACAAGCCTCTGAACTGGATGACGCCGCCGACGGTGATCGAGGAGTCCGACGGGCTGATCGTCGTCCGCAAGCGGGCCGGCAAGACGGAGGACCGGCTGGAGATCCGGATCGCGGAGGTGCTGAGCGACGTCGAGCACCCGATGGACGAGATCGCCGGGCTCGCGAAGGACGGCGTCGAGCGCGACCTCCAGGAGGCGCTCGCCGACCGGCCCGACTGGATCGAGGCGGAGCTGCGGCTCGTCCGGCGCGAGTGGTCGACCGAGATCGGCCCGGTCGACCTGATGTGCCGCGACTGCGACGACGGCTGGGTCGCGGTCGAGATCAAGCGGCTCGGGACGATCGAGGCGGTCGAGCAGCTGACCCGCTACCTCGGCTTCATCCGCGCCGATCCCGCGAAGGAGGCCTGCCGCGGCGTCCTCGCCGCCCAGCGCTTCAAGCCGCAGGCCGTCACCCTCGCCGCCTCGCGCGGGATCGCCTGCGTCGAGGTCGACCTCGAGGTGCTCCGCGGCGAGCGCGAGCCCGCGCTGACCCTCTTTGGCTGAGTCGCTCACGGGCCTCGATGCGGTGCTTCCCGACTGGGAGCACCGGGAGCGGCACGAGCTTCGTGTGCGGGCGACACCGGAGCGGGCGCTCGCCGCCGTGCGCGAGGTGCAGCTTGCCGAGATGCCGCTCGTCCGGGTGCTCTTCCGCCTCCGCGGGCTTCGCGCCGCGCCACGCGGTTCGCTGCTCGACGCGATGGGGCGCGACGGCTTCCGCGAGCTCGAGCCCGGCCTGCTCGTCGCGATCGGGCAGCCCTGGCGGCTCGCCGGGAGCCTGCGCGAGGTGACCGACTTCCAGGCCTTCGCCGAGCCGGGGTGGGCGAAGATGGCGATGGAGGTCTGGGCCGAGCCCGACGGCCCCGGCGCGCTCCTCGTCACCGAGACGCGCGTCCACCTGACCGACGGTCGCGCTCGCCGCCGCTTCCGGCTCTACTGGCTCGCGATCCGGCCGTTCAGCGGGCTCGTTCGCCGAAGCTGGCTGCGTGCGGCCCGGCGTCGCGCCGAGAGCTAGAGGTAACCCAGCTCGCGGAGGAGGTCGCCCGCCTCGCGCTCGACGTCCTCGACCTGCTCCGGCGTCAGGTCGCGCTGCCAGCGCCCGACCGAGCCGGCGTGTGCGACGCCGAGCGACGCCTCGAGCGCCGCCGCGTCGAGAGTCAGATGCGCCGCGACCTCGCGGGCGGCCGCGGCGGGATCGCCGACCACGTGCTCGTAGCGGAGCTCGAGCACGCGCTCGTCCTCGACCGACCGCGCGGCGGAGAGATAGCGCCGCCAGGCCCACGCGGCCCGCGTCGCGTCGCTCGCGGTCCCGAACTCCTCCAGCCGCTCGGGCTCGACCCAGAAGCGGGCGTGGTCGCCGAACGCGAGCCCGGCGTCGTCGCTGCCCTCGCGGCCACGGCTGAGCCAGCCTTCGGCGAGCAAGGAGCAGACGACGTCGCGGCCGTCGCGGATCATGTGCACCGCGCGGGCCTGCGGATAGGCGGCCAGCGCGGCGGGAAGGACGTGCGCGACCTCGGGCGTCTGCTCGACCGCGCGGAGCCGCCGCGAGAGCGCGAGGCCCCGGATCCGCTCGAGGATCGTCCGGATCTCGCGGGCGGCCTCGGCCTCGGGCAGCGCCGCGATCCGGCCGATCGAAGCCTTGAGCGGCTTCACCTCGCCGAGGTCGACGAGCCCCGGCTGCTCGCCGAGGATGCCGGCGAACATCGTCGTTCCCGAGCGCGGCGAGCCGAGCACGAAGACGAGCCGCTCCTCGGGCTGCTTGCGCCGGGCGCGGACGAGCACCCGGGCGGCGTTCTGGCCGTAGAGCGCCGCGGTCGTCAGGCCCGGGACGGCGCCTGCGAGGCGCCGGAGGGCGGCCTTCACGCGGAGCAGGCGCGGACGAGCTTGTCGATCGTCTGCTCGCGGCCGTCGGCGAGCGTGACGAGCGCGCGGATCCGCACGAGCCCCGGCCCCAGCTTGCTCGGATCCAGTCGGTGGTCGAACGGCGCGGCGGCCGACGGTGGCGAGCGACCGCCCGCGTGCCTCGTAGGTGACCGACGCGACCTGCGGCTCGGCGACGCCGGTGATTCGCGCCCCCTCGATGCATCCGTCCGTGCGCGCGAGCTTCAGCGCCAGCGGCGGCAGCTCCCGGCACGTGACGCCGGCGCAGTCCCGCAGCTCGGCGAGGCGTCCTGCGAGCTCGGCCTGGGTCGCCGCGGCCGGCTCCTTGCCCGCGAGGTTCGAGACCTCGTCGGGATCGAGCGAGAGGTCGTAGAGCTCCTTCTCGCCCGTCCAGTGCTCGAGGTACTTCCAGTGCCCGGACCGGATCCCGGTGAAGAGCCGCGGCCCGTCGACTGCGACGCCGGGGCCGCGCTGGATCAGCAGGTCGCGCGCCCAGCGGATCCCCGGGTCGCGGAGGACGGGGAGGAGCGAGCGGCCGTCGAAATCGCGGGTCGCGGGCGCGTGCGCGAAGTTGACGACGGTGGGGGCGAGGTCGACGTTGATCGCGTCCTGCGCGATGTGGACGTCCTTCGCGACGCCCGGCCCGCGGACGATCAGCGGCACGCGGATCGAGGGCTCGTAGCCGACCTCCTTGCCCTCGACGATCCGGTGCTCGCCCTGCATGTAGCCGTTGTCGCTCGTGTACATGATCACGGTGTTGTCGAGCTCGCCCGCGGCCTTCAGCGCCTGCACGATCTTGGCCACGCCCTCGTCGACCGCGAGCATCGACTCGAGCCGCTGCTGGTAGGCCTCCGTCTCGGCGGCGATCAGCTCCGGCGTCAGCGGCGGCTTCACCCGCACCGCGCTCGGCTTGTCCGCGATGTCTTCCTCGTTGAAGGACGGCGGCTGAGGCAGCGCCGTGCCGGCAAAGGCGTTGCGGTGGCGCGGTGCGGGCGACGGCGAGAGCACGCCCGGGAGGTCGTCGGCGTCCTTCGGGTCGCCGTGGTGCGGCGCGAAGTACGAGAGCCACATGAAGAACGGCTTCCGCCCGGCTGCGTCGCGCTTGATCACGCTCAGCGCGGTGTTCGTGTAGACGTCGGTCTGGTAGGCGTTCCGGTAGCGGACGAGCTTGCCGTTCCGGTTCATGCTGTGGCCGAAGTAGCCGAGCGAGGTGCCCGCGTACCAGTCGTCCCAGCCCGGCGGGATCACCCGCTTGGCGAACTTGCCGTAGCCGTTCAGGTACTTGCCGATGAAGGCGGTCCGGTAGCCGGCGTGCTTCATCCAGACGGGCAGCGTCCGGCTCGCGTCGAGCTTCGACATCCCGGTCGCGTAGGTGTTCCCGAGCACGCCGTTGTTGTGGTTGTACTGGCCGGTCAGCAGCACCGCGCGCGAGGGGCAGCAGAGCGAGAAGCTGACGAAGAAGTTGTCGAAGGTCGCGCCCTCGCGCGCGAGCAGCTTGTTCACCTTCGGCATCGCCCACATCGACTCGAGCGTCTGGTCGTCGGTGAGGATCACGATCACGTTCGGGCGCGGCTTCGCGCCGGTCGACGGGGAGGCCTCGGTCGCGCCCGCGAGGCGCGGCAGGGCGACGAGGACCGCCACCACGAGGGCGGCGCGGATGAGCTTGACCGCAGGCACGAGCGGTCAAATGTAGCCGCACTCCTGGACGACTACGGGCGGACGGCCGCTTTCAGCAGGTCGCGGGGCGGATCGGCGAAGAGGGCGGGAAGCCCTTCGAGCCCCACCTCGTGCGTGACGAGACGCTCGAAGGGAAACGCGCCGCTGGCGAGGAAGGCGAGAGCCGCCCGGACGTGCCGCGGCGCGTGATGGAAGGCGCCGCGCAGCGTCAGCTCCTCGTAGTGGAGCCGGTAGGCGTCCACGGTCAGCGTCGCCCCGGACTCCCGCCCGCCGAAGAAGACGGCGGTGCCACCGGGCCGGACGAGCTCGAGCGCCTGCGCCCACGCCTCGGCCGAGCCGGCCGCCTCGATCACGACGTCCGCGCCCTCGCCCGTCGCCCGGCACCGCCCCGAAGAGCGGCGCCAGCTCCCGCCGCTCCGGGCCGGCCGCCGACGATCTCGGGCCGCCCGCCGGCGTCCGCGACGCAGGCGCAGAGCATCAGCCCGATCGGGCCCGGCGCCGAGGATCGCGACCCGGTCGCCCTGCTGCACGCCCGCCTTGTCCACCCCGCGCAGGCAGCAGGCGAGCGGCTCGACCATCGCCGCCACCTCGGGCGCGAGCCCGCGCGGGACGGGGAGGAGGTTGACGCTCGCGATCCGCTCCGGGCACGAGCAGGAACTCGGCGTAGGCGCCGTTCAGGAGCTCGAGCGGGACGCCGCGCTCGTCGCTCGCGGCCGAGTTGGCGGCGACGACGCGCTGCCGCGTCGCGACGTCGACCCCGCAGAACTCGTGCCCGAACGGGCTCGGGAGCGAGCCGAGCAGGAGCGGGTGACCGCGCCGGAACGTCTTCAGGTCGGTCCCGTCGGTGAGCGCGACCTCGATCTGGACGAGCACGTCGCCCGGCGACGGCTCGGGGCGCGGCACGTCCTCCAGGCGCAGGTCGCCCGGCCCGTGGAAGCGAATCGCCCTCACGGGACGAAGACGACCTTCAGCGCCGCGCCGCTCCGGTAGAGCTCGAGCCCCTCGTCGAAGCGGGCGAGCGGGAGCACGGTCGGCTCGGGCACGTCGAGGTCGGGGAGGAGCGCCGCGGCCTCCTGCATGTGCCGCGGCGTCGAGGAGCGCGAGCCGGTCAGCGTCAGCTCGCGCCGGTAGACCGCGTCGAGGTCGATCCGGCCCGCGTCCGCGAAGACGAGGACGGTGCCGCCGGGCGCGACCGCGTCGAGCGGCGCGGCGGGGGCGCAGAGGACGAGCGTGTCCACGAGCCCGTCCGGCGCGCGGCCGGCCCGCTCGGGGCGCGAGTCGGTGGTGAAGACCTCGTCGCCGCGGCGGCGGAGCACCTCGGCGAAGAGCCGGCCGACGAAGCCCTGGCCGACGACGAGCACGCGCCCCGGCGGAACGCGCTCCGCGCCGCGCAGCACGCAGGCGAGCGGCTCGACGTAGGTGCCGCGCGCGTCGTCGAGCCTCGTCCGGGAGCGGCACGGTGCCGCCCGCCTGCACGCGCTCGGCGAAGCCGCCGGGGACGATCGTCGGCGCCGCGAACGCCTCGCAGGTCGACTCGTGGCCGGCGAGGCAGCGCTCGCACTCGCCGCAGGGCTGGTGGTGGACGAGCGCGACGCGCCGCCCGCTCGCGTCCTCGGCGACGACCTCGTGCCCGAGCACGAGCCCCGGCACCGCGTGGCCCAGCTTCTCGACGTCCGAGCCGCAGAGCCCGCACGCGAGCACGCGCAGCGCCACCCTCGGGCGCGTCGATCTCCGCGAGGCGCGGAGCCCCGGTCTCGTCCAGTACGACGGCCAGCATCGCGCTACAATCTACGACCGCGGGGCTATAGCTCAGCTGGGAGAGCGCCTGGTTCGCAATCAGGAGGTCGGCGGTTCGAGCCCGCCTAGCTCCACTCCGAAGACCCCGCCCCGGCGGGGTTTTCTGCTTTCGGAGACCGTCGAGGATCCGGCTTGCAGCCGAGTTTGCGGCGTGGCAAGATCGCGCGCGTGGTCACGGCCCCGCGTCTCGTAGGCACACGTCTCGCGGCAGCTGGAGCTGCCCTCTACTTCCTCGAGTGGGTGGCGATCGCCTTCCTGGCGGCGGTGCCGACCGACCGGCTCGGCGAGGACCCGGCGGCGATCGTCGCGGATTACCGTGGCCATGCCGCGGTGATTGCGTTCGCTGCAGGCTGGTTCAGCTTCGTTCTCCTGGGCCGGGTCCTGTTCGCCGCCGCCCTGCGACACGCCTTCCGCGACTCCGGCCGTCAGTCGGCGCTGCTCGACTTCGCCGTCGCCGCCATGGCGATCAGCGTCGTGCTCGAGGTGGCGGCGTTCGCCTCGACCGCCGCGGCGGGCTGGCTGGCCGACGCCGGCGCCGACGCCGCCGTTGTCGCGGGGTTCGACACCGCGGGCTCGGTCGGCTTCCTGATGATCTTCGCTCCGGTCGGCGCGTCTGTGCTGGCTTTTTCGATCGTGATGTTGTCGGCCGGACTCTTCCCGCGCTGGATCGGCTGGCTCGGGATCGTCGCCGGGACGATGGGCATTCTCGGCGGGGTGATCGAGCCCTCAGCGACCGGTGCAGAGGGTGCGTTCCACGACTTCGGCACGATCCCGACGGGGATCGGTGCCGGAGGCTTCTGGATCTGGCTGATCGCGACGTCGGTCGTGCTGTGGCGGGCGGCACCGCCGCGCCGCCTCGAGCCGACCAACTAGGCGCTACCGCTCGATCCGGCTTGCGTCGTTCCGATCGGATGCGCGCGCGAGAGTGACGCCGCGGGGGTCGTCTCTGGGGGACGTCGGGAGAGATGATCGGTCGGGCCACCGCCCGGCCCCGACAGGTTTTCGGCCACTCCCGTTACCGGAGGGCGCTACCTGGGTATCCGAGCGCGATGCAGGACGCCGACACCACGACGAACGGCCGGCTCTCGACCGGGATCGACGGGCCTCGACCAGATCCTCTACGGAGGGTTCCTCGCGCGCCGCGCCTACATGGTCCGCGGCGAGCCCGGCGTGGGCAAGACGGCGGTCGGCTTCCACTTCCTCGCCGAAGGGGTCAAGAACGGCGAGCCCGTCCTCTTCCTCACCCAGGGCGCGACCGTGGACGCGCTCCGCCAGGACGCCGACTCGATCGGGATCTCCTCCGACGGGATCGACTTCCTCGACTTCACCCCCGAGCCGGAGATCTTCAGCGAGGGCTCGACCGGCTTCGACGTCTTCGCGCCGTCCGCGGCCGAGAGCGAGACCTACACGCGCCGCGTGATCGAGCGGGTCGAGGAGCTGCGCCCGACCCGCGTCTTCCTCGACGCGCTCACCCAGGGCCGGCATCTCGCCTCGGACATCGTCGAGTTCCGCCGCCAGGCGCACGCCTTCCTCCGCTTCCTCGTCGGCAGCGGCGCCACGGTCGTCTTCGCCTCGGGCAGCTCCGACCACCGCTCCGACGAGGACCTCCAGTTCATCTCGGACGGGGTCATCCACCTCGAGTACTCCCCCGAGGCCCGGGGCCGCGTCCTCAGCGTCTCGAAGCTGCGCGGCTCGCGCTTCCGGCTCGGGCGTCACTCGCTCCGGATCGGCGACCACGGGATCGAGCTCTTCCCGCGGCTCGTCCCGGAGGCGCACGGACGCCGCTTCGAGCACGACCAGATCGCGAGCGGCAACGAGGGGCTCGACCGGCTGCTCGGCGGCGGGGTCGAGCGCGGAACCGTGACGATGATCACCGGCCCGACCGGGGTGGGGAAGACGACGATCGGCGTCCAGCTCCTGCTCGCCGCGGCCGCGCGCGGCGAGCGGACGGCGCTCTACACCTTCGAGGAGGGATCGGGGACGCTGCTCGCGCGCTGCCGCGGGCTCGGACTCGAGGTGGACGCCGCGCTCGAGGCCGACACGTTCAAGATCGTCGAGGCGGAGCCGCTCAACTACACGCCCGAGGAGTTCGCGCTGGAGGTGCGCCGCGAGGTGGAGGAGCAGGGCGCCCGGGTCGTGATGATCGACGGCGTCGCCGGCTACAAGCTCTCCGTCCACGGGGAGGACATCGTCGCGCACCTGCACGCCCTCTGCCGCTACCTGATCAACATGGGCGCGACGGTGATCTGCATCTACGAGACGAGCGCCGTGACGGGCGAGTTTCGCGCCTCCGAGGTCGGGCTCAGCTACCTCACCGACAACATCCTCTACCTCCGCTACGTCGAGATCGACGGCGAGCTGCGGCGCGTGATCGGGGTGCTGAAGAAGCGGATGAGCGACTTCGAGAAGTCGCTGCGCGAGCTCTCGCTCTCGCCGAAGGCCGGGATCGTCGTCGGCGAGCCGCTCAAGGGCTTCCGCGGGATCCTCCGCGGCGCTCCGCAGCGCGAGTCGAACGGGGGATGACGACGACGGCGACGGAGCCCGCCGGCCCGCGCTCGGTCCACCTCCTGCTGGAGCACGACCGCACCCGCTCGAGCCTCGAGGACTGGCTCGCCGCCACCCCCGGGTACGCAGCCGCGGACGGCTCCCTGGACGCGGCCGACGTCGTGATCGCGGACGGCCCGAGCTTCGCGCAGGCCCGCGACGCGATCGTGGAGGCCCGCCGCTCGATCGCCCCCGTCTTCCTCCCGGTCGTCCTCGTGACGCCGCATCAGGACGCGACCCTCCTCACCGGCGGGCTCTGGCGCGACGTCGACGAGGTGCTCTCGACCCCGCTCCGCCCGCCGGAGCTGCTCGTCCGGCTGGAGCGGCTCGCCTACGTGCGCGACCTCTCGCGGCAGGGAGCCGAGCGCGCGCAGGAGCTGAGCCGCTCCAACAGCGACCTCGAGCGCTACGCGTTCGTCGCCGCGCACGAGCTCCGGTCGCCGCTCACGGTCGTCAGCGGCGTCCTCGCGACGCTGAACGGGCGCTACCGGCACCTCGTCGGCGAGGAGGCGGCGCCGTTGCTCGACGTCGGCTGGGCGGCGTGCATCCGGATGGGCTCGCTCGTCGACGACATCCTCGCGTTCTCCCGGATGGAGGGGCCGCGCGTGCGGATGCCGGTCGCGCTCGGCCCGCTCGTCGCGGGAGTGGTGGAGACCCTGGAGGGCGACCCGCGCGTCGCCGTCGGCGAGCTACCGACCGTCTCCGCCGACCCCGACCAGCTGACGATCGTCTTCCGCAACCTGCTCGCGAACGCGCTCAAGTTCGAGCGGCCCGACGATCCCGATCGCCGTCTCCGTCACCGCTCGCGAGCGCGAGGACGGCTGGGAGATCCTGATCGCCGACAACGGCGTCGGGATCCCGGAGACCGAGCTCCAGTCCGTGTTCGAGCTCTTCCAGCGCGGCTCGACGGGGGCCGAGTACCACGGCTCCGGGATCGGGCTCGCGATCTGCCGGCGGATCCTCGAGCTCCACGGCGGCGAGATCCATGCCGAGCGGAACGAGGAGGGCGGAACGACGTTCTGCTTCGTGCTACCCCGGTGAGCGGGCGGGCGCCCGGCCGGCCATGAGCACGACGGCGGCGACGACGACCGCGCCGCCGACGAGTGTGGCCGTCCCAGGCTGCTCGGAGTAGGCGAGCCACACCGCGAGCGGCCCGAGCACGAGCTCGAGCAGCGTGATCAGCGCCACCTCGGCGGCGGGGAGCAGGCGCGCGCCGGTCGACAGGAAGATCAGCCCGAGGCTCATCTGCGCGACGCCGAGGAGCGCGAGCAGCCAGACGTCGTGGACGCCGACCGTGCCCGGGTGCGAGAACGGCGCGTAGGCGAGGAGCACGAGCACCTGCGAGAGGAGGACGGCCCGCGCCATCGAGATGTCCCGCCGGTGCCGCGTGATCACGACGGAGAGCGCGAACGAGAACGTCATCAGGAGCGAGAGCGCGAACCCGAGCCCGCCCGCGCCGCCCGGCCCGCCGACCATGATCCCGACCCCCACGAGCGCGACCGCGATCGCTACCGCCGTCCGCCGCGAGATCCGCTCCCGGAGCGCGATCCAGGCGATCAGCGCCGCCGCGAAGGGCGCGATCGCCTGGAGGAAGAGCACGTTCGCGACGGTCGTGTGGTTGAGCGCGAGGATGAAGGCGCTCGACGCGACCGCGGTGCAGACCGCGACGACGAGCTCGGCGAGCGAGAGGGAGACGAAGGCGCTGCGCCCGCGCCGCCGGCCCGAGAGCGCGACGTAGAGCGCGAGCACGGGGATCGCGAAGAACGCGCGCCCGGCGACCTGCGTCGCGGCGCCGACGTCGAGGCTGCGCTGGAGCACGCCCGCCATCGACCAGGCCGTCGCGGCGAGCGCGACGAGGATCTGCCCGCGGCGCCGCTCGCGGTGGGTGTCGATGGGGAGGGCGGCGGCGACCATGGGCCGCAGTCAATCAGCGCGGGAGGACCTTACGTCGAGAGCTCGACCACGACCGGGAGGTGATCTGAGAGCGCGACGTTCGCCTCGTCCGTCCATCCCACGGTCGTGCTCTGCAGTCGTTCGAGAAGCGGCAGCGGCAGGAAGACGAAGTCGCAGTGGTAGCCGCTGCTGATCCTCCCCGGCCCGACCCACGTCAGTGTCATCGCGGCCTCGGAGCCGTGCTCGAGCGCAGTGCTCGCGTGGTAGCCCGAGGCCAGCCCGAGCTCGCTGAACCGGATCAGATTCTTGCGGTGGCCCGAGGTGCTCTTGCCTTGAAGCGAGCAGTTGAAGTCGCCCGCGACGATCGTGTTCCCGGCGGCGAGCGTGTCGGCCCAGACGTCGAGCACCTGTGCGATCTGGCCCTCGTACCGCGGGCGCCCGTCGGGTCGGGTCACAGGCCACACGGCGAGCAGGTCTGCCGCATGGGCGCCCTGCGGGTCGACGATGCGCACGGGGAGCACCCAGGGGAGCGGCGTCGGCTCGTCGAGCGGCTCGACCTGCCACCCGCCGAGGCCGACGACTGCGAGTCCCTTCGGCGCGTAGTCGCCCCGCCACAGGAACGAGACGCCGAGCTCGGACGCGAGCGCCGGCCTCTCGCCGCACTCCGGGATCACGACGACGTCGGCCCCGAGCGCGTCGAGCGCGAGCCGCTTCCGGTCGATCCCCTGCCGGCAGTTCCAGGTTGCGAGCCTCACCCGGCGATCATCGCTCACCGACGCCGGCTCGGGCTCGCGATCCGGCCCACCCGCGCGGCCTGGCTCGTGAAGGCCGAGAGCTGGATCAGCTCGCGCTCGGTCTCGAGCCCGGAGCCGAGCACGCCCGCGCCGCGGAGGCGCACGTCCTCGCCGAGGCCCTCGGAGCGCTGCCGCTCGACCCGCGCTCCCGCGACGGCGGCGACGAAGGCCTCCACGCGCTCCGCCGGAGCCGGCTCGCGGTCGAGCCGCTCGAGCGCGTCGAGCGCGTAGCCCTGGAGCAGCTTCGGGTAGAGCACGGAGAACGCCTGCGGCCGCGAGACGTAGTCGAGGCAGAGCACGTCCCCGAGCGCGAGCAGGGCGCCGCACTGGCCGGCCGCGAGCGGGAACGCCGCCTCGAGCTAGCGCGAGCGAGCGCTCGTGGTGGGCGAACGTGTCCGCGTGCGCGGCGGTGGGGGAGTGGGCGCCGAGGCGCGATCGCCTTGTCGGTGATCGCCGTCCAGACCTCGTGCTGGGCGACGCCGCGCTCGAGCGGGGCCGCGGCGAGCCGCTCGGCCTTGCGCCGGCGCAGCTCCGGGTCGGCCATGTGCTTCGCCGGCGCGAACGCGGACGAGCGCGCGTGCCAGCGGCCCTGCTCGACGCACGAGACGGGGATCCGCAGCTTCGACTCCGCCGCGACGAGCACGGTCACGTTGAGGATCCGGTTCTGCTTCGCGCCGGTCAGCTCCTCGCCGTCGTAGAGGAGGACGTTCTGCGGCGAGCGGGTTCTCGACCGCGAGCTCGGGGACGCTGCCGGCGGCGTCGACCTCGGTCACGCGCAGGCCGAGCGGCGAGCGCCTCGTCGAGGGTCAGGTACTCCGTCATCGGCGTGCGGAGCGGGAAGAGGGGCGTGAGGACGATCCCGCGGTGCTCGATCGGGTCGCCGAACTGGATCGTGGTCTCGAGCTCGAGCATGTCTGGCTCCTTTCGGTTGCCAGGGAGTCGCGGCCGCGGGCTCGGATCTCTTACGGCGACCCTCGTAAGATCGGGCCATGTCTCTCGAGACTCCGGTGGGAATGCTCGATGCCCGCGACGCCGAGGACGCCCGCCTGCTCGAGTCCGGTGAGCACGAGACGCTCCTCGCCACCTATCTCGACACGATCGTCGACCGCTGCCGCGCGCGGATCCACGGCCCCGAGGCGGAGGACGTCGCCCAGAACGTGGTGCTCCGGCTCTGGGACGAACTCGAGCGCGGGCGGCGCTACCGCGTCCCCTTTCGGGTGGTCGTCCACATGGTCGCGACGTGGAAGCTCAAGGAGCACTTCGGCGAGCAGCGGTTCCTCGACGAGCTCGAGGAGATCGAGGACGACGGCTACGACGCGTACGCCGCCTGGATGAGCGAGCGCGACCTGACGACGCTGTTCGCCGGGCTGCCCGAGCGGCAGCGGCAGGTCGCGCACCTCCGCTACGTCGTCGGGCTCGAGCACGACCAGATCGCTGCGACGCTCGGGATCAACCGCAACGCCGTCGACCAGGCCCTCCACAACGCGCACCGGAAGCTGGAAGGGTGGCTCTCGTGAA